>CAXXFC010000006.1:0-1652500 GCA_963662635.2 Arenicellales bacterium
CTCCACCAACATTGATTACATTCTGCGTAATCTTGGGGTGCGCCAGATTGTCATCAGCGGACTCGTGACGGATCAGTGCGTGGAAAGCGCAGTTCGCGACGCATGTGACCTCGGCTATCTGGTCACCCTGATCACCGATGCCTGCACGACCTATAGTCAGGAACGCCATGATCGTTCGCTCTCCGCGATCAAGGGGTACTGTCGGCAGTTGACCACTCAGGAACAACTCGAAGAACTGCGAGGATAAAGAAAATGAAGAACATTGTCGAAAGCGTTTGGGTGCAGATTGATATAGAGTCGGACTATGTCATTGAATTGAAACAGTGTTTGGTTAAAATTCCTACCGTCAATCTGAAATTCCAAGCAGATGAAGCTTTGAATCGAGAATCCGATGCACAGAAATTGGTTCGTACTGCGTTGGTGGAAAACGACTTCGCCACTGAAAGCTGGGATGTTTTTCCCGACCGCCCCAACGTGACAGGCGAGTGGCAAGGTACCGATGAAAAAAGCCTGATTCTGTGTGGACACATTGATGCCGTCCCTGTCGGTGATTCGTCAACTTGGCAACGGGAACCGTTTGGTGCGCTAATAGAGCATGGCTGTATTTGGAGGCGAGGGGCAGTCGCCATGAAAAGCGGCCTTGCATCGTGTATCACCGCGGTGCATAGTATTCGCAAATTTGGGATGGAGTTCGAAGATCATCTGGCGCTACATAGCGTTGTCGACGAAGAGGCAGGTGGATTCGGTGCTATGGATTTAGTCAAATCGACTCGGCTTGCCAAGCACGCGAAAATCTCCAAACCGTCCGATCCAATAGCCACAACCAATACCCGGCCTCCATACTGGTCGACGTAAATCGCGCATGGTTGCCATAGCGGCATAACAGTCGGTTTTATTCCACCTCAGGGCCAGTAGTGCTGATTTCATTCCCGATAATGCGAAAATGCAAACACGTTAAATTGATTGATGTCAGGAAGTCCCTTGCATTTTTCGTGTATCGGGGACATAAGGCGGATTTTGCTCGAATGAGAAAAATCGAGGACGATGATGCTCGGATGAGGAGGTATTTCAGGCTGGGTATTGCGCAATTGCGTATCCGAAAAACAGAATATTCGAATAATGCGGTCCATACGTGTAGGAATCTTCATAATTCAATGTCCGCCACTATGGGAAACTCAAAATTCGGGGTAAATTGTGGTGCCCTATAGTTGAAATGGATATACGTCACCTGAGAACTTTATGTACAGTCGTAAAGACTGGTTCTTTCGTTACGGCCGGAGAAGAACTCGGACTTTCGCAGTCCGCTGTAAGTTTGCAGATTAAATCGCTGGAAAACGAGCTGGGAGTTTGCCTGTTTGACCGGTCCAGTCGCCCCCCTATTCCGACAGCTAGAGGTCAGGTATTGGCCAAACAGAGTCAGACGATAATTGAATTGCTGGATGAGGCGAAACGCACAACAACCGATCACTTGGTAAGGGGGAAGCTGACGGTAGGTGCGGTATATACCAGTCTTTCAAGTTTTATGCCAGCGGTCCTCAGCTCTCTTCGAAGAGAACATCCACATCTGCAGTTGGACGTTAGGAGCGGTGGTTCTGCTGAATTGGCCGACAAATTGCTACGCGACGAATTAGATATAGCTGTCTGCACAAAATCGGGTATTGTGCATCAAGGATTGGTTTGGCACGATATTGCAAAAGAACCCTTCGTTGTTATCGCGCCGATTCACACCCAAGGGGAAACGGATGTAGATCTCCTTACTTCAAATCCATTTATCTGGTTCAACCGAAAGACTTGGGCAGGAAGAAGTATTGAGCAGGAACTTAACCGTCGAAAAATCAAGGTATCCGCTAATATGGAAATTGATGCGCTTGACGCAATTTCTTCATTAGTCAGTGCCGGTCTTGGTGTGTCCATCGTACCTGTATGCAATGGTGCACGTCCATTCCCTCCTCGTTTGAGAACAGTTCCATTTGGGACCCCGGTTTTTCATCGACACATAGGTGCACTTGTACACGCCAGGTCAGATTTGTCGCCCCAACTTTCCGCATTGCTAAAGATCCTCATTCAGTAGATTAACTTGAAAAAAACTCATGTAAGAAATATTAAATATTCGTTTTGGTGAGTATTTTCATATGTTAATATTACGCTGTATTGATTTTTTGGCACAAATTGTTTAGAGATTATGATTAACAGGGATTGCATAAAAACATATTTCTCATACCATGACATTGATGCTGTGGAAGGTTTCAATACCGCTCTAGAATGTGCGCTGTCTTTTCGTCATGATCCGATCGCTGTAATTGACAAGGTGCTTGCAGAGCATCCGGGCTTTGCCATGGGCTGGCTTTTTCGAGCGGGTTGGTTGACGCAGGCTATGGAAACTCGAATTTATGACGAACTAGTAAATTCAGTCAATGAAGCACGGAAACTCAATAGCACGCTGAACGATCGCGAGAAGGGACATCTGGCAGCAGCGGAAAGTTGGTTGAAAGGTGATTTTTTTGCAGCAGTACAGACATGGGAACATGTACTTACAAAATATCCATACGACATATTTGCACTGGCGCTTATTCATTTTACAAATGTTCTACTTGGTGACGTTGTAGGACAACGCGATGTCGTCGCCCGGGTTTTTAATCTGTGGGACGAATCAATGCCAGGGTATGAGTTTGTTCTGGGATTTTATGCATTCGGATTGGAAGAAAATCGGGATTTTACTCATGCCGAAGAAATCGGTAGACAATCACTCGGATTGCGTCCTGACAACCCGTACGCGGTACATGCGGTATGTCATGTCATGGAAATGCGTGGACGTCAGTCTGGGGGTATACGATTTATGATGGACCACGTCGAGCGCTGGGGCACCTCGAACTTCGCAAATCATCTGTGGTGGCACACTTCACTTTTTCACCTTGATCTTGAGCAAACAGACCAGGTCTTGAAAATTTATGATAACAGTATCAGTTCTGAAGGCAAAAGCGGTGACAAATATGAAGAACTGGATGCCGCGGCGTTGCTTTGGCGACTCAATCTGTTGAATATAGATGTGGGAAGCAGATGGTCACACCTAGCTGACAAATGGGAGCCGGCCGCACAGGATACGCTGTATGCATTCAACGATGTGCATGCGATGATGGCATTTGTATCAGATGGCCGTTCAAGCGCACAAAACGACCTGCTTTCAGCCAACGAGAGATACATAGAAAGCGCATCGGACGCGAACGTGGCAATGAGCCGTGAAATGGGCTTGCCATTCTGTTTGGCAATCTTGGATTTTGCCAACGAGAATTATGCCACCTGTACTGCTCGTTTGCTGCCAATACGTTATAGAACTCATCGACTCGGTGGTAGTTTTGCGCAGCGTGACGTTATCGGATGGACTTTACTTGAAGCGGCACTGAGAGCTGGGGAATTTGACTTGGCTCTGGCACTGGCCAACGAGAGAGCTGCGTTGAAGCCCAATTCCGTACAAAATTGGCGTGCAGTTGCTCGGGCCCACAAGGGTCTTGGCAAAACAGCTCATGCCGACCGAGCGAATTCCAGGGCTGAATATCTGTTAGCAGCTTGAAATCCAATTGCATATACACAATTCTGACAGAATTATGTCCAATCTGTATCGCAACCTGCGCTAAACCGTACCGAGCGAATATGGTCGAAAAGCCGTCAGTGCGATGAACGCTTTCTCAAGTATTAAATTCACTCAGGAAAAAGTTGTCGTTTTAGTGGCAATCACAACTTTCGTAATTTTTTCTATCTTTCTGACCGGTTTCTTTTCCACATCCAATCTTATAGGACTTGTTAGAAATGTTTCGGTTCTTGGCATTCTCGGTGTGGGCATGGGCATCGTCATCATCGGCCGCGGTGTTGATCTTTCCGTTGTATCGATTCTAGCAATATCGGCAGCCTATTTCATTGAACTTTTGAATGCCGGAGTGCCGATGTGGTCAAGTTTCGTAATTGTACTGGGGTTGGTTCTACTCGTCGGAGCCATATCCGGGTTTTCTTATTGCCTACGCGGAAGTGCCACCCATTTTTACAACTCTGGCAATGGGACTGTTCGTATACGGGTTTGGCCGGTCGCAACTAATGGGGCAAGATGTGGCATATATTTCTGACGAATATATTTCAGTACTTGATTTGGGAACCATAAAGTTTGCTGGTGTGCCAATGGAAGTATTTGTTTTCGCCGGGGTCTGTTTCGTTGCAATGTTGTTTTTGCGTTATACCAAGTATGGGCGATATACGTACTTTATGGGTGACAACAATTTGGCGGCTAGAAACATCGGAGTTCCAGTCAGACCGATGATTATTCTTCAGTACATTCTTTCAGCTCTATTTTCTGCTGTGGCTGGCGCAATCGTTGCCGGAACCCTGCTCAGTATGAATACCAGAATTGTCAATTCAACACTTCTATACGATGTCATTCTGATTGTAGTGCTGGGAGGAATTGGACTAAGTGGTGGCAAAGGCGGGATACGAAACGTCATATTTGGCGCTCTGCTGATAGGCATTTTGCTTAATGGAATGACAATACTCGATTTAGAAGATACGCATCAAAATTTGATTAAAGCATTGATTCTGTTAGGTGTGATCATTATTGACACTTCCATAAATCAACGAGATGAACAAACCGAAAAGCAGGGAGATATCTAAAGTTTAAACAACATAGAAACTGTTAATTTTTTACATGGAGGTAAAAATGTTTAGCTATAAAAAATTATTGAGATTACTTGCTGTCGTTACGACATTAATCTTCTCATCCACTACGTTCGCCCAAGTTGACCCGGGACCCGAACTGGCACGCAAGGCTTTGGAGGGAAAGCGCGTAGTTCTCATGCCGATGGCCATGGGATTCGATTTGGCGCAAGGTTGGAACTACTATATCGGCAAGGAAGTCAATTCATGGGGCGGGATATTTGAAACACGAGACCCGAATTGGAGTGTCGAGGCTGGAGCGCAAGCGTTGACAGATGTTATCGCCAGCAAACCTGACATCATAATTGTTCACAATCCTGACCTTCGGTCTTATGTGAAGCTTTACAAGCGAGCGCAAAAGGCGGGCATTTACGTAATCCAAATTGACAATCGCAGTGCTTACAATACCGAAGCGTTTATCGGCAGTAACTGGGAGACTCTGGGTGAACTCGAAGCGACTGCGGCATTGAACTTCTGTGGAGAAGGTACAAGCGGGAAGATAGGCTTGATTCAGGGAGAACAAGTCAATGCGTCAAGCATAGATCAGTACAACGGCATTATGAACATTGTGTCAAAGCATGATCACCTTACCATTGCATCTAAACCTTATTCAGGTTGGGATGCCACAAAGGCGCAGGCGGTGACTACCACCATGCTTCAGCAGCACCCGGATATGTGCGCGATCATTGATTTTTGGGACGGCACCGCAACCGGAACCGCTGCCGCAATTCGGGCTGCTGGAAAAACTGGTGAAATTGCACTCATCACCACTGGGGGTGGTGAAGAAGTCGATTGCAAGATGCTCAATGATGGGACGATCGACGCTATCGTTTCTACAGAGATACCGAAACAATCCGCAGCGGTAAATGCGGTTATAAAGTTTCTACTGCAAAGCGGAGTACCAGCTGGAGAAATGGTAACTTTCAACTATACTGACGAAACAATTACCACAAAAGACGATATTTATCCCGGTTACTGTTGGAGCTTGCAGCGCAATGCTGCCAAAACAACCTGGTAAGCGGTAATAATTCTGCACCCAGCGTCGCAAGCGGCGCTGGGTGCACTGTATTTGTGGTACGAGATGAAAATTTACGAAGCGATAAGCAAGGCTAGATACAACTACGTACCGGACCACATTCTGGGAGAACTGCTCACCAAACGTTGGGCAGATAATGTGGTTCCATTGCTGTTTCTTCTGCTCACGATTGCAGTCTTGGCTAATCTGATTCCAGGTTTCCTTTCGCCTCAGAGTATGAGTGATTCCGGAAGGCAACTCGGAGAATTCCTGATTATCGTTTGTGGCGTATCAATCGTCATGATAGCGGGAGGCATAGACTTAAGTGTCGGTTCAATTTACGCAATCTGTGCTTTGCTGGCGGTGGCTGTCGTCAACCTACTGCAATGGCCAATTCCGGCAGCGTTTGCGGTGTCAGTACTGATAGGCGCTACTTTCGGACTGCTCAATGGGCTGTTAATCGGTTATCTGAAACTGCGAGCGTTTTTGACTACATTGATAACTTTTGTCATCGGTCGCGCAATTTACGACATATTATTGGACCAGCTCGGCACTCCGATACAACTGACGTATGTAGATTCGCCCCTGTGGGATTTTATCGGTGACGGGTCTGTCGGACAGATACCTGTAAGTTTGCTCTTTACCGCAGTCGTATTGGTTAGCGCACATGTTTTCATCAGTCGATCGCGCCCCGGCTGGCATATCAGTGCTATCGGTGGCTCAAGACGCTCAGCATTCAATACCGGTATCAATGTAAAAAAAGTAGTTTGCTTGACTTATGTCATATCTGGTGCCAGTTGTGGTATCGCAGGCTTTCTCTTCGGCGCACGTCTGAATGGAACAGGACCCGGTACGGGCATTGGGCTCGAAATTCTGGTGCTTACGGCATGTGTCGTAGGCGGGATAAGTCTAGGCGGAGGTCGAGGATCAATCGTGAAGGGGATGCTGGGCGGTCTGATCGTGCTTACGATCAATAACAGCCTTATACGAATGGGATATCACAGTGGCACCAATCAGATGGTTCTGGGTCTGATGCTCGCTTTTGCCGTTATCCTTGATATCCGATGGTTGAGAAACAGGCACAAGGTCTTGGACAAGGTATATGTTGCACCAGTGTATACGTCCATGAACCCGGCGTTATCCGCTTTACCCGAAAGTGGAACACCCTATGCTCTGAACTCCAAACTTTCGGATACAGAATTAATCGGAGCGGGAGAAATTGAAGGTCCGGAAGATGTCATTTTGGATGAACACGACCATCTGTATTGTGGTACTCGCCACGGCGATATTATGCGTTTCTTTGCGCCTGAATACAAAGAATCGGAAATTTACGTTCACATCGGTGGATTCCCTCTGGGACTGGCTTTCGGTAAAGATAAATCTCTCAATATTTGCGTCGGTGCCATGGGGCTTTATTCTGTTGCACAAGACGGGACGATAACGCAACTGTCAGCTGAAACAACTCGGTCCTATCTATCAGTTGTTGACGATGCCAGATTACGCGACCCCAACGACTTGGACATTGGTTCTGATGGTAACATCTATTTCACCGATTCTACGACACGATACGATGCACATGAGTGGGCAACTGATAGCGTTGAGAATCGACCGACAGGCAGAGTCTTGGTTTATGACCCGAAGACAGGTAAAACGAAGACACTGTTACGCGGGCTCAGTTATCCGAATGGTGTATGCATGGCAAATGATGGGGAATCATTCTTTTTTGCCGAATCCTGGGAATGCCGGGTAAACCGATTCTGGTATCGAGGGATCAAAGAAGGCAAGATGGAGTGTGTAATACGTGACATGCCCGGATATCCTGATAATATTAACCGCGCATCAGACGGCAATTTTTGGATGGCTTGGTTGGGAATGCGAACGCCTACATTCGATCTTATGCTGAAGCGCCCTGCAACCCGACGGCGGATGACTCGCCGTCTTCCAAAGGATGATTGGTTGTTTCCAAATATTAATACCGGCGGTGTTGTCAAATTTGATGAAAATGGAAACATCATTGAAACCCTTGGCGATCTGGGTGGCAAAAATCATCCGATGGTGACATCGATGAGGGAGCATAAGGGGTACCTATATATCGGCGGAATTTTGAACAATCGTATTGGTAGACTGAAGTTACAAGGTGCTGATGCAAATTGGACCGGTATTTCTTCCTACTGGGGTGACAACGCTTGATTTTCGATGAAGTCTACGACCGGCTCCTGGATTGTATAAGGCCAAAAGCAATAACAATCCCACCGATGGACGGTTACCTGCGCCCCAATAATCTGCTTGATGAAGCGGCGATAGTGACCGAAGTTCATCAGCCTGACAACGCCATCAATGTCAATGGTGAGCTTTGGTTTTCTTCTGGCAGTCATTTATTGAAACTCAATTTATTCAGCAAAAATGCCAAACCTGAGTTATTAAGTCAATTTGACGAGGAAATCTCCAGCATTGCAGCCGGACCAGCTGATTGCCTCGCGATAGGACTGGACAATGGAAAAATTTTTGTCCAAAGATCGGGAAATCACATAGAGTTTCCATACATCGGCGATCAGGAATTAAAGTGCCCTACGGCACTTGGATTCATTGATGAAAATCGATTATTGGTGTGTCAGGGTTCAGAGCACGTTAAGCCCTCGAAAATGAATCTCGATTTGATGCGGGCTGGTAGTAGCGGTTCCGTTTGGATTTTGGATCTGACGAACGGCAGCCAAAATTGCATAAGTTCAGGACTAGGATTTCCCTATGGAATTGTCGTGTTGCACAAGGCGCGAAAGATCTTGGTGTCTGAATGCTGGCGTCATCGAATTCTAGGCATTTCACTTGATGGAAGCGCTCCAGTTGAAACAGTTCTGAGTGATCTTCAGGGCTATCCTGCAAGACTCTTCCCGACAAGCAGAGGGAAAACCATGCTATGTTTGTTTGCGGCTCGAAACAGGTTAATCGAGTTCGTGCTGAAGGAAGATGAATTTCGTCGGAAGATGATTGAGGCGGTAGATCAAAAGTATTGGATTGCTCCACAACTTAAGACTGGAGAAAATTTCTTGGAGCCATTGCAGCAGGGTGGCGTAAAAACCATGAACATCCATAAACCTTGGGCACCCAGTCTGTCCTATGGACTGCTGGTCCGCTTAGGCCCGAACCATAGCCCCGAAGCTAGCTTTCATAGCCGCTCGAATTCCAATAGGCACGGCATAACAAGTGGATGTGAAGTCCAATGCTCTACATTCGTCACTTCTAAAGGCGGAGATTGCATTCTCGAAGTTTCAAACGATTGTTGAGGTTCAACGAATGGAGACCGTATTTCAAATGATGAATATTTCAAAGGATTATCGTGGTGCCAAGGCATTGGCGAATGTTGACTTTGAACTTAAGGAAAGTGAATTGCATTCCATTTTAGGCGAGAACGGCGCGGGAAAATCCACCTTGACCAAAATTATGGCAGGTGTTGTAGAGCCGTCAAGTGGTGAAATGTATTTCAAGAATAAAAAGGTTAAGTTTAGAAATCCTTCAGAAGCTTTGAATATGGGTATCGCCATGGTATTTCAGGAGACCAGTCTGGTGCCCTCGATGACTGTTGCTCAAAACCTTTATCTCGGCAACGAAAGATTCTTGAATCGACTCCGTGGAATCAATATTTCCGCTCAACAATTCCTCCAATCGCTGAATTTTACAGTCAATCCCACTACACTTGTGATGTCGCTGGGAGCAGCACAAAGACAAATGCTGGAAATTGCCAGAGCCGTACGATTGAATGCAAAGATCCTGATTTTTGATGAACCGACGGCCTCGCTTACACCGGAAGAAAAGCAGCATTTATTCTCATTGATCAAACGGTTGCGCAATGGTGGAGTATCAGTCATATTTATTTCACACGCATTGGAAGAATCACTTCAAATCAGCGATCGCATTACGATCTTGCGCGACGGTGAAAAGATATTGACTGACACGATTGAAAACCTCAATCGCAAAAAAGTAGTGCAAGCGATGGTCGGTCGTGATCTTTCCTATACCATCTATCAGTCTAAAGAGAGTGAAAAAATCCGGCCACCAGGGGAGAAAATCCTGAGCATTCAGGATCTTTCAATGGGGAACTTGGTGAAAAACAATTCATTTTCAATTTTCGCCAGACAGATTACTACGATTTTTGGGTTGGTTGGATCCGGACGTACTGAAGTCGTAAAGGTAATATCCGGGATTTATAAACGCGATTTTGCACGCGGCGGAAAGATTGAACTGGAACATAAACTTGTTCGTTACAGAGTTCCCAGTCAAGCAGTCAAGGATGGGATTGTATATGTGACCGAGGACAGAAAAGCCGAAGGCTTTTTTGACACGATGTCAGTTGGCGAAAACTTTTATGCCGGTTTCTTGGCATCAAAGCTACACAAAAAGATGACGGTAAGTTTACGAGAAATACAAAACTTGACTCAAACTTGGAACAAAAAACTAATGATCAAGGCAATAAATCAAGATGCAAAAGTCGTAGAGCTTTCGGGTGGTAACCAACAGAAAACTGTCATTGGAAAATCACTTGTCCAAAGACCAAGACTGATCATTTTCGATGAGCCCACACGAGGCGTTGATGTTGGTTCAATTGCTGAAATTCACAAGTTGATCGAAGATCTAGCCGACAGTGGCATAGCGGTTGTGGTGATTACTTCTTATTTACCAGAAGTGAGGAAAATATCCGACCGCATTCTCGTTTGTCGTCAGGGACGGATTGTTGAAGAATTCTCACCGACTGACGTTACGGAAGAGAGCATCATGTTTGCAGCAGTGCACTGAATGAGTTATCTATATTTGTGCGGATAATTCTTCCACGAAATGATTAATCAACTATGAAATTTGATGAAGTCTTTTAATCGATCGGAACATTACAGGTTGACCGCCAAGGAACTGGCTGCTAAATTTGCCCCCAAGGCAGCGATTTGGGACAGATCCAGAGAATACTGTTGGGAAAACGTAAAGGACCTTGTGGAAGCAGGATTGATGGGAATGACAATTCCCGCTGCATACGGCGGTCAATCGGCCTCATACTATGACACTGTTTTAGTGGTTGAGGAAATCGCACGCGCCTGCACTCTCACCGCGCGCGTTGTTGTGGAGTCAAATATGGGAGGGATTAGCGCGATCATGGCTTATGGCACCGACGCGCAGAAGAATTACTGTGCGCCTCTTGTACTGGCTGGTGACAAACCAGCGATTTGTATAACTGAACCCGAGGCTGGTAGTGCCGCTACTGAAATGCGAACCATTGCTCGAAAAACCGGTTCCAAATACATGATCAACGGTGTCAAGCACTGGATTACAGGTGGAGGGTTGTCGAAGCTGTATCTGATTTTTGCCAAAGTACTTGACAAGAATGATAGCGAACTGGGAATTGGAGGGTTTATCGTTCTGTATGATCCGAAAAACGGTATCGAGCCTGAGGGTTTTACCGTTGTTCGAAGAGAGAATACGCTTGGTCTGCGCGGCATGCCTGAGGCCGAACTGCATTTTAACGAACTTGAAGTTGACGAGATGTTTCTATTACAGTCCCCATCTGGTCTGCGACGAGGATTTTCCGACCTTATGAATGCTTACAACAGTCAGCGTGTGGGGGCCGGAACGATCTCGATGGGTGTCGCCGCTGGTGCCTTGGACCACGCAAAGCGTTACCTTGTAGATAGACATCAGTTCGGGCGTCCGCTGGCTGAATTCCAAGGATTGCAATGGATGGTCGCCGAGATGGACGCTCGTATACATGCTTCACGACTATTGCTCTACGAAGCCGCAAAATCTACCGGTGCGGACGGCAGTAGTTTTCCTGATGTTCTGTATGCTGCCCGCGCCAAGATGTTCGCTTCTGAAATGGCACTCAAAGTAGTAAGCGATTCCCTGCAAATGTTCGGTGCCAGAGGCTACGGTGACCAAGAACCTCTTGAACGCATGTTCCGTGATGTACGGATGTTCACTATCGGAGGTGGAACCGCACAAATATTGAAAACCCAGGTCGGGAGCAGACTGTTGGGAATCAAAGCACCGCAGACTCGTGACGGGTATTCACAACTGGTTCAGTCGAACAAACATGAATTTTCGAAAACTGATGATGGAAAACACTCGATTAAAACGAGCGGCTGACTTGGTTGCGAACCGTCTGCATGAGGCAGGTTGCAGATACGCTTTCGGGATTCCCGGCGGAGAAGTGCTGACTATTGTGGATGCTCTTCAACAAGCGGGGATCCAATTCATTCTTGCGAAGCACGAAAATAGTGCTGGATTCATGGCCGAAGGTGTCATGCATGTAACTGGTTCACCAGCTGTTTTGGTTGCTACCGTTGGTCCAGGAGCAGTAAACGGCGTTAATGTTGTAACAAACGCTCTGCAAGACCGAGTTCCAATGATAGTATTGACCGGACGTATTGATGAAGTGGAATCCTTGACATACACGCACCAAGTTCTCGATCACCAATCAGTTTTTCGTCCGATTACGAAAGAAACCTTCTGTCTAACCGGTCAAGGAGCTGACATCATTATCGACAAAGCTGTCGCAATTGCGACGGAAGGGAGATCTGGACCAGTACATATTGATGTTCCCATCAGTGTTGCAGATGAGCCTTCGCAACCTTCTCGCTATCGACGCAGAGTACCAGCCGCACCAGTTGCTCCAGTTGAAAATGATCAGGTAGCCAAGGCACGGTCGTGGCTTGCAGAAGCAAAACGTCCAATTATGATTGCAGGACTTGATGCGGTTGCGGAAAACGCATATCTGGATATACGATCATTCTGTGAACAATTTAATGTTCCAATCATTACAACCTACAAGGGTAAGGGTCTGGTTTCCGAGTACCACGCCTTGTCACTGGGCGGAGCTGGTTTATCACCCCTAGCTGATCAAACACTGATTCCTTTGGTTCAGAGTTCGGATCTGATTATTTGTGCGGGCTATGACCCGATCGAGATGCGCTCTGGCTGGAGAGAAATATGGGACCCAAACGTAACGAACGTTATTGACATTTCAGCAGAGCATAATCGTCATTACATGCATCAATCGACCATGAGTTTTGTCGCGGGAATCGGACCAACGCTTAAGTTGCTTGGTCAAAATGTCTCCCCGCGCAATACATGGTCACATGATGAAATTTCTAAAGCCAAGAATGAATTGAACAACAGCTTCTCAGTGGGCGGCGGTTGGGGTCCCGCCATGATAATTTCTGAATGTCAAGCGGCAATGCCTGAGAACGTGCTGATAACCGCTGATTCAGGAGCGCATAGAATATTGCTTTCTCAGATGTGGAAGTGCCACGAACCGCACACATTTTTGCAATCTTCAGGTCTATGCACAATGGGTTGCTCAATACCATTGGCAATTGGCGCAAATCTGGTAAACCCATATCGTCCTGTTTTGTCGTTCAGTGGTGATGCAGGCATGCTGATGGTTTTGGGTGAGCTGTCCACTGCACATGAACTGAAACTGAACACAATTTTTGTAGTTTTTGTTGATGCCAGTCTCTCTCTGATTGAAATGAAGCAAAGAAAGCGTGGTATGGAAAATACCGCGGTAGATTTCAATTGGTATGATTTTGCAACCATAGGTAAGTCGTTTGGTGGAAACGGATTTACAGTTCGAAATAAGGACGAGTTGCGAAAAGCGTTGACTAAGGCCCTGGAATTTGAAACATTTACAATTATTGCCGCAATAATTGATCGTAAGTCCTATGACGGTCGAATCTAGCATAGTCGTCGCTGAAAAATCCATTTATCGCCACTATTTGGATCTATATTTTCAATATTGTCGTCGATCTTTCTGGTTGGAAAATTCAAAAGAAACTATCACTCACCTTCAATGATTTACATGTTCCGGGAAAGTAATCAAGTCACACCCACCTCAAATCCCAAACCGAACCGATCTGTTTCGCGGCTCTATCAACAACTGTATCAATATGATCCAAAAGTTGGTGCGGTCGTCGGTTTGCGAGGGGCATATATGACACTGGATACCGCAATTCAAGAAATGGCGGTGATATTTGCGACCGCAACCCATCTGCTGAATTGTTCGGGGAAACATTTGGCGCGACTGTGGAATTTTCACGGTGTACCATTTAACTATGGTCACGCCGTTCTCGTTCCACGGAACTTGTATCGGCGTAACGTTTTTCCTATTCATTGAACATCAAGCGGATCCACAGTCAGCTTCGCAATTTGCATTCCTATCTTGGATACGTAATATGCGACATTCGACCAAGACAGATACATTCAGCCGACAATTTCAAAGTTCCAATTCATACCCTCAGAATCTGATTGACTAATACAACATGGCTAAACTGAAGGCTCAAAGGCTAGAATTGATAAACCCTTCCGTGATTATGGGGTTAGTCCATAAAGCACGTCAGATCGCCTCGACAGGACGGCCAATTATTGACCTTGGAATCGGGGAACCTGATTTTGAAACACCTGCACACATCAAAGAATCTGCAATTGAGGCAATAAGAAACAACATAACCAAATATACAGTCGTTGCCGGTGAACCAAGATTGCGTGAGGCAATTGTCGCAAAATTTATGGATGAAAATTTCCTCACTTATTCTGTCAATGAAATCTCGGTGTCAGGGGGTGCCAAACAGGCCATTTTCAATACTATGATGGCTTCGCTGTCTCCTGGAGACGAAGTAATCATCCCTTCGCCATACTGGTCATCGTATCTTGATATAGTCGAAATGTGCCAAGGTATTCCAGTTGTTGTGGAATGTTCTCCGGCTCAAAGATTTCTAATAACTGCGGAACAACTGGAAAGAGCGATCGGGAGCAGAACGAAATGGCTTATCCTCAACTCTCCAAGCAATCCTGCGGGTGGTGTTTTTCGGCCCGAACAACTGAAAGAATTGGCGCAAGTGTTGGAAGAGAATCCTGATGTCCATATCCTTAGCGATGATATATACGAGCACTTTATGTTTGATGAGAATCAGTTTACATCGATATTGAATGTCGCACCACAGCTTCGCGAAAGAACGGTTATAGTCAATGGTGTATCCAAGATTTTTGCAATGACGGGTTGGAGACTCGGTTACTGTGCCGGACCCAAGTACCTGATTGACAACATCAATGCAGTTCAAAGTCATAGTACAACACACGCAAGCTCAATTTCACAAGCTGCCGCTGTTGCTGCGTTGACAGGACCGAAGGAATTTATTGCTGAAAGGTCGGCGAGTTACCAACAGCGTCGAGATATCGTAATTACCGGTCTCACTGCTGCAGAAAGAATCACATCGATCGTTCCGGATGGGGCTTTTTATGTCTATCCCAATTGTTCTGGAGTCATTGGTGCTGAGACACCCAGCGGACAAACTATTGCTGACGATGTTGGTTTTTGCTCATGGCTGCTGGAATGTCACGGAATTTCCACTGTGCCGGGTGTTGCGTTTGGTTTGTCTCCTCATTTTCGTATTTCCACTGCCGCTTCAGAAGAGGCCATAGAGTCTGCTTGTACTGAAATCGTCAAGGCTTGCTCTGAGTTGGTTTTCCGACGTGAATAGCTTTTCTGAAACAGCATCAACAACATAGCATAGAAATCTGATATGTTTTGACCGGCTGGTCAACTGATGCATGAGACCTTGAGCATGAATTACAAGATCAAGTACGCGTCTCGCCGAATTTCTTAAGGAAATTGGGCCAGTTACCGAGTGAACAGGATTTGGACAAGATCGAAACCGTGGTCAGGTTCGTAGCGACGAAACTCGCAACCGGCATTTTGGGTTCGTATCTAAATGCAGACCGAAGCGACTTTCAAGGACCCGTGCTGCGTTGCGGGCGCGTTATGTCGAGGTATACGCATAGGGTTACGTCAGAATCGCGGGGAGACTGCGCTTGCGCGTAACCATATTTGCCGATCCTGCGACAGCAGATAATTTCACACCGGTGTGATGAATCACTCAACTTTCAGGTATTGAATGCAATAAAAAACTGTACCGAAGGGTGAGAACTACTGATAGTATCGATGTTTCAGTTTAACTACCGCTGCGACATCCCGCTCCTATGAGCAGTGAAATCCTCTAGAGCCTCTTAGGCCTAATCTTCAAGTTTTGCCCAATATATGCATAAGTATGTCGCGAGCCATATACGCAGTACGCTCAGTATCTTCCTCACAATAGCGTTCAAGTATCATTGCTCTAATGTGAATTATCAAATAATATCAACTTGTAAAACTCGATCCAAAGCCTTTTACCGCAGTCATTTTTTTCATCGAAGTCACTCCAGTCAATGCCTTGCGTTATGCAGTAACTCTCAGCGATTCACCGAACTATCAACATCATAAGTGGGTTCATCACTTTTTGGTGCGCTCGATTTAATGTATATAATTCGTAAAATAAGCACAATAATATTGTGGCAATCGAACCCAAATGAAAAACACGCAAAAAATTATCGAGACGGAACAAATTCCAAATATGCCAGGTCGGCCAGAGAATTGGCGCGACGAAATCAAGGCGTATTTGGACGCGCAGGTTGAAGCCGGAGGTACTCTGTACGGAATTCGTGCGGACGGAGCCTACACTGCACGGACCAAGGAGGGAATCCGGATTATCCGTCAACCGCCCAAGAGTACAACCGAGTAGGTTAGCCACCACTTTCAGGCATGCCCGACCTTCTCGTAGTGACCCGTCCAAACGGGAGCGGAAAGTCCACCCTGACGCGTAACATTTGGCTAAGCCATTTTGACATTATTGATCCTGACGCAATTGCACGGGCAATTTCCTCGGCATCTGTTACTGAAGCAGCGCGTTATGCGCTGAAGAGAAGACAAGCGGCTCTTAACGCCAATCGCCCCCATCTATTGGAAACCACGCTTTCCGGGTCAGGAGTTCTCCGCCATATGAAGGCTGCTCGAAAAGCTGGATTTCGTATCGAGTTGCACTACGTGTGCTTGGATTCGCCAAATCTATCAGTTCATCGCATCCGGAACCGTGTCAATTTTGGGGGACATGACGTACCAGAGGCCGATGTCCGACGACGATATAAGCGATCCCAGGATATTCTGCCGCTCGCTATCTCTCAGTCCGGTGTCGTGCGGCTTTACGACAACACCGATTCTGAGCGTTATTTTCGTGAGATTGCGATGTTGGCAAATACCGTTTGGACGACTTCGCCACCTCTTCCGAGTTGGGCGAAGATAGCAATTGCCCGTTCATCCATGTAGTATCTCCGAATTGTGAATACGATAAATATCAGTGTCTTGCAAACTACATCAATTCTTTGATAGGCACATTAATCAGGTGCTTTACAAACCTGTCGAGTGTTGAAGCAGAAATCTTTAACCACGCCGACGAGCGCAGTAGCTCGTCAGTATCGCTGATTCAGTTCATCGACTGCTGGGATTTCTCGCTCCCGTCGGGCAATGAAGTCCACTAAAGCCTCATTGACGGAAGCTTCAAGTTTCGGCTCCTCATAAGCCTTGAGCATTTCGCGAGCTACTTTCAAAGCACGCTCGGTAACCTCCACCGCACCGTTCGCATACCATTGCTCGAAAGTTGAATTGTCAAACAATTTCGGCATGAAAAATGCATCCTGAAAACGCTGCAGTGTATGGGGGTGTCCCAGGTAGTGACCTCCCGGTCCGATGTCGGAAACGGCACTTATCGCTTCATCAAAGTCACTCCAATCAATTCCCTGTGCCATGCGGTAACCCATGGCACACTGTTCAACGTCAACGATGAATTTCGCCACTGAGCAGTGCATGCCGGCTTCATTCCAGCCCGCCGAATGCCATATGTAGTGAGCGCCTGACAGCAGCACAGCCATCATGGTCGATGCGCTTTCGTAACCGGCCTGGGCATCGAAAGTCTTGGCGCCTCCCAATGTATTGGAAGTTCGCCACGGTATGTTGTAATGTCTGGCGAGCTGCCCGATCATGAAATTCATCAAGCTGATTTCAGGAGTTCCCGCCATTGGTGCACCTGATTGCATGGAAACCGTAGAAAGATAATGTCCATATATCGCCGGACACCCTTTTCGCACCACCTGCGTATAGGCGAGTGCTGACAAAGCCTCAGCATTCAATTGCGCGACCGCTGCGGCGGTTGATGCGGGTGTGTTGGCCCCTCCCAACACAAACGGTGAACACAGTATCGGTTGATTTCGTCGATTGAACGCACGCATCGCACCAAGCATGGTCTGATCCCAAAGTAATGGCGAATTACCATTGCAATTGCCGATTACGACAGGATGCGTCTCCAGGAAATCTTTACCGAATAGTATCTCGCACATGTCCAGAACGTCTTCCGCGTTTCGTTCTGAAGTTGTCATTCCCATGAAAGTCTTGTCAGAATACTTCATGGACGAATATGTGATTCTCAGGTGACGGTGCGCAACAACATGATCCATTGGTTCCACAATATGGTGGCATGTTGAATGCAGTGTAGGCGCCATATGAGCCAATTTATGAAACATGGCCAAATCTTCAAGCGTCGGCGCCCGTCGTCTATCGTCGAGATCTCTAAGGTATGGTGCGCCTGCCATGGGTATTAGCATTGCGCTCTTATCGCCAATCCTGATGTTCTTTTGCGAGTCGCGTGCGTAAAAAGTGATTTCAGAAGGAATAGTACTAATTAGCTCGGTTATCATGTCCCGATCAAGATGAATCCGGTCCCCATCCCGAATTTCGGCACCGGCACGTTTCCAGTCAGCGACTGCGACAGGGTCACGAAATACAACACCGACATTCTCAAGAATTTCCATTGAAGCAGTATGAATCCGTGCAATCTGCTCTTCCGACAGCGGCTCAATTCGAGGGATACCGTATTCAAGTGCCGGAAGCATTGGCTCGCGCACGTCTTTACGGATTCTTTTTCTACGAGAACGGCCAACTCGCTGATTTAGCAATCCATCGTTAGTCTGGCGTTGATTCATCCGCTGCGTTCCTCATGCGAATTTCATCCTGATTGGCTTGATTGGCGAAACCTTCAGTGGCTGGGCAGGATTCCTGAACTTATCGGTCCGCCGGTGTGATCGAAGATTCCTCGGTGCGGCAACACCCCGAAAAAACTTACAGGGAGAGTGGGTACCCACTCTCCCCATAAAGTGCGATTACTCAGCCTCCTGCAGCTCTAGCTTCAGCTACCCAACTGTCAAAAGTTGCCTGGTTGGCACTGATCCATTCGTCAACATGTCGAGCAATGTCATCGAGAGAATCTTCGCCATCAGTCATTCTCTTGTTTTGCGCGGAGACAGTATTGATGTCGATTTCCGCAAGTTCAAACAGTTTTGCAGCCGCTGGATTGGCACTCAGGAAGTCGTTGTTGGCGACAATCCGAAGAGTGTTGACTTCGAAACCATGGTCCTTGCCCATAAACTCAGTGTTAGCAACTCGGCCATCTGGTAAGGATGAGTATGGAACCGCTATCCACTCCACATTATCGCCGGGTACCAGTACTCCAGATACCCAATACGGTGTCCACGTGTAATACACGATCGGTTTACCAGCCTGCTCTAACGCAATGGTTTCGGCAATTATCGCGTTATACGCACCTTGGTTGTGTGTGACAGTATCTCGAAGGCCATATTCAGTAAGATGATGCTCGATGACTCGCTCGCAACCCCAGCCTGGAGCGCATCCGGCAAGATCGGCCGTCCCGTTTCCGTCGGCGTCAAATCTCTTGGCAACTTCAGGATCTTTCAGATCGCCGAGATTGGTCACTCCAGCTTCATAAGAAGCCTTATCGACGAGATATCCCTGCAGAGCTCCTGCGATAAAATCGCCAAACTTGGTCATCTTCTCTTCTCCACCCGATTCATTGAAGAACACCAAATGTAGCGGGTCCCAATGAACAGCGGTGAAATCACCGTCACCGGTTCCAAGAGCAAGGTGGATAGTCTGGTATTCGACCTCTAGTGGATCAGCAATTTCGTAACCGAGTTGCTCCAGTGCTCGATAGACGATCTGGTGCTGAAATTTTTCCTCATCGTTCGTCCCTTCAATTGGTTGAACAGTCACACCTTTTCCCGGCATGGAGTCTGCGGAAACCGTATTCGCACCGATAGCCACCATCAAGACTGCCATCACACCCAAAATAAAATTTTTCAAGTTAAACACTTAAAATACTCCTATTTTCCCGATTGATTCAGACTTTGCGTTTGCCGTCGGGAAGAATCGGCAAAACTCAAATTAAGTTATTGGATATTTTAATCAGGTGTGATGTGTTTTGACTTAAATTTTTTGCCAAATTTTACTATCCAACCAACTGGACCACCCTCCCACCAATGACGATGCCCCCGTTCACGTCCCGACCGTCCAAGACCTTGTGTAATTCGGTCAAGAACGATGGCAAGTACCACAATTCCGAAACCTCCGACGATCGCCTTACCAGCATCAAGGCGTCCCATTGCTCGCAATACTTCGTTACCCAGTCCCTTTACCGCGATCAATGAAGCGATAACCACGACGGATAAAGCCATCATGATTGTCTGGTTCAATCCGGCCATTATCGAGGGGGTTGCTAGGGGTAGCTCAACCTTAAGAAGAATTTGCCTCGGTGAAGCCCCAAAAGCGCGTGCGGCTTCTACGACACTTGCGTTAACCTGTCTTATACCAAGTGATGTCAATCGAATGATCGGTGGCAAAGCAAACACGATCGTAACGATTACACCCGAAACGTTTCCTATGCCGATCAACATGACAACGGGTACCAGATAAACAAATGCTGGAATCGTCTGCATAGTATCGAGTACCGGCCGAATAGCCATTTCAAAACGGTCGCTCTTTCCGGCCAATAGTCCAAGAGGCAGTCCAAAGATCACGCATAGAACTACCGATGTAGCAACAATCGCTAAAGTAGTCATGGACAGACTCCATGCATTAGGGTCGCTGAGCCCAAGTAGAATCAGACATACTGAAATAAAAGCAGCCATGCGAATCCCTGCGGCCTGCCACGCGATCAAGAAAATGATGCCCAACATGGCGACAGGAGGAATGGCTTGCATGACTCCTTCGATAGTGACAATTAGATCGTTTACAAACCATTTGATCGGCTGAACCATATCTCTATTGGCACTAGCCCAGGCTTTGATACCGTCAGCCCAATCGGCGATACCCAAGTCAATGCTCAGAAATGGGTTTAGAACTTGAAATTCTTTTTCTTCAGCCATGACTCAGTCTCCTGATGCTGACGCAGAATCAGCTTCTGTCTCGTACAGCCGACCTTGTATGCCTCGCAACAAAGCTCGCTTCGTTACAATTCCGACAATCTGATCGTCCGATGAAACAATTATCGGATGATTCGTGTCTACGGACATGTTGACCAGTGCATCTAGATTATCAGCTGGAGCTGCTACGGGACACTCGCTGATTTCAAATTTTCCGTTAGCAGCTTCATACTCCTCTACAGATTGCATCACTCTACTCGCCGTTACCAACTCGAGTTTCGAGATGCCAGCGACGAAATCCTTTACGTAGTCATCGACCGGATCTGTGACAATTTCTTCGGGTGTGCCAATCTGAACCAGTGCCCCATCTTTCATGATTGCGATACGGTCACCGATTCGAATAGCTTCATCCAGATCATGTGTGATGAACAGCGTCGTCTTGCGCATTTCCTCAGCCAGTTCCATGAACTGATCTTGCAATTGCCGGCGAATCAAAGGATCAAGTGCCGAAAACGGTTCATCCATCAGCAAAATGTGTGGATCGGCTGCAATTGCGCGCGCCAGACCAACCCTTTGCTGCATACCACCCGACAATTCATCTGGATAGCGATCCTCCCAACCGGCAAGTTCGACGGTCGCAATCGCTCTCTCTGCCGTTTCGTAGCGCTCGTCTTTGTTCACTCCGCGAACTTCCTGTGCGAACGCAACATTGTCCCGCACGGTTCGGTGAGGCATCAGTGCCATGTTCTGAAAAACCATGCCAATCTTAGTCGACCGTAAGGCCCTCAAATCAGTTTCGTTCAAAGAGTTGATATCCTGCCCTTCTATCAGCACTTCACCGTATGTTGGCTCTATCAGTCGATTGACGTGCCGTATCAAAGTTGACTTGCCAGATCCGGATAACCCCATAATGCAAAAAATTTCGCCTTCAGCCACCTCGAAACTGGCATCCTGTACTCCGACCACTGCACCGAACTGATCGCGAATCTCGTCTTTTGAAAGACCGTGCTGTATGACAGCCTGCATGGCATCCTGAGCGCGAGAACCGAAAATCTTCCAAAGACCGCGACACTCGATCACGGAATTATTGTTGATGTCTGCATTCATAACTATTCAGCCAAGTAATTTGAGCAGTTCATTATAGGTAGATATTGAAATAGCACATGATAAATAAACTAGCCACTCGCTTCAGAACGAGATAGATAATCTCGACCCTTCTAGTCGCTAATCGAACGACGCTCAATTGCCAGAATACAAATTTCAATTGGATATATAGGTTTTATTTTGAAATATCCGCTAAAATCCATATCACCTACTGCAAAGTTCGAATTGGCATTCACATTCGGCAAAATGACTGATTGGGTAAATTGCGAATGAAGTCGCGCACAATTTCAAGCTGCCTGAAACCTGCCTGTCCCTGGCTAACGATACTCATAATCGGCTGTTTGTTCGTTCCGGCACATGCGGACCAGACTGACCCAAGACTGGACGAATTGTTTGAGCAATTACTGATTGTGTCTGATCAGGCAGCCGGAGATGCAATCACTGATCAAATATGGGAAATTTGGCGCGAATACCCTTCCGACAAGGAAGTCGGCGAATTGATGTCCGCCGGCATTCGGGCGATGTCATCGGGCCGACTTCGTCAAGCCGAAAAGATATTTGACAAAATCATCGTAAAAGCACCGAATTTCGCCGAAGGTTGGAACAAGCGCGCGACTGTCCTATACTTTCTTCACCAATACGAAAAGTCTGCGGAAGATGTACGCCAGACGCTGTTGCTTGAACCTCGACACTTCGGCGCGACCGCAGGACTGGGATTGATCTTTCTCTCACTGAACTATCCGAAAAGCGCGATGGAAGCGTTCGAGAAAGCGCTAGAAATCAATCCCCATCTCACTGGCCCTAAAATGCAGATTAGACGCTTGCGAAACTATCTCGAAGACGATCCCGTCTAATCCCGATGCCGAGAAACTGTAATCCGTTTACGTACGAGTTGCCAGAATTCTGCTATGTGAACTGACAGCGTTGTGTGAGCCAGTTTCCAATGTCGGTGATCTCATCCGCTGACAGAGAATGCGGAATCGGATAATTCCTTGATTCCACACAGTAGCCCAATTCTCTTAGTTTCTGCCTTGATTGTTCTGCAATCATAGGTGAGATTACCGGGTCGAAGTCACCATGCAACGATAATATCGGGATGTCCGAATTGGTCACCTGTCGTTCAGTATTAAGGGTATCCGGCAGCGGGAGATAGGTGGATATTGCCAATACGCCTGACAGTCTTTCGGGATACCGTAAAGCTGTGAACAGCGCGATAGCACCACCTTGAGAAAATCCGGCAAGAACCACTTGATTCGATTCCATACCCTTTGAAATTTCCTGTTCGATCAGTGCTTCTACCTCTTTGCCCGACCGTCTTATCCCGACATCATCTTCCGACCCCATTCCGATAACCGGATTCACAATGTCATACCACGCTCGCATTTTCATGCCCATGTTGACGGTGACAGACTGGATCGGAGCATGTGGAAACACAAAACGTACGGGATAGGAATCAGGTATATTCAAGTGCGGCACGACCGGTTCAAAGTCATGTCCGTCTGCTCCCAGCCCATGCAGCCAGATGACCGAAAGTATCGGGGGATTTGTCGGTTCAATCGTTATGACGTCTAGCATAGTGTTGTTTTCTGCGGTTTGGAAAATTCAATGGACATTCGATAAAAGATCCTTTGTCTCCAGTTGTTCGACACAATGGTTCCTGAAGCCTATCATTCGGAGCATAATATATACACAATTCGTCGGGACTCGTCCGACGCAGTTTTGGTTGCAGGGAAAATTCTGTGCCAACAACAGAAAAATGTAGAAGGATACAATCTAATTTACTTGGAGAGAATTGATCATGGCAGGATATGTAGTTGTGCAAGTCAGTATTCACGATCCAGAAGGTTTTGCTGTATATGCAGGGATGGTACCACCGACACTGGAAAACTATGGAGGTAGATATCTTGTTCGTGGCGGTAACTGGGAAACCGTCGAAGGTGAGTGGAACCCGGAAAGACTGGTAATCATTGAATTCGACAGCGTTGAACAGGCAAAAAAATGGTGGGCCTCAGATGAATACGCGCCCGCCAAGAAACTCCGAGAACAGACAACAACCTCTAAATTGTTGATTGTAGAGGGTTATAACCAATAACGATTTCAGAGACCTACTCAAGAATTTCAGAAAATTTCAAATTTGGTTATCAATAGCGGTATTATTGTTGTCAAGTAGAATTCAACTCACAATTCTACGACTAAATTTACGAATCAACAGAAACTCAAGCCATTCCGATCGAAGTTATGTTCAGAAATACTCACTTAAAAAGAGCAAGTTTAACCCTTGTCTCAACTGCATTCTTTCTCGCACCTGGATTATCGAATTCTCAGAGTGCTGGAACACCCGTGGCAGTTGACCAGGTTAAATCCGAATCCATCGCTGAAACAGTATCTGTATTCGGCGAACTGGTTTCGAGACAATCTGGTCCGGTTCATGTCGCGATTAACGCTCCGGTGCACTCCATAGAGGTGGATGTAGGTGATCGAGTCAATGAAGGTGATCTGATCGCCACATTGGATGCATCCTTGCTGGAACTGCAAAAGGCGGCAGTCGAGGCGCGAATCGAAATGTCAACGTGGGCAACCAGCCGTAAATCGACTGAATTGGAACTCGCTCGACAGCAAGAAGACCGATTCCGTCAATTGCGTCATTCTGCCGCGACCACAGAGGCGCAATATGAGGATTCGGTTCTAAAACTAAAAATTGCAGAGCATGCACTCGGAGAGGCCAAGGCGGCAACCAGTCAGATTCAAAGGGAACTGGAGATTTCCGACTACAATCTCTCGCTTACTGAAATATACGCACCTTATTCGGGTGTCATCGTCGAGCGCAACATAGATCTCGGTCAGTATGTTCGAGTCGGTCAACAGATTGTCCGGATCGTTGGCGACCATGATTTGGAAATCGAGGCTTACATTCCATACCGATTTATTGACTCTCTCAAAGTCGGTGATGTCCTGTCAGCAGAATTCGACAATGGCACTGCATTTGAGGCGACTCTACGCGCCTTTATTCCTGAGGAACATGTCAGCACGCGTACCAGGGCAGTTCAATTTACATTTGACCAGAGCCAGTTTGGCGACCAGTTGGCTATCAATCAAAATGTGATCATTCAGGTCCCGATTTCCGGCCAGGATCAAGTGCTTACGATTCACAAGGACGCAATTGTCACCCAACAAGGACAACATATCGTTTACATCGTTGAAAACGATGCGGCAGTGCCTCGTCCAATCAGCATCGGCCGCGCCTCAGCCGGCCGATTCGAAGTAACTTCGGGACTGAGTAACGGCGAGGTGGCGGTAGTCCGAGGGAACGAGCGGCTGTCACCGGGTCAGAAAGTTACGATCGTAAACTGATAGAACTGTAATTGACGCAATCTGAAATAGAAAGCAACAGTTCTACTGCTGCATCTTTGCTCGCTTTTCGGCAACTCGCCGACGGTGTTTCGTTACATTGATAATGAAACGCTCGTGATAGCCTTTGCCCACGATTTCAAGCGCATCGTAAACCTCGCATCTGAAGCGTACCTTGCGGTTGGTGATCTTGACAATTTCGACCTTCACTGTCACTGATTCCCGCATGGGGGTAGCAGCCAGATGCTCAATATCAACTACGACTCCAACCGAATCCCAATCTGTCGGCAGATTTTCATGCAACAGATCCCGGCAGGCATACTCCATATCTGCAATCATGGATGGAGTCTCATAGACTCTAAGATCGTCACCCATGAAAGTGATCACACGATCTTCAGCGATTTCGATGTTACGCTCGAATTTCAAACCTTCTTCAAGTTTATCGAAAAGATGTTGGTCTGTTCCCATTATGTATTTTCAATTGGACTAGGATGCACAAACTGTGGTTTCAACTGGTGGAGCGGAGGAGAATCGAACTCCCGACCTTAGCATTGCGAACGCTACGCTCTCCCGACTGAGCTACCGCCCCACTTTACCAGCGAACAAGTATATAGGAACACGCACAACCTTATTTATCTATCGTCAAGGACTTGAACAGTTGATCAATGTACTGTCGCAAGATAGTCAACCACATCCAGATCCGGCATTTCTGAATTGGATATCCCCGACTGCGTCAGCATCGTATGTATCTGCCCTCGATGATGTGTCTGATGATTGAAGAGAGTCGCGATAAAATCTTCTACCACAACCTCGCAATCCCTTCCGTCCATTCGACGAAATTTCAACGTTCTCGACAGTTCAGAACTGTCGACGCTCAAGAAATAATCTGTCAGCTTCCGATCTTGCCTGACTCTTTCCGCGCGCAGTTCGTCAAAATCATCGTGGAGAATTTGTCTAAGCGATTCAATGGCATACGGTTGCTCACCCTTAAGACGTGCCAACCACAAAATATCAACCAGAAGGATATGATTCAACGTGTGATGTATGGAACCGAAGAACGATTTTCTATCCAGGCGATACTCATAGTCATTCAAGTCGGCACACAGTTCGAAAATCCGAAAATTTACCCAGGTGTTATAATTTGCCATTGTAGAAAGATATCGCATAGAGCAACTCCGATATTTCACATTCCGAGTAGATTGACCGTTTATACATAATCCCGCCAGACATTCGCAAATGAAAAAGAACGAGGTTGTCCAGTCGTCTTGGAATGTCCTACAGGAAATTTTCGAAGAATCGGTTCCGTATCACAAATCGCTTGGTATCAAGGTGATCAACCTTGAATTGGGAGAGCCGAAATTATCTGTCGAAATGCAGGATAAATTCGTCGGAAATTTTGTTCGAGGCAATCTGCATGGCGGAGTGATTTCATGCCTGCTTGATGTGATCGGTGGAATCGTTGCGTTTGTTGAAGTCGTGAATCGACGCGATATCAAAACCACCGAAGCCAAGATCGAGCAATTCTCAAGAATGGGAACCATTGACATTCGCGTCGACTATCTTCGTCCAGGATTCGGTTCCAAATTCATAGCGAGCGGATTTGTCCTCCGGACAGGCAATAAAGTCGCGGTTACGCGTATGGAACTGCATAACGATGACGATGTGCTGATCGCAGTCGGAACTGGGGCTTATGTAGTCGGCTGACGACCGATAGAATCAAATAGCCAAGTTGACTATCTGATCTCCGCACACAGGAACAGGAATACCAGGTCATTCAATGGAAAAGGATCGGAACCAACTATTTTCGTTCGACACCAAGATTCCGGAACCTTCGGAACCACTCATCGTTGCTCCTACCGACACCGGTGAGCAACTAGCCGCAGCAAGAGAGCGAATGCATCTAAGTGCACAGGATGTAGCCGAAGCACTGAAGCTGACCGAAAAAATCATTATCGCAATCGAAAATTGTGACTATGATCAACTTTACGGCGTAGCCTATGCGACCGGATATGTGAGGTCTTACGCGAGGCTTGTAAACCTAAACCCGAATGAGTTGATCAAGAATGATCCTGAGTTGGGAATTGTTGAAAGTGAAAACAACCAACTGAATACCGCAATTCCGAAACCAGCCGGCACCGCATCATCGAATACACGATGGATTGCCATCGCTTTAAGGGCGATGATAATCGCTTCAATTGTTATCGCTTCGTTCGCTATTTGGACAAAATGGGATCAAGTTGGTGAATTTTGGAATTCAATAACTACACAAGAAAATGGCACTGAAGAATCGACCTCAGCACCAAAGTCAGACACAATACCTGATAACGAGGCACAGCCCAAAACTCAGAACGCGATTCCATAATTCAGTCCGATCGAATCGAAATTCGCCGGTGGATTTTTCCGGTTGCTGAATCATGTGGGCAATGATTCACTAGTTGGCAGCATCCGCCTCTCGCGATACGAACACACCTAACCGATTCTTTTTGGCCTTACGACGATTTTCCAGTGGTACCACTAAAATTGCCGTAAGTGGCGGAACCATGAATAGTGTCAGAATTGCCGACATCGACAAACCCCCGACCACAACGGAACCCAGCCCGCGATACAGCTCTGACCCTGCACCCGGAAACAATACAAGTGGCAACATGCCACAAATACTGGTCAGTGTGGACATGAATATCGGTCGAATTCGGTACTGTGTCGCCGTCATAATCACGCTGTTATCGTCCATGTTGTAGTATCTCAAAAAATATATGGACTGATGGACAAGCAAAATCGCGTTGTTCACCACAATTCCAATCAAAATCACAAACCCGAGGAGGGTTAGCATGTCGAGCGGTTGGTGGACGAATAGATTCAGGACAGCAAGACCCGCCACACCGCCGGCAGCGGCGACAGGTACTGCCAAAAGAATAATCAGAGGATAGACAAAACTCTCGAAAAGGATTGCCATAACCAAGTACACGATGATCAGCGCAATCAGCAACTGCCAAACCATCGCGTTCCACGTCGTATTCAGTGAATCCGCAGTCCCCGAAATCCTGAATCGAACGCTTGGCGGCACCCCTTCTTCTTTCAATGGTTCGATTACTTGC
Organism: Arenicellales bacterium; assembly: GCA_963662635.2. GTDB lineage: Bacteria > Pseudomonadota > Gammaproteobacteria > Arenicellales > JAJDZL01 > JAJDZL01. Next base: position 28,372 of record CAXXFC010000006.1, read on the forward strand.
GAACGAACCCGTTCGATTGCTTCTTCCATCGTCAAATTCGGTGCCGGACGGATTTCCAGTGTTATTGTCCGCAACCGCTCGCGGTGCCTGATTGCGGTGGGACCCGCCGTAATGTCCACTTCAGCCAGTGAGCCGACTGGAATGATTCTGCCCTGAGGCGTGACGACGGGAATATTTTCAATATTCTGAGTTTCAACCAGAGAACCTGTCGACCCTCGCAAAGTGATATCCATTGCGTGTCCGCCATACATGGTTTCGTCCACTCTCAATCCATCATTGAACGCGTCGACGGCAAGACTGAGTTCCAGAGCTGACAGACCGTTATCCGCCAATCGAAGACGATCCGGAATGATCCGAACCTCTGGCACCCCAAGTTCCAAACCCGGATTTGGACGGAATTGATGACCTTCGGATCGCGGCATGATCGCAAGAATTCGACCTGCTGCCTTACTGGCTACAGCAAGAATCTCGTCCAGCGTTGCTCCGGAAACATCCAGATCAATTTTCCGCCCCGCTCCGATGCCTCGTCCAAATATCGAAGGCTGGCTCATGAAACCATAGGTGCCAGGCTCCTTGAAAACCGGAACCTGCATGACCGGTATCAATTCCGACACCCGTTCGGGGTCTTCGGAAATAGCCCCGACAAACATGGTCGATCGCGTCGAAACAAAAAAGAATCGTTCGATCTTCGGCGGAGAATCAATTCCAGCTTTTTCATCAGAACCTGAGACCCAGTGCGGACGAATGGCATCTTCGATATTCCCCGCAATCTCAGTCATCGTTTTGAGGTTATATCCGGGAGGTGGGACAATCAAACCGAATATCAGATTGTTGTTTCCTTCCGGCAGGTATTCCAGATTGGGAAGAAATTTCATGACGAACAGGAAAGCTCCCAATGTCACTAATGAAACCCACGCAAACGCTATAGTGCGACGACGAATCAGATTGGAAGTGAACCATAGGATAAATCTGACCAATGAACCGGAAACATCATCGACAACAGGAATACGGCGACGCGAAATTGTGCCTGTTTCGGTATTCGAGAACCCGAGCAGCTTGTTTGCCAATGTCGGGATGACTGTAACAGAAACCATCAGTGACAGCATGACTGCAACAGATATGGCTACCGCAATATCCCTGAACAGCTGTCCTATTTCCAACTGCGAAACCAAAACCGGAATGAATACCATAACGGTTGTAACAGCCGAAACCAGCACCGCTCCCCAAACCTGTTTGGCCCCCTCGACCGCGGCCTCTCTGGATGATTTTCCCTCTTCCCGGATTCGATAGATGTTTTCCAGAATCACGATTGCGGCATCAACCACCATACCAACCGCAAATGCGAGTCCAGCCAGCGAAACAACGTTTATGGAACGCCCTAACGCGGCCATTGCAACAAATGCGCCGATAATCGAAACAGGTATCGCGATCGAAACAGCCAGAGTTGCGCGTAGTGACCTAAGAAACAAAAGCATAACCAGTGCCGCAAGAAACCCTCCAACCCAGATATTCTGTTGAACGAGATCAATTGACGAATTGATATACACAGTCTCATCATAGACCTGACGTAGTTTCAGCCCGCTACCGGGCATTACCGTTCGATTCAATTCGTCAATCGCTTGCCTGACGCCTTCCATCGTTTCGATAACGTTTGCCCCTACCTCTCGGGTCGCATTGAATGGAATCGCCGGTTCTCCTAACATCCGTATGATTGCCGTAGGGTCTTTGTAAGCCAAACTGACATCGGCAATATCACCCAGTCGTATTCGTCCAGATGGTGCAAGTTGCTTATCCGCGTTGGAACGAATAACCAATTTACGAATTGATTCAGTCGTATTCAGCTCACCCTCGGAACGAACTACGTATCGCCGTTTTCCTTCGTCAATGTCTCCGACCGAGAGCGAAACATTGGCGCTGCGAAGAGAGCTCAGTAGTTCTCCCACAGTCAGCTTCAGCCGAGCAAGTCTTTCCGGTTGAACCGTGATCTGAAACTCAGGATCGCTACCGCCGAAAACGGAAACTTCACCGACACCGGGTACACGCTCGATTCGCTCCTTGATGAAATCTTCAACAAACTTGCCGTATTCATGAATCGGACGGTCGTTACCCGGTTCGCGAACGATAGTAAACCAGGCAATGGCATTGTCCTCGCTACCGGAAGTACTTAATTGAGGTGAGGCGGCCTCGTCGGGATAAGAAGTAACCCGGTCAAGCCGATTGGACACCAGCAGCAATGCTTTATCCATATCCGTAGCAACGCCGAACTCCATGGTGATGCGGGCTCGACCTGATTGGGCGTTACCTGTAATGTTGCTAAGATTTTCGAGTCCCGCGAGTTCTGTCTCCTGCGGATTCAAAATTTCTCTTTCAACTTCGGCCGGAGCAGCACCTGGCCAGTAGGTTGTGACAGTAATGACCGGTCTGTTGACATCCGGAGCGAGCTGAATCGGGATGGTCTGCAAGGCGACAATCCCAAATAGAATGATCATCAACACAATCGCTATGACAGCGATTGGACGATCTACAGCCCGTGAAATCAGATTACCACCTGTCTGTGCCATTGTCTAGGATTCGAATAGGAGTACGGGATTTGATGTATTGAATTCGAGAAATCCGGTTGAATGAATTTGACAGGTTTTGACAATTCCAGCCTCACCAAAATTTCACTTTGGCGATATCAGAATCTAATAATTCGAAAAAATCAAAAGCAAGTCGAAACAAGCAACCCGATAGTTTACTCACCGTCTATTCTGACTGGTCGCATATCAATCAACAAATTTGTTCCAACATTGTACCTGACGGAACCTACACTCTATTGACTGAAATCCATACCAGTGGCTGTTCGACTCGTTATTGATTCTGAATCGCTGCCTTGAGGTAAGCTATTCGATCAGCATCTGAAGGGTGGGTAGAGAGCCAGCCGAGACCATCCAAGTCGCAGTCCATTATCGAATCGCCTCCTGCCTCAGCACAAAAATAGGCAGACAGCTTACTGAACACATCCAACAATTTTCTTGGGTCCCTACCGCTGGCAGAGAGATACTCGACTGCGACAAGGTCCGCTTCCTGCTCATGATTCCTTCTGCCTTCCAAAGTGATCACTCCTGCCGCAATTGCAGCCATTTCCTCAATCACACCTTCATCCGCACCAAATATAAGAATGGCAAGAACAGAGAATCCGACCACATCAACTACACTACGAAGCGAGTGGCGCAGTTCGATATGCGCCAATTCATGAGCAATTACTGCCAATACCTCTTCCGGATCCGACAACAGCTCGATCAGTTCGTCCGTTACGACGATGGGTCCACCCGGGAAGGCCAGTGCGTTGGGGCCGATCATTTCGGAGCTGTGAAAGTAAATTTCAGGTTTCCTGCGCAAACCGGCCGCGTCCACCAGTTGACGAGCGCTTTCGCGAATCTCTCTTTGAGTTTCCGCTGGTAACTTGCTGTCCGCAAACGCCAGAAATCTTATATCCTCGTAGGCTTGCTGGCCGACTCGTTCCTCCCAATCTGCAGGAAAGACACTGACTGCCACAGATTCGACCGATTCAAATGCCAGTCGAAATGTAACTACCGCCGCAGCTAGCAACAGCAGCATTACCACCATGCGAGAAAAGCTAAACTTCTCCAGCCAGGAAATTTTTCTCTGCACCGAATTCTGGAAACGAAGAATGATTTCAGACGGAAGTCTTTCGTTTGATCGAAAGTAAGCACCGCCAGCGAAATTGACATCATGATCGCCCTGAATGTGGTCAATTTCCAAGACTCCGGTACGACGCCCATCCTCAAATTCGATACGAATACCGCTATTTCTGACAGACATTCGTGCGCGACGGCTTCGAGACGACCTTGGCTCGAAGTAGTTACCATCGATCTTCATGACCAGCTAAAGGGAAAAGTCCACACCTTCAAGCTCTGCAAATTCTTCGCCAAACGAACTCATCTTTCTCTGTTCCTCGTCGATAAATTCGTCTGCACTCCTTACGAACGCGTAGCTTGTGTTGTTGCAGAGGTAACGGTAAATTCGAATTTGAGCCCACGGTATCAGCAACCCAAGAGACAATACGCTGGCAAGAAAATTTGTCATCTGGATCCATACCACCTCATAGGGTTTTAGGTTAGAATGAAATTTGACTGCGTCCCCCAAAGCCAGCGAGCGTACCACAATATTGCGACACATTGTTCGATACCAGATATACGCGGCAATCAGAATAATCCCCGCCCCGAAAACAAGAAACACAATATTTCCCGTGAGCCAATGACCGAAATTGGTAATTTCATACATAACGCCTGTCAATACTCCCACTACCGTGAGTCCCGATATGATCATAAACGGAACTGTTAACAGAAACGCTTTCACAAAGGGGCCTATCGCTGTCCATTCCTGAAATGAAGTCACTCCAAAAGAATACCGTCGAACGTAGTATTGATTGATCCATCTTGATATGAATGGAACCAAAATTCCGAGACTGAGAACTGCCGAAGGTGTCGCCAACCACATCACCGCAAATGATCTCCAATATGTCCCCCGCCAGTTCAGGCGGACGTTCCGCCACGATGTGACCCGTGCATTGAATCTCATGGACCGATTAAGCACCCAAGGCACTAGAAATAGAAACAAGACCGAAATTATGAGTCCCGCTTCCAAAATAAAGTAGTTGGACAAAATCGATGAGATCACGATCACGGTAAACGCGATCAATCGCCCCTTGAACAACTGCATTCCAGTTGCATGATAATTCAGTGAAATACCATCAATCTGGGTACTGTTCAGGAAGTATCTCTTACGTCTCACCTTGGCCCAGGCACTATAGACTCCCAGAGTAACGATAGAAAGAAGCAGGTTCGTAATGAAGATCCCCCAATATTCACCGGCAGTACCGGTAAATTCGATTGGACGGAATTCCAAGTTGTTCGAATCCCCCGTTTCAGATGAATTGAGTGGGGTTGGTACTGACTGAGTTTGCTGATTCCGAAACGAAGAATTTTCCTGTGACTCGATCAAATCAATTTCCGTGTAGACAAATTCGATTACGCTACGATTATAACTTGACGCCACCCAGCAATATTTCGTCGATTGCAATTGGAACGGTAGTGGTGTCGGGGCGAAATCAGGGTACGTGAGTCGGGCTCAATTGGCCTCAGCCAGTTAGTGTGGTGGCGGCGATGCCAGCAGACCTATCGATGGCAGGACGCGCCTTTTCGCCGCCGCTGGTCAGTTGCGGATGCAGCGTGGATGGATCGGGATTGGTTTTTCCGACACTCCCGAACATCACCATATCGTAGCAGAAACAGCAGTAAAAGTTCGGGATCGGGCGTTAAATCTGATACTTATGACATTATTGGAGAGAGCAAATTCGCCCTGATGAATCGACAAGTTCTTCTTGACATTCTGATTTTATCAATTATTATTACGATAAATCTCGTAATTATTCTTGAGTTGTGTTATGGATTTTCAGGAATTGATTGAAGATCAGATATTTTCGCCTGTGCTTGTTGCTAATGCGTTGCGTACCACCAAGCGCGAGATTGCCCATACACTAGGGCTGGGTCAAGATGCGTTTTCGCGCACCAACCGTATCCGGGCGAAAAAAACTCAGACTAGATTGCGCCAAATGCTTGAAATTCTCCATCGGGTTTCATATCACACAGGTTCAGACCTGGCGGCTTATGCTTGGTTTCGCGCCGAGCCGTTGCCAAGCTTCGGTGGAATGACTCCTGATCAACTGGTACGAGAAGGTAAGGCAGATGATGTCCATGCGTATCTCAACCGAGTCATGGCCGGCGGTTACGCCTGATTCGCTGCCCTGCAGATGCGCTTTCGCGGACTCGTGTATCGAGCACATGACCCACGGTGGACTTGGAATCCGACTTCAGGAGAAGGTGCGCGCAGCTTTGGGGGACGCTTCAATCGCATAGGAGTCCCTGCGCTTTATACTTCCCTGTCACCTTTCACAGCTATAAGAGAATCCTGCTTGTTAGGAAGACCTCTGCAACCGACTACGTTGTGTACCTATGAAGTCGATTCGGAACCGGTATTCGATGCACTGGACCCATCATATCGAGATGCGCATGGAGTAAAAACAGATGACTTATTGTGCCCGAACTGGGAACTAGACATGTTGGCTGGTAATATCCCTGCGTCACAGCACTTAGCTGATCGCTTGATTGAGGCCGGATACGCAGGCATGCGTGTTCAAAGTTTTGCGCATGGAGCCGAAAATGATGACTACAACATGGTTTTCTGGCACTGGGGGAGTCAAGGGCCAAGTAAGGTCGTGCTGATTGATGATGAAGAACGTCTGCTGAAGACGATATAGGGTCAAACCAGACCAGTATTCTCGTTTTGGTTTGGCCAAACTGAACTTCCAGAATTAATGAAAGCATAATTTGATGTTTCAGCGAAACAAAACACTGGAATCCCTATGTCAAATTATTCGACACGAGTGCGAGTTGCCTGCAGTTTGACACATCCTGCAGTCTCAGGGCGTTCTCCACGTACCTGCTCTGGCTTTCGCCCATCTTTCAGGAAGCTAAGCGAATCGCGACTGCAGGAATTCACCGCATGCGCAATGGGCCGGATTTCTCATCTCAGGATATAGAATCATAATTGGCGCTCCGTTCGCCATACGTTTCTTGGTCGACTGCCGCAAATCAGTGTCGTCCGCTTCTATCGGCGATGCGGAGAACCTTCAGTCACAGAACTGCGTTGATTCCCGCTTGTCGCCCGAATACTGCACCTGACATAAGGCCAGTGCCACCGGGATAGTTGAAATAGAACAAACCTCCGACCAGCTCTCCGGCGGCATAGAGTCCAGGTGTAAGTTCCTGATCATCGTTGACTACCTGACTTGTGTGCGGATCTATACGAAGCCCGCCAAATGTAAACGTGATCCCGCAGGCAACATGATAGGCTTCGAACGGGCCATCAGAAATGGTATTGGCCCAGTTTGATTTTGGCACATCAAGCTGGACGGTGCCGCGCCCATCCTTTATATTGGGATTGAAAGGAATATCAGTATTTACCGCATCGTTATACCTCTTTATCTCGGCCAGAAACCCTGCTTTATCCACGCCCTCCATCTTCTCAGCCAGCAATTCCAGCGTGGGTGCGGATACCTTGGATACTCGCCTGATACGATATTCATCGCGCAACAGATGCACCACCTTCTGGTCAAATACCTGCCAGGCAAACTGATCCGGTTGTTCCAATATGACTCGACCATACCTGGCGTACGTGTAATTCCGAAAATCCGCTCCTTCATCGACAAACCGTCGTCCATGGGCATTGATCATGATTCCAAACGGATAGGAATGCTTCTGGAATCCATCGCCGACGCTCAGGTCACCAAACTGCGGTGCATTGTAATCCCAACTCACTGCGTGACAGCCGGACCAGTTCCCGTAAGGAGAAGCTCCCACCTGTATGGCCATGCGAATTCCGTCACCGGTGTTGAACGCGGTACCTCGAACCTTTGCCATCTCCCAACCAGGCCCCAGATAACGGGTTCGCCACTCTGTATTGGATTCGAACCCACCAGAAGCCAAAACTACAGACTTTGAGGTAATATTGTGAAGCCCGCCATTTATGAAAGCCCGAACCCCACCAACTTTACGTCCATCTGACAGTAACTCTCGGACTCGAGCTCTGTAGCGTATCTCGATTCCTGCCCGTAGTGCCAATTCGGTATGACGGTCCACTAATCCGGGACCGCCGCCCCAGGTCTCCAGTGTCAGGCCGCCCCAAAACTTGAATCGCCCATCGACTTTGAATGCCTGCCGTCCATACATAGGCATAAACCGAATTCCCATTTCCGACATCCACCTCATCGTGTCTCTAGAATTCATCACCAGTCGTTCACACAATTCTGGATCAGTGCGATATCCGGTAATACGGAACATGTCATCATAGAATTGCTCCGTAGTGTAGGATCCAAAATCCGTCATTGCGACCTGTTCGTTGGTCAAATCAGGACACAGAACTCGAATGTCATCAAGTCCATCATAGACAAATCGCATAGCCCCGGCGGTAAAGCGACTGTTCCCACCATTCAGCTCTTTTGGCGCCCGTTCAAGTATCAGAACAGCTGCGCCGCACTCTCGAGCCGCATGAGCAGCACAAAATGCGGCATTTCCTGCACCCACAACAATGACATCATAGTCACTCATTCTGACACCTTAGGCACCGGCTGGAACAGATCTTTACGAAGTGCGCTTAGCTGGGTGGGATCTGTTTTGACGTGAATGACAGCTGGTTTACGCTCCGCTAAAGCCTGCTTCAGCGCCTCACTAAGTTCACCCGGTCTTTCGGCACAGAACCCTCTAGCCCCGCATATTCTGGCATAATCGTCATAGGGTGGGTTGTGAATGCTGGCTCCTATCAGTCGGCCGCCAAAAAACTCCTGCTGGTACGCTTTTTCTGCACCCCAGGCACCGTTGTCGAGTACTATTGCGATAACGGGTAGATCGTAGCGAATTGCTGTCGTCAGCTCCGCCATGGTGAATCCGAATCCACCATCACCCGTGATGGAAATCACCGTGCGCGACGGTGCCGCTGCCTGGGCGCCTAGTGCCGCCGCATAGGCGAATCCAACCAAACCGAAATCCAGCGGCGTCACTAAAGCTGGTGATTGATGATGTGCCAGACGGTCTGCGGCTTGCAGACAGACATTGCCGGTATCCAGGGTTACGATGGCATCTTCAGGCAACGCGGCTCGGATTTCACCCACGGCGCGACGCGGATGCAAGGGCTCAGATAGATCAGCCGCTTCTGCATCCCGCTCCGCCGACAGTTGTGCGAGATCCGATCGAAACGAATCATGCCATGCCGACCAGACTGAACAATCGAGTTTATCCGCCAAACGCAGGATCGCCTCAACGCTCGCTTTGGCATCAGCCTGAATGCCGAGGGTAACTGGAAAATAGCGGCCAATGGCGCTCCCTTCAATGTCGATCTGAATAATTTTTGCAGTATCTGAAACATATTCATGGCTGTGAAATGTCGAGTTAAAGGCAAGACGGGATCCTATTACCAGTATCAGGTCCGCGTCCCGCATCAGTTTGCTGGCAACATGGTTGCCGCGAGGTCCGCCTTGACCTGCAAACAGCGGGTGTCCATGCGGCATCACATCCGCATGACCGGTCGACGCGACAACTGGAATCTGGAGGCGCTCGCAAAAAAGGCGAAGCGCTTCTGTGCCATCTGCCCACTTCAATCCTCCACCGGCAACAATCACCGGGCGAGAGGATTTCTTCAGATACTGAATAATGGTTTCCGTGTCTGACTGTGACGGACCACCTGGGTGAGCAATGGTGAGTACGCCGAAATTTGGTTCAGCGATATGCGCGGCGAACAAATCGCGTGGTACATGCAGCACCACCGGGCCGCGACGTCCGCTCATTGACAAACACATCGCGTCCATGAGCATGGCAGGCAGGCGTTCGGCATCGGTTACCAGCAAAGAACGTTTGCATATAGGCTTAAACAGTGCAACCTGGTCAACCTCCTGGAATGTATCCTTGGAGAGATCACGACGACTGATCGCGCCAGCAATGACCACCAAGGGCGAATAGGCCAGATGGGCCTGCGCGACGGCAGTAACGAGATTGGTCACACCCGGTCCGGCTTGCGCGCCCAGAGCGATACCCGGTCCCCCGTTGATTCGGGCGTAGGCATCCGCCATATGTCCGGCAGCCCGCTCATCCCGAGCACCTACGTAGGCGATATCACCATGTCTGTGCATAGCATCAAACAGTTCCAGCATGGAACCGCCGAGCAATCCGAATACGGTTGTAATGCCCGTATCTTTCAAGATACGATAGACAGCATCCCCGCCAGAGACAGTCGTCATATTGGTCTAAATCTGATTTCCTGCAACAAAGCCTTCATAAATCGCTTCTTCCGCAGTTCGCGGAGTGACACAATCTCCGATGGAGACAACGGAAAACGCTTCGTTTTCGAGTTCATTGCCGAGAACACTGACAGCACTGTGACCCAAGGACAGCACCACTGTGTCGATTTCATCAATCACAATGGGTTCTTGTGTTAGCGTGTCCTGAAAATATATTGTATTACCATCCACTCCAAAGAAACGTGCATGAGTTCGAATTGTGACGCCGAGTCTATGAAGACGGCCAACGTAATGATTCCGCGTATAAATCTGTAAAAATTCACCCGCCATTGCAGCGTTTGTACAGAGAGTGACCGCGGACCCGGACAAAGCCAGTCGCTCAGCGAGTCCGACACCCACCCAATCTGCACGCCAGTCAGCGATAACTACTGCTGCGCCAACCCTCACCTCTTCATTCAAAACCTGCCATGCAGTCACGACATGGTCGTCGCCCTTACCTTCAAATTCTGGTACATAAGGGCTGGCACCGGTGGCAAGAATCACAACATCAGGCTCATGTGCGCAAATACCACCCGCTGTGATCATTGAATCTGTATACACTTTGACGCCATTACGTTCAATATCGTGCTCAAGGTTGGTGATCAGGGTTCCGAACTCTTCCCGACCGGGCAACCTATGGGCAAGCAGGACCTGGCCTCCCAGTCGAACTGCAGATTCGTGCAGAGTGACGCGGTGCCCCCTGGCCGCAGCCGTTATTGCTGCCTTCATACCGCCTGGCCCCCCTCCTACAACGACTACCTCTCTTGGATGATTCACGGGAGTCGCGTCCCCATAGAAAGTTTCTCTACCGGATATCGGATTTTGTATGCATGAAATTCCCAATCCTTTATGCGCCCGCCCAATACAGGATTGGTTGCATGCTATACAGGCACGTATAGAATCGAGTTGCCCGGTCATGGCCTTGTTTGGCAACTCGGCATCGGCGATTAGTGCGCGAGTCATCCCGCATAAGTCTGCCTGACCGTTAGCAATAATCTTTTCCGCAGTTTGCGGCTGGTTGATACGCCCAGTCGCGATTACCGGCCTGTGCGTAATGCGACGAATTTTTTCGGAGTACTGAGCGATATAGTCACTGGTTACACCCATCGGTGGGACCACATGTACAGACCCGCCAAGCGAGGCAGATGTCCCCGCGACTACGCTAAAAAAATCGAGCTCGTCCGAAAGGGATGAGCAAATCTTCAAAACCAGTTCGTCACCGAGCCCATGATCATCCATCTCGTCCGCTGAAATGCGTATGCCAACTGCAAGGCCAGGCGCGGCAAGCCGAACTTCGTGGATAATTTCCCGAATGAATTTCAGTCGTCGTTCATAATCTCCGCCATAGGAATCATCACGGCGGTTGACGAAAGGGTTGAGAAACTGAGCTGGCAGATAGCCGTGACTCGCAACAATCTCCACACCATCGTATTTTGCCTGGGCAAGATAGCCTGCAGCATCGGCATATCCGGCTATCACCTCGCCAATCAGGCGGTCGGACATCGGCCGCGGCATAATGTGAAATCGTTCATTTGGAACAGAGGAAGGTGCATAGGCTCGCGGAATCAATCCGTTTGCAGATCTCAGCATCTCCCGACCCGGATGAAACAACTGGCCAAACAGTTTGGTACCATGGACATGCACCCTGTCGGCCAGCTTGCGAAACTGAGGAACACAGCTTTGGTTCAACGCCATCAGCAGCTGCTCGGAAAACATGGCTGTGTCATGAATAGCGATAATCTCGGTGACAATCAAACCAACACCGCCTTTGGCACGTGCCTCATGATAGGCAATCAATTCTTCGGAAGGGTGTTTATGGGCAAGGTAGGTATGATGCCCGGTAGATACAATTCGATTCGGCACCTTGACGGGGCCAATACTGATTTCAGAGAACAGACTTGGGAAACTGGATTCAAGCATACGGAGAGACAGGAGTGCTACCACTCAACTCGTGCAGTGATCGATTTAACGGCCGAATAATTTGCGAGTGCCGCGAGCCCCTTCTCCCGACCAATGCCACTGTCCCTGAAACCACCGAACGGTAATGTATCACCAGCCGAATGATACTCGTTAATGAATACTTGGCCCGCTACAATGTCCCGTGACACTCTGAGTGCATTGGCCAGGTCACGACTATAGACTGCTGCAGCCAATCCGTAACGGGTGCTGTTCGCCACCGAGATTGCCTCTTCAATGCAATCAACGGGTTGGATCGACAATATTGGACCAAAGACTTCACTTTGTGCTAGGCTACTGTCAACAGGCACATTGTCTACTATTGTAGGCTTGTAATAGTATCCTCCCTCATACCCGGGGACATTTGCCCTGGAGCCGCCGGTTACAATCGCCAGACCGCATTGGCGAGCTTCTTCAACAAACCCTCCAACTCGGTCTCTCTGACTCTCAGAAATCAAAGGACCCATTTGAGGATCGTCAAATGCGCGTCCAATCGAAATTGATTTGGCACCGGCAATGAGTTGATCCCTGACTATGTCATGAACGGATCGATCTATCACCAACCGCGTACCGGCAGAGCATATCTGTCCAGCATTAGTCTGCAGTTCTCTGAGAATATCTTTGACCGCCCGTTCAAGGTCAGCATCCGCCAGGACAACAATGGGCGATTTACCACCCATTTCAAGAGTGACCCCGGCCACGTGATCAGCAGCGGAACGCATTACAGACTTTCCCACTGCTACCGAACCGGTAAAGGTGATATGGTCTACCAGAGTATGTGCAGCCAAAGCAACGCCCGCTGTTTCACCGAAACCGGTGACCACGTTGCACACACCAGAAGGCAAACCGGCGTTGAGCATAATCTGCCCAAGCAACAGAGTTGATAACGGAGCTTGTTCCGCCGGTTTTATCACCGCGGTATTTCCACAAGCCAGTGCCGGAGCCAGCCCGCGTGCGGTACCGCTAGTCGGCATGTTCCAGGGTGTAATGTGAGCGGTAACGCCAACCGGTTCCAATTGAGTAAAACTCAGCCGTTTTCGACCGCGTGGAATGGTGTCGCCTTGCAGCTTGTCACACAAGGACCCGTAATACAAAAAATAGTCCACTGCACGAAGAACACTCAGTCTCGCACTGGAAATCGGCTTGCCGGAATCAAAGCATTCAAGTGTGCTGAGTTCATCGGAATTTGCGCGGATTCGTTCAGCGATTGAAAACAGACACTTTCCTCGCTCCTTTGGGTCCAAATATTTCCACGGACCGTCCAAAGCAGCCTTCGCGGCATTCACAGCATCATCAATATCTGTCACGTTCCCGGCAGGAGCTTCACCAAGAATTTCACCGGTTGACGGATCGATAGTTGCAAAACATGTTCCATCGCTGGCAGGCTTGCACTTCCCATCGATAAGTAACGTTGGCGACAGCAAGGATTTCGGAAGCACAGGCATTTCATTCTCCGTTGGAGGTGTTGCCTGTCGTTAGCGCAGGGAGCAGAATGTTGAACTCGCTACGCAGAAAAACATCAACTTCCCGGGTCAGATAAGTCGGGCAAGACATGCTGAGAATTTCGCGAACCCTTGTCCGCGCCCTTTCCAGCATATCTCGAGACCCATCCAATTCCCATTCGTCCGGTGTCTGTCGATCTGCCACCTGAGGGTAAACGTAGTCAGATTCCATTCGTTCCAGCGTCTGTGCGTGACCCAGATAGTGCCCGTCGCCGGTAACCACATCGCGAATTGTATTCACCGCGATCGTATCGCGGTTGACCTCCACCCCATGGACGCTACGCAGAACACCGCCCAGCATATCGTTATCGATAACATAGCTCTCAAGCGAACTACCCAGCATGCTGGCCAGTGTACCGCAGGCATGAGAGATCATGTTGCATCCTGCGTGTGCTGCGAGTGTCACCGAAAGATTTTTTTCGTAGCCTGCTTGCGCATCGTGTACTTTGGAATCCGAGTACCCGGCAATGCAGGCAATAGGCAAACCGTAATGGCGTCCCATTTGCGCAGCAGCTGCCATCACCACTGCCTGTTCCCCTCCACCACCACACATCGCACCGCTTCGCAGGTCGGAAACCAGAGGCTTGGGAGCAAAGATGATAGTGGCATCCGGGTCAACAAGCCAGGCAAAGGTAGTGCCCGCCAGGGATTCTGCCACTGCCTGTACGATAGAACCTGCAAGCGTAACCGGACTTGTGGCTCCCATTTGTCCAGCTGAAATCAATTGTACCGGAAGACCATAACGCACGGCTTGCTCTACAATTTCGCAGGATTCGGTGGCAAAACGCATAGGTGGCACCACGTGAGATGCCATAACCGTCAGGAATGGTCGTTTTCGGAATCCCTCCTCGCATCCCGCAACGGTGTAACAGATTTCGGCAATCTCTTTTACGTGCTCGGGCAAGGTTACGCTCATACAGATATGCTTGGAAGTTCCTGCAAGGCACGCGTACAACGTATTGACATCCAGGTCAAACGCATTGGGTGCATCTGTTCCGACAACCGGTCGACTGAAGAAGTGAATGTGCTCCTGCAAGTCCACTATACGCGCAATGTTGTACAAGTCCAGAATTGTGGCTTCGCGATAAGTGTGTGTATTGATATCCTGAATGCGAGGTGCCGCTCCACCTGTACCAACGTGCACCCTTGTACCCGAAAGGTCCAAATGGTATCCTTCCCTTCGTGACCACAAGACAACATTGCGTCGGATACCAGCAATTGCCCTATTTACCAACGGGCGGGGGAACAGCAATCTTCCCTGATTGGTATATCTACCGCCATGCGCAGTTACAATGTCGATCATGCACTGAGGCGCATCAGACAAGCCCAGGGTTTCCAGCAAATCAAGAACGGCTTCGTGAATCTCGTTGATATCACTGATTTTCAGGGGTTCATACTGACCACCACTAACACCGATCCATTTCGAGTCATTGGAAAATTCTCGAATCTGTCTCTCTTTCGTCCGCGCATTTCGGCCGCGTCGCACGGAATGCTTCGACTGTTCCATTGCGAATAGATAGTCCAAACCAATTCATTTATAACTATTAAATCAAACTCCAATGTCCTTTACAAATGAGTTAAAATCATTTATCAGATGAAAAATACTCATTTATAAAATGTCAATATCGTTGGTAGCTCTACGTGGGTTTGAAGCAGCAGCACGACATATGAGCTTCAAGATGGCTGCTGCTGAACTAAATCTTTCAGCTACTGCGGTCAGCCATCAAGTGAGATCTCTGGAAAAGGGTTTGGGGCGCGCGTTGTTCAACCGCCAGGTACGAAAAGTAACCTTGACGGCCGAGGGGGAAGAATTGTTTCGAACATTGACACCTGCATTTCAATCGATCGATACAGCAGTTCGAAAGCTCCAAAGCCATCAAGGACGATATACAGTCACGCTAGGTACGGGACCAATCTTCGGCTCCCGGTGGTTGGCACCCAAACTGGGACTATTTTGGAGGCAAAATCCGGATATCGATTTGCGGCTCCATCATTCACCTCTTCCCGTACATCAGCAAATGACGAGTTGTGATATGGCCGTCGCCTGGGGCAAGGATGACTGGCAAAATTTTGTCGCCGAACCATTGCTCAGTATTGATATCTCACCGGTTTATGCGCCTTCCGCCGAATTTGCAAAAGATGGAATACATGACCCGTCTGATATTCTGAAATTTCCTCTTTTGCATTACCGTGATCATAGTGCCTGGAGTTTATGGCTAGACGCAATGGAAATACGACCCCCTGAAATATTGACCGGAATTGTTTTTGAAGACGCCAATGTACAATTGCAAGCCACTCTTGAAGGACAGGGCATTGCATTGGGCTTCCTGCCATTGATCGAAAATGAGATATCAGCGGGGCGGTTAATTCAACCTTGGAAAAACTCTGCAAAACTTATTGAATCCTATTACTTGCTTTATTTCCCGCATTCGATCGCTCGAAAACCAGTTGCTAGTGTTCGTGACTGGCTACTTTCCATCGGTAACAGTTTTTGAGGAAATCAATGATTGGACTTACGCTGGACCGTGCACAGCTTTAAGACAAATGAAATCTTTGACTTCGGCAGGTCGGAGTTGTAGGTAGCCTATAACGATGAAATAGGCATGGAAATGGATGATGACCATGCCAGATGATCGTCAGCGAAACACGTTTGATCCTTTGGGTACAACTGTGAATTTCGTCTTTACCAACCCAATAATTTGAAAACTGATTTTATATTGAGACATTCCGGCGACATTTTCCTGCCGTTTGGCGAAGATTAGGGGTGCCCCGTTATTCGTCGGCCCTAACCCGGCACCGATGCGGCCAACAATAGAACCAGAGCTTTAATCGAAATGTCTACCGTCACTGCTGGCGGAATTGAGATTTTAAATGAAAAATTTACAATGGGGATACCTCGCATTGCATAATTTCCTATTGATTTTATCGCTATAATTTCCTCTTTTTGTAGATTGAGTTATATTGAGTGCTAATTTTTGGGGAGATCAACTCGTTATGAGACTGTCTATACGGATTCTGTTAGGTTTAGCCTGCTTTGCTACTGCCATGTCAGTACAAGCGGAAGGTGATGCCACAGCCGGTCGGGATAAATCCTTTACCTGTACAGGTTGTCATTCTTCGCCTGGATACCGAAACGCCTATCCTGGCTATACCGTTCCGAAATTAGGCGGACAGAAAGCCGACTATCTGGTTGTTGCCCTGAAGGCTTATCGTGATGGAGATCGGAAACACGAGACTATGCATGCGCAAATTGCCCAGCTGACCGATAACGATATTACTGACATCGCCACCTATTTTTCGCAACTGCTTAAAGAGTGAATACGATGAGAAAGACAATCAACAGTTTCCAGCTTATTCTCATGTCTGCGGTATTTGCGGTCGCTATTATCCCCTCTTTTGTCTGGGCGGGTGATCCGAAGGCAGGTGAGTCGAAAGCTGAACTCTGTCTTACGTGCCATGGAAAAGGTAATACTGTACAGGGTGTCGGAACTCCCATCATCTCGGGACAATATGAAGATTACCTGATTCAGGCGATGAAGAGTTACAGGTCAGGTGCCCGTAACAATCCGGTTATGAGTGGTTTTGTGATCAGTCTGAGTGATAAGGACATCGAGGACTTGGCCGCTTTCTACGCCGATATGGATTCTCAACTCTTCACACCGACGGAGTAAGATTTCCCCGGCCGACTGTGCCTGTCTAAGATGTGGCAGTCGGAACTCTCGAACTGCCACTTCCAGCAATAGTAATGAGCTGGCCATCCCTATAAACCAGATAAGTGGCTGTGCGCGCGGATATCCTCTGATCAGAATCCAGAATTCCCGTCATGTTCAATGGGTCAGAAGCATGAATGGTCAACGTCTTTCCATCTGACTCGTGATTTCTGACACTCCGGAGAACGTCCACGGCTTCAGGTAGAGCAAACTGCTCACCTACTACATTGCTGACAAATCTACCGCCGCGAATTTCGCCTCGGTCTTCCATCTGCCTGTATATCGTTCTCAGATCACCCCATGCAGGGAAATATCTGCCTTCTTTAGCCAATAAGGCACGGAACACAACACCGTACCGTCTCAACAAAACTTTAGCTGCATATTGATCTGCCTCCGATTGAGATGTGTTGACGGCTGGCTTGGTTGACGCTCCGAACAGCAGCGACCAACGCCCTGAAATTTGCACACCTGAACTGTAGGAATGCCTGAATCGTGCCTGATGACGCCTTTCCTCCTGCGGTATGAGTAGAGCCCGAACTCCCCCATAGTGGTCACAAGTCGCAATCCCCGTCGCGAAAAGTTCGACCAATCCTTCTTCCAGATGGCCAGGCATTTGTCTGATTTCTTCAAGCAGTTCGGAGTAGAACATTGGCCCATGTTCCAGCAAGGCCTCTTGGATCTGCTGCGCAAAACCTGAAAGTGCCGGTGTCGACCGGTTCCGATTACCGGTCAACAAGTTCCAATTCTTCAGACGGTTTCGTTGTAGAAATGTGAGCGGGATCGACTTTATTGAAGTGCCATATCGAATCGGCTTTTTTATGTCAGCCGAATTCGGTCTGCTCGAATGGGGTACTGACAGCCGTGTCCAGACGATACTGCCGGATGCACTCAGAAAATCGAGCAGTTCCGGTGTATACCCGAAAATTCTGGAGGGCAGCAATTCAGATTCCCACGCCTCGACCGCTACCTCATATCCTTCCATCTGCTCCAGCACGTGTCCGAGAGCATCGGGACCCTCTCCCATCGAATCTTCGCTCAACCTTAACCATCGAGTCAAATAACGTATATATTGTTCTGAATTGATTGGTTTTATTTGTTTTCTTAACCCTGATATGGTTGATTTATGAATTCGTGAAAGAAAGTGTCGTTCGCACCATTGCGTTTGCTCACTGTCCTTTCGGAAATGACCTCTCATTACACTGCCTTCAGACTCAAGTCTGATTAACGCAGTCTCAACGGTACCAACCGGAAGATCAATTGACCTGGCGATTTCCGACGTGGTTGTCGGTCCCACAATATCCATTCTCCCGCGAATCAGAGAAACAAGCGCTTCGCCGCTGTCGGCTACTGCCTTACTGACAATACTCGCCGGCTCGATTTGCGGAGTGATTTGTGATTCCGGATGCACAAGTTTCATCTCATCCAATCTTTCCGCGGCCACCCAGAGTTCAATTCCACCAGATGTCATCAGTCTTGCAGCTCTTTGATCAGCAGCCAGCTGCTCAAAGAATGACTGCCAGAGGCTTTCGGAAAATTCAACCGGATGCGATCCAGATTTCGGCAACGCCTCACTCGTATGCATATAGCCAAAACTCACCAATGCATCGTGCAATTGCTCCGCGTTGGTTGGATCAGGCCACGCCTGTATGCTGAGCCTCTCGATCACATCCGCATCCAGCAGGTCATATTCGGTGACATCAGTCGAGTTCAGGTAACGACGGGATTGTACGGCGAGTGTTCTTCGTTCTTCGGCCGGCGCGTCATCGAGGAATGCGTATGGTTTTGCTGTCAGCACCTGCTGTGCGAGCGGAGAAGGCTCACTCAGATCACGGCATACAACCGAAATTTGGCCGCACTCGATCTCACCCAGCAGTGACTCCAAGCCATACAGGTCCATCAGGTCATGAGTGCAATCCATCAGGGTCTGATCGACCAGGGGATGATCAGGAATTTCTACCGGCCCGACAATATTCTCCTGGCATGCCAGTTGCTCCGGAAAGACTACGGATAACAGGTCTTCGGAATCGTTTCTCTGAAACGGCGGTGGAACCTTTTTCCCGTTTCGGAACCGGAGTACGGCGAGCGCGGCACTGGCAGCCCACCGCCATCGCACACCGAACATGGGTGCGCCAAGTACAGCCTGCCTGACCACCGTACCGGCACTCGATCGTTTCACGTATCCTTTCACCTCCTCCAGTGCAAAACTGTGGGTTGGACCGAGCGACAGTACAAAATTATCCTCCAGTGCGGCAGCCTGCAGTTCAAAGTTGAATCGGACACAAAATCGCTTACGCAGGGCCAGCCCCCAGGCACGGTTCAACCTGGAACCGAATACGCTGTGAATCACCAGATGCCAGTCGTTCATCTCATCAAAGAAACGTTCAAAGACGATCGTCTTCTGCGTCGGAATAACACCGAGTGCCTTTTTTGATGCTGCCAAGTATTCGACAATTTGCCCGGAAACACACGAATCGATCTGGCAGTAAGCCTGAAGCAGACTGACAACCTCTTCCGGGTCCTTTTCGTTCAGGCATTTACACACGTACTCGCGTAGGTCTGACACTGCCCTGCTCAACTCTGTACTGCGCCCTCTCCCCTCACCTAGCCAGAATGGGATATTCGGTGGTTGTCCACGAGCATCCTCGACACGAACGAATCCCTTTTCGACACGCCGTACTCGATAGGACATATTGCCCAACTGAAAAATATCTCCAACCAGACTCTCAAATGCAAAGTCTTCATTGACAGTACCGATTCGGATATCTTCCGGTTCCAAAATCACGTCATAGTCAAATTGATCAGGAATGACGCCTGCATTGGTAGCGGCAGTAATCCGTGCACCAGCTCGCGCTCGCACAACTCGATTGACTGCATCGAGATAAATGTATGCCCCTCTCCTTCCCCGTCGAAGCGAGAATCCTTCCGAGAGCATCTGTAAAATTTCGTGGAATCGGTCCAGCGTAATGTTTCGATACGGGTACGCTGTCAAAATGCACTGGTAGAGATCATCAATATTCCAGTCACGTGCGCTGACTTCCGCCACAATCTGCTGCGCCAATGCGTCAAGCGAACTGTGGCAGACTTCGAGAGCTTCCAGCTCACCATCGTTCACAGCTTTGAAAAGCGCGGCACATTCGACAAGCTCGTCTCTCGTTGTCGGAAACAATATCCCCTTCGGAGTTTTCCCCAATGTATGACCGGAGCGACCGATTCTCTGTAAAAAAACCGCAATTGACCGAGGTGAGGAGATCTGACATACCAAGTCGATATCACCGATATCAATTCCCATCTCAAGTGAAGCGGTTGCAATGAGTACTTTCAATGAACCGCTTTTCAATTTCTGTTCGGCATCAAATCGATGCTCTTTCGACAGACTGCCATGGTGCGACCCGACATGTTCTTTCCCGATCAATTCCGCGAGATGCCGACTTGCGCGTTCCACATGACGACGTGTGTTGACGAAAATCAGCGTTGTTCGGTGTTGTTCCACCAATTCTGCAATTTTCCGATAGGTTTCCTGCCAACTTTCGGTAGACATCACGGATTCCAGCGGATACGATGGAACTTCGATTTTAAGGTCCCATTTGCGTATGTGACCCGAATCCACGATTACACAGTCGTGTTGTTCTTTCCCAGTCAGGTAGGAAGCGACGCGATCGATCGGCTTCTGTGTGGCGGACAGACCAATCTTCACCGGCGGTGTTGCCAGCATTGCTTCAAGTCTGGCGACAGAAAGCGATAGGTGCGCACCTCGTTTATTGCTGACCAGCGAATGGATTTCGTCAATAATCAGTCGCCGAACCGAACCGAGCATCTTTCTACCAGACTCGGAAGTCAGGAGCAGATATAGCGATTCCGGTGTGGTGACCAGAATATGTGGAGGATTCCTTGCCATTTTCTGGCGTTCCGACTGTGTCGTGTCGCCGGTACGAACGCCGCTTCGAATGTGAACATCTCCACAACCGGACTTCGCAAGGCACTGTCTTATCCCTGCCAACGGCGCTTCAAGATTTCTCTCAATATCGTATGAGAGCGCTTTCAGTGGAGAAACGTAGACTACGTGAGTTCCAGCCGGAACATCACCCTGATCAACACCGAGTTGAACGAGTTCATCGATGACCGCCAGAAACGCGGCGAGAGTCTTGCCCGAACCGGTGGGAGCGGCGACAATGACGTCGCGGTGATTCTGAATCGCCGGCCAGGCCGATTTCTGACAGTCTGTGGCACTGTCATAAGTGGTTTCAAACCACCTCTGTACCTGTGGGTGAAAACTCCAGCCAGACTGTTCAATATCACCCAAACCTTACACCTTCGCGAGTTAAAATAATTCTGAACCTGTCATTGTCTATGCGTTTGATAGTCTCCATTCAGCCGCATAAATTTTTATGAGTCTGATGTCGAATTTTCGACATATAAAATATAATTTACATGTTCGTACATCATGGAATGTTGAATGGAAATTTTGGCGGATGTGAGCAGCTGGTGGCAATGTGTATTTCCTTTGCGATGAGCCTCATCAGTACCCGACGAAAGTCCCGAATTTTCCATGTAATTCATTATCTCAAATTTCGCTTCGCGATTGAGTTTGATGCTCGAGCCCACATATTGTTCACTGATCAAACCGACAATTCTGTCGAAGTCGCCGAGCATACTGACGCTTTCCGCAAAAGTTTCACTTGAATCATGATATTGGTGATGCTTAACCTTTTTCAGCGTATCAGAACGGGCCCGGTTTGCGGTTTGATAGCACGATTATTTTGGAGATTGAAACGTTGTTTGGCACATTAGCTGCAATATCTTCTTTGCTGATCAGCTACGCATTCCTGTTCAGTGGCAATGCATTACTGATGACTCTGCTCTCACTTCGTGCGCAACAGGCAGAATTTCCGATCATACTTATTGGATGTATCAGCGCGGCGTACTTTCTCGGGCTATTCTTCGGTGCAAAGTTCAGTAGCATCGTGGTTGCCCGAAGTGGTCACGGCCGAGCCTATGCGGTGTTCGCCGGATACGGTGCCGTCTGCGCGTTGCTTCATGCATTGGTAGTTGACCCCTATGCATGGATGGTAATCCGGCTCGGTACCGGATTTTGCATCGCCGGACTTGTCATGGTCACTGAAAGCTGGCTCAATGCCCAAGCGACGCGAACTACGAGGGGACAGGTGCTGTCGATGTATATGATCACGCACTTTCTGGCGGCAGGAACCGGTCAGCTGTTCATTCCATTTGCGGATGCTTCCGGTTTTCAATTGTTCTCGATTGCCGCCATCGGTTATATGCTTTCACTTGCACCGGTACTGATGACGAGGCTGCCGGCACCGGAAGTTAAAGCCAGACAATCCTTCAAGTTTCGTGAAATCTACGGTTATTCACCCACCGCCATGACGGGTGCCTTTTGCTGTGGAATGACAACTGCGGCTGTATATGGTCTTGGACCGGTCTATGTTCAGGGATTGGGCATGACATCGACTACCATCGCATACTTTATGGCAGTGGTTATCTTCAGTGGCGGACTACTACAGTGGCCAGTCGGCCGATTGTCAGATCATTTTGATCGTCGCAAGCTGATTGCGATCATGTGTTTTATAAGCGGCTTGATTTCAGTTGCAATAATCTTTACAGCGGAGGTGAATTTAGTCGCATTCTTGATTTGCGCGGCATTGTTTGGGGCGTTTTCCTTTACGATCTATCCGATTGCGCTCGCCTACATGAACGACTGTATCGACAGAACCAAATTGCTCTATGCTGCGGCCGGAATGCTGACTGCGTTCAGCACCGGCTCAATTATCGGACCGGTAGTTGGCGCTATAGCAATTGACTTGCTTGGATTTCATTTATTGTTCATATACACCGCGACAATTCTGTTGCTCTATGCCGCGCACGTAATCTGGCGAATGAAAGTGAAGGAAGCCCCGGAAAAGAAAAAATTCAGCCGGATTGTTCGGGTCGGGGAGGCAATCTTAAAGAACGGAAACGGCAATCAGAAAGTGAAAGAAGAAAAGGACAAAGACGTGGTTTCCTGATTGGAATTAGAAAAGGAACAACTGCCTCTTCAGTTCATTACAATTTGGCAACACTCCTCACTACATTGTGCCTTTATGGGTTTCGCAAAAGTCGGATCAGGCTTGAGGTATCCCATCGGTTTCCGCCCATGGCCTGTATCTCTGCGTAGAACTGGTCTACCAAGGCGGTAACCGGTAGTCTCGCGCCGGCTTTATCTGCCTCCCCGAGGCAGATTGCCAGATCCTTGCGCATCCAGTCAACCGCGAACCCAAAATCGAATTGATCATCGACCATCGTCGCGCCGCGATTTTCCATCTGCCACGACTGTGCTGCGCCTTTGGAGATTACATCCAGTACCAATTTCTCATCCAGTCCCACTTTCGTTGCGAAGTTCAGCGCTTCGGACAATCCCTGTACCAGTCCTGCGATGGAAATCTGATTCACCATCTTGGTCAGCTGTCCGCAACCCACCGGGCCCATCAATGTCACCGCCCTTCCGTAGCTTTGCATTACCGGAGCGACCGAATCAAAAACAGTACTGTCTCCACCTGCCATAATGGTCAGAATCCCATTTTCCGCCCCCGCCTGACCGCCTGAAACCGGCGCATCAATGAAATGAAGTCCAGATTCGGTTGCGACCTGCGCAAGCTTTTTTGCGATGCGCGCCGATGCGGTAGTGTGGTCAACGAAAACCGAACCTGATTTCATTCCGGAAAAGGCACCATTCTCGCCACAGCAGATTTCCTCAATGTCGTTGTCATTGCCAACACAGGCAAAAACGTAATCCGCATCCTGCACGGCAGCAGCTGGTGTTGTAGACCTACAGCCGGAATGCTCATTGACCCATTGCTCCGATTTGCTTGTCGTTCTGTTGAAAACACATACCTCATACCCATTTGCTGCCAGATGGCCGGCCATCGGATATCCCATCACACCAAGTCCGAGAAATGCAGTTTTCACACCCTTTGTATCTGAATTTGAGCCCATGAACTTTTCCTAATTATGAGTTTTCTCGTGAACCGAAATTCTAGCTGATCACGACATATCCACGATAACCAAAAAGATATACATTGGAATCAGTTAATCAACCAAGAATTCGGAATAATTTCAACGCCATTATAATTACTGGTTCGCTTAGACTTCGAGTGAGTACGCAGCAAATGCGAACTGATGTGGTGTCGGACATTTCAGATTTGTCTCCGGAGCCTTTGATCCGAGATTATTTGCGCGTGAAAATTACCAATCTGCGAAACTTGTCAAAAATCAGAAATACACCTGACTATCGATTTGTCACAAGTGTTGAAGATTGGAAGATTACAAGTCAGCAAAATTGCACGAGCGTGCAAAAAAGTCTCTCCGACGAATTAGAGAATGAACGGCTGGCTGTATAATCAAACCTTATGAAATTCTTCAACACCGCAGGACCGATAAAGTCCGATAAGAACTACCACATACCGCCTCTGGATCGATTTAATCTTCCGGAGATTCTAGCACTTATTGAACAAGAACGTTATTTCGTCCTGCATGCGCCGCGTCAGACCGGCAAGACCTCCGCACTGGTCGCGTTGCAGGACGAGCTAAACTCGACCGGGTACTACCGCGCCGTATATGTGAATGTGGAACCCGCTCAGGTAGTCGGTGACGATGTACGGGCAGGAATGCAGACTATCCTAACCACCATGAGCGGCGAAGCGCAAGACAGTCTTAACGACCCGTTCGTTGGTGGGATATGGCAACAGGTCCTGGATGCTTCCGGAGCATACATAGCACTTCGCGAGGTGTTGAGGCAATGGTCGGCGGCGGATTCGCGTCCACTGATTCTAATGATTGACGAGATCGACGCGCTAATCGGCGACATGCTGATCTCGGTGCTGCGCCAGCTTAGGGCCGGTTTCCCGCAACGACCCAAGAACTTTCCACAGAGCGTGATACTCTGCGGCGTGCGCGATGTGCGCGACTACCGGATCCGCTCGACCAGGGAAGATCAGATCATCACTGGAGGAAGCGCGTTCAACATCAAGGCGAAGTCGTTACGGCTCGGAGATTTCGACGAGTCGGAAACGAAGTCTCTGCTTTTGCAGCATACCGACGAGACCGGCCAACGTTGGAGCAAAGACGCACTACAGGAAGTATGGGAGTCGACCAGGGGACAGCCATGGCTGGTCAACGCCCTGGCAAATGAGGTTTGCGAGACAGTCAGAGACCGGGGCCGAAAAATTGGTCATGACGACATCATTGAATCAAGGGAAGCGCTGATCCGGCGCCGCGACACGCATCTGGACCAACTGGCCGACAAGCTTCGCGAGGATCGCGTGAAGCGGGTGATCGAACCGCTTTTGATCGGCGAGTTGGATGCGTCAGTTTTCAAGACCGACGATGTGCAGTATGTGTGCGATCTCGGGCTGGTCCGGGTGGAACAGCAGATAGAGGTCGCGAACCCGATCTACCGCGAGATCATTCCGCGCGAGCTGATCACTTCGGCGGACAAGGTCATTCCATACGAGACAGTATGGTTCGTAGAGGATGGCCAGCTGGTGATGGATCGGCTGTTCGAATCGTTTCAGGAATTCTTCCGCGAGCACTCGGAGCACTGGATTCGGCGATTCGACTATCAGGAGGCATGGCCGCAACTGCTGTTGCAGGCGTTTCTGCAACGCATTGTTAACGCCGGTGGAAGGATTGAGAGGGAGTTCGGTTCGGGGCGAAGGCGAATCGATCTGCTGATCGTTTGGCAGACCGGGAAGGCTCATCAGAAGATCGTTGTCGAGTGCAAGCGGCGACGAAACGGACTGGACGGTGTTGTGGCTGATGGACTGGTTCAGACACGCGATTACATGGGCCGATGCGGGACCGACGAGGGGCACCTGTTGATATTCGATCCGTCGGAGAAGCGGTCCTGGGAAGAGAAGATGTTCAGGCGGTATGAAACAGAGAAAGGCAAATCTGTGACTGTCTGGGGGATGTAAATTCAATTCCTGTACGTGTTTATGACTTTGTTTTCACACCGACAACCATCAGGTAGCCAGTTATCCCAGTCACTCTAAGAAAACCCGACATACCAGCGCGCCTAATGATCTTGCTCGCGTAATTCACTTTAACAATCGATTCTGCTGTCTAGTCCTTTCGTCTTTCGTGTCTGTCATACAGACAAGTCCGCCGGATAGGCTCGCGTGTATCCGGGCAATTGTTCAAAGTAGTACAGTAAGTCAATAGTTATTTCACATCCATATAGCCACCGAAATTTTGTTGGTCTCACTCGAAAGGATCAGCATTGACGAACCATGCTATACATTGGTTTTTTGAAGATTTCATCCCTGTTTTTTTGTGTGGGATGGAAGTCGTACTGTTCTTACCAAATAGACGATAGGAAATTCGACGAACTCACATCAGAGATTCAATTCAAAATCGGATAGTGTAGACATTTCAGAATCGGCGTTAAAATTGTCAGCCGTGGGTTGAACAGGCCCAAAATCAGTGTAAAATTCCCTGCCACCAATGCCCATCCCGAATCGAACTGTTGGCTTTATCGATAAGACCTCTATGGATGAACCGCTCATCATTCCCGTCGAAGTGAGACTCGCCGAAACCCGAGACGCGCCGACAATTGCCGACTTTACCCGCAGCATAGCTTGGGAAACCGAACAGGTCCAGCTAACATCAGAAACGGTTTCGGATGGTGTGAAAGCGGTGTTTGAAGACCCCGGACTTGGATTCTACATCGTCGCAACTCATTTGGGAGATATCGTCGGCTGCCTGATGGTCACTTATGAATGGAGCGACTGGCGTAACGGTGTACAATGGTGGTTGCAGAGTGTCTACGTGCGATCTGATTTTCGCCGTAAAGGCATTTTCAAACAATTATGGAATTTCACTATGAAGCTTGCCTCAGATCATCCCGATGTTTGTGGAATAAGGCTTTATGTGGAAAAAGACAATAAGCCGGCACAGGCAACATATCGTTCCATCGGCATGGACGTGACAAACTATCTTGTTTATGAATCTACCTTGAGAAATACTTGAACTATTTTGGTTATTTAATTGATATGATGAAATTAAGGAAGTGTAATGAAAGGTAATGAAGTTGTTGTATTGGACGGTGTAAGAACCGGTATCGGTGATTATGGTGGATCATTGAAATCTTTTTCAGCATGCGAACTGGGTGCGATTGCGGTTCGCGGTGCTCTGGATAAAACAGGAATTGACCCAAACTCGGTCGGCCATTGCGTGATCGGTAACGTACTTCACTCCGACAAGCGCGACATGTATATTTCGAGATATGCTGCTCTGGAGGGCGGGTTACCGATTGAAACACCGGCTCTGACCGTCAATCGTCTCTGTGGGAGCGGATTGCAGGCTATCGTGAATGCCGCACAGATCGTACAGCTTGGTGACGCCGATACGGTCATCGCAGGCGGTGCCGAATCCATGAGCGGTGCACCCTACTGGGCAACAGGAATGCGCTGGGGGCAACGTATGGGACATGCACAGTTTGTCGACATCATGGTAGGCGCTCTGAGCGACCCGTTCCATGACTGCCACATGGGCGTGACAGCGGAGAACATCGCGGAAAAGTGGAACATTGACAGGGATGAGCAAGATGCCTTGGCTGTTGAAAGCCACTCGAGAGCGGCACGAGCGCATGACGAAGGCAGATTCGACGATCAAATCATCCCCGTCGAAATAAAGTCGCGTCGGGAAACAACCGAATTTGCGACAGATGAGCATATCCGTCCCGACTGCAGCATGGATAGCCTCGCTAAAATGCGTCCCGTTTTCAAAAAGGAAGGTTCTGTTACTGCG
This sequence comes from Arenicellales bacterium, assembly GCA_963662635.2. Taxonomy (GTDB): domain Bacteria; phylum Pseudomonadota; class Gammaproteobacteria; order Arenicellales; family JAJDZL01; genus JAJDZL01. Next base: position 56,235 of record CAXXFC010000006.1, read on the forward strand.
GGTAACGCGTCAGGGATAAACGACGCAGCCGCCGCAATTGTAATGATGGAGGCAGGTGCCGCAGAGAAAGCAGGCCACGAACCCATCGCAAGACTGCTCGACTATACCCATTCAGGTGTTGAGCCAGAATATATGGGAATAGGCCCCGTACCGGCCATTCGTAAACTGCTCGACAGAACCGGACTGAATCTCGATGATGTGGATGTTATTGAGCTCAATGAGGCGTTTGCCGTTCAGGCGCTCGCTGTCATGAAAGATCTCAAATTACCCTCAGACAGAACCAACCCGAACGGAAGCGGCATATCTCTTGGACATCCCATTGGAGCAACCGGGTGCATTCTGACTGTAAAGGCATTACATGAATTGAAACGCGCTGGAGGCAGATACGCCATCGTATCCATGTGTATCGGTGGCGGTCAGGGCATCGCAGCTGCATTTGAAAGGTTGTAAATGACCGATTGATAAATCACACACTGAAGATGTAAGTTTGAAAAATGGTACTGATCCGACGTAAACCCGATATTCCGACGAGCGAAATAACGCCGCTCAGCGTCTATAGGAATCGACGCGCTTTCCTAAAAACAACGGCTGCACTGGCAATTGGTGGCTCAGCATCCTTGCTGGCTATCAAACCTGAAGAAGTGCAAGCGATGGAAAAGTTTGAAAACCTTATGGACAGCCCGTTTTCCTCAACCGATGAAGACCTCACAAGTTTCAAGGATGTGACATCGTACAACAACTTTTATGAGTTTGGTACCGATAAGAGAAGCCCGTCGAAACTCGCACATAAACTTACCACACGTCCATGGAGTCTATCAGTGTCGGGCGAATGCGAAGCGCCACGCGACTGGGACATCGAAGACATACTTAAACAGTTTCCTCTGGAAGAACGAATTTATAGGCATCGGTGCGTTGAGGCATGGTCGATGGTGATCCCATGGGTTGGTTTTCCGCTGGGTGATTTTCTGAAGATTCACCGACCAACATCCAAAGCCAAGTATGTTGAGATGCTGACATTGGTAAGACCGGAGGAGATGGATGGACAAAAACCAGGATTGTTCGGTAGTGTTTTGGATTGGCCATATCGCGAGGGATTGCGAATCGATGAAGCCATGAATCCATTGGCTATTTTTGCGGTGGGACTGTACGGCCAGCATATGCCCAACCAAAACGGTGCGCCAATCCGATTGGTTGTTCCATGGAAGTATGGATTCAAGGGAATCAAGTCAATCGTATCACTCGAATTCATGGAACAGCAACCGGTCAATACCTGGCAGGCGCAGGCACCGAACGAATACGGGTTCTACGCAAACGTCAATCCGAATGTAGATCACCCGCGTTGGAGTCAGGCTTCTGAACGGCGGGTCGGCACACTGTTTGGCAGACAACCCACATCGATGTTCAATGGATATTCCGAGCAGGTTGCGAGCCTGTATAGCGATATGGATCTTTCAGTCAATTTCTGAATGATCGAAGTATAAATCTGAATCGCGATTTCTGGATGACTCCGGGAATCGCGAATCTTTTTGTCGTTGGCATGGCAAAGACTTCTTCAAAAATTTGGACAACGAGAATCCGACGAACTAAGCCAGTAATATTTGTACTGTGTCTGATTCCCTTCAGTATTCTGGTTTTTGACATTTTCACCGGAAACGTGAGTGCGGACCCGGTTGAGGACATCACCAAAGTAACCGGCGAGTGGGGACTTCGACTGTTACTGATCACATTGGCGATTAGACCGCTTCGACACTTGACAGGAATCAATCAACTGGTAATGGCACGTCGGATGCTGGGAGTGTTTTCCTTTTTCTACATTCTCCTGCATTTTCTGACCTGGCTGGTGATTGTCAACTTCTTTGACATCAGGCAGATTATTGAAGACATCATTGAGCGATACTACATACTGTTCGGGTCAGCAGCTTTTATCATGATGACGATGCTTGCAGCCACATCCACAAATCGAATGGTCCGATGGGTTGGTGGACGACGATGGGCCAAGTTACATAAGTTGGTTTACTTGATCGGAATTCTCGGTATCTTGCATTTTTACCTTTCCGTCAAAGCTGATATCACTGAACCTGTGATCTATGGCATCGTTCTCGCTATACTGCTGGGATTTCGTGTCTGGAAGAAGTATTCACCACGTACTGCCAGTCACTGAACCCTCCTGATTTTCATCTCTTTCGATACTAAATCTAAACCACTTCATCGAGTCTGCCGATGGATATTGATCTGATGGTGCAAACCCAGCCAGACGGCAAACGAGACGTCTGGAAAACTCTTGGAACCCTCGCTGGCTATCTGTGGGAATTCAGATGGAGAATTGGGATCGCGTTTTTTTTCCTGATTCTCGCAAAAGTCGCTATCGTCCTGGTGCCGATCACAATAAAGAAAATCGTTGATTGGTTCGACACCTCACTGAATCCGGACCTGATATTGATCGTTCCGGTCTCGCTGATTCTTACATACGGACTACTCGGGCTGTCAAGTACATTGTTTGAAGAACTCCGAAACGCCCTATTCTCACGTGCTTCCCAACGCGCCGTCCGCAACGTAGGACTCAAAGTATTCCGACACCTACATAACCTATCGCATTCCTTCCACCAGGATCGAGAGACTGGTGGTATATCGCGCGACATCGAACGAGGTACCAGAGGCATCAACTATCTGCTGTGGTACATCGTTTTCAGCATTGTACCGACGATGTTTGAAATCTTGGTGATCTGTATATTTCTGGCGGTTAATTTCGAGGCCAAGTTTGTCCTGATTACGGGCGGTACAATTGCTGTCTACTTCATATTCACGTACTACGTCACGCGTTGGCGTACCAAGTTCCGCGTTCGTATGAATGCAGCGGAATCCAAAGCTAACTCATCAAGCGTTGACGCCCTCCTGAACTACGAAACAGTTAAATACTTCGGCAATGAAAAGCACGAAGCCGACCGATTTGACTTTCATCTCAAGGAGTGGGAAAAACAATCTGTAATCAGTGAGCAGACCTTGGCGCTTCTGAATATAGGTCAGGGATTGATCATCGCCGCTGGAATGATCGTTCTGCTTATGCTCGCAGCGGAAGGAATTGTTGCCGGTGTTCTGACACTGGGAGATTTCATTATGCTCAATGCTTTCCTGATGCAGATGTACATGCCGCTGCGTTTTCTTGGTACAACCTTTCGGGAAATCAATCATGCTCTTACCGATATGGAGAGGATGTTCAATCTTCTGGATGTCGAAGATATCATCCCGGAGCCAGACAATGCGCCTGAGCTGGTTACCAACGGTGCCGCCATTCAGTTTGAAAATGTCGGTTTTGGATATAAGTCTGACCGCATCATTCTCAAAAATGTCAAATTTGAGATACCCTCGGGACAAAAAATTGCAGTCGTAGGTAAAAGCGGTTCAGGAAAGTCGACACTTGTGCGCCTGCTGTTTCGATTCTACGATGTTGACAGCGGACGTGTGCTGATTGACGGCCAGGATATACGTGATGTAACCCTGGCTTCCCTCCACACCTCAATTGGTATCGTTCCGCAGGATACTGTGCTTTTCAATGACTCAATCGAGTACAACATTCTTTATGGAAACCCCAGTTGCACTTCGTCGGAATTTGAAAAGGCAGTGGAACAGGCAAATCTGAAAGAGTTCATTGATTCATTGCCTGAAAAACTGGACACGATTGTTGGCGAGCGAGGGTTGAAGCTCTCAGGTGGCGAAAAGCAACGCGTTTCAATTGCCAGAACCATCTTGAAGAACCCGCCTATCCTCGTGTTGGATGAAGCCACTTCTTCGCTGGATTCCAAATCCGAACGCTATATCCAAAACGCGTTGGATATTGTCGCCAAAAACCGCACAACCCTGATCATCGCACATCGTCTTTCAACAGTCGCAGACGCCGACAGAATACTTGTTCTCGATAATGGTGAAATTGTCGAGCAAGGTACACACGAAGAACTCTTGAAACTCAATGGACTGTTCGCCGAAATGTGGTGGCTGCAGCAAATCGAGCAGATCGAGGCCAAACTTACGGAAATGTCGGAAAACAAGGAACCTGTCTCGATATGAAAATATCAGGTGTAATCCTTGATCTTGATGGCGTATTGATCGACACAGAATCCATTTCCAAATTCGCATGGACGCGCGCTGCGAGCGAATTTGGGTTTGAGATTCCCGAAACTCTTTATGAAAGAATCATCGGATATTCAGTGTCGGATGCGCGCAAGGAGATTTCGCGATTGACTAATGGACACATTGACATGGACAGATACATGGAACGCTCTGCCGCAATCTATTATGGTGAGATGCAATCCAACGGCATCCGAGTGATGCCAGGGGTTCCTGAACTACTTGAATTTTTACGACAGCACGAGTTGAAAACAGCGATCGCGACATCAACCATACAGGAACAGGCAAAGTGGAAATTGAACGAGTCTGGTTTGCTGGGTGTGATTGATGATGTCATTACGGGTGATCTAGCGACCAATGGCAAACCTGCACCCGATATCTTTCTGATTGCCGCCGGGCGAATTGGATTAGAGCCTGGTGAATGTGCGGTTGTTGAAGATGCACACGCTGGGATTATTGGTGCTAAAACTGCAGGAATGGTGCCGATTATGGTTCCAAGCACCGCTGCATCAAGCGCGGCGAGCGAAGAACTCGCCTATGCAATTGTTCCAAATCTGTACGACGTGATCGAAATATTACGAAGTATTGTTTGAAGCCCGTTCAGATTGGCGACTACAACCAATTCTTAAAGACCGACTGAGTTACCGAAAAGACTTGGCCAAGGGCTATTCTTTCGTCAATTTTCCGATATGGATATTGCAGCCGTCGCTAGTCGAACATCTCGCAGCAAATATCATGGATACCTGGCATCATCACCTGAGTGTCGCGACTGTCCTCAAATCACACCGGTTGCACGAAGTACGTCGTTTTCTTCGGGAAGTAATGAACCTGCCAAGCTACTTGTAGGTCAGCTCTAGTCTGTATTCCGGTTGGACTCTTGGTACCGAGTTTTCAGACCAGCCTGTCCTTTGGAATTTCTCCTCGAAAGAATGCGTCGAGGTTATCCAACGCGCGATACCCCATCGCATCACGAGTTTCCAGTGTGGCACTGCCAATGTGTGGCAACATAAATATGTTCTGATGAGCTGAAAATTTTTGATTGCCACCGGGCTCAACTTCAAAACAATCCAGTCCCGCCGCCGCAAGCTTGCGGGAATTAATTGCATCAATCAACGCATCTTCATCGACCAGAGCACCCCGAGCACAGTTCACAAATATAGCGTTATCCGGCAACTTGGAAAATGTTCTTTGATTCATCAGTTTCCTGGTTTGCGGTGTCGCAGGGCAATGTAATGACAGCACGTCCGAAACTTCAAGAAGAGAGTCAAGATTATCATGGAACACAGCTCCACTTTCAAGTTCAGGGTCCAGACGACTGCGATTGTGATAGTGAACTTGCATGTCAAAGCCGACAGCCCGTCTGGCAACAACTTGTCCGACTCTTCCCATACCGATGATACCCATTCTCTTTCCGGTTACCTGATGGCCGACCATGAACGACGGACTCCAGCTGTTCCATTGTTGGTTTCTCACGATTGCATCACCTTCAACTGCATGTCTTGCCGCTCCCAGCATCAGTAGAATTGCTATTTCAGCGGTAGCATCTGAAAGCACGTCCGGTGTATTGGTAACTGCAATGCCACGTTCGGCCAATGCATCCAAATTACAGTGGTCCACACCGACCGAATGATTTGCGATGATTTTCAGCCGATCTCCCAACTGATCGACTACCTCACGGTTAAAAATTTCTGAATGGCATGACAGAATCGCATCCACTTTGGCACTCATCTCGATGATTCGGTTCTTGGATGCAGGCACATCTTCAGGTTCCAAGATCGTATCGTAATCACGTACAGCCCTGGCTTCGGTATTAGCCGAAAGCTTTCTTGTAATCCAAAGAACCGGACTGTTATTAGTCACAACAATGCGAAGAACTTCGATTGCTCAGGAGTTAATCTCCTGAACCTGTACCATTGTTCTTTGTACGGACGCATTCATCCCAATAGTCGTACGCCGCCATCGGAAGTATGAATGCAATAATGATGGCAAATGGCAGCCCACCCCAGAATCCTGCAAACCCAGTTGATATGCTGTAAGACAATCCGGTCACAAATATGACCACGACAAGCAAACCGAATAATCCGGTGATGATTTTAGTGGGCTTTGAAAGCAATTGTGTCTTCCTAAATCACGGTTGAGTCGAAACCAATGGCATTATACGCACTACTATATGGGCAACAGAAGTTTCTATACGCCATCGTCAGCAAATCGCAGGAGAGCGATGAACGGGCAAACTTGAAAGTATGCCCTTATCTGACAGTCGTCAATTGGAATATTCTGCGAATCGCTCCCATAAGACCCGCAAATTCGAGATGCGAGTAATTGTGAACAGCAGGAATCTTAAACTACAATCATAGTCAAGTGTGTCAGTTTTATCGACCGCAACGGAACAATCTGCTCTCAGGGTGGCCTACAATGTTTCACAACCAATCTCAGCCAATTTCAAAGTTAAAATTCCGAATTCGCGATTTATACGCTCTTCGCTCATTTGGAAAATATATCAACTCCACGAATTTAGCTTGCGGGTTGCACTGCTTGCTTGTAAAACTTCAACCTCGGACCGCAAGTTTTGTACTTGCTGCTGGTGCCCTTGCCGTAACAATACAGTTTGCACCAGCGGTTTCGGCTGACTATGAGCAAGGTTTGCAAGCCTGGGATGCTGAAAGCTATCATGAGGCGGTTTTACTTTGGACAAAAGCGGCAAACGAGGAAGATGCCGAGGCAATGCTGGCAATGGGCAGAGCTTATCATCAAGGTCTGGGGGTATTGCAGGATTACGTAGAAGCTTACAAGTGGTTCAATTTGGCAGCCAGTCGCGGGATTGTGGAGGCTGTCAGTCTGCGCGACACAGTAGCCAGTGAAATGTCTGCAGAAGAACGAGCCGAGGCGAGAAAACTTGCCAGAGAATGGAAGCCTGACGTAATTGCGGAACAACCATCTGTTACTGATACCGCGCCGCAAGTGCCGTCACAGGCCGCTGAAAAAGCAACTACAGCGGAAAAAGTGACCTTGTCGCGAGATGCAATCCGTGAGTCTCAGACACTGCTGGCACAAATGGGTTATCAACCCGGAACAGCGGATGGGATATGGGGACCGAAGACAAGTTCGGCGTTCCGGTCATTTTTGAGAGATGTTGGGCTGCCAGAGACTGATGCACTGAACTCGGAAACACTGAATTTGATGCGAGATCATGCCGCAACTACGTCAAGTCAGCAGGCGAGCGGACCGGAGACGAGCAGCAGCATACTCTTCCATTTTGCGAGCATTGGCTTCGATATCGGTTTGAACCATGTGCTGAAGTCAGGCATCGACATCAATGTATCCGATGAGCGTGGCTGGACAGCACTTATGCATGCAGTGAAAAACGGAAACTTGAAGACGGCGAAGTATTTGGTTGAGGCCGGCGCAAACACACAAGTTCGTGCACACGATGGAACCACAGCCGCGTCGCTGGCATACGATTCTGAAAACAATGAACTTATTCAACTACTGACTGCGAAGACCTCTGCCGCGCAAGATCAGAATCAGTTCGTCGACAAGCCCAGTCAAACTCGTCCCGTAGACATCGGCACTTTGCTGTTTGGTGTTCTGCAGGGTGAGAATACGGCAACGCAATCAGCGTTGGACAAAGCGAGTGCCGAATTCGAAGTGAAAATGGGACGTAAACCGTCAGTGCGGGCGATGGACCAGCACGGACGTACCGACCTGCACTGGGCTGCGGTTCTTAATCTACCGGCTCTTGCCGAAGCATTGATCGGGGAAGGAATGATTGTCGACAAGCCGGATCGAACCTATGGAGCCACTCCTTTGCACTACGCGAGCTCGGTCGATGGCGCGGCAGCTGCGAGGGTACTCATCGCCTATGGGGCGGAGATTGATCGTAGCGACTGGTCAGGAAAGACTTCATTACATTTTTCGGCTCAGGTTAATGCGTCTGATATGGCAAGACTACTGATTTCCAATGGTGCGGATATTGAAGCCCGAGATCGAACTGGAGGAACTCCATTACACGACGCGGCCAAGAACAATTCAGTGGATGTTGCAGAAGTTCTCATCTCTAGTGGTGCCAACCTCGAGGCGAGAGATCAAAATTACAATACACCGTTAAACTTCGCCACTCCACGAAGTGATGTTCAGTACCTGCTCATCGCCCGTGGTGCTTCAATTTTCTAACATACTGAAACGAAATCAGATAACAGCACACCAAACTAGGGGAGACTGGCTACTATGAAGCGACTTTAGATGGTCTAGATATGGCTTGTGTCTCTATCTGTAATTCCCAATTCTAAGCTTGCTCAGATAAGAAGTGAAGCAACCAGCGTGCTGTTCTGAACAATCGATCCTCTTGTTCTGCCGCACCTACCAACTGAAGTCCGATCGGCATATCGTCGTCCCCTACTAGCACTGGCATGGAAATGCACGGCAATCCCGCGAGATTCCAAATGGTTGAACAGCAAGGGTCTCCAGTTCCCTCACCGAATTTTGGCGCTATATCTGGTGCTGCAGGTGTCAGAATCGCGTCGTAGTCATTGAAAAAATTCTCAAACCAAATTACCGATGCCTGCATGGCTTCTATCGCATCGCTGTACTGCTCGCCGGTTATTTGTCTAATTTCGCGAATGGATGTTCGTATGGATTGGCTCAAGAATTCTGAATTCAGTACATCCAACTGTTCAAGAGAGCGGTAAAGCTCGTAACCGTAAATTCTGCGCAAGCTCTCGATTAGCCCAACAAATGAATGAGGTGCAGGAATACGATCCACCTGCCCTCCAAGACAGTTGATAATTTCCTCAATTCCGTCCGATAGCGATTGCGAATATCGAGACGCATACGGTAAATCGAACCAGACAAAAACAGGTTCAATCGGGGGTTCAGACTGGTATCCGCGCAGTGTGTCGGGTCTTGGACGCAGATAACACATTTCATCTGCCGGGTCGTAGCCGCCAAGCACATTTCCCAATTGCGCTAAATCTCCAAGGTCAAGGGCGAACATGCCCACTTGATCGAGATTAAAGGAAGTCTTCAATACCCCTCTTCTGGAGATTACGCCTCTGGTAGGTTTATAACCATATACACCGCAGTAGGATGCTGGCCTGATGACTGAGCCGTGAGTCTGGCTTCCAATCGCAAGTGGAACCTGACCGGCAGCGACAGCCGCTGCTGAACCACTGGATGATCCACCGGGTCCGTATTCAATATTTCTGGGATTGCGTGTGTCCGGAGGCTGCATATACGCTAACTCAGCGGTAGTAGTCTTCCCCAAAATCACTGCACCTGCTTCCCTTAATCGCTCGACAACTGCTGAATCCCTGTCCGGGCACCTGTTGGCGAACGCTTTGCAATTCATTTCTGTCGGATAGTCGAACGTATCGAAAATATCCTTTATGCCGACGGGTATACCGTGCAGGGGTCCGGTTGGCATCCCTTTTTTTCGGAGTTGGTCCATGCTTCGAGCCTGACCTATCGCGTTTCTTCTGTCTATGCTGGCCCAGGCTTTGATATCGCCATCCGTCTGATCGATTGTATCGAGGTAGTGCACGACGAGATGCTCGGAAGATATAACACCCTCAAGCATCAGATCGATGTATTGTCTCGCTGTCCTGGTATTGTCGTGCATACTCGTCAACAGGAGCATTGAATATGATCAGGGAATATACGGACCAAACAGTACGTCAGGAAACCAAAGTGCAAGCTCAGGAAACATGTACATGAGAAACATTGCAAATATTACGATTCCAAGATAGGGCATGATTCCCTTGAATATTTCGACGAGCTCAATGTCCTTTTTCAGCACCCCTTTCAGATAATAGGCTGACATTGCCATTGGAGGTGTCAGAAATGATGTCTGCAGATTCAACGCCACAAGCATGGCAAAAAAGTATGGATTTACATCAAATGTGTTCAGCATCGGCAAAAAGATCGGTACAAAAATGATCAATATCTCCGACCACTCCAGCGGCCAACCCAGCAGGAATATGATCAACTGAACAAGAATCAGAAATTGCCACGGCTGCAGATTCAAGGCGAGCACCCAGTGCTCAATAATGTCATGACCACCCAGATAGGAAAAGACAGACGCAAATGTCCATGATCCAACGAACATCCAACAAACCATGGCAGTTGCTTTTGCCGTCAGAAACACCGATTCCTTGACCTTCTGCCAGGTGAGTGACCGGTAAGCGAGGGCCAGCACCAGACCACCCAGTGCTCCCATGGCAGCAGCTTCAGCAGGTGTAGCCAATCCGCCCAAGATTGATCCCAAAACCAACATGATCAATACGGTAAGGGGCACAAACGACACCAGCAACTGGATGTAAATCTCGGTACGAGATATGCTGTCATCGGGGTCAGGCTTCGGTGCAATATTTGGATTGAGGTATGCCCTTATCAATACGTAAATAATGTAAAGACTGGCCAGGAGCAACCCGGGAAATACGGCGGCTGCGTAAAGCCGAAGTGGTGAGAGTTCAGCGATGGCAGCGTAGACGATCAGCATAATTGAGGGTGGGATCAAGATTCCTAGTGTCCCTCCGGCACAGATCACTCCAGCACTGAAATCCCTTCTGTAGGCAGCTTTCGCCATCGCAGGAAAGGCCAGCAGACCCATTAAAGTGACCACAGCGCCTACAATCCCGCTTGCAGTTGAAAATACAGTGCAGGTAATCAATGCGGCAATAGCCATTGAACCCGGTAGGTTACGCGCCGCCAACTGAAGAGACGAAAAAAGTCTGTTGACGATATTCGCCCTCTCTACAACGTACCCCATAAATAAAAATAACGGTATAGCCACAAGGGTATCGTTCTCCATGACGGAGTATGTGTTCTGGTTCAGAAGATAGAAAATCTGATTGTTGAACGCGTCTGCAATAACCTCAACTGACCCGGCCTGATGGTAGGCGTAATAGCCAAATCCAACACCCATGGCGATCAAGGTGAAAGCGATCGGAAACCCAAGCATTACCAGGACTATAAATAGTCCGAGCATCATGATTGCGACTTCTGGATTCGTCATATTGGATTGATATTGCAGGCTGAGAACTAAAACATGATGGACGAAAAAATCATCCATCTTTTACCGGAATACTACGTCAGTAATTTTTCGGTTTCCTTGATGTCATCCAGTCTTTCGAGCCACACACCGCGTCGTATGGCCATCCAGCAACGTAGAATCTCAGCGACGCCTTGAATTAGGAGGAGTCCACCAGCTACTGGAATCAGAGTCTTGAAGTAATAGATCTGTATTCGAGCAGGACTATTCCAGCTGACTTCTTTGTACCTCCACGAATCGGCAGCGATTTCTGCACCGAACCAAAACAGCGCGAGCATTCCTGGGAAAAAGAACACGATATAGAGAATGAAGTCAATGGTTGCCTGAACTCGAACTGGAAACAAACGGTATACGACATCACCCCGCACATGACTGTCTTGCGCCAAGGCATAAGCTCCGGCCATCAGGAACAACGCCCCGTACATTTGCACCATCATGTCAAATGCCCAAACCGTTGGAGCGTTCAGGACATATCGGACAAACACCTCATAGGACACTGAAAACGTGAGTATGAGAATACACCACCCGAAAGCTCTGCCGACCCATATGCTGATATTCTCTATGCTGTGTATAAACGCAACCAAATCATTCCTCGCAAATTTTTGGAATGAAACAGTAGCGGGGGTCTAATAATCGACCCCCGCCACATTCTTTGTCGAAATCAGTGAATTACCCGTAGTGGTGTGTATAAGCGAGCTTATAGTCGGGTTGATTCAGATTCAGATAATTCATCACTTCTTTTGCATAGGTTTTCTGAGACTCGATTACCCTAGCGAAGAATGGATCTTCAGCAGACAGGCGATCAATCACCACATCCCAAGCGGCAAGCTGATCCGACATGACAGAATCAGGAGTTCGATAAACGTTCACTCCATGATCATTCTGCAATTTCACAAGGTCAGTTGCATATCGGCGGGTGTTATGCCAATAGAAGTTGGAATTTTCTGACTCGGAAGCATACTGAAGAATCGCCCGCTGCTCGCTGGCGAGACTGTCGTATTTCTTCTTGTTGAATGTGCATTCAAAGAATTCCTGAGATTGATGGAAACTTGCCAGATGATAGTGTTTTGACACATCCTGCATACCAAAATCTCGGTCAGAAGTCGGGTTGTTGAACTCTGCAGCATCAATGAGGCCCGATTTCAACGCAGGTTGAATTTCACCACCCGGCAACTGAACCACGGACATCCCCATTTCAAGCAGCACATCCGCCGCAAGGCCAACGGTTCGATACTTGAGACCTTTCATTTGGCTGGAGTCAGTAATCTGCTCTTTGAACCAACCTAATGGTTGGGCGGGCATCGGGCTATTGAAAAAACTGACCAAATTAAGACCAAGCTTTTCCATCAGTTCGTTAAACAACTCCTGTCCGCCACCGTAGTGGACCCAACCCAGCACTTCCTGACTGGACCATCCGAAACAAGGTCCGGTGCCAAACAGTGAAGCAACTGCGGATTTGGAATACCAATATGCTGGCACGTAGTGCGCAGCATCAAGAACACCTCGATGTACTGCATCTTGCATTTGACTGGTTTTCACTACCGAATTGACAGGAAGCAATTCGATTTGCAATGCGTCGCCAGCCATTGCATTTACGCGGTCTACATATGACTGGGCATTCTCCAAGAAAATGCCACCACCCCATGCAGCTTGCATTTTCAGAACTGTTGGCTGAGCCTTCACAACGGCCGGGGCAGCAAGCGTACCAGCTGTAGCTGTAGCAGCCAATGCCGAACCTTTCAAAAATCGACGTCGACTCATACTATCTTTCATTTCGTATCCTCACATAATTATTTATTGAGACAAAAAAATTGTGGCTACCCTAAATGCGTACATGGGGAATTAGGCCACTTTTCGGAGTATAACACAACAAGTATTTCGAACTTGAATATCTGAGTACGGAAATCATTCGCTCAGGAGATCCCCAGTTTATAAATTTTTAGCTTGAACTGATTATTTCAGATAAAGACTAGTGTCCAGTCACTCGACTAATGTCGGGTAGAGGCGTTTCAGCCTGACGCGCGCGTCATCGGTCGTGAACTGCCAGTCTATCCTCGCCTGAAGACGATCCCGGCCGGCCTGCCAGGCCGACACTTCCCGACTGACCTCCCCGATCGTTTCGATCCGACGGTTCAGACACTGGTTCACCATCACGTTGATCTCGATCTCCGCCATGTTCAGCCAGCTGCCGTGCTTCGGCGTGTAGACAAACTCGAACCGATCCCACAATGCCTTGGCCTGCGCCGGCGGATACACCTCATACAGGGCACCGGGCTGATGCGTGTTCAGGTTGTCCATCACCAGCGTGATTCTCATCGCCGACTCATAGTGCCGCGCAACGTCGTTGAGAAACTCAGCCCAGTCCACCTTCGCACGCCGTTCGGTCACCTTCGTGAACCGCCTGCCGGCCAAAGGCTCGGTGGCCATGAACACATTGCAGGTGCCGTTGCGCCGGTACTCATAGTCGTGTCGGGCCGGCTGTCCGGGCTTCGCCGCAATCGGAACACACGTCTCACCGATCAGCTGTCTCGGCGTCTCATCCATGCACACCACCGGATGGTCAGGATCATACGGCCGACGGTAGACATCCAGCACCCGCTCCATCGCCGCCACAAACGCCGCATTGTCTTTCGGCGGAATCACCCATTCCTTGCGCCGCCACGGCTTGAGCTCGTTTTTTTTAACACCCTTCTGACCGTCTCATGGGATATGCTGTCAACCACCTCAAGCTCCACCAGCCGGTCGGCCAAAAGCCGCAATGTCCAGCGCGCCTGACCGGCAGGCGGCTCACTGCAGCACAACGCCACCAGGTGCGCCTCCACCTCGCCGTCCGCCTTGCGCTCGTAATGTTCACGACGACCCTGACGGCCGCCCAGCGATATCTCAAAACCCTCCTCGACAAAACGTTTCTTCACCCGGTCCACCTTGCGCTGGCTGATCTGCAGCACATCGGCGATCGTCTCCCCGGTCTTTGCCTGTGGATTGAACTCGCCCTGATCGCAGTTGAGCAGAATCAGCGCATTGACCACCTTCTGTGCCTTGCACGAACCCTTGCGGGTGATCTCCGTCAACTCCTCCCGTTCCGACTGTGTGAGCGTTACGACATATCTCTCCATCCAAATGACCCCGCTGCATGAAATTATCAACGGAACTACATTATACTTTTACGACACTACACATAAGTTACGACACTAGGCAGGTAGTTCAGATATTTGCCATGGTCCTACAGTTCCCGATTCGGCACTGACTAAAATTACGCACTATGAAATACCGCAGTCAAATAGAGTGCCGAGTTCGAATATCGTACTTGACTCGCCATATCATCACTCGGACCATGAATAGTCCATAAAAAGCGAGCAATTTCAATCGGCAGTCGACTGAATCCAGCCTAAACCGCCGAATTCAAAAAAAGTCTACTCCAACCACTTCTTTGCATTGCGGAACAGATTTAACCAAGGACTGTACTCTCCCCAATTCTTCGGCGCCCACGAATACTGAAGTGTTCTGAATACGCGTTCCGGATGAGGCATCATTGCCGTGATTCTTCCGTCTGAGTTTGTCACACCGGCGATTGAGAATTCTGAACCATTGGGATTGTAGGGATACAGGCTTGTCACCTGGTTGCGATTGTTGGTGTAGCGCAGACAAATCTGATTATTAGCTTTCAAGCTTTCAACCTGTTCTGGGTCGAAAAAAGTCGCTCTTCCCTCTCCATGCGCCACCGCGACAGGAAGGCAGAATCCCTGAAGCCCACTAGTCAGAATTGAATTACTTTCCGACATTTCAACCATCACAAGTCTGGCTTCAAACTGCTGTGATTCATTTCTGAGGAACTTAGGCCAGTTTTCTGACCCGGGTATGATTGCTGTCAGTTCTGCCATTACCTGACATCCATTGCATACGCCCAATGCGAACTTACTCCCGTCAGAAAAAAACTCTTCAAACATATCCCTCAAGTTGCTGTCGTAAAGAATGGAACTTGCCCAACCTTTACCTGCTCCCAAGACATCACCGAAAGAAAATCCGCCGCACATAACCATCCCGTCGAACGAATTCAATTTCACATCTCGATTTGCCAAGTCAGTCATAACGACATCATAGGATTCAAATCCAGCCCGATCGAATGCAGCTGCCATCTCGATGTGTCCATTTACACCCTGTTCTCGCATAATTGCTACCCGAGGTTTGGAGGAAACGCTCAAACCTTGAACTTTCACTTGATTGTCGGAATCCGCATGGGATTTTGAATTTTGCGAATCACAGAATTCTTCATGCGCATCAGGTAGATTGTGGCACAAACCTGGATCTGCATCATCAAGGATCCGATCATATTCCTGTGCGGCACATTTTGAGTTGTCGCGCATTGACTGCATCCGCCAGCTCAGCTCAGACCAAGTTCGATGTAGATTCTTCCTCTCTTGGCTAAAAATTAATATGTCATTAACACGAATTTCAATCAAGCCATCATTTCGTATTGATCCAATGTTCAATATCAGATGTTTTATTTTCTCTTTATCAAATACTTCCAGAGTATTTTTAAGGTTATTTCTTTCAACTTGAAGGACAGCGCCCAACTCTTCATTGAAAAAGAATTCGACTGCATCAACAGACTTATCAACATGGATGTCCAATCCCGTTCTACTCGCGAATGCCATTTCGCACAATGTCGCAAACAAACCGCCATCAGAGCGATCATGATATGCAAGTAGTTGACCTTCATCAATCAGGCTTCCAATGACCTTGAAAAAGGATTTCAGGTGAATTGGCTCATCAACATCGGGAACGCTATGATCAATTAGATTATGTGTCTGGTGTAGAGCTGACATTCCCATCCGGTTGCGACCTGCACCCAAATCTACCAACAGCAAAACGGTTTCCGACATATCATTCAATTGCGGGGTAATGCAACCTCTGATATCTGGTACCGCAGCGAATGCTGTCGCCACAAGTGAAATCGGTGAGACAACCTTTGCCGAACACCCGGCATCATCGGCCCATTCAGTATGCATCGACATGGAGTCCTTACCGACAGGTATTGATATCCCAAGCGTTCGGCACATGTCGAGCGCCACGCTGCGAACCGATTCATACAGCGCACTTCCCTGCCCTTCAATACCAGCGGCAGCCATCCAGTTCGCCGACATTCTCACAGTCTTGAGGGAACCAACCGATACCGATCTCAGGTTCGTCAGCGCCTCTCCAACTGCCATACGCGCACTGGCTGCGGCATCGACTACAGCGATCGGTGATCTTTCCCCGACAGCCATCGCCTCGCCGCTATTGGTGTCATATCCCGAAATCGTAACGGATGCATCGGCAACCGGCACCTGCCATGGCCCAACCAATTGGTCGCGGTGAATCAGTCCGCTAACTGTTCTGTCGCCGATGGTGACAAGAAATGTTTTGTCTCCGACACTCGGAAATCGCAAAACACGTTCCGCGCATTCTGAAAAATCACGCAGCCGCCCGGCATTTGCCTCAGGCAACATGTGTTTTGTTCTCTGATCCTTCCGATGAATTTTCAGGAAGCCTTTCATGAGGAAATCCATGTCGACATTGACCGGCAAATCTTCTGTCGCAGCGTCCGATTTGGAGTTGACTACCCGTAGCGTTCGTTCTTCAGTAGCCACACCGATTACTGAAAATGGACAATGTTCCCGCTCACACAAAGAAACGAGTGTTGCGAGACAGTTTGGTGATACGGCCAGAACATAACGCTCCTGAGACTCATTGCACCATATTTCCATGGGACTCATTCCGGGCTCGTCATTGGGGATTTCATCCAGATATATCGTCCCTCCAAGATTTGATGCATGAACTATTTCCGGTATCGCGTTTGAGAGTCCACCCGCACCGACATCATGGATGGAAAGAATTGGATTATCTTCGCCGAGTTCGCAACAACGATCTATCACTTCCTGGCAACGACGTTGCATCTCCGGATTGCTTCTTTGTACTGATGCGAAATCAAGATCCTCTCCAGAAGTCCCCTGACCCAAGCTTGAAGCAGCCCCACCGCCAAGACCAATCAGCATAGCCGGGCCTCCGATGACAATCAGGAGATCGCCTGCCGAGATTTCTTTCTTCTCGATGAGCGACGGACGAATATTACCGATTCCGCCTGCGAACATGATCGGTTTATGGTAGCCATACCAAGTATTCTGTTCTCGATTGGATGTCTCAAATGTCCGAAAATATCCGCCAATGTTCGGGCGTCCGAATTCATTGTTGAATGATGCTGCACCGATCGGTGCTTCCAGCATGATTCTCAGTGGGGATGAAATTCGGTTTGGAGATCTTTCAGTGCCTTCCCAAGGCTGCTGGAAGTCGGGTACCCGAAGATGCGAGACCGAATACCCGCACAATCCAGCTTTCGGCTTTCCGCCCCGACCAGTCGCGCCCTCATCTCGAATTTCACCGCCCGCTCCAGTTGCGGCTCCCGGAAATGGTGATATTGCTGTGGGATGATTGTGCGTTTCAGCTTTGAAGATGATGTGAGCGGGCTCAGTGCTGTATTGGTATCTGCCATTGACGGACGACGGTGCAAACTTCGTTGACACATGTCCTTCGATCACGGCTGAATTATCTTCGTAAGCTACAAGCGTTCCAGCAGGATGCATTTGATGCGTACGTCTAATCATCGAGAACATTGATTCCGGATAATCCTGCTGTTCGATGGTCCAACGAGCGTTAAAAATCTTATGGCGACAATGTTCTGAATTAACCTGCGAAAACATCATTAGTTCAGCATCTGTAGGGATTCTTTTTTCTTTTTTATACCAATCTCTTATGTAAGATAACTCAGGTTTTGTAAGAGCAAATCCAAGTTCATTGTTCGCAGCTTCCAAGTCATCCTTTCCGTATGAATCGATATTGAATTTCTGAACCGTTCGTCGAGGGTATTGGCGAAAAATAAGACTCAGTTCACTTCGATCAGATACAACTGACTCAACCATTCGATCATGGAGAAATGGATAAGTCGTTTTTTTCTGCACTTCGCTCAAGGTGACAGAACATTCGAGTACCCAGTATGTCGCCCTTTCGATTCGTTTCAGCTTTTCAATTCCGCATCTGTGGATGATGTCTGTAGCCTTTGACGACCAGGCAGAAATTGTTCCTAATCTTGGCGTTACGAGAACCGAGCTGACAGTGATCGGATCAAAGGACGCATCTTTATCACCGTCAATCAAATCCGCCAAACGAGACGATTCTTCTTGCGAAAGTGGTGATGCGACTGAAACGAAATAGCAGAAGTAGGCGTCAAGTGTCGTCAGTTCAGGCAGGTACCTAAGTATGCTCGACTGAAGTCGCTGAAGTTTGAACTCTGACTGCGCTCTTTGCCCTTTAATACAAAGAATTTGAGACACCGAGGAAGCGTCATCGCAATCTCTCATGGCATCCATCGGTGGTTTGGATCAGAAACTGATGGACCTGTCACTAATGGGTCTCGTATCGAACCGTCAACCATCAAAACCCAAGGTACTAATTGGGAATTGAAACTCCGAGACGGCTGGCCGCTATTTCATACGATTCAACCACATCACCCAAATCCTGCCGAAAGCGGTCCTTATCCAATTTTTCACGTGTTTCGGAATCCCATAAGCGACATCCGTCTGGTGTAAATTCGTCCCCAAGCACTATGTCACTGTTAAAGCGGCCGAATTCAAGCTTGAAGTCTACCAGTATGATCCCGGCTTTTCGAAACAACGGCGAGAGTATTGCGTTGGTTTTTAAAGTGTAGTCAACCATCTTGTCAATTTCGTCGTCTTCAGCCCAGCCGAAAGATCGGATGTGGTATTCGTTGATCATTGGGTCGTGCAGTTCATCATTCTTCAGAAAGAACTCGAAAGTTGGCGTTTCAAGTTCCAAATTCTCTTCCACTCCAAGTCGCCTGCATATCGACCCGGTCGTAATGTTGCGGACAACGCACTCGACAGGAATCATATCGAGATTCTTTACCAAGGACTGGGTATCGCCTACAAGTGAATCGAAATGCGTGCTGATTCCGGCATTCTCAAGACTCTCCATGATGAACGCATTGAAATAATTGTTTACCTGTCCTTTACGACTCAACGCTTCAGTCTTTCTACCGTCAAATGCAGATGTATCATCTCGAAACTCCATCAGCAGTTGATGCTCGTTGGCAGTTCGGAAGATTGATTTGGCTTTACCGGAGTAAAGTAGTTCGCCGCGTTCCATATACACTCCTTAATATCAAAATTGCTGGTCTACTTGAAGGTTAAAGCACCCCAATACTCGCCATAGCCGCTCGTACTCTGGGTTGGGCATCGTCCGACAACGGAATCAAAGGTAACCTGATCCCGTTTTCCATGAAACCCTGTTGTGACACGCCCCACTTGGCAGGTATCGGATTCGATTCGAAAAACATTGCCTCATGAATTGGTATCAGTTTGTCATTCAGCTCATTTGCAAGAGACTTATTTCCGGCAACCGCCGCGGTGCACATTTCATGCATTAGTTTCGGCGCGACGTTCGCGGTGACAGATATCGTACCCTTCCCTCCCGCGAGCATAAGATCCATCGCAGCGGAATCCTCCCCGGAATAAGAAACAAATCCATCAGCGGAGTCTTCCATCAATCTGATGCCGCGATCAATATCTGCCGTGGCATCCTTGATGCCGATGATATTATCGATATGGCTGAGACGAACGGCTGTACTATTGTGAAGATCTGCCGATGTCCGACCAGGTACGTTGTAGAGAATTTGAGGGACATCAACGGATTCTGCAATCAGCTTGAAATGCTGATACATCCCTTCCTGAGTCGGTTTATTGTAATAAGGAACAACAAGCAGGCATGCGTCAGCTCCCAGTTCTTTTGCCGCGGTTGTAAGCTCCAAAGCTTCCGCTGTACTGTTTGACCCAGTACCCGCGATAACCGGAATTCGGCCTGCCACACAACTGATCGTCTTCTCGAATACGAGTTGGTGCTCTTCATGAGTAAGGGTGGCCGATTCGCCCGTGGTGCCAACAGAAACGATTGCGTCCGTTCCCGATTCTATGTGATGCTCGATCAATCTGGATAGCGATTCCAAATCCACAGAACCATCTTCATGCATGGGTGTGACGATTGCGCAAATGCTACCTGTAATCATTTATTTGATCTCCGACTAATCCGGATTCAATCTAGTCGTTTGAATCTACTTCTTACTGCGCTATATCAGTTTAAGATGCCCGATCGGTTACGCATTGTTGACTCCGATAGAATGCACTGAAACAATCCCAGCGAAAGAACAAACTGCTCAATGTGACTCTCGGACATATTACTCTCCTACCTGATGTGTCGTTCGATGCAGGATGAATGCGAATTCAGGTAAGAATATTAAGATTTACACGTTGTGCGGTAACGCGCAGCTGTTAAAAACGAAATTATGGAATAGGCAGGGATTGTTGTCAATAGAACGATTCCATTTTGACATCGGTGCGGTTTGACCCTTCAAGCACCGATGAACTAAAATCACGCCAATACACTTACCAGGAAAAATGAAGTGAAGAGAAGTTACGACACCGCAACGACTTCGAGAGATTCAACCAGAGCAAACTATCAGGAAGATCTGGATGCGGTAGCGTCGTTGCCGCTGTTTGACGCAATCAGTTTTGATCTGGGTGACCTGTGTTCGTCGAGCTTACTTCATAGGTCTGTATTGGATCCAAGGGCGGCGGTGGAACTCGAAGCAGAGCCGAGCAATACAGTCAGATAAAGAATTCTGAAGTCTCAGTCCGGTATATCGCCGTGGGACTTGGTATGTTCTGAAAGTGCCCTAGTCCGAAGATAGAACAGAATTTGCTTGAAGTCTAATTTGACTTCTTCACTATGATGATACCTGCAATTCAGGAATTTAGCTGTGGGAAACCGACTTTCGAAAATCTATACTAGAACAGGTGACGATGGAACGACTGGACTCGGTGATGGAAGCCGAATCGCAAAAGATTCCAACCGAATTGAAACCATCGGTCAACTGGATGAGCTGAACAGCTCCATCGGTGTGACATTGACAAACGAATTACCCGATAACGTTCGCAGTTGCTTGAACAGGGTACAGCATACTCTGCTGGATATCGGAGGAGAACTTGCAGTTCCGGGTTTCGATGCATTGGTAACCGCCGAGAACGTCAAATTTCTGGAAGACCATTTGGATGAATTCAACGGCGAACTCTCGCCACTTAAAGAGTTCATACTTCCGGGAGGCGTTCCAGCGGCGGCTCACTGTCACGTCGCAAGAACGGTCTGTAGACGGGTTGAACGACGTTTGCACACGCTCGCGAAAGAAGAGGAAGTCTCCCAATTCTCAAGACAATACGTGAACCGGCTTTCAGACCTGCTGTTCGTTGCTGCTCGTTATATCAATCTCAAGGGTGGTGATGCTGACGTACTATGGGACCACGATAGAACCAAGAAAAAATTCAAGAAATCCGATTTATAAATCACAAATCGATAGGGTTTAATTTTAGACATTTTCATCTGGCTCAACTGTCATAGCTTGCCAGCTTCTTCCAGCACTTTTCGCGCCACTCGGAAACACTCCAGGGCTTGTGGAACTCCGCAATAAATTGCAACTACATGTATGATCGCCCGAATCTGCTCTGTAGTCACACCATTGGTCAACGCGCCTCGACAGTGAATCTCCCATTCATGCATCTTGCCCAATGCTCCGATCATCGCAAGGTTCATCATTGACCTGGTTTTTTCATCAATAGCTTCGTCTCCCCAGCCAAACCCCCAGCACCATTGTGTCATGGCTTCCTGAAACGGCCTGTTGAAATCATCGGCTGCCGTCAGATTCTTCTCTACGTATTCCGCGCCGAGTGTCGCTTTTCGCTTTGCCAGTCCTTTCTCGAACAGTTCCTTATCCATTGATCGTCTCCTATAAATATATGAGTGGGTAGAGATTCTTTCCTGATTTTCATGTGAACTTCATTCGAAGCAATCTTTTTGTGATTTTACGAATCAGGATCAAGTGAGTAACCCCGTCAAACCGTCCGATTGGCTACTCCAATCCGTGACCAGACAAAGTTCGGGCCCGGATCGGTTTTCCGATCCGGCGCAATATCTGAATGACCGAAAATCTTGTTGTACCCCATGTCAGGGTAATGTTCCATGAGTAAACCCAATAGAACATTGAGAGATTCGTACTGACTATCCTCGAATATATCTTCATCACAACCTTCAAGTTCAATGCCAATAGAGAAATCATTGACGTTCTCACGGCCGAGACAGGAAGATACACCGGCATGCCATGCACGTCTGTTCAGCGAAACAAACTGGATTATTTCGCCGTCTCGTCGGACCAAAAAATGTGCCGACACGCGCAAACCCTCAAGATCAAAAAAATACGGGTGTGCCCGACAATCCAATCGGTTACAGAACAGGTCTTCGACTTCTGTACCGCCGTACTGTCCGGGAGGCAAGCTGATGGAATGGACGACAATCACTTCCGGCTCAATGTCTCTCGGCCGATCGTCAAAATTTGGCGAATCGGCCTGTCTGACGCCAGCTATACGTCCACTGGAATCAATTTTCAGGGTTTCATTCATCGCGAGGTGTTCCAACCGCGATCGACTGATTTCGCACCAGACGACAGCAGTACAACCAATGATTGCAAGTTAATTGTACGCGTTGTAAAAATGAAATGAATTGTCCGGATTCCACTGACCACAAGTTAGGACAAGCAAACGTTTCAGATCCAGTGCCTAAAAGGTGTGCGAGATTTTCACACTATAGTTCAGTTATTGCGTGAAAAAAGTCATGAAATGAATTTCGCGCAACAAAAACACCGAAATAAACCGCTTTTGTTACGTGTAATATTTGTTTATTGCGTAAAGATTGTTTTCACGCAACATAAAATAGCTACTTTGCCGAAGAATCCCAAAGCCTGACCGAAACGGCTCTTTAATATTACTTGCAAATTCACAAAAGAACCGATTGAATCGACAGTAATATAACGAACATAAAGCCAACTGAATCACAAGCATTGAGCCATTGGTCCACTGCTCTTTGTTGAATGGCCTGTCGCACAAATTACGATTGCTTGCAGAAGCGGTAAAATTACTTGAAGGTTCGCAGGCACCAATGACCATGGATTTCAGAAAATCGGAGCACTACAATGGCAAATGAAGATTACCCCGCTACACTGCACATCGACTACCCCGAACGATCAAGCCGACTGGCAACACTATTTCGACTGTTTCTGGTCATCCCAGTTTATCTGCTTTTCGCTTTGGTTTCCGGCACAATGGGTTTGCCATATGAACCAGTGGGATTTCTCCCGAACTTTTGCACCGCGTGTCCCAATGATGAATACTGGCACGTATCCAATTTGATTGGACAGATTACCGGCAATGTATTCCTCAGCTTGTTTCTCGGCACAATGTTGATGATTGTTCTAAGAAAGAATTACCCGCGTTGGTGGTTCGACTTTGTAATTGAAATGAACAAATTTGCCGGGAGACTATGGGCTTATTTTACGCTGTTGACAGATCAATACCCATCAACCGTAGAAGAGCAAACCTATCATTTGAGAGTTGACTATCCAGACATTGATAATGAACTGAACCGATGGTTGCCTTTAGTCAAGTGGGCATTTGCGATTCCACATTACATCGTGATAGGCTTCCTCAGTATTGGAATTATCCTGGCGACTATTATTGCTTGGTTTGCAATATTGATAACTGGGAAATATCCCAGGCCGCTCTTTGACTTTGTTGTTGGATCATATCGTTTTTTTATCCGGGTTTATGCCTATTCAAGTAAGAGGGGCAAAATCGTGGTTTCAGTCTGGTTTGCCGGGCCGGGTCTGTAACCTGTTGTTGATCATCATTGTATCGGATGCGCTGGATTTTTTCCGGTCCGGCCCTTGACTCCCGCCGCGGTCTGTGGCATCATATCATCCATGGAATATCATCGTGAACTGAAGTGATGGACCGGCGGATGGTCGAGCTGACCGGCGAGGTGTTTGCGGGCGGTTGTGTATCGGCCGTGCAGTTGGAACAGGTACGACAGACGGTGCGGACCTTTTCGGCGCTGAGCCGGCGCGAGCTGGCCCACACGGTATGCGAGCATCTGGGCTGGCACACGCCGAACGGCGACAATCGGGTGCAGTCGGCCATCGGGCTGTTGGAGCGCATGGAGGGGCTGGGTCTGGTGACGTTGCCGGACCGGGATCACAGCAAGGTGCGGACCTCGCAGCGCACTGTCGCCCGCACCGGTGACGGCGATTCCGGTTCGCCGGTCGAGGTGTCGTTGCGGGAGCTGATGCCGGTGCATGTGCGGCCGGTCGGCGATCCGGGCGGGGTGCGTGTTTTCAACGAGCTGGTGGACCGTTATCATTATCTGGGTTATCGGCGTCCGATCGGCCCGCACCTTCGTTATTTCGTGACCGACCGGGAGGGTCGGCGGCTGGCGCTGGTGATGTTCACCTATGCGGCGGTTGCGGTACGGTGCCGCGACGAGTGGATCGGCTGGGCGGGCGAAGGCTACCGGCCACATCTGGAGCGGGTGATTCAGAACAATCGGTTTGTGGTGCTGCCCTGGGTCAGGGTGCGCAATCTTGCGTCCAAGGCGCTGTCGATTGTGCTTCGGCGGCTGGCCGATGACTGGCAGACGCGGCATGGGGTGCGGCCGGTGCTGGCCGAGACCTATGTTGACGGTCGCTTTGCGGGCAGCTGCTACCGGGCCTCGAACTGGCGCCATGTCGGTCACACCCTGGGCGGCCGCGGCCGGGGGAAGCCGAAAGCGGTTTACGTGTATCCTCTGGATGCCGGTTTCAGGACGATCCTGTCGGGTGATGTGCGGTGACGCATCAGGATGGGGAACGCCTGACGGAGGAGAATCGTCGGCTGCGCGATGAGAATGACGCGCTGCACGGCCGCATTGCCGAACTGAATGAGGAGATTGCGCGACTGCGCGGGGATCTTCGCGGGCTGTCCGACGAGGTTCGGCGTCTGAAGGACCTGCCGAAGCGTCCCGAGGTCAGGCCGAGCGGTCTGAACCGCAAAACGAAGACCGGGTCGGGCCGCAGGACCGGTCGGCGCAAGCCCCGGCAGTACAGTCCGAAGGCGCGGACCGAGCGGGTGTTCATCGAGGTGCCGGATGTGCCCGAGGGCAGTGTGCGCGACGGCTACCAACCCTACACGGTTCAGGAGCTGGCGGTGCGGCCGGTGGTGATCGAGTATCTGCGCGAACGCTGGCGGACACCGGACGGCACACGCATCGTGGCGCCGTTGCCGGAGGATGTGAACGGCCAGTACGGCAGCGGTCTGCGCCGCCTGGTGGTGTCGCTGTATCATCAGGGACAGACCACGCTGCCGCGTATCGTGACACTGCTCAACGACTGGGGTGTCGGCATCTCCAAGCGCACGGTGGTGCGGATGCTCACCGACGGAGTGGCCGATCTGGTGGACGAGGCCGCACAGGTGCTTTCGGCCGGCATCGGCGGCGCCGACTGGCTGCATGTCGACGACACCGGTGCCCGGCACCGCAACCGGAACGGCTACTGCACGGTGATCGGCAATGACCGCTTCACCGGCTTTGCGACCGGGCAGTCCAAGAGCCGCCTGAACTTCCTGCAGATCCTCGGCTGCGGCGACAGCGACCATGTCCTCAACGGGGCGGCCTTCGAATACATGCGCAACTGCCGGTTGCCGAAAATCACGGTGGAGCTGCTGCGCCACGGCGGCCGACAGCGCTTCGACTGCGAGACCGAATGGCAGGCACATCTGGACCGGCTGGGCATCGGCGCCCGCAAGGCGGTGATCGCCACCGAAGGCGCACTGTGGGGCGCTCTGAGCGAATCATCGACACTGGCCGACACCGTCATCCTCAGCGACGATGCCGGTCAGTTCAACATCGGCGAGCATGCGCTTTGCTGGGTGCATGCCGAACGGCTGCTGCAGAAACTCATCGCCTCGGGACCCGGACACCGGGATGCCGTCGAATCCAAGCGCGATGCAATCTGGACACTCTACCGACAGCTCCTCGATTACCGAACCGAACCGGACCCGAACACCGCCATGGCCCTGTCCCGGCGATTCGATGACATCTTCAATGACACCACCTGCCACCACATGCTCAACCAGCTGCTGAAACGGCTCGCGGACAACAAGCAGGAACTGCTCAGGGTGCTCGACCGTCCGACAACGCCGCTGCACAACAATCTGGCGGAAAATGACATCCGGGCACAGGTGACCCGGCGCAGGATCTCCGCCGGCACCCGCAGCGATGCCGGACGCGACGCACGCGATGCCTGCCTCGCACTGCTCAAGACCTGCCACAAGCTGAACATCAGCTTCTGGGACTACCTCGGCTGCCGCTTCAGGGTGCCGGATGCACCTGCCATACCACCCCTCGCCACGCTCGTCAGCCAACGGGAATAAACCGCCCGACAGTCACCGGACATCGCCGCCGGCGCGACCGGATGTAATACAATCACCGGCAATCGACCGATCAGGAAAACACAATCACCGGCAAGGGAAAAGTGGACAATACCAAGATATTGCCCCTCTTACCTATTCAATATGGCTGGTGACTGATCGCTACCCGCCCTTTAGTCTGAGGTAAATTCGGCTAACTCAGAAACTGTGGATTGCCAAGTGGCTGAAGTGTGTGGAATTTGCGCGAGCCTTGCATGTATCCCAATTGAGTTCGGGGCTTTTGGAACTTTCAAGCAATTTGAGTTTCAATAAATTGCAGAAAATCAATGTTGTTCCGATTACCAGCGGTCAGCGTCGTCAGAGACTCAATGAAATTCAGTGCCCGATGCTTGTGAAGTGATGGATCAGCCTCACCCGCTCCGTAGACCTTATGAGCTCACAACAGATTATTGGCCAAACCCACATCAACTTCTCGAACTTTTTGTATATTGTTAACTGTGGATGCCTCGTTGTCGATCGACTGGTCTAAGCTAGAGTGGCACTATGATGCCGAAAACAACCAGTGTGGCACTATGATGCCTGATATATTTCCAACGAGGTATCCATTTCACTAATTCGGCATTCCAAGTCCAACAATCTGAATCCGTATTCCAGTGCAGACAAACGATTCCAAACGATGGCAGTTCTGGATTGATCGCGGTGGCACGTTTACCGATATCGTCGCCAGCGACCCTAATGGCCAGATCGTCACTCACAAGCTACTGTCGGACAATCCCGAGCAATACAATGACGCAGCAATCCGGGGTATCCGAGATATTCTGAAATCGGACCGGAAAAATCTGTGTTCGGACCTGATCAGTGTCGTAAAAATGGGCACTACGGTTGCCACCAATGCCCTATTGGAACGCACCGGCACCCCATGCGTGCTCATTATTACAAAAGGATTCCGTGATGCACTTCGAATTGGCTATCAGACTCGGCCCGATCTGTTCTCCAGACATATCAAATTGCCCCACCTTCTCTACGAGAAAGTGATCGAAGTCGACCAACGGCACAGTGCCGACGGCGATGTTCTCAAGGAGGTAGACTACGATGCAGCCCACACAGAACTGCAAAGTGCTTTCAACGAAGGAATTCGCTCATGTGCGATAGTTTTCCTGCATGGGTACCGGTTTCATGGACACGAAAAAATCATCGCCGAAATGGCGAGAGAGATCGGCTATACACAAATCTCGACCTCACACGAAACCAGCCCACTGATGAAAATGATCGGCCGCGGCGATACCACGGTCGTAGACGCCTATCTTTCACCTGTTCTTCGTCGCTATGTGGAACAGGTCGCCAGTCATCTGAATGGTGTTCGGCTGATGTTCATGCAATCAAACGGCGGGCTTACCGACGCCTATCGGTTTCAGGGCAAGGACAGTATACTTTCGGGACCCGCAGGCGGAATCGTTGGCGCAGTTGAGACCAGCAAAATCGCCGGATTTGACAAGATCATCTCGTTTGATATGGGAGGAACATCCACTGATGTCTCGCACTACGCCGGTGAATATGAACGCGCTTACGACACTCATGTTGCAGGTGTGCGAATCCGTTCGCCGATCATGCGAATTCACACTGTTGCGGCCGGCGGTGGTTCGATTCTCAAATTTGATGGTCTGAAATATCGCGTCGGTCCTGAATCAGCCGGTGCAAACCCAGGCCCAGCTTGCTATCGACGTGACGGACCACTCACAATTACTGACTGCAATCTGATACTGGGCAAGTTACAGCCCGGCTATTTTCCAAAAATATTCGGACCAACCGGCGATCAACCACTTGATACTGAAGCAGTCAATCGCAAATTTGAGGATTTGGCCGAAACCATACGACAATCCACCGGAGACGATCGTTCCGCACATGGTGTTGCCGAAGGGTTTCTGAACATTGCCATTGACAATATGGCAAATGCAATCAAGAAAATCTCTGTTCAGCGCGGTTACGACATCACCGAATATACTCTGTGCAGTTTCGGCGGCGCCGGCGGCCAGCATGCGTGCCTTGTTGCTGATGCGCTTGGTGTGGAAACAGTATTCATTCACCCATATGCAGGTGTGATGTCCGCTTACGGAATCGGTCTTGCCGACGTTCGAACAATGTGTGAGGAAGCAGTCGAAAGCGTGCTCTCAGCAGATCTGATTCAATCTCTTGATAATCGCTACGCAGAACTTGCCAATAAATCCAGGCAGGATGTGCGAGATCAACAGATCATCGACACTAACATCGACATCCAGAAGAGGATTCACGTTCGATATGAAGGTACTGACTCAGCCATATCAGTCGATGGAACTGACAATGATTCGATTCGACGCGAGTTCGAGAACAAACACCGACAAAGATTCGGATTCATCATGCCGGACAAACCGATTGTTGTTGAGGCAATTTCTGTTGAGGCTATTGGACGATCAGACGTACATGAAGAATCGGGGTTCGATAATTCCGAAAGGCAATCAGATCTTGAGCCGGTCAGCACCTCACAGATGTATTTGTCGGGCCGATTCCGCGAGGCTAAGGTTTTTCTTCGGGAGAAACTCCAATCGGGTGACGAAATTTCGGGTCCCGCGATCATCATCGAATCCACGGGAACAACCGTTGTGGAACTTGACTGGAAACTGGAGGTTACCAAATTCAATCACCTCATTCTGAGACGAGTCGCACCTCGACCGCGTAAGACCGCCATCGGAACGGATGCCGATCCGGTAATGTTGGAAGTGTTCAACAACCTTTTCATGTCGATCGCCGAGCAGATGGGGGCTTCCCTGGAAAACTCCGCCTATTCGGTCAACATCAAAGAACGACTTGATTTCTCCTGTGCGATTTTCGACACCCAGGGTGACCTCGTAGCGAATGCACCTCATATGCCTGTGCATCTGGGCTCGATGAGCGAATCCGTGAAGATCATCATTCGCAATCGGATCGCGACGATGAAACCGGGTGACGCGTTTATTCTGAACAATCCTTACAACGGAGGCACTCATCTACCGGACATTACGGTCGTTACGCCTGTGTTCGAGCAAACAAAAGGCACGATTCTGTTTTATGTCGCATCACGAGGTCATCATGCGGATGTCGGTGGTATTACCCCTGGTTCAATGCCACCTGACAGTTATGTGATTGAGGAAGAAGGCGTACTGCTGGATGATGTTCAACTGATGCGGGAAGGTGAATTGTTGGAAACCGACCTTAGAGCGATTCTCGAAGGCGCACAATATCCGGTGCGAAATGTTGAGCAGAATCTCGCAGATATTCGCGCACAGATCGCGGCGAATGAAAAAGGTGTGCAGGAACTTAGGAACATGGTCAATCACTTCGGGCTGGAAGTTGTTATTGCATACATGCAGCATGTCCAGGACAACGCGGAAGGCGCCGTGAAAAAAGTACTCAGAGTTCTTCGAAATGGTAGTTTCAAGTATGAGATGGATGACGGGAGCATGATTACTGTCGAGATATCCATCGACAACGAGGAACAGACTGCAGTTGTCGATTTTACTGGAACTTCCGCCCAGCTTTCCAGCAACTTCAACGCACCTTCTTCCGTCGCGAGAGCTGCAGTTATGTATGTCTTTCGTACCCTGGTCGACGACATCATTCCGATGAACGAGGGATGCCTGAAGCCAATCAAGATTGTTATTCCGGACGGTTGCATGCTGAAGCCTGTTTACCCTGCCGCGGTCGTTGCAGGCAACGTCGAAACTTCCCAGTACATAACAGACACCCTGTATGGCGCACTCGGCGTAATGGCAGCGGCACAGGGAACAATGAACAACTTCACATTTGGTAACGACACCTATCAGTATTACGAAACAATCTGTGGTGGATCAGGTGCGGGGCCTGACTTTGACGGTTGCGACGCAGTTCATACACATATGACGAATGCGAAACTAACAGACCCTGAAATATTGGAATGGAGGTTTCCGATTCGGCTTGAGAGTTTTTCGATTCGTAAAGGAAGCGGCGGACAAGGCAAGCACCGAGGTGGGGATGGAGCGATTCGCAAACTTCGATTTCTTGAACCGATGACAGCGGCAATTCTCTCAGGACACAGACGGGTTCCGCCATATGGAGCAAACGGCGGCTCTCCCGGGCAGACTGGCAGAAACTACGTCATCAGATCAAATGGCAATACCGAATCCATGAACTCGACAGACAGAACCGAAATGAATGCCGACGATATCTTCGTGATTGAGACACCGGGTGGTGGCGGATTTGGCTGCCCAGATTAAGCAATCGGACTCAATTTACGAAATTTGTCGGATATGCGACCGCGAAAGGATTTGAAATTTCGCGATTTAGGCGCGGAAATTCATTCATTACATGAGCATAAGCAATATATAATTTTTGTTTTGTAGCCACGTTAAGTGGCTTTGTTGTTGTTTTATTGTGGTAATTTGAATAGATGGAGCACAGGTAATGAGCCAACTACCAAACGGCAGGTACAAGTGGCATGTCGACCCGACAGAAGACTTGAAAGAATTTCCAACACCTCGTTACGCGCCAAAGCGCTGGGATGGAATCAAAAGAGATTATGACTGGACTGAGGTAGAAAGATTACGTGGTTCTGTATGCATCAGGCATACGCTCGCTGAAATGGGATCCGAAAAGCTCTGGAATTTCTTGCAAAACGATAAGTTTGTTGCTTCGCTGGGCGCCTATACTGGTTGTCAGGCGGTCCAGCAAGTCAGAGCCGGACTCAAATCGATCTATCTTTCCGGCTGGCAAGTGGCAGCCGATGCGAACAACGCCGGGCAGACCTATCCGGATCAATCACTCTATCCCGCCAGTTCCGTACCGCAAGTGATCGAGCGAATCAACAACGCATTTATTCGGCAAGATCAAATCCAAACCTTGGAGCAACTGAGCGGGCAGCAAACCACCGATATCGACTGGTTCATGCCAATTGTTGCCGATGCAGAAGCGGGATTTGGCGGTCCGCTGAATGTTTTCGAATTGACCAAGGCGATGATCAAGGCCGGTGCCGCGGGCATTCACTATGAAGATCAGCTGTCTTCCGAAAAGAAATGTGGCCATCTCGGTGGAAAGGTACTTTTGTCGACACAGCAAGGGATTCGGAATCTGACCTCTGCTCGCTTGGCAGCGGATGTGATGGGTGTACCGACTGTCATCATTGCAAGAACAGATGCCGAAGCAGCAAGATTACTGCTGTCGGATGTTGACGAAAGAGACCATCCGTATATTACCGGCGAGCGCACCGCAGAAGGATTCTTCAGAATCACTGGCGGAATTGATATGTGTATCGCTCGCGGGCTGGCGTATGCACCATATGCTGATCTGATCTGGATGGAGACGTCGACACCGAATCTTGACGATGCGAAAAAATTCGCGGATGGTGTTCATGCAGAGTTTCCGGGGAAGATGCTGGCGTATAACTGTTCGCCGTCATTCAACTGGTCGAAACACTTGGGGCCGGATGAACTCGCGAGTTTTCAAAACGATATCGCCGAAATGGGATATCGATACCAGTTTGTTACATTGGCGAGTTTTCACAGTGTCAACTATTCAAGCTTTGATATCGCCAGAAAATACATTCAACGAGGGATGCAGGGTTATTCCGACTTGCAGCAGGCGGAATTCGCCGCCGAGGAATTTGGTTTCTCAGCGACCCGCCATCAGCATGAAGTCGGAGTCAGTTACTTTGATGCGATCAACGAAGCGACAGCCGGAGGTAAGGAAGCTTCCACTGTAGCAATGGTTGATTCTACAGAAACTGCCCAGTTTTGATCTCAAATTCATCTTATAGAGAATTCGCACACTAAAAAGGCTGATGCATTTCGCATCAGCCTTTTTTGCTTGTACGATAAATTACGAAGTTTTAACCACTAACTTTTTCTTTCGATCACCATAATGCGGACACAATTTCATATATTTATGAAATTTGAAATGGATTAATATCGGTTTGAAGGAAATCCTTTCCTTTGAACAGCAAAGGTTGGCCAAGATACTTAGCCAATGCGTAGGAGAAGCAGTCTCCAAAGTTGAGACGGGCTGGATGATTGCCTTTTCCAAATTCTTGGTGAGCCTGGCGTGCAATCAACGCTTGACTTTTGTCGACCGTACGAATATGAATTTTCGCTCGAGCGATAAACGTATCCAAC
Organism: Arenicellales bacterium; assembly: GCA_963662635.2. GTDB lineage: Bacteria > Pseudomonadota > Gammaproteobacteria > Arenicellales > JAJDZL01 > JAJDZL01. The sequence goes on from CAXXFC010000006.1 coordinate 88,949, forward strand.
TCGGTCGTTCCTTTTGCCCCGTAGCGTGATGCTATCACCAAAGATGTTTCAACAAAAGAAGCCGCGGATATATTTCGACTGTTTGTAGTATCAATCGCTTTGATGAAATCTAATTTGTCCGGTTCATTTAGAAGAATTGCAACCAGTACCGACGAATCAATTACCATCAACCTGGCAATCCTTTGTCGTCATAACCTAAAATCTCATCTGCACTTCGGTTGTCAAGCACTGGTAAAGAGGCACATCGCAATGCTATCTCATTGAGTTCATCAACCAAACTCTTACCAGTTCGTTCGCGTTCAATACGCTCCAAACGTTCCTTTAGTGCTAATTTGACTGCCTGTGTTTTAGTTTCACCTGTCAGTTCGGATACGATTTTAGCCAATTGCTCTGTTTCCGAATTTCGAATATTCAATGCCATAATTTTCATTACATGTTAATAACAGTCTACATTGTATCATTAATTAGAAATTTGCTTACGTGAGAAAATTTGCTCATCCAAGGCTATTTATTGTTAGGATAAATCGAAAAGAGTCGCGAAGTTGCCCTGATTAGATGGGTGGGCAGTCACAAAATTTCTTCGTAGACGGTAATTATTTTCTTACTTGCGAAGGCTGGTTGGAGAATACACTCCTCATCTGACTTTGTATTCTGATAAATTTTTCGACGGGACTGAACCGAAATTTAACGAATGAATCAGGAATCAGTACGAGATGTGATAGAGAATGATCCAAGAGGCTTCAAATTCGAATAGAAAAAAGAGAGAGTCTGGAACTACTTCCCACTTTTTCCGTTAGCAGGTGATGCATTGAAAACAAGTTACTTGGCTTCCGGCTCTTCTTGATTCTTAAGTAACTCTTCGGGCACCGGTATGTTCTGCCAAAATTCATTGGCTTCGGTGGAGGTGTTTATTTCTTTCCCATTCTCTGCAACTGTCCGACTGCCCTGACATTCGATTTTGAAAGATAAAGATTCGTTTGACATGTTATCCTCCGTTTAGTCGCGCGACAATTTGATTCCAAGTTTTTGGGTGGAGTAACAGTAGGCACACCCTATTCCAGCGCACTTTCCAACTCTGGAATCGCGGTAAACAGGTCCGCTACCCAGCCAAAATCTGCAACCTGAAATATTGGTGCCTCTTCGTCCTTGTTGATCGCAACAATGACTTTTGAGTCCTTCATACCGGCGAGATGCTGAATCGCTCCGGATATGCCGACAGCCAGGTAAAGATCAGGCGCGACGACTTTCCCGGTTTGACCAACCTGATAGTCATTCGGTACGTATCCGGCATCGACCGCAGCTCGTGAAGCCCCGACCGCAGCTCCGAGTTTATCCGCTACCCGCTCAAGCATGCTGAAATTCTCCCCACTCTGCATTCCGCGTCCCCCGGAAATGACGATACTCGCAGTCGTCAGTTCAGGACGTTCGCTTCGGGTCAGATCATGCTTTACAAAGCTCGACAATTGTTCGTCGCCCTTGGCGGATAACTCCTCAACCGGTGCCGACGATCCACTGTCTTCGACAGCGGCATCGAAAGTGGTGGTACGAATCGTAATCAGTTTCACTGAATCAGTCGACTGCACCCGGGCCAAGGCGTTTCCGGCATATATCGGCCTGATGAATGTATCTTCAGAAACGATTTCACTGATATCGGAAACCTGTTGTACATCCAGCATCGCAGCCACTCTGGGCAGGAGATTCTTCCCAAACGTCGATGCCGGTGCCAGGACGTGCGAATATCCCGATGCTATCTCCTTGACAACCGGTGCCACATTCTCTACCAGACCATATTGGTACTCGGATGAGTCCACCGAAAGTATCTTGGTAATCCCGTCAATTTTCGCTGCAGCAGAAACCACACCGGAACAGTCGTTTCCAACGATCAGTCCATGCACGTCACTTCCAAGCTGGGCGGCTGCCGTTACGGTATTCAGAGTCGACGCTTTGACTTCGCTGTTATCGTGTTCAATCAGTACCAATACGCTCATTACAGCACCTTCGCTTCATTTTTCAGTTTATCAATCAATTCCTCTGCGCTCTGAACACGCACACCGGCATCCCTTGCAGGCGGTTCAGTCACTTCCAATACATTCACCCTGGGCGTCACATCGACACCAAGATCATCCGGTGTCAAAACTTCGATTGCCTTTTTACGCGCCTTCATGATGTTCGGCAGTGAAGCATAGCGAGGTTCGTTCAGTCTCAGGTCAACCGTAATCACTGAAGGTCGGGATAACCGCACAGTTTCGAGACCACCATCCACCTCGCGAACGACATTGAAACCATCATCCTCGACATCAATCTTTGACACGAACGTACCAAGTGACCAGTTCAGCATTGCCGAGAGCATCTGACCGGTCTGATTGTTGTCGTTGTCCACCGCCTGTTTCCCCATCAATACAATTCCAGGCTCCTCTCGTTCAACCACATTCTTCAACAGTTTGGCAACTGCGAGTGGCTCCAGATCCACATCGGTCTGAATCAGAATCCCACGGTCGGCACCCATCGCCAAACCGTTTCTCAGTGTTTCCTGGCTTTGCTGCGGCCCGGCCGCAACCACGATGACTTCCTCCGCCTTCCCTGCTTCCTTCAATCGGATCGATTCTTCCACAGCGATTTCACAGAATGGATTCATGGACATTTTGACGTTATTCAGTTCAACACCAGAGCCGTCCATTCGTACTCTGACCTTGATGTTGGCGTCGATTACGCGCTTTACAGGAACAATTACCTTCATACCGCTCCTCAGTGAGAAAATGAAATTACTTGCTGGATTCAGCTACGATCTGAGCCGCACGTTATTGGGGTCGTGAGGCGAGTTTTCAACAACGGAACAATTATAGCGATTTCCAAGAATTTCAATCTCCAATTTGGTTCCAATGTCCCCGTATCCGGTCTGTACATAGCCGATAGCAAGACTTTGTTGCAGAAAGTGCCCATACGATCCAGCAGTTGCCCGGCCGATCATCTTCTCACCATCCCAAAGTGGTTCATTACCCAGCGGGTCCGCATCTGAAACTCCTTCTACTGCGACGGTCACAAATTCCTGCGGAACACCGTTGTCCAATTGATTCTGCAAGGCCTCTCGACCAACGAAATCACCCTTGTCCATATGAACGAATATCCCAAGCCCGGCTTCAAGAATGGTGTATTCCCGGGTCAGGTCCTGCCCCCACATGCGGTAAGACTTCTCAATCCGCAACGAGTCCATCGCCCGCATACCACATTGGCCGATATCGAACTCAGCACCGGCTTCCATCAACTGCTCAAATATATGTCTTTGATACTCGATGGGATGATGGAGTTCCCAGCCCAATTCACCGACAAAATTAACCCGCATCGCTCTCAATGGTGCCATCCCGACATAGATATGCTGTGCGGTTAGCCACGGAAATGAATCATTGGTCAAATCGGTTTCGGTCAGTTTCTCCAATACCTTTCGGGAATTCGGCCCGGCCACCACCAGTGTGCCGTGAGAAGTCGTAAGATTGTCCAAGCGTACGGAGCTGTCAGCAGGCAAATGTTTCTGCAGAAAACTATAGTCAAAGCGTTCAGCCGCCCCGGAACTGACCAGATAATACGATCCATCAGTGTCCTTGGTGACTGTAAACTCGCTTCGTACACCACCATATTTTGTGAGTGCATGACAGAGCTGAATTCTTCCTGCCTTTTTCGGAAGTCTTCTCGCGAAAAGACCATCCAGATAGTCTTCCGCCCCTTCACCAGACACCTGAAACTTTGAAAAGCTTGTGATGTCAATGATGCCCACGTTGTTCCGAATATTGTTGTGCTCATTCCCGACGTGCTCAAAATATTTCGATCGTCGGAAGCTCCAGTCATCCACAGCTTCAACTCCTTCAGGGGCAAACCAATTCGGCCGCTCCCAACCATATCGCTGTCCCCAAACTGCACCCAGCGCCGCCAATCTGTCATGGACCGGACTTGTTTTGGCTGGTCGACACGCGGGACGCTCCTCGTCGGGGTAATGAATCGTAAAAACATTTTCATATGCTTCTTCATTCTTAGTCACCAGATAAGGACCACGAGCGTAGTCCCCGTATCTGCGCGGATCAACTGCTAGAAGATCGATTGTCGGTTCTCCCTCAACCATCCATTCCGCTAATTGCCACCCTGCACCACCGGCTGCTGTAACGCCAAAACTATGACCTTCGTTCAACCAGACATTGGGAAGGTCCCACGCTGGTCCGACAAGTGGACTGCCATCCGGGGTATAGGATATCGGTCCGTTAACGATGTCTTTGATTCCGGCAGTCTCAAATGAAGGGACCCGATTGATCGCTGCCTCGACATGTGGCATGAGACGGTCCAGATCTCCTGGAAACAGATCTTTCTCAAAAGTCGACGGCACTCCATCTGCAAATACTGCCGGCGCACCTTTCTCGTACGGTCCCAGAATGTAGCCCATTCTTTCCTCGCGCAGATAATAGGATGCATCAGATTCGCGAAGTACGGCAAGTTCCTTGCCGCCGCTTTCGCGATATTCTCTCAACTCACCCACCACATCCGTGACGATGTACTGATGCTGAACCGGAATTGCCGGAATTGAAATTCCAAGCAACGGACTGATTGTCTGCGAGTAGTTCCCTGTTGCACAGACAATATGCTCACAGGTAATGTCACCTTTTGAAGTCGAAACCTTCCATTCGCCCCCGGGTGTCCGATTCAAACCAGTCACTTCGGTCTGCTGGTAGATTTTGGCACCGCGATCGCGCGCGCCTTTCGCCAACGCATTGGTCAAATCAACGGGCGCGATGTGTCCGTCGTCCGGGTGATACAAAGCACCGACCAGACCGTCGGGATTGATCAGCGGCCAAAGTTCCTTGACTTCGGAGGGTGTGATTAGCTCAAACGGAACTTCAATGGTGTTCGCAGTGCCACAATATTTCTTGTACTCATCCATTCGGTCTCTTGTACAGGCCAGGCGCAGATTCCCGGTCACATGAAACCCGACATCCTGACCGGTCTCCTCTTCCAGATTCTTATAGAGATCCACGGAATACTTGTGCAACTGCCCCACGGCATAACTCATATTGAATAGTGGCAATAAACCCGCTGCGTGCCAGGTCGACCCCGCAGTCAGCTCAGTACGCTCGCACAGCACTACATCAGTCCAACCTTTTTTTGCAAGGTGATATAGCGTACTCACGCCAACGACACCCCCACCGATTACAACTACTCTTGCATAACTTTCCATATTTTGCTCACTTCATCCTTTAACGAACAATTTACTCTGGTTAACTATCTGATTTAATTACCATTTGCAAGTAATTTAACTGGTCTTGAAATATTTAGACAACAATAGAAAACACAGTATTTTAAAACTTTACCTAATTTACAATATTCCCAAATGTTTTTCTTATTTTATTCGTCTGAATTCGCCTTAAATTTTCGTAAAAGAACCACTAGTGGCTCCTCAAATCACCTAAATTTTTTCGATGCCAAAATCTGCCAAACCGATTGAACTATTCCCCGATGTTCGAGGCAAAAGGACATCATCTGCCTCGGAACGCGAGTCTGGGCGGACGAAACGCGCAAAAAAACTGGCACGAACCATTCTGAAGGGATTTGAACGACACTTCACACTGTTTCAGGAAATCACTTCCGGTGCCCAGGAACGATTTGAGCGAGCCGCTTGGCGTGAGGTCAGGGAGGCCGCCAGACGACGTATACATTTCTACGACAAGCGTATCCAGGAAACGATCACAACGGTAAGATCAGAATTGGGAATAGACGAACTTGACGAGCCGCTGTGGGAAGAAGTGAAAATACGATACATTCACCTCCTGTTGGAACATCGACAGCCTGAACTCGCCGAAAGCTACTATAACTCGGTGTTCTGCAAGCTGTTCGACCGTCGCTACTATAAAAACACCCATATATTTGTCCGCTCCTCTGTTTCCAAAGAGTACCTGCAAGCCGGTAAGCCGATTTATCGATCATACTACCCTTCTAGTCGCGGCCTGCGAAATACCATTGCTGACATATTGACCGGGCTAAACTTCAATCTTCCCTACGAGAACCTGACCCGCGACGTTCGCAATATTCTTCGACATCTGGGTAGTGTTCTGCCAAGAGAACAAAGATCGGTCGCCCTGAACTACCAGATCGACGTTCTGAGCTCTCTATTTTTCAGAAACAAGGCAGCCTACCTCATTGGACGCGTGATCAATGACTATCGGACAACACCATTCATCGTACCGATTCTGAATAACGAGGAAGGCGCACTTTATGTTGATGCACTGTTACTCGACCCTGCCGACCTGGACGCGGTTTTCGGTTTTTCGAGAGCTTACTTCATGGTGGAGACAAGGGTGCCGTCAGCCACTGTCAGATTCCTGATGAACATTCTGCCAGAGAAAAGCAAAGCCGACCTGTATTCCGCCATCGGTTTTCACAAACAGGGCAAGACCGCATTCTACAGGGACTTCCTGCACCATTTGGAGCATTCACATGACAAGTTCATTGAAGCACCCGGCACCCGCGGGATGGTGATGATGGTATTTACCCTGCCTTCCTACCGCTATGTTTTCAAACTGATCAAGGATGCGTTCGAGCCACCCAAGAAATTATCGCGTTCGACGGTGATTGAAAAGTATCACCTGGTAAAACAGCACGACAGGGTCGGACGCCTGGCGGACACACTGGAATATTCCGATGTCGCGCTGCCAAAAAGCAGATTCAGTGACGAGCTATTGGAGATTCTGCAGGAATCATGTGCAAGGTCCATCATCGTCGACAGTGATATGGTGGTACTCAAGCATGTCTACATCGAACATCGGATGATGCCGCTCAATCTATTGTTGCAGGATATAAAGAAGGAAGAGGAGGCTCTCTATTTTGCCAGAGGGTATGGCGATGCAATCAAGGAAATGGCCGCAGCGAACATCTTTCCCGGCGACATGCTTCTGAAGAACTTCGGTGTGACCAGAAATAACCGTGTCGTTTTCTATGACTATGACGAAATTCGCTATCTGAGCGAACTGAAATTTCGTAAAATTCCACCGGCACGGAACGCGGACGATGAAATGTCAACCACACCTTGGTTTTCCGTCGGTGAGGATGATGTGTTTCCAGAGGAATTCGAGAAGTACTTTTTGCTGAATCCTGTGATCAACAAACATTTTCGCGCGGCTCACGGAGATCTGATGACAGTCGATTTCTGGCGTGGCAAGCAACGGCTAATCCGTGACGGTGTGCTGGAAGATGTTTTTCCTTACCGAAGGTCCAGCAGATTTCCGCGTCCCGTCAAATCAAACGACAATTGATCCAACCACCAAACCTGAACACCGATTGTTATGAGTGAAAGACGAAGATCAAGATCACGCGGTAGAGCTGCGCGAATTGCTGAAAGATCAAGCGTAAAGACCGAAATAGTTGCCTACATTGAACGCAAAGTTCCATGTTATGAGGTGGCGCCGGTCGAAACGCTGGAACTGATCGAAAACAACGCGGACCTGATTCTGGAAGAAATCGGAATTGAGTTTCGCGACGATCCCGAAGCGATCGAAATCTGGAAAAATGCCGGCGCCTCTGTCGACGGCGAACGCGTACGATTCGAACGAGGAATGCTTCGGGAAATAATCAGGACAAATGCACCATCAGAGTTTATTCAACACGCCAGAAACAAGAACAGGACGATTCGAATCGCCAAAGATACGTCTGTCTTGGCACCGGCTTATGGACCGCCTTTCGTACGCAATATCGACGAAGGTCGAAGATATGCGAATATTGAGGACTTCAGGAACTTTGTCAAGCTCACCTATCTTTCCCCTTCCCTTCATCATTCGGGCGGGACAGTTTGTGAGCCGGTGGATCTGCCCGTCAACAAGCGCCACTTCGATATGGTTTACAGTCATTTGAAATACAGTGATAAACCGTTCATGGGTTCTGTAACGAGTGGCGAGCGTGCTCAAGATACGGTTGACATGGCAAAGGTCGTGTTCGGTGCCGATTTTGTCGAGAATAATACCTGCATTCTGTCGCTGATCAACGTCAATTCTCCAATGACTTTTGACGATACCATGCTAGCAGCACTCAAGATCTATGCAAGAAACTTACAGGGTACGGTTATCTCCCCTTTCATTCTGTCCGGAGCGATGTCCCCGGTCGCTATCGTGGGCACCTGTACCCAGATTCTTGCGGAGGCAATGGCAGGAATGGCGTTTGCGCAGCTGGTAAGGCCAGGCGCACCCGTGATTTTCGGAACTTTCAGCAGCTCAATCTCAATGCAATCAGGTGCACCGACTTTCGGAACACCGGAGCCGTCCAAAGTTCTCTATCTCTGCGCGGCCCTGGCGCGTAGACTGAATGTACCTTTTCGAAGCGGTGGTGGGTTATGCGCCTCGAAAATACCGGACGCCCAGGCGGCGTATGAGTCAGCCAACACTCTGCAGACTGCGATGCTCGCCGGAGTCAACTTTATGTTGCATACTGCCGGCTGGCTTGAAGGTGGGCTTGTAATGGGTTACGAAAAATTTGTCATGGACGTAGACCAAGCAGCAATGATTCAGGAGTTTATGAGCGGTGTCGATACTTCTGAAAACGGTCAGGCACTGGATGCGATCCGCGAAGTCGGACCAGGAAGTCATTTCCTGGGATGCGAACACACGCAACGTAATTTTGAAAACGCGTTCTACCGATCGACTATCGCGGACAACAACAGCTTCGAGCAGTGGGAAGCTGACGGGGCACTGAGAGCCTCGCAGCGGGCCAACAAACTTTGGAAGCAGATGCTGGAAAACTATCAGGCTCCGGATTTGGATCCTCTGGTCGACCAGGAACTGCTTGCATTCATCGAGAAGCGAAAGGGTTCATTCCCGGATTCAAATGTCTAGACGTATAATGCGAATCCCCAATTGAAACACAGGAATAAGCAAATGGCACAAATCGCAGCAACAAAAAACATCCAAACCAAGCAGAAAACAATTGCCGAAAAGGATATTGGGTCGAATCTGCACCCATATACAAACCTTCTGCAACATGAACAAATCGGACCGAAAACCTACGTTCGAGGTGAAGGTATCTACATATGGGATGAGCACGGCAAAAAATTTATCGAAGGATTGGCTGGGCTTTGGTGCACGTCGTTGGGATTCAGCGAACAGCGACTCGTTGATGCTGCAACAAGGCAATTGCAAACCCTACCCTACAACCATAGTTTCGCGGGAAGGACGGCACCGGTTGTTGCGGAGCTGGCGGACAAGCTGCTTTCCATCGCCCCGGAGTCCATGTCAAAAGCCTATTTCGTAACATCAGGTTCGGAGGCAGTGGACTCGGCTGTCAAAATTACCTGGTACTACAACAACGCTTTGGAACGGCCTGAGAAGAAGAAGATTATCTCTCGAGAAAAAGGCTACCATGGTGTGACGATTGTCGGCACCAGCCTTACCGCAATCCCAACAATTCAGGAATCGTTTGATGCGCCGCTCGAACGGTTCAAGCAAACTGGAACACCACACTACTATCGGTGTGGTGAAAAAGGCGAGTCGGAAGAGGAATTCGCAAGTCGCCGCGCTCGGGAATTGGAGGAACTGATTCTCGCTGAAGGACCAGAAACGGTCGCCGCTCTGATAGCCGAACCGGTCATGGGTGCCGGTGGTGTCATTCCGCCTCCGAAAACCTACTTTCAGAAAATTCAGAAAGTCCTGAAAAAATATGATGTATTGCTGATCGCAGACGAAGTGATCAATGGATTCGGCAGGACTGGCAATCCGTGGGGTTGCGATACCTACGAAATAGTTCCCGATATTGTCACCTGTGCCAAGCAAATTTCTTCGGCATATATTCCAATCGGTGCAACGATGATCTCGGAGCCTATCTACCAGACGATCGCAGAAGCCAGTGCCCGACTCGGTGTTTTTGGAACCGGATTTACTTACACCGGGCACCCTGTTGGCGCTGCAGTAGCGTTGGAAACTCTAAAGATCTACGAAGAGCGTAACATTCTTTCGCATGTGAGAGATGTCATGGTGCCATTCCAGAATCGATTGCGGGAGCTCGGGACACATCCACTGGTCGGAGAAGCCCGAGGTAAGGGGCTGATCGGCGCAGTGGAAATTGTTGCCGACAAAGACACAAAGCAACCCTTCGACCCTGAAATGAAAGTAGCTTTTCAGGTGTACCAGCAATGTCTGGAAAACGGATTGATTCTTCGGGCGTTGCCGTCGGGTGATACCGTCGGAATCTGTCCACCATTAATTATCACTGAGCGGCAGATCAATGATCTTTTTGATGCACTCGAATCGGCATTAAATACTGTGCACGCAAACTTGAAGTCATCGAACGGTGCATGAACGGTTAATTTCCCGTGTATCTGTATCTTGGCCGAAGAAACAGAAATTTCCGGTGAAGTTGATTCCCCTCGCAGGTATGGTTTGCATCATCCGTTTCGTTTAATCAAGGTTAGGAATCGCAACACTGAATATCTGACTGAAAGTGAGTTCAAAACACCAAATCAATGACAATGTGTTACGTGCGAACGCTTCGTATGCCAAAAATTTTGGCGACAAGGGTTCGTTAGCCGGTTCACCGCAAATGAAGGTCGCTATCCTCACCTGCATGGATGTGCGAATCGAGCCCCTTGAACTTACGGGTTTCAATCTAGGTGATGCTCACGTCATCCGTAATGCTGGCGGACGAGCGAGTGATGATGCAATCCGATCACTGCTGGTTTCCTATAAGTTTTTCGGTACCCGTGACTGGTTTGTAATTCAACATACGCAGTGCGGAATGGCCGGTGTCACAGACCGCGAAATCGGCGACCTGTTCGCGGAAAGTTTGGAACCGGCTGTAAAGAAAAACGACACTTGGACAAACGAAACAACCGATTGCGGATCAGAACACGGGTTGGCAACCGTATGGCTGACCATCACGGACTTGGTTGATAGCGTGCGGTCCGATGTCGAACTGATCGCAAACCATCCACTTGTATCAAAGGCGATCTCAATTCATGGCTATATTTACGATGTCCAATCGGGGCACCTCAGGATGGTTGAAGGCGCACGAAGACCGGGAGTAACCCGTCAATCAGATTGATCACCAAACTTCCGCAATTTTCGTCACCGCCAATTTCGATTCCGATCCACTTAGTGGAGATCATTCTTCGCGAACTTCAATCCGACTATTGTATTTTTCATTCTTGGACTCCTCTCAGAATGAAATTCGACTTGAAATACTCTTCTTCAAGAATTCTTCGTCGAGATAATGTGGAGAGATTATCCCATCGTATGTATTGAGCCACGACTTCAAATAGACTTAATGGAACCATAAAGCGTGCTATAGCATTGTTGCTTGAGTCTGAATTTGGTTCCGTGGTTATGCCCAGTTCTAGCGTCGAAATCTACCAGAATATCGCCACTTTCTACTGCGCTTATAAAATTGTCAATCTTAAAATCTTCAAGCATTAGGAATTCCATATATCTAAAGTGCTCTACGCCTTCGATACGCTTCCTCTCAGCGATAGCATACAGTGTCTTACCAAGCTTCGTACCTGCCTTGTGATATACATCATCAAACCCCCAGTACGGTTGCGGGTCGAGTTCGCCCAAACCTGCTTGAAGCTTAACGCTTGCTAACCAATTCCCATGCTCAGAAATGTCCACAGATTTGCTGTCGAATGATAATTCCAATCGCCGCATATCGTAATTTACGACTATAGTAAATCCGCGATTTGTCCTTTGGTTTGCCGTTAGTGTTTGTCGGAAACTCATTTCGCTAGCCTGATATTTAGAACCTGCACTTTGGTGTGGCCAACCAAATTTAGGTAACAGAATTTGAGGAACGAATTTGAACGCGCGAGGGGATGGCTCCATATGGAATAGAGTAATTAGCGAGCCAGTGTCCGAGCGCTGGCCTTTAACCTCCCACTCTCCAGCATTCGGTAGTGGTAGGTTGTTTTCTTCAATTCCTAGCAATTCTTCTAGCGTATTCCCTACACCACCGTCATTATTGGCACGTTTGGTTTTTATCCATCCTCGATTGCGAATTTCGTTTAGCTCGCTCACCAGTGATTCTTTGGTAAATCTCTTCATTGCAATGGCGGGAGAAGTTTTTCTATGAATCATAGGAATTATGTGCTTCACATTTGAAAATTGAGTACCAATGATTGTACGACAATATATCCAAATTCCGTTTTAATCAGCAGGTCGCCAAAAGTCCAAAAGATATTCGAACGTAACACCCATCGTAATATAGTTACTCGGCCAACCAAATATCCCAATTCGGTTAACCACATTTCTCCGGTCCCAAATTATGATATTTCGTAACTCGTAGCCTCGTTTTCGCAACTCTTCAATCAGCGATACATGAATTGTGATCCTCTTGTTCTCCCACCACATATCTGGCACGTTGATAACACAATGCGCTTTAGGTCTCAACAACGGTAATAGAGACTCGAAAATTTTACCTATACTTTCCGTGTAAGCATCCAGAGACATGGTTCCTAAGTCACGGGAATCTTGCGAGTATTGTTCCACCTTACCGAGTTGTTCGTTGTTTCGGTCACGACGGGATTTGTTTTTGCGTTTTCGGTTGAGAAGATTAGCATAGGGCGGCGAAGTAACGATAAGACTGACGGACTCGTCAGCGAAATAGCGATGTATGTTTCGCGCATCCTCCTGTATAGCCAGTTGGTCAGAATTTACGAAGAGATCTTCTGATTCGTTCAACCGACGACGGCATACCGCAATGTAATCTGACGATAGATCGAATCCTACAGCGTTCCGCTCCGAATCCCGAGCAGCCAATAGTGTCGAACCACTTCCAACGAACGGATCGAGCACAAGTTCGCCTCGATGAGTGAATTGTTCGATCAGGCGACGAGGTAATGCAATCGGAAAAGTCGCAGGATGCACCGATTTGTCCCTAATGTCCCGCTTCTCATAATAGAACTCCCAAACACCAATCTGGTTCTTTAACCATTCTTTTGCAGAGAGGCAACTGATGTGTTTTGGTTTGCAATCGCAAGTACGGTCGGTACCAATCTGTAGTGGAAGCGTCGACGCAACTTTAGATAATGGCGCGGTCATATAAATTCGCTAATTAGCTCTTTTTTATTTATCTACTTGTTTTTTGCTGCAACTGCATGTTCAGCCTGCAACATTACTAAAATATACACCCATCCGCAACAGCCAGTTTCTGATGATTCCTGTCGTTAGGATTCATCTGAGATTATCAGTTCGCCAAAACCCGGCTCCATTCACTCCTCAAATTGAGTCCCCAACATGACAATCCTTTGCATTCTCTTGATCTTGGCATAGGAGCATTCATTGTTACAATCCAGAATCGAAATTAGTTTGTAGAAACCAAAATACGGTTCGCTTGAATCTAGCGGATGGAAATTTCGTCGATTAAATGAGCAGTTTGGAGTAATTCGACTGTCCGAAATCGCTGGATAGAAAGTAATTTGGTTTTGAGATTTTCGTAACTTTCGATTTCGTCATCACAGTGGAATCCCATTAGAACCTTCTTTGCTGAACACTCAAGTTTGTCTAGAAGCACATGTCCCGCTACAAGTGCACTCATTCCAACAATCCAAAGCTTATCAAATGTGGTATCCCTAAATTGTGCATTGAATTTTCTGTAAACCCTTCCTCGGTTGGTTTCTCCAATTAATTCCGAAGGCCCATCGTCTAACTCGTTCTCGGCAGTTGCGTATATGCCTACTACTTTGTACATGTTTTGATTTTTAAAACAATGACCATGTAAATAGAATATCCTGTTCTGCATATTATCGATTTTAAAAAAGTTTTCAAACGTGAAATTATCGGAACCTTTTGGTCTACTGATTTGTAAATATTTTTCATAAAATTCATCCGATAAACCACCCAAATGATTATCAATTAATGTCTTTACCTTATCTGGCAAATTAAACAGTTCGTTTGGCGTGCCTAGAATTTGCTTCTCAATGGATGAAATTGATTCCGCGATAGCTGTCAAATTCAAATCTGAATTAGAATTGAGTAGCATGCTTCGAGTTTCTTCATAGATTCGAATCCAAACACTCAAATTCAATAGTGGATCGTAATTCGTCGTTATGATTACAAGATCAGGTATAGTTAGAAGGGAAAGCAACGTATTTGAATTTTCATCTAGAACAATATTGGGTGGGCATCCGTATAATTTTTCTACAAAAATATTATTAATAATTTCCATATACGCTGATACGATAGAATTTCGTGAGATAGCGTTTAGTCGCCTAACTAAAAATGTATCAAAAACCTCATATCGATAGCCGTCGCTTCTGTATTCCGCAATAATTTCTATTATTTGTTTTTGTTCCAGACTTTTGTCACTTTGTTCTTCAACACACTGAAGTAATTCTCCAAACACTGGAAATCCGACAATATTTTTGGTCAGCCCTGCTCCAATTAATACAGCGTTTCTCATATCGTATAACTATCTCAATTTCAAGTTCTATAGACTTCAGTAAGTTGACAAAACGAACAGTTCGACTGATATGTTCGTAATTTCATTTTCAATTATTCAATAATCCGCTCTATCCACACTGTCAACTATCGTTTCAACAGAAGTGTCTATGAAATCCGTATTTCTCTCCGTAACTTGACATTTTTTTCGGAGAATTGAGCGTATCAACATGATACCAACTAATTTGTTTCTCGGAAGGGTTGCACTTTTGAAAAGTTGACCGATAGTTACATTTCTTAAGCCAAGATCTTTCACGTTTCTATCTCTAATAAATATTGGACAACTTATTCATTCACTAACCCTAATAATTCTTCAATAGAGGCAAGTAAATGTCTGTTTTCAGATATTTCTGGCACTTCTCGAAAATAAATCTATCAGTCAGTATTATTTTACTCAGTGACCATATTTCAAATTCGGGAGTACGTTATTCTTGTTCGCAAGATTTTGTCTGAGATCATGTTCAAAAGTAGAATAGTTTCTTGCAAGTCCATTGTGTTTTTTGTATAATCATTTAATTAAATTAAATGATTGTATAAATCCAATAGTAGGAACAGGTCATGCCATCCCAGAACAAACAGGTCAGGAACAATTCGGACAACCGTCGCGAACAACTGATTCATGCAACGATTCAAACCATTTCCGAAAGCGGTCTTTCGGGAGCGACAGTCGCAAAGGTCGCCGCAAACGCCGGACTCTCGCCCGGAATCGTGAATTTTCATTTCACATCCAAGAAGCAACTTCTGATCGATACGCTCGGATTTCTCAATGAGGAATACATTGCGATCATGGACGACAGTCTTAACCGAGCGCAGTCGCCGTTGGAGAAACTTCATGCATACATTGAAGCCAGTTTTGATTCGCGTATATTCGTTAAAGAGAAAGTCGCCGTCTGGTATGCGTTTTGGAGCGAGAGTCAGGCACGCGACGAATATCGGGAGATATGTGGCGCAAGTGATCAGCGAGAAGACAAAATAATTCGCGAGTGCTTCGCTGAACTGCTGAAGAACTCATCTACAGAAAAAGCGGACATCAAAGCACTCGCACTGGGACTTCAGGGAATGGTTGATACGCTATGGCAGCAGGCCCTGCATGAAGGTGGAAGATTCGACCGAAAACAGGCAGTGGATACCTGTAAGAGATTCATCAGCTGCGTCGCGCAGGATTCCGTATCTTTACCTGATTCGACGCTTTCAGAAGATACCGTCGATCTTCTCCCACCTTGGACGTACAAGAACGAAGAATTTCTGGAACTGGAAATTGAACGTTTGTTCAAACCGAACTGGATGCTGGTCGGACATGTGTCTGATATGCCGGAAACCGGAGATTACCTTACTTTCGAAGGGTTTAACGAAAAAGCATTGATCATTCGAAATAGTAACGGAACGATCAATGCATTTCACAATATCTGCAGACACCGCGGCTCGAAAATTCTCGAAGGTGAAGGACGATGTCCTCGTGCGCTGGTCTGTCCATTCCACGGTTGGCGCTACAACCTTGATGGAAATCTGATTTTCATACCGGGAAAAGAAGGATTCCCCTATATCGACCCGGAAAAACACGGACTGGTACCGCTAGACATAGAAGTTTGGAATGGGTTCATTTTCATTCGGTTTGTGTCGGGAGGACAATCCCTCAAAGAGATGCTATTGCCGATTGAGGACCAAGTCAGCCATTATCAATTGGAAAACGTAAAACCCTACGAAAAAGCCGAGGAAGTTGTCTATCCTGTCAATTGGAAAGTTTTCCATGACATAGACAATGAAGGCTATCACGTTCCAATTGGACATCCGACACTTCATCAGCTATATGGGCAAGACTACGTCGACACCACTGTTGAAAACATTCCCGTTTCCTATGGCAAATTCAACTCGGAATTCGGTCAATTGTGGAGTGTGAAACACTATCGAAAGCTAATGCCCGAATTCAACCATTTACCGGAAGACAAGAAGGACCTGTGGATGTATTTTGGAGTCTTTCCGAATCTGGTTTTTGCGCTCTATCCGGACATGATGGAGATCTATATGTCAATGCCCATTGATCTTACGAATACAAAAGTAATGTCGCGAATGTACGCCCTGCCAGATGACAGGAGAGAGGTTTCTTTATCACGTTATCTGAATCGAAGAATCAATAAAACGACAGATTACGAGGACCGTGCTTACATGAATACGATTCAGGAAGGATTGAATTCTTCAGTTTTCCCAAGATGGAACCTGTCCGAAACTGCTGAGACTGGTGTCGGAGATTTCCACTATATCATTCAGAATCAGCTTCCAGTTGCAAAACTGGCCCAACAGCCCGATTCTGGACTCGTGAAGCAACTCAACGAGGAAGTTTCCGCTACCTCGCCGATTCACTGAAGTCATATTTTTCGGCATCAGCCATCTGCTGATCAAGTAATCGCTGCTTCTCCTGTCGAGAAAGAATCAAGCCTGCAATTACCACGCCGATGGTCACGATCACGATGATGATTGTGGCCAGCGCGTTGACGTCGGGTTTAAGTCCCAGTTTCACCCGGGAGTAAATCAGCATGGGCAATGTGTTCGCACCGGGGCCCGATACGAAACTGGCGATGACCAAATCATCCAGCGATAGCGTGAACGCCAAAAGCCATCCTGCGACCAATGCTGGTGCGATAAGTGGAATTGTGACGTCAATCAGTACCCGATATGGTTTTGCACCCAAGTCCTGCGCCGCTTCTTCCAGCGACTCGTCAACACCGACAAGCCGAGATTGAACAATGACTGCGACATAAGCCAATGAGAAGGTTATATGCGCAATCGTAATTGTTGTGATTCCCCTCGTAGGCCAGCCGATCAATTCACTCATGGTAATGAACAACAGCAACAGCGACAGCCCAGTGATCACCTCAGGCATGACCAGGGGTGCGGAAATCATTCCAGAGAAAAGAACTCTCCCTCGAAATTTTCTGATGCGCGCCATGGCAATCCCAGCCATGGCACCCAAAAGCGTCGCGAACGTCGCATTCATGACGGCAATTTCGAGACTCAAGAGAACTGCGTTCCAGACCTCCTCACTCTGAAAGAGCGTGATATACCACTTGATTGAAAATCCACCCCACACCGGAACAAATCGTGAGGCATTGAAGGAATAGAAGATCAGCAGAAACATCGGGATATACAGAAATGCAAATCCCAGGCACAGCATCGAAAAGATAAATGGTGTCTTTCTCGCGCTCATTGTCTGATCACTCTGCTTCTGCTTCCTTCGCCTGATAGTGCTGATAGAGCATCATCGGAATCACCAGCAGCAGTAACAGAACTATCGCTACTGTTGATGCAACCGGCCAATCCTGATTCAAGTTGAATTCACCGTAAAGCACCCTGCCGATCATCAAGACATTTCCACCGCCTAACAGATCCGGAATGACAAACTCACCGGTTGCTGGGATAAAAACGAGCAACGAACCGGCAATGATGCCGGGCATGGTAAGGGGTATGGTTATCGTACGAAAGATAGTGAACGGTCTCGCGCCGAGGTCCGCAGCCGCTTCGTGAACAGTCAAATCCAATTTTTCGATGTTCGCGAAAAGTGGCAATATCATGAAAGGTACATAGGTATACACAATACCCACAAATACAGCGAAATCCGTGTATAGCATTTTGATCGGCTGATCAATAATCCCCAATCCAATCAGCAGATCGTTGATTGTTCCCTGGTCAGCCAATAAACCAATCCAGGCATACACTCTCAGCAGAAAGGATGTCCAAAACGGAAGTATCACCATCAGCAATAGAATTTTCTTTACTGTAGGTGACGAACGGGCTATGCCGTAAGCGATCGGGTAGCCGATCAACAGGCACAATATCGTGGAGATAATCGAAATTCTGACGGAATTCAGATAGGTCTTGTAATAAAGGTCATCCTCCCAAAGGTATACGAAATTATCGAAAATCAGGGTGATATACATCTGCCCCTCTTCGCCGAATTGGATTAGTTTCGAAAATGGCGGGCTCGCGACAATGTATTCCGCGAGGCTGATTTTCAGAACAAGGAAGAATGGAATCAGGAAGAAAATCAGCAGCCAGAAATACGGCACCGCTACAATTGCCGATTGCCACGCTCTTGCCGACTCGAAAAATCCTCTGAATCTGTCAAGCAAACCTGTTCTACCTCGCTATCAACAGAACATAATTTGAGACGTTCTCACTTGGTCAGCAATATTGGGCTTGAAGCAGCCCAGCTGAGCAAGACTTCATCATCCCACTCGGCAAGATGTCTGGCATCCCTGGGCCTCGATTGATTCGGATGAGTAATCTCGACAATCTTGCCATTCTCCAGAAGGATTTTGTAGATCGAAAAATTGCCCAGATAACCGATATCGTCAACAATACCCTTGACCGAGTTATATTCGTCCATTGTTTCGGGCATGTCTCGGGAAAGGGTGATTTTTTCAGGTCTCAGAGCAATCGACACGCCGATGTTCTCCCGAATTTCAGAACTGTGGTCAATGTAGAACGAAACATCTCCATGTGAAGATTTGACAATCACATGATTGTCTCCATTTTCGACAACTCGACCTTCAAACATATTCGCACTGCCGATAAAGTTCGCGACGAATCGTGTCTGCGGATATTCGTAGATATCTGTCGGCGTGCCAATCTGCGAAAACTGTCCCTGATCCATGACCGCAATTCGCGTTGAAAGCGTCATGGCCTCTTCCTGATCATGAGTGACCACGATAAACGTTATTCCCAGCCGATCCTGAATGTTCATCAGTTCAAACTGGGTTTGCTCCCGCAATCGTTTGTCCAACGCACCCAAAGGCTCATCAAGCAGAAGTACTTTTGGTTTCTTGACCAAAGCACGCGCCAGCGCAACCCGTTGACGCTGTCCTCCCGATAACTGATGTGGTTTTCTCTTGCTGAACGGTGTCAGCTCAACAATGGTCAGAATTTCGGCAACTCGCTCGGCAATCTCTTCTTTTCCGACGCGATCCTGTTTCAAGCCATATCCCACGTTCTGTTCAACTGTCATATGTGGGAACAATGCATAGGACTGGAACATCATGTTGACAGGCCGCTGATATGGCGGAATGTTTGCCATATCAACTCCATCAATCGAAATGGTCCCAGAGGAAGGCTCCTCAAAACCGGCCATCATCCTCAACAATGTGGATTTACCGCAGCCTGAACCTCCCAACAAAGAAAACAGCTCACCCTCGTATATATCCAGGTCGACGGCGGAAACGGCTGTGAACGAACCAAATGTCTTGGTCAACGCACGAATTTTGACAAATGGCTCCGCATCGGGGTCGAGCCATGGTTGGTTTTCGAATAGTTTGCTGGTGTCAGTCGTTTGATTCATTTTTCAGCGATAGTGTGTCGTTACTCTAATTGGCGACTGACCGGAAAATTATTCGCACCAATCTATGAATATTCGAATATCCGTGGTTTCATCGATCAGTGCGAATACGTCAGTTCAATCGAATGTTTTGTCAGTTGCCAGTTTTGAAGTTGGTCCAAACCCGGGTTCGAACTCGCTCGATTTTTGGCTTCAAGACTTTCAGTGGATACATCATGGCGACTGCTTCGTCCGAAGGATAAACCGCCTCACTTCCTGTAATGACTGGATCAATCAATTCCTTCGCCGATTCATTGGCAGATGCATACCAGGTGTAATTGCTGTCGCCAGCGGCAACTTCGGGTCGCATCATGTAGTCCAGAAACAGATACGCATTGTCCAGGTTTTCAGCATCCGATGGCACCACCCAGCCATCAACCCAAATGTTTGCTTTACCTTCGCCTGGCGGCGCGTAAAACTTCAACTCGATATCCTGGCCCGACTCTTCGGCAGCAGCTTGGGCAAACAGACCGTCCGGTCCCCAGGTTACCGCCACACAGAATTCTTTCTCCGGCATTCTGATGTAAGCATAGTTATCGAAAGTCTTGATATAGGGCCTGATACTCAGCAATAGCTCTTCTGCCGCTTCGAAGTCTGCCTTTTTGGATGAACCCGGATCCAATCCAAGATGGGCAAGCGCCATGGAGACTATATCAGTTGGAGAATCAAGGAAAGCGACACCACACTGTGCGAGTTTTTCCATATTTGCAGGATCGAAAATCAAGTCCATCGATCCTATAGGCGCATCTGGAAATACTTCGCGTACCAATTCTTCGTTGTACGTGACACCGTGTGTACCCCACATATAAGGCACGATGTATTCGTTATTTGGGTCCCAGTGCTTGGCAATCTGATCCAATACTTTTTGACTGATATGTTTCATATTGGGCAGTCTGGAAACATCCAAACTTTGAATGACACCAGCGGGAAGAAGTCGCGCAACAGCAGAACTTGAGTGGCTGATCACGTCATATCCCGTACTCCCAGCCAACAGCTTGGCGTCAACCGTCTCAACGGAATCATAGTTATCGTAGGTTACCTCGATTCCATATTCCTTCTCAAAATTTGAGATTGTCTCCTCGCCAATATACTCGGCCCAGTTGTAAACTTTGAGCACACCTTCAGCGTTTGCATTCGCAACGCATAGAAAAGACATAGCGAAAAATACAGCTAAGACTGATCTGTATTTCGAACAAAAACTTTTCAACACAACTTTACTCCTTTATTTGAACACAAAATTATTTCTTCATCTGATTCCAACAGATGGGTTTTATTCGCTGTTTTCATTGTAACTCAATAGAAATGTGATTCCACAAATTATGGATTGTCCGTATTCTATCGATCTATTTGAATCGTGACTGCAGTGACATCTTCTTATCTGACATGAGAAATCAAGGACCAAGCCATTCACTCATCCACTTGCCCGACAGATTCCGAAAATTCAACCGCTGATGCAGGCGGTCGGTACGCCCCTGCCAGAATTCGATGTGATCCGGAATTAGCCTATAACCACCCCATCCAGGCGGCCTTGGCACCGCACTACCCGCGAATCTTTGCTCGAATTCAACAACACAGCTTTCCAGTGCCTCAAAGCTTTCGATCACCTCACTTTGCGGTGAGGCCCAAGCACTGATCTGGCTGCCCCGTGGCCGCGTCGCAAAGTACTCATCGGACTTATGCTCGGATAGTTTTTTGACACTTCCTTCAATCCGCACCTGCCGATAGAGTTTGTCCCACCACAATACAAGACTGGCATATGGATTGCCCTGCAACTCCTTCGACTTGCGACTATCATAATTTGTATAGAACTCGAACCCTGACTCGCCGTAACCTTTCAGCAATACCTGGCGCGCCGAAGGCCGACCATTCGCTCCGATTGTGGCCAGCGTCATTGCGAAGGGTTCAATCATCCCGCTGTTGATCGCATCATCCATCCATGATGAGAACAGCTCGAACGGGGCGACTGATAAATTGAGTGATAAAGGCTCCCGCATTTTAGAGTGAGAATCAGTGAATGAGGCTAAAAGCCAGCTAAGCACAATAACTTGATTTCGACAAACTTATCCAATCCATACTTTAATCCTTCGCGTCTGATTACAGATTCTTTCATACCTTCGAACGGTGTAACTTCGGTCGAGATGATTCCGGTATGGATACAGACTATCCCGTACTCAAGCAACTCCGAGATGTTCGTGATTCTTCCGACATTCTGATTGCTCATCTACAGGCATCACGGCGATGAACGACACGAACATCCAACACGACAAGCTCTTCATATTGTACTTGACCATATTGCGCGATAGTCGCCTATGCGAAACCGTTACAGCCTCCGGAATCCACCCTTCAGCAATGCACCAGGATTCGGATTGTCTGACAGACGGTCAATGGCAACCACTATCCAGTTTCGATCCTGCTCTGGGACTCGCTCAAGCTCTCTAATAGTACAATTCTCAGTCTTAACCGAGAATGTCACGTCGGACGTGGTCCCAATCTAGTACTTTGTCGTTCGAATCGCGGATCCGTTCAACAGCGACAACAAGATCGTCGTATTCTTCACGATAGTGTTCAATCGCCAGGCGGCGAATGATGTCTGCCCGACTGCGCCGAAGATTTCTCGCTGTCTTATCCAATTCTTCAACTAACGGTGTTGGCACCCGTACGGGTATTTGCCGAGAAGTGGCATTCTGAAAGCCAGATGATGTCACTTGATTCCAATTTCGAGTATACCTTCCAATTACAGGTTTGCACTTGACTAAATTCTTCGCATGCCCCCCAAGTCTCCAGTAAAACCTGTGCAGAACCCTTATATCGTGACCTTTCCAACACACCTGTAGACACACTCAGATGCCGCGTGCGGAAATTGAAACCTCCCCTTCACTGGTATCTGAAAACGCAACAATGGATACTCCCGGCATAGATGATTCAGCATCGCCGTTGCTCTTCAATTCAGCCCGATGTGTCAAGGTCAAGCTGAAAAGTCACGCGAACAAAGCGGCCGGACTCGTCATTGACAAGGGCCGGTTCCGTCCCATTGATTTCCCACATCAATTTCCGCATGAGCAGCCAGCCTCGCCCTCTTCGTTCCATCAGTCCGGTGACTACAATTGCGTTGGCCATCATTTCGTTTCGCGAACGCGCAGCACCACCGGAACGCGCATGCTCGACAGTCATATGATTTGGGAGTGTTCCGGGACTCGTCACGTCGATCCGGTCGCTAAACACTTCAAGCAGCACCTGCGTTCCAGTCAGTGCATAGTCGCGGTGAATGACGGCGTTAACGACTGCCTCTCGAAGCACCTCTTCCGGAATAAGTGGATTATCCTCTCGGCGCAAGCCACGGAAATTCTCTTGTCGCCCGAGGCTCCGAAACCAGTCGATAGAGCGCATTACCTGATCCTCCAGGCATCCTTTTCCCTCGCCCACGCTCAAGACGTCAGCCGCTCTGTCCGTCCCGTCATAGGCAGCGAATTGAACAAACAGACTTGTAGTATACGGATAGGACTGGGGGTCTCGCCCAAATACCATCAAACCGTAAAGAGTCGGAGTCAGTACATTGTCTTGGATGCTGCATACTGAAGCGTTTTTGAGATCGGTTTCAATATCAAGAAGCGAATCTTCCTCAACTGACCTGCCCTGTTTTCGCATAAATGAACGAAATGCGGCGAGATCAATATCGCTTGTCGTGGCTGACAGAATAACTTGCTGCTCTGTAAGAACAAGGCCAAATGTATTTGAAAGTTCCTGAAGTTCAGAAGGTGATGGTGCTACACTGCTACGCCCGCGTCGAATCTAGAATCGACCATCATAGTTGAACGGCTGACCGCTGCGCTGGCGACCGCGCACTTCAACCCAATGTACCCACCTTCGTCCGATTTAAATCGATCGCACTCGGCGGATATTGGCCTTCCACAGCTGTTTTGCAGAATACTCGTCAGTTTTTCCTGCACTTTTTCGGTGTTCTCCTCCACACCTACGATGTTCTGTGAGTCATCTACTCCCAGTACGAGAAGACCGCCGTCACCATTGGCAAAAGCACAGAGTGTTCTACTGATAGCTGAACGGTCAAATCCGCGCTTGAATTCTGTTCGTGCGTTTTCGCCCGATTCAATTCGACCCACAATTTCAAGCCATTCAATAGTCATGTTCTAAATTCGTATATCCGTCGGCACAGTTCAATATCGGCAATTTCAAATTTAGATCCAGAGTGAATATTTGTCTAAGTCTCTCATCAGCTATGCGTGTCTTGGCAGTGTATCATACTGTTCGGATTTATCACCATATCAAGGCAGACATTGAAATTCTGAAGAGTCCATCCAGTTCCGTACGCCTGTGCCTGCTACAGGTGCACGCGAACCACTAATTCAATTCAGTAGTCCTGCGATCACGTCGTTGACGCATAGATGCAAATTTGATAGAATATCATCATTTATCGTCGAAATATGACGACAATATGTTAAAAAAGATCTACTCGCGACTGACCCAGCCACCGGGGCAAAGCTTCTTTCTGCTAGGCGTCCGCGGTGTAGGCAAAAGCACCTGGGTGCGTCACCATTTCCCCGATGTGCCGTACATCGACCTGCTCGACGAAGCCCGCTACCAGGACTACCTTGCCGACCCGTTCCTCTTCGCCGCCGATCTCCAGTCAGCGGCACCAAACAGCTGGATCGTGGTTGACGAAATCCAGCGTCTTCCAAATCTCCTCAATGAAGTGCACCGGCACATCGAGAATCGACGTATCAACTTCGCTCTGTTAGGGTCGAGCGCGCGAAAACTCAAGGCATCAGGTGTAAACTTGCTCGCTGGCCGCGCGCTGCACAAAACCATGCATCCCCTGACTGCAACCGAGCTCGGCAATGACTTTGATCTCAATGCAGTCCTTGAAATAGGAACTATCTCCTTGATCTGGGCCGCGGCTGACCGACGCCCCGTGCTTGAGACCTACGTCCGGTATTACCTTCGCGAAGAGGTCCGGGCCGAAGGGTTGGTTCGAAATCTCCCAGGATTCGCGCGATTCCTGCCGATCGCTGCACTGTACCACGGTCAAGTCGTCAATATTTCCGGAATCGCGCGTGACTGCGGCGTCGCACGAACCACAGTGCAGGGATATCTGGACATCCTTGAGGATACATTGCTCACGTTTCGCCTCCATGCATTCCAGCCGCGACTCCGAGTGCGCGAGCGCCACCATCCCAAACTCTACTGGGTCGATTCAGGTCTGGTCCGTGCAGTAAAGAAGTTGCACGGACCGATTGCGCCTGAAGAGCGCGGCGCGCTTCTTGAAGGTTGGGTACTGCATCTTTTGCGGGCTCACGCTGAGGAGGATGAGTTGTTCGATGATGTGTACTACTGGGCACCGCACCCGGCAAACCGCAACGAAGTCGACTTCGTACTCCGCCGGGGCAATGATCTGATGGCGATCGAAGTCAAGTCCCAGTCTCGCTATTACACCGGAATGCTATCGGGTTTACGCGCAATAGCGGAACTCCGCGGACTGATTCGACGGGTGCTCGTCTACGGGGGTAAAAGATCTTTTCGAACCGAAGATGGAATCGACGTATGGTCCATGGATCAGTTGCTCCAAGCACTCGCCGAAAATGCTCTGTGGCCTTGAGAGCCTCTAAAATCGAGCACGAAACCGTGACGACTCAAATTCTCGCTTGAATTCCGTTCGCGCATCTCCACCCGATCAATACGATTCAGAATGTCGAACCATCCAACAGCCATGTTTCAAATTACAACTGTCGGCGAGTGAACGAGGCTATATGCCAGCCATGCACAAGTATTTGATTTCGACAAACTCGTCCAGTCCATACTTCGATCCTTCGCGCCCGATTCCGGATTCCTTCATGCCTCCGAACGGTGCAACCTCGGTTGAGATGATTCCGGTATTGATACCGACAATTCCATATTCCAGCGACTCCGAAATTTTCCAGATCCTTCCGATGTCCCGACTGTACAGATAGGCTGCAAGTCCAAATTCGGTATCGTTTGCCATCGCTATCGCTTCCTCATCATTGTTGAATCGAAATAGCGGCGCGACTGGGCCGAATGTCTCTTCATTCGCAACATCCATGCCAACTTTGACATTGGTCAGTACCGTCGGTTGAAAAAATGTACCGCCCAGAGCATGACGCGCGCCACCGGCGGCAACCAAAGCTCCTTTTCCAACTGCATCCGTTATATGCGCCTCCACCTTTTCCACCGCGGCAATATCAATCAATGGTCCCTGTTCGACACCCTCGCCAAATCCGTCTCCGACTTTCATGCCGTTCACCGCGGCACTCAATTTTTCTGAGAATTCATCATATACCTGATCATGCACAAGTACTCGATTTGCGCATACACAGGTTTGCCCGGAATTTCGATACTTCGATTGCATCGCGCCGACGACCGCCGCATCGATGTCGGCATCCTCAAACACAATGAACGGTGCGTTACCACCCAATTCCAAGGAAATTTTCTTGACAGTACCCGCACACTGCTCCATCAGTTTCTTTCCGATCTCAGTTGATCCGGTAAAGGTCAGTTTCCTCACTTTTTCGTTCGATGTCAGTTCCGCGCCTATCGCAGAAGAAGATCCGGTAATCACATTGATCACGCCCGGTGGTATCCCGGCCCGTTCAGCCAATTCACAAAGAGCGAAGGCGGAATATGGTGTTGCACTGGCAGGTTTGATCACGATTGTGCAACCGGCTGCGAGAGCTGGACCCGCTTTTCTTGTAATCATCGCGGACGGGAAATTCCACGGCGTGATCGCCGCGCACACACCAACCGGCTCCTTGATCACAACGATTCGGCGGTCTGGCAGATGACTGGGAATGACATCGCCATACATACGTTTGCCTTCTTCCGCAAACCACTCGAAAAACGATGCCGCGTATGCCACCTCACCGCGTGATTCCGTCATCGGTTTCCCCTGTTCTATCGTCATCAGGCTTGCCAGATCCTCTAGATTGTCCATCATCAGATCAGTCAATTTGCGCAACTTCACAGCGCGTTCCTTGGCTGTGGTTGAGCGCCACGATTGAAATGCAGTTTCCGCAGCGTCTATCGCTCTTGCGGTTTCTGTTTCACCCATCTTGGGAACAGAACCGATAACACCTCCTGTTGCGGGATTTGTGACGGTGATGGTGTCGCCGCTATCAGCATCTACCCATTCACCATTGACGTAACACTGGTTACGAAAAAGTCTCTTGTCTCGAATTTTTGCAATCATGTATTCACCTGTCGATTAGTTGAATGCAGGAATTCCGGTCTGGGATTTACCAAGAATCAATGCATGAATGTCATGTGTGCCCTCGTAAGTGTTGACAGCCTCAAGATTCATGCTGTGGCGTATGACGTGAAACTCATCACTCACACCGTTACCACCGTGAATATCCCTGGCTTCACGCGCAATCTGCAGCGCCTTGCCGGCACTATTTCGTTTAAGCAGACTGATCAGCTCGTGTGGTGCCCTTCCCTGTTCCATAAGTCGCCCGGCACGCAGGCAACCCTGAATCGCCAATGAAATTTCGGTTTGCATGTCTGCCAGCTTTTTCTGAATCAACTGGGTCGCACCGATAGGCCGTCCAAACTGCTTGCGGGCCATCGAATACTCAAGTGCCGCATGCCAACAGAACTCAGCAGCCCCGAGCGCTCCCCAACTGATTCCGTAACGCGCCATCGTCAGACACGCAAATGGGGCTTTTAGACCGATTGCATCCGGCAATACCATTTCATCAGGCACGAACACCTGATTCATTACTATGCTACCCGTTGACGATGCGCGAAGTGAGAATTTCCCTTCGATCGTGGGCGTCTCCAGACCTGAAGTGTCCCGCTCCAGCAGGAAGCCCCTTATAACGCCTTCGTCGTCTTTCGCCCAAACCAAAAGGAGATCCGCAATCGGAGCATTCGATATCCATGTTTTCTCCCCATTCAGCATGAAACCACCCTCTATTCGACGAGCTTTAGTCGTCATACTGCCGGGGTCCGACCCATGATCCGGTTCTGTTAGTCCAAAACAACCGATGATTCGTCCGCTTGCCAAATCCGGCAGAAACCGTTGACGTTGTGAATCGCTCCCAAACCTGTGGATTGGATACATTACCAGAGAGGACTGCACACTCAGAAAGGAACGATAACTACTATCCACACGCTCGATTTCTCTTGTAATCAACCCGTAACTGACATAACTGAGTCCGGCACAGCCATAGCCATCAATGGTAGAACCCAATAACCCCAGCTCACCCATTTCGGAAGCGATAGCGCGATCAAAAATTTCGTTGCGATTCGCTTCCACAATTCGTGGCATCAGCGCATCCTGTGCGTATCGCCTCACAGTATCCCGAATCATTCGCTCCGATTCGTCCAACTGCTCTTCCAGCAGAAAAGGATCCTGCCAGACAAATTCAGTTTTCGTTCTGCTCGTTTTCATGCTTGTCTCCCTGACAATATTCAGGCCGCTTCAGGCTGCTTCAGGCCTTGTCTCGTCACTTCGTAAAGCACTCAACAGCTCTTCGATTCGACTCTGTGATGCCTCGACATGTTGCTTCTTGATGTGGCCATAACCTCGGATCAATTCGGGGAAACTTGCCAATTCCACAGCGATCTGATGATTTTCAACATCAATGGACCGGATCAGCTCTTGCACGACATCCTCATAATCTGAGATCAACCTTCGCTCCATCTTTCGATCCTCTGATCTTCCGAAGGGATCAAACGGTGTTCCCCTCAAGAACCGCATACGCGATATGAACGCAAGTAATCCTTCCAACCAGGGGCCGAATGACAACTTGGTAGGTAGACCTGTAAAATTGCTCTTTCTTGTCAGCAGTGGAGGTGCCATATGGAATTCAATTTTATATTCGCCCTCAAAACTGGTTTCAAGTTGTTCTCTGAATGTTCCATCGGTAAAAAGGCGCGCCACCTCATACTCATCCTTGTACGCGAGCAGTTTGTAGTAATATCGTCCGACGGCCAGAGCAAATCCATTCATTCCGGGTGTACGTATTTTCTCCGCATCACATGCAGCCTTTACCAGTTTGCTATAGCGATTCGCATACGCTTCATCCTGATATTTGATCAACGATTCAGACCGATGTCTGACCAGATCTTCTAACGACAGTTCAACCGGCTCTGCCGTCAATTCGAACTCATTTTTCAAATTTCCGATCTCACGATTCAGGTCATCTTCTCTCGCTGCCAGGTGCCTGCCGCGATGAAGTGCGAGCTTGTTCATCTCAACCGATCGGCCGTTGAGCTCGATTGCCTTCTCCACCGCCTCCACGGGAATCGGAATCCAACCCCTCTGCAAGGCGACACCGACCATCATCATATTCGCTGCGATCGTATCGCCAAACAGTCGATCGGCGTATTGGTTGGCATTGAAAAATACAGCATTTTCGCTTCCGACGGCCTTCTCGATATTTCGTTTAAGTGCCGTACCCGGAAATTCCAGGTCACTGATTCTGGCGAATTCACCCGGCATCATCTGATGGTCGTTGATTACCGCAGTGGTGTGGCCCTGTTCAGCTGTCGTCAATACTTTCTCACTCGCGGAGACCACAAGATCACCCCCAAGAATCAGATTGGCACCGCCGTTTGCGACATGCGTGGAAGAAATTTCTTCCGGACGATTTGCAATCACCAGATTGCTGACAACAGAACCCCCTTTCTGGGCCAATCCGGTCATGTCAAGCACGGAACATCCAAGTTCAGCCAAATGTGCGGCCATCCCCAGGATTGCACCGACAGTAATCACGCCAGTTCCTCCCACACCTGTCACAACTATGCAGTATTCCCCTTCGATCTCTGGAATGACGGGCGACGGCAAGTCCGCAGGGTCAAATGAATGCGAACTTTCCATTGCGGCAGACTTCCGCGGCTGCCCACCGTGAATGGTAACGAAACTCGGACAGAACCCTTCGACACAGGAGTAATCCTTGTTACATGCAGACTGATCAATTCTTCGCTTGCGACCGAACCCGGTTTCGTGCGGCACAATCGCTACACAGTTGGACTGGACTCCGCAATCACCGCATCCCTCACAAACTTCGGTGTTGATGAATACCCGTTTTGGAGGATCTGGATACTCGCCGCGCTTTCTTCGCCTGCGCTTTTCTGCCGCACAGGTCTGATCGTATATGATGGCACTCACACCGGAATAATCCCTGAATTGTCTCTGGATCTGATCCAGTTCGCCGCGATCGCTCACTCCGACACCGTCGGGCAATCGATTTCTGGAACGACAGCTGTCAACATCATCAGTGACTACAGCTACATGGTTCACACCTTCCGCCAGCAACTGATTGGCGATCTGCGCGACAGTCAGCGGACCATCGAAAGGCTGACCACCCGTCATTGCCACTGCGTCGTTGTAGAGCAGCTTGAAGGTCATCGTGGTTTTCGAGGCAACCGCGGCTCGAATTGCAAGAAGCCCCGAGTGCAGATAGGTGCCATCCCCGACATTCTGAAAAACATGCTTGCGCTTGCTGAATCGGCTCTCTCCTATCCAACTGGCGCCTTCCCCGCCCATTTGCGTGAATCTTGCAGTGGAACGATCCATCCACTGCGCCATGTAATGACATCCAATCCCGGCAAGTGCGATGCTGCCTTCGGGAACTTTGGTCGAGGTATTGTGTGGACAGCCGGCACAGAAGTACGGCACGCGTTGAATAGGCGCCAAATCGGGCTCTTGTTCAATCCTGGATGAGACAACTTCAGTCGATCGACTGAGATCTTCCGACGGAATGTGCATAAACACCTGCCGGCCAATCACCTCGGCAATCTGCATCGCATTGAGTCTGGCAGTCGACGGAAGAAGTGAACGACCTTCCCCATCCAATTTGCCCACCACCTCAGGTGCATTGGTACGTCTATAGAGGGCAGTCTTTATCTGATCCTCAATCAACCCACGCTTTTCCTCGACTACGATGATCTTTTTCAAGCCTTCGGCAAATTTTGATAGACCCTGTCGTTCCAGTGGCCAGCTCAATGCAATCTTGTAAAGACGAATGCCCAGTCTCGCTGCTTCATTCGAATCGATGTTCAGCTCTTTCAGTGCCCTGCGAACATCAGAATATGACTTTCCGGTTGTTACGATCCCCACCTTGGCATGTGCTGAGTCCATCACGATTCTGTCCAGGCTGTTCGCCCGCCAAAAAGCCTGGACTGCAGGCAGTTTGTATTCGTGAAGGCGCTGTTCCTGCTGCAGAGGTGTATCCGGCCACCTGATGTTCAAGCCACCGGGTGGGAGAATAATGTCGTGAGGAGTGGCAAAGCCAATTCGATCTTTGTTCAGATCAATTGACGCAGTTGCCTCCACCGTATCGTGAACACATTTCAATCCAACCCAACACCCTGAATAACGGGAAAGCGCCCAACCGTAAAGACCGAAATCCAAAATATCCTGCACGCTGGACGGATTGAGGATCGGAATCATCGCATCGACGAGCGCGAATTCGCTTTGATGTGCGGTGGTCGACGATTCGCATGCGTGATCGTCACCCATGGCAACCAAAACTCCACCGTATTTGGATGTACCTGCCAGATTGGCATGCCGCAGCGCATCGCCGGAACGATCTACTCCGGGTCCCTTGCCATACCAGATACAAAAAACACCGTCATACAGACCTGCACCGTCGAGTTCCGCCTGTTGGGTCCCCCAAATTGCTGTCGCAGCGAGATCCTCGTTGATTCCGGGCTGGAAAATGATATTGTGGGGCTCCAGAAACGACTTCGCCTGCCACAGCTGCATATCCAGCGCGCCGAGTGGTGAGCCCCGGTACCCGGAAATGTAACCTGCGGTATTGAGACCAGCAGCGGAATCGCGGTCAGACTGAAGCATCGGCAGCCGAACCAGAGTCTGAATTCCGGTTACGAAAATCCGCCCGGAATCCTTTTTGTACTTATCGTCTAAGGATACGTTTTCCAACATCGTCCCAATTTGGCAACTAGTCCATTGTTGCCATCATACTCCCCATCGAAAGAAGTCATCCCCTTCGTTCATATAGAATTTCGACAACACCATCTTATGTACTTCAGAGGCGCCATCTACCAGTCGAGACTGGCGTTGGTATCGATACATCCATTGTAGAATTGTGTCCTTCGAATAGCCTTTCGCACCCAGCATCTGAATCGCAGTGTCGACCACATCATGAAGCGTGTCAGCGACAATGACCTTTGCTATTGAGACTTCCTTGCGAGCGTAGTCTCCCTGTGCCAGCTTCCATGCCGCATGCATTGTCAATAGTCGGCCAATGTGCACCTTGCTCGCAGCTTCGCCCAACATCCATTGCACACCTTCATGTTCGGTCAGCAGTTTACCGAATGCCTTGCGGTCGCTGGCATACTCACCGGCGATTTCGAGTGCCCGACGACACAGTCCCAACCAGCGCATGCAATGTGTGAGCCTGGCGGTTCCCAATCGCATCTGGACGACTTTCATACCGTCACCGACTTCCAGCAGTCTGTTCTCATCGGGAATCTCAAGCCCATCAAATTTCAGTTCGCAATGTCCACCGTGCTCTTCGGGACCCATGATCGGTACCCGCCTAATCAGTTCCCAACCCGGGTCGTCGCGGTCAAACATAAATGCGGTCAGTCCCTTGCGAGGATGGTCAGACGTACGCGCCAACAGAATGAAATGTTGAGCGACTCCGGCACCGGTAATGAACCACTTGTGTCCATGTATCCGCCATTTGTCACCGGATTTGGTAGCCGTAGTCAGCATCATTCCCAATGGATCTGATCCTGAGCCCGGCGCGGGCTCGGTCATCGCAAGCGCTGAGCGCACCTCGCCGTCGATAATCGGCTGCAGCCAGCGCTCCTTTTGAGCTGGTGTACCCAAACGCTCAAGAACGATCATATTGCCATCATCAGGTGCTGCGCTATTGAATACAACAGGTCCGAATATCGAACGACCCATTTCCTCATAGCAGGCAGCCATACCCACCGTCGACAGCCCACCGCCACCCAAAGCTTTTGGCATCTGCAGACACCAGAGTCCCTCACTTCTGGCCTTTTCGCGCAGAGGCAGAAAATACTTATCCGCGATATTCTCACCTTCGTCATAGGCATCGGGGATCGATTCGACTGGAATGATGTGTGTGTTTACGAAGTGTCGGATTCTTTGCTGGTAATCCTTGACCTCATCGCTTATTTCAAAATCCATTGTTGCTATTCACTCTCTACATTGAAGACTGCAGATGTCCTCCATCTACAACAATCGTACTGCCTGTCATATATGATGATGCGTCCGATGCCAAAAGCAACATCGCCCCATCCAGGTGTTCTGGCTGGCCAAATCGTTTCTGTGGAATTCGTTTGCGAGCCTTGTCACCCATAGGGGAGTTCAAATAGTCGCGATTGATATCCGT
This sequence comes from Arenicellales bacterium, assembly GCA_963662635.2. Lineage (GTDB taxonomy): Bacteria > Pseudomonadota > Gammaproteobacteria > Arenicellales > JAJDZL01 > JAJDZL01. Next base: position 122,119 of record CAXXFC010000006.1, read on the forward strand.
TTCCACATAACCGGGCGCGATGGCATTCACGCGAATATCGTATCGTGCCCATTCGTAAGCCAAAGCCCTAGTCAGATGATCCAATCCGGCTTTGGCTGCTGCATAGGGTGCGACACCACCCATTACACGTATACCAAGTATGGACGCTATATTGATCAGCGACCCACCCTTTCCATCTTCCGACATGCAGCGTCCCGCCTGCTGTGCGACCAACCACGCACCTTTCAGATTGGTGGAAATCACTTCATCCCAGTGCTGCTCGGTCACATCCAATGCATTTCCGCCCGAAGCTATACCCGCGTTGTTGATCACGATATCAATTCGTGTACATCGCGCCATTGCATCTGAAAACGCAGTTTCGACACTTGCTCGATCGGTCACGTCCAATTGTAACCAACTTGCACTACCGCCATTGGCTTGGATTTCGGTGACTGCCTTTTGCAGCTGTATGGTTCTTCGTGCTGTAAGTATCACCTGAGCGCCGGCCGCTGCCAGAGTGTGCGAGAAGTGATTTCCGATGCCGCTTGAAGCACCTGTAACCAATGCGGTTTTTCCAGACAGGTCAAATAGGGAATTCACATGAGTATTCATTGGCGGCAAGTGATTACCCCGTCATCGAATTCACGTATTTGTCTCGATCGATTCTGAGATCGACCAGCGACATTTCACCGTCGGAATCAGCCGCTTCAAAGGCTTGGACGAATTCATCATGTGTCGTTGCAACATAACCTCGTGCACCAAAACTCTGCGCGTAGGTGGAAAAGTCCGGATTAAGCAGGTCGGTGGCCATTACACGCCCCGGATAATGGGCTTCCTGGTGTTTGCGAATGGTTCCAAGAACCCCGTTGTTGATTACAACAAATGTAATGTCGAGTTCCAGCATTGCTGCGGTCGCCAACTCCTGACTTGTCATCAAGAAACAACCATCGCCAGCGACGCAAACCACCTTTCTTTTCGGTGCGCACATTTTGGCTGCGATGGCGGCGGGCACGCTGTAGCCCATTGAACCCGTCGCTGGCGCCAGCTGCGTTCGATACATTGCGCCGTAGTAATAGTATCGGTGAAGTACACCACTGCTGATGCCTGACCCGCTGGCGATTATCGCGTCGTGAGGAAGATAATCCCTCAGCCACCTGATCGCCTGCTCGTTCAGAGTAACTGCACTCTCCGGAAGATGGGTTGAATGATCAACGAAATTACGACGACCGCGTTCAGTCCAATCGCACCATTGGTCACAATTTCTGATAGTGAGTTTCTGCAACCGTTCAAGGAATGACATGGATGATGAATTGACAGCGACACTCGGATAATAGACTTTGCCCAGTTCGTCAATGTCTGCATGCACATGAAACAATTTCGCTCTCGGTAGGGGCGACTCAACCAAAGAATACTTCTGTGTCGGCAATTCCCCAAGACGTGCTCCAATGCATAGGATGTGGTCACACTTTCGCATCATCTCGACAAGTCCTGGGCCTGTACTGATACCAAGATCACCGATATAGTTCGGATGCCGGTTGTTGATGTAGTCCTGACATCGAAACTCCGCAACAACGGGCAGATTGTTTTGCTCGATGAATTCGGTCAGCTGAATTCGGCAAGTCTCGCTCCATCCCCCTCCTCCAACGATAACCAGCGGACGCTTTGCTGATTCCAGAAACGTCGCGACAAGTTCGGCGGAGTTTTCCGGTGCCTGTGCCTCATTCGGCACCGCCGCAGGAATATCGGCTACCTGTTGCTCAGTGAACAGCACATCTTCGGGGAAAATCAGTACAACAGGGCCTGGGCGGCCTGACATCGCGGTGTGCCACGCACGACTGATATACTCGGGAATTCTCGAGGTGTCCTCGACCTGCGCCACCCATTTCGCCAAAGGGCGGAACATTGTTCGAAAATCGACTTCCTGAAACGCCTCCCGGTCTGAATAGCTGCGCTGTACCTGTCCTATCATCAGAACCATGGGGGTCGAATCCTGGTAAGCGATGTGCACACCGAGACAGGCATTGGTCGCCCCCGGTCCACGAGTGACAAAAGCCACGGCCGGACTACTGGTCATCTTACCCCACGCCTCTGCCATGATTGCCGCTCCACTTTCGTGCCTGCAAGTGACAGTCCGGATGCTGCTGTGATCGTACAACCCGTCCAGCGCGGGCAGGAATGACTCCCCGGCGACGCAGAATACCGCTTCAGTTCCCTGAGCAGCCAACTGATCGGCAAGAATCTTCCCACCATGTCTGCGCATTGTCTCGGTTGGAATGACAGAATAGGATTGATTTGACTGGTACACTTTATCCCCAGACAGTTGCTTTCGTACCAGCCTATTTTATCCGTAATTTAATATGTGCGTATTCCTCACAGTGTTCCTCAGAATCGCATTAGAGACGTTCAAAATCAGAAAAAGCCCTGTTCAATAACGGTTTTGAAATAACGCCGAATTTTCTCAAGAGGTTTCCATTTGAGAACCATTGCTGATCACGTCTTAGTTCAGATACACATCTGATATACTTCGCACCATGGCAATTATGCTTTCTAAAACTTACGATGCACTGATCGACGCCGGAGCTTCGAAGGAAATAGCTCGCGCAGCTGCAGAGGAAATTGCAAGTATGAAGAACCGGCTTGCACCGCTTGAAGTCTTGATCACTGTGATTCTTGCTGGAACGGTTACACTAGTAATCAAAGTATTCATCACTTGATCGTAAGGATGAAGTCAATAGCTATGCTCAAGGTGAACTTTTGAATTTGACAGAAATTGATTTGGCAAGTTTTTGATTAATAATCTGTCAATTTATGCAAACAATCAAGATCAGTTCAAAAGTTGACGAGGTCATCTGGAAAGATCTGAAAACACTTGCTAAAGAGCAGCATCGAAATATTTCCGACTTGCTGACCGAAGCGATTCGCGAGTATATAGCGCGCAAACGAGTCAGGGTCGAGATCAGGTCGCATTTGGAAACGTCTATTGAGCAAAATGACGAATTGCTAGAGTTGCTCTCTAAGTGACTCTATTCTGAAATTAAATCATGATGAAGTCCTAGAAATTCATAGTCGTCCATTCGACCTGTACGCGGTTAGGCTGGTGTCAGGGATTCTTGCCTGATTCTCAGTGCGCTGTACAGACCTCAAACCGGATACCAGGAAGATTTGACAGAGATAGCTTCGGAATTGTTTGAATCGTTACTTGTCAAATCGAAAAAAAACGCGTAGCGCTTGTTGCTACAAACTTTTTTCTTCGGGGTAGACGCAAATGGGGCTTTTACTTATTTGATCGGACTCATAGAAGCAGGAGACTGCGATTATCAGAATCTGATTCCGTGAAATTCCGTCGAGAATTTGTAGAGTTTCTTAAATTTCGAACTCACGGTAATTCCGACCATAAACACAATCTTCGTCGCTTATACTCCAGAGTTACATGCAATTTTTAGGCAGCGTGACCGAAAGGCATTAGCCGATTTTGAATTTTGATTATTCTCTATTCTGCCTATCCGATATAAGTTAATTCCTGCAAAAATATCGCTCGTTCCCAGTTTATCCCGCAATTTCCTCAACTGTTGACAAAGAATTTACTCGTGAAAACAAGTTAAAATACTTCAAGTATTCAAACCGCACAATTGCTTCGATTCGAAAGCAACTCCAACGCAAATCGGATTATTTCATGGACGTAACGATTTACCACAATCCCAGATGCTCGAAATCCAGGCTTACTCTGAGCCTGTTGCAGAGTAAAAATTACGACCCTACAATCATCGAGTACCTCAAGACACCTCCATCTGCCGAATCATTAAGGAAGATTCTTGACGCACTGGACATGAGACCCAGAGATTTGATTCGTACAGGGGAGTCAATCTACAAGTCAGAAAATCTTGATAATCCCGAATTGACAGATGAACAGCTGATCGAAAAAATGATCGAGCATCCAATCCTGATAGAACGCCCTGTAGTCGTGAGTGGAGATAAGGCTGCGATCGGACGCCCGCCGGAGCGAGTTCTGGAAATCCTCTGAATCGCCCGACACTCACCATATTCGAGCCAGATTATCGTGGCGATGGTCACTTTCAACAAGGACGATATCAAGACGATCATTCTGAGGATTGTCATTCTTGCCGCGTTGGGTTCCGCGATCGGCGCTGTCGTTTCCCTTTTGGCGCTCTCCTTCGTCGAAGCGGTCCTCTGGCTGAATCGTAATCTACTCATATCACCAAGCGCACGAATCCAGCATTCAGAAAACACGCTGTTTCTGAATGTTGCTACGGTACTGGTTCCGACGCTCGGCGGACTCGCGGTCGGGTTGATATTGCGTTACATGGTGAGAATTCGACGCGGCCTCGGTCCTTCTGATTCGATTTGGATGGTGCAGACCCGTAGTGCCGGTGAATCCACCAAAGATGGATTGATGTCTACACTGGCAGCAATCCTGTCATTGGGAACCGGTGCATCAGCGGGTCAATACGGGCCTCTGGTCTATTTGGGTACCATCATCGGCGCCGTCGCCGCCAAACTGAATTTTGAAATTCGCAATCTGCAAGCGATCAGTATTGCAAGTGGAGTGGCAGCGGCTATCTCTGTCGCGTTCAATGCTCCGATCGCAGGATTGGTTTTCGCTCACGAAGTGATACTCAGGCACTATTCAATTCAGGTTTTTGCGCCGACGGCTGTAGCCGCTGCTGTGGGTTATGTCGTTGCCAACGTCATGTTCAACCGCCCTGCTCTGTTTCTAGTGGAGTTTGAGGGTGTTCAGTTCGGCTACGAATTTGTATTTTTCGCAGTCATCGGTGTATTGAGTGCCTTACTGGCTATCGTCTATGCAAAAGGTATTCTGACTTGTAACGATTTGATCAAACGTACCAATATTCCGATTCAGTTCCGTCCGATGATTGCCGGAATAATTCTCGGCCTGGTCGCAATCTGGATACCCGATGTACTGGGTATCGGTAGTACGAGCCTTCGATTCGCAACCATTGATCATGCATTCGAGCTAAGTGAGTTGACGGTGCTTATCATAGCGAAAATCGTATTGACGTCCATTTGCCTGGGATTCGGTTTCGTCGGCGGTGTTTTCAGCCCAATACTGCTGATCGGAATTTTGTTCGGTGCACTCTGCGGTGGTATTCTCGATGACTTCACTGCGATAGGCCACTCAGGGATTATTCCTTATGCGGTCTGCGGAATGATGGCGGCAACGAGTCCTATCATCGGGGCACCCCTGACAACCATTCTCATTGTTTTCGAACTGACACGTAACTACGATCTTGCAATCGCAGTGATGGTCGCGGTCGTATTCTCTAATCTCATCTCGTACCGAATTTTCGGCCGTTCATTCTTTGACATTCAATTGCATCAGCGAGGATTCGACCTCTCTCTGGGACGAATCAATGCGTTGACCGTCTATCAGAAAGTGACCGATTTGATGCACGAAAATTTCCTACGTCTGCATCCGCATGAAACAGTGGCATCGGTCAAAGAGAAACTGGCTAAAAGTTGGTACGATGAGGGTATCGTAACCGACGAAAGCGGAGTTTTTGTCGGCATTGTTCAGGTCAAGGCTTTGGATAACTATACTCCCGAATGTTCGATCAACGATGCAATTGAGCATAATCCACTGGTATTCACAGAATTGACAAATATGCGCGAAGCCGTCGAGGATTTCAAAACATTCACCGCCGATATCGCACCGGTTGTGTCGTCGACTGACCGGAAACTGCTCGGTGTGGTGTGGGACTATGATGTCATACGTTCATATCTGGCGACAATTCAACGACTTCGGCAAGAGGAAAATGAATCTCTATAGAACTTTTGTCGCTGTTATTGCGTTATGGGGTTCCGGGTTCGCAGTCGCACAGGAAGGCCAAACGCTGACCATCACATCATGGGGTGGTGCTTACGAAAGAGCGCAGCTTTCCGCATTGATCGAGCCGTTCAGAAAGGAAACCGGTATTGATGTGAAATTACGTCAATATGTGGGCGGAATTGAACCGTTGCAACGTCGAGACCAGAAAAACAATCCTGAGTTTGACGTTGTGGATCTCGTCGAATCCGATGCACATTTTGCATGCGACGAAAAAATTCTTATCAATTTTGAAAGCTCTATGCTTGATCCTGCTGCAGACGGCACACCCGCTGAAGAGGACTTTATGGAAGATGCATGGCTTGACTGTGGCATCGCGCACATTGAGTATGCGACTGTTGTGGCTTATGATGAGCGTGCGTTTATGGAGGAAAAGCCAAGTTCAATCGCCGACTTTTTCGATATCGAACGATTTCCGGGTAAACGTGCCCTTCAACGCCATCCACGAGCCGTGTTGGAGTGGGCGATGCTCTCCTATGGTATTCCTCCTCAACAGATTTATGAACTGCTCAGTTCGGAACGAGGACTGAACCTGGTCACACGCCGCATGAACCAGATTCGTGACCACATCGTTTGGTGGGAGAGTGGTTCTGAACCCGCGCAACTGCTCGGGGATGGAACGGTGGTCATGGCATCCGGTTACAACGGGCGATTTTTTGAAGCGACGATGAACCATGACGCTGCGATATCTGTCATTCAGGACGGGCAGCTGTTGGAGTTTGGAGTTTGGGGCATACTACGTGACTCACCCAATCAAGAAGCAGCTAAAAAATTTCTCAGGTACGTCACAGGCACGCAGAAGATGGCTGATTTCTCAAACCGGATTCCTTACAGCCCCACTCGGAGTTCCTCAATTAGACGAATAGGACTGCATGAGAAATCCAATGTATCCATGCTGACCTATATGCCAAGATCAACATCGTCTACCTCCAAGAATGTAATTCGTATAGCAAGTGAGTGGTACTCGCGTACGGAAAAAGTCAGAGAACGCTGGTTCAATGAGTGGCTTCTCGATGGAGAAAATTGATGGTCACCATAATCATCGGCTTGAAATCAGCCAACCATGCGAATAAAAGTACAGTACAAGGCATCAACAGCAGATTTCAACTTGCCGACAGAAAGTTTAATCAAGATTTGGAGAATCTTGAGAGTTACTGAAGGCACTATTCGAATGTCAGTGTCTACTATTCAATGCTGTAGTCAGGAGAACTTCCACGTTTTCAACCTCGCATTATTCAGTCCAATGTGTCTTAGTATTGTTGCACTGTACAACCGCAAATGAGGTAAGCCTGACTACCACTGTGCGTGAGGACGCGATCATTTTTATAAAATCTGGCAGTTGAAAAAATGGTAAGTGCCACGCAACATTGTTGTAGGCATTCCGCGAATCGCATGGGATGAAACTCATCGAAAGGTGGATGTGTATCCGCATTTCACGTAGTTTGTCTGCGAGCTTAAGGAATTGAACTATGCTATTTACAACCTGCAACTCGAGTAACCCCGCCTTGGAAAAATTACTCTGCGACAATTGTCACTGCAAAATTTAGCCCAAGTCAGGGTGTCTCAAAATATGTATGGATGCTTCGAAGAGGTTGCCGTACTAGGCGTCAGGCTACGGATGAACCGGATTTGACACTGCGCCGGGGATGGATTAACCCCAGCCTACCACAGCATTTTCGATATCGGATTCTGACTGCCCGGAGGTGCGTTCAATTTCTTTCCGATATACTTCCTTCTCATCCCTTCATCTGCCGGGATACCATCGAAACAATACCTCGTTCCCTTGTATGGTTTATCAGTTTCCCCGTGTATAGTCGGATCATGCTCATACCAGCTGTTCTTGTCCACCCGGAACAATCCGACACAGATCTGGTCGCATACTGCCGCGACATGATGTTCCGTGGCATTCAGTTCTTTGGCATCCACTCTCCATGCCATTCTGACAGCCACATATGCATCAAATTCGCTGTTTTCCAATGTTCTGCGATTGATTTTGATGCACAGGATTGGAACACCGGGTTCATTCGGCATCTCCTCCGGTTCATATCTCTGTATCAGCTGATCCACGGTAGCAGAACCCCGATCACTGTTGTGACCCGAAACCACATTGGTCAGATTGTTCATGTAACAGTCGATGACCGCAGCCTCCACCTCGTATGCGGTGCGCTCGTCCAGCCCGTGCCGATGTATGATATGATGCGGTTCCATTCCGAAATTGAGGATATCCCGAATCTGCGCTAGTTTCAGGGAACTCTCGTTCTCCTCCCCGGTCACACTGATTTGCGCCAGCACATGCTCGTATACCCGGCCACCCCGACCCTTACCGACATAGAAAGTATGGCCTGTCCGGGGATCAATCAGTCTGTATACGTAATAGCCGAGATTGTCGGATACAGTCTTGGAAATTGCTCTCATGATGTTCTCCTGTGGTAGTGCTCGATCAGGTCATTTGACTTTTTCGTTGCATCGAATCAGTTGTGGGCACGTCTATTTATTCGACATTAATGATACAGCCTGAGACTGGGAGAGTGAAGGCGACTCGGATTCGCGATTTCCGGTTCGATATGAGATAATATGGATTCATCGGTAAGTCATTCATTTTGCGGATTAATTGCAGGGTATTTGAGATGGAGAGACGGCATCTGTTCGAGCGTGAGATGCAGCAGCGGGCGCTGGAGGAATTTGATGGTCTGGCGCGTATCAGGGCGCTGGTGGACTGGGAGGTGTTTGTACCGGTGCTTGAGGAGATTTTCGGTGTCTCCCATGGCGGTCCGGGGCGGCCGGCCTGGGATCCGCTGGTGATGTTCCGCTCGATCCTGCTGGGTGTGATGCACTCGCTGAGCGACCGCGACCTGCAGTTCATGCTGCTGGACCGGCGCACCTTCAAGCAGTTTGCGGGACTTCAGAGCGATGATCAGGTGCCGGATCAGAAGACCCTGTGGAAGTACCGCGACCTGCTGAGCCGGTCGGGTCGGATTGACGAGCTGTTCGATCTTTTCAAGGCGCAGCTGCGCTCGCATGGCTACGAGCTCACCAGCGGACAGATTGTGGACTCGTCGATTGTCGAGGTGCCGCGTCAGCGCAACAGCCGCGAGGACAACCGGACGGTGAAGTCCGGCGAGGTGCCGGAGTCCTGGCAGGACAATCCGAACAAGCTGTGCCAGAAGGACACCGATGCGCGCTGGACGAAAAAGCGCAATCAGAACCATTTCGGCTACAAGAACCACATCTCGGCGGACCGGGAGACGAAGTTCATTGACGAATGGGAGGTGACGGCGGCGAGCACGCACGACTCGCAGGTGTTCGTTGAGCTGTTGCCGGAACGGCCCACGGGCGATTGTCAGGTATGGGCCGACAGTGCCTACCGTTCGGAGGATGCGTTGAGGAAGCTGCGGAAGCGCGGTTACAAGCCCCGCATCAACCACAAGGCGACGCGTGCGAAGGCTTTGAGCGACCGTCAGGACGGGGTGAACCGGGCGTATTCGAAAGTGCGCTGCCGGGTGGAGCATGTGTTCGGGTCGATGACCAACGAGATGCCGGAGCGGTACATGCGCTGTATCGGGAAGACGAGGGCGCGGAGCTGGATCGGGTTGCGCAACCTTTGCTACAACATGAGGCGGCTGAGCTATCTGCAGCCGTCGTTGTCGGCGGTGTAGGGGAAGTTGTGTCCGAATGGGCGAAATTCAGGGCAGTGAGGCTCGGATCAGGGGGTTTTCAGGCCGGAAATTGCGGAAAATCGCCTTCGGAGCGGGAAATTTTCGGAAAATGCGGTGCGGAAGCTTGGATTTTTTCAAAAATCGGCATCGGACACTCAGGGGCTCTCAATTTTCAGGGTTAATAGAGGTGCCCTTGTAGATGTCATCCCATGATGAGTCGAGTCGGTGTGTCATGCCGAACAGCAATATAGTGTTAAACTTCCGAAGGACTTTCAGTTTTGTTGTTCCTTTTGTAGAAGAGCCTTCCAACCTTCATAGATCATAACCATTGCCATGGAATCCAATTCGCAATATTTGAGAAGTGCTTTTTGGATCTCCTCACGCTCAAAGTCCAACATTTCTTCCGACTGCATCCGGGTATAAGCTGTCATGGCAGCACCGCCTTCTCGTAGCTCATCATCGCTAGACATCAAATATCGCATATCACTTTCTGGAATATTCTGAAACATAGGGGGCAGACTTTTATATGGATCAATTACTTTCCCGTCCTTATACTTGATCCAAATTTTGTTTTCAAAATCTTTGCTGCGGATTCCATCTTTAGATCCGTAGATTGGTTTTGAATATTTGTTCTGCAGGAAAGTGGAGCTGTTCAGGATTGCCGGAAGCACGTCCTTAATAGAGTTGGAGCCTTTGGTGGCGGGGTCGTAGTAGTAGCGCTTGACGATTTCCCACAGGTCCACCATAGTGCGCTTACCTTTGCATTCATCTTTATGAGTTATTGACTTGATAAACTCACAAAGTTCATCCCGATCTGCAATTTGACCCTTTTCATCCTGAAACTGACGGTAAATCATGTTCAGGGTATTGTATTCATGGCGGGCATATTGAAAGATAGTACCGTTGTCGTCTTTGAGCTGAGCATTTAGTGCTCTCACAAATTCGAAGTTCGGAAACGTCCCTCGTTCCTTATTCAAAAACTGACCAAAGTGCTCCACAGAACCATCTTCACTAACAACATGATGAGAAAACTGAAATGCGATTCCCTCATAAGGTCCGCGTCCCGCATAGAAAGGAATTGCTACGCTCGCGGTTTCAAAGTCAATAAAGTGGAGTGGAAAATCCCAGCTGTACATCTCTCTTCGAAGACTCTCCCGGTCCAGCCAGATCGAGTAGTCTCCGTTTTGCACTTTCTCGACCTGAAGCCACTGTCGTTCTTTTTGTGAAAGACCCGGTCCTATATTTTTTTCCGGCTTAGGAATGATGTTCGCCTTGGAAAGTTGGGACATTTTGATAATGCCATCTTGAATCAGCTGATTCTTATCCCTTTCATCCTTACCCCGACCAATTGCTTGCCATACATCTAGAACGGTGGGGCATTCGAAATCTTGGTCATTCCACCCCAATTGATCTTTCCAGCATCTCTTAAATCCGCTTTCCAAACCAATCCGTTCTTCATCATCCGTTGTACGAAACTCGCATTTAGCGCATGCCGTCGATATCGGTGTCGAGAATGGCGAATCTGGAACATAGTAGTCCGCCAACCAGTCAACCCATTGTTCAAAGTTTAGCGACTGCTCACCTCCATCGTATGTATCGGAATAAATATTTTTGTATTCTGCATCCACATTCATCTTGCGGAGAATTGGCGGTATTAAATCTTCTTCCGTCAGGGTTTCCGATACGGAAACAGAGACTCGATTATTGCTATCTTTAACTAATTGAAACTTTTGATTGAGACCATCTGTCGGACATTTCGCAGATTTGTCGACCAGCATGAGATTGACCGAAACTTCATATTGAGGATAAGCTCGTTCAATGACAATCTTCTGAAAGGCAACATCATATAGGTATGGTCTGTTTTGTTTGTTTTGTAAAAACTTGTTTTTCTCTTTAGGGTCTATCGATTTGGCCTTCACTTCATAGAGGCTGAGTCTGTTTTTATCTTTTACCAGAATATCTGCACGGATGAAAAGTTTATCGGTCGCGATTGCCGCTTCGAATATCGTGACCTGATCCAACCCGAGCAACTCGTTGGTCTGCTCCAATGCTTTATCGTGATCTTGAGTTTTGATTTCCTCGCCTCCCGGAAAATAATGTTTAGCGAGTTCGCCCACCTGATTACCGCCATCTGCCAGTGCGAGAAGGAAACTGTTTTTTGGTTTTTGATTGGCGTACTTGTCTTTTTTACCGGTGCAAAAAAGCTTCGTGGGGCATTCGGTAGCCAGCTTGAATATAGATTTCGTCAGGTATCTGTTTTTCTCCATCGGTATCTCTCCTTGATATCCACTATTGACGACCATATTCATAGACTAGAATGTCCATTTATTCAACGTTAATGGCATATCCATAGTCGGGGCAAAGTATATCTGAAAATAGTCGTACCAAATTAGCGCCTCGGAAGTTTTGAAAATTACCTTCGTTCAGATATTATTTGAAGTCCTGACTGACATACATTCAGGTCAAACAGTACAGATTTCTACATTTGGTAATCAACCTGTTGGATTCTGCATGATTTAAATTTCTGATTGTCTGTAAACATGAGCAAGGACTCGGTCACTTTTGACATCTCTTTGGGTATAGGAATCTATGCTTGCTGGTTGACACTGGTGGTATATGGCGAATCCTTTCCTCTTTTAGCACTCTTTATATTGGGTGGTTACGTAAGCGCCTTGCACGGTGGTTTTCAGCATCTTGCAGTCCATGGCTATCCGACCCGGTATAATTGGTTCAATACATTGTTGGCGTATCCGCCTTTAACTTTGTACTTCCCGTACCCAACCTACCGAGACACCCATCTTGAGCACCATCGCGTCGAAGTGCTGACCGATGTCGAAACCGATCCCGAATCCATATACCTCACCCGTGAGCAATTCGACAGTATGGGGCGATTTCGCAAATGGCTCTACCGATTCAACTTCACCCTTGCCGGTCGATTGTTAATCGGACCTTTCATATCACTTTTCCATCTATGGAAGAGTGAATTGAGATGCATTTTTGCCGGTGACACTCAGCGCTTACGAATCTGGTTGATTCACGCTGCCTGGTGTGCTGGTATTTTGATGTTCGTGCAACTCTCAGGTTTACCGGTTTGGAAATTCTTACTCTGTTTTGTTTATCCTGGCATATCGTTGATTTTATTTCGGTCTTATACAGAGCACAGATGGTCACCTGCAGAAGACGAAAGAAGTCTTGTCGTCGAGGGTTCTTTTCTGACAAGGCTGCTTTATCTGAACAACAACTACCACTGGGTGCATCACGAAAACCCCGGACTGCCCTGGAGAATGATTCCAGAAATTTTCAATCAGCGAAGAGAAGAAATTCTGAGGCGAAACGGAAACTTTTACTACAAGAGTTATGGAGAAATTTTGAAGCGGTTGTGGAAAGACAAACTCATTGATCCGGTACATCCTCAACAAGCACACTAATCCAAATCTGATTGTGCTTGTTCGCAACAGGACTAATACTTCGTAACTGACTATCTACACTGAAGTCCAGACCGCTTACAAGAAAGAGGGCTTGATGCCAGTCTCCTTGAAGTCTCGAATATTACGCGTCGCTACCGTCATACCGCGAGAACGTACAATGGCAGCAATTTGAATGTCTACAATCGGTATCACAATCCCAGAGGCACGATATGTTGCCGCCAAATCCGCGTAACTTCGAGCTGCCCCTTATTGTCAAACGGCAGCATGCGATTATCGAACGCTTCGCAAATTAAATTTTCAATTTTTAAAAATCAGCCTATCACGCCGTCGTCCCAAGGGTAGAACAGCCGCACCAAATCGCAACTCGACTTCGCCGACCGCTGAAAAGTACAGACTTTCCACAGATTGAATGTCAGCCCGCTTCTTTACGGCTGGGTTCGGGGATATGCGAATCAACCCGGGCACCACATTGGTATCAACAAGTATTGACATGTTTGCAAAATTGGTCGAATGACGGAGGTTCGCGCCCTTGTGTATCGTCATTTGACCGATGTCGGGTAAGGGTTCGACCGCGTGAAGAACGTACAAGCGTTGGTGAATTGTGGTTCTGGTCGCTGCGCACAGGCGATCCCGGTCCGACAGCCGGACGACGAAATCCCAACTGTCCACACTCATCGCTTCAGTCCTGAGTCCACAAAGTGGTCTTCTTCCTGTCGGACGACAGGGACATCCAATTGAGTATTCAGGTCACTGTTCAGGCGGACGGCTGGCGGGCCATCCGACCGGATCAATTCGCAGTATCGTAGTATCATGGAGACCGGACCGGTCATTGAAACTCTGACTGGATATTGCCGATGGGCAGATCAACCTGAGATTTGAGGTGGCGAAGATGCCGGAACAGGAGAACCTGACGACTGAGGAAAGGATTCAGAAGATACGCGAGGAGACCGAGCGGATCAATCAGCGTGCCGCTGAAACGCGTGCGGAAACGGAAGAGATTCGGAAGCAATCCGAAAAGATCCGGAAGCAGTCGGAAAAGAGATGGAAGGAACTCAGGAAAGAAATTGCGAAGGTGAATGCGGCGGCTACGAAGCTGGCCGCGACGGCGAAAGAACACGGCAAGCAGATCGGCGGACACAACAACAAGTTCGGAAGCTACACCGAGGCACTTGCGGAACCCTCCATCCGGCGGATTCTGGACGAGTATTTCGATGCCGACCACATGGAGTCGTACGAGCGCGGAAACCTGCAGCTGGATGGCTGGGGTGTCGCCCGCAACGGCACCGGTGCGGCCTATGTGGTGGAGGTCAAGAGCAAGTTTGAGCCTGAGCATCTGGATCAGGTGTGGCGACTGGTCAGGATGTTTCGCATTGAAAAGCCCGAGTTTGAGTCAAGGGAGGTGTATCCGATTCTTGCGGTAGTGGAGATCGACAAGGACCAGCGTGAGCTAGTGTGGAAGTCGGGCATTCACCTGATTGACGTGTCGGAAGGTGTGTTCGAGTGGACCCGGCCGCCCATGGGGTTCAGTCCGTGCGGCGATCATGGTGCGAATGGTGTCGTGCGAAGGGCGGTACCACGGCATCTGCGACTGGTTGCGGACAGCAACAAGCACGGCGATGCAGGAGGTCAGTGAGGAGGTAGCAGGTGGACCGGGATCATCTGCAGGTGAGGATAGACTGGCGGTTCATGATCGGGAGGTACACATCAGGCTCAAGCGACTTTACCCGACATCAGTCGAATGACTCGACATTAGATTTGAATCCGTACACAAATAACCTGCTGAACACGCCTATGTCCAGCAATTTTCGCTATTTTTCTAAATCTCTTAGAAATGCTCAATATTCAGGGAAAATAAAGGTGCCTTCTAAACTTCTTTCCACAGTTACCAACAATCCAATGATTGCACAGATATACAATGAGCGATTCAATCCAAATACAAACTTCACAAGGAGTAGGAACTTATGATTGAAAGAATGGAAACAGGTCAGCGAATGAGCCAGATTGTAATCCATGGCGATATAGTCTATCTGGCAGGTCAGGTTGCGTTCGACGCGCCTGGTGCAAGTGTTGCAGACCAGACGAAAGATGTATTGAAGCGAATCGATAGCCTCTTATCTCAAGCAGGAACGGATAAGTCGAAACTGCTTTCGGCAACCATATGGCTCACTGATATTAATAATTTTGATGAAATGAACTCGATCTGGGATGCTTGGGTCTCGCCGGGCAATGCCCCTGCCAGAGCCTGTGTTGAGTCTGCTTTGGCAGCACCGCAATTCAATGTCGAAATTGGCATCATTGCGGCAAAATAACCGACCTGATTTTATACTTTCAGATCGGCCGGGGCGATTTCAGAAATGCGGATCGCGGTTTTGGGTGCTGGACTTATCGGAGTAACAACCGCATACGAACTATCCCGCAACAAAGATTTTCAGGTCACTGTTGTCGACGCCAACCCTGAACCTGCATCGGAAGCCAGTGGTGTCAATGCTGCGATGATCGCGCCGGGGCATGCTTTTGCCTGGGCTTCTCCCAAAGTACCCGCAATACTGCTGAAGTCGATCTATCGCAACGACCAGGCGTTTCGATTCAGATTTCGATTTGATATGCAATTCTGGCGGTGGACCGCACTGTTTCTCAAACAGTGCAACAACGCAGATGCAATTCGAAATACGATCCAAAAACATAATCTTTGTGTTTACTCGCAAAAAAGACTGGGAATTGTCAATAATGAGAACGATCTTCAATTTGACAGGATTGCCAAAGGTCTGTTGTACGTCTATCGTAGAGAAACAACTTTTCGTGCTGGCGTGGAGCATTCCAAGATTCTTCAGAACAACGGTCAACAACTGGAAGTTTTAAATAAGGACGAAGTCGTTGACCTGGAGCCTGCGTTCCAACATGCACATGACAAAATTGCCGGCGCAATCTACAGTCCGACATGTGAAACCGGAAACTCCCAGATTTTTTGCCGACAATTGGCCCGCATATGCGAGTCAAAAGGTGTGGATTTTCTATTGGATACGAAAGTGAAGTCCATTGTGACTGACAGAACGCGGGTGCGCAGTGTAGTGACATCGAATAGTGAAATTGAAGCCGATCTTTTCATTGTCTGTCTTGGCGCATACACACCGATCGTTCTGAGGCCGATTGGAATCAACCTCCCGATTTACCCCGTCAAAGGGTACTCCCTGACTCTGCCGGCAAATCAAGAACATACCAATCTAACGATCGGAACTGTTGACGAAGATAATCTGGTGGCCTGTTCGCCAATTGGACAGTCGGTCAGAGCGACAGCTACAGCGGAATTTGCCGGTTACAATCTCAGGCACAGGCCTAAAGACTTCGCGCCTATGATGAATACCGTAAAGGAATTACTCTCTCATGCAGCAATCTATGACGAACCCGTGTACCGAACCTGTTTCCGACCGATGACACCTCAGGGAACGCCTTATATCGGCTACGCGAAATTCGACAATTTGTTCGTCAATTCAGGTCAGGGGCATATGGGTTGGACCATGTCTTGCGGCTCGGCGAAGATTGCCGCTGATCTGATCATGGGTGAAAATCCGGAAATCGACACCGAACATTTTCGACCGGAGTAGCGGCACCTTTGATACGACGTGAAGAAATGTCATAATCTGAAAGAACGCACAGAATTGCTGTGCAATGATATACAGTAGACAAACGGACGCAACAAGTCCAGGTAGGATAGATAGATGGAAGCAGTGCAGGCAGTCAACCCGTCAACGAGAGTGATTCGTAACTACATTCCCTTCGAGCTCGACGGTGGTATAGCAGAACGTGCGGCGATCGGTGTTATAGTTCTCGGCACCGACCAAACGATTGAGCACGAATTCCGCGACTTTCTTGACATCGAAGGTGTCGCATTCTACGAAAGTCGGATTCGGAATTCAGCCACGATCACTCCCGAAACGCTTGCTGACATGGAGCATCGAATACCTGAGTGTACGGAAGTCATCCTCAAAGACGTGCCTCTGGATGTGGTTGCTTACGGATGTACTTCGGCTTCGATGGTGATCGGGGAAGAACG
Source organism: Arenicellales bacterium (assembly GCA_963662635.2). Classification (GTDB taxonomy): domain Bacteria; phylum Pseudomonadota; class Gammaproteobacteria; order Arenicellales; family JAJDZL01; genus JAJDZL01. Next base: position 139,096 of record CAXXFC010000006.1, read on the forward strand.
GGTATTCGAGCGGATTCGAGAAAAACGTCCGGAAGTGAAGTGCACCACACCGATTACCGCTGCATTTGCAGCATTCGAGGCTTTGGGTGCGAAGAATCTTGCAGTATTGACACCTTATCGCGAGGATGTCAATGACGCGGTTGCTGCGTACATCGAAAGTAAGGGCTTCAATGTGGTGGCGTTCGGGTCATTCAACGAAGAAGACGACAATAAAGCAGCAAGAATCTCCACCGAGTCAATCCGTAACGCGGCTGTAGAACTGGGTCAGATTGAAGACGTAGATCTGGTGTTCGTGTCGTGCACCAATCTTCGGATAGCGCCTGTAGTCAATGCCATTGAGCAGGCAACTGGAAAACCCGCAACTTCAAGCAACCACGCCATGGCGTGGCATTGCCTGAGACTTGCGGGAATCAACGACCGGCGACCCGAATTCGGTCGACTCTACAGCGTTTGAATGCTATTCATTCCGGATGCGATTCAGTCGCATCCGTATCAACTTTCTCGCTTGAGGATGGTTGGGTAACGAAAATGTCGCGCGCCAGTCCGACAATCTGAGGGTCAGCGGGCACAACTATCTCTTTGTTTTTGTCAGGGTAGTCAAAACTGGAGAGGAAATGCCGCATACAGTTGAGCCTTGCTCTTCTCTTGTCGTCTGACCTGACCACCGTCCATGGTGCATCCCTGGTATCGGTATAAAAGAACATTGTTTCTTTCGCTTCGGTGTATTCTGCCCACAGGTTGAGGGACTCGTTGTCGATCGGGCTTAGTTTCCAGCGCTTCAGGGGGCTGTTCCTACGTGCGTCGAATCGACGGCGCTGTTCTTCCCGACTCACCGAAAACCAATATTTGAACAGGTGAATGCCGCTGTCAACCAGCATTCTTTCCAGTGCAGGTGCCTGTCGCATAAACTCCAGATATTCGAGTCGGCTGCAGAAATTCATCACCCGTTCAACCCCTGCCCTGTTGTACCAGGACCGGTCAAACATCACCATTTCACCGCTGGTTGGCAGATGCCGAATATATCTTTGGAAAAACCACTGACCCCGTTCCTTCTCACCGGGTTTGGGTAATGCCACAACTCTGGCGATTCGTGGATTGAGATGCTCCATGAATCGCTTTATTGTTCCTCCTTTTCCAGCGGCGTCTCGTCCTTCAAACAGAATTACAACTTTCTTTTTATCGTTCTTGATCCAGTTTTGCGCCTTGACCAGTTCAACCTGCAGCTCGGCCTTTTTGGACTCATACTCCTTTCTGGACAGCTTCTGCTGATAAGGGTATGGTTCTACAACAAGAGAACTTTTCGGGGCAATTGCGTTTTCTACCAATTTCATATTTCTAGACTAATCCTTTGCTCGTCACGTCAAAGTGAATCATATCCCACAACCGGATTAATAGTTGAAGATTATTGCACGGACTACGAACTGACTACTTATACAAAACTTTTAATATTAAATCAATAGGCTATAGCGATTTCTTGAATTTTGATTCATCATTTTTCAGAAGTTGACCGCTCCAATGTTCAGCGTTCCTGCAACAAAGCCTGGCGATCAATTTTCCCGGTTCCGGTTTTCGGAAGTTCGTTTCGATACTCGACGATGCGTGGATACTTGAATGGCATCAGCTGATTGCGGATATATTCTTGCAATAACTTGGTTTCGTCGTCGTCAGCGGATATTCCGTCTTTCAGACAAATCACAGCTCGCAGAGTCATACGCTTATCTGGCAACTCCTCAGCCATGACCGCCGATTCGTGCACATCAGGATGCTCATTCAAACAACGCTCAACCTCAAGCGGCCATACCCACTGTCCCGAAATCTTGACAAGATCGTCCGCCCGACCTTGAAAATAGTAAAAGCCATCCTTTTCCAGAAAGCGGTCGCCTGTGTATATCCAGTCACCGCGAATTGTCTCCTTTGTTTTTTCGGTCTGACACCAATAACCGGGAGTGGATGAATGACCGCGCACCAGCATGATACCCTCCTCCCCTACTCCTACTTCATCGCCGTCCGGTGATATCAGTTTGATTTCATAGCCCGCAACGCGACCGCCGGCCGCACCGACTCGGTGATCATCATGTCGATTGGAAAGATAGATGTGCAACAGTTCCGTCGAACCCAGTCCTTCCGTAATTCCATGTCCTGTCAGCCCGCGCCATGTACTGTAGACTTCCTCAGAAAGGGTTTCGGCAGCGGATACTGATTGCCGTATGGAACTGAGATCTCTGGTACCGATTGATTTATCCCGGCACAGAAGATTGTAGAGGTTTGGTAACCCGAAGAACACAGTCGGCCGAAAGTTTTCGATCGTTTCCAGGACCATGTCAGATGTTGGTCGTCCGGGCATCAACAAAGTTGTGGCACCAATCGAAAAAGGAAACGTGAGGGAATTTCCAAATCCGTAAGCAAAGAAAATTTTAGGGACTGAAAAGCAGATGTCATCAGGTGAAAGTTTCAATACATCCAACCCGAACGACTGGTGTGTATACGCCATATCATGGTGCAAGTGAACGATACCTTTAGGCTGCCCTGTAGTACCAGACGAATACATCCAGAATGCCATGTCATCAGGGTTAGTATCGGCACAAGCCAGCTGGGTCGGTTGGTCTTTCAGGAATTCTTCAAGCTCAGCAGAGCGATCACATCCACTATCACCATTCACCGTAATAATCTGTTCGATACACGCACCGTCAAGCACTTCATTTGTGAATTGATTGGCCAGTGACGCCTCGGTGACTGCGAGTCTGGCTTCGCTATCCTTCAAATAGTAGTTCAGTGTTTCAGAGTTGGTTTGCGTATTCAGCAGTACCGGTACGAATCCGGCGCGAACCGCACCAAAGAAAACTGCAGGATACACCGGTGTATCGTCCAAAAAGCATACAATCCGATCATTTCGCTCCAATCCAGCCGCATTGAAAGCATTTCCCCACATCGAAGAAACGGCAATGAGTTCGCTATAGGTCAGTTCCCCGAATGAACCGACTAATGCGAGTTTGCTGGGGTTTCGTTCCAGGTTATCCCAGAGAATCGACGAACAGTTTGTGTGCTCGGACCGAACGAAACCAATTTCCCGAGCGCCAGGAACTTCGTCCGCCACTGGATCGAGAATCTCGGTTTCAATTTGTTTGTTCGAGTCGAAAGAGTTCAATTCTTGGCGTTCGGTTTAAGAGAGATGGATTGCGGTCCTAATTTCCAACTATAGAGAGGACTGACTGACCTCCCATCATTATAAGGTGCCCTAAGAACACTGATGAACCGGTTCTCCCGACCATAGAATTCAGCTACTGCTCCGGACAAGGTACTAATTGATTCAAGGCAGTCTTCCGAATCAGATAAGTTTCTATGGTCGACCGACTGCTAAAAGACAAATTATTTTCTCATTGCGACGTAAATTGTCGTGTTTGGCAGTTATCCTGTGTCAAATTTCGAATCACAAGACTGAATTTAGACGATAACCATGACCTTGAAATATGAACACCGGCTGCTTATTTCATATGCGGCCAACATCGCGAAGCACACCAGCTTTCCTTCAAATCAGGCAAACCAGTTGCTGGAAGAAGTAGCCTCAGGTAGTTCATTCTCAGAAATTCGAGAATGTAATGCCACCAAACATTACTTTGCGTCGCTTCCGGTAGAACTATCCAACAAATATGGCTGGCGCAAGCTCAAGGAATTGTTGGAAGACTTGAAAAGGGTAACCGAAAAAATCCCATTTGATGCAATGGCGTTGCGTATTCGTGAACTCGGCAGATTAATGGAACTGAGTGATGAAGACACCCAGATACTGGAAGCATTCCAGTTTATAGAGCACTCAGGTGTTGAAGATTTTATTTGCTCGTTGCAGAAAGATCCACCTCGTCGACGCAGTTACTATGAGATCAATCTGGATAATAATCTCATTCCTCATGCACTCGGCATGTCAATAAAGAGTTATAAACGACGGCTGCGTTGGAACCTCCCTCTTGTCAGTTCCGGTCTTCTGACTATTGACGAAGATGATGGAGAAGTCAATATTGCTGACCGTTTAAGTCGTCTGAGATGGAACACAGACGAAGTTGCTGACGTACGAGAACTGCTTTTGGGAAAGTCAGAGACAACGGACCTGAAATGGTCTGATTATGATTACCTGCGACAGAAACGAGACGATGTCGAATCGATTATGAGAGGTGCGATGGAACGTGGTACCAAAGGTGTCAATATCCTCCTCTACGGTCCCGCCGGTGCTGGAAAAACCAGCTTCTGCAAGGTTTTGGCGCAACGTTTGGGAATGTCACTATTTAGTATCGGCGAAAGTGATGATCGTGGAAATGAGCCGACCAGAAACGAGAGACTCTCGGAACTGCGCCTCTCCCAGAATCTGCTGAAAGATGATCGTAACGCTCTTCTGATGCTCGATGAAATGGAGGATGTACTCACTTCGGATTATGGTATGAGTAAAGGACTGTTTGGATTGTTTGCGCAGTCACGTCGTTCAGGTGGTTCAAAAGTGTATCTGAATCGCCTGCTTGAAAACGCACCTGTACCGACAATTTGGATAGTGAACGAAGCCGGATTCCTGGATGATCCGATTGTACGGCGTATGGTGCTCGCGGTCGAATTCCAACTACCGCCAACACGTACCCGCGCCGACATCTTGACAGGCCAGCTGACACGTCACGGAATGGAAATCAGCGACGACGATGCATTGTCAATTGCTGAACAATTTGCGGCCACACCTGGTGTAGTTGAAGGTGCCGCATTGGCCGGGGAACTTGGCGGTGGCGATATCGAACTGGTTCGCCGCAGTATGAAAAGTCTGTCCAAGGTTCTTGGTTGTGATAACCCGCGGGCGCTGAGTAATCAGGATTTTGACCTGCATCTGGCAAATGCTGATGTTGACCTCATTACAATGACGGAAAACTTGGTGAAAAGCGGAACTCGGCGGTTTTCGCTGTGTTTGCAGGGGCCTCCTGGAACTGGCAAGAGTGCCTTCGTGCGCTACCTTGCCAGACAAATCGGAATGGAAGTGCATCTTCGTCGAGCGTCTGACCTGTTCGATATGTTTGTCGGGCAAACAGAACGCAATATCGCCAAAGCATTTGACAAAGCTATATTCGAAGAGGCGTTTTTAGTTTTCGACGAAGCCGATTCTCTACTGGTCGACCGCAGTCGTGCGGTTCGCAGCTGGGAAATTTCCCAAGTCAACGAGATGCTAACCTGGATGGAATCGCATCCACTGCCATTCGCCTGTACGACAAACCATGCGGATTTACTGGATGCCGCTACGCTTCGTCGCTTTACTTTTAAAGTGACTTTCGATTACATGCGACCGGAACAGGTTGCTACAGCATTCCGTAAATGGTTCAAGCTCACGCCACCGCAAAACTTGGCCGCACTTGACATGCTGACTCCCGCAGACTTCGAGGTTGTACGACGTAAGGCTGAAGTGCTGGGAAAATTGTCTGATAGCGAATCGCTGGTAGCCATGCTCATAGCTGAATGTGAAATCAAACCCGGCAGTACCAAACCGTTCGGATTTGCCGATACCTCGAAATCTGTCGATCTTCAAGGATAGAGACATCCCAATATTTCGGCAACCGGTATATCAATTCAGATTTCACCATCATGACATACTGTGAAGCGCTTCATTGTTGATAATCTCCTGTATTTTATTTGTGTATCAACGCGTAAAATTGTTGTCCGGGAAGAACATAATATTTGTGCTTAGATATAGCATTGGGAACTGAATGAATATCTTTGTCATTTTTGATTTTCATAGTTTCTCTGTAACAAGACAAAATTGATATGCGTAAATCTGTAGAAACAACGATGCGTTTCATCGCGACCCTTCAGGCTATCCCGGTTCATCCCCGGAGCAAAAGCGCGCTTCAAATCCAGAAAGAGTTAAGAGACATAAACCCCGATTATGCTGTCGATGTCCGTTCGGTTCAACGTAGCCTACTGCAAATCAGTCGCGCGTATCCAATCAACTATGTCACGCGCAATCGTACCCATTATTGGTTCTGGATCGACAAAAATGCCCTCACACAAATTCCGGCGATGAGTGAACAAACGGCATTTGCATTGCGTCTTGCGGACGAATACCTGCGACCGATCATTCCATCGGAAACTCTGAATCTGCTGGAAAAATACTTCAAGCAAGCTGACGAAGTTCTCGGCAATACTGAATTAAATAACTTCTCCGACCGAGTAGCTATCGTACAGACAGGACTGACATTGAAATCGCCGGCAGTTTCCGAAGAGGTGCGGGATGCTGTCTTCCGAGCAGTATTGAAAAAGAGAAAACTAAAACTACTGTATCGCGGCAAGCACAAGAAACATCCACGAATTTTTGTTCTCGATCCGCTAGGTGTTGTCGTTCGCACCAGCATGACCTATCTGGTCGCTACAGCTGAAAATTATGAGGATGTCCGACATTATGTACTCCATCGAATGAGCGAAGTGCGTGTGCTAAGTGAACCAATGGAGGAGTTGGCGGATTTCGACCTAAATAGATATTTGAATGACTACAGTTCATTTGCCTATCCGTTAAGCAATCAAACCATTGCGCTTCGCGCGAGATTTGATTCCGAAGCCGGCGCGCATCTCACCGAGTGCAATCTCTCGCATGATCACCGCGCGACAGAACAGGCAGATGGACAGATCCTGTTGGAGGCTACGGTTGCCGACACTGCACAACTACGTTGGTGGTTGGCAGCCTTCGGCAGTCAAGTGGAGGTATTGGAGCCGTCTTCTTTACGAGAAGAGTTTCTGGCTGAAACTCGACAACTAGCCGAAATCTATGGGGCAGATTCAGAATAGACCGGCGTGCGATACTGCCAACACAACGCATGGGTACCATCGATATAGAATCTGTTTCTTGCTGATTCCGGAAACAGTACAGACTCCGGCGTAGTCACCTCAGTCTGACTCGTACTGTTTCATGAATTCCGGTGCTAAAGAACGCAAACGCTTTTTGCTCATGCGTCCGGACCGCATCAAGTAGTCGAGCGCAAACTCATTCGGTGACTGCGCCATTTTCCTATCAAATTGATCGTACCAATTCGCCGACGCGTTGGCGGCCACAACAATTTTATTCACTATCGCACGTCGATTCTCATCGTACGCGGCCAGCGCATTTTCAACTGTCTCATTTGAATCGAGCATGCGGACCAGCGCGATCACGTCTTCCATTGCCAGACGGGTTCCAGAGCCTATCGAATAGTGTGCCGTATGAGCCGCATCTCCAATCAGAACCCGATTTTTTGAATACCATCGGTCGCACCAAAGTTTGGGAAACCGGCGCCAGACAGACTTGTTGGTTACCAGTGAAGCTCCTCCGAGAACATGTGTGAAAAGCTCGGAGCAAATCTGAGCACTTTCGATCTCACCGATCTTGTGGAAGCCGAAAGACTCGTAGGTGCGGGCGCCACATTCGACAATAAAAGTGCTCATGGAGTTTTCGTATCTGTAGTGATGGGCATTCAATGGACCATGATCGCTTTCAATGAATGTTTGAGTCAATGTTTCAAAGCGCACTGCAGTCCCAAACCATGCAAAATAGTTGTTCGCATATTTAATTTCTGGTTGATAAACTTCATGATCAGCTTGTCGAACCACCGAATTCAGTCCATCTGCGCCAATTATCAGATCTCCATCTAGTTCACTCAGTGAAGTGACCGCTCTGCCGTATCGAATTTCAGCACCCAAGGCTCTCGCCTGTGCACTCAGAATTTCAAGCAATCTCAATCGTCCAACAGCTGTAAATCCCACTCCATCAAGCGTAATCTGCCCTTCCGGCAGATTGAGCGTCATATTCCGCCAACTCTGCATTTCAGGAAGAATCAGACCATGAACCTCCGGACCGTCGTGCTCCATAAAGTCCAGCGCTCTATCTGAAAACACGACCCCAAATCCAAATGTAGCCCCCTCCTGATTCTGTTCTGTCACGCGCACACTCAAATGTGGGAAATATCTGCGAAGAAGAATCGCCGCACAGAGTCCTGCCGGTCCACCTCCTACAATATCGACACTGGAAAGATTGACTGCCATTGGCTCAAATTTTTGTATCGAATTGGTGCGAACAATAAAGGACGGTTATCGGGTCGCGAATAAATCGGAAAAAATTAAATTCTGACCGGAAATGCCGATTTTCCGACAACAGCTACTTTACTCCCCCTTCCAGTTGGCATCGCGTTTTTCGGCGAATGATTTTGGCCCTTCCATGGCATCCTCGGATGCCATCATTCTCTGATAGCTTTCGAATTCACCTTCATGCAGCATCCGGTAACACTCCTCGATGCTGACATCCTCAGTTTTGCGAAGAATTTCCTTGACGGCTGCGACTACCAACGGCGCACCTTCGGCGATAACAGAAGCTAGTTCACGCGCCGACTGCATCAACTGATCCTGGCTGACAACCTGATTGACAAGTCCCCATTCATGTGCTTCCTGCGCAGACATTCGCCTTCCGGTCAGCAACATCTCAACCGCAATCGCCCTCGGAATCTGTCTCGGTAAGCGAAACGAAGCGGCGTCAGCAACTACGCCGACCTTAATTTCGGGAAGAAAGAACTGCGCATGCTCAGCTGCGATGATCATGTCCGACGACAACGCAATCTCAAAGCCACCACCAACCGCGTAACCGTTGACAGCACTGATCACAGGCTTGTCGAGATCGTGCAGTTCCGTTATTCCAGCGAATCCTCCGGGTCCATAATCATCATCAAACCCCGCGTTTCCTTCCGCGACTTCCTTGAGATCCCATCCGGCAGAAAAAAACCTGTCACCGGCACCAGTGATAATCGCGACTTTCAATCCCGGGTCATCTCGAAATTCGCATAGAATCTTACCCATCGTGCGACTGGTTTCAAGATCAATCGCATTCGCCTTGGGTCGATTGATCGTAATCTCCAAGATTGAATTGTTCTTTGCAGTTAAAACCCTTTCACTCATTCCCTGAATAACTCCTCACTAAAAATAAAAATATTTGCCTCTCAAGATAAATTTGACATCATCGTATCGACGGCACGTCGCCTTCGCGACAATCACAACAGAAACTGTGGTTCATTGGAATTAACAGTTATCTTAACGCTGAGTAAAGGAAAATAGAACACGGTGACGGTGGCTATTCCAACGAAAATGAATAATGATTCCAGTTAAAGTGGAACTCTTACCAGGTGAAAACGCTGATTCGCTGTCAAGTGATTCACAATTTTCTTTCAGCAGTGTTGCAATCCATTTTCTGTTCAAGTCAAGTTCCGCGGTAATGCAATCACGACAATTCGATGTTCGGGTCAGGTAACGTGCGGAGATAAGTCGGTGCATAAGATTGTGTGAAAATGGTCGCTTCGCGAAAATAAAAGCGGCTTTCCGATTTCCAAACATAAATTTTCTATAATTGCTCGCCTCTGACCACGCGGACAACATTTTGGGGATTCGCGATTGGGCATGATGATCATTTCAGATCGTTCAATGCCGGTCGATGCGGGCGACTATTCCAACCCTTCCAAATCACCGGGTGTGTTCAATCGATCATCTCCAGGCCACGACATTCCGTAATCGTCGCCAGACCGGACTGTCTCCCTCAGCCCCGGATTCAGGCAGCTCCCGGGCAGACTCTGCGCGCAAGTCCAAAAGATTGCGCTCCTCACCACCGAACACCATGGCAACCAGATGAACCTCGCCACCTTGGCCGCGATACTGATCCCCGTAGCCGCGATCTCTCATCTGCCGCATCGCCGCATCAAGTGCCCTGTCGATCCTGTGCCCGTGCCTGCCCCCGACCAGCTTCGTCTCGATCACATACACCTCGCCGGCATGCGTGACCACCAGGTCCGCCTTGCCCCGGTTCGACGCCACCTCCCTCTGAACATCCGCTCCCACCGCCAGCAGGTACGTCTGCAGCACAATGAGATAGTGACTCTCCGATTCGGCTTTGCCGCTTTTGCGGTACCAGTCGTGCGGAATCGCCGCATACACAGCTCGCAACCGCTCGGCCAGCCCGCCGAAATCTTTCGACTCCAGACAGCCCAGCACAGCGTTTGCGTCACGACTCACGGCCTCCGCATCGCACCCCACATAAGCCAGAAGACCCGCGTTGAATCTCACACTCACCTCAAGGTTCGGATACTCCAGGGTGTAGATCGTATCCGGGCCGACACGCTGCTGTTCTCCCACCGTCAGATACCCCGACTGGAACATCAGCGCGCGAAGATCGATGTCCCCGACATCAAACTGGACCAGCTGCTCCTTGGTGACCGTTCCACCGTCAAACTCCATCAGCGGATAATTCCTCTCCCTGATCAGCCGGTACAGATAGGTCGGTGTCCCGCTCTGAAACCAATATGATTCAAATTGCCTTTTTTTCAACAGAAACAGGATGTCCCAGGGATTGTAGAGCCAGTGCTCGCCCAGCCAGTTGTAGCCGTTATACCAGCGACGGATCTCCTCGCGGTCCAATCCCTCGAGCTCTGGCGCGAACACCGTGTCAAGCTCGTCATCGGTGAATCCGCAGATCGACGCATAGCGGGGATCCAGGGAGATGTCCTCAAGATTGTTCAGCCCGGAGAACAGGCTGACCTTCGAGAACATCGTGATGCCGGTGACAAACACAAACCTGACATGTCGGGCACAGCCCTTAATGATGCCGTAGAACCCCCGGAGGTAGTCCCGGTTCGCCCTCGCCAGCTCAGGGTTGTCCAAGACATCCAGGATCGGCTTGTCATACTCATCGACCAGTACCACCACCTGCTGACCGGCGCTCTGATGCAAACGATGAATCAGCGCTTCCAAATGATGTGATGCATTGATGCCGGTCTCACCTGTCTCAATACCGGCATCATCCGCAATCCGTTTCAACTTGCCATGAATGTGCTGATCAATCTCTTCGGGACTGTTGTACTGACCGTCAAAACTCAGCCGCACGACAGGATGCCGGACCGACCAGTCCCAGCTGTCGTGGATCGCAAGCCCGCGGAACAAGTCCTCCTCGCCTGCGAAAAGCTCATGCAGGGTGTCGACCAGAAGACTCTTGCCGAAACGGCGCGGACGGGAAAGGAAATAGTGGCTCTCCAGACCGCCCGTCAATTGATGGATCAGGGAAGTCTTGTCAACGTAGTAGCCGTTGCCTTCGCGGAGCGTGCGGAAACTTTGAATTCCGGTCGGAATGAACTTGCGCTCATCAACTTTCTGTCTTTCACCCATGACTCAGTCCATAGACATTGTTTGTGCGCTGAACATGAGTATATCAGACCTGGTCTCATTGGAAGATGAGAGGGACCACTGACATTATCCGAAGCGGTGGAATGTTCGTTTCCGGTGAGATTCCGGAGCCGGACATCTGTGGCCTGTGAATGCTGTCGAAAAACTGAAACGGGGCGTGGGATGCCTGCGGAGCAGATGATCGGTAAGCGGTTACTTTCAAAATATAAATTTTTTACTTCATGTTAACTTTTTGTATAAGATCTGAATCGATGAGAGAGATTAGTTGGTTGACTGGACGTAGGCCAGTCGGGATTCGAACTCGCAAGCCCAACTGATTTGTCCAGTTGAAGCCGGGACAGTGTCAGTGTCCAGTGTATACCGTTCCACCACTTGCCCATCGAATCGGGGGAGATAGTTTTCTTAATGCCCTCCCCGTTTTTTATGGCAATTCAATTACAGATAACACGCTTCTTATTCTGGAAAATATTCCATTCTGCTTAGCTCTGCATTACAAAATCTAACCCCCTAGATGTGTCCAGCCAATCGACTAATGTCGGCTACGTCAACTCGTGCTGTTCCGAATTTGTGAGTGTCACGACATATCATTCCGTAAACAATTTGGCCCGACTGTCTGAAATCATCAGAGTGTTCATTCAAAGTCTTGCTTGACTCACTCGTATCTTCGAATCACCGCATCAATTACGAGAGCATCTTGATTCTTCGGATAAACAAATAGCGGATTAATTTCGAGTTCATTTATCCGATTGGATTCATCAGCGGCAAAATCTGCTATCCGAATCAATGCTGAAACGACCATATCCAATTCGAGATGTTCATCCCGATACCCCGAAAATAACCTGCCGATCTTCAATTGGGTCAACGCTTGTCGTATATCCTCCGGTTGTATGGGAAAAAATACAACTGCTGCATCATCAATGAGCTCGGTTAGTTTTCCTCCTTGGCCAATAATCATGATTCGGCCAAAATGCTTGTCTTTCCGTATACCGACCAGGACTTCCAAGGAAGGCTCGGAGGCCATTTCCTCAATGAGAAATTGATTGCTGATCTGATTTAGTGAAACAATTGCGTCATTCAGACTTTCAACTGATTGAATGTTAACAAATACGCCTCCAGAATCCGTTTTGTGCACGATATCTGCAGAACATGCCTTTGCAACGACCGGATAGGAAAAGTTGCGAGCAATGTAAGCAGCTTCACTAAAGTCCGATGCAAGCTGACCCCGAACAATATTGATTCCACGTTCTCGCAACAGTTGCTTGGCTTCAAATTCACTTAGAGTAACTGAGTTGCCACTGTCAGTCGGCATCAGTGGTTTCAAAGATCGCAAGTTCTCTCGCACCGATGCGAATTTAATGCAATCAGATATGACTTGAACGCATTCGTGCATCCCAAGCATCGGTGCAATACCGTTATCGATCAGTTTCTGTTGAACAATTGCAGGGAAATTCTCGTGCATCGTTGCGACGACTGCGACACGGGCATCGGTTACTTTCTTGGCATCAATGATCGCCTGAACCGCAAAATCCCATTCAGTCGTATCGCATATTCCCGGTTCGGGGTAATCAAATACTTTAATGTTCGTCGCTTGACTCCCTTCAAACACCGCTTGGAAACATTTTTTCTGAGCATCCTGATTTCCCCAGATGTACGTGTGGTAATCCAGGGGATTCGAAATGACTACTCGATCACCCAGCACTCCATACAACTGACTTTGCTGGGCCGATGTAAGTCTGGGAAACTCCAACCCAAAAGATTCTGCCAGATCAGCTACCAGAGCTGCTTCACCGCCTGAACAGCTGATCGAGGCAATCGTCCTGTCGACAACGGGGGATAGAACGGATACGAATTTCAGGGTTTCCAGAAACTGAGGAATGCTATGAACCTGAATCATTCCGAATTTTTCGAAAAACGCCCTGCTGAGTGCTTTGTCACCTGACATCGAATGAGAGTGAGTCAATGTTACACCGGCCCCGACTGCCGAAAAGCCCGATTGCAATACTACAATCGGAATATTGCGCTCCAGCGCACGAATTGCAGCTTCGGACAAGGCTGCGGCATCCGGAATCTGCTCGAGATATAGCCCGATGGCGGTGATATCCGGGTTCTCCAGCATGACATTGATGTAATCGTGAGTCTTCAGGCCTGCCATATTTCCGGTTGAAATCAGAAAGGCAATAGGTACCCCTCGTCGCTGCATCGTAAGATTGATGGATATATTCCCGCTCTGGCTGATGATCGCGACACCCCGCTTACACCGTTTACCACCCTGCTCGTCCGGCCACAGTGCCACGCCATCCTGAAAGTTAAGAAGACCGTAACAATTCGGGCCGATTAGTGGCATCCCATCTGAAACCTTCTCCAATCGACGTTGCAGGTGCTCTCCGTCTTTCCCCACTTCGGCAAACCCGGAGGCATAGCACACCACACCACCTGTACCTATCGAGGAAAGATGTTCAACCGCATCCACAGTCGCCTCATTGGGAATGGCAACGAACGCCGCATCGGGAATTTTCGGTAAATCCTGCAAAGAAGGATAGCAGTCACGCGATTCGATTTGCGTTCTCTTTGGGTTCACCGGCCAGATTTCACCGCTGTATCCAAGACGGTCGCACTGAATGATGGCGCGGCGAACCTGCTCTCCACCGATCATGGCGATATGACGGGGATGAAGTAGTCGCTGAATGTCTGTTCGGTTAGGACTGTTCAAGAAAGTCCGACGGTATCGGCCTTGAATTGAGTATTGCCAGCGGCGAATTTGTATCGACTCAAGACTTCGAGAATCTCGATCAGGCAATTGTCACGTAATATTTCCAGATCTCGAATCGACTGGTTTCCTGCCTGAGTTAGTGTTCCGGTTACCATTCTGTCTATGAGTTCATCCGTCAATTCGGGTGCATCCATGTGCGTCCACGGTAACTTCAGAGCGGGACCGAATTGCTCGAGCATATGTCTCATTCCCTGCTCTCCGCCAGCGAGATGAAATGTCAGACAAACGCCCATAATTGCCCACCGCAAGCCCGGGCCATAAACGATTGCGTCATCAATGTCCTGGGTGGATGCTACACCATCGGCCACCATATGTAACGCTTCCCGCCAAACCGCTTCCTGAATGCGATCCGAAACATATCCCTCAATTTCCTTACGAACCATCAGCGGATACATGCCGATTGCGCGATAAAACTCTGCAGCTTCACTCGCACAACGATCGGAAGTGTTCTTTCCTTTAACGATTTCGACCAAAGGCAGTATGTATACGGGATTGAAGGGATGCCCGATCAAGATCCTGTCGGGATGCGAAACATTCGCCTGTATTTCTGACGGCAGCAATCCGGAAGAACTTGATGCGATGACAACACCTGGTGGTACAACCGCATCCAACTGTTCGTGCAACCGTTTTTTCAATTCGAGGTTTTCTGGCGCACTTTCCTGGATGAAGTCACAAGTTCCTGCAACTTTTTCCAGGTCATCGCTAAAACTGACATTGCCGGACTGACTTCGATCAAATCCAAGTTTCTCAAGCGCGAACCATGCGTTATCGACATGGGCCATCGCTGTTTCCTCACCACCTGAACTGGGATCATAGACCAGTACGTCAATGTTTCTCGCGCTGCAGCGGGAAATCCAACCTGATCCAATCAATCCAGCACCGATCACGCCAAACTTTTTTACCGGTCTCATTTCAGCCGACACCGTGCACTTCATTATGTTCGCCAAGTTTCGGCACTGATTTCTCTATCGATGCGCTATCCATCAAACCGTCAACGAAAGGCATCGGCAAGGCGCTGACTATATCACCCTCACCGGTTCGTATCTTTCTGTCAAATACTCCACGGACAATATAGTGTGCATCCCCGACCGCCTCCTCCAGCGTGCTCGCAATTACCGCGCAGGCATCTTTATTTTCGAATGCCTCTTTCCAGTGGGAGGAACTCTCCTCCTGGATGATTCTTTCGATGGTCGCTGTGACCTTTTGAGGCTGTGAATTCTCATCGATAGAACCTCTATCGAAGCCGATAATCCTGCAAAACTCATTCCAGAATCGCTCCTCAAGTGCCGCCACCGCGAGGTAACGACCATCAGCGGTGGTGTAAACCTGGTAGCGCGGCGAGCCGCCCGTCAATAGTTGATTACCGTTCTGAGGCCAATCGCCTGTTCCCCATCCTAGTCCCAGACACCAGAACATCAGGGGAAACAGGCAATCTGTCATCGATACATCGATATAGCACCCTTTTCCAGTACGTGCCCGCTGTTGAAGTGCCAGGAGAATGTTCATCACAGCGGGATATGAACCTGCCGCCAGATCTGCTGCCAGCAGTTGTGGAATCGCTGGCTTACCGGAACTGGCATCACCGATAGCGAGCATGCCAGTGTCTGCGACATAGTTGAGGTCGTGAGCGGCAACGGATGCTTTGGGACCGGTTTGACCAAATCCAGTGATGGAGCAATAAATCAAACCGGGATTGTCCACTGACAAATCATCATACCCCAATCCCAATCTCGACATCACGCCAGGTCTGAACTGTTCGATCACCACATCACATTGATTAATCAATGACTTGATTTCGTTCAAAGAGATGGAGTCCTTGAGGTCAGCGGTAATGCTCTTCTTACCGGCATTCAATAGTGCGAAAGTCACGCCGTTGTCGCCGAACGCGTCCCTGTAAATGCGCATCTCATCACCGATGCCCGGACGTTCGACCTTTATTACTTCCGCACCGGCGTTGGACAACATCAGGGAAGCAAGCGGACCCGGTGCAAGCGTAGTAAAATCTATGACAGTCAGACCCTCAAGTGGTCCCTTAACCGCATTTTGCATCGCCTCTAACAGTCAATTGTCGAAACTACCCTTAACAATCTCTTGACTCCGACAGGATATATCTCTGAATAATTTAAGATTCTCAAAGAGTTCCGTAGCTGGATATCGTTACTTATATTGGCAATGAAACTCAGAGGAAATTAGTGTAAATTGTTTGTTCAGCGAAAGTCCGATTATTTCCTCTCAGACCCCCACTATTCTCTACCAGAATTACAATCCTAGCGTGCTATGGGACCCTAGTGTCCGGTCATTCGACTAATGTCGTAAAGTCGTTTCAGCCTGATGTGCGCATCCCCGGTCGTGAACTGCCAGTATACCCTCACCGGCAGATGATCCTGGTCCACCTGCCTCCTCCTCACTTACCTCTCGCATCACTGCGCCTGCTGCTGTCCACGCCCCTTATCCGCGACCAGTCGCAGATGTCGCGGCACCGCCCGTCGCACGACACCATTCGCGCCATAATCGCCGCACGGCCTGAACCCCATGGGCGGCCGGGTCCACTCGAACACGCCGTCCGACACGTCAATCAGGTGAATGCCCGATTCCCACACAAGCTCACGCTGGTCCTTGTCGATCTCAACCACTGCAAGAATCGGATATACCTCCCTTGACTCGAACTCGGGCTTTTCAATGCGAAAATGCCTGACCAGCCGCCACACCTGATCCAGATGCTCAGGCTCAAACTTGCTCTTGACCTCCACTATATAGGCCGCTCCGGTGCCGTTGCGGGCGATACCCCAGCCATCCAGCTGCAGGTTTCCGCGCTCGTACGACTCCATGTAGTCGGCATCGAAATGCTCGTCCAGTACCCGCCGGACGGAGGGTTCCACAAGCGCCTCGGTGTAGCTTCCGAACTTGTTGTTGTGTCCGCCGATCTGCTTGCCGTGCTCTTTCGCCGTCGCGGCCAGCTTCGTAGCCGTCGCATTCACCTTCGCAATCTTTTTACCGAGTTTCTTCCATTTCTTATCGGACCGCTTCCACCTTTCTTCGCGTTCCTCTTGCATTTTGACGACACGCTGATTGATCCGCTCGGTCTCCTCGCGTATCTTCTGAATCCTTTCCTCAGTCGTCAGATTCTCCTGTTCCGGCATCTTCGGCACCTCGCATGTCAAGTTGATTTCCCCGTCGGCAAAATCCAGTCAAATGTCTGATGACCGGTCCGGTCTCCATGATACTACGATACGGCGAATTGATCGGGTCGGATTGCCCAATTGGAGATCCCTGTCGCCGGGCAGTCGGACCGGGATCGACTGTCCGCAACGACAGAACCGCAATTCACAACCGCTGGTGCGCGCTTCACACTGACAAAACCTTACCGACATTGGTCAAATGACTATACACTAGGCGTACCAATTGCAGACTCTCTTTACCCTCCAGTCTGTAGATCAACACTAAATTTGAGCTAAGTGACTATCCCGATGATCACGCCAGTTACCGCTTAACGGGTGATCGCGATATCTCTGGTCGAGCGGGATGTCATTAGCCAAGTTCTTCACGATTTCTTCCAGACGAACTTCGACTACTGATTTATATTTGCCCCTAAGTTCTCGCCTATATTCGCGCTTGAACCGGGTCGTCCGATCAATCTGGCGCATTCATATCTTCAATTAATTCCTCAACGCTGTTAAAACTCTTTACTTTACCTTCTCGCGCGTCATTCATGGCGGCAATTGTTTCCGCATTTGGAATGAGGGGATCAAACACAACCTTTTTTCTTTTGCGATTCGAATCAACAATAGACGAAAAGCATCGGAGACTGTTAGACCTGCGTCGGCCAAAACTTCTGTAGCTTCCTTTTCAATACTTTCGTCTACGCTTATGCGTACGATCGAGGTACTCGACATATAGTTCTCCGGTTCATACCGTTGCAAATTTGCAGGTTTTAATATACTCATTTACCTCAATTCGGTGTCTTGGTTTATATGTCGCATCAATTTTTGATTGTACGCGGCAAGTCCTGACTGGCATATACAATGTTTACTAAATTCATCTATGTTTAGGAAATTTGATATGACAACATTTAGTGTTCACTATGCTAAAACTCACTTGTCAAGAATATTGACTACCTTAGATGTATATGATGAGGTGATCATCACTCGTTATGGAATACCAATCGCACGATTGATCCCCTATGCTCCGCAAATTACGAAACGACAACCTGGCAAGTTGAAAAAAAATTCAAGGCGGACGACTCTTTCTTTGACCAACTTCCGGATGAAGAACTGTCTGCTTGGAGTGAATGAAGACTGAAAGAAGTCGCGCAATTATTACTTGATTCTCATACTTTTTGGGTGGCTAACCGATGACAAGCGACTCTCCAAGAAAGCACAAGATTCAACTCGCGACTCGAAACAGGTGTTTTCGTCAGTTTGATTTGGAGCTGCTTTGGAAATGTGAAAATCTAAGGTTGATCGCTAAAGGTGCAATAGGTTTTATCGGCAAACTGATTCGGAATACGATTTGATGGTTGACTTGTAGACCAGCTACCATAAAGGCTCATCTGCAACTTTCACGAAGCATGCAAGCCAAGAACTCTTCCAGACATTTCAATGCTGTGCGACCGTAGGCAGATCTACACCCGTTCAGATACAGCATCTGGCGCTCGACTACTCTCTTCTCCCTTCAATCAACATCACAAGAGTCGGCAGAATGAACAGCGTGAATAGACCTGCAAATATCAGCCCACCTATCATGCTGACAACGAATGGTACCATATTCAACAGTGCTTCACTGCGCTCATATAGAAGTGGAGATAAACCAAGAATTGTGGTTAGACTAGTCAAAAACACCGCCCGAAATCGATGATGCATTGCTCCTGATGCGATAGCGATAGCCGCAACATCGGGATTGGCCTTCCGCATTGTGTTGTATCTGTCGAGCAAAACAAGCGCGTCATTCACGATCACGCCCGACACCCCGACAACACCGAAGATTGACATGGTTGTGAAGTCCCAGCCGAGTATCCAGTGACTGAATATGGAACCGGAAAGCGCGATAGGGATACCAAATACAACAATAAGGGGTTTCCAGTAGCTTCGCAAGAAGGCCGCAACCAATGCATACATTGCAAGCAGTGCCAGGGGTACTACAATGGCCAACACCTTGAACATCTTGATTTCGTTGCGAATTCCTCCATCGATCTTGACTGTCAAGTCCGGATACTTTTCAAGCAAATTCGTTATGTATGTGTCTGAGATTTTTCTTCTCAATTTGATCGGAGCCACGGTGGCGACATCGGCGAAGCCTTGGACGAAGGCTGCATTCTCCCCGTTAATTCGGTTCAAAATGGCCAGTTCCCGCGTTTCGCTGATTTCTGCAATTTCTGACAGAGGAGTCTCTCGACCAGACGAAGTACGAATTCTTTCAGTTGTAAACGCACTCAAATTATCTCTTTGGTCTTGAGGGTAACGAATTACGACTTTAATCTCATCACGTTTTCTTTGGATCCGTTGAACTTCCAAACCATGGAAGCTTGCGCGCAATTGTGCTCCTAAACCAGCGGGTGTTATCCCGGCCAGCACGCCTTCCGGATTCAAATCGACTTTGATGTGACGCTTGCCTAAACTCATATTGTCTGTCAGACCGTAAATGCCGGGTTCGGTTTCAAGCATTTCCCTGAAATCGGCTGTGGCAGATTTTAATACTTCTCGATCTGAATGTCGTAGTGAGTAAGCAACATTGAAAATCAAAGGAAATGTGGATGATTGAAACTCAAGTCGCTCGATGGGAGGAGTGAGCCCGATATTCTCACGCCATGTGCGTTCGAATTCCGGAACGGAAAATTTTCGAAGCGGTGGATCATTCAAATTTACATGAACCGATGCGATATGACTATTGCCCGAAGATTGATCGCCATGTCTACCAATACTTTGGACCGATTTGATCGGTACTCCGACAACTATGCTGATTGACTTGATCGGATCACCTTCAAACTGTTCATCTGTCAGTTCGGCCGCTCTGGCAATTCGTTTTGCCTCGACCAAAGTATCGGCAAAATGCGTACCAACCGGCATCTTAATTTCAGCTGCAATTTTTCCGGAGACGTAACGCGATTGGTCGATCAATATGACGCGTACTGCATCTGAACCGATGAGCAGGAATGATACGATTACGACAATGGCACTAACAATCGGAGTCAAAACAGTGTGACGAACACACAGCGAAACGATAGGAGCGATCACTCGTGATCGAAAGTTGTCCAGCGATAGTCTGACGCGGGCCTGTAAATCGCGAAGCGGTGAGCGGCTCCAGGGTTTTTCCTTGGAAAGATGGGCTGGCAAAATGAACAATGCCTCAACCAGCGAAACCAGTAGAACAAGAAATACGACATATGGAACAGCATTTAGAATCTGATAGCGCTCAGCAGTGATAAACAGAAACGGAATGAACGCAATGACTGTTGTGATCGCACCAATCGTAATCGGCCACGCTACTTCCTTCGCGCCGGATATCGCGGCCTCGAGAGCGTTCTTATCGCTTTGTCGTCTGACCGCAATGTTCTCACCAACCACGACAGCATCATCGACAACAATTCCGATCATCAGAAAAAACGCAAAAACCGTACTTAGATTGACCGTCAAGTCAATCGTCGGGAAAAGTAATAGTGCACCAATGAAGGACAACGGAATTCCGACGGTAATCCAGGTAGCGAGTCGAAGATCAAAGATCGCGACTAGACAGATGAATACAATAACGAGTCCGATCAGACTGTTCGATATATGTCGTCCCATTTGCTCAAGAGTGAAACCTGCCCGATCGTTCCAAATCGCTACCTTAATATGTTCTGGAAATGACTTTTTCGCCAGCCATGACAGAACACTCTCCCTTATTTCGTCGATCGACTGACTCTCTTCCGCAGTAACATTCGCAAATACGGTAGGGATTCCGCTCAATTCCGAATGAATTTCGTAATCAGCGAAACCATCTGTAACAGTTGCGATTTGACCAAGTGTAATGACTGATCCGTTCAGTTTCTTAATGATCGGGATATTCTCAAATTCTTCGCCTGTAGTACGTTTTGAAATACTGTGAAGAACAATAGCGCCGGAATCGGTATTCAATTCTCCAAACGAAAGATTGATCGAGTCACGATTGATTTTGCTTGCGATTTCTGCAAACGACAAGTTGTAACGCCGCAACTCTTCATCATTTAACTCAATAGTAATTTCGCGATCTCTTATGCCTTTCAATTCCACTTGCTGAGAGATTTCCGGTAGTTCCAGGAGTTCATGCTGCACTTCCTCAGCGGCTATTCGCAACTCATTTTCCGTTGCCAATTCCGATGAAATCGCGAGAGTCAATACGTCAACTTTACGTTTTATCAGTGTTATTTCAGGCTTTTCGGCACTTGGAGGAGGGAAACGATTGATTGCGTCGATAGAGTTGGTAACGTCATTGAGAACAACATCCGGATCAGCAAAGGTCTCAAGCTGGATGGTAATTTTTCCGAATCCTTGTTTAGCTTCAGAGATAACTCGGTCGACACCGCTAAGCCCGAGAACACTCTCCTCGACGCGACGATTGATATCCTCTTCAATCTCTTTCGGTGTAGAACCTGGGGAAGGAATTATGACTGTGATTGTTCGAAGGTCCAATTTCGGCACATTTTGTACCGGTAGCTGATTCGCGGTATAAAGTCCACCGATGATGATAAACATCATAAGCAGATGTGCCGCAACCCTATTCTCGGCGAAATAGGCGATCAATCCTTTACTCACATTGTCTCCCGAATTCGGATATTGCTGCCATCATGATTGACTCTTAGTCGTCCTGGCGAGGTATAGACAACACAGAATCTCATCGGGTGGCAAAAGTCGTCTCAATCGCAATCGAAAATCCAGTTTGAAACTTACTGCAATTTGTTCACAGTTACCGCCTCACCTTTCGACAAACCCGGATATAAACCGATTACAAGCCCGTCGGCTGTGTCAAATGGCTCGACAACCCAGTTTTCATCGGTGATCGCAACCGTATCTGGCGAGCGAACGTCTACAACACCGTCCTGAATCACCCAAACTTTTCTATCAGAATCCATGACACCCATCGGCAAGACATAGACGTCGTCGTAACTCGGGCCATCAAGCGAAATTTCTGCAAACATTCCGGGAAGCGGTAAATCCTCTTTCGGAATGCTTTCATCAAATCGAAAATATACCCTGATCAGACGGGTGTCTGGTGCTACGACGGTGGATATGCGTTCGATTTGTGCATCATATGCTTTGCCACCAACTGTTATTGTCGCACCCCTGCCTACAGCTGGGTCCAAATCCTCCAGCAAATGTGTTTCGATCGGAGCGCTGACTTGCAAAGCCTCTAGTCGATAGCCTCTTCCTAAAATCGATGCATCTGCACCTGCATACTCATGGGGTCCTACCAATTCTCCAACTTCTACGTCTGAGCCAATCACGCGAATTTCATATGGCAGGGAAATTTGGGTTTTCCCCAGATTCAGTTGTGCCATCCTTAAACGCGTTTCCAGCAATCGAATACGTGCATCAATTCTAGATGTATCTTTCTCCGTGTCGTTCGCTACCGATTCCCGTTTCTGTTTTGCAATCTGCAACAATGCATGTGCTTCATCGACGCGTAATTGGTACTCAGAAGGATCAATTCTGACGAAAACCTCATTGGCCGCAATCGTTCCACCATTTCGGAAGTTTTTCGAAACCCAAGCGATTCGGCCTCGTGCTTCGGTTCTCACAACCACGCGGTCGTCTAGAGTGACATTTCCTGTTTTTTTGACCTGTAAGGTGATTTGTTGTGTTTGCGGCTGTTTCATCACGCTTACGGTACGCGGCGGACCAGTTTCGACTTCGTCAACGGATACGATATCACGTTCGATTCTAGCGGGAGCTCTTGCCAGTATCAGTGCAACAACAACAATACCGATCACAAGGATCAGTTGGAGGTATCCCAACACTCGGTTATTCTTGCTTTGATTCGGGGGATTACTTTCTTGTTCAGCCATAGATTAACCAATCGTTAGAATTACAAGGGATTTGCTATCGAATTATTATGATGTGATATGTAGATTATATGGTAGTACACCTTAACCATTCACAGTCATTACAAAATAATAACCTTTTCTCTGGAGCGAAGTATTTGTCTGTGACCGGCATTTCATGCATCAAAATAGTTGAGGTTTAAGATGGATTCGAGGCAATGGCGCTATTTGTTTACGAACAGAATGTCAATTCAAACGAATCTAAACCAAAAACCAAAGAATAGCTACCAATCCGCGCCCGTTCTCGATCAACAAAATCACTCATATGCTGACATCATTCGTAAACCTCGATATTCATCAAAATCTCAAATCCGAAAATCCCGACGACGTGATCAAAAATCAAGTTGTTTGACGAAGCTCAGGTAATTTTCAAAAGCTCGATCAACCATTGTCGGTGTCAATCCATAGTCTGCGAGATCATATTGGTGGCGGACTTCATGCTTTCTTCGTTCATCCTGCTGTTTTCGCCAATTGTTCATCCTATCGAGTGCGTTCGGTTCCATTGACCAATCAAACCTTTTATAAATTTCCGAGACAATATTCATTGGATTCCGAACAAAATCGGAATAGTTGATATCAACCCATCTGTTCTCCAGGTCAGGATGACGGGTACGAAAATCAATCGCTCGATTCATCATGTCGCTCATCAGATTCAGCTGTTCTATACCCAGATCGAATCGTGATTGTGGCTCGAAAATCCGCAAACGAATTTTCTCTACGAGACTCATCCATGACCCCATGAATTCGGAAGGTGTGCGGTGGGTTTGTATAAAACAGGCATCCGGGTAAGATTTGATTAAATTATCGAGTTCCATCAGGTGAAAGGGCATCTTGAGCAACCACTGCCTATCGGTCTCTACCGACTCGATCATTCGCCGTTGCCAATTGAAGTGCTGCAATACTCGACGATGATGGGAGTAAGCATACTTAGAACCAGAATTTTCCAACCAGTCATTGTATCGTGATGAGGGCCGGATTATGTTGGAGGTCCAGGATGCGAATGCAAGAGCAAGTAATTTAATATCTTCTTCCGGTTCATCTACATCATAGGGATGTATTCCCGCAAAATTCTCCTTAAGATTTGTAGCTTCAAAATAGTCCTGCACGAAAATTCGCCGTGTGTCGTCCAGGGTGCCTGCAACTGATGCATAATTTGCATCAGGAATTACGGAAGAATACAGTTCATAGGTTCGCAATGCCCAAAATTGCGGGTCACGAGACAGTAGTCGATGCAAAAATGTAGTACCTGTGCGATTTATTCCAAGAATGAAAACCGGCTTTGAGATTTGCTCGTTTTCTATTTCTGGATGCAAATATCGCTCGCGAGCAAGTTCCGCGTTTTCTCGCAGATATCTACTAATTTGAAAGACTGCCAGACCGCGCCTGGATGCTCGCCACTTTACCTTTTGGGAATTAAGGGATTCAACGGAATGCTGCAGTCCCTGCAACATCCAATCCGGGTATGTATCCTGAAATTGCACATCCATTGATTCGGCGTACAATCTGGCACGTTCAACCAATAGATCGTAATCCAGTCTGACATCTGGCAGCGAGTAGGGCCAATTGTTGTCAGGGTTGGTCATCCAATCCCATGCACGTAAGACCTTGGTTAGAACTTTTGGCCAGTGAATAAGTCTGGGATAGTCATTCCGAATTGCCTGATCGTCTATCTGAGACAATCTTCTCGGTTCGCGATCGTAAAACCAGTACCTGGCAAAATGATCAAGCAGTATCCAGTGACCATCTAGCGGCGAATTTTCTCCGTGTGCCAGACAAGCCTGTTTGAATTCCGGGTAAGACCCCTCTTTCAGCTGAACACCCATATCGGCAGAATCAAGATCATAGAGACCCGGTTCAGGTTCGCAACAGTGATAGATGAGGTGCTGTCTCACAGGATTCATCGAAATTCCGCTGCAAATATCAGCCAGAATATCAACAGGGTCGCTTGGTTTTCGCGTTCCGACACCGGGTGGTGCCATTTCGACCTGCACTGCTGCAGCACTCAATCTCGCAAGAATATCCGTAGGATTGATGTAACCACTTGTTGCGATTCCGGTTATCGGCAACCGAAAAATGGCAAGCGGCATACCTGCAGCGTGGGCAAATAACAAAGCCTGTTCCGAGACCAGTTTGCTCCAAGGGTACCCGATCAATCCGAGCGGAAAATGACGTTTCATCAATTCGATGTCCGGTTGTGACTCATCCTCTATTTGGCAGGTCTCAAATTCACGTCCGAACGAACAAAAATATTCGGGAAATATACCTAGAGTCGAGGCAAAGAATACGTGTTTGAAACGTGTCTTCAAACTCAATTCAATAATGTTGCGTATACTGAACACATTGTTTCGACGCAGTTGCTTATAGGTGGCTGCGAGCGACAGAGTCGCGGCAAAATGATAGACCGCGTCAAGACGTTGACAAAGGTCAGTAAAATCCTCATCAGTCAGTCCGAGGTGATGCTTGGTAATATCACCAATAACGACGCGAATTCTATGTCTATCAATCTCTTCCCACAAATCGGTTTTCTGAAGAACAGTTTGCAATCGCATTTCACCTTCTTCAATGCTGTCAGCCCTAACTAAGCAATGCACGATCAACTCTCGATTCTGCTGCAGAAGGCCGTGCAGGAGGTAGCGACCGATGAAACCGGTGGCTCCGGTCAGAAACACCTCTCGAAAGGCAGTGGGAGACACCGCGTCGGTCGGTGGCGGGTAGGTGATGGTCTCACGGACGAAATGGCGCAAGGTGGTTATATCCTGTCGACATTGCGGTGGCAACACACCGGTCAAGGCAGGATTACCCCTGCCATGAGTCGCAACTTCGTCTACGCTCTCATTATTTGATGAAACGGGCCCCGCGAAATTCATCTATATCAATACCTAGCCGACATGTTTCAATCTTTCGGTTGCAGACTGATGGAAATCTTCCAGAGCATCGTCTATACCGTCGCCGGTGTAGCGATACTCACCAGGAAAGGATGCGTAACGCGCCTCTATTCGCGCAAACATCTCCAGCTTGCGGTTCTGAATTTCTCGCTGGCTCCGTGGCCGCGCTTTCTTGAACAGCGAAAGTTCCGCTTTCAACTCCTGCTTGAAGTCGTGGATCGCTACCTGCTGACGGGTAAACTTTTCGAAATGGTACCCTTGGACAGCCAGTTCAATCGCTTTGACAAGCATACGCGGGTAATGTTTGGAGACTTCCGCGATGAACTGGAGATAAGTCGGCACCTGTTCTTCCGAAAGGCAGCGACGCAGACCCATGATATCCATATAGATCGCGGTCTTGGTTTTCGGTTTCGACAAATGGGGTACCGGCTTTAGGTGCTTGATCAATGTCAGGCACCGCTGGAAATAGTTCTCCAAGGTGGGGTCGTAGAGTGTTGTGGTGACGCGTCGGTAGCCGTCAAGTAAAATGTCCGGGTCCATCTCGGGCCGAAAATTGAGTGTCATTGAACTGGTTCCGAGGGGAACATCCAGAAGACGATTCTCCGCCTCAAAACGGCGGTACATATCTGTTCCTTTCAGTGCGCCTAAAAGGTAAATCGGCGCCGCAGGGATGCCGGTTCCCTGAATAAAATCGATTTGGGCATCGAACACGCCTTCATCGTCGCTATCTAGTCCCAGGATGAACCCGCCCTGCACCTGCATTCCCTTCTTCTGGATCCTGCGCACCGAGTTGAAGAGGTAGTTTTCTTCTCGCTTGCTGACATTCTGCGGTTTCTTGGTCTTGATCAAAGCTTCTGGGTTAGGGGACTCGATACCGAGAAAAACTGTGTCGAAACCAGCCCCAACCATTGCATCCATCAACGCCTCCAAGCGGGCGAGATTTACGCTCGCTTCCGTGCTCAGAGAGAAGGGGTAGCCGCGCTCCTTTTGCCATTCGCCGAGCACTGGCAGGAGTTTCATTGCTTCTCGCTTGTTGCCAATGAAGTTGTCATCGACCAGAAATACCGGACCCCGCCAACCTAAACTGTAGAGAAGTTCGAACTCTTCCACCATCTGCGACGGTGTCTTGGTTCGCGCCACCCGACCGTATAACTTGGTGATGTCGCAAAATTCGCAGTCGAATGGACAACCCCGGGAAAACTGCAAACCGATCGAGTGGTAGTCATTCATGTTGATCAAGTCGAAACGTGGCAACGGAGTCCGGGTGATGTCAGGTTTTCGCGGTTCTCGGTATATTGCCTTGGCGGTACCACTTTCCAGGTCTTCTAGAAATTTTGGGAAGTATTCCTCAACCTCGTCCAAAACAAAATGGTTCACGCCTTTAATCTCCTCGTGATATGTGGTGGGGTGAGGGCCACCTGACACCACCGGAACACCAGCTCGATTGCATCGATCGATGACAATCTGTAGGGACACCTTTTGCACGATCATGGTTGACGTGAACGCGATGTCTGCCCACTCGAGATCCGAATCTTGCAAGGGAGCTACGTTAAGGTCGACTAGCCGAAGGTCATATTTCGGCGGAAAAATGGCGGCTATAGTGAGTAGACCGAGGGGTGGAAAGGCAGCCTTTTTTCCGATGATTTCGAGGGCTGCCGTCATTCCCCAATAGGTCGGTGGGTGTTCCGGATAAATTAAAAGCGCATTCGGCATAACGGTATTCTCCTTTGACGGTCGTCTCAGAACTCGTGAACTGCCTCGTATCCCGACTCGATGTCCGAGCGCTTCGGAAAATGATCTTGGAACGCGTTGGCGAATGCCGACGGCACGCGACGCACCCGGTATTCGACTGCTTGCGAGGCTTCCCCGACGACACCCGCGTCTGTTTCGGACGGATCCTCATCACTGTCCTCCTCTCCATGCACAATCGCACGCGCCAGTGAGAAGCAAGAGGCGGTGGTCATCAGTTCCAGCGCACTTACTTGATAGTTGAACTCAGTTTGGATGAAGGTTCCGAGCTCAGCGACTGAGATAGAAGTGAGTCCGTAGCTGGACAAGGGTTCCACAATTTCCACGCTCCCTTCCTCGTGGCCGCACAGTTCGGTAACCTTTTCGGCGATCTGCATAACCACTGTTTCCTCGGTAATCTGACCACCTGCGTCGATCTCGAAGGCATCTTGGTTGTTCATCAGACGTCCGGTGCGCATGTAATCAGACGAGTTGAAAGTCCATGGCGGTCTAGTGAACAGTATCGTCATCAGATGATCTTCAACTGCTGATGAACGCAGAGCGTAGTCCAGGTTGCCAACCGCTGAATCACTACTTACAGGCGGAGTGCCCACCGCTCGCATCATACGCAGGAGATGGATGTTCCGGTTGGCCATACCAACCTCCGCTACAGCGGCTATGCTGTAAGAGAGTCCAGGCAATCCATTCCGACGCCTCCAGGCGACCAATCCGTCCACGAATGCATTGGCAGCACTGTAGTTGATTTGTCCGAAATTGCCAAACTGAGCGGAAATCGACGAAAACATCACGAAGTGGTCTAGCGCGAGCCCTGCCGTTGCGCGATGAAGATGGAGTGCACCATGTGCTTTAGGCGCGAAAACCCGCGTCACTGATTCGACGGAGGTATCGGCCAGAAGGCGGTCGTCCAACGTCCCAGCAAGGTGGAAGACACCCTTCAGCGGCTTCTTCAACTGCGCAACACAACGCTGGACATCCTCTTCCCGCGACACGTCGCCCGGGACAATATCGATATCGACTTCTTTTTTCATGTTGTTCAGGGTGGTTGAACGCCGAACCCAATCGACACTGCGACGGCGCTTGGGATCTCGGTCCATCAACGTGAGATGGCGAGCGCCGGAAGCGACCAAATATGACAGCACCCGTAACCCAAATCCGCCCAACCCTCCAGTCACGAGATAAGTGGCATGGGGATTAAGAAATGGTCGTGTATCTGCAATCGGAAGCTCCGAATTGGTGGGCACCTCAGGCGCATTCAGGACAAGTTTTCCTTGGTGCTGGCCAGCGGTCATCATACGTAAAGCCTTGGCGTATTCTCCATAGGGAAAGACTGTAGTCGGCAAGGGCGGTACCGCGCCCTTTTCAATCAACTCCAGACAAGCACAGGACAGATCGCGTGAAAGATACGGTTCGTCCATCATCAGCCGATCCATATCGATGGCCGCAAAGCGCAGGTTCTTGCGGAATATACGCATACCGAGATTGTTGTCCGCGTAGACATCAACCTTGCCGATCTCGCAATGCCAGCCGGATGGCCGCAGCGACCGCAGGCATAGTTCTATGTGGCGACCCGCCAAGGAATTTAGCGTCACATCGACTCCTTCACCGTCGGTCGCCGACATCAGGCCTTCGTACCAGTCGTAGCTGTGCGAATCGAACACTGCAGTTGCGCCTAGTGCTATCAATTGTTCGCGCTTGTTCTCGTCACCGGCGGTGGCGTAAATCTCGGCCCCTAAGTATTTCGAGAGTGCGATTGCAGCCTGACCGACACCACCCATTGCCGAGTGGATCAGCACGCGCTGACCCTTCTGTAGGCGCGCCAAGTGGATAAGCGCATAATAGGCAGTCACGTAGACTGACAGTATCGATGCCGCTGATGCCATGCTCAAGTGGTCGGGCTTCCTGAAAACTCGGTGCTGATGGACATTGACTTGGTTGGCTATGCAACCGCCGTGAGTGAAGATCACCTCGTCACCGATACGACAATGCTCGACATCAATACCAATGCGTGTGACCACTCCACTACCCTCCATACCAACTTCGCGCCCCATCGCCGAACGCTCATAGGCCATAACTGGAAGCAGCCCCAGCGTAACCATGACATCGCGGAAGTTCAATCCCGTCGCCTTCACATCGATCTCGACATCGGAAGGCCCGAGTACCGGTAATTCACAGGTTTTCAGTTGTAAGCCAGCAATCTGGCCAGGGTTTTCCAGCGTCAGCCGGTAAGTAGCCTCTTCGTCTTCAGGCAGTGGCGAAAATCGATCTCGCAAGCTTACGATGCGAGGCACCCACAAGCGGTGCGACCGGATAGCCAGTTCGCGCTCACGAAGATCGTGCCGCATCAGCCAGGCCAGGGTATCCAAATCCTCCGGTTCACCCACGTCGACGAGACGGAAATCAATCTTCGCTTCCTCACCAACCTCGGCCGCTATGCTTCGTACCGCACCCCATAGGCCACACCCGCGTGGGTTTTCGGGCTCATAGGCAGCTTTCTGCGTCACAACGGTGAACCGGCATTGCTCGCTCGCGTGTTCAATTCTGTAATGCACCAGCGTCTGGATGAAAGAGACCAAGTGTGCGACAACGCGCTCCCCAGTCGGATCGTCCAGATCGTCACCACAAAAGAAATCAATAGCTCTGAGTTCCGACGCGTGTGGCCAAGTTTCAAGCATGTGCAGATTGTCCGCGGTCGAGTCTTTCTCCGGGATCAGGTGTGTCGTCTCAGGCGAATCCAGTACAGCTACCCAGTCCATCGCTAGACTTTCTCCATCTCCTAGCACCCACCTAGAGTCTTTACGCAACGCAGCCTCGGTGCCGCCTGAAATGGTTCGGGATGCCTGTAGTAAAGTCATACGGCTTCCTTTTCGGACCAGAGTCCATCCGGCATCAGGCGTGACGATAACACCTTCTTCATGGGAGATGAACGCCAGGCCACCTGCAACCACTATACGGCGTAACATTGCCCATTTCTCCGGACAGGGCGCACCGTCATGATCGTGTAAGAACAGAACTTCAGCCGCAGACTCGCGCAATAAACCGTTATCGAGTGTTGGTTCCTCGTCCGGATCAAGACAAACGAAACGTAACGCAGCGTCATAACTGTGGAAAGCCTGGTAATGTGCTCTTGCGCGTTCCTCGTCGTCGGAGACGAGCCAGAATTCAGTCTGTGTGTCGCTATCAGAAAGGTAATCGCTGCATTCGGCAAGAATCGTCTGTTCGGGTTCCAAACTGCCTGTGAATTCGATTGCATGACAAACATAGCGCACGCCTGATCTTGGAAATTCAAGCGCCGCTAACAGTGCAGCGGGTTTAATCTCACCTTCCGGCAGCAACTCGATCAGAGATTTATCGCAAGGAATGAACTTGGGTTGCCAAGAAACAAAGTGTTTGTTACGCGGCAAATCGTTCCATCTCGGAT
The DNA here is from genome assembly GCA_963662635.2 of Arenicellales bacterium. Lineage (GTDB taxonomy): Bacteria > Pseudomonadota > Gammaproteobacteria > Arenicellales > JAJDZL01 > JAJDZL01. Next base: position 170,169 of record CAXXFC010000006.1, read on the forward strand.
TGCTGTTGAATGAGCAGTACTGGCCAATATGGGCGATTAGCGATCCGGTAACGCTGTCGTAGAAGGCGATGCTTCCAAGGGATATCTCCCCTAGCGGAATGGTGAACTGACCCCGTTCGTCAGTCCCCGACAAATCGTCGATGCCTCCTCCAACGACACAGGTAATCAGTGGTGATGTGGGCGATCGCAGGTACGTCAAATTGCGAGCACGTTGTGGAATGGCGAAAAGATCGGACTTGCGCATCAAATAATGCAGGAAGATCTGCAATCCGCCGTCGAGAAGGGCTGGGAAGAACACGAAGCCTTCAGCCTGGCCCGAAGCCCACAAGGCCTCGTTGACAGCGATATCGAACCTGAAGACTCGTTCAGCGATATCCGCCTCTATTCCCTGAATCGTCTGAAAATTAGGTCCGTAGTGGAATGCGTCACCGAGTACTGCCTCCACATGCTCATAGAATTGTATACCGCTCATCAAAGGAACGAGGTTAATACCCGAGGTATCAAAATCGCTGAGCGAAGCCGCAGCTTCTTCCACGATTGACTCGCTGGTTCGGCGCACTTTGCCTTGGCAGTGGACTGTATTCTCCGAATCGATCTCAAAGGATCGTGAAGAGATAGTGAACACGAATTCGTCAGGTTCACCTACTACTGAATTGAGGGATGTTTGCAGGCGGACCGCTGTCTTGGGAATTGGGCAGGGTTGGAGGAATTCGATCTCTTCGAAATGGACCGGACTACCCTCCAGAGCTTCCAGAACCAGCTCGATGTATCCCGCCGCGGGCATAATCGGCGCATGGTGGACGCGGTGATCAGTCAACCAAGGGAAGTCTTTCTCCGACAGCCGCGCTTCGAAAAGCAGGTGTTCAGCGGGCACCCTGTGTCCCACAAGTGGACCGTGCGAATATTCGCCTTGCCTGACGAACATCTCGTTGTCACACATGAGGTCCATCGCCGTCTTCTCTTCCCTTGGATGACCAGGGAGCAGATGCGTGACAGGTTGAGGCCGAGGATACTGGGCGGTGAAATTCAGGTCGACACCTGCCCGAAACAGAGCACCGAGAGATGACAAGAAACCCAAGTGGACATCGGAATTTCTCATTAGCGTCGGAACGCATAGCGGTGCTCGAATGTTGTCTTCCAGACACTGCGCGATGATAGGCTGCAACACACTGTGTGGTGCGACTTCCAATACAACATCGGGTTGGTATTCCCGTTGGATGGTATCCATTGCCGCAGAGAACAAAACCGGCTGGCGAATGTTCGCCCACCAATACGCGCTGTCCAGCTGCGATGTTGGCTCCCCAGTCACTGAGGAGATAAAGGGTACGTCTGGATCGAATAAAAGATCGTCAAGGAATGCGAGTGACGACAGCGCATCATCCTTAATTGAGTCCATAGCGCTGGAATGGAAGGCGATGTTGCCCGGCAACAACACGTTCTGCAGTTGACGCGAGTTGAGTTCTGCAATTACTGACTCCAGATCGATCTGCCGTCCGCAAATAACAGTGTTTGCAGGCGCATTCTCGCAGGCGATCTCAACTCCCGACACACCATGATTCGCAGTGCCGACTGAAACACCCAGCTCGTCCAGCATATCTTTCACACCGGTACGATCAAGCCCGATTGCCAGCATCCTGCCCGACCCCGCCCTGCGTTGTTGCAGAGTAGCGCGATGGAACACCAGTCGGGTTGCATCGGCCAACGACAATGCCCCGCTAGCGTAGGCCGCCGCGACCTCACCTGAACTGTGTCCCACGACACAGTCAGGATAGACACCCCAGGTCTTGAACATTTCGACCAGCGCGCACTGAATCATGAAGATAACGGGTTGAGCAAGGCGAACTTCATTGAGTTCCTCTTGCGAAGCTGAGAAGCAAGCATCCCGCAGCGAAACCTCAGTGTGCTCGAGCCAGAGGTCCTCGACGGCATCGATGGCACGACGAAAAACCGGATCGGCATCATAGAGTGCCCGACCACAACCGTGCCACTGTGTGCCTTGTCCCGAAAACACCATCGCCACTCGCTTCTCTCCTTCCTCGACTGTGGCGATTGGCACGGTATCTGCGACAAACGACTCCAGCGCTTCAATCAGGTCTTCCCGATTGTGTACCGCGAATGACGTGCGCGCAGCGAAATGGGTGCGGCGGCGGCTCAGATTCCCAGCCAAGGTGTAGAGGTCGATCTTGCTTTCACTGACTTTGGCCAGCAATTGCTGTGCACTTTGCGTCAAAGCACTTTGGGTACGTGCTGACAGTGGGATCATGAAGCCTGTGTCTTGACTCACAGGTATTGACCAAATTCGAGATAGAGAAGGACGGTATTCACTGACCACGCAGTGTCCGTTGGCACCGCCGAAACCGAATGAATTGATGCCAATAGTGACGGGGTTCTCTGGAAAGGGTTCGCAGGTGGTTTGCACCTGCATAGGACAGCTGTCGAAGTCGATCTCCGGATTGGGTACCAAAAATGTCTTGGAGGTCGGCGCAAATGTCCGCCTTTGTATCATCAGTAACACCTTTAGCAGTCCACAATGAAATGCTGCAGCTTCCATGTGGCCCACATTGCTTTTGACGCTCGAAATCCTAAGCGGAGATTTCCGACTGGCGGATTCAAACGCTTCCGAAATTGCATTTCCCTCAAAGCGGTCCCCTACCACGGTTCCCGTCGCGTGGGCTTCGACATAATCAATCTCTCTCGGCGACCGGCCTGCACGCGCACGTGCGGTACGCATCAACTCAGCTTGAGCATGACTGGTAGGTGCTGTGATATAGCGCCCTTGGGCAAGGCCGTTGCTGCCGTCGGCGGTACCAGCGGCATTTACAGCAGTCGCCTCGATGACGGCATGAATGTGGTCACCGTCCCGCTCAGCCTTCTCCAACGGCTTGATCGCAAAGACAAATGCTCCTTCCGAGCGCATGTACCCGTTGGCATCAGCATCGAAGGAATGGCACTTACCATCTGGGCTGATCACGCCCAGCGCATTAAATGCGATGCTGAGTCTGGCGCCTCCGAGATAGTTGACGGACCCAACGAGAGCCTGTTCGCAATCGCCACATCGAAGTGAGTTTAACGCCGAGTGCAAAGCACTCAGGCTCGCCGAACAGGCTGTGCAATAGGTTATTGACGGACCCATAAGATTGAAGTGATAAGAGATACGGTTAGCCAGCATCGCCAGACTGATGCTGGTCACGGAAAACTCGTTAACACCTCGCAACGGCCGCCAATTAGCGACAGATGGGACCTGTCCTCCGATAAAGACACCCGTCGAGCTGTTGCGCAAAGAATGTAGATTCCAACCTGAATGCTCGACGCTTTCCCAAGCGCATGAAAGCAACATCCGCAATTGGGGGTCCGTTGCCATCATTTCGTTGTGGGACATACCGAAGAGACTGTGATCGAACATCCTCTCCTGATGGTCGCGTATAAGTCCTTCGTAGGGGCTGGCCACTCGTCCCGGGCCGGTGAAGTCGCCGATTGGGCTGTATCCCTTGCCGTAGCGATCAGTGATCGGCTCTTGAACGATCTCGCGCTCGCTGAGGAGCTTCCAAAAATCGTCATCTGTCCGGATACCGCCAGGCATGCGGTGACTGTATCCGACAATGGCTACCGGAAATTGAGATTGCCTCGAATTTTCGGTTCCGGCATTGCGATCAACCTTCGCAGGACTGCTCAAAATTGAATTCACTTCTAACCTGAAGAGTCAACACTTAGACTGTTACAGTGCCAAGTGTTTCGGTGTTCACCGGACCTTCCATGCCTCCGGCTTTAAGCACATTCACTTATTTTAAATCAATAATACGATTGTTTTTTGATAAATATACCCCTTCGGCTTATGTGCGAACATTTATGCCGAGCAGGGAATCAACCGGAAAATTCCAACCAGACGAATTGGAGATATCGGATGAGTAACGATAGCACCGGATATGATACGATCGCGACAATCGCGCCCGACCTTTCGAAGAAACTACATTCAGATCGCGTTAGAGATGTTGAAAATGAGAAAAAACCGCCAGTTTAGGGTCCAACAATCTTCAATGCTTCGCCCGGAAGGTGAAACGTGACAACATCAGGACAGGGCTGATCAAGACTGTATCACACCGAAGCAGATTTTCGCCTCGCAAACCGAGCTTCCCGCCTTGGTCGAAGTCTTGAGCCGGCTGTGGCTGATCATGCGATTCCAGGGTATTTCCCTACCGAAACGGGTTGAATCGGAGAGGGATGAATACAGGCTTCAATGTGTAATTCCTAATTCTTATGCGAGATCGTGTGACGAAATACCGGGCGGTTTTTCACCCGATGCCTAAACTATAACAACCTGAATACCGCATATTTCCTCATCAGTTATTCAGTCAGTCGTGGCCCGCTTCGGGACAATCGACGATTGATTCAAACCTCAGGCATGCTCCGATTGGATTTTAAGAAGGGTTCTCTCACCCCTGCCAAATACCAAGCCCAGCAAGTGTACAGGTTCCCTGCGGTCCTGGTACTTGTCACCATAGCCTCGCTCCCGCATCTGTTCGAGTGCCTCTTCCATTGCGGCCTGAACAGCACTTTCATCCTCAACCACCTTGAACTCCATCACAAACACCTGACCACCGTGAAACACCACCATGTCGGATCGGCCGTGGCTTGAACTTTCCTCCACTCGAAGATCGATGTCAATCGTTCGAAAACACGAATACAGCATCCCTGCATACCACGCCTCATAGCGGCCTACACTGCTGTGCCACGGATACAGGATTCCCGACAGAAACACCCGCAACCTCTCACCAAACTCCGAAAACTTGTTCGCCTTCAACAAAGTGCAGAACTCATGACTTTGGTCAAATACCTGCTTTGATGGTTTGCCCAAATATCCCATCAGTTCGTCATTCAGGCTTTGTCGCACCTCGAAATTTGGATACTCCAGTCGAAAGAAAGTCTTGAAGCTTTCCTGTACTTCTTCGGCAATTGTGAGGTAACCGGTCTGAAACAATAGTGCCTCCACACTTATGTCATCAATATCAAACTTTGAAACCAGCTCCTGACCCGCAACCAGATTTTCGAGTTCAATCAGGCTCACTTCTTTTTCCACCAGCAGCTGGAACAGAAATGTCGGAGAGCCGGTACGAAACCAATGGGGTTCGAAACTCCGGCTCTTGAACATCAGCAAGACACCAAAAGGATTGTAGACTCTTTCTTCACCTCGCCCGTAGTAGCCGTTGTACCAGTACCGGATATTCTCTCGTTCAAGTCCAACAATTTCGGGTGTAAAAACACTGTCAATATCTTCGTCTGTGTAGCCACATATGGAGGCATAGCGAGGATTCAGGCTAATATCCTCGAGATTGTTCAACCCCGAAAACAGGCTTGCCCTGGAGAACATGCTGATGCCGGTAACAAACACAAACCGAACATTTTCAGCACTGCCTTTGATAACTCCGTATAAGCCCCGCAGGTAATCTCGGTTCGCCTTCGCCATTTCCGGATTGTCCAACACATCCAATATCGGTTTGTCGTATTCGTCAACAAGGACAACAACGGTGTTGCCCGTCTTGTGATGCAATCGACGTAGTAGACCCCGAAACTGACCGGTGCCAGACTGAGTTACGGAGGACAGATCAATTTGCGATAGCTCCGCAATCCATGCCAACTGATTGAGAACGTCACGATCAACATCTCCGGGTTCGTTGTATTTCGCATCAAAGCTCAGACGGACAACCGGGTGCTTAACCGACCAGTTCCATTGCTCGTGAATGGCGAGACCCTGAAACAGTTCCTCTTGTCTCTCAAACAGCAACTTTATCGTATCCACAAGCAGACTCTTGCCGAACCGACGCGGACGGGACAGGAAATAGAACCTTCCTTCGCTTACCAGTGAGTGAATCAGTGATGTCTTGTCAACATAGTAGCAGTTATCCTACCGAATCGCTCGGAAGTCCTGAATACCAATTGGGAGCTGCGATGGCTCATCATTGACTCCCGATGAACATGCCGTGCTGCGCATGCCAATCTTTAAAAGAAAATATTGCAATCATGGGTAGTAATGAACTACTGATATGCTATGTGATGGATGCCTGTCAAATCAGATTTACTTCTCAACGGTTGAGGGTACTGAACTAATGCATGGGGAACAACGAATCATTAAGTCTTTTTAATCAATAAATTAGTCAGAAATATTGATTTCAGAGTACTCAGACACTGTCAAATTTTCAATTGTTTCGATCAAGCACATCATAGAGCAAATCTGGGTTGGTACCCGGATATTTCATTTGCATCTGAGTTGGTGCCCATACACTCGGCGAAGAAGAGCGACCGGACCTGTTGCAACTACAGGAACCACATCCTGATGGAGCGGGAGATGAATTTCGTTGAAGAATGAGTTGTTGACCGCGGTAAATGCCGAGAAAATCATTTGCATTGCGAGGTGACAAAGACGCGGACCTAGGTCAGCCTAAGCAACTTTTGCGACAACATGAGGCGACTGAGGTGTCTGGTGCCGACGAAGGCGGTATAGTGCGAATGGGCGAAATGGAGGGCAAACAGGCACGGAATATGAGATTTTGAGGTTTAATAGTGCGCAATTGCGTCTTCAAACTGAGAATTATTCGAAACTTCCGTCCAAAACCATTGGTAGGGTTGATTCTGTGCATTTTTCAGACTGAACGAATCGAAAGTGGCAAGCGGATATCGTGCCCGTATGAATCAATATAATGTTATCGTATGAACTTTAACCGCAACGAAATCAATGGCTCAGATAGACAAAAACCGGTAATATTCTGGTTCACCGGGCTACCGGGCGCGGGTAAAACAACGATCGCAAAACTCCTGCTTGAAAGACTTGGGGAACTGAATATCTGTACTGTCCTACTGGACGGAGATGAGGTTCGCAGTGGTCTGAATACGGATTTGGGATTCAGCGATGACGACCGGGCAGAAAACATACGTCGCGTTATTGAAGTTTCTCGACTGATCAATGATTCTGGTCTAAACGTTGTCGTATCCCTCATCTCACCGTTTGAATCTGACCGCCAAAGAGCGAGAGACAAATTAAGTGATGCGGTATTTGTTGAAACGTTTATCGACGCGCCACTTGAAGTCTGCATACAACGCGACCCCAAAGGACACTATGCAAAAGCGCGTTTGGGGCAAATCAAACAATTCACAGGTATTGATTCTCGCTATGACGTTCCTCAAAATCCTGAATTGCACATCGATACGACCAAATTGTCGGCCATAGATGCAGTAAAAAAAATAATTGATTTTCTTCAAACCAGAAAATTTAAAGTCAAGGGATAACCGTCAATTTCATACCGATTGGTATTTCCAACTGAACCGTCAAGAGAAATCCTGTCTTAGCGAATTTGACTAACGCATGACGGTACACAGATCGTACATCGTGTTTGCATACGCGTTTCCTTCAAACATTTTGAGCACCAAACACTCATTAAATCTATCCTGAATAGTCTACTTTCTGACGCCGACCGACAATGCACCTGACCATACTGTCAATTCTAGCTGCAACTGTATCCATAGGATGTGTAGGTTCAGATACAAGTGAGACTCGACGGTTTTCCGCCGCTATCTGAACGAATTGAAACTGCCAGCTGAGTTAGCGTTTCGTGAAATTGTCAATCAATCATTGGAAATTATGTATCCAATTTTTCGTAAGGCTTTACGAAACCTTTCCTCAAATTCGACCTTTACGGTGAATCTGTTCTTTCCGGCAAATTCACAATATTTCCCCACCTGCTTGTCGGCGATCAGTTTGGAAGCGAATTCCTCATCCACACACTCGAAAACCAAGGCTGTTCCCTGCAACCTGATGGCCTTGCTCTGTCTTTCGACCTGTCGGAAAAAGCCGATGATGCGCTCAGGAAGCATCTGTTCGTCTCTTGCCTCAAGAAAGCCCTGTAATTCTGAAATTGTTCGCCCTGATTCCAATGCTGTCAATATTCTGTCCAATTCCAGCTGACACAGATTTTCAGATTGAAACGATGCGAAAGCCTGCATGAATATCTTCCCGTCTTGAGGAAAGTCATCTGACAGTTGTACGGTTCGATTGGGCATGACAGAGAGTGAACCTTTTATTTCACGTTCTTTCGGCTCATAATCATTCCGCAAACCCAGGCAGAATGCGCCCAGATTATTCAATCGAAAATACACAAGACCATCATAGCGACTCAAGAAATACAATTCATCCGTACCCCAAAGGTTACTAAGCTCTCCGTCTCTAAAATCTCTTGGATGCATGTATGCCACATCAACCAGTCCGAGAGTGGCGGCGTACTCGAAAAGCAGGCACAGAATATATCGGGCTTCAATGATTTCCCATACTTCGTTATATCCAAGTGAACCGTAATTTGCGTCCGTAATGTACAAAGACCAGGCATCCCGAGTAACCTCGAATATATGATCAGTAGCCCGCATATACCGAGAAAATTCTTCAAACTCAACCCATTCACCTATCGGACACAGTTTAAGGGCGGCCTCAATAACCCTGCGGCGTCCCGCTGGATTCGTCATTGACCGTTTGGCTTTTCCGGTCTGTCCCTTGATATCGTCAATGCGATTGAACTCATCCAATATCGAATTTTTTACCCAACTTCGCCAAACGGAACGTATGACGTCGCTTGCTGATTTATTCAATGCCGAATGCCCGGCCTTGGTCAGCTCGACTTTGTTCCCGCGCTGCTGAATCAGTTTCGCAGCCTGCAACAACCACAGCCACGCATAAGCTCGGATGGGACCTATCTGCTGTTCATAACTCCTGAAGGTCTGACCTGATTCGTCATAAAAATCCCCACCACTCAATATGTTGCCAATCTGCTTCACCGATGCAGCCGTCGGTTTCCGGGTCTTGGGCGATACCCCCAATTTACCCAGGCTCGCCAACTGCATTACCGACTTCAATTCAAGCAGGGCATCGTGCTCAGTATCCCGTCTTGTGAGTTCTTTCTGAGTTTTTTCGTATTTCTTTGACTTGCCCCATCCGGATTCTACGAGAAATTCAAACGTATCGGGCAAGTCCGACTGCGTCTGAATCGGCTGATCGATCGGCTCAGGTACAAACGTGCGAAGGCGACTCTGAAGTTCCAAGGGGATGACATAGGAACGATGAGCATTGCGATAAGGCGGGTATAGAAAAAGTTTCAGAGGCTTCTGTATCATAAACTCACTGTATCTACTCTCTTCAAAGAGAGAGTTGTATGCATCTTTTCCGTATTTGGCTTTAAATTTTTCATGATCCATATATCCACCAGTGCCGTACAATGTCTCGCTGACAGCGTGCTTTGCGTTCTGGTTGAGCTGTTTCCATTCCTGTTGCAACCTTTCCCTGGAGAGCATATTCACCAGCAACTTGATCCTATCGGCCTTTCTGCTAGGTATTTCAGATTTTGGAATATTCAGCTGATCGATAATTTTCTTGATATCTTCTGAATTGGACTGATCAAGTATGGAACCAAACTGCAGGTTTGGGAGGTATCTGTATTGATTCATGAGTTTCAATTCGATTTGAGATGAATAAACCGTCTTTATTTTGCCCCAATTTTCCCGTACAAAGAAAATATTATTGAAATTTTGAGGGCAAAGTCGTGAATGTGCTTGCAATCATCTACAATGCTTCCGTCCGCTCAATCGAGTGAGCATGGCTTCCACTCCCCAATGACAGGCATACAAAGCGCGCAAAACACCCGGAGTCCGTGACATATATCACCGGAGAAACAAAAAAAGTTTGACGCTCTTCTCAGAGGCAATCATAACTGTGGTGACATTGATCCCGATACAAAGTTTTCGTTCATTCTGTCAATTGTTATATTCACTGGCGGCATTTTCAAAACGACCCGGTTTATGAGATTGATAAATTACACAAAAGACAGAATATGTAAAGAGTCAAACTCATTTTGCTTCTTATGAGAAAGAGGGAAGAAAGTAGAAGCAGTTAACCTTTATTCAATCGCTACTTTGGATGTCAGCAACCTGTTTCGGCAATTAATCCGTTCTATTGAACAAAATCGGAGAGGAATCGTGTTATTCCAACAGCTTCCGTGTCGTTGCCCATTGAAAATCTGTCACTACCAGAGTAAATCACCAGTTTTCGAGTTGCTTTGATATCTTTGCAAGCAGAGTGAAACTCCGCAGAAACTCTTGGTGAAGATGAGCGTTTGATTTCAACAGCTACTGTTGAATCTCTCGGGCCCTCCATTACCAGATCAATTTCCGTTCCAGTGGAAGTTCTGTAGTAGCTGAACCGCCATGTGTTGGGCAGATTCGTAACAATGTTCTCAACGACAAACCCTTCCCAACTCGCTCCAAGACCGGGATGCCCCAATAACGTTTCTTTGTCTGAAACATTCAAGAGGTGATGAAGAATGCCACTGTCGCGCAGATATACCTTGGGCGACTTAACCAATCGTTTTTTGGTGTTCCCGGACCAGGGAGTCAGTTGTCTAACCATGTAAAAGTCCGAGAGCAGATCAATATAGGAACGAATTGTTTTGTGGTCGGTCTCTAGGCTTTTACCCAAACTTGAGAAGTTGACTTGCTGACCATTCATATGAGCGAGCATGCTCCAAACTCGCCGCATTCTCTCACTAGATATCCTTGGCCCCATAATTGGAATATCGCGTTCAACATAGGAAGAGATGAAATCTGTTCGCCAGTCCCAGCTTTCATTATCGTTCGGTGCCAGAAAACTGCCAGGGAAGCCACCTCTCAACCAGAGTTCGCTGATATCAAACTGTTTCGGGTTGAACTGATTGATTTCGGGGATTGAAAAAGGGCTTAGTTCTAAATACCGTACTCGCCCAGCCAATGTTTCAGTTGAATGCTGAATCAAGTCCCTGGATGCCGAACCCAGTAAAATGAAGTGTCCGCCTTTTTCTCCATTGCGTATTCTCTCATCAATCAGGCTACGCAATGTAGTAAATAGATCAGCTTTTCGTTGTACTTCGTCAATGATTAACAACTTGTTGCTGAAACTAACAAGATAATCTTCGGGATCTTTGAGCTTGGCGAGATCGGACTCACGCTCCAAGTCCAAATAAGACGTTTCCTTTTCCAGAAATTGGCTGGCAATCTCTTGTGCAAGCGTTGTTTTGCCGACTTGTCTCGGCCCCAAGATCGCGATCACGGGCACAGATGCCAGTGCATTTACAATTCGGTTTTGTAATAGTCTAGGAACAAACATTTTTGTAATTTGGGAATTATATTCCCAAATTACAAAAAATCGATTCCAATTATCTGCAATGTATCAGAATCAACTAATTTCTATATTGCACGGGAGAGTTGCTATAAACGATTCGAATCGACTACTGGCGCCGAAGTCAGCACTGTGATTATCTGATCCTACAATGAACGAAAATCCTTCTTGCAAATTGGGAATTACCTTCCCAAAATACAAATCCATCCAATTCATTATAATTTTAGATGTGAAATCAGTTATTTAGAACGATCTACCATCATGCAGAGTCAGCCGTATAGGGATTCAAAAGCATATAAAACGAATTCCCTATTTGTGTCGACTCCCTGAGTTTGCTTGATTACTGATTTCTGTGCGATGTCAGGCTGGTTGAAACAGACTCTGAAGTGGTTCCACATCGCTTCAAGTAATCAGGTGTCTTGCAATTTACGCAACGTATCAGCGTCCTGCCCGAACAGGATTTTCTTTTCTTCTTCCGTCATCTTTTGTGGGTTCGGATTCACCTGTTTGGCAACTTCATAAGCCCGAACAGTCGCTGGACGATTGCGTATTTGTTCAAACCACCGGCTGAGATTCTCAAATTCCTCGAGATGTTGCCTTTGCCGTTTGTGAGGGACAATCCACGGATAGCTGGCCATATCCGCGATCGTATATTGCTGCCCGCAGATAAATTCGTTGTCCGCCAGTTGCTTGTCCAGGATCGCATAGAGTCGTGACACCTCGCCAACATAACGCTTGACCGCATATGGAATCTCTTCGTCAAGATAGGTAACAAAGTGATGATTCTGACCGGCCATCGGTCCCAGATTCGCCATCTGCCAAAACAGCCACTGCAGGACATTGGATCGTCCTTTGACTTGTGAGGGAATGAAAGCACCATGCTTTTCCGCGAGATAGAGCAGCATGGCGCCTGATTCAAACAGGGATATCTTATCTTTCCCGGACCCGGGCTCATGGTCAACCAGCGCTGGAATCCGATTGTTCGGAGAAATCTTCAGAAATTCCGCAGTGAACTGTTCGCCTTTACCGATGTTTACGGGAATGACCTTGTAGTCGACACCAGCTTCTTCAAGGAACATGGTTACCTTGTGTCCGTTAGGTGTCGTCCAGTAATACAAATCGTACATGCTTAATCCTTTTGTTGGGGGTGATCGCTGACTAATCGCAACGTTGGTGGCTTGTCAGGGACACAACTTATATTCAAGCGGCCATTCGCAGACCTAAAAGCTGTCTGGCTTCCTTCGGTGTTGCAGGACGTCGTCCGAATTCCCCAGCGATATCAACTATCTTTGTAACCAGTTCAGCGTTGCTGGAAGCCAGCCGGTCCCGATCATACTTGATATTGTCTTCCAGACCTGTACGACAGTGTCCACCAAGCTCCAGGCACCATTCATTGACCGTATACTGATGCCGGGCGATACCGGCCGCAGTCCAGGTTGCTCCCGGTAAAACATCATTCAGCTCCGAAATCAGGAATTCGAGCAAACTTCGACGAGCCGGCAACGCATTCGGTATGCCGAGAACAAACTGCACATGTGCAGGCGTTGCAAGGAGATCCCTCTTGACCAGTGAAGCCGCGTTATACAGCATTGCGACATCGAAAATCTCAATCTCTGGTTTGATGTCATACTGCAACATTGTCGATGCCAGTTCGTCAACGAATGAAGGCGGGTTCTCATAAATCGATGTAGGAAAGTTGACTGAACCTGTCGCGAGCGAAGCCATGTCGGGTCGAAGTCCCAACATCGCACCGCGCTGGCTAAGCTCTCTGCCGCGACCACCGGTAGAAAATTGGATGATCATTCCGGGGCAGTGTTTCATCACACCTTCCTGAATTTCCGCAAACTTCTCCGGGTCCGACCCCGGCGACTGATCTTCGTTACGAACATGAATGTGCACCAAGGACGCACCAGCCTCATACGCTTCGTGTGTCGACTCAATCTGCTCCGGTGGTGTTACCGGAACCGCGGGATTATCCTCTTTTCTGGGAACTGCGCCGGTGATGGCAACAGTGATAATGCAGGGTTCGGACATGATTACCTCTCTTTTGATTCTTTAAGCTGTTTTCGCCTTGAGACTGAAAGAACGAATGGACGGACGCGAGGCCAGTTCCTTGATCAGCGTCGTCAACGGTGAGCCGGCAACGGATGTGGAATCCAGGCGGATCGGGCCCTCGCCTTTCAATGCGGAATATTCTTTTTCGGCATAGAACGCAGCCAGCAGAAGATCATCGTCCGACGCGAACGGCCCCCTTGTTCTGCGCAAGCGTTCCAAAGCCGGTGGAACATGGGCACCTGGGCGCTCTCTTATCGGTTCTGCGCCTCGGGTGATCTTGTCATAGAGATTGGGGTCGATTTCGCCGACAACCTCACCATATCCGCCTTGTACATATAGCCGTACTTCATCCGGAACCGCATCATAGCGATCATTCCCGCGATCTCTACCCATTACATTCAGCACCGACTGGGTAATGATGTACTGGGCGAACGGACTGACGATGATCGGATAGCCGAGATCGGCTCTCACCTCCCCTGCTTCCTCCAGAATTTCCTGAAGCCGGTCCTCTATTCCGAGTGTACCCAGCTGATAGCGCAAATTCGAGATCATTCCACCCGGCATCTGGTGGTGATAGTGAAATTCATCATATTCCGCGACTTCTCCGACCGGCTTGTTTTCGGTCTTTGCGAGGTAAGCCAGTTTGTCGGCGACTTCCTCAACCTGCTCCAAATCCACATCGACCTCATAACCTCTACGCCTGCAATTGCGTACGAACAGCTCTGTCGGTGGATGCGACGCGCCGTTCGCCAGGGTTGATGTCGCTGTGTGCACGACATCAACACCGTAATCCACGGCGAGCAGCGCGGTATATGGCGCGAGTCCAGACAGGCAATGGGAGTGCAGTTGGAGCGGCAGGTCTCCTATCACATTCTTTAACGCGGGAACCAGAGTCGGGACTCGATCTGGCCGTAAAAGACCACTCGGGTCCTTGATATAGACACCATCCACATCCAGCTTGATCAGTTCCTTCGCCTTCTCCGCGTAAAATTCATCGGTGTGAACCGGACTGACGGTATAAACCAGTCCTCCGATGGTATGTAATCCATGCTGTTTGGCTGCACGAATAGGAATTTCAAGATTCCGGATGTCGTTTATGGCATCGTACGGCGTGTGATATCGCATACCGTTGGCAGCGAACCGCTCTGCCGAGAGCTCAACCACGTCATCTGCGAAGAACTCAAAAGTGAAAAGACTTTGGCCGCGTGTATGGATAATGAGCGGCGTTTCCTTGACCCAGCTGCTTAGAATGCGCATCCGCTCCCAGGGATCTTCACGAAGATAGCGGACACAGACATCGAAAACCGCGCCGCCAACCAGGTCCAGCGCCTCAAATCCTGAACGATCAAGAATCGGGGCAATATCTTTCATCATCGCGGTTGTCATGCGGGTTGCCCACAGACATTGGTGCGCATCGCGCATGGTCAAGTCTATAAGATTAACTTTACGCGTCATCTCAGTTGTTCTCCGGAAGAAATTTATCCTCTACCCACTTGGTGGAAATGTTACCTGTTTTGAAATCGGTGTGCCGTAACAATTTCTGATGGAATCCGATCGTAGTTGAGACTCCCCTGATCTGAAAATTCTCCAATGCCTGCCTGGCACGGGCTAATGCATGATCGCGGTCGTGTCCATGGACAATCAGTTTTGCAATCATTGAATCATAAAATGGACTGATTTGAAATGATTCATAGGCGTGGGTATCCACACGTATGCCCGTCCCTGCCGCTAACTCCCAGTGGCCAATCGTACCGGGCGATGGAAGAAAATCGTTCTGCCAGTTCTCCGCATTGATTCGAAACTCGATCGCATGTCCTTGAATCGGCATATTCGGGACAATGCTTGACAATGGGTCCCCCGCTGCGATTCGAATCTGAGCCTCCACCAGGTCCAGCCCGAAAAGCTGTTCGGTTACCGGATGTTCGACCTGGATGCGTGTATTCATCTCGATAAAATAGTATTGGTTCAGATCTTCGGTCAGTACAAACTCGACTGTTCCAGCCCCTCGATACCCGATCGACTCTCCCAGGCGCACCGCGCAATCATGCAGACTTTTGCGCATACTGTCATTCATTACGCTGCAGGGAGACTCCTCAACCAGTTTCTGATGTCTCCTTTGAACTGTGCAGTCACGTTCGCCCAGAGCAACCACATTTCCATGGTTGTCGGCCAGTATCTGCACTTCCACATGTCGAATTCCAGTCAGGTATTTTTCCAGATACAACTCACCGTCGCCGAAAGCGGACTGCGCCTCCGCTGACGCTTGTGTGAATTCCGAATTGAACTGGTCCTTTTCGCGAACGATTCTCATCCCTCGTCCGCCTCCACCGCCGCGGGCCTTGATCAGCACCGGAAATCCAATTTCAAGTGCGACTCCGATCGCCTGTCGAGCGTCTGTGAAAGACGATTCAGAACCGGGTACAACATCGATATTGAGTTTGACCGCTTCGGCTCGCGCCTGCGACTTGTCTCCCATACGCCGAATTGATTCAGAGGTAGGACCGACGAAAATCACGCCCTCCCGCTCACACAGCTGAACGAATTGAGAATTTTCCGAAAGAAATCCGTAACCGGGATGTATAGCCTGACAGCCTGTGGTAACTGCTGCATGAACCAAGGCATTCTGATTCAGATAACTGAGGTTGGCTGCATTCGGTCCGATTCTGATGCTATCGTCTGCCTGCAATACATGTAGAGATTTCCGATCAGCATCGGTATAGACAGCAACACTCGCAATGCCCAGGTTCCGACAGGCTTGAACCACTCGTAGAGCAATTTCACCACGATTTGCGATCAGTATCCGTTCCATAATCAATCCAAAGTATTTGATGCTGATTCATTGTTGAATATGATGCTGTGTACCAATCTATACACCAATCTGAATACTCGCGAAAAGTATAGCGTATTGTGTACCGAGTACTGTCCCACAAACCGGCGAAGCCGCTGCCAATTTCCATAGTATCGATCGAAAATATTTTCAAAACCCGGCCGATTTGCAAATAGAATATATATTTGATATATACGATTGAATACAACAATCTGAAAAAAAGTAACAATAATTCATCCAACGACTTTTTCGTTGCTTCACGGCGGCTTATACATAACCGAGAAACAAGTCTGTGAGTCTGAGTTATCAGGATATTGCTGAAATTCTCAAATCGATTGATGATTCCGATGCGGAAGAGATCGAAATTGAGGTTGAAGGCTTACGTTTGGCCGTACGAAAGAGGAATGTCGGCACTCTAAATCCGCAAAACTATAGTGTGACCGCAGATCCTGTCACACTACCCGAAAAAAACGAGCAGCAAACTGCACCTGCAATGCCGGAATCCGGAGCGCAGGAATCAGTTTCGCGTATACCGGAACAAACAGAAGCTCCCGCTGGTCACACTATCATTCGGGCTCCGATGGTCGGAACTTTCTACCGCCGACCTGACCCTGAATCAGAACCCTTCGTTGAGCAAGGTTCAACTGTCAAGGCAGGCGACCCGCTTTGCCTCATCGAAGTGATGAAGCTTTATACAACCATCGAAAGCACAGTTGACGGAACTGTTGTATCAATTTTCGCAGAAGATGGCAGCCTTGTTGAATTCAATCAGCAGTTGTTTCTGATCAGTCCATAACGGGCAAATAATTGGATCGCTGAATTAAAAGACTAAATAACGTTTAACTAATTTAATTGGAGGAGTAAATATGAAACAAATTGTTAAATGCGCGCTTGCACTGGCATTATTGGTGTCCAGTACCGTAACGGTGCACACTGCCAAGGCGCAAGATTTTGTTTCCATTCTGACATGTCCATTTGGTTGTGGTGTCATGGAAGGCAACACCATATTCGGTAATGTTGTCGCCCGTAGCGGAGGTAACCTGTTCATCGCTGCACAGGAAACTCCCGGCTATATGTACAACGTTAGAGCCATGACCGAGAAACGTCGATGGAAGCATACCGTATTCGGTACCGAAGACACAATCATCCAACTGGCGTTGCATGGCGGAACCGAAGATGTGGCGGAATACTTGCCGGATCCCATTCCGATCAAGTTTCAGTTGCTGCATGGCGAAGCCTACTGGTCACAAGGAAAATTCTTTGTCACCACCGACCCGGAAATCAAAACAATTCCTGACATGAAAGGAAAAAGAGTTTCTGTCGGTCTCAAGGGACAGAGTGATTGGGGCGTCTATCCAAGGCTGTTTCTGAAACACGCCTACGGCATTGACCGCTCGAATACCGACATTCGTCTTTTGAATCCAGGAGGTTTGACTCAGCAGTTGATCGATGGAACAACCGATGTCTGTGTGACAGGCTACGGTACGGACCCATCGCAGGCGTTTCACATTCTGAGCGGTCCGCTCAGAAAACTTGAAGCGTCCGGAAAGAAGTTGCACTACATTCCGATGGATCAGTGGGCGATCGACAAGATGAACGAGAAATTCGGAACCACCTGGCTGGGAATGACCATCAAAGCTGGAACCCTGCCGCATCAGGATGAGGATTTTCTCTCCGGTTTCAACCGCGGATACAAAGCTGTACACCCGGAATTCCCGGAACAGCTTGCGTATGACTACGTAATGGCAACGCACACACACTTGGAAGAGATGAGTCAACTCAACGCACTATGGAAAGTTTTGACAGAAGACATGATGGTTGACGGATTGTCCGAAGAAAATACACATCCAGGTGCCGTTCGGGCATACAAGGATCTGGGTATCTGGGACAAACGAATGAATTTTGTTCCAGTCACTTATCCTGAGATGTAATTCAATCAGGTATTCAATCAGGTTCGCCGTCTGACGCGGAACACGCTTCAGACTGCGAACCTTTGAATTTGCCGAACGCCGGCACACTGTACGGCAGGACATTCTTCCATGACGCGCGCCCGACGACTTAGGTCTGCACTGACCACGACGTTTCTGATAATCGGCGCGGCGCTAACTCTCTATATCGGAGTCTCTGTCTTTGGATTGATCAGCAATTCAAAGGTCTTTTATGCGACTTTTGTATTTCTCGTCATGTGCATGGCATCCTTGCACGCATTCAACGAGTTGCTTGATCAGTTCATCGCCGGATCAACCAATAACATCTGGCGAATTAGATTGGGAATCGCAGCAGTCGCTGCAATTCTCGCTGTAGGCGGTTCGGGTTACGTTCGATTTCACGCACTTCGCCTTGACGCGATTCATCCTTTTTTTGAAACATTCGACATCACAATCGGTATTCTGTTCATTGTTGGGGTGATGATGCTCAATTTCCTGCATTGGGGCTGGTTGCTGACTTCACTGATCATCATTGTCATCCTGTATTTCTTCTTCGGCTATCTGGTGCCCTACCCGATTCTGAAACTTCCGGAGTACGATGTCGGATTTGTCATTCACTATCTTGGACTCGGCGTCAGCGAAGGCATGTTCTGGCTGGCCAGACTGGCAGCGGACAAGCTCTATTTCCTGGTGATTTTCGCCGCCATCCTGCTCGGTGTGGGAATGCTGAAGATGGTAATTGAGATTGGTAAAGTCACTGGGCGACATGTACAGGGAGGCGCGGCATTTCCCGCTATCATTGGCAGTGGAATTGTCGCATCGGTAATGGGACAGGCCGTGTCCAATGTTGTCCTGACCGGCCGACTGACGATCCCGATGATGAAAAGTCACGGGTATCGAAAGGACATGGCGGGAGCCATCGAGGCGGTCGCGTCGACTTCGGGCCAGATCATGCCACCCATTCTTGGTCTGGCAGGATTCATAATCGCTCTCTTTTTGAACGTGCCTTATATTGAAGTTGCGCTGGCTGCACTGATTCCGGCGTTGCTGTTTCTGTCCGGTACCACATTCGGCGTTATTACCTGTGCCCAGAGCGAGAGACTGGAAAAGATGCAAGACGAGATCGACTACAAGGCGATCTGGCGTATGTTGCCGACATTTCTCGCATCCTTTACCGCCGTTGTCGTACTTCTGGTCGGATACTACTCACCGGCTATTGCTGGAATCGTAGGCATTGGATTGGCGTTGGGGTTTTGTGTATTCCAAGGAAGGTACAGACCCAATTTGCGGGAAATGTACGATGCATTCCTGGACGGTCTGGTCATTGTCACTTTACTATCACTGCTGCTGGTAGCCATCGGACCACTGGCTCAGACATTCCTCACAACCAATCTGTCAAATAGACTCGCAATAGTGCTGGTTCAGGTGCTTCCGGACAGCAAGATACTCCTGTTGGTGGGCACCATGGTAGTCTCCTTGTTTCTCGGTATGGGACTGCCGACTCCAGTCGCCTACGTGGTTGTATCGCTGACTTTGGTTCCATTTCTACAGCAGGGTGGAATCGAAGCAATCCTCGCACACTTTTTTGTGTTCTACTTCGCTGTGTTTTCTACCCTGACTCCACCAGTAGCAGTCAGCGCCCTGGCGGCAGCGAAACTCTCAGGGGGTACATTTCTCGGGACCGCCAAAGACGGTATGAAGCTGATGCTGACAACATTCATCATACCGTACGGATTCATCTATCACCCCGAACTTTTGTCATTTCCAAACGTTACCCTGGATGTCATCCCACCGGTATTGCTCATACTGTGTCTGCAGTGGACGTCGTCTGTGGTTTGTTACGGATATTTTTTCCGCGATCTGACTTGGACCGAGAGATGGGGATACCTTGCCGTCACCGCAATCGGATTTTCCTATCTGATCAATGAACGACTATTCGAACTGATCGCGTTCCTGATACTGCTGATTCTGATGGTAGGATGGACTCTGTCAACCCGGAAGCGTCAAATCGTACAGGATGTCTGAATGCCTAACCTAGTGAAGCCAGAACCAAGTAAATTCACTGCATTCTGCACAAATTATTCATTAGTAGGAGACTGGTTTGGATTTTCAGCTTTATTTGATGATTTTAATCAACACAAATACCAACACTGCAGTCCGAATCTGAAATTCAAAAATCTTTCGATTGTTCTTAACGATACAGAATACGATATCCAGTTGAAATGAGTGCTTGTATCTGAAAATGGGAGATGACAGAATGGCGCAAGACTCTATTTTATTGACTATCCGAACAAAGGATTTTTTTGCTCGCAAAGAGCAAGAGTTATTTTGGCAGACTTTTTTTCGTACACTCAGCAGTGGTGGTGCTGTCAAACCTACTATCAATTTAATCCGCTATCCGAAGAATGCTCGAAACCATGATTTAGCGCGAATTGGTCAGGATATGTACAGATCTATGGGTAATTTTGATCGATTAGGAGTACATGAAGAAAGCTGATCATAATGACAATTTAGGCTCTGAGAAAGAAAATACAGAAAAAGAGCCTTTAATATCCGAATCTACTGAAGCCGATTCTCCCGAAATTCGCAGTCTGCGTATATTGAAGGCAATCTTGGAGGATCCGAAGACTCTCCAATCAGTACCAGAAGAGGTGCGAATTTCAATAGCAGAAGCAGCCAGTTTTTCTGGTCCGCTCCCACCACCATCGATGCTTGAGAGCTACGAGAAAACAATTGCTGGCAGTGCCGACCGTATTTTACGAATGGCCGAGAAAGAACAAGATCATCGCATTGATTGGGAAAACACGGCATTGCAAGGGAATATTTCATATTTCAATACAAAAGAGGGGTCAGAATTTAGCCTTTTTAATATCGATAATTGGTATATCGGTCGGTGCATTTCTCGGCTACAGCGGAATAACATTAGTGGCAGTATTATTGGTGGGTGTTGGCATACTTGGCTTTATAAGAGAACTAATCGAAAAGTTCAAATAACGACCTGAATTCCACAAAGAAATTTGTGGAGTATTCACCTGTCTGTTGCATAATTTCTAAATCTCGGAATCCGAAATCAGACATCGCAGTCTAGTGATTTCTGATGCGAATCGGTTATTTCACCGTACTGAACTCAATTTGATATGGATTGTTACAGCGAGTGCCCACGCCATATGATGATTCAAGGCTGGCGATGCGTTGCCTCAAACCGTCGAGTCATGTGCAGGTTCAACACCGCATTTCATCATGAATCGAATATTCGACTCAAAATTAAAGAATTTTGCACTCGATCTATTTAGTGGAAATTCCAGCCGCTATTTGTCACACCTGGCCCTTATCCACTGACATCAAACTTGAACTGACGTCTGGTCCAAAATGTAGGTGCGACGACTGTCGTCGGATAGTCTCCGGTAATGTTGGTGGCAATTTTCCACGCGTGGGTGAAGTCTCTTGCCGGCGTAATATCGAGTTTCCGAAATGCACCCGGGTTCTCGGTTCCCGCCATGATTACAGCTGATGCCCTTTGCAAAGTGTAATGCCCGATATACATCAGCCAGAACGGATGTCTAGGGTGATATGAGTTCCCGTTTTGATATAGATCAAGGTATCGTGACCTGGCGCTGATCTCCAACTCGTACTGTTGCAGTTCGCTGATGTCATGGTGCCGATCATATAGATCAATCACCTCCTGATAAGATGGATACATGATCGGATCGATTTGCCCTTTTGACGGGTTCAATCCGATCACTACACCGCCTTCCCGAAGAACCGGCCTGTTGAGCCAGATTCTCGGAGGGTTCAGACAGCCGATGGCTGCAATCAGAGTGTTATCGGCTTCACCGTAGGCAAACCAATTGCTCAATCCAACCACCATGACATCAGCTTGCGGAGAAGGGTACAGATTGAAAGTATCGGCCAGTTCCCAGCAAGGTGTCTCGACTTCCGGCGAATAACCGGCAAATACACCAGCTATATTTCCTCCAACACCAACAATCGAGTTCACGTAAAACACCCTCTTAGCCATGATTTTTTCCATAAAATCATGAACTTCCACTTTCATACCGCGGTACATCATAGTGCGATGATCGCCCGTTGTTGATTCATGTGAGTGCCAAAACCGATGTGCATGATGCGATGCCAGACTCTCCGCTGAAGCAAGTCCTGTCACCGCACCGGTACCAGAGTAACCGCCGACATACGTCGCTGACACCGTACCCACATAAATTGACAGATCCGCTTCAACGAAGCGTCGGTTGTGCTCTACATATGCACCGCGCTCGGTTCGACCCAGATAGCTCAACTCATTGCGGTCCTGACAGTCGTGATTGATGATTTGTCCGTTTGGCCAGAATCGGTCGTATAGATGATCACCGAGAAATCTCTTCAATTCATCGGGATACCATTTCCGATGAGCTCCGTTCGCACAAATCAGGGAGATATCCTTTTCTCTGACACCACATCCTATCAGTTCGTCAATCACAATAGGCATAATCGTCTGCCACGGCAGTGGCGGCCGAGTCGGATCATCAAATCCGATCGCAACGGTCATGCCAGGTTTTGCCAATTCCCTAAGCGGTGGAGATCCGACTGGATTTTCCAGGGCTTTCTTTATTCGAGTAACCGGGTCAGATAGAAACTCTGGGTTCTCGAATTCAATCACTGTCGAATCGTCAGGTACGTCAATGTTGATTTTCTTTGCACCGAAATCGACTTTAACTTTTTTCATATCTGTCCAAACTGGTCACGATTGCATTTGATTCATGATTCTAATCGCCGCACACGCTGCTCCGAAGCCATTGTCAATGTTGACAGTGACAACTCCGGGAGAACAACTGGAAAGTATCGTTTCAAGCGCAGAACGGCCACCTTCTGCTACGCCATACCCGACCGACGTCGGAACCGCAATGATTGACGAAGGAGTCAGACCGGCAACGACAGTTGGTAACGCCGCATCCATCCCGGCTACTACAACAACAATCGACATTCGACGCAGCTGTTCCTCGATACTCATGATCCGCCACAGTCCCGCCACTCCTACGTCGTAGAATTCTGAACAACTTCTGCCATGATACGCAAGCGTCCGTACCACTTCGCGGGCGACACCAACATCAGAGGTTCCTGCCGCTAAAACCGCAATTTGATCCGAACCGCTTGGTTCAGAACAGTCACCGACAATTCCAGTGTGCGAAATCTCTTCATAATCAATGATTTTTCTGACTTCATCGTTCAGTGCGAAAAATTTATCCGGATTCAGTCTGGTAAGTAATTGTGACCGACTATTACGTATCGAATGCGAAACGATTCGCTCAATCTGTTCAATGCTTTTCGATTCACAGAAGACCGCCTCATCCAAGCCGGTTCGTTCTGAGCGCTCATCATCTGGTTGAAAATCGGGAGGAAGAGTCATCAATTCACTCGTACGAAAGCGCTACCCATTCGGTATTCCTTGAAGCGTATGGGGTGATGTTCCAATTGTCTTGGAAGTGCAGTCTGCACCATCGTTTCAATCTCGCGACGTTGGAGATCGTCAAGAGTCGAAAGTGTGTTCGCGGCCAATTCAACTACGATACCTTCCCGGCGAACTCGACATCGGACCGTATCGACATTCTGCGAGTGGCGAATCCTCTGTTCAATCGCATCAATCGCTTTCAACCATTCGCCATCAATCCGAATTCCGGTTTCTACCCTGCTGGAAAGACACGGCGAAGCAGGAAGTTCGGAAAGGTCCTGCAGATCCAGAAACCGCGCGATGTTTCTGATGGTTGCCTTGTCAATTCCAACTTCGACGTATGGATGACGGACGGCATACTGATCAGCCGCTCTGAGGCCTGGACGAAAGTCATCAAGATCATCCTGATTGGTACCCGACAGTATCTGCACATCTACTTTGCTTTCAATGTATTGATAAAGATTGAACTTACAGTAGAAACAGCGATCTACAGGATTGTTCATGTATCGTTCATCACTGAACTCACCGGCATCGCATATCATGAGTCGCCAGTTCTCATTGTCGGCGTACCTTTGAACCCTATTTGTGGCGAGCTCAGGTACCGCAGGCGATACTGCATGAACCATGTTCGCGTTGATGTTGCGCATACGGCCAGCAACGACAGATAGCAGCATGCTGTCGATACCACCGCTTACAGCAATGACAAACGGATCTATCGACTGAAGCAATGACTGTAGTTGTCTGAGCTTTGACTCGGCCGATTGAACGGATTCTCGGTTGGGATCAGATTCCATAACTTCAATCAGGTTTATTTTGTTGATTCTCGACCTCGATTTCAATCTGTTGCCGAACTTTTTTTCGCGATCCGTAGTCTCCGACTTCAGATAGAAAATCGGCTTCTACTTTCGCAGTCTCCGAACCGTCAGGTCTGATTGCGATTTTAATTGGAGCCTGTCTGTCGTCCTGCTTATGATGGTGCAGACGTCGGTCTGATACTTTTCGGTTCACCAGCTGATAACGAACTCCCAATGTCGCTGTTTCTGCAAGGCAATAGGAAGCAATCTTCTCAATATCTCCCACCCTGCCCAATACCTGTACATGGGCTGTCATTCGTCCTTTTTTGCCAATGGCGGGAATCTGCAATACATCCAAAACACCTTCACATGCACGTATTCTGTCCAATCCGATTGCAAGGTCTTCCGGAGATTGGTCATCAACCTCGAATTCAAGCACAGAAATTCTCTCATCCTGCGTTTCACCTTCGTCCGATGTATACGAGAGAAGTCTAACCACATTACTGATACCTTCAAACGAAGCCGACCCGAAGCCGATTCCTGTTCCACTGAGTATCATCGTAGTCCTGCGCTCATTGAATTCGGGATTGATCGCTCTCAGAATTGCTGCGCCCGTTGGCGTTACCCGCTCTCCTTTCCGACCATCATCGAACAGTGGGTAGCCTTTCAGAAGTCTAGTCACGACTGGTACGGGCAACGGCAAATCTCCATGTGAAGTTGATACAAAACCACTCCCAGAAGGGAGCGGGTCACACGACCAGCTGACTACATCAAGCGCATTGATCAGGTAAGCGGAACAGACGATATCGACCAGCGAATCCATCGATCCTACTTCATGCAGAACTACGTTTTCCAAATCAGTACCGTGCACAGCCGCTTCCGCTTCAGCGATGAAATCAAGGATCCGATGCGAGAGTGTTCTTGCATTCTCAGGCATCTCCGCGTTGTTGATATGAGTCTGAATATCACGGTATCCGGTATGGTAATGATTCTGGCGGGATTCGCTGACTTTGAATTTCTTACCAATCATCACGGAATCACGATGAGTCTCCGCCTCAATACTGACATCTCCTGACAAATTCAGACACCCCACATTGCTAGCATTGGAGTTTCAAGTTCCGGTGCAAGATCAAGCGCGGCAGCGACGAACATATCGCCTGCGATGCCACCAACGGGATTTATATGTATGTGCACGACTCAGAGCAACTCTTCGGTTTATCGGATTGCAACACAATGATACTGATATTGTCTGAAATATTGGAATTCAAAACCTCCGGCAACTCAATCTACACTGTCCGATAAGACTACAAATTTTTATAATAACAGGTAGCAAAATGGCGATAATCTTAACATTTATGATTGAAGCTTTCTCCAGACAGTTGAACAGATGACCTATCAAGCTAATTCCCACACCAACAATTGGCACTATCCGACCGCGATGCGGTTTGGACAGGGACGAATTCAGGAGATTACTGATATCTGTCTGGAATTTGGAATCAACAGCCCATTGCTGGTTACCGACCCCGGACTCGTTGACCTGCCGATGGTGCAGCAAATTTCCGAGTTATGCAGTTCAAATCTTGAAAACTGCTCGATCTTCTCGGATCTGCAGCCCAACCCGATCGAAAGCAATGTCGAGCAGGGAGTCCGAGCATTCAAGACAGGCCGTCACGACGGCGTGATCGCACTCGGTGGCGGAAGTGCACTGGATGTCGGCAAAGCGATCGCGCTGATGATTGGACAAACCCGTCCGATATGGGACTTTGAGGATCGCGAAGACTGGTATACACGAGCGGATGCAGACGCAATTGTGCCGACAATCGCGATTCCGACAACATCCGGTACCGGTTCCGAAGTCGGTCGTGCCTCGGTCATTACAGACGGCTCAGATCAGACTAAAAAGATCATTTTCCATCCCAAAATGTTGCCGGTTTGCGTCATCCTCGACCCCGAACTGACTGTCGGGCTACCTGCCCTGCTCACCGCCGGCGTTGGGATGGACGCTTTGTCGCACAACCTTGAGGCATACTGCAGTCCCGTTTATCATCCCCTCGCCCAAGGCATTGCCATCGAGGGTATGCGCCTGATCAGAGACTGGCTGGAGCCTGCCTGCCGCGATGGTGGGAATCTGGAAGCAAGATCGCAAATGCAAGTTGCATCCTCTATGGGGGCTACTGCCTTTCAGAAAGGTCTTGGTGCGATGCACAGCCTCAGCCATCCCTGCGGTTCTGTTCTAGGCACCCATCATGGTACAACCAACGCAGTCGTCATGCCTTATGTGCTTGAATTCAACAACCAAGCAATTGATGACCGACTGACCGCACTGGCGCGTTATCTTGATCTGCCGAACCCGTCACCGGAATCGGTTATCCTCTGGGTTTTGGAGTTGCGAAATCGAATCGGGATTCCACATACACTGTCCGAACTCGGTGTGTCAGAAGAAAATGTCACACAATTTTCCAAGATGGCCATGATCGATCCGTCGACATCCACCAATCCGGTCCAGATGACGCAGGATTATTTTGAGGATCTGTATGAACGCAGTATTTCGGGCTCCATTGGTGTCAGCTGATCAGTCGATCTATGAACGATTGAGTCTGCCCAAGAAGAATCTTTGGGTATTCGGCTACGGTTCGTTGATGTGGAACCCGGGTTTTTCGTATACAGAAGCCAGGCGCGGCAAAATATACGGCTATCATCGTTCCCTCTGCCTCCGGTCGGTTCGCTATCGCGGAACTGATTCCAGACCGGGCCTGGTTTTTGGTCTGGATCGTGGCGGGTCGTGCACGGGTATGTGTTATCAGCTGGAGGTCACCCGTCAACGAGAGATTGCCAGTTATCTTCAGGACCGAGAAATGCTCAACGATGCCTACGATCCGTTCATACGGCCGGTCAACCTGGACGATGGGCGCAGTGTAGACGCCATCGTATTTGTCGTCAAACGTCAGCATCCTTCATATGTGAGGGATCTCACACCGGATCAGATTGCTGGTATCGTGGCAAGCGCTTCCGGACAAAGAGGTCCTAACCTCGACTATGTCATTTCCACAATCAAGGTTCTGGAGGAGTTTGGAATCCGCGATCACGAGCTGAACAATGTCGGAAGACTCGCATCGGCACAATCCGCAAAAAACTCCGAATTCAATCATGGATAGGACTACTCGCATAAAGTGGCAAGCTGGAATCTCCAGATTTAAGAAACTCGCGGGACAGATCGCTCTCGCCGGGTTGTTGATCGGCTATCTCGCCTACTTTGCGTTTTTTCAGATAGTCGAAACGGATACCGCATCCGCGCAATCCGATTCACTGACACCTGTCGATTACCATGCTATCGCCTCCATTGCCACCGCAAAAATGGCCCAGGGACTTCACTACAACCATCCCCGAATAGACAATAACGTTTCCCCAGATATTCTTGACAGCTATCTGTCAACTTTGGACCCCAAGAAAGTATTCCTGCGGCAATCCGATGTCGACGAGTTTCGCCAAAACGAACTCTATTTTGATGACTTTCTGATTGGAGGCAATCTTGATGAGGTTTTCAAGATATTCGAGCGTTATCGGGAACGGGTCAATGAGCGAATGGCGTACGCTTCATCCATTTTGGACTACCAATTCGACTTCAACCTGACAGATGAACTGGCCAACGATCGATCCGAAGCCGAGTGGCCCATGAACAACGAAGACCAGAATTGGCTGTGGAAACGTCTGGTCAAGGATGACATTCTGACGCTCATGCTTGAAGGTAACACGGACACATACCGTGACGTTCTGGAATCACGGTATGACAGACGTCTGAACAACGTCTCCCAATATAAGGCGGATGATGTAACCGAACTGTTTCTCAATGCTTACCTACGGGAACTTGATCCATATTCTGCGTATTTTTCTTCGAACAGCACTGAAGATCTCGAGATCACCCTCTCGCAGCAAATCGAAGGGATCGGCGCAGTCCTGGTGCTTGAGAACGATTTTACCGTTGTCCATTCTCTGATAACCGGCGGCCCGGCAGAACGCAGCAACCTGATCAAGAAAGGTGATCGTATCGTCGGGGTAAAGGGTGAAAACGATGGATTTCATGACATCGTCGGCTGGCGGTTAAGTAACGTCGTTGATCTGATTCGCGGCCGCAAGGGTACTTACGTGACCTTGAAGATCATTCCCCAGGAAGCTCTTCCCGGATCACAGCCAGTGGAAATCACAATCATACGCGATAAAGTCAAGATTGAAGACCAGATGGCTCGGAAATCAACCGTAGAAATCGTAGAAGATGATCAGTTGCTTCAGTTGGGAGTCATCGAATTGCCAGCGTTCTATGCGTCACTTTTTCCCGATGACAACCAGGAATCGGTACGAAGTTCTGCAAAGGATGTCGCGTTGTTGTTGGAGCAACTTAATGATCAGCAAGTTGATGGCATTCTGATGGACCTTCGAGGTAACGGGGGTGGTGCCCTGAGCGAAGCAGTCGATCTCACCAGCCTCTTTATCGAATCGGGTCCTGTTGTCCAGGTCAAATCCACCGACGGTGAGTTGGAAGTCCGCTTCGATTCAACCGGAATAATCGCCTATGATGGCCCGCTGGTTGTTCTGGTTGACCGACAAAGTGCTTCCGGATCAGAAATTTTTGCCGGTGCGGTGCAGGATTACGGTCGAGGCGTGATTGTGGGAGAAACCACATTCGGAAAAGGTATGCTGCAAACAATCTGGCCGCTTGACAGAGTTGCCAGAACAGAAAATGCCGGAACTTTGAAACTGTCAACCGCCAAGTTTTACCGCGTCAACGGGGAAAGCACACACTATTACGGAGTTGTGCCGGATATTCCATTCGCAACCAACGAATTCGCTCAAAATGCAGGTGAGCGTTCGTACGAGAACTCTACTCCAGGTAGCAAAATCAAACGCGCCAAACCATTCGTGGAATGGCAAAATGCCTCCAAAATACGTAGGATGGTAGCAAACCTGAATTCTCGCAGTAAGCAACGGACCGAGATGAATCCGGTGGTTGAATACCTTGTGAAACGAGAGCGAAACAGTCAAAGAAGGTTTGATCAACCGAAAATCCATCTGAATAAGGAAAAACGCGAATCAGTACTCAAGAGCGAACGTGAGATCGACCTCCGAGCCCTGAATGATCTGCGCATGTCAATGGGCTGGGAAGCAGCGACCGAGCTGAGCGAGGATACTGTGCCTACCGAATTGATTGAAGATACATTTCGGGACGAGGCGCTCAATATTCTTGCGGATTTGATCGTTTATCAAAATCGGGCTAGCTAGTCAAGCGACTCAATTGGTTCGACATCAGCCCTCTCACCAATAATCGGCAGATATCATGAAATTATCGTCTTGGGCAGATAGGATATACAACGAAGTCGGCATCATCAACCTGATGAAAGATCTTGGCAATGCGCCCACAATCGCCGCCGATCGTCCGCTGTATATGCTCGGTGGCGGAAATCCTGCTCATATACCTGAGATCGAAGAATATTTTCATGATCAGATGGAACAGATACTGCAAACCCCCAATGTATTTGAGCACCTGATCGGAGACTATGCGGGACCGCAAGGATCAAATAGATTCGTCGCGTCACTGGCGGAGTTGCTAAGGACGAATTTCAGCTGGGACATCGGACCGGAGAATATCGCAGTATCCAATGGTAGTCAGATGGCATTCACAGTCATGTTTCGACTGCTGTCCGGCAAGTATCCCGATGGTGAACCAAAACAGATCCTGCTACCCATGACTCCTGAATACATCGGATACAACGAGGCTGATGAGGCAGAAACCAGATTTTGTTCCATTCGTCCGAACATCATGACAACCGCGGATCACACATTCAAGTACGAAATTGATTTTGCGAATATCGAGATTTCCGACAGGATATCCTCCATATGTATTTCGAGACCTACCAATCCGACAGGCAACGTGGTTACTGACGACGAGGTCAGTCAATTGATGGCACTAGCGAACAAGCATGATATTCCGCTTATCGTTGACGGTGCTTACGGACTGCCCTTTCCTTCAATCGTGTTCCGCGATGCAACGGTCGATTGGAATGAGAACGTCATACTGATACTGAGTCTTTCGAAACTGGGGTTGCCCGGCACTCGCACCGGGATCATCATCGCCAAGCCGGAGTTGATTGAGCTGTTTACCTGTGCAAACGCGATCATGACGCTCGCCAGCGGAAATTTTGGATCCTTTCTGGCACTCAAATCCGTAGAGAATGGAAAGATCCTGGAACTAAGCCGCGAAATCATTCGCCCATATTATCAGAACGCGCTGAGCAGCACTGTTGCGTCCATTCGAACTCACTTTGCAGACCTGCCCTATATGCTGCATGAGCCTGAAGGTGCATTTTTTGTCTGGCTCTGGTTCCCGGGCCTGCCGATCTCAGACGACGAGTTATATGCAAGATTGAAGAAAAGAGATGTTTATGTTGTTCCGGGCAACTTTTTCTTTCCGGGACTGGAGGGCGAGTGGACTCACCGCCACGAGTGCATTCGAATCAGCTACGCCGGTCGCCCGGAAATTGTTGACCGAGGGTTGCAGATCGTCGCGGAAGAAGTACGACGGGCACATCAAGAATCCAACAGCACCGTTTCAGTCGGTTAGCCCGGTTCCAAGGCAGGTGCGATAGGACGGTTTTCACTTGCAAATCGTCGAACAGTGCCATTCTGGCAGAAAAGGTTCTTTGATCCATTGTCATTGAGGTGTGTCAACCCACTACCTGTACAACTGACTGAACTGGT
The DNA here is from genome assembly GCA_963662635.2 of Arenicellales bacterium. Taxonomy (GTDB): domain Bacteria; phylum Pseudomonadota; class Gammaproteobacteria; order Arenicellales; family JAJDZL01; genus JAJDZL01. The sequence goes on from CAXXFC010000006.1 coordinate 201,148, forward strand.
TCGGTGTCTGTAAATTCACTACCGACCAAATTTGAAATTGGAGACTTTATCGCAGTCAGTCTGTCCGGTATTTACGTCGATACACAGGCTTATGCGTAAGTGTCCAAATTTCCGTCAAATGCTCGGGTTAATAGGATTTATTGGCAAGGCATCGTGTCGAATTTACTGATTCACTGCCGACGCGATTCGCGAGTTTTGTGTTAAAAGCATGAATACCAACCCTGGTTCACACGCCGTCAACTCTCGATGGAAGGATGTTCTAGGCAAGAGCCACCGGAAGCCCTTGGTGTTGGTTTGTCTTGCGGTCTGGCTTCATGCTTCCATGGTAACAGCCATGTCGACCTTAGTGCCGATTATCGTCAAGGAAATTGGAGGCATCTCTCTGATTCCATGGACCTTTGCGCTTTACGAAATTGGGTCCATCGTTGTTGGTGCAGGCAGTGGACTGGTGGTTTACCGCTATCAACTTCGCAATCCAATGAGTTATGCCGCCTTGGTGTTCGCATCCGGTAGCATCATTTGCGCATTGGCACACTCTATGCCGGTTCTCTTGCTTGGACGCCTGTTGCAGGGTGTTGGCGGCGGCGGGTTAATTGCCATTTCCTTTATCGCAATCGGTGCACTTTTCCCAGAACGCCTTATGCCAAGGGTGATGGCTGCAGTGTCTGCAATATGGGGTGCCTCTGCGTTTCTAGGACCGTTGATCGGTGCATTTTTCGCACAGCAACTTTCCTGGCAAAGTGCCTTCTGGTTCTTCGCAATCATGTCAGTGGTTTTGTCAGTTTGGATTCGGTCGCATGTCTCAGAACAATCGGATCATGAGGTTGGCGAAGCGAATCACAGTTTCCCTGTTCGCAGACTTTCCGTTTTATCTGTTGGGGTTTTACTGATTGCCGCAGCGGGCATCGATCCATCAATTGGCAAGACACCCATTCTTGTGTTGTCAGGTATTGGCTTTCTCGGGTGGTTCCTTCGAATGGATGCCGGAGGTCGAGAAAACCGTCTTCTGCCCCAGAGACCGATTGGATTTCAGAACCGGGTGGGTGCAGGTTTGACCATGATCCTCTGTTTCGCCATGTCAACAATGGTAGTCACCGTATATGGGCCGCTGTTCATGGTCCATATACATAAAATACCCATTCTTACAGCGGGTTATGTCGTTGCCTGCACCGCAGTGGGTTGGAGTCTTGGGGCAGTGGCGGTTTCCGGAATTTCGATATCCAAGGATTCACGCGCCATCATGTTTGGCATGTCGGTCCTGACTCTGAGCATTTCGGGATTTGTTTACGCCATCGTAGACGGACCAGTGTACCTGCTGGCTTTGCTCGCGCTCTCGGAAGGCGCTGGATTCGGTGTCGCTTGGACCAGCATTCTTCGTCGGATGCTAACTCTGGCGGGTCATGAAGATCGTGCACGGGCTTCTGCGGCGATCCCAACCATCCATAGACTTGGGTATGCGATAGGGGCCGCTTATATTGGCATAGTAGCGAATGTTGTTGGATTAGAGGTCAATGTTGCCAACGAGACGGTCGAGTCAGTAGCCCAGTGGATATTTCTTGCCAGTCTGCCCTTTGCTTTATTCGGATTGCTGGCTACATGGAAATTTGTGAGAAAACCACAATAAACCAAAAAAAATCCGTACTGCCAGACGTCCACCAAAAGGCGGATTAGCTTGGTGAATCCATGCTCAAAACTTCACCAGTCCGCAGCAAGCAATTTCAGAAAAAATAATGATGTATTCTGATGGGTAGGACAGGTCTATGATTCCAATAAAAAGATACCACGATAGTCTATTGGTCAGCCGCCTGCCCACTCGATCAGTTTGTCAAACAGTCGTTGCTGACTCTGGTCGGAGTCCGCAACATATTCAGGATGCCATTGAACAGCAATCACTTTCGGATATCGGTTTGACTCAATCGCTTCGATCACCCCATCGTCCGATCTGGCGCATACTGTAAACCCCGACGCCACATCTCTGACACTCTGATGGTGATAGGACGGACATTCAATTTCTGTCTCGCCGATGATTCTCGCCAAAGCGGATTTCGGATCGATCGAAACGGAATGAAGAACGTGATTCACATTCTCCTCTCTATGAATGACTGATTCGCCGAATTCATCGGGAATGTGTTCGACCAGAGTGCCTCCCAGTGCAATGTTGAGTACTTGGATACCCCGACAAATCGCCAATAGTGGCACCGATCGCTCGATCAATGCGCGTGTAATCGCAAGTTCATATTGATCTCTCTCCAGATCAACGCCGTACACTGACTCATCATTCCGGCCACCGTATTCAGAAGGGTCAACATCAGCACCGCCAGTCAGCACAAACCCGTCGAATTTGTCGACGATTTCGTCGGGTGATCTTGTCGTGGGTGTTAAAACTGCGGGAATGCCGTGAGCTCGCTCCACCGACTCAACATATCTTGCAGGGATAGTAAATCTGTTTTCTTCGTTGCGAACGTAACTGGTAACACCAATCAGCGGCTTAGTCATCGGTGTCACCTATTGCTATGAAGTTTTTCCAAATCAATCGAAAGCTACTGGTGATGGTTTCAGGCGTATTGGCTATCCATTCATCAATTTCCTGCCTTGAGAACCATCTTCCTTCCGTTGCCTCATTCGGATCGATTTTAAACGGGCCGTCATCACACACATGGTATACCCAACAGAATTCATAGGCTGTTTCTTGGCTGGCCGGCAACTTGAAGAGTCTAGGCGGAGTGGTCTCGAGTTCGATGCCCAGTTCCTCCTGAGCTTCACGAATTATCGCATGGTCGTATTTTTCGCCTGCCTGCAGATGCCCGCCTACGGAAGAGTCCCAAAGGCCCGGGTCGCAGTCTCGATCATCACTGCGATGTTGGAGAAAGACGCGCTGGTTTCTATCAACTACCAGCGCATGGACCGAACGATGCAGAAGGTTGCGAGCATGGACTTCAGATCTTGGAAGGCGATCGATCACCTGATCCTGATCGTTTACTACGTCGAATATCTCTTCAGTTTCGGCCATAAAATCCACTACGCAATCGGAGTTATGTAAAAAATAGAAAAACCTTGTTGTACAAGGTTTTACCAAAACCCACTCGGCAGAAAACTCGGAGTGAAATTTTGAAGATACAAGGCTACTGAATATTTTATACCACAAATACCCTGAAACGAGATACCGACAACCTCGAATTCTACAATTACAATCGCTATCCCTGCGCCTCAGGTATCGTGGTACTGTATGATATGGAGCACGAGCAAAATAAACGGTGAATTAGACCTATTTGGCAAACCACAATCACGGTTAACCCCGACGAACACGTGATGAACAACCGCAGAATTAAGGACAATTTCATCTCAGCGCTATGGCTGGCATGTCGTGTCGTAAGCGACTTTTTTAAAAGGGAAAAGTGCCAAGATTTATTCCGGTCTAAAATCTGCTTCCTAGGCAGTCCATTTGTAACAGACTCGTAAGCATGCCAAAAGCTGCGTCCATTCAGCCCCCTCTGATCAGGCAGGCATCCCTACCAGGATTCTGCCTTGTTGAGGAAGCACTCAAGCAACAGTCACATGCTGGAACAGAAGATCGCGGTGCTGTTTATACTCGCCGCGAAGTAGTCGACTTCATTCTTGATCTTGTTGGCTATACACCAGACCAGCCAATTCATAAACTGCGTCTTTTGGAACCATCTTTCGGGGATGGTGACTTTCTGCTTGCAGCCGTCGAGCGTCTTCTCACTGTTTGGCGCGAACTGACGGACGACATCCCACCCGCAGCCCTCGCTAACTGTATTCGTGCGGTGGAACTGCATCAAATCTCATTCGAATCCACGCGTACCAAATTGAACGCTTTGCTCCTGGACGCAGGAATTCACCGAACTGACACCTTGACACTCATCGATTCATGGCTGATTCAGGATGATTTTTTACTTACCGATCTGCCACTGCCAGTTAATTTCGTCGTCGGTAACCCTCCTTACATTAGACAAGAGCTGATCCCAGACGCGTTGGTCGCCGAATACCGGAACCGATACAGCACATTCTTCGATCGCGCCGATATCTACATTCCATTCATCGAACGTTCGCTAGTCCAATTGTGCGACGGTGGAAAGCTGGGTTTTATCTGCGCCGACCGCTGGATGAAAAACCGCTACGGCGGTCCACTGCGCCAACTAGTATCAGAGAAATTCCACCTCCAAGTCTATGTTGACATGTTCGATACACCTGCCTTTCAATCAAATGTAATCACATATCCTGCGATATTCATCATTGGTCGACAAAAGCCCGGCACGACACGTATTGCTCGCCAGCCCGAGATCAACTCGTCATCGCTGACGGTACTCGCCAGTCAATTGACTGATGCTTCGCTGCCATCTGTAAACGCTACTGTCGAGGAGTTCGCAGATGTCACCGAAGGTTCACACCCCTGGATCTTGAATACAGCCGATCAACTCGCACTCGTGAGACGTCTGGAGAAGGATTTTCCTGCAATCGAGGAAGCAGGCTGTAAAGTCGGTATTGGCGTCGCCACCGGTGCGGACGAGGCATTCATCGGTCCTTTCAAAGACCTTGATGTAGAGGACGAATGCAAACTCCCAATCGCCATGACGGGGGACATTCTTTCCGGCACTGTCGAGTGGCGCGGCCTTGGGGTCGTGAATCCTTTTGCTCACGAAGGCCGACTGGTCGCACTTGAGAATTACCCGCGTCTGAAGCGCCATCTGGAAGATCGCAAGGAACAGATAGCGAAACGTCACATTGCTCAGAAAGTCCCATCGAGTTGGTATCGTACCATCGATCGTATCTACCCGAGCCTGGCTAGAACACCGAAACTTCTCATCCCCGACATCAAGGGCGAACCTCATATTGTCTACGAGGACGGGTATCTTTATCCCCACCATAACCTGTACTACATCACGTCTGATCGCTGGAATCTTCGAGCTCTTCAAGCTATTCTGCTTTCTGGTATCGCACAGCTATTTGTTGCATCCTACTCAACTCGGATGCGCGGTGGATTCCTACGCTTCCAGGCACAATACCTTCGCCGGATACGGATACCGCATTGTTCAACTGTTTCCGACAATCAGATGCACAACCTTGCCACCGCCGCTGAGGCCGGTGATATCGAAGCCTGCAACCTTGCGGTTTTTGAACTCTACAATCTCAATGCGAATGAGCGTGCTACGCTCACCGACAACAATTCACACAACTAATTGGAACACGTACTGCGCCAATTGACCTAGTAGACTATGAAGAGAAAGCGCGCGAAGCGGTGAAGATTTTTTGGACCAATCGCGAGAAAACTCGAAAAAAGCAGATTGAATCCGGAAAGGCCGACCAAGGCGAACGTGCGAGCGTTACTGCCGGAAAGAACATGGACGGATTTATCGAACTCGTGGAAGATGTCATACGTGCCAATGGTCCAGCTCTCGCTAGCATTCATATGAAACGACCTGTCGTGACTCTGCCGGGTTTTTTCCGACCCACCAAACTCTGGGACCTCGTTGTAATCAATCGCGGTCGATTGATAGCCACCCTCGAATTCAAGAGCCAGATTGGTCCATCCTTCGGAAGTAACTCCAACAACCGCACAGAGGAGGCAATCGGTAGTGCTCACGACCTATGGACAGCCTACCGCGAAGGAGCTTTCGGCGAGCAACCTCCCCCTTTTGTTGGCTGGTTGATTCTTGTTGAGGATACGGAGGGTTCGCGCAACCCTATCAAGGATGTGTCCCCACATTTCCCAATTTTCCGAGAGTTCGAAGGTGCATCCTATGCGACTCGATACAATTTTCTTTGTCGAAAACTTATGCAAGAACAGCTCTACACAGCGGCCTCTGTTCTGATGTCACCGCGTTCGGCATCCAAGTCTGGAGAGTATACTGAGTTAAGCGAAATGACAGGATTGCACACTTTCGTCACACAGTTCGCTGGCCACATTGCAACGGAGCGAGTGCGTTAATAAGGTGTAGTATGCTCCATAGTGATTTGGAGAAAGGTTTACGGTACTCGTAGCTACCCGGAGTGGTCCGTATGAGGACTCAAAGACCCGTTCCCGTCAACCCTGAACAGCAAAACCGACATCCCTGTCTCAGGTATGTCGGTTAATTTGGTTGCGGGGGCCGGATTTGAACCAGCAACCTCCGGGTTATGAGCCCGACGAGCTTCCAAGTTGCTCTACCCCGCAACATTGTCAAATAAAATTATACAGACATTCTTATTGATGGCTGCTAAATTTCATGTAATCCGCAATCAACAGTCAAATGTAAAACCGACACCCCTGTTTCAGAGATGTCGGTCAATTTGGTTGCGGGGGCCGGATTTGAACCAGCAACCTCCGGGTTATGAGCCCGACAAGCTTCCATATTGCTCTACCCCGCAATACTGTTTGATGGAATTATACTGACATTTTCTTCATGACTATCAATTTAGCGAAGCCAATATCCCGCAAGGGACCGGTTCAGCAAAATTCAGCCGAGACTCAAAATCGCTTGCTGACAAATCGCGATCGCACTACCTACCCAAGGTAGAATTGCCACCAGGACAATCGCATTGAATCCAAGCAATACCCGCGTGTGTGTAGTTGTGTCAAAGTCTATCGGCTGTTCACTGATGTCGTCGAAATAGACAACCTTGATTACGCGTAAATAATAAAACGCACCGACAACTGCGAGCAGTACAGAAATGACGGCCACCCAGACGAGATTCGCGTCAACCAGTGCCTGAATGACCGCGAGTTTCGCATAGAATCCAACTGTCGGTGGAACACCTGCGAGCGAAAACATCAACAGCAGAAGCCAGAAGGCCATCCAGGGGTCCCGTCCATTCAATCCGCTGTAATCCTTGATCAAGTCAGACTCTTCGCCCTTGCTGGCTGAAATGACAATGACACCAAACGCACCAAGGCTCATAACGGCGTATACCAGCACATAAAAAAGTGAAGCCGTGTATCCTTCCTGGCTGCCACTCAGTATTCCAAGAAGCATGAATCCCATATGAGCGATGGTCGAATATGCGAGCATCCGTTTCAGATTGCTCTGTGCGATCGCAATCAGATTGCCCACGGCGATGGATAGCAATGCAATAATGATGAACATATCCTGCCAGACTGGAGCCAGACTGTCCAATCCGCCTATCAAAAGGCGCATCAATATTGCAAAGGCGGCGATTTTCGGCATCGTTCCCAGATAGATTGTTGTCGCGGTTGGCGCACCGTGGTATACATCGGGTACCCACATGTGAAAAGGTGCAGCACCCAGTTTGAACGCGATCGCTGTCACGACGAATACAAGAGCGAAAATCAAAGGCAGATTCTGCTCGGTCGAATCCACCAATACCGCATGTATGGTTGAAATGTCCAACGATCCGGTCAAGCCGTAGAGAATCGAGAGACCATAAAGCAACGAACCTGATCCAATCGCTCCAAGAACGAAATATTTCATTGCCGCTTCGGTAGCCAAAGCAGAATCTCTTTGAAACGCGATCATTGCATACAGACAAAGCGACATCAGTTCAAGTCCGAGATAGAGCACCAAAAGGTGGTCTGCTGAAGACATGATCATCATGCCCAAAATACCGAATAATCCCAAGACGTAATACTCGCTTTTCGCGATATCACGCTGTTGCGAATACGACTTCGAATAGACGAAGACAGCAACGCCAAGCAGGCAGATCATGAACTTGGTCACATTCGCAAAAGCATCGTCGGCAAACATTCCCTCAATCACAATCGCGCTGTCCCGATAGACCTGCGAACCTGTCAGCACGCAAACCACAAGCAACGTAAGCAACGTAAGGCCGAAGGGGAGATTCTTTATTCGCTCAAGTCGGGTTTGATCAGCGACCAGAATGATGCAAGCCATAACACTTACGACAATTTCCGGAATCAGCCGGCTCAATTCACTGAAGAATGACATAAACTACTTTAAGACCAGATTCAAGTTTCCCACACGACTGTGCACTGCACTATCGATAATTGAATACAATTATATTGACAAAAAAATCTAACAGTTCATTACTGAATGATTCGAAACAAGGAGCATCAATCATGACTGAATCCATAGTCATTCCTGCCAGACGCGGAAAAGCTGCGATTGCAAAAAAAGGGCAGTCAATTCGGGTCATCAATACCCATGGTACCCAGGTTGTCGATACCTGGGCATTCAATCTGGAAGATCTGAATGAATTCCAGTCAAACGAACACACACGTCCAACCTTGATGAATATGACATTCAAACCGGGAGACTCCCTGTATACGAACAAACGACGTGCGATTCTTGATGTAGAAGAGGACACTTCAGGCGGAATACATGATCTGTTGATGGCTGCCTGTGACGATCACCGGTACAAACTGCTAGGTTGTACCGAATATCACGAAAACTGCTCTGACAACCTGATCAGTGCAATGAAGGAGATCGGGCATGATACGCCGGAAGTGCCCAGTCCGATGAATCTATTTATGAACATTCCGTGGACTCCCTCAGGTAATCTTTCGTGGGAGGCACCAGTTTCAAAGCCTGGTGATTACATACAGTTTCGCGCGACGATGGACTGCATCATGGCATTCTCAGCCTGCCCTCAGGACATCCTTCCGATCAATGGTGTCGACCGAAACCCCACTGAAGCGCACTTCTCAATTTTTTGATGCGGATTTTCGATCGTCGGTCGAAGTTTGGGGTTAACCGTGAATAGTGGTTTACGGTTACATGCACTGACAACATGTCAGCACCTCAAAGTTTATGGACCGCAGACACGATCAAGCTTTGATTGACTCTACCAAAATCGGAAGTTTAGATGGAAAAATCACGATACTCGTCTCCTGACACTTTGGCTGCACACTTAGGGAGAGACCCGAAATTCAGCCAGGGGTTTGTCAACCTGCCGGTTTATCACGGTTCAACTGTTTTGTTCGACACCTGTGAGGACTTGGAAATTTCTCATGCAAATCGCAGCAAAATGAATCAGATTACTTACGGCAGATATGGCACTCCTTTGAGTTTTGCGTTGGAGCAATCGGTTGCAGAATTGGAAGGAGCGTATGGGGGAATTACAACATCTTCCGGGCTTGCCGCAATCACCAGTTCGATCATGGCGTTCACTGGCAGTGGCGACCATATTTTGGTTACGGACAGTGTCTATAAGCCGACTCGGTCATTCTGTGACATTGTGTTAAGGCGATACGGTGTGGAAACGACCTACTACGACCCCCTGATAGGCGACAGAATCTCAGAATTGATTCGCCCGGAAACCAAAATTATTTTTCTGGAGTCTCCAGGTTCCCAGACTTTCGAAATTCAGGATATTCCTGCAATAACATCAGTTGCCAAAGGCCGCGGAGTTGTTACTCTTCTGGACAACACGTGGGCAACACCAATTTATCTGAAACCATTTGAATTGGGTGTCGATGTTTCGATTCACGCAGCCACAAAATACATCACTGGACACTCGGATGCGATGCTGGGAATCATTACAACGACTGATGAACACTACTACACCGTTCGTGATGGTGTACGTCTCAGCGGACAATGCGCCGGACCGGACACAATATTTCTTGGATTGCGCGGATTAAGGACCATGCCCACTCGTTTACGCCAGCACTACGAATCAGGAATGATCGTTGCCAAGTGGCTTTCAGAACGCCCGGAAGTCGCACGAGTGATACATCCGGCACTTCCGGGAGATAGCGGGTATGAAATTTGGAAACGAGACTTTTCAGGTGCGAGTGGCTTGTTCTCATTTATCCTTAATCCAGTATCAACCTCCGCTGTCGCGGCATTTGTAGACAACTCGGAACTATTCGGTATCGGATACAGCTGGGGAGGTTTTGAGAGCCTGCTGATTCCCTTTGATCCGAGTGATTACAGGACCGCTACAAAATGGGAAGCCGAAGGTCCGGCGGTTCGCATACATGTCGGACTGGAGGCCACCGATGACTTGATTGCGGATTTGGAAATTGGTTTTGAGGCAATGGGACAAGAGGTATAGGATGTCTGCACGAAATGAACAGATTCGCGGCGAAGTCGATGAATTGATTGAACGTCATCTATCAGTCGAGTTGGCAACGGTTTCTGCTGATGGGGTACCCTCTGTCAGTTATGCACCTTATGTCTATATGGGCGATCTGTCGTTTGGCGTGTTTCTCAGCAGTCTCGCAGAGCACACACACAATATAGCAAGTAACAACAGCGTATCAGTCATGGTAATCACAAGCGAAAAGGATTCCCCGAATCTTTTTGCTCGAGAGCGGGTTGTAGTTACCTGCAAAGCCAAGCTCCATGATCGAAAGAGCAGTGAGTTTGCCAGTTGGCTTCCGAGCTACCGTGAACGTTTCGGTGCAATAGTCGATACTCTGGTCCAGCTCGCAGACTTTAATCTTTATACCCTGCAACCTGAGCGCGCAGTCTATGTCAAGGGATTCGGCCAGGCATATAGAATTTCTGGTGACGATATGAATGACGTGAAGCACATCACCAATCCTGCCCGTGATGCGCAAAATCGAAATAAAGCCCAAAGAGAGGAGTAGAAAGTGATCGTTGAACAGATTTGGACAAATAATGCCTACCGCAATTTCAACTATCTGATTGCTTGTGATGAGTCAGGTGAAGCCATCGCAATAGATCCGCTGGACCACGAAAAATGTCTATCCAGAGCCAAGGTTCGCGGCTGGGAGATTACGGCAGTATTGAACACACATGAGCATCACGATCATACCGGCGGCAACGATATGATGATCAAGGCAACCGGTGCCCAATTGATCGCCCACAAAAATGCAAAGGACAAAATACATGGAATCGATCGCGGTGTCGGTGCAGGTGATGTCATTCGAATCGGAAAGGTAGAACTTGAGGCGATGGATACGCCCGGCCATACCATGAGTCATATCTGTCTACTTTCTCACAGCGACCCCCCTGCACTATTCTGCGGCGATACCCTCTTCAATGCCGGTGCGGGGAATTGCCACAATGGCGGACACCCCCATGAACTCTATGAGACATTTGCAAGCCAACTCGACAATTTAGCTGCCGAGACGAAGGTATACCCTGGTCATGACTACATTGCCAACAATCTTGCTTTCACACTTGACCGCGAGCCCGACAATCGTACTGCAGCGAATCTTCTGGAGCAGATAGAGAGTCAGAACCCCGACGATGCGCTAGTCACGACCCTGGAGATGGAGAAGACATTCAATACGTTCTTTCGATTGAGCAGTCCGACCGTGATTGAGCGACTTCGCGACAGCTTTCCTGATCTGCCTGACAACCCAGACCGTAAAACCGTATTCTTAAAGTTACGTGAGCTGAGAAATAGCTGGTAGCGCTTGAGCAGCGTTACCGCGACTATTCGGCTGTCACAATCCGTCGAAAAGTCAGATTGATCCTTTCTCCTTGGAGTGTTTTGGTTTTTGGTATGGCGTGCCGCCAATAACGCTGTGTTTCACCGGCCATAATCAGGGCTGAACCATGCGTAAGCAACTTTTCCCAGCGACAGGCATGCTTCTTGTGTTTCATCAGGAACTTTCTCGTCTCGCCTAGACTGATCGAAGCGATCGTGGGTTGATTGCCTAATTCCGGCTCATTGTCGCTATGCCATCCCATACTGTCGGAGCCATCTCTGTAAAGATTCAACAAAACACTGTTGAAGCGGGTTCCTGTCAGGTTTTCGAGAGAATCTCGCAGTTGAGAGAGAGTTTCAGTCCACGGCAATGGTAGATTTCGCAACCCAGAATACGTGTACACAGCGTCCGGGTTGCCGTGCCAGGCTGAAAGGCGGGGAGAGTTGATGACTTTCGCACCCAATTTGATTGTCGGTTGTATCCATACTGTTTCCTCGCGCAACTTCTTCAGATATATTGCTGCTGCTGTAGGCGGGATAAACTCCTCTTTTGTCCAAAGACGACCATCATCAAGTTCTGTGAGATCAAAAGAGGCTTTGAGCAGTCTGTCGTTTAGTTCACACAATTGCAGGTTACGGAATTCGGATGACCCTGATGTCTGAATTTTGTCTATCTCTCATACCTCCTCCAGTCTGGCACGACGTCCGCCTCGACGTACGTTTTCCTGCTGAAAAGGTTTTTTGACGAAGAGCAGACAATCACCGACATCTGTCTGATGAAAGTCGTAAAATTCCTTTTGTTGTTCTTCAACCAGTATTCTCCCCATTTTAGGCACAAGTACACACCCCCCGGCTGGTAACATCATCGACAGTTGTTCGACCACCGTTGTTGAAATCTCCACATTACATAAAATAACCAGGTTGAGGGAATGTTGACTGATGTCCTTCAAGAATTCTTCAGGAGTCTGACGATGTACAGCAACCCTCAAATCCATTGCAAGTTTATTTTCTGCTTCTGTAGGTGGACACTCGTCAGGGAGATTGACGACTAAGCGAGTCATCGCGTCCATGCCTCTCAGTATCGAGTCGCAGAAATTCAGTGTGGATTCGCCAATAGAGAGAATTAATCCGTTTGAAGCGATCGACGCAAAAGCGATCATTAGCTGATCAACATTTCCGTCTTTCGGTGCCGATTCTTTCATGACAAGGAAGAATTGAAATCATTATTTTCAGCCATGACAATGGTGGGCACGTTGCCATCGAATTCGCTTTTTCGGTCCGTTACGTTTCCTGCTACCTGTCTTTTGTCTATCAACTCATCCAACCTCTCGTATAGATCGTTCAAACTATCAACTAATTGACGTAATGAACGGGATAATATAGAAAATTCAATTGATTCGAGGCCGATTTTTTGCGTCCTCTTACGCCTACAACAGGTAATTCCCTAATTGTGACACGTTTCACCCAGATTTGTTCAGTTCTGCCTGTGATTTGTGATAAAATTGTAACTCTTTTTTTGACTGTGTGAGTTAAGTTGACAGATCAAGGGTGGATAGGAACATGATGACGAATATTGAATTTGATGCCTACTTGCGTGAGCACAAAATCATGCCGACACAACAGCGGCTTCGTATCGCTCGGGTAATCCTAGATGAAAAAGACAAAAAGATGTCTGCGGAAGAGATTTACCGTGCAGTGAATGGACCTTGGCCTCCCGTATCCCGCGCAACTGTCAACAATACCCTACGCCTTTTTGTCTCCCAAGGATTACTGCAAGTTATCGACGAAGATTCAGAAGAAACTTACAGCAACGCCAACTCCATATCGAAATCTGAAAGTAAGGCTACCGAAGCATAACCAAGGTAGACTCCACGAATCAAGACCTTAGGGTAATTTCAATTCCCAAATTTTGTCTGCTCTGATACTAGTTGCGATTCGCAAGCGATTTCTCGCAATTGTCGCGGCACGCCCCCTGGAGTACTATGAAATTAAGGATGACACCCAAATACCTTTAGAATTCCGCAAACCAATTCCGATCAAGACATCTTGTTGGACGATTGCGTAATAATCTGAATTTCCGAAAATCCGAGCCAAGCACGACATCGAAATGGCGAAAGTCAAGTAGAAGGTCTTGAACACCTTTCGAAATGTCAGTCACGCTCAGTCTATCGCCGTATTTCCATCGTCTGATACAGCTTGCTTACCACCGTGCAGACATCTTCAACAGCAATGCAGTAATAAGTGCTGGATCGACCCTAATCGAATCATCCTCAATCAAATATCCCACGTTATTCAATTGATGGTACATCTGTATTCAAGACACAGAATTCAGAATATTGAATTCCACTTCAGTAGAGGGTAGTAACTTACGACATCAAGACCATAAAGTAGAGATTGGGACGGCCGCCAGTCGGTCACCGAATGGAACCGTTAAATCATGGTCATATGAAACGATCCCAAGCGCAAAATTATCCCCACATGCGTGCGCCAGATTACGCAGTCCTGCGAAATCCTTTGCGTACACGGACGCTGAGGCCTTAACTTCTATTCCGACAACATTACCACGCATATCTTCAATCACAAATTCGACTTCATATCGATTATGTTGGCGGAAATGTGAGAAGAAATACCGCTCTTCAGACCAACTGGCGAGTTTCAACAACTCGCTTAGAACGAAACTTTCAAGAATCGGCCCGATCCAACTTCTATCGTATTCAAGACGATTCTGCTAGACCCCTTTCAATGCAGCCAGCAATCCCGAATTCAGAAAATGAAGTTTAGGGGATTTTACGATACCTTTCAATCTTTTAGTAGACCATGGACGCAAAGCATGAACCAGGAAAAGCTGTTCAAAAATACTGACATACTTGTTAGTTGTTACATGATTCATTCCAACCATCGCCCCAATTTTTGAGAAGTTGGCAAGTTGGCCCGAAAACTCGGCGAGAGTCCGAAGCAACTCGGGCATTGTCTTTAACTGTTCAATGCGTGAGATTTCGTAAACATCTCGTCGAACGATAGCGTCAACGTAATCCCGATACCATTCTTGTCGGCGACGTCCACTCGGGCGTGTCAGAACTTCAGGATAGCCACCTGCGAGAACAACTTTTCGGTAAGATCATGGTCAATCACTAGATTTTTTGTTGACATTGGAATCTTTTGGGCGAAAACATCTGACAGAAAAGATGAAAATGTATTGTTCAGTTCTGACTGCGACAAGGGTAATAGACGAATCATCGATATCCGGCCAGCAAGCGAATCTGCAAGATACGGAGATTTCATAAAGTCGGCAGATCCTGTTAGCAAAAAACGTCCAGCCCGACGATCGGTATCTTCAGAAGATTTAATCGCCAGAATTAACTCTGGAACACGATGCACTTCATCGATAACCGCCCGGTCGAGGATGCGCACGAAACCAACTGGAGCATCTGACGCTGCTTTGCGTATCGTGATATCGTCAAGCGAATAGTATGGTATACCGTCGCTTGAGAGTTTTGGGGCGAGCGGGGTCTTTCCAGACTGCCGGGGACCAGATATTAATACGACTCGAGTGTCGCTTAATGCTTCCCGAATTCGATGTTCAACAAAACGAGGATACATTCCAGCTATCAGTACTACTCATATTTGAAAGATCATCGACATGATGAATGAAAAACCAAACCGAAGTTTGGCGATGTCCTCGTTCTCACGCGCCAATTGCACAATCATAATCGGCCAATTGTTAGTACAGCATTCTGCCTACCAACGTATTTGCCAGACCAGATAAGTGCATTTTGACGACTACAGCACCGTTTACTCTTAGTATTCGGCAATAATTCACACTCAAACAACCGGGTCTATTCACTGTCACTTGTAGTTGAGCGTTATTGTCTCAAGATGTTAGATCAGGCTACAGAGACTATACGTTCCAAGATGATCGTCACACCACACGCTAGTGATCTTGGATTTTCAATCCAGTGAATACTCGGTTGCGAGTGCTGGATAAAGAAGTTGGAAATTCTCCTACAGACGCACGTACATTCTCAGCATAGTAGACATACGCTGGCCGCCGCCACCTGAAGATGAGCAGCTTTCATCTATCGGAAGATATGCACGTCCAGAGTGAGGCTTTTGTACAAAGTACAGCAGATATCCGAGCATACAGTAAAGCGGCCCTAGGATGAATAAAGACGACTGCGCGGCATATATCTTGCCATGCCATCCAAGGAAAAGGGTTCCAAGACTATAGTTACAGCAGTCGCCCGTGAAGTTGATTAGATTCAGCTTGGAAGTCTGTCATCGTAAGCCCAACTGACCGCAGAACGAACACGAGCAACCGATGACAGATGCCAACCTTGTGGAAAAACCTCATTCAAACCATGTAGGTCCGCCCGCGATGATCCAAGCCCTTAGTCGCAGGCAGACCCGTAACGCAGCAGGGCCATGTGGTAACCATCCACGCTTCCCAGTTAATTTTCGCAAGGAATTCAAGAATTGAAACCAACAGCTACGATATCAAGGTTGTCTGTCCTCTATACACGGACAATTTTTCCTGGATTCAGAATATTGCCCGGGTCCAGCGATTTCTTGATGGCACGCATTACACTGACAGCCTCACCGTGTTCGGCAACCAGAAAATCCAGCTTACCGTAACCGATTCCGTGCTCTCCGGTGCATGTGCCATCCATCTCCAGTGCCCGCATCACCATTCTCTCATGCAGTGCCTGTGCTCGAGCCTCTTCCTCAGGGTCGGTGTGATCAACCAGCAATACCAAGTGAAAGTTACCATCACCGACATGTCCGACAATTGGCGCCTGCAGGTTGGAGTCCACAATATCTCGCTTGGTTTCGGTAATGCATTCCGCGAGTCGCGAGATTGGAACGCATACATCAGTGGCCCAGATTTGTGCGTTGGGTCTCATTGATTTAGCAGCGTACGCCGCGTCGTGTCGTGCCTGCCACAATCGATTTCTTTCCTCTGCGTGAACCGTCCAATTAAAGTGACCACCACCATGCTCTTCGCAAATCATCTGCACCGTCTCTACCTGTTCCTGTACGGAATTCTCGGTGCCGTGAAACTCCAAAAACAATGTATGTTCTTCCGGGTGGTTCATTTTGGAGTAGCTATTCAACGCCTCCATCATCGAATCATCCAGCAATTCGATTCGCGCGATGGGAATGCCCAGCTGTATGGTCATGATGACTGCATCCACAGCCCGACCCAGGTCGGAAAATGCGACTACAGCAGATGAAATCTTCTCTGGAATTCCGTAAACTCGAAGCGTAATTTCGGTGATGATCCCGAGCGTGCCCTCGGAACCCACCATCAGGTGCGTCAAATCATATCCGGCCGCGGACTTGCGTGAACGTCTGGCGGTATTGATTATCTTTCCATCAGCCAGAACGACTGTAAGTGAAAGTACGTTCTCGCGCATTGTGCCGTATCGTACGGCATTTGTCCCTGACGCACGAGTGGCAGTCATGCCTCCCAAAGAAGCATCCGCACCGGGATCGATCGGAAAAAACAGGCCATTATCCTTGAGATGATGGTTCAGTTGCTTTCGGGTCACGCCTGGCTGGACAACCACATCGAGATCCTCCGCATTGACTTGCAATACTTCATTCATCTCAATCATGTTCAAGCAGATTCCACCGTAGAGCGCGCATATGTGGCCTTCCAAACTGGTGCCTGTTCCATAGGGAATAACCGGAAAATTATGTCGTGCACAGATCTTGACCACTTCTGCAACCTCTTGCGTCGAGCGTGGTGCGAAGACGGCATCTGGAGGATAGCTACCGTGGAACGACTCGTCCGAACCGAACTCGTGACACGCACTCCGAGAGGTGACAATTCGATCACCGAATTTACTCTGCAACTCCTCTATCGCACCGAGTTCTGCTAGGTTCTCAACTGCACTTGACACTTATTTCCTCCTCAGAAAAGATTGGTATTGGTTTGTTACGCTGAATTTACGAAAACAAATTTTCTTTGGAATTTAGCCCGACTCAAGACAATATACTCATTCACCGCTGCGAATTCCAGATTATGTACCGGTCACTGCCTTTCTGGTCATTCCTGGCAATGTTGGCGTATATCGCGCCAGTACCGAAAATTACGCGCCGCGGCAATCAGCGAACCTACCGCAATGGCCTCCTACCTGACTCGCAAAAATTGAAACCGCAAATAGTCTTGTTTCGGAATTAGTGGAATACATCCAATAAGTGAAATGTTGATTGATTCAAATCCAATAGAGTAGCAGGACTGTTTGTTTTCATCTTGTGCAGGCTGGGATTGGAAAATTAAACCAGTCAGAATTTCCATTAATTTCGCACATTTTGTTGTAATAAAATTGATTTCCAATTCACTCTCAAACGTAATCTTCGTGTGCGAATTTATGTTAGTCTTGAACAAATTTGAAGAACAGTCGTATTTTTGACACTCTTAATCACGAACCACATCACTTCAAGTTAAATTATTTATTCAAGTAGTTGGCAGGAGAACAGTAATTGTGGCAGTTCTGAAAATCGACTGGTATCCTTGCGACATCGACAGCCGGCTACTGAGAATCCTTTCTCAACGCTCCAACAAGAAACCGCTGATTTGGTTTGGCAGCTATTTTCTGCTGCTGGTCGCGGTTGGTGCTGCCATTATTGCAACTTGGGGAAGTTTGTGGCCTGTAATTTTTGTGATCGCTTACGGATTGATTTGGGGCTGTGCTGCGTCTGGTGTAAACGAGACGTATCACATCACTCCGTTTCGCAAACACTGGTTGAATGAATCAAAATTGTGGATGTTTGGTTGGATGGTCCATATGGAACCGACTGCGATCAACAAACAGCGTAACGAGCCTGACTGCTATATTCACCAATCGGTGCCGCAATCACCCGCTTAAGACGCATAAATTTTGCAGGTGAACATAGCACTCGTTTGATCGTCTGAGAATAATCTGCGTATGAGGCACTGAATCATGGACAGCAGAATGTGGCTGATTCTGACATGTTTTACGAAATTTTGATCGATGCTGGCTTTCAAGAAATACACTTTGTCGAGTCAAGGAATGGAGACTGCCCAGGTAATACAGGTTTGGTTACAAAAATGAAGCATATCTATACATTTGGCCGCAAACCGGCCAAGCGCAACTACACTGTCGCTGATTTAAAATCGCTGAAGGGTTCAGGTGAACGCCTCAGTATGTGCAATCCTGCCAATGAGACAGAAATTCGAGCATGTGTGGACGCAGGCATTGATACCCTGACGGTTTGGGACGACCAGATCGAATCGGCCCGAGAAATCGCACCTCATCATTTTATGGGGACAGCCATGAACTGGGGGCAATATGCCACGTCAGACGAAATTTTACGCGCTGCAATAGACTGTATGGAACGCGGTGCGGACATGTACTTCACCAATCGCAGCTACGACATTGTTGAGATGCTCGCAAAGGAATCCATCCCTGTACAGGCACACATGGGGCTTGTGCCATCCTTCAGCACTTGGTTTGGTGGTCTTCGCGCTTTTGGTCGAACTGCATCTGAAGCGATAGAGATTTATCACGTCTTCAAGCGTTATGAGAATGCCGGCTGCTTTGCAGTGGAGATCGAGTGCGTTGCCGAAAAAACTTTGGAACTGTTGAATGACAAAACCTCGATTGTTACGATCTCGCTCGGTTCCGGCAACGCGGGTGATATTATTTTTCTGTTTATGGCCGATATATGCGGTGAAGACCCGAATCCACCTCGACATGCCTACGCTTTTAGGGACCTCCGACCCCTGCACCAGCAAATTTACAATGAGAGAGTTGCTGGATTAAAGGAATTTCATTCTGCAGTTCGTTCAAAAACTTTTCCCTATTCCAAGCAAAGTATAAAGATGCACCCAGGTGAGCAAGATAAACTCGAGGAGATGTTGGACAAATGTTGAGTGTGATTGCTCACTCCAGATCTTGACTGAATCAGAAATAGGACATTTCCATAAATTTTCTATCCAATACTCGTCGCTCGGATTAGATCAATCGGATTGCAGAATTCACACCGGTTCGAAGCCATCCCGGTAAATTATCAGAGTTTTGCATTGCAACGGCGATATCAGATTCAGTGCGAATCACCTTCATCACAAATTATTCAATCTCAAATTGGCGAATAATTTGTCTTGCTATCTCAATGTGAAAACTGATTTTCACGCCGCTGTGAACGGCGGCCAACTGGGAACTTAGCTACCTGATGTTGATAGGGTAAACCGGAAGAAATGTACAGTGTCGATTTCTCGATTCAAATCCATCCAGATATTTCGACGATACGGACGGTGTATAAGTTCCTCCGGTCCGATTCTGGCAACCCATACCTTGAATCGGATTCCAGAAAATGAACTCGAATCTGATACATCAAAAGGAGTGAGAATGTTTTAAGCACTAACTCGGAAAGCTGCGAAGCAAAGGACAGCAAATGCAGTGCCTTGAATCAGGCAGAGTAGAAATACATGGAGCTTGGAAACTCACCGGCATATTTATCTTGAATCGTTAACCTTGGGAGTTATCTGACACCTCCGAGTCGTGAATTTAGACGGTCCAACATACTCAAACTCAACATCGTCAATATATGTGCCGGCCAGCGTAGATAGTGTCCACCGGGAAAGGATTTATGAGGAATGGAAGCGAAAAGATCGAACCTCTCTGCCGTCCCGGAAATCATTTCAGCCATGACTTTACCTACTATATTAGTCAGTGCCACTCCATGACCGGAAAATCCTTGTGCATAGTAAATATCTCCCTCAATTCGTCCGACGGACGGCAGCCTGGTTCTTGTAGCGGCAATTTTTCCACCCCACGCAAATTCAATATTTACATCTTTCAAGTTGGGATAGATATGGGAAATTCTCGGTCGAACCGCACGCCCAATATTCCCGTTGACTGTCGGTATGTATTTTTCCGCCCCTCCGAACAAAAGCCTGCGGTCGGATGAAAGCCGATAGTAGTCAAGGCAGAATCGCGAGTCGTGCACCGCAATGTCTTCTCGATTGATTGAACGTGCAACATCCTCCGTCAGAGGTTCAGTGGCTACGATGCAGCTCACAAAAGGCATGATTGTCCTGCTGATCTTGCGCGAAACATTTCCGATATAGGCATTGCATGCAAATACAACGATTCTTGCGTGAACGACTCCACTATTTGCGGTATTCACCGTACTGCCATTCGTTCCTTGTTTATACGAAACAACAGACGAGTTTTCGTAAATTCGTACTTTTGCTTCCGAGGCCGCATTAGCGAGCCCGATGGCTAGGTTCAGCGGGTGCAGGTGCCCGGAACTGGTATCAAGCATACCCGCCCAGTACTTGTCAGTACCAAGCAACTCCCCAATCTCTTCGCGTTCTACAAATCGAACGGAATGATGGTTGTATTTTTCGCGAAGGTGGTTTGCATTTTCCCGATATTTTTTTGCCGCCCGCATGGTGAATGCAGCGGCCATCACACCAGGCTTGAAATCACAAGGAATCTGATGCTGGCCGATACGGCCAATCACTTCCTTCTTGGCCAGTTCACTTAGATTCCACAAGGCACGTGCGGAATCTTCACCGAATTCATTTTCCAGTTCGGCTTGCGACCAATTGAAACCGGTACCCATCTGACCACCATTCCTGCCTGACGCTCCCCAGCCGATTCGATTCGCTTCCAGCAAAACGACATCAAAGCCGTTTTCAGCGAGATTCAGAGCAGTGGAAATACCGGTAAAGCCACCTCCAATGACACACACATCACAATTCTCTGATCCTGAAATCTGCGGATAGTCAGCCATGCCGACGGCACTGGCCGCGTAATAGGATTCGGTATGAGATACGACCATGGACACAGTCGAGCGGCTCACAGATAGAATTGGTAGTCCCGGTCGGTGATGTATTCCCGAAACTTGATCACTTCATCGCGCTTCACCGCGCAATAAAGATCGACATATTCGCGACTGAAATAGCGTTCCGCGAACTCTGATTGCTCAAATTCTGTTATGGACCTCCCCCACTCCAGTGGCAGTGACTCATCAACTTTCCCGCTTACATTGACAAAGGACTTGGCCTCACCCGGATCGATATGATTGGTTAAACCGTGATTAATGCCGCCTAAAATTGCAGTCAGTACAAGATAGGGATTTGCTTCTGCACCGGCAACTCGGTGTTCCAGCCGACGCGCGTGATCCGGACCACCTGGAATTCGAATTGCCACAGAACGGTTGTTGTAGCCCCATGTCTTGTTGACCGGAACAAACATATCCGGTACGAAACGTCGAAAAGAATTCCTTCCTGGTGCGAATATCGTGAACACGTCCGGCATCGAATCCAGCAAACCACCGATAGCGTGCTTCATCAGGGAACTCCCATACTCGTCGTCTCCACGAAATACGTTGTTTCCGGATTTGTCTTTCATGCTCAAGTGGACATGCATACCACTGCCACTGTAACCAACGAATGGTTTTGGCATAAAAGTCGCTTTCATACCAACCCTGGAAGCAATCTCTTTGACAACCCGTCGCAATAGTGCGCAATGATCCGCGGCCGACAAAGGATTGTCAGTATGCTTGAGGTTGATTTCATATTGATATGGGGAATACTCCGAAGTTGTCGTCGATGCCGGAATACCTTGAATACGACAGGCATCTTGCACTCCCGTCAGAAATGCATGCTGCTGGTCCAAATCATTTAGCGAATAGACCTGAGTTGGTATCTCACCCCCGTCTCCGCCAAGCAAACCCGGAAATCGGGGTCTACCGTGATCATCCAGCTTTTCATCTAACAGATAGAATTCAAGTTCAAACGCGATGTGCAGACTGTATCCCAGACTGTCAAGCATTTCCAGTGTCCGAGCAGCCAGTCGTCGAGGGTCTGCGTAGTTCGACGACCCATCGTCGTTGTACAACTCTACCAGAACCTGCGCGCCATTACCTATACCCCAAGGTACAGGACGGGTGGTCCCCGGCACTGGCTTCAGTGTGCTATCAGGGTCACCATCGGAAAATCCGCGACCACAAGGATCGCCGGAATCTCCGTGCGGATCAAGAAAGAAAGAACTATCCGGAATCTGAACACCGGAAGTGTAGATCTTGTCCGCTTCATCAATCGGGAATCTCTTCCCTCGAATATAGCCGTTCAGATCTGCAAAAATTGCGTCAACATACTCTATTTTCGGATGCTTCTTGACGAGTTCCTCAAGTTCCTTGGTATTTGCTTGTTTCGGTGTATTCATACGAGATTCATTGAACAGGTCCAACTCGGTAGTCATTTGGTGTCAATTGTAACTGAATGGTGACAGTTTCAAGATTCGATCCGTAGACTTTCCCGCTTTCAGCATTCATCAATCTTGGATCGTCCGTCATTGGTAAAATATACATGAAAGAGAATCGCCATCCGAATGATGGATTTTATGAATTAACGTAACTCCGATGGAGGAAATTAATATGACGATTGCTGTTGGGGACAGAATTCCAGATGTTGCCTTACATCATATGACTGACGATGGTCCCGCGGAAATCAGTACGTCAGAAATTTTTGACGGTAAGAAAGTCCTTATGTTTGCGGTGCCCGGAGCTTATACACCCACCTGCTCCAAGGCTCACCTGCCTGGCTACGTCGTCAATGCCGATGCAATCAAGGCAAAAGGCGTTGACACCATAGCCTGTCTTTCAGTCAACGATGTTTTCGTAATGGGTGCCTGGGGCGAGGCATCGAATGCTGACAATATTCTTATGTTGGCCGATGGAAGCGCCAAGTTTACGGCTGCAGTTGGAATCGAACTTGACCTGACCGATCGGGGATTGGGGCTGCGCTCAGACCGTTATGCAATGATTGTTGAAGACGGAGTAGTCACTGCTTTGAATCGGGAAGATCCAGGCAAACTTGAGATCAGTGACGCAGATACGATGATGGGATTGCTATAACGCTCCCAATTAGATGACTATGGAAGTGCACCGTCCGGGAGGGAATATCAGCTGGAACCTCCCAGACGGCCTCCCATGTGGGATATCGTTCTCGCAGCAACTTTGGATGCCAGCTTCATTCTGCGCTCGACCGACCACTTGCGGGTAAGTCCGTAGAGGTAGCCTGCCGCATAAGCGTCCCCGGCTCCGGTTGTATCCACAACTTTTGGTACCGGGTCCGCCCGACAGTTGTGGGTAGTCCCATCTACTGTAACCACTGAACCCTGATCCCCTCGCGTGACAACTGTGTGATCAACAAACTTGTTCACAGACTTCTCGGACTTTTCCCAACTTTCTGATTCGTACAATTGCTGCGCTTCCAACTCATTCGCAAACAGAATATTGACATGATCACGTACAAAATTCTGCAGCCGATCGCGATGCCTCTCAACGAGCATCGGATCAGAAAGAGACAGTGCGACCAGCGTCTGGGAACGGTTGGCGACGCGAACTGTTTCAAACATCAAATCAACTGAGTCGGGCAAATCCCACAAATAGCCCTCAATCAGAACAACAGATGCCTGTGAAACTGCCTCTGAGTCCAAGTCATCAGGTGTCAAGAGTCCGCTGGCACCAAGGTAAGTGCACATAGTCCTTTGTGCGTCGGGCGTGACAAAAATATGACAGCACCCGGTCGATGTATGGGATTCTACCGGTGATGTTTGGAATCTGATCGCCAGTTCATCCATCTCCTGGCGGAATTTATCGCCGACCTGATCGTTCGCGATCTTGCCGATGAACTGACCGCGCCCACCGAGTGCTGATAGATGTGCAATTGAGTTGGCCACAGATCCGCCGGACTGCATCGAGTCGACGGTAGCCGTTTCTTTCAGCTGTGCGACAGTTTCGTCGTCAACAAGGGTCATCATACCCTTGTCAAGACTCATATCTTGCAAATCAGAATCTTGTGCCAGACAAAGTATGTCGACGATCGCGTTACCTATACCAAGTACGTCGATCCGTTGATTCATCCAGAAATGCCGGCGCGGGCAAGCATACTGTGGAGCAAGACGTTCGCACCCGCTTCGGCCTGTTCCTTTGAGGTATTTTCAAATTCATTGTGACTGACGCCGCCATCACATGGAATAAAAATCATGGATGTCGGTGCCACACCAGAGATATATACCGAATCATGCCCCGCACCACTGACCATCTCATTGAACGCGTAGCCGCAGTTACTGGCGCTGTTTCGAACAACATCAATACAATTCGGATCAAACTCAATGGGCGGAGACCGCCAGATGTGATCGATTTCAACATGCAAATCAGATTCTTTTCCAAATCGATTCACAGTATCTTTGATTTTTTGGTCCAGTCTGTCGAACTCCTGTAACGTCGGATGTCGGAAGTCGATTGAAAATTCAACACGGGACGGGACAGTATTTCGGGATCCCGGGTAGATTCGAAACTCACCCAGTGTGATTCTCGCATCAAACCCTGAATCCGTAGCAATTCGGTAAATTTGCGGAAGCAAATCGGAAGCCCCGCGAAGAGCATCCTTTCGGTTCTCCATCGGCGTAGGGCCTGCATGTGTCTCCTCACCAACAATTGTGACATCATACCAGTTGACACCTTGCACTCCGGTAACCACTCCGATCGGGAGATCCTTTTCCTCCAGAATCGGCCCCTGCTCAATATGGGCCTCGAAAAATGCAGAGAACTGGTGATCATCCGGAAGCGAGTCGCCAAGGTACCCGATCCGTTCGAGCTCCTCGCCCATCGTACGTCCATCCAGATCTGAGCGACTGTGACCGTACTCAAGATCGAACACGCCCGCATAGATTGCTGAGCCGATCATTGCCGGCGGGAATCGCGAACCTTCTTCATTGGTCCAAACCACCAGCTCAACCGGCAGTTCGGTGCTGACTTGAGCGTCATTCATGGTTCGAATGACTTCAAGCGCGGCCAACACACCGTACGCACCATCAAATTTGCCGCCGGTCGGCTGGGAATCAAGATGACTGCCAGCTCCAACGGCTCGTTGTTCTGACGATGTTCCAGGTCTGCGGAAGAACAGATTCCCCATCGGGTCGATTTTACGATCACAACCTTCGGAATGGCACCAATCTGAAAGAAGGTCCCTGCTCTCCAAGTCCAGATCGGTAAGTGCCAGACGACAAACTCCACCTTTTGGCGTGGCACCAATTTCCGCCATCCGCATCAGCGAATTCCAAAGCCTATCCCCATTGACTCGCAGTTCAGAATGATTCACATCAACACCTCAACAAAAAATGGAACTCTAACCTAATGTCACTTGTTACAAATTTTACGAAATCAAGCGTTCTCGTCTTTGAATTCAGCGTAGTATCTCCCAAACAGTTCCCGGTGGCGGACTATGTTCATCACAATGGTAATGATACCGGCGGCTACGAGAACTCCGCTGATCGGCTTGGTAAACAATGCAAACACGTTGTAGTCCAAAAGCACCATCGATCGGGAGAACGTATCCTCACCAATCTGCCCGAGTATGACACCCATCACCAGTGCCGGAATTGAGTAATCGCCGCGGCGCATGAGGAAACCTGCGATGCCCGCGATAAACATGGTATAGACATCGAGAATATTACCACGCAGGGCGAAAGCGCCGATGGTTGCAAAAACCAGAATTGCCGGTGCAAGTATCGGAAAGGGAATTCTGAGAAGATTCACGATTCCCTTGGCCTCTACGACTCCGACTAAAAGGATTGCCAGACTTGCCCAGAACATCGAGGCGAACAATACCCACACAAGGTCATGGGCTTCAATCATGATCAGAGGTCCAACGTCCATATCATGAAGATTGAAGACGCCGATCATCATCGCTGTGAGTGCGCCACCCGGCAGTCCCAACGCAAGAAGTGGAATCATCGCGGCACCGGTGGCGGCGTTGTTTGCTGTCTCGGGTGCAACAACACCCACAGGCTCGCCCTTTCCGAATCTTTCTGGATTTTTCGACCAGCGAACGGCTTCGTTATACGACATGAATGCCGCGAGTGTCGCGCCGATACCAGGCAATACACCACAGAAAAATCCTATGACTGCCGATCTCGCCACGACAAATTTCATTTTCCAAAATTCATAGAATGTCGGGTACGAAACCGAGACTTTAGGAGCTGAGTATTCTCCTCGGGCTAACTTAAGCCCTTGGACGAAGACTTCGGCAACAGCGAAAAAACCGAGAATCAACGGAATGAAATGGACTCCGCCATGCAAATACAATGTTCCAAAATTAAACCGGGGTATACCACCGACCGGATCGCTTCCAATCGAGCCAATCAGCAGACCTATAAGCAATGAAAGCCAGCCCTTGGCAATTGAATTGGTACCGATTCCAGCGACAACCGCCAAACCAAAAAACACCAACGCAAATATTTCTACCGGTCCGAAATTTCTGATCGCAAAGTCAGCTACTGGTCCGGTGAATGCCATCATCGCTATCGCTGCCAACGTGCCGCCGAAGGCTGAACAGGTCACGGCATATCCGATCGCCTTGCCGGAATGACCCTGTTGGGTCATCGGATAACCGTCAAAGGCAGTTGGGGCATTTTCGACTGATCCTGGGATATTGAACAGGATCGCCGTCACCGCACCTCCATAGACTCCGGAAACGTATATGACTCCGTATAACATGATTGCATGGGTCGATGACATATATGCCGTGAACGGTAACAACACCGCCGCAAGCGTCAACAGACTGAGTCCCGGCACCGCACCGAAAACCAAGCCACCAATCAAACCGACAACGAATATGACGATGCCGATCGGATCGGTGAACAACTGTTCAGTGCCAATCAGGAAATTTTCCATTACATCAACAATCCAAGGAACTTTCCGTTCAACGTATTAAATATGCCGGCACCCGGTGGCAGATACGTGAAAATCAGTTTTACGAAAATGAGTACAAGTGCCGAGTAAATACAAACAGTCAGGATAATCAGTGTTCTGATTCTGCTTACACCCATCAGCCACATATATCCAAAAAGAAAAAATGGCGTAATCAGCAGGAAACCCATTTTGTGCATCAGGAATGTATATAGAACAGGCACCACAAAAATTAAAACCATTCGGACCTTGACTGAAGTATCAAGTTCTTCCTCCTCAGATGTCTGGCCTGCCGATTTGGATGACAGTCCACTCTGACGCCAATCGCGATACAGCAATCTTAGCGAAGCTGCAAACATGCAAAGCAGGATAACCCTTGGCCAATGGGACGGTCCCCAATCATAGACTGGAAGAGGACCATCGAACTGAAAGGTGTATATGTACGCCAGAAGAATGAATAATAGCCAGCCGCCCGCTTCAAGTAGAAAAGTCCACCTGCTACGAACCGCGACTTCCGGATTGGCCACGTAATATTCTCTGTAACTAAAACAAAAAGAAGCCGTCGACAGTTTCGATTCTAATCGACAACCGTCGACGGTTCTTCGATTTCGCGAGGTTAACCTCTTTGTGCCTTACAAGCCTTCTCGGACGGAGAGACCCAGTTCACGGGACGCATCTACGTAAATTCCCAGTGACTCATTGAGAATCTTGTTAGTATCTTCTCGGCTTCTGAAGGAATCTACGATGTCAAGGCTCTTGCGTTTGACAAAGTCCTGGTGCTCTTCAGACTGATAAGCTTCGGCGAAGACCTTGGCCAGATAATCAACGATTTCAGGCGGGGTTCCTTTCTTGGTGAACATGCCACGGAATCGCAAAAGCGGTTCCCAATCGAGTCCGTAATCCTGACCGAGAGCCTTGGTATCCGGAAAGTTCTCGAAGCGAGTCGGCCAAAGTGCCAGAATGGGCTTCAGATTCCCAGCTTCCACATACTTTGACACGTCGCCGGGCTGCTCCATCAGGACATCCAACTGACCGCCGATCACCGCGCCGAAACGCTCGCCTGACTTACCGGTAAGTACCTGACGCGATTTGAAACCGAAATGATTCTCTACAACAGCCATGCTGATCAGTTCCATCGGAATGTTGATATTTGATACAGTCAACTTCCCTTCTTCCTGTTTCGCATATTCGACGAGTTTATCGAAATCCGGAACGCCGTCCGTTTGGAAGCGTTCGTCATCGCCATTGATGAAAAGCATCGTCGGCGCAACATTCATGATAACCAGCCCCTCAAGATCCGTCACTGCATTCAGGTCGATTCGACCTTCAACATAACGGGAGGTCAGCGTATCAATGTGCTGCAGAAGGGTGTATCCATCGGCCGGGGCCTGCAGGAATTCCGGCAGGCAGTTCAAGCCACCACCACCGGTGATGTTGATCTTATTGATCTTGGCATTCATGATCTTAGCCGCCGGACCTACGATCGCGTCAACTGCCTGATCAGAACCACCACCTTTACCGTAGCAGCAGATCACTGTAATCGGACGTTCAGGGTAGTTGCCGTGGCCGTCCGCACTCACTGACGTAGCCGCCAGCATTCCGAAACCGCTCGCGATCGAAGCGAATACTGCCAACAGTAGTTTTCCAAAAGATTTTCTCATGATTTAACTCCAATACTCCAAAAAATTTTTGCTCATTTTACATTAGCCGAGCAGGTATTCCACGCGTTGATTGATCTTATTTCCGAAATTTGTCAATCTATGAATTCAGAATAATGATCGGCGGCAATGCCCTTAATTTATCAAAGCCCGCGCTTCAAGTCTATGACTAAATTTAATTTGTCTGAATTTTCAGCAAAAAAAGCGATTTCAATTTCCGGTCAGCGAATTGAATTCGGTAAATTATCTCATTCGCTGTGATTCAATCAATCAGCGAAAGCGATTCGGTGTGACCATCTACTGACAACGCCTGACCGCTGATTCTTGCGCCTTGTTCAGAGCAGACGAACAGCGCCATCTGCGCGATGTCCTCAGCCTCAACAAAACACTTCAGGGAAATTTGACTGGTGAACTGCTCTCGAACCTTGCTTGAATGGATTCCCCTGGTTTTGGCCTCGTCGTTGATTACCCGGTCCATACGATCACCTGACACGGGACCCGGACAGATGGCATTCACCCTTATTCCGTATCCACCGACTTCCATCGCCAGGGATTTGGTCATTCCAATGATGCCCCACTTCGCGGATGCGTACGGCGTTCGCAAAGGATATCCGTGGGTGCCAGCCGTCGAGGATAAATTGATTATTGAACCGCTGCGCTGTTCTTTCATCACTGGCAAGGCCTGACGACAACACAAAAATGCGCTGATCAGATTGATACGCAAAGTTTCCTGCCATGCCTGCAACTGTAATGTTTCCAAAGGTCCATTAGGACCGGATACCCCGGCATTGTTGATCAGAATATCCAACTTGCCGTCCGTCTCGTTCAAAACCGACTCGAAAAAAATCTGAACTTCTTTCTCGGAGCCAGCATCTGCGACAAAGCCATGGATATCGCGACCACTTTCGTTCAATTCATCAATTTTTCCCGAATCTATGTCGCACACCCATACAGACGCACCCGCGGCTTCGAATGTATGTGCAATCGTATGCCCGATGCCTGAACCGCCTCCGGTGACCAAGACCGTTTTTCCTTCCAAAATCTTCATCCGCTCCTCTGATCCCTAGATATCAAGTATCAGTCGCTCTTCGCCCGCAGCCGCGCGGGAGATACACACCATCATCTGATTCTCTTTTGATTTCTCAGCGTCTGTCAAAACCGAATCCCGGTGCTCCACTTTTCCGAACAGGACTTTCGTGCGGCATGTTCCGCACAATCCTTCGGTACAAGAAAAATCGGTTGTGATTTTTTCCGCTCGCAGTGCTTCCAGTATGCTTTGATCCTGCCTCACCCTGATCGTTGTCTGATGCCGGGCCAATACAACCTCAAACTCATTGTTCACCCAGTCGCCTGGCAGCGTCTGGCGAAACTTTTCAGTATGGACGGAATCATCGGGCCAAGCATTGGCCGCCGCTCTCGCGTCTTCCATCAATCCATTCGGACCACATATATATAAATGTGCTCCGTCCGGGCGTTTTGACAGGACTTCACTCAGTGGGATGCCCTGCTCCGGATCACCTTCATCGTAGTGAACATTCAGTCGATTTCTTGCGACGTCACGCAATTCATCAATGAATGCAGCCTCGTGGACACTGCGTTCGCAATAATGAACCGCATACTCCGCGCCAATTGATTTGAGTCGATGGCACATGCTTATGATCGGTGCGACACCGATACCGCCTGCGATCAACAGATGATAGGGCGCGGACTCGACCAGGTTGAAGTTATTCTTCGGATAACCGGACTCGATGCCGGCTCCGACGCGGATGTTTTCATGTATCCATTTTGAACCGCCGCGGCTATTGCTGTCTTTCAGCACTCCGATCACATAACGATGTCGTTCGGAAGGATCATTGATCATTGAATACGATCGACGTTCATCACCTGTCCCGACGATCAGGTCGATATGTGCTCCTGCTGTGAACTCCGGGAGTTCCCTGCCCTGCTCATCCTCCAACTGAATTTTCAATGTGTCATCGGTAGTTGGTTTGATGTCCGACACTTTCAATTTCAGTCGCAGAAAACCGACTGAATCAGGAAATTTCTGCCCATCTCGCAACATCAGTCTACTGACCGGCTGATCGTGAGTTATATGACTGTCAAGAATCTCATCAATATCTGATTCGCTTTCGTAGTGGTACCAGACACCCTCCGGGTAGATGACCATCGTGGGACCAAGCTCGCAGCGCTCCAGACAACCGGAATTGTTGACACGCACATCATCAATACCGAGTTCCTTTGCGCGCTTTTTCATATACTCGCGCAACCCAACTGAGCCGCGTGCCTTGCAGCAGCTTCTCGGGTGATCCGCCGCACGTTCGTTGACGCAACAGAAGATGTGTTTTCTATAGTGCAATCTGATGTCTCACTGATTCGCGGCAGGCTTACATCTCAGGTATTGGTTCGGATACCCGATCTCCGCTCCCAACTGATCTGCGGCGTGCCATGGCCAACGCGGATTGTAGAGCATACCTCGTGCCAGCGCGACGATATCAGCGTCACCATCCGCAATGATTGAATTGGCATGTTCCGGATCTGTAATCAAACCCACTGCAATTGTCGCAATGCCAGCCCGTTCTCGAACAGCTCGCGATAAATGAACCTGATAGCCGGGTCCGGTGGTGATGTCCTGATGAAGTGAGATTCCACCACTTGAGACATCAATCCAATCACAGCCAAGAGCTTTCAACTCCCTCGCAAATTCAACTGTATCGTCCACACTCCAACCGCCTTCAACCCAATCGGTCGCAGATACCCTTACGCCAATCGGTTTTTCATCCGGCCAAACATCACGCACGGATTCAAACACACTCAGTGGAAATCTCATACGATTTTGCAGGGAACCACCGTAACTATCTTTTCGGAGGTTTGATATGGGTGATAGAAACTGGTGAAGAAGGTATCCGTGGGCGGCATGCAACTCGATCGCCTCAAATCCGATTCGTTGTGCGCGTCTGGCGGAATTGGCAAAGGCCTCAATCAACGCTGTAATTTCTGATTGGGAAAGCGCATCGGGTTTCTGTGCTGTTTCGTCCGCTGCGATTGCCGAAGGACCTGCCGGTTGCCAGCCACCTTGACCAGGTGGAATGTAGCGTCGACCCTGCCAGGGTGGTTCGGTTGATGCTTTTCGACCCGCATGAGCAAGTTGGACACCAATGGGAACACTGCCGTAATTTGAGCAGAATTTAACTACCTTTTGCAGTGCGTTTTGGTTCTCATCATTGTAAAGACCTACACAATGAGGGCTGATTCTGCCTCGCGCCTCAACATTTGTCATCTCCACGAACATAAGACCAGCGCCACTGATGGAAAACTGGCCCAGATGCATCATATGCCAATCGGACACGCAACCATCAATCGAAGAATACTGGCACATGGGAGAGACCATGATGCGGTTATTCAGTTCGAGCTGGCGAAAAGAGATCGGAGTAAACAGTGCGGGTACAGTCTTGTTCAATGGGACATCCAAATAAAATTTATCTTTGATTCAGCGTACAATGCGCGATTTGATTTCCGTATGAGATCGCTTCAAAACAACCGGGATTATATTTGTATTGGGACTTATCGGGTTTACTCATGACCAACACCTCCCTGCCGAACAAGTCACAGTTAGCTGAGATGATGGATTTCGCCCAGAATCTGGCTGATGGAGCCCGAGAAATAGCTTTGCGCTACCATCGGAAAGAAAACCAGAGATGGGTCAAATCCGATCGAACCTACGTGACAGAAGCGGATCTGAGTATCGAAAAGTTCATAAGAGAAAAAATTACGACAAGCTATCCGGATCATGGATTTTACGGAGAGGAACTCGGCGATTCCGAAGACGCTTTCCTCAAGTGGTGTGTTGACCCGATCGACGGTACCGAACCATTTGTATTCGGACTTCCGACATTTGGGGTGCTGATTGCTTTGACATGCAATCTCAAACCGATTTTGGGAATCATTGAATCCCCCGCGATGCACCAACGCTGGGTCGGAGCTATCGGCTTTGAAACAACCTTTCAGGGTGAAATCTGCAATACCAACGCTGAGGGATTGCTGGCGGAGGCGGCTGTATTCGCAACTTCAATTGATATGTTTACCGACGACGAGCGGGAAGTATTCAATCGTGTCACCGCAAAAGCACGAAAGAGACGATTCGGTGCCGACTGCTATGCTTACGGACTGCTGGCATCGGGGCACATCGACGTGGTAATGGAATCAGATATGAAGCCCTACGACATGATGGCACTGATACCTGTCGTGACCGGTGCCGGCGGTACGGTTACGGACTGGGACGGATATCCAATCAATATTAAGTCGGGAAACAAGATTCTGGCAACTTCCAATGAAAAGATTCACGAAGAATGTCTCGAGCTCATCAAAGGAACTACTACAAGTTCGCAGTAAATTGGAATTTACTCATTCGGCTACCCTTACATGTATTGACAAGCTTGCCAAGTCCCAGTTCCGCATTCATACGGATTGTGATGTCAGATGAGGTCCACGCGGAATTCAGCAAAATACTGCGGGACTCGTTTTATGCGAAGTGAGAACTTAGTCTGGACGAAGTTTAGACAGAGCAGTTAAACGACTTTGTTTTCCACGCGACTTCATAGTATTATCCAATTAGAAGGGTTGTAAAACCCTCAGATAATAAATTTGAAAACAACATATAGATTGGATGTGTATTTTTCTTGCGTAATCTGATTGTCAAAATCGGCTGTTGCCAATAAAAATTCCAAAGGAGAGAACAATGATTAAACTCAATAGACTTATGCTTGGCATCATTGCACTTGCTTCTTTTTTGTTCATTGCCACCTCATCGATCAATATTTCTGCAGGGGAAAAAAGTCTCTATGACAAGATTGGCGGAACTGAAGGAATAACGACTGTGGTGGGAGTCTTTCTTGAAAATGTGGGCGGGGATGACAGAATCAACGCTCGTTTCGCAAATACGGACCTTGAGAACCTTAAAAAACTGTTGATTGAGCAGGTTTGTGAAGCAACTGGCGGTCCGTGCACCTATTCCGGAAAAAGTATGCTGGACGCTCACAAGGGTATGGATATTACGGATGCGGAATTTGGAGCGCTCGCCGAGCAGATGTCGAAAGCCATGCTGTCATCCGGTGTCGGCCAAGAAGAGCATGACACAATAATGGGTGTGCTAGGCGGCATGTATGACGATATAGTCGGCCAATAAGTTCCAGCCGTCAGAGCCCAGGAAGTAAAGCAAAAAAACTGCTGAGTCACCGTATGCGCCAGTTGTTTTTGGCTCGGCGAAATTCGGTTTGAACTATTGCAGGTGATTCAGAGTCCTAACGGACTGGATTGCCTTTTCGTTTAGGCGTCAGAAATTTCTTCGCGGGGTGAAGTTTTTGGGGAGTTCGTGGTTTGACTTTCGCCTAAACTTGTCGGTACTCACATTTTGTCTTGCACTGAAAAGAAGCTTCAATTATTCACTTGGTTTCTGCTTGGCGCGTTGATTTTCAGTTTCGCTCCGAATGAAGGTTTCGCTGTTGGCGACCCAGTGGAGGGTAGAAAGAAATCACAATCCTGCCTGACGTGCCATAGGAAAGGAAATATCGTACATGGTGAAAAAACACCAATAATTTCAGGTCAATACCAAGACTACCTGATTAAAGCGCTTGAAGATTACAAGTCAGGTGCTCGTCAGCATCCCATCATGAACGAGCTTGCTAGAGAGCTGAGTGACAGAGATATTGAAAACATAACTGCATATTACTCGGGCCTGCCGTCCAGGCTGTCTGAACCAGCAGATTAGGCCATGTGAGAATTAAAGTATCGACTTAAGACTACGTGTCTCCTCATCGTGCCTTCGGTGACCGTATTCCACAAAGTCCTTTGACTATATGACTATATCAATTCCTTTCCGATCATACTCGTACCGCATACCGTAAGTACGACATCTCGTCGACGAATTTGATATGGACTTTTAACGTTCGGGGCAACAATGTAGTTTTCGCCGATCGGATACTTGTTTCGAAACACCTCGACAGAATCCCCGCTGAATTCGTCCGGACTGATTTTGCACTCGTAGACATCCAAATTCTCCGAATCCCCACGAATCACGAAATCAATTTCACGCTGAGGCTTGTCCCGCCAGTAGTAAATCGCTGATTCATCAAAACGAGATAACAATGTGTCGAGTACCAGATGCTCCCACAGTATGCCTCTATTCTCAGACCGTAACTCAGTCCAGCCTTTTTCATGGCACACAAATCCGCTGTCAAACCCATAGCACTTCGGACGACTCGTAATCTCACGTTTACCACTGCCGGAAAAAGGAAGTAACAGATGGATGGCGTTGGTGATCTTAAGTGAATCGATGTATGTCTTTACTGTTACTCAGCTCAGTTCGCTGAGCTTGGCCAGTTGAGTGTAATCAAGCAGTCCCCCCACTCTGACGCAATAGGAATCAAAACAAGGTCAGAAACCCTCTTCGATTTCCAACATTGAACAATTCCATGATGTCGCGGGCAAAAAAACTATCCAGCCACTCCGAGAAGAATGATGGCATCAAGTCTGGTTCCATCAGTGATTCTGGTATTCGTCGGATGCGATCTTCAATAGCAAACTGGGGTCTTCAAACCGATGCACCTCATCCAGTACTATCGTTGATTCCGGCTTACAGCCGCTCCAGAATAATTCAGGATCACTCAAAGCGAGTCGGACAGATGGCAGATCGCAATTCATTTATTGAATTTTCGGCAACATCAGTGCCAGTGTCGTCTTTCCTACACGTCGGACTCCGGATAGCCAAACAATTGGTCGCCCAGACCAAGCCTGGTTTATCTGATCCATCCAAATTTTCCGATTTACCAACATGTGAGTGCCCATGGGACGCAGTACATTTGTGTGTGGTTCAGGGACTTACTTGAATCGAAAAATCCCAGTGAATTTTCAATTCAAACTAGAAATAAAATCGGATGTCTATAAAATCAATCTGAATTCATTCTCTAATATTTTTTGCGGAACATGGATGGGTTCTGCCTCATTGAAACTGGTTTATACATCTATACGACTAAATGATAAATTCGTTTGCGTATACTTGAATGTGTGTTACGTATAGAACTTTTGCAAAACAGGAGCAATCGTGAAGTGACTTGTTGTATTGAAGTCGATACTCGTATGACACTCAGCGACAGAGCAGGCGATGATACGAACAGGTCCGATATATCGCCGCATCGTAATTTCAAATCTGCGGGACGAGTCTCCGATTCGATAGTGCGAATGACGTTCGTGCATTCAAGCAAAGGTAGTCGATCCTATTTCACTCTGGAATTTGGCTGACTCCGCCCCCGCGATTAGAGAATATTGCCGAGAAATTCCTGCGTGCGTTTCTTTTTCGGGCTATTGATCAGGTCTTTTGCCGCCCCAACCTCATGAATGACACCCTCGTGAAAGAATGCCACACGGTCCGCGACTTCTCGAGCGAACGGCATTTCATGGGTAACGGCAATCATAGTCATGCCGTCTTGTGCGAGCATCCTCAACGTATCCAGCACCTCACCGACAAGTTCGGGATCGAGGGCTGAAGTTACTTCGTCCAGCAGCAAGTAGTCAGGATTCATCGCCAACGCCCGCGCGATCGCCAGCCGTTGCTGCTGACCGCCCGACAACTGGGCCGGATACTGATCGACTTTATCGCCCAAGCCGACTCTTTCAAGATGTTGGACTGCAAGTTCTTGAGCATCCGTTGTTGTCATTTTGAGAACTTTTCGTGGTGCGAGAGATACATTGTTCAAGGCGGTCAAATGAGGAAACGCGTTGAATTGCTGAAAAATTATTCCCAGCTTTCTACGCAGATGGTCCTGATTGGTTTGCGGAGAGTGAACATCAATGTCATCAACGAAAATTTTTCCGCGGTCAATGCGCTCAAGCGCGTTGATGCAAAGGAGGAGAGTCGATTTCCCCGAACCGCTGGCTCCAATCAAGCATACGACCTCTCCTTTTTCCACGTCAAGGTCAATACCTTTCAGTACCTCAAGTTTTCCAAATGATTTGTGGACATCTCTAATTTCAATCATTAGGCAATTTCCTTTTTCTGTTCCCAGCCCTGTTCGTATCGTTTGGCGAATACTGTAATTGCATAACACATGACGAAGTAAAACGCACCTGCTCCCAGCAGAATCATCAACGGCTCCTGTATTCGATTGATAATGATCTGCGAGGCTCGTAAAAGCTCGGGTGGTGTCGCACCTAGTACAGCAATCAGCGATGTATCTTTCATCAGTCCCAACATCAGACCCGTCCATGCCGGAAAAACGGTACGAACTCCAATCGGCAGTACGATGTTATAAAAATCCTGAAAATAAGTCATCCCCAGACCGCGCGCCGCCAATCTAGTCACACGGGGAGTTGACTCGATTCCCGCCTTGACGACTTCGGCAACATATCCGGAAATATAGATTGACAAGGTAATGAGTCCCGAAATGAAAGGATTCAACGGATAACCGAGTATCGCCATAAAGCTGTTGAAGAGAACGAACTGAATAATCAAAGGTACTGATCGGATTACGTCGATGTACGCACCAAGCAGGTGATAGATCAAAAAATTTGGAGCTGTACGCGCCCAGCCAATGAGAAAGCCCATGACAGTGCCCAAAAATCCAGAAGCGATCGTCAATACAAAGGTAATTCCGGCACCTTGCACCATAAACCAGAAATCATTGGTGGTGAATGTGTAGATCATCGCGTCGCCTTTCCCTTGAACCAGTACGCGGCAACCAGTTGCGCCAGAACAGTCGCAAGTTTTGCAATGACCAAATAGAGGCACGCCGCAATGAAGTAGAATTCAAAGGGTCGAAATGTCTGCGACTGTAAAAACGTAGTCATCCCGGTCAGCTCCTGCAACCCGATGACCATGCCGAGCGAGGTTCCCAGCATCGCCCAGATGACCTGATTCATGATGGGCAAAAACACCGCTTGCAGAACTTGCGGAAGTACGACGTATACATAGGCCTGATTTTTGGAAAGACCAAGACCCAGGGCAGCATATTTTTGTGAAGCCGGGATGGAATTGAATCCACCTCGCAGAATTTCAGTCAGATAACCGGCATTGTTGAATGTAATTGCACCTAGTACGGCCGCGTAGGGAGACAGATGAATGCCGAATGCTCCCAAACCGAAATACGCCATATAGATTTGCAGCAGCGCGGGTGTGTTGCGGGCGAGTGCGACCCAGGTCGATGCGATACCTCTTGCGGTCTGATATTTCGAGTCTTGAAGTACCGCGAGTACCGAAGCAATCGCCAAACCAAGAATAATGGACAGAATGGTTATTTGGAGGGTAAGTATCCCGCCTTGCACCAGTTCGGGCCAGTGCTTCCAGACCACCCTCCATTGAAAGGTATATTCAAAGAGCATAGACGAATATACCCGAGTAAGGCGAAAGCAGGATCAGAGGCATTCAATAACAGCCAAGACCCTGCTTTCACCATTAAATTTCAAGAATTAAATCAGTAGGCATGAACACCAGGGTAGTCCATATTCGGTGCTGGAAAACCGAACCACTGCTGATAAAGCTCGTCGGTACGACCGTTTTTCCACTGATGCCAAACAAACAGGTTAACCCAGTTCAACAACCCTTGGTGCTGGCGGTTGACCATCAGTCCGGTCCAATCCGAAGGAGCTGT
Organism: Arenicellales bacterium; assembly: GCA_963662635.2. Taxonomy (GTDB): domain Bacteria; phylum Pseudomonadota; class Gammaproteobacteria; order Arenicellales; family JAJDZL01; genus JAJDZL01. The sequence goes on from CAXXFC010000006.1 coordinate 239,495, forward strand.
CGGAACTGTACAGCAGATTCGGATAACGCCTTTTCCGGGACCTTTGACGTACTCACCAAAAATCGCTGTGGCCTCGATGATCGCATCGACCTTGCCTTGTGAGAGCGCCAGAAACTGTTCGGCATTGGAACCGTAAGCAATGTGATTCGTGCCCTCACCAAACATTTCCATATCGTTCAGAAATGCGACTTCCGGTGTCGTGCCTCGAACTGTTCCGACGGTTTTCCCTTTCAGGTCGTCATAGGAGTTGATGTCCGTGTTGTCGGCAGCGACAGCAACACCTACTTCCCAAATCTGATAAGGGATGGAGAAAGCGACTGATTTTGCACGTTCCAGCGAGTTGGTCGCTGAAGCGATACTGATATCAACTCGGCCGGAAAGAATCGCTGGAATTCGGTCGGGCGCGGGTGTTTCGACAATCACAGCCTCAACTCCCAATGCGGCGGCCATGTCTTTGCAGAATTCCACATCATAGCCAATCGGATTGTTGTCATTGTCCCGCATTCCCACCGGCGGGACATCCAACATGATCCCGCATCGGACTTTGCCATCCGAAAGAATGTCGTCGAGTTTATCAGCATTTGCGCTCGTAGAGAGCAGGAAAACACCGAACGATGCCATTACAAGATATTGAATTATTGTTCTCAATTTCATTATTGTCTCCTTTGGTAAATCCACCAGTGGTTGCTTTAAGTAAATCATATTCTAAACTTATTGTGCCGCTCGTTCAAAACGATCAGAGCGATTCAAAAGCCTGTCAGTTTTTTTAAAAGACTTGCCGGGAGACTCCCAAAGCAGGTCAACCGGTCCCGACATTGCAAGTTTGAAAACGAAAAGAATATTAACATACCCGATTTCCTAAGTTCACAAGTTGCGAACCGGCAATTCAGATGGCTGAATTTTCATTACAAAGAGTTGAAGTGCAATCTGCACTTAGTCGGTCAAGCCAATCTAAAACGACACATTGATTTGGGTTTGATTCCGAGGAACTCAATTGCCTTGACTGGCCCATCTTCTTGGCATGACATAAAACTAAAGTTTTTCCCATCGCGAATCGGCTCCGCCCAGCAGGCGTACCAGACGGACTGATTTAGTATTGATTAATGTCCTCGTCGTCTTTCACTCCGGCTCGTGCGTAAAATTTCAAAATTGAAACTGACACAACAGACAGCCCGGCGAACCAGTATCCCACATGATGCCAAGTCTCCAGAGTAATGAAGTCCGGTAATAAACCGTTGTTCTTTAGAAATACCAATCCAGCAATGATCAGACAGGCAATCCCGACAGGCAGCAGAATGTAATTCAGACCCAGAAACAAATCCGCGAGCATCAGGACAATCGCAAGAATCACCCAGATCTCAGTGACAAATACCAACGTTTCGATCTCAAACATTCCCCAGTGTCCCTACCGATCGGTCAGTCGGTCGATAACAACCTCAAGCGATCCCAAAGTTCTTGTTACATCAGACGGAACCACTACAGTTTTGGTGTTGGAAGAAGATGCAAGCTCACCCAGTGCCTGTACCTGTCGTTTGAGAACCTCAAAGTCAATTGCAGGTTGTCCGTTGTCAGCAATCGCTTCTGCGATCAGTCTCGTTTGATCGGCATCGGCCTGCGCCTTCACACGAATCGAATAAGCATCGGCATCTGCCTGGACCTTGACAGCTTCGGCTTCTTTCTGTGCCTGATAAAGTTGCGCATCGGCCTCCAACTCAATCGCACGTTTTTTCCCTTCCGCCTCAGCAACTGCCGCCCTGCGCTCGCGCTCCGCATTCAACTGCTTGCGTTGGGCTTCTTTAGTCTGCTCATCGACTCTGATATCAACAATTTCTGTTCTTGTGATCTCAATACCCCAAACCTCCGCGGCCTCGCGCAGATTCTCAGCAATCTCCATATTCATTGATTCGCGACTTGACTGAAGATGGTCCAGGTCCAGTTTGCCCGCCGCTGAACGAACAATGGATGTTGCCGCCGTCTCGATGGCCAGTTCTTCATTTCTGATGCGATAAACAGAACTTGCTGCGTCCGTGACACGGAAGAAAACGGTCGATTCAAGAATGACCTCGACGTTGTCTTTGGTGATAACGGAAATGTCAAACTCGGATAGCTGTCGCTCCAGAATGCTGATCCTGTGCCGGATGACATCCACAAATGGAACAATCAGGTTCAATCCGGCGTTGAGAGTACGTCGATATTTTCCGAAACGTTCCACCAAATGCACTTCTGACTGAGGTACAACCCGAATTCCCTTGAATACAGTGACTAGTGCAATGATTGCAACCAATAATGTAACAATGCTTGATAAGTTTATGTCAGCGATCATTATTCCTGGGTCCATAACTAAAAGGCCGTGTGAAAAAAAAATAAAAATACCGTTCGTTTTACGACATATGGTGATAGAAGTTACAAATCACCCGGAACTCCGTACGCTGGTGCGGCACTCGGAGAAACCGCTCGTAAAAGGTAGTCCTCGCGCTGGGGCCGATAGGCGACCCACAAGTCGAAGAGTCTCCCTACCGGATCAGCGGCATCCCAATCCACTCTGAGATCCACTTCCGGCCACTGATGCTGTCCGGCAACCAAAACCGCGGCGGAGTGGACAGGACCCTCTTCACCTCCGGCATCAATTCCAGCGAGCAATGAAACTATAAGCGACTCCGCGAGGTGTTGGCCACGCTTACGGCCTAAGAATGCCGATACTATCGCATGCGGAACTGATTCGTTCGCAAGAAGGTTGCCCGCGGCGATACAGGATTCACCCGTCACTACAGCATTAGTCCCCAATATCTGCTCACCTGTGAAGTGTGCGACTTGTCCACCTGTGTCAACAACCGTCAATTGACGATAGTTGATATTTGGACTCGCGTTGACTGTCGTATCCAGTGCGGCTTGTGAATCGGCCCCAGACTGGATCTGGTCCAGAATCGCATTTCCCAAGCTGGGGTCGGTAATGTTCTGTGTCGCAACAGCACCCACACCGGCGCGAACCCACGGACATCGGCTACCGACAGCAATACTGGAAGTTGTTATCGCAACACCAACCGCCCCGCTTTCCCGATCAAATGCAACAATTGAGAATGTCATCCCGAATTCCGCGACTATGTAGCGGACGGCTGCCCCTGAACACCGAAAAATGAATCATGCGCATATGCCGTTCGGATTTCGATTTCGTCTTCGCGCAAACGTGCCATCCGGCTGGCTTCTCCCCTGATTAGCCTGCCAGTGTATTTTGAAGGTAAGGCGGGAGACAATAGCGGGTAGGAATCTGCGGCAGTGTATTCGCTGATCAGCAGCCGGCGGGGAAGATCAGATTGATTGGACTGTGAACCGTGCACTGCCCAGCAGTGCATGAAACAGACATCGCCGCGATTGGCAGTGATAGGAACTGAATCCCGATCAAACTGTTCGTTATACTTCTCATCGATTGCTCCAACAAATTCTCCATCCTTGAAATGAGAATAGCGATCTTTGTGCGATCCCGGAACAATTCGCAGACAGCCGTTTTCCAGGGTCGATTCGTCCAGCATCACCAATATGGCGAGCATGTCGTCATTCGTATGAGGGTCGAATGAATGGTCCTGATGGTAGTAAACAACCGTTTCCATACCGGGAAACTTGGTATTCAGCTTGCAGTGATGAAATCGCAAGTCCGGGCCGATCAGGTCCGCTACCATGTCTATTACCGGACCGCCCCACAATAACTTCTGAAACTTTTCGGATATATCGGCCGGATTTGCCACTCTCCGTAACTTTGGATTGTCACGGGTATGTCCGGCCTCCAGATCAAATCTGGCTTTGCCATCAACCGTAGTACCGAAATTCGCATCATGCGTTTTGCAAAGTTCCATCCATTGATCCAACTCTTCATCCAGTTCGACCAGCAGATTTTCCTCCACGGCAGACTTCCTGAGCAGGTAACCGTGCTCATGAAAATGTTGTTTTTCGGCAGGGGAAAGTATAGATTTTGTGTCCATTTTCTCTCACCAGATCAGAGTTAATGTGGTGACAAATTTTGCCCGTAATCATACACCAGAATGCCTTTTTCTCGCTTGGAAAATTTGAATTCATCCATCATCTGGTCACGCGGACCGCAATTCTTCCGCATCGGCCGCTTTCAACACATGCAATGTCTCACCGAATCCTTCAAAGAGTTTCTGCCGACAGGTCAGAATGATGATTTGTATGTTTCTTGATGCCGCATTGAGAATGTCAAACATCAAGTCGATACGCATGTCATCGGAGAACACCAAAGCATCGTCCAGGACAATGACTGCCGGATAGCCTTTCTCCGCCAACATCTCCGCAAATGCGATACGGGTCAAAACGGCAATCTGCTCCTGGGTACCCATGCTCAGTGACGGGAACGATTCCCCATATCCCTGTCCTCGAATAACATCAATGATATTGAAATGCTCATCCATCTTCAGTTCTGCAGCTGGAAAAAGTGTGAACAGATAGGGACGAATTCTCTTCAGGACCGGTGACAGAAACATTTCACGCGCCTCTTCTTCGGCTTCTGTCAACGTTGCCAGAAGCAGGTCCAGTACCGCCACTTCTCGCTCCATTCGATCTTTTTCGACTGAGACCCTGTCCAACTCGTTAACCGTCAGTCGAATTTTCTCCTGAACTCCAACACCTTCCATGCTTTCAATGGTTGCACCCAGACGGGCGATTTCGATTTTGAGACTCACCCGTCGCTCTTCCCTATTTCTGATCGATTTCTCAAGCCTTTGGATTCGTGCGGCTACCATGTCTCGCTCATCTTCATTGAACTCACTGTCAAGTTCATCAAGCAACTCCGTTCGTTCAGCGATCCCTTTTTGTGCGCGTAATATCAGATCCGCCAATCCGGATTCAGAGGCCTGCTCCCGTGCGATTGTCAACTGTGTTTCCAAACTGCTTTTCTGAATAAGGTGATTTCGCTCTTCGGTTTCCAGTCTGGTCAGCTCAATCGTCTGTTCTTCTCTGGACTCTCGAGCGCTCTCAATTCGTTCCTCGACACGCCGCAAACTCTCTTTTGTCTCCGCCACACGATCCTGAATCTCATTGATTGACGTTAGTTCTATGGTAATTTCAGAAATTTCATCGACTTTCAGAGATTTGAGATCCGCGGTCAACCTAGCCCTGGTATCAGTAATCTGATTTTCGTACTCTAACGTATCTTTAGAGTCAATCGCCGAAGTCCTTGCAAATCGTTCGAGGTCTTCTTGCGCTGATTCCACCGACTGAAGCAGGGCCTGGCGTCGAACATGCATTTTTTCCGCATGCTCGACAGAATCTGCTCCTGCTTCTCTCAACTCATCGGTGAGCCGAGAGCTTGCTTTTTGTCGAACCGCAATCAGGCTGGTCTGATTTTCGGTCGCCGGCATGACGACAATTGTCCCACGTCGGGGAATTTCGACGGCTATATTATCGATAGTTTCAATTTCATGTTGTTCCGACGGCAAAGTATCGCCATCAACTGTGACATCTTGGTATGCGTCCGGGTTCATATCAAACCTGACACGAGTCGAACTGGCACTGATATTTGCATCGGCAACCGCCAAATCATTCGCAGCAGTCCGGATATTTGCTATCGAAATTTCAGTTACGAGTATCTCGGCTAATTTACGCTGATACGTCCGAATTCGAATTTCAGCGTCCCGAAATTCTTGTAGGCGATTTTCCAAATCATTCAGCTGTTTGGACAGTTGTACAGCCGATTGTATTCTTTGCGCCTCGTCCAATTGAGTCTCGAGTTCGGAAGTTTCCGATCTAAGCTGATTGGCTTCATCTTGCAACAGACCACGACTTTGGCGAGCAGCAGACATCCTATCGCGGAGCACAGTCAACCGGTCCTGAACTGATCGAATAGAACGTTCTTCTGTCTCAATAGCATTCACCAGTCTTTCCAGTTCCCCAGCATCGCGCTGCAGACGTTCGAGATCGATAACCATTCTTTCAATCTCTGTTTGAACCAGAAGTCGCTTTTCACTGATACCGTCGAGATGTCTCAGTCGCTCTCCGGCTTCGCTCAGTTTCTCGCGATCCGAGTCATCTTCGTTTTTGGACGTAATTTCAGCCAATCTGCGCTCGGCGGATTCAAGACTGTCCAGATGCGTTGACAACTCCTGTTGATTCTCGTTCAAGGACGCAACCTCCGCATTCAGTTCTTCAACCTGCTCGATAACTTGTTTGTATTGGCCTGTCGGGCGACCCGTTGCTGTGACATGCTTACTGCGCTGTATTTCAAAGCGTTTGGGCAATTCACGACCGCGTCTGCCACCGAGCACCTCGCCAACTTCCAATTCCAAAGCGATCTGAAGACTTGAGCGTTCGTCATCAGAAAGATCGATCGCGGTGAATGACCTGCCCTGCTCCACCCAGAATACGTTCCACATTCCGGGAGTGTCGGAAACACTCGTTACTTTTGAACCGCTGCTGTGGTTCAGAAGTTTCAGAAGCTCCTCTTCGGCGGCATCCCCCTCAATCAGGCGACCGTCAGATAGGTGAAGATTCGCATACGGTTTCTTTATAAACCGCTTTTGAATCGAGAAGTCCTTGCCGTCAAGTTCGAATTTCACACTGACTACCGGCGCAGCCTGATTTCGATTGTGCTGAAACGTACGGATTGTTTTTGTATTCGATCGATGTTTCTCAAAAAAAGCCGCTCTCAGTGCAGCCAGCAACGTCGATTTGCCCATTTCATTGGGACCGGCAACAACATTGATTCCCTCCGTAAGACCTTCAATTGTTGTCGGTTGATCAAATTTCCTGAACTGATTGACAGAAATGGAGCGAATTATCATGAATAGTCGTGCTCCGTCTTCTTCAACTCTAGGTAGAGGCGTTGCAATGCCTCGCGAGCCAATCCCTTTTCTGACTCGTTTCCGTATTCTGCAAGACTTCTCAATCGCTCCGCGGCATTCCTGACAAACCCTCCGACATCGATCTGGTCAAGATCTTCTTCAGTCGGCATCGCAAGCAACTCATCTTGATTGACCTCGAGGAAACAAAGAGCGGCAGACGCTCTATCAACAATACGCGCCTGAAAGTATTCCTGATCTTCGAGTGACAACGCACCTTCCACCTTCAATCGAATCAGAATTCGACTCAGCTCGTTACCTAGATTACGTATTTTGAGCTCAAGTCGGTCGATATCTTCTCGACTAGCCAGTCGATCCGTCAAATTGAACCATTCAAAGCTCCCTGTGTCAACTGGAGTCACGCGCGGCATTGCCCTCGGAGAATCAATTTCTACAATCAGGGCCTTACCGCCGTTGACAACACTGAATGAATCGATTTCTGGTGTACCGCTGTACCAGCACTTCGAATCGATTTGCTTCTGACCGTGCCAGTCTCCAAGTGCGAGATAACTCAAATTGGCTGATTTGAGTCGTTTCAGATCAATGTAATTGATCACGCTATCCGAAGATGTTCCGAATTTCGTCACCGAACCGTGAGCAAGGCCGATTCGAGCAATATCCAAAGACGAATCCACATCATCCATGTATTCAGTCGGATCGCTCAAGATTCTCTTGTGAAAAAGCGGAGCCGGCAGAATTACCATCGGCAAATCGTCTACGAATTGCGGCTTTGGTTCGGAATAGACTCGGATGTTTGGGGGCAATCCAACTTTGTGTAGTCGGTCCCACAGACCATTGGAGCGTTGAGGGTCATGGTTTCCGGGTAATAGATGCCATGTGATACCGTCAAATACGCGCATTCGTTCGATAGGTTGATTTAACAGTCTTTGTGAGGAATGCTCCAGATCATAAATGTCACCTGCAACCAAAATGTGATGAATCTCATTTTCTCGCGCAATTCTACCCAGACGTGTAATTGCACTTAAACGAGCTTCCTGAAGCAGTCCCATGACTGACTCATCGACGAAGCGAAACACCTTTCCGACCTGCCAATCAGATGTGTGTAAAAATCGAATTTTGCTTTGACTATCCGTCATATTTCATCCCGTCGGAATTATCCTGATATGAAACCGATCCTCAATATTTACCAATCAAACAACATCCTGATAAATTTGACTGAAAGCAACCGCATTGCTCGCGTTCGAATGCCAACCAACCCAATGATAATGTGCTTTGGGGCTGGCATTCGAAAAACTGCGCTTCGCTGTCGAAACTTGGCAACCGGATTACTGTGTTACGACACCAACCGCAACTGACAAATTGATATAACCTACATGAAGCCCTACACTTACATACTCAAAATCCCATGAAAGCATCAGATCTATTTGTCGAATGTCTTGAAGAGGAAGGTGTGGAATACATCTTCGGCGTGCCGGGTGAGGAAAACGCCGACTTCATGCTATCCCTGGAGTCGTCAGACAAAATTCAATTCATTCTCTGTCGTCACGAACAGGGGGCGGCGTTCATGGCCGAAGCTTACGGACGACTGACAGGTCGCGTGGCGGGTTGTCTCGGCACACTGGGACCCGGAGCGACGAATCTAATCACCGGTGTTGCCGATGGAAACATGGATCGCGCGCCGATGTTGGTTCTGACCGGACAAGGTGCCTCCACGAGACTCCATAAGGAATCCCACCAAATCATGGATGTCGTTTCCATGTATCGACCGGTCACCAAATGGGCTCAGCAAATTCACCATCCAAACAATATCCCCGAAGTAGTCCGTAAGGCTGTTCGCACCGCTCTCGTTGAAAAACCCGGTGCAACGCTGATTGAACTGCCGGAGGACATCGCAAAAATGGATGCAACCTCCAAACCACTCGCTCCTAAAAAACTGCGAAGGGCGGTACCGGACGACGTGATTGTGAATCAAGCTTTCGAACTGATACGCAATGCCAAGCGACCGATTATTCTAGCGGGAAATGGTTGTATTCGACGCAGGGCCTCAAAGCAGTTACGCCTGTTCTGCGAAAAGACAGGAATCGGTGCGATCAGCACGTTCATGGCTAAAGGGTGCGTCGACATGGATGCAGAATACTGCCTGTACACCATCGGCCTAGGCGCGAAAGACCTCGTTGCGTGTGCGCTGGACGCGTCAGACCTGATCATTACACTTGGTTATGACATGGTTGAGTACCACCCTCATTTGTGGAATCCCGATCAAGACAAGACAATTCTTCACGTCGATTTCCTTCCAGCTGAAATCGACGACCACTACCGACCTGCAGTTGAGGTTGTTGGCGACCTTGCCCACACACTGTGGATGCTCAATTCGCGAGTTGATGCGACTGATTCACTTGATTTTGATCTGGCTCAGCAAGCCGCTACCCGAACCGCCATGGCGAATGATTTCGCTGAATTTAAGAACGATGACAGCAAAGGTAGAATCAAACCTCAGAAAGTATTGTGGGATGTTCGCCAGGCTTTGGGAGCCTCCGATATTCTTCTTTCAGATGTTGGCGCACATAAGATGTGGATTGCCAGACATTTCCATTGCCATGAACCGAACACCTGCCTGATCCCAAATGGGTTCTGTTCAATGGGATTTGCATTGCCGGGTGCCATCGCTGCTGACCTGGTGCATCCTGAGCGACATATTCTTGCCATATGCGGCGATGCCGGATTCATGATGAATGTACAGGAAATGGAAACTGCGAAAAGACTCAATTCCGATATTGTTGTGATGGTTTGGGAAGACAACGCGTATGGACTGATCGCCTGGAAGCAAACCAACGAATTCGGCAGACATACAGACCTGAGTTTTGGCAATCCAGACTGGCTGAAACTCGCAGAATCATTTGGGTGGCAAGGTCATCGGGTAGACAGTTCGGCCGCTCTTGCATCTTTTCTCGAATCCGTCTTGGGCGAACAAGGTCCGAGCCTGGTCGTGGTTCCGATCGATTACGATGAAAATCCCCGATTGACGAAAAGACTGGGTGAGATTGTCTGTCCGATATGAAGAATCCATCGGGCGAGAATTCGGAAAACGACTCTTGCTGTTTCTTGTCCGGACTGATGCGTACCATCAACTAGTACACCAAATAGTCCGGCAACATGCCTCGCTGGCAAAGAGTATTCGATCGGCGAAAATTCTGCAACATCACGCAAGTACCCGGTTTGGCTGACGCGTACGATTTCAAAAACCTTCGGTCGTTCCCCAAGCGGCTGCTTCGCTCCTCACAAAACTCTCCGGACAATAGCAACAAGAAATCTCTCTTTATTTTGTCTATAAAACTACTATAATTTCAGACAAAATAGGACTATCTGATGACTACTGCAAAAGCTATACGAAACAATCTTCGGAAACTGCCAAAAGGCAAGCCGTTTACAATCTCGCGCTTTCTGAAGTATGGCTCGCGTGGAACTGTCGCTCGAACTCTATCTCGCATGGTTGCGGAAGGTGAAATCAAGCGCGTTGCCCGTGGTGTATTTGTTCGCCCTAAGAAAAACCGCTTCGTCGGGGAGGTTATGCCGGAAGTTATTGAAGTAGTAAAGACTATAGCTAAAAATAACCATGAAACTATCCAGGTGCACGGTGGTGAAGCCGCATGGCGCTTCAAGCTCAGTACTCAGGTACCCCTAGTACCTGTATTTCTTACGAGTGGCTCAAGTCGTACGATCAAAATTGGTAACCTCTCTGTCAAATTTATCCATACATCGAGTCAGCGGCGACTTCAATTTGCAGGTAAGAAGATAGGCTTCGCACTTGCTGCCCTTTGGTTTCTTGGTAAGCAGAACACGAACGCGGAGGTGATCTCCAAGATCCGGTCGAACCTTAGTTCAGAAGAATTTGAAAAACTAAGGGCCGGCAATCTACCTGCGTGGATGGCAACAGCACTAAACGAATTCGTTGGAGATACAGCTTATGATTGAACCTTATCTATCATTAGAATCAAACGATAAAAGGGAAATTCTTCTGTCAGCGGCTGTCGAGTACGGACTGCGGGCTTCAATACTTGAAAAAGACATTTGGCTCTGTTGGGTTTTACAGGTACTCTTCTCCATTCCTGATCACCACCCAATGGCATTTAAGGGTGGCACATCCCTTTCAAAAGTTTACGGAATAATCGATCGATTTTCGGAAGATATAGATATCACTCTTGATTACCGATCATTCAATGACGATTTTGATCCTTTCGCAACAGATATCAGTAAAAACAAAATCAAAAAGTTCAGTAATCGCTTGAGGATTTTTGTTAAGAACTATACTCACGATGTGGTTATACCAACCCTTGAAAAAGCGTCAAATTTGCTCGCTACTGACAATCAGCACAAGATTCGAACTGAAGACAGTGGTGAGAAAGTATGGATAAGTTATCCATCGGAGATAGAAGATCAAGAAAGCTACTTTTCAAAAGAAATTCTTCTGGAGTTTGGGGGACGCAACGTTATCGATCCTAATGAGTTACACACTATTAGACCCGACATTGCCTCTTTTAGTACCGAAATAGATTACCCTGTTGCAAATGTAACGGTTCTCTCCCCATCACGAACTTTCTGGGAGAAAGCCACTCTGATACATACCGAGTGCAACAGAGATCGCTTATCTAGCAACCCGTATAGGTTGTCAAGGCATTGGTATGATATCGCATGCTTTGGTAAGCATGAAATCGGCCGAATAGCTATCGGAGATCGCTCTCTTTTGGAGGATGTCGTCAAGCACAAGAAACTTTTCTACAATGCCAGTTACTGTCACTATGACAATTGTTTAGCCGGTAACCTTCGTTTAGTTCCTGAAAAATCCAACCTACTAGGCCTGCAATCTGACTACCAAGAGATGCGCGAAACAGGATTTATGAATAATAGTGCTCCAAATTTTGAAGCACTCATCGAACAGGTTCAGGAGATTGAAAAGGAGGTAAACAGATGGCCGTGAATACAAATTATTGCACCTTGGTTATATTTTAACCGCACAACTACTAATACATAGTACTTCAGATGGCGTAGTCAGCGGTTTTACAGTTCGGTTGCTCTTGCTTTCGTTCTCGAATCCGCTCTGAGTGAACAAGGCCTAAGTCTGACGATCGATTACGATGAGAATCCCAGATTGACGAAAAGACTGGGCGAAATAATCTGTCCGATATGAAGAAATTATCGGGCGAACATTCGTGAAACGACTCCGGCCGTTTCTTGTCCGGACTGATGCGCACCATCAACTGTTGCCCAAATAGTCCGGTGACATGCCTCACCAGCAAAGAATATCCGCTCGGCAACCGGTCGGCGAAGAACCTCTCGCATCATGTAGGCGCCCGGCTTGGCTGACGCGTACGATCCCAAGGACCATCTGTCATTACCCCAAGCGGTCGCTGTTCCCTTCACGAAAGTTCGTCTGACTGAACTACCCAGCATTCGTTCCATTTCTCCCAGTACATAGTCAACTTTTTCGTCGACAGTGCGGTCCAACAGCTCGCGCGCCCAATCTCCACCGACATCACAGTAGGCGATTCCCGTATCGGAAGCGTTTGTCATGGTGCCAAATCCCCTACCATCATTTCCGATTTCAAAAAGCAGGTAACCATCTCTTCCCATGCCAAATATATCTTCGGAGAACTGAAGCGCAATATGGTCGTACATTCCCATAGAGATGGAGTGGAACGATTCCTGTTTGTCCAACGGCAGCTGAGGTGTAAATTTAATCGAACCCGAAGCCAACACCCCAGTGGAAACAGTCAAAATAACGGCTTTTGTTCTCAGCATTCCATTTGTAGTATCCACAAGAATGTCTCCACCACTCCAATCAATTCCCTTTACTTCAGTATTCAGAGAAATGTTGAGATCGCGGGCATAGCGCTCGACCACAGCTCCGAATCCCTGTCGGCACACAAAATCCTCATCACCTCCCCCCGACTCCCACCAGTCAACAGTAGAAAAGTCTTTAAGGTCCTTGCCCATGTCCCAAGGTCCCAAGACGAATTTCGCGGTATCGCTCCATCGACCAGCAATGTGTTCGGTCGCCGCACTCACGGATATATCATGACCCTCGTCGGCGCGTCGCCCAATTGCTCTTTCCAATTCGTCGTAAATTTCGAAAACCCTCTCAACTTCGTTGTCCCCTACTTCCCGGTCAGTAGCGAACAGACGGTAAATTTCAGGCATAGACTCAATATCAAAGCCGAAATTTCGGGCGAGAAAGTTATAGGGATTACCCCTGCCATTGTGCAACCAGTGCGCTCCGATATCATATGGAGCGTTAAAAGTTGATGTATCGGTGTACACGCGTCCCCCGACGCGTCCTCTACTTTCAAGAATTGCAACTTTCCTATTGTGTTTAAGCAGTGAATGCGCCGCCGCGATGCCAGCGGCACCTGCGCCGACTATGACCACATCTGGATTGCTGTCCAATCCCGCTAAAGCAGAGTGTGGGAGAAATACTGCCAACCCAGCTTGAAGAATCCGCCTCCGAGTTACTGGAAATTGAAGTCGCGCACGGTCCAACGAGTCATGCTGCATCGTTTATCACCTCTGGAATATTGTTTGTTGCGTTGAGTATCCCAATTGCCTGTAGGCTACATATCTGAGACAAGCATTAGTCAGGGAATTCGAAAATCCTCCAATCAGAGCCTTCAAACCTGCTTCAGATAACCGTCGTCAGGTTATTGTACATTCTCTTTGCAATCGATTGAATGAGCGAGACCGCTTGATGGCCTAATCAAGAAAACTCTGAGGCCGAGTGTCGTGAGTACGTGAACTTGGTTCTCGAGTTTTATGTCGCATTCATCTTATTGGACATTCACGTCCACAAGATACCGGAGAAACTTCTTGACTGGCGGTGAACATTGATCCGAAGTATGATGATTCATACCTGAAACGATTCGAGTTTCCAGCTCATCAATCGCGCCACTATTCCAGACTTACCGCGCTGTGAAAACTTCCAGGTCTCTACCTGGATAAAAATTCATCAGGCAGATTCGGCATCCCACACCAGACGGATGGGCGGCAATGCCCGACGATGCACCTTCAACCCGTGATCTCCGTTTGCTTGAAACTCCTTTGGCGGTCGACTCAGGCTGAATACACCGTCAGCCACATCAATAACATGAATTCCCTGCTCCCAAATCTGCCGACGATGCGCCTCGCTCACCTCCACCACAGCCAGAATCGGAAACACCGAATATTGGTGGTACTGACTCATGTGATGGCGAAACAGTTCCACCAGCCGCCATATCTGACGGATGTGACGGGGCTTGAACTTGCTCTTGATCTCCACCAGATACACCGCATCCACGCCGTTTCTCGCCACACCCCAGGCATCGACCTCCAACGGTCCCGGCGAACCCTCGCCGGGTGTGATATTGAATCCTCCTTCGTATTTAGCATCAAAATGTTCATTCAATATGCGCTTGATCGAAGGCACGGCAAGTGATTCAGTGTAGCTACCAAACTTGTCGGCATTGCCGCCAACCTCCTTCCCCAAATTTTTGGAAAACCTCGCTAACTCGGCGATAGCGATCTCATTTTTCCTTGAAAGCTCCCGGATCTCAGCCCATTCCACCTTCGCTTCCCTTTGCATGTCTGCAATCTCCGAAAGAGTCGCCTCTGTATTCTTCGAAATCTCCCGGATCTCAGCCCATTCCACTTGCGCTGTCGCCCTGGCTTCCCTCTGCATGTCCGCAACCTCCGAAAGAGTCACCTCTGTATTCTTCGAAATCTCCCGGATCTCGGCCCATTCCACTTGCGCTGTCGCCCTGGCTTCCCTCTGCATGTCCGCAATCTCCGAAAGAGTCGCCTCCGTTTTCTTCGAAATCTTCCGGATCTCGGCCCATTCCACCTGCGCCGTCGCCCTGGCTTCCCTCTGCATGTCCGCAATCTCAGAAAGAGTCGCCTCCGTTTTCTTCGAAATTTTCCTGATCTCGGCGAAATCCGCGGCAGACGCGGCAACGGAGTCTTTATTGATCTGGACAATCTCCGCAAGCGTACTCGAAATTTGCTCTTCAGTCACCAGGACTCCTGTGGATTGATTGTCGTTCTTCTTCTCTGGCATTATTTTTCCTCGATTTCTCGTTACGTCGCTTCTTTTTGAACACTTCCAACAATAAAAAACAGCATGCGGATTATACGTTTCAACCAGGTCCCTTGAGGACACAAATTCTTTACATTCGAGACAAATTTTGGAATCATGGTGACGAATGCAGCTTACACATGTCTTGACGGTTTGAGGCAGCACCTCGATAAGCATTTATAGATAGACACTCATGACCTGAACCGAAAGTATCAATCCCAGCAACAACAGAACTATCTTGATTATTTTTCGAAATAGAATCAGGTTGATCCTGTCATGAAGGATATGGCCGAGAAACAGTCCGACCGCCGCTATCGCCGCCAACGGGAGAGTATAGAGCGCAATACTGAAATTGAAGGTGCCAGCCGCAGAAAAAACCGCAAGTTGTGCTGCTTTTCCTGAGAAGAAACACATATTGAAAACCTGAACCATCACCGTCTTCGCCCAGCCCGCCTCAAGCGAGTAGATGATCATGATCGGAACCATTGTGTTGGTTGAACCGGCAGAAAACCCTGCAATCAGGCCAAATCCTAGATTGGATGTTTTCGGATATTTGCGAACGCTACCCAGAATTTCGTGCCTAACCCGCTCGAGAATGATATACAGAAAGATCAGCAATGCAAGCAGCAACTTGTACGGCGTAGGATCATTGACCACGATTACATAAGCCCCGATGATTGATCCGATCAGACAACAGACCGCAAGTGGCCAGTACCTTCCCAGACTGACGCTCCAATTGCCACCTCTGGCGATGCTGATCAAATTCACGGTTACTGTCGGTAACAGCGTAATCAATATCGCCGCACGAAGATCTATGAACGTGGACAGGATAGCGGTTGACAGTAGCGGAAATCCCAAGCCGATCGCACCGTGAACAAAACCCGCGAACAAGGCGATTGCAGCGAATATTCCGAATTCGACTAGTGTGAATGTTTCAAGCATCGTTCACGGACTACGGTTTGTGGTAACACCTGTTGTTCAAACAACTAATTTCCATACTAGCCAGTTTACGGTTCTTTATTTGACGAGTTGTAATCATTTTCCACGATCGTCGGACCCGGTTTCGATTAGAATTTTCAGAGAATCGGCTCAGATCAATTCTATGAATCACAATTTTAAAAAACGCAGCCTATCGTTGTTCACCGCGGTGTTTCTGGCAATGCTGTCAATAACCGCACCGTCTGCAGACAACTCCCCAACTGTCCGAATTCTTCACAACAATGCAATCGAAGTCAACGGTCAGAAATTGATTTTGTTCGGAATTGCTATCCCGACCTCTACAGACAAGTGCGAACCCAGCGAAAAGCAATGGCCATGCGGCGCTTCTGCAACTTTGCGACTTGCTTCAATTTTCAAGAGTGCTCCCTTCTCATGCATCCGCTTGGAAGAATCTGAGAACGCGCCATTGGTTCGTTGCTCGAATTCACAGTTCGATATCGCCGAACAGCTGGTGTCGGAAGGCTGGGCAATAACCGTTGTCGACAATCTGGAATACGTAACACAGGAGCAGGATGCCGAAAAGAAACAAGTCGGAATCTGGCGCGATGGCTATTCACCGCCACAACATTGGCGTATGTACCCGAACTTGGAATTCGACCTTATGGAAGATCTCCAGTGCAGTGCTTGCGCGGTTCGAAAACAGTGAGCGATGCAGACGCAAACTTCCCAGTTGAATTGATACTACGCCACTCCAACCAATGTCGGTAGCGCATCAAGGTTTTTGACCTCCGCTTGCGGGCGGGCGGGCAACCTGTCCAGCTGCTGACCGTAGCGGTTGCACCAGACTACCTGAAATCCGAAGTGTGCCGCTCCTATAGCGTCCCAGCAGTTCGACGACTGAAAACTGATTTCGCTGGCGCTGACACCCAGATGATCACAGGCGAGCTGATACACAACGGCAGCTGGTTTGAAGATTTTCGCCTCATCGACCGAAATGCATGCGTCGATGTAGCTCGCCACACCCGAATTGGCTACGACCGGATCAAGCATATTCGGGGAACCGTTGGAAAGAATTGCAGTTTTCATACCGCTATTTTTCAGGGCTTTCAGAACTCTGGTCACCTCCTCGAAACAACTCAGCTGAAGATATGCGTTCATCAGATTTGTCCGTAATTCGTCGTCTTCCACTCCATGTGCGGCAAGCGCGTAGTCCAAAGCATCCCCGGTGACTATCCAGAATTCATCGTAGTCATCCATCAGGCTTCGCAGCCAGGTGTACTGAAGTTGCTTGGAGCGCCACATCTCCGATACCGATTGCTCAAGTTCTCCGAGTTTATGACTATGTTGGGCAGCAGCTGAGTGCACGTCGAACAAAGTTCCGTACGCATCAAACACACAGGCTTTGATATTGGAAAATTGATTGTTCATCAGACTTCTCCCTTATGGATTGTGGAAGGTGGCAGAGAATACGTGCATGTCACGTGGGCCACAAGATCGTTTCGCTCATTGCCAAAGAGTTCGACCGACCCGACAGCAAGCCGTTTACCGAGTTTCATGAGTTTTGCTACCGCAACAATGTCGCCCGGTTCCGGACGCAACAGAAAATTGATATTGAGATTTGTGGTCAGCGCCATCTGAACACGTTCCGCCTTGCTCATGATCGCACCCCACATCGCAAAATCAGCCAGCGCCATCATGATCGGACCTGAAACCGTACCGCCCGGACGCAGATAGTCATCCTTGAACACTGCCCGGACAACACATTCCCCCTGATCCAATCTCTCGACGACAAACCCGAGCGTTTCTACGAGCGGTAACTGGTCTCGGGCAATCTCATTGAATTCCTTGAGGGTAAACTTGGACATGAATTTGTCTAACTGATGGCTGAACTGTAAAATACCTGAATCTTCTTACAAATTAAATCACATCATGGCTGTCTCTACATCGCAATCCATCGACGCGCCGATGCTCTACCGTACCGACACCGACTCGGTTGCCACAATCACGCTCAACAAACCAGACCAATACAACCCTCTGTCCTGGAAAATGCTGACACACATTCAGGATACTTTGGACAGCATCGCGCAGGATGAATCCATTCGGGTTGTCATACTGGCAGCCAAAGGCCGGGCTTTCTGTGCGGGACATGATCTGAAGGAAATTCGGAAACACGACAATGACAAATTTTCACGGGAACTGTTCGCAAAGTGCAGTCGCATGATGTTGACTATGACTCAAATTCCTCAACCGGTCATCGCCAGCGTTCAAGGAATTGCTACCGCCGCCGGTTGCCAACTGGTGGCGAACTGTGATCTGGCAATTGCTTCAACACAAGCGCGATTCGCTGTTTCAGGCATCAATCTTGGCCTCTTCTGCTCCACACCCGGTGTGGCACTGAGTCGAAATGTGTCACGAAAGAACGCGTTTGAGATGTTACTGACCGGTGAGTTCATTGATGCGGCACAGGCGGTAGAAAAAGGATTGGTCAATCGGACTGCTGAGCCCGAAACGCTCCAGGAAGCCACGATGGATTTCGCCCGCAGTATTGCTGAAAAACCGCGGGAAGTGATTGCGCTCGGTAAACGCCTGTTTTATGAACAACTTGATCAGGGGCTTGAATCTGCCTACTCAATTGCCAGTGAGCGGATGGCCTGTAACCTGGAATTTCCATCGGCAACTGAAGGTATTGATGCATTCATCGAGAAAAGAAAACCCTCCTGGCGCTGATCCTCAAACAACACCTCACATTTTTACATAGTCACCGGGAGCTTCGGCGAGGGGCTGGTACTGATCGTTGCCGGGCTGACGAGCTTTTGTCTGATCACCGCTGTATCGCCGTATCCATTTCTCCCACTCCGGCCACCAGGACCCTTTGCGGTAACGCGCCTGTTCCAACCATTGATCCGGAGTCTCTGGAAGGGGTTTGGCACTGGTCCGGTAACCGTATTTCTTCTTCGTCGGCGGATTGATGATCCCGGCAATATGTCCTGACTCCCCCAGCAGAAATCTGGATTTTCCGGAAAAGAGCCTGGCTCCGCTATATGTTGAGCGCCAAGGTGCGATGTGATCCAATTCAGTCGACACGAAAATTGTCGGAGTCATCACTTTTGAAAGATCGACCGGACTACCCAGTATGCTCATTCCGTTCGGTTGGCCCAATAAATTCTCGAGATACATCTTCCTCAGATAGTAGCTGTGCATTTCCGCGGGCATACGCGTCGAGTCAGAATTCCAATAGAGCAAATCGAAACTGCCGGGACTTTTACCCAGTAAATAGTTGTTGATGACAAAGTGCCAGATCAAGTCATTCGAGCGCATCATGTTGAAAGTCGATGCCATGGATTTGCCGTCCAGATATCCCTTTTCATTCATTGTCTTCTCAAGCTGGGAGACACTTGCTTCGTCTACAAAAACACCCAGATCCCCCGGTTCGGCAAAATCGATCATGGTGGTGAGGAATGTAGCGCTGGAAATAAAGTTTGGCTGATCTTCCTCGGTTTCTAGATAACCGAGTGTGGAAGCGAGTAAGGTTCCGCCCAGACAGTAACCGATTGCGTTGATTTTCTCTTCTTTTGTGATAGATTGAATGATTTCCGACGCCCAGAGCGGACCGCAATCAACATAGTCGTCGTAGCCGGTCTGACGATAGGACTCATCCGGATTGATCCAGGAAATGACAAATACCGTGTACCCTTGCGCGACGAGCCAACGGATCAATGAATTTCTCTCGGACAAATCCAAAATGTAGTACTTGTTGATCCAGGGCGGAACAATCATGACAGGTCTCGAATACACCTGCTCTGTCGTCGGCGAGTATTGAATCAATTCCGCAAGTCTGTTTCGCGCAACAACTTTTCCGGGTGTGGCAGCGATATTGCGACCCAGCTCGAAAGCTTCTGATTCGACCATTTTCACACCACGGCCAGCCTCAATATCATTGGCAAAGTTCTCCAGTCCCTGCAACAGACTGCGTCCTTCAGTCTTTCTGGCTTCTTCCAACACATCGGGATTTGTGAAGGCAAAGTTAGTCGGCGCGAGAGAATCAGTCCACTGACGCAGGTAAAATTCCAACTTGTTGTTTTCCTGTCGGCTCAGGAATTCGTTTGTGCCGAATAGCCCCTGCATATATTCCGACCCAATCAGATATGACTGTTTCATCACATCGAACCACAAATCCTCCGTCCACTGCTGCGATCGGAATCTCGAGTCTTCGGTGGACGGAACGACAACCGGTTCTGGCGAACCGTCGTTCATCTTTTCGACGGTGTATTGCGCCAGCGATGCAAATTTATTCATGGCATCAGTCTGCGTCTTGATCAGTTTTTCTGAATCAAGTGCGTTACCGAATGCCGCTTTGGCAAATAATGTTGCAATCGACAATGAATAAGCGACAACATCCGAATAGTCGTTTTCGGACATCATGGTGCTGGTGATGCGTGCGTACTGTCGATTCAGTTCTGTCAACAGAGTTAAATGATCCTGTGACACTGCACCTGGCTCAGTTTCCAATTCCTGCATCTCAATTTCTCGTGTTGCGCTGCAATATTTATTCAATTACATACTCTACTTGGAATCAGTCCTTTCGACTTCGCTAGGTCGCAGAGCCATTCGCTTTTTGGGGCACTTTCACTTTGGCCTGTCCTTTCAGTACTACGGTACCGTCTACGGTACAGAGGGTATCAAGGATTGCATAAGGACGCTCTTCATCCAGTTCAACAACTTCCACCCGGGCAACCACGGTATCACCGACCCGCACCGGCACGGTGAATTTCAGGCTCTGATCCATGTAGATACACCCAGGGCCGGGAAGTTTTGTTCCGATAAGCGTCGAAATCAGACTCGCTGTGAGCATACCGTGTACTATGGGCTCACCAAATTGCGTCCGCTGCGCGAATTCACGATTCTGATGCAAAGGATTTGTATCTCCCGATACACCAGTGAACATCAGCACATCTGCATCAGTCAGTGTCTTGCCGTACACATCGGTCATACCAATTTCGAGATCTTCGAAAAAATAACCGTGAAGTTCATCGTGAGTTTGGTTATCAGTCATAATTTAATCCTTTAACTAATTGAATTATCAAACCTTTGTGTTAATAATGAGGTGGTAAAACTGTTTCAATATAATGTCGGTCAATCAGGAGATTATTGAAATCAGTCAATTATTACCGTGAATCAAGATTCGTGAATTCCAAATCCAATCCATACGAAACAGATCTTGATCGCAATAGCGCGAACTTCGTCCCTCTATCACCACTTGGGTTTCTGAAACGATGCGCGCAGATCTATCCGGATTACACCTCCGTGATTCATCAGGAAATCCGCTACACATGGTCGCAGACCTACGCTCGCTGTCGCAGACTGGCATCTGCCTTGATTGGCTGCGGAGTCAAACCATCGAGTACCGTATCGATCATGGCGCCCAATGTTCCGGCAATGTATGAGGCACACTTTGGTGTACCGATGACCGGAGCGGTACTCAATACCATCAATGTGCGATTGGATGCCGAGACCATCGCTTTCATTCTCGACCATGCGGAGACCGAGGTCGTCTTTGTGGACGTAGAGTATTCAAAAGTGATGGACACTGCTCTCGGTAAGGTAAATCGAGATATTAAGGTCATTGACATATTGGATGATGCAGTGCAACATGAATCATTGCTCGGAAGTATGGATTATGAGACCTTCATAAGTCAAGAAGAAATTCACCCACTACCCGAACATCCTGTGGATGAGTGGGATGCCATTGCGTTGAATTATACGTCCGGTACGACCGGAAACCCCAAGGGCGTAGTCTATCACTATCGGGGAGCCTATCTGAATTCGCTCAGCAATGCGCTGAACTGGAAAATGCGACCGCACCCGACATATCTTTGGACATTGCCGATGTTTCATTGTAACGGTTGGTGTTTTCCATGGACCATCGCCATGCTGGGCGGCACCAATGTATGCCTGCGCAAGGTAGAGGCGGCCGCAATCTACAACGCGATTGCCGACGACGATGTCTCTCATTTCTGCGGCGCTCCGATTGTTTTAAGTTTGGTGATCAATGCAAACAGCTCGGAACGCAGAAAGTTTAACCATAAGGTTGAAGTCATGACAGCGGCCGCTCCACCACCGGCATCTGTACTGGAAAAGATGGAACAATCGGGATTTCACATGACTCACGTCTACGGCCTGACAGAAACTTATGGGCCATCGGTGGTATGCGAGTGGAATGACGAATGGAATGCGTTGGGTCCCATGCAACAGGCAACTCTAAAATCCCGCCAAGGAGTGCCTTATACCGCACTCCAAGGCTTGGAAATCAAGGATCCGGAGTCAATGAACGATGTCACCGCTGACGGCGAGCATCTGGGTGAAGCCATGTTTCGTGGCAATATTGTGATGAAAGGCTACCTGAAGAACCCCGAGGCGACAAGGCAGGCGTTCGCTGATGGTTGGTTTCATTCCGGCGATCTGGGTGTCATGCATCCTGACAACTATATTCAGCTCAAGGATCGTTCGAAGGACATCATCATTTCGGGTGGAGAGAACATATCATCCATCGAAATCGAAGATGTCCTTTTCCGACATCCGGCGGTAATGGAAGCGGCTGTCGTTGCGCAGACTGATGAAAAATGGGGCGAGGTTCCCTGTGCTTTTGTACTTCTAAATTCAAATTATTCGCCGCAACCTACAGAAGAAGAGCTCATTGAACATTGCAAGAACAACATGGCACGATATAAGTCGCCCAAGAAGGTCGTCTTTGGCGAACTCCCGAAAACATCGACCGGGAAGATTCAGAAGTTCATCCTGCGAGAGCGCGCCAATTCATGAGCGGATCAGCTATGACCACTGTAGACTGCTATTTCGATTACGTTTCTCCGTTCTCATATCTGCTTCACGAACAGCTTCACCGGCTACCGGAAAGTACGTCGGTCAACTATATCCCGGTTTTGTTTGCTGGCTTTCTCAAACACTGGGGAAGCCTCGGTCCAGTCGAAATTGAAGGTAAGAAAATCTTTACCTATCGCCACTGCACATGGCTGGCGGAGCGGTTGGACATACCTTTCAGAATTCCCGACACCCATCCATTCATTCCACTTCCCTACCTGCGCCTGACCATCGCCAGGGGCAATGACGAAGAGCTGATCACACGAATTTACCGAGCGATTTGGACAAAAGAAAATGATCCGTCAACGGATACCGGCCGACAGGCCATCTGGAATGAGATCGGCGAGCCTGATGCAGACGATCTGATCGTTGATGCAACAGTCAAACAGGCTTTGAAAGCCAATACAGAAAAAGCGATTGAGAACAGTGTATTTGGTGTCCCGACACTGGTCGCCGACGGAAAACTGTTCTGGGGTCTGGATTCGATGGAGATGTTGTTGGACTATCTCACGGACCGCAACCTGTTTGAGCAATCTGAGATGAAGCGTCTCGAAAGCATCTGAGACGTAATCGATGTCAATCGTCGGCGAGATTGCATTTGCATCACGCAATTCTGTGCGATTTCTTCACCGTGCAACAATGCTTGAATTCGAGACCCAACGCTGCTCGAATAAAAAATATCACCTTGATGTGCCAATCAACTCTGGCTCTGATTCTGCTGGTAAATTTCCAGGCGGCTTTTTGTGAATCGTACGCGCTGGCCACAAATCACTGAGACTGAAACTGATGCATCAAAAGGCGGCAACGAAACAGGCGCATCGTCGAACAGACTGTCAATCAACATCCACTCAATGTTGTGCAACTTGTATGCCTCAAGCGTTAGTATTTCTGGGTCTACCAACCAAAGATAGCTAACACCCTCGCGGGCGTAAATCGGAAGCTTGCTGTTGAGGTCAAAATCTCGAGTCGATGGGGAAAGTATTTCGCATATCCAGTCTGGAGCCAGCTTGAAGTAAGCGGTAGTCGGAGGATCAGGCATTCGCTCGCGTCGCCATCCTGCGATGTCTGGCACCAATATATCGTCTCCCAGATGAAGTTCCGGTTCGTCAATGATCCACCAGCCACCGGGTCCGCCATCACCGAAATCAAAAGGTGGACCAAGACGATTCCCAAGCCTTGAACTGCTAGAGGCGGCGCTGGTCTGGGGTGGGTGTATAGCTTACCGTCAATAATCTCCGCGACCATGTGAGGCGGTGCGTCCAGTACGTCCTGATAGGTCGCACTAGATGTTTCTGTTAATGATTCAACGGCCTGCGATTGCTTCATTGTGGGCTTAACCTTCTATATGGTTCTGGCTGAATTCTAATTCATTAAATTGTAGCAAATCAAACAGTAGTACTTTCTCGATTTGTTG
This sequence comes from Arenicellales bacterium, assembly GCA_963662635.2. Lineage (GTDB taxonomy): Bacteria > Pseudomonadota > Gammaproteobacteria > Arenicellales > JAJDZL01 > JAJDZL01. Next base: position 263,628 of record CAXXFC010000006.1, read on the forward strand.
CCTACTTTCTGAATTTGTTATCGGTAGTTTAGATCGCGTGTCGCAATCAATCAAAGTTGGTTTCGGTCACGATGAACCGATGCAATCGATATCCCAACCCATCATGTCTTCGATGGTACGCAACATAGAAAAAATGCGCTGCGATTGGCGATCAGTTGATCGTACGATTTCTCATTATATAGTTGAAAAGATGCGGGAAAAGCTGTATAACTGGTTGATATTGCAAAATAAAAGCAACCGGAGAGCAGTTCCCGCATGAACACACATTGTAACCCATCGAAAATCGTCTGTCCAATCCCAGAATTGTCCAATGACAAATGAGCCTGAACGATGAGGTGCGTTCCAGCGACAAATGAGCTGTGGCGCGCGGTTTTGGGGCATCATTGATGATTGTTTTGCTACAGACCGAAAAGTTGAAAAACCTACAGGTCCGGCTCGAGGGCAGCGAGCCGGTGGATTATTCACTGACCGATCGCGAGTCGGCGATCGGTTCATCGTCGAGGCGGTGGTGAGGTTCAGGTATCGCGATTGCGGCAGGTCGGATCGCGGCCTGCTGAAGGCGTATCTGGGCAAGGTGACCGGCTAAACAGTGTCTGAAAAGCGGTACGCTTGCGGATCGGCGCCGGCAGGGGCCGGCGAAGCCGTTTCGGGTGCGCTACCAAAGGTCGGACATCGTGTTGCTGGCGCACGTTGACGAGGCGCTGGGGCAGATGAGCGGTCCGGCGACGCGTGCGGTGCTTCGGCGCCAGTTCGAGGTGTTCGGGGATGCGGCCTACGCGCGTCTGGCGGGCATCTCCAACGGACATCTGTACAACCTGAGAAAGACGCGCACCTATCGCACCCGGCGCCTGGTCTACCAGGGCACCCGGGCGACACCGGTGTCGATCGGCGAGCGTCGCCGCCCGCAGCCGCGCGGACAGCCCGGATTCGTGCGCGTCGACACGGTGCATCAGGGCGACCGCGGCGGGGTCAAGGGCGTGTATGAAATCAACATGATAGACGAGGTCAGATGCAGTTCGTCGGTGCGACCGAGGCGATTTCCGAGCGCTTCCTGATTCCGGTGCTGGAGGATCTGCTCGGTGCATTCCCGTTCCGGATCATCAACTTCCACAGCGACAACGGCTCGGAGTTCGTCAATCATACGGTGGTGAAACTGCTGAACAGGCTGCACATCGGCACGATGACCCGGTCGCGGCCGCGGCGCAGCAATGACAACGCGCTGGTCGAGGGCAAGAACGGCTCGGTGATTCGCAAGTGTCTGGGATACGCCCATATTCCGGGGGCGTTCGCCGCCGAGGTCAACGCGTTCACCCGCGATGCGCTGTCGCCGTGGCTGAACTTCCATCGCCCGTGCCTGTTCGCGAGCGAGACGGTTGACCGCAAGGGCAAGGTGCGCAGGCGCTATCGCGACTGCGACGTGATGACGCCGTATGACCGGCTGCGCTCGCTGGCCGACGCACATCGGTTCCTCAAGCCGGGGATCACGTTCGAGCAGCTCGACGCGATCGCACATGCACAGACGGATGTCGAGGCGGCGCAGAACGTGCAGTCGAGGCGGCGCGAACTGTTCGAAAAAATCTCCGCGTACGGATGTACAGTACGGGGCACCATGAATAAGTCTATCATGTGCAAAACACTCGCACCCCGACGAATATGTGCTGACGCACTCGTCGGTGCGGGTTTTACACAGGGATTGCTCACAGACTAATTCACACCGATTTCAGGCTCATTTCTGGATTGGAAAATGCTATCCCCGACAATGCCCGGCCGGGTCGTACGAAGTTGATTTCTCCGCGGTGAGATCACCTCCGATGACCTCCGCCATCGCCGAGCGGCTGAATCTAACTGCTTCGACGACTTCAGGAGTCCGAAACACATCGTGCATTCGCTGTCGACGCTTCGGGCAGCGCATCCTGGCGCTGGTTCAGGGTTATGACCTCAACGATCACGATCATTTGCGCAAGGACAGTCTTTTCGGTGCATCGCTGGGCTGCGTGGAGTCGAAGCGTTCGGACTGCGAGGCATGGCTGGAAAGAGCACGCTCAACCGGCTACTGTCGGCGGCCGGTTGCAATGTCAAAAAGCACCGCAAAGGTTGACTTCGCGCGGCTCGACCGGCTGCTGGTGGAGCTTTTCGTCGATTACCGGGGCAAGGCGCCGGATCGGATCGTGCTTGACATCGATGCCACCGACTTCGAGCTGCACGGTGGCCAGGAACACCGGTTTTACCACGGCTACTACCGCGAGTACTGCTACATGCCGCTGCTGGTGCTGTGTGACGACTTTCCGGTGATGGTGCGTCTTGACGCCGCCGCCGGAGTGGAGGATCTGCTCGAACAGGTGGTCTCGCAGTTGCGCGGACACTGGCCGGACACGCACATCACGGTCGGATTCTGCCGCGACCAGATTCTGTGCTGGTGCGAGCGGACACCGGATGTCGACTATGTGATCGGCATCGCGAAAAACAACCGGCTCAACGAGGAGAGCATCGTCGCCCGCAACTGTGCGGCACTCGAGGCCGGACTCACCGGCGAGGCGACACGCCGGTTCTGTGAGTTCGAGTATCGCACACTGGATACGTGGAGCCGCAAGCGGCGGGTCATCTGCAAGGCCGAGGCATTGCCGGAACACTGTGACGAGTCGCAGGGGCACTTCGTGTGCAAGGACAATGCGCGCTACATCGTCACCTCGCTGGATACCGACGGCCATCCGGGGCGGCAGCTGTACGAACAGTTCTACTGCCAGAGGGGCGATGCCGAGAACCGGTTGCGGGAGGTGAAGGTGGACCTGTTCGCCAAACGCTGCTCAAGCAACCTGTTCGACGCCAACGCCCTGCGGCTTTATCTGAGCGCGATCGCGCAGGTGTGTTCATTCACCTTCGCCGCCGCCTTGAGCACCTCGCTGGCGAACTGCCAGCCGGCAACCATCCGTGTGAAACTGCTGAAGATCGGCGGCCAGGTGAAACGTTCGGCACGCCGCATCCATGTCGCCCTGTCGAGCGCCTTCGCACATCAGGCCGTGTTCTTCCATGCCTGGCGGAACATCGCTCCAACCTGACGACTGATCATCGTCACCGGTCGTCCAACAGCACGTTGTCCGCACATCGTGCGGTGCGCGGCTGTACCGATTTCGGCGAATCGCCGTGTTGCGTGCCGCAAATGACGCCACCTGACCGGATCCCTTCGGAAATCGGTGGCACCTGGCCCGGATCAGCTGAAAATATCGATCCGCAAGTAGTATTATGAGAAATAGGGGCTAAGGATGAAAAATCAATGTACGTATCGAATGAATGGCTAATTGGTTTTGAACTTGACTACGTCCGAATAGAAAATTACCTTGTCTAGGTATTGACTCGGACAGTTACGACTTCGATATCATGGTATTGTTGATGATGAACTGAAGCAGCGTATTCGCGCAAAATACGCATCGACATTTCGTTTTCAAACCGTGCCTCTTCAACCTGCTCTCCAAGTAAAGCAATCCTATCCTGAAAGTTTCCATCACCTTCACCGCCGCCAGCAGTGAACTCCAATAATGCGGCATCAGCTTTTTTGCGCACCACCAGATTCAAGCGTCTGGAATCACTCTGTGTCTCATCGTCTTTTCCACGGAGTAGTGTCAATGCAGTCTCCTCAACGACCGCAGTCAGGCGGTTGATCATGGATTCATCCCAGTTGTTTGCAGTCGCGAAATCCTTGACAAACTTTGTGAGATCAGGTAGAGACGATAATTCAAGCACGACCTCTGTCTGGCGGGGACGGGGTTCAGTGATCCTCATGAACAAGGTGATGACGATCGCCACAATTGCACCCGCTGTCATGCCATCATTTAATACGCCATATGCAAAGTTGGAGAAAAATTCGGGAAAAATCAAACCGTTCTGAAATCCGACACCGGCCCAAAATGCCATACCGACAATAAGAGTCTTGCGATAGTCAATCCCGTCTTGAATCACCATCTGAATGCCAATCATGAACAGCATCGCAATCATGACGAAAAGAAAAGCTGCGAATACAGGTCCCGGTATCGCGAGAACTACTGCGAGCGCCTTGGGAAGAAATGCCAGCACCATGAACATCGCACCTGCTGCAAATCCTACACTTCGGGCAGCGACCCCTGTAATTTGGGCGAGTGATGCGCCGGTCGTATAGGAGGTGTTCGGCATCGTTCCCGCAATTCCAGAGAGCAGGTTGCTCAAGCCATCGGTTGCAACCGCACCTTGCACCGCACGAAAATCAACCGCTCTAGGCTGGTGCCAGGAAACGCTCTGAATTGCGACCGCACCGCTTATTGTCCGGATTATGCTGATCATGGCAGCCAGCAGAAATGCTGGAAGCAATGCCCAGAAAAAAGTGTCAAATTCAAGGCTCAATCCCGGCCATTGAACTTCAGGCCAGCCAATCCATGCGGCTTCCAAAACGCGCCCTGTGTCATAGAGGCCAAAGGCGGCGGCAACGAGCGAACCCACGATCACACCGATAACCGGTGCCCAGAGGCGCAAAGCATCTTTTGACTTGAGTGTGATTCCGCCAATTATCAATACAGTCAACAATGCGCTCACGGCAGCACCGAAAGTCGAACCGTCTTGTGGGAAATCCTCCAGTAACTTGAAGATCGGAGGCATCACCGAAACGGGAATCAGCATGAGCACCGTACCCGACACGGTAGGCGTGAATATTCGCCTAAACAAAGCAAGCTTGTGGGATATGAGAAACTGGAAAATCGCCGCAGCGACGACGAGGGTGGCGAACATGCCGGGACCGCGTTCTGTAAGCACCTGAATAGCGACCGCGATGAAAACTCCTGAACTGCCCATCATGAGTATATGACCCATGCCAATTCGACCAAATCGGCATGTCTGCAGTATGGAACATGCGCCTCCTATCACCACAGCGGCGAAAACAGCCCATGCAAGATAGGATTCGCTTTGTCCGCTAGCGCGCATTACCAATGTGGTAATCAGAATCGTGGCAGAGACACTAAGGGTGGTCAGCTGTAATCCGAGTCCCAGTGCAAGTGTTTTCGACGGTTTTTCGTCGGCTTGATAGAGAAGGTCCATGCAGCAGTTGAGCGATTTGCTAATTTACGAAAACCAGAACTTTACTGAATCTCATGTCATGTTGCCGAACGGGAGTCGAGCAACGACATTCAAATCTTATACTTCTCGATCTCGCTTGAACACTCCCACATAGCCATCAGCGGAACAAGTTTCCGGCTCCTATAGGTAATCCTTCAAGACGATTCGATAAGCTAGAGTGCATCTTCTTCAAAACAAAGATTATGAGTTCATGCAATCATGATGCTCTAGAAACTCCCGTACCATTGATGCACATGTTTCCGGCTGTTCTAACTGGAGCAAATGCGACGCATCCGGCAGGAAATCATAATCCAAAGTTAGAACGTGACTCAAATCAAACGTCGGCAAGAACGAATTCGGCATTGTCGGGTCTGCTCCAATGACTTTCGTTGGGCAACTAATTGTTTCCAAATCGACGTAGACAGCGAAAGCTTTGGCATAACTCATTATCTGTGCTTCATATTCGCGAGGGCATCGAAGTTCGTAACTCTCCCCCACCGAGGATTTGCGAAGTGTGGTTTTGGCGAACAGGCCAACCACTCCGGGCTTGGTTCGACCAAGAGAAGGGACGAATCGAAGAAAATCAGCATATTCCTCTATGGAGTCAAACCGATTTGCACGCTGTAGGATCAATTCAGTGAACCGCCTGATTGTCACATCGAATTCTTCAAGGTAATCATTAGGCTTGCAAACGGGCGGGTCAAATAGTACACGCGCGACAAACTCACTACCGCAGTTGGGAGATAGAAGTGTCGCCAAAGCCGATACGGAATGAAAAATTCCTATTTTAGTTTTCTTTCCATAATAGCGATCTATCGCTTCCAAAATACAGTCGTGGTCGTCGACAAAAGACGGAATATGATGCCGCTGTTGTGAACCGACAGAGTTCCAGCCATGATTTCTGAGGTCGTAAACGATAAGGTCACAGTCGTCAGCGAACAGTGACCAAAATGGGTAGTAGAGATCGATTGCCAGTCCATTGCCATGACTTAAAACAATTCTTGGACCCGAAGGATTCCCGTGACGGCGTAAGACTATCACTGTACCATCGTCCATGACCACATTTTGAATAGAATGTGGTTTCGGTATCTCCCAGACTTTTTTTGCTGCAGTCATGGAACTGATGTGCGTGTTTCAAAGACGGTCAAAATGAGCAAACGGCTTAAGGATTTCGCCAAAACGTCTGTCCAGGCAGTTCGCTTTCACAGCCTGTCAGTAGCAGGATTCAATTCGTGAACGATTGCAGCGGCAAAATCAGAGTTGCTCAAATTTCCCAGCTTCCAAATGGTATCTGGCATTTTTGGAAATCGGAATAAGCTTTCCCTTGCGCCAGACCGCATACTTGATGGAATCTGGAATTTGGACGGGTCTTGAGAAAAACCCAGACCGAGTGCCTTAATCATCGCCTCCTTGAGCGTCCACAGAGAAAAAAACATGTGGATCCTTTGCTCACCGTGTGTCAATGCAAATTCGGCCTGTTCATCTGGACCGAAGACAGTCTCGCTAAGTCCGTCCAGGTCCAGTCTCTCGGTACGTTCTTCAACATCCACCCCAAGTCTTCCGTGTCGGGTGTAGGCAATCAGACCGTGCTTCCCACCATGACTGATATTGAACTTGATCGGTGCAGGTTTACCATCTACCAACCCAAACGGTTTTCCATATTTAGTAAAACCAAATGCCAATTGATCGTTCCTGCAACCAATTCTTTTACATATTCCGAGTCGCAAAACTGCGCGACACAGTGCAAACTCTCGTTTTGGCCGATCGAATCGAAATCGATCCCAACGATATCGCTCTTCTTTGTCCAGCCACTGATATGCATACGCCTCGCGTTCCTTGTGAGGCGTCAAATCGACATGTAAGACTGTTACATCGTCGCCTTCCAAATAAGTTCGAAACAAAGAATCGACAATTTCACCAGTCATAGGAAATTACTCGATCAAAATTGCCAAATTTTCCGTACTTGGCTCTCGATTGCAGAGACCAAGAACCCTGGCCAATATATGCAAATCAATCTGTAAGGGAATAATTTCCTGAAACCGAAGAATTTGATGAGGATGTCTAGTAACTAAAACCGGAAAGTAGCGTGCACTAACCTTCTAGATGATTGATCAGGTCCCTTAAGGAAGTCATATCTGCAGCTTGTTCGCCAGTAACTTCGGTGCCAAACTCCTCATTGACTTTCTTCATGAAGTTGACAGCGTTAATAGAGGTTATGGCTAACTCGCCCAAATTAGCATCCAGCATTGCCCGGTCAGAAATTCCCAGATGATTTTCAGCGAGGGCAGCAACGCGATCTTCGATACTTGCCATAGTAATAATCTCCTAATCTAATCGATAGTTAAGTTGATAATGATTTTGAATCGCTAATTGTATTACAAGAGAATTCCACATCAGTGCAACAATTCTCATTGTAGTGGTTGTGTTCATCAGCAACTCTCATTATATGCTTGTGCTGATGTCAAGGCACTCCGAGCTGTGAAAGAAAAAGGATTGAAAGATTTCCATGGTATCGGGTACTGGACTGCGGACACTGGATCTTTTTCGAGTGATGGAACTGCTAGCCGTCAAGGGCGATGAAGATGCGGTCATCTAGCCTGATGAACCCGCCAAATGCCTGATATTCAACCAGTTTCCAGAGTGCCATGTCGAACGCTGTATACAGCAGCCGGCAGTCGATGTAATCGAGTTTCTTTCGGATGTGGTTGTCGGTGGGGATGTGCGCGACACCGAACCGATTCTGTCATACATGACGGTTGGGTGCTCCCAGGAATCGGCGCCGGTGGTCCAGGAACCAAGGGCACTGTATGAAGAATGCGCCAAATGCCACCGTCACGATGTCGGCGAACCGGAACTGGCAGTTTGTCCCGGTACGGGGGTCGGGCAAAGTCTCGAAGATGGACCGCAGTTCATCAATCAGATTGTCGGGTATGGAATCCGCGGAATGTGTTCATACTACAAACCTCCCCACGATAAAAACCCTAACCAATTGTTTTTATAAATTATTTTATTTCTTGACCAAAATTCAGACAAATCTTTCTGTGACAATCAGTCTAAAATGAGAATTGCTGACATCGGGGTTACTTTACTGTTTCTGGTGGCTGATTAATCGTCGGTTGGAAAGTCGAGTAAGTTTGCTCGGTCGAAACTGCGATTATCCTGTCCAAGTCGTTTGGCTGGAGGTAATCTTACATTGTCGCAGGATTTCGCCAATGTCCACATAATCGGCGCTATTCTGTAAAGATGGCATTTGGATGATTTCAAACTCTGTTCAGTTTGGATACTCGATTCCAGTCCCTACTCCGGTTGGCTATGCCAACCGGACAGCAACTGGTTTTCGGCTTAACAACGGCGGTTTGTAGACTGCTCCGCACTAGTATCGGGATAGTTTTCGATACAGAGAGAACAGTTTTGAGCAAATTAAACCTTTGTATCGACAGCCTGACAAACCGCAGATTAGTTCGGAGTCACCATATTCCAAATATAGTGGTGAGTTAGCAACGTCAACAGTGTTGAAACTCGATCACATACAACAGTATCAACTGTCAGCGTGTACCCGGCGGATCATCCTGCGTTCCTTGTCTTTGAAGTACGCGCATTCCGAAAGCAAGTCGTCGTTTTCAGTACCAGCTTCAGCAATTTCGATATGTTGGCGTGTTAGCGGCTTGAAGGGGAAGAACCCTTTCCCGTACCGCTCAGCGGGAAACTCAAGAGTCTTCGCCCGATTCAGGTCGTAGCGTGAACCTGCATCGACCAAACGCATCACGTGGGCCGCGCGGGACGGCAAATCCCCTTCCCCAAGCATGATGCTGCGGTGTATGACTGATTTGTTGAATAGGAGTACATCGCCAGGTTCAAAGTCGTACTCCACTTCGTGCACCTCCAGCAGTTCGGCCATACAAGGAGAGTTAAGAATCCCCTTACGTAATTCAAAAAATTCCTTCACACCCGTTTTTTTCCCTGCTCGTTCCCTCGCTCGTACCACCTCGACGATTGCTATATCTGCGTCGTACGCAAACTCACCTGATATGACATGCTGAGGAACACAAGCCAGGCCACCGCGCTGTTTGCTAGTATCCACGGGATGAAGCGGTGCCCATAACGTACACCCGAACTGTTCAAGGAACTGATAACCGAAACTCTGCACGCCGACATGCCATGGAAATCCCTTATTTATGTTCCTCTCAAGTTCGAATGACAATTCGAACGTAAGAAACAGGTCGCGCTCTGTCAATCCCGTCAATGCCTGTTGCACGTATGGACGCTCAAGCAACTCGTACACGCTCATCTTGTCACCGACGAAGTCGTATTTCGCGCGGCTGAACTGTGCATCAACGCTTAGGGCTTCGGAAGTGTCGCGCGCCAGTTCAAACTCGATTCGGTCAAGCAACATATCAACTACAGCACTGTTTAGGAATCCGTCTAATTTGACAAACCCATCGCGCTGGAATTGCTTTTTTTGCTCGCGGCTGAAAGAAAAGTCGTTGTCGAATAGATGTCGTGACGACGATTCACCCGACACTTCTAACGCAACTTTGTTCATTGACTCATCACCACGCCAATTCTAAATCCAAAACTATGTGCCCGAAAAATCACGAATTGCCAGACACCATCGTCAATCGACTCAAACTTGATCGCAACGGCAAAAAAGCGAACCAACGCCCAAACTCCGGGCTGTGGATTCATCCGTCCGCATAAATCTTGATTCGGTCTGCCTGCCATACGATGTGTGTAACCGCACGCTGGACCAAAAGCATTTTTCCGTATCACGTGTGCAATTTTATCGATCAATACTGCATTCATCGCAGGCTTTATACATCATCTAAGATTATAGCAATTACATCCTGAAATCGGCATACGCAGATTCTAGAGGTGTTTGCGTTGTAGCGATTTTCATGCTCGACTCTCCGGTCGTCGGACCGCCCGGGCGCGGGAGTCACCGTTCCAATTCTCCAGACTACGGTGAATTTGCGGCCCGGATGCAGCATTTTCCAGATTGCAGTAACGCTACCGGTTTCTGGACATGCTGAACCCTCGCGGCGGCATCGCGATCAACAAATGGATTCGAAGGGATGCCATTCCCGGATCGGACAGCGCAGTCGAACGGATCAGTGAGCGCATGTTACTCGGCTGTCCGTCAACAACTCAAAGTTGGTAGCAAACAAAAGCGAGAACCCGATTTCAGACCATGCTTAATGTTTGACCCTGGATTGAATCAATGGTTACAGGCTAATCGGATTTAATCATTTGAGAAATCGAAAATTTTTACTTGGCTGTTTGAGCCAACTCCGCTCCAAGTTCAACCGCTGCTATGTCCGCTGTTCCTGAATCCGGTACCGACCTGTGAAACAATTTCGATGCCCATAACTCACCCAGATCAAAACTGATCGCGTCAAATGGCGGTAGCGATACTGATTCGTAGTCAAACAGCCTGTCAATCAGCACCCACTCTCTGTCACGCAATACGAATGCCTCCAATGAACGCACATCAGGGTCCACAAGCCAGAGACAACTCACTCCCGACGGGCGTAGATTACTTTCTTGCTGTCCAGATCTTGCTTTCGCGTAGATGGTGAATGCACCTCACACACCCAGTCCGGCACCACTGTAAAGTAAGCTTCTTGTGGCAGTTCAGGCATTCGCTCACGACGCCAACCTGCCAAGTCGGGCACGACGATGTTCTTACCCGGATGAAGTTCAGGTTCGTGGAAAATCCACCAGTCGCCTGGACCTCCCCGGCCGCGCCAGAAAGGTTAACCGATAATGATCAGGAGAATTGAACTGGCGAATGCATGAGGCGGTGCCGGTCTCGGGTTCAAGTATAGTTTGCCATCGATAACTTCCGCCACCATGTGAGGTGGCACATCCAGCACATCCTGATAGGTCGCCCGGGTTGAATCATTTTAGGTCGTCACGTTGCGGGAACTTTTCATCGTGTCTTAAATCCTACTAAATGTATTGAAGAGATTTTAGTTTATCAGTTCTTGAAGGGTCAAACTACCCACTGGGAGACTGAAGAAGATGGACTCGATGCTGTTGCGATATTTCTCACCCAACCGTGGATTCCAACCGCCCAGGGGTGTGAAAATCTTCGATCCGATGTACCCACCCAACTGATTTGGCGCAAATCCAGAGCCTGAATGCGATTTTTTTGATCTACCGGCTGCTCATTGCTGGGATCAAATTCTCGAAAATCACTTGGGCAAAAGGCTGTACTCCCCCTCAAATCAGCTGTTTTCTGGGGGAGAGGCAATTTCTGTGATCAGTTCCAAAACAGTTGATCTGACCAGCTTTCCGACATACTAAATCCCTCTCTTAGATTTACAAAAGATCGCACTTTTGACAAGCCAGAATCGTCGAATTTTCATTGAATGGGACGCGATAGACAATTAGGCTACTCCAAAATATCGCCAGAAACTTCACGGTATGAGACACGTTCAAAGTGAAGCTTCTTCAAACTGTAGTGGGCTGCAATTCGATAGTAGGCAAGTGGGAGCCGCTATATCAAACCAATGACCTACAAAAGTCTATAGCTCATAAACTGCTTCAGGCGTGGCTTGATTCGAAATGTTTACTCATCCTCAAGTATGCCTGCATCCCGTCGTGGCCTTTTCCGCTCTGACCCAGCCGTTTGGTCAGGTCCCAAGTCTTATAGTCCGCAACAGGATTTTTACGTGTGCTGGCTATCGACGTTTTACGGGACAACGAGTTGAGTGTTTGGATTTGTCAACTCCTTCTTATTACGAAGTCTTGTTTTCTATGAAAACGATTCATGTCGGATTAGGGAAGTGCCAAGCCAATGGTACAATATGAACAGAAATTCAACCCGTTCGGTTCTTAATACGCTAATCTGAATTTCTTGAAGTTATATTTAATTTTCGGTTGCTCATTTGAGATGGAAAAAAATATTGGTTTAGACTTGAACAGCGTCGAAGAATTTTCCGAATCCGAGGTTTCGCATACCGACGCTTTAATCCAGAATCGGGAGAGTAGTTTGCCCATGGAACCAATTGCCATCATTGGTATGGCCTGTCGTTTCCCTGGCGCGCTTGATATTTCCGAATTCTGGCAGTTGCTTGAAGCAGGTAAGAATTTAGTCGTTGAGGGCCCGCCAGGTTCCATCATCGGGCGTTCCGGTCGACAATTCCCCACTTTCGATTCTAAAAACGACGCTGTACGCTTCGGTGCATTTGTCGAAGACATAGACTTTTTCGATGCGGAATTTTTCCGCATGTCTCCCATGGAAGCGCAGATGCTGGATCCCCAGCAACGCCTGATGCTGGAAACAAGCTGGCAAGCTCTCGAGGATGCAGCGATCGATCCTGAAAGTCTGAGAGGCAGTCGCACCGGGGTATATGCTGGCATCAGCAACAACGATTACCGCGATGTAGTGATTGACAGCCCTGAGACTGCTGAGCCCGCAGGAGGACTTTACGCGGTAACCGGTACCGCCCTGAACACTGCCATAGGTCGAGTCTCTTTCGCACTTGGACTGGAGGGGCCAAACATGGCGATCGATACAGCCTGCTCATCCTCCCTGGTCGCTATACATCAGGCTGTGGGCGGCTTGCAGCGCAATGACACTGACCTCGCCCTTGCCGGAGGCGTTCATATCTTTCTTTCCGGACGCCCACTCGAGTTGCGAGCCAACGCGGGAATGCTGTCCCCGCAGGGACAGTGCAAGACGTTTGATGCATCGGCTGATGGTTTCGTCTGTGGCGAAGGTTGCGGATTGGTGGTTCTCAAACGCCTAAGCGAAGCACAAAATGATGGAGACCGGATATGGGCAGTCATTCGAGGCTCTTCGGTCAATCAGGATGGTGCAAGCCAAGGCTTGACAGTGCCCAGCGGACCGTCCCAGGAACGTGCCATGGAAGATGCACTCGCGTGTGCAAGTCTTGTTCCCTCTGAGACAGATTACTTGGAAACGCACGGCACCGGCACAGTGGTTGGAGACCCCATTGAAGTGAACGCAGCGGCGGCTGTATACGGCCGAGGACGCGAAGACAGATACCCCTTGCTCATGGGATCCGTCAAGACAAACATCGGTCATTTGGGAGCCGCCGCAGGTATCGCTGGATTGATCAAAACCGTGCTGTCGATGCGTTACGGTGTGATCCCGAGACATTTGAACTTCAAGGATCCGAATCCGAACCTCGATTGGGACCGACTACCTGTGCGCGTGACTGACGAAATGATGGCCTGGCCTAAGCAGGCAGACAAACTTCCGCTGGCAGGGGTAAATTCATTCGGTTGGTCCGGCACCAATGCCCATGTTCTGGTGCAGGGTTATGAAAGCCCCAATACAGATTCCAAACACTATGGTTTGATCAACCCTGTAGGCGCTGCCGTACCTGTCTCTGGAACTCCTACACTGGAAAACAATCCGAGAGAGCGAGAGACACGGTTCCTTCCTCTGTCAGGAAAATCTGAAAAAGCCCTTCGCGATTCAGCGTCACGTTACCTGTCATGGTTGGACGAACGCAAAGAGGAGATCGCCTATGGGTCAACCGCATCCAATTCGATTCTATCGGACATGGTCTGGACAGCTTCGGTCGGAAGGAGCCATTTCCAAAATCGCGCTGGGGTCGTGTTCCATGACGTTGCTGGTCTGAAAGAAAGTCTGGAAACTGTATCTAATGGCAAAGAACAGTACGATGGTCCAGTCCACCGTCCGGCAAATAAAGTGGCGTTTGTTTTCACAGGCCAGGCCAGCCAATGGGTGGGTATGGGCAAAGGTCTGTACGAAACAGAGCCTGTATTCAGAAAGGTACTCGAACAATGCAGCCAGATGCTATATGAAGCCCGTGGTGTCTCATTGCTGGAAGTGATGTTTGCGCATCATGGTTTGGATGATCTGCTGGATGAGCCGAGTTGGACTCAGCCAGCCATTTATTCATTGGAATGTGCTTTAGTGGCGATTTGGAAAAGTGTTGGCGTCAAACCCGATGTGGTGATCGGACACAGCTTGGGAGAGATCGCTGCTGCACAAGCAGCCGGCGTATTCACTTTGGAAGAAGGGCTGCGGTACGCAGCGGTACGCGGTGAATTGATGGGTGACACACGCAGCGACGGTGCCATGGCGGCAATATTCGCTCCGGCCGCTCGAGTTGCAGCGGTAATTGCCGAATACAATGCTACGTCGGACGATGTGGGTGTCAGCATTGCGGTAGATAATGGATTGCAACAAGTCATAAGCGGCCCGTCCAAGGATTTAGAGGCAGTTCAAACTACTTTTGAACGCGAGGAAATCAAGGTGGTTCGGTTAAAGCGAAGCCCGGCCTACCACAGTGCTTTGGTGGAACCAGCTCTGGATGATCTTGAATCCGCACTTGAAACAATTTCTCCCACGCCACCTCCGGCATCTTTACCTCTGATAAGCAATGTATCCGGTCAGGTGCTGGATGAATATGAACGTATGGATGCGAGCTACTGGCGACGACATGCCAGAGAACCGGTAGCCTTCCGAAGCTCAGTGGAGACACTGGCGGATCTAGGAGTAGATGCTGTCGTGGAAATCGGTCCGCAGGCGGTACTGGGACCAGTTGTATCAATGATTTGGCCCGAATCGTCAGCTACCGAAATTCCAGTGATCATTCACAGCTTACAGCGTCCGGCTCGAGAAGGTGAGATACCGACGATAGACACCAGCGGTGGATTTGTCGAAGCTGTAGCAAGAGCATACGAAGCCGGACTGGATGTCAATTTCAATGGCTTGTTTGACGGTGAAATTCGGCGGCGCATCTCACTTCCAAACTATCCGTTCCAACGCGACCGGCATTGGGTGCAGATCTCCAATCGTCGTCGACAAACAGCAGGTCATCCGCTACTCGGCGCCAAGCATGAGTTACCGCGTGGCAGTTTAGTCTACGAATCGGAAATGTATCCGTCGGAGCCTGCGTGGTTGACCGATCATCTGGTGTACGACCGCATCGTCGCGCCTGGCGCAACATATGGCGCTATGGCAGTATCTTCGTGTTTCCTGATTGGGAATGACTTGGCGGTCGTAGATGACATGCAGATACATAGCCCCCTAATCTTCGAGCATGAAGACAAAGAGCCTGAAACCAATGACGCGGGCCGAAAATTGCAGTTTGTCTCAGATGCTCCATCAGACACCGCAGAACGTCATTTCGAGATCTACAGCAAAGGGTATGACAGCGAGGAGAGCTGGACTTTTCATGCAGCAGGCAAGTTGGTTTCAGAGGAAGATTCAGACTTTGAGACGATGGCGCCCATTGACTTGAGTGAAATACGTTCCAACCTCATTTCTCAGAGCCCACAGCAGTTCTACCAGGCAAGATACTCCGGTGATATTCATCTCGGCCCGTCATACCATACAATCGCTGCGCTCTGGAGCAAATCGGGGGAAGCGCTGGGCGAACTTGTTTTACCGGAGTTCGTGGATGCGAACGGCATGGAATTGCATCCCCTGCTTCTGGATGGTTGTTTTCAGGTGTTGGCGATCGCCCGCCATCAGGCCGGGATCGGACAAGGCGCCGTTTACGTACCATTTGGCTGGGAACGACTTTATCTGGTGAATCCCATACCGGAACGGATTGTGTGTCACGCAGTCTTGCGTGAATCTTCCTCAAGCAGCTTGACGGATGAGGCTTCGAAATTGCGGCCCGAAATTGTTACCGGAGACGCAAATTTATATACCTCGGACGGTAACCTAATCGGCAGATTGGAAGGCTATATGTCCAAGCGTGCAACTCAAGCTGCGCTGCTTCCAACGAGAAAGGCACATGAACACCTTATTTACGAAGTTGACTGGAAAGAGCAACCTATCCGCAACAATACCCCTGCTGCGTATTTTCTGGAAAACCCATCAGCTGTAGCGAACCGGCTGCGTCCGCTTACTGATTATCTGTCAGATGAAGGTGTCAAGAAGTCGGACCGGGTTGAATTCCTCAAAGACCAAGAGCACTTGTCTCAGGCGTACGCCCTGACAGCGCTGGAACAGTTGGGATGGAAACGGGAATCAGGCACCGCAGTTCAACCTGAGCAGCTTCGCCTTCAGTTGAAGGTAGTCGACAGCCATCAACGTCTGTTCAATCGGCTATTGGACATGCTGACAATACCGGGTATTCTGAAGTCTCCCAAAGAATCAGACGGATTCATGGTTGAAATCGGGGTTGGAGATTCAGTTATGGACAAGTCCCTGACCAACCCGGAATCCTTATTTGAGCAACTCGTTGCCAAATATCCTCACGGGACGACTGAACTTCACCTTTTAGGTCGATGTGGTTCAGCTCTGGCAGAAGTATTGCTGGGGATTACAGACCCGTTGCCTCTTTTGTTCAGTGACGACGGCCCGAGCGCAGCAGACCTGTATCTGAATGCTCCGGCATCCCGTGCTGCAAACCTGATGCTGAAAGATGCCGTTGTCGCTGCTGTACATGATCTTCCGAATGATCGGCGGCTGCGAGTTGTCGAGGTTGGCGCGGGAACCGGATCGGCGACATCGGCTATTCTCCCTGCCCTGCCCCTGGACCGAGTCGAATATGCCTTCACGGATATCTCTGCAGGATTCTTTGCTGAGGCCGAATCACGTTTGTCTAAATTCGGTGCAAACCTTCAATACAGTACCTTAAACATTGAAGAGCCTCCCGAATCCCAAGGCTTCAGTCTTCACGGTTACGACCTCGTAATTGCGGCAAATGTTTTGCATGCAACTCGTGATCTTGGGGAGACGCTTGCTCACTGTCGGAACCTTCTTGCAGATTCAGGGCAGCTGGTTGCCTTGGAAGGCTTGCAACGCCGGTCCTGGCAGGACCTGACCTTCGGTCTGCTGGACGGATGGTGGCGTTTTGCAGATTCCTACCGCTCCGAACATGCTCTGGCCTCTCCATCTGCATGGCGTCAAGCGTTGGAGGATTCTGGATTTTCCGAAGTCCAATTCGTCGGACCTGAAGATCCTGATTCAAACCAGTCCGTGGGTTCAAGCGTAGTTATTGCACAGGGACCGACCGGAGTAGCGCAGTCACCGGGTACCTGGTTGGTTGTTGCAGACGAAAACGGTGTCGCGACGGAGTTGGCTGCCGAACTGGGTTCCCGCAATCAGACAGTGGTTCTCACGAACAGTGCTGAATCCGATTTACATGCCGGGGTGGAAGACTCCAATGTGATGGTTTCGGTCGTGGAACCAACACAACGGGAATCATGGCGAAGTCTGTTGTCGGAGTTGCCCAAAGACATAGCGCTAAAAGGGGTTGTGCATCTTGCGGCTTTGGATGGACACGGCGCGAACGCCACCAGACAGGAAATGTCGGATGATGTAACTCACGCCATGTCAACCGCACTGGCTCTCGTCCAGGGCGTAATCGACAGCAGTTTGACTCCAACCGAAGGTGTTTGGTTCGTTACGCGAGGAGCACAATTACTGAGGCAGGATTTCCTTGACAGTGTATTCGGAGAGCTTGCCGGTGCCGGCTTGTGGGGATTTGGAAAAGTCGTCTCTTTGGAAGCTCCACATCTGCAACCCAGAATGATTGATCTCGATCCATCCCAAAGTGCGACTGCATACCTCGCTGATGAGCTCCTAAATTCCGATTCCGAGACGCACATCGCATATCGAGGGGGCTCGCGATTGGTCGCTCGCCTGGTACGTAACAATATCAACGACAAAAAACTGGTTTTTCCGGAAGATTCGGAATGGGTGATTGGTTCCGATGACCCGGATTCCGGTCTGACGAAGCTTCGTACGAAACCGCAGACCAGTCGCAGTCTCGAACCCGGAGAAGTACGAGTCGCAGTTGAGGCGGCTGGGCTCAACTTTGCTGATGTGCTGATCAGCATGGGTACTGTCGCGTATGATCAGGAGATCGGGCGTGAATTCTACGGCCGAGTGCTTGAAACAGCCCAAGACATTGGAGAATTATCCATTGGCGACGCTGTGGTCGGGATGGGTTTTGGCTCATTTGCTCCGGAGATAACAGTCAGGTCAGATTTGGTATCGCGCGTTCCTGCCGGATATTCCGGACCAGCACTCGCGACGATGCCCATCTGTTTTGTCACCGCGGAAATCGCGTTTGAGCTTGCCGAACTCAAGTCCGGTGAGCGTGTTCTGATTCATGCTGGTGCCGGCGGCGTTGGCCTTGCAGCCATTCAGCTGGCTCAGGCCATCGGTGCGGAAATCTTTACCACCGCCAGCGATTCCAAGCGCGAATATCTCCGCTCTTTGGGTATAAAGCATGTATTCGATAGCCGACAAACCAAATTCGGAGAAGAGATTCTAAGCGTTACCGGAGGTAAGGGTGTAGACGTGGTATTGAACAGCCTTACCGGAGAAGGGTTCGTCGAGGCAAGCCTCTCCAGTCTGGGCTCTAACGGGCGTTTTGTTGAAATAGCCAAGCGAAATATCCTCAGCGAAAGACAGATGTCGGCCGTACGTCCCGATGTCGTCTATTCGATCCTGAATGTTGACGAACTCAAAGAGCAAAACCCCGCCTTCGCAGGAAAGTTTCTTTCCAGAGTTATCAAACGTCTGTCAGCGAAGGAGTTAAAGCCGCTACCGCACACTGTATGGCCTCTGTCCGAAATCCGAGAGGCGATGGAGGTGATGCGGGATGCCCGCCATATCGGCAAATTCGTACTCAGAATGCCACCGTCTACCCGCCATCAGTTTCGACAGGACCGCACATACATCGTGACGGGTGGCATGGGAGGAATTGGATGCCTGGTCGCCCGTTGGCTGGCCGAATTTGGCGCCGGCACAATCGTTCTCAACGGTCGACGTAACCCTGACCCCGCCGCTGAGCAGACTATAAAAGAGTTAAAGGAAGGTGGAGTGAATGTTCGGGTTGAAGTGGCGGACATTACGAGTGCCGCTGCTGTTGACAATATGCTCAACCGGATTGACACCGAGCTGCCCCCTATCGGCGGCATTATCCACAGCGTAGGCGTTCTATCCGATGGTGTTATCGAGAACCAGACCTGGGAAAGGTTCGAGCAGGTCCTGTGGCCCAAGGTACTGGGAGCATGGCATCTGCATCAAGCCACTCGAAACAAGAATCTTGAATTCTTCATTCTTTTTTCGAGCGTAACCGGTGTCGTAGGTAATTCTGGCCAAACCAATCATGCTGCTGCCAACGCCTTTCTGGACCAGCTTGCCGCACATAGACGAAGTCTGGGCCTCGTCGGACAAGCCATTGCCTGGGGTGCCTGGTCGAGTGTCGGAGAAGCAGCCGAGCAACGGGAGCGGATTGAACGCCAACTCGCTTACAGTGGCGCCGGATGGCTCACACCTGAGCAAGGGATGGAGGCATTTGACTGGATTGTCAGACAGGACCTGACCGCCCCAACTGTCACTCAGGCAGACTGGTCATTCATTGCAAATGAGTTTGACACGTCTCCTGCGTTCTTCGAAACACTTTTGTCAGCAAAAAAGACCAAGGAGAAAGAATCTGCCAAACCGACGACATCCACAGGGCTGTTAACCAAGCTTCAGGAAACTTCTGCAATCGAGCGAATAAAGGTGCTGGAATCATTCGTGCAGGAGGAACTGCAGGCCGTGCTCAGACTCTCGTCTACACCATCGGCAACAACCAGTTTCTTCGATCTTGGCATGGATTCCCTGATGGCCGTACAGTTGAGGAATCGACTGAACCAAGCATTCGCAGACAAATATAAGGCTTCAAACACGGTAATATTCGACTATCCGAACATCTCCGCCCTGGCCGGTCATCTGACTGCTGAGTTGGACAATATCGACCTCTTTAAAACAGAGCCGACTCTACCGGTCGAAACAACGCAGGTTCAATCGACAAGACCAGCAAAAGTCAAACCGAAGACGCATCGCGGCGAGAGCGATGGCATCGCGGTCGTGGGAATGGCGTGCCGTTTTCCTGAAGCACCAAATTTAGCCGCTTTCTGGCATCAGCTGGCGACAGGAGAAAATGCAATTTCGGATGGACGACGTGATGTCGGTCCTTGGGAAGGTGCCTTGGGAGACCCGGGTGCGCAGGATCCGCTGCATCGCATCGGTGGATTCGTTGACGGTCTGGATCAGTTTGATGCGAAATTTTTCAACATTCCACCCATAGAGGCGCGCGATTTGGACCCGCAACAACGACTGTTATTGGAAACCAGTTGGCACGCCCTTGAGGATGCTGGCATTGACCCTGCGAGTCTCAGGGACAGCCATAGCGGTGTGTATTTCGGTATTTCCAACAGTGAATACAACGATCTGATGAGACTTGGCGGGCAATCCAGTTACTATGGCAACGCAATAGGCACAGCAGTGGGTCGAGTTTCCTATATGTTTGGCATGGAAGGTCCGGCAATTCCGGTGGAACTTGCCTGCGCCTCGTCCTTGGTTTCAATACACAATGCCGTCGCCGGGCTACAGCACGGCGAAACAGACTTGGCTCTGGCAGGCGGTGTGAATGTCATACTTTCATCCGAATACACCAGCCGGATGAATGAAATCGGGATGTTGTCGCCTACGGGAAGATGCTGGTCTTTCGATGCGGTCGGCGATGGTTATGTACGAGGCGAAGGTTGCGGAGTAGTTGTCCTGAAACGTCTAAACGATGCCGAGGCAGACGGAGACAGAATCTGGGGAGTCATTCGCGGATCAGCGGTAAAGCAAAATGGCACCAGCGGAGGAATGATGCTTCCCAACGGACCAGTTCAGCAACGTGTCATTGAGGAAGCACTGTCTCGCGCAAATATTGCCGCTTCAGAGGTTGATTACCTTGAAGCGCATGCAAACGGCTCAAACATGGGTGATTCGATCGAGGTGCAGGCGGTATCGGAAGCATACGGGAATGGGCGTGAGGTTGGACGTCCACTATTGCTTGGCACCGTTAAGGCGAACATCGGACACACGGAGTCCGCAGCAGGAGTCGCAGGACTTATGAAGGTGTTGTTGGCTTTTGAGAACGGTGTGATACCAAAGCAAAGGAATTTTGAAACCCCGAATCCAAATGTTGATTGGGACAAGGCTGCAGTACGCGTTGCTTCGGAGATGATTCCATGGCCGTCTGCTTCCGATCGTCCACCGAGAGCCGGGGTTAGTGCTTTTTCCCTGACCGGGACGAACGCACACATGATAGTGGAAGGGTACAGTGCGCCTGAAAACGGTTCATCGGTTGGCAAGGCGAGTCATTCTCCAGTGGGTTTTGCACAACCTATCGCGGTTTCCCTGCCGGAATCGGTTTCTGAGTCATCCACTGTAGATGAACTGACTCTGCGCAAGTCGCGCATTCTACCGCTCTCCGGGAAAACGGAAGGCGCACTTCACGAACTGGCAACCCGATACATCAGCTGGCTCGACGAACACTCGTACAGTTTATCGTCCGACGATAAGGCGCAGTCTGCTATGGCGGATATGGTGTGGACAGCGAGTATTGGGCGAAGTCATTTTGAGCACCGTGCCGGAATCGTGTTTGACGAATTCACGTCACTCAGAAAAGAATTAGCTTCACTTGCACAATCCAATCGAATCATGAAACCAATGGCGCAACATACAATCGCATTTGTCTATAGCGGTGCGGGTGACAATTGGGGCGATATGGGTAAGGAACTTTACGATTCCGAACCTGTAGTGCGGTCGATTTTGGACTACTGCGATGGAATAATTCAAAGAGAAAGACGCGAGTCGTTATTGGATGTCATGCACGGCGATTCCAAAGACTTGGAAAATCCTGCGTGGTCACAGCCCGCAGTCTATGCACTTCAATGTGCATTGACGGCACTTTGGACAAGCGTTGGTGTTCGGCCAGATGTGGTTTTCGGAACCCGATCCGGAGATATTGCATCAGCACATGCCGCTGGTGTTCTAACTCTGGAACAGGGATTGCACTTTGCGGCCAGGAGCGGGGCCCTTCTCGAATCGAACCGAACCATCTCAGATCCAAACAATTTGGAAGCCACACTGGGAAATATCGTACCAGCATCGCCTTCACTCACAATGTTGAATCAAATAACCGGTCGCACATTGGGTCAGGATGAAACTCTTGAAGCTGATTACTGGAACAGGACGGTACGTGAACCTGTAGCCGTTGATCGATGTGTCGAAACTCTGGCAAAATTGGGAGTGAGTGCGATCGTTGATATCGGTGCAGATGCAAACTTCATTCAGTCAATAGTCAACTCCTGGCCGAAGCCTGCCAAAGGTGATACTGAATCAGGAGCGAATACCAACCCACCGATAGTGCTGTCAAGTGCTGGAAATTCAACTGTGGACTCACATCATACTGCGCGTGGATTTGTTGATGCGGTTTCGGTAGCGTACGAAGCGGGACTCAAAATTGACTTTTCCGGACTGTTCGCGGGCGAATCGCGTCGTCGGATATCAGTTCCGATTTATCCATTCCAGCATCAAAGCTTTTGGTTTAGTGATTCTTAGTTCGATAAACTCAACTAAACTGGGTAAAAATCGCCATAAAGCGGTTGCAGACAAACTACCATCTATATTACTCAACCATGCTCATCAATCTCTTCTGGAACTGTTATCAGATACTTCGAATCTAGTTTACCGTCCTTGAACAACATCCGCTTACCGCTACCGAGATCAATTCCCATTCGGTCAACGTGTTTGAACCACGCGTGTCCATGACGATCGGCAAACCACATAAACAAGCGCTTGACCTTAACGCTGCGACATTCCCGCAAAAGATGGTTCATGCGCCTTGGGCTGATGTTGATAAGGCCTTCCATCAGCATGTCGGCTTGATGGAACGTCTCCTTGTAAGGAAGCTCGTCCAACAACTCGAGGATAGCGCGTTCGCGCGTCGAAATGACCATCGGCCACTCTTCGTAACCAAAGCGCATCCAAGTTAGACTGCCGTGAAGTGTTGAGAGTTGCGACGGCCCACTACCGTCCATTACGGACTTAAGATCTTCAATTCCACCGAATATCGGCTCCGTACGAAATAGCTTTCTGGCATTGTGGAACACAAAAGAGGTTTCCATTGGAAGCTTATGAAGCCAGCTTGGTGCTTGTTCGTCTCCGTAAAGATGAATCACCATCGGTCCGGTACTTGAAATATAGTGGGCAAGTCCTTCAAGTTCCAGTGCGGTACGTCCGCCAACTACGATTGGTTGCTTCAGAATTGATTGAATGGATACGACAACTTGCTGCCAACGCAAAGGTACAGTAGTATCAGGAAAGCCAGGTCGGTATAGAGGACGCCGAAACACGCCTCGCGTAATTGGTTGCAACCAACCACTCTCCACGTATCGGCTACGTAGCGAGCTTGGATAGCCGGCAGCGGTAAACCACGCCGAATCTGCCAATAGTCCTTCAGGCAGTAACCGATGTAGGTGGTTTAGCATACTTCGTTTTTGATGCTTCATAATGTTAAATATAGCACTAAATTAAACTAAATACTAGTTTGATTATACGCTGTTTTAATCATTATAAGTGTATTATTATTCATATTATTAAACTTATGGTAACATTGAATCCTATGATATCGGATCAGCCAACTTGAGAGTCTACACGGACAACACGACGGCGGGTAGAATGTATGGCCAGTGAATTTACAACAATCAACAACATGCAATATTTAGTCCTCTGAAGACGACTAAAGCAAGGTAATTTCGCGCTGGAGTCGGAAGTTATAACCCTTGTTGAAAAAGTCCTAGTATCGTTTGCATGAGTTAGCGGATTATTGATGTAGACAGTTAGAATTGTCAATTCCTGAACTGTAATGGATGCTACTTGCAAACTTCGCGGTAATCGCAAACAGTTTCGATCATCGAGAAGTGGCGAAAATGCTTGGGTGATCAAAAATTCAAAAATTAACGAGTTGTGTTACGATTTTAGTCTTAGCGTTCGAGATGTGATTGATTCGACTACGATTGGGAGGAATATGTAATGCCGATGAAGAATCCACCTCATCCTGGCCTATCTGTGCGACATGATTGTCTAGAACCCCTAGGGCTCAGCGTTTCAGAAGCTGCGCGTCAACTAGGCATCAGCCGAAAACAACTTTCCGATATTGTGAATGGTCGGGCTGGAATATCGCCTCAGATAGCCATCCGATTTGACAAAGCATTTGGTGGTGGTGCGGAAACTTGGTATAAGCTCCAAGCCAGTTATGATATTGCCCAAGCATTGACGAATGCCGATCGAATTGACGTCAAACGACTATCTCCGGTCACATGAATTCCAATCTATGAATTTAATCCACGCCGTCGATGAAAACATCGACAAATTCTCGAATTCTTTCGATGATACGCTCAGCAATTGTTCGTCGCTCGGCCAGTCTCGGACGAGCCTTCCTGATTTCCAGCACCTCATCCCTCAGCGGCGCCTTCTGGGTATAGACGAAATTGTCGACTACTTTCCGTAAACCCTGCGGACCCAACTCTTCCTCCTCGCTCAATACCGACAGGGCACTTTCCTTTTCCTTGTCGCAGTAGTCCTCGAACAGCTGTTCATTCATGTTCAGGTCGTCAAGTCTGAATTCGACGAAACTGCTGGACGGGCACCTCGGATCGATGATCTACGCACCCCTGAGCGGTTGAATTCCACGGTTAGGGCGAAAATGAACCCGAGGATGTAGTCGCGGAACTCGTCGGCATCCATTCAGCCTCTCAGCTCATTCGCTTTATTCCAGAGCTGGCGCTCCTGGACTTGTTTTTGTTCGTTTGTCATCTTTACACTTTATGTGAATTGAATGATCCGACTGTCTCGTCAGTTAGATTCGAAGGATTATCAGTAACCGTAATTTGAGACAAACCAAATGTTCCTGACACAATTTTACTGATGCCGTGCAAGCTGAATATTCGAAGTGCTACACCAATAACAATCAAAATTCAAGGTTGGCTTTGTCTTCAAAATTCCTTTGTTGAATTTGTTAACCCGACCTTGCAATACATCCAACTCGCCGGGTCTACGATCTTTGCCCTTCAATAGCGCATAGAAGATACATGAATTCCATAGAAGTCTATTCCCACTCATCGCGAAACTTTTGAATGGCTTGATCTATAGATTCGCCCTCCGTTATGTCTGGGAACATTCCAATTTGAAGCTCAGGCAATTGATCATCCTGCTCGTGAATTTCGATTATTTCAACTGTACATTCGTAGGGCATGGGTTCATTCGATCGATGTTTCAACATCCCAGTAACAGATATGTTCCTTCCGACGCTCGATACGTACATTTCGACAAAATCATCTTGCAACTTGCACTTCACGGTTGTACCCAGTGCGGTATACAACCAAAATATTTTTGAATCGCCATGGTTGTTATACCGCTCTACACGACCCTTGACAGTCCCCCAAGATGAGGTGATTTTGGTAACTTCCTTATCTGCTTCAATTTGCATGCTTTCGATCAGTTGTATCCTTTTTCCTTTACGCTCAACCTCGATGTCGGAAAACTAATCCTGGCGGTCTTGAATCAATCTGTCAATCCTGCCAAGAAATCGAGAATGAATATCCATTTCATTCGGTTGGTTGACTCTTTTGGACAGAGAATCAAAGACATTATCGATTACATTTGACACCATTCCATGTGAGCTTGGTCATTTACGCTTGCCTCCAGAGTGAGAGACAACGGGGAATCATGTGTCTTAGCCACCACTCTGTATACCAAATTACAGGTGCTGTATTTTGCAATCTTTAAGAAGTTGATTTCGCGTGGCTCTTACTCCATCGCGCATACGTTCGGGATTTCCACTTTGTCCTCGTCAGGAAGTTCCATGACATCTTCGTCATCGCACCTGTAGACCTTTACCCTTGTTCTCAAATGACACAATATTCACCGAAAATGTTTCAATCAACTTATCCCGCGTTCCGCGAAGAAGTCCTCTAGTGTAGGACTTACTGTTTCTGCGTATAACAGCGTGCGCAGCCCTCAAAGGGGCTGGTAATTCTTCATCGTCTAACGGATCTGGAAAAAAATCGAGTGCGCTTTCGCAGCTATCCGCGAATTTTATTTGACGAATATTTCTAACAGTCGCAACACAGAAGCCATAGGGCTCACGGTCTTTCTCGGGACTCCCGATTTATTTTGCCTTTGTCTCCAACAAGCTATAGCGGTCTCGAGTCGGTAAGAAGATGCAGTGGTCGACAGAGCAACTATTTGTTTCACCTTCTGCCAACAACTCGGTCACAGGAAATGCAGCTGGCTGTATTTTTCCATCAAACAATCATTGGCGAATGAAAAAGGAGCCGAGCGACCTATTCTTTATCATCAACTGTAGTCAATTGAAAAAAACCTATCGAACTACAGGCAATTTCTAAGGTGGACAATGGCGTTAAAGAGCTCTACAGGAACAATTGATTCATTTTTGTGCCAATCATAATCGTCATATCTGGATGCTTGAGGCTCTATATCGTTCCTTACGTTGTATGACAACTCGCCGACTCCTCGGACCCCTATATCGATATAGCCAGCTCTCGACTTATGGCTAAAAATGATTTCACCGTAGCGGTCTATACTGACATCCGGAACGATTTCCGCCTCAAACAATCCACAGGCGACGAGTTGGATTGCTTCATAAACTGCAGCGTTCAACTTCACAAGATCTAAATCATCGAAAGCGATACGTGCGAAACTGGATACCCGGTTAACTTCATTTTGAAGGTGAGAGTAATGACTTGACGGATTCATATTTAATGTTGACGAGTCTTCGATGGGTGTTTGTACTTTCTCAGTTCTGTAATTTTTGAACAATGACGGGAACTTATGTTCCATTGGGTATTCGATCGTACTAAGATCAGCTTGAGCCGCCCCGCTGTTAAGTATCATCTCTCTCCTTGAGTTTCATATGTTCTAAAATTTTGTCAATAATCATACTTCTAAGCACATCCTTATTCTTGTCGTGTAAATGACCCAGAATACCATCAATTTGTTTCTCCGAATTTTCCTCAATGAGCATTTTCACAGTTGTTTGTGCGCGAAAATCGATGAAAATGAAGATTATTGACGCGAACTACAACATTTTCGTTTTGATTTACACTTCGAGAGTCCACACGCACCAAGAGATCATCATCATTATTCGAGGTATCAAACCACCCTTCGCTGAAGTCCCACCTTGGGTCTTGGTGCGATAGGATCTGCTTGGAAATATAAGGTGTATTTTTGAATAAATTAGACGCTGTCAGTTCTCCTGATGAATTTGATGCAAAAAATGTATCGGTAACACTGTAATCGACTGATCTTACGGGTTTTAGCGGATCTAAACAACTCAGCAATACGCAAAGGCGCTCCTTTGCTTAGGCCAGACCTCTTCCTAATTTGTGTATTGGTGACAGGAAACGACTATTGCATTATTAATAAATTGACCGGACCATTCCTTTCGGCCATCATTTGAATAGCAGGCAAGTTCTTTGCCGGGTGGCGGCGGTGGAGACGCAGATGGTTCAGGACCGATAGCAAATAAGAGTGTTTGCGTATCTTCGGTATAAGGAAAGTGCTCCCTGATTTGGGAGATTTTTGTCTCGAAGCGATTGTTGTCCGTGGTATCAAGAGGAATACCGAGAATAACGCTAAAGTTCACAACCTCAATAGCGTGCTGGCCAGCGTAGAGATTAATATTGTCAGAGGACATAAGCGAGTCGAGTTCGAAACGGTTTTATTCATACACCCGGCTTAGTGAGTGAAATTCATAATTCAGGGGCATTTAGCACCTGTGCCAATCACCAATGCGAGGTTTCTTTGTTCCCCCATAATATACTTTCAAAATAGTTAGGGTCAACGCTACGCGTTAACACTAACCTTCATATTGAATTAAAAAGTCAGTCTACACCATCAATAAATGTATCGATAAATGACCTGATTTTTTCGATAATTCGTTCGGCAACGGTTCGCCGCTCAAGCAATTTCGCGGGAACCTTCCTGATTTCCAGCACCTCATCCCTCAGCGGTGCCTTCTGGGTATAGACGAAATTGTCGACTACTTTCCGTAAACCCTGCGGATCCAACTCTTCCTCCTCGCTCAATACCGACAGGGCACTTTCTCTCTCCATGCTCCAGTAATCGTCAAATGCACCACGCATATGACTGTTGTCACCTACCGTGGGAAAGTGCTCGGCAATGAATCGCTCGATCAGCTCTTTCTTGCTGCGCAGCTGAATCTCGGACTCAAGTATCCGGTCAATTATCCTGCGCTGCCTGTCCTGATCAGCAGACCCGGCAGACTTCAGTTTCTGCAAGAGTGCGATGATGTAGCTGACGTTGATGTTGTCACGATGTATCAGCTCAAGCTCAAAGTCAATGTCATCAAGTATCGAAACCTCTTCCTTTTTCATGTCGCTTCTGACCTTGTCATAAAGATCCAGATACCTGCTCTTGTAATCCTCGAACAGCTGCTCATTCATGTTCAGGTCGTCAAACCTGAATTCGACAAAGCAGCTGACCACGTTCATGATCCGAATGATTTCCCGGAAAGCCTGTATGAATCGAGCCTCATCGTCTTCCGTAACCAATTCACCGACACTTTCCACAGACGGAGCAATGCGCAGCAACTCGGCCACTGCTTCGTTGAATCTCTTAACGTAGAACTCGTAAGGTTTCAGAACAACCTCGTCAACCGCATCCTTGTTGGCGAACAGCTCCACAGCCTCATCGGTTGTGGGCTTCAGATTTCGGAAACACACCACATTCCCGTGCGACTTCTTCTGCCCGAGAATGCGGTTGGTGCGCGAGAATGCCTGGATCAGCCCATGAAACCTGAGATTCTTGTCGACATAGATGGTATTCAGGGAGGGACTGTCAAAGCCTGTGAGGAACATGTTCACAACCAGGAGAATATCAATCTTCCGATCCCGGACTTTCCTGCCCACATCCTTGTAGTAGCTGTAGAAGCTGTCGGTGGAGAAGTTCGTCCCGAACATCTCGTTGTAGTCCCCGATGAACTCTTCCAGATGCCCGCGGCTGTGCCTGTTGACGGTACCGCTTTCTGACTCCGATACATCGACATCGATAAAGCCGTCGGCGTCGCGGTCGTCCTCATTCGCGTTGTAGGAGAATATCGCCGCGAATCTCAGATT
This sequence comes from Arenicellales bacterium, assembly GCA_963662635.2. Taxonomy (GTDB): domain Bacteria; phylum Pseudomonadota; class Gammaproteobacteria; order Arenicellales; family JAJDZL01; genus JAJDZL01. Next base: position 292,659 of record CAXXFC010000006.1, read on the forward strand.
GTGATCTCCGGATTCCCTCTTCTGTCTGAACAGGCTGTAGTACCTGATGAGAGTCTTTATGTTGGAGACGCAGAAGATGGCGGTGAATTCCCTGCTATGTGTCTTCCGGCTGTGATTGGCGATGACATGGTCCGTGATCAGGTCCAGCCGTTCCTCTGACTCCATCACCTCGGGCTTGTCGATCGCCTCGACCTCAAGATCAATGATGCTCTCCCTCTTTTTTACGGTCCGGATGTATTCAACCGCGAATCTGAGCACATTCTCATCCCGGATTGCATCGGTGATCACGTAGCTGTGCAGACACCTGTCAAAAAGGTCTTTCGTCGTCCGATTGCCATGCGCGCCGGCTGAGGAGTTCCTTGCGAAGATCGGAGTTCCGGTGAATCCGAACATCTGGACCCTGGGAAAGTACTGCCTGATACGCCTGTGTGTCTCACCGAACTGACTGCGGTGGCATTCGTCGAATATGAACACCATGCGTTCGTCGCGCAACGCAGTCATGGTGGCCGCATAGCGGTCCTTGCTGATCGCGATATCCAGCTTCTGCAGTGTCGTGACGATCAGCTTTGTCCCGTCACCGAACTGTCTCACCAGGGAGCGGGTATTGTTGGTGGCATCCACACTGCCTTCCCGGAAGCTGTTGAACTCCCTGATGGTCTGGTAGTCCAGGTCCTTCCGGTCGACGACGAACACCACCTTATGGACCTGTGGCATGGAAGTGAGAATCTGTGCCGCCTTGAATGAGGTGAGCGTCTTGCCGGATCCTGTGGTGTGCCAGATATAGCCGAATTTCTCCGTGTCTCTCACCCGATCGACAATCGCCTCCACCGCGTGATACTGATAGGTACGCAGCACCATCAGCTTCTCATTGCTCTCATTGAGTACCACATATCTGGTGATCAGCTTGGAAAGCTGACATTTCTCAAGGAACTCCTCGGCGAATTCGCAGAGATTGGTGACCTTGCGATTGTTCTCGTCAGCCCAGAAGAATGTCTGCTTGAAGTCGCGTTTCGTGACAGGATTGTTGGCGAAATACTTCGTGTTCACACCGTTGCTGATGACAAACACCTGGACGTAGCCGTACAGACCCTTACCGGACAGGAACGACTCTCGGTGATAGCGGTTGATCTGGTTGAAGGCTTCCTTGAGTTCCAGACCCCGGCGCTTGAGCTCGATGTGGGCCAGGGGCAGTCCGTTGATCAGCAGTGTCACGTCATATCGGTTGGAGTACCTTCCCTTCATGGTGACCTGACGCGTGACCTGGTACTGATTCTTGCACCAGCTGACCTGGTCGATCAGCTCGATGTATCCGGTCTCACCGCTGTCCTTCCTGTAGTCGACCCTGCCCCGGAGGGTCTTTGCCTTCTCGAAGATGTTTCCGCCTGAAATCCTGTTCAGTATCTGCTTGAATTCCTGATCTGACAGTTCAGTTTTGTTGTGTTTTTCAAGCTGTGTTTGTAGATTGCTGACCAGTGCTTTCTCATCCCGGACCTCGATGTATTCGTAGCCCAGAGTCTGCAGCTGGGCGACCAGGTTGTCCTCCAGGACCTGCTCGGGTTGGGTAGTCATCGCACTTTCAAAGACCGGTTTTAAGCGATGCCGATTAGTCGAACTGGAGAATTGGCGTTCATTCTGAAAGCGAGCAATCAGACAAACATCTGCTGAAGCAGTCCTTTCTTGAAAAGTCGGGCCTTATCGATCTGCTGTGCGACCAGTTCAATTTTTTTGTCGATTGAGGACAGGAGATCGGCGATTTTTTGCTGTTCTTTGCGTGATGACGGAACTCTATAAATGATTTTCCTGATATCTTTTGCATAAATATGCATAACTGTCGTTCCAGTTACTAATATCAATATCTTTTTCTTCCAGAAATTGATCTGATAACACATAAATATCGAATTGATTCGGCTATCTACCCTTATTACGTTAATGTCTCCCCCCAATTTGACCCCATCAATCAACACTACGCTCGCAGTAGCTAAACCCTGCGGTGTTACATCCGATGTTGGCATGAGGATATCACCACTTCTGCTCGCAATTGGAACATCCTCATCGGTGAAACTGAAAATTGTTTCGATAATTTCACCATATTTGGTAAATAGCTCTCCATACAAAATACACGGGAACTTACCAAATCGACGGACAGTAGATTTTGATAATCCCGAACCTTTGAATATTCTGGAAATATCGCCTAACTTTCTCTCCTCCCACTTCGGATAATCCCTCCCGTTCTCATCCCTGAACCGCAGTTCCTGACTGAACAGCTTCTGCATCAGCCCCTTCCTGTATTGCTCGAGAAGTTCTTTCTTCCGGCTCAGCTGTTCGATCCTGGTGTCGACCGAGGACAGGAATAAGGCGATTTTTTGTTGTTCTTTGAAGGTTGGTACATGAATCTTCAATTGACGTAGATCCGACAACCCAATTCTCTTTCGTGTTGACCCGGTACTACGTGCGATTGCAATCTTTCTAAAACTGACGTAATTGATTGAATCGTGAATGAATTTAAAGTCGAATCTCTTCTTGTCTACCGAAAGTCTAATTCCATCAGATGCCATAAGATGCCTATTGTCTCCTGTCGCAGGAATGATGCATGCACGAGCAACGGGATCCCCCATTTTTGATATGATGATTTCACCAGAAAAAATATTGCAATTTTTCAATTGATCAGCTTTCTGCTTCGAAGTAAAGACTTTGTGTTCGTCTATGAACTTACCGTCTCCGATATTCTGCAATTGGATAATCCTGACTCCCGTAGATCTAAAGTCTTCTTTTTTTAAATCTGAACCAAAAGGTCCACCTGTCAAACTATGCTTCGCTTTAGACTTTATCTCGTCAAGTCTGACTGCTCGCCACTCTGGATAATCTCTACCATTCTCATCCCTGAATCGAAGGACAGGTAATTTTTTTTGTGTTGCAGACATGGTTAGTCCTTACAGTTAGAACGGACTTTCAATTCCCAATTCATCGCAAAACTCGGCGATTACCTTGTCTGTTTCTTTCATTTCAGTTTCAAGGGCTTTCAAATCCCGATTTATAGCTTTTATATTCACAGGCTCCTCTTCATCAAACGTGTCGACATAACGGGGAATATTCAGGTTGTAGTCGTTCTCCCGAACCTCATCCAGACCGGCGACATGGGAATACTTGTCAACGGTCTCCCGATTGCGAACAGCATCAACAATACTGTCGACATGCGCATCCGTCAGGAAATTCTGGTTTCCCGACTTCGTAAAGTGTTTCGAGGCATCAACGAACAGAATGTTTTCATCGTCTACACGACACTTGCTCAATATCAGGATACACGCAGGAATGCCTGTGCCGTAAAACAGATTTGCAGGCAGCCCGATAACCGCATCCAGATAATTCTGCTCCTCTATGATGTACTTCCTGATCGTCTCCTCCGCCGCACCCCGAAAAAGCACGCCGTGTGGCAGCACGACTGCCATCGTACCGTTGTCATCCAGCTGATGGATCATATGCTGGACAAAGGCAAAATCCGCCTTGGTCACCGGGGCCAGTTTCCCGTACCGGCTGAACCGGTCATCCGTCTCGTGAAGCGGATTGTCCTTACCCTTCCATCTCGCTGAGAATGGCGGATTGGCAACGATCGCCTCAAATCGAAAGTCCAGATGCTGCGGATGTTCCAGAGTGTCTTCCTGCCTGATGTCGAACCGGCTGAAATGGACATCGTGGAGAATCATGTTCATGCGGGCAAGATTGTAGGTGGTCCGATTCAGTTCCTGTCCATAGAAGTCAGCGACATCCGCCTCTTTCGAGACCCTCAGCAAAAGAGAACCCGAACCACAGGTCGGGTCATAGACCGATCTTATTTTCTCCTTGCCCAGTGTGACGATCTTGGCCAGTACCTTGGACACCTGTGAAGGGGTATAGAACTCTCCGGCCTTCTTCCCGGCACCTGCAGCAAACTGTCCGATCAGGTATTCGTAGGCGTCCCCCAATACGTCGGCATCCGTCTCCTGCAGTCTGAAGTCAATCCGATCAAGGTGAAGCAGTATTTTCGCGATCAGCTCATTTCGCGCATCGGGCGTGCGTCCCAGCTTGGTGCTCGACAGGTCCAGGTCCTCGAACAGCTTGTTGAAGTCATCCTCACTTTCCGACCCCATCGTGCTCTGCTCGATGTTGTTGAGGATTCTTTCCAGATCCTCCAGGATGAAGTTTTCCTGACCCTCGACACTTGCATTGCCTTTCGCGGCGATGACAGAGAACAGCTCTTCCGGCTGCAGGAAATACCCCAGATGTGACAGGGACTCCTCACGTATCGCAGAGATATCCTCTTCGTCAGTGACCTTGGTGTAGTCTTTGACATCCTCGGTTTCGAGGAGCCTGTCAGCGTAGATATGCTGTTTTTCAGACAGATACTTGTAGAACACGAATCCGAGTATGTAGTCGCGGAACTCATCGGCATCCATTCTGCCTCTCAGCTCATTCGCAATGTTCCAAAGCTGGCGCTCCAGGACCTGTTTCTGTTCGTTTGTCATCAGTTGGCCTCTGTAAGAGATTTCAACAAAGCGTCGATAATTTGTTGCAAATCGCCCGGAAATTGTAATTGATGCAACAACGGAATAATTTAAAGCTTTGTCTTTGGATTTATGAACTGAAAAGGTAAAATTCAAAGACGGAGTTGAGCATACAAAGATAAATTATCAGGTCGACGCTCAACAATCGAAAACTGTGACGCACTACAATTTGTAGTAATTCTATGGTTGAGAACGATAATTGAAAGAATGAAGTAACCAATGACCAAGAAAACTTGATTCCATGCAAACCCCACGATTTCCCATAAATCCCGAACTGATCAGTTGGGCTCGTGAAAGAGCCGGTTTTTCAGTTGATGACCTTGCAGGCAAATTCAACAAATTGCCTGAATGGGAGCGAGGGGACATACAGCCGACATTGAGGCAGTTGGAAAGCTTTGCGCGAAAAGTGCATATACCACTTGGCTACTTATTTTGCAGTTTTCCCCCCAAGGAAATTCTCCCAATATCCGACTTTCGAACAATTGAGAGTGAATCGATCAAACGGCCGAGTCCAGAACTGTTGGAAATGGTCTATGCCTGTGAATTGAGACAGGACTGGTATCGGGAGTATGCTCTCGCGGAGCAACTGCCAGAACATGAGTTCATTGGTAGTATTTCGATAAAAACACCGACAACATACGCAGCGAAATTAATATCCGACACTATCGACTTCGGCATTGAGACACGCCAGACTAGCCCGAATTGGATCGAAGCATTACGAAGTTTCAGACGAAAAGTTGATGATGCTGGAATTCTCGTTATGGCAAGCGGAATTGTCAGAAACAATACACATCGGCGTTTGGATGTTCAGGATTTTAGGGGATTTGCTCTATCGGACTCACACGCACCCTTGATTTTCATCAACAGTAATGATACTAATGCCGCGCAGATTTTTACTCTAGCTCACGAACTTGCACATTTATGGTTGGGGAATTCTGCTCTTACGGATTCAGGAATCGTAATCGATTCCGACTATCCTCAAGAAGAGGTCTGGTGTAACGCCGTAGCAGCAGAGTTACTTGTGCCTCTTGACCATTTGCAAGGAGAACTGCAAAGAAATGAACCTCTTCCTGACGCACTATCTCGTCTCGCAAAGTTGTACAAAGTAAGCTCTTTGGTCATCCTCAGACGATTAATTGATCTGAAACAACTTGAAAAGGATGAGTTTGAGTTGGCATGGAAACATGAGACAAATAGACTTCAGAAATTAAATCGTACAAGTAAAGGAGGAGATTTCTATAGAGCTACAATTTCACGTGTGGGGCGCAGATTCGCCCATGCAATTGTCAGTAGTGCGAATGCGGGCAAAACATTCTCTCGAGACGCCTTTAGTCTGCTCGGAATAACGAGTGCGGAGACGTTCAATAAACTTTCTCATGAAATTAAGGCTTCCAATTGAATCGCTATCTCATAGATTCAAATGTTCTGATTGAGGCAAATAACCACTATTATGGAACTGAATTTTGTCCAGCATTCTGGGATTGGTTAGTCAGAGCCAATGGCTATGGGCAAGTGGCTAGTATTGTTAACGTTGCACAAGAGATACGCCGTCGAAGCGATGCAGTATCTGAATGGGTACTGAACAATGAAGAATTCTTTTTAGCTTTAGCCGATAGTGTACTGTCTGCAGGGCGACTGATTAGTGACTGGTTGAGTTTAGAGAACTTTCGAAATAGCGCGGTTTTAGAGTTTTTGAGTTTGGCTGACTACTGGCTTGTAGCCTATGCATATACTCACAAATTTATCGTAGTCACTCAGGAAATTGCAGCTGACACACCCAGAAAAGTAAAAATTCCCAATGTTTGTTCCAAGTTTGACGTGGCATTTATGAATACTTTCGAAATGTTACGTCAAGAAAATCCAAAGTTCGTTTTGGATTAGAGACTCAATTTCTGCGAATTACATCAAACTTAAGTTCAAAGTCAAATAAGCGACACCCGGCTGGTACAAAAATTGCAATTCCTTTAATATTGCGCGCTTTCATCAGGGCTACCATACCAGGCAGCAAATAACAGCCCCTTCCTTTTCAATCACCATAACACGGCCGACACTACAGCATTACCGACGATCGGTAAACAGGCTACGAACTTCTACAACACCTGCTGATATCGTAAGGTGAGGCATGCATGCAATTTGCAGTAAGTCGATCTAATTGCAGAGGCGTAATTTACAGTTCGTGAGACCCAATTGAGCGAGTCATTCGCAACATCCAGCACCCTATCGCGCTCGCCTGAGTGCCGTCTTGGTAAAGTCACCAGTATCAAGATCGGCTCCGAACTCATAGTCCGACCAGAGCAAGACAGTACTTTTCCCTGACCGATGATTGGACATCGTGATCTCGCTGCCTCGCCAGAAACGATCGAGATATTTCTTGTAGCCCTCCACAACCATCGTCTTGATGTGCTTGTCCCTTCGGTCGAAGTAGTGAACCTGGATGGTTCGAAGTTCGTCTCGGTCGTACCAAACCACTTGACGGCCGTACCCGGAATCCCCGCTCTTCGGAATGCGCTCCAGAACAATGCATTCAAATTCACCGCAGGGCTCTTCGCGCAGAAACCGGTGAGTGAATTTTTCAACTTCGACTGTGCCCATGTCCTCATAGGAAAATTCGCTCCCCATGAACGAACCGGACTGTTTTGAGGAATTAATGGTCTTGACGCGTTTCAGGGCGGGCAGATAGAGCCATTGCTGATCCGCTTCCACCTTGTGGGAGTGCACCAGGAATGCAGTGCCCTTGACATCACGGGGAAGATCAAACACGAACAGGGTTCGATCGCCGTCATTCTCAACTTCAATGACCTTTATTCGAACCCCGCGCTGTTTTTCCTTACCCTGTTTGTTGCGCAGAATCATGGTCAGGCTAGCAGTGAAATTGCCGAACCCCTTCTGACGCTCACGGGCATCAGTCGCTATCTTTAATCCAACCTCTTCTGGGCTGCTAGCCTCACTGTCTGAGTACGACTCTGTCACCCAGAATAAAGTTGCAAGAAAAATTCCGGACAACACCAGCATTGTCCTCAGGTTAATCAATTGCGTCACTGTTTTTTCCTTTCGATGATTATCTACGTTAACTGGAAATCGTTGTCACGAACGAGACATCAACCCGAATCGCATATGTGACCTGGCAGAAATCCAGAACTCGTCTCCACATAATAACATAAACGCAGATTCACACTTGAAAACCCCGTAAACCCAGGATTCTCCAAATCCAGCCAGACTTGGTATGCTGGCATACCAGAACTGTGACGAAAGAAGGGACTGCGCAATAGGAAAACAATTCCAGGCTACCCGGCTTATCCGGCGGCAGATGTTCATCTTAAACCGGTTCGGGCGAATTGCAGGTGTTGATTTCACATCAGTCGGATGAGCCTTTGAGCAAGATTATTCCGATGCCGCGATCTCCTGCGCAAAACCGGTCAAGTCGACTCAATTCTCGAACTCCCGTCGCCAACAAGGAATCGAATATACAGATTCTTGCCAGATGTAAATCTCTGGATTTGCCCGATATTCAAATATTCAGAATCTATGCACTCGACTTGCTCAATCGTTTTTTGATCTGCGCGCCCGTTTCCTTGGTCTCATCAAGCGCCAGCAACAGTGGGGGAAGGAACAGCAGATCAGCCAGCAGAGCGATGACTACCGTAATTCCCACGAGCAGACCGAGCACCTGGTTCGCCGACAATCCCGATGCGCCGAATACCATGAATCCCAAACCGAATACCACAGTAGTCGTCAATAGCGCCTTGCCTACCGTACGAATGGCGTATTCAATGGATTCCGATGGCAGACGCCCCTCCTTTCTGGCTCGGGCGTATTTCGTCATCAAGTGGATCGTATCGTCCACGATGATGCCGAATGCGATTGCAGTGACAACGGATGCCGCAACGCCAACCTCCCCTACAACATGCCCCCATAGGCCCATCGCCATGGCTGCCGGAACGAAATTGGGTATTAGACTGACCAGGCCGAGGCGAATACTCCGGAAGACGACGAACAGCAGTAAGGAGACGATTGTCATTGCGACTGCGGTACCAATCAGCATGCCTTCTATATTTCTCTGAATCGAACGCGCTCCGACGACGGAGACACCCGTTGCCGCGGTTTCCAGTTCAGGTGCGTTTTGCTGCAGCCACGTACGAGCGCGATCATCCAGATCAATCTTTTCCCTGCTCGACAGACTGCGTAATGCAACCGTTACGCGCGTTTTGGCGCGATCATGATCAATAAGATTGTTCAGGTCACGTCCGACAGGTAAGGAAAACTCGTACAGCAAAAGATACTGTGCTGCAAGGTCGGAATTGTCCGGAAGAGTATAAAATTCAGGGTTGTCGCCATGCAGATTCTTGTTCAGGCGCTTCATCACGTCCGAAACGGCAAATACGTGGGCGACTTCCGGTTGAGTCCGATACCATTGCGCAAACGATTCAACCTGATTTAGGAACTCGACATTCGTCACACCATCCTCAATTTTGGAGTCGAGCGAATACTCATACGTTTCCACACCTTCGAAATTCGCGTCCAGAAAATCGACAGATTGCCGAAACTCGTAACTCTCATCGAGCAACTCCAGCCAGTTCTCCCTGAGATCGATCCGAAAAATGCCGGCAACGAGCACAACTGTGACGACCACGAACGAGCACAACAAGACCATGCGATTAGAGATCACAAACCGCGCAAGACTTTCAAAAAAATCTGACTTGTTGTCAGGCTTTGCACGGAATCGAATTGGCATGACCGACAATAACGCAGGCAAAAGCGTTACCGAATAGGCGAAAGCGCACATGGAACCGAACGCCACGACATTTCCCATAACCTTGAACGGTGGCATCGATGCGAAATTCAGACTCAGGAAACCGATTGCAGTTGTAAATGAAGTAAGAAAAACCGGCCAAATATTCATACGCATGGTATGAACGGCCGCCTGTTTACGGTCCATCCCCTGCCGCATACCCGCGGCCATTCCTTCGATGATGTGCACGGAATGCGCGACAGTAACCGCCATCAATACAAACAGTGCCGCGCCGCTCTCTCCGAACAGCCTCAGACCAGCCCATCCGGCAAAGCCCAACGAAGACGGAAGGACTGCAATCAGCATCACCAGGATCGCGAGCGTTCCCCAAATTGATCGTATCAGGATTAAAGACAAGAGCAGCATGGCTCCAAGCGCGATTGGGGCGAGGATGCCCGTATCGTCATCAATTGCGTCGCGCATGGCGCGATTGAGAATGAGTTCGCCGGTGAGGTGGTAGTCTAAGTCTGGATATTTTGCCCGTGCCGACACAGCGGTTTCATGCAGGAAGTCCGTAACCTCCAGTTTCCCCGTTTCCCGGTCTTCGGGAAGAATGATACTGACAACCAATCCGGCAACGCGTCCATCAAGGGAAGTTAAACGTCCGGCAACTTCTTCGGTACCGAGCGCGATTTCCTTGATTCGTTCAATATCAGCATCATTCAGGGCACTGGCGTCTTCAAAAAGCGGTTCAACATTCAACTCGTCCTCAAACCCCTCACTGTGCGAATAGTTTGAAATCGAATCGACACGGGTGGCATAAGGAGTCAGCCAAAGTTCCTCGGTCAGCTCCTCGATGGCAACAAGGGTTTCTTGATTGAAGATTGTGCCGTTCTTCGGCGCGACGGCAATTAGTGCGACATCAGACAGAGCGTAGGTAAGTTCAAGTTCTTCAAGCGCGACGATATGTGGGTTATCTTTGCCAAAGTGATTCCGAACATCGACATCTACAAGAGTAATCTGCCGAAGACCTGCTGAGAGGCTAAACAAAACAATCACTGAGAGCAGAATCGTCAGCCACCGACGACGCATGGTGAGCTCTATGTAATATTCTAGATTCATATCGCTAAAATTCAATTTTCAGGAAAACAATCGTACGATGAATCGTTCACCGTCTTCAACCAATTCAGGCTCAGTATTATTGTGTTCTTGCATACCGTGAACAATTTTTCGGGGCACACCCATACCCATGTGTTCTAGGTACGCATAATCTCGCATTACATCCTTAAGAAGTTGATTTCGCGTGGCCCTGATTCCCACGCGCATACGTTCAGGAGTAACACCATTTGGGAGCCTGCCGGGCGAAATAATTTCCAATCGATCTTGATAAATTGCCAATTCGATGTCCGCATTCGCCAAGAGATAATCTCGGTGAATTAGAGCATTAACCAACGCTTCACGAACAGCTTCATTAGGGTATGCCGGACGCTCCACTCGACGTCCACTACGATCAATATATCCATTCACAGGTGTATTACGTCTGACGAACTCCAAAGCTTGATCGACTACTCCCGTCTCAAGTACATTACCTATCTGATCCCTAAGTGGTACCATTGGACCGATTATCGATAAACGTTCTTTTATCGAATAATCCTTTTCCATTCCTGAAAAAGCCGCTGCGTCAACACCTGCTTGTGGAAGAAAGCGCTTCGGAAACTTACCAAAGAGTAGCAACCCCGAAAGAGACACTCCGTCGTCTACCATAATTTCGGTGTTGATCAGTAACTTATGCCATTCAGAAAGGTCATTGTCCTCCGGAACACTCTGCTGCCGAATTCGACAAAAATAATCTTTGAGTCGTCGCAGGTCTAAATGTTCCAATTTTGTTCCGAAGATTGGCCGCAAATCAGCTCGTAACGTACCTCGTTGCTGAAATAGTCGACTCAGTTCTTCTGGTGATGGTTCTCTACTTTCTGAGCCTACCCGAATGAAATAGGTATGCCTGTTATTGTGCCACTGACTGTACACGTCTACTCCACGTGATACTCGTACCATTGCCACATCCTTGTTTGGTTCGAAATTCTTGATTGTCTCAAAATATGGAATGATTCCTGGTCTTATCTTATCCCTGCACGTGTTCATCACCCATTCTTCTAGACGATCTCTCGTCAGTCCACTAACTGTCCCATCGTCTTCTACACCCAACAATACCATTCCACCCTCAAGATTAGAAAGCGCAACGAGTACTTTCGCAAGTTGGTGATTCGCTAGGTCATCACGCTTAAATTCGACACCAGAATTTTCACCATTATTGATAATCTCTAGAAGCTCTATATCTGAAACCATGATTAGAACCCATATTTTGAGCGGCGCATCTCAAAGGCGTCTTTGCCGCCTTCCAATATCTCTTCAACTAATTCTCGCACAGGGAGAGAATCGATTGATCCCATATGATTGCGGCTAATTTTTGCTTGACCTTCTTCAGCTTCGCCAGAAGCATCTAGTCCAAATATTTGTTCAGCATCACCGAGCACAGGAATATTCGCATTGTGAGTCGAAAAAACGAATTGCCTTTGCTGTTTCCCTTGCCGCATTATTGGCACTACACTTTCAGTAATAAATCGGTTGTCGAGGTCATCTTCGGGCTGGTCAACCACTAGCGGTGCTTCCGATTCCTGCAATAATAATAGCAGGATCGCAGTTGCTTTCTGTCCAGTCGATAGCGCTTCCAGCGTCTGCCATGAGGCTGGTGCGCCTTCTGCTGCTGTGTTTAATTCAATTTGAGTTGTTGCTGGGAGTTCTAGCTCCTGAATTCTCATGAAAAAATCAATTTCAGCGGCTGCGATTCGTTCTGCCGCGCCAGATGGAAAGCCGTATTTTTTCATTAGCGAATCTTTGCCTTCTCGACAACATTCTACAAACTCAAGTAAGGACAGTTGATCTAGTTCACGAAGACGTTCGAGAGCTGCTGCGAGGTTTCCTCCAACTTCTCTTAGTAATCGTTCTAACGGACGACGATCTCCCGCCATTGTGACTTTGATTCGAACTCTTTCTCTAAGCTGGATTGATGCCTTCCTAGCTGCCCTCTCAATTTGGCGGAATTCTTTGGCTTTATACTCTTCCCATTCGTGAATTAGTTTGGTACGGTGCCCTTTATAAGTCGTTAAATTGTTCTTGAGTTTTCTTGTTGCCTCCTTTAGCGGTAGTAGTTTTTCAATTCGCTTACGGAGTTGAATAAACTCAGTACCATCAAATTCAGTTTCTTGTAGTTCTCGCAGAAGTTCTTCATAATTTTCTTCAATCTCTTCTCGTTGACTTTGCCACCGCGTTTCGACGAAATTTATTGCTTTGTCAGCGTCAGACAGTGCCCTAGCATACTGATCACTTACAGCGTTGAGTTGGGTGCTTAGAGAATCGAGAACTCCCTCTATCTCCATCAACAATTCGGAGTTTGGCAAACCTGAAAGTGCTTTTTTAGATACAAATGCCGTATCAATTGGGAGGTTCTCGGAAAGATTTTCATTTATCCCCTTATACAGCTTCAAGCGTTCATTGAGTTCTGAGAACAAATGCTCTTCCTTGACAACAAGGCTTTTTTCTTTGAGCCGATTTTCCAGCCCAGACTGCTTGAAGCGCTTTTCGGTTTCTTCGAGAGCTGGTAATATTGATAATCTATCTTCAAGCGATTCAATTTCGCTTTGCATTTCTGCAATCCGTTTTCGAGATTTCTCTAGCTCTAAAATTAACTCCACTTTACGATCGTTCATTGATGGATCATTGTCCACAAATCGCTTTAGGAGTACTGTGAGCTTCTCGGGGCTTTTGGTAAGTTCGGAAATCTCGTGTTGACCATATACTTCCACACCAGAAATAACGTCTTGCGGCGATATAGATAGTACCTCACCTAAAGCATCTTTGACAATTGGTGGATTGGGTACCGAGCGCTCAATCAAGTAGTCTTGTTGTGTTGGATTATGAGACCGAACCAACAATGATAATTTCGTTCCGGCTCTCAGAACATTACGGACTACTCCTTCATGCGCTTTTTTGGCGTCATCAGTAATCGGGTCTAAAGTAAGCACATACCGAATACTTTCGATAAGTGTAGATTTTCCTGTACCGCGTCCTCCTACTACTGCATTTAAATTGCTGTTAAAGCGAATAGCGGTATCCCGTAAAAATCCGCCTTCCCAACTCATAGCCATTAGTTCAACATGAGCTTTCGGTTCCGGGTCACTACTCAATCGGATACGCGACTCCGAATCAAGGAATGCTTGTCGAAAAGCCTCAACCGAAACATTCGACATTTTAATGAAGCAGGAAGCACCATCCTTATCCAAATCACTAGGGTCGAATACATCTAGTGCATTGACGATCGCCACAGCGCGCTGGCGTTTGTGCTCCGAATCTTTATTCATCAATATTTGCCTATATCCCTCTTCGGGAACATCATTGATGGACCTTGGAATAGCACAGGCGAGTAAATCGGGTGATCTCCAGACGTTAACCCGTGTTTGTCCTGAAAGTTTGGTGAGTAGTCCACCGTTGGTGGTTACGTGCGCTGCAATGCAAACTGCACCCCAAGATTTAGACTTCTCCAGTAGCTCACCAGAATCCAGTTGCCCTGGTGGTGATTTTTGGTTCGTACCGTGAATTCCGCAATCGCCGATGAATCTTTCCAAAGATTTGTCCTTATCGGCATCAAATAAGCAAAGGAAATGAACGCCATCCTTCGTTACTGCTTCAAAGCCTCCAAAGGCATAAATGCCAGCGTCTCGCGCTTTTCTCAATAGATTTAAAGAACCCTGTACGCGATAATGATCGGTAACTCCTATTACCTCGATTTCCAGTTCAAGACATTTGTCTATAATCGCCTGATTGTAGTCAGCTTCCGACGTGAAAATGCTCGGTTTTTTATGCCGAATTAGATATTCAAAAGGATTTACTTGTAAAGCACAACGATAAAATCTCGCACCGCCCGGAAGTTCTAGCGCAGCTTGAATTGATTTTGGTAGGATATCTACAACGTTAGGAGTCGTAACTGTCATATACCACTCAATGTTATATCTTTCTAGATGGGGGTCAATCTCTAATTTACGCCAATTTTCAATTGGCGACTTGCCATTTCTTCGCTTCCTTCACAACGCAATCGTAGAATATCTTCTAAATCGCAATGAAGTGAAATCAAGATTACACCACGACTATTAGAATCAATCGAACGGATTGCCAGAAGTTTATTTTACAACTCACCGCCAAGAAGAGTTTATCGAACTTTTTGCACTGATCTTTCAACTTGAGTGATATTTGTTTTCAGGACAAATCCTTTCCAAGTTACTTGGTTTGAACGAAATGAACCGCTGAGTCTCACAAATGTCTTGATTCAGGACACGCATTTGAGCGTATTTGTATCAAACTGTATAATCCCAATAGAACAAAATGCATGGAAGAAGACAACGCGCTCGGTCTGATACGGAAATTTTTGTCATTTTCTCATTGACTCCATTAGGGCGGCCAACGGAAGGCGATACAGTTCTTGGCAGTTTTTCAGAATCAACGGTCAGCGAATTCCAGATGCAGGTTACTCATTGATGAGACTGGCAATTTGACTCGAAAACCACACACGATCAAAATTACCCGCATTGATTCTGATTACATTTTCGGATTCAAGCTACTCGGCAATGCCTGCCGCGAAGACAGCCAATTATGATTGATGAGCTGAAAAAATCTTCGGATTCATCGGTACCACCTGTTTTTTTGACTGGTTCCGCTGGGCATGTCGGCGCCAATCTCGTACGTCGCCTGCTGGACGAAGGTGTTCGAGTTCGGGTGCTGCTGAGATACGAGGACAACAACGAAGCCTTGGTCGGTCTCGATGTAGAGCGTGTCTACGGTGACATCCGGGATCTGGAGTCTACGCGACGGGCAATCGAAGGCTGTCAGGGAGTGTATCACGTCGCCGCCAAAATCTCTACCATTGATGGCAATCGTGACCATCGCCGTGAAATTTACGAGTGTAATGTGGTGGGTACCCGCAACGTATTGCAAGCGGCACGGGAAGCCGAAGCTGGCCGAGTTGTTGTGACAGGTTCGTTCAGTGCGGTCGGCTACAATCTGGATAATCCGTCTGCACCGAGTGATGAGACAATGCAGTTCTACCCGATGGTGCGCACGATGCCTTACGAACGTAGCAAATCACTGGTCGAACTCGAGTGCTGGCGCGCGGCGGCGGCCGGGCAGGAAGTCATGGTCGCAACCTGTTGCGCTATGGTTGGAGGCAACGATTACCTCCCTTCGCGCTTGGGAAGAAGCTTGTGCGACTATACCAACGGAAAACTTCGCGCCTATGTTGAAGGCGGATTCGCCTACGTCGCGGCACGCGACATTGTAGAAGGACACCTTCTGTGTATGCAACATGGCAAAACAGGTGAAAAATACATCTTCGCCAGCGAATACAAAACCATCTCCGAAATGCTCGAATATTTTGAGGAGGTTTCCGGGGTAAAGTCGCCGGCTCGGCGAATTCCCACCCCTATGATGTACGCATTTTCGGAAGTTGCAAGTTTTTATCTCAGCAAGTGGCACCCTAAATTTAACCAACGTTTTACACCAGGTGCAATCCGTCTGCTCAAATTACGTCGCCATGCCAATACCGAAAAGGCGAAACGAGAACTCGGCTTTCAGCCAACCAGCATCCGGGACGCTGTCCATGAGGCTTACGCCTTTCACTATAGTCGCGGTGCGATCGAAAATACCGAAGCGAAACAACCGCGTGCGGTCACGACATCAAAGGCAGAGGAGCCCGTCGCAAGTCCGCACGTGCAAGTCACTTCCGAAGGAGGTTCCGTATGACCCCTCAGCAAACACCGCCCCCGAGTTTCGAGGAAGCGGGCAACTTGCGGCAGAAAGTTCGGGCGGCCGGTATGGACCCAAATTACTGGTACGCAGTTGAACAGGAGTACAGAATCAAAAAAGAGGAGGTGATCGAGGTTACATTCTGGAACAAGTCCATTGCACTCTACCGAACAGCGAATGGCGAGCTGCATGCACTTGAAAACCGCTGTGCACATCGGCAGATAAAGCTCTCCCTAGGGAGTGTGCAGGGTTGCGATCTGGTATGTGCCTATCACGGTTGGAAGTATGATCAGAGTGGATGCCGAACTGATTCAGCGTTCAATCGTTCGGAACGTCATGAGGCAAAGCCGGTAATTCAAGCCTATCCGGTCAAAGTTCGTTATGGATTGGTCTGGCTGTTTCCCGGTGACCCAGAAATAGCCCAACATCGTCAAATACCGGAGATTCCCGAACTCGAAGGACCTGATCGGTGGGCGTGTGTACCTCTTGCTTATACATGGTTCGCTCACCACTCGATGGTGATTGACAACGTTTGCGACTTCACGCACGTACATCTGCATCGCAAATATCGTCCGTTTGAAGGAGCAACCGCGGCAAAATACGAAACCATTGGGGATAATGTACATCTCTCCTACGACACCCACGTCGGGCGTGGTCGTATATCAGGGAGGTTCGTTGATCACAAGCGGCTCGATACCAATCACATGGACTTGTGCTTCGAGTACCCTTATCAATGGTCGAACACTGATGACGAAATCAAACACTGGCTGTTTGTGCTGCCAGTTAATGAGCGCACCACCCGGGTTTTTTTCCTGTTCTACTTCAAGTCTCTGAAAATCCCACTGCTACCAATTCGGATCCCTCGATTCGCTATGAGTACAGTCATGAAGATTTCAAATCGTCTACTCATAGATCCATTGCTGAACCAGGACAAGGATGCGGTCGAAGCAGAACAGATAGGCTACGAAGCCCATTGGGATGCACCTCCCCTTGAATTTAATCCTGTCGTACGGGCTTTACAGAAGGTAACGGTGCGCAAATGGGAGGAATATCTAGCTCGCGAACGCGGCGAAAATGAAGTCATACTAGATGATGCCTGATTATTCGATGTTCTCTTACGTACCTTCAGTTGAAAACATGCTCGCGGTAACCGTAATTTTCTCAGCATTTATCGTAGCTCTATTTCTTGGGTCAATATTTGTGCCCGGACGCCGGATTTCGGGATCGGATGCTGAGGGAAATACACGTACCTATACTCTGAACGGTTTAGCACTATTCTTGATCACTGTAGCCGTAGCGTGTCTTGGCCACGTATTCGGTTGGTTCTCCCTATCCGCGCTGTATCACTACTTTGCCGCTCTGTTCATAGTGGCAAATATCTTTGCATTCGTATTTTCTGGATGGCTGTTTTTCCGCGGAGTGCGAAAACAGAACTCATCATCCAAATACCTGCGAGGATTCTTCTTTGGAATGGAAGCCAGTCCGGCATTGTGTGGAGTTGACTTGAAACTTTTCAGCTACCGCCCCTCCCTCATAGGTTTGGCATTGTTCAACGCGTCCTTCGCCGTCGTGCAATTCGAAACTTATGGCAAGCTGACCGAAGCCATGATGCTCTATCAGCTGTTCACCTGGATTTACGTGTTCAGCTACTTTCAGTTCGAAAAGGGGATGATCTACACTTGGGACATGATCAGCGAGCGATTCGGATGGATGTTGGTCTGGGGAGACTATGTCCTGGTACCGTTTTTCTACTGTATCGCTGGATGGTGGTTGGTTCATGCAACGGAACCCATGTCGCCAATTACAATTACTTTGCTTGTTTTACTGTTTGTATTCGGTTTCTGGCTCTTTCGCGGTGCCAACCAGCAAAAACATCGCTTCAAACGCGACCCTAGTATCAAGATTTGGGGAAGACCAGCACAATCTCTGGACGGACGTCTGCTGGTCTCCGGATTCTGGGGTCTGGGAAGACATCTCAATTACACCGGAGAAATATGTGTTTACTTCGCGTTCACGTTAACCACAGGATTCGAATCATGGCTACCTTATCTTCTACCCACATGGCTGGTGTGCCTGTTGTTTCATCGATCTATACGAGATGAACATCGCTGCCTCGCGAAATATGGTGAACTATGGGAACGCTATAAGCGTCGGGTTCGTTATTCAATGCTACCTTTTATATATTAGGAATCAGCATTTTGGCTAGACGAAATCACAATTCAACGCCCCAGTCCGCCACAAACGGCTCGAAATCTGAAGCTAAAATCGTCCCTGAAATAACGGGTAAGTGGCCTTTACTCGGTCACTTGCCCGAGTTTGTGAAAGATCCCATAGCACTGCTTAGTCGCGGCTGGCGCGAACAAGGCGAACTGGTACGATTCCGACTTGGTCCGAAAAATTTTGTTCTGTTTACCGGCCCCGAAGCTCACGACTTTTATTTCAAGACGCCCGAGGAAGACCTGAACGCAAAAGCCTGCTATCAATTCACAATACCCATTTTCGGGCGCGGCGTCGCCTACGATGTATCCCCTGAAATTTTTTCTGAGCAATTGGGCTTTCTGTTCCCGGCGTTGCGCGATGCATCAATGCGTAGGTTCGCTCGCCTGATGTACAAAGAAGCCAGCCAGTTCGCTGACGAAATGGGCGAACGAGGGGAAATAGACTTGTCGCACGAGCTGAATGAGCTTACTGTCAAGATTGCCAGTCACTGCCTCATCGGCGAAGATGTTCGAGAACTAGTTGACACGGGGTTTGCCGAGGCTTACCACGAACTGCAAACTGGTTTAAACACGATAGGATTTTTCCTGCCGAAACTCCCGATCAAACCACATCGAAGACGCGATAAGGCTCGAAGGCAATTGGCAGGGATCTTTGCCTCAGTTATGGCGGAGCGTCGCCAAACAGGGAAAGAATACGATGATTTCTTGCAGTCGCTAATGAACGCCAGATACAGGGATGGCCGCGCCTTGACTGACGACGAGATAACGGGAATTTTACTAACAGTGTTATTTGCAGGTCAGCACACCAGTGCGGTTCTTGCCACCTGGACGGGTCTTGAGCTGATGAACGCGCCACGATACTTGACGCGAGTTAGAGAAGAGATGCAGGAAGTCTACGGCGTGTGCGGAGAGTTGGGGCTCGACACACTCAAGAAACAGGTTGTTCTGGAGCGTGCAATTCGCGAAAACGAGCGGATGCATCCGCCATTGATCATCCTGATTCGTAAAGTGCTCAAACCTTTGAATTATCGGGGATACAACATACCCGCAGGCACGCTGGCTATGGTGTCCCCGGCAGTGGCTCACAGAGTACCACATTTGTTTGCTTCTCCAGATGAGTTTTCTCCAGAGCGTTTTGCACCTCCCGCCAGCGAAGACAAGCAACATCACTATACCCTGATTGGGTTTGGCGGTGGTAAACACATCTGCATGGGCAAGAATTTTGCCTATATGCAATTGAAAGCGATATGGACTGTTCTTCTTGATCGCTTCGATTTTCATCTTGACGGGAGAGTCCCTGACCCTAACTACGGAAGCTGGGTGACAGGACCCCAAGAACCCTGTCGAATGCGCTACACACGCCGATCGCAGGCAAGTCTATTTCGATGAAGAATGTCACCTCTCGGCACTATGATTTAGCCATCGTAGGTGGTGGTCCCGTGGGAAGTGTGTGTGCACTCGCACACGCGCGAAAAGGTGCTCAGGTAGCTCTGCTTGAAGCAAATCCCAAAGCTTCCAACAGATTAGCAGGCGAGTGGTTGCACCCGCCCGCTGTACGGATATTGCAGGATCTCGGCATTCACTTCGATTCACCTTTGCAATGCGTATCCGGTAAAGGTTTCGTCGTGTTTCCAGAAGATGGCTCGGACCCGATTATGCTTCCGTATCTCAATGAAACCCGCGGATTGGCATTGGAGCACTCTACCCTAGTCTCGCGCCTTCATGAAGCGGTACAAAACGAACCGAATGTGGATTTCATAGTTCCAGCGCGAGTCCGTGCATTCGACTACCGCGAAATCAAATATACCGTTCATAGAGATGAAAGAAGCGTGAAGGCAGATCGAATTATCGGGGCAGATGGTCGCGCCTCCGTTGTGCGAAAGTCGCTGGGGTTATCAACCAAATTGGAAACATGTTCGCGAATGGTGGGAACGGTCGTAGAAGGCGTGGATTTACCGTTAAAGGGATATGGACACCTACTACTTGGCGGACCTGGTCCGATTCTTATCTACCAATTGGCAGAAAAACGTGTCCGAGTGATTGCCGATGTCCCGCTGGGGCACTGGGTACCGAAGGATCGAGTCGGACTAATTTTGGAGTCATACACTCAGTTGTTACCGGAAATAATCCGTGAAAGATACGTTGAGGCTTTACTTAGCGGCAACTTCAATGTCGCAGCAAACGAGCTGAAACCGAGAATCAATTATGGAAATCCTGAACGAATTCTCATTGGTGATGCGGCCGGGCACTACCATCCAATCACCGCTACAGGTATGACTCTCGGTTTTGGCGACGCTCTTTCCCTGGCCGAAGATCAAGGTTTTGATAAATTCAAATCCGATCGCTACCGGCAGACCCGCGCTCCGGAATTTCTCGCCATGGGACTGTATGAGGTTTTTGCCGATTACCGTATTGAGGCAGTGGCACTAAGACATGCGGTCTATCGCAAGTGGCGGACAAATCCGACAGCCCGCGACCGAACCGTCGATCTGCTGGCATGTGAAGATGCATCAGTGGTTCATCTCGGAGTTTCATTTTCCATCGTTATTCTCAGGATCTTTGGCGAGCGTTTGCTAAACTCGTATGATAGATTCGCCCGTCACCGGTTACGCGACATTGTTCTCGCACTCACCAACCGTATGATCTGGTTGGTACGCGGAGCTCGAGAGCAGAACAGGTTGAGGCGAACCGGCGGGATCAGAGACGAACGATCCCGCGAACTTTTGTCCCGTACATTTTTAGTGTCCATGCCACCGGAAGCGGATAATTCGATACGCCAATACTCGCGTGAAGTTGATGAAATCAATGTTAACCCCGCATTGCAAAGTGCAACGGAGTGCCTCTTGAATCTCCAGGCTGAGGACGGCTCCTGGGAAGGAGAGATGGTCTGGTGTCCCATGCTCACTGCACAGTATGTGTTGTTGCATCATATCATTGGGCGAACGCTCTCACCTGAGCGGCGGCGTCTTGTTCTGCGCCAGTTCGAGGTGACGCGACTGCAAGATGGGTTGTGGGGGATGCACGAACATGCACAGCCTAACCTGTTTGTTACGACCCTGGTCTATATCTCAGCGAGATTGCTGGACACCAAGCCCGATGATCCCTTGGTTGAGCCAGCTCGAAGATTCATACAAGAAGAGAATGTGCTCAGTATACCGAGTTGGGGGAAATTTTGGCTGACGATTCTCAATCTTTACCAATGGCAGGGTATGAATCCAGTGATTCCCGAAATATGGAAAATTCCTCGCTGGTTTTCGTTACATCCATCGAACTGGTATTGCCACACGAGAATGATCTACATGGCGATGGCAGCCATATTTTCAAAACAGTATCAGGTGCCGGTAGACCCTGTAATCTCGGCTCTGCGACAAGAGCTCTATCCCCAGGGTTTCGACAATGTGAATTTTTCCAGAAGTCGAAATCTCCTGCGGTCTGCTGATCTTTTCGCACGTCCAAGTGTGTGGCTTCGAACTGGTTATACATTGACCCGACTTGTCGACCGTTTTCACATGAAAGGACTACGAGGTCGGTGTACGGAGGACTTGATTCAACGTATCAAATGGGAGCTACAGACCACGAGTCATACAAGCATTTCTCCGGTTAGTGGCATACTGAATATCATTGCTGTCTGGTTATCGAATCCAAACGATCCCGACTTCGAACAGGCACTCGCGCAAATGGATGGTTGGATTTGGGAAGACGAGGAAGGCGGCACACGAGTTACCGGTGCAAGGAGCGCCTCTTGGGATAGCGGATTTTGCTTGCAGGCTTTGTCGACGGTATCCAGTGATCGCAGGGTCAAGGATGCCCTGCTGCGCGGTGCGGAGTTCTTACGTCAGCAACAGGTCGATCATAGTTTTGAAGGTTTTCGTCAAGCCTACCGAAACGATCCCAAGGGTGGATGGTGCTTTGCCGGAGGATGGCATGGCTGGCCGGTGACCGACTGCACGGCAGAGGCCGTACTTGGGATGATTTCCGCTCAAGGTGAGGCAACAAATCCGACGGTTCTCCGTGATGCAATCCAATTTATGCTGCGCGGTCAAAATCGCAATGGCGGATTTGGCAGCTACGAATCGCAACGCTCCCGCATTGGGTTGGAGTGGTTGAATCCGGCGGAAATGTTCGGTGAATCAATGACTGAACATTCTTTTGTTGAATGTACTGCGTCTTGCCTGGCTACATTTGCTGCCTGCAAACAGCTTTTTCCGGAAGTAGTCGACGAATCGGTAATGGGTTCTATTTCAAATGCTGATGCCTGGCTTCGTCGAACCCAGGAAAGCAACGGTTCGTGGCGTGGTGTATGGGGGATTCAGTATATCTATGGCACTTTGTTCGGAATCAGAGGTCTGCTTGCTGCTCAGGCACCACCCGGTGATCCAGCGTTGCGATTAGCTTGCCAGTGGCTGCTGAATCGTCAACACTCCGATGGCGGGTGGGGTGAACACCACAGCGGCAGTCTGAGCGGCAAATATGTAGACCATGAAAAAAGTCAGGTGGTACAGACCGCGTGGGCCCTGATAGCGCTTCTTGAGGCAGGTGATTCAAACTGGATCGCTATTTCACGAGGTATCCAGTTTTTGCTCCGCACTCAGAACGCAGATGGAACATGGCCCAAACAAGACATGGCCGGAGTCTTTTTCCGCACTGCGCTACTGGACTATGTCCTGTATCGGCAGTATTTTCCCTTGCTTGCGCTGGGCCTTTACGAGAGACGGCAAAAAAACCGGCAATGCCTGACCAATTCTGCGGTTGACAGACCGGAAACTGTAGAGCTTGGAGTTTGATTCAAGTGCTGGAGTGCTCGGGTTTACGTGCCAGAAAATAATACATTGGGGTAAAAATTCCGGTCTCTCCTCCTTCAACCAGCGCGTCAGCTGCTGTTCTCAAAATTGTGCTAACCTCGGTGGAACCTTTCGGAAACACTCGTATCTTCTCACCCACCCTCAAAGTAAAGTATGTCAAAGCTCTTCCCACTGGTGTGCGCGGAATGCTCGACAAACTGAAATCTCGTCCCTGTAACGCGCGGTACCATGGCGTTTCCGGGTCTGAATCCAAAGCGACATCACGTGATTCAACAACATCAAATCCTGCAGCAGAAAGTGCCTCGCGGACTTCAATCGTAGTCGCAATATTGGGCAGTGCATCTCCTCTCTCAATATCGAGCTTGATTCGTTGGTGTAGTGCGTTTTCAGGGTTGAAAAGCTCGGTCAGACACCAGTCGTATCCGGTAAAGCAAGCCCCCGGGCGCAGTACACGGAATGTTTCCTCGAACGCAGCCAACTTGTCAGGGGCATGGGGCATCGATTCGATCGCGTAGGCGCCATCGTAACTGTTGTCAGGTTCTGGTATCTGCATGTAATCGCCTTGAATGAAACGACATTGCGATTCAACATCCTGCGTGTGTGTTTTCGCGCGCTCGATCTGGTACGCGTTGATGTTAAGTCCAACGAAATTGGCACCACTGTAACGAGCCATCACACCCATCGGGCCTCCAACGCCACATCCCACATCAAGAACAAGCATACCCGACTTAAGCGACAATTTGTCAGCGAGAAATTGTTCGTGTCTTACCAATGATTCCTTGAAGCTTTCGCCCCGCCGACGAGGTGCGAAGTGAAAAGATGCGCCCCAGCCAAACTCGTAAAAATCAGTTATCAGATCATAGTAGTGGTTGATGAGTGATTTATATTCTTCTCTTCTCCGACCCTCCCCATCATCGTAAATTCCGGTGTATTCATTAACTACAGAGCTCAATTCATCAGGTCCAATATCCGCGAGTGTATTGGAATCTGACAGTTTATCGGGAGTCAGAGGCAATCGAAATTTTTTCTGGGAAGTCATGTTAGCTCCAAAAAGAAATGTGACAATAGTTTATCCTGAAGGTCGAATTAAAGATTTGCGCTTATTCTCTGCGTCAGAGTCTACAGCGTAAATCAGAATGTTGGTATTGAGTATAAAACGCCTATTAGCGTTCATAGAGTTCTTCGCGGTTGACTTTGATACCGTCGAGTAAATACACCCGCGATATCCACTACACTAGGGTTTCTTCTGAGTGTTTTCGCGTGCTCGGTCGATGATCCGAACCGAAGTTTTCTGCCATTTCATCTTGAGTAATTACTTCACCATTAGAATTACTCGCTGCTTCAGACATATCGTGCAGTTGTTCGACGATGCGTAATTTAAATTTCTTGCTGATTGACAATGAAGGAAATGCGTTGAATTTGAACTTGAAGTTTGGATCGGATAACTCAAACTTAATGTGGCGTGCGATCATCAGTACGTTAAGAGTCAGCTGCAGTTTCATCCAGTGCATACCGAGACACGTGTGGGTACCCAACCCATAAGGGGCAAATCCGGGATTGCGATGCTCATTGCGCGGTGGAAGGTAGCGGTCAATGTCGAATTTATGAGGTTCTGGAAAGACCTCTTCCATGAAATGCGGAGCGCAATGTGCCACAAAAACGAGTTCTCCAACAGGCAACTCAATGCCTTCCACCACACACGAATTTGCTACGTTGCGAGGAATCATGTGAACTACAGGATACATGCGCTGACACTCCATGATGAAACGGCGTGTAACGTCGATAGCAGAGTCAGTTAGATCCTCGATCTTCGGGTCCCCATCGGCAAAAAGGGCATCCGCCTCACTTTTGATTTTGGTATGGATTTCAGGCTGTGTTGCCATAGCATAGATGGTACAGCCCAATAGATCACCAAGGTATAGGCTTCCAAGCATTGGTGCCGAGAGCATGAAACGCAAGTTCGCCTCAGGCATGAATTGCGGGTCACTAGCGTGCAGACCGAGCGTCTCATCGGCAAGCTCCCGAGGACAACCAACTCGCTGCGCAGGTGTATGATTCTGTTGAATCCTCTTCACCGCAGTGTCAACAGCATTCGAACCGCGTTTGATAGTTGGAGTATTTAGTGCAAGCCTTGCAATAAACTTGGGCAGACGTAAAATGAAGTGGACAGTGAGAACTCGGTCTTTCCACTTTGTCACTATTGGAAAAATATCGTTGGTATCGGTACTCGTGACAAGTGGCATGACTTGTGAGTTAATTAAAAGTCGAGAAGCACTGTAGGTCTGCACTAGAGACCCGGCTTTCCAAGTCTTCAGATTATTGCGAATGAGACTGTACAGAGTATCTAACTCACTCTCAAGCCTCTTGCCTGAATACGGTTGTTGCATGACTTTACGCAATTTGAAGTGATCCGCTCCATCAAGAGTAGGCAACAGTCCGGCACCGCCGTATTCTCCCTGTATATCAAGGTAAAAATTTCTAGATGTCAGGTAATTCCGTCCTTTCCGATGAACCCAGTGATTGATACCGGCACCAACCATAAAGGTCATAGGCTTTCCGAAAACCGTGCGAATCCGAAACACCGGACCATATTGCTCCGCCAGATTTGCAAACAGAGCTGGCAGATTTCCTTTCCAAAAGTTTCGATTCAATCCTATCTTGATTAAAGAAGCGTAGGGAATCTTTTTTGTGAGGTGCGACTTGCGAAGCAATGGGTTGGCAATTGATTCTTGAACCGCGGCTGAAATTACGCGACCGATCAGTTCCATCTGACAGATTTGCTCTATTCTCTTCTCCGTTTCCTCATCGATCTCAAACATGAAACCAAAAAGATCGCACGTATTGACGAGGCTGATGATGATGATGTCTCTTGGAAGAGGAATCGTATCTGTGAAAATTGTCTCGCTTATTCGAGATCTGACAAACTGTTTCGCTGTATCATCTCGATTGTCGCCGGACTTGTCCGCGTACCAATTTACGGGAGACAACGTCCAAAAATCGCCGTCATGATACTGCAGAATTTCTAATTCAACTAACCGCTCCAGAGTAGAATCGACTATATCCTCCGCGTATATGGCGAGTCGTTCAATCCAGTATCGGGTGCTTCTATTTTCGGATTCGCTAGCGATTTCCTTCAGACAAATGTCTAGAGACGGGTTGCCAGTTTTTTTTGAATCAAGCAACTGAAGCGATCGCATGTCCGTATCGATTCGAAACTGCAGGGAAAGGTCTGCGAGCACGGCACCAATGACAGCGCAGTTCAATGTCCAGCCGGATACTTGGTGAAAGTAACCGGTCTGCTCATTCAGCAACATCAGAATTAGTTCTTCAGGCAAATTCAGCTGATGCTTTTCCATAAATTGAACAAGTCTCCGATAAAGTTGAAGGTACTGACCTCATCTAAGAGGTGTACGCACTAGACACTTGAATTATAACTCAATTTTACTTGCACCTTTTTTGATTGCGAAGTCCAGTCCCGAAGTCCCAATCCGAAGGCAGAAAATCATTAAATTGGCGAGCCTTGGCGATATCACGGATTAGATAAACGATAGGTCGCAGTCTATGGGTGAACATGAACTGACCCCGGTCAATTCGATCTAACGTTTCGGAATCCGAGCCGAATAAGGACCAATCAAGATAAATTTTTCTCAAATCTAACGGAGTTATCCCGCTTGTAAATGTCTGGCGAAATACATGGGCAGGACATAATTTTCAAATTCAGGATGAAAGGAATTTCGTGAGATTGTACAACAATCAAGTGATTCAATAGAATCAATAACTCGTGGACTGACTGTGCGTCGTGTGGGTCTAAAAATGTCAGGACACGAATGGAAAAATTCTCTTTCTATATGGTTCGGGAGATTCAGCACCTAACCTGAGCACAGTAATTCCAATACACACGTGCCGCGATTGTGAAATTGAGTTTACAAACCACGAAGCTGATTTCCTATGCCACAATGCAGTTTGTCGCCATTCAGACATTAAATCCCCCTAAGAAGCATGTGCGATTCGCGAATAACAAGACCTCACTCAAACTGAGCCAGCACGACGGTAGAATCTTCAAAGCGACGACTCATATGAGCCATTTTATCGGAAATTAACCAGATAAGAAATTCCACAATTTAAGAAGTCCTGCCACGAATCAGCCAAGCACCAAGTGCTGGCAGCAATACAATCGCGCCCAACATGTTGACAAAAAACATGAACGTGAGCATTATTCCCATATCAGCCTGAAATGCCAATGGCGCAAAAATCCAAGTAACGACTCCGGCAGCCAGTGTCAGACCGGTAAATGCGACACCGACACCGGTTGTTGCAAGTGTTCGCTCGTATGCATCTGCAAATGAAATTCCACGCTCAAGATGGGAGCGTACGCGCCCGTATATGTAAATACCGTAATCGACGCCGATACCGACCCCTAGCGCCACGACAGGAAGAGTGGAGATTTTAAGTCCAATTTCCAAATGCGTCATCAGCGCATATGCAAATACAGACACAACTGAAAGTGGAATAATGATGCATATCGTCGCAGCCAGTGAACGGAATGAAATAAGACACAACACCGCAACTGCCAAATAGACATAGCCAAGAATCGGGAACTGCGATGCTCTCACCTCCTCATTGGTGGCCGCCATCACACCTACGTTGCCGGCTGCCAACAAGAATTCAATGTTGCCCGTTTGATTGTCCTCTTGGAAAGCTCTGACAGCATCAACAATTCGCTCGATTGTGGCAGCTTTGTGGTCAGTGGTGTAGACAATGACGGGCATCACGCTGCAGTTGCTGTTCAACAAACCGCTTGTCGTCGGTACAAATGAGACCGACTGAGCCAATATGAAACTGTTTCTGGAAAGCGTCTGCCATTTGAGGCTTCCTTCGTTCAATCCTGCAGTAACCTTTCGGGCTACACCAGCCATTCCTTGAACTGACTTCACCCCTTCCACATTTTGCATATGCCACTCAAAGCGGTTCAGTGTTTGCATGATCTCCCATTCTGTACACCCTTCCGGCTGTGTTTCCGTGATCACGGACAATGAATCGAGTCCTGCGTCAAAACGACTGATGATCAAGGCAGTATCAACGTTGTAGATGGAATTCGAACGCAACTCCGGAACACCCGCGTGCTGATCGCCGATTTTTACGCGAGTGGCCAATGGGAAAGTCACCACCAGCATCATTAAAGTTAAAACAATGACGATTCCTGCCGGTTTTCGATGTGCGAAGCGAGCCAATAGTTGCCACATCGGCTTCAGGAAATTATCCAATTGAGCGACATAACCGGCGTTTATTGCTTTCTCATCCAGGAAAGAGAGCACAATCGGCAACAAGATCAGATTGGTAAGGATGATTGACGCCACACCTAGACTTGCCGCGATGGCAATTTCCTGTATAACCTGGACTTCAATCAGCGCAATTGTCAGGAACCCGATGGTATCTGAAACGAGCGCGACCGAACTAGGCAGCAGCAAACGACGAAAGGTGGCGCGTGCAGCCTGAAGTGACGTGTCGCCATGGGCCACCTTATCGCGGAGGGAACTGATCATTTGAACGGAATGACTGACACCGATGGCGAATATCAGAAACGGTACCAGCAAGGACATCGGATCGATCCCGAATCCTAACGCCGTCATTGCCCCCAACTGCCATACGACCGCAACAAGTGAACAAACCAAGGGAATCCCGACAAGCCACAGTGAACGGGTATAAAGAAATAGGAAAATTCCGGTAATCAAGAATGCGATTCCAAAAAACAGGGCTACGTTCGTCGCACCGTTCCTGATCTCGTTAACCAATGTCGGAAATCCAACGATGTGGACGTTCACATCGGATTCCGCCTCCGCAGAAGCCCGGATTTCCTCAAGTTCAGCAGCCACATCAAAATAATCTAGCCGTTCCCCTGTATTGGGGTGGAACTCTTGAAGTCTCGCACTGATCAGTGCTCCGCTGAAATCAGTAGCAACGAGACTTCCAACAATTCCAGCCTTGATCGCGTTTTCACGTATCAACTTGAAACCTTGCTGATTCAACTCAAGATTGCTCGGAACAACATTCCCGCCGATTAAGCCATCCTCAACTATTTCGGTATAGCGAACATTAGGTGTGACCAGAGAATAAACCTGCGAACGATCAATGCCCGGAATGAAAAAAACCGCATCCGTCATCTGACGCAGCGCGTTAAAAAATTCGGCACTGAACATATTGTCGTCTTTTGCGATCAGCGCAATTGCAATGCGGTCAGCATTGCCGAACTCATCTCTATATTTGACGAAAGTCTGCATGTAGGGATGTTGCAGAGGTATCATTTTTGAGAAGCTTGCATCCACATACAACTGCGACGCAAAGGTTGCCATGACGGCTGTTGCCAAGGCAAACAAGGACAGAATTACAAATCTGAATGAGAATAGAGACCGTTCAAGTTTATCGGAAAATCGAGATGCCCCTTTTGAGTGATTCGCCATTTCTCAATTGAAGTGATCGGTTAGATCAGTAAACCACCTGTAAACGCCGAATCCCAAATTCTCCCAGCAAGATGACGTTACCTTCCATAGCCGGCAATACAGTTGAAATACCGCTTCGCGTCACCAAGCTGTTATCGGAAACATTGTTCCCGAAACTTTCGCTGACCAGCAATACACCTTCAAGCCCCGTAATCAGCAACTGGTCGGACGGAAGTTCAACAATGTCAGTTAGCAATGCACGGGTGCCCGTCGGAGTTTGTACCCAATTCACCCCACCATCGCGAGAGCGATACAGGTTTCCCCTGAGTCCGGCCAGAATCACTTCATTTTCGCTGTTTGCATGAATGGCAAACCATGAACCAACATAGGGCGACTCCAACTTGTACCAACTTGCACCAATGTCATCAGAGCGATAGATGTTCCCCGCTTCCGCGGCGATATACAAAGTGTTGTCGTCCGCGGGTGTGATCGCATTGAGATGATAGTCATCCTCTTCCGATATGTAACGCTGATTCCATGTATCACCACCATTGTCGGTTTCCAGGTAGTAACCATACGCCCCTACCGCGATGCCTTCATGCGAGTTGCGAAACCAGACATCCAGAAGTGGTTGCTCGTTTTCGGGTGCATGATGAACGACTTTCCAGCTGCTGCCTCCGTCTTCGGTACGCAAAATGACAGCATCGTGGCCAACTGCCCAAGCCAGTTGGTCGTTGTGCATGTGAACCGCGGTCAGCAGACTGCAGGTTGGAACCTTGCTTTGCGTCCAAGTTGCACCGAAATCCGTCGACATTAGAATATGCCCGCGCTCTCCCACAGCAATATATCTGGAATCTACAGACGCGCCATCCAACAACAAAGATTGTTTGGCAAGTGGAGCTTCGACAGACCATTGTGGACAGGCCACTGCCGCCTGTGTCAGCAATGAGCAGACCAGCAAAATAGACATCACGCTGCGGTAACAGCGGACAGACGGGCGGTTCACTCTATTTTCCATCGCATACAGATTCGACTCACCAAACCAATAAGGTTATTTCCGGTATAAGTCAATCTCAACGCTCTACCGTTACCAAAGGGCTCTTAGGACACTTACCGCGCAGTTGGCAGATAGAAAGTCTAACCACTGTTCTCCGCAGGCAGCGTTACTACTAGCGTTTACCCTCCCGGCGCAACGCGGCAGGTGTGAATTCTTTTGGTGAGAGATCGACTCCGAATTGAACTGGCTCATATTCGTTAGCAAGATTGTTGGCAACGTAGCGTCCTGCCTGCAAATCGTGGTGTACGACCAGAGCTGTCCAGAACAAAGGGATATCGTAGTAGTTTATAGAGTGCCCTTCAGATGTTCGCCATATTTGATCTCTGGCATCATATAGATCAACGATCAGAATCTGCCATGAATCTTCGTCGATATAGAATGTTCGACGCTTGTAGACGTGTGTCGCGTCTGCTTTAAGCGTCGCTTCAACCACCCAAACACGATGCAACTCATAACGGGTGTGTTCTGGATTGGGATGCAATGGTGTGAGAATATCGCTGAATGAAATCGAATCGCTTTGCAGTCTGTAACTGTTGTAAGGCACGTAGATTTCACGCTTGCCGACAAGCTCCCAGTTGTATCGGTTGACGGCACCATTGAACATGTCGAACTGATCGTATGTTCGTAGATTGTCCGCACTAGAAGCCGGTGTGTCATAACCGACATCAGGCGCGCGCCGTACGCGGCGTTGGCCGGGGTTGTAGACCCATGCTCGGCGTGGTTCGGCAACTCGATTCAGTGTCTCATGCGCCAGAATTATTCCTCCGGCCAGCCTTGGTGGTGCCAGTGCTTCCTGTTTGTAAAAGATCATGGTATTGTCCAGCCGATCTTCCGTCATCCCTTCCAACGCATAGTTGAAAATCGCCTGGTCTCGCAGCTTGAACACCGTATAGTCGCCCTTTCTCGTCACGGCCGCCTGTGCGAAGGTTCGCTGAAGGGTTTCGCCCCGATAACGCAGCAAATGATTCCATATCGCTTCCAACCCGTTCTTTGGGATGGGAAATGGAATGCCGATTACCGCTCCGGCAACGCCGTTGCCGTCATCTACCAGTTCCGCGGTTACCGAGATTTGGCTTGTTGCATCATAGATTCGCTGAGGTAACGACGCGCTTCGTCTGGTCGTATAGATCGGCATCGAATATGAGCTGTACGCTCGGAGCAAATACTGATGCCCAACGGAGAGCTTGTCCTGATATAGATCGACATTGCTTGAATCAATGACAAACAGAATTTGATCATCAGCAAATGGGTCAATGTGGTGCTGACCAGTCTGATATCCTGCGGGCGGTTGGGTAATGCCGCCCGTCCATTCAGGTATGGAACCGTCTGCATTGCCGCTTTTTTCGGCACCAACCGGAGTCAGATCGGTTCCGAGTCGGGAAGCCTCCTCAACAGTAACTGCTGCAATATTGAAAATGCTTACGATTGCAAGCGCACCCAACTTTAAGAAAATCGCTAAACTTCTCATTCAAACAACCCTTCTCAGCTCATCTTAGAATGAATAACTGAGACTGAACTCAAGAAAATCTCTGTCCCTCAACGTATTGCGCTCACCTGCGCCGAAATGTCGTGTGTAACTCAGATTCGCTTCCCATTCCTGCAAATAGTTGGCGCCGACACCGAGAGTGAAAGTTTTGGCATCCTCCACAAAGTTACTGATTGGATTTGGTGTCGTTCCATTCACGTCGTGCTGGAACTGAATATATGGATGCAAGTTGAAAGCACCGACTGCGTTGAAGTAATCCAGTTTGGTGACTGCCCGATAGCCCCATGATGAAGTTGTCCCAAAGCTGCCACCGGGTCCATCCAGTGGTGTTATCGCTGAGTCCGGCATTTTGTGTATGTTCGTGAGGGCAGCTTCAATCAGGAACACTCCGCCATCCGCGCCCAATACCGACCCGAATGTCTTGGTGCCGGTAACTTGAACCTGGCTCACATCTCGTCGGATACCGCCAACTACCGGAATGCCGTTGGTACCGAGCGATTGTGCGATTGCACCGGTACATGTTGCCACATCGGTAATTCCAGCACATTCCTTCGGAAATGGTAAGTTTTTGTCTAACCGTTCTTGAAGCGATAAAACTTTAGTGATTGGACTTAGGCCTTCTGCAATTACATGTGTGTCCTCTCGTTGCAGTGGCGCATTGGTATGATGAGAAATCTCACCCTGCAAGGCCCACCCGGTATTCCCAAGCAAAGTGTTGAAACTGACACCAAACATATTGATCTCTTGCGGGTATTCCACAAAATAATGTGCGTCCTTTATGTAACGGTCAATTCCTATTTGCGGTACGAACCCTTTGAATACGTTTGTAAAAGCAGCTTCTTGCGCAGTCTTACCAGTTCCAGCCGTCAACAACGCTGTGCCGGTTAGTTGCCTGATCAACTGCGTCTTTTCAGTTGTCGAGAGGCTACTTAAATTCGTGCTTACGTATGTGCCAATTGCTTGACTAATCTCCGCCGGAGTCGTCAAACTACTGATCGCTGTGTAAATGGCTGCTGGAGCGGAAGCAATCTGGCCCGCGACAGCACCAGCTCCAGTAGCCCCCTGTACCAAACTTGCAGCCGTTCCAGATCTCGCGCTCACAATGGGACGGCGACTATGGTAACGTGTGAAGAAAAAGCCAAACTCGGCGTCATTGAAGACTTCAGACAAATAACGCAACGCTATTCCGTATTGTCCGGAATTTCTGGCTTTCATATCAGAACCGCGTTTGACCCGCAGCCAATTGTCCTGATCATTAGGAGGCAATGGAATACCGAATCCTCTCAAATCAATTTCCACGTATTGGCCGCCTTCGCCAACATAGTCATTGGTCGAAAAAAAGGTGCCAACCGGATCAATCTCTGTTTTTCTCCATTTCAACTGAACAAATGACTCCAAGGATAGTTTGTCAGTTGGAGCAACAGATGCTGCCACCAGTGGAACAGGTACAAGAGCCTCGCGAATTTGAGAACCCGGTGTTCGTAAGCGACTTACATCAACTGGATTGACGACATTGATGCCATTTTGGACAAAAGTGCTTTCTCCCCAGTTCAATACCAGATTGCCAGCACGCACGTCACCAAAAATGTCTCCAAACTCAAAATTTTTATACCCATAAAAATCCAGCAACTTGGCCCCGAACCGACCAATTTCCTGGCTTTGGGTGAAAGTCTGGTACGTTTTAGAACCCCATCTTCAGTCTTGAAATCGAAGAATCCTGTAAATCTTGTAAAAAAACCAAAATCATCACTTTCCACATCGATTTCTGTAGTTACCTTTGTCACCGAGCTGATCAAGCCCTTGTCAAAGTTGAGGTTGCCATCGTCACCATTTGGATCAGAGTCGATCAGCTGTTGGTCACGCTCTTTCATCCGGTAGGTGAGGCCATGTGAGATGTTCGTGTCGATATTGACTTCGAAATTGCTGCCATCCTCGGAACTCTGTGCCCTCGCCGTCATACTGGGAATGGCAATAATCACCGAAATAAACAAAAGCAGGCATTGACGCCTAAGCCTCCGTAGTAGATTGCCTGATGGCATGTCGTTTGACTGTGACAATCTTGGACTCACAAAGTCAAATTTCTGTAATTCCGACTGTTGGAAATTCATTTACTCTCTTTAGAATTTCGTGAATCCTATGATGAATTATTTCAGATTCAATAGTTGCATCATCGATTGGCTTACCATTCTAACCTAATTTTCCATGACTACCAAATAAATACAACTTCGAGTTAAATGACCAACGAATATTTCCAACCGTACGAAGAAACTCCGATGAGTTATTGGATATAGTCCGGTTTTCGAAGATTGCTCACCTCCATAAAATCTCGAATGAATTCAAAGCCAACCCTCAGCGCGGTTGCATTCGGATCGCACCGTCCAGCCTGATCACCTCTCCGTTCAGCAGCTGGTTTTCCACGATGTGCTCGACCAGTCGGGCAAACTCCTGGGGATCACCGAGCCGCTTGGGGAACGGTACCTGGTTGGCCAGACTCTGCTGAACTTCGTCAGGCATGCCGAGCAATAACGGTGTCGCGATCATTCCCGGTGCAATCGTCATCACTCGGATTCCGGCACTTGCGAGTTCTCTGGCAGCCTGTATTGTCAATGCGACGATCGCACCTTTTGAGGAGCTGTATGCTGCCTGTCCGATCTGACCTTCGAATGCTGAAACTGAGGCAACATTGACAATCACACCGCGTTCGCCGACTTCATCCAACGTCGGTTCATTGCGTACCGCAGTCGCCATCAGACGCATGGCATTGAATGTTCCGATCAGATTGACATCGATTACCCGCTTGAAGTCCTCAAGGGGCATTGCTCCGTCTCTTCCAACGATCCGCTTGGCAGGAGCGATACCGGCACAATTGATAAGCATGCGCGCCACACCGTGCGATTCACTGGCCAACGATACCGCGTTAACCATGCTGTCCGCATCCGTTACATCACACTGTACGGCCAAACCACCACAGTCTTCAGCGACTCTACTTATTCTGTCACCATCAACATCAAGCAAACTGACTCTGGCACCACGTTCTGCAAGAAGCCGCGCTGTTGCCTCCCCCATTCCAGATGCCGCACCTGTCACCAAAGCCGCCATTCCCTCAATCTTCATCGTAATTCCTCAATTCAAATGTCATATCAAAATGCGTTAGTTTAAACAGAAAGTCAATGGGAAATACATGTACATCGTAACGAGGCATTCCGAGTAAAGTAATAATTCTCTAATAAATTCATAGCTTTAAGTTCAGGTTTTGACATGCTGAAATAAGCGGAAGTCATTCTCAAAGCTGGAATTACATCAAAAGTTGCAAAAGTAATCGATGCACATGAAATTTATCAGCAGCCTCGCGTGCGCTCGTTACAGAAAAGGCTGTTCGGTTAGCAAAGCTTTTCATTATTTCCGATCGACTTCATTTTGAACAGACAGCACTACACAATTTCGACTCGGTAAATTCAATTGTTCTTTAATACTCGAAAGAGAATCCTGATTATGAAAGTCGCTTCTCTTTGTATTCGGATGAGGAAATCTTGGTAGAAAGGCAACATCGAAAAAGGGAACCCGAATCAGCAAAGGCAATGGTTCTATTAGCAGCGATTGAAGCGTCGTTTCGTGTTGATTACTTTAAACGTTGTGATCAAAAAATGAAGGATCAACTTTCTCGTGAATTTAGAAAACTGTATAAGAAAAAAGATAGAAGAGTCTCTTTAGAAGACGAAATTCTGAAATTGTGGAAATTGCACGCTGATATACCTGTTGCTTTGACAGGAGAAATACGTGATGAATTTAAGTATCGGCACTGGTTGGCACACGGTAGATACTGGGTGCCGAAATTTGGTCGAAGTTATGATTTCTTTAGTGTTTACCGTTTAGCAGACACTGTCAATCGGGAGTTTAGTTTGAAACGGTAGTACAATTGATCGGAAATCTTGCTATTAGCGCTAATTAGATTCACATTGGCAGTGGCCCCTACTCAAGGCTGATAGATTGGGAGTCTGTGTAGTCATCCTCACACACGCAATTTGAAAATCCTCTCTGCGATGAACGAAAATTGCGTTTGAGCCCTTTAACGGCAAATTGGCCAAGCCAATTAATACACCGACGCTTGTGTTCCCGTTCTGACCGCGGCTATCCGATGCAGCGCACTGTTTGAACCTAACCACCGTTATGATCGTTGGACTTCGCGTCATATCGTAAACGGAAATACCAAATATTTGTGTATACTTTTTTCATGTCTCCTCGGATTGAATGACTGAATCAACAGGTCAAAGTGAGCATTCGAAAAGTGAATCCAGATTTAAACCGCGACCCGGCTGAAAGCGATACTATTCAGCCTGGAAATTACTGGCATGGAGTACTCGAGAAAGGGAGTCTTCTGAGGATCATTGACGTAAAGGGACAGCAAGGCGTTGACTTTCTTTGCTATAACGCGAACAATCTCGAGGAGAGATATCACGCACCGAATACCATCAAGGCCGCGCAGAGCATTCACATTTCAAAAGGCTCTGTCCTCTACTCCGATTACGCCAATCCTCTGTTCACTCTGGTGGATGATACAACCCCAGGCGGACACGATACGATCGCCGGTTGCTGTTCTTCCTGGAGTAATCAGATGTTGTATGGTGTATCGGATGCGCCTGGTTGTCGGGAAAATTTTCTCGGCGCGCTTTCGCATTATGGGCTGGGTTGGCGGGATATCGTACCAAACATCAACTTCTTCTGTTCGGTTCCAGTTTATGAAGACGGACATACCGAAGAAACCGTATTCGAAAACGGAAAATCCGTCGCCGGAGATTATGTTACCCTGCAGGCTGAAACCGACGTACTCTCGATACTTTCAAACTGTCCACAGGTAAACAATCCATGTAACAGCGGAAATCCTACAGAAATTCGGGTGGAAGTTTACCGGCAGTAAATCTTGCTTATAGATCAAATCGACAACATTAGAGAACTCATTCATGACCCAAGAGCGCGACTCACTCGAATATGACGTTGTAATTGTCGGAGCCGGTCCTTCAGGCCTAGCTGCCGGGATAAGACTGCGGCAATTGTGTATGGAAAAAGGGCAAGACATCAGTGTCTGCATACTGGAAAAAGGCTCGGAAGTCGGCGCACACATCCTATCCGGAGCGGTTTTGCAACCAACCGCGTTGAATGAGCTTCTGCCCGACTGGAAAAAAAATGGCGCACCTTTGAACTGTCCGGTGACCAAGGATAAATTTGTGATGCTCACCAAAAACTCAGCCATCACACTGCCGACACCACCACAGATGAACAATCATGGCAACTACATCATCTCATTGGGGAACCTATGTCGATGGTTGGCGGAGCAAGCGGAAGCGGTCGGCGTCGACATTTTTCCAGGATACGCCGCCTCGGAAGTTCTCTATGACGGAGAACGCGTCATGGGAGTCGCTACAGGAGACATGGGCGTTGGAAAAGATGGACAGACAACAGCAAATTATGCTCCCGGGGCGGAACTTCATGCGCGACTGACGCTGTTTGCGGAAGGATGCAGGGGTTCTCTGACAAAAACACTGTATGAACGTTATCAACTTCGCAAAGACACCCAACCTCAGACTTTCGGAATTGGAATCAAGGAATTGTGGGAAGTCGACGGCAGCGTTCATGATGAAGGATATGTCTGGCATAGCATCGGTTGGCCGCTGGACAGTTCAACTTATGGTGGATCATTCATGTACCACCTCGAAAACAATCAGGTGGCGGCAGGGTTCGTAGTGGGGCTTGACTACGAAAATCCCTATCTGAGCCCGTTTGAGGAATTTCAGCGATTCAAGCATCACCGTGCTATCAAGAATATTTTTGAAAATGGTCGCAGAGTCGCCTACGGTGCCCGCGCATTGGTTGAAGGCGGCTTTCAGGCTATTCCAAAACTGACATTCCCCGGAGGCGCCCTCATCGGAGACTGTGCAGGGTTCCTGAACACTCCCAAGATCAAGGGCACCCACACTGCGATGAAATCCGGTATGACAGCAGCTGAAGCCGCATATGAACATCTCGCATCGGACGCGCAAGGTGAACTGACAGGCTATAGCGATGCACTCAAATCAAGCTGGTTGTGGAAGGAACTGTATCTCGCACGTAACATCCGCCCCAGTTTCAGACTCGGGAAGTGGCCGGGATTTTTCTACTCCGGACTTGATACCTACCTGCTACGCGGACGGGCACCCTGGACATTCCGTCACCACGACGATCACAAGTCGTTGAAAAAAGCATCCGAATGCACTCCGATCGAATATCCAAAACCCGACGGTGCCGTCAGTTTCGACCGAAATTCGTCTGTATACCTGTCCAATACGAACCATGAGGAGAATCAACCGGTACACCTGACGCTGAAAGACGATTCCGTTCCCATTTCTGTGAATTTGAAAGATTACGATGCACCCGAACAACGCTACTGCCCTGCTGGGGTTTATGAAATCGTCAATCAAGATGACAGCCCGAAACTCGTAATAAACGCACAGAATTGTGTCCACTGCAAAACCTGTGACATCAAGGATATGACCCAGAATATCAACTGGGTCGTCCCCGAGGGTGGCGGCGGACCCAACTATCCCAATATGTAGCACACATGAATATCTGTATCCACCGAGTGAATCCTGTGCCCAAATCGCTTAGCACGCACTGACATTAGGCGAATTACAACGGACAAATGAATGTTCCCGATCAAGTCGGCAAGATCTTGTGTAAATTGGGATTGCACGAGTACCGTGTCATTGAGGTCAGATTCGGATTTGGAACATCGGGTAAGGTGGAAATCGTCGAGTGTGAGCGCTGCAAGCATACAACCTCTCGATTAGCCAAATAGTTTCTGTATGGATAGAAAGAAATCGGACGTCAACCACTTGACACCAGACCAGTTCCGCCTACTGGGTTATCAGA
The DNA here is from genome assembly GCA_963662635.2 of Arenicellales bacterium. Lineage (GTDB taxonomy): Bacteria > Pseudomonadota > Gammaproteobacteria > Arenicellales > JAJDZL01 > JAJDZL01. Next base: position 331,682 of record CAXXFC010000006.1, read on the forward strand.
CGATAGACCTCGTAGCGGACTACATGGAAAACATCGAATCGTACCCGGTTCGCTCCCAAGTCAATCCAGGTGATATATATCGAAGCTTTCCCGAGCATCCTCCTGTGAACGGAAAGCCCTATGATGAAGTTTTGGAGGAAATTAAATCCATCATCATTCCGGGACTCACGCATTGGCAATCACCCTCGTTTTACGCTTATTTTCCCTCACATGCTTCCGGCCCCTCAATTTTGGGTGATCTGCTGTCGTCCGGATTCGGGGTTCAGGGAATGCTCTGGATTACGAGTCCAGCCTGTACCGAAATCGAAACCCTCGTCCTTGACTGGATGGTCGAAATCTGTGGCCTGCCAAGGCAATTTCATTCCAGCCAGACCGGTGGAGGTGTGATTCAGGATTCGGCTTCCTCAGCCACATTGTGCGCTGCGATTGCGGCAAGAGAAAAAGCTCTGAATGCCAATTCGGATGCCTCACTGTCAGATCTTACAGCCTATATTACCGATCAGACTCATTCGTCCGGGGAGAAAGGTCTGAAAATCGCAGGCTTCCGAAATGATCAGGTCCGCAAAATCAGAGTTGACGAAAAGTTCAGAATGGATGTCGACCATCTTGCCCGCTCAATTGAAGAAGATTTATCACGAAACAGAATACCTGCATTTGTCTGCGCGACAATCGGTACAACATCATCATTGGCAATCGACCCGATTCCAGAAATAGCCCGGCTCGCCAATCATTCTAATATCTGGATGCATGTGGACGCAGCCTACTCCGGCAGTGCGGCGGTTTGTCCGGAATACCGCGACATGTTCGATGGTGTGTCGGAAGTGAACAGCTACTGCTTCAATCCGCATAAATGGCTGCTCACCAACTTCGACTGCGATCTTTTCTATGTCGCAGACAAAGACGACCTGGTCAGTGCGTTGACGTTTACGCCGGAATATCTGCGTAACAAGGAATCATCTGAGGGCACAGTCTTCGATTACAGTGGCTGGCAAATTTCACTCGGACGACGATTCCGTTCACTAAAGCTCTGGTGCGTGATTCATCACTACGGTGTTGAGGGACTGCAAGCACATATCAGATCGCACATCAAGCTTGCCGAAAAATTTACCAGCTGGATTGAGGCAAGTGACGAATTTGAACTGTTTCAGCCGACATCCTTGAATTTCGTCTGCTTCAGGCATCGCAGCGGAAACGAAAAAAGCCAGCAGATCCTTAACGCGCTCAACGATTCAGGAAAGTTATTTCTGACGCATACTGTACTGAACGATCAATATGTCATTCGCTTTGTGCCCGGCGCCATGCGCACTGAGATGAGGCACATCGAATCTGCTTGGGAACAGATTCAGCAGGCTGCACGGTCGTAGAACCGATCTTTACAGTTTACTTCGACGGGCGCTAATTCGTGGAGCTCAGTCTTCGGCAAATTCTGCCACCATTCTGACGGCTTTGTGCCAACGCACCAAAAGTTCATCTCGCTGGCACGAATCCATCGCGACATCGAATCTGCTATCTGAAGTCCAGTTGTCTGATATTGCATCCAATGATGGGAATATTCCCATGTGAAGACCCGCCAGATAGGCGATGCCAAGAACGGTTGTTTCGGTGTTCGAAGGCCGATCAACTGGAAGATTCAGAACATCGCTCAAGAATTGACAGAACCAGTCATTTCGGGCCATCCCACCGTCAACCCGCAACCGTTCAATTCTGCCGGCATCCGAGTGAATCGCACCCAGCAGATCGGCCGTCTGATAGGCAACTGATTCGAGTGCTGCACGCACGACTTGTGCCTTTCCCGTATCCCTCGTCATGCCGAAGATCGCGCCGCGGGCATCCGGTAAGTGCAGGTACGAGATACACACCACAGTTATCCTCAAGTGACGCTGCGAGTTCGGCCGATTTCGTTGTAAACGGGGTCACCGGTCCGACGGTCCCAGACAACACTGGTTTCGCGCTGATTGGTAATACCTGCAGCCGCCACATGACCTTGTAGATTTGCGGCGTAATCGAGTACCTTGCGACTGACGTTTAAGGTAGTCTCCCATATTTCTTTCGGATCATGCTCCACCCATCCGTCAGTTGGAAAGTACTGTGTGAATTCCTCCTGTTCAGCATATTTCATGCACCCGTTCTGATCCATCAGGACAGCTCGGGAGCTGGTGGTTCCCTGATCAATACTGAGGATATAGGATTGCGATGAGGACTACCTCCAACAAACACTAACTAAAAAGGTGGAATCGATGCATACTTTCATCGGATGTTTCGGACCATTCGCAAAAAAGAACAATCGTTCAGACCGAGTATTACTGTGCTGTCCAACCACCATCAACCGGGATGGCTGCTCCTGTCATACCGCTGCCGGCTTCGGAGCAAAGATAAAGAACAACAGACGAAACTTCTTCCGTACTGATAAAACGCCGACTTGGGTGTTTGCCGGAAACAAACTCATCCAGAGCATCATCGTAGGTGAGATTTTTTTCTGCCGCGATATTGCGAATCTGGTTTCTGACCAAGTCAGTATCGACAAATCCCGGACACACCGAGTTGCAGGTAATATTTCGTTGTGCGTGTTCAATCGCGACGACTTTGGTCAATCCGACCACACCATGCTTGGCAGCGACATAAGCGGATTTATTTGGACTTCCGACCAGTCCATGCGTGGAACAGATATTGACTATTCTCCCCCAGCCACCACGCACCATACCCGGCAGTACCGCTTTGGTAGCATGAAAAACTGCTGACAGATTGACCGCCAGAATTTCGTCCCACTTTTCTACCGGAAACTCCGCAACAGCGGCGACATGTTGCACTCCGGCACTGTTGACCAGAATATCGATATCACCGAAATCCTGAACCAATTCTTCGACCGCCCGGTAGATGTTGCCTGAATCACGCAGATCAGCATCACAGTAAACCGCTTCCGCACCCGATCCTGCGCGAATGTCTATCAGCAGTTTTCGTATCTGTTCCAGTTCACCCAAGCCACTGATTGCCAGATTACACCCATTTGCCGCGAGTCTTTTTGCGACTGCGAGCCCAATACCGCTTGTCGAACCGGTGACAAGCGCATTTTTCCCGTGCAAATTGTTATCTGCCTCAGTCAACCGTGAATTTTTCCGGGTTCTCACTGACCGTCTTGGCGAATTCCAATCTCTGAATCTTACCGGAAGGACCCTTGGGCAGGTCATCCGTGAAAAATATCCGGCTTGGACATCGGAAATTCCCAAGTTCTTCCCTGCAGAACTCAATCAGTTCCTCTTCGGAGCATGTCCTTTCTTCCTTGAGAACCACGCCAACAGCGACAACCTGACCATATGTATCGTCAGGCAACCCAAATGCCCCGGCTTCCTTCACGGACTCATGGTGATAGAGCACATCGTCGATCTCGCGGGGGGAAATATTCTCTCCACCCTTGATGATCAATTCCTTGATGCGGCCGGTAACAAAGAAATAGTCGTCCTGATCGCGATAGCCGAGATCACCGGTCCTGAACCACCCGTCAAAGGTAAATGAAGTCAGGGTATCATAAGGTGCGTTGAAATACTCGGAGAACACATTGTCACCACGTACGACAATTTCACCGACTTCAAGGTCCGCGACTGCGTTCTGTTCGCTGTCAATTATCTTCACCTCGGTCCCGCACGGGCGACCGACCGACCCGGGTTTTCTGACTCCCGAAGGCATGGGATTCGTCAGAATGGGAGCGGCTGTCTCGGTCAGCCCCATGGTCTCGATCATCGGAATTCCAAATGTCTCCTCGAAATCCGCAAGCATTCCAGACGGCATGGCTGAAGAGGCAGAACGAGCAAACCTCAAGGATGTCAGTCGAGTCATTAATTGCGGGCTGTTCTTGTTATTCTTCACATCATCCAGAATATATTTAGCCATTGTTGGAACCAGGCTGACCCATGTACATTTGTATTTTTCGATGTGTACCCAAAAATTGGAAACGCTGAATTTTCTTGGCATGACAACGCGAGACCCGCTCATAATCGGTGCGATTGCGGTAACAACCTGGCCATTGATGTGATAAAGAGGTAATACGCAATATGCGATGTCATCGAGTGAAAGCCAATGGGCCTTCTTGACGTTATCGCCACCCGCAATCAGGTTTGAATGCTTCAGAACCGCGCCTTTGGGTAGTCCGACTGTTCCCGATGTATGCAGAATCATTGCGGCCGATTCGTGCGTGACTCGATGGATGCGGTAGTTGTCTGAGTTCGAATTGGTCACTGGCATCTCAAATCCGGTCGACATGTCCACATCAACGACTTGGATATCTTGGTCCAATTCATCAAGAAGTGAATCTAGGAGTGAACGATATCTCTCGCTGACAAAGACAACCTCAACACCCGCGTTTTTAATCGCAAAGAGCAGGTTCCGACGGCTGGCAACCACATTGAGTGGAACTATGACATGCCCGGAATACATCGTGGCAAGAAAAATGACCGATGTCCAATACCCGTTGTCCAGCAGGAATCCCACCTTGGTGGATTTGGTGAATCCGGCATGCCACATCATTCGACCGAATGCCTGGCAATGATTCCGCAACTCCCCGTAAGTCATGGTGATATCACTATCAGGATCAATCAGATAAACTCGCGAGGCATACGCCTTCGCGCATCGAACTATCAGTGATCGAAAGGTATCTGCCATCGTGAAGGTCTCAATGATGGTATTGAGGATGGTGATTTCTCAGAAATTCTCCGAAAAGACTCTCTTCGCTCGGCTTGTCTTCCGGAATTTCCGTAGAGAGGTGTGTGATGTTCAGAAAATGACGGTAATTCAGATTTTCAGTGATACTGTTACCGCCCCAGGTGCCACACCCCATGCTCAATGTAAAGTTCAATCCGCTGGTAAACCCACCGCCGTTACCGAATGTATGCGCCTGGTTAACCAGAACCCGAACCACATCCAATTCTTCAGCCAGCGTACGTGCATGGTCCAAATCTGACGTGTGGATTCCACAGGAGTGGCCTGCGCCCTGGTAATTCAGAATGTCTGTGACTTTGCTCTTCGCCTCGTCAAAATCCTGAGCACGATAGCAGGTCAACACGAGTGAGAGTTTCTCGCCCGACAGCGGATGGCCGGCACCGATTCCGACTTCCTCCACAATGATGAACCTTGTATCAGGCGGCGCGCTGCTCAAACCAAAGTAGCTGACAAGAACATCGATATCTTTCGCTATCAGTTCCCGATTCATGACACCATCCGCTGACCAGAGCATCCCTTGAATACGCTCCTTTTCTTCGGGAGTGGCAATATAGCCGCCTTCCCGCTGAAACGCCCTCATCATGTCCTGATAGACAGAATCAAGGACAATCACCGAATTCTCCGATGAGCATGAAGTGCCATTGTCAAACGTTTTCGACATCCTGATTCGTTCTGCGGCACGCTCAAGATCCGCACAGGAGTCCACAATGACCGGTACATTGCCGACACCGACACCGATCGCCGGTGTGCCACTCGAATAGGCACTGCGGACATTGTTCTGCGAACCGGTCACCACAACAAGATCGGCAACTTTCATGAGCGCCTGAGTGGCCTGTCGACTGACAGGCTTGGGCAATATCTGTACCAGATCAGGCGGTGCCTTGATCAGTTTCAACTGATCCCTGATCAGTTCAACCGTTCTGTTGGTTGTATTCCAACCGGCGGGAGATGGTGCCACGATCACTCCGTTTCGACATTTGACAGCCATCATGCACTTGTTTGCAGGTGTTGCGGCAGGATTCGTTGATGGTGTTACTGCGGCAACCACACCGACAGGTTTGGCATACTTGACGAGTCCTCTTGCCGGGTCTTCTTCGATGATTCCGACGGTACGCACTCGCATCAGATCCCGCAAAGTCCCGAATGTCTTGCGTTTGTTCTTGATGATCTTGTCATCAGCATTCCCCAGTCGGGTATCTTCTACCGCCATGTTCGCCAGCTCAGCGGCATTACCATCCTCGTAAATCGCCCATGCGACCGCAGTTACTATTTCGTCGACACGTTGCTGATCCGCGTCGTCAAGCTCAGACATCGCAAGACGCGAACGTCTGACAAGTTCTTCGACAGATTGAATGATTTCGTCGGTCATTGGTCATCAGTCGTGGTTCAAATTTGAGCAGGTAATTATATGTATTTATTGAAAAGCAACTAATGGAAGATTTTTCATTTTGAGATTCAATTTGGAATTGGGATTTACCTCCGAGGCAGAATTGAATAACCTCATCTATCTCGAAGCCAGCCATAAGCGGAACTGATAATTTCTACTGAGTTTGACACGGCAGAGGACGTTGACGCGGGAAGAAACCGTCACCTGTTTCTCGGACATCAGTCGTAGGTTCTGTCCCGTCTGCTTATCTCTCTGAATGTACTCTTCTGGATTAGATTTCCGCGACAAATCACCGCTCGCTGACATATTCAACACCTTGACGACTGTAGAATAAACTCCAACAGAAAAGCATCGCAGTATACAATTAGCCATGTTAGTAGTATACAATTGGTCATATGCTCAATATGCAATTGGTGACGTATCCAGTATGCAAATAGTCGGAATCGATATATTCAAATTATCAAAAACTTTTAAAAGGCATGTACCCTCGCTATATTGAGCAACGTGTGCGCAACGCGATGAAAACAAGGAGAATTGTCCTGATTTGTGGTCCACGTCAATCGGGCAAAACTACGCTAGCGCGACAAATAGCCAATGACGAAATACCATTTATTTCTCTTGATGACCCATCTATTCTCCAATCAGCTATTGATGATCCAATACGAATTGTGCGCGACCATGCGCGAGCGGTAATCGACGAGGTTCACCGTGCCCCCGGACTCATCCTGCCGATAAAACAAACGGTAGATACCGACACACGTCCAGGTCGTTATCTATTTACAACATCCGCCAATTTGCTCGCGCTACCGGAACTCGCTGAAAAATTAGCAGGTCGCGCTACGATTATTCGATTGCAGCCTTTAGCCCAAGCAGAGTTGCGGAATAGTCAATCAACCTTTCTAGACCGGGTATTTGCCGGTCAAAGACCAATCACCAAGGACGCGGTTTTCGGAAACAAACTTGTCGAAATTGTACTTACAGGTGGTTACCCAGAAGTGATAGAGGATTCTACAGCAGACCGACAGGAATGGCACTTGGATTATGTTGATTTTCTTATTCACGGTGATGTCAGTCATATCGCGCAAGTTGAGCGGTCGGATAAGATGCGATCGATGTTGGAAGCTCTCGCTGAGTATTCCGGACGACTCATAAACTACTCTAATCTCTCGTCAATTCTGGAATTGAATCGTTTGACTACGCAAAAATATGTGAACATCTTTGAAAGTCTATTTATTGTTCGTACGCTCAAACCTTGGCATTCAAAAAAATTGAAGCGTTTGATTAAAACGCCTAAACTCCATTTTCTTGATTCCGGGCTACTTGCTACCATTAGAGGAATTTCGCGAGAACATTTGGACATCCGACGAACAGAATTCGGGCCTTTGCTTGAAAGTTTTGTATTCAGTGAATTGCTAAAGCTATCGACTTGGACGAGCGAACAGTACAGTTTTTCCCACTTTCGAGACAGGGAGGGCAATGAAGTTGATGTCGTGATGCAAGACAGGCGCGGTCAAATAGTCGGAATTCAGATCAAAGCCGGAGCGACAATATCCTCAAAAGACTTTTCTGGACTACGACATCTTGCAGCAGCGAGCGGGGACAGATTTGTGACAGGATTAGTACTGTATGACCATAGCCAGACCTTGCCATTCGGCAACCAGATGTGGGCAACTCCGATTTCCACTCTTTGGTCTTGAAAATGAGCCCATTCAATTTTGTCCCCCGATACTGGTTCATTCGGGGTGAGGAACTCTGAGTCGGTTTGAACGGTAATTGACAAAGAGAATACCAACGTAACAGAAAAACCAAATTCAGACTAAACGTCATATCGGTCGGACAGCTCGAATCGGTGATTTTCACACCTCGTACTATCAGATATGCCGACGAATCAAGCGCGTTCGGACGCGAAAATGGCGAATGTGCCCATCTCTCACTCTAACTTTTGATAGCAATTTGTGTTATCAGCATGATATCCTATAGATTATCTCAAATTTAAACTTGCGAATCCGAACTAGGAGTATTCCGATGGGTTCCGCCATCATAGTTCGAAAGTTAAATCCGGGCAATAAGTCATGGATCAGGCAGGAAGCAGCAAGTAGAGGCATCTCCATGGAAGAGTTTGTTCGCCGATTGATCAACGAATCTCGCAGACGTTCGCAGGAATCAATTAAACCGTCAGAAGCATTCCAACAATATTTTGGGCAGGAAAACGGAATTGAACTGCCGGTATCAGAACGCTATGGTTACAAGCCGGTTGCACTTTTCGGTGAGGATGAAACATGACAGCACCAGTCTCATGGCTTCTAGACACGAATGTTCTCTCCGAAATGATGCGTCCGAACCCCGATCCCCGAGTTGCCGGATTTCTAGACGAGATTGCATCAGAGGGGATTGGACTTGCCACAATCACGATTTGGGAGATTCTGAATGGCATTGGTCAATTGGACCCTGGGAAGCGTCGCAACAATGTCGCGGAACAATTTCAAAGGCTACTTGATCATATATTTGAGGACCGGATCTTCGACTGGACTGTTGCCGATGCCGAAATCTGTGCACGTGTCATGGAGGAGAAATGTCGTCGGGACGAACCGCTCGATGGCCATCTTCCCGATGCCATGCTCGCCGGAACAGCCATTCGATGTGATTGCGTCATAGTAACACGCAACGAAAAAGACTTTCGTAATTCCGGTGCCAAAGTAGTTAATCCCTGGAATACTGGGATACACTAATAGAACAGGCATTTCGGTGAAATACCTTCCTGTGAACTGGGAATATGCAGTAGCAACTCGCTTATACTGAGCGAAATCATAACTGAAAAAAACTAGTCGACACACCCGATACATCAGAGATCAATAGCAAATTTGAAAGGAGAAGATTGTGAAGCAAATTAGTTGGGACGACTTCGAGCAGGTTGAATTGCGAACAGGTACCATAATCGAGGTACAGGATTTCCCGGAGGCAAGAAGACCCGCTTACAAGATCACAGCTGACTTTGGAGATGAAATCGGAGTTCGAAAATGCAGTGCGCAGGTCACCGACCTTTATACGGCCGAGGATTTGATCGGCCGGAATATCATCGGGGTTGTCAATTTCCCGCCCAAACAGATCGGTCCGATGATGTCTCAGTTCCTGCTGACAGGATTTACGCAGAAAGACGGTTCAGTCGTTCTCGCCCAACCGGAACGTCCTGTAGACAACGGACTGAAACTCGCGTAACACGATCACTCTTCTATATCTGATCGTCGCTCAGCGCCATGACAAATGCTGAGGAATTGATCACACCATCTGCATGTGCCTTGAGACGAGGCATAATGTGTGTCGCAAAAAACTTGGCGCTCACTAGTCTCGCAGAGAGTTCGCTCTGATCACCATCTCCGGCATCCAGTAATGCGGCAGCTTCTGCTGCGTAGACCGCCATCAACCAACCGGCGACTGTCAGGGACAGCACGTGCAAATAACCGACGCTTGCCGCTGCTGGCAGACTTGCATCTTTCGCGCCTGATTCCAGTACCCAGTCAGTAACTTTTCTCAACTCTTCAAGTCCAGCTTCCGCGGCTTGACAGATTTCCGCCACAGAATCACCGGTAGCAGAAACTTCGTTCAAGGATTCCTGTATTTTTGCCATGAATCGGAGTACGTGACCGTTTTCGTCACGCAATATCTTGCGTCCAATCAGGTCATTGGCCTGAATTCCCGTCGTTCCTTCATAGATCGGTGTGATGCGCGCATCCCGCAAGTATTGGGCTGCACCTGTCTCTTCAATGAAGCCCATCCCACCGTGAACCTGTACCCCGATGTAAGCCACCTCATTGCCCATTTCCGCGCACCAACCCTTGACAAGCGGGATCAACAGTCCAAGATCTGCAGCATACTCGGCTCTTGCTTCTGCTTCAGGATAGGCTTGCGAAAGATCAAAAATGCCGGCGGTATAGTACGCCAGACACCGCATCGCCTGAACCAGCGATTTCATGGTCAGAAGCATACGCCGGACATCCGGATGACGTATGATGGTAACCCGTTCCTTGGATCCTCCGACAACACTTCCCTGCACTCTCTGACTGGCATAGTCCCGTGCCTGCTGATATGCCCGCTCGGCAATAGCGAGTCCTTCCAGACCGACGGCATGTCGAGCAAGATTCATCATCGTGAACATGTACTCAAGTCCCTTGTTCTTCTCACCGACCAAATAGCCAACGGCACCGTTGTTGTCGCCGTACGACATGATTGCGGTGGGACTCGCGTGTATGCCCAGTTTGTGTTCCAGAGAAACACAACGCAGATCGTTTCTCTCGCCAAGTGAGCCATCTTCGTTGACCAGAAACTTTGGAACAATGAACAGTGAAATTCCCTTGACGCCGTCGGGTGAATCCGCACATCTTCCCAGTACGAAGTGAATGATGTTCTCTGTCAGATCGTGCTCGCCGTAGGTGATGAAAATTTTCTGCCCGTTCAACCGATAGTGATCTCCTTCTGCAACCGCGCGGGTACGGATCGCTGCCAAGTCAGAACCGGCATGCGCCTCGGTAAGATTCATCGTGCCAGCCCACTCCCCAGAAATCAGGCGTTCCATATAGACAGCCTGCTGTTCTTCAGAACCATGCAATTCGAGTGCGCGAATCGCGCCTTGTGTCAGCAATGGACAAAGTCCGAACGACATATTGGCCGAATGCCACATTTCCTGAACAGCGGTAGCAACCAGCCAGGGTAGCCCCTGTCCACCGTGCGCCGGGTCGAAAGCCAGTCCATTCCAGCCGTTTGCGATAAATTGCTTATACGCTTGCTTCCAGCCTGGTGGCGTGGTTACGTTGCCATCGTCGCACACTGATCCGTGTTCATCGCCAATACGATTCAGCGGGGCCAGCACCTCGGACGTGAACTTTGAGGATTCATCCATAATCGCCGAAACCAAAACATCGTCAAGATCACCGAAAGTATCGAGATCCAGTATCTTGTCAAGTCCTGCAACATGATGCAGGGTAAATTGAATTTCGTTCAAAGGAGCAAAATAGTCTGACATATCTACTAAATGGCCTCGTGCTCTGATTCTGAATTTCGACGATTCATCCCTCGCACAGTTCCGTACATCGATCGACCGACGATAGGATCGGAATGAATAGCGGGAGTTGTCGCGCTCAACTGATTATAGCGATTTGAATTGACGACAACGGCGGGTTAGTTTCGTAAAATCAGACGTACTGATCGATTATTCCAGATCGCGGGGGACAATAAAATCAATCAATTTGCCGGTCCCAAGATCAACCTGTCCTGATTCATTCAACGGAATTTCACAAACCAGCGTTGCGGCGGTCGGATATCGCAGAAAATCAGCATGTGTCGGCAACGATCGCAGGACGGACTCCGCAAAGTGTCCGATTCCGGGGTTATGACCCAACACAAGTACGGAACTGGTATCTACAGTTGCCAACAAAGAAAGTATCGATCTTAACCCTCCATGATATAGGTCAGACTCGAATCTGACATCGACTGATGTCACAAAGTATTTAGCCATCCGGTCCCAAGTTTCTCGCGTTCTGACAGAGGTGGAACTCAAGACAGTTTCCGGAACGTGGTCATTCTCAGCAAGCCAGTTTCCAATTGCATCTGAAGATCGCCTGCCGCGTTTTGTCAGAGGGCGATCATGATCCATCAAATTGGGATATTCCCAACTGGATTTTGCATGTCGAGTGATGATCAGTTTCACGAATTACACGCTCCATAAATCAAAGGGAAAATCGTGAATGCAAGAAAACATTTGGAGTCAGCTTGAATTATTCATTTTTAGAACTTAGCGCGTTCAATTGCCTTCGTAACGATGTCATGACAACCTTAAGGGCACCTCAACAATCTCTTCAGTCTGCACAGATGCAACTGCATGATGTATCTCTTTCGTATAGTGCTGAAGCTCATTCCAATTCGTTGAAAGTAAAACGACAAAACCGATTTTCCATGTCTCCAGATTCTGTTGGTAACGAAGATTTTGATCGGTTGTAACGAAAATTTTGTAACCTGCTTGTTCCGCGAGGACCAGTAATTCGCCGTTGCTTTTATCTGACCAACCTCTTTCTGCGAGCGTATCCACAGAGTATTATGGAAGATAAAATCGCAAGGGAGCAGGAGTGCCCTGATCGAATAGCAATTTCAAGATGCGTCAACCTTTCTTAACGCCTTTGCTTCGTGCTCAAGTACAGTACGGACTTGTTTCATATGGACACCTGGAAACCACTCGACAAACTCGTCTATAGTAGCCCCGCTAGCCAAATTCTCAAACAGTGCGAACAAAGGGATTCTCGTGCCTGTGAAAACCCACGCACCGCTGACTTTCTCTGGTTTTCGCTCCACAGCTGGACATTCATCCCAGTTTATCATTTGAATACCCTCCTTCTTGTTTAGATGCTATGTATACGCTCTCGATAGCTGAAAAGAGTCAAATAGTTCAAATACAATGGCATCTTGATTTCAAAACCATTAATACCCATAAAACGGTCATCGCATTGACATTATATGTACGTGTGTATTCCACCTATGTGAATATTTCGTAGGAAACGGAGATAACTCAACATAACGTTCACGCTTTGAGCTAAACTTCTCAACGACCAACGTAGGGGATGAATTGCGTATTGATGATACGTTGGCTGTTAGAGAAGCCAAACCCCAGTGGCGCGTTTTTGAAAACCTCTTTCGTTCATAATTCTCAACTTCGCAGTCAAGCACCGATTAGATAGTTTTCCCAGTATCCGGTTGATGGATTTCTCGCGCCGTGGCAACTGTATCACCGAATCTAATCTCCGTACACTAAATTCGATCGTCTTACCATAATCTTACCCATTTGTTTTTGAATAGATTTCATAGTTGTCGCCCAAGCCTACAGAGTAAAACTCAATTGAAACAGAATCAGTTCGTGAATGGGGAAATCTGTTAACCGCAAATAATGAATGCTTGTTTCGTCCAAGATTTTCAAAACAAGCCATGTGCTCCGAACCAACCAATTCACATACATGAAACGAGGCAGTCTTTTCAACCAACTAACTTTTACATACCAAATCGCCGCGTTTCTGCAGAAACGGCACCTTCAAGTCCAGTTGACCCATAAAGCCAGTCAATTTGATCGTACCAATCCTCCGGCGTTCGAGCTGACATGACAGCATTCCGAAGTGCTGCATGCGCACCGCTTGGATGATAGATGTAGTCACCGATCGCACGGGACTGAAGTTGCACGCGTGTGGTACGCAAGACCCTTCGCTGGTTATATGCGACAAAAGCTTTCTCAATTTCAGTATGACGGTCGCCCATTTCGGCAGCCAGGCATACAGCGTCTTCCATCGCCATACACGCACCTTGTGCAAAGTATTGAAGCATTGGATGCGCAGCATCGCCAAGTAGACACACTCTCCCGTCCACCCAATTCAATACCGGTTCGCGATCACACAGTACCCATAGTTTCCAGTCAACTCCGCGATCGATGATCTGTCGGGCAATTGGTGCGATATGCTCAAACCCTTGTCTGACCTCATCATGACCGACTGGTTTTCCTGCAACCGGCTCAGGCGCATCATTGTGGTAGGTAACCACCAGGTTATAGGCGTCGCCACCCTTCAGGGGATAGTGCACAATGTGGCATTTTGGCCCCGCCCACAGTGTCGCTGCATTCCAACGAATCTCCTCCGGCATTTGTTCTGTCGGAATCACAGAACGATAGGTTGTATGACCTGAAACGCGCGGGTCACCGTCGCCCACAACCTGTCGCCTTATATTCGACCACAATCCATCAGCGCCGACTAGTCCCCTTCCCTTCACTCGCTCTCCGGACTCTAGAATGGCAGTAACCGACTTCGCATCCTGCTCATATCGCTCAACACCGGAACCGGCTCGAATCTCAACAAGCTCATGAGCTTTGCAGGCATTGAGCAACACATCATGCAAGTCGCTTCGATGAACGACAGCATACGGGTTGCGAAAGCGGTGACGAAACGCTTCGCCAAGTGGAATTTGGGTGATCCGATCGCCCGTCAACGCATCCATCAACAGCAAGTCGTCTATATATACAGCCAAATCGCGGGCAGCGTCTCCGACACCCAGATAGTCAAACGCATGAAACGCGTTGGGACCAAGCTGAATGCCGGCGCCAATCTCACCTAACTGGGGTGTCTTTTCCAGTACGACCGAAGCTATTCCTTTCTGTGCCAGCCCCATCGCAGCAGCGAGACCTCCAATTCCTCCCCCTACTAAAATAACTGGTGATTCTTTCAAATACTTTGTGGTCTGCAAGGTATAAGATTCCCAATTAATTTTTCAAGTTTGTCGCTTTGCGGATAAACATCACGAATTTGTCTTGCATAGTTATTGGATAATTTAGTCAATTGTATAGGAAATCTTTTCAGACTGATTATGATCCCAATAAATTTTTATTCTTTTTATACAATAATTTCAACAGTTTATATATTTAATTCGGAATGATCGACAGTCCAAGAAAATTTCTCACCGACCTGTTCTCGCGGGCTGTACAGGTATCTTCAGCGCAACACTGCCTGCCCCCTTACATTGCAGCACTGCGAGACAGGCGAATTCACGCGGTTGGTGCCGGCAAAGCTGCAGGAGCGATGGCCCGTACACTTGAAGACAATTTTTCTGGTGAACTGACGGGAACGGTCATCACCCGCTATGGTCATTCCGTCGAATGCGCCAGAATCGAAGTGATTGAGGCTTCCCATCCGATACCGGATGTGCAAGGGATGACAGCCGCACGACAAATCGTAGGTTCGCTGTCACAGATCGATTCTGATGTATTGGTTGTCTGTCTGATTTCAGGTGGGGCTTCCGCACTGCTGACGCTTCCTCATGACAGCATCAGTCTGGAAAACAAAAAGAAAATTACGCAAAAATTACTGTTGAGCGGTGCAGATATCCACGAAATCAACGCTGTCCGAAAACACCTTTCGGCCATCAAGGGCGGACGCTTGATGCAGCTGATCCATCCTGCCAAATCGGTTGCATTTTGCATTTCGGATGTTGTCGGAGACGATCCTTCGACAATAGGCTCCGGGCCTACCGTGCCGGATCCGACAACCTGTATTGATGTGCTTAAGATCCTGGAGAAGTTCGATGCCCCAGTCCCGAGCGAGCTGACTGAAAGACTCAAGACAGGTGAACTTGAAACTCCCAAACCCGGCGACCCGATTTTCGAACATGCCATAACAGAAGTCATCGCTCGTCCTGAATCCGGACTTACCGCCAGCGCCGAACTCGCCACATCAAGAAATTGCAAAGCGATCATACTCGGCGACTCGATAGCAGGTGATACCAACGATGCTGCCAAATACCATGCCAGTGTTGTCAGGCAAAAGATGAGAGAATTTTCAGACCATGCAGACTTTGTTTTTCTGTCCGGTGGTGAGACGACCGTGTCAGTTGCTGGTAAAGGCAAAGGCGGACCGAATACACAGTTCGCCCTCGCGCTCGCGGTCGAACTTCAAGGGGCAGCCTCGATTCATGCAATTGCGTGCGATACCGACGGCATAGATGGAACCGAATCCAATGCCGGTGCTGTCATCGACCCGACTACACTGTCAAGGGCGAGTAGCTTAGGACTGGACCCGCACCAATATTTGGCTAATAATGATTCTTATGGATTTTTCTGTCAGCTGGGCGATTTGGTCGAAACGGGACCGACTCTGACCAATATCAACGACTTTCGTGCAATCCTGGTGAATCAAGATCCCAACTAGCCAACTGCCTTGGCCAATTCTTCTTTGCGAATTTCCTTATAGCGCGCCTCAAAGTCGTCTTTCACCGAAACTGCAACATCACGCGCACTGCCCTCAACTTCATATGGGCGACCTTTCGACCACTGCATCAGATATTCATCTGTTCCCGCAAGCTTCAATTTCATCGCAACCAGATCAATCAACTCCTGAAACCGCTCACTCAGAAGTTCCTTATGGACTCCCTGGTCGTCCCGAGCCTCTACAACCGATGGGATATCCTTCCAATACAGTATCGTCACTTTTGCCATGATCAACCTCGTTTATGTCTTTTTCCGCGATTTGATTCGATTCACATCATGCTGATGCTTGCATAAATATATTTACGAAGAATTGCGTCCGAAACTCCCGCGGTAGGAGTGGACATGTACCTATTTATATAATAATTTTCTGAACCTTGTTTCCTGTTATCGCCGGTACTGCTTTGTAAGCCACACAATTCCTCTGCAACTGCGATGCTCAGAACCGGAGCACCACATCCAAGTATATGCCCGCGCTGTCCTCCCCGCCAGGTGACTGTTCGACCTCACCCCTTAGGTCGAGCTTGAGACTGGTTGACGGCATCTTCTGGCGTAAATCAATACCGAGATTCGTGCGACTTCCGCCCGAAGCCAGACGATCGTACGCCGCGTAGGGCGTTACCAGGGCCGCCGTTGACGGCCATCGAAAACCGTAACCGATCTTTGCTTTCAGCTCGGGGCCACCGTTCGTTTCACCCACTGAGTCCAAGGCCGATAACGTGCCTGGACTCCACAAAGCTTCCAAGGAAGTTCGACGGGACTCGCCCCACTTCGGTGACAGCGACAACGAAATCCCCTCCCCGAACTCACGCGGTTGCAACTCAAGCCCAATTCCCCAGCCATATTCCTTGTAGTCTCCGCCGTCCATCCTGAATGCACGACCGCCCATCTCGAACAACAGCCGTCCATTGCGATAGCGCACGCCGCCGGCAACCTCGACACCGCTTCCCGTCTCACCATCTCCGCTGTCATAGCGGACATTCAACTGGCCGAATGGCGACAGCACACCTTCCTCCGTGCGGAGCTCATACGACCCCTCCACACCGAAGCGAAGTCTTCTCACCAATGCCGACACGTCGTCAAGCGCGTCCTGCGACGAACCTGTCTCAGCATTCAGTCGCAAAATTGCGGCATCACCCAGCATAGCCAAGTCGGCTCCACCGGCATCTGAATCTAGTTCATAGCGTCCACCGCCTGAGATCATGAACATAGACAGGTCACCCCGTTCAACCGAGTTCAAACCGGTTGCCTGATTCTCGATTCGACCTCTACCCAATCCAAAAATTGCCCAAAATGTGCTTTTGTCACCGGTCCGCAATCGCAGATACGGGTGGAGACTGGTCAATGAAGTCCGTAGCCACCCCGAACCGGTATCGTAGGCATAGTCGGTTCTTCCGCGGCTGTTCGAAAGGGCCAACCCAAAAAGCCCGCCGTCGGATTGTTCGGTGTCGATTCCGATATAGGCAGTGCGCAGTTCGCCGTCTATCGACGAACGCGCTGCCTGAAATGACTGGATGTCGCCATAACCCCAAATTTTCCATCCCGGTACTTCACCTGCGTTCGCTTCAGCTTCGCCGTCACTCAGCGCCAAATCAAATGATGTACCTTCCAGCCAGTCAAGAGACACCACCCGGGGGTTCCTGTCTCGGTGGCGGGTGAATTGGCGCTCGGGGTACTCATCCTTCGTTCCGATTCCGCCCAAAGGTACCGCATATCCTCCAATTCTCATCCCCTCGCTAATCTCGCCGCGTAGCCGTGATCCCAGTCCCATGTCAATGCTCGACAGAATTCCCCGGCCGAACGCCGCCAAGCCATCCTCAACATTCAGCTTGACAACATCTTCCTCCCGGAGCTCGGCAACAGGATCGGTCGCTGCTTCGGTAGACCATTGACCGTACTTGATTCGATTGAGAGATACCCTGCGGTACGAGCGCACGCGAACTGTGTACCGGATGCGTTTGTCCACTCCCGAAATTGTCTTGGCGTTCGTGCTGGCGCCTGACTGGCGAGTGGTTGACCAGTCTTGCGGCCCCGACTTCCATTGCACATGGTAGCCGGTTATGTTGTTCTGCGCAGTCCAGTTGACCGACATCTGCGTGCCCTCCACTGCTGCTGTCACATCCTCAACTTTTCTCAGGAGTGCTGTAAAGTCGACTGTATCGAGGACCCCGGTTACGGGGGTTACGGGGCAACTAGCTGCATTGTAAGCGGTGACCTGGTAATCTTTGCCCGGCGTCAGGTTGGAGACCATCACCTCGCTTGTCCTGGCATTCACATTCGTGCATTGTCCTCCGTCCCATTTGTACGACCACGCGAGCGCATGCGCTGTGATTGTAAGTTTCGCTGTCGTCGCGGTAATGTCACTCGCTGTCAGGGTCGGCGAGCCGTCGACGCATTCAACATAGGCGCTTTTGGGCTTGTCCAGCCCCAATAACAACACTGTAGACGGAATGCGCGGTAGGCAGCTCAAGTCCTTGTTTTTTTTTAGAGTCAGTACTCGCAGAATGGGTAGTCCGTCGAAAATGCCGTCGGGTAGACTGCTCAGGCTGTTGTTGCTCAGAATCAGGGTATGCAGGTCATTCAGCCCGTCGAATAAGAACGCCGGTAGACTGCTCAGACTGTTAACATTCAGATCTATGAACGTCAGTTCTTTTGTTTTGTCGAACAATTGCTCGGGCAGGCTGGTCAGATTGTTGTAGCCCATATGTAGTTCCGTCATACTGGTCAGCCCGTCGAAAACGTCGTTGGATAGGCTGTGTAGCTGATTGCCGGCCAGAACCAACCCTGTCAGATAATTCAGTTGGTCAAATATTCCTTCGGGCAGGCTACTAAGCTTGTTGAAACGCAGACCCAATGCTCGCAAGTTGGTCAATGAGTCGAATACGCCGGCAGGCAGACTGCTCAGACGATTGTTGTTTAGATTCAAATTTGTCAAGCTGGTCAGCTGGTCGAATACATCCTCGGACAGACTATTCAAACCATTTCTATACAGTCTCAGTTGGGTCAGGCTACTCAGTTGATCAAACACTCCCACGGGTAGACTGCTCAAACTATTTTCATTTAGATCCAAAATACTTAAGCCAGTCAGCTGGTCGAATACATCCTCGGACAGACTAATCAACCCATTTCCATACAGATCCAGTTCGATCAGACTACTCAGTTGATCAAACACTCCCGCGGGCAGACTGCTCAGACTGTTGCTGCGCAGAGTCAACTTGCTCAGATTAGTCAGACCGTTGAAATCACCAGCCTTCAAGGAGATGATCGATTTGCTTTTGAGATCCAAGGTACCTGTAATTCCCGCCAGATCCGTGGCCGAGATTGTCGCGCAGTCTGTCTTGCCGGACACCTCTGCAATAACCGCAGTCTGAACTTGCTCGGTTCGCGTGCAGATACCCGCCGACAGATTCTGGGCTATGCTGTCCGTCATGATTACGCAGAGCAGCAGTACCGGCAGGTAGCCCAGTATGGGAGTCGTACGCTTCATACTGCCGTTAACGGTCCGAATAGCTTGGAGACATCCCCCGTTTTGTTATCGCCTTTTTCAATGGCGTGACTCCATGCTCGAACGATGGGGCGATCTCCGGTCGAACGACAATGTGAGCGTCGAATTTGGGTATGGGTGCCTTCGACGCATACATACAGATGATAGGTATCGGCTTCATCATCGAACCAGATATCAGTGCTCATTTTCCGACAGCGAATGCGATAGGTTTGGAGAGCGGTATGAGAGTTGGCGGTAGGGTGGGTTAAGGTCGATCGAATGTTCAGGATACTCTCGATCAGCACCAGCACAATGACATCGGGTACGGTGATGGAGGGGGGGGGGTACAGCCATGTGTGTGCTTCGCAACCAAACGTTGTCCGAAACCAGTATCGTCGGTCATCGCACTAATACCATTGACATCAGCCACATAATGTCGCAGAACTTGCCGCCCCGCTTGTGCTTGGACGCAGATGCCTAGGGTGAGTTCAGTATCGGCGTGGGATTCACGACGACCGCAGCTGTCTACCAGAGCGGCTAGATAGCATTGATCAAAGGTAATGCGACCTTCGATGGACTCGACTGAAGTGCGCAGTGCCCGAACTGCGGCTATTAGAAGGGTGTAATCTCGTATATAACGCGTTGAAAACCTGAGGCACAGACAAAGAAAGCAGCCCGTGAGAGCATACTCTAAAGTGCTTCCGCGACTATCGACGGTTTGATTAACAACACCGAATACGCGGTATGAGTCGCGGTGGTGAACGTGCGTGACAGTGCCGCACGACCAAATTAGGTGGTGGCACGGAATACGACATTGGTGGTAATCCTTTACCATGTTTCATCCCTGATCCTAGACCTTAATCCAAACCTAGAGAAGGCAACAATCAGAAACGCTTTGCCGCCTGAATGGGCGCAACCCAACGAGATATCACCTATTGGGTAACCCAACTAATCCTGGATTAGGCTGCTCAATAGTATACTACATTCTCCAATCTGCCTCCCGTGGTGGGCTGGTCTGATAGTCTGAGATCATGCAGCTGACTGGTCTTTCGTCGATAGAAATTCTGCCTATTCCAAGACCCTGCGGTACCCGTAGATGCTGTCCCCCAATCCGTTTCAGTTAGTTTGTTTTGATTTTGTAAATATAGCGGTAGCTGTCTCGCGAATTTGCCTCATCCCCTTGCCGAGGTTGACCTAATCAAGGGTGTTGGAGTAGACGCGGGAAAAGCGATGTGTGAGTCCCGGGCACTAGACCACCCGTCACCTAGGTGTCGAATTCAAGGTGCGATGGTGCCGATGATTCAGTCGAGGGACATCGCCGACGCAGTACCGACATTTCTGACATCACCTTGAGTAAGGGATCAACTGCTGCATAATTGATTCTGTCATGCATCGGTATTCACTCAATCAATTGAATGTCTTGCATTAGCATAGGCGGAGTTGCAATTCAGTCAGATCTTCAGAAATATAATGTAAAATCACCGCTTGAAAATTTCTCGCTAGAAATTGAGTGAGAACGACAATTGAATTTAAAATTTAATTTGACTTATCATAAGCAAATTGCATTTAACCTGAATTGATTCACCATGTGGGCAAAAAGATTCCCTGTTCCTGAATTCGACCGATACGCGTTGAAAGATCTAGACTGGAACGCACCGGAAATCTCCGATCAATCGGCTGGAGGTGATTATGGTGCAACGGCGATTGCCGCCGATTCGGCAGTTTCTGACAAATTCAAATTCCAAGGCGAACACCTGCTGATCGTCGCCTGTACACTACCTGACCAACCTGTAAGAATTTCTGGAAATTCCTTCGCCTGGCCAATACAGCGGGCTGTTATGGTCGATTCACTGAATGCAGACGAATGCAATGTTATCGCAGACTGGAAAACACCGCGTCCAATGAACACAAGATTCGGACCGGATGGTGGTATCACAGTAGTTGCCAAAAAAATCTATGTACTGATTGGACACCAATATGCTGACCAATGGGTCGGCAGTCGAATAATGATCGACAATGAATGGGTGGGTAACTCCGAATCCGGTTTTCGAATTCTGTCTTCCAGTGAAACCGAAATAAATGACTTTCACGATGCAGTCGTTTATTTCGAATGGGACAGTCCCTGATCTCAATCCTGATCCTGCTGTCGGTAAAATTCCGTTGCCAAATTCGAATATTTCAGCGCTGTCGCGGCTATTGCGCGATTATTCTGTCGAAACTACCCCAGGAAGTGCCGCCAAAATTCCTGACTATCGGTTGATTCTTTCTCCTGGAACAGAAGTCTATGTAACCACGTTGCCTGGTTCAACCATAGACGACACGATCACGGTATGTGAACGTCTGAAATCGGAAGGGTTTGTCCCCGTTCCGCATATCGTAGCCCGACAGATTCCAGACGCCAAAAAACTCCACGACGGACTGATTCGTTTCCGAGACAACTGTGACGGTAACCACGTTCTGGTCATCGCCGGCGGTGCGGCCAAAGCAGTCGGTGAATTCGAAAATTCCATGCAGCTTCTGGAAACCGGACTGTTTGACAAGATGGGTATTCGCATGATCGGTGTCGCCGGTCACCCCGAAGGCTCACCGGACATATCCGATCAGCAGATCGAATCCGCATTGCAGTGGAAACAGGCGTTTGCGCGTCGGACAGACGCCAGCATGTACGTCGTCACACAGTTCTGTTTTGAGGCCAAACCAGTAATCGAGTGGGAAACGAGACTGTCAGACGCGGATATTGATCTGCCTCTTCATATCGGTATTCCCGGCGTCGCGACCGTCGGCACCCTTCTCAAGCACGCAAAAGCCTGCGGAATCGGTGCGTCCATGCTGTTTCTCAAGAAACAGGCACGCAACGCTTCCAAAATGCTCACCAGCCTCAATCCCGAGATTCTGCTGAATGACCTGGCGGAACATCTACGACAGAATCCGTCATCCAGGATCGAAAAACTGCATATCTACCCGCTCGGTGGACTGAGAAGATCTGTTGAGTGGATTGATCGCATTGAGCAAGACATCGCGGATAGCGACAGAATAAATGCCGCCTGAGTCCGGTGTGGAATTTTTAGACTGAGGCTGGCTGAATTCTTTGACGACCTCGACGAGTTGGGGATACTCCGGTCGAAAACAAATAAATTCTCTGACTTCAAATATACAAATAATATATTTGTGATATATTAAGCTGGAGGAAAATGATGAGTCTAGTCTGCGGAACTACACAAACCATAAGCCTGACTGCTTCGGAACCGAAAATTGATTCCGTTCTGCGTATCCAGGGTTACAAGAATCCAGAGGGTGTCAGGCAAGTGATCCGGGAAATGGCGTCGACTGCTGTGAAGGCATTTGTGCGGAGCGCCGCACCTGAAGTGAGTTACCGGGTGGCAGATATCGAATGCGTCGACTCAGAGGAATTGCAGCTCGAAAACGGTGTATATCTGAAAAGTCCGATATTCGGGCAGTATCTGGGTGAGTCCACCCGAGTGGTGGTGTTTGCGCTGACGGTGGGTGAGCAGGTTGATCATCAGACGATTGAATGGATGAATGAGGAGAAACTGGTTGAAGCATTGTTTCTTGAATCCGCTGCCTGGCTTGGAGTTGAAGATGCAACAAAGCAATTCGTTCTAATGTTGCGTAAGTGGGCAACCGAGCAGAACATGCGAATCTCTCGACGCCTTGGGCCGGGCTATTCGTATCCGGTCAACGGACAGCAGGTTCAGTGGGAACTGCATGATCAGCAACCGTTATTTGCAATGTTTTCAGACACCGAAATCGCAGTTAGACTTTTGGAAAGCTCAGCCATGCTGCCGAAAATGTCCAGATCAGGAATGTTCGGGCTGATTCCACGACGACCAACACAACCGTGAGAATACGTCAATGAAATTGAATAATGACAGCCTTGTAATCATCGGCGAAAATTTTAACGCGACGAGGAAAATCAAGGCGTCCAGTCCGCGCGTGCTTCGCGAGGACGAAAAGTGGTTCATTACGTATGTCCAATTGGATGGCACCCCTGCCCGACTGGAGGTCACCGCATCCATGCCGGAGGACCCCAATGAACAGAAGCTGTTCGCGATTCCGCACATTGCAGAAGCCTGCCGCCAGAAAGATATGGACTACATCACATGGGCAATCAAATCGCAGGAAGCGAATGGTGCCCACATCATCGATCTCTGCGTCGACGAGATGTCGGTTTACCCGGAAGAGCGATACGATTGGATGAAGTGGCTCATCAGAACAGCACAATCCATAACTTCGTCCGTGGTGTCAATCGATTCTTCTGACTCAAATACAATTTATGCAGGGCTGGAAGCTCACGACGGCACGATCAGCAGACCGGCAATCAACTCATTCAACCTGGAGGATGGCCGCCAGGTGCTGGTCGATATGGCGCGGGAGAAAAACGCCATACTGTTTGCCAACGCCAGCGGAAATCGCGGTATGCCGCAAAACGCCGACGAGCGGATCAACAATCTGGAGCAATGCATGCGAATGATGGACGAGGGCGGGATTGCGATGGAGGATCGTTTTCTCGACCCCTTGGTTTTTCCAATCGGAGCGGGACCTGATTTCGGAAATCATTATCTTGACGCGGTCAGCGAATTGAGAAAACGCTACCCGTCGGTGCATATTTTCGGCGGACACAGCAATGTTTCGTTCGGACTTCCCCAGCGTAAGATTCTCAATCACGCTTTTGTGACGCTTTCGATTCTGTCCGGTTGTGACTCGTTGATGATCGATCCTATCATGAATCCCGTCAAACCATTTAACGATTTCCTCTTTGCCGCCAATTCTCTGACCGCTAAAGACGAGTTTTCTGTGAAGTATCTCAGATACATACGTGGCCTGAACAAGCCGGCGAAAAGAGTCCAAAGAAAGCCCGCTAGCGTGAGTTCGTAACTGAATCCCCCATTATCATCCAATAGTGAACCAGAAAGGAAAATCTACCAGATTTTAGGACTGCCAAAATGAAAGAACTACTGCCTCGAGAACGTTTTGCCCGGGCTGTACGACACGAGAAAGTGGACCGGGTTCCGCTGCTGTATCGCATGAAGAGTGAAGCGAAAGAAAAAATTGCACGCGTCTACGGTGTTACCAAGACCGGTACCGGCATGAAACATAACCCCGAATTGGAACTGCGTTTGGGAAACGACGCGATCATCTATCAGATCGGAATCAACGCACAGTTCTCACATCGCCCGATCAAGATCGGCGAAACCTGGTTCAACCATTTCGGAGTCGGATACGGTAAGAGCGGGCTCAAGGGACGAACCGAGGATGAACATCTCGAATTCATGAAGACACAGGATTTCTGGGGGCCAGCGAAAGTTGTGCCGGAGAACTTCCCGAATCATCATCCGATCACTTCGATGGAGGAACTCAAGAACTACACTTGGCCTGACCCCGCTGATCCGAAACTGATAGATCCCATCAAGAGTCTGCTTGATGAATATCAGAAAGACTACTACATCATCGTCGACCTGTCTTCGACTCTGATAGAAGCGGCCTATGCGCACTTGGTTGGAACACAGAACTTCTTCCTCATGCTATTCGACCAGCCGGAGCTGATAGCCGGTGTTTTGGACGGCCTGACTGAATATTACACACAGCTCGGCAAGAATGTCATTGATCTTGGAATTGACATGATCAGAGTCGGTGATGATGTCGGTGCGCAGCAGTCAATGATGATCTCACCTCCCCAATGGCGTGAACTGGCGAAACCAAGATTCGATTACATGTTCAAAGAATTTCGCAAGTCAAACAAAGACATACACATCAAGTTGCATTCCTGCGGTGACTACTCACCCATTATCGGCGACATGATTGAGCTCGGTGTCAACCTGTCAGGACTGATGCAACCCACAGGTGGTAACAAACATCAGGCGGATCTCAAGCAAAAGTACGGAGATGACATCGCATTAATTGGTGGCTTCGACGTACAGCGACTGTTACCACGGGGACAGGTCGAAGCCGTGCGTAACGGAGTGTGCGAAGTGATGAAGAACTTGGCCAGCGGCGGTGGTTATATTTTCTCGCCGTCGCACTATATTCTCGCTGACGTGCCAATCCAGAATATCTTCACGATGCTGGAAGCACAGCGCGATTTCGGAACCTATGGAAAATACCCACTGAACTGATACTGGTAGATTGACCGATGTTTGACGAAATGGAACTAGACGATCCGGTACTGCAGATTCCCGAAGACTGGGAATCCCGGGCACCTGTAAACTGGGAGTGGGAAACACTCTGGGATGCGGTCGAGTACGGCGATCATGTTTACGCCGACTCCAGAGTACGAGAGGCGATTGAAGCGGACATCGACCCCAGGGTGATTCTGGACGATGGATTGTTTCCAGGCTTCAACTTGCAAGCCGACCGCTTCAGCGCCCAGGTCATATTCATTCCGGAAATGCTGATCACCGCGCGTGCGATGAAAGCAGGCCTGGCACTGATTCGGCCGTTACTTGCGGCCAACGCAGAAAAGCCGGTCGGTACTTTCGTGATTGGAACAGTACTCGGTGACATGCACGATATCGGGCAGTCGATCGTCACTATCATGCTTGAGAATGCAGGTTTCAGAGTCATCAATCTGGGTACCGACGTTCATCCTGACCGGTTCATTCAGACCGCGCGCGAGGAAAATGCAGATCTTGTTGGATTCTCCGCACTGCTTTCGACAACCGTATACTATCAGAAAGTGACCATTGAAGAATTTCAGAACGCGGGGGATCGCGATAAAGTGAAGATTCTGATTGGCGGTGCACCGACCACTCCGGATTGGGCAGAAGAATGTGGTGCCGATGGATGGGGCAAAGACGCGGTCGATGCCGTTCGCTTGGCACTGCGGCTGGTAGAGCAACCACGCGTCGCGTGGAATTCAGATGCTGGATAAGATTTCAGCTACCTTCACCGGCACCGACAACGTTATACAACGAACGGTTCAAGTTGAACGTGACCTGACGATTCTGGATGCCGCGCGTACGGCCGGAATCGAGATTGATGCGACCTGTGGCTCGCGCGGACGGTGCAGAAGTTGCCGGGTGAAGATTCTGAAGGGTGATACGCCACCTCCCACGGTTCAGGATACCGTTCAACTGGGGCACGACGAAGTTCATGAAGGATTTCGACTGTCCTGTCAAACCAGGATGCTCGGGGATACCATCATACTTCCGATGCCACCCAAAGCGGAAGAAGGTCACCAGATTCTTGAGTCCGCAGATTCAGACTACGACAACTCCCACCTTCATCTGGATTGCGGTGTAACCAAGACAGTCGTCAAGGCTAATGCCCCGGTCGAGGAACACCACCAGACTTCCGATGTCGAGGAGATTGTTTCCGTTATGTCTGACCTCTCAGATGAGTCGGTTCCACTGGATGTGATCCGTGAAATTCCGCAGATGCTGCGCAAGGATCGAGGAAACATCACTGTCTCGACCTTCAACGGAAAAATTATCGATGTTGAGGCCGGCGATACCAGTGACCAGATATACGGTATGGCGTTCGATATCGGCACGACAAGTGTGGTTGGTACACTTTTGGACTTGCAGACAGGAGAGCAACTCGCATCTGCCGGCGGTGTCAATACTCAGGCAGTCTACGGCGGTGACCTGATGTCCCGCATCGCCTACGCACAGTTCGACCAGAAGAAATTATCGACATTACGTGCAAAAGTTCTCAACCAGGTCAACAACTACGTCCGACAGTGTAGCCGTGAGGCAAAAATTGACCCGCGGCATATCTACAAGATTGTCGTGGTGGGGAACACTTGCATGCATCACATCTTTCTCGGTATCGATGTTTCTTATGTCGGACTTGCGCCTTATGCACCGGTTGTACGAGACAATGTCGTATTGCCAGCGACTGATTTACCGCTGAAAGGTGCGCCCAATGCCCAAGTGTGCATGTTACCGATCATTGCCGGATTTGTCGGTGC
This sequence comes from Arenicellales bacterium, assembly GCA_963662635.2. GTDB lineage: Bacteria > Pseudomonadota > Gammaproteobacteria > Arenicellales > JAJDZL01 > JAJDZL01. The sequence continues at coordinate 358,971 of CAXXFC010000006.1, forward strand.
GGACACCGTGGGCTGTATTCTTTCCACCCGAATTCATGAAAGTGATGAAATTCGTGCACTGGTTGATATCGGAACAAACGGTGAGGTCGTCATGGGATCGAAAGATCGACTGACCGCGTGTTCTGCTCCGGCCGGACCTGCGCTTGAGGGGGCACAAATCCGAGATGGCATGCGCGGCGCGATGGGTGCGATTGAAAAAGTCGAAGCGAGTGATGACTTTGAATGCTCAGTTATCGGCGATGTTCCAGCAATCGGCATCTGTGGTTCGGGTCTGATTGATGCAGCAGCGAAAATGATTGAAAGCGAAGTCATGGACAGCAATGGGAAAATGCGTAAGCACGACCTGGAACAATTGCCCGAGAAAATCCGTAGCAGACTGACCCGGGGTAGTAATCGCGAAGTTGAATTCGTACTGATCTGGGAAGACAACTCCGGAAGAAACCATAACATCGCTGTAACCCAGGCGGACGTGAGGCAGTTGCAGTTGGCGAAGAGCGCCATCTATTCCGGAATCCGCATGCTGCAGTCGGTCATGGATGTGTCGGATGAAGAGATTACCGAACTGATGCTATGCGGTGGCTTCGGTAACTACGTCAATATAGAGAGCGCAAAAACAATCAGGCTGCTCCCGAACCTGAAACACGAGCAGATTTCCTACGTCGGAAATGCCGCTTTGCTTGGTGCCCAGATGGCATTGCTGTCGGAAACTGAACGCCTCAAGACATCCGAGATTACAAAGCAGATAGAGCATGTGGCTCTCGCCGCGAGACCGGATTTCCAGGATATCTTTATGGACTCCATGGCATTCAAAGGGGAGCCATTCCCCTCCCCGTCCAAATCCAGCAGTCGCAAACGAAAACTACAGCGGATCAAACAAGCGGTATAATTCAAATTCATTGAATTTCACGCTGCTTGTGAGTAAGTCTTGACGAGCATACCTCGAATCTACCTGCTTTTCGGGTTCCTTGGTGCCGGTAAAACAACGCTGGTAAGAAACCTGCTGGATACAGCCAATTCGGACATACCGACCGCGGTTGTCGTGAACGAGTTCGGCGCGGTCGGAATAGATGGCGAAATATTGCAGGGTAAATCAATCGATACAATCGAACTCGCGTCCGGATGCATCTGCTGCACACTCAGAGGGTCTTTGCTCAATGCAATTGAAGAGTTGGCACATGAGAAAGGTGCAAGACGTATCGTCATCGAAGCGACCGGAGTGGCGGACCCGGATGATATGCTGGATGATCTGGAAGACCCGTCGGTCAGAGGCAAGTTTGAGGTCGCGCCGATCGTTACGGTTGTCGACTCCGCCAATTTCGAGAAGATTCGTTCAATGCTCGGAGAATTTTACGAATCGCAAGTGATCAATGCAGACATTGTTATCCTGAACAAAATCGATCTAGGCACGGCTGAAGGACTTGACAACGTAGCCCGCCAGGTCAAGTCGCTGAACAACGAAGCCGAAATCAGATTTGCCGAGCATTGCGATGTTGATTCCAGTCTGATTTTCTCTGAACGGACGACGCAACAAATTGCAAATCACGATACTCACGAACATGCGCATTCTCACGATCACGACCACGACCACGAACATGCGCACGATTCAATGTCTTCTCTCGTATTCCAACCACGTAATGACCTGTCGAAACATGAATTCCAGCAGTTTTGTGATGAACTTCCCGATCGGGTCTGGCGAATGAAAGGGTACATGTTGCTGGATGAGCAACCTGTGTTGATACAGTACGCCGCCGGAAATCTTGATATTTCGGAGTCGCAATCCCGAGACAATTACCGCATGGTGGTGATCGGTGAGGCACTTGACGGACAGCAACTGGAGCCTAAGTTAGGCCACACTATCGCAACTGCAAACATATGAACACTAGCCCACCGGCTTCATTGGCCGACAAAGCCTATGATCAATTGGTAACAAGAATCACAAGGTTGGATTTAAAACCCGGTTCGGTACTTGCTGAGAAATCCCTTATGGGCGAACTCAATATCGGCCGCACACCGATTCGCGAGGCACTACAGAGACTGGCGATTGAAGGACTGGCAGTTCGTCGACTCAATCGCGGTATGTTTGTTTCGGAAATCACGTATTCGAATGTCCAGGAAATCTATGAGTTCAGAAGTCTGATTGATGGAAGGGCCTGTCGTCTGGCAGCGACCCGAGCGACTCAAGCTGAAATGGATAAGTTGTCGGATATCCACAAATTACTCGTCGATGCCACGAAACGAAATGACATTGACTCGTATGTTTACCACGACAGAGAATTCTACCGTGTTCTCTGCGCTGCCTGCGGTAATTCATTTATCGCAGAAACCGTACCGAAAATTTTCAATCTGCACCTGAGGCTATGGTTTTATCTTTCAAAAAAAATAGGAACCTGGCATTCAATAGCGGAAGCACATGAAATAATGACCAGTGATGTAGCTGAGGCGATCGCTCAGCGCGACCCGGACCGTGCTGAACTCGCCATGAAAAATTACATCTCTCAACGCCAACACGACCTGCGAAGAATTATTTAGGCAGATCGCGATCATTTCAATCTGCAACCTGACTTATGATAAATACCGCTGCTGTGAATCGGTCGGTTGGCTGCCAGAAATCTTTCGAAGAGTCGCATTCAATTCAGGCATTTTGCGCCGATCAGTTGGCACTTTACGTCGCGTCCGAATCAGGCGACCAAAGCGGTCATATAAATCTGACGTATCAGTCGGCGGTATGCCGCACCGAACCGACAGAGCGACGTCGGTAGCAAAACGACTGGTTCATATGTAATCGAACCACCTGTTCCTCCGACAACTAAAGTTGCCATCGCGGGAAGAACTCAGGTGCATGATCCTTTCCGTTTTTCATTTCAAGCAACACTGCAAACCAACCGCGACATGACCTTTTGGATATTCCCGATAATGGCTGTTTACTGTTTGCAACACCACTGTATTTCACTTAAAATAAGCCGACAGTCAACGGCCTGTATCGGCTCGCGTACCATCTAGAGGAGAGACATCGAATTATGCTGACTAACAACCCTTTTCACGAAGTTGCTGCGTTTGTTCCACCGGTAGCAATGAAGTCGTTTGTTGTCATTATGGTCATCTTCGTCCTGGCCGGTACGATCTTTGACATCATCCATAAGAAAAGTGCAAAGTATTTCTTTGAAAACATGAAGAAATCGAAATCCGACAGCGTTCGCGACGTCGGAGGGGGTGAAAAAATCAAGATCGCATGCGCGACAGCAGCCCATGACGTACTTGCTTCGGGCGAATTTTGCAATCATCGACGCCGAATCGCTCACCTTCTGACCATGTACGGGTTTATTCTGTTCCTGTTAGCCACCGCTGTCATGATTTTTGGATACACTGAGTCAGGTATAACTACGCCTGCTGTTTATCCACTGCTATGGCACTTAGGAGCATTGATGGTTTGTGTCGGCGGGTATTGGTTCTGGTTCTTCATTCGTGCCGATGTCTCTGCAGAAGGCCATTCACGATTTAGATTCATGCTCGCAGACCTTTTCGTGGTTTCGCTGATGGCATGTACAACTTCCGCCTTGGTCTGGTCCTTCTTTCTGAGCATAGACGCGGGCTTTCTCTCCACGCTGTTTTTCCTGTTGTTCATTGCCTCTACCGTAGTGCTGTTTGGCGGTGTGCCGTGGTCCAAGTTTGCCCACATGTTTTTCAAGCCTGCCGCCGCTTTTCAGAAACGCCTGGCTGAGGCTGACGGCTCGCGGAGCAATCTGCCGCCGCCTGCGGATTCCCCGGCCAAGTACGGTCTCGGAATCAAAAGAGAAATGCCGCACCACTATTAGGCACAATAAATTTTTTTGCAGCCGTTACGGCTCTACCAAATAAGTAATTAACCTAACAATCTGACGAGCGAAAACTATGCCGACATTTGTATATATGACCCGTTGTGATGGCTGTGGCCACTGCGTTGACATCTGCCCATCGGACATCATGCACATAGACAAGACATACAGGCGTGCGATGAATATCGAGCCGAACATGTGTTGGGAATGCTACTCTTGTGTGAAAGCATGTCCCCAAAATGCCATTGACTGCCGGGGATATGCAGATTTCGCACCCCTCGGACACAGTGTCCGGGTATTGAGAGAAGAAGAGAAAGGAACCATTTCCTGGCGCATCAAGTTTAGAGACGGTCGGGAGAAGAATTTTGTCTCGCCGATTACAACTGAGCCCTGGGGCGAGAAAATCCCGCGGCTCGCGGATCTTGAAGTGCCCACTCAGGAAGCGCTTGAGTCACAGTTGCTGTGCTACGAGCCAAACGCTCTGAACATTGAGACTGGATTGCCGACCATCGACAAGGATAAATTCAAGCAAGGGGTCTACTATTGATGAGAATCAAAACGAAATTTGTAGACTGCGACATTTTGGTTGTTGGCGGTGGCATGGGCGGCACCGGTGCCGCCTACGAAGCTCGCTACTGGGGTCGTGACCTGAAAGTCGTCGTTGCGGAAAAAGCGAATATCGACCGCTCCGGGGCAGTAGCTCAGGGTTTGTACGCCATCAACTGCTATATGGGCATGCAATGGGACGAGAATCAGCCCGAGGACCATGTACGTTACGCGCGCAATGACCTCATGGGAATGGTGAGAGAAGACCTTGCCTACGATATGGCCCGACATGTCGACTCGACTGTACATAAATTTGAGGAGTGGGGTCTGCCGTTGATGCGCGATCCCGAAACCGGTCGTTATCAGCGCGAGGGCAAGTGGCAGATCATGATCCATGGCGAGAGCTACAAACCGATCGTGGCTGAAGCGGCTCGCAAATCTGCGGACGAAATCTACAATCGCATCATGGTGACCCACCTTTTGGCTGACGAAAGCCGACCGAATAGAATCGGCGGAGCGGTGGGATTCAACGTGCGCACAGGTGACTTTTATGTATTTCGCGCCAAGGCGGTGATCGTAGGTGCAGGTGGTGCCTCACATATCTTCAAGCCACGCTCTGTCGGCGAGGGAATGGGCAGAACCTGGTATGCTCCCTGGAGTTCAGCCTCTGCCTATGCATTGCCAATCATGGTCGGCGCGAAAATGACACAGATGGAAAACCGAATTGTACTGTGTCGATTCAAGGACGGGTACGGTCCTGTTGGTGCATATTTCCTGCACCTGAAAACCTATACCCAGAACGCATACGGAGAAGAATACGAATCGAAGTGGTACGACCATACCAAGCAACTTGTAGGTGAGTATATCGACCATCACCCGACTCCGACATGTCTTCGAAACCACGCTTTTATTGAGGAGATGAAAGCGGGCAGAGGCCCAATCCACATGGTCACCAAGGAAGCGTTTCAAGATCCGCACAAGGAAGTCATCGGTTGGGAGAATTTTCTCGGCATGACTGTCGGACAAGCGGTTGTATGGGCATCCCAGGATATCGACCCCAAGTACATCAATCCGGAACTGACCACTTCGGAGCCTTATGTCATGGGTTCACACGCAACCTGTTCAGGCGCGTGGGCCAGCGGACCGGAAGATGTCTCGCCCGAAGAATATTATTGGGGCTACAACCGAATGATGACTGTTGACGGACTGTTTGGTGCCGGTGATGCACTAGGCGGTACCGCACATGCGTTTTCCTCCGGTTCTTTCACGGAAGGTCGATTGGCGGCCAAGGCGGCTGTGAGATTCATTCGCGATCACGCCAGTGACCAAATAAAAATTTCGGAAAAGCAGTACAACGACCTGAAATCCGTTATTTACAAGCCTCTTGAAAATTTCTCGGTCGGTCGCAATGAAATTGTTGGCGGTACGGTTTCTCCAAGCTATATCCTGCCAATTCACGGACTCCAGCGACTTGAAAAGATCATGGATGAATACGCGGGCGGCATCAGCAACAACTATATGACCAACGAGCCGCTTCTGCTTCGTGGTCTGCACCTGCTCCATACCTTGCAGGAAGATCTCAATCACATCGGTGCTGAGGACCTACATCAACTGCAACGGGCTTGGGAATTGGCACACCGCGTGATTGCCTCCGAATCTGTGGTTCGTCACACCCTATTCCGTGAGGAAACCCGTTGGCCCGGATACTACTACCGTGGTGACTTCATGAAGCTGGATGACGATAATTGGCACGCGCTGACTTTGTCTAGACGGGATCCGGAGTCGGGTGAATGGACCATGGAGAAAGCTCCGGTCTACCATATTGTCGACTGACTTTGCGCAGATTCCGATATCACGACCCAACATTGTCAATTTCTGACTGATTAAACCTGAATGTGAGTTCGAGTCCGATTCAGCGTTAATGCTTTCATCAGGCGATTCGGCACTCTCGCCTCGATGATTGTTGCTATAGTGCTAATTCGAGAGAAAACAGATCTTTGTTGGCCGTTATGGACGGGGCGAATACGCAACACCTCACTGAACATCAAGCATTGCCTGAAGATTCTGATGTTTTACAGGCAATGTATCCGGCACTCCGTGCCTGCATTGCTTCAGAAGTCCATCCGTCTCGCGTCTCTGGTATCCTGCGAAAAGGAGGCTTGCGGCTTTCTGCAGCCCTAGATAAGTTGGACTTGCTTTCCAGCGACCCAGCATCAGGAAGTACTGTTGCAAGATCTGCGGAAGTTTTAGTACTAGCACTGAAAAGCGGTGAATTCGACTCTATGCAAGTATTTGCATCGCGACTCAAAGAAATGGAGCATCTTGCAGCAGCGAGTCAGCCGTTTACACTTGCAACGGTGATTGAGTGTCAGGCACTTATTGCCGCGTCAATGCAAAATCATCGGTTGGCAGCCGAACTATGCCGCCAAGGTGCTGAAATTCAGGGACTGGAAACCAATCAGAGTTGGCATCTAATACATCTGCAGGCGAAATTCCTGTTGGACCAGGGACGGGATTTCGAAGATGATGCATCACTCCAGGCATCGATCGAATTGTTGAACACCAAGACTTTACCACTAGCGAAAGAATCTGGAGACTCAAAGATTTTGGCTGCGAGTTTTGCAACATTGGGAAATGTTCTTGGCATGGTCGGTCAGCGTCGCAAGGGTACGCGCTATCTTGAAGATGCCATCAATGCGTTCAGTGGAGCATTGAAGCGAATCGACTCCGATACCGCTCCGTTACAGTGGGCAAGCGTGCAGAACAGTCTGGGAAATGCACTGGGTTCTTTGGGACAGCGCTCTTCGGACGATGCCCTGCTGAAGCAGTCGATTGAATCTTTCGAGCAGGCGCTTTCCAAACAAAGTGAAGAGTTGTGCTCGCATGACTGGGCTTCCACAATGAACAATCTGGCAGCAGTACAACAGTCCCTCGGCCGCAAACAAAACGATCCGAAAATACTGAAAAGGTCAGTAGAATCCTATAAAGCGGTTCTTCGGGTATGGACTCGCACTGAGATGCCGCTTGATTGGGCAACGACAATGGATAATCTTGGTACTGCGCTTCGCGCTCTCGGAGAGCATCGTCGAGGTCCGGGAACCCTGAAACAGGCCGTGGCGGCTTACAACAGCGCACTTTCTGAACGTGATCGCGAACTGGTGCCCAACGAGTGGGCGAAGACACACAACAACCTCGGTGCCGCATTGCAGAAACTTGCGCAGCGGGAAGAGAATTCTGAGATCATGCAGAGGGCCACTGAATCATACGAAAAATCCTTGACTGAGTGGACCCGAGAAAAAGCCCCTATGACCTGGGCATTTACATTGGCGAATCTGGGTGTAGCTCGACGCGAGTGTGCAGAAATGACCGGGGATATTGAAACCGCTGACAAGGCTGTAGAAGAGATTTACTCCGCGGTCGATTTCTTTCGCTCCGCCAGTCATGCGCAGTACACAGAGCTTGGGGAGGAGCAACTTTCCAAAGCACGTCTGCTATTGGCAACGCTGGTTGCAGAAAAAGACTGCGAAACAGCAGGAGATAACATTTCCGCGGCTGACGACCTGTCCTCGACATAAATTCGGTTCAACGCAGTCGGTAACAACCTTAAACACATCAGTCAAATTCTATTCGAATCTGAGTGTATCGCGAGACTTGAGTTTTTCTCTCAGTGCATGTGCGGTATGAGAGCGCTTCGAGCGGAGAACGCGAGAGAGTCTGCCTTGTGTGACGACTCGACCGCCAAAATCACCACCTTCCGGTCCCAGATCAATGATCCAGTCAGCTTCTGCGATAACATCGAGGTTGTGTTCGATGATCACAACGGTGTTCCCGGCGTCGACCAATGAATGAATCACTGAAATCAGCTTGCCCACATCCGCAGTATGGAGTCCTACTGTCGGCTCATCAAGTATATACAAGGTGCTGTTTCGGTTGGATTTCCCGGTGATCTCTCGATCTATTCCCCTTGGTAGTGCCTTTGAAAGCTCGGAAACAAGTTTGATCCGTTGAGCCTCTCCACCACTCAGGGTGGGACTTTGCTGTCCCAGAGTGAGATAACCCAGTCCTACATCGACCAGCAAACCAAACACGCGGGAGAGTGATGGAATTGAAGAGAAAAACGCTTGTGCTTCTTCCATGCTCATGTTGAGGATGTCAGCGATTGACTTGTCCCGATAACGAACTGCAAGCGTTTCTGAATTGAATCTATCTCCCGAACAGCTTTCGCACTTAACACGTACATCCGGGAGAAAGTTCATTTCAATTTTTTTGACACCCTGCCCTCCGCAAGTTTCACATCTGCCTCCTTCGACATTGAAAGAGAATCTGCTCGGTTCATAACCGCGAAGTCGGGCTTCCGTAGTATCGGAAAATAACTTCCGTATGGTTTGCCAGACGTTGACGTAGGTTGCCGGGCATGATCGTGGTGTTTTTCCGATCGGAGTTTGATCAACCTCCAATACTCTGCCAACACTGCCCCACCCAGCTATCTCTTCGCATCCATCCCAAACTCTTCCGTCTCGACTCTTCCGATGTCTCGCTACAGCGTCAGCCAGGTTTGAATACAGAACATCACGAACCAGTGTACTCTTTCCGCTCCCGCTCACTCCTGTCACACAAACAAGTGAGTCAAGTGGAATTGATACATTGACCTTTCTCAAGTTATTCCTGACCGCACCCGTAATCTTGATCGCATTGTCCCCACCTGGTACGGGTCTTGATCTTACCATCGGATGCTCAAGTGGATTTCGAAGCATATTTCCGGTAATCGAATTGGAATTTTTTATGATCATTGACAATGGTCCTGTCGCAACCACGGATCCACCCCGAACCCCACCGCCAGGACCTAGATCAATGATGTGATCAGCGCAGATGATGGTCTCCTCATCGTGCTCCACTACCACAATCGTGTTACCCTTGTCTCTCAATGACTTCAAAGCCGCAAGCAGGCGCTTGTTGTCTCGCGAATGCAAACCGATTGTAGGTTCATCCAACACATAGCAGGCTCCGCATAGACTTGATCCCAATTGTGCCGCAAGTCGTATCCGCTGTGCCTCACCCCCACTCAAAGTAGGTGCTGAGCGACTAAGCGCAAGATAGGAAAGACCGACGGACTCCAAAAATTCCAATCTGGTATTCAGTTCCGAGAGAATATCAGCGGCAGCGTACCGCTCCCTTTCGGACAAATCCAACTTTGCCAGTACTGAACGAGCCGATGATATGGACAGATCGCCGATCTGATTAATCGTCATCCCTTTGAACTTTACCGCCAACGCAACGGGATTGAGACGCCCGCCTTGACATGTACTGCATTCGGTGTCTGAACTTTCTTGTTCCGGAACCAACTCATCGTCCATATCATAGTCTTTAAGTTCCAATCCTGTTCCAAGACACGAATGACACCATCCCTGCCTCGAGTTGTAAGAAAAAAGTCTTGGGTCAAGTTCCTCAAACGATCGCGCACAACGGCTACAGGAGCGTGTAGTCGAATATGACATCAGATCCTTTGATGGAACTCCCGATGTAGGCGGCGGTGCCGCAATTCGAAAATGTCCATCACTCACACCTAAAGCGTCTGTGATGGCAGTGCGCAGTTCTCGACTGTTCGAATCTGAGACAGTCAGGGTGCTTATGGGCATGTCGATGTCATGTTCACGATACCGATCGAGGCGCGGCCACTTGTCAGTTGGAAGCAGTTCACCATCGACGAGAAGATGCGTTACACCTTTCCGATTCGCCCATTTTGCGAGATCTGTATAGTATCCCTTCCTTGACACGACCAAAGGCGCGAGAACACTTATACGACCGGCTCGATAACGCGACTGTATCTGCTGGATAATCGTCTCCACCGACTGAGATTCAACCGCGACATCGCAGTCAGGACAATGCTGAATACCAAATCGGACAAAAAGCAGTCTGATGTAGTGATAGATCTCAGTCAGTGTTGCCACTGTACTCCGCCGACCACCGCGACTCGTCCGTTGTTCAATGGCGACAGTCGGTGGTATTCCGGTGACCGCATCAAAATCCGCACGCGTTGCCGGTTGCACAAACTGCCTCGCGTAAGCATTGATGGTTTCCAGATACCTTTTCTGTCCTTCAGCAAACAGAATATCGAATGCGACGGTACTCTTGCCACTGCCGCTGAGTCCCGTTATGACGGTTATTGAGTTGTATGGAATGGACAGACTGATCTCTTTCAGATTACGCTCGCGAGCGTTTCGAATGCCTATTCCACCATTCTCGATGTTTTCGGTTTCAGTTCTGCGATAGGCGACAGTCGGAGTTTGTTTTTCATGTCTCGCGAGATGGGTACTCAACGCGATTTCAGTCGATGACTTACCTCTTTCGGCTAGGTCTCGGGGTGTACCCTCGGCGATCAACCGGCCGCCAAAATCACCACCTTCGGGTCCAAGATCGATGATCCAGTCGGCACACGAAATCAAATCGAGGTTGTGTTCGATCACAATGACCGAATTGCCACCGTCAATCAGCTTTTTCAACGAAGTGACAAGTCTCGAAACATCAGTAAAATGCAATCCGGTCGTCGGCTCATCAAACAGAAACAGTATGTGTCCCTGATTTCGAATTCGACGACTGCTTTTTGCCACATGGGCCGCCAGTTTCAGCCTCTGAGCCTCTCCGCCGCTCAAAGTGGGAATGGGCTGACCAAGTTTCAGGTACTCCAATCCGACATCCACCAATGGCGACAAGGCGTTGCATATTTTCTTGTTGTCGCGAAAGAATTGAATTGCCTCAGCGACCGTCATCTCCAAAATCTCGACGATCGACTTGGGCGCACCCAAGTCATCGTGCTCAGCTTGCCAAATCGGCTTTACTCGTACGTCACAGATTTCAGAACGGAATCGGGTGCCGTCACAGTCAGGGCAGCGAAGATAGACATCACTCAGGAACTGCATTTCAATATGTTCAAAACCAGTACCGCGACATGTCGAACAACGCCCAAGATCCGAGTTGAAACTGAAGTAACCAGCCGTATATCCTCTGCTGATAGCCAGTGGTTCCTGTGCCAGCAACTCCCGAATTGCGGTTAGTGCTCCGACATAGCTGACCGGATTTGATCGGGTAGTCTTGCCGATCTGTGCTTGCGACACCATCACAACATCAGTCAACTGATCAATGCCTATCAACTCGCTGAATTGACCGGGCAGTTGTGTCGACTTCCCCTGACTTCGAAGTATTCCGCGAAACAGTACCTCTTCGACCAAGGTCGATTTTCCGGAACCGCTTACACCGGTCACACAAACCATCTTGTTCAGCGGAATTGCGACATCAATGCTTTTGAGATTGTGCTGCCGTGCACCTCTGATCACAATTTCCCGATTCGATTCCGGTGATGCAGCCGTCAATTGGGCGGGCAGATAGTCACCATATTTCAAACACCTGGCAGTAACAGAATCGCGGCTTTCCATCAATTCATCAAGTGAGCCGAAATGCACGACCGTGCCACCTCTCTCGCCGGGCCCGGGGCCGATGTCCAGAACCTGTCCGGCAGCACGTATCACCTGTTCTTCATGTTCCACCACCAGCAAAGTGTTGCCTGCCTGACGTAATCGATGGAGGACACTCACCACTCTGCTCACATCCCGAGAATGCAAGCCGATCGTCGGTTCATCCAGCACAAAAAGTGTATTCACCAATGTAGTGCCAAGCGCAGTTGTAAGATTGATCCTTTGAACTTCTCCACCGCTGAGCGTCCTCGACTGACGATTTAAGCTCAGGTACCCCAATCCGACGTCACTCAGATACTGCAAACGCGCACAGATTTCATCGAGCAGCATTTTTGCTGCCTCGTCCGCGGCGGTTGAAAACTCGACTCTGCGAAAGAAGTCAAGGCATGATGTGATCGGAAGCGATACGATTTCATGAATCGTCAAACCTGGCATGCTCAGAAACTGATCATCCGACATGGTGTGATTCGGATGTCTGATCCTCCTGACGTTCCGTCGATCTTCCAGATTTTTTCCAACCCGCCAATCCAACGCTTCAGGTTTGAGCTGAGCGCCGCAGCAGTCCGGGCATTCGGTATAGATCCTGTACTTCGATAGAAAAACGCGGACATGCATGCTGTGTCTGCGCCCTTCCAACCACCTGAAAAACTTCTTGACTCCGTACCACTTGCCGCTGTACCAGTTGCCCTCGCCTTCCAGCACCCAATTGCGTTCATTCTCGCTCAAATCTTTCCAAGCCACATCCAGTGGTATCCCACTCGACTCGGCATAACGAAGAATATCTCGGTAGCTTTCGCTGTAGACAGGCGAACGGAAAACCTTGATGACACCCTGCCTCAGCGTCAACGAATGATCCGGGATAACCTGCTCGTAGTCGATTCCCATGATGCGTCCGAATCCGCGACAGGTCTCGCAGGCACCGACAGGAGAATTGAAGGAGAATAGATTTGAAACCGGTTCACTGTAGTTGATATCACAGGCTCCACAACGCAGACTGCTTGTATACTCATGCAATTTTTCCACGCCTTGCCGGTCCTTATCCAGTTGTTGCACGAACAGCGTTCCAGAACCTCTGTATAGTGCCGATTCGATGGATTCAACCAGACGAGAGTGATTTTTCATCTCGCATTTCAATCGGTCCTGAACGACAAGTACAACCTCTCCAACCCGACTGGCGATTCGCGTGTATCCCTGACGTGCAAGATGCTCAGCGGCGTATTCGGTCGAGAGCTCCTTTGGAACTTTGATGGGAAACAGAACCTGGATCAAGGATGGATCCCGGCGTGACGCCGACCACTCGGACATGATTGCATCCGAGATTTCCTCAGGACTCTGATCGCTGATCGGAGTCCCACAACCAGAGCAAAACAATGAAGCGACTCGCGAAAACAACATCTTGAGATGATCATTCAATTCGGTCATTGTGCCCACTGTCGAACGCGTGGACCGAACAGGATTCACTTGATCGATGGCAACCGCCGGTGGCACACCATCAATAGATTCAACGCGCGGGCGGTCCATCCGGTCCAGGAACTGGCGAGCGTATGGAGAAAATGTCTCTACATAACGTCTCTGTCCTTCCGCGTAGATCGTGTCAAAAGCCAATGAAGACTTGCCGGAACCACTCACGCCAGTAATTACTGTCAGTTCCTTTAGTGGTATATCAAGGCTGATATCTTTTAGATTGTTCTGTCTGGCACCACGAACTTTCAGATAGCTGGTACCAATTTCGGAATCTGGTTTGGGCAATTCACTCACTTGATTGAATTCCGATCACTCACTTAATCGAGTCGAGCATGATGGTACAACACAGCGACACTGGTGGCATCACGGCAAAGAATCCTGATCCGCGTATAACGCAACTTCAGTCAGTCTTCGCCAGACGCTTCAAAAGTTGCTGAACTCTCAGAGGCGACAGTTTTGCTGTCGGAGTATGTGACAACTCCGGGAATTTCAGGTGCGTCAGGGACAACATCTGCATTCTGGGCGCGGTGTCGAAGCGCCATATCCATGAGTACAAGTGCCAGCATTGCCTCGGCAATCGGAGCAGCTCGCAATCCAACACAGGGATCATGACGTCCGGTTACAGAAACCTCTACATTTGCGCCGTCGTGATTGACTGTAGTTCCCGGAATACGGATGCTTGAAGTTGGTTTGAACGCGACCGAAACTACTATGGGCTGGCCGGTGGAAATTCCACCTGCGATACCTCCGGCATTGTTAGAGCGGAATCCGGCCGTTGTCATTTCATCTCGGTATTCAGATCCAGTCATGGACACACTGGAAAATCCGGCGCCAATTTCCACGCCTTTTACGGCATTGATTCCCATCATTGCACCAGCTATTTCGGCGTCAAGACGCGCATAGAGTGGCTCGCCCCAACCTGTTGGAACTCCATTAGCTTCAGCCAGGATACAGGCTCCTACCGAATTTCCCTGCTTGCGAAGCTGATCGATATACGTCTCCAGCTGTGGAACCTGCCTCTGACACGGCCAGAAAAATGGATTTCGCTCTACGTCTCCCCAATTGTGAGATTCCGGTTGTATGGTTCCAATAGCTGACACACAGCCACGAATGGTTGTGCCGTAGCGCTCCCGCAAGTATTTCTTCGCAATTGCACCTGCCGCCACTCGCAGGGCGGTTTCCCGGGCCGAAGATCGGCCTCCACCGCGATGGTCGCGTATGCCATATTTTCGTGCATAGGTGTAGTCGGCGTGCCCGGGACGGTAACGGTCTTTAATTTTCGAATAATCTCGTGATCGTTGCTCTGTATTGCTAATGATCAGACCGATCGGCGTTCCAGTGGTCTTGTTCTCAAAAACTCCCGAAAGAATTTCAACCTGATCAGACTCCCTTCGCTGAGTGGTGAATTTCGATGTGCCGGGCTTCCGACGGTCCAGTTCCGGCTGAATGTCAGCCTCGGACAGTTCCATTCCTGGCGGACAACCATCGACGATGCATCCGATCGCCGGTCCATGACTCTCTCCAAAAGTCGTAAGCGTAAATAGTGTACCGAAAGAGTTACCCGACATCAGTTCGCCTTTTGTTACAGCATGTAGACATGTAATTTCGATTTCCTGAATTAGTCAAAAAAAATGATCCTATATACTAGACTTGTACATTGGAAATTTCTGTGGTTTTGTAACTATTCAGGTAATCTTTGGGCAATTATACTCAGATGAAACTTGCGGCTGGTCCGCAGCAATTCGATTGCCTCAGGTCCTGATCGGAGTCCTTTGCGTATTCTGCCTTATGTGAACGCAATACCTGAGAAATATGAACAATTCGACAAGAATCCGCTTGAGCTTGGACAAACTGAAGTAAAAAAGTTACGCTTAAATAAGTATCTTATTGTTTTTACTAACAAAGCATTGTCTATTTGGTACTTTGAAAGGGTTACGCTTAAATAAAAAGTTCCCCATGGTGTTGGCATTTTTTCAAATTATTTCTACAGACAAATTTGGCGATTAAATAGTGGTGGGACAATTGTACTCGGATGAAAAGTGTGGCTGATCTGCAGCAATTCGACCGCCTGCGGTCATGGTTTGTGTTATTTGAAATTTCTGCATTATGCGAACGCGATGCCGGAGAAATTTAAATGATTCCACATGAATTCGCTTCAGCTTCTACAAATTGAGGTGGAAAAGGTTTACGCTTAAATAAGTAACTGACTGTTTTTATTAACAAAGCATTATCTAATTCGTCTTTCGAAAGGGTTACGCTTAAATAAAAGTTTCCCGGTAGCATTGCCAATATCTCCTCGAAATTTCAGACACTAGACACACCCAATCTAGCAGATATCAAACAAACCTGACAATTGCACACTAAACATCCGGATCTGGCCCTTTCCCATAGCGACGGTATTTGCCTACGAGACGGAAGTACTCCGTCATTCCTCTAGTCGACGGCGATTGCGTAGTGTTCGATTGGCAGATCACCTGAAGCGTATAACCCATTTTACCGGGCTGGCAACTTTTCTTCGTTCGGCGGTCGCAGGGAAAAGTTCGCAAGAAAAATCTGGCAAGCTCTACTCAAGTTGAACCGACGAAAACATGACCATCCTACCGACCGGGAATATCCAGCGTTTGCCGTTTTTTCACGGCAGGAAGTATAACGCTATGTTCTTCATTTGATTGATCAAGTTCAATTCCCTGGTACCATCCAACCTGCAAATTCCGAATCGTGTACGTTGTCAGACACAACTTGTCACCCGATAGCTATGGTTGTGTTTTATTGCGGAATCGGCCATTCGATCATATTCTTCTATGTGATCTAATTGATCATTGTTCAGACTGTCGTCTGCTAAGACCGCCAGCTGATCAACCGACGTGATGAATTCAGAAATGCTCTTGGAAAGTCGGATCCGGATTAGGCTTTTTCAGGTTACAGGCAGGGTTACCCCGACCTGCCCCTGATATTTTCCGTCGCGATCTCTATAAGAAGTTTCACAGGGATCATCAGCCTCAAAGAAAATTACCTGAGCGACTCCTTCGTTGGCATAAATTTTTGCTGGCAGAGGTGTCGTATTGGAAAACTCAAGCGTGGCATAACCCTCCCACTCCGGTTCAAATGGTGTGACATTGACAATCACACCACAGCGCGCATAGGTTGACTTGCCCAGGCAGACAGTCAGCACAGAACGGGGAATTCTGAAATACTCCACTGTTCGGGCGAGTGCAAATGAATTTGGCGGAATGATACAGACTTCGGATTCGACATCTACAAAACTATCCTCCGAAAACTCTTTCGGATCGACGATCGCGGTGTTGATGTTCGTGAATATCTTGAATTCATCGGAGCAGCGGATGTCATAGCCGTAACTCGAAGTTCCAAAGGAAATGACACGGTTGCCGTCAACATTGCTGACCTGTCCGGGTACATAAGGATCAATCATCCCATGCTGCGTCGCCATTTGGCGGATCCACTTGTCTGACTTGATGGACAAAATATTCTTCGACCGTCAGGTATTTTGAATCACAATGGACGGGAAATCACTCGTAAAGTCTTTTTTCTTTGCCGAGAGACGGGCTGCCATGGTTCGTGCGATTTCTCGATATCTTCCGGCGATCTCACCATCAGGGTCACTCACCACAGTCGGTTTTCCACCGTCTGCATCACTCCGAATCTGACCATCCAGCGGAACACCTCCCAGATAGCTGATTCCGTAGTCGTTCGCCATACGTTCACCTCCACCCTGACCGAATATATGCTCCTGATGGCCACACTGACTGCATATGTGCACGCTCATGTTCTCGACAATGCCAAGCACTTCAATCTTGACTTTCTCAAACATATGATAGGCCTTGCGCGCATCAAGCAATGCAATATCCTGAGGTGTGGTGACGATAACGGCACCGCTCACAGGAACACGCTGTGCCAGCGTCAGTTGCGTATCGCCGGTTCCTGGTGGCAGGTCAATGATCAGGTAGTCCAACTCATCCCAAGCTGTCTGTTTCAGCAACTGCTCAAGCGCCTGCGTCACCATCGGACCTCGCCAGATCATTGGGCTCTCCTCATCAATCAGAAAGCCGATTGACATGGCCTGAAGATGATAACTATATACCGGCTGCATGGTTTTCCCGTCCTTGGTCTGTGCCTTACCGGTTACACCAAGCATTCGTGGCTGGCTCGGACCGTAGATGTCTGCGTCCAGAATTCCAACTCGGGCGCCTTCTGCAGACAGTGCCAGAGCGAGATTCACAGATACGGTCGATTTTCCGACTCCGCCTTTTCCCGATCCTACCGCAATCATGTTCTTGATGCCGGAAATCGGTGAAACGCCGTCCTGGACAGTATGCGAGAAAATTTTACTGTTGAACGTCACGTCAACTTGGGAAACCCCGGACATTCCGACAACTTCCTTCTTGATGGCGGTACTCAACGATTCGTGCCAGCTCTTTGCGGGATATCCCAACGCCACATCGACACGCACTGCGCCATTCTCAACTGAAACCCCCTTGATTTTCTTGTCAGCAGTCAAAGAAGTCCCGGTATGCGGGTCGTTTATTTTCGATAGGACTGATTCGATATCAGCTTTTGTTGCAGTCTGCATAAAACGTCAATTCTGGCAAGTCAGGATGAATTCAGAGCGGACAGCGGATTTTTTGCTGTCTCACGCTATTGATATGAATATACAATAATATCCGCTGTACCCGGCTACAGCGAACAACTTTAATATCGGGTCGGTATACGGTTATTGTAGCATACCGCCAACTATCGACGAACCGATTGGACACCGTTTTCCAGCAGATTGACATGCACAGAAGAATCTTGGTAACGACCGCACTCCCCTATGCCAATGGGCCGATTCATTTGGGTCACATGGTGGAACACATTCAGACCGACATATGGGTGCGCTTCCAGCGCATGAATGGCAACGAGTGCTACTTCGTCTGTGCAGATGACGCTCACGGAACCCCGATCATGCTGAAGGCCAGACAAGAGAATATCCGGCCGGAAGAACTTATTGCACACTACAAGAAAGAGCATGAAGCCGACTTTTCGGATTTCAACATCAGTTTTGACAACTACCATTCCACACACTCGGACGAGAACGAGTATTTTTCGCGGTATGTCTACCTTAAACTGCGGGATGGCGGACACATCCGTCGAAGAACAATCAGTCAGGCATACGATGCGCAGGAAGGCCTGTTTCTGCCTGACCGGTTTGTGAAAGGCGATTGCCCGCGTTGCGGTGCACCGGACCAATACGGCGACAGTTGTGAGAACTGCGGAGCGACATATACACCCTCTGATCTGAAAAACCCGGTCTCCGTACTATCCGGCCAACCACCCGAGGTTCGCGAATCAGAACATCTGTTTGTACGTCTGAGTGACTTCACTGATATGTTGCGGAAGTGGATTGCCGAGGAGATCTCTCAAACTGAGGCACAGAATAAGCTCAAGGAGTGGTTTGAGGCCGGTTTGAATGACTGGGATATTTCCCGGGACGCACCATACTTCGGCTTTGAGATTCCAGATGAGGAGGAGAAATATTTCTACGTCTGGCTGGATGCCCCAATCGGCTACATCGCCAGTTTCAGGAATCTGTGTGATCGCGAAGGTATCGATTTCGACGCATTCTGGAAAGATGACAAGGAAACCGAACTTTACAACTTCATCGGCAAAGACATTCTGTATTTCCACACCCTGTTTTGGCCCGCCATGCTACACGGTGCTGGATTTCGGAAACCAACCAATGTCTACACGCACGGATTCCTCACGGTCAACGGTACGAAAATGTCGAAGTCCCGAGGAACATTCATCACGGCGCGCACCTATCTGAACTATCTGGACCCGGAATACATCCGATACTACTACGCGGCGAAACTAAATGATCGGATTGAAGATATTGATCTTAATCTTGAGGATTTCATTCAACGGATCAATTCGGACCTGGTCGGAAAGGTTGTCAATATCGCAAGCCGCTGTGCAGGTTTTATCACAAAGAATTTCAGTGGCAAGCTCAGTCCACAACTCGATGACGTGAATCTGTACCGGGTGCTCGCTGATTCACGCGGAATGATTACCGAAGCCTTTGAAGGTAGACAGTTCAGCAAAGCAATGAGAGAGATCATGGCACTGGCTGATATTGCCAATCAATACGTCAATGACCAGAAGCCGTGGGTGCTCGTCAAAGATCCGACACAACGCGATAAACTACAGAACGTCTGCACGCAGGGACTCAATATGTTCAGAGTGCTGATTCACTACCTGGCACCGGTGGTACCACAACTGGCTCAACGGGTTGGAGAATTTCTCAATGACCCGGTTGATCAGTGGGAACGTATTGAATCGCCGTTATTGGACCACGAAATTTCCGGATACGTTCACCTGATGCAGAGAATCCAGAAGAAAGATGTAGATGCCATAGTCGCGGCGAGTGCCGAAACCGCCCCCGATGATTCAACGGACAACAATGATGAGATTTCCATTGACGATTTTGCAAAAGTCGATCTTCGTACCGCAAAGGTTCTCGAAGCCGAGGATGTCGCAGACTCCAACAAACTAATCAAGCTCAAAGTTGATATCGGCAACGAAACCAGACAGATATTTGCCGGGATCAAAGGATTCTATGATCCTGAATCACTCGTTGGTCGCAAGGTGGTGATTGTCGCGAACCTCGCACCGCGAAAAATGAAGTTTGGCACATCGGAAGGCATGCTCCTGGCAGCCGGAGACGATGAGGGTCTGTGGTTGATTGATCCCGGGGATGAAGTCGGACCCGGGCAGAGAGTCAGTTGAGTTTGGAATCTGCATGCTTCACATCACCGACAGCGATTGAGGAGATTGATCGTTGTCTGCCGCAGACTCAATGTACGATGTGTGGCTACCCTCGCTGTCTGGATTATGCGCACGCAATCGCTGAAGGAGAAGCGGAAATCAATCGTTGCCCACCCGGTGGTGCCGAAACAATCAGCGCACTCTCGAGACTGACCAACAAGGCTGTTCCTGCACTTGCTGAAGATTGCGATCCATACCCAGGCCGAAAGGTCGCCAGGATTGAGGAAGACATCTGCATCGGCTGTACCTTATGTATTCCGCCCTGCCCCCTTGATGCCATAATCGGGACTGCAAAACACATGCATGCTGTAATCGAACAAAACTGCAGTGGGTGCGGACTGTGCCTCGATCACTGTCCGGTTGACTGTATCAGGATGGTGGACTGTGAAGTCGAAAGCGGTCTTTTTTTCTGGAATGATTTCAATCACGATGAAGTCTCCCGTTGGAGAGCGCTTGCACAGCGGCATTGTGAACGAGTCAATCGCGGCGATCAGGTATCGGTCGACTCAGAACAGTTTTCGGATCTCAAATCACAGATCCGTGATGCGGTCAATCGGGAACGCTCAAGAAGATGGAAGCAGGCTAACAGGAAAACGGCTCGTTCACAATCCACCCGAAAAGCACGATGAACTCGACCAAACGGCGGGAAATTTTTGCCCGATTCCGCGATGCCAATCCGAATCCGACGACAGAGCTGAACTTTTCGAGTACATTTCAATTGCTGATCGCGGTAGTCCTTTCTGCCCAGGCGACTGACAAGTCTGTCAACGCTGCAACCGAACAGTTGTTCAGGGAAGCGCCTGATGCTCAATCTCTATTCGATTTGGGGATTCAGAGAGTTACCGATTTAATCAGGACAATCGGTCTCTTCAACAGCAAGGCGAAAAACTTGATTCGGATTTCGGAAATACTGCTTGAACATCACGATGGGGAAGTTCCCGGGACCCGGGAAGACTTGGAAGCACTTCCCGGTGTCGGGCGTAAAACCGCGAACGTCATTCTCAATACGGCATTCGGACAGCCGACAATGGCAGTCGATACGCACATATTTCGTATTTCCAATCGGATTGGAATCGCTCCTGGAAAGAACGTTGACCAAGTTGAGCAGAAACTCCTGAAGGTTGTTCCAAAGGAATTCCTTGTCGATGCGCATCACTGGCTGATCCTTCACGGGCGGTATATCTGCACTGCAAGGAAACCTTCCTGTGGCACATGCCTGATTTTCGACCTATGTGAGTACACTGATCGTTTCTCCCTTGCGGACTCCAAATAAATACACATTGAGATTCAGATATGTTGGCCGATTCCGAACAAAGAGCCTTTCTATTCGACCTCTGGGAAAAGATTCAGGCTAAGAATCCCCTAAGTCCCATGGAAAAACAAATCGAGAGAATTATCGACATGCACCCGGAAACACATAGCGTGCTATCGAATCGAAATACATTTGAACCTCATGAGTTCAACACTGATGAACCTGACCCGTTTGCACACATCGGTCTGCACTCTGTTGTCGTCGAAATGATCAGCAACGACTCGCCAAGCGGTATTCGATCGATCTACGATAGATGGGTAACCCAAACTGGCGACAAGCATGAAGTTCAACATGAAATAATGTCAGCGCTATTTGAGGTTCTTATCGAATCAACTGATGAAACCGTCGAACTCGACGAGGACGCTAGGTTAATGGCACTGCTCACGGAAAGACTGAGCGACAGGAGTGACGAAGGCTCGGCCGATAACTGAGACCTGATAGATTCAATTTCTGAATTGATTAATCGAGAGTAGTCGCATCCAATTTCGATACACCAGATTAGAATCGACATGCCCCTGTAACCGCGGAGGCGGACTGACTAACCTCATTGGATATACAGGTGATAATGTATATTGATGAATGAAAATTATTTTATTTCTAGGAGTTTGAAATGAAAACACAAAAAGCACTTATCGCGGCAACAATTTCAGGCGCGCTGGCACTTGGTACCCTGTCACTATCGACTACCGTCAATGCTGGTGACAAGGAAAAATGTTACGGTGTGGCTAAAGCCGGTAAAAACGACTGTGCGACAGCCAACTCATCCTGTGCAGGGACATCGACAATGGATGACCAAAAAGACGCCTTCATCATGGTTCCGAAAGGACTGTGTGAGCGATTGACTGGCGGTTCCTCTGAGCCCAGCTGATCTTTCGTATCTTTTTTGATATGTAGAGCTATGTCGCGCAACCCGATACCGAACAATTCTGTTGGAATCGGGTTGCGCGCAGAGCACTACAGAGACGCCCTCTCCGACCCAACGGCAGTTGACTGGTTTGAGGTTCACAGCGAAAACTACTTTGGACAAGGCGGTTCTCCACATTACTATCTGAATAAAGTCCGCCAAAACTATCCTGTCAGTTTTCACGGTGTAGGTCTTTCGCTCGGATCAACCGATCCTCTGAATGTTTCCCACCTGACCAGACTCAAGGAGCTGGTAGAAGTCTATCAACCAACGCTGGTTTCTGAGCATCTGTCTTGGAGTTCAGTCGGCGGGGTACATCTGCATGATCTGCTACCACTGCCGATGACGGAGGAGTCTCAAAACCATCTCATCGATCGTATTATTCAAGTGCAAGAATTCCTGGGAACGCAGATTCTCGTTGAAAATGCATCGACCTATCTGGAATTCTCCCATTCACAAATTCCTGAATGGGAGTTTATCTGTGAAATCTCAAATAGAAGTGGCTGTCAGATACTTTGCGACATCAACAATGTCTACGTGAATTCACGCAATCACGATTTCAGTGCGACCGAGTTCATTGAAGCGGTGCAACCCGACCTCGTAGGCGAGATTCATCTGTCGGGTCACACTGTCAAACAACTCTCTGATGGGGAAATACGCATAGATACCCATGACCAACGAGTTTGTGATGAGGTATGGGAACTCTACAAACTCGCAGTTAGGCGATTCAGCCATGCACCGACACTGATTGAATGGGACAAAAATCTGCCAGACTATTCGATCCTGCTGGATGAAGCGAATATTGCGCGCAAGTTTCTAAGAGAATCAACCCGTGAACTTGCGTGATCTACAGACGCGGTTTGCTCAGGAAGTCCTGTCTGGTCAGGAAAAAAGAATTCGGCCATTGATCCGTGCGGGTAATTTCAATTCAGAACGCAGATTACAGATTTACAGAAACAATATAAGATCAACCCTAACCGAGTCTTTGCAAGCCATTTTTTCAGTCACTGAAGCTATCGTCGGAAGCGACTACTTTAAATTTCTCGCACATCAATATTCAATTGAGTTTCCTCCGGCACAAGGCAGTATTCATCAATTCGGCGATCAATTTCCCAAGTATGTACGAACATTTGAAGGATTGGAAAATATCGCTTATCTGACCGATATCGCATTGATCGATTGGGCTTGCCATACTGCCTGTCACGCTTCCTCAGTTCCTTCGGTCGGTGTGGACTGCCTCGCACAGTTTACGCCGGACGAATACGAGAAATTGCTGTTTCATATACATCCTTCGGTAACATTCCTGTCGTCTTCGTCCCCGGTTTTCGATATCTGGAACTACGCCCTAAATGCATCGGAAGATGTTCAAATTCCAGACATTAATGCCGCCGGACAGTATGTGCTGATCGTTCGTAACGGCTTGACCGTCGAAGTAATCAATCTGGAAAAGGAATTGTTTCGATTATTGGAGATGTGCAAAAAGAACTCTAAATTGGGTTTCATGTTAGCCTATATAATCGACAGCAATTCCACCTATAATCTTGAAACTGGACTTCATAAACTATTCTCCACCGGAGCGATTTCTGATGTCTCGATTGACAACAGATGATTGCCTCGGCGCAATAAAGATACCAGAATATTATGTTTAAAGATTCTTCGATCGGCGCTCTCTGCCGTCGAATCTTGTGCGTGCTTGATTGTGCCGCCCCCATCGGAGATCTTGTTCTGCGAATTTGGGTTGCCAATGTATTCTGGAAATCAGGTTTGACAAAGATATCGAATCTCAGTTCAACCATGTATTTGTTTGAATACGAATACGCCGTACCGATTATTCCATTTGAACTCGCAGCATACCTTGCAATAGCCGCGGAACTCGTACTGCCGGTACTGCTTGTATTTGGACTCGCCGCAAGAGCGGCTGCCGGCGCATTGTTTGTGTTCAATATTGTCGCAGTAATTTCGTACTCGACGTTGAATGCGGCCGGAATGGTTCAGCACCAGGTTTGGGGGATAATGTTGCTGGTACTGTTGTTACGGGGACCAGGGAAGATTTCAATTGACCACTTCATTCGAAGACATTTCCTCGGTCATAGCACTCGGAATGCCTGATGTCGACAATTCCTGCAATCACTCTGGATGATCACTACTCGGGATTCACTGAAGGATTCGACTCCGCCCGCTTCAGTTTTAGCTCTCTTTTGACAAGAAAAGGGATCGGTCAACTCAGAAGAACCCAGATCAGGGATGTTCAAGTCAATCTGGGCAAACTGTGCAACCAAGCCTGTAATCATTGTCACGTTGATGCCGGCCCCAAGCGGACGGAAATCATGGAATGGGCAACAATGGAGAAAATAATCGAATGGTGTGCGAGATACGAAATCAAGACGGTGGATATCACAGGAGGTGCGCCTGAACTCAACCCAAATTTCCGCAGGTTTGCTGAATCCTGTCTGAACAACGGAGCAAAAGTAATGGCTCGTTGCAATTTGACCGTCCTGTTCGAGCCAGGTCAGGAATCACTCGCCGAATGGTATGCGTCGCAAAAAGTGGCCTTAATCTGCTCCCTGCCCTGCTACTCGAAAGAAAATCTGGAAGCCCAACGCGGAAAAGGTGTGTTTCAGGACAGCATACGCGCTCTGCAACTACTCAATAAACTTGGCTACGGGAACGATCCGGAACTGTCGTTGGATCTCGTCTACAACCCGAACGGTGGAAGGCTGCCGCCATTGCAATCCGATTTACAGGCGACCTACAAAGAGCGTCTAAGTGAGGACTTTGGAATCTGCTTCAATAATTTGTTTACCATCACCAATTTACCCATTAGCCGATTTCGTCACTATCTGGAACGAACCGGGGACTACGAAAATTACCTCAACCTGCTCATGGAAAACTTCAATCCGGACGCGGTAGACGGATTGATGTGCAGGCACATCATCAGCGTCGACTGGTTGGGAAGAATATTCGACTGTGATTTCAATCAGATGCTCGATATTCACGCAGGTTGGCGGAAGCCCAGGTATCTTTGGGATCTGCGAGCCGACGAAATTGAAAAGGATCGAATTGCGGTCGATTCACATTGTTTCGGCTGTACTGCAGGTGCCGGAAGTAGCTGTACCGGAACGCTTACTTGAAAAAACACCCGGGCCTGGTGTAAACAATTTCAAAATTTCAGTTATCTGCCTCAGAGTGCATTCTCTGTCGTACAACTTCAAAACTCGCAATGCCCACAGCCACTGAAACATTGACGCTCTGAACATCTCCCATCATTGGTATTGAAACCAGTAAATCACATTTTTTCTTGGTTTCTGCTCTCAATCCCCTGTCCTCCGCACCGAATACAAGTGCGCAGGGATCCATAAGGTCGGTCGCGAATACATTGCTGGGGGCGTCAGCATCGAGTCCGATCACCCAAATTCCCAATCTTTTGAGAATCTCAAGGTCACGCGCCAGATTGGATGACTGATAAATGGGTGTGACTTCCGCCGCACCGGCAGCGGTATGAGAAACAGTTGCTGTAAGCGGACTCCCGCGTGAACGGCTCACAATGACACCGTCTGCACCAGCTGAATTCGCGCTTCTTATACAGGCTCCAAGATTCCTGGGATCGGTGATACTGTCCAGAATGACAAGTAGAGACCGGTTATTCAAAGAGTTGAACCAATCCGGCAAATTGGTAGATTGGCGAACAGTCGCTGAATGACAGGTCAATATTACTCCTTGATGTCGATTACCTTCGGCATCTGCATTCATGATTTCACTTGCCACGCGTCGAACTGGGATACCTTGGTCGATCGCGAGTTTCTCGATTTGTCGAATCCGCCTGTCATTTCGGCTCTCGCTCAAATCAACTGATACGATTTCCCGGGTCTTGTACCGGATCATGGAAAAGGCATTATGAATTCCGAAAACTTTTCGCATTTATCTGTCGGGGTATTTAAGTGTGAACAGATGCAAATCAGTGCTGAACAGATACCATTGTCAGTTCTATTACACCGAGTCACAAATCAAATGAAGTGTACAGGAAACCAGGAATAAAATCGCAGTTGATTATGTTACACGTTTGAGAGGCGGAGAAGTCGATTTTGGTCGAATAGCCCAACGAATGGCGACTGTTGTCAATAGCCCGAACAAAGCGAAACTTCCAATCTGAAAATAGACCGTCCCATCGAAAGTTTGTCCTATGGCAGTTCCGAATGATACGGAAATGAAAGTGGCGACTGATGCTATCAAGGCTGCGCCGATACCCGCAATGTGTCCAAGTGGCTGCATCGCTAGTGCATTGAGATTGCCAAAAATTGGACCCATGCAAAAAAACACCACCAACATGTAACTCATAAATAACCACAGTGGCGGAAGACCATCAAACGCAAAGAGCGCAGGTAGTGCAATAAATGATGCGATTGTAGCCACGATAGCAGCTGATTTTACAATTTGGTGCATCCCAAAGCGCAAAAGCATTTTATCGTTGGCCAACGAGCCGATTCCGATCGCGAGCGCAAGCACACCAAAATAAAGTGGGAAATGACTTCCGGTTGAATATGCCACCTGAAAAATTTGTTGTGCGGAACTCAAAAATGCGACAAACGGTGAAAATATCAGCCCGATCGCAAACGTGTATGCTATTGTGGAACGAATTCGAAGAATGTCTCCTATAGACTCGCCAATGAGCCTCGGTGACAAAGGTCTGCGATGATCAGGGCGAAGCGTTTCCGGATGACGTAAGAAGAACCAGATAAGGGCTGTGGTGGCAACAACAAGAAATGTTGTAAATATTGAACGCCAACCCCCAATCCACATTATTGTTTGCCCGAGTAACGGGGCGACCGCAGGGATAAGTATAAATACCGCCATGATGAACGATAAAATCCGCGCCATCTGTTTGCCACTGTATTGATCCCTCACGAGAGCCATCGTTACAATTCGCGGACCCGACGCGCCGATTCCCTGCAGAACACGCCCGGCAATCATCATCTCGAAAGAAGAAGCGAACACACTGGCGAGGCATCCGACGATGAAGACGGTCAATCCCGCAAAAATCGCCCGTCTTCGTCCGATAGCGTCGGAAAGTGGTCCAAAAAAGAACTGACCGATTCCAAGCCCTATGAAAAGTGCCGTGATGACAAACTGTGTGTCATTTGGGCGTTGTACTCCCAAATCCTGCCCGATTACAGGAAGAGCCGGCAGCATGGCGTCAACGGAAAGTGCAACCAGCGACATCAACAGCGCAGCGAGAGGTACAAACTCTAAAATGCGGAGGCTGGTAACGGAGGTCGATAAGTTCATCCTGATCGACCTGTCACTATATTCATCATCTTCGAAACAGGACTATTGGTTGGGAAAACCACAATTTTAGTGAATCCATCTTTCATTTTGCCGATTTGTATCTCTCAAATCGACTTGGATGCAATTTTCGCAAATCGGTGATATGGTTCTGTCCGCGGGTCGGTTGGAATCACGAGAAGACTAGAATTATTTTGAATAAGACGAAGAGTTTCTCGAGAAAGTTAATGAAATCTTTCCATTCAAGCGTCCATTATCTCCCGGTCTGAAAACATTCAATTCCAATCTGTTTGACGACCTGCCCTGAGAGTTCTATAACAGCCTATCCGATGGGTAGGGATGTTTTCTGCTTGACAGAAAAATGCGCTCGTTGGGAGTATTACCGCAACAGTTGTCAGCATTCGACCAACTACTTTAAGACAGATGGTCAGGCTCGGGCGAACTGGTTGCGAATACGCACGTTTTCAGGTTATTCCACGCTTTGAGAACTCTCGTTAACGCTGGTTTCACTATTGCGACAAAAATTCTTCCCTACTACTTCCGTAATTTGGACATAATTTAACTTGACATTAATGTTTCGCTAACGGTGCGTGAGACATGAGACACTCGATTACTCCACTTGAATTCCCGAAACGCTTGCCAGAGGGCTACCGCTACCAGCGCGAGACGATCAGGTTTGATCCAAACCGACACCTGCAACTGGAACCGCCTGAAACCACCCTCAATTTGAGTGACCTGGGCTACCAGACAGATGAAATCGAAAAGTGTGCAACTGCGTTTGCTGTATCCAGCGCAGTCCGAATCTTGTCTGACGAAGGTGTCGAAGTGATGCTCGAAACCGCACGTCGATTGAAGAAATATTCAGTCAATTGCGAGCGCATCGAGAATATGGTTCGAGGTGGGGTCTATCAATCCGAATTTCTGCGTGACTTTTGTCTTTGTACCGAGGTAACCGATTTTCTCGGCGAAATTTTTGAAACGCCGGTTGCGCCCCATACCATGCCCCTGCATCTCGGCCATTTGAATTACGCACCGGATGACCTGAGTCGTTCGGTAGACAAATGGCACCATGATACGCTCGGGCTGGATTACGTACTGATGTTGTCTGATCCGACAGAATTGCGAGGTGGTGAATTTCAGTATTTCATGGGAACTCGACGAGAAGCACAGGAATACGCGAATTGCGACGAACCCATTCCGGAACACCGAACGATCAAACCTGAATTTCCGGGACCAGGCTACGCTATCGTCTTGCACGGCAACATGGTCGTTCATCGCGCGACCAAACTCACCCAGCGGGCAGAACGTATTACACTGGTGAACGGTTATGTGCCCTTGAACTGCGAAATCAATGATGTTTGCCGGTTTAAGGATTTGTCGCTGGTTGATCCACATCATGTGTTGTTTACCGAATGGGCTCGACACAAGGCCTGGCTTTCGGTGGGCAAACTGCAAAACCTGATCGCCAATATCCCGTTCACCGACGACAGGCAAACGATTACGTCACAACTGAAAGACGCCATCGCGGAAGTTGAAACTGCAATCGAAGATATCAATGACCATGAGGAGGCGTTTATGATTCATTATGGCGATTGAATTTATTCACACCTCCAGCGCAATACTTTCGCGGATCATCTTTCCATCAATTACCGAGTTGCACGCTGTTCTCAATTTTTGTAAGTACCGTTTTTCCTCACCGCTTGTTTCTACGTCGTCCAAGCCGACCTACTTCTCTCCAAGTACTAGTTGAGAGTTCAAAATCAATAAATCCATTCTCTGGGTCAGCGTCTTCAACTCGCACCTGAATAGACATTCCTATTTTATATAGCGTTCGGGTTTTCTCACCAATCAACTGCCTTCTGACTCTATCGTAGTAAAAATACTCAACGCCTAGTTTGTAGGTTGGAATCATTCCGCTTACGTAAGGTTCGTCTAATTGGACGAAAACGCCGAAGGACCTGATATCAACGACTATTCCGTCATAGAGTTCGTCAACACAGAACTTCATATAGTCCGCCTTCAGCCATTTCTCCGATTCCCGCACACAGGAATCGGCGCGTCTTTCGAGATACGAGCACTCCTTTGCAAGGTGGTCCAGCCTCAAATCGTTGCGCACAGATTTCTTTCTTTGCAGAACGCCTTTGATGAGTCGATGGACCAAGATGTCGGGATACCGGCGAATAGGGGATGTGAAGTGAGTATATTTCGGGTAACTCAAAGCAAAATGAGGTCCGCAGGCTACAGAATAAACCGCGGTCGAAAGACTTCTCAAGATATGAGTCTGAAGGGCTGCGAAGACATCTTCTTGATGAACTAGGTTACTCCGGATTTCGTCGTAATCCGATATCTTGGTCTTTCTGTCTACAGGCAGTTTTACTCCGAAGTCTTCTAGGATCCCGTTCAGTTCCTCGATATCTCGCTTTGTTGGTTCGTCATGAACTCTGAACATGGCATTTCCGGAATAATGTTTATCGATCATTTCCGCAGCACAGACGTTCGCCGCCAACATCGCCTCTTCGATAATACTGTGTGACAAAACTCTATTTGTTTTACCGATTGATTCCACCTCACCGGAATTTGAAACATTCAACACGGATTCAGGCAGATCAACTTCCAAGGTCCCGCGTTCAGTTCTCGCCTTCAACAGGAAATGATGCAACTCGAAAAGGCATTGAAGATTGGAATTGACAGCCGACGACAATTCATTGCCATGCATCTTTTCTTCAACAGAATCGTAACTCAGACTCACTCGGGAGTTGATTACAGCATCCTTAAACTCGTAGTCGCTGACAATACCATCTGACTTGATAGTCATATCGCAGACCAGTGCAAGACGATCTTTCTCGGACTTAAGTGAGCAAATATCGTTCGAGAGTAACTCCGGGAGCATGGGTATCACATCTTCCGGCAGGTAAATCGACGTTCCCCGGGTTTGCGCTTCCGAATCCAGTTGGGTATTCGGCAGAACATAGTGGGAAACATCCGCTATTGCGACCATCAACCTGAAATTGCCGTCATCCAGTCTTTCACAGAACACCGCGTCATCATGATCTTTGGCCGTTGCGGGATCAATGGTGACGAATGGAATGCTTCGCAGATCATCGCGCACAGCCAAGAACTCTTCATCAATATCATCCCGTAAATTCTCGACTTCGGAACTCACTTCAGCCGACCATTCCCGATCAAGTCCAAACCGCGACATTGCAACAGCATTTGCGAGTTCACGAACACTTTCGAGTCGTTTCTGAATCTCGATCAACCTAAATGAATTCGGTTGGTTGTATATCCGTTCAACAGTGGCAACGATATAGTCCCCGTGTCTCGCTTTAGTGACATCGCCATTCACCTCAATCGCACTATCCAAACCGACTCCAACCGGGAAAAGCAACAGTCTGTGCTTCCCTCTGGTTCTCTTTTTCTGAACCAAAGCGACAATCCGATAGCAAGAATTCCGCTCTGCGCCAACAATCCGGGACTTTTGTGGTCTATTACCGCGCGCAGGTATTACTTCAAATTCCACAGTATCCTTCGGCAGTAAATTGGAGAATCGACCGACTTCGGGCATATACATATGTCCATCTGCGGTTCGTACTCTGACGTTACGATTATTGACAAAGTCTACGGATCCCGAAATAACCAGTAACTTCTTTGAAGCACCAGACTTTCGGTTCTTTTTGTGTCTCAACTTCAAAGTGCAGGTCGTGATCGATTCAGTCATCCGCTAACCGAATGGTTTGGTAGGAGCGGAGACTGAAATGGAGAGAGAATCTGGAAAATCCCGGTAATTATTAAGGTTCGTTTAGCTCAGGGTCTCTAAACGTTCAACGCAGTCGGGGTCTGAATATCTCGGATTGTTGATCCGGGTCGATATCGGGTCGGCGCGGAGAAAACCATCACCGTACGTGCGTGTGAGTTGTCTCGCAGCATCATGATCTTTGGACAACCAGATATCCCTGACATCGGGATCGATAATAACAGGCATCCGCCTGTTTGAATTATGAATTTTTGCCATTAATTCATTTGCTTCCGTTGTCACAATCGTGCACGACTCATATACTTCACCATCATCTGTGTAACCTTGTTCCCATAGTCCCGCGAAACTCATGATTGTCTGGTTCGTGTGCTGAATATGCCAAGGCTGTTTCGGTATGTCATTTCCAACTGCCTGCCATTCATAAAATCCAGTTGCTGGAATTAAGCATCTGCGACTGTTTCTCCAAGCAGACCGGTAACTCGCCGCCGCAGTCATCGTTTCCGATCGCGCATTTGCAGTCGAATATTTGGGAATCATGCCTCGTGACCATACCGGTACCAAAGGCCAGATCGCACTTCGAAGGATTTTTCCGCCGTATTGGTCCAACCGGACAATTGGAATTCGAGTTAGAAAGTCACCTGAAAGGTCTATAGGTTTGTTTTTGGGTGATGGGCTGATATTGTAACGCGGCTCATACGTCAAAAGTTCCGAGCGTTCCCTCAATACTTCAAACGCGGTCAGAAGCGTATCAACATCGGTAAGAATATTAAATCGGCCACACACAACGAACTATCGGTCAACGGTTAGTGATAAGACTGCCTGATTACCACTGTATCAAGATTTTTTCAATCATGAGCGGCATATTCTTCAAATTTTACATCAATCAGTCTAACTCATAATTTCTGAGAATACAAAAAGGGAACAATCCAGCAATCGCGTTTGCCGCTTAGCTGTCGAACATTGGTACGTCAGTTGAATCCGTGAATTGATAAATTGCCAAATCCAGGCAACCGCAAAGAAAGGCCCAGCGGATCTAAACCGAAGTGTACCCCAAAAAAATTGAATTCCAAACCTTCTTCAATGCCAATGGCAACACCCAACACTCCAAACAGTGAAACCTGAAATCCGCTTCCGCTCGGAACTGACGCCACCAAGTGACCCTGCCCCAGCCAATCTTTGCCGATGGCGGTCGGCGGTAAATCGGCTCTCAATTCGGGAACTCTTCTTAACACCCAGGCAGTGAAGGAGTTGCTGTTCGGACCAGGCCAGAGTCGATACTCATTTGCATAGGGATATTCCATCGCTACCCGATGAATTTCCTCAATGACTGCGTCAACATTCTCACCTCTTATATCAGCGAGCAGCCACGGTTTGTTTCCATACCAGAACCGATCTGGGATGTCTTCGCGAAACGACATGGCGGAATTACCGTAGCGCAATCGCCAGCCGATTTTTTGGTAAACAGTGTATGCAGAGGCATTCGATGGCTTGACAGAAATCCAGGTATGTACGCTGACTGCTCCACGTGCACCCCACGTACGGGCGGCATAGACTTGAGCTATTGCTTCATTCGCCTCAAGGGGATGAGGCGCAATATGAGCCGAACCCGTTGATGCTTGCGACCAGTGCTTGCCCATAAATTCACCGATAACCAGCAGGTACACAGGGCCTGTAAAAAACAGCAATAACAGCAATATACACCACACAAACCATCGTTTGATCGACCTTTTCAGAATCATTCGAACGTTGGTACCGACCTAGATCTGGATTCCTTTCCTGCGTATCGAGTCCAGCGCATTCGATCAGAGGTGAAATAAAACCAGAATCTCTCTATCACCAGACCAACCTGCATCATCAAGCGCGACGCAATGCTGTTCCAATTGCACAAAGTGACGACATTAATTTCAAGCTGAATCTGGAAATCATCACATCACACAACACCTGCTCCATAAGCTCAAGCAATTCAATATGGTCTTTTTCCTCGTACTCGCAACGGTAACTTCCATAAGTTCATTCTGTAGACTTGGCCAAAATGGGAATTGACGCCGGGAGCAATTCCAAGTCTTGCCCATGTACATTGAGAACACCGCCTATGTCAGAAAAATCTTAAAACATAGCCTATGATAAATGGCAATTAGCTCGGGCTATTGTTCCGTCGGCACGCACCCCACCTAGTGTGTGGCGCGCCCGGAGGGATTCGAACCCCCGACTCCCAGATTCGTAGTCTGGTACTCTATCCAGCTGAGCTACGGGCGCGCACATCCCGTTTTGGCAACCACCCAATTCTTATAAACCAACTATTGGCGGAGAGGGAGGGATTCGAACCCTCGATGGGGGCTGCCCATACTCCCTTAGCAGGGGAGCGCCTTCAACCGCTCGGCCACCTCTCCAAGGGTAAGTGCAAAAAATCTTACGACTTCACAATTCAAAATGAATCGGTCCGAAAAGAATATTAGGTATCACTCTGTTTCTGAGCTTTCATCTTCTGATAAATCTCTTCGCGATGCACTGACACATTTTTCGGAGCATCGACTCCCAATCGAATTTGGTTTCCTTTAATTCCTAAAACTGAAACTGTGATGCTTTCATCAATTTTTACTGATTCACCCACTCTCCTTGTCAATATCAACACAGCTAATTTATCCTCCATAAAATATTTTTTCTTTTTCTGTCTGTATCGCGTTTGTCGGTAGAATCCAAAACCCCGGCTTCTCAGACGAGGTCAATTTTCCTACCCTTACATATCGAAAAACTCGCTTCATTATAGAATTTCAATCAAATCTAATTCTCACTTATATCAGCATCGAAAGTTATGGTCGATAAGGAAATCAATCAGGACTCAAGTGCCTGTTGCGGTGCTTTTTCTCGCCTGGGAACATTTGCATCATCAAGACCAAAAGCACTGTGGAGGGCTCTTACACCCAATTCCACATATTTTTCGTCGACAATGACCGAAATCTTGATTTCAGAAGTAGAAATCATCTGAATGTTAATTCCTTCCGCAGCTAGCGTGGAAAACATTGTTGTAGCGATTCCAGTATGTGAGCGCATTCCCACGCCTACGAGTGATATTTTTGCGATATCACCGTTGGATACCAGTTCCTGCGCACCGATTTCCGGCATGATTTTTTCCACCAGTGCCAGACTGTTGTGGTGTTCGCTTCGGTCAACCGTAAATGTCAAATCCGTGTTGTTGTCAATGCCCACATTCTGAATAATCATATCGACGTTGATATGCGATTCGGCTATCGGACCGAACACCTTGGAAGCGATTCCCGGTCGATCAGGAACTCCTCTGATCGTAATTTTCGCCTCATTGACGTTGTACGCGATTCCTGTAATCTTTGGTTGCTCCATATTTGACTCCTTTGATGAGATGAGCGTACCCGGAACATCGTGAAACGACGAAAGCACACGCAAGTCAACCCCATATTTGTATGCGAATTCAACCGCTCGAATCTGCAACACCTTTGCGCCTGAACTCGACAGTTCCAGCATCTCTTCAGCTGTAATTCGTTCCAGAATCCGTGCACTGGGGACAATGCGAGGATCCGCGGTCATCACACCATCTACATCTGTATAAATTCGACACTCGGTCGCCTCCAATGCGGCTGCCAGTGCGACAGCAGTCGTGTCTGACCCGCCGCGACCGAGTGTAGTAATCTCACCGCACTCCGTAACACCCTGAAATCCGGCTATAACAATGACATGGCCTTCGTCCAGATCTTTCAGAATCTTTTCAGAATTGATCCTTTGAACTCTTGCCTTCCCATGAACTTTATCCGTGATGATCGGAATCTGGCTCCCGGTATAGGATTTCGCCTTGCAACCATCCCGATTCAGGGCCATGCTGAGAAGTGCAATCGTAATCTGCTCTCCGGTAGACATCGCCATATCGAGTTCCCGGGGATCCGGGTTCGGTTGGATCTGGTTAGCCAAATCGATCAGACGATTGGTATCACCAGCCATGGCGGATAACACCACCACAACATCGTAACCATCGGATTTTGTTCTGGCTACTCTTCGGGCCACCTTGTTGATTCTTTCGATACTACCGACCGAAGTACCGCCAAATTTTTCAATCACTAAAGACACGATTCAACGCTCATGAATATTCAGACAAAATTGCAGGAAAATAGATTTTAATGTCGCGTTGTTTACGCGATCGCCTGAGGAACAGCTTCAAGCGCCTGGTCGATGTTTTCCCCTCGGGAACCTCCACCTTGGGCCAAATGCGACTTTCCTCCACCCTTCCCTTCAACCAGGGGAGAAATCTTTGCGATAACCTGTCCTGCATTGACACGGTCCGTCAGATCTTTGGAGACAGAGCACAGAAGGGTTGCCTTGCCATCCTTGACAGAACCGAGAACAACCACGCCAGATCCCAAGTTGTCCTGCATGCGAAAAAGAATATTCCGCAAATCTTTGGGTTCAATCCCATCCTGCCTGGTGACAATAAGATTAACGCCATCTATAGTCGTGACTGGAAGCGACGAGTCTGCTCCACCACCGGTGGCCAATTGTGTTTTCAGTTCCGATATCTGCCGCTCGAAGCCCCGGTTGCTAGCCATAATCTGAGCCAGTTTGTCTTCAACATCGTTCAACCCGATGTTCAACTTCCTCGCAATTTCCGTCAACTTCCGGCTTTCGGTTTGCATTCGTTCCACGGCCATTGATCCTGTCAAGGCTTCGATTCGACGGATTCCAGAAGCAATGCTCGACTCCTGGATAATCTTGAACAAGCCAATGTCACCTGTTCGCTCGACATGCGTACCTCCACAGAGTTCCAAAGAATAGTCGCCCATCTCGATCACCCTGACTTCCGAATCATACTTCTCGCCGAACAAAGCCGCCGCCCCTCTCGATTTGGCTTCCTCCAGTTCCATAACCTGACTCGAAACCAACCAGTTCTCACGGACATGCTCATTGACCTGTGTTTCAATTCGACAGATTTCATTATCAGTCACCGCGCTGTCATGCGAAAAATCGAATCGCAGCCGATCAGGTGCCACCAATGAACCTTTCTGCTGAACATGTGTTCCGAGAATATCCTGAAGCGCAGCATGGAGCAGATGAGTGGCAGAATGATTCTTCATGGTTGATATTCGGTTGTCCGAATTGACTTTCGCGGTAACCCGGTCGTCGGTCATGAAACTACCTTTCACAACCCTGCCGACATGGCCTATTACACCCTTCGACAGGTACTGCGTGTCCTCAACGCGGAATGAACTGCCGTTGGACTGGATTACACCTGTGTCACCAACTTGTCCACCACTCTCCGCATAGAATGGTGTAGTGCTGAGTACCAGAATCGCTTCGTCGTTTTCATCAGCTACGGCAACCTCCGAATTTCCTATCAGAATCGTTGCGATCGCGCTGTCCTGATGTAACGTATCGTAGCCACAGAATTCCACATCCACACTGATCGCCGGCCCCATGGAAATTTCTGTTTCAAATTTGCTGGCTGACTTTGCCCGATCACGTTGCTCCTGCATCGATTGTTCGAAACCGTCGGAATCCACTGTAAGATTCTGCTCTCTGAGATAATCCGCAGTCAGGTCCAGAGGAAATCCGTACGTGTCATAGAGACGGAATGCAACTTCACCCGGCAGCTCAGAACCTGCAAGCGCACCGATTTCACGATCTAGAATTTTCAAACCCTGATCCAGTGTTCTGGCAAATCGCTCGCCTTCTCTGAGAAGCACCCTTTCGACTTTTGACTGTGCGTGGCGAAGTTCTGGATAAGCGTCTCCCATCTGCTCAACCAGAGATGGTGTCAGATCATGCAAAAACGGACGCTTGCATCCCAACTGATAGCCGTGTCGAATCGCACGACGGACTATTCTTCGGAGTACATAACCTCGACCCTCGTTGGACGGTGTCACACCGTCGGTTATCAAGAAAGCTGCGGAACGGATGTGGTCGGCAATCACCCTCAGGGATTTACTTTCCAGTTCTTTCGTCCCGACAACTTGAGCCGCGTGTTGAATCAGTGCCTGAAAAAGATCAATATCATAGTTGCTGTAGACCTTCTGCAGAACTGTCGCAATTCTCTCAAGTCCCATTCCGGTATCAACTGAGGGCCGTGGCAACGGTCTCAACGAACCGTCAGCAAGCCGTTCATACTGCATGAAGACCAGATTCCAAAGTTCAACGTAACGGTCACCATCCTGTTCAGGTGAGCCAGGTGGTCCGCCTTCGATTTCCGGACCATGATCATAAAAGATTTCTGAGCAAGGTCCGCAAGGTCCGGTATCTCCCATCGCCCAAAAATTATCTGATGTGGCAATTCGTCTGAACCTTTCTGACGGAATGCCGATTTCATTCTGCCAGACATCCGCTGCTTCATCGTCGTCCACATAGACAGTCACCCAAAGTCGATCTTTTTGCAATCCGATATCACCTGTCAGCAGATTCCAGGCAAAGTGGATTGCGTCGCGCTTGAAATAGTCCCCGAAACTGAAGTTGCCCAGCATCTCAAAAAAAGTATGGTGCCTGGCGGTATAACCAACGTTTTCGAGGTCATTGTGCTTTCCGCCTGCTCGAACGCATCGTTGTGCGGTCACTGCACGACTATAGGGACGCTTGTCGGTACCAAGAAATACATCCTTGAACTGCACCATGCCGGAGTTGGTGAAAAGCAGTGTGGGATCGTTCCCTGGAACCAACGGACTGCTTGGAACAATCTCATGGCCCCGATCTTGAAAATACTGCAGAAACAGCTGTCTTAGTTGAATCGTTTTCATTGCATACTGATAATCATTCAATTTGGCTCGGCAAAATCACCCAGGGATTCCCGGATCTGGAATGTCGAATACCCTCGGGACTGGAGGAATCTCGCTCGTCTGGCCCACTCAGAATAGTCTGCAGGGGTTATATCCTTGTATTTGCGGTTCAGTACCCCCACTATCTGATCTCGCCAGACATCCCGATCGAATTCCAAGCTCGATTCGATCAAATCTGATGACACCCCTTTCTGTCTGAGTTCATTCTTGATCTTGATCGGTCCATATCCTCTTGACATTCGTACTCGAACCAGTGCCTGTGCAAATCTGGCGTCGTTGATCATATCGCGGTCTCTAAGCTCGCTGATCACCTGTTGTGCCGATTCCAGACTGGCTCCCCGGCTCGTCAGCTTTCTCGTCAGTTCCTTTTCGCAGTATTCGCGTCTGGCCAGGAACCTGACTGCCTGCAATCGAACTTTCTCCAGATCCGACATCCCCTCGCCGACTTTCACGCGACAGTTTCTTTCATTCTCGTATTGATACCGACTTCGTCTCGAATCTTTGATTCAATATCTTCGGCAATGTCGCTATTTTCCATCAAGAAAACTCGCGCGTTATCGCGGCCTTGGCCAATTCGGGTATCGCCGAAACTGTACCATGCACCGGCGCGTTCAACAATGCCATGTGCCACTCCGAGATCAATCAGTTCGCCTTCCTTGGAAATACCATGATTGAAAAGCATATCGAACTCACACTGCTTGAAAGGCGGTGCAACCTTGTTCTTAACCAATTTGATCCGAGTCTGGCTGCCGATCACCTCATCACCCTTTTTTATCGCGCCAATTCTGCGGATGTCCAATCTTACCGAAG
Source organism: Arenicellales bacterium (assembly GCA_963662635.2). Taxonomy (GTDB): domain Bacteria; phylum Pseudomonadota; class Gammaproteobacteria; order Arenicellales; family JAJDZL01; genus JAJDZL01. The sequence continues at coordinate 397,926 of CAXXFC010000006.1, forward strand.
AATAGAATTTAAGCGCGTTACCTCCTGTCGTGACTTCCGGACTTCCGTAGATTTGACCGATCTTCATTCTGATTTGGTTGATGAAGATGACCAGGGTATTCGATTTATTGATGCTTCCGGTGAGTTTTCTCAGTGCCTGCGACATCAGACGCGCGTGGAGTCCCATGAAAGAATCCCCCATCTCACCATCAAGCTCAGCCCGCGGTGTCAGTGCTGCAACCGAATCCACCACAACCACATCGATAGCGGCTGATCGTACCAGTTGATCCGCGATTTCCAGGGCTTCCTCACCATTGTTCGGTTGGGAAACCAGCAGATCGTCAACATTCACACCGAGCATCGATGCGTGAGAAGTGTTCAATGCATGCTCGGCATCGATAAACGCTGCAGTGCCTCCATTTTTCTGTGCCTGCGCAACCACCGACAGTGTCAATGTAGTCTTTCCGGAGGCTTCAGGTCCGTAAATCTCGACCACCCGTCCCCGCGGCAGACCACCAACACCCAGAATCAAGTCCAGACCAAGCGAACCGGTCGGAATAACCTTTATATTTCTATCTATTTCATCATCACCGAGTCTCATTATTGATCCTTGACCGAACTGCCGACGAATCTGGCTCAGTGTCGCGTTTAGAATTTTCTCCCTATTCTCGTCCATGTTTTTACCTTCCAGTACGTATTCAGAAACTTTTGTCCGCTTTCCCAAGCGATGCTGTTATATATGGTGTCGATCAACCAGAACTCAACCAAGTACTGGTAACGATGCCAAATAGAATTGACCGCCAGAGGATCAAGAATGAAAAATACAAAATTTCAGTTGAACTGCCGGCGCTTATAGACACCCAACTGCTGTCGATTTCAGTTACTCGTTCAATCCAATTCGATCTAACAGGTTTTTAGCCGGTAAATATCCACCAATCACCGTTCCGTCATCCACTACCAGTGTCGGTGTTCCACTAATGCCCGCCGCATCTCCGGCAACAAACTGACCGGCAACAGGATTGTCGCATGTTTGTTTCGGCAAAATTTCACCATTTTTCGACGCAGTCATGGCCGACTGAGGATCCTTGTCGCACCATACCGTGACGATCTTGTCATAGCTTGAAGAAGCGATGCCGGCTCTGGGGTACGCCATGTATCTGACTTCCAAACCCGCCGCATTCAGTGCCGGAACTTCCCGATGCAGCCGGCGGCAATAACCACAGTCAATATCAGTGAACACAGTGAGGTGTCGCTTGGTCTCACCCTCAGCCGCGAAGACGACCATATCCTCAACCGGAGTCTTCTCAACAAGACTGACGATAGCTACATTTTGCTTTTGGTCACTCAGGCTTTCACCGGTAGCGAGGTTGAAAGCATCACCTACGATCAAGTGGTTATCCTTAACAAAAACATAGTAAATGTTGTTGGCGATTACTGCCTCATAAACTCCCTGTATCGGAGATTCTGTCAAACTGTCAAGTGTGGTATTTCCTCCGATAATGCCGAGAATTGCAGCGCGTGCCTGTTCCAGTTGTTCGTCCGCAAATACGTTCAGCGAGAACAATGCTGTAAAAACCACTCCAGCAGTGATTGGACCTATTTTCATTTGTCTATAACCTGTCTGTTCCAACTTGGATTTTCCATCGTTCGGGGATACTGATTGGATTTTGGGAAATTCTCAATCGTCAAGTGTCTCAATTTGCGCTCCGGACTCTTTCCAGGCGTCAAATCCACCTCCGATATGGCAGACACCGCCAAGCCCCATTGTTTGCGCAGTCTGTGTTGCCAGTGCAGACCTCCACCCCGACTTGCAGTAGAAAACGAATCTGGTATCCTGCGAAAATACCTTCTTGAAATAGGGGCTGTCAGGATCGATCCAGAACTCAAGCATGCCCCTGGGCGTATGGTAGGCACCCGGAATTTTACCTTCGTGCCTGAGTTCTCTTATATCCCTTAGATCCACGAACTGCACTTCGGCTTTTTCGTGCAAGGCAATCGCGTCTTCCACCGACAAAGTCTCGACTTCAGACATCGCCTTGTCAAGGAGTTCTTTATAACCAATTTTCATGAAAAGACCGCTTCGGGTTAGAGCTCGAACTACAGGTATTTTACTCTTTTAAGTCTTGCTTCAAGAGAATTTGCTGGTCTCTCGGAAGCGTGTCTGCGCACGAGCACAGTACCAGCTTTGCTCGTGAAATTCAGGGCGACTAATCTGTCCGATGAGACCGAGACTGAAACAGTCAAATATAGTTGAAGCGAATCAAGACCTGGAGACATACATTGCACGCAAAACCGGCAATGACATCGTCGATCATGATTCCAAATCCACCAGAGAACTTTTTTTCGATCCAGGAAATCGGCCATGGTTTTAGAATATCCAACGTTCGAAAGATAACAAACCCGACCGCAATCGTCATCAGACTTGTCGGGATCAAGATCATGGCAACACAGAATCCGACTATCTCATCCCAGACGATTACACCGGGGTCATTGTCCCCAAGCGATTGGGCAACCACCTGACAAACCCAGCAACCCACCAGAAACATCGCCGCAAGCACGGTCCACTGGACAGACATAGCCAGCCATGACATGGCAACTGCGATCGGTATCGCAACCAGAGTGCCGACCGTACCCGGTGCTTTCGGTGCCAAACCCGCACCGAATCCACAAGCGGTCAGATACACCGGATTGGTAAAAACCTCGTTGACTAACTCGCGCTTCACGGGCGGATGTTCGAATCAGAAATGGGAATATCCAGAGTGTTCCGGGTGGTAAATTTCCTGTCGCGAATCTCTGATGACCAGACTCGATTGCTCAGTAATGGTTCCGACTCGGGTGAGCTTGACCCCCTCCACCCACTTCAGTTTTGCAATGTGCGCTTCGGAGTTTTCCGGAACAGTCACGCAAAGCTCATAGTCGTCACCGCCTGAAAGTGCATGATCCCAACCCACTTTTCCCAATACCAGTCTATAGGCATTGGATATTGGCACGCACTCAAGTTCGATTTCCGCGCCGACGCCACTTTGCTCGGTGATATGCGTCAAGTCGGCAACCAGACCGTCTGAAATATCTATCGCTGATGTAGCATGCTTGCACAAGCTCAATGCGACATCAACTCGCGGATATGGACGATTGAGTCTGTGCAACAGATATCGGGAGTTTTCCGCTGACACGTCAAGGCCACCGTTCGCGAGCAACAATCCCAATGCCGCATCCCCCAATGTGCCAGTCACATATATGCCATCTCCCGGTCGTGCTCCCGAACGCAATACACCTGCTCCCTCATCGACACTACCAAATGCGGTAACCGTAACAGCCAGGGGACCGTTTACGGTATCACCACCAATCAGCGCGACATTGAATTGATCAGCAATCTCGAAAAATCCACCGCTGAACTGCTTCAGCCAACGGTCGTCAACCTTTGGAATTGATAGATTCAGTGTGGCGAATTCGGGTTGTGCTCCCATCGCGGCAAGGTCACTCAGAGAAACTGCGAGTGATTTGTATCCAATATCTTTCGGCGCGTCTGCGCTCGAAAAGTGAACATTCTCCAATAGAGTGTCGGTCGATATGACCAACTGTTTACCTTGGGGGATTCCAACGACTGCACTGTCATCGCCAATTCCCTGAACAACGTTTTCGAACCTCGCGTTGGATCTGGAAAAATATTTCTCAATCAGCTCAAATTCCCCAGGAGCCGAATCCCTGTCGCTGTCTCGACCCGAGTGGAGAGGAGACGAATTTCCAAAGGCAAGCTTGTCCAAAGTTCCATTGATGAACTTGTAACTGCCCGGATTGCCAAATTCCTTTGACAGTTCGATGCACTCGTTGGCAATCACTTTTTTGGGAATGTCGGACTCCGCGAGAAGTTCGTAGACCCCAAGCCGAAGAATTGACAGTTCGACCGGGTCAATCGCCTCAATTTTTCGATCAATGACTTCGGACACGGCCGCATCAATCTCCGGAATTCTCGGTGGAATCGATTTCAGGAGTTTTTGCAGATACCTCATGTCGCCGTGCAACAGCACTTCCGAATCAATGAGAACCTGATCTTCGGCACCGCTCAGCGACTGCTTCTGGAAATTCCAGGCGTATAGGAACTGCACGGCACCCAGTCGTGCATAGTGTCGGGCTGAAACTGTCATAAACGGAAACCCTTCAGGGGTTGGAAGTCAAACCGGAAGATACCGCGTCTATGGCCGAGATCACTGCCTCCGCCGCTTCTGCACCTTTATTACGTGCGTTCGGACCGAGCTGTGAGCGGGCAACAGCCTGTCGTTCATTTTCGACGGTCAGAATACCGAAACCAATCGGAATCGTGAATTCCATGCTGATGTCCATGAGTGCACGAGAGCTGTGGTCACACAGATGGTCGTAATGGGATGTCTCTCCGCGAATAACACAGCCCAGTGCGATCATGCCCTGATAAAAGCCTGATTTCACCATCACCCGGGTTACAAAAGGCACTTCCCACGCACCCCCCACCCGATAGACATCCGACTTGATCGAATGCATCTTCAATACTTCAAGCGCACCCGATAGAAGTCTATCTGAAATTTCAGGGTAGTACTCGCTGACAACGATGCCGAAGGATGGTCCAGAACTGTTGTTGGACTTCTGTTCACCGTTTTCCATCGCAACAAGCCTTCAACCGGCAGGTGGAAGATACTCAACGATATGCAGACCAAATCCAGAAAGTCCGTGCAGTTTCAGAGGATGACCCAATACCCGGAGTTTCCCGAAACCGAGATCGGCTGCAATCTGACTCCCGACTCCGATTATTCTGATGTCGCTGTTGCCAACGGTGTCTTCCGATTCTTGTTGCCGTTCCTGAATGTTTTCGGTGATTTCGCCGAACTCGTGCTGATAGTTCAAGATGATGATCGCCCCTGATCCAGATTCAACGATACTTCGAAGCGCTCTGCGCACTGACCAGGAGTGACCGCCGGAAGTAATCGCATCCAGCACCTCGATCATACCGGTGAATACATGGACACGCAGCATTGTAGGCACGTCTGCGCTGATATCTCCATATACAAGTGCCAGATGGGTGTTGCCGCGCACCTCGTCCTTATACGAAATCGCCTTCACCTCACCGTATTCGGTCATTAATGTGGATTCATATTCGCGGCTGATCGTAGATTCTGTCTCAAGCCGATATCGAATCAGGTCAGCAATGGTTCCGATCCTGATTCCATGGTTTTCGCCGAACTCTACGAGTTGATTCAACCGCGCCATGGTGCCATCGGGATTCAATATCTCACATAGAACACTTGCCGGTTCCAGACCGCTCAATTTCGCCAGGTCACTTCCGGCTTCCGTATGACCGGCACGCGTGAGAACGCCTCCCGGTTCCGCAATGATCGGGAAAATGTGTCCGGGTGTGACAATATCTGAAGGAGACGCATCCGGCCGCACCGCGGCCTGCACGGTAGTCGCGCGATCGGCGGCGGAAATTCCAGTCGAAACATTTTTTGCCGCTTCTATGGAAACTGTGAACGCAGTGGAATATGGCGATGTGTTCTCCCTGACCATCGGAGACAGGTTAAGTTGCCGACATCGCTGTTCGGAAAGTGAAAGGCATATCAATCCCCGTCCGTGAGTGGCCATGAAATTGATATGATCCGCAGTTACATGTTCTGCCGCGATCAGGAGATCGCCCTCATTCTCACGCGATTCATCGTCGACCAGGATAACCATCTTCCCCTCACGAAAATCCCGTAGGATTGATTCGATGGAGCTGATTCCTGAGACACCTTTGCCTGGAAACGGAATTGGCTCGACAGCGCTGTTCATGTTTTCCCCCGAATGGATATGTGCGCTGATTATAGTTTATAAGCAGTTTCTCAATACTCACAAGCCGCTTGGCTGAGTTGAACTTGCCATGAGACTGTCACAGCAGTTGGCAAGTGCTGCGCGGCGGCGTGTCGTTCGCATTGATGTAGAAACAGGAATGTTGGGTTGTTCGGGCCACTCTCAGAACAGGCAATTCTGATTGTTGCGACAAGCAAGACGCGAATTGAAGTTGTTGTAGGCTTGAAAGCGATGATGCTGTCTGGGATTCTGAGTATGAATTGATCTGTGGTTTGATTAATCTAGCACCGACAATCTAAATTTTGGCCGATACACTTGTCAGGAATCAAGACCGATGAGTAGTTCCCAAATCGCGGCGACAATGAAAAATTCAACTCGCGCAACCTATCAGGATGTTTTGGATGCACCACCTCAAATAGTGGCAGAAATTGTCGACGGTACGCTATACACTAACCGGAGACCGGGAATACCCTACGCCATTGCTAGTTCGGATCTTCTGGCAATTGTCGGTCCACCTTTCAGCCTAGGCCGGGGAGGTCCCGGTGGCTGGTTAATTCTCCACGAACCTGAACTTCATCTGGATGACGACATCATGGTGCCCAACCAGGCAGGTTGGCTTCTCGAAAGAATGCCTGAACTTCCGAGCGGAGCGTACTGCACATTGGTTCCGGACTGGGTGTGTGAGATGCTATCGCCATCAACGCGAAAGCTTGACCTTGATGGTATAAAACCAGTGTGCGCCCGGGCAGGCGTGAGATTTATCTGGTTTGTCGACCCCGACTCGCGCTTATTGGAGGCATTCGCCTTGCACAATAAGGAATGGGTGCTGATAGACAGGTTGTTCGATTATGCGACAGTGTCGCTACCGCCTTTTGACGCGATCGGTTTTATTTTGGGTGAACTGTGGTCGTCGAATGTACTTCATAAAGCCGTAATGGAATCAGCGTCAGCGGAAAGGTTATCGACAGAAATTGAAACGGAATTGAGTCAAACAGCCAAGTAAAAAATCCGAGATCTATAACTGGTAATCCGTTTGGCCTAAGGTTGAACACTACGGGGATTGACAGTTCAATAAGTTCTGAAATCCTATTCTCGCTTCATCCTCAAGTAGTCGGTAATCCGCCCGGCGTAACGGGCAAGCATGTCAACTTCGACATGTACAAAATCTTCAACTGCAATTGCATTCAGTGTAGTCATCTCCAGTGTATGAGGAATGATATTCACAGCAAACACTGTTGCCCCAGTCATATCTGCAACATCCTTGACTGTAAGACTCACACCGTCAAGTGCAACCGAACCTTGTGGCGCGATGAATTGATTGATTTCGAGTTTCTGATCGATACTGAATTCAAGCAAGACTGAAGCGCCTGAAGAGGCCCGGCTGACACACTTCGCCAGTCCATCAACATGACCGGTGACAATATGTCCTCCCAGAGGGTCGCTCAGAGTCAGTGGTGTCTCTATGTTGACGTTTTCACCCACCTGCAGGGCAGAAAACCTCGTATCGCTCAGTGAGCGGTTGGACACGAATAAATCGACGATGTCACGTCCGCGCCGTTCAGTCACGGTCAAGCAGGCACCGTCAACAGCCACACTGTCACCCAATTTCAATTTTTCCGGTTGATCAAGCTTGGTATCGATCGAAAAACGAATGCCTTCATCCGAACGATCAATTGCTTTGATCTCACCGACAGATTCGATAATTCCGGTAAACATTTCACATCAAGGAATTTGACAATTATTCCACTACCCTGAACGGTCCAATCCAATCGTAATCTTGAGGTCTTCACCGATTCGTTCAACCTCGGTAAACTTTGCCTGGATTCGGTCAGATAGCCGGGTGATTTCAGGGAGCTCAGCGATACCTTTGCCTTCGTTCCCAATAAAGGCCGGTGCCATGTAGAGTATCACTTCATCAACCAGGCGGTCCCCAAGTAGAGTCCCCACCAACCTTGAACCCGCTTCGACCAAAATTTCATTGAATTCGCACCGTGTCAGATATTCCAGCAGTTCATTGCAGTCTATACCATCTCGACCGGATTTCAATTCAATGATCTGCGCCGACTCCTCAAGTTCGGGTCGGTTTTCCGAAACCGCTCCACTTTTCGTTGCAATGATTACATCACCGTCAACCTCAAACAACCTCGAATCTGGCGATGTCCGAAGATTACTGTCGACGACCACCCTGGTAGGATTGACGGTCGCGCCAGGTGCCCGGCAGTTCAAACGTGGGTTGTCCGTTCGAACAGTTCCGATACCGGTAAGAATTGCACTGGCCTGTGCCCTCAACCGTTGCACATCCTGACGGGAGGCCTCGCCGGTAATCCATGCACTCTCACCTGTCGCTGTCGCGATTCGACCATCAAGCGTGGAGGCGACCTTTGCAGTTGTCCAGGCCATGCCTCTTTCATGTCGAGAGAAGAAACCGCGGTTGACTTTCCGTGCCAAGTCCTCCTTGAGTCCTACCTGGGTGATGATACCTGCATCGCGAAGCATCTGAATACCCCGGCCACTGACCAAGGGATTGGGATCTTGCGAGCAAGCTACGACTCTTCTGACTCCGGATTGAATCACCCTGTCGACGCATGGCGGTGTTCTGCCTTCCATGTTGCAGGGCTCAAGTGTGACATACATCACACCATCTCGGGCAAGATCGCCGCAGGAATCCAAGGCATTGACTTCCGCGTGAGGCAGTCCAGCCTGACGGTGGAAACCCTCGCCAACTATCTGGTCGCCCTGAACAATGACACAGCCTACCCTGGGATTTGGATGCGGTGCCGAAACCGGCACTGCTGCCAACTCAAGGGCTCGCTCAATGAAGTGATGGTCCGCATTGGAAAATTCAGACATCACCCGTCACCCTTCAATTCACCATTACTGTTCACTGATTTGTTGACCCGAACGGGCATCATCCGGCGACATTTCCGAAAGTCGAGAGTCGTCTTATCGAAATCCTTGTCGGAACTATGACTCTTGGGTTATTGCCATGTCTTCGCGGGTAATTTTCAGTGCGAGTACGGCGGGGCTTGCAATAAAGATCGAGGAGTATGTACCCACAATCACACCGATCAGCAAGGCAAATGAGAATCCGCGAATCACCTCGCCTCCGAAAAACAGCAGAGTCAGGACCACAAGCAAGGTTGTGAACGATGTCAGTATTGTTCGACGGAGGGTCTGGTTTATCGACCGGTTCATGATTTCAATTGATGTTCCCTGACGACTCCTGCGGAAGTTTTCCCGGATACGATCGAAAACCACAATCGTATCATTCAGCGAGTAACCGATCACCGCCAGGACAGCCGCCAATACGGCCAGTGTGAATTCAATCTGAAAGATCGAGAACATGCCGACTGTGATAAACACATCGTGAACGAGCGCTACGACGGACCCAATGGCAAAGCGCCACTCAAAGCGCCAAGCTACATAGATCAGTATACCGATCAAGGCATACAGCATCGCCAGACCGCCCTGCTCTGTCAGCTCTTCGCCGACTTTCGGGCCCACGAACTCCACCCGACGCATCTGAACAAAACACTCTCCGATAGAATTGTCCGTTCGCTGGCAGTTTTGCAGACCACCCGTGCCTGATTCGGTCAAAGTCTCTCCGTATGGTGCACGAAGCGCTTCGACGATTCGCGTGCTGATTTCAGCCGCTGTACCTTCCACATTTTTGGATGGCAATCGAATCATCACATCTCTACTGGTCCCGAAGTACTGGACTGTTGTGTCGGGGATATCGCTTTCGGCGAGCTGCAGGCGCACCTCATCGACACTGACTTGCTCACCGTAACGGACCTCGACCAAGGTTCCGCCGGTGAAATCCAAACCCCAATTAATTCCTTGGACAAAAATAGATGCCAATCCGGCGATAATCAGCACAGTCGACAATATCGCGGCATTCCGACGATACCCGAGAAAATCGATTTTCAGATCTTTTTTAAGAAATTCCATTGGTCAGACTTCCTATATCGCCAATTCAGCAATTCGGCGTCGGCCGCCATACATCAGGTTGATCACGGTTCGCGTCCCCAGAATCGCTGTAAACATCGATGTAACGATACCGATGCTCAAGGTGACCGCAAATCCCTTGATCGGTCCGGTTCCAAAGTTGAACAGGACGATCGCCGCAATCAGGGTGGTGATGTTCGCGTCCACAATCGTCGAAAACGCTTTCTCATATCCCGCTTGAATACTCGCCTGAGGAGAATTTCGATTCCTCAGTTCCTCTCTTATTCGCTCAAAGATCAATACGTTGGAGTCGACAGCGATACCGACGGTCAGCACGATTCCCGCGACACCAGGCAATGTGAGCGTCGCCTGAAGGGCTGACAGTACCGCAACGATCAGTACAAGATTCAAGGCCAGAGCGAGATTCGCGACAAGGCCGAACATACGGTAATAGACAACCATGAAAATCAGAACCAGTACGAATCCGACAAGTACCGACTGCAGACCCTGCAATATATTTTCCTGTCCCAGACTCGGACCGACAGTCCGCTCTTCGATGATATCAACCGGTGCCGCAAGCGCACCTGCCCGGAGCAACAGTGCCAGATCTCTGGCTTCGGTGACACTATCCAGCCCTTCAATCTGAAATCTTCTTCCAAGCTGATCGCGAATGACGGGTGCTGTGATCACTTCCTCAAGAAGTGACTTGACGCGTACCGGATTTCCCTGGTCATCCATAACCAGATTGCCGGCTTCATCGCGCTTCGTCTCGGAACGTGATTCGACATACACCACACCCATTCGCTTGCCGATATTCTCACCGGTAACACGTTGATTGATCGCAGCACCACGTGAATCCAATGTGATGCTGACAATTGGTCCACCCGTCAATGTATCGAGACTCGCGGCTGCATCAACGATGTTATCGCCAGAATAGATCAGAGATTTTTTCAGCAGTATGGGGCTGCCATCTCTCATGCTATATAAGCGCGAACCCGGGGGGACATTCCCCTCCAATGCGGACGATACATCGTGCTCCTCGTCGACCATCCGAATTTCGAGTGTCGCGGTACGTCCAAGAATCCGCTTGGCTCGCGCAGTATCCTGCACCCCCGGTAACTGGATCACAATTCGGGCGTCTCCCTGACGCTGCACCACAGGTTCAGCTACACCGAGTTCGTCAATCCGATTTCGAAGGGCAACCATATTCTGTTCCAGGGCAAAACGTCTAAGCTCTTCGGCTTCGGTTTCACTCAGAGTTACTGAAAGATAAGGCTCGCCATCTCGTTCAAATTCGTTCATCACGAGTTCCGGCAACTCATCGTCAATGACATCGGTGGCCTGGTCAAGCTGCTGGGTATCGCGAAACTTGACTTCGACACCGCTTGCCTGCTCATCCCGACGAACATATGCGTACCGGACTTTGGCCTCGCGAAGCGTTCTGCGCAATGTGTCCACATAGCGCTCCTCCGCCCTGGAGACTGCGCTGTCCAAATCGACTTCCATCAGGAAATGCACGCCGCCTCGAAGATCAAGTCCAAGATACATCGGTGCCGCACCCAAGGTGTTCATCCATGCCGGTGAAGAGGGAACCAGTGTCAATGCAATGGTGTACTGATTACCCAGAGAATCCTGCAGTACATCCCTGGCCCTGATCTGTGTCTCGGAGTCGTCGAATCTAACGCGGACGCCCTTCTCGTCAGCAATAATTCCGAGCGGTGTGATCTCCTCGCGAGATAGAACCTGTTCCACCCGATCGAGAATGAATGGCGTAACGGCGGTTGTCCGGGCAGCGCGAATCTGCACGCCCGGATCATCTCCGAATAGATTAGGAAATGCGTAAAAAAAACCGGGTAGCAGGACAGCCCCAATCAACAGATACCGCCACCAGGGATTCTGATTCATCTATTCTTCGTTGTCGGTGGATTCGGAGGACTTTCTTTTCTTTGACTTTTTCGGCTTATCCGATTCGGGGAGCGCTCCTGGAGGTAGCAACTGGGCAATCGCTACGCGCTGCACCCTTACAGTGACATTCTGAGCGATATTCAACGCCACCGTGTACTCGTCGACCTGGGTGACCCGGCCCATCAACCCGCCGTTCGTAGCAACTTCATCTCCAGCTTCAAGTGCTCCGATCATTGCTTTGTGCTGCTTTGTTTTCTTCTGCTGAGGGCGTATCAGCAAGAAATAGAACAAAACGAAAATCAATACCAACGGAATCAGGCTGACGAGACCGCCACCTGCCGATTCCCCTGACTGTGCCAGTGCATTGGAAATAAAGAAATCCATAAATTTTCACCAATGATGTGTAATTTTGTTCAATCTGACAATGTTACCATAAATCGCTTTGCGTCCAACAAGTGCAAAGCGATTTCAGCATGCATAATCCTCACGCCCGCTTTCCTCTGAAGAATGTGACCAGTGAGCCAAATGCGGAAATGCGATTACGGCTTAATTATACATTTGCGTAACCGTTTGCGAACCGATGTTCCTTTTCAGAATTGTTGTAGTTGGTTTGCGTTGATGCAGCCGATTGCATTGAAGATATGTTCAATTGTCAGTGTACCAACTGGTTCGAATGTGTTATTCAGACGCTAATCAATAACATCTGGGAAAGCGGCTTACTGCGCGCTATACTAAGTAGTCATCCTATACGTGCCAATTTAGCGATTTATCTAGCGGTATTCATAATCACGATAGTCATCAAACATGCGAACCAACCTCTTGTTATTCGATCAAACGATTCGTGTATGAGCTAAAAATACCCTGAATTGTAGATGTATAAAAAGGGGAAATTAAATTCAACTAACCATCCCAAACAAACATCCAATTAACAGAGGAATTTGCGGTGTAGAAATTTTTACCTCTCACCAGCATCTGAATTCCTGTTCTGTCCGTCCGTCCAAGCGTGAAAATCACCGGTTCGACCCAAACGCTTGACGACTTTTTAATGATCCAACCGTACCAATCTGAGGCGAAAGCCACGAATTTCACCCCAGCCGAACGTAGTCGAATAACTGAGATAATCCCATTCTCACCTCAAATTCACGCCTGATCAATTGAATTTGCACTTCTGACCGGTGACTTTCACGCCCGGCTGTCGGGCGGAACGGCGATTTGGATTCGTCGGACACGAAAATCGCTACAGCGCAAAAGTCTCGTCTATCTAGCTTTTTTCAGTGCAAATCAGTTTAAATTGTAAAAATCGAAGCATTTTCAAACGGCATCCACTTTATTCAAACCTGAAGGGTGTCCAAACGCATCAAAACTGTCGATACCCCGATTACAAAAACAATTAATTTAGTCAACTTTACTAAAGCGTCCAAAAGTCAAGGGTTAGGGAAAATGAATATCTCTTGGAATTGGCCTTGGTTGTTACATTTCCAAAAAAGGGTCACTTTAAGGAGTCGATACGACGTGATCATACAGCCTTGAAAACTAAGTTTTAAAATCAACTCTAAGAGTGTAGCTGACCACCTTAACGACAGGGTCCAAGTTGGCATTATTTTCTACATCATCAGATAGATTTTGCGCACCACCGTGAACCAATATCCCTCTTGGCACTTGTTCAGTTTCTTCCTGGAATTGCGCCATGTAACCACGAAGCTGCTCAATATCTTGAACAGAAGGAGCATGCTGTTTGCATTCGACGATAACGGGGTTGTTTAACGGGTCAATCAATACCACATCGGCGCGTTTCCCATCCGCAAAGCGATGCTCCCGAATCGCAACATTTGGATGAGGCAGTAATCCATCCTCAAGATGATGTGAGTAGTGCGCAATATAGTCCGATAGAGCTTTCTCATAGACGAATTTGCCGAGCAAGCTGACCCAGTTTTTCGGATTATTCATTACTCCGGCCAATTCAGCTTGTGCAATTGCATGGATCGGAGCTATAGCTCTCAGACGCTCATTGCCCACGAAGTGACATTCTTCAGGAAGTTGGACAACAAGATCTGGATTGTCGGGGCCGACTGTTAAGTCCCAACGAACTTGCACTCTCCTCCCCATTTCTCCACCATACCCCGGACCCGGTGGAACAAGCGGGTCCCAATCGTTATCGCCAAAATTCATCCTTGTGATTTTACCAATCCGCCCGACGCGGTTATATGGCAAAGCGACAACTATATCGTCATCAATTTCCATCTCCATTAATCGGTTACGGGTATAGCTCCATCCAGAATTAGGACCGTCGCCTTCAAGATGGTAGCCACAATAAGGAGGATAACCCACAGCAACGCATTGGTTTTTGTACCACCTCCGCCACATTCCATGGTACCAATCTTCCTTGCATTCAAATTTCCAAAGAGGCATGACGGTTGATTGTTGTGAGTCCTCTTATTCAAAATCAACGTCATAAATTCAGTTGATTCAGTTAATCCAGTTGTTCAGTTGTCGCACGTCAACATTGTCTTACTATACCACATCGGTTCCCTCAGAATTTTCATTCTCAGGTGCGATTGGAAGTGCCCTAACCTTGTTCGTGATATTGGTAACGGCAACACTTCAATACTTGGAATACTCAACCATTCGATACTCACACACCAAATTCGAGACACAACTGATCGAAAGTCTGCTGTTCAATCGCTGACCGAATTTGTTCCATCAGATCTAGAAAAAATTTCAGGTTGTGCAGTGTACACAGCCGAGCACATAGTGGTTCATTGACACGATAGAGGTGACGCAGATAGGATCGGGTGAAGTTTTTACAGCACGGACAGTCACAACCCTCATCCACCGGGCGCATATCGTCCCGGTATTTCTTGTTCCTAATTTTGACAACGCCCTGAGATGTATACAGCCATCCATTCCGAGCGTTTCTGGTTGGCAGCACACAGTCAAACATATCAACCCCGCATTTCACTCCATGCACAATGTCCTCCGGTGTACCGACTCCCATCAGATACCTCGGACGTGCCTCAGGCATCTGCGGCGCGACAACATTCAACATCTGATACATCTGTTGCTTTGGTTCCCCGACCGACAATCCACCTATCGCATACCCGTCGAATCCGATTCCGAGCAGATTTTTCAAGGACAGTTCGCGAAGTTCCGGATACATACCACCTTGAATGATCCCGAAAAGTGCATTGTTCGAGCCCTCGAACGCCAGCTTCGACCTTTCTGCCCAGACAAGCGACCGTTCCATTGAGGAACGCGCTTCGTCTTCGGTGGCAGGATACGGTGTACAGTCGTCGAAGATCATGGCGATGTCGGAATTCAAGACTCTCTGCATCCGAATTGATTCTTCCGGTCCCAGAAATACTTCACTCCCGTCGAATGGTGAGCGGAATAAAACACCGGACTCGTCCATGCGACGTAATTTTGCAAGGCTGAATACCTGAAAACCACCGGAATCGGTGAGAATTGGTCGGTTCCATCCCATAAAACGATGCAAGCCACCATGCAACTCAATTATGTCCGCGCCCGGTCTCAGCATCAGATGGAATGTATTCCCAAGCAGGATTCTTGTATCAAGCGACTCCAGATCGCGAGGTTCTATAGTTTTGACAGCACCGAATGTCCCGACCGGCATGAAGACAGGTGTCTCTACAACACCATGACTAAGTTCCATCTGTCCTCGACGTGCGTTCCCCTGTCGGGCAAATTGTGTGAATCTCAACACCGATTACTTCCTAAAATTCTATATTGGATAGAAAATATATCCGCAAATGAATTTGTCATACAAAACAAGGAGACATCAATGAAGCCCTTAACTTCCAGAAAGATTGGATTTATCGGTCTCGGACTCATGGGGAAACCAATGGCCCGCAATCTGAGAAATGCGGGTGCCAAGGTTACTGTGTTCAATCGCAGTCAATCTTCTGTCGATGAATTGGTGAATGAGGGTTTCGAGGCGGCAGACTCTCCGGCTAGTACCGCAAGTTCGCAATTTGTCATATGCATGGTTTTCGATACCGCGGCTGTCAAAGATGTACTGTTCGGACAAAATGGTGTCATCGAGTCACAAAACCCTGATTGTACTGTGATCGATATGGGGACTACCGAGGTCACCGCGACGAGAGAATTTGCCGAGCGGCTGGACACCGTCGGAATCCGATATGTCGATGCACCGGTTTCCGGTGGAGAAATCGGCGCAGTCAACGCGCAACTGTCGATCATGGTCGGAGCTTCTGAAGCCGATATGCAGCGCACCCGCGCGATATTCGATGTTTTGGGCCGTCGGGTGGTACATGTTGGCGACGTTGGATCCGGACAGATCGCCAAGGCTGCAAACCAGATCATCGTCGGTCTGACTATCGGTGCTGTTGCTGAGGCTTTCGCACTTGCCCGTGATGGCGGTGCCGATCTTGATCGAGTCTGGCAGGCACTTGGTGGCGGATTTGCGGATTCGAGAATTTTGCAGTTGCATGGGCGGAGAATGATCGACGAGAGTTATGCACCTGGGGGAAAGGTGACGACGCAACATAAGGATCTGGTACAGGCTCTAAAATTCGCGCAAGCCAATCAGACCCAATTACCATCCACAGCACTTTGCCGGGATCTCTACAAAGACCTGATCCGACGCGGCGAAGGCGAGCTGGACCACAGTGCGTTGTTCAGGTTGTATTGACGCAAAAATTTCAGACTTTACTTTCGGGCAAGGGAAAGTGACCCTTTCTCTGAACCCATAGTACAAAAATCGCGACCAATACAATTGGCACGACCGCCCCGCTGCTCAGCGCAAACCAACCCCAAAGATGATGTAGAACGCCGGACATCAGAGCGGTGAGAGTAACCGTGGAAAACACACACAGATCATTGAATCCCTGAACAATGGCTTTCTCACTCGGTCTATAGGTTTTGGTCAGCAATGTTGTCCCGCCAAGAAAGGTGAAATTCCAACCGATCCCCAACATGACCAGCGAAACGCAGAAACCAATAAACGAGTCACCAACAATGTAGACGATACCAACACTTGCGACAAGTGCCACCAAACCGGCAAAAATTATCTTTAGATCTCCAAACCTTCGAACAAGATGTCCGGTGAAGAAAGAAGGTGCAAACATCGCAAATATGTGCCACTGTATGACTTGTGCTGTATGACCAAACCCAATTCCCCGGACTTCCATCGCCAACGGTGTAGAGGTCATCAGCAGATTCATGACGCCATAGCCGACTGTCGCGCTGACAACCGCCAGTATAAAAACCGGTTGTGCGGCAATCTCCCGTAACGGACGTCCTTTGGCTTTGTGCTCATCGGAATCGGTACCGGGTACTTTAAGAAAGGAAACCAAAGTGAAGGATAAAAGATAGACCGCGGCGAGTGCAATGTACGATCCGGCGAACAGTGCATCACTGAATGCATCTTTAGTCAGATTCGTCATATTCGGTCCGATGAATGCCGCGACGACACTCCCTGCCAGAACATATGAAATCGCGCGACTTCTATAGGATTCGGTCGATACATCAGCTGCCGCAAAACGATAGAAAGCACCGAAAGCATTGGCCACTCCGATCAATGCGATACCAGATGAAAATATCCAGAAACTGTGGGAAATGATCGCGAAGCCTGAGACGATCGCTCCGGCTATTCCAAACAACAGGCCGATCATGAAGCCGTTTCTTCGACCCACACGTTTCATAAACAACGATGCCGGCATGGCGAAACCCATACCGAACAGAAACAGCATTGCGACCGGCACTGTTCCCATCAACGGGTGAGGCGCAAGCATCACACCGATCAGCGCGGCGGAAGCGATCAGAGTTGCATTGGCGGTAAACATACACGCCTGACACACCGACAAAATCGCAACATTCAGTCGCATTCTCGGCATTACTTGCTCGGTATCGCTCACTAATAAGTCTCCCGATATCTGAAAACGTTACGAGATGGTTCGTCCACCATCAATATGAATCGCCTGTCCCGAGATAAATGAACCGGAATGAGATAACAGTAAAATTACCGTTCCGAGAATGTCTTCGGGCTCAAACAAACGCCCCATAGGAATCCTGGATCGGGCATATTCACGATTGTCACCTTGCTCCAAAAACGAATGGGTCAGCGGAGTATCGCAAATCGCGGGGCTTATGGCATTGACCGTGATGGAGTGCTCGGCCCACTCCACTGCCAGAACTCGGGTCAGATGCGTCAGCGCAGCCTTACTGGCGGCATAGGCTGCATAACCCGGATTCGAGATACTGTCAGAAACTGACGCGATATTGATGATGCGCCCTCGCTTTTGCGCAATCATGATTTTCGCTGCGGTCCGGCACATCAGGAATGCCGCATTCAAATTGGTTTCGATGACTTGGGAAAAGATCTTCTCGGGCATATCAGTGGCGGAAATAATTTCGAACAGACCCACACAATTGATGAACCCATCCAACCGCTGCCATCTTTTGAATGTATCCTGAAGCGCCGACTGGCACGCAGTTTCCTCTGTGACATCAAACACCCGAGAACACACTTTGTCTGAATCGAATTTGGATGCGAGTTCTCGCAGACCGTCCGCGTTCTTGTCAAAAATTGCAATGTTGCATCCTTGTCGGACAAGTTCCTGTGAAATGGTCGACCCGAAAGCGCCTGCCGCTCCAGCAACCGCGATCACCTGTCCACGAAGATCAAATAGTGATTGCAAAAGAATGAGTTCTTGAACGAAGTGGGAGTGTAAGCGACGAAAGCAAATAATACGGCGGCAGTTTACATGTTCCGCCGATATTTGCCTCCAACTTCAAACAGAGCTGATGTGATCTGACCGACAGAGCAACTGCGAACAGCAGACATGAGTTCGGCGAAAACATTGCGATTCTCCAGAACTGCCGCCTGCAATGATGCGATTGCGTCCGAGGATTCGTCGCGGTGGTGATCGTGAAAATCACTCAACCGATCTAACTGGGAGCGTTTCTCTTCTTCAGTTGACCGAGCCAGTTCGGTTTCCTGTTGCTGCTGAGCTTCGGGATTCAGAAACATGTTCACGCCGACAATCGGCAGTCTGCCATCGTGCTTCAGCCGCTCGTAATACAGAGACTGATCCTGAATGCATCCACGCTGATAACCAGTCTCCATCGCACCCAGTACGCCGCCGCGCTGGGATATCGACTCAAATTCAGAAAGCACCGCCTCCTCGACGAGATCGGTCAGTTCCTCCACAATGAAACTTCCCTGGTTGGGATTGTCATTCTGTGCCAGACCCCATTCCTTGTTGATGATCAACTGAATCGCCATCGCGCGCCTTACAGATTCCTCTGTAGGCGTGGTAATCGCTTCATCGTAAGCATTCGTGTGCAGACTGTTGCAGTTGTCGTAGACGGCTATCAGTGCCTGCAGTGTCGTCCGGATATCGTTGAAATCGATCTCCTGTGCATGGAGTGATCTGCCGGAGGTCTGGATGTGGTACTTCAGTCGCTGGCTTTTTACATTGGCACCGTATTTTTCCTTCATCGTCACCGCCCAGATCCTGCGTGCAACCCGACCCATGACCGTGTACTCCGCATCCATTCCATTTGAAAAGAAAAAAGAAAGATTTGATGCGAAGTCATCGATATGCATGCCTCGTGCCAGATACATTTCCACATAGGTGAATGCGTTGGCGAGCGTGAATGCGAGTTGGGAGATCGGATTGGCACCCGCTTCTGCGATGTGGTAACCGGATATGGACACCGAATAAAAGTTACGGACTTCGTTGGCGATGAAATATTCCTGAATGTCGCCCATCACCTTGAGGCTGAATTCAGTCGAGAAAATACAGGTATTCTGACCCTGATCCTCTTTGAGAATATCAGCCTGAACAGTTCCCCGGACGCTTCTCAGCGCATTTGCGCTGATCGACTCGTATTCGCTTTCGTCCGGTTTGCGTCCATGCTCGGATTCAAACTTTTCGACCTGCTGGTCGATTGCTGTATTGAGCAGCATCGCCAGATAAGTCGGGGCTGGACCGTTGATGGTCATTGATACAGAGGTTCGACGACTGCAAAGATCAAATCCGCTGTACAGCACCTTCATATCGTCCAGTGTCGCGATCGACACACCGGAATTTCCGACTTTTCCATAGATGTCGGGGCGTTCATCCGGATCAAACCCGTACAGGGAGACGGAATCGAATGCAGTAGACAACCGTTTGGCTTCCGAATGTTCCGACAGCAGCTTGAAACGTCGGTTTGTCTTGTGTGGTCCGCCTTCGCCCGCGAACATGCGTGTCGGGTCCTCGTCCTTACGCTTGAACGAAAACACGCCGCCCGTGTAAGGATAGTGACCTGGCAGATTCTCCAGCATAATCCACCTGAGAAGGTCGCCATGATCATGAAAGCGAGGCAGAGATATCTTCGGAACTCTTGTTCCGGATATGGATTCAGAAACGAATTCCGATGCGCCTGTGGAATCCGAATCCTCAATATGGGCTCTCATGGCATCGACACGTTGCGGCCATTGCTTGATCAGTGTCGCCGCATCGGAATCCAGCAATGCCTCGCGTTCTTCGGCCAGATGTGCCAATGTCGACGAATCGCCGAAATCTGCATCTTTAAGCATTTGCTCAGACGCTCGCAACTGCTGAATTTCACGTGCGAGCTGCGAAAGTGAATCCACTTTCTTATGGTAATCCCGGACTGTTGAGGCGATTTCACCCAGATATCCGATACGTGCAGGAGGAATGATGCTCTGCTGATCGGATGAGACTTTGGATGTCAGTTCTACCGGAAAAGAATTTTCATTTTTTGGCACTTCCAAAAGATCTACGATCTTCTGAAAAAGAGCTGTCACTCCGTCGTCACTGAATCTTGAGGAGATTGTTCCGTAAACCGGCATCGAGTCCGCTGGCTGGTCGAAAGCCTCCCGGTTTCGCTGCACCTGCTTGCAGACATCTCTATATGAGTCCTGCGCACCCTTAGCATCAAATTTATTGATGACTACCAGATCCGCGAAGTCAAGCATGTCAATCTTTTCCAGCTGGCTCGCAGAACCGTATTCCGGCGTCATTACATAAATGGTCTTATCGACATAGGGAACGACTGAAGTATCGCCCTGCCCGATTCCGGGTGTTTCCACGATGATCAGATTGAAGCCCCAGATTGAACAGGCCTTGATCACGTCACTAAGAAATGAGGGGATTCCTCCTCCTGCATTGCGTGTGGCGAGTGAGCGCACGAACACCCGCGAGGTGTCTATGGAATTCATCCGGATACGATCACCAAGCAGTGCGCCGCCGGTCTTTTTGCGTGTCGGGTCTACTGCAAGAATGGCAATTCGGGTGTCGGCTTCAGAATACAGTCGGAATCTTTGTACAAGTTCATCGGTGAGTGATGATTTGCCCGACCCGCCGGTACCTGTAATGCCGAGAACCCGCGGGGCACTCGATTGTGAGCGATTTGCGTTCAAATAGGCAATGGCATCTCGGTTACCGCTCTCAATCGCACTGATCAGCAATGCGAGGTCTTTGGTGTCATCTTTATTCAGGTCATCCGCGGCAAACCGGCGGGAGACAATCGAATCACTCCGACACTTGTCGATCATGTCGTCAATCATCCCCTGCAGACCGATTTGCTGACCGTCGCCCGGGGAATAAATTCGCGCAACGCCGTAGTCATGCAATTCGAGAATCTCTTCTGGAACAATGACGCCACCTCCTCCACCGAATACCTTGATGTCCTCGCGACCCAATTCCTTAAGCATATCGATGATGTACTTGAAATACTCGATATGCCCGCCCTGATAGGAACTGACCGCGATGCCATCGGCATCCTCCTGAATCGCGGTAGAGACGATCTCCACGACAGAACGATTGTGGCCTAGATGGACTACCTCCGCCCCTGAAGCCTGCAAAATTCGACGGATAACATTGATCGAGGCGTCATGACCGTCGAACAGGCTGGTCGCAGTCACAAATCTTAGAGGGATTTCTTTTTCATCCGAGTCGTGAACAAGTCTGATTTTTTCAGCGGTTATCGCCATGATTCTGTCTAGTCTGTAGCAATAAAAACGCGATGCTTGACTTCTCTATGTTCATAGAATTCGCAGGATTCAAACACGAATTCAAATACTTTCATATGCGCTATGGCACTGACTTAAATCCAGCAAGTTCCAGTCAGGCAGTCGAACGTTATTTTAACAGATTAGCACGCGAGCGACTGAAATCGGAATTCCATGATTCCATAACATTTGGAATGCAAGACAACAATCATTTCAATCAATGTCGGGTAGAACCTCCTCAATCACCTCTGCGACGCCTTCTATCCCTCAGTTTTTCTAATTTTCGCTGGATATCTGCTGCCACTTCCTCGACTTCTCTTGCCACCCGGGTCTCCAATCCAAGTTCTCTTTCCAGCGCGGTTGTTAGTGGAAGCAACAAATCCGAAACAGGTGACGTTATGATCAGTTCACGCAACAGTTCCGGCTCCATTTCGACGGACAACCTGCACAAACTATCAATCACCATTGTCGACACAGAATCAAGCTCTGAGAGAATCAACAATCCTGTCTCGATGTCGGGCACGCATGCCGTCTCGTTACCCTCAAGGAGTTGGGCACGTCCACGGGTAAGATGTCCCTGACAATTAATTACCGGCGAAACCGTGCCTTCAAGATCGAATAGGCAGTCCACCGCAGATATAGATGCATCATACCTTCCCGCAACCAAATGCAACTCGGCAATCATCAGCTGCGTTTCTTTTACCACGGATTGCACTCTAGGCTGGTCATTCATTCCGAAACGTCGCACGACATCTTCCCAAATGGTCAATGCCATCTCAGTCCGATTTAACTCAGCGAGCATCGCGCCCTTGAAAAACAAACTCCCCGCGATAAGTACCGTCATTTCCAGTGTGGAGTCATCACAGTCGCGACTCAGCATCAAATCGAACACTTCAAGGGCTTCTTCAAGTCGATTCAGTCCAGCGAGTGCCGCGCCTTTGCTGTTAAGGGCCATTGAAACAATTCGAAAAACCGCGTTTGAATCGCTCGACCCAAGACGCTCTATGGTCTCGTCGCTTACTGCTAGACTCTCCTCAAACCGTTTCAGCGCAACGAGTGCTGTACCCTTGTAAGCCAGGGCCCAAGCGACAATTGGAAATTCCGTAGGCGAATCGCTGGCTCCAAATCGTTCTACAATCTCATCGCACACAGTCAGTAATTCTTCAGGTCGACCCTGTGTACTGAACACAATTACTTTCTTGATAAGTACGTTCGCGGTAGCACTAATGAGTTTTGGTGATTTGCTCGCTCCGAAACGACGAATCATCTCGTCCCAGACTGCAATCGCTTGATCCGTTTGGTTTAGGGTTTCTAACGCTTTACCCTTGTAGTTGAGAGCAGCAGCAACAATTTCGAGATCCTCCTCTACGTTACTCCCATTCAACCGCTGAATCACATTGTCCCACAGCGCTATTGCATCAGACTCGTTACCCGCATCTGCGACCGCAAGTGCTCGGTCGAAGTATACTTTTGCAGCGTCTGTATCGTTAGGAGCTAACCGATAAATCGACGATACGAGCGTGTTCAGCTCTTCCGGATACACCGGCAGAAACGGAGATTTCAGCAGGCGACCTAACGCCAATTGATGAATCTGATTAGCCTCGCCATCAAGACTCTCAATCTCGCATACGGCGCGATTGGCGAAACCTTTCAAATCCAAAGGTGAGTAGTACGCCTCCATGAACTGGATTAAAGCTTCGACAAGGGGTGCCGTTCCACGGGAACGGCGCATCAGGTAATAGATGTTGTAGAGACGCTCGCTAATGTAGTACTGCTTGCGGCGTGCACTCCCGCCAACCACTTCCACCGCACCCCGTTCAACCAGCCGTGCAAGCTGGGCACTGCACTTGCTCGTATCCGATCGGGCCCGCTCCGCAATCTCACGCGCTGTAGCTGGTATCCATAGATCGGCAAGAGCAAGATAAACCCGCCGCTCTTGTGCGGGGAGCACATCAAGATGACTCTTAAAGTATTCAGTGTGGTCGTCAACCAGATCGAGAAGATCCGTCATCAAGTCGCGAAACGACAGATTCGCTCCGAAGCCGGCAATGATTGTTAGCAACCGTGGGCTACCTCCCGTGAGAATCCGTAACGCCTTCATTGTTTCAGACGGGCAGTCCCTGCCAGAGATAGTCTTCCAAAGCACCTCGCACTCATCCAGCTCAAGCGGACGCAAAGTCAACTCACGGAACAGATCGTAGAAAGCGCAGTCAGGATTATCGATTTCGTCGAACCTAGTTGTCGCACTCGCAAGTAAGATGATCCGAGGCTCGGTCTGAAGTGTCTGCCTCAGCCGCCATCCGACATCGCTGTCGACAAAGTCTCCAAACATCATATTCAGGTTCTCGACGATCAGCACAAGACGCTTGTCCTCCCGACCCGCGAAATCCTGAAGAATACCCAAGCATCGATCCCCCAGCATTTGATCGTCCGGAACGCACCGCAGTTCCTCATAGGAACGCTGGAGATCGGGTTCGTTTGGCCTGTGCGGCACCTGGTCCGCCAATCGAGACAGACATTCAAGCCAGAACTCGCCGGGGCTTGAAACCTGATAGCTTTCCTCCGCGAACACGATGGGGAAAAAGCGCGATGAGAGGCTGTCAACCCGGCGTATTTCCGCCGCCACGCGCAAAAGAAGACTCGTTTTACCACTGCCGCGCGGACCGATGACAATCTGATGTGTATTAGCACTACCTGTGCATTCCCGGAGACACTCGACCATGGATTCGAATAAATCAAGTCTTACACAAAAAGAACCGACCAGTTCCTCATCGGAGAGAAACCCCGGGTTGTACTTTCTGACGGTCACCGTCATTGCACAGCTCCGCTATCTGGCTGTTTAGACCTGACGACTGAAACGTAGTTGTGGCCGTAACGACTTCGCCACCAGTCTTCGAGAAGACTTGAAACGAATCGACTGACATCGTCCTCCCACCGCTCAAGGTAGCCGTCATGGTGCAGCACATGCAACACATATTCGACCGAGGGAACACCATCCTGGACTGGGAAATACATCTTGTATTGACGCACGATATCGTCGTCTAGGTAACCCTGTGTAGCAGTGTGTGTCAGAATTTCTTGGGCAATTGGATATCCTGTCTTTCCGAGGATTGTCGCAAGTCGACCTTCATAATGTTGCAGATCAATCTGGCCTCGAACACCCAACATCTCATGCATATACACCCATTCGACATCCTCAACGGATGCATCTTGTCGACTTTCACGTCTCAGATGATCGTGAAGCCTGTCAAAGAACATCTGTACATGATGAGGGATGCAGCATCGCAATCGGCTGCACATGGTCTGACGAACATCAAGGGAGAGACCGACTTTATAGGTTTTGGCGAGTTCTTCTAAACAGAGAGCGGCAGTCTCTATGTTCCAAGGCTTCAGGTCAATGGTGGAAAAAATGTTGGCATGAGCACTGAGACCGGCCTGCTCCAAAAGCGGTTCAAGCCCCACACTGCCAGATATGATTGTCGAAACCTGCACTCGATGATCCTGTCCGTTCCTTCGCAACCAGCTAAGGAACGAGTCTGTTTTCCTCTTGCCTTCTGGTGTGATTCGACCATATTCATCCTTGAGTAACCGGTTAACCAGGATTGGCAGTTCGTCGAGCGCAAGTACGACATGCCGCTCATTGTCAGCCAAAGCCGAGAAAACTGTATCTCCTTTATGTGACCAATTCCCCGCGTCAATCCCAGCGCGTAGTTTCACCCTCAGTTCCGAAACCGAAAGCTCTTCGATCTGAGTGGCAACTTCCTTAAGTACATTTGCGAAATTTGATTTTATCCAGTCCCAAGCTCTTCGTACCGACTTAACCTGAGTACCTAGTTCTGCGACCATGTCTGCTAGATCCATAGCTGCTTCCAAATCCACAAATATCACATCGAAGTCGTTAGTCTCATCTAAACGCCGCAACAGTTCCCGCACAAGACTCGTCTTGCCCATACGTCTTTGCGCGGTCAGTAGCGTGTGTGTACCATCCCGCACACGCTCTTCGAGAATTTCGAGTTCAGTCTCGCGATCGAAGAATCGGTCTCCGTCAACCCAGTTGCTTCCACCTTTTTTAGCATCACAATTTTCCCAACAAATATGTTGGCAATTATATTGTTGGCAATACGCAGCTGTCGAGAAGCGGAATTGTCCGGAACCAATTTTGCTATCGAATCCTCGGGAACTGATGCTCTATATCTGTAATCAGAACCCCAGAAGTTTAGTTTTTTTGACAAGCTATTCGCAATATCCAAAAATGCACCAAATTCATGGTTATCGGGAGTCAGCGATCTCTTCAGCCAACTGACGAAATGCGACAGCACGGACTTTGTGCGAAATCGGAGTTTAATCATCCCCGCCGTGCAGAATCAGACAGCGTGCTGGCTCTATATCGTCGCAGGCAGCATGGTAGCCGATCTCGGTCTTGAAGACTTCGAACGCTTGGTATCAATCACCCAGATCGTACGGTCACTGAATTCAATCACAAAGTCATCTTCTGCTAATACCTGTGTTCGATAGATTTCATCGAGTACAACCAACTTGTCTTCGTGATTTTCCAGAAAGGATGTTGGGTCAGATAGTTTGACGCGATCGTTTATATCTTCCAAATCCAGATACAATGAGTCATTCCAATTGCTGACATCAAAAGCCAATATGGTTTCCCCAACCTCATGCGGACCAACCAACAAAACGGCCAGCGATCGCTTGTGTGCAGATTCTAGGTCTCTGGTGACATATCGAGGAATCATCCTTGAATATTGTCCACAATGTGGTAAATATCCAAGGATATACGTACGAAATGAAATTAGCTCTACTCGCTATCGCTAGATACTGCTTGGTTCGCATGTGTTATCGGAGTGATTGGAGTATGATTCCGACTAGTCTTCATATCGAACCTCCAAGGTACGTCGGAGTAATTGAGATTCAAATATAAATGTAAAATTCGATACCGCTACATAATGCATGGAAAAGGAATAACATGACGACTAAGCAATTACTCTTTCGACGAGTTGATAAATTCTGCGAAAGTCTGGGAACCAAACTACCGATTCTACTGGCACCGATGGCCGGTGCCTGCCCACCAGAACTCTCGATCAGTGTAGCCAACGCAGGTGGTCTTGGCGCTTGCGGAGTTCTCTTGATGAGTCCGCAACAGATCAAGGAGTGGAGCAGTACGTTCAAGGCAGTCAGCGACGGTCCATTCCAACTCAACAACTGGATTCCAGACCCCGAACCGATTCGCGACACACACGAGGAACAAAGGGTCCGAGACTTTCTGAGTCGATTCAGTGGTGAGACTCAACCTGATATTGCCGACATTGCCGCGCCTGATTTTGATGCGCAAAGTGAAGCTATGCTTGAAGCGAACCCACGTGTGGTCTCAAGCATTATGGGAGTTTATTCGGATGAATTCATCACACAAATCAAGTCACGGGGAATTATCTGGTTTGCCACCGCGACTACAGTGCAAGAAGCGGTCGAAGCTGAAAGAAAAGGTGCTGATGTGATTGTCGCTCAGGGAATGGAAGCCGGTGGACACAGGGGCACTTTCCATGCTGATGACGCAGAACGATCACTCGCTGGCTTATTTTCTCTCATTCCGGCTATTGTAAATTCGGTTAATTTACCTGTTGTTGCGACTGGCGGTATTGCCGATTCCAGAGGCATTGTGTCGGCACTTGTTCTCGGCGCATCCGCAGTCCAGATTGGAACTGGTTTTCTGCGATGTCCGGAAGCCGGGATACCGACAAGTTGGGCCGACGAAATTGGAAATTCAACTCCTGATTCTACAATGCTCACTCGATCATTTACCGGAAGACTGGGGAGATCGATCGCGACTGCCTACGCCGAAGCTGCCGCTGCATCAGATGCACCGAATCCCCGACCTTTTCCAATACAACGAGCACTCACCAAACAATTGACCGCTGCTGGCCGTCGAGACAACAATCTGGACAATATTCAGGCTTGGGCCGGCCAGTCGGGTTTCTTGACAAAGCCAATTCCCGCCGATAGATTGGTTCGCGAATTATGGGAGAGGGCTTTGGATTTACTCTCGTGAAGAGCAATACCAACCAGCAGTAACGACTTCTATTACAGTGGTATGGATTACACGAGAATTGGACCAAATTGAAATTGCGGGTCTGATAGAAAATTTCATGACTATGATATTTCCTTATGCGTAACTAACTCGGACAATTTGAAGCAGTTACGCAACAATTCTTATATGCTCGGAGTGCCATTTGTATCGCTCCCAATCAGGTGCGAATGTAGTTCTTGATGCGATTTTGGCAACAATGGAACGATTTATACCAATCGGGATGGAAGTGAAGTGTTGGCAGTGTTGCAACATGCGACGAATCGGCCAGTTGATGTCGAAGATACTGGCATCCGTCGGCTCAATTGGTTTGCGTTGCATTAGAATCGGTAATCCTGTCCTCCAAGAGTTCATGCTTTCAGACTTTGAACGGCTTCTTGGAACGTAATTTGTGCCGAGTGCGCAGTCTATTCGTTGCAATGCGCCGTTCAGTCGCTTTCGACTTTCATCGATACCAGATTTCGAGTCTGAGCACTGAACACGACACCGATCAGGTGAACTGCGTCAGCTCCTTCTCTGTGTTTGTCCGCGTAGCCTCGTTCTCTTATCTGAAGGATCGCATCCGCCGCCATTCGTTCAGGGTCTCGACCTTCTGAAAGCATCTTGAGCTCAAACACAAATACCTGTGCACCGCTCAGTAGCACCAGGTCCGAACGACCGCGACTCGTCGACTCCTCTGCACGGACATCGTAGCCGGTGGAGACCAGGCAGGCATACAATACCGACGCATACCACGCTTCCTTTCGCCAATATCCGTCGGAACCGTGCCAATGATACGGAATACTGGACAATATTGTGCGCAACGCGTCGCTGAAACCCTCGAAGTCGTTGGCGACCAGAAGACCTCCCATTCGCTCGGCTTGCGTCGTAGTTTCAACAGGCCGATCAGATACAAATCCTAAAAAACCATCGTTCAAGCTCTCGCGAATTTCGATGTTCGGATAGTCCAACGTGTAAACCGTCTTTGTGCCGCTACCCTGCTCTCCGGTGATGGTCAGATAGCCTGTTTGAAACATCAGCGCCTCGGCACTGATGTCATAGACATCGAACTTGGACACAAAGTTTTTTTTCACCTTTAAGTTCTCCACGCTCAGAGGTGTGAACTGTCGGTCCATCATCACTTTGTACAAGAATGTCGGCAGACCGGTCGTAAACCAGTGCGCATCGAATTCGCGCGTATCAAGCAGATGCAGGATGTCGTAGGGATTGTAGACTTTGTCCTCCCCGCCCCAGCTGTAGCCGTTGTACCATCGGCGAATTTCATTGCGATCAAGACCTCCCAGCTCTTGTGCGAACACCGTGTCAAGATCAGTCTCTGTGTAGCCACATATTGCCGCGTGACGCGGATCAAGGCTGATGTTGTTCAGATTATTTAGTGCCGAGAAAAGGCTTACTTTGCTGAACATGGTAATCCCGGTAATGAATACGAAGCGGACCTGTTTCACACAGTCCTTGATCACCCCATAGAACCCGCGCAGATAATCTCGATTGTGCACTGCCAGTTCCGGCTTGTCTATCGCATCCAAGATCGGCTTATCGTACTCGTCCACCAGCACCACCACCTGCTGTCCAGTGTTTACATGCAGATGATGTAAAAGCCGCCACAACCGAGACATTGCGGTGCGACCCTCTGATGTAAAAGCGGACTCCAAACCATTTGCAGATTCCAGGAATTCAAGCTGAGTCATGACATCCGATTCCAAATCCCCGGGCTCGTTGTAACCGGCACCGAAACTCAAACGCACCACCGGATATTTTATTGACCAGTCCCAGCGGTCATGGATGTGAAGCCCCCGGAACAGCGGCTCGTTTCCTTCGAACAACTCCAGCATAGTGTCCAGTAATAAACTCTTGCCGAATCGTCGCGGCCGCGAAAGAAAGAAATACTGACCCTGCTCAATCATTCTTTCAATGTGGGGAGTCTTGTCGACATAGTAGTATCCGCGGTTGCGGATCGCTTGAAAATCCGCAATTCCAATCGGAAATTTGAGGTTGTTCATGCTCGAACTCTTCACTATGATTTATAAGGATTGTACAATACCGTTACCAGCCTACCTTTGACATTTTTCCTACTGGAAATACAGCAGTACCCAGGATCGAACCCCACACACTCATACAAAGAATCATTTTTCAAAGTGCACCTTTATTGCTCATTCTCAATGGTCGCGGCATTGCATATCGGGTGCTCAGTGCTACGCTATACGTATGAGGTAGAAATTCATGTCCCAACACCAGCGTAGAGGACATGAATTCCAGATTCCTTGACTTCAACCCATAGCGTGAAATGCCGATCGCATCGTTTTGAAACCCACAGTGGCTCGCGGCCCTAAATCGACAGAATTTTTATAGGATATATTGAGAAATATTCGAATCTAGCGAAACAGACAAATGTCCGACAAAGTCACAAAACCATTTAAAGTTCTTGATCCCAATTACGAAAGCAAGGCAAGACAGAGTTTCGCGAATCAGGGAATCATGCGCCTGTTGGGGGCGTCGATTGTCAATATTGAACCCGGACGCTGTATAATCGAATTGCCTTTCAACGAGAACCTGACGCAGCAAGACGGGTTCTTTCACGCAGGGGCAACCAGTACGATCGCTGACTCTGCAGGTGGATACGCAGCTTTGACGCTGATGCCCGCCGGTAGCCGAATCCTGACCGTGGAATTCAAAATCAACCTGGTTGCACCGGCTTCAGGTGATAGGCTTTCTGCAGAAGCAACAGTAATCAAAGCTGGAAAAACCTTGACCGTATCGAACATTGATGTGTTCTCCCATTCAGGTGAAAATCGGAAACTGTGTGCAATCATGCAACAGACCGCAATTTGTATCCCACAGTCAGGATGATTCGTGATGAGCAGTGCATATTCAACACTGAATTTTGGTCTGGGTGAGATCGCAGATATGCTCCGGGAGAGTGTCCGCGAGTTCGCAGCCCATGAGATCCAACCGCGAGCAGCCGACATTGACCAGTCAAACGAATTTCCATCTGATATGTGGAAAAAGATGGGTGATATCGGACTGCTGGGCATTACGGTTGAGGAGGAATTCGGTGGAGCGGGTATGGGCTATCTTGAACATGTCATCGCGATGGAGGAAATAAGCCGGGCTTCAGCGTCTGTTGGTCTTTCCTATGGAGCACACTCGAACCTGGCGGTCAACCAGATTCGCAGAAATGGTACCGACGCGCAAAAACGGAAGTATCTGCCCGGATTGATCAGCGGTGACCATGTCGGGGCCTTGGCGATGTCGGAACCGAATGCAGGATCCGATGTCGTCAGTATGAAACTGCGGGCAGAAGCCAGAAACAGCCACTACATCCTGAACGGCAGCAAAATGTGGATTACCAACGGGCCTGATGCTGACGTACTGGTGGTATACGCAAAAACATCGCCGGAAGCTGGATCAAGAGGCATCACAGCCTTTATCATCGAAAGGCAATTCGAAGGATTTTCCACCGGACAGAAACTGGACAAGCTGGGTATGCGCGGTTCGAATACCGGTGAGTTGATCTTTGAGAACTGCACGGTCCCGTCAGAAAACGTACTGGGCAACGTCGGCAGTGGCGTCGAGGTGCTGATGAGTGGCCTGGATTACGAAAGGGTCGTACTTGCAGGCGGCCCGCTTGGCATCATGCAGGCATGTCTTGACGTCGTCGTCCCTTACATTCATGAACGCAGGCAGTTCGGAAAAGCCATCGGCGAATTTCAGCTCATCCAGGGTAAACTGGCTGATATGTACTCTGCATTGAACGCATCGCGCGCTTACGC
Source organism: Arenicellales bacterium (assembly GCA_963662635.2). Classification (GTDB taxonomy): domain Bacteria; phylum Pseudomonadota; class Gammaproteobacteria; order Arenicellales; family JAJDZL01; genus JAJDZL01. The sequence continues at coordinate 429,436 of CAXXFC010000006.1, forward strand.
CTACGCCGTTGCGAAGGCATGTGACAGAGGTGAGACGACACGCAAGGATGCCGCTGCTGTCATTCTCTATACCGCGGAAAAGGCAACCTGGTGCGCGCTTGAGGCGATTCAGGCCATGGGCGGCATGGGTTACGTGAACGAAACACCGACCGGACGTCTGCTCAGGGACGCCAAGCTTTACGAAATTGGTGCCGGTACAAGCGAAATCCGTCGTATGCTGATCGGACGTGAACTTTTTACAGAAACGCAATAAACTGGAATTTACAGGAGACTGACCTATGCAAGCTTCCTCAGTAGTCCTAACCGGGATGGCCCGAACTCCGATTGGCGGATTTCAGGGTCGCCTCGCTGCAAAATCCGCACCGGAACTGGGTTGCAGCTCAATTCGGGCGGCTCTCGACGACGCGGACATCCAAGGCGCAGATGTCGATGAAGTGCTCATGGGTTGTGTGCTGCCAGCAGGAATGGGCCAGGCCCCCGCCCGTCAGGCGGCACTGGCCGCAGGCATTCCAAAATCCGTTGGCTGCACGACTGTCAACAAGATGTGCGGTTCCGGCATGAAGACTGTGATGCTCGGCTACGATTCGATTGTAGCGGGAACCAACTCGGTTGTTGCCGCGGGTGGCATGGAGAGTATGACAAACGCACCGTATCTCCTGCCGAAAGCCAGGGATGGATTGAGAATGGGGCATGGGCAATTGATGGACCACATGTTTACAGACGGACTGGAAGACGCCTATCAGAAAGGCTCTTTGATGGGAGCGTTCGCGGAAGACTGTGCAGAATCCTATCAGTTCAGTCGGGAAGCTCAGGACAAATTCGCCATTGAGTCCCTCACTCGCGCTCAGAAAGCAACCGAAAACGGTACATTTGGGCGGGAAGTCGCAGCGGTTGAGGTAAAGACCCGCAAGAGTCAGTATGTTGTTTCGACAGATGAACAGCCTGAAACAACCAACACCGAGAAGATCCCGTTCTTGAGACCCGCGTTTCGAAAAGATGGAACGGTGACCGCCGCCAATTCAAGTTCGATTTCCGATGGTGGCGCCAGTGTGATTCTCATGTCCCGGGCAGAAGCGGAAAGACGTGGAACAAGGGTAATTGCAAATCTGGTCGGCCACGCGACCTACGCGGCGGAACCGAATCTGTTCCCGACTGCTCCAATCGGTGCTATCAATCGCCTGCTTGAAAAACTCAACTGGTCAGTTGACGACATCGACCTATTTGAAATCAACGAGGCGTTCGCCGTCGTGACCATGGCAGCGATGCACAGTCTGGGGCTGTCACACGACCGCGTGAATGTTCACGGAGGTGCCTGCGCGCTCGGACATCCGGTCGGTGCTTCCGGTGCCCGCATCCTGGTCACTCTGATAGCAGCGATGGAAAAGTATGACCTCAAGCGCGGTGTTGCGTCCTTGTGTATCGGAGGCGGAGAAGCTACCGCAATCGGTGTGGTTCGCCCATAAATAAGTGATCAACAAACCACGGGTTGGAATTCAAGATGACAAAGACTGTAGACTTCTATTTCGATTTCTCCTCTCCTTACGGATACCTCTCCAGTGAGAAAATCGAGGATCTTGCAGATCGTTGCGACTGCAAGATTGTGTGGCGCCCGTACCTGATGGGTGCTGTAATGAAAATCACCGAGCGTAAACCTCTGGTGCATATTCCTATGCTCAGGGATTACAGTAAAAGAGATTTAAGCCGTTTCGCACGCTTCGAGAGCATTGAATTCAACCAACCGTCAACCTTCCCGATCGCTACTGTTGCCGCCTGCAGAGCCTATTACTGGTTGGAACGAAGCGACAGGGAAAAGGCAAAGGAGTTGGCGCATGCTTTTTTTCGTGCCTATTTCATCCGCGATGAAATGATTTCGAAACCGGATGTTGTTATCTCAATCGCCAGCGGTCTGGGGATCGATTCAGATGAGCTGGGCGCGGCACTTGAAGATATATCGGTCAAACAAGCGGTTCGAGATGCGACAGACGGTGCGGTGGAGCGAGAAATTTTCGGGTCCCCATTTTTTATGGTTGATGATGAGCAATTCTGGGGCCATGATCGTATGGGACTTCTTGAAGCATGGATCAAGACAGGCGGCTGGTAATCAAAATTTCGGGAGCGAACTCACATAATCATGGCTGTCATTGAGTCGCAAATCAACACCGACAGTTCCGAATTCCAAGATCGAAAAAAAAAGATGATCGGTCTTGTCACGGAGCTTGACTCCGTACTTGATGAGATCAAGTCAGGCGGCAGTGAGAACGCTCGAAACAGACACACTGCCCGGGGTAAACTTCTTGCCAGAGATCGAATCCAATTGCTTCTGGACAAAGGTTCGCCATTTTTGGAAATAGCGCCATATGCTGCCTGTGAAATGTACAATGGCGAAGTTCCGTCAGCAGGCATTGTGACTGGGATTGGATCGGTTTCCGGGCAGGAAGTGATGATTTTCGCGAATGATGCGACGGTAAAAGGTGGAACCTACTACCCGACTACCGTCAAAAAGCACCTGCGTGCGCAGGAGATCGCATCGGAGAATCACCTGCCTTGCATCTATCTGGTCGACTCCGGAGGTGCATTTCTTCCTTTGCAGGACGATGTCTTCCCGGACCGGGAGCATTTCGGGCGTATTTTCTACAATCAGGCAAATATGTCGGCCGCAGGTATACCTCAGATCGCTTCTGTTATGGGCTCTTGTACCGCGGGTGGTGCCTACGTGCCGTCCATGTGTGATGAATCCGTCATTGTTCGCGAGCAGGGAACCATTTTTCTGGGTGGACCTCCGCTGGTCAAGGCCGCGACGGGTGAAACAGTATCAGCGGAAGATCTTGGTGGCGCGGATGTACATTCTCGTCAATCCGGAATCACCGACCACTATGCAAACGATGATCAGCACGCCCTTTCAATTGTTCGGGACATCGTGCGAAATCTGAATCGAACAAAGTCCACTTCGGCACGACTGCAGCAATCCAAAGACCCCCTGTACGACGCGGATGAGATATACGGCATAGTTCCAACCGACCTCCGCCAAAGTTATGATGTGCGGGAAATCATTGCACGCCTGGTCGACGGCAGTGAGTTTCATGAATTCAAGAAACTGTACGGTGACACCCTGGTCTGTGGATTCGCGCATGTCATGGGATATCCGGTTGGAATAATTGCAAACAACGGTATCCTTTATTCGGAGTCGGCACTCAAGGCAGCGCACTTCATTGAGCTTTGCTGCCAGCGCAATGTTCCCTTGATCTTTCTGCAGAATATCGCTGGATTCATGGTTGGTCAGAAATATGAAGCGGGTGGAATCGCCAAAGACGGCGCCAAAATGGTGACAGCGGTTGCCTGCGCCAAGGTGCCCAAATTCACTGTGATCATCGGTGGCAGTTTCGGCGCTGGAAACTACGCCATGTGTGGCCGCGCATACAGTCCGAGATTTCTTTGGCTATGGCCCAACGCACGTATATCAGTCATGGGTGGCGAACAGGCCGGAAATGTCCTTACGCAAGTCAAAATCGACAGCATGAAAAACGATTCCTGGACCGAAGACGAGCAGAAAAAATTCAAGAACTCCATTCTCGAACAATACGAGACCCAGGGCCGTCCTTATTATTCGAGCGCTCGTCTCTGGGATGATGGCATCATTGATCCTGCCGACACCAGGATGGTTTTGGCACTCGGTATTTCGGCGGCTTACAACGCACCTGAGCAGGAAACTCAATTCGGAATCTTCAGAATGTGAGGTGGACGGTATGAATCACTCTGCACCTGCCAGCAAACATCAAACCATCGATCTCTCGATTGGTGACAACGGCATCTGTTCTTTGACGCTGAACAGGCCGGAAGTCCACAATGCGTTCAATGAAGTAATGATCGCGGAAATTACAGAAGCACTGCTTTCGCTGGAATCCAGTCCGCAGGCGCGGATGGTTGTTGTTCGCGGTAATGGCAAAAGTTTCTGCGCCGGGGCGGACATCAATTGGATGCGTCGGATGGCTGACTATGACGAAGACCAAAATTATGAGGATGCCAGTCTGATGTCCGACATGATGGACAAACTCTATCGATTCCCCAAACCGACACTCGCTCATTTGCATGGCGCAGTATTTGGTGGAGGTGTCGGTTTGGTTGCCTGCTGTGATATCGCTATTGCTTCCGATGACACAGTCTTCAGTCTTTCCGAAGTCAAGATTGGATTGATTCCATCGGTCATAAGCCCTTATGTTGTGGAAGCCATCGGTGCCCGCAATGCCAGAAGGTATTTTCTGTCAGGTGAGCGTTTCGATGCACCCGCCGCCAGACATCTGGGCTTGATTCACGAATGTTGCGACGCCACTGACCTGTCTGGGCTTGAGCAGACCATTACGAATGAACTTCTCCAAAGCGCGCCTGGCGCGCAGGAAATCGCCAAGGCACAATTGCAGAATGTTGTGGCGAACCACATAAACCCTGAAATTCGCAGACAGACTGCTCGGATGATCGCACGGGTGCGAGCATCCGATGAAGGTCGCGAAGGAACGGCCGCGTTCCTTGAAAAGCGCCTGCCATCCTGGCGCAGCGAGCACTGATCACTTGTTCGGCAAACTTCTCATCGCAAATCGCGGCGAGATTGCGTGTCGCATCACGAAGACCGCACGCAAACTTGGCATCAAGGTCGTGGCTGTTTATTCGGATGCTGACCTCGGCGCCCTGCATGTGACGCTTGCGGACGAGGCTGTTTATATCGGTGGCGCGAGGCCGTCGGAAAGTTACCTGAATGCCGAAAGAATCGTCGAGACAGCGCGCCAAGTAGGCGCGGACGCCATTCACCCGGGATATGGATTCCTATCGGAAAACAGCGTGCTCGCAGAACTCTGTGAGGATGAGTCCATTGAATTTATAGGTCCCCCTTCCAGCACCATCCGCGTCATGGCATCTAAATCGGCCGCCGCTGCGATTGCGGTAAAGGCAGGCGTACCTGTTTTGACGGGCTATCGGGACTCGAGCCAGCATCTTGACAGCATGATTGAAGCCGCCCGTAATATCGGGTTCCCGGTGTTACTCAAATCCTCAGCAGGTGGTGGGGGCAGAGGAATGCGTATTGTCCACAGTGAGGATCAGTTCGATGAAATTCTTCAGTCCGCGAAGTCCGAGGCCAAGGAAGCATTTGACGATGACCTGATGATCATCGAAAAGTTTCTTGAAAATGCAAGGCACATCGAGGTGCAGATCGCAGGAGACAAACATGGAGATGTCGTACATCTGTTTGATCGAGAGTGCTCAGCCCAACGACGATACCAGAAAATCATCGAGGAAGCCCCTGCCCCGAATATTGCGCTCGATGTGCGATCAGAAATGTATGAGGCCGCCGTTGCCATATCTAAATCACTCGATTATCACAATGTCGGCACGGTAGAGTTTCTGCTGGATGGAAATCTGTTCTATTTCATGGAAATGAATACCCGCCTTCAGGTGGAGCATCCAGTCACAGAACAAGTCACCGGGACCGACTTGGTCGAATGGCAGTTGCGGATCGCAGCAGGCGAAGCGCTGTCGTCGTTTACAAGACACAATCAACCACTCGGTCACGCAGTCGAAGTTCGTCTGTACGCGGAAAATCCGTCAAAGAATTTTTTGCCATCACCCGGAAAAATTACCTACATGTCGATGTACCCAACATCCGACGATGTACAGGTTCACACCGGTGTGCGTGATGGGGACAATGTAGACAGGCATTACGACCCGCTAATCGCCAAAATTGTCAGTTGCAGACCTGATCGGCGCGGCGCAATTGATCTGATGACCGCTACGTTGAACGAAATACTGATCGGCGGATTGGATACGAATCTGGAATTTCTTTCCAACCTGTTACAGCACAACTCATTCCGCGACGGAACAATCGATGTCAAATTTGTCGAAAACAACCTGGAAGATCTGCTGCCAGCGACTGCGCAGATTCCAGATGAGATTCCAGTTCTGATCGCACTGCACCTGTATAGAGGGTCGATGTGGGAGAGTCGAGGCGTTGAATCAAAGAAGCGTGATGCTTCCCTATCACCGTGGCATCTGAATAGAGGCTGGCGTTTGAATTCGGTACGCGAAAGGACCTGGAGTTTTGAAAATGACGATGGTGTCACCAATGTCACTATCCGAAACCAAAGGGATGTACTGTCAGTTGACTGTGGGTCGCAGATTTTTTTCTGTCGCGATGTAGAGGTTCACGGCGGCATGGCCGGCGCCAATTTAAATGGAGTTGATTGGAATATCACCGTTGTCCGATCGGGTGACTCTGTAATCGCCTTCAACAACACTGCGCGATACGAATTTGCGGTCACCGATAAAATTTCGATCAGGAATGCACCCACTGCACGCGAAGGTTCGCTTGCCGCACCGTTACCGGGTCGTGTTGTCAGAGTAATGGTTGAAAAAGGGGAAAGTGTCAAACCCGGACAAAACCTGATCGTCATTGAAGCGATGAAAATGGAACACCATATTTCAAGCCCTGTCGAAGGCATTGTCTCAGCCATCAATTTTGAAGAGAATGATCAGGTGGATGAAGGAGCGGTATGCGTTGTGGTGGAGTCTTTAGATTCTTCGTCGACGGATTTGGATGAGAACTTGAAATGAACACACATGTCGAAGTCAGTCTGGTAGAGGTCGGCCCCCGTGACGGATTGCAGAATGAGCCTGTCCCGACGTCTGTGAACTTTCGGGTTGAACTGGTCGAACGGCTCGCTGAATGTGGTTTTGGCGCCTTGGAAGTGGGAAGTTTTGTATCGCCGAAGTGGGTGCCACAAATGGCCGACACCCATCAGGTATTGGATAAGGTTCAAAGGTCGATTGATATACCGCTGATTGCACTGGTACCGAATATGATCGGTATGAATGCAGCGATCGAAGCGAATGTGGATAGAATCGCAGTATTCTCAGCAGCTTCGGAATCCTTCTCGCAGAAAAACACCAACTGTTCAATCGACGAATCATTCGAACGCTTCAAACCGGTTGTCGAATGCGCGAATCAGAACAAAATCCCCGTACGGGGTTACGTTTCATGTGTGCTGGGTTGCCCCTATGAGGGGCGCATTACAGAGGATAAAGTAATACCGGTGGTAGAACGATTGTTTGATTTGGGGTGTTATGAGGTGTCGTTGGGTGACACGATCGGAATCGGTACGGTAACGGGTACAAAAAATTTGCTGTTGGAGTTGGGAAAGTCGGTGTCACTCAAATCAACAGCTGTCCATTTTCATGACACCTATGGACAGGCACTGCCAAATATTCTCACCGCACTTGAATGTGGTGTATCCGTCGTTGACAGTTCGGTAGGCGGGTTGGGTGGCTGCCCTTATGCGAAAGGCGCAAGTGGCAATGTCGCTTCAGAGGATGTCGTATATATGCTGGATGGAATGGGTGTGAGAACCGGTGTCGATCTGGACAAGCTTGTTGACATTTCAAAGTTTGTGTTCGCCAATCTGAAAAGATCGCCCGCTTCAAGAGTTGCAAACGCTCGTCTGGCCGGCTGAATACCGAGGAATTCCAAAAAATGTCGGATGCTTCCGATTACTTTTCGCTGAAAGTGGAACTGGATTACACTTATTCGCTCGGCGCTTTGAAGCCATATTTCGATGCGTTGGTCGAGACCCGCGCACTTGGGTCCAACTGCCCCACGTGTGGAAAGGTCAATTTCCCTCCCAGAATAGTCTGCGACAATGACCGGACAGATACCGAGTGGATTGAGCTCAACGGCACAGGAGAAATTATCGAGTTCAGCACAGGGAGAGATGCAAATGGAGAATGTGTCGTGTTTGCTTTTATTCAGATGAATGGGGCCAGCAATTACTGCCTGGGCCGACTTGAAGAGCGAGATCTGAAAGTTGGAGATTTGGTGCAAATCCATACGTCAGGTCTGGAATCTGCACATCCAGCGCAACGGGTTGTATTCAAACGAATTTCCAACGAACACGAAACATGAAGGTGTTTCGTATTCAAGAAGTAAACATTTGTCCGAAGTTTCAACTTTACACGCTCTGCATGTTTTGCAAATCAATTTTTACCGCGTATCCCGTACGAATCCCAACTCCCATAAACACTCAACCAAGACTGCAATATGAGAACACTTTGACTGGAATTGAGACCATGAAATGAACTATGACAATAGTGACCGCCAAACGGTCAGAATCTTTGTTGTCACAAGCTCAATTCAACAAATCACCTCTATTGGTAATTCAGGCTACGGAACCTGAATAACTTTCATAACCTCATCACCTAAGTGGTTTATGGCTTTAACAGCTATACGCCCGGTTACCGGTCTATCAAACGGCCGTGAGATGTCAGAGCACAGACTCGCCCAAGCCTCGTCATCGATTTCTGCTTTAAGTGTCTGTTTAAAGTTTTTAAACGGATCGCTGGCACCAAGAAAATAGGCATGTCGAGCGAAAAAGCTCTCCATGTTGTAGTTTGTGTCTATAAACCAACACGCGAGCTCATCGGGTTGCGAAGACCGCACCTCTCCTGAACGCGGATCAAAAATGTCGATACCGCGATTGATTATCCGTAGCATTGAGGACTTCGATGTCAGGCTCGCTAAATACTACGAACAGGTTAGCACTTTCGGATTTCACCCATTACCAAAACGCTAAGAAAAAGTTCAGAAGTTCCCACATTTTTGTGCCAATTGGCGACCTGAGTATTGCATCTGTCTTTTTTGCGTATCTCGGAAATGACATTTGTATCCAGTAGGTACATCAGAGGTCAACTTCCCTGCCAAAATCCCTGGGACGGTCAAGGTCAACACCTTCTAGCGGAGCAACTTCCAGCATGGATTTGAAGTCGGTTGGCCATTCATATGAAAATTCACTAATATACTCATCGAATTCCTGTTTCATGGTATTGATGTCGGTAATCTCCAAGAAACCCCACTTTCCGAATTCCCCGATCTGATTGACACTGGGAATCCACTGATTTTGCATGACCTCTGCCTTGCGTGCGGAATCCTCAGTCTGCTCCCCCTTAATCTCAACTACCACATGTCGGTAACTTCCGTCGTGACTGTCAAAAACTACGATAAAGTCAGGAAAATAATGGTGTGACCACCCTTTATTCTGGAAAGGCACCCTAAAGCCTAGACCGTGATTCTTGACGTAGCGGAGTACTCTTGGATGGCTATCTAAAATATCGCAGAAGTTTCGTTCCCAGCTACTATCGCAAACAGCAATGTTGACGTGACATCGATTTGCGTCTGTGTACCAAATATTAGTCTTCGAAGTAAAGAAATCCACTTCTTCTGTGGTTCCGCGTGGATTATACGAGTCCAATATGGCTCGAATTCGAGGTTTGCCGTTCTCACTATAGATTGAATTTGCAATCTTCGTACTGGCATCATCTGCAATCGCGGAATAGAGTACTTGCGATGGCTGGGTGCCCTTATCACATATCAAATAGCCTTCATTCAACCACTCTCTGGCAATACGCAGGAGGTCGTCAAAAAGGTGTAGTTTCGGAACATACTGAGCATCCAAAAAATGCTTTTTCAGTAGCCATGTCGCAAGGTGAAACGCAATTGATGCCTCTCGCGTACACTCAAGGTGATATGGTGTCAATTCGATGTTTTCACCGATGATCCCTTGGTTTTTGGTGATAGTCGGGCCAACCATCTCTGGAGTCAATTGCAATATAGCATTGTCATCGAATTTTGCTATCAATCTCTCGGCACCAAGCTCATAAGCATAGCCCTGGACTCTCGGGAATTCGATTCTCAAGTGATCGCGGTCTGGTCGTATCGCATGCACATGCTCACGTGCTCTTGGGGGTCGAGGTGGAGCCACAACCGGCTCCGCTGCAAAATCGAAAGGAATGCCAAACACATCCGCGTACTCCACCTCAAATTTACCATTTTCTGCCAACTCGTAAGATTGACGACGAAGCGCGCGACCGACAACCTGCTCACAGAGCAATTGAGTTCCGAATGCCCTGATGCCAAGAATGTGGGTGACCGTATTTGCATCCCACCCTTCCGAGAGCATTGAAACCGATACAACACAGCGTATGCTTGCACCGAGGCGATTCTCTCTACCAACAGTATTCATCACTTCTCGGAGCAGGTCTTCATTGGACAAATTCAAACCGGCCGCAAGGTCGCCTTTACGTTGTCTAAGTTCCCATTTGAAGCGTTCAATCTCGTCCTTGGATGCCTCCAGAAATTGATCATCCAATTCACCGCCCGATTCAATTTGCTCACTGTCAATCAGCAATGTCCGCGGACGCGACTTGCGACTTCCATCTCTAAAGTAGTTACTGAACAGAGAAAGGCGGCCGGGGATTTGTGGTTTGGAATTGTCGTCTGGTTTATAGCCAGCGATATAACGATATACCAACTCAGATGTCGCTGTATTGCTACATACAACGATGAATACGGGAGGCAAATCTATTCCTGCGGATTTCCAGGCATCAAATGTCTGTTCGTAGTGACCATATAAGGTAGTAAGCGCGTTTTCGAGATCGGACGGCAAACTTGAAGGATCTAACGCACCAGATTTCTTTCTACCCTTTCTCGGCAACTGAGTGCCAACGTAACTCCAAAGATCTCGAAAACGTGGCATTTCGCTCTCCGCGGTGTTGTCCGAAACAGGTACACGAGGCAATTTGACGATCCCACACTCGATCGCATCAAGAAGAGAAAAGTCACTAATAGTCCAAGGGAAAAGTGTACCCTCTCGATAACCCGATCCACTTAGAAAAAAAGGAGTGGCTGAAAGATCAATTACAGTGCGAATATTTACATTGCGTTTTAGCGATTCAATGCCGGAAATCCATAAATGCGCCTTTTCGGAGTTTTTGTTTGCTTCATCCCGCTCTTCGTAATTCTTCTTACTTTCCTCGAAGCGGCTCGATTTGGTGCGGTAACAATGATGTGCTTCATCATTGATGACCATTACATTCTTCATTGATATCAGTTCGGGACAAACTCGTTTTAACATTTGTCCCTCTGTTTCCAATGTTGATATTTCCGATCCGTGTCCTGTTAGGAGCGCTTTGCTTCCAGCACTCAGTTTCACCTTCTCGCGTCGTTTGAATGCGTGGAAGTTCGTAATGAAAACTTTTGCCTTGGCAATATCTGGCAACATCTCACTCGGCACCAAATCATGACTTTTGTAATAGTTGTCAGGATGGGTAGGTTCGAGTACCGAAAGACGGTCACGGATTGTTATACCAGGAGCTACAACCAAAAACCCCTGTGTAAATCCAGATTTTGTCGGCATTCGCACTGCATTTACCGTTTGCCAGGCAATCAGCATGGCCATAACAGTCGTTTTGCCGGCACCCGTTGCGAGTTTGAGGGCGATTCTGTACAGGTCTGGGTTAGCCTGGTCATTCACTCCTCTTAGATGTTTAAGTATGTCTATATGCGACTTAGCTTTACTTGTTGGTTCACCCACTACCTCAGTAATCCAAATAGCAGTTTCAGCAGCCTCAATTTGGCAGAAGAACGGTCGCTGATTTTGAAAATCGTGGTGCCGCCAATGGTGCAGCAGTCGAGCCGTAAAAGGTGTTACTCCGCATTGTTCTACTGGCAGTTTTCTCCAATCCTCAACTCGATTTCGAATTTCGTTGATGATCGGCATCGGATCGAAGTCTTGCAAACCTTCATCAAACAGTCCGGGTTGTGTCTGATTTGATTCTTGGGCCATTGGGACAGGAGTTACATACATTGCCTTTCGTCTGGAATTAACGATATTTCCGGTGGGACGACGGTGACCGTCTAGTTCCCAGTGCTGCGATGGAGACAAGTAAGGAGAATTTAATATGGGTGCTGTAAAAAATTTCTTCATATGGAATGTGACTTTACCTGTTCGTCTAACACATTGATTATAGAAAACGCAACATTAAGCCTTTATATATTCGGAAGAAAACTTACACGATGAATGCGAACCATTGGTTTGGATTGTTTTAACTGTGAACCCCTGAAGCGACTATTGACGCACGGTATTGTACTAATACGGTAGCGATGCAGAAAAATCTTGTTCCATCTCGTTTCTGAGTCGATGTATATCGTTAGACTCTTCTATCCTCACATCGTTCCATGTCACCACACTACCTTCAGGTACCGGATTGCATAGCGTTAGACTAGACGCAAATCCGATCGGTAGAGCCTTTAGGTCCAATGAAGACTCGGCCGGCAGAATTTTCCCCCAGACCGTACTTCCGCCCTCACCATCCAATAATTCGCCAACACCTAAATCACGCTTGGCGACTGAAACAACATCGGCAGCAAACTTTATAGGGCATCCAGTCGATTCGCGACGCAGAGCCACCGAAGCAACGCTGACACCCAGTTCAAGCCCGATAAGATGATAGGGACGATAAAGCGCAGAGTATTTGCCCGTGGAATCTGTCAACAGACCATATTCGCGAAAGCATCGCTCGACATATGCGGTTCCGGCTTCAAATACCACATACACTCCCCATCGCAGATCGCGTTCCACTTCGGAACCGTCCCGGTTCAGCGACGAGATCACCTCCACCATACCTTTCTGGGGTAATATCCCACCTTCGGATTCCGGTCTGAGTATCGAACCGAGTTCGTCCACCGAACACGCCGGGAAAGCCAGACCGTCGTTCGGTGGCTTCAGTCCGGTCGCATTTGCCACAGCAGTCATTTCGATGGCCGACTTTGTTCCGTCCAGAAATGAATTGAACATTTTGCTGTTCATTCCACCTTTTTCGGCGTCCTCTCTGGTGAGGCCATAGTAGTCCCAAACGGTTTCCGGTGTCGATTGGTGGTACGACGGGAGATATTTGGTACCTTTTCCGGCACAAACTACTTCCAATCCCATCGATCGGACAGTATCCACCTGCTCGACGATTAGTGCTGGCTGATCACCGTAGGCGAGAGAATAGATGACATTGTTGTCCCTTGCTCTTTTCGCCAGTGCGGCACCTACGAGTACGTCCGCTTCCACATTCACCATGACGATATCGATTCTGCGCGCAATACACATCAGTGCATGTCGCGCACCGACAATTGGGTCTCCTGTAGACTCAACTACAACTTCGATGCCTGAGCTTTCCATCAGTTTCGTTACATCTTCCGTGATCAATGTCTTATGTACATCTTGCTCGGAAAAACCGACAGTATGTAGGTTATTTCGGGCGCGCTCGAGGTTTAGGTCGCATACCGCAATCAGCTTCATACCTGGTGTTCGTATGATTTGCGACATGAACATCGTAGCGAATTTTCCCGCACCGATAATGCCGACGCGAATGGGATTGTTCGCTCGTTCCCGATTTTGTAAAAGTGAATACAGATTCATTGCGCAGTTTCCTTAATTTCAGCCATTGTGTGTAGAATTTTCCGACAGAATGTTCTTTCAACCGTTCGGATTACAGGATTATTACACAATCGGACGGTGCGATTCACCAATCGACGAATTGTATCGGGGTATTGGGGCAGGTCGGATGGGGATCCAAAAAAAAGTGTTTGACGGATTGTGAGTCTCGCCAAACACGAAAAAGAGGATTCACGTAGAGACTGTGTGAAAAAGAGCGTCCTTGCTCACAAGTCCATCCATGTGTTCAATGTTACATACACAGTACGGAAACCAAAACTGTGCATAACTGATGAACTAAAGCAACATTCTAGTTTGTTTTGCAATTGACATATAATATAAATGTTCATATAAACATGAGCATTTATTCATATATTATAAGCTCGTATATTTGTATATAATACTGAAAATAAATAATATTTTTCTTAGGTTCTTGAATAATATATATTTAATATATTAATATTATACATGATTACAAATCACGATGATTAATCACCTCCCACCAATAGCGGCGCTTCGAGCGTTTGAAGCCTCATCTCGACACCTCAGTTTTACCAAAGCGGCGGAAGAGTTGAATATCACTCAAAGTGCGGTGAGTCATCAGATTAGACACATTGAAGATCTTTGGGATTTCAAACTGTTCGAGCGACAGGGAAGACGTCTCATCATCACGAAAGAAGGCCAGCTCATCGTGCCTGTCGTACGTGATTTTCTTGACAATATGAAGCGTGTCCTGAACGAAATCACCAATACTGAATCCCGAACTTCCATTCGCATCAGTCTTGTGCAGTCATTTGCTGTGAAATGGCTGGTACCCAAGCTCGGAAACTTCAAGGAGCTCTACCCCGACATCAGCATCTGGATTTCGACGACTGACGACATTGTGAATTTTGCCACCGATGAGGTCGATGTTGCCATTCGCTTGGGGTATGGTGACTGGCCAGACCTGCACGTTGACCCGCTGCTTCACGAATATGTATTTCCGGTCGGTAGTCCTGAATTCTTCAAACGCATAACACCACCCGAAAATCCCGCCGACCTGGTACACTACCCGTTACTTTATCGACATTCGTTCGATATCTGTCCTCGTTGGAGAGACTGGTTCAGGGATGCCGGAATCATCGTCAAGTCCCTACCCAGAGGGTCCAGATTTCCAGACACCAGTATGTCGATCCAGGCTGCGATTGACAACCAAGGCATTGCATTAGCCCGAAGCGCTCATGTTGACGATGATCTTAAGTCCAACCGCCTTGTAAAACTTTTCGATGTGTATAGCAAATCCCCAGTGTCATACTTCTTCGTCTGTCCACATAAGATCCTGGCGCAACCAAGAATTGCCGCATTTCGGAAATGGCTGTTGGCAGAAGCGGCTCAGTCACAAATCTCATTCGATCAGGTCATTCGAGGTGAGGTCGAATCTTCGGCTGCTTGAATTTTCGAAGTGTGGAAGCCGCTACAATCTCATTGATTTTATGAAGAAAAATTATGTATATAATTAAATTGCTTGAAAGTACAAAACAGGTTGTTTGCAATGAAAAGATGGTTATGGGGAGCTTTTGTGGGACTGTTGCTGGGTACGGCCGTAGGATTCGCACTGGGTGTATACACTCTTCCAATTCTCGTCGAAATGCTCGGCGACAGACAGCAATCTGAACCAGTACAAGTCTTTGCCGAAACAGATCCAACCGGCGAGTTTGACAGAGATAGTCCCGGTTCCGACCCACTTCACTGGGGTGAAGGAAGAATTCGTCTGTCTTCGGGAAATCTGGTTTTTGAAGACGATGTGAGGCTTGCGCCCGGACCGGATTATCGTATCTACATGACCACAAAATTTGTAGACAACCGAGACGATTTCAAGAGGATAAAATCCAAGGCGGTTGAAATATCAAAGTTAAAGATTTTCTCCGGTCCCCAAAGTTTCGAACTGCCGCCTGACTTGAACACGGATGTGTACGACAATGTGGTAGTATGGTGTGAAGCTTTTTCAATGTATATTGCGAGCGCACGCCTCGATTGAACATATCGCTGAAGACCAAACCAGATATTTGGTTGAAATGGTTCGCGGCGTTTTTCATTTTTGCCCCACAATTTGCATATGCTGGCGAGTTTGGTCCGAATGAAAGTGCAGCCGAAACATTCAGTAACAAATCGATCTGTGTCGCTTCTCCGTGGGCTTACGAGTCTCTCGGCAAACTCATCGGTGCCGCTTACATGGTGATCTCGGTACGCGACGATGTTTCAGATACACTGCTCGGTGCATCATCGACAGCAGCCAGTAAAGTGGAAGTTCATGATATCGTGATGGTGGATGGCAATATGAACATGACACCCGCTAAAAACCTCACAGTCAGTCGAGAATCACCGCTTAAAATGAAACCTCATGGACTGCATATCATGCTGATGGGTTTAGACAAGCCGCTGGAACCTGAAATGACAATTCCGCTGACGCTGAAATTCATGCATTCGGGAGTGATTGAAGTTGAGGTATCGGTTCGAAATTTCAATGACAATCCGCCAACCCATACAGTGACCTGCGACTAGGAACTTGTCAGGAACATTGAAATTCACTCAGTCCCATATTGAATTGTGAGCAGGAAAATCAAACTATTCAGTTTGTTTTCGATCTGTGCGATCGCATTCTTGATCGTTGGGTATAACGTCAGTCGCTTTGTGACCGCAGAAGATGAGGCAAAAGTTGAGATCGGCAGTCCGTTTGAATTGACTCGACATACCGGCGAAACCATCTCCAGTGAATTCTTTCGCGGAAGCTATATGCTCATCTACTTCGGATTTACACACTGTCCGGCAACTTGTCCTGTAACCCTCAACGACATGACTGTAGTTTTGAGAAGGCTGGAGACTACAAAACCGAAATTCGCAGAAAAAATTACACCAATTTTCATTTCGCTCGATCCCGCGCGTGATACCCCTGAAGTCATCGGCAAATACATTTCGCACTTTCATGAAAGGTTTGAAGGGATGACGGGTAAGCACGAAAATCTGGTTGATATCGTCAGTTCCTACGGAAGTTATTTCAGTTATGATGCGGCCGACGCAGACGGCAACTACAATGTTGATCACAGTTCATACATTTATCTGATGGGGCCCGAAGGGAAATATGTGACACATTTCACCCCCGATGAGAGCGTCGATCAGATTCTGGAATACCTATTGAATGTGTAACCAATGGTTCTTTTACAGTTCAAGCCTCACAATGTTGACCATATAGCCGTTCACGTTGAATCTGTGCTATAGCGACAGTGGCCCAGTGAATGTTGACTCCGATAAAAGTTGACGATTCGGTATTGCGCAGTACGAGTCTATACCGCAACCAAGTTCCGAGTCGGGTGCTTTGTGCAGTGGCGTTTGTCCGATTCGGCATTATCCGGGAATTTACCCTCACGCTTAAGGAACCCGCCAACAATGTAATTTGCTGGTGCCGGTGAGAGGAATTGAACCTCCGACCTGCTGATTACGAATCAGCTGCTCTGCCGACTGAGCTACACCGGCGCGTGGACATTGGAATATCTGCCTGATTCCCGCAACCTATCAGCAGGACTGACCAAACCGACATCTTATCGTGGTTGTATGTGGAGAATCATAACAGTGAAGACGGTTGTCATTATATCAAACGAGTGTACAGCGCGGTTTCGCCTCACTCACACAAAAACTACAGAACCAATTCATCTTTGGAACGTTTCTACGAGTCATACATACACTGAATCCCAAGTAAACAGTTCGCGGAATCCAAATAAAATTATGAAAATCCGCATGCACACCAGTCGAGTTTTGCATCTCGCTTGAACCATGGCTCATTTCCTTTTATCCAGGTTGATTCAGACAGCATCAGTCGTTCTCTTGATGTCTTTTGTCTGCTACATGCTACTCGGTCTGATGCCTGGTGACCCGGTCGACCTGCTGATCAGCGCCGACCCTCGACTCACGGCCGAAGACGCCGCTCGAATCAAGGCGATTTATGGACTTGATGAACCACTGCATCAGCGCTATGCAAACTGGTTGGTCGCTGCATTACAAGGCGAATTCGGTTACAGTCGGTTGTACGCAAAACCGGTATTGATTGTTTTGTGGAACGCACTTCAATACACGCTCGTTCTGATGGGACTGGCACTGTTGGTATCCATCTCAATTGCCATACCTGCAGGACTTCTCGCTGCAAGACGCATTCACAGTCTTACCGACTACTCGATCAACATGATCTGCTTCGCCGGCATTTCCGTACCGCCTTTCTGGCTGGCCCTGATGCTGATTTTACTTTTCTCGGTAATTCTGGGTTGGCTACCCGCCAATGCCCTGCCCTTGGGCGAGGTTGGATTTGTTGAACGGGCAAAAGGGCTGATACTCCCTGTGATTACACTTGCGATGGTGAGTATCGGTGGCGTGACTCGATACGTAAGAGCTTCTTTGCACGATTCGATGCAGCAGGATTACATTCGAACCGCTTTCTCGAAAGGATTGTCGGAGAGACAGGTGATCAAAAATCACGCGTTGCGTAATTCCATGATTCCCGTCGTCACCATCATCTCTTTGGATGTCGGTGCATTCTTCTCGGGTGCTCTGATTACCGAATTCATGTTCGGTTACCCAGGTATGGGCAAACTTCTGTTCGATGCGGTGCTCGGCAGTGATTACAACCTCGCACTCGTCGGGCTGCTGATGGTGACCTGCGTAACACTCACGGCGAACTTTCTCGCTGACATTGCTTATGCCGCATTGGATCCTAGAATCTCTTATCGCACCGAAAACAAATGAACATCCAGTCTAGATTTATCCGAAATCTGTTGCGTCACCGACTGGCGATGATCAGCTTTGTTATTCTGATCATTCTGATTGGTTTCACTTTATCCGCTCCACTATTTGAATTGCTTCTCGACACCCAGATGTCAGCGATTGATCTTTTTGCCCGCTTCGGGCCCTTCTCCCTAGAACATCCACTCGGCACTGATGATTTGGGACGCGACTTGCTTGTGAGACTTGCGTACGGCGGTAGGATTTCATTGATTGTCGGATTCACCGCTGCGATTTTCAGCGCAATCATTGGCACTGCCATCGGATTGACAGCTGGATATCGAGGCGGATGGCTCGACAATTTCCTGATGCGCACCACGGACAGTGTGATCGCACTCCCCCTGCTACCTCTGCTCATTGTTCTTGCCGCTGTCGATCTTGAAAAACTGGGTATTCCCGCTCAGATCGCATATCACAGTGACATCGGTCTATATAAGATCATCGTTATTGTCAGCCTGGTGGGATGGACCGGAGTGGCAAGACTGGTAAGGGGATCAGTTCTGACACTCCGAGAACAACCTTACGTGCAGGCCGCCACCGCGATGGGTGTTCGGGGCCGGCGAATTGTCCTGGTTCATATTCTTCCGGGTCTGGCATCACCGATAATCGTGGCGACCACACTATCGGTTGGCAATATCATTCTATTTGAGTCAATCCTCAGCTTTCTCGGTCTCGGAATCAATCCGCCAACGCCAAGCTGGGGGAATATGTTGACTAACGCGCAGGAATTGATCTGGGAGGCGCCGACATTGGCGTTCTTTCCGGGAGTGATGATTTTCCTGACTGTGATCTCATTCAATTTTCTCGGCGACGGGCTTCAGGACGCACTGGCTCCCAAGTCGAGAAACCGTTAAACTGAATTGGATTTGGAATCAACGCGTCCCGAATACCCTTGATCTCACCCTACATCGACCAGCGACAGCAGGTCAACACAGAATATCGACAACGTCTGCCATTGATGTGACTGTGAAATCGGGCTCGTAATCCTTCTCCCACTTCTCACCGTTTCTGCGCATCCACATCGTCCGCAATCCTGCATTCTTTGCGCCGTCTATGTCTGACTCCGGATGATCGCCGATGTGCAGGGTTTCTCCCGGTTTTGAATTGGCAATTTCACAGGCTCTGAGAAAGCCTGCCCGATGCGGTTTTAGATATCCTACGTCAGCTGCGTATACGCAACCGACAAAAAATTCACGGATTCCCACTCTCTCCAAGTCTGAATTGCCATCCGACAGGGAAACCAAAGGATACTTGTCGTATAGATTTTTCAGAGCGGGCAGCGAATCCGGATACAGGGTCAATTGATTTCTGTCATGCAGAAACCGCTCAATCAGATCATCGACTCCTTGAAGGCTATATCCGCATGCTTGCAACATGTGTATGTAAACCTGCCGTCGAAGTTCCGTGAAATCATGCCGAATTTGCGGCATACTCTCGAACAGGTTCTCGCGTAAATCTTGCAAATTTTCAATCGAATACCGTTCAGTTACTTTCGGATAGTTCTGTTCGAGCAATGAATAACTGTTCGCTTCGGCCCGTTCGATTGTCGGGAGAAGATTCCAAAGCGTGTTGTCCAAATCGAGGGTTATCGCTCTAATTTCAGACACTACATCTACCGCTCATGCATTGAAGATTCAAGTTTGTTCCAGTAAATCCGAGTAGCTTCCTGTTCATAGAATCGCCTTGCCGCTTCGTTTTCGCAGCGCAAAAGAGTGCTATGGTTCAGCAAACCTAGACCGGAAAAAATGCCATTTTAGGATTCAACGCCCATTGGGTGCTGTTTTGAAACCAATTCTCCACCCGTTGGGTAGAGTTTTTCGCTTTTGCCTAGATCTTCACCCATGAGAATCTGATTTCAGGCAAATTGAATTCAACACCCAGTGGGTGTTGTATTTGCAATCTGTGCACATTGACTTCCTGTGATCTTGGAGCGCAGTCAAGGAGAATTCTCCGCCTTACTGTTTATTGAACCGTTGCGAGGGACTTTGGCACGACATTGTACTTATCGAAAGCACATCAGGTTAATTTATTGCTTTCCTGTCACCAGTTCAACGAAGGCTCGAGCGATATCTGAATCGGAAACTTCTTGTAATCCTTGCCAAGCTGGAACTCCGTTAATCTCTATCACCTGCCAGCCGGCACGACACGTGTGAATCACGTCGACTCCTGCATAGTCCGCTTCGACGGCAGCAGCTGCCTGTACAGCCAATGCCAGTGCCTCATCCGGTAATTTTGCCGGCAGGCATTCCGCCCCTCTCGCTCGATTTGTCACCCAAATATCCGACCGGCGCTCCATCGCGCAAATCGCATCACCGCCGACTACCATAATGCGCCAGTCCCGCCAGTTGTTGTTGTCACTCGGCACAAACTCCTGCAAGTAGTAGACGCCGTTGACTGCCTCTTCATCAGGAAGGTCCGACTCTGCCTCGATGAGCTCCAACCCACGGCCGCGCGAACCGAAAAGCGGTTTGAGAACCAGTTTACTTTTCAATGAGACCGAGTTGCGAACCACTTCAAGAGCGTGCTCCTTTCTTTCACAGGTCCACGCGGGTACAGTCGCGACGCCGTTGCGAATCAGTAGATGACTCGTCATTGACTTGTCAACAGTTCGTTCGATCACCTTGGCTGAATTAACCACCCGGACTGACATTTGCGTCAGCGCATGCAGAAATCCCAGTCGCAGTGTGACCTGCTCGAAACTACCCGCTGCAATTCCCCTGACAAATCCTGCGGATGGCAACTCACCTTGAAATCCGGGTATCCTAATACCACCAAATTCGGCTGAAGCCGTAAAGGAGCAGTCGGCGAGCGAGACAAGAGATGGCTCCGCACCAATTTCACGAAAAGCATCGATCAGTTTTCTTTCGTGCCAGCCGCTTGCGTTGGTGAAGATGACAACCCTTGCACTCACTATCCTGTCCGAAATGACTGTTCCAGCAATTCCTGATTGATGCGTCCCGAGTAATACCACTCATCGGTTGCTGTATTGTGGACCGAAACTTTAGCTGGGCTGAATAGCATCGGATCAATCTGATAGAAATCGTAGTTGTAGTACGTGAATGTTTCCGAAAACGGGATGCCGTAGTCAGATGAATTGCAACTCGGTAGGTTTTGTGCAAGAAAGTCAGCACTCGCAGAGTCGCAGTTCACTTCAAGTGTAACTTCGCCGCCGTATAAAATGCTGTCGTTGGTCCGCCCCATCGCGGTCAAAAAATCAGCACATGGCGGCGCGACAATTGCGGTTCCTTCTCCTCTTACGACGGTATTGATGTCAAATTCAATTTCGTGTGCCTTGTGCATTGCGACTTCAACGACTCTTGCCGCAATCTGCGTTACTCCGGCAAAACTGCCAGTCGGTGTCAATATGAGTGTAAGGTTTTCCGAACGGATTCCGCACCTATTCGCTATATGCTCGATCATCCCATCGGGCGGATAATCTGATGTCTCAATCACGATACAGGCTTGGTCGAACCGGTCCCTGTAACCGAAGTGTTCATAAAGAGATTCGACTGTCGCAAGTGCCCGTGCAGGCCCTGATCCCAATGCCTGAAATTTCGGATTCTTGTATTCAAGACTCCACCCGGCATACTGGCTTCCCAGACAACTTAGAACCGGCGAGTCTGTCCGCACACGAATATCAGGGCAGTCGTTCACTACAGTTCGCGGTAAGGAGAAAGAAACCTCACCCAGACCTGCCATACAAATTTCCGCGATACGACGCCCTGCCTCGTAGCTGCCGGGACAATTGATCCCGGCATCGACCACAGTCCCTCCGTTCGGTCGTCGGTCGACCGAAAGTTCAAGAGATTTCGCATCCTGAACGAGGGCTTGCACCAGAGGGGCAGCCAGTTCGTTGACACTCGGCCAATCTTTACGCGAACTGATCATTGTCTGCTCTATTCAACCCAGTCGCTGGCGATCTCAGTCATTTTGTGATACCGTTCAACCACCATCCGTTTCGCTGATTCGGATGACGAACTTTCCGCATTCACCGTACAGAGCGGTTCACACTTGGAAATGCTCACATCCGGTCGATTCTGATCGCTTACCCACAGCGGCCACTTCCAGTCGGCAGGAACACGGATATTGTCCAATGCATAAACGACGTGGTGTGCACGAAAAACTCCATCAAGCGAAATCGATTGAACTTCTGTATGATTCGCGTCAAATATATTCCAGTGTGCGCCGACGAAAGAGTCGTTGCCTTCGTGAAGTTCAAAGGTAAAGCCTGGCCGTGGATTGACTTCCAGAAGATACCAGCTATCACCATCGATAATCATATCGAAGGACAACAAACCTCTTAGTCGGAAATACGATATTACGTCGTTAATATGTTGTTTTATCGATATTAAACTACTCTTTGATATCTGTCGCCTGTCGATCGACACCGCTCCTCCGTAAGTGAACGGCCTGTCTTCATCGACTTCGCTACACCACTGTTCGGAAAATCCCACAATCTGACTGTCATGCTCGCTGGCGAGAACTGTTGCCGATACTGTCATCCCCTGTACAAATCGTTGAAAGTAATGTCCATTGGCGGATGTCTGGCCTGAGTAGCGCTCGATGTGCATCCCCCCGCTGCCACCGATCGTCTTGACCAGCCAGGACTTCTCGTCTATTGGCGTACTGAACTGAGTAGCCGGATGTGGAACTCCGAGCGCTGTAAGTGCGGTAAAGAAGATCTCCGGGTCGCAAACCTTCCTGACTGTCTCTGCCGGGTTTCCGAGCAGACGTCGATTCCGTGAAATTTGGCCAAGGATACTCGGTGTATGTTCCAACCCACCACCGTAGATTACCGGGAGTCGCTTTTCCGGGTCACACTTTTGAATGGCCTTGAGCAGCGACTTGGAGTCGAGTCCGATCTCATCCCAAGCAGCGATCTCGGATTTGATCGAATTCGCATCGACATCCAGATCAGCGAAACAATCTATCGCACAAACACCGATTCCCGCCTTCGCCGCCGATACCGCCAATGGTCTGACAGACAGACCGATAATGACACAGAGTCGGTCATCCGACATGCTTCACAGCTTCATCAAATGCGTCAGGCAAATCAATGGTCACCGCATCGTCTGATGTCAGCATACGTTTGAGCAGTTGATTCTGCACTTTGTACTTCAATCCACCGACACCCAATGCGCCGATTGCTGCGAAAGAACCCCAAGAGGTCTCAACCCGGGCACCGTTATCTGTCACACCTACACCTTCAATTCCCGACGGTGGTACAGCATTGACATCGGCAGCAACCAACAGGTTTTCTGCTTGTTGAAGCATCGATTTACTCAATACCTGAATTCCGGCTTTCGCTGTACAAATGATCACTTCCGCGTCTGACGCTGCATCTTGACGTTCATTGTCGTCAATGGCTGATTCGGATGGGATATCTTTATCGTAACGTGCAGTAAATCTTGTAACAGTGTCGGATCCGGCATTCGATGTCAGTCTCACCAGGCTTGCTTTCGCACCACGATCCGAAGCCAGCACTGCAGCACACAAACCGACAGGCCCGCCGCCAAAAATTTTTACCTTTCGTTTATCAAGTCCCTTTCCGTCTGCTTCACGAAGGTTATTTTCAATGACCGCGATCAACGCTCCTGAAGTTGTATATGCTCCATTCGGGTCTGCGAATACAGACAGCTCAAAAGGCGGTACGGTTGATTTTCTGGCAATATTCAGCATATCTGCAGCCACATTCACGTCGTAACCTCCTATAAACAATCCGGTCGCTGCGGCATTCCTCGGTGGCCTCGAAAAAATCGCGTCCTGAACCAGATCAGATACCTCATCGGCCGTTATTTCGGTGTGTGGAATGATAATCTCATATCCGGCATCCGCCGCCATATTTGCATCAAATGCACTGACATTGCGACCCGGTGTGACCATATGCAGTATTTTCGGTCTGGCCATGGCTCTTTATCCAACTTCAGGCTGTTGTTATTCTACGTAAAAGTTCACTCACTCAGAATCTGCGCGCCTTCATTGCGAGCCTTAAAGATTCCGAGTTGAACCTTGAGACCTGTTCGGGACTCAAGCAATCGACTTCGCAATTCCACCGCGCTTTTCTCATTCTCCAATATAACAAATCCGGTCGGGCCCCAGGAACTCTGACCAATTCCGGTCGCGCCGAGTCTTTCCGCTTCTACCAGCACCTCAGCGACTTCCGGGCTCAGGAACCTGCCGCCTTGAAATGGACTGAAAAAGTCCCCGACATGTCTTTGGATCACTGTGATCCCTTCGCCAAATTCAGAAATATCCCTGCGTTCCAATGCTGGCTGCACCTGTTCAAGCAGGGTTCGCTGCAGTTTATCGGTCAACGAATCTGAGAATCCCCCCAGCTTCCGGAATGCATCAGACTCGAAGTCACCGTGCGCACCCTGATACCCAATATCAAATACCAGCAAAATGCACCAAGTTTCAGGAAATTCCAGTCTTCTTGCAATCGCGCGCACCTCATCTTTCGTCGAGGCTTCCCTGTCAACAAGAAACCCACCATGTGCGAAGGCTGCTGTACCAATCCCCGAACGCCCGCCGCGACGTAGCAGATGAGACAGTCTGGAAATCGAAATTGAGATGTCATTCAGTCGGATACAGGCGGTACCGACTGCCAACGCCAGCTGTGTTCCGGAACCCAGTCCGATGTGCGAGGGAATGGTACGGGTGACATCAATATGGAGTGCTTGTTCGAATTGAAACTCGGCGACGAGTTTTTCAACATATCGTCGTACTTTATCCTGCATGGAACCCGATACTGTCCACTTCGATGATTTTTTCGCTTTGACAATGACTGCAGGACGCCCGATTGCGACTCCCAGTGCTCCGAACTCGGTCGCCGAGTTACCGTTCAATCCGACAAATCCCAGGTGCAGGCGGGCCGGTGCGGTTATGGTAACTTGCTGCATATCAGACGATCACCTCAACGCAGTCGAGTGTTCGCAGATTCGGAACAGAATGTCCAAAGGTGTCGTTCTGAATCCATCCATGTCTATCGTCTGAAATTTTTATGTCACCCATAACAGATTGATAATATATAGATAATTCATACAACCTGTATATAATTCTACTGATCGGTTCGGTCTGGCTGGTTTTTGGAATGATTCGGTATATCCGATTGAACGCGCTGCGACAAGAAATCGGGAACTGATTCCAATCTCGTGCTTTTAGCGCATGCATCCCCCAGTCAGACAAACGTATTTTAATAGTATTCTTCAAATCAAGATGTCTGCCACTGCTTCGAAAATCCGAAACGAAGCGATCTGTCCATTCTGTGCGCTACTGTGTGATGACATCACCGTCAAACCAGACTCAGCCGATCTCTCCGTTGAGTTGAACGGCTGTGGCATCGCACAATCCAGATATTCCAGCATTGTCCAACCGACGTGCAACAAATGTTACGTGTACGGAAACACAGTCGATTGCACAGATGCAATTCAATCAGCTGCAGAAATGATTTCCAAATCAAAAGCCATGGTAATAACAGGGATGTACACCGATGTTGCCGGCAGCCGAGCCGCCTTAAAACTTGCGGAAAACAAGTCCGCGGTTATCATGCAGAGTGACGGTGAGGGCAACCGTTCGCAAACATTGCGCGTTCAACGTTCCGGTGGCTACTTTACGACTTTGTCCGAAATCCGCAATCGCGCTGACCTGATCGTAATGTTCGGTCGCGGACCGGTATCCGAATGTCCGCGAATACTGGATATGCTTCGGCCTCGGTGCCCAAGTACTGACATTTCCGCGCGGAAAGTGTTGTTTGTGGCGATTGGCGCTGGGGACGACAGCGCATCGGAGGGCTCAACATCGTTCGAGTGCAAACCTGAACAGTATGGAATGCTGGCTGATGCTATCAGACTTCGTGTGCAGAACACGCGACAAAACAGCAAACTAGGATTCATCTCGGATGAGCAAATCGATCGGTTGACCGGAATGATAACCAGAGCCAATTACCCGGTTCTGGTTTGGTCGGAATCGGACTTCAAATATTCTCTTGGTGACCTGGCGATAGATTCCATCAATCAACTGATAGAAACTCTGAATATCAACAGGCGCTGCGCCGGACTGGTAGTTTCCGGATCAGCATCCGGCCCGTCTGTCAATCAGGTTGCGACCTGGCAATTTGGCAAACCTCTTCCGCTAAGTTTCCGTACCGGCGAACCCGTCTATTTTCCAGAATATCATTCGTTTGAGTCGCTTGAAAAAAGGCAGGATGTCGATCTTGTTCTGTGGGTTGGGGGACTCGAAGATCAATCACAGATACCCCGGTCGAAGGCAGACGTAATCGTGATCTCTCATTCAAAACCGACAAAGTCCCGACTGTTCATCCCGGTTGGAATACCGGGGGTTCACCATGACGGACATCTTTTCAGAACGGATCAGGCTGTTGCGATGTATGTCCGTCGCATCGTCCCCTCATCACTTCCATCTGCTGCTGAAGTCCTGACATCAGTTCTGGGCGAACTGGAATCAAGCCGATGCTGACTCGAATCAAAGGCGGAGCAATCTACGACCCGATTAACGGCATCGATGGCGTTATGCAGGATATTTATATTGACGATAACAAGATCGTAGACAGACCACTGGACGGTACACAGATCGACCAGACCATCGATGCCAATGGTCTATTCATCATGTCCGGCGGTATCGACATTCATACGCACATCGGCGGTGGTAAGGTCAATATCGCTCGTATGATGATGACCGAAGAGTGTGATGCCCATCAAGTCGCGCATGATGGATTGCTCAGATCCGGGTCCGGTCGAATCGTTCCGTCAACTTTCATTACCGGGTACGAATACGCCAAGCTTGGTTACACCATGTGCTTTGAACCGGCTATTGTTCCCTCGAATGCCAGGCAGGCACACATGGAGATGGCGGATACGCCACTGCTCGATACCGGAGGTTACCTGGTTTTGGGCAATGATGAGTATTTCCTCAATCTGCTGGCCAAAGGCGCCGCGACCGCGACAATCCGCGACTACATCGCGTTCATGGTGGATGCCACACAATGCATCGGAGTCAAAGTGGTCAATCCCGGAGGGATCAGTGCGTTCAAGTTCAACCAACGGGCACTTGATGTGGACGAACCTCACAGACACTACCGGGTTACACCCGGCGAAATTGTCAGAACACTTGCAGAAGCGCTGCATGACATCAAACTGCAGCACCCTCTTCATGTGCATACGAGCAATCTGGGTGTTCCGGGAAATTTCGCCTCGACAATCAGTACAGTCGAGGCAGCAGATGGTTTGCCGCTCCACCTCGCACATGTACAGTTTCACAGCTACGGGACCGAAGGTAAACAGAGATTTTCGTCAGCGGCATCGGAAATCGCAGAGGCTGTAAAGCAAAACCCGCAAATATCGGTTGATGTCGGGCATGTGATGTTCGGTCAGACCGTCACAATCTCCGCTGATACCATGCATCAATTCGCTAACCGAAATCATGCGCATCCAAGGAAATCCACATTCATGGACATCGAATGTGAGGCCGGCTGCGGGGTAGTGCCGTTCCGCTACCGCTCAGAGAGCTACGTCAATGCGCTTCAATGGGCGGTTGGCCTGGAACTGTTCCTCGCGATCGATAATCCCTGGCAGGTGTTTCTGACGACCGATCATCCCAACGGTGCGTCATTTACTACGTACCCGCACCTGATTCGACTGCTGATGGACAAAGGCTACCGCAATGACGCCCTTTCAACCATCAATCAATCGGCTGTGCGCATGAGTTGCGTCGCTCAGATGGCACGTGAGTACTCGCTATATGAAGTCGCGATCATCACCCGCGCAGGTCCGGCACGTTCACTCGGATTGAAAGATCGCGGGCATCTGGGAGCGGGAGCAAACGCTGATATGGTACTTTACCGTCAGAACGACAATTGGGAGACTGTATTCGCGAATCCTGTCAGAGTGATAAAGGATGGAAAGACGGTTGTGCGTGACGGCAAAATTGAGCAGGTGGTAGCCGGTCGTTCACATCGAGCCCATCTTGAATATGACGAGAACATCAAACGCGAACTGGAACAATATTTTGAACACAATGGCAGCATGCGATTGTCGAATTTCAGCATCAGCGATGACGAAATGGCAAATGCGATCGGCTCACAGGTAGTGAAACATAAATGGAACTGAACGGTGTCACCATCAAGGATACCTTTGCCGAAGCTTTCCCCATCAAGGCTGCCAGATTAATCGTCACTGCTCGCGACGAGAAATGGGCGAAGCATGCTGCCATTGCGGCGACCGGTTTCGCTACATCAGTCATAGCTTGCAAGATAGAAGCTGGAATCGAAAGGAGTCTGACCGCTTCGGAAACACCGGACGGACGACCAGGTGTTTCGCTTCTGTTTTTCGCTGTGTCGGGTACCGAACTCGAATATCAGCTTCAGAACAGGATCGGACAATGCATTCTTACATCACCGACGAGCGCGGTTTTTTCCGGCATTGATGAGGGGGAACCCGTCGCGATCGGAAAGGCGATACGCTACTTCGGTGATGGCTATCAGATTTCCAAAAAATTGGGTGAGCGTCGATACTGGCGGATTCCGGTGATGGATGGAGAGTTCATCTGCGAGCATGTCACTCACCGGGTTGATGCGGTCGCGGGCGGTAATTTCCTAATTGTCGCCACAAACGTTGAAGCGGCGCTGTTTGCCGCTGAACGTGCGGTTGAAGTGATTGCACAACTTCCAGACGCGATCACACCATTCCCCGGTGGAGTCGTGCGGTCCGGCTCCAAAGTGGGGTCCAAGTACAAATTCATGACGGCATCAACGAACGACGCCTACTGCCCTACTTTGCGCGGGCTCGTCGAATCGGAATTGCCTGACGAATCACAGGCGGTTCTTGAAATTGTCATTGACGGTCTGACACACGAAGCCGTCGCCAAAGCGATGCGGGAAGGAATTTGTGCCGCTTGTACGGACGGTCGTGAAAAAGGCGTCGTCGAAATCACAGCTTCCAATTTCGGAGGCACGTTGGGAAAGCATCATTTTCATTTGTATCAGCTGCTGCCATGAAGCCACTGACGTTTTCACCGACGACTGAAATCACAAGACCAGTCGATCTGACACCTCTCAGACCCGATAACCTTGTCGGGATGAAGATCAGCGAGATTGAGCGGATTAAGCTCCGGGAAGGAAGCGATGTGGTATTTGTCGGTGATCTATTCGCGGTATCCGGCGATGATCCCGAAGATATCGTGTTCGACGCTGCCCATTCCACTTTTGAGCGGATTGGAAATGGTATGAGGTTTGGGTCCATACAAATTGTTGGGAATGCCGGAGCACTGATGGGTTGTCATATGTCGGGAGGTGCTATCACGATTACAGGTGATGCCGGAGACTTCTGTGCGAATTCGATGCGTGGTGGACTGATACGAATTCGCGGAAGTTGCGGGGATTTTTTGGCTTCCGGGTTACCGGGAAGCAAGTTCGCTATGAATAACGGTTGTGTGATTGTGAATGGAAATGCCGGCATACGATTGGCTGATCGCATGCGACGGGGGTTGATTGTCGTTCATGGAAACGCTGGAGAAGGTGCCTGTTCTTCAATGATTGCCGGAACTGTTATGTTATTGGGAGGTGTCGGCGCCAATCTGGGCGTTCACATGAAACGAGGATCAATAATCTGTTCTGAAAGTTCGGAATTGCCAAACGATAGATTTGTCGGGCAACCGTTCGCAGGAGATGGATATCTGGCATTAATCCAAAGATATTTGAATGAGATTGGAGAATCATTGAATTTAAATGAAAAACTGAGGATGCCCCGATATCGGTTCATCGGGGACCTGAGTCACGGTGGAATGGGTGAAGTCATCCGCTATGGAGTCTAATCGCTTAGTCTCACCTCAAGTATGAACATACTTCTGACAAGGCGCCATCTCATACCGTCTAGTCATGTGCAGGTTGCGACCGTCACTTTGAGTCCAAGATCTGTCTCAAATGTATAGAATTTTCTCACTCAAGCTACTTGGTTGAACCGTATAATCTGAATGTTGTTTTCAACTATTGGAAGTGTTGAATTGGAAGTGAATTAACGAGAAGTCGAGGGAAACTCAATGCCGGAGCAGAATAACGACAAGGAATCAAAAATCCTGGAAAATGAGGAACGAATTACGAGCATGCTGGCGGAGATCGTCCAGATCAACAAGGACTCCGCTGCCGCATCTGCCGCGGAATGGGCCGAGATCTGGAAGCTTTCAAGGAAGAATGAGGCCACTATCGCTGAATTGGCAACATTATCCAAAGATCTGAGAAAGGAGGTAGGTGGCCATACCAACAAGTTAGGCAGCTATACCGAATCGCTTGCCGAGCCGTCAATCAGGCGCATACTGGAAGAGCACTTTGATGCGGACTACCAAGGAAGAATTAATATCGAACACAACAGGCAGTCGCTGGGACCATTGGAGGTGGATGCCTGGGGCGTGGCGAGAAACGGTGTGGAAGCGGTGTATCTGGTGGAGGTCAAGAGCAGGTTCAGGCCGCGCCACATCCGTCAGATCTGGCGTCAGGTGGAGTTGTTTCGCCAATATATGACAATGTACTGCGATCATTCAGTGTATCCGATGCTAGCGGTGGTGGAGGTGAGCAAGGCGCACCGATGTCAGATATGGGAACAGGGCATTCATGTGATTGATGTGGCTGACGGAGTGTTCAGCCTGAGTTCGCCGCCAAAGAAGTTCGAGGCGAATGGCGATCACGGATTGAAGGTGCATCGCCGATCGTTGCCGCCGATGCGTCTGGTGTGGGATGCCGAGGTTGGCTAATGAATGATTGTGTGATGAACGATTCTTGGACTCCGTCATTACGGTAAGTCCGGTCGTGAATTACTTCAGGTAACTGGACGTGCAGCCGGATGAAAATGGCTACTGCGTATTGATCAACAAACAGCAGAATGTATGGAGGGCAGTGGCAAGTGCGCCGCAAAGCTCTGGAAAAGATGTTGTTTAGATGAGTCATCCCAACTGGCAGAACCGCACACTGTTTCATGACGACAATCTGAAGTTCCTGCGCGCTATGAATTCGGAGTCGGTGGATCTGATTGCCACCGATCCGCCGTTCAACAAAGGGCGTGATTTCCATGCCACGCCTGACAGTCTGGCATACGGTGAAGCTCAACGCAGCCGGTTTCGACACAAGGATGAAGACGGAAGACTCTACAAGCTCGAGAATCTTACAGCATCCCGCACCAACTCTGATTCAGGCAAGTTTGACTGGCGGGGAACATTTCCGCCACCATCGAGGGGTTGGGGATACAGGTTGGATCAGCTTGAGGCATGGTGGAAGGAGGGACGCATTGTTACCAAGCGCGATGGAACACCCCGTATGGATGGACTGAAGGTATATCTGGATGAGTCGCAGGGCAAGCCGCTCATCAATATCTGGACTGATATTCCGAGAATTCCAAATACCTCGGCGGAACGCACAGGCTACCCCACTCAGAAACCTCTCGCGTTGTATGAACGGATCATCAGGGTATCCAGCAATGAAAACGATATGGTCCTGGATCCCTTTGCAGGCTGTGCCACGACCTGCGTAGCGGCCGAAAGACTCAATCGGCAATGGGTGGGCATTGACATATGGGACAAGGCGCATGAGACGGTCGTTCAGCGCCTGCACGACGAAGTGGGATTGTTTGGTGATGTTCGCTATATGAACGTCATCCCTGAGCGCACTGATGACGGAGAGACCGCATCGCCGTTTCTGCGAGTCAGACAGCGCGTGAAAGAACCGGAAGGTCCAAGATGGACACGGGCGCAGATGTATGAGCATCTGCTTGACCAGTTTGGCTCAAGGTGCCAGGGATGCGACAGGGAATTTGACGATCCGAGACACCTCGAACTGGATCACAACACGCCGCGTTCGGATGGCGGGCTGAATCACATCTCAAACCGGGTGTTGCTGTGCGGGCCGTGCAACAGGGCAAAAAGCAATCAGTATACGCTGAGCGGATTGCGCAGACTGAACAGGAAAAATGGATGGATGGTGAAATGACTGTCGTCAAATCTGTACTGCGACCTGTAAACCTGTAAAAGTCACGGAACGAAAGTTTACAATTCCCTTACAATCTAATCCTCCTGTCCAAAAGTGACCACAATCTTGTCCGCGATCTATTAAAACAAATCTAGTTCATTTGATGGAAGTTCGTAAAGTCAGGCACAGTCGAATCAACGAAGTTGATTTCACCAAAATTACGTTCGGCTCTCTTTTCACCGACCATATGTTCGCGATGGAATACAGCGATGGTGAATGGCGTAATCATCGTATTGAACCTTTCGGATTGATCGAAGTCAATCCAGTTTCAGCTTCTTTGCACTATGGACAGGCGATTTTTGAAGGGATGAAGGCTTATCGGGGAGTTGATGGTGAGATTCGAATTTTCAGACCCGAGATGAATCATCGTCGCTTGAGCGCTTCATGCGAACGAATGTGCATGCCTTTCGTCGACCAGGATACATTTGTCAATTCCATCAAAGAACTCATTCGTCTGGACCATCGTTGGGTGCCGCCCGGTGAGAAACAGGCACTGTATATTCGTCCGATAATGTTTGCAGATGAACCTCAACTCGATGTGCGACCAGCAGACCGATATCGTTATCTTGTCATTCTTTCTCCTGTAGGTGGATATTTCGGTGGAGATTTCCCAGCAGTGTCCCTCAAGGCGGAGGAAAAGTACACACGTGCGATCCAGGGCGGAACCGGGTTTGCAAAAGCCGGAGGCAACTACGCTGCGACATTTCTCGCCTCGAAGGAAGGACGCGAAAACGGATATGCGCAAATTCTATGGCTCGATGGCGTCGAGCACAAATACATCGAAGAAGTCGGCCAGATGAATATCTGTTTCTTTATGAACAACAAATTGGTCACCCCGGAACTGCGAGGCACAATTCTGCCCGGTGTGACGCGGGACAGTGTTCTGCGATTGGTGAGTGACATGGGCATCGAATGCGAGGAAAGACTCGTTGATATCGATGAGATCATCGAGGGAGTCAGATTAAATACACTTCACGAGGCATTCGGGTGTGGAACAGCAGCGGTCATCACAGCAGTCGGCAGTATTGGCTATCGGGGAACGCTCCATGAAATCAACAACGGGCAAGCCGGTGAATTGAGTCGCGGTCTCTACAGCTCGATCGTCGGTATACAGCGCGGAGAGATCAAAGATAGATACGGCTGGACCCAATTGATACCGGTTTAGCCGGTGTCAGATCGTTTGTGCCCGGGGTCGACAAAGACGCTCTCCCCTATTCGCAAACTACACCATCGCCATCACGATCATTCATGAATCGATAAGCTGGATGTCCCCTTGCGACAGGTGCTATTCCGTGCTTTCTGGCTTCTTTGCACGTTATCCTTCCATTTCGGTTGTCGTCCCACCTCGCCAATGCGTCATTGACATCAACTGCACTACCCGTGGTTTTTGATGAGCGTGAGGAGGATACCATGGACCGGCAGGCACCTACGATCAGCTTGGTCGAATCACAGTTGGAAAGAATGTTTTCCAGTGCCACAGCTTCTCTCCTGTCAACCGTTAGATTGTACTTCCGCTTGACCGCAACAACTCTTGCGGCAAACCAGCATTGATTCAAATCTGGCACCCACTCCGCGGCATCTTTGGTGCTTTTCTGCGTTCGATTGACTTGTGGGCTCGCCAGGGTCAGATTCAGCATATCCTTGGCGAACCGCGACTTTGTCTCTTGATTGGCCGAACACATCCCGCTATCGTGGGCTTCCGAACGGGCAACTATGTGTTCGATATCTGTTTGCTGACGGTCAGAATAGCAAATTCCAGTATAGGGGCCGTAGATCTTCCCAATGGAACTGATTATTTTTAGTTCAACCGATTGTGGGTAGTGATAATCCTTTGAATTGTAGGGGGTACATCTATACTCCGGAGCGACAATCAATCCGCGCCAGGATTCAGCCTTAACAACCGCTACCGATAACGGAATCAGCGCGCAAGAGATTATGCCCGATGCATATAGGATTAGATGCTTAGTCCGGATTTTGCCAGTATAAACTTTGATTGAAACTCCTCGGTTACTGTAGCGAATCGATAACTGAATCAAATTCATCTTTTTTTACGATGCAGGCTTGCCAATGAGGAACGCATTGTTCTTCGAAACGGTTCCCTATCAAAAAGAGATATTCAGTGTTATCTTGTCTAGCATAAACTTCGTCATTCCTAGCGCCCATTTGAAACAATTGCAGTAGCTCATCCTCTAACCAAGCTGGATCAGTTTCACTATCGTTCTTTTCGTAATCAGGACAGTCATAAAAAATCAGCTCTTTCAGCGGGGAACTATGAATGAGTAGTTTCAACATTTCCTCCCCTACATTTTTTGTTTTCATGTTCAATAATTGTACTCAGGCACGCTGGGTATATCTTCCCTTTATCTCTATCACACAAATCCTCAAGAAGATTCTCTTCATCATAGTAAATCGCATCTAATTTATTCCACTCTCTGCCTATTTTTAGACTAAGGAGATCTGCTAATCAGCTCAGAAAGGCATTTTCACCTATTGCATTTTCACCTTTTATCATCTAGTCAGTCCAATCAGTAACATCACGGTAAGCCGTTTGTATTTCGTTTTTCGCAAGTTGCACTTGGTGAAAATTACGTGAATATCGTTGGACTAAATTTTAAATCGATACTTCACTTCGACTTCCGGTCATCCGAAACTTCTTTCACCCCTCATATGTAAATTGACATCCACCGATTTCTTCAATCAGAATATACTCGGTGCTGAGTAAATTAATTCAGTCATGAAGCACTCAAATCATCCACCTCCCCTATCACGCCGAGAATTCATGGCGGTTGTTGCATCGGTACCGGTTTTAACCGTTTCGGAAGGAATATTTTCTGCCGCGAAAGCCGCTGACCACGAGAAATTCCTTCAACTTTCATCAGATCTGACCGGTTTCCCCATTTCTGATCTCAATATGGAGCGGGCCAATATTTTTCTGAGTCTGTTGATGAATTCGAACTACAAATCGCAACTCAATGCGGCACTTGATGAACCGGTGGTATCGATTGACGGCGATTTGATCGAAGTGATCATCACGTTTTGGTACGCCGGTGTCATTGCCATAGATGGTAATTTTTCCGTTGAAACGTATTTAGACGCGTTGATGTGGAAAAGTACCTGGTTTGCATCCCCAAAGTCAGTTTGTGCATCGGTTCCGAATGACTGGAGTTTGCCACCATCAGGAGCTGAAGTTCAATCAGGAATTTACTGAAAGTAATTTTGTGAACAGAATTGAGGCACAGGTCGTAATAGTCGGATCGGGTTTTGTAGGGTCGATCGTCGCAGAGAAACTCGCAGCGAAAGGCGTCGAGGTCGCAATTCTGGAAGCTGGACCTCGAGTTAACCGACGCAAGGCAGTTGAAACATTCCGAAAGGCGTTGATCAAGGTGCCTGAAAGCCCCTACGTGACTTCCGAAGAAGTCGAGTTCCCACTTGCACATAATCCAGCAATCTGGTATCGACAAGCCGGTCCTGACCCGTTTAAAAGCACGTATCTGAAAGTGGTGGGAGGAACTTCCTGGCATTGGCTAGGCACAACAGTGCGGTTTGTGCCCAATGATTTCCGAATGAAGAGCGAGTACGGCCAGGCTGTTGATTGGCCGATCGGATATGATGAACTTGAATCATTCTACATCCAAGCTGAAAGAGAACTTGCTGTTGCCGGTGATTCAAGCCAGGATCAAGGATCCCCTCGTTCCGGTGATTTCCCAATGAATGCCATTCCGCTATCGTATCTGGACAAGTCATATATCCGTGCACTGGAAGGTACTCCCTATCAGGTTGAATCGACACCACAGGCAAGAAACTCCATAGTCTATGACAATCGACCCGCATGTTGCGGGAGTGCGAGCTGCATTCCGATTTGTCCGGTTGGAGCCAAGTACGATGCAACTGTCCATCTCTCGCGTGCTGAAAGAAACGGTGCTGCTGTCTATGAAGAAACTACAGCAACATTCATCGAAGCAGATTCGAATCAAAGAATTTCTGGAATTTTGTTTCGTCGACCGGACGGTTCGAAAGGAATCGCAACCGGAAAACTGTACATCCTGGCTGCTAACGCAATAGAAACCCCTCGACTGCTATTGAATTCCAGATCCTCCGAGTTTACAAACGGAATTGCGAACACCTCAGACCAAGTGGGAAGAAACCTTATGGACCACCCGGTTCAGTTGAGTTGGGCACTGGCTGAACAACCAGTCTGGCCTTATCGAGGACCCATATCGACTGCCGGAATCGAAAATTTACGGGACGGTCCGCAGCGCAGCACGATGTCTTCAATTCGAACTCAGGTCAGTGCTGATGGCTGGAGCTGGCCGACCGGTGGGATTCAGACGCTCGCTCAGAATCTGGCCAGGCAGGGATTTCGAGGTAAGGAATTGCGGGAGAAAGCAAGTGATCACGCATCCAAGGAACTGCAGTTGGCTTCCATGGGCGAACAACTACCCGATCCCCAGAATCGAATAACACTGGACTCGCGTGATTTCGACAGCCATGGCGTCGCGTTACCTAGAATTCACTACAAGGTAGGAAGATACACACTGGACGCTCTGTCGAAAGCTCGAACGATGCATATTGAGATTTTTAAGAAAATGAATGCAACGCTGGTTCAGCATATGGACGAATTCCAAGGTGCCGGCCATCTGATGGGGACTTGCCGTATGGGAACTGATGCCAAATCGTCTGTCGTTGATTCATATGGACGTAGTCACGACCATAGGAATCTTTTCATCATGGGGGCAGGCCCATTTTCAACATCATCCACAGCAAATCCAACTCTTACCATCGTCGCGTTAACCCTTCGCATGGTTCCTGAAATACTTGCATCTATTGAATGAACTTTGCAAGCTGCAATTCCAGACCAATTTCTGTCTTTTTTTTATTTTAATCCTTATGAAAACAACTCTATACCTAAACTCTGAGTTGATTCGGGCTGCGAAAGAAGCTGCTCTGGAAAACGGAATTACCCTTGATAAGTTGATTGAATTATCTTTGTGCGATTACCTGGATGCAGCAAACTTAGTGAAAGAACCTGATCGATTGAATCTGGTTACGAAAAAATGTGGTTCTGGAATGGATGTTATAGTCGCTGACAGAAAGAAGCTCTACGATCTGATGGAAGAAAAAGATTGATTGCGGTAGATTCAAAAATTTTATCTATGCACACAATCGATCATCGTGATTGCATAAAAAGCAAATTTTCGCATACACAACCATACCAATTCTTTCAACTCGTTGGGGTTTTGCAATTTCTTGTATCGTGAGCCATCAATGCCGGAAGATAGGATACGCGGCTTTATGACTGTGATGCAAAACGTACGACGAAATGCAGATATTGTTTCACCCGATGCTCGACAGCTAATCCCAAACGTTCAAATTTCCAACTTATGGGGGAATTAATAATTCAATGTTGTTTAACAGATTTGAACCATCAATCGTTTCCGCACATCAAATACTTGAGAATGTATTCGGTTTCTCGGAATTTCGTCCGGGTCAGAAATTGATCATTGATTCCCTTCTGGACAGAAATAATGTGCTCGTCGTGATGCCGACCGGCTCTGGCAAGTCCCTTTGCTTTCAGGTCCCAGCCCTGGTCGCAGGAGGACTCACTATTGTGGTATCGCCACTCATCTCATTGATGCAAGACCAGGTTACCGCCCTAAGACTCAACGGAGTCGCCGCCGACAGTATCAATTCCGCCAACGACTCCAGCGAAAACATTGCCGCATGGCGTCGTGCTGTCGCAGGTGGAAGCCATCTCCTCTACATGGCTCCGGAACGATTGATGTCGGAGCGTATGCTCAAAGCACTTGAACGACTCCCGATCACAATGTTTGTGGTTGATGAAGCTCACTGCATCTCACAATGGGGACCTGCGTTTCGCCCGGAATATGAAGACCTTTGTCGTCTGCAATCACTGTTTCCTGGTATTCCAATCGCGGCATTGACGGCAACTGCCGACGAGGTTACACGTATGGACATCGCCGAACGATTGTTCGGCGGAAAGGTGGAGCAATTTGTACTTGGATTTGACCGCCCTAATATTCGATTGGGCGTTCAAATCAAGCAAAACTGGAAACAACAGTTGATCAATTTCGTTGAATCCCACAAAGATGATAGCGGAATCGTCTACTGCTTGTCCCGAGCAAAAACCGAAGAGGCTGCCGATCTCTTGTCAATGCGCGGTGTAAACGCGCTTCCCTATCACGCAGGTATGGAAAAAACAGTCCGTGATTCGCATCAGAATACATTCATGACCGAACCCGGGGTTGTCATTGTCGCCACTATTGCCTTCGGAATGGGAATTGACAAAGCCGACGTGCGCTACGTTTTTCACACCGACCTGCCCGGCAGTATGGAAGCGTACTACCAGGAGATTGGTCGCGCTGGACGAGATGGCAAAACAGCAGTAGCACACATGCTCTACGGGTTGGCCGACATCAGAATGCGTCGGCAGTTCATCGAGGACGAAGGTGCAGGGGACGAACGCAGGCGTCGTCAGCATAAACGGCTTGACGCACTACTCAGTTACTGTGAAGCACCGGCCTGCCGCCGAGTGGCACTTCTGGAATACTTCGGAGAACAAATTGGGCATTGCGGCAATTGCGATGTATGTCTTAATCCAATGGACCGGATTGACGGTACTGAAGAGGCAGCTAAAGTCCTGTCTGCGGTCTATCGCTCCGGTCAGCGATTCGGTGCCGCACATATCATAGATATCCTACGCGGAACAGAAACAGAAAAGATCAGACGTTCAGGCCACCACCGCCTGCCGACCTTCGGTGTGGGCGAGTCAGTGAGCAAAAAGGAGTGGAACTCGATAATTCGTCAAATGCTGGCAACTGGTTTCCTGAGACTAGATATCAGTGGTTATGGCGGGCTTACAATCTCCGACAAGGGACGAGCACTCTTGCGGGGTGAACATGAATTCCGCTATAGGCGGGACACTCTGAGTTATCTTTCACACTCAGCGAAGCAAACATCCGAGTCGCGCAAAGACAAGATCAGTCCTGAACTGACTGAGAACCAAATCAGGCTGTTCGACGACCTCAAGAAACTGCGGCTAGAATTAGCCAAGCAGCGAAATGTGCCAGCGTTCGTTGTATTCCACGACCGCTCACTGATTGATATGGCGCGCATACGTCCACGAACGAGAGAAGAATTTGCAAAAATTGACGGTGTCGGAGCGGCTAAACTCGAGCAGTTCTCAGAGTTGTTTTTGTCTGCCATTGAGAATCATCTCAAACTTTCGGTTTGAGGATAGTCGGCCCGCCTGACTGACGCAGAAAGTATTCGCAATGTGTCAACATCTGCCAGCATAACGCATCGTGGAAAACATCGAGTCTAAATAGAAGTATCAGTATTGACCTGTTTGAAACCTGGCTCTCTGCAAACTCATCATCATGAACGAGTTGATATGTTGGTTGCCCATTGTCAGCACATCGAATTGACTATCACAATGCTATCAATAGAGATTTTAACTTGCCTATTGCGGCCATCGTCGGACAGAACAGACCTGAAATACCTGATCCGATAACCAATTTGAAGATTCCATTTTGGAAAGAGAGGCAAAACATGTTAGGCATGATCTTTTCAGAGCGGCAAATGTGATCTCGCCTCTTATACTTATTTGGTGGCTTTTGGACTCCGAAACTTGAAAGACGCAACTACTCGTCCCCTGTTCCGGCGGGCAAGGTTTCGGGGTTCGCGATCAGGAAGGATGATCGCATTTCAGCTTGGGCGTGTACCGGTATGTAACCGAGACAACAACCAGCCCTCTACCGTGGATTCGAAAGTTCTCTGAGTGCACGCCGGCACTGATGTCTGACGACACGCTCTACTCTTTGCAACGCATCATATTCTCCATAGAAAGATTGAAATCTTTCCCTGGTCGGCTGCAACTGCTCCATCAATTTCACTGCAATGCCCTCAACCTGATTCCTAACAAATCCAGTGCGTAAATCACACTGCACTGCAAACTGATTCCAATGTTTGGCGATTAAATTGTCAGGATTTCTCTCACTGCCTATGGAAAATGCCAGATGATGGTCAATGCTTTCAACAGCTCGGGTGCAAACAAGGTCATAAAATGGTGCCAAACTAGTTTCACCGCCCGACCGATACAGAAGTGAAAGGTTCTTTGCATGTCCATCCGAGTTGCCAGCTAGAACATTAAAAATTTGCCAACGCAGCAGATTCAGCAAGTCGGTTGCAGGATCGTCGGAAATTTCGCGAATTAATCCAAGACAATCCGAAAAAGACGGACCGCCGTGCTCCTGATACTTGCGTTCAAATCCGTAGCCAAGCGCTTGGCAAAAATCTTCCTGATGCAATCTATTGATCCGTCCGTCTTCTGCCATGTAACGATCAAAGCGATCAACTAACACGTAGTAACTGTCAGCAAAAGATCGTAAC
Source organism: Arenicellales bacterium (assembly GCA_963662635.2). Lineage (GTDB taxonomy): Bacteria > Pseudomonadota > Gammaproteobacteria > Arenicellales > JAJDZL01 > JAJDZL01. The sequence goes on from CAXXFC010000006.1 coordinate 469,972, forward strand.
TGAGTGTCGACGACCGGTAATCCAACTGCTTTCGCCAACATCGCAGTAAATATTTCGTAAGCAGGAATATTCCGATATTCGCTCGATTGAAATTTGAGTATGTGGGTTGTCGGTGATCCTTCTTTCGGTAGCCAATAGCGCTCATTCGTCAACATAATTGGACACTTGTCCTGAGCCCCTGCAAGGGAAAGTCGAGGGCGTTCAGAACTGGGCCAGCTATGAAATTCACCACCACTGCGAATCAATTCGGCAAGACCTTGGCCCGTGATTTCTCGATATCTGTGTTCTACCCCGGGTCTGTGTTCCAATTGCAGGATAGCAAGAGCACCGGCACATTCGCCACCTATCGATCTAAGCAAGTCAAAATCAGTATCAGGAATTTCAGATTACGAACAGTTCTTTCACGAACTCTACCCTCTGGAAGCAGATTAGCAAAATAACGGTGAGCTAACCCTGATTCAGGAGTAAACTGATTGAGTTACAAAGGCAGTGACTGGGATATTGGTAATTCACCTGTATTTAGCCACTCGGTATCATAGCGAAATCCGATATTACCCAGGGAATTTCGCCACAAAAAACCGACAAGTTTTTGTTCACACCAGACGTTTAAACCGTCCAGATTATCCATTTTTGTTGTCGGTCGACTTTGACAACGGTCTGGATTTCACGGGTCTGCGAGGCTGAACAATGACTTCTAAACCTAAAGTTTGCAACGCCTTCAATACCTTGCCCACTTCAGCCGTTTCCTTGCCTCGCTCGAACTCTGATATAAATCGTACGCTCAGATTACCCAGGCCTGAGACCGTCTCCTGCGTCAGGTTTTTCTTCTTTCGATGCATCCGTACCAGTTGGCCAAGCTCCCTAGTGGTACGAACGACCCCAATTTTTGTATCGTCCTCGCCCATGATTTGCCTTCAAAATTTATCGTACGGGATTATTCCACTGAAATTGCTGTACACCCGCCGTTAATTTAATCGTACGTGAAATTTTACCGCGTTATCGATGAGTTGCCATAGTATTTTTTCAGTACGGGATATTTTTAACGAGTATCAACACGATTTAAACCTATGAATGGTGGCTTTCACAACCCGCGGTCGTACGCCTGACTTTCGATCTCGTCTCTCAACCTGATCAATTCCGTCAGTTCGGGTTATTGGGGTCAATAATGCGTCTCAAGACCTCATTCCTTTGCTCGGGTACATTGTTTTTAATTCGGATCCAACATGGTTTCCCGACATGTGTATTGTGTCGAAAGCAGGCCATGTAATTCAATCATTTCAAAATGTCAGATTACAAATCTGGTCGGTTTTAAACTCCGAAACTTGTCTAATCAATCCAGTGCTCAGCTGCCCAAGAGGCCGGACGGCATACCCTTCGAGGGGAGAGTTCGTAATTTCCATTGATGGCATGAGACTGTTTCAGAGGACCGTTAAAGACAACAACCCGCGAGCCTAGCGGGAGAATCGGTGGAAACATGAAACTCAATGGATAGACGGGTCGACGATGCTTGAAACTCGTAACCCACTCTTTTGGCCACCACACCATGTGATCTTTCAATACGTGCGACAGCCAGCGTTGTTCCAGTCTGAATTGCTGAGGATAGCTGACATCCTCATTCATCATATCGATGACGAATTGCATGGAGTTGGCTTCAAATCTGAATACAGAAGAATTTCCACCGAGCTGTCGTCCCTTGATCTTGTATTTTATTACCTGATGAGGTGGCAGCCACTCCTTGCATATGCAGAATTCACCCGGTTTGTAGTCAAAGAAACAATCAATCGAATCAACGATGATTACATCAAGATCAAAGAATAGACACGGACCTTCAAGATCGCCGATTCCACTTTGGAACAACTGCTGTTTTCTGCCGTTTGCGAAACTCGATAGCGCTTGAGGATTGATTACGTCCGGAATAGGATAAGTCTCAATTTCCGGTAGCAGGTTTTCCGAATCATCGGTAAAGCAAACGAATCGAAAATCTCCAGTTAAGTTGCGCCGTACCCCGCTATACAACCTATTGACGTAATGAGGGCCGTATAGGTCTCCCCACTTGATCGTAATCACATTGTTTTGCATAGCGATGGTGAACAGCTTGAAAGTATGGAATGCTTACACGAAATTCGGACGGTTATTTCTTTATCGTCCAATAATCAACCCCCAATTTTGCAGAGCACTCGGATCATGTCAATCAGTCGTACAAGAAAGAAATATCCAGCCCAAATTCGCGTAAATTCAAACTGCTATATTATATGTTGGTTCAATATGAGTGCTGAGATACAGTTGGGCTGCTCACATTGCCGCAATATACCCGGCAAGGTTCGGTCAGAATTGAAACACTCGTTAAGAATCTTGAATTGCATCCACAATTGACTTCAGATTGGATACCTTTTTCTGATATTCCTATGAAAGCCAACCAAAGCAAATCCTCATCATTTGAAGTCTACACGGTATCCAGTATCCGTATCCCCGAAACTCTGAACATTACCCGAAAACTACATCCTCGTAACGCCAATCTTTCGGAACCAGAGCAGAAGAATTGGTTGTTCGATCGGCGCACGATTTTCTACGACGTGTTCTATCACCATTCAGAGAACAAGTTTGTTGGGATTGGACCCAAACTGCTTAACCTAAAAAAAAGCCTCCTGCCTATGCAAGTATGGTGTAACGAAAAGAAACTTTCGTTTCAGCTGACAGAAACGAAAACCATTTGCATACTGGAAGTGGAAGCGCCTGACAGCGTTCAGGACTGCTCAACGATGCTGACCTTTCAATTTTCCGTTTTCAATGTTAGTTTACAGATAGATACCACGCGCAGTGTGAACTCACGTTTATGCAGCCAAAGCAATAAACTTACGATTTCAACAATTCAAAAGAACAATCATATTGAATGGATCGAAGATTGGATCAGGTGGCACAAAAATCTCCACAATGTTGAGCGAGTTATACTGTATGACAACGAAAGCTCAGACAGGCAACGCATCGTGCAACGTCTGAAGGAATTGGATATTGACATGAACATCGTGCTTGTTGAATGGCCATTCGAATATGGACGATCGCCGGATAAATTTGCTCAACGAGGCGCGATGAATCACTGTAGGTTGAGATTCGCAGTTCAGGACGGTTACTGTATCAATGCAGATCTGGATGAATATCTGGTCAACAGATCCGGGCAAAACTTTCTTGAATATCTTGACTCTACTTTCAACGATGAACGCACTGGTTCAATTAGGATTAGAGAGAGCTGGATTCCCAGACAGGGGCCAAGATCAAACAATATTCCTGATCTCACCAGAGTTTGGCATCAATCTTACCGCAGGCGCGATCAAGGCATTCAGCCTTCCAGCAAAACCAAGTACATCTATAAGTTCGATCAGGTCAAGTACAACTCTGTACATGTTGCCATCACAAAACGCCCAAAATCTGAAATGTCCAGATTGTCCTGGAAGGATCATTTGGCCTATGCGATCTCCAACGATAGATTCCTGACTGCGAAGATAGTCGGACTGAACGAAAAGGCCAAGAGAATATTCGGAATTCACTATGCCCCGCCATCACAACTTTTCTACTATCACCTCAGGGGACTCAGAAGGATACCGACAAAAGCAGACGCTCCGAGTGCTGAAGAGTTTGATCCGAATCTTCACCAAGAAGAACCTGATATTTATGAATTGAGTCGAATAGCTGGTTTAATTCCACCGACAGAAGCGGAAGCGGAATAATCTGCAGGCTGCAAAATTACGGATTGTTTCTTCCTTAGGGTTGGCGAATAAATAACTTTAAAGTTTGATTCTGTATTTAGCCACAGAACACGTCGATTGCGTCTGCATCTGCATCATCAGCTGAAATTATTCCCTTTCTTTTCTCGGTTTTCAAGCCCGGTTTTGTAAAATGATGTCTGTCAGACAGGCTTTTCTCCGTTATTATGTCATAATAGAGATATATACTATCGAGAATACGCCATATGGAGACACCGATGCGAACCCAGACCTTCACAACCGCTCCGATCATCTCACTGCTCAGACAGCAGACCGTCGCCTCCCTGCCGCAGATCATGCAGGCTCTGGGAACCCCGAGCCACCGTACCGCCTGCCGCAGGCTCGCCGAGGCGAACTGCCGGTCCAGCTACTCTCACCGCGGACGCTTCTACACGCTGGATGAGCTGGCATCCTACGATTCCAACGGGCTTTGGTTTCATGGCGATGTGCGCTTTTCCCTGCATGGCGGTCTGATGGCGACACTGGAAGCGCTTGCGTCCATGTCCACAGGCGGGTATTTTGCCGCCGAGCTGTCCGAACTGCTTGCGGTCGGGACCCAGGATGCGCTTCGTATCCTGGTCCGTGACAATCGGCTTTCGCGCCGGCAGGTCAGCGGGCGTTATCTTTACTGCAGCGCGGATTCATCGCGGCACGACCGGCAGGTCAGCGCCCGCAGGATGGTTGAGTCGTCGGCAAGCTTTGATCTGGCGGACCCGGACCCGACCGATACGATGGTCCTGCAGGCGACCGCAGCATATTTCGGCTCGCTCGATGAGCGCCAAAGGCGGCTGTTCGCAGGCCTGGAGTCGATTCGCCACGGTCATGGCGGAGACCGTCGTGTCGCCGGCACCCTGGGCATCTCGTCTGCGACGGTGGCGACCGGTCGCCGGCAGCTGCTCGGCGGGGACATTGATCCGCATCGGGTCAGAAAGCCGGGGGGCGGCCGCAAGTCGATTGAAAAAAAAACGACAGCCTCATCGAACTGATCATCGCCCTGATGGAAAACGACACCGCAGGCTGCCCGGTCAGCGGGCAGCTGTGGACCCGCCGCACCACCGCTTCGGTTGCCGAACAGGTTCACTGCCTTTACGGCATTGACATCTGTGACCGTACCGTCTCGCGGCTGCTCAGGGAACACGGTTATGCATTGCGGGTCAACCACAAGTCGATTGCGAGCTGCAATCCGGCCCGGCGGGATGGACAGTTTGCCATGATTGCCGTATTGAGGGCACGCGGGGAGCGCAACAATATTCCGATGATCAGCGTCGACACGAAAAAAAAGGAACTGGTGGGCCGGTTCAGTAATGCGGGCGCCAAGTGGGGACGCACGCCGGAGAAAGTCAACGACCATGACTTTCGCTCGCACGCCGACGGCATCGCAGTGCCCTATGGCATCTATGACCTGCATGCCAATGCCGGGAGCTTCTACGTGGGCTGCTCACACGACACCCCGCAGTTTGCGGTCGAGTGCATCGCACAGTGGTGGCACGGCGAGGGCCGCCTGCGCTACCCCGATGCCACCGAGATTGTCATCCTCGCCGATTCCGGCGGCAGCAACGGCTGTCGGCCCCGCGCCTGGAAGTATTTCCTGCAGCATGTTCTCGCCAATCGGTTCAACCTGCAGGTCACCGTCGCCCACTACCCCGCCGGCGCCTCCAAATACAACCCCATCGAACATCGGCTGTTCAGCGAGGTCTCCAAACACTGGGCCGGCGTCCCGCTGGAAAGCTTCGAGATCATCCTGCGCTATCTGAAAACCACCACCACGCGGACCGGACTCTCCGTATCCGCAACCCTGGTGGAGGATGAATATGAAAAAGGCATCAAAATCTCACAGCCGCAGATGAAATCGCTGAACCTCGAATACAGCAACACCATCCCGCAATGGAACTATTCAATCAAACCGCAGATGTTAAACGATACAATGTCTGCCGACACCGGCTGAAATTGAAAAGTTATTTTTTCGCCAACCCTTAGCTACGAAATCGAATTCAGTGGAAAAGCCCAGCTACAAGACCTTGTCCAGAATTCTCGGGGAAAGCGCACTCCTCAGGAAAGCTCCGGATTTCAAGAGTTCTGACATTTACAAAATTTGGAGATCAGCTGCTGGAAAGCAGATTTTCGACAACACAAATGAACTGACGATAAAAGACAATATTCTTCACGTATCGGTCAACTCTTCAACTTGGGCGCATGAACTGATCAATCAGCAAAACAGTATTTTGCAGATTCTACGAGATAGTGGTTACGAAACCCTGACAGAAATGAGCATTCGAATTCGAATGCGGAATTCTCCAAAAACTCCAGCATCGAGGAAAAAGAAGAATTACACTCGCACGATTTCACCGAGTATGCGCAAGTTATTTGTGCGATTGGCTGCGCAGTCAAAAAATTCCGAAGCAAAAGAAATTTTCTTGCGGCTAAGCGAAAGTCAAAAACGACTGGACAAATAATTCCCGGTATTTTCAGAGAGTTTGCCGCGCTGGCGGTTGTCAGACAAAAACAACTTCAGCAACGAAGGAGTCGCCAGGTAAATCAGGCTGTGCCCAAAGCAGGCCGAATGAGCGTAGCCGGAACCTCTTCATAGTCATCAAATTCGACCAGTTCCCAAGCAGATTCGTTTGCCTGCAATTCCTGCAGCAAGAGATTGTTCAGGTAATGTCCGGATTTATATGCAGAAAATGCTCCGATAACAGAATGACCAAGAAGATAAATGTCGCCAACTGCATCTAAAGCCTTGTGACGAACACACTCATCTTTGTAACGCAACTGATCTTCGTTGAGCACATGGAAGTCATTCATTACGATCGCGTTATGATAACTCGCACCCTGCGCCAAACCAGCTTCGTGCAGAGTTTCCAAATCAGACATGAAACCGAAAGTACGTGCCCTGGATAGGCTGTTCTTGTACGAAGTACCGGAAAAATCTATATTGACAGTCTGGTTGGAATTCTTCATAACCGGTTGTTCGAAATCAATTGTGAACGAGATCTTGAATCCATTATGGGGTTCAAACTTAGCCCACATGTCTTTTTCTCTCACCATGACTTTCTTTTTCACCCGGATGAAACGCTTGGGTGCATTCTGATTCTCCAAACCTGCTGATTCCATCAGAAATACAAACGGATGTGCACTGCCATCCATAATCGGAACCTCGCCCGCTGTGACGTCGACATAGACATTGTCAACACCCAGCCCAGCGAATGCGGACATCAGATGTTCTACAGTAGACACCGATGCACCATTACTTTCGATAGTGGTCGACATTTTCGTATTTGAGACATTTTCAACTCGCGCCGGAATCTCAACAACTTCGTCTAAATCCACCCTTCGGAAAATCACACCGGTATTTGCAGGGGCTGGATTGAGAGTCAGACAAACTTTCACGCCTGTATGTAATCCGACACCAGTTCCGGTGATGACGTTTGTAAGTGTTCTTTGTTTAACCATTCGTATATATAAATCAAGTAAAAGAGAAATTAGCGTACATAGAGACTGTCAACAAATGATTGTCGTGTATTGTTTGTCTTGGTATGTTGTTGATTTCCGCTAACTTTGGAAAACACGGGACATTGTATACAAATTTGCAACGCATTATATACGGGATCGCAATCAATTCAATCGTTCATATTGAAATCGGTTACGCTCTCGCCCGCAATCAATTGAGCATCAGGTTCCGCAGAGAATTCGACCGGACTCACAGTTCCGACTGGAAAAGCAAACGAATCGTAATAATTTAGCTAGAATTCTTATCATAGCCAACTATCTGATTGCAACCAGATCATTCCATCAGTCCTTCGCCTAATTCAAAGAAAGACGACATGCATCGAAAATCAGCTTTTCGATGCATGTCCGTTTCCATACTCGTACGCCGGCTGAAATCCTGCGCCGAATCTGCTCCGCAACACCGCCGGCTCGTCTTTGTTATTCTCTTGCATTGCGGATTCACCAATCTCCGTTCCGACAAACATCGGTGGCAAACCATTGATCTGAGACTCAGGTTGAACATCCAATTTTTTCGGTTGTTCATCTTCTTCACCCAGTCCTGTCGCAACAATTGTTACCCGAATTTCGTCGCCGACATCATCGTCGTATAGTTGACCCATGATGATTTCCGCATTGTCGGACGCGACATTATTGATTACCTGACCAATTTCCGAAAACTCCTGCGGTGTCATCTCCGAATTCGAAGTGACATTCACCAAAATCCCCTTCGCATCAGCAACATCGATTTCTTCAAGCAGCGGATTCTCAATCGCCTTGAGTACGGCTTTCGTCGCTCTGTCTTCACCAGTTGCACTACCGGTACCCATTACAGCTTGACCCGCTTCAGACATGACAGTACGAACATCAGCAAAGTCTACATTGATAAAGCCAGTCTGCATGACCAGATCAGCGATTCCCTTGACAGCGTTCAACAACACATTGTTTGCTTCTCCATAAGCATTTTTCATGGTAGATGTGTTCGACAGAAGCTTCTCATTCGGAATCGTGATCAAAGAATCTACCGCTGACTTCAGCTCTCCCAGACCGTTTTTCGCGCACTTCATTCTTCTAGTACCCTCAAACACAAATGGTGTGGTCACAACCGCAACCACCACCACATTCGGAATCGCCTCCTTGATTGCAGAAGCAATGACCGGTGCTGCCCCTGTACCGGTACCGCCACCGAGTCCCGCAGTCACGAAAATCATATCCGCGTCTTTCAGATGGTCGACCAAAGCATCTTTGTCTTCCAGCGCTGCTTCACGTCCGACTTCCGGATTGGACCCAGCACCCAAGCCTTTGGTCAGTTCCCGTCCAATCTGGATACGTTGCGGACTTTTCAATTTCGCCAACGCTTGAGCGTCTGTATTGGCGACGAAAAACTCCACTCCGTCGATGGACTCATTTATCATATGCTCGACTGCATTGCTTCCGCCACCGCCAACTCCGATAACCTTGATTATCGCCCGTTGATTGTAGGCATCATCATGCTGCGGAAAAAACCGCTTTTCGAACATGTTTGGTGTAACAAAACTTGTCATAACACTTTTACCTCCGCTATTTAGTGTTTCACGACAGCCACATCAATCTGACTGCCTTAACAACTTCCAACCTTTCCCAATCACTGAATATTCCCCTCATTCCACATACAACTTCATTACTTGCTTCGAATTCGTCCAAATCAAATTACCTTGATGGGCGACGATTTCGATAAATTTTCATCCGTTGTCTCAAGGGCAAGCCACGGGATTCATCTTGATTTTGACTTCGATTCCTCGAATTGCCTGACAGTCTTCGTCTCGGATATCTATTTCGAGGACGATACCGGACATCTGATCTGTACGAATCGCTGTTTGCATCTCGTCTGTCCCAATCTTCGACGGATTCATTCCCCTTGTTCTCTTCCGAATGTGCTGTAGCCGACTCCTCTTTTGTTTGATACTTGTCCATATTGCCATCTTTTCGCGAGACCAATTTGTCAGGTAACTCATTCGTCATTGTTCTGTATACCCCCGTCATTCCACTTCAGGAAATAGAATTACAACGTCAATCAATATTCGCCTTGCTGAAACCACCCCTTCAAACGCCCTTCCGACTGCTGCCCCGAAATCCATTCGGATTCGGGCCGAGTGTACAACTTCCGAATACGGTCCATTGACCTTGAGAGTAAGTCCGAACGTTTTTCCGAATTGTCACTTGCCGAAAGGCTGAATACTTCTCTGTTGTAGTAACCAAACTGGCAAAGTCCCAGACCGGTAGCAAACATGGGATGTCTCACAACTTCACTGAGCGTTCCTGTGTAGCGCGGAACGCCGAGCCGAATCGGCATATTGAAAATTCTTTCCGCCAAAGGTACCACGTCATCCAGCTTTGAGCCGCCACCGGTCAATACCAAGCCTGATCTGAGCATGTTCATGTAGTTTGTCTGGCTCAGATTGCTGAGAACCAGATGAAACATCTCCTCCATACGAGCTTCGATCACTTCAGCAAGATACTTTTGTTGAACGGAGCGTGCTGGCTGATCTCCAATGCCGGGCAGTTCAATCAATTGTTCACCGTCAACTGAATTCGCAACGGCACTGCCGTATCTGTGCTTGATTTTTTTGGCTGACACTGTAGGTGTGTGCAAAGTCACGGCAATGTCTTTCGTGATTTGTGAACCAGCCATCGGAAAAGCAACCGAGTGCTGTATTGCCCCCTCACAGTAAACGGCGAGATCCATCGTTCCCTCACCGATGTCAAGCAAACCGACTCCCAGTTCAGTCTCATCTTCTGTCAATACCGACTGACCTGACGCGATGTGGTCCAAAATGACCTGATCGACCTCGAGTTCACATAACTTGATGCATTTGAGGATATTCTGGACAGCACTGACATTTCCGGTTACGACATGAACATTCGCTTCAAGGCGAACACCGCACAGTCCGATCGGATCTCGAATTCCGTCCTGATCATCAATTCTGAATGCCTGCGGCAGAACATGGAGAATTTTTTCATCACTGGAGATTCTGACCGCCTGGGCGGCCTCAATGACACGGGATACATCATCCTGGGTCACCTCGCCTCCTCTTACTGCAACTACACCACTTGAGTTGTAACTGCGAATATGTCCGCCGGTAATCCCCGCATATACGCCCACAATCTGACAAGCCGCCATCATCTCCGCTTCCTTGATCGCCTGCTCGATCGACTGAACCATCAGGTCAATGTTCGAAACCATACCTCTATGCATCCCAAGTGCTGGCTGTTCGGCGACTCCGATAATCTCAATCTCTCCTGCCGGAGACACCTCGCATACGATGACAGCAACCTTGGACGTACCAACATCCAAGCCTACCAGAAGTTGATTTTCAGAAATTTTGTTGCTCGCCATTTACTTTTCGCTCCGTTAAGAATTTTTTAATTTGATGACCCCGTTCAATCGAGGTTTCTTGTCCGCCCAGCGCACCGATACACCATCCGGATAGCGCATGTCCACCACCGAAATCCGATCCGCGACATCGTGAAATAATTCAGAATACAATCGCCCGAACCGTTCAACTCTGTTCGCAGGATCATTGCGACCGAGAATCACCTCGATTGTTTTGGGTTCCTCTTCCTGACCGTTCACCAATGCCGTTCCATCCTCGCCATCTCTGACAGGCTGCAGATGGACATTCCAACTGCCTCTTTCCGACCTTGAAAGTTTCGTGACTTTAAGTCCGTATTTGCGGACATTGTTCTCGAAAATCCGATATTTTTTCAGCACTTCCCGCTCGGACCCGCTCGTGCCGCGCAGCTGAGGGAGACTTTCGTCGGTATGGTTCGGCAATGTCACCACCACACCTGCCTGATCCAGCCATCTGTCGGTATTCCAGCGCGCGCTGATGACTCTTTCGTTCACACGAACCTCAAGTGTGTCCGGCCATTTTCGACTGATTCTGGCATTTTCCACCCAAGGCAGCGCTTGTGCAGCAGCAACCGCCTTCGACACATCCACCCGCAGGATGTTGCTGGATGAGATTACTTGCGCAATCGCCTTCTGAATCTGGCTTGGATGCGTGTTAACCAGCTCTCCCTCAACATTGATATGTTTCAATGGAAATCGCTGAGGATGCAGGAGATAGTCCAGACCCAGTCCGAATACCGCTCCTGCAAACAGCACGACTGCCAGAATCGACACCACAACAACCCCCCTGCCCCGCGAGGAATCACTGCTGGTCGCGCTGCTCGGGCGAACATGTTGTGTGACGTCTTGATACCGTTGATTCTGCATTTTCACTACTCGTCGGAATTCGTCCTGCCGATGATTTTGACTTCAAGCTCAAGTCGAACACCATGAACCTTCTCAACCTCCTCGACTGCATGTTCAATCAGATTCTCAATATCACTTGCTGTGGCATCACCTTTATTCTCGATAAAATTAGCGTGCACGCCAGAAATACCGGCCTGACCGACCCGGAAGTTCTTAAGCCCCGCAGTCTCGATCAACCGCGCCGCATAGTCGCCCGGTGGATTCCGAAATACGGATCCGGCATTCGCAGTCTGAATCGGCTGTGTCTGCGATCGAGTCTTCAGCAATCTTCTGATGTTCTCCTTGCCTTGGCTGCTGTCGCACGGTGTGAGATCGAACCGCGCACCCGTAAACCATTCCTCACTATCTTTTTCGACGAACCGATAACCCCAGTCAAAATTATCGCGGTTCTTTCGTTTCTGCTCACCGCTGCGATTGATGGTATCGACATGGCCGACAATTTCCCAGGTTTCCGAACCGAAGCATCCTGCGTTCATCGCAAGCGCCCCACCGACGGTACCCGGAATACCTACCATGAACTCGGCATCGCAAAGTGAATTCTTCATCGAATACTTTGCGAGTTTCGCCCCCGGCACACCCGCTTCGGCATAAACCTCTGTCTCACCCGCTTTGTGCAACGTGTTCAATCCTTTCAGTGTCGAAATCACAATACCCGGGAAGCCGCCGTCTCGGACCAGCATGTTGCTGCCCAAGCCACACCATGCGATTGCGGTGCCGTCCGGCACACGCTTCAAGAATTCTCCCAGGTCGTCCTTACCTTTCGGTGTGTAGAACATACTTGCTCGACCGCCTGTGCGCCAGCTGGTATGCCGGCTCATCGGCTCATCCTGTCGCAATTCTCCTTTTAATCCGTGCATGGGTATGTCCGGTAAACTTGATCCATTCATTTCTGTCGGCTCATGATTGCATGACTTCCATGCAGTTTTTGACGACCAGCTCGGTCGAATCCGTTTTCGCCATTCTCTTAATCCGTACCGACATTTGCCGGATCAGTCCGCGATCACTCAGAATCGTTTTGAGATGTTCAACCAGACACTGAATGAAGCGCTCGCCCTCGATACACACTAGAGCGCAGTCTTGGCTTTCGAAAATCCGGGCATTGATGCGTTGATGATCCCTTGCCGCAAACGGGAAAGGCACGAGTACCGCAGCCAGACCGACCGCGGAAATCTCCGCAAGCGACATGGCACCGGCACGGGCGACGATGACATCGGCCCACTGGTAGGCTTCCGACATATCATCGATGTATTCGGTCACTTCAACATTGACTCCGCGCGAACGATAGATTTGTTCTGTGTCGGTTCCGCGCCCAGCACCGGACTGATGCCTGACATTCGGTATGAGCCCATCAGGAAGTTTAGCCAACGCTTCTGGAAGCGCTTCATTCAATGCTCTCGCACCCTGACTGCCTCCGATGACCAGAAGATTCAGCGGACGATTCCCTTCAAGACCAGACAGATCGCGATAATTCCCTGTCTTGATGATATTTTCGCGAATCGGTGTTCCGACCCAGATTGGCTTGCCTGCCAACTTTGTATTCTCGAATCCGGTCAAAATGCGAGTCGCCAGAACGGCGAGTACCCGATTGGTGAACCCTGGGATGTAGTTCGACTCATGAATGACCAAAGGCCGTCGAAGAAGCCATCCTGCCAGACCACCCGGACCGCAAACATAGCCTCCCATCCCCAAAAGCGCGTCCGGTCTTCGACGTAATATGATGCTGATACACTGCAGTATCGCTACCGACAACCAAAGCGGCATTGTCAACCAGCGTGTGATTCCTTTACCCCATACGCCACGTGTCCTGACCGAATCAAACTCAAAACCCTCATCGCGGGCAAGACGAGACTCGAGACCGTCTTGCACACCCATCCAGCACACTTTCACCCCGCGTTCCCGAAGTGCTGTTCCGACCGCCAGTGCCGGATAAATGTGACCTCCGGTCCCTCCCGCCATGATGATCACAGTATTCATTGTTCCAACACCTGCCGTATATGACGCTCGACCGCGAAAATAATTCCAATTGCAGCTGAGTAGGCGATCAGACTTGTCCCGCCTTCACTCATAAACGGCAAAGTGAGTCCCTTCGTCGGCAGAACTCCCATGTTCACACCCATGTTGATCATCGCAGATACCGCAATCAGTACCGCGATTCCCTGACACAGTACCATCGCAAAATATTCATCGTTCGCACCCGCCAACCAACTGATACGGAAAATTCTCCAGATGAGTACTACGAATAGTGAAATCACGGCAAATATGCCTAGAAATCCAAGTTCTTCGGCAATGATCGCCAGCAGAAAATCTGACCCGGCATAAGGAAGATAGAACAGTTTCTGCACACTGTTGCCAATCCCCACTCCAAACAGTTCTCCTCGTCCGAAGGCGATCAGGGACTGAGTCAGTTGAAACCCTGTATTGAATGGATCATCGAACGGATTCATGAAGGAAAATAGCCGCGTCAAACGATAAGGTTCAAGTACGACAAGGATCGCTACAGCGAGTAATCCCGCACCCATCGTCATTGCCAGATGCACAAATCGCATCCCATTCAGAAAAAGCAGGCAAACCAGAGTTGTACCGAGAACTACCGTACTGCCGAAATCCGGTTCCAGCAAAAGCAGTACTGCGTAAATTGAGAACACGCAGAATATCGGCAGGATGTCGCCAAAAGTGGAATTCAGTAGATTACGCCGTGAGGAAATGAAATCGGCCGCGAACATGATGAACGCCAACTCAGCAAACTCCGATGGCTGGAAATTAAAGGTTGCGACGCGGATCCATCGGTGACTTCCGTTGATTTCGACTCCGAGAGAAGGTATGAAAACCAAAGCCAGCAATATGATTCCGCCGAATAACAGCAACGGCGCGGTTTTCTGCCAGAATCGAATTGGAATCAAAGATGCAACCAGCATTGCGGTCAGTGCAAATAGCGCGTTGACGAAGTTCTTCCTCAAGTACATGAATGAATCACCCGCGTCAAACGCCTGGGCAATTGTCGCCGAATAGGCAGTGACAATACCCAGCGTAACCAGAAGCAGATAGACAATCAGCAACGTGGGGTCGAAGAACAACGCGCTGCGATTGCGCGCTTTCTCTCTAATTTGTGTTTGTACCGCTGTCATCAAAATGAGTTTTCAAAGCCTGGCTGAATGTTTCGCCGCGCTGTTCATAGTCCGAAAACATATCGTGGCTCACGCAACCGGGAGAGAACACGACACAATCACCTTCACTCGCGATCTGCTCGGCTACGGAAATCGCATCATCGATGCTTTCGACCAGTTCCTTGTTCTTGACTCCGTCAAACGACTGATCCAGCTTCCAGCCGTCACGACCGAAAAGCACACAGCCTCTCAGTTTTCCGTTAACCTTCCTGGTGATTTTGGAGAAGTCGTCACCTTGAGTCAGACCACCCGCAATCAACACCACATCCTCCTCCGAGTTTTCGATTGCGGCAATTGTGGAATCCACGTTCGTCGATCTGGCATCATTCACCCAACGGATACCGTTCCTGCGCCCTTCGTCTTCGCAGCTGTATGGCAATCCCTTGAATTTCTTTATCGTCGATCGCGCTGTTGATACTGAATAACCGACCGCATGGGCGACGGCACATGCCGCCAGAATGTTGAGTTCATTGTGACTTCCTTGCAACTCGCAATGATCAATATTGATCAGCTTCTCTGCGCCTTTTGCGATCCACCGAGATGTCCCCGCCGTCAAAATCCCGTAATCCGAATCATGTTTCGGTTTACTGCGGCCAAATTCGATACTCGCACCATCTATACCCATCCGAGATATCACCGGATCATCACGGTTCATGACCGTCATTGTGGCATTGCTCGTAACCCTTGTCACAGCATCAATAGACGGTGTTGCGCCATTTTCGGTCGCCTGTTCCTGGGTCTGGTTCAGAATCGTGATGATGTCGGGACCGACTGACTGCACCTGAGCCAGTTGTTGGGTAGAGAGTTCCAGTATGTAAGCGTCCGGTTGATTGGCATCAAGCAGGTCCAGAAACGGATAGCCGTTTTTCGCGTCGATGCAGGTGGCTTTTCCCTGACATTTTGCAATCGCGTCCACCAATGCGAGGACCGTACTCTTACCGTTATTCCCGACAATCGCCACGACCGGCTTGTTCGAACACTCAAAAAACAGCTCCAAGCTGGTCATCGTGCGACAACCATACTTGCGGGCAAGCTCCGCGACTTCTGAGTAGAGCCCTGTCATCGCACGGGTCATTACCACTAAGTCGGCATTCATGAAAGGATAAGGATCAACTTCCGTATGAATCATGATGCCGGACAATTCCGATTCAACAAGTCTTTCCAGCTGCGGGTGCGGCTTCACATCGAGCATCTCCACGTCCCAGCCTTCATCGATCAGATAGGCTGCGCAGGAGATGCTGTTCTTTCCCAATCCAACGACAACAGCATTCGGTACTGAATTACTTTTTGTGTTTTGTTTTGTCAACATAACCTTCCCTCCTTATCTGATTTTTAGCGTTGCCAGTCCAGTCAAGACCAGCACGAACGAGACTATCCAGAGACGGACAGTGATCCGGGTCTCAGGCCAGTGCTTGAGTTCCAGATGATGATGCAGGGGCGACATCAGCCAGATTCGACGACCGAACAGCTTGAATGAAACAACCTGTGTGATAACTGATACAGCTTCCAGCACGAACAGCCCACCCATCACGAAAAGAATCACTTCCTGTCTGACTGCCACCGCAACAATCGCAATGGCCGTTCCCAGGGCGAGTGCTCCGACATCACCCATGAAAACCTGCGCGGGATGGCAGTTGAACGCCAGAAACGCCAGACCGCCACCTACTATTGATGCGCAAAAAATCGCCAACTCGCCCGCTCCCTCGATGAATGGAATCGCAAGGTATCCCGAAAACACCGAATGACCGGTTGCATAACTGAACACACCCAGCCCACCGGCAACCATGACAATCGGTAGAATTGCGAGACCGTCGAGACCGTCTGTGAGATTCGTCGCGTTGCTCGTGGCTACGATGACGAGCATCGTCAGCGGTATGAACCAAATTCCGAAATCAAGCGAAATATCTTTAAGAATCGGAACGATATAATCTGTCTCGGACGGCAATGTCGCGCTCATATAGAAGGCCAATGCAACGACGGCCGCAATCGCGATTTGCATCAGCAGCTTGACTCGTACGCTGAGACCGCGCCTTGTCCCATTAACAACGCTTTTCAGCTTCACCCAATCGTCTATAAAACCGATCAGACCGAAGCCCAGCATCCCTAAAAGTGCGATCCATACAAAACGTACGTTCAGGTCGGCCCATAGCAGGACCGCGATACACACCGAAACAATAATGATGACGCCTCCCATAGTAGGGGTGCCACCCTTGTCAGAGTGCATCGGCACATCGTCATCCCTGGTCACCTCGCCGATCGAATACTGTCTGAGTTTCTGAATCGCGTAGGGGAATACAACCACACCCAGGCCCAAGGCAGTCAGCACCGCGAGGACCCCGCGAAACGTGACATACCGAAAGATATTCAGCCAGGTATATTCATCTGCCATGGATAGGAAAAAATGTGTCAGCATGCCAAATCCTCAGAGCATAGGGCATTCGCAACTCGCTCCATTCTCATTCCTCTCGAGCCTTTGACGAGAATGACAGTGGACGAATCCAGGTTCTGGAGCAGATCCTCGATCAGGTCTTGTTGACTTCCGTAGTGTCTGGCACCTCGTCCAAATTCCTTTACCGCGCTCCTGCAAAGTTCCCCTACCGCGTAGAGTCTTCCGATACCGGCCACTCGAGCCTGCGCACCGACTTCCTGATGAAATTCCTCGGCACTCGATCCCAGCTCGAACATATCGCCGATGACCAGACGCCGGTCACCACTGAAGTTACCCAGTACCTTCAGCGCAGCCGCCACTGAATCGGGATTGGCGTTGTAGGTGTCGTCCACAAGACTACCGCCTGCACGGTGCTTTCTCAGTTGCAGCCTGCCGGAAACCGCTTGCATCTTTTCGAGTCCGACTGCAATTTTTTCAGGGCTCACTCCGGCACCGATTGCAGCAGCAACCGCCGCCGACGCATTGACGACGTTGTGCACGCCGGCCAGTTTCAGTTCTGCTTCGATAACCCCGAGTTGAGTCGTCAGTTGCAGTTCGGAACCGAAATCCAGAGGCTTGAACTGCGCGTAGACATCAGCGTCCGCAGTGAGTCCGAAGGAGATCATCCGCCGACCGTCGACCTGGGTCTTCCAGTAATCAAACTGATCATCGTTTCGATTGAGCACCGCGACACCATCCACATTCAGTCCGCTCATCAGACTTCCCTTTTCGATCGCGACTTGCTGGACCGATTGGAGAAATTCAAGATGCGCCGAACCAGCGTTGGTGATCACCGCAACGTCAGGTCGCGCAATTTGGGATAAATGCCTGATCTCGCCAACCTGATTCATTCCGATCTCTACGACCGCAAATTTGTGCGTTTCCCTGAAACGAAGCAGGGAAAGTGGCAATCCGACTGTATTGTTGTAGTTACCTTGTGAAACCAGCGTAGGCGCTTCCTCACTCAAGATTGTGCCAATCATTTCCTTCACTGTCGTCTTGCCGTTTGATCCTGTCACAGCAACCAGTGGTGAATCAAAACGACCGCGCCACTTGGCGGCCAGCTGTCCGAGTGCGATTTCGGTATCATCGACCACCACCTGCGGGACGGCGACATCCATGGACTGATCGACCAATGCACCTGCTGCGCCTGAATTCACTGCATCACGTACAAATTGATGCCCATCGAACCTCTCACCTCTCAGGGCGACAAAAAGGCAACCATCCGTAATAGCTCGTGAGTCGGTGCTGACATCGTGAATCCACGAATTCTCTCCGAAGCGAACACCGTCAACAGCCTGCGCGACAACTTGCATGTCCATCATGCTTCACTCCCCAGCAAATCAGCAGCGAACTTCCTGTCGCTGAAGGATCGAATTTCGTTGCGATAGGTCTGTGTTGTCTCATGTCCTTTGCCGGCGATCAGTACCGTATCCAGTGGCGCTGCCCGATCAATTGCATAGCGGATCGCATCACTTCGTTCGTGAATGACTTCAGGCTCTGAAGACATGCCCCCCATGATCCGTCTGACAATTCTCTCGGGACTTTCGTCGCGCGGATTGTCATCGGTAACAACAACCTCATCAGCGTAACGTTCGGCGATCGCACCCATCATCGGCCGTTTGTCATCGTCGCGGTTGCCTCCACATCCGAAAACGCACCATAGCCGACCTTCGGTCAATTCACGCAAGCTGGCCAATGCGTTTTCCAATCCGTCCGGCGTGTGTGCGTAATCAACAAATACTGCCGATTGCCCGGCTTTTCCGGGGATTCGCTCCATGCGCCCGGGTACTGACTTGAGACCCGTCAAACCACGTTCAATATCTTCGACATCAAACTCAAGCGCGTGCAGTACGGCGGCGACAGCCAGGATATTCGTGGCATTGATTCGACCGAGCAGTTCACTGCGTACATCAATCACCCGTCCAGTGATTCTGATGCTCAGAGACATGCCGTTGATGTCGGTGGCACAATGCAAAAGCCGCACGTCAGCATCGCCCGAACCGTATGTCACGATTCGCGCGGCGATGGACATATCGACCAGCGACCGTCCGAAAGCATCATCAATATTCAAAACCGCACACGCTGCGGAGGACTCGGTAAACAGCTTCGACTTGCTGGCGCGGTAGTGTTCCTCGGTACGGTGATAGTCCAGGTGGTCCCGAGTCAAATTGGTGAACACAACGGTACCGAAGCGTACACCCTCATTCCTTGCCTGATCGAGGGAATGTGATGACACTTCAAGACACACGTACTGTGCATCCTGCTGAACAAACAACGCCAAGTCCTGCTGAAGTGAAATCGGGTCGGGTGTTGTCAGGGAACTGTGTCTGAGATCATCCGGAAAACCGTAACCCAGCGTACCGATCACGCCACAACTTTTACCCAACCGCTTCAGTGATTGTGCGGTGAGTATTGCGCAGCTCGACTTGCCATTGGTACCGGTGATGCCCACAACATGCATCTGTGAGGATGGCCTGTCATAGAAAATATCTGCCACGGACCCGATATGGCGACGAAGATTGCTGACACCGAATACCCGACCCTCATCAACACTGTCAAATGTCCACCCTTCCGTCTCATACAGTACCGCACTGGCTCCGGCTCGCATCGCCTGTCCGATGTGGTCGCGACCATCCTGACGGGTGCCCGGCACCGCGAAAAACAGACTTCCGGAGCTCACCTTGCGACTATCCAAGCAGAGATTGTCAATGAGAATATCGTCAGCCTGACGAATGTCGTGCAGACCGCTCAGAAGACAGCTCAGCCTTATTCCGGTATTTTCATTGACCGATACCGCACTCATGATCGTACTTTCTCTTCCGCTGCTGCCACATTGACTGCAATTTTCTCAAGGTCATCCGGCGGTACGTTCAGAATCCGCAATGCGGACGAGATAATCTTGCGAAACACCGGTGCCGCCACAACGCCGCCGTAATGCGACTTGCCTTTTGGATCATCAACGATCACCACGGCGGCCAATTCCGGTTTTGATGCGGGCGCAAATCCGACAAACATCGACAGATGCTGGTCACTGCTGTATTCACCATCGATCAGCTTCTGAACTGTTGCTGTTTTGCCGGCCACTCGATAGAGCGGTATCTGCGCGCGCCGGGATGTACCCGTCGGTGTCACAACCCGTTCAAGCATCCGCACCATTTCGACTGCGACATGCCGCGGCATGACACGGCGCGGTTGTGCTTTCGGTTCATCCGGGAAAATGACGACCGGAACCAGCAGGCCTTCATTGGCGATTGCAGCGTAGGCCTGGACGATCTGCAACGCGGTGACCGCGAATCCATACCCATAGGACAGTGTCGCCCGCTCGCTCGTGTACCAACGGTCACGAACCGGTACAATGCCACCGATCTCTCCCGGCAGGCCGCTGTCGGTACGCTTGCCGAAACCAACTTCCTTGTAGAAGTTCATCAGCTCGTTCGGGTCCAGCTCCAGTCCGATCCTGGTGACACCGATGTTGCTGGACTTCATCAGGATATCCTCGACCGACAGCGGTCCGAAGTTTCTGATATCCTCGACTGTATACCCACCGATGCGCATATGGCCGGGCGAAGTGTCAATCACGGTATCCGGTGTGACAATTCCCTGCATCAGGGCTTTGGCCACTAAAAAAGGTTTGGCGATGCTCCCTGGTTCGAATACGTCGCTGACTGCCTGATTGCGCGGCACTTTCCTGTCGCTGATCAGGTTGGGATTGAAGCTTGGTGCAGTCGCGATTGCCAGGATTTCACCTGTGGGGATATGAACGACAACACTCGTAGCGAGCGCCGCGCGTTCTTTGGTGAGCACCGCCAGTAGCTCTCTGTAGACCAACTGTTGAATCCTCGCGTCTATGCTCAGGCGAAGGTCGAGTCCGTCCTCAACCCGAGTCACGTGAAGGGATTCGACTGTTCGTCCACGTCTGTCCTTGATTACCCGCTTTGTGCCTGGTCTGCCTTTGAGTTGGGAGTCTCGGATCAACTCGATACCTTCAAAGCCTTGGTCGTCAATGTTCGTGAAACCCAGCAGACCTGCCGCAATTGGACCATGCGGATAAAATCGTCGATATTCCCTCATCAATGAGACGCCGGGAATATCAAGATCGGTAACTTGTGTGGAAAGTTGGGAAGTCAGGTGTCGTCGAAGGTACATGAATTGCCTGTCCTGACTTGCGTAGTTTTCCAGATTCTTCTCTATCCAAGGCTTGGATAGCTCCAAAGCCCCGGCCAGCTCGTCCAACCGCTCAGGATGACGGATCAGTATTCCGGGATCAGCCCACGCCGAGTCAACCGCGGTACTGAGTGCCAGAGTCTCTCCGCTGCGGTCGGTAATCACACCGCGGTTGGGGTTGATCAACTCGTTGCGTACATGTCGTTCACTGCCAGCCGCTCGCAGGTCAGCAGAGAAAAAAACTTGAAGATAAGCCGCGCGGGCGGCGAGCAGCGTAAATCCCAGTATGAACAACGCGAGCAATACCAGGTCACGATTCGTTATGAGATGGCGTCTTCCGTTCATCTGGACAGATCTCTATCAACGGCAGACGTTTGCTGTGAATGCAGGAAAATTACTGAATGTTCGTTGGCCGGAAACATGCTATGACTTGCGCTGGCCCAGTTCGCCAGTTGATCGTGGCGCGACATGGCCGCCAGTTCTATCTTCAGTTTCTGCCACTCGATATTGAGGTTGTCCCGCTGCTCATAGATATCATGCAGCTCGATAATCTGCACCCTGTTCTCATGTCGCACCCAGATTACAGCGATTGCTGAAAACAGACAGATGCAGATGAGCAGGCTTTTGACTATTTGCATGGTTTCATACCGTGATCTTTTCCGCCGCGCGCATGACTGCGCTGCGCGCCCGGCGATTGATTCTGACTTCGTTGTCGTCGGCAGCTGTTGGTTTTCCGATCACCTTGAGCGTTGGCCGAAACTCGCTCTGACGAAAAGGTATCTCCCGCGGTCCCGGCGAGCCTACTGACTGTTCCTTTAGGAATCGTTTGATGATCCGATGCTCGGCGGATTGAAAACTGATCAATACGAGACGTCCGCCTTGTTTGAGCAGTTCCAGGCATTTTGGCAAAAATCTCTCCAGTTCCTCCAGTTCCCGATTGATATGCATTCGAATTGCCAGAAATGTCCGAGTGGCCGGATGCTTCTGGGGTTCGGTTGCCGGAACACAATCGGCGACAAGCTTTGAAAGCTGGCGGGTCGAGCAGATCGGATGTGATTTGCGGGATTCAATAATCTTGCGGGCAATTCGCTTTGCGAATCGCTCATCTCCCAGAGACTTCAAAACGCTAGACAGTTCCCGTTCCGAGACCGTACTCAGCCAAACGGATGCAGAAATCCCATCAGCCTGATTCATGCGGAGGTCCAACGGGCCGTCTTTTGAGAAGCTGAAGCCTCGGTGCGGTTCATCCAATTGAGGTGAAGAAACACCAAGGTCCGCGAGGATGCCGTCGACCTTGATCTTCGGTAGTCGACTTCGAAGCTCGGCCGAGATTTCCGAGAAATTGGCATGAATGACTGTAACCCGATGGTCATGCTGATGCCTTCTTTTGGCTTCGTCAACCGCGGACGGATCACGGTCGAGAACGAACAGCCTGCCCTTTGAGTTCAGCACATCAAGGATTGCCTCGCTGTGACCACCTCTGCCATAGGTGGCATCGACGAAAATACCATCTCGATTCAGACTTACCGAAAGCGCATCAATCACTTGCGGGAGAAGTACCGGAATGTGGTCTCGTTGGTTCATTTCGCCATCAAAAACGTTCACGCTGTATAATCTAAAGATCCAGGTTCTCGATCGTTTCACTCGCAGACATGCGCTTCTCTGATTCTGTATTTGCCTGATAGTTCGATTGTTCGCGAACTGCGGCGTAGTAGGTGATGAACACATTCATATCCCACAATTCGAGTCTGGTTCCGACACCGGAAATCAAACCTTCCCGCTCAATCTGCGCCATCTTT
The DNA here is from genome assembly GCA_963662635.2 of Arenicellales bacterium. Classification (GTDB taxonomy): domain Bacteria; phylum Pseudomonadota; class Gammaproteobacteria; order Arenicellales; family JAJDZL01; genus JAJDZL01. Next base: position 493,068 of record CAXXFC010000006.1, read on the forward strand.
CGAAATGCTTTTGGAATGAGTATCCGTCCGGTGGTGTCCATATCGACCAATTCATGTGTCCCCAACTTGAACCGTTTGATTTGCTCGTTGACAGACTTGTCAGATGTCAGTGCCTCACGCTGTTGTTCCCATCGTGCTTTGGTCACAATCACAATGCACTGCTGTCTGGCATCCATTGAGACGCATACAGAAGAACCACTTTCCCCGAGGATACCTTCGTGAAAGATTTTGGGTATTACAACCCTGCCCTTACCGTCAACTGTTACTTCCTTGAAACCGGAAAATTCGGAATACATAGGTTCATCCCAAGTCAGACTGACCTTCAGAACTGTGGTGACAGTGAATTCGGCTGCGATACTGCATGTTGATTGTGTTCATATAATCTTAGGGATATTTAGGCACTAAATGGCACGTAAAGGAGGTTTATACCACATTCACAATGCGTGTCAAATATTTTTTTGGCAAGTTTTCAAATATTAGTGTAGATATTTGCAACCAGACCGAACCGCGTCCATACTTCCCAAACCGCACTGCATCTCCTTAATGTCGCGAAAAGTCCGGCATTCGAGCAGTCATTTCGCGCTCCCGACTGAAAATCATTCAACGGAAAGTCAGCATCAAATTCACCATCAACCCAAAGAAATTTCGTAACCAGTTCAATTTGTGATTTAAACTAGTCTGAACCGACGTCATCAAACTGAATGTAACGCGTCGTGTGAGACTATCCATGAAAATATGTCGCTTCAATGAAAATCACATCGGTGTTGTGGAAGGTCGCAATGTCCAAGACGTCAGCGAGGCGTTGAACACGATCAAGACGCCGACCTGGCCGCAACCGCCGGGTGACCTGATCATTGCCAATCTCCCAGACCTGATCAATGAATTCCACAAATCGCGCAGATCTGCCGAATCACTCTCATTGCGTGATATCAATCTGAACAGTCCGGTAGCGCGGCCGTCAAAAATAATCGGTGCACCGGTCAACTACCGTCTGCATCAAGAAGAGGTCAACGCAGACAAGGAAATCAGTCCTTCCGGCGGTGTAAAGGACATTGAAACCTACGGACTTTTTTTGAAATCTCCGGTTCCGGTCGGTCCTGACGAAGGCGTAAGGCTGGGATTCGAAGCCCGTCGCACTGACCATGAAGTGGAACTTGCGATCGTTATCGGTGAGACATGCCGCAATGTCAGCGAGGCGAATGCGTTAGATTTCGTGGCCGGCTACACTATCGGGCTAGACATGACAATCCGCGGCACCGAAGACCGCAGCTTACGGAAGGCCGCTGATTCACATTCCGTCCTGGGTCCTTGGATCGTGACTTCAAACGAAATCGAAAATCCGGACAATCTGGAAATCTCGCTTTCGGTAAACGGAAAAACCAAACAACAATCGAATACGAGCCAAATGATCTATTCGACTCGCAAACTAATTTCATTTGCGTCGTCCTTTTACACGCTTTACCCCGGCGATGTGATCATGTCGGGCACGCCGGAAGGTGTCGGACCGGTTTCAGCCGGTGATGTTTTGGAATGTGTAGTCGAGAGCATCGGCAGCATGAGGGTACCGATCAAGGCTTCCTGGGCCTGATCTGGAAAGACAAGCGAACACCCGGCTTCCGCGGGTTAATCCGCTGCCCCGTCAAGTAAAACCCATAGTAGTTTCGGGTTTTTAAGCCGAAAGTGCACGATACCTGTTGCCACAAGCTTTCGGAACGGCTAGCAGAATAATTTCAAACTAACTTAATACCAACCTGGTCGCAATCATGGTCTACTTTATTCAGGCTTTCAATCAGCATATTCCAAACATATCAGCTGATGTGGGTAAAATTCGACAAACTGGTTTTCGAAGATGAGGGACGATATTGCGTGTGTTACAAACAGAAGCAATGACTAGAAAGCACATTTGGAAATCATTTAGTGCGAATAAACGCACACAATGCACCAAATCGTTTCTGGTAGGAATGTAGGAATGTGCTTTGGTGACGAAACTTGAAAACATCAAAGAAGTCTACTTGAATTGGAGGATATACAAATAATTTAGAAATTACGATCAACTTGATCACAAATTCAGAATCCTTGCACGCACGCTCCCAGAACTCCTGATCGCTTTCCTATTGAACTGCACGGTGTCTTGATAATTTCTTGCCGTTCGCCGATCAATATGAATATTTCGGCTCAGATGCACAATAAGGATCAATTGTCTGATGCGAATTGTGTCAGATTGTCCAACAAATACCTTGCTAGACATGACACTTGTTAGTGGTTTAGGTTCGATTATCAACAAAAATAATGGAATTTAATGCAATTTTGCATAATATATTTCTCTATATATCCCATCAAGTGAATTCAATATCTTCAGACGCTCGACTCAATAGCCAAGCAATTGGGTGTATCTAGTCACGACAGGAGTGCAACTGAACAACGAGAAAGAAATATGAATCCGACTGATCAATTGGATTCCGTTCAATCGCAATCTGAACAAAGAGTTTCAATACAAACTTAGTCCCACTCGTCCATTCCCAGTGGACACTGCTCGGCGGTCAAAATGCTTGATATACAGTCGTCATCCCCCTTCTAAATCTCCTTGAACATGCTTTTTTTTGTCAATCACAAAAAGTTGACGAATTATTCAAAATACTGCTTGAAGTATGATAGAAAATGCAATAATATGTAAATTATTATGCAATTTTTACATATTTTGTATATTATTGCATTAATTAATCCATGCTAATTGAATTGTCAACATGGGAAATTACAGAACTGAATGGCTCTCATTTTGAGTAAAGAAGGTTCAATCGGACTTTGTGCATAGAACTTGAGAGAAAGAGAGGGGTTGTATGTCATTAACTGTAGGTCAACTAATAGCGAAAGCACTCAAAGAATACGGATCACCCATAGTAACTGGCTTGCCGGGGCACGGGAACTGGAGCCTTTTGGACGCGATTAGGGATTCGAATTCCAAATTGAATTTTATCCAGGTCATGCATGAGCAAAGTGCCGCTCACCTGGCGGATGCCTATTTCAGGATAACCGGCCAACCGGTCTGCGCTTGCACGTCAATAGGTCCAGGTGCGACGAATACTGTAATCGGAATGGCGACGGCATCTTGTGATTCGACGGCATTCTTGCTGATAACCGGATCCGCGGCAACTCACATGCGCGGACATGGAGTCATGCAGGAGCTGGACCGTTACAGCGCGCCGGATTTTCCGCACATCGCAAAAGCTGTGACCAAGCGAAATTTCGACATTATCCATCCGGATATGACGCCTTTTGTGATGCATCGAGCTTTCAATGCCATGCTGACAGGGCGTCCTGGACCGGTTCATATCGATATACCTCTCGATGTGCAAGTCATGGAAACTGAATTCGGGGTCCAGGAACTCAAAAAAAGAATGCCGGTTGGTCAGACGCGCGCCGACGAAACAGCCGTAAACGAAGCCATAGAGCTCTTGTTGTCCGCGAAACGACCTTGCATGGTCGTAGGCGGCGGTGCAATAACGGCAAATGCTTCGCCCGAAGTTACCGAACTTGCACAAAATTTGGGTATACCAGTGGTGTTCACCTGGAACGGAAAAGGTGCGATTTCGGAAGACAACCGGATGTGTGCCGGAACTGTGGGTTGGCCGGGCTCGTTGTCAGGTAACAATATAGCAGCCAATGCAGACGTGATTGTCTCAGTGGGATGCAGGTTTACCGACTGGTCGGCATCGTCATACAGAAAGGGTTCTGCATTTTCGATTCCACCGAGCAAGCTAATCCACATTGATATCGATCCACATGAAATCGGAAAGAACTACGAGACGGAATGTGGAATTGCAGGCGACATAAAGCTGGTTCTGTCTGACATACTTTCCGGAATTTCAAAAGAACAGGCTGGCAGAGTGACAAAGAATCGGGAGAATTACCTTGATCGTGTTTCCGAACTTAAGTCTCAGTGGGAAGACATTCTGGTCCAGCGACGTTCAGTGAACGAAATTCCCACCTCGATGCTTCGAGTACTTCAGTCGCTACGTAGAGTGCTACCGCGCAACGGAATAGTGACGGTAGGTTCTGGACATCCACAGTCCTCGACCAAACAGGCTTTTCCCGTCTATGAACCAAGAACTCACATTACTTCGGGAAGTTTCTCTTCAATGGGGTTTGCTGTACCCGCAGCAATTGGTGCAAGGCTGGCGAAGCCGGACACTCCGGTTGTATGCATTATTGGAGATGGTGACATGATGATGTCGATTCAGGAGCTAGCGCTATGCGTCATGTATGACATTCCGGTTGTCTTCCTGGTACTGAACAATTCAGGATATATCTCCATTCGAGATGGCCAGGATGGCCTGATCGGACGGAACATCGGATCCGAATTCAATTTTCATGCTGGCGATAAAAATCCATATTCCGTGGACTTCCCCGCGCTGGCGAGATCTTTCGGTTTCGATTTTGCCACCCGCATTGACCAGATATCAGATCTGGAACAGGTCATCAAACAGGCACTGGATTCTGATTCTCCGGCCTTGATCGAAGTTCCAATCACCAGAGACGTTTCAATCGCCGCTGCCGAAGTGGTTGGATGGTGGGACTTTCCGCTGTTGCCTCACGCACCGGAGCCAGCCAGAGCTGACTACGCCGAGGGTATCGCAGCGGAACAACATCAATGACCGATAGACAGATTTTTCACTTGATTGATTCAATCACACAATGGCAATACGTAACATGAAGGAGTGTTTTATGTTTATTTCTAAAATTTTTACAATCAGATGCTTGAGAACAGGCCTGCTCGCAAGTGCGCTCGCAGTCAGTACAGCTTTCGCGGCTAGTCCTGACGGCTACCAAGGTCAGGCAAGAACATTCATTTGGAACCCCGAGTTCAACGATGTTGTTGATACAACCCAATACAAGAAGGATGCACCATTCGTTATCGGGTTTTCGAATGCCGGCGTGGCAGATGGCTGGTTGGTGACATTCAAGCACGGCGTGGAATGGGCAGCAGCGCAGAACAAGGACCGCATAGAAAAGTTCATCATCACCGACGCAAACTGGGATGCAGACAAACAGATCCGCGATATTCAGGACCTTACCAATCAGAACATCGATCTCTTGTTGGTCAATCCAGTCACTCTCGAAGCCCTGGACCCGGTACTGAGACGGACCATGCAATCGGGCATCCCTGTCGTAAGTGTGGTGCGCAGGGTCAAAAGTGATGAAGCTTTTGTCTCATTCGTGACAGCTTCAGACACAGCTCTTGCCAGACTGAGTGCTCAATGGCTGGTAGAGACACTGGACGAGTCCGGAAAGATTATTGTTCTGCCTGGCCAGGCAGGAGCGAGTCCGGCTGAGTTTCGCTTGAGAGCGGCTCGAGAGGTGTTTGAACAATATCCTGGAATTGAAATTCTGAGTGTGCAGTACACGGACTGGAGTCCCGCCAAGGGCAAGGAGATCATGTCCGCCCTGATTCAGGCTCATGGTGGCGCGATAGACGGCGTTTGGGCTGACTCCGGTCTGCAGGGTGCAGGCTCGGTGGAAGCATTCATCAACGCGGGCGTTTCAGGAAAGAACATTCCTCCGCACACCGGCGGCGATTTGAACTACATGTACCAGCTTGCCCATGAACATGGTTTTCCCTTTGTAGGCATTGACTATACGGCAGCGATTGGAATTGACGGTGTGCGAATAGCATTGGATGTGCTTGAAGGAAACCGGGTCCCCACTCGCTTTGACCTGAATTTCCAGGTTGTGATTCCAGAGGGACACGAAACCACCTCCGTCACAGCGGACGTCTGGTTGAGAGACTATGTCAGACTTGACAAACCGGGTGAGTTGATTATGGGCCATGGCCTCGGTGAAGATTATGACCCGCAGACTTTCTCCGCCGACTACCCTCGCTAAGTGAGTCTTGCCGCCGACTGGAGAAGCATTCACCTTTTCCAGTCGGCATGTTTTTTTGAATCAATCACCAACTAAAGTAAATTGACTTTGTTGAATCTGGAGATATCAAACGTTTCGAAGCAGTTTCCCGGAACCCTCGCACTTGACAATGTGAGCTTTTCCGTGCATGGAGGAGAGGTTCACGCTCTGGTTGGCGAAAATGGTGCCGGCAAATCGACTGCCGTCAAAATAATTGGTGGAGCTTTTACACCAGATGAAGGCTACCTTTCCATTGACGGCATCCGACAGAAGTTTTTATCGCCGCGTAGGGCTTGGCAGTCTGGAATACATGTGATTCATCAGGAATTGCTGATGTTCCCACAGTTGACTGTAGCCGAGAATATATTTCTGGGCACAGAAGCGCAGTGGAAGCTTGCCAGAAGGAAACAATGGGAAGCGAAAGCGATGTACACCCTGGAATCGTTGGGACATCCTGTTGACCCCCGCATACGAGTTGGAGAACTCTCGGTTGCAGACCGACAGATGGTCGAAATTGCGCGTGCACTGGTCAGGGAAGCCCGAATTCTGGTGCTGGATGAGCCTTCCGCAGTCATTGCCGGTGAAGAAGTACTCGTACTGATGGACAGACTCCGTGAACTGCGTGATTCTGATGTGGCGATCATCTACATTTCGCATCGTCTCGAAGAAATTTTTGAAATTTCCGATAGGGTGACCGTACTCAAAGATGGAAAGCACGTTGCAACCCGGACGACAGCCGAGTTGGATCAGGAATCCCTGACCGTGATGATGGTGGGAAGATCGGTGAGAGACATTTTCCCACCAAAACGACCACGTGTAGAACGCTCCCGAAACGCGCTTGAGGTTCGAGGATTGTTCAGCCCGCCGCGTGTCCTTGAAGGCAATCTGGAATTGAAGGAAGGTGAAATACTGGGACTTGGAGGACTCGCTGGCTCAGGTCGGTCTGAGTTTGCGGAAACGGTCTTCGGTGCAAGACGGATAACAGGAGGAACTGTCAAGCTCTTCGGAGAAGAGGTCACCGGCAGTTCTTCGAAAGAGATGATTCGAAGAGGAATGGGGTTTCTCACTGAAGATCGAAAGACGAGCGGACTTCTGATGCTTCTTGATATCGCGTCGAATATCAGCGCTCCAATTTTAGACCGATTCAACAATGGGGGATTTTTAAACCGTAAAAGAGAAATTTCTGTGGCCAAAGAGGAAATCGATCGGTTCTCAATCGCTGCGTCAGCACCCGAAGCACCAATCGCCAGTCTATCCGGCGGCAATCAGCAAAAGACACTATTCAGTCGATGGTCACTGGTATCTAAGTTCGTGCTCATACTTGACGAGCCGACGAGAGGGGTGGACATTGGCGCCAAATCGGAAATTTACCGGATCATCCACTCGCTTGCCGAGGCCGGAGTATCAATTCTGCTGATCAGTTCAGAAATGATCGAACTTGTTGAACTCTCCGATCGGGTGGTAGTGATGCGGGAAGGCCGCATGAACGGGACATTGGAGCACGAACAAATCACGGAAGAATCGATCATGCGTCTGGCAGTAGGGGTATCTTGAAGATAAAGGCCGTGTTGAAATCTATCGAACGCCTGAACCGAAAGCTTGGTCTGGAGCTGTCAGGGCTGATATTGACCGCAATGCTCGCGCTCACTTTGCTGATTGGCTTAGCGGTAAACGAACATTTTGCGAGTTGGGGAAACTTGGCGAATATTCTGGAACAGGCGGCGGGGTTGGGATTCGCCAGCATCGGGCAGACTCTGACCATTTTGACGGGAGGAATCGATCTTTCAATCGGAATGATCATCAGCGCCAGCACAGTATTTCTTGCGTCAACAATAGACGGCCGCGACGCCCTGGTCTGGCCAATGGTCATTGCGACTCTTGCAATGGGAGCGACCATCGGAATGGTAAATGGATTGGTGATTGCCCGATTGCGGGTTCATCCGCTGATTGTCACTTTGGGAATGGCCGCGATTTTGGAGGGTTGCATCCTACTCTACACACTGAAACCGACGGGGTCCGTTCCGTTTTGGTTCGAAGACTTTGCCTGGGGTCGACCATTTGGGTTTCCGGTCGCTGCAATGATGATGCTGTTGATGTTCGCAACAGTCGCAATATTTCTTTCGCGCACAGTTCTGGGGCGAAACCTGTACGCAGTCGGAGACAACTTCGAGACAGCCTTGAGCCGCGGTATTCCAGTCCGCCGAGTCTATGTGTTTGTCTACGGTGCATCAGGATTTTTTGCTGCGCTGGCAGGTGTTTATTTTGTCAGTCGAACTGGTATCGGCGATCCCAGAATCGGTGTGCCCTTCACATTGGTGTCGATCACTCCTGTTATTGTTGGGGGTACCTTGCTAAGCGGAGGTAAAGGTGGCGTAATCGGAACACTATTTGGAGTGCTCTTGTTGTCAATGATCGGAAATTTACTCAATCACATGAACGTATCAACCTCAATTCAGTGGGTCATTCAGGGATTAATAATTTTGGCAGCAGTCAGTTTTCACGTCCGTAGGAAGTCAATATGATTCACTATCCGCGATCCAATAGGAAGAATCAGCTCAATTCTGCTTTGTTGTCCAGCTATTCATCGCTGAAGCAGTTCGGAAGCAATCGTGAATTCGGACTGGTTGTATTCATAGTTGGTCTTGTTGCGGTTGCCACAGTGATTCAGCCAAGGTTCCTGGTTCCTGAAAATATCCGTGACTTGTTGATTCAGGCATCACCGTTGCTGATGGTTACGCTTGGACAGGCTTTCGTAATCCTGGTGCGAGGTTTGGACCTATCGGTCGCATCCTTGATGGCTACTGTTGCAGTGCTGGCAACTGAATTCAATGCCGAATCAAATGCAATGGTTGTTCCGATCTTTCTAGCTGGCATTTGCTTTTCTGCATTCGTCGGACTAGTCAATGGTTTACTTGTAACCAAGCGCGGGGTTTCACCATTCTTGGCAACCCTCGCGATGATGATCATGCTTCAGGGATTACGATTTTTTATTACTCAAGGGGCTCCGGTAGGGACTTTACCGATCGGTTTTCGAACCCTCGGCAATGGTTCTCTGTTGGGGATTCCGATAAATTTGTTTGCCGCGCTCGTTTTGGCGCTTGTTTTGTGGGCACTTTTGCACCGAAGCGTCTTTGGTCGCAAAGTATTCATGGTTGGTGGAAATCCCCGAGCTGCACAACTCATCGGCGTATCGTCAGATCGCGTCACAATCTGGTGCTACGTAATTTGTTCCGTAATGGCTGGAATCGGAGGACTGTTTCTTGTTGGCTTCGTTGGTACTGTGGACAATTGGGTTGGTCGTGGATATGAGTTGGATTCCATCATCGCGGCAGTGATCGGAGGGGTGGTTTTGAGCGGAGGTCGTGGCAGCATCTTAGGGGCACTTCTCGGCGCATTCATTCTGGTCTTGGTTTTCAACGTGATCACGATCGTTGGTCTTCCGGTACAGGGTCAGTTACTCGTAAAGGGTCTGGTAATCATCAGTGCTGCCGCCATTTACTCAAACTGGTCCAAACAAATCTAATGAAATCACTTGAACTGCATGAACTTGCGATTTTGTCTCCAATATCTGAATGGTTTCGAATTGCAACAGTAAGAAATTCTAGGAGTGGATAGAAGTATGATCAAAATTCTGAAAAAAGGACGTCCATTGGAGATGGGACTCAAGGACCACAACAAGGTTCGTGACATAGTAGTCGGCATCATCGAAGACATTGAATCCCGCGGCGAGACAGCCGTTCGGGAACTGAGTCAGAAATTCGATGACTGGAATCCAGAGAGTTTTCGTCTGTCAGATGAGGAAATTGAAAATTGTCTGAACGAGATGAACCCGCGGGATGTCGCCGACATCGCGTTCGCCCAGGAGCAAGTTCGCCGTTTCGCTGAGGTACAGAAATCAGCGCTTCAAGACGTGGAAGTTGAAACGATCTCAGGTGTCACCCTCGGGCATAAGAACATTCCTGTAGACAGCGTGGCGTGCTATGTTCCGGGTGGTAAGTTTCCGTTGGTAGCTTCTGCCCATATGGGAGTCGTTACCGCCAAGGTTGCAGGCGTAAAACGAATTGTGGCGTTGTCTCCACCTTTCAACGGTCGACCAAATCCAGCGGTCGTAACCGCCATGCACCTAGGTGGCGCGGACGAGATTTATTGTTTGGGTGGAGTACAGGCGATGGCATCAGTTGCGGTGGGAACGGAGTTCTGTCAGGCTGTGGATTTCATAGTCGGACCAGGAAATGTATTCGTTTCGGAAGCGAAAAGACAGTTGTTCGGGCGAGTCGGAGTGGATTTGATCGCCGGTCCAACTGAGACCATGTTGATCGCAGATGAGGCTTGCGACCCGGAAATGGCGGCCACGGATCTCCTCGGTCAGGCAGAACATGGCTTCAATTCCCCCGCTGTACTGGTAACAACAAGCCGAGAACTCGCTGAGGCTGTGCCTGCTGAAATTGAGCGTCAGTTGTCCGAGTTACCGACTGCTGAAACTGCCGGACGATCCTGGAAAGATTACGGACAGATCATATTGTGTGACACTGATGAAGAGATGGTCGGCGTAGGCAACGAACTTGCATTTGAACATGTACAGATTCTGACAGGGAATCCTGACTATTTCCTGGCAAACATGAAAAATTACGGTGCTCTATTCTTAGGTCATGAAACAAATGTGGCATATGGAGACAAGGTGATCGGTACAAACCATACCCTACCGACCGGTCGTTCTGCTCGATATACCGGGGGCCTTTGGGTGGGCAAGTTTATCAAAACCTGCACATACCAAAAAGTCAAGCCACACGCGACTGCTTCAGTTGGGGAAATTTGTTCGCGTCTTTGCGCACTTGAAGGGTTTTGGGGGCATAAGGCTCAAGCGGATCTCAGGGTAAAACGATATGGCAGTACTGTTTCAGCTGATTGATATTCACAGAATTCACTATTGGGTATCGGGTAGAAAAGCGCTATCTGTCAAGATAACGACCTGAAACCAGCGGTAACACTCGAAGCCCGCTGCTGCCAGATTTTCATCCGAATTGATGCAGATTGCGCTCTTGTCTCTGCTGCACCGATTTTGCCGAAAGTGTAACAAGTTATTGAATTAGCGATATTTCGTCGTGGGTGTAGAATTCGTTCAACCATTTCTCAAATTTATCCTGTATCACCGATATAACCGTATAATTATTTGAAAATCAACAATTACGACAACAAGTGCAAATTTGAAACAAAACGGGCATTGCAGTGTGATCTTGAAATCTCGAAACTCTCGATTATTTGCACGTAAACCCGACATCATTTAGTCGTACCTGCCACATCAAAAGAAAGGAATTTCAGTTCCAGCGACGATGAACAATATTCAAAATGCCACCCTGCAGGATATTGCCACCGAGGTCGGTATATCAGCATCGACTGCCTCTCGGGCGCTTACCGGACATCCTGGTATATCGGAGAGAACCCGTTCCCGAGTTCTTGAGGTCGCTTCACGCCTCGGTTATACAAAGTTCAAGAATAAGATGACTGTTGGCAACAACAGCCAGCGTCGCAGCCTCGTAGGACTTGTCGTTGCTGCGCTGCACAATGCTTTCTATCCATATTTGGTCGATTGGATTCATGATGAGCTAGATGCACAAGGCTTCGATACGATCCTGATTGTCGATGAAGTGTTCGGTGTGGGCAGTAGCCGCAAGATTGAATCGTTGATCGATACCTCGATTGACGGTGTAATATTTGCGACAGCATCAATTGGCTCACCAACAGTCGACTTTCTCTTGGAACGCAATATTCCGACAGTGTTGGTTATTCGTTCCAACAAGCGTCAGAACGTGGATGTTGTGGAAAGCGACAATCACATGATAGGTGTCGAAGCTTTGGGACATCTTCTGGAACTTGGTCATAAACGAATCGGCTTTATCATGGGGCCGAAAAACACCTCAACCAGTTTGGACCGTTACGTCGCATGCAGACAGGAGCTTGAGAGAGCGAATATTTTACCGTCTGACGATTTGGTGGTGTGGGGTAGTTACTCGCATGACAGTGGTTATTCCGGTATCGTTCAATTGATGAATTCCTCAAATCCACCTACAGCAGTTTTCTGCGCGAATGACATAATTGCAATTGGAGCACTGGATGCCTGCCACAAAATCGGAATTGATGTACCGGGTGACATTTCAATCATCGGGGTGGATGACATTCCAATGGCGAGTTGGTCAATAATCGGTTTAACCACAGTGCGCCAGTCAATTCGAGAAATTGGCACGCTTGCGGCACAGCGTATCGTAACTCGCATTAGGGGCGAAATAGACGACGGTATCTATCACGATATTCTCCCAACAAGTATTGTTCGAAGAGGCACAACCGCACCGCCTAGGAAATCAGACTGAATTTGTAGATCAAAGCTTGTAAACCGACCTGATACCAAATCTAGATTTAGTCTACCACCATGTCATTCACTTCCGATCGAGATCAACTGTTTTGCCGAGTCGGCTTTCGTTTCTCCACAAATGCTGCCATGCCCTCCTTCTGGTCATTTATAGAAATCATGGAATTCAATGCCCAACGCTCAAACAGAACCCCTTCACTCAGAGTTAGATCATAGCGGTGATCAACTGTTTCCGTAACCATGCTCGCGGCAGTCTGCGAAAACTCGGCGATTCCCTGTGCGATCTCTACCGTCTTGTCGACCAGTTGATCGACAGGAAATACACGTGACACCAACCCGCAACGCTCCGCCTCTTCGGCATCCATCCGCCGGCCGGTCAAACACATATCAATCGCTTTGGGTTTTCCCACCGCACGTATCAGGTGTTGGGTAGCACCTGCTCCCGGGATGATTCCCAATTAAATTTCGGGCTGACCGAATTGAGCATTATCCCCGGCAATGATGAAATCGCACATCATCGCCAGCTCACATCCACCACCGAGCGCATAGCCGGCAACCGCAGCGATGACCGGTTTGCGACAATCGGTAACCCGTTCCCAGTTGCGACTGATGAAGTTGCCCATATAGGCATCCGCAAATGAATTGTCCTTCATTTGTCTGATATCCGCTTTGGCAGCGAATTTCTTTTCATTACCGGTAATTACAATGGCACCGATGTCCGAATTCTCTTAACCTTCGTCGCCGAAGTCTGCAACTGACAGCGTTGGTGGTACCGGGCGGGTTATCAGTTGATATACGGGCCTGTGCGTAGTGCCACTTTGAAATCCACAGTCTGATTCAAACATTTGAGACTATGAGGCAGAGTTTATGTCAGCACCTATTTCAGAAGTCGATCCATCACGCAATTACTGTGCATTTTGAAATTGACGACGAATTGAATTGATGCGTCTTCTTTTAGTATTTATGTCCCACAAGATACAAAACCGAGAATAACTGCAGACATGAATCAAGTTCTCTTCCAAGTTTAGACGAAATTCCAAGTAATCACGAAAACGACATAATTTAGTGCGATGAACGGAGTACAAATAGTCCTCCGTCGCACTTAGAATTTCAGTGCGTTCCATTGACTCAAGAATCTCCTTCAATCGTTGCCAGTCTTCAATATAGTCGGCTGAAAGCGAGAATGGCTCAATCTTTTGCAACCAACTTCGGTAATCAAAACTTGAGACATAGGTAGGTGCCAGGAGAAACGGATTGAATCGAATTCTCATTGGATTGTTGCTATGCACAAGGGGTAATTAAACTCTGGTTGACAAGCCAACAATATCAGAATGGATATGATTGGTCTAAAGTAATATCAAAGCTTGTACTGTGCCTTTCTTTTGCTCTTACACATTAATCAGAGTCCCAGTCAAGTTCAAACCAGAATGCGGGTATCGACTGCGTCGAATGACTGTGATGCTGAAAACGAAGTAGTCGGAAGCACTAATCTTACAGGTGTAGTATTGAAATTATCCAACCATTTACTGCATTAAAATTAGGCGGAGTGGAAGTGATCCTGGGGTGAACCGGGGCTTGTTCTCACAGAGTCTAATTTTCTTTGTGGTCTACTTCGCTTTCGATTATTTCTCTAAGGAATCTGATTGCCCAACCAGAACGCTATCGCAACTGAATACACCAACCCAATCAGAGATGACTGTCTACACCCACTACCACTGCCGAATGCAGTTTGCTCCTTGTCGTTCAAATCTGATCAAGATCAACTGTTTTGCCAAGTCGGCTTTCGTTTCTCCACGAATGCCGCCATACCCTCCTTCTGGTCATTTGTGGAAAACATGGAATGGAATGCCCGGCGCTCAAACAGGACCCCTTCACTCAGAGTCAGCTCATAGGCACGGTCAACAGTCTCAGTAACCATGCTCGCGGCGATCTGCGAAAACTCAGCGATTCCCTGTGCGATCTCCACCGTCCTGTCAACCAGTTCATCGGCAGGAAATACACGTGACACCAACCCGGAACGCTCCGCTTCCTCGGCATCCATCCGCCGACCGGTCAAACACATATCCATTGCCTTGGACTTGCCCACCGCACGTGTCAGGCGCTGGGTTCCACCGGCTCCCGGAATGATTCCCAATAGAATTTCAGGCTGACCGAACTGTGCGTTGTCCCCGGCAATGATGAAATCACACATCATCGCCAGCTCACATCCGCCACCGAGCGCATAGCCGGCTACCGCAGCAATGACGGGTTTGCGACATTCCGTGACCCGTTCCCAGTTGCGACTGATGAAGTTGCCCATATAGGCATCTGCAAACGTATTGTCTTTCATCTGGCTGATATCCGCTCCCGCGGCGAATGCCTTTTCATTACCTGTAATTACAATAGCACCGATTTCCGAATCCTCTTCATATGTGTTGATGGCGTCACCCAACTCGTCCATTACATCCGAAGACAGCGCGTTCAGCACTTTGGGGCGATTCAATGTAATTAATCCAACTTTTCCGCGCGTTTCAGTAATAATGTGCTCATAAGCCATTTGAGTGGTGCTCCTTGTCTTTTTTAATTGAGATGAATCAGAAAATCCGTCAGACAAAGTTTGACAGGTATTCGGTCTCTACGTTATTTTGGGAATTATATGGAATACTACACATTCCACATATGTTCCGCGCTCTGGCTCAGGTCGGTGCCTGAACCGCCGTATCCAATTCTCCGAGCACACCGGGGTGAGTCGGAACATCCGACCCCTCTTCCCAACCCGGCATAAAGGTCTCCCAACCCCTCCTGAGAATGTTGTCCGCAGCGTTGTCATCGCGGTTCAGTTCAGCCTTGCAGTCCCCGCAGAGAAACATGGTGTATTCCTCCGAGACATTGGACTTTCCTGCACCGCATGCCGAACAGTCCTGCGATGTGTATCTTGGATCAACCCTCGCAACCCAGCCACCGGCACTCTCAGCCTTGTACCTGAGTTTCTTTATGAGGTCTCCCCAACCTTGCTCATGGATGGATCTGGCCAGATTATGGTTCTTCACCATGTTTATTATCTTCAGATCCTCCACGAAAAATCTACCTGAGTGATTTCTGACCAGTTCAGCGGTCAGCTCATGTCTGTATCCCTTCTCCCGTTCAGTCGTTCTCGCCCATTCCCTGTTCAGGGCGAGTCTTTTCTTTTGGGAATTATATACCTGTCTAACCCCTCCAAAAATCCGCCAAAATATCCTCGGGGGCGCGCCGCGCCCGCGCAAATCAATCCGCTACAGCTTCTCGTCTATTCTCTTCATCAGTTCATCAAATTTGCTGTCAAGTCTGCTTATGGCTTCGCTCGTAAAATTATCAAATAAGCCAGTCACTCTCCTTTGCTCAGTTTCCAATCTGTTCATTCTTTCCTCAAGTTTCTTCAATCGTTCGTTTATATCCATTCCAATATTCCAATACTCCGGTTCAGTTAAAACGGAGCATTATGGTATCACCATTTATTTATGAAATATTTATGAAAACTCAAAGTCCGATAACCGCCCCGGGATCATCCCAGCTTCCCCTCTATCCCCTCAATCAGTATTTCAAGTTTGTCAAACCGCCTATCCACTTCATCAAACCGCTCATTCATATCATTTTTTAGTTCCGCAATGGAGTTGTCAATCCCGTCAAGTCTTTTATCAACTCCGTCAAATCTTTTTGTGAGTTTTTCATCCAAATCTTCCTCGTAGGATAGATCCAAAAAATTTTCATTTATCTGGGAGATAACAAAATCTATTTTGTCTTCCAATTTCATATCGGTATTTTCAAAATCCTTGATTCTGGCCAGTTTGGCAATAAACATATTCTTCCACCTCGTATTTATGAAATCTCAAAGCCCGTCTATGGATACCCCCGATTTGTCAAGCGCGATCTCACCTGTTCATTCGAATGTCTCCGTGTTCGCTGATGTCGGGTCGGACGAATGATGGTGCGGCCTGCTGATCGGTCGGCTGCCACTTTCGCGGTGAAAGAGACAGGCGTGATCGAACCGAGTCGACCGCGCCTGCCGGGTCATCACCCTGGTACGGACTATCCGCTTCCGGGTTCCGCAGTAATCGAGTATACAACGATCAGGCGCTGCCATCATCATCCGGTTGAATACTTTGGGGGTTCGGGGGCAAGGCCCCCGAGACAGCCACAGGCTGACACGTCGGATTGGGTGTGATGCGCTTCGGTACTGCAAAAGTCTATTCGGCCTTTTTTCCGCGGCGTGCATTGTGCGCCGCATGCCATGATGAAATACGTGGACCGACTCCCAATTGATACTGCGGCACTGCCGGTCCCGCAGGATCGGCGGCCATCGGGCTTTCCGGGTTTGGTCGGTCCCGGTTCAACCTGTAACGTCATCACTGTGTTCTCTCCGATCAGTCACCCGGCGGCGGGATCGGTTCACCGTGTCGGTCACGCGGTCGATGCGGCGGACATCGTCACCGCGGAACGCGGCACCGAGATGTGATCGGCCCGGTACTTCTCCTGATAGTGAAGAACCGCCCAGATCACCCGCGCCGTGTGGTTGGCGGCGGCCACCACCGCCTTCTGTTTCGAACTGCCGCGCTTGAGCATGCGGCGCATCACAGCCGGTACGCTTTCCGGATCGCGCCGATACTTTCGGTAGGCCGACCACTGTCCGTGGATCAGCAGCCGGCGCACATACGAGGTGCCGCGCTTGGAGATTGCGCCCAGACGCTGTCGGCCACCGGTCGAATGCTCTTTCGGCGTCAGACCCAGATAGGCCGCCAGCTGACGCCCGTTGCGGAACCGGCTGACATCGCCAACCACCGACACCACCGATCGCCAGCAGACGCTGGCAGTCCTCACAGCCGCGCGCATGCGCCTCAAGCTCCTTTTCCAGCTCCAGGATCTGTTCATCCAACTCATGAACCTGGTCGATCTGAATTTTCAGCGACTTCACCAATGGTGCCGGCCAGTCGAAAAAATCAGCATCCTCAACCAGGGTCACCAGTTTGTTGAAACCGCTGCGTCCGACGGCGGTATATACGCCGAACTCGGCACAGTGGGCGCGCATCGCATTGATCGTCGCCGTGCGCTGCGTAACCAGCGCCTCGCGCGTCTTGTGCACCGTCTGCAGCGCCTGCTGCGGCTCACTTTTCACCGGTACGAAGGTCAGGTCGCTTCGACGCATCGCCTCGGCGACCGCCCGCGCATCAAGCGCATCGGTCTTCGAGCGCGTCACATACGGCTTCACATACTGACCGGGAATCAGATGAACCGTCATGCCGTGCTTCTGAAGCAACCGGCCCCAGCTGTGGGCCGTCGCACACGCCTCCATGCCCACCTCGCACGGATGAAGTTTCAGCAGGAATTTCCTCGCTTCCGAAGTGCCGAACCGACGGTTCATCACCTGCCTGCGCCCGGCATCCTCCGCGTGGATCTGGATGTAGTTCTTCGAAAGATCAAGCGCGATTGTCGCAATCGAATCGTATTTTGTGCTATTGTTGCTCATCGGATACCTCCAATTCATTTGTTCAGGATTTTCCGGGTGTTTCCCGGCTCGGCAGATATGTTCGCACATCTGCCGAGGGGGTATCCATTTCATTGATATTCTATCAAGAACCCCCCCCATCCAAAAATCGCCCATTTAACCCCGAGACCCCAAAGAAAAAGCTTGACAAATGACTTGATCTTTAATATAATAACCGCATGAAAACAAATGAGAATACAAGTATAACTTCAGTCGGAAAGTCCGCCGAGAATGCGGCCGCCAAAGCACCCGGTAAGTCCTACCGAAACGGCGTATCCCTGATCGCCCTGTTTGACATGTTTCCGGATGAGAAATCGGCGACCGAATGGATAGAGAAAATACGCTGGCCGGATGGTCGGACCTGTCCGAAATGTGGAAGCGCCAACACCTATGAGAAGGCGAACAGGAAGCCCCAGCCGTATCGGTGTAGGGATTGTAAGGGTTTCTTTTCGGTCAAGGTTGGAACTGCCTTTGAGAACTCGCCGCTGCCGTTGAGAAAGTGGGTCATTGCAGTATATCTTCAGATCACCAGTCTCAAGGGTGTGGCGAGTATGAAGCTTCATCGTGACCTGGGGATCACGCAGAAGACCGCGTGGTTTATGGAGCATAGGATCCGGGAGGCGTTCCTTGAGGTTGAGGGAATGTTTGATGGACCGGTTGAGGTTGATGAGACCTATGTGGGCGGGCTGGAGAAGAACAAGCACAGGTCCAAGAAACTCAATGCCGGACGCGGTGCGGTTGGAAAGACTGCTGTTGTCGGAATGAAGGAAAGGCAGACAAAGAAAGTCCGGGCCAAGGTGGTTCAGAACACGAAAAGGAAAACTCTACAGAGTTTCATTGAGGACAATGTGGAGCCGGGTTCAGTTGTCAATACGGATGATTTCAAAAGCTACAGAAATCTGTGCAACTACGAGCACCAGTATGTGAGGCATAGTATCGGCGAGTATGTTGATGAGCAGATACACATAAACGGGATGGAGAGCTTCTGGTCAATGCTCAAGCGGGCGCACAAGGGGACTTTCCACAAGATCAGCAAGAAGCATCTTGGACGCTATGTTGAGGAGTTTGCCGGTCGCCACAACATCAGGGAGCTGGACACCATCAGACAGATGGAAAGTGTCATTGTCGGCCTGGTTGGAAAGAGACTGCGATACAAAGACCTGGTTTCCGGCATTGACGGAAGATTGAACTGAAAGTATAAATAATGAATGGAGGTGGCAAATATGCCGAAAAGATTCAAAGAGTTTCTTAGGGAGCAGAAAGTTCTTGAGGAACAGAAAGCGAAAGCGGAGCTGGAGAAGTATGACATCTATACGATGAACGATGCCACGGTGAAAAGACTGCGGAAGACTGAAAGGAATGGCGAATACACCATTATTGATGATGTTGATACCTTCTATGATCAGTTCAAGCGATGAGTGATATAGTCCATTTCATCAGCGAGGGTAAGAGAAAAGGGTCAAGAAAGTCCCCCAGACAGGTATCATCCGAAAAGAAATATGAGGATGATCTGAAAAAGCATAACTACAGCAATGCCGTCATAGATGACATCAAGGCAATCACTCAGTCGTTCAAGGAAAGAAAAGACAGCTATCTTCGGTCCAACCATAAGGCGCACGAACTGGATGCGCCATTGAAGGGGTTTTCGGCACTACATCTGTATCCGGGTGAATACGGAGACAGGGATATTGTGATTCTTTACAAGATACACAGGGATGATCATGTTGTCTTACACAAAATCGGCAATCACGAATATGTTTATGGCGAAAAAAATCAGAAACAATGACAGATATCTCCATGGGCGAAAAAATGAAAATACAGAGACGGGAAGTGGCTGAAAGTATCCCGGAAGAGGTCCATAGGAAGGCGGAACTGGTGATGCGGAAACTGCTGGAAACGCCACCCGTGACGCAGACGCAGATTGCGGAGAGCCGGAAGCGGGAGGATGCGCGGAAACATAAATAAAGGACGCCACCGAAAGCTTGCGGTATGTCCCTCCGATGACGCCCTCCTACAAATCCAATAACGAATAAATTAAAGACAGACGACACATACCTGGCCGTCCATCCGTCATCGTAGTTGTAGAAACCTTATTATAGCGGGATGGGCGGTTGGTTGTGTATGGGGAGCAAACGAACGAAATACAGCGGGCATTTCTCTATAATCCTTCCCAAGTAAATGAAGTTTCCCGTAAATCAGGAGGAGGAACTATGCCCAAGGCAGCGACAACGGAATGCGCGGGTTGCCACTATCGTTTTGAAAAACCGAGCATGCACAAGGTTGAGACGACCAAGACAACGGGAAGCTCAACCGGCGGCAGTATCGGGGTAGGAGGCAAGGGAAAGAGCCGCAATCCGAGGGTCAGCAAGCGCGAATACAAGCGGAAGGTGACGGAATGGTATTTTGCTGACTGCTACAAGAAGAGAAAGGATGCGGACAGAAAAGGTTGTCTGTGGATTTCAGCGGTGATTGTGGCGGTAGTGATTTATTTCGTGTTTATTCACTAGGAATGGTTTCGGTTGGGTTATGTATAAGGATCCGGTATCGGGGATTAACGGCAGGCTGAACTGATTTGGGATGACAGCATCAACGGGAGGTTTGAAGTGAAAAAGATATTGACATCAATAATTTCACTAATTTTGATCGGATCTGTGTTATTCAATTTCTCTGAAGTCAGTGCGCAAGAGCAAAATACTTTCCAACAGGTGATGAACTACATCATCACTGCAGACCCTTATAAGAGTGATCAAAGTTTCACTGATTTAATTAACACAAAATACAATATCGTAGCAAAAATTTTTGATAGAGAAAATTGTATTGCCGGAACGGAAATGAAAGTCTCCAATTCAGGAATAGAAGAAGAGAACTATATTCAAATTGTTAAAATTTATTGGAATAACGTTGACAAAAATTCAATTGAAATATCAGAGTCAGGTCAATTTCTGACTTTGAGATTTTCAGGTGATAAACTTGTAGTACAGATTACATATTTTGATGAAAACGGAAATCAGATACCCGAATGGACCGAATCATACACGACGTTTTCATTTGATCCGGGGACAGGTTTGCGACGAGACCGACTTGAAAACGCAATCAGGTTATTATTTACGGAACATTGCTCAGGCATGCAATCGGCTTTCTGAAACCTGTCATGACTGAGAAAATTAGACGGAACAGAAAAATTCCGCTGACGGGAAAATGCGTCGGAAATGAGGATGGTGGAGTTGATGACTGAAAAATCCATATTGTATAAATACCTTTATGAATCAACTACCGACTATTACAGGTATGCGAAATGAACAAGGAAGAAATCATAAAAGAATACAACAAGAATTTTGAACGGAGAGTGTTCTATATTCCGAAAGAACGATGGGGCGAAATATCTCAACGGATATCCGACTGGGATTGGGATATTTCCTCACATTCATCCAGAAAGCGGACAAGACCGCGATAGTCATTGATCGCATCCATGGCATCGTCATAGTCACGTATATCATGTAGTTGCCCATTTCTAAAAATGAGAATGCGATATTTTCCGTATCCCACAATGTGAATTCCATCCACTTCAATTTTGTCCATTGGATTTCTCCATAGTTTCCGTAGTGATTTCATGGGCAGAGATTATAGTGGGGCGGCGCGCCCCCGAGGATATTTTGGCGGATTTTTGGAGGGGTTAGACAGGTATATAATTCCCTTTCTTTTTCCGGTTGTTTGAGCTCTTCTCGGCATTGGACAGGGTTCTCTGTTTTTTCTTGATCGCACTGCGATCCAGTTTTCTGCCTGCTACCTGAAGCCGGTCGGATGTCGCCAGAAGCTTCGCGATTCCGACATCGATCCCGATTGGCATCCGTTCATCTGTCACAGGTTCCGGTTCACAGTCATACACAATCTGTACTTTGACTCTCAGCGGTGTTCTCACTACCCGAACCAGTCTGATGTTTTCGGGAATCTCACCCCTGAATCGCAGTCTGCCGATCCCCTTCCAATCAACATGGTTCCACTTGATGCCCCTGTAAACTCTGATCAGGGAACTCTCAATACTGCGGACACCGCGGTTCCTTGATTTCCATCGGGGATGTCCGCCTTTCTTTCGGAAAAATCTCTTGTATGCCCGATCAACCCGCTTTATCAGCGCCTGCGTGGAATGGGCATGCAGTTCCTGATATTCCGGGAACTCGGAGCGGATATCCTTCAGTTCTTTCTGCTGATCAGAATACAATACCTTGTGTCCGTTCCGATGCGCGGATTCCCGTTGCTCAATACAGGCGTTGTAGAGCTCACCCATCAGACGCAGTGCGGTGTCCAGATTATGATGGGTTGTCTTGGACAGCTTGGCGGTGTACGTCCTGGTTCTGATCATTTTCGTGTAGTATTCCGTATAATTCCCTTTATTTTATTGGAGATAATTCTAAAGTTTCACGGATTTTAGGTCACCGAATCTTTCAAACCAATCAAACAATATTTGGAATAATCGCATGAGCAGATACCGACAAGAATTTGAGCGATCTCTCGCGTCACCCGACGAATTCTGGGGTGAAATCGCGAATGATGTGCACTGGTACAAAACCTGGGACAGGGTTCTCGATGACTCGGACAAGCCATATTACCGCTGGTTTACCGGTGCGCAAGTCAATACCTGCTACAACGCACTTGATCTGCACGTCAACGAAGGGCGCGGCAGTCAGGACGCGATCATTTATGACTCTGCGATGACCGGAGAGATCCGCCACCTCACCTATCAGGAAATGCTCGATGAGACGGCACGCCTGGCAGGAGTGCTGAGAGATCTGGGTGTCGAAAAGGGATCTCGTGTGGTCATTTATATGCCGATGGTACCCGAAACCGCAATTGCAATGCTTGCTTGTGCACGTATCGGTGCTGTCCACTCCGTCGTCTTCGGAGGCTTTGCCTCCAATGAGCTCGCTGTGCGTATCGATGATGCCAAGCCAGTGGCTATCATCACCGCATCGTGTGGACTCGAACCCGGTCGTATCGTCGAGTACAAGCCCCTGGTCGACAAAGCCATTGAACTATCATCGCATAAGCCCTCTGCCTGTATTGTTCTGCAACGGCCGCAGGCTGAAGCCCGAATGATTGAGGGACGCGATCACGACTGGAATGACGTGATGAAAAACGCCAGTCCGGCAGACTGCGTTCCCGTCATGGCGACCGACCCGCTCTACATCATCTATACCTCCGGCACCACAGGTCAACCCAAAGGCGTGGTGCGCGACAATGGCGGGCACATCGTCTCGCTTAAATGGTCAATGAAAAACATCTACGGGGTGGACCCGGGCGAAGTGTTCTGGGCTGCATCCGATGTCGGTTGGGTTGTCGGTCACTCCTATATTGTCTACGCTCCGCTGTTTGCCGGCAACACCGCCATCTTGTTCGAGGGTAAACCTGTAGGCACTCCGGATCCCGGTGTTTTCTGGCGGATCATCTCGCAACACAAGGTGTCCGCGCTGTTCACCGCTCCGACTGCATTCAGGGCGATCAAGAAAGAGGACCCGGATGGAACCTATCTCGAAAAGTATGATATGTCCCAATTTCGCACGTTGTTTCTGGCCGGCGAGCGAACAGACCCAGACACCCTGCGTTGGGCGCAGAACAAACTTCAGGTTCCGGTAATCGATCACTGGTGGCAAACCGAGACCGGTTGGGCGATCTGCGCAAACTGTGTCGGTATTGAGCAGTTACCGGTCAAAGAAGGCTCACCCTCGGTACCGGTTCCCGGATGGGACCTCAAGGCACTGGACGACGCCAATCAGGAAGTCGCTCCTGGCGAAATCGGATCGCTCGTTGTCAGACTGCCGTTACCGCCTGGAAGTTTTCCAACCCTATGGAACGCGAAACAGCGGTTTTTCGACGCCTATCTCGCTGACTTCCCGGGTTACTACAAGACTGCGGATGCCGGCTACATTGACGAGGACGGCTACGTGTATGTGATGTCGCGAACCGATGACATCATCAATGTTGCCGGACATCGGCTGTCGACCGGTGCCATGGAAGAAGTGCTCACGTCACATCCGGACGTGGCCGAGTGTGCGGTGACCGGTGTGGCAGACGCACTCAAGGGCCAACTGCCCCTGGGATTTCTGGTGCTCAATGCCGGCTGTGAGAGAGACCATGGCGATATTGTCAAGGAATGTGTCCAGTTGGTACGCAATGAGATCGGACCTGTCGCGGCGTTCAAGGAAGCATTGGTTGTTTCGCGTCTGCCAAAAACCCGTTCCGGCAAGATCCTGCGCGGAACGATGCAGAAAATCGCCGACGGCGAATCCTGGCAGCTGCCGGCAACAATCGACGACCCGGTCATCCTTGATGAAATCACTGAATCACTGCAGTCTGTCGGGTACCCCAAAGCATGATCACACTTACTGTTTGACTTCACAAGTGTCGCGGAATTGGATAGCACAGTGAAATTCAAGAATCACTCAAAGGATGATTGGAACAGGCTCGCCCGACGAGAACTGAAAGATCGCGATCCGGAACAGTTGAAGTGGCATACCCCGGAAGGCATTGAAGTCAGACCGGTCTATACCGCCGAGGATCTGGCCGACCTCGAACACATGGCAACATTGCCGGGCCTACCGCCGTATGTCAGAGGCCCCCGGGCAACCATGTATGCCGGACGGCCTTGGACAGTCCGTCAGTACGCCGGATTTTCAACCGCAGAAGAGTCGAATCGATTTTTCCGCGACAACCTCAAAGCCGGACAGACCGGATTGTCGGTTGCATTTGATCTGCCCACCCATCGCGGCTATGACTCTGACCATGAACGGGTGGTCGGTGATGTCGGCAAAGCCGGTGTCGCCATCGACAGTGTCGAGGACATGAAAATCCTGTTTGACAGAATTCCACTGGAACGCATATCCGTCTCGATGACCATGAATGGCGCAGTATTGCCGGTACTGGCAACGTTTATCGTGACCGGTGAGGAACAAGGGGTGCGCCATGCGCAGCTTTCGGGTACGCTGCAAAATGACATTCTAAAGGAATTCATGGTGCGGAACACCTATATCTACCCGCCCGAGCAATCCATGCGCATCGTTGCGGACATCATTCGTTACACGACAGACGAAATGCCGCGGTTCAATCCGATCTCGATTTCCGGATACCACATGCAGGAAGCAGGCGCGACTTGCGTGCAGGAACTGGCTTATACCATTGCAGATGGAATCGAATATGTACGCGCTGCCCTGTCGACCGGTATGGCGGTGGATGAATTCGCACCGCGGCTGTCATTTTTCTTCTGCATCGGCATGAACCTTTTCATGGAAGTTGCGAAACTGCGGGCCGCAAGATACCTGTGGGCGGATTTAATGCAGACTTTGTTCTCACCCGCCAAACCCGAGTCTTTGATGCTGAGAACTCACTGTCAGACATCCGGAGTAAGCCTGACCAGCCAGTCTCCATACAACAACATTGTCCGCACAACGGTCGAGGCGCTGGCTGCCATTCTCGGTGGTACGCAGTCTCTGCATACCAACTCGTTCGATGAGGCACTGGCCTTGCCGAGCGAGTTTTCTGCCTCGATAGCCCGAAACACCCAGCTCATTCTTCGCGAAGAATCAGGGCTGGCCCACGTCGTCGACCCGCTTGCCGGATCCTACTATGTTGAGAGTCTCACCGCATCGTTGATCAGCGAAGCCCGCAAGTTGATTGACGAAGTTGAAACCTATGGCGGTATGACCAAGGCAGTGGAAGCCGGAATGCCCAAGAGGAGAATCGAGGAATCCGCCGCACGCCGCCAGGCGCGTCTCGACACTTCAGAGGATGTGATTGTCGGCGTAAACCAGTTTGTAGCCGATTCCAAAGAAGAGGTTGATGTGCTTGAAGTCGATAATCGAGCGGTACGTGAGTCGCAGATCGAGAGGATCAACCGTGTGCGGGCACGACGCGATGAGAAATGTTGTTCAACCGCGCTCGATAGACTTAAGGAGTGTGCCCAAGCGGGTGAATGGGGGTTGCTGCATCACTCGGTCGAAGCCGCACGTCAGCGCGCCACCGTCGGTGAGATTACCGAAACTCTAAGGGATGTCTACGGACAGCATCGTGCCGTTCCCCAAGCGATTACCGGAGTGTATCGAACAGAGGTCAGGGAATCAAACGAGGTGGATGAAATCCGCCAGAAAGTGAATACTTTTGTCAAGCAGCATCGGCGCCGACCACGGGCCCTGATCGCCAAAGTCGGTCAGGACGGACACGATCGCGGTGCCAAAGTTATCGCGACTGCCTATGCGGATTTCGGATTCGAGGTCGATATCGGCGCACTGTTTCAGACACCGGCTGAGATTGTCCGACAAGCTGTGGACAATGACGTCCATCTGGTGGGAATATCCACCCAGGCTGGCGGTCATAAAACACTGGTTCCTGAGATTATTGAGGGATTGAAAAATGAAGGCGCTGAAAATGTTGTCGTGATCTGCGGCGGTGTGGTGCCACCGAATGATGTCCGCTTTCTTGAGAATGCGGGTGTATCCGCTGTCTATGGGCCGGGAACCCGAATTCTGGACACCATTCCCGATGTGCTTGGGATGATCGAGAACAGTTTGGAGTCTGCAGCTGAGTCAGTTCGAATCTGAACAAGCAGGAAGAGAAAATGCAGGACATCATCAACCAGTTGGAACAAAAGCGCCAGGCCGCGCGGCTTGGTGGCGGTCAGAAGCGAATAGACGCACAGCACGCCAAGGGACGTCTGACTGCCCGCGAACGTATAGATCTTCTGCTCGACAAGGAAAGTTTCCAGGAATGGGATATGTTTGTCGAACACCGGTGCTCGGATTTCGGCATGGCGGATTCCAAGATTCCCGGCGATGGCGTGGTGACCGGTTTCGGTACAATTCACGGACGCCTTGTTTTTGTTTTCAGCCAGGATTTCACTGTCTACGGGGGCTCTTTGTCGGAAGCACATGCTGAAAAAATCGGCAAAGTGATGGACCAGGCGATGAAAGTCGGTGCACCTGTGATCGGCATCAATGATTCCGGTGGTGCGCGTATTCAGGAGGGTGTCGCCTCGCTCGGCGGCTACGGAGATATCTTTCAGCGCAATGTTATGGCATCCGGCGTCATTCCGCAGATTTCACTGATTATGGGGCCATGC
This sequence comes from Arenicellales bacterium, assembly GCA_963662635.2. GTDB lineage: Bacteria > Pseudomonadota > Gammaproteobacteria > Arenicellales > JAJDZL01 > JAJDZL01. The sequence goes on from CAXXFC010000006.1 coordinate 519,933, forward strand.
GCCGGCGGGGCCGTCTATTCACCGGCGATCACCGACTTTATCTTCATGGTCCGTGACAGTTCCTACATGTTTGTCACCGGTCCCGATGTTGCCCGAACTGTCACTCATGAAGATATTTCGGCTGAACAACTCGGTGGTTCAGTCGCCCACACCGAACAGTCAGGCGTTGCTGACGGTGCATTTGAGAACGACATCGAGGCATGTCTCATACTGCGTCGGTTCTTTGACTTCCTTCCGGCCAACAACCGCAGTGAGGTTCCAGTGCGTGCCACCAACGACGACCGCTATCGGGAAGAGCCCTCTTTGGACACATTGGTGCCCGACGACCCCAATCAGCCCTACGATGTCAAGGAGCTGATTGTTAAGATTGTCGACGATGAGGACTTCTTTGAACTCAAGCCGGACCATGCGAAGAACATCGTGATCGGATTCGGTCGCATGGAAGGTGCAACGGTCGGCGTAGTCGCCAACCAACCACTGGTCCTGGCAGGTTGTCTCGACATTCTCTCTTCGATCAAGGCAGCCCGATTTGTCCGATTCTGCGATGCCTTCGGTATCCCGATTGTTACCTTGGTCGACGTACCGGGCTTCATGCCGGGCTCAGCCCAGGAACACGGCGGCATCATCAAACATGGCGCGAAACTGCTATATGCCTATGCTGAGGCCACCATACCGAAAGTCACTGTCATAACCCGAAAGGCGTATGGTGGTGCTTACGATGTCATGAGTTCCAAACATCTGCGCGGTGATGTCAATTTCGCTTGGCCAAGTGCCGAAATTGCGGTGATGGGCAGCAAGGGTGCGGTTGAAATCATCTTTCGAAGTGAAATGAACGACCAGGAAAAAATTGCTGCCAGAGTAGATGAATATCAGGCAAAATTCGCCAATCCGTTTATTGCGGCCAGTCGGGGTTTCGTCGATAACGTGATCCTGCCCAGACGCACGCGCGGGCGTATTTGCCAGTCTCTGGAAATGCTCAGAGACAAGAAATTGGAAAACCCCTGGCGCAAGCACGGCAACATTCCGCTTTAACCACATTCCTGCCAGTCGATGTTCAAGAAAATACTTATCGCGAATCGAGGAGAAATCGCCTGCCGGGTGATGCGCACTGCGAATCGACTCGGCATCGGTACCGTCGCCGTGTATTCGGATGCTGACCGCGATGCCCTACACGTCGAAACTGCGGATGAAGCGATTCGTATCGGACCTGCGGTTGCCGCACAGAGTTATCTGAATATCGATGCGATCATCAATGCCTGCAAAACCAGCGAGGCACAGGCTGTCCATCCAGGATATGGCTTTCTGTCGGAAGACCCGAATTTCTCGCAAAAACTGAAGGAGGCAGGCATCGTCTTCATTGGGCCCGGCGCGGATGCCATCAGGGCCATGAGTGACAAGATCGAGTCAAAGCAAATAGCGCGGCAGGCAGGTGTCAATACAATTCCGGGTTTTGACGATGTCATTCAAAGTCCGGACCACGCAGTTGAACTTGCCCGGAAAATTGGTTATCCAGTCATGCTCAAACCGACTTCGGCTGGTGGCGGAAAGGGAATGCGTCTCGCATACAGTGATGACGAATGCCGGGAGGGTTTCGTTCGCTCTCAGAGTGAGGCAAAAACTCACTTCGGAGATGATCGCGTATTTGTAGAGAAGTTCATTGAGAATCCCCGACACATCGAGGTTCAGGTTATCGCCGATCAGCACGGCAATGCAATTCATTTGGGTGAAAGGGAATGTTCGCTGCAGCGTCGACATCAGAAAGTGATCGAGGAAGCACCTTCTCCCTTTCTGAACGACGAAACCAGACGCAGTATCACCAGCCAGGCAGTGGCTTTGGCGAAGGCGGTGAGCTATGTATCTGCAGGGACTGTGGAGTTCGTCGTCGATGTCGAGCAGAATTTCTACTTTCTGGAAATGAACACTCGATTGCAGGTTGAGCATCCAGTAACCGAATTTGTTACCGGAATCGATCTGGTCGAGTGCATGATCCGGGTGGCGGCCGGTGATGAACTTGGATTCACTCAAAGCGATATCAAGGCAAAGGGCTGGGCGGTCGAATCGCGAATCTACGCGGAAGATCCAGCGCGCAACTTTCTGCCGTCAACAGGTCGACTGATCCGCTGTCGCCCACCCAAGCAATCCGCATCCGTACGTATTGATACGGGCGTGGTAGAAGGTGGTGAGGTTTCAGTCTACTATGACCCGATGATCGCGAAGCTGGTTACACATGCGGATACGCGGACTGAGGCTTTCGATCTGATGGCCAATTCATTGGATGAATATCAGATTACGGGTGTCACGAGTAATTTGCCATTTCTGCAACGGCTTGCTCGCGACGAAGCGGTACTCAGAGGTGACATGAATACCAGAATGATTGAACAGCAGTTCCCGGACGGCTATGACTGCGAGTCCGCCGACAGCGACAGTATCAAGGTGGCGGCAATGATCGCAACCATCATGCACTATTGCGATGAACTGCGTTCAGCAACTCTTGGTGGGCAATTGAATACCCGAAACTGGACGGCTGCGACCGACTGGGTTGTCACAACATTGAACGGGGCGATCAAGCTCACTATTGAAGAAACCGAATCAGGTCATCAGCTGACCGATGGCAGTGGCGATACATGGGAGATTCAGCACGACTGGGTACCCATGCGAAGCCACTTCTACTACACTCTGAACGGTACCAGATCCTGCGTACAGGTTGCGCGCAGGAAAATTTCGTATCAGATTGATCATTTCGGTTACCGCTCCCTGCTTCGGGTATTGACACCCGCGGCAGCCAAATACGACCAACACATGATTCAGAAAAAGAGCTCGCGAGTCTCACCATATCTGAAATCACCCATGCCTGGATTGCTTGTTGAAATTGCCGTAGAGGCTGGCCAGTCGGTCAAGACAGGGGAAACCGTTGCTGTGGTTGAGGCGATGAAAATGGAAAACACACTGCGCGCCGAGCGCGATGGCGTCATTGTCAAAGTCATGGCGAAAATCGGTGACAGTCTGGCTTCGGATCAGCCAATCGTCGAATTCGGAGAGGATGAATGATCGGCAGACTGAATCACGTGGCGATCGCTGTTCCGGATTTGGAGCGGGCCACAAAAATCTATGATACGGTTTTAGGCGCTGAGGTTTCCGAACCGCTACCCCTGCCGGAGCACGGTGTCACGACGGTGTTTGTAAACCTGCCCAATACCAAGATCGAATTGTTGGAACCTTTGGGGGCGGATTCACCGATTACGCGATTTCTTGAAAGAAATTCGGCAGGCGGTGTTCATCATCTGTGCTACGAGGTTGACAATATTCTTGATGCCAGGGATGAACTGATCAGACAAGGCATGCGTACACTGGGAGGCGGCGAACCCAGAATCGGAGCCCACGGCAAACCTGTTCTATTTTTACACCCGAAAGATTTTTGCGGAACCCTGATTGAAATTGAGCAGGTTTGATAATGATAGAGGGGTTGTGATGGACTGTTTTTGGTATCGGTAACCTCGGAAATTTAAAGTAAACTTTACGTGTCATTACACATTGAGCCTAACTGAACGCTTTAAAATTATCAGTGATTCTCAAATCTAAGCAACAAAATTCCTCAAATACCATAGTGAATTAAATCAGACTATCAGGGAAATGGTGGAGCATAATTTGGTTGAGGCCAAGAAAAAACGGAAGAAAGGAAACAAAGACAGAAAACGTAATGAAGTCAGAAAATCGTATTCCGGTGATATCAATGCCAGTGGTGAATTTACAAGAACGCCGGAGTTTGAGATCTGGTTTGACGATTTGAGTGAACCTTTACAGGCAGATATATTGATATTGAAAGGAAAACTTGAAATGGGATTAGGCGAGAACAGCAGGAAAACGGAAAACGACGGAGTATTCAGAATCGGGGAAACCGGGAAACCAGCAGGAAGGAGTTAAGAATATATTACGGACAGCCGAAAGGCGAGAACCATATCCTGTATGGCGGTTTCAAAAACACAAAAAAAGAACAGAACAAAGATATACAGAAAGCGAAAAAGGTATTCAGGGTGATACAAGATGGTTGAATTGAATAGAAACAGGTTGAGAAAAACCAAAAGTTTTGAGATAGAGAAACTGAGATCCGAGAAAATTAGGAAGTTTTATTCGGAAGGTCATTATGATGATCCGGAATTCACCGATGAACATATCAGGCAGGCGGAAATGATAGTGGAACTTTCTCGGGAATATCATGGTCATCCCGAACCAGTTGATAGTGTCACTGATTCGCCCAGAACAGACAAAGGAAATATTGGCGATCCGACAGGAGCGTTTGCTTGAATTTGTGAAACAGAGGGTGCGCTTGGTCGCACATACTCAGGCATATAATTCCCTAAAATTTGACTGGAATACAAAGATCTTTCTCGCCTAAGCCACCTAGGTGGACGGCTTTCTTCCAAGAATCCGTTAGCATATTATGCAACGGATCGTAGACCATTCTTTGCCACTAGCGACAATAGCTTTAAGGAAGCACCTTGCGGCCGCTTCTGTCCGCGCTCCCATTGACTCACCAACCCCTTGGTCACATTAAGGTGCAGCGCGAAAACCGCTTGGCTCGCATTTTCGCGAAGCCGTAGTTCGTAGATCTGTTCTGGAGTCATTTCCTCAATAGGGGTGAGACACAACTCATCAAATGATCTCATTGTCTGCTTCGACATGACCCTAGCTTCGGCCAAACCAAGTGCAGTCTCGTGTACTGCTGCCAGAGCCTCACTTTTGTATCTTTTCGTCATCACAAATCACCTCAATTATCGTTCTATTATCGATCGCGGCAACTAACTCGGTGTCGGAAAGGTTGAGAATATTTTCCGCAAGTTTCTTAAAGGCAGTAAGTTCATCTGGGTGGAGGCTATTTCGGCTGCTCTTGGCGAATCCGTAGGCAAATACTGCCAGCTTTTCCTGACGAAACAGCACAATTACTCTAAACCCGCGAGACTTGCCACCACCCTTTCGAGCGATACGCTGCTTGATGACGCCACCTCCGAGATCGGCATCAATCTGACCTTTTTGGAGCCTTCCAACTGCTTCGCACAAATCCGCATCCGTTAAATTATTATTATTGGCGAAACGGGAGAACGGTTTATTTTTGAACGTCTGCAATCCGAATTTATCCAACGTTAGGCTACATGCAATAGTATAGCACTAAGTGTTATATATAAAAATTCTGATTTAGTCGGGTGTAGGGAGAATTGAATTCGATTGCTATTCTCGTTAGTCTCCAAATTTCTCAATCGTGTCGCGCAAAGTCTTTAGGTTGATAACTGAATGATACGCAGGTCGCGGTGAGAGTCGTCGATACGATCGTGTCACTGTTCCGGCAAGATTGGGTCGTTTTTCCGCTGGGTCATTGCCACCTCCGAGTCCGCCACCGAACTCAATGACGGCATCGATCCCCTGCTCGGCGATCGTCATCAAATTACTGTGCCATCGGACCGGCTTGAAAAGCTGCAGATACAGATTGCGTTTGATCGAGTCGACTTCCGAATCGTGAAATGTTCCAGTTACGTTGGAAGCGACGGGAATCGACGGTATTCTAAATTTCGAATTGTCCAAATGTCTCCGAAACTCCTCTGCCGCTGGATGCATATGTGAGGTATGAAAAGCCCCTTCTGTTTTCAGGCGGGTTGTGGGTTTGCCGGGGAATGTATCTTCGATCTGCAATATCAACTGATCCAGCTCTTCCGGCCAACCGCCTACCACTGTCTGTTCCGGCAGATTGCAGGCCGCAATCTCGCAGGGACTGGTTTCCATCAAGGGGGTCAGCTGATCCTCCGACAGGGGAAGTGCGAGCATTTCACCTCCTCCTTGCTTACCCATACACTCTCCGCGTGCTGATACCAACTTCAGTGCCAACTCAAAGTCCAATGCCTCTGCCGCGATCAACGCACCATATTCCCCCAAACTGTGCCCGCAGGAAAAGCTTGGTTGATGCCTTTGACCTGTCTCCTGCAGAAACACCTGCATGCAGGCAAATGAATGGATAAGCAACACCGGCTGTGTATATTTGGTCAGATTGATATCTCCGCTGGTCTCGTCATTACACAGCGCGACGATGTCGTAACCCAAAATGGAACTGGCTTGATCATAGATTTGGGCTACGAGCGGAAATTCCGAAATCAGGTCTTTGCCGATTCCTGGATATTGTGCGCCCTGCCCCGGAAACAGAAATAAAATCTTTTGCATCGAATAGGCTACCTTTATGTACTATCCTGTTATTCGCACTCCGAATTTGGATTGTCTATTGAAGGCGTGAATCGCAGGTTATAGTGACTGGACTTTGTCACGCAGCACGAATTTCTGAATCTTACCGGTCGAAGTTTTCGGCAACGGTCCGAACACGACGGAACTTGGAACCTTGTAGCGTGCCATGTTCTCCCGACACCAGGAAATCACATCATCCTTTGTCAGATGGTCTTCGTGTCCGGGTGCCGGTGTAACAAAGGCACAAGGGGTTTCTCCCCACTTCTCATCAGGCTTGGCCACAACCGCCGCCTCCATGATTCCCGGATGTCGATACAGCACATCCTCCACCTCCAGACTGGAGATGTTCTCGCCACCCGATATGATGATATCCTTTGATCTGTCACGCACCTCGATATAACCGTCTTCGTGCGTGACACCCAGATCTCCTGTGTGATACCACCCGCCTGCGAAGACTTCCTGCGAAGCCTGTGGATTCTTCAGGTATCCTCGCATGACCGTGTTACCGCGCACCATCAGTTCACCCATCGTCTCACCATCGTGCGGGACTGCCTGCATAGTCTCAGGGTCGATCACAGCCACTTCTTCCAAGGTCGGGTAGTGGACGCCCTGGCGTGCCATCAACTGAGCGCGTTGCTCAAGCTCGTGGCTGTCCCACTCAGACTGCCATGCACAGACGGTTGCCGGGCCATAAGTTTCAGTCAATCCGTATAGATGAGTCACCCGAAATCCCATCTTCTCCATTTCCGTAATGACTTGGCTCGGCGGAGCGGCGCCACCCGTCGCAACTTCAACAGTTTGCTCAAATTGAACCTTCAATTCCAAAGGTGCGTGGACCAGCATGTTCAGCACGATCGGTGCACCGCACATATGCGTGACTCGATTATCCCGAATCGATGGGAATATGAATTTCGGATCAACTTTGCGCAAGCAGACATGGGTACCTGAGACAGCCGTCACACCCCAGGTAAATGTCCAGCCGTTGCAGTGGAACATCGGTAATGTCCACAAATAGATACTTGAACTGTCTAGCTGGAATACCAGTGAGTTACCCAGCGCATTGATATAGGCTCCCCGGTGGTGAAATACCACGCCTTTCGGATTGCCGGTGGTGCCCGATGTGTAGTTGAGACAGATCGCCTGCCACTCGTCGTCCGGTACAAACCATTCGAATTCCGGATCCCCTTCCTCCAGCAACGATTCGTATTCCACTTCCCCGAGAAACTCCCCGCCTTCAGCGAGAGTATCGTCAATATCTATGACGGTGATTTCCGAACCAAAGAGTTTCAGTGCTTCCTTCATGGTGTCTGAAAATTCGCGGTCTGTAAACAATATCTTGGCTTCGCCATGTTCGAGTATGAATGCGATCGTCGTGGCGTCGAGTCGGTAATTCAGTGCATTGAGCACCGCACCGCACATCGGCACGCCGTAATGCAGTTCGAGCATGGCCGGAGTATTGGGGCACATGACGGCAACCGTATCGCCTATGCCGATTCCACGTTGATTCAGCGCGCTGCCCAAACGTCTGCACCTGGAATACAGTTCGCGATACGTTACAGTCAATTCGCCGTGAACGACCGCAGCCTTGTCGGGAAAGACGCGTGCTGACCTTTGCAGGAAACTCAGCGGTGTGAGCGGATGGAAATTTGCCGGATTCTTGTCCAGATTCTCATCATATATCGTCACAATTCAATTACTCCATGAAGCCACTGGCAGAAAATTTTACCGTAATTGACATGATATTTACGGTTGCGATTTAGTTATCGCGATGATCCATGTGGAAACAAGGAACATCGAAAGAATGAATTTTGCCGAATCGTAGAGTGTAGTTCTTTTGGTAACAGTGCTCCATCGCGGCCTTGGTCACCTGTTTAAGGGAGTTTTATTAGTGAAGGCGGTACCGGATACAGTGCTGCTGACTATAATGAGATTCGATCTTCGATGAATGAAGAACATAAGATTCTGATGGCCGAATATAGCCTGAACGTGACGTATCGGAATAGTGGAGAAACTGACAAAAATTACTAGAGCTCTGACCCGACGGGAGTTCATGCAGATTTCAATGCTTGCCGCGGGAGCTGTGTCGACACCGAATCTGATTTCGGCAGCCCTACATACACAAAGGCTGGTCGCATCGCATACGGAAACTGACCTGGTGGCAGGTTTGGGTCCACAAACCCGGGTTTTCGCTTACAACCAGCAAGTTCCCGGCCCGCTACTGCGGTTCAAGCAGGGTGAAAGACTCAGACTGGAGGTCGAAAACCAGCTTGATCAGCCAACTACAATTCACTGGCACGGACTGCGTGTACCCGTGAGTATGGATGGAGTACCGATTCTCAGTCAAACACCGATCAGTCCCGGCGAATCCTTTCTTTACGAGTTTGATCTTCACGATGCCGGTACGTTCTGGTACCATCCTCACATCAACAGTTCACAGCAAGTCGGCAAAGGGCTTCGCGGTGTGCTGATTGTCGACGAAATAAATCCACCTGCGGTTGACCGCGATATAGTCTGGGTGCTGGATGATTGGCGTCTCGACAATGAGGCACAGATCGTTGAATTTGACAAGAACTTAAGGGATGCGAGTCATAACGGAAGAATTGGCAATGTCGTTACCGTCAACGGAAGCATTCACGATAAATTCCAGGTTCATCCGGGTGAAAGAATTCGCCTGCGACTCGTCAACGTAGCCAATGCACGCACCTTCGCGATTGTCTTCAACGAACTGAATCCCTGGGTAATTGCCTTGGACGGGCATCCAATCGGTCCGTACACTCTTGACAAAGGGCCAATCGTTCTCGGAGCGGGACAAAGGGCCGACCTGATAATGGACATTACGGGTAAACCCGGAGACTCAACCCTTGTCATAGACAATTCTTACGGCGAAAATTTCGCCTACGAACTGATGCACCTGGTCCGAAGCAACAACACAATCGTCTCAGGCTCTGAAAAAACTCCCCCACTCCGCCTATTGCCTAATCCCGTTTCTCGACCGGATATCACCAACGCCGAGCGACATCAGATCATATTTGAAGGAGGTGCGATGGGTGGTCTTTCCGGTGCGTATCTGGATGGTGAGTTCAAGGGTATCCGAGATCTGGCAGGACTGGGAAAGTTATGGTCAACCAACGGGCACATCTATTCGGACGCGCACAATCAGCCTCCTCTGCTCACGCTTGAACTTGGAAAGTCATACGTGTTTGATCTCGTCAACCGCTCCGCTTGGGAACACCCGATTCATCTGCACGGACACAGTTTCGAGGTCATTCGAAATGAACGCGGCCTGGAATCTCCCGGATCAATAAGGGACACTATCCTTGTCCAACCACAAAAAAGCGCGCAAATCGCGTTCGTAGCTGACAACCCGGGATTGTGGATGTTTCATTGTCACGTTTTTGAACATCAGGAAACCGGAATGACATCGATCATCGCCGTGAAGTGACAGGAAAATCCTGGGACTGCGGGGTTGCCCCGCCGAGACTGCGGTAAAAAAATGGTCTGCCATTATTGCAATGGCAGACCCTACCAATAGAGAAAGAGGAGTTAAGTTATGAAAATCGTGAAAACAGCGTCTGAGCCTTAGGCTTTCTTTTCGGCAACAGGCACTTTGGTCGCTGCGACGGTATCCTCAACAGCAACCTGACCGTATTTTTTCCAAAGATTCAGATAGGAGTTATACGCTTCGGTACCCCAATCAACCGCTGACCGGGCTGAATTTTGAATCTGACTGACAGCGAACGCGTTCCAGTTTTCTTGCGTTTCAACAAAGTCATCAAAATTCTTGATCTTGAACCATTCACCGGTTCGCTCGGAAGTGCCCTGAATAATCTGCTGAGCCGATTCGACTCCAAGTTCCACTGACTTGTTAATCAGTTTTGAATTCACACTGAATGCCTCATTGGCAAATTCTGAATAATTGATCTGCATGTTTCGTTTCTCCTGATCAAGTAACAAAATGTTTCATGTTGCATTGCAATATATCATCAAAAATAAGTTTGTCAAGCCCTTATATAAAAATTTTTTCAATTCCAGAGTATATTTTCAGAATTTTCATTTTTTTCTCGACGAATAAACGATATTAATTATATATTTTCAATTATTTATAAAATCCAATCAATGTTCTCGAAAATTCAGATTCTTTCCGTATTTTCTCAAATTTACAATATAACCACAACAATCTCCCAATCAATCTTGCATTGCAACATTCAGTATCATGTTCAAGCGGTGTTCCGACTTAAATTAAGGCTACTAAAACGAAATGTAGATTCTTTTTTACATGGTTCCAGGTAAAGGTAACTGCTATAACTCGGTCGAAATTTGGGGTAATTTTCAACAGGGAGCAAGCCATTGATACAGTGATATAATTCCGAGCCAACGGAAATTAGGAATGGAATCTTTTCCACGACTTACCAACTGGTCCTCTAAATTATGAAATTCGGCGTTACATCGCGCATTTCGATCATGCTTGTCGCTATCTTGATGGCAGGCATATCAATGACCATCGGTCTCAGCCTGGACAAATTCCGACGTACCCACACTGACCTGCTGACTTCCAGATTCCAGTTTGTCGTCAACGATTTTCGCAACAAGATCGAAACCCAGATGGATTTGGGTCTGGCGTTATCGACCTTGCAGGATGTATCAGAAGAACTCGAAACCTATCGAAATGACGATGAAATGATTCTCTCCATCGAGGTATTCGATGAGAGCGGGTCAGTATTGTTCAGCACCGACCCCAGCTTCATCGGTGACCTGGTTTCAGAAGATTGGGTGACTGCATGGCGTTCAAATCAAAACTCCAGTTCGTGGTCGCGGTTGGAAAGGGATGCTGGTGTGGTGGGTGTACCCATTCAGAACAACCTGAATCAGAATGTCGGCTCACTGGCGCTGCGTTATTCCAGAGATTTGTTAGACCTGAGCATCTCCAATCAGACCGAACGCCTTATAACCTTCGGACTGATTGTAGCGGTTTTTATAGCGATCATGAGCCTTGTAGGATGTGTTCTCCTTTTGCGGGGTACGATTTCAGACTTGAAAAGCATGACACAGGCGATCAAGGACATCATGAACAACCAAAAAGACAGCGAACAGCTGAAAACGACGATCAAGAAGCATCCGGAATTCGAATCGTTTTCAAAGTCTGCGCTGGGCGCGCAGACTGCGTTGAGCGAGGCCAGTTCCGACATTATCGAACTTGATGAGGCTGAGTCGTGAATTTCAAAGCAGTGAGACAAGAGCGCGAGAATTCCGACATCAAGGAATTTCTGACCAACCAAAAGGGATTGCTCACCCGGATGGTGTTACTGTCCGTTGTCGTGTTGCTGATCGGACAGCTCGCAGTCTCGTGGTTTGCCCTGCTTGGCTTTGAAAAGGAGCTTAGCCCGCAATTGAGCCAGAAAGCCCAAGCGGTTGGCAATGCCATCTCATCCGAATTGGCATTTGCTGTCGGCGAACTGAACATTCCGCCTGATCAGTTGGTCGGTGTCGAGGAGTACTTCGACAATTATCTTCAGTCGAACAAAGATATTGAATATCTTGCAATAATCGATTCCAGTGGAAAGACACTGTTCGTCCGGGGCATTGACCCGCAATCCATCAACACAATATTGACCGAATTGAAATCGAATCGTACCGGCAATTCGAATTTCGAAACCGACGTACAAGGTTATCTCGATGGTGCATTTTCGATCGATGAGACGCTGGCTGGCACAACTGAATTGCATGTCGGTGTAACCAGCGAACATATTCGAAACCAGTTTTTCGAGATGATTTTTGAAATCCTGACGGTCATCGCGATTTCCTGGCTGGTGACATTTGAATTCCTGGCATTTTACATGCGTCGTAGCATATCCAGACCAATTCACCACATCCGAACGGTGTTGGCTGAAGGTTCGCGCGGGGTATTCGCCAATCGTCTGGTTGAGCGGTCCAAAGATGAAATCGGGCAGCTGATCACCAGTTTCAACAATTTGGTGCAGGACCTGCAGATCAAATACAACGATTTTGTGTTTGAAGTCGTGGAACTCAAGCACGCACAGATCGATGACAGCATCGGCAGGAAAATCGCCCGGGTGCGTGAGAAGTTCGATGAGAAATTCATCCTGAGCGGCGGCAGGGATGTTCATTCGAGACATGTCGTGCAGATTCGGGTACCGCTGTTTCTCTTTATATTTTCTGAAGAGCTGTCGCGTTCGTTCATTCCGCTGTTTGTATCCAAGTACGCACCGACAGACATGATACTGTCGCACGATATACTCATCGGTCTGCCGATCACACTCTTTATGCTCGCCGTGATGATTGTCACGCCATTCGGAGGCGGATTGGTTGACAGGTTCGGTGTACGCCGAATATTCCTGCTTGGTGTGTTATTTGCAGTAATCGGATTTATCGGGAACTTCCTGACACAAACCTACTACGACCTGATTCTGTTCCGAATACTCACCGGTGTAGGCTACAGTCTGATCTTTGTCGCGTCCGAAGGCTGGGTGGTTCAGAACGCCGAAGAACATAATCGAACCGCATCAACAGGAATCTTTGTGACAGCGGTATTCGTGGGTATCGTATGCGGCCCCCCGATCGGCGGAATGCTTGCCAACAGAATTGGTTTTGAGGCGACATTTTTGATTTCCGCATGTCTTGCGGTGATCTCGGGCCTCATCGTCTATCAGGTTTTCCGCACAGACGATGACATACATCGCCTGCGCAGAAAGCGAATCGTACTCCGTAAGGAGGATATGATCACCCTGCTTAAGGACCCTCGATTTTTCTCCGTATTGTTCTTTACTGCCATTCCTGCAAAAATGGCACTCGCCGGATTCATCGCCTATCTGGTTCCGCTATATCTGACCGAACTCGGTCATAACGAGTCTTCCGTCGGACGACTGATGATGCTATATGGTCTCGCAACTCTGAGTTGTATATTTATTTCCGCGCGCTTCGCCGATCTGACACGCAAGTATGTCCAAGTCGTATTTGTAGGTGGTTTACTGGCCGGTATAGGGTGTATCGCGAGTTTGTTTTCGCATAAAATCGGCATCAGCGACACAGGTGCTGTCGTCCTGGCAATTCTTGCTCTGGGATTCGGCCACGCCATGATTATGACTTCTCAGAACGCCATGATCCTGATGGTCGCTGGAAATCACGCTGACACCATCGGTCGGGCAACAGCAGTAAGTGCTTATCGAGTGTTTGAACGAACAGGTATGGTTATAGGACCGTTGGTTGCGGTTGCGCTGATCGCTCAATTCGGCTATCACGACGCAATTGCCGGATTCGGGGTCATCATACTTACCCTAATTTTGTTGTTTATGCTGATAATGACGATCTCAAAGTCGGAGATTGGCGAGAACCAGTCGTTGTACACACCTGAAAGATAATGCCGTGTTAAGAAAGATCTATCTCATTTCTGCGTTTATCGTCGCATGTCTTACTCTGAATCAAGCGACTGCACAATCTGTACCCGCAGCCAATAGCGATAGAACGTACAAAATATTCGGGGTGGTCTGGCGCGGCGAAACTGAGGTCGAAGCCGGGTTTCAGGAGTACCTTAACCAGCGAGGGGTGCCTTATCAGATGACAATTCGGAATCTGAATCTCGACCGCGGAAACGCACCCGGCATAATTGAGGAAATCAAGCAAGCGAAACCCGACCTGGTTTACACCTGGGGAACAGGAACAACCCGCAGCATTCTCGGCAAAGTCAACGAACCGGAGTCCGACCATCTGGTAAGGGATATTCCCGGCATTTTTGTCCTGGTTGCTTATCCGGTCAGCGCGGAAATTGTCAGTAGTTTCGAATACCCGGGCCGAAACGTGACAGGTGTGGCTTTCCTTGCGTCCATCAAAGCCCAGATCAACTCAATGCTGGCTTATCGACCGTTCAAGAAAATTGCCGTGATCTACGACGAGAGATCGAGTAATTCCAGGATCAATGTCTCCCAACTAGAGGAAATCGTTCCCCAGATGGGTTTAGAACTCCTGGTTTTCCCGATTCCAAAGAAGGAGGACGGAACTTCAGACCCCGAAGCCGTGCCGGAGTTAGTGCAAAAAGCCAAAGATAGTGGAGCGGATGTTTTGTATATGGGACCCGATTCATTCATCACCAGACACGGTGAAGCCTATACCGCTGCCGCAATGAAGGCGGGTCTGCCTACGTTTGCGTCAACACAATCCCCACTGCGAAATACCCGGGCAATGTTTGGCCTCGTCAGCGACTACCATACCCTCGGCAAGCTGGCTGCCGTCCAAGCAGAACGAATTCTGGTCGACGGCGAAAAACCGGAAGATTTACCCGTCGCCCGATTGTCTCGCTTCAAGTTGTGGATCAATATCGATGTTGCGAGCGATCTCGGGCTATATCCGCCAATGAATCTGATATCGATTGCGGATTTCAAGCAAAGTCAAGTTAACTGAGCACCACCTGATCTGTTTATTGAACCATGCTACTGCGGACGCGCATCAGCCTACTGGGCATACTGGTCGTCACTGTCGTTAGCGCAGCTATCCTGTTCGCCTCGTTCGAGCGCGAGCAGCTGATCAGAAATCAGTTTTCAAATGAGTTGCTCTCGGACCAGTCCAACCTGTGGAGCAAAATCAAGGACGAATTCATTGATGATATGGAAGATTCGGCGTGGATTATCCGAGACAACCGGGAGCTTCTCAGTGCAATTGAGAATGAGGACTACGAATCAATCCGAAATCTCGCACGACAAATTGTCGGGCAACTGAAGTCCTCGGGTGTATCTGACCGCCTTGACATCCTTGACCTAAACGGCAACCTTCTGTATTCATCCCTTTCGGACGTGTTCCAAACTCCGATCATCTCGGAAGAAATCGCAAAATATGCGGTTGAGAACAAATCTACGATACGCGGTGTCGGGAATGACAAGCAACGCAACACCGCTGTTGTATTTGGATTTCCGATCATTGATGACAGTGGCGATGCTGTAGGATTGAGCATCATGTCTTTGGATATCATCCGACCGATCGTTGAGATGGAAAAACTCAATAATGCGTCGGTCATGATTCTCAATCGACGCGGACGGCTTCTTGTCGCACCCGATCCAGAGGTGTGGGGAAACTACGGTGATCTGGTCGACCTCGGCGAACTGAGCACATCGCAGACGATATCTAAGGATGACCGATACTTCTCGGTCACTGTACTTCCACAAGTTGCGGACCTTGGAAGTCTTGTGGGACGACTGGTCAATATCAAAGAAGTCACTGACCAAATTCTCCAACAGAAAAAAATCAGTCAACTCACAATACTGTCAATCGTGGTATTCACGTTGATCTCACTGATCGCACTTTATTTTTATATGCGGTATGCATTTGCGTCTCTTACGGAAGGTGTACATGTGCTTGAAGCATTGACCAGAGGTGACCTTATGATGCTGGTTCAGATGAAGACCGGCAAAGATGAAGTGGGTCAGATCGGAAATGCTGTGAATGTATTTCGCTCCGGCATGCTCATGCTGAATCGAATTCGACGTTCAAGGGAGCGTCAACGTGCGCGGCAGGAGAGGTTCATTTACCGAGAAATGAAAGGCCTGGCTGATACGTTGGATGGCGAAGATCAAGTCGCAATGCTTGAGGAACTGGACAAAATAGCCCGGAGAATTGACCAGAAAGCAAAAGACGAAAGCGTAGCGGAATCGATGATAGCAGTTGATCCAACCGCCGAGGATTTCGACCCTAAAGTATTCCATGGATCAGGCAGTCTGATTCTGATGGCGACAGCTTTCCAAAGTATGTCGAGCCGGGTTCAAGATCAACATCAGCGCCTAAGAGATGCACTCGCGACGAAACAAGCATTCATCGCGCTTCGAAAGGAATTGGATATCGCTACCCGGGTACAGTTGTCTTTGCTGCCCCACCGTCGCGAACAATCCGAGGCGTTTGAGATTGTAGGCGGAATGTGGCCGGCAAAAGAAGTAGGAGGGGATTTCTTTGACTATTTCCGAATTGATGAAGATCATATTGGAATGGCGATTGCCGATGTATCCGGTAAAGGCGTACCGGCTGCGCTATTTGCGGTCATGTCAAGAACATCACTGCGCGGTATGGCGGTGCATGTACGTTCGCCCGCGAAAATTTTGGAGAGAATCAACAATTTTCTTGAGTCACACAATGACGAAAACCTGTTTATCACTTTCTTTTACGGGATATTGAACGAGTCGACAGGACATTTTACATACTCGAACGGTGGACATAATTCGCCATTTCTGGTGAATGAAGAAGGTGCCGCTCCGTTGGATCTCACAGCCGGCATGGTGTTGGGCATGTTCGATGGACTGGAATTTGAAGAGGCATCATTGACGCTGACACCGGGCTCCCGTCTGGTGATGATAACTGACGGCATTCCCGAGGCCTTTGATGAGAACAATGAAGCGTTCGGCGATGATCGGTTACTGGAAGTGGTATCGTCTCTACCCAATCGCGGTGCCGGCGACGATGTCAAGCAAATCATTAAGGCAGTCGACAAATTTGTGGGAAATGCTCCACAGTTCGATGACATCACGTGCGTGGTCCTGCATTACGAGGGCACCGACGAACATAAGAACGCAAGCAGTACTAGTATGGATGGTAAGGAAATGGAAGCAAATCTGACATTAAAGTGTGATTTATCCGAAGTTCCTCGCGTTGCGGAGGAGATTGAACAACTCGGAGAATCCAATAACTGGCCGATGGCTTGGATATTCAACGCCAATCTCGCACTCGATGAATTGATCACAAACGTAGTCAGCTATGCATTTAAACACGAAAGTGAAAAGGCTGAAATTAGCTTGTCGCTGAAGCAGGTCGACAATACCCTGACGGTAGTCCTCGAAGACAGCGGACAACCGTTCGACCCGTTTTCTGAAGCGAAAGAACCAGATGTGGATGCCGACGTGGACGATCGACCAATCGGTGGACTCGGGGTGTTTTTTGTCAAAACTTTAGTCGATCAAGCGACCTACGAGCGACGTAATGATCGCAATCGAGTGACGCTGGTTCTTTATCATCCGGATCACCAATAAGTCAGTGTAGTCTCTCACTGCATATTTGAGATGAAATCCGGTCAACGCGCTGACATAGCGCTACGCAATTGGCTTGACATCAATTGTGAGGGAAACAATAAGGATTTAACCTGGGCGCAGTACGACAGCTTGGTCCTAGCGATCAGAAACGAATTTGAACACTGGCCTGGCCTCCACAGCTTTGAGTATGTCCATCCTCTGACACTTCAGGACCCCGATTACGGCGTCGGCAAGCCATACAGGATTCCTCTCACTTATTCCGATTCGGGCGGCAGCGGTGAACCTCTTATTGCTATCGGTGGGCTGACCAATGTCGCTCAGCGTTTTGACTTTCTGGCATTGGATGGGTATCCTGAAGTTCGCGTGATAGCACTTGATCTCGCTGGTCGCGGACGTAGTGGGTGGATGGCGGAAACATCAGATTACCATCTGGATTCCTATGTCGAGCAACTGAAACAATTGATGGATCACTTGAATTTGGATTCATGCTCATTGTTGGGGTCATCCCTTGGGGGGTCAACAGTAATTTCGTTTGCGGCTCGTTATCCCGAACGGGTGCAGAGAATTGTTCTCAATGACAGTGGCCCTTATATCCCCGTTGAACGACGGGCTCGACGGGCCAGAGCGGTAGGTCGGCACTATGTTTTTCGAACACCTGCCGAGATGTTCAGGCGCACCGGTGTCGCTGCGAAACATGTCGGTCCAACGCCGGATGCCGTACTTCTGCACTGCTCACACCACAAGACTCGCTGGTCGGATGTGGAAAACGGTCGTGTATATCGACATGATTTACGGTCAATGCTAGCCTATCGAAATGAAGCAAAACACAGTTTGGATTTGTGGGAGCAGTGGAATGCTTTTCAATGCCCGGTCTTGTTACTACACGGAATTGAAAGTGACGCAACGACAGATTCGACGATAACCCGAATGCGCGGTCACAAGAATTTTTCCGTCATTCATGTTCACGACTCCGGTCACACACCATCTCTCGGTGATGGTGAGTTGACATTCGCCATTGTAAATTGGTTACTGGGTAACGGGAGTTCTGCAGACGATCAGTTTTTTTCCGTAAGCTATTGTCCCAAGCGAGTTCTTTATCCCGATGAACGCTAGTTCCAACGTACGCAGCTTCATATTTATCCGCCATGGTGAGACGACCGCGAATGAGCTGCAAGTCGCCTCGGGTGGAGACTCTGAACCATCTTTAACCGAATTCGGTCGCAAGCAAATATATGCTGCAGTTGATACTTTGATTCGAATCAGCGAAGTCCCTGATACGATTGTCTGCTCCGAGAATTGCCGAAGTATCGAATCCGCGGAGATACTACGCGAAAATTTTGGAGGTGAGATAACGCGAAATCCACTGCTAAACGAAAGGATGCTGGGAGATTGGAATAACGTTGATATCAACGAGGTGAATCCGATGCTAATAGCCGGTGAAACACCGCGAAACGGAGAAAGCAGAGCGGAATTCCGGAAAAGATTTTTTCGCGGGTTCGACCAAATACACGAACTACTCGTAAATCATCGATCCATTGTCGTCGGGAGCCGAGGAACAGCGAGGTTGCTGTTGGAAATGGCCAACAAGGAAAACGCTGCGTTTTTTCCTAATGGAAAACTTCTGCGGGTTTCGATTGTAAATTCAAATCAGTTCGAGTTGGTTGATATCGAATACATTGACTAGCCCACAAGCCCAGTCAACAACCCCATAAAAACTCTTGGTCTCATGCAACCGCAACGAGCCTTACAGGTTAATCTGTGTAAACCAAGTTATCGGAACTATAGCAGGATCCGACAAATCGGGAGCAAAAGTCTTAACGATTGAATTGGATGTGATGAGAGAGATTCTTTGGGGAATCTATCAGTTGTGGCAAGGCTCTGCGATTCGCACTGATGAAATATATTCTATTGATTGATCCCCAGTATCTCACGAACTTACACTAGCCAATGCATTTTCGCGAGTGTCATGAGTTGATATGATTTTTCCGAAGCCGCTGATATCGAATACATCTTTGACAGGCCCGGATATCGAACACATCGCAAACTTGGCATTTCGACTTTTCAGAGTCTTTGCGAGCAATAAGATTACTCGAAGTCCCGCACTACTGATATACACAAGATCAGCCAGTTCCAAAACTACAGCTTGATCGGAATCGGCGACAACAGACTCTATCGCAGTCTGAAAATCAACTGCGTTTTGTCCATCAATTCGACCAGCCGGCTTCAAAATCAGCGTGCCGTCTACTTTTTCTGCAGGAATTTCCATATGATGCTCCTAACTCCTTTCTTTCAAATGTTCCAAATGCAAACGAAACTCAAATACACTTGGCTAATATCGCGAAACAACAGGTGCGAAAATTAAAGCATACTTTGACCGTAAAAACAACAAAATTATAACAGAATATTAGGTACTCCATTCAACCGGTCAAGTCAACTACCATCTAAAACCAAGCTGTGGTTGCTGTCGCGGCTCAATTTCCTTGCCACGTTATCAAGCGTGTCGATTTCAATCTCGTTGTACTATTTGTTACCTGAACCTTTTCACAAATGACGTTAAATCAAATCTCTCTACCGTTAATTCTACGAATTTTCCTCATCATCGAAAATACCGAACTCGTCTTCGTCCGGCACGATCACGAATTCCGGATAAGCTTCAATTCCTAATTCTGCAACATCCTGCCCCAACTCTTCAACCGCCGGGGTAACCCGCGCGCCGACGACTGCGCCGATTACTTTCCAAACGATGAAAGATGTTACGAAAGTAAATGCTCCGATCGCAACCACACCTGTCAGCTGAACCATGAAATTTCCGCCAGCCGCGATACATACCGCAAGCGTACCCCACACACCAGCAAACATGTGTGCAGGAATGGCACCAACCACATCGTCGATCTTCGCTATTTCCAACACCTTCATGCCCACAGTACTGATCAGACCTCCAACTCCTCCAATCACGATTGCCCATTGGTGGGCCTGTATATCAGGACCAGCGGTAATGGCAACCAAACCAGCGATCGCGCCATTGAGAACCACCATCAAATCGACACGTCCCAGCAAAGGACGCGATACGGACACGGCGACCAGTACGCCCGCCGCAGCAGCAAGATTCGTATTCACCAGGATTACACTCATTGCAACCACGTTCACTGCTGAATCTAGAGCGAGTTGAGAACCACCGTTAAAACCAAACCAGCCGAGCCACAATATGAAGACACCCAAAGTTACCGCGGGGACGTTTGAAGGCGGAGTGTTTTTCACTCTTCCGTCTTTTCGGAACTTATTCATTCTAGCTCCAACCACAAGAGCACCTGCAAGTGCCGCCCAACCACCTGTGGAGTGCACAATCGTCGAACCGGCGAAATCTTGGAAACCCATCTCATTTAACCAACCGCCACCCCAAGTCCAGGCACCGACGATCGGATAGATGATAGCAGTGAGAACTGAAATAAAGATAAAGAACGACCACAACTTCACTCTTTCAGCCAAGGCTCCTGAGACAATCGAAGCGGTTGTCGCAACAAAAACCATTTGGAAGAACCAGTCTGACATGGTTGCATAATCGGACTCCAGAACTTCATCCAAAACTTCGGTGTTCCCTTCCAACAATGCGTATTCCGCCGGTGTTGAACTGTAAAATAATGAAAATGAACCGATAAACTTATTCACATCGACGTACATGAGGTTGTATCCAATCAAATAGAATGCGATACCGGCGATCGAATACAGCCCGATATTCTTCATGCAGATGACCGACGCATTCTTGGTGCGAACGGATCCGGCTTCCAACATCGTAAAGCCGGCACACATCCACATGACGAATGCGCCCCAAAGCAGAAACGAGAATGAATTGAAAATAAAAGCGGTTTCCGATTCGACGGCTGCGTTGGCTGTAGAAGAATACAGACACAGTACAATTGTGGGAAGCAAAACAGGCAGACATTGCACTATCCACCTGCCGATTTTTGTTGAACAGATACGGCTACTATTTTTCATATTGAAATCCCCAGTTTTGCGACTCGTCATATTCGCTGAAATTATAGAACTAAATTTCAAGATTTCAACGCGA
Source organism: Arenicellales bacterium (assembly GCA_963662635.2). Taxonomy (GTDB): domain Bacteria; phylum Pseudomonadota; class Gammaproteobacteria; order Arenicellales; family JAJDZL01; genus JAJDZL01. Next base: position 541,239 of record CAXXFC010000006.1, read on the forward strand.
CTAACCTCCCACCGCGACTCTATTCAGCTACCCGCTGGAACTCACTCCGCATCTGCGTGCGACGATTGAAACCTTGGCAGTTAACCGATGACTTTTAAGGCGATTCGTCATCTTCTGGTTCAGGCATTGCCAGAAATTCAGGATAGGAATGAATGTTGAGGGCTGTCCAGTCCAAACCAATTCGCTCCGACTCAAACGACGAACGCGCGCCGACCAGAAGATCGATTACGTTCCATATTATGAACGACACAGTGAATGCATAACCGCAAATTGAAAGAATTCCGATCAATTGGACAAACACATCACCATGTTGGGAAAGACTCACGGCGATGGTTCCCCAGATTCCGGCGAATAGATGAACCGGAATCGCACCAACACCGTCATCGATTTTCAGATGTTCCAGTAGTTTCGTACCAAAGAGGCTTGCCAGTCCTCCCAGACCACCAATGAGAATGGCAAGATTGTGATTCAGCAGATCCGGATCGGCGGAAATTGCGACTAGTCCTGCAATCGTCCCATTAAGAATCACTGACAAGTCCATTCGTCCAACCAGCGGACGTGATAGGACCAATGTAACCAGCATTCCTGCACAGGCCGCCAAATTTGTGTTGACAACGACAATACTCATCGCCACTGCAGATTGCGCACTATCAAGCGACGCCTGCGAACCGCCATTGAAACCGAACCATCCCAGCCATAGGATGAATACACCAAGTGTATATGCCGGAACGCTTGATGGAGGAAAAGTCCTTACACTCCCGTCTTTCCGAAATTTACCCAATCTGGCGCCGACGACAAGCGCACCGGCCAAAGCACAGGCGCCGCCGGTGGCGTGTACCACAGTGGAACCGGCGAAATCCTTGAATCCCAGCTGACCAAGCCAGCCCCCGCCCCATGCCCAAGCGCCTACGATGGGGTATATGAAGATTGCGTGTAACAGGGCAAAAACGAAAAACGGCCAGACCTTGACTCGCTCGGTCAGCGTTCCAGAGACTATCGACAGCGATGTCGTTAAAAAAACCATCTGAAACAACCACCATGACATCGGTGAAAATGTAGGGTCTACGGTTTGAGCGAGCGATTTCCCGTTCCCTTCTTGGTCCAGTGCACTTTCGTTCATCGGGTTATAGATAAATTCAACACTCCCGATATATGCGTCCACATCGACATACATGAGATTGTAGCCAATGACGTAGAAGGTCAATCCTGCGATGGCATAAAGACCTATGTTCTTGAGACAGATCAGACTTACATTCTTGGTGCGTACTGTACCTGACTCAAGCATACAGAACCCGGCACACATCCACATCACGAATGCTCCCCACACCATGAATGAGAAGGAGTTCAGAATAGTGCCGACTTCCGGATCGACTTTAGCATCTGCAACACTGGAAAAAACAGTAAAGACAACTGTAAGTATCAGAATACCCGTGACAAGTACAAATCGTTTGTCTGTAGACAGCGATACGATATTCTTGTTCAGACTGGGCATCCTTGCGAAGCTATCAATTCAGATTTGACACGATTCTTTTCAATGGTAGCTATTTGGAATTATTACTCATTGATCGTTGGCCTGAGCAGCCCGAAATGTATGTAATAAAAATCATGAATGAACCCAACTAGCCTATCTATACAAAAGACCCGATAATGAACCGCCCAGGCGAAGTTCGCGTAAACTATTTTATATAGCATAAACCTCAAATAGTTCGGGCTCCTTGCACCACAATGTAGCACAAAAATCAATATACAGGAATTCACGGATTGACGCGAATGGAAAATAAGCCGTATTGATGCAAAAGGCCGTTAACTGCGAACATCCTCATCCAGCCGGAAGGGGTTGGGCATTACTGCGAAGACCGTCAAATTCACTACTTTTGGCGACTAATATACTCAGCCGAAGTTTCCTTCACGATTCCCGCTGAATCCCTGTGCCTATAGCCAAACAGGCGAAGTTCAAAGGTAAAAAGTCCGCTGATCCCAAGATGGTCGACAAAGAATCTTGTACGCAATCCTGACAATGCGACCGTCGGCAATCAATGCATCTGTATGAGTTTCCGTGATGATGCCTGATGCCGTGCCATGAGTTCCTGCAAGTCAACGTCTGGAATTTCACCATCAACTACCCGCCAGGATCCCGCGATCATGACACGGTCGGCACGATGCGCACCACATAGTATCAAGGCAGCAAGAGGATCCCCCGCTCCTGAAAACCGCAGCTCATCGAGTTTGTACATCGCCAAATCCGCCTGCTTCCCACGTGCAATCTTACCCACATCATCACGCCCCAGACATGCAGCAGACCCTTCGGTCGCCCATTCAATCGCATCAAAGTGTGTGATTTTTTTGGAGCCATATCGAAGCCGCTGAATCTGCAAAGCCAGCCGCGCTTCCTGGATCATATTGGAAGCGTCCTCGGAAGCAGAGCCATCCACGCCGATTCCAATACGAGCACCGCTTTCCAGCAATTCCTGAGTGGGGCAGATTCCGGAAGCAAGAAGCATGTTTGAACCCGGACAGTGCGAGATACCTACATTCGCTGAGCCCAGCCGTTCGATTTCCTCTTGATTGAAGTGGATGCCATGCGCCAGCCAGACATTGTCCCTCATCCAACCTACCCCTTCAAGATAATCGACCGGACGGCAACCGTACTCCCTGAGACAGAATTTGTTCTCATCCTGAGTCTCAGCAAGATGCGTATGCAAAGTAACGCCGAATTCATCCGCCATACGTGCCGACTCGATCATGAGTTCGCGGGTTACACCGAATGGAGAGCACGGTGCAAGTGCGATCTGCCGCATCGACCCTTCACTCGGGTCGTGATACTCCCGGATGACGCGTTCGCAGTCAGAGAGAATGACATCAGTCGGCTGCACCGCGGATTCAGGAGCCAATCCACCGTCGTCGACTGAAAGATCCATACTGCCTCGCGTCAGTGTGACGCGCATACCCACTTTCCTTGCGGTCTCAGCTTGGACATCAATGCCGTTTTCAAGTCCTTTCGGGAACATGTAGTGATGGTCCGAGGCAGTCGTACAACCGGAAAGCAAAAGTTCTGTGAGCGCCAATTCTGTCGCATCCGCCAATTGTTCAGCCGTCAATCGAGACCAGACCGGATACAGCGTCGTGAGCCACGCGAAGAGTTCCTTGTTCAATGCGGGTCCGTACGCACGCGTCAGCGTCTGATAGAAATGGTGATGGGCATTGATCAGCCCGGGCAGAATGACATGCTCGGAGGCATCAAACACGCCATCACAAAGGGCTTGCGGCGCGGTGCCACTTGCAAGACATTCGACAATCCGGTTGTTTTCGACAACCACGCCGCCTGCTGCATTTTCGGCAAAAATTGCCAGTGGATTCTTGATCCAGGTTCGCATGCCAATACCTCCTTACCTATTGACCCCTATGACTTTGTTCATCGTCCCGTTGTACAAGCCGGTCACAACCAATCTCAGCATAATGATCAAGATACTCAATAACATCACGAATCCGGATTGATGTGCCAACGCAATCGGCAACTGCACGCGACTGACCAAAGTCGCCACCCCGAGACAAAACTGGCAGATCACGACAATCATCGCAATATCCAGCAGTATCCGAACAGCGGAACGATCCATCGAGAACCGCTGAAACCAGACAATGGCAGTCGCCATAACCAGCGCGAAAGCGACCCAGCGATGGGTAAACTGAATCGCGATCACGTTTTCAAATAGATTCACCCATAGCGGAGTCAGCGAAAACAACATATCTGGAATCCACTCTCCATTCATGCGGGGATATGTGTTGACGACAAAACCGGCACGCGTACCCGACATGAATCCACCGCTGACCAGCATTATAGCGACCAGCCCGATGCAGATGGCAATGCCAGCGGACAGCTGCCTCGAGCGTTCAGGATAGCCTAAACGGAATTTTTTACATATCAATCCGATCGACAGCCACAAGACATAGCTATACAGCAGAACCGCCAGACTCAAATGAGCTGCAAGTCGATATTGACTGACAGAAGGATCGCTCACCATACCGCTTCTGACCATGTACCAACCCAGCAATCCCTGTAAACCACCGACCAGGAAAACCGCAATCAATCGCAAACTCATCGCAATACTGAAATAGCCCCGGAACTGAAAGAAAAGAAAAGGGATCAGAAAGGCCAGTGCTACCAGCCGACCCGCCATGCGATGGGTGTACTCAATCCAAAAAATCCGCTTGAATCCTTGAAGAGACAGATCGATATTGACAGTCTTGTATTCAGGAAACTGCTGGTAGTGCTCAAACTCTGCAATCCATTGCGTTTGTGTGAGCGGAGGCAGTACTCCGGATATCGGACGCCAGTCTACCATGGACAGGCCGGATTGTGTCAGGCGCGTGTAGCCCCCGATCGCTATCACACTGTAAATCATGGCACAGATGACCAGCAACCACACCGTTACGTGCATGGGATTTCGATGCGCTCGAATCAGCGCTTGTTCAGTTGAATTCAAGACCGAAGGCAGGTTACTGAGACAGTCTCTGGAATACCAAGGTTGCATTGGTTCCACCGAAGCCGAAACTGTTCGACATGGCGGTGTTCACTTCTATGTTCTCAATCGGTTCGCGGACAATGGGCAATTCCGCCGCGACCGGGTCAAGTTCGTCTATGTTGATGGAGGGACTGATAAAGTCATTGTCAATCATCAACAGGGTATAGATCGCCTCATTGACACCGGCAGCCCCAAGCGCATGGCCGGTCAGCGATTTGGTTGATGCGATTCGGGGCACATCACTGAAAACCTCGCAGATGGCATTCAGTTCCTGAGAATCACCGATCGGCGTACTGGTTCCGTGGGCGTTGATATATTCCACGGGCTGATCGACATTTTCGAGTGCCAGCCGCATACAGCGAACCGCGCCGTCGCCGGAGGGTTGAACCATATCGAAACCATCGGAAGTCGCTCCATACCCGATCAGTTCCGCGTAGATTTTGGCACCCCGGTCGAGCGCACTCTGAAGTTCCTCGAGGACAACAACACCGCCACCGCCGGAGATGACAAACCCGTCCCTGTTGACATCAAAAGGACGCGATGCCTGCTCGGCGCGATCGTTATAACCGCCTGACAGAGCTCGCATGGCATCAAACAACATCGTCATCGACCAGTGCACCTCGTCACCTCCACCGGCAAACACGATATCCTGCTTGTTCAGCTGAATCAGTTCCATCGCGTTGCCGATACAGTGCGCACTGGTCGCACAAGCGGAACTGACTGAATAACTGACTCCCTGGATCTTGAAATAGGTACTCAGTGTGGCTGAATTGGTGCTCGACATGGTTCGCGGTACCCGGAACGGGCCCACACCGCGAATCCCCTTTGTCCGGAGCATATCGGTGGCGGCAATGATGTTTTCCGTCGAGGCGCCTCCGGAGCCCATGATCATGCCGGTTCGAGGATTGGAGATTTTCTCTTCGTCCAAACCCGAATCTTCGATCGCTTCCTGCATCGCAACATAGTTGTAGGCCGCTCCATCACCCATGAATCGACGCGCCCGCCGCTCAACCGCGCGATCAAGCTCGATATCGATCGCACCGTGTATCTGACTGCGAAACCCCAGTTGCTCGTACTGCGGCTCAAAACTGATGCCGGATATACCGCCGCGCAATGACTCAATCACTTCGCGTTGATTGCATCCAATGCTTGAAACAATACCCAGTCCTGTTACAACGACCCTTCTCATGCTCATTTCAATTTGAATAATCCGACTCTCAGGTCAGACCCGGTATAGATCGGTTTTCCGTCTGCTTCCACAATGCCATTGGCAACTCCCATCACCAGCTTGGTGGCAATCACACGCCTGATGTGAATCCTATAGGTGATCAGCCTGATCTCTTCTGTGACCTGCCCTGTAAACTTGACCTCTCCCGAGCCCAACGCACGGCCACTGCCCGGTTTACCGAGCCAACCCAGGTAGAAACCGACCAACTGCCATAGCGCATCCAGTCCGAGACAGCCTGGCATGACAGGGTCACCCTGAAAATGACAGTTGAAGAACCAAAGATCAGGTTTGATGTCCAATTCCGCTTCTACGATCCCTCGACCGAAATCTCCACCCACACTGTCAATATTTGTAATGCGGTCAAACATCAGGAGCGGTGGCAGAGGCAATTGCGCATTGCCTTCACCAAACAGCTCACCTCGTCCGCAGGACAGGAGATCGTCATAATCGTAGTATGACTGGCGCGTAACTTCCTGACTCATCGCAACGCTATTTTGCTTCGATTATGATGGCGTGCAATCGACGCGGTCCATGCGCGCCATATTGGATTGTCTGCTCCACATCTGCCGTTTTCGAAGGACCGGTAACCATATGCACACCTGATGTGCGTTCATCGATCTTTGACGAGGCCATCCGGAGCGCATCATCAAGATGCCGGACAACCTCGCCGGCATTGATGATCACCACATGGTTCTCGGGTACAAATGCATGCGTCGACGAGCAGGTCGGTGAACTGACAAGCATGATCGTACCGGTTTCAGCGACTGCGCATACAGCGTCAGTGACTGAGACGATGTCCGTTTTCCGGGCGATCCGCGTTTCGATCTGCCAATGATCCGGCCAGTCGATATCTTCAAGAAACTGCGACGTGCCCATGATCATTTTTGACGGCAGATCGTGAGTGTCGAGAAACTCGCGGACTGCATCAGGGACCTCTGCGTAATTTTGAACAATTTTCGATGTTCCATGTACCGCGCCATGCTTGGCCAAAAAATTGTCAACGAGCAGTCCGTCAACAACCGGGCTGGGTGTTTCGGTGGACATGGCCCTGTCGTACTCAGTCTGTGCGACACCCCTGACAGATGGGCCCAACTTCGCCAGTGACTGGCGAACGTTACTGAAAACCTGCTCGCGGGCGGATGGGTTTGAAGTCGGCAATTGCACTTCCCTCGCTGTTGTGGTGTATCTTGAAATTATAGCGTTGACCGTGCTTGAGGTTAAGTGTGTGACACCCAAGCTCTAAAGTGTCTCCAGGCCTCTTCTGACCACACAATGACCAGCCTGAACCATCAGAATATGAACAAGCTGTCGATCACGGTTGCGGGATTGGTTACGCCAAAGCACCTATTGACGCGGTGGCCGGTAATCCCTTGAGTCAAGGCATTCATTGTAGAAAGCATGTCCATTGGGATCCAATCTGTACCCTCGATTCCACGTGTCCTAGTTCCTCCTCCGGACGGAAATGCCGAGGCGATTTTAATCCAGCGTCCCTGTGACTGCGAAATGTGCTGAACTTCTCTCGCGACCTCTGCAAAATCCTGATCTTGACTGAAAATCACCGCCACATCAAAATTCCCATTTCTAGCCATCCGTACTACGTCAAGACCGAGTCTCAAATCGATTCCTTTCTCTCGCAATACCGATACATTTTGTTCAGTCCCATCTGGCAGGGTAGTTCTCTCGACGCGGTGGTGCAGCTGTCTGCTAGTTACTGTAATGCCGGCACGGCGCATCGCTGTTAAACGCCTTGTCCAGTAGTGGTGCCACATCACCGAGTGCTCCATTGCCGGAACGCCTGTGTAGAAGCGGATCTCAGTAACTGTCCACCCATTGGCGGCACAAACGGCCTTTGCGAGTTTTCCGGGGTCGTAATTTGGATGATGATGCCAGAATGCAGCCATAGCGTGCCGAAACAGGTTCTGCCCGTCAATGAACGAAATTGTACGTTTTACCTTCGGTACTTTAGCCATAGTGTATAAAAAAATAACCCCGTCGGGGCCTTGCGGCAAGTCCGACGGGGACGAATTTGCTTTGCATTGTATAGAGATCTTTTTCCATATGTCAACTCAACAAGCAACCCAGCAACCTCCGAACCCCAACACACTCTTCTGCAACTACCACAAACGGACGATTCCGAGATCATCCATAACAACCGACAGACTGCGCGAAGAATGCTCATTGAACCAATCCTCGATCAGACGATAGGCGATAGAAAGGCGCGGAGGGACGCGGAACTCACCCGAAACAAGTCCGTCAACAACTCCGTCAACACTCCGCCAGTGTGCGTCCTGAAGCTCCCCATCGTTCAGCCGGATTTCGTAACTTGACGCGGTCGCGGTGAAACCCAGCATGATTGACCCTGGAAACGGCCACGGCTGCGAGGAATGGTAGTCGACCGTGTCGAGACTGATATCGGTTTCTTCCAGAACCTCACGCACCACTGCCTGCTCCACACTTTCGCCTGGCTCGACAAAGCCTGCAATGACTGAATATCGGAATTCCGGCCATGCTTTCTGCCGTCCAAAAAGACATTCGCCGTCTTTCGTGACCGCAACAATAATCGCCGGATCGGTTCTCGGAAAATGTACTTTCTCGCATTCTGGATCTATACATTGCCTGCAATGTCCGCCCTGGACCGACAACGTTGCCGAACCGCATACACCACAGAACCCATGCGCGCGATGCCAGTGGAACATCGCCTTCGCGTACGACAGCAGTGTCGCATCCTCTGCTTTCAGGCTGATTCCGCTCTCACGAAGTCCAACGAAATTGCCATTGCCGAACGATTTCCCCTTCAGGCACGATGTGTCACCAATGTCCAGCGCGAAATAGTGATGCTTTTCCCGGCACCCGAGATAAACGCTGGTCTCGACAGAGCACTGCGAACTGCTGATACTGCCGGAATTGAACAGTACCGGTGCAGGACCGGGTTGCTCCGACATGAGAAACCGATCTTGATGGAACAAAACGAAGCGTGCTGATGCCGATGTCTGGAGCGACGCGAGGTGATCGTCATCCTTACGCCGGTTAACCATGCGGTTAAGATCACTGTAGGTGAAGACGTTCAGAAGTGAACGTTTGAGATCATCCATTGAATTTCCAAATTTGGCGGGTGACGAACTCTTTTACCTGCTCCAGTTCGCTGGCTACTGGCACCTGTGGATGCAAATTCACAACCTGCGACCGTTTGTCCAGCCATGCAACGACGGGCTTATTATAAATGACTGCCAGTTCAGCCTCGGCCGCCGTTCCCGACTGTCCGGGTAACACGACAATGACATCGGAACTCAGTACATTGATGTGGTTGCGGGACAGTTGGTCTTTGCCCCTGTCCCCTGAGTACGGCAAATGTGTGTAAATCGGAATCTCGACATGCTGATTCGGATAGCCCTTGGAAGTGGCATACGTATGCGCCGCCTCATCGAACTGTCCGGGTATCACACCGATTACCAATCCTTTTCTCCCATTTGTTTCAGCAAATGCACGACTAACCGACTGCATCACACCCAAGCCGCCGCCGGTGAGAAGATGTACGTCGATCGTCGCCAGCCAACAACCCAATGGAACAGCCTGACTTTCGCACATCGCACTACCTGACCCCATGACACCGACAATGGGCAGTTTATTGATGGATCCTGAACGCAGAATCATTTGCTCAGATAAAACCTAGTTTGGAATGTATGGATACCTTGTCTGTCGCTACAGATATTTCATCCCTTCAGCAACCAACCGGTGTGATCATTAACACACAATTGAGAAGATCGAAACCGACGGCAATAAATCCTCAACAGATTCGACAATTTTATAAATCCATTCTGTGATATGAATATAAAATTGTGTTAATGCCAAACTCTCCACCTAACTTTGAAGCAGCACTAAGCCATCAAGGTATATTTTTAGTTCTACTACACATAACCAAAAGCACTTCGCCCAACCCACAATTCAATTTTTCCATATCAAAAGCTTGCGTGGAACCAAGAATTGTATGCCAGAATCCAGGAAGTTTGATACGTGAATAGGGATACGTTATACCGGGGTAGCCTATTCGCAGAGGATTTTCTGAATGATTCAATCACTGATACTCCTGATTGGCGAGAGATTGGCAGCGAAACACTGGATCAATTCGAATCTGATCTGAAAAGCCTATTCTCGCCGTTTCCGGCAGAGCATTCACCTAACGAAACACATACTGAAGACGACCTGATCTGGCCAGTTCTTGATCGACTCGGATGGACGGACTATCTGCGCGAGCAGAATCTGTCAGAACGGGGTCGTGACGATGTGCCGGATGGACTGCTGTTTGGTGATGCCGATGCAAAGGAACGTGCAAACAGTTTCCGTCAGGAATGGAAACGGTATGAGCACGGACTGGCAATTGTCGAGTCGAAAAGATGGCTTCGGCCTCTTGACCGTCGATCGGTCAAGACTGGAGAGGGATCGGCTCCATCAACCCAGATGTTGCGTTACCTGAGACGGTCGGATGATTTAACTGCCGGTAAAAACCGTTGGGGGATTCTTACCAATGGCGCTCACTGGCGAATCTACTATTCGGGAGCACGTCTGGTCTCGGAGGACTATTTCGAATTAAATCTTGCTGCAATTCTCAATATCGAAAACAACAACGAAGAAATATCATCTCTGGAAACCGCGGAACGTCGTCATTGGCTCAAGGTTTTTCTTCTGATTTTCAGACGGGAGTCCTTTCTTCCAGATGCTGCAGATGAACGGACTTACCACCAGAGGGCGATCGCGGAAGGCTATTATTACCAGGAAAGAGTAGCGGCGAGTCTGTCGGAAGTTGTCTTCCAACGGGTTTTCCCTGACATTGTAAGCGCGATTGCCACATCAGCTGTGGACAAACCTCTGCATGAGGTGCGAGACGCGGCACTGGTTCTGCTCTATCGTTTGCTTTTCATACTTTATGCAGAAGACCGCAACTTGCTGCCAGTGCGTGATTCTCGCTATGACGATTACGCATTGCGAAACATCCGAGATGACATTCATCAACGCAAAGACGCCCATGACGTATTTTCCGTAACCATTTCACGATATTGGACCGCTTTCGATGATCTTTGCAGGGCAATCGATATCGGTGATGATTCGATTGGACTGCCACCTTACAACGGTGGATTATTCGATAGACAGCTGACTCCGCTTTTGGATGAGGTTCGACTGGGCGATGCGGTAATGGCTGATGTGATTGATGCGCTTTCATTTGAACGAACAGAAAGAGGGCGACGTTACATCAACTACCGAGATCTGGGTGTCCAGCAATTGGGATCGATTTACGAGCGCCTGCTGGAACGTGAAGTTGTTCGTGATGGAGACATGCTCACCGTTCGTCCCAACATTTTCGCACGAAAAGACTCAGGCAGTTACTATACACCTGACGATCTTGTCAGTCTGGTAATAGAAGAAACTCTCAAACCCCTCATTCAGCAGTACCAGAATGAATTTGACAAGGTGGCCTCGGAACTGGAGTCCAGTAAAGGACAACCGGAACAGCTGCAGGGAAAACTCAAATTGCTCGATCCGGCAACAAAGATACTTAAACTGAGAGTCTGTGATCCGGCAATGGGGTCGGGACACTTTCTGGTCAATCTGGTCGATTATTTGAGCGATCAAGTGATTGCTTCTATAGCCGAAGCTGAGGCGAGATGGAAAGATTACATTTCACCATTGTCGTGGCGTATCGACGAGATCAGATATACGATTGTGGGCAATGCTGAGACACGCCATTGGATATTTGATCCAACTCAGCTAGACGACCGACACATCATTCGGCGCATCGTACTTAAGCGCTGCATCTTCGGCATAGACAAAAATCCGTTGGCGGTAGAACTTGCCAAGGTATCTCTGTGGCTGCACACCTTCACAGCCGGTGCGCCATTGAATTTTCTTGACCATCATCTTCGATGCGGAGACAGTTTATTTGGAAACTGGGTATCGAATGCTGAAACTGAGGCACGTCGGAACGGCAGTCCTCTGTTTTTAAACAAGCCGCTGAAGAAAGCACTGGAGTCTGCTGAGTCGATGCAACTGATTGAAGGTCTGTCAGATGCTGAAATTGCAGAGGCACACAAATCGGCCAGGCTATATAAGGGGGTCAAGAGAGAAACTGCACCGTTAAATGCGTTCCTGTCAGTCCTGCTCGCGTTCCAATGGCTGAACCTCCGTGACCGTAAGGAAAAATCCGCATACTATGCTTATCTTGATGGCATTTTCGGTGACCCCATCGAAATCGCACATACGGAAACTTTTGAACTTTCCGAAGACAATCACGCAGACTCTGAGCTGGGTGATCAATTTGCCCGACTGTTCGACTCGGTGATGGATTTGATTGAAGCGGAACGTTTTTTCAATTGGCAAGTCGCGTTTCCCGGCATTTGGTCTGATTGGAATAAGGTCGAGCTGACAGGCGGATTCGACGCCATCATTGGAAATCCTCCATGGGACCGAATGAAATTGCAGCAGGTGGAATGGTTCAGTGCGCGAAGATCAGAGATAGCCTTACAAACGCGCGCTGCTGATCGAAAACGAATGATCAAAGAACTGGAGACCTTGGAAGACCCGCTCGCGCAGGAATTCGATTTGGCGAGCAAACACATCGCTGCAGCAATGCGTATGGCGCGTAAAGGAGGCGATTATCCATTCTTGTCAAAGGGCGATTTGAATCTTTATTCCCTGTTTGTTGAACGTGCGATGAAACTGATCAAGCCTGACGGAATAATTGGCCTGCTGGTACCGTCAGGTATCGCGGCTGACAAAACAGCGGCAGATTTTTTCAAAGGCGTTTCCACAGAAGGACGATTGAAATCACTGTTGGATTTTGAGAACAAAAAGATATTTTTTCCGGAAGTCGATTCGCGTTTCAAATTTAGTGTTTTTGTCGCGGGCAGACAATCGCTCCCCAGCCATGCGCAATGCGGTTTCTTTCTGCATGATGTATCTGAAATCAAGGACCCCAATCGCTGCTTTCCCTTGAGTGCGACAGACTTTGCACGGGTCAATCCGAACACTGGTACCGCGCCGATTTTCCGAACTCGACGAGACGCTGAAATCACGAGTGCGATCTACAGTCGCCTGCCGGTACTGGTAGATCATTCATCGGGTGAGTCAATTAAGATGTGGACTGTACAGTATTCGAGAATGTTCGACATGACCAACGATTCTCACATGTTTCGTACCAGAACGGAATTGGAGGAGAATGAAGGCGCTTATCCCATCGGCGGCAATCGTTTCAACAGTCCCTCCGGCGAGTGGGTTCCGCTATATGAAGGCAAGATGGTTCAGGCATACGATCACCGGGCGGCAAGCATCGTACTAAATCCAAGTAACCTCTATCGTCCAGCACAACCTGAACGAGCGAGTCTGGAACAGCATCAGGACCCAATGTGGTTGCCATCACCTCAATACTGGGTATCGACAAATCTGCCCTCATTCCCTGATGCAACATGGATGCTTGCAATAAAAGATGTAACTGCCCCAACCAATATCCGCTCTGTGATTTCAGCATTGCTTCCAGGTTATGGAGCTGGTAACACGCTGCCGGTTCTTTACCCTAAGGATAATGGGAAAGTGAACACAGTTCTCCTGCTGGCAAATCTGAATTCCATCCCGTTGGACTACGTCGCCCGGCAAAAGATCCAAGGTCAACATCTGAACCTGTTTGTGATCGAACAGTTTCCCGTTGTACCTCCTGACACCTATAAAAAGGTATTCTTCGGAAATCAATCCGCAGAATCAATTGTACGGGAAGCCGTACTCGAACTTTCCTATACCGCTCACGATATGGCACCGTTCGCCCGCGACCTGGGTTACGTCGACGAAACAACCGGTGAGGTGCTGCCACCTTTTCAATGGGATGAGGAACGCCGTCTCAGTTTGCGTGCGAAGTTAGATGCGATTTATTTTCATCTTTATGGTATCGAAGACCGAAATGACATTAACCACATTTTCTCGACTTTTCCAATTGCTGAACGCGAGGAAACAAAAAAATGGGGGCACTACCGTTCTCGGGATCTCTGTCTTGCATGGCTGAATGCGCTCGCCGCAGGTGATATGGAAGCGCATATTGACCTTTGAAATAATCTGGCTCAAAGACTGCGTTCGGCCACTAAGCTCGGATCTCAATGCTCCCCTAAGTCGAGCATTTACATCTATCAAAACCAACCGCAATAATTCCTCAACAGATTCGACAATTTTATGAATCTATTTTCCGATATGAATATAAAATTTGCGGATTATTTCCAATACATCATTTCCGATCAGGTGACGAATGGCAAAATTGATTGATGGCAAAGCGCTTGCGGCGAATCTCAGGCAAAGCGTGGCCGAAAAAGTGGAACTGCTCAACACAGAGCATGGTCTTATTCCGGGACTGGCCGTAGTATTGGTTGGCGACAACGACGCCAGCCAGGTTTATGTTCGAAACAAAATTATTCAGACCTCACAGGCCGGGATGAACTCTTTTCACAACAAACTGGCCGCCGGTGTCACCGAAAAGGAACTCCTTGACCTGATCGAGCGATTGAATGCAGACCCTCTGGTACACGGAATTCTGGTTCAGTTACCGCTTCCTGACCATATCAACGCTGAGGTGGTGATCAACTCGATTCTGCCACAGAAAGATGTCGATGGGTTTCACGCGCAGAATGTCGGTTTGTTAACCATCGGCATGGATGCACTGGTACCGTGTACACCCCTCGGTTGCATTCAGTTGCTGAAATCAACCGGCGAGGATCTCAACGGAAAGAATGCGGTCATTGTCGGTCGTTCCAATATTGTCGGCAAACCCCTTGCAACCCTGCTCCTTCAGGAAAACTGCACAGTCACCGTCGCCCATTCCAGAACGAGTGACCTGGAGACAGTATGCCAACAGGCAGACATTCTGATCTCGGCGGTCGGGAAGGCGCATATTGTCAAGGGACATTGGGTGAAGCCGGGAGCAACCGTCATCGATGTCGGCATCAATCGAATCAAACTCGAAACTGGAAAATTGCAATTGGTGGGTGATGTCGACTTCGCCGAAGCGGAAAAAGTTGCCGGGGCGATCACACCGGTTCCAGGCGGTGTCGGACCCATGACGATAGCAAGCCTGCTGCAGAACACCCTGAAAGCCGCCTGCAACCAGCACGACGTCTCGATTCCGAACTAGATAAATTCTATTCTTCTGTTGACTCGAATTGTCGGCCTTCGACTACCAGCAATAAGCGGCCGCGGGAAAAACATCGCCCTTTGCACCGCGCGGGTCACAGCCTGCTTCGAGCAATCCTGTTTCCGGGTCTCTTTCGATCGCAAGAAGATAGCCCTCGGTCCAGTCTGGCCTCGGTTCGACCAGGTGTCCGCGCGAGCGAAGTCCGGATAACGCATCCTCGCCGACACCCTCCTCGATCGCTACGAGCTTACTGTGAAATTCATGCGGCGCGAAGTAACCCGGAAAGTGATGGCTTGAGAATTTCGGTGCCTCGATCGCCTGGGCAATCGTCATGTCGAATACCACCCTATTCAGGAGAAACTGCAACATCCACTGATCTTGCTGATCACCGCCCATACTGCCATACACCATCCAAGGTTGACCGTTTCTGTGAACCAAAGTCGGGCTGATGGTGGTTCGCGGTCGCTTGAGCGGCGCGATGACACCGGGATGGTGACTCGGTGCGAGGTAAAAGGTCATCAACCGGTTCCCCAATGGCACCCCGAGCGATTCGACAAGCTCGGAAGATTTGAGCCACCCACCGCTGGGAGTGGCCGCAACCATGTTTCCGTCCCGATCAATCGCGTCGACATGGACGGTACCGTGTCCCCAGGACTTGCCACCCATGCGCTCCTCTACAGGCATCGCTGCGACCTGCCTGGTCGGGTCACCCGGAATGATCTGATCACTTGCCCTGGACGGATCAATCAGTTTCGAACGAATCATTCCATATTCATCACTGAGCAGTGCCTCAGTCGGTACGTGAACGAATTCGGGATCGCCGTACCACTGCTCGCGATCTGCGAAGGCAAGTTTGACAGCTTCTATGACTGTATGGAGATACTCAGCCGAGTTATGCCCCATATCACCGAGCGAAAAATTCTTGAGAATTGACAGCGTCTGCAACAATGCCGGTCCCTGATTCCAAGGTCCGCATTTGTATGCGCGAACGTGATCGAAAGCGATTGACACAGGTGATTCGATTCGCGTCTCAAACGCCTGCATATCGTCACGTGACAGGAATCCGTCACGTTCTTTGGAATGTTTAGCAACTTCTGAAGCGATATCACCCGAATAAAATTCCGCACGCACAGCCGCAATGCCCTGCTCACGGCTTCCACCGGCATTCTGCTCCGCTTTCATCAGTGTCTGGAAGACATCTGCCAGTGACGTGTTCGCCAGCAATTGACCGGGATTCGGCAATGAATTATCGGGCAAATAAACGGCCGCCGTATTTGACCAGTCAGTACGTATCAGATCTTGAATGTCATGAACGCCGAAATCGGGCATGAACAGCAATCCGCGATGTGCGGGGAACCGTTTGGCGGTTTCGTAGGCACGATTGCAGACATCTGTGAACGACATGGTCCCGAATTTTTCCAATGCGGTCGTACAGGCACCGAGAGCGGCAGGGACTCCCGCAGCAAGTATTCCGGTATCCGGCACATCGGAAAATCCCCGATTCAAGTAGTTCTCGACTGTCGCCGCGGCCGGGGCCATGGTGTTGCCATTGATTACGACCGGCCCGGAGTGATACGCCATCTGAACAAGCATGGGACATTCGCCACCGATTGTGTGTTGATGCGGATTGACGACACCTTCAACCAGGACAGCGGCAATTGCCGCATCTACCGCATTCCCGCCCGATTTCATTACATCCGCACCCGCGCTTGCTGCCAGATAGTGTTCGCTGGTGACGGCACCGTTGGTACCAAAAAAACGGGGATGAAAAGGCGCCGAGCGCAATTGCCCCCGGTCCAGTGTTCGAATAGCCATCAGTCAGATATCCACAACCGGCAGTTCCAGAACGAAAATCTCGCTAACTTCGGTGTCGACTATCCGTCGCGAGGTCAGGAAATCGATCAAAACAACCCTTCGATCTGTCCGGTATCACCGAGACGAATCGAATTTGCGGCTGGCACCCTCGGCAAGCCCGGCATTGTCATGATGTCTCCGCAGATCGCTACGACAAATCCCGCACCTGCAAGCAGGCGAACTTCGCGAATCGGCACAATGTGACCTTCGGGCGCGCCCAAAGCGGTCGGATCAACCGAAAAACTGTACTGCGTTTTAGCCATGCAGACCGGCAGATGACCGAAGCCGTCGCTTTCAAGCTGTTTGAGGTAGGTCGCGGCCTTGCTCTCGATCGCGATATCCGCTGCGCCATAGATCTGCTGTGCGGTGGTGCGAATTTTTTCTTCCAGAGAAAGATCGTCTGCGTATAGAGGTTTGAATGATCCGGTACCCGAGTCGGCGAGCTCAACGACTTTATTCGCGAGTTCCTCGGTACCGGCTCCACCGTCAGACCAGTGCGTACATTCCGCCACATCTGCGCCAACTTTTTCGCAATGCCTGCGAACCACTTCAACTTCAGCATCTGTATCTGAAACAAATCTATTGATTGCGACGATCGCCGGTAATCCGTATTTTGCGACATTTGCGAGATGCTTCTCGAGGTTTACGCATCCCGCCTCAACAGCCGCAACATTTTCGGCCTGCAGGTCAGACCTGGCCACACCGCCGTGCATCTTAAGCGCTCGGATTGTTGCTACGACGACAACCGCCGAAGGTTGCAAGCCCGAAGTACGACACTTGATATCGAAGAATTTCTGAGCGCCCAGATCAGCGCCGAAACCCGCTTCGGTGATGACGTAGTCAGTGAGCTTGAGTGCCGCTTTTGTCGCAACAACTGAATTACAGCCATGCGCAATATTGGCAAACGGTCCGCCGTGAACGAATGCAGGATTGTTTTCCAATGTCTGAACCAGATTCGGCGCGAAAGCATCCTTGAGTAAAACGGTCATCGGGCCATTGCCGTTCAATTCGCTCGCTGCAACCGACGATCGGTCGCGGCGATATCCGACAATGATGTTGCCCAATCTCCTCTCAAGGTCCTGTAGATTCTCCGCAAGGCAGAAAATCGCCATGATCTCGCTTGCGACGGTAATGTCGAAACCACTCTCTCTGGCGAATCCATTCGATACGCCACCCAGTGAGCATACGATCTGCCGCAGGGCACGATCGTTCATGTCAACCACCCTACGCCACGCGACCCGACGGCTGTCCAATCCAACGTCGGCACCCCAGTAGATCGAGTTGTCGACGAGCGCTGAAAGAAGATTATGGGCAGTTCCGATGGCGTGAAAGTCACCGGTGAAATGCAGGTTGATATCTTCCATGGGCACGACCTGCGCATAGCCACCGCCGGCCGCTCCACCCTTCATTCCGAAACAAGGGCCCAGACTGGGCTCTCTCAAACAAACCATGGTGTTTTTACCGATACGATTCAGTCCGTCACCCAAGCCCACTGTCGTGGTTGTCTTACCTTCACCGGCCGGGGTGGGTGTAATCGCGGTAACCAGTATCAGCTTTCCATTTTCCCGGCTGGACAGGGAATCAATGAAATCCAAGTCAACCTTGGCTTTGGTGTGGCCGTATGGGATCATGGAATCGGTTGGGATATCCAGACGCTGCGCAATCTCCCCAACTGGCTTCAATGAAGCTTCTCTAGCGATTTCAATGTCGCTTTTCACTTTCAACACAACTAATTTCTCCTAATTCTCTCGTGCAGGAAATTAACCAATCATTCCGGGTCAGGTGCACAAGACTGTGCGAGAACCAAAGTAGTGACATTCGATCTGCGGAAACCCAAAACGGCATCTTTCGCATGACATACAAACGTCGTAAATTTGGTTGGTATGTTCGATTGACGAAACACAAAATAATACTACACACCGATTCATTTTTGACCGCGAAAAATGTGACTGATTCACATAGAAAGAAAAGCGATCAGCGGCGGAGAATCAATTTCTGGGATCGAGTGAAGAAAAGAGTCGGTCTGTAAGCCGGGTTCTGTACGATCAGATGACCGTCGGCAGCCATTCATCTTGGATTCCCATCACTGAAAATCTCCAGCAACCTACCCAAATCCGACGCGGGCCGCGTCAATGGATTTCTATTTGGTCTTGCTCCAGGTGGGGTTTGCCCTGCCGTTGCCGTTGCCGTCACCGCGGTGCGCTCTTACCGCACCATTTCACCCTTACCCTTTGTCTCTCTCTAACAGAAATCGATCAGGCGGTATATTTTCTGTGGCACTTTCCGTCGGTTCGCACCGCCCAGGTGTTACCTGGCACCCTGCCCTAGGAGCCCGGACTTTCCTCCCGACAGACTGTCAGCAGAATCTGCCGACAATTTTGTCAAGCGACTGCCCGACCAACTCTTTTCATTACCTTGAGCATTGTACATCAACCCATCACCAATGGATTTGTCGGCTATCGGACCCGGAGACGAATGAAAGCAGTGTCCCGCAGTGTATGAACAATCGACTGATTAGAAAGAATAGCGTAGTGACATTCGAATACCATGGCCTGCCAGGTTCGCTCGCGTTTGCGCAAGATCGAGAGGATTAGGTCCCTGACTTCCATCGCGCCAGGTTACACTCCCCATCCCTCGACCCGTGCGAACCTCGCCAAGATCAGCATACCGCCAGGCAAATTCAAGTGTCAAACGCTCGTTTAGTTCTGTTGAAACCCCTGCTTTCATCATCCACGCCAGATCCGTATGATTTCCACCCGGTACAGTTGTATAAGTTGCCGGAAAGTTCATCGTGGTTTTCCCGATTCTGTTGTGCGCGACACCAATGCCAAGGCCTAAAAAAGGCGTGAACGAACCGAAATTTGCTACACCATCTGTCAACTCGACAAATCCTGCTAGCATGCCAGAAATTGTCGAAAGCTCAGCTGAAACTTCCTGACGTCGATTCGCTGCGAGGAAGTTAGTGTGACCTTTGAACTTATACTGTGGCCTGTATTCAAATAAAAGTCCATACCACGCAACACCAACGGTTTGACCTAAGCCGAACTCCAACGCTGGCACGATCCCAAAATCCCCAACCGATCGATAAGGTGCACCGTCAGGGCCAGTTCCGCAACCGTACAGTTGTTTTACTGCGCAATTCGTATCCTTAAATATCGTACCTTCCATCAAGTCAAGACTCACACGGAAAAACTTATCGTTCGCAACAGCAGTACCGAAGGTCAGGGAGATAAGGATTAAGCCTGTATAAAACGCTATCCGAGTAAAGCGCATGAAATTTCCCTTAAGCTTAAGGTTGCTGATGACAATTACCCTACCCCATAGGCAGGACTTGGGTAAGGACGGATTCGATTCCAAACTTAGTGCTGTACGAATTTTTTCCGAGTCTAATTGTTATTATATGAATTCCTGTGCTCTCTAATTCCGAAGGAACAAACCCAATCAGTGATTCGTAAACTTAAAATGGGCGGCTATTTGTCGATACTATCGTCTTTAAGCTGAAGTGCCCGTCGGTATAACGCGTTTCGGCTCACTCCACGCAGACGGGATGCCACTTCCGCCGACTTGCTCGCCGACATCTCAGCCATCAGAACATTGAGCACGTGATCGTTCGCTTCCTCTTCGTTTTCCGTCGGCGGACCCGAACTGACAATGGCTATTACAAACTCACCCTTCTGGTTACTCGCCATGGATGTCACCCATTTGACGAGTCCGGTTAACGTATCTCTTCGGATCTCCTCGTGAATCTTCGTCATCTCTCGGGCAATGCATGCTTCACAGTCATCGCCGAACACCGCTCGCATGTCCTCAAGAGACCTCAAAATTCTGTGCGGTGCCTCATAGAACACAATGCTACCCTGATGTGAACGCAACTGCTTCAACCGAACAAGTCGATCTGCTTTCTTTGCTGGGAGAAATCCAGCGAATATCGTGTTCTCCACCGGAATCCCGAAAGCGGACAGTGCACAGGTCAAAGCACTTGCTCCGGGAATCGGAACCACTGAAATGCCAACTTCTTGCGACGCCGCGACCAACGCCTGACCCGGGTCTGAAATCAAAGGAGTACCTGCGTCACTGATCAGGGCAATATTCTCGCCTCTTGCAAGCAGTTCGACGATCCGATGGGTCTGATGTTTCTGATTGTGCTGATGAAACGGAATCATCTTGGTTGAGATCCCATACCTTTGCAGAAGCTTCTGACTATGCCGCGTATCTTCGGCCGCGATCATGTCCACTTCCTTGAGAATCCTGATCGCTCTCAGAGTGATATCTTCCAGGTTGCCGATCGGTGTAGCAACGACATAGAGTGTTCCCGCAGTATTCATTGGTTTTGGATGTAGTTATAATTTCACAATCAGGTTGCGCTGCTCCTTGTTTATTATGATGATTCCATCCGAATTTATCAGCCGAATCGCATGTATTTCAAACTTTCATTGTTCGCAAGAACCCTCCTGACGGTGTCAATTGCTGGCTTGTGCCTGTTTCTGACCGGCTGTGTTCAGGAAAGCACTACTGTACCGGTTGATTCACCACAAACTACTGATACCGGCTCCGTCATCGCGGATGCTCCGCCGACTGCACCTTCCGCCGACGAGATTCCTGCAATAATCGATTTTCCTTCAGAGGATTCGTTTGTCGAAGTCATCGTCCCAGAAACCGAATACTCAGCGTGGAATTTGGTAAACCAGGCGGAAAGTTCGGAACCAAGTCGCAATTTGAAACTCATCAATTCAGCGAATATTCTTTTGAGGGAACACAATATCTCACAGGCATTATCAATTGCGGGTTTACTAGTTGTCGATGAGCTCAGTGAATCAGAACGGGTGGATTACGATGTTTTCAGAGCGCGCGTTCATCAATTCAATGCCCGACACAAAGTCGCATTTCGACAATTGGGCAGAATCTCGAAGCGACCGAATTTGAGTCCGGAGCAAACATTGCGGATCGCACGGCTGAGGGTCTATTCCGCTTCCCATATGGGTGATAGATTGCTTTTGGTCGATGAGCTGGTGCGACTCTATGCAATGCTTCCCGCAGGCGACGAGCGTCTGACAACCGGACACCAACTGTGGCAGGTCCTCAGCACAGTACCATCGGATGAACTGGCCAAGGCACTATCGGATTCGGATATGTCGAACGCGCATCCTTGGATTCTGCTGGCCTTGAATATAAATTTGGTGCGGCACGACCCCCATCTGATGAGCAACGCACTGGACAACTGGATCACCATCAATCCGGACCATCAGGCGGTGCAACTGATCGAGTCGGGGATTGCATCTGATAACCTCACCTACTCGAATATCGCGGTGCTTCTTCCATTGTCATCGCAGAGTAACCTGGCTGTTCGAACTTTCATGGATGGGCTGAATGCCCAATATTTCGCGGATACCAGCCCGAACAAACCCATGCTGGATTTTGTTGATATCGGAAACGACCCCAGTCAGATCACCCAACACTATTTCCAGGCCCTGTTCGATGGAGCGGATTTCGTGGTCGGCCCACTCGGTGTCAGTTATGTTGAGGAAATGGTGCACTCCGGTACCTTTGTCGTACCCACTTTACTACTGGGAGTTGCCGACGAAATCCCTCTTACTGAAAAGGTTTACCAGTTCGCGCTTGCGCCGGAACACGATGGTGTGATCACCGCACAACGCGCCAGACAGGATGGACACACAACCGCACTGATTCTCGAGTCACCCTCAAACTGGTCGAAACGGGCAACCGAAGCATTCAGAGTGGAGTGGGAACGGCTCGGCGGTGCCGTGATACAGAGCAGGATATTTGAAACCGGACGAAATGACTACTCTGACACCATCAAAGAAGTTTTCAATATCGCCGAGAGCGTCCAACGGTATCGTACTTTGCGCGATGAACTGGGACGGTCGTTGAAATTCACGCCGCGGCGGCGACAGGATGTGGACTGCATCTTTCTCAGTTCCGATCCTCCGCATGGACGGCTGATCAAACCTCATATCGATTTTCTGAAAGCACATGATGTTCCAGTCTATGCAACCAGTCGGATATTCAGCGGCGAAATTGACAAAATTGCCGATCAGGACCTCGACGGCATACGATTTGCCGCCATGAACTGGTTGGTCGACCAAGGTGACACGACAAGCAAGCTGCGACGGAAACTGAAGTCTGAACACCCATTACCAGTTGGACTCAACCGCATCTACGCGATGGGGATCGATACCTATAACCTAGTTTCCCGACTGGACACACTGCACCAGAACTCCAAAGCCAGGTATCACGGCATTACGTCCACAATGACGGTAGACGAGATGGGTCGAGTGGTGAGACATCCGATGTGGGCGCAGTTTGCAGACGGAACCCCGGAACCGATATTGCATTTGCCTGATCCTGAAAGAATGATCCGGCCCGTCACCCGAGAACCTCAAGCCACATTGACCGAACTTCAAAGATAACATTTCTTATGCCTCTTCTACACGACAAATTTTGTCGGTGTATGAAATGTGGTTTTAATTTGTTGGTTCCATCACGATACTGAATTTCGGTTTTCATCCATCATATACCCTTATGATTACCTCTATAACTATTCATTCAGCTCAGTCTGCCATCCTCAATGGATACAAGGTCTTTATGCATCAATCTCTACGACCATTCCCGCAACCATTATCTCCATCTGATTGATGGAGTCCGCTTCGCGGATATCATGTCTTGCGACAAACTCGTTTTTTACAACGATGTATATACTTTCTGCTGATCCTGTGATAGGTGCCCTTGTGGGCTCTTTTTAGCATTGACTAGAAATTTTCAATACCGTTGATGTGCGCAATTTCATTTACATACGCACCGGCCGACTTCAACCAATTGACGAGATACAAGGGAAAAAGTAATGGATTGCAAGATCGCGTGGATAATGGATATTTGGGATGTGAATGAAAGACTTGACAGACTGGAGAATCTGGTCAAGGAATTAGGGGAGAAGCTGTAGCGATTTGGGGAGACGGATGCTGGTTTGTGTAGTCAGCGATAGAATTCCCCAAATATTAAGTTAGAATCGATGCTTCAAACATAAACAAGTCTATCTATCAGATAATGTACAATATTAATGAGTGTAAACACCCAAATTTGGATGTTTTCCAGTTCCTAACCTTCCCGGGATACAAATTCCATGTTTACATCATCTTCAATTCCATTTAATTTGAAAATTTTCCGTCCCTTCACGTTCGGTTTTCTGATGTTATTTGCCATCGCAGGTTTCGCACAGACTGAGAAGCCTGTCGAATCCAGGAGTGTCACCAAGAAGATCGAAGACAGCTCAATCACGTTCCGACTGAGCAACATCATCTCAAAGAACACACCGGAGTTGGGCTCAGACACCCAGGTCAATGTAACGACGGTCAACGGAGTCGTGCTCCTGACCGGCTCAGTCGAAAACGCAAAGGCAAAGCAATGGGTGGAGGACTTGGCGAATGAACACCAATACGTTCGAAAAGTTGTCAACGAGATCAGGGTGGAAAAATCCCGCAGTCCTCTGGTGCTGGGTAGAGACAAAATTTTGCAAATGTCCGTTAAACACCGACTTTCCAGGGCACTGAAAGAGACATCACCGACGGTGCATGTGGTGGTATACCGCAAGACTGTATATCTGATGGGCATTGTCTCGGAAGAGGTGGCCCAACAGGCGGCGAAAATCGCGCAGAATACCAGACGCTCAGAACGTGTGATTACGGTATTCGAACTGAAGACTGACGAGGAATCTCAGACCTGAAGCCAATTCCAAAGTTCACTCTGAACGAATTGGGTTATTGGAGCGGACGATGGGAATCGAACCCACGTAGTCAGCTTGGGAAGCTGAAGTTCTACCATTGAACTACGCCCGCTCGAACTAGATTATCGAACAAGTTGGCGCAGGGCGTCCACTATTCGCTTTCGCTGATACGTCCAAAATACGGTTCAAGCTCCGCAAGGGCATCACGATACACCGCTTGCTTGAAACTCACCACGCGTTCCGCAGCGGTCCGATAGTCAACCCACTTCCAGTCATCGAACTCCGGATGCGCCGAGCAGTCAAGACAGAAGTCAGACTCCTCGCCTATAAACTCAAACAGGAACCACTTCTGACTTTGTCCACGAAGTGTGCTCTGATAACGATTTCGCAGATATCTTTGCGGGATGTCATATCGGAACCATTGATTGGTCGACCCGATCAGTCGGACATGGGCGGGTTTGAGACCCAGTTCCTCTTCCAGCTCGCGGTATGCCGCTTCGTCGGAAGTCTCATTCGGTGCAATTCCGCCTTGCGGGAACTGCCAGCCATCGTGCCTGACGCGTCGCGCCCAGAGTACCTGCTCGTGCTTGTTGCACAATACTATTGCCACATTAGGACGGTAGTCGGACTGTTGCATGTACTCTTCCATGGATATTCTTCATGTATTGACGAAGCCAATCAAAATATATTCTGAATATATGATTTTAGAGATTTTGGGTACAAAACGCAAATCTTCATCTGTCACTCAGGTGTCGAAATTAGACGATTTCAGATCGAGTCAACTACCGATCGCATTCAATTGTCTGTAGGCAGGGACAGATCAGAGCCCGGGGATTCGCACTTACTCTTTCAATCAGCGTAACCGAGTAACTTACGATAGAGACTTTCGGGGAGACTGACACCCTGTGACTTGGCTTTGATACGGAAATCATGACGACGGTCTCCCGGAAGCCGGACACCTTGTTCGGCACACATCGCGGCAAACATCGATTCAGCCCTCTCACTGAATTCCGAACCAAAGAATTCCGGTGCTATCCCGATGAAAAACTGCCCGACACCAGGCGGGCCTCCGCTATTGTCACCGAAGGATGCTGCGCAATGGGACATATTCGGACCGCCGAGACCGCCTGCCAGCAAATCGACAATCATCGCCAGGGCCACTCCCTTGTATCCTCCGGCCGGCGCCATCGAGCCTTCCAAACCCGCTTTGGCATCCACGGTTGGATTGCCTTGCTTGTCCAATGCCCAGGAATCAGGAATCGGCTCTCCGGATTGAGCTGCATGTACGACATTGACTTTGGCCGTCACACTGGATGACTGATCGATTATCAATGGCGGATTGTTCTTTCTCGGAACGCCAAATGCCAATGGATTCGTACCGAA
Organism: Arenicellales bacterium; assembly: GCA_963662635.2. GTDB lineage: Bacteria > Pseudomonadota > Gammaproteobacteria > Arenicellales > JAJDZL01 > JAJDZL01. Next base: position 567,119 of record CAXXFC010000006.1, read on the forward strand.
AAAAGCCTTCGCACCACCCCATGGCGCAATGGCTGGCGGTGAGTTGGCGTAAGCCAAGGAAATCAGTCCCTGATCAGCAAGAATTTCGACATACCAACCAATGACACCAGCCGCATAGGAATTCTTTATGGCAAGTGAGCCGATACCGGTTGTTCTCACCATCTTCACGAACTCACCATGAACCTGATCGAAAGCGCTATGGGCAAAACCGTCTGCGGCATCCGCGACCATGACAGCCGGTGCCGTTTGTTGCCATGTCGGCGTAGCATTGCCATCAACCTTACCGCATCGAAGATGCTCGCAGTAGTGGGAGAGATAGTTCAGTCCGACATTTCGTATACCATCGGCTTCAGCATCCTGAATCGACCTCGCAACCGGTTGCGCGTTCAATCTTTGTGCTCCACAACCAGTCAGGGCATCAAGACTTAACTGGTATACCTCTTCAAGACTCAGTGTAATCTCGTTCATCGTCATACTCGGGTGGAAACAGCCTGATCAGTGGGAACATAACACACGCCGGTCCCGCCCAGCCCGCAATAGCCATGTGGATTCTTACCCAGATATTGCTGGTGTTCCGCTTCGGCAAAGTAAAACTCAGGTGCGTCGATTATTTCAGTCGTTGTCGCACCGTAGCCTTTTTTCCTGATTGCATTCGAATACACAACAAGAGACTCAAGTGCGAGTCCTTTCTGATCTGATCCGTAGGTATAGATTCCAGAACGGTACTGTGTTCCGACATCATTACCCTGTCTCATCCCCTGGGTTGGATCGTGACATTCCCAAAATACCTGCAGCAGATTTTCGTAAGAAATCTGATCCGGAAAAAATACGACCCGAACCACCTCATTGTGGCCTGTCATTCCGGAGCAGACTTCGCGATAGGTGGGATTCGGCGTATAGCCGCCTGAATACCCGGCCGCTGTCACATAAACACCTTCCTTCTGCCAGAATTTCCTTTCGACACCCCAAAAACATCCTCCGCCGAACATGGCGATCTGGGAATTGTCCGGGTAGGGTTCAAACATCGACCGTCCGTTCATATAGTGATTTTTCGATGTAGGAATAGCTTCTTTGCGCCCCGGCAAGGCTTCATTCTTGTCGGGCATCGAAATTTTTCGATTGAAGTTAAATAGCATGATCAGATTCCAGCGGCTGAAGTTTGACAGAAATTTTGTCCAGGATGGACTCATACAATGGCTTGACAGATGCAAATTTTAGATATTGTACGGTCATCATCGGCATTCAGTGGAGTTGACGGTCCGGTTCACGGTAATTGTCGTAGATTATTGTATCGAATTGGTATTGAGCTGAAAAAGTCACACAATGCTCCTGGAAAGTCTCGCGCCCTGTTATGTGAATCAACTTGACGCCCTCGACCAGATATAGGTAATCGGCGAGGAGTTTTCGATGGCATTGTTCAAAATCCTTTTGCTCATTGACGATGACGAGTCGACGGTTTCGGCATAGATCGACCAGATTCTTGATTTCTTTTTTGAATGCCGGCGTTGACATGTAGTCGGCGTATCCTCGCATTCTCTTTTGCAGGGCGACATGCGGAGAATCCTCAACTTCCGATCTGGGTCCTCCGAACTGATGTCCTGCCAAGTGCAATTCGATTCCATTGGAATTCAGTACCTGTTTCAGCGCATTCTTTCTGAAATGGAAATCCTCTCCAGCTGCCGGGAATAGCCGGATGTCAACCACAGTATCTAGATTGTAAGAAGCCAATAGATCAATAAATTCACTGATTGTCCGATCGCCATAGCCCAGAGTCCAGGCGATCATCTCCTCATTACTCATAACAATGCCCTTCAGCTGGAAACTCCTGATTGCGTACTGCATTCACATACGCGCCGATTGCCGACTGAATATCTGTATTGTCTATTAGAAAGTTCTTGACAAATTTAGCGGCTTTGCCGGGGTATAGACCGAGAAGGTCGTGCAGTACCATGATCTGTCCGTCAGTATGCGGACCGGCACCGATTCCGATGACCGGGATCGAAAGACTATCTGTAATCGCCTTGCCCAATGACGTCGGAACGCATTCAAGCAATATGAAACTGGCGCCCGCTTCCTGAAGTAGTTTCGCCTCTTCAATCATCGTTTTGGCTTTGACCGGATCACGTCCCTGTACCCGATAGCCACCGAGGTGGTTGACGGACTGAGGTGTCAATCCCATATGTGCGCATACGGGCACACCCCTTTCGACGAGAAGTCTTGTCGACTCTGCCAACCAGGCTCCACCCTCAAGTTTGACGATCTGTGCGCCTTCCCGCATCAAAAGTGCGGCGTTCTCCAGCGAAGCGTTTTCGGTGTAGTAACTCATAAAAGGAAGGTCTGCCATCAACAAGGCTCCGTTGTTGCCGCGTCGGACACAACGGACGTGATAGGCAACTTCCTCGATCGTCACAGGCAAACTGCTATCGTGGCCTTGAACAACCATGCCCAGAGAATCCCCGACCAGCAACAGTTCCACGCCCGCCTCAGTGGCGGCAACCGCCTCGCAGTATCCATAGGAAGTGAGGCAGGCGAATTTACGCCCCTCAGACTTATGTCGGATAAACGTGTTGACAGTAGCCTTCATGGCGACAGATTCGTCCTGCTGGTCGGCTCAATGGCGATGATCGTCAAACCACCCGGTGAATTCCGTCCAGTCACCTCCGTGGGGATGGCGCGCGAAAATATCATTCACAGTATGGTGTTCGTCAGCCGATTGTGCGACGATTTGCTCAAGATTCATACCCCGCACCCTGAGCCACATCCAAACCAGAATGACAACCATGATCGGATACAGCAAATAACCAAGATTTTCCATCATCGTCGAATATCAATGTCCGGGTGTTCGGCCGACCGTGTTCCTGTTATCGGACGGTTAGTATGAGCATGATAAGTGAAAACCAAAGAGAATTTCACCGATTCGCTACAGTTCTGTCCGGCGGAGTGCAGTAGCCTGCTATGAAAGAAAATCACATCACCCGCTTTCAATTCGATGGACTGTGCTGAATCCATCAGAGGGACATTCCGCTCAACATCTGACCGGAAGAACAACGCGGCATCAAACTGTCCCCTGTCGAAGTCCATCCTGTGCGATCCGGGAATGACAGTCAGACTGCCGTTTTCTTTTGATTCCTCACCCAGCGCCAGCCATGTCGTCACCAGTTCCGGACGATCAAAACTCCAATAACGAATATCCTGATGCCATCCCGTCTCACTCCCGTATCCTGGGAATTTTGTCATGATGCAGTTGTGATGATTCTGGCTCACCTGAATATGGGTGGTTCGAAGCAGATTCATGACTTGGCCGGTAACCTGCTCGTTAATCGCCCAGTTCCTGAAAACTGCATCCCTTGCAATTGCGTGAAGCAACCTTCGCGGTGTGTCACCACCGGGAGACTGGCGCGAATCCGGCGCACCTGGATACTGCACGTCGGCCTCATATTCGACCGGTGCCAGAGCCGGATCGATTGATGAATCGATTACGCCGATCATCTTCCGAAGATCGGAAGCCTCACATAGATTTCTCACAATCAGGAATCCATTCTGATTGAATCTGGCGAATCTGGTCTCATCACTTGAGAATTGATCACCATGAAATTTATGGAAATTCACGCTACACTCCCGCTACCGCGCACCGTCATCGCATCAGACATGCGCAATTCATCCGCATGTTTCAACCTAAAGCCGTTCAGATTGCAATATTTGTCTATTTTATCGGCAATTATGAGATTTTGACAATGGTAACGGAGTTTCAAATTCGAATTTGCAATCATCCAACTATTGTGAGACTGTTGATATCCGACATTGAAAAAACCGAATCCCAATGTTGCTATCGTGGTGATAGCCAGAGTATTGATTCTGGAAATGCCGGATTCATTAGTTCCGCACTAATCGTACATATTCGCTAAAGGTTGTAAAATTGACCGCGCAATTTTCGGCAATGGCCATTCTTGAGAATAAGCAGGGGGAACATGGGTGAGATGCTAAGTCAAATTCTCAACCTGACAGGACTTTCGGCTGCGAGTTTCCTGTTCAGTTTTATCGCTGTGTTCGCTGGTGCTTACCTCAAAGGTTATACAGGCTTTGGCGCTTCGATGCTATGGGTGACGAGTCTCTCGCTTGTGCTCCCACCCCTGCAGGTTGTTCCGATGGTTTTGATGTTCGAGGTAATCACCAGCATTGCGCTCCTGCCACAGGTCTGGAAGAACGTACGTTGGCGATCCATCGGACTGCTGTTGTTCGGCAGCTGGGCGGGGACACCGGTCGGAATTCATGCCCTCTCCACGCTACCCGCGACACCGGTGCTCATAGCACTCAGTATCGTCGTTTTTATCGCTGCTGTCCTGATACTCCGCGGTTTCGCACTTGTGAGAGAACCTGGGTCGTTGGCAACATTTGGTGTTGGGCTGATGGCCGGCGTTCTGAACGGAAGCATGGGAATCGTAGGTCCGCCTGTTATCCTGTTCTACTTCTCCTCGCCAATCGGTATGGTTGCAGGACGCGCTTCGATCATCACCTATTTCATCGGCACCGATAGTGTCGGAACGGCTATGTTCGCGGCTCAGGGTCTGATCGACGCGAGCGTCTACTGGCGTACAGCAGTATTTCTTCCGATACTGATCATCGGTGTCTGGGTCGGCAATCAAGGCTTCATCGAAACCAATCAGGAGACTTTCAAGAAGGTTGCGCTTTTCGTACTTATGGCCCTTTCCGTAATTCTCTTCTTGCGAGCCGTCATACCTGCGTAATTCAAAATTATTCTGATCAATTGGAAGTGCAGTTCACACTATCACAGGTGGTGTTGGTCAAGCACAGAATCATACAAGAAATGTTGATGTTACTCTAGTCCGAACTAGGAAAGCGGAGCTTGAAATTCTCACGATTCCGAATCGGCATCAAATCAATTTTCTGCACATGTTACGTATTTGTGTTTACAATCCTGATATAAGTGATAACAGCATCTAGTGCAACAGTTTGGTACGCTTTTCTTTGGCATGCAGGTTGTAATGATTACCAATCGCTCTTCAACAATTAGTCATTTTTTGAGGAGATTACCTGGCGGTATTTTTGCCTTCGTGCTTCTGATCACGCCGGCGGTCGCTTCTCAGGATTCAGATGAGCTGGTTGAGGCAACGATCAAAGCGGTAATCGGACTTCGCGCGATGGTGCCCGATACAGCAAGAACCGCAAATAGTTTGGGAAACGAGCGCGAGGGCAGCGGAATCGTCATTGGTGATGATGGACTGGTGCTGACGATTGGATACCTCATTTTGGAGGCTTCAGATGTTCAGGTTACAGACAGTCAAGGCGACTATGTCCCTGCAGAAATCGTTGCATACGATTACGACAGTGGCTTCGGTCTGGTGAGAGCGACTCGTTCGCTGGGAATCAGAGGTATCCCCCTTGGTGATTCCACTTTTCTGTCTTCCGGTGATACGGCATTGATTATTTCGCATATTGGACCGGACTATATGCAAGTCGTACAGGTTGTCGATGTACGGGAATTTTCAGGCTATTGGGAATACCTGTTGGATCAAGCCATATTTACATCTCCGCCATTTAGCGGATTTGGCGGGGCCGCACTGATCAGTTCCAATGGCAAACTTGTCGGTGTGGGTTCATTGATCGTAAATGATGCAAAAATCGTCGAGGGATCTCGACCTGTACCAGGCAACATGTTTGTGCCTATCAATTTGCTGAAACCCATACTCGACGATCTGTTGCAAAATGGACGGGCTTCCGGCGAAATCAGGCCGTGGTTGGGTGTCTATACTGCCGTGGACCGCGGACACCTTTTCGTATTTCGAGTTGCGATGGACAGTCCGGCTGAAGTGGCGGGTATCAGGCCCAATGACATCATAGTTGCCGTCAACGGTCAACCGGTTTCAGATATGGCCAGTTTCTTTCGAAGCGTCTGGGAGACCGGTCCGGCGGGAGTTGATGTGCGGATTTCCGTCGTACGCGGTGGCACAGTCAAGGAGATAACCGTGGAAACGGGGGACCGTTATGACTGGCTCAGGATAGATCCTATTCCTCAATACTCGGCGATGCTGCATTGAACTGAATCGTTGGATCTGAATCAGTGCGGGAATCAATACCCGGTTTAACACAGATAGAGACAGATTCTAAATTCATTACCAAATCAGTTTGCAGGGGACTGCAGTTGCCGATGAATTTCTCGAACTGCGACTACAGCGTCCGCGGAATGTGCCATGGAATCGAGTTCGGGATGATCGACGCGCATCTGGCTGACATAGGCTCGACTTCCCTGGGCTGTGTCATCAGTGAAAGTGGTCTGTAGGTCTGCAAGTGCTGTTTCCACTGCCACTCGCGCGGTACGGGAGCGGGAAGATAGATCATTGATCATGGATCACTTCCCGAAGATGTTCGGCTGCCTCTTCACCTCGCACGCCGGAAATACGTAGGTCAGCGTACACACGAGGCCATGGAGCCAGACTCAGGCCGTTCTTCACCACGGAAAGCAACCTTGTTGTAACAGTAGGAAATGGACGCAAGGTTAAGCGACCGCCGCTGATCGGTTCAAGCCCGGCTATCGCAGCAATCGCCTCAAGCTCAGCGATTGTTCTCCTGCCAACATAGACATCGCAGGTTGTGAAGTTCGTGAGGTAAGGAGCAAGTATAGATGATGCCGCTATTCCGGTGGCTGCCCACGAAATGCTTGCATTTTCCCACCGCCGACCGACTTCAGCCAAAATTTCCGTTGGCTCGCGCCACGTCACGCCAACTGTAAGAACAGTCTCTGGCATAATCGTGGTGGCGGCAACCGCATAAGCGTCCAACAGTCGATCTTGATCGTCGATACGGCGTGCCGAGTTACGCCCACGGTGTGCAACGGCACTTATAAGACTTAGATCCATGAGGGTACGCAACGCATTTGTGACACTTCCAGCGGAAAGTCTCGTAACCTCCTGCATAGCGCTGACGGTTGGCCGTCCGCCGCAGAGCAAGGCTTCCGCAACGGCGAGTACGGCGGGTGTCCAGCGAGGCGGTTTTTGCGGTTTTTTGATTTGGTGCCCACTTTTGGAAACGATCAAGGATTCAAGAACTATCTCCGCCGCACCGGTCTCGTCTACCCAGCCGACTCCTGCAACTGAAAGTGCTTGCCGTGCACCGGGCGACATTCGGCGAGCCACCGCGACATCCGGGTGTTGTGTGGGTTTCAAAATCAACTCGCGTGCTTGGCGCAATCCGCCCTCACCGAGCCATTCGGCACGGATCATCTGTCCGTTAATTTCGAGATCGATTGCATAACCATGCTCTAGGCCGCGCTCAATCTGAACCGAAGGAGGGAGAACGGCTGCGATTGCCGCCTCGCAACGATGGGTTGTGTTGCTCCTGGTCACGTCATCTAATAGTGGTTATTTCCTCAGGCGAATCTAATATATCACTTTCATAGTGAAGTATAGTGTTATTCTGATGTATTATTCAACATAGCATTCGCGAATCCCTTGCGGAACAAGAAAATATGCAAACAATATTTCCCGGAAGTAATTGAATCCAATAAAGCAACACCTAAACTGGCGGAGTTAGAACCGAAGGCTGCAAGTAGTTTTGTTGAATTTTGCACAAGTCTGGATTGACAAAGGAATAAAATTCAGACTGTTACAAAGCAGGTGTGACCTGAATCTCCAATACCAATTCCGAATAAACTCGCCGAATCAACGAATCATGAGCGAATACCAATATTACGAATTTCAAGCAATCGATAACCCCCTTAGCGATAAAGACATAAAGGCGCTTCGAAAAGTGTCAAGTCGAGCGCAGATCACCAGTACGAGCTTTGTCAATGAGTATCATTTTGGCGACTTCAAAGGAAGTCCGAAAGAATTCATGAAACGCTGGTTTGATTTGCACCTGTATCTGGCCAACTGGGGAACACGGCGACTGATGATCCGGCTACCGAAACGACTGGTTGATCGTTCGCAGATCGCCCCCTTTCAGCGAGGCTTCGGAATTTTGGATGTCGTCGATGCAGGTGACAATTTGATTCTTGATTTTCACGACAGTCCGGAAGACAGCGAATATTACGATGGCTGGGTTGAAGGTTCAGGCTGGCTCAGTGGTATGGCATCGTTGAGGTCAGACATTCTTTCCGGGGATTTGCGGGCTTTATACGTTGCTTGGCTTTGGACTGTCGATCAAGGTGATCTCAGAAATGAAATTAAAGAACCGCTACCAGGCATTGGACCGTTAAATGCCGGGCTGAAGACTCTCGCTGATTTTCTCCGAATCGATCCTGATCTTGTCACAGCAGCCGCCGAAGAATCGGCCGTCAATCTCGATGACAAGAGTCTGCAAAGTACTACTCAAGCGGCGATCAAGGACATACCGAATGCTGAAAAAGCAAAGTTGCTTTGCCGTCTAGCCGAGGGAGACCCTCATGTTGCTTTGGAGTTGCGCAAACGCGTCAGTGAATTTGCATCGGTAAAATCCACATCGACAAGCAGGCGGCTTCGAACGGCAGCTGATTTACGGGACCGTACGAAAAAAGTTCGCGCAGAGCGAAAACTGGCTGAACTGAATCAGCGGGCAGTCGAGCGTGAACAGCAAAGAATCGAGAAAGAAAAAGCACGTCGGAAACGCCTGGATTCTGTTCTGAGCAAAGGTGAATTTGCATGGCAGGAAGTAGAAGACGAGATCGCGATACGTAGTGGTAGAAGCTACGATACAGCGGCGCAATTGCTATTCGATTTGAAAACACTGGCGGATGAGCACGGAACAACTGAAGATTTTTTCAAGCGATTGGACGGAATACGGCGAAAACACGCTAATAAACCGCGATTTATTGAGCGTTTGGAGAACTTGCAACGCAATTAATATCAGACATTCAACTTCAGCGGGCTAAGACTGGACCAAATTGTTCAAAATCGCAAATGTTAAAGGCTGAATTATTTGAAATCATTGCCAATGGTGAGAATTCCGGAGTGGAGTTCAAACGTGACGGTGTACGGCCAGAGCAGCTGGCGAAGGAGATTGTCGCGATGGTCAATCATCAAGGAGGAAAAATTCTCCTTGGTGTCGATGATGATGGCGAAATTCAAGGAATCAAAGGAAAGGGATTCCAAGAATGGGTTATGGACACGGTTGTTGGCCGAAAGGTTCACCCGCTCATTCTGCCATCTTATGAAGAAGTACAAGTGGATGAATATAAACGAGTTGCAATATTATCCTTTTCACAGGGGACGTCCAAACCTTACGTACTTCGTCATAGAGATCGGGAAGAAATTTATATACGAGTTGGCAGCGTTTCAAAACTGGCAACACGAGAGCAGCAGGTCCGCCTCTTTCAAATGGGTGGCATGCTTCATACTGAAATGCTTCCAGTGTCTGGCACGTCTATCAAATCTTTGGATTTACACGAATTGAGGACTACCTGAACTTTGTTATCGCGGACATTGATGTTCCTTCTTCTGTTGAAGATTGGACACTTCGGCTTCTCAATTTAGGGTTCCTCACTGATGAGGCCGGTGTGTACCATCGCTGGTTTACTCCTGTTCGGATATAGACCGAGAAGATACCTCAGGCAAGCAGGCATTCGACTGATGGTATTTGACGGAAAAGATAAAGATTATCGAGCAAAATTAGACGAACAACTGGATATGCCACTGGTCGGTCTATGGAAAATGGATTCTCGTGATGAACGAATTTTTGCATCCGATGGCATTATTGAGGGTGTAATAAAAATGCTGAAACCATTCATCTCAGAAGAGAGCGATACCATAAATGAAAGTATGAGGCGGGAAAAGCGGTGGCACTACCCTATAGAAGCGATTCGAGAAGTCTTGGTCAATGCAATCGCCCATCGTGACTGGACACGATCGATAGATTTTGAAATGACCTGCTACTCCGATCGTATTGAGGTGATCAGCCCGGGTGCCATGCAGAATTCAATGACAGTAGAGAAAATGATAGCTGGCTATAGATTCCCTCGAAACGTACTCATTGTCGATATATTGAAAGATTATAGATATGTCGATGCCAGGGGGATGGGGGTACGGACAAAAGTAATACCGCTTATGGAAAAACACAATGGATGCAGACCGGTATTTGAATCGACAGACGATTACCTTAAAACTACTCTTTATCGAGCGATAGAGCAGTAATCTCAATTCTCGCTTCAAACTGCGCTTTTCTTGTCCGAGTGCTCTGATAGCAGGACGATGTGACTTTTGGAAATTCAAATTCGGATACGGGAATTGATGCTCTCAGTCGTATCGATAATTCTTGGTCCCTGGTTTCAAATATAGACAAATGAGCAGTGCGTGCACAACCAAAGAGCCTTTCGTGCTCCGAGTAGTGGGAAATAGTATGGCACCTGAATTTGAAGACGGTTCGATCGTAGTCATCGACCCGGAACAGACAGTGCGGCATGGCGACTATGCGGTTGCCCGGGTTGCAGACGAGATTCGGTTGGGACAGATGACGATTTCTGATGGCGTGTTGCAGTTCTCCACAACGTCAGATGAAGGCGACAGCATGGTGGAGATCGGAAACATGGATATCCTCGGCCGCGTGGTCAGGCGCACTCACCCCAGACTGCGGTCCAGCAGGGATTACACCTGATAGCGTCAGGGGTCAATTCAAAACCACTGCATCTCCAAGAATCTGGTGGAGACTGACAATCATGTCGGTTCCCAACCCGTAATGCGGTAGTACCGATCTGAACTGACTTTTACAAATCGCACAGATCGCAGCCATGTGCGTGACACTGTGTTCCTCTATCACCTGTTCCAACGCACTAACTCGGGGAGATGCTCCACTCACCCGAACTTCAATCAGTTCATCGGTCAGCAACCCGCCACCGCCACCGCAACAAAACGTGTTCTCGCAGATCGTATCCGGAGCCATGTCAACGAAATTCGTACAAGCGGCCTTCAACAGTTCGCGCGGAATTCTATAGATGTCGCGAGGCTGATCTCCCATTCTTGAACCTCGCGCCACATTGCACGAATCATGGAAGGTAATGACCTTGTCGTCATGGACTGAACGGTCCAGTCGCACCCTGCCCCCGGTGATCAGACGGTGCGTATACTCGCATATGTGAATTGGATCAGGCAGCTGTTGGTAGCCTTGCATAGTATCCTTGAAGAGACCATCCCAGTAACTGCTCGCGACCCGCCATGCATGACCACACTCTCCAATGACAATCTGACTTGCGCCTAAATTCAGGGCAGTCGCCAAAATACGTTCTGCGATATCGCTCATGTGCGAGTCATCGCCAACAAACAAACCAAAATTCGCGGCTTCTGACGCCTCGGTCGCCATCGTCCATCTGACTCCCGCCTGATGGAAAATTCTTGCGCACCCGATAAGTCCATCAACATGAGGTTCGGTATAAAGGTCCGCAGACGGAACAACCAGCAGAACCTCCGTGTTTGGTTCATCCAGAGGAAATCTGACGTTTACACCGGTATCTTCCTCAACCTCCTCTTCCAGACTCTCAAGTGTGTCAGCGATCGCAGGTCCGACCATTCCCAGATTGTTACCAATCTTGTGGACATTATTGATAACGGTATGAATGTATTTCTGCTTCAATCCTACCGCATCAAGTATGGATCGGCCAGCCATGGTAACTTCCGCCGTATCAATGCCGAATGGACAGAATACTGAGCAGCGGCGGCATTCCGAACACTGGTAGTAATAGGTGCTCCAGTCCTCGATTAGTTCTTCAGTCAAATCCACTGCCCCTACAAATCGGGGGAACAATTTTCCGGGTAAAGTGTGGTAACGTCGATACACCCCTCGGATCAGGTCCTGTCTCGCGACCGGCATATTCAACGGATCGCCGGTACCAAGAAAATAATGGCACTTGTCTGTACACGCACCGCATTTGACACAACTGTCGAGAAACAGGCGAAAGGCGCGGTTCGAATCTGCTATTTCACCCAGCTTGTCGATTGCAATCTCTTTCCAACCTTCAACCAGTGCGCTGCTTTGGTCGCTTCCTGATTCGAAAAAAGGCTTGCCATGGGACATGGCTCTTTCTTTGATATTGGGTGATTCGATTTTTTTCATGATTCGATTGTGAACCAGCTGAATTACTCGTTTACCGGTAGCGTTGATTGTGACTCGGGCTGAAATAATAGCCGGGAAAATGGATGAGCTTGCTGAAAGGGAAGACGACAGCGAGTACGACCACGCTTAAGACATGCAAATAGAGTGTCAGGTTTTCAGGTAAGTCCTTGGGAGACAACGCGAGCAACCCTAGCATGAACTCCCGCACGCCAACAATGTTCACATCTGTTCCATACCGAAGATGCAGGCCGCTGGCACCGATCACCAGCAACAATATCAGCATGGCGTAGTCCGATGGACTGGAAATGTATCGAACCCTGCTGACCACAACTCGCCTACCGAGCAAACCGACGAGACTCGCGACCAGAAGCCATGCGGCGTAATCCGAAGGAACAAATACCATACCCAACCAGGCTGGAATTGGATCGGTTACAAAATACAGATGTCGCAACAGCACAATAACGAGCGCGCAGTGGAAAATCCAGCCGAAGAACCAGGTCCATTTGCTCGCCCGGAACAGACTTTCGAAAAAAAGTGTTTCCCGAACGAGTCGGTTCAGCACTCCCAATCTCGTTCTCGGAACAGGTGCCACCGCGATCATGTGCGGTACCGGGGTACGAGCGTATAGGATGACTTTCCACATCACGCCGATTGTGAGTACAGCCACAGCTATATATAGGGCACTGGCAAAAAAGAGACTCATTTCCACTCATATGCCCCACGAGGAGCTTCAGTTCCGTCTGTTGCGAATATTTTCAGATACAACCGGTTGGTTTCGGCAATCCGGCATAGCGGCATGCCTGTTTCGCCGGTCCATGGGGAAACAGTTCATAAAGGTAGGGGCTATTGGCTTTTTCCTTGCCGAGTTTCTTTCCCATGTGACGTACCAATATACGGATTGGTGGTGCGATTGCATATTGCGCGTAATATTCCCGCAGTATATAGATCGCCTGCCAATGGTCCGTGCCCAGCTCACATCGGTCATCCTCTGCCATCTTTCGTGCCAGATCCTCAGTCCACTCTTCGGGGTCAAGCAAAAATCCTTCGGGGTCGGTCGGATAGATCCTGCCATTAAATTCAAGAGTCATGCTTACAGACCGCTCAGAGCCATGAGTGTACCGCACTGTTTTTCACCGACAGTGCGACGAACCCGTCGTAATCGACTGTCTTTACACCACTGATCAATCTTGATATTTCCAATCCTCGGCATTCAAGATCCGGTTCAAGCACATAAATCCGGTACTTTGCCAATGCACTTTGAATCAAGAACTCGGTATGAGTGCCGGTCATCGCCGCGTAGACCGCATCCTCAATCAGAAGGATATCGCCGTTATCAGCGGCAAGACGCAGACAACTCACAAGTGTCGATTTTTCCGATGGTGATTTGTTGACTATGTGAAGCATCGTGAGTCGCTAAAACTGCAGGACTACATCTTGTTGGTCCATTATCATGGACAAGTCGGTTGACGAGATCAGCGTCACTGCGTTACTGTCATCTTCGCGAGGAACTTCAATCAGATCCTCGGCTGTCATGCCTCGCTGTACCAGCGACTCCTCTTCAACATAAAGATGCATCACGTCGAAATCAGGCAATGCGCCAAAAGTCTTGGAAAAATCTTTCATATCCAGGACTGAAGGATTCTGACCGCGCTTCAGTTGATATACGCCATCATCAAGAAACACGGCACTGACTTCCTGCTCAAACACTGCACCAGCCAACACAACATCAAGCGCCTCCAGCGCGTATGCGGTACCGTAAGGTGCGCGGCGATTGACATACATGATGCGTTTTTTTGAGGATCCCATGAGCAATCACGCGGCTGTTCAGTCGCCAAATACGATCGTACGATCTGCAATGATGCTGCCTTCGATGAAATAACCGACTCCGGCAACCTGAAATTTCTTTTCGATATTGTCCGCATTCTTGCCGTATCGCAGTGCTGACTGATCGCTCAGAATGCCGCGTTTCAGCGAGGCGGTGACGCATACCGCAAGATCGATTTCGTATTCATCAGCCAACCGTACCCATTGGTTTACGACATCGCGGTCATCGACAGACGGCGCGCTCAACCGATTCGCGTTGTAGACGCCATCATGATAGAAGAATACACGAATCACTTCGTGTCCCGCACTGACCGCCGCCTTTGCAAACTGATACGCCGAATCGGATGCCTGATGTGTGTAAGGCCCCTCGTTGACAAGAATGTTGAACTTCATAGATTTGGTTACAGGTGAAAATGACAGGCTTCTTGCGTCCACGCCGTTTAGCGATCAATCCAATCAGATTCATTGTACCGAATTAGAAAATTGTAAATTTCGATACTGATAAAATTTAGGTATCATTAACCAAATCAGTATTTTGTGACCTGCGTCGATCAGCATATCCAATTTCGTCCCGGAGACTCTCGAATCAAGATCTATACAACCAAGCTGATCATCCTGCTTTCCTTGTTAGGTGCTGTTCATTTGCTGGCACCCCACGCCGTCGAACAGACAGAGGCACAATCCAAGAATGTGTTCAAGTCGAAACAGCTTGAACGGGAGAGCAGACATTTCCTGCATCTGATCCGTAAATCTGTCGTTCTATCCAAAGACACACAGATCAACACCTATGTGTACGATCTGGCAAAAAAACTCGCAAAGAACGCGAACATGGACTCTGACCCGCTGAGCTACCATGTCACAGTTGATGCAGCACTCAATGCTTTTGCTGGCCCGGGTGCGACATTTTTCATCAATACCGGCATCATTGAAGCGGCGGGCAACGAAGGACAATTGGCATCTGTAATCGCACACGAACTTGCACACCACAAACAAAACCATTTGTCGAGACTGACCGAGAACTACCAATCCACTCTCCTGCCATCTGTTCTGCTCATTCTGGCGGGTATCGCAGCGGGTGGCGACGAAGGGATTGCCGTCGCGGCGGGTGCCCAGGCTGCGCAGGTCGAGGCGATGATTGACTATACCTTGAGTTACGAACGGGAGGCGGATGCGGTGGGTCTTCAGATACTGACCGCGTCCGGATATAGCCCGCTCGATGCAAGAGATTTCATGATCGCGTTGGAGCAGGAGATTCGCGAACAGGGCGGTATTCAAAGTAACATCCATAACACCCACCCGATCACACCGGAAAGAATCGCCAGTTTTGAGGCAAGAGTCAAGCGATATAAAAATATTCCCAAGCCGCAAGTTTCGGAAGATTTTCATTTCGTCAAGGCTCGGGTTCGAGTTCTCTTCGATTGGGAGCCGAACAAAACTTACAGATATTTTGAGGACAAACTAACAACTGGCAGTGAAACTGAACAAGCCGCTGCCCAATACGGCTACGTACTGTCACTGGTCAAGGATGGGGACATCGAGACGGCCCGAAACCATCTTCTTACCTTCCGAAATCGACTGCCAGACAATATATGGCTTCTGACAGCAGCAGCCGAAATCGAGTTGGATGCCCATGATTTTGAAACCGCAAAGTCGCTGCTTGAGGAAACAGCGCTCGAACCAAGTCCCAGTAGCACTGTCGTTGAGCTATATACGCGGTCTTTGATCCGAACGGATAATCTACAAGAAGCAAGCCGCTACATCAGAAGACACATTCAGAGATTTCCTGATAGTCTGCAGCTCTACCAATTACAGTCCGAAGCGGCATTGAAATCCGAAGACTTGCTGACAGGTTACCTTGCCAAAGTCGAACACCTCTTTCGTCTGGGAGACTTGGAGCTGGCAATGAGTGCCTTGAAAGGCGCCGAGAAAAGAATAGACGACTTCTATTCGAGAGAAATCCTCAAGGAGAAAATCAGAATGATCGGGAAAGAGATCAGCTGGCGTGAGAGATGACCCGAACACCCGTGGGGTCTGCATGAATTCAGGCTGGTCGATACAGTAATGCCCCGTCGATATGAAAAAGCGAGATTTGCCTGGGCGTTGACCGGGTCAGGCCATGACCTCAAGGAGTGTCTCGATTTTCTAATCGAGTTGAAGGAGGTGGATGTTTTCCTGAGCAAAGCGGTTGAAGAGGTACTCGTCATGTATAAATACATTGATCGACTCCGAAGTGCCGAAATTCGCATGTTTCATGACTCAACCGCCAGCGCGGTACCGGTCGGACAGTTCTATGAGGGAAACTATCACACGCTCGTCATAGCCCCAGCAACATCCAATACAGTAGCGAAATGCGTAGCCGGAATTTCTGACACTTTGGTGACGAATGTTTTCGCACAGGCAGGCAAATGTCGAATCCCAGTTATCGTCTACGCTTGCGATACTGAACCGGTCGTAATCACTCCCGCACCTGGAAAAATGGTGACAGTCTATCCCCGGGAAATTGACCTTGAATGCGCCAGGAAAATCGGTGAATTTGAAAACACCACTTCAACAACTGACTTGGAAGAGTTGCAGCATGCTGTGTTGCACAGGGTGAAATGCCTGACCGAATCCTATTCGTAACGGGCAAACTGGCACACACCAGTCTGCAACGCACGATTGACAGCATCGGCTCTCAGACATTCTCCTACGAGATTCGACCCCTAGGCGTCAGCGTAGCCGCACTGATTTCCGAAGGCATACTCAAGCGACGGTTGGGAGACGTTGAATCTTTCGACACAATCATGCTGCCCGGTCTTTGCGCTGGAAACATCGAAAGCCTATCGGATCACTACGGCGTGAAAGTTGTAAAGGGGCCAAAGGATTTGAAGGACCTGCCGCAGTATTTTGGAGCGCCTCCCCGCAGTGCCCAGCTCGATGATTATTCTGTAGCAATATTCGCAGAAATTGTCGAAGCACCTGATATGACAATCGACCAAATTGTCGAAGCAGCGAAGAATTATCAAGACTCCGGCGCGGATGTGATTGATCTCGGGTGTCTGCCGGGACGAGAATTTCCGCATTTGGAGGAATCCGTGTCCGAACTCAAGCGGATAGGATTCAAAGTCAGTGTCGATGCAATTCATGATCAGGAGCTCGTACGCGGTGGGAAGGCTGGTGCAGACTATCTGCTGAGTCTATCCGAGAAATCGTTGTGGATTGCGGATGAGGTCGATAGTATCCCAGTACTGATCCCAGATGGCGATGCTGGAATCGAGTCACTTTACAGGTCGATCGATGTACTCGGCGCGAGGGGAAACGAATTTCTTGCTGATTCGATCTTGAATCCGATTCACTTCGGTTTTACCCGGTCGATTGTTCAATACCACGAGTTGCGTCAGCGATATCCTGAAGTCCCAATCATGATCGGAACCGGGAACATCACTGAACTGACCGAAGCGGACACCATCGGTATCACGGCCGTACTGCTGGGCATCGCTTCTGAATTGGAAGCATGCGCAATACTGACTACCGAGGTGAGTGGCCATGCGCGAACCGCGGTCGCCGAAACCGACCTGGCGCGTCGGATCATGCACGCCGCCAGACAGGATTCGAGTCTGCCTCAGCATTACAGCGATGGCTTGCTCGCGCTGCACGAAAGGAAACCTTTTCCGACATCGGTCGAAGAAATTCGCGAACTGGCACAGATGATCAAAGATCCAAGCTTTCGTATTCAGGTCAGCGATGGGGGGATTCACATCTTTAACCGCGACGGAATTTTGGAATCCACTGACCCTTACGAGTTATTCCCGCACCTGAAGGTGGAAAATGACGGATCCCATGCGTTCTATCTCGGCGCGGAACTCACCAAGGCGCAAATTGCCTGGCAATTGGGCAAACGTTATATTCAGGACCGGGCATTGAACTGGGGTTGCCTGGTCGCTGACGAACAGGACGATGATGAATATCGGATACCTGGCTCTACACTGCGGTCGAATAAAGAACCGGATGCATCATGATCTATGAAGTTGTCGTAACCACGATCAACGAACAGGACGAGGTCCACATCGCCCCGATGGGGATACGCTTTGAGGACGGATTCACTGTGATCGCGCCATTCAAACCCTCACAGACGCTGACCAATATCGAATCGACCGGCGTGGCGGTTGTGAACATTACAGATGATGTGCGGCTGTTCGCGGGATGTGTGACCGGCAGAAGCGACTGGCCTGTCTACCCGGCGACCATGGTTAACGGATATGTGCTGGACGCCGCAATTTCACACAATGAACTCAGAGTTGTAAAAAAAGCTGACGATGAGCTGCGCCCGCGAATCTACATGATCGAAGTTCACAATGCTGTGACGCGAGCTTTCCGCGGGTTTAACCGCGCGCAGGCAGCCGTAATCGAAGCCGCTGTTCTTGTCAGTCGTCTCAATATGCTGCCGGCGGAAAAGATAGACTCCGAGATGGACTATCTTTCAATTGCTGTGGAGAAAACCGCAGGCGCGAAAGAACTGGAAGCCTGGCAATGGCTGGTAGATGCGATCAAGAGTTTTCGACAACAATCTTTATGAGCGCGGGGTTCGGAGCTTATCGGTGTCTACGCGGTGTTGTCCAGCAAGTGTGCCCAGCTCAGATAGGCACGAATGTTTGCATTGACATTGTGTACGCGCAAGATATCGACTGACTGCGCACACAGCTGAATTGATGCACCGACTGTCTCGGGATCCAATTCGGAGCATTCCTGGGTGGAAAACGTCTTGAGGAAACTCTTGCGAGAATGACCGATCAGCAGTCGATATCCATGGCTTCGCAGTCGCCTGACTGAACGCATCAACTGCAGTGACTGCAGACTACTCTTACCAAATCCTATTCCGGGATCAATGATAATTCTGCTCGGGTCGAGGCCCACATTCTCCCAAATTCGCCGGCGATCATCCAACCAGGTCTCAAACACTTCGCAGGCATCCGAATTTGGATCTATGCTCGCTGACGGGTCGACGGGAACCGTGACGCTATGCATCGCGACAAAGGTACAGTCACTGGATTTCGCCAAACCAAGCATCTCTTCGCGACCAAGCCCGCCGACATCATTGACGATGTCGACACCACTTCGCACAGCTTTGAGCGCGGTTTCAGGATGGTATGTATCGATACTGACCTGAGGCGGGAACAGACAAGACTTGCAGATTCTCCGCACCAATTCCAAAGCGGGCGACAACCGGTTCCATTCGTCTTCGTGAGACAAGGGTGTCGCGTTCGGACGCGTTGATTCGGCACCGATATCAATAATGTTGACACCATCCTCAATCATCCCCTTCACAGTTCTTTCAACTTTGTCCAGATCGAAGTGAATACCGCCATCTGAGAAAGAATCCGGGGTTACGTTCAGAATTCCCATCCAAAGTGGGATATGGCAAATTTCCGATTGCGAATGGCTCAGCTCAAGTACTGATTTGGCACCCTTCTCCGGAAATCGAAAATCGGGTAGCATGTGAACCATCGGTGAAAGCACATAGGGCTTGAGATACATTTCAGTGTCGGGCAATGTAGCGCCATTGAAATGAATGACATCATTTCCCCAGAGCACAATATCGATATCTAGATCGCGAGGCGCCCATCGATCATGGGAATCTTTCGCACCCATTTCAGTCTGAATCCTCTTCGTCAGATTCGAGAATGACTCAATGTCCGATGAAGTGCTACCCTGGACTACAAGATTGAGGTAGGGACGGTTCCACTTGGATGGTGAATTTGGAGGAAGCAGTGCCGGAGACTCTACGATCGGAGAAATCCGACTGATCGAATAGCCGAATTCCTGCAGGCGTGCTAATCCCTTGTGCAGGGAGTTCCTGCGGTCTCCCTTGTTGGAACCCAAGCTGAGTATGACATCAGACATCCTTGCCATGATGAACAGGATAATCCGGCCTAGGGACTACTCGTCGGTCTCGACATCGTAGCGAATATATCGAAATCGCTGATCAGTGGGTGTGCCTTCAAGAGAACTGTCTTCGAGTCCCGGCTGCCAGTGGACAAATTCCTCGATTTTTTTGGCAAGTTCAAAATCCTTTTCGGTGACTCCCTTCGCTGCATGATTCATCAATTTCACGACGACGAAAGCGTAGGATGCGGTGATGTCAGGATGATGCCAAGCCGCTTCGGCGAGATGCCCGACCGCGTTGATCACCATCAGAGTCCCCTTCCACCCCATCGTTCGGTACTTTCTACGAATCCAGCCGTTCTCATAGTACCAATGAGGCAGTTCTTCAGCGAGTCTCCTTTCTATAGTCGCCTGGTCGAAAGTCTCATCTTTTCTTCGGTCGGTAGTTTCGTCAGACATCGTTCACCTCCAAATTAGTTGACTGTTTCACCGAGTTGAAAGTAAGAAATTCGGCGAAAAATTAGATCGTGCTAACTCAGCAATTATAAAGATGAGCAGAATGAAAGACACTCCGGTTTTTAGATTTGTACAAAATTCTCAAATTAGAGTTTGAACATCATTTCCCCCTTGAAACATCAACATTGCAAAGTCCATAAACCAAAACAGTCGGTTTCGTTGCCGTCGCGAGGTACAGCATACGGTAGCTGCGCAGGGTACCGTCGATGCGACATCGTCAGTAACTGGGTTGTGTGCCATTCAAATTGAACCGCGGCAAGCCAAAAAGAGCATAGTTGATTAACTTTCAATGTTGGCTATAATCAACTTTCCTCATGGATGAGGCTACATGGTGACATGCACAGGATTGTGCTAACTTTTCAAATAATATCGATAGGAAATTTTTATGAAATTTAACAATTTATCGGGCCGCATGATT
Source organism: Arenicellales bacterium (assembly GCA_963662635.2). Lineage (GTDB taxonomy): Bacteria > Pseudomonadota > Gammaproteobacteria > Arenicellales > JAJDZL01 > JAJDZL01. The sequence continues at coordinate 587,772 of CAXXFC010000006.1, forward strand.
ACTTTCTTGATGGCCGCTGTCTTTTCAATCGTAGGAGCGGTTTCGACAGTTTCCGCTGAGCAACCGGTTCTGAAAATTGGATTCGTAGGGGTAACGAGTGGGCCTGCAGCTGCCTGGGGCATCTCAAATGTGCGCTCCATGCAAACACTCGCTGCGATGATAAATGATGAAGGTGGATATGAAATCGGCGGAACAACATACACGATCGAAATCGTAACGTTCGATGACCAAAAGGATCCAAAACGCGCGATTGCGGGTATGGAGAAGATGGCTCAGGAAGGCATCAGCTATGTGGTCGGTCCAAACGTGGATGACGGAGCCGCCGCGGTGCGCCCGGTCGCGGAGCAACAGGGAATCATTTATATTCCTTATGCATTTCCGAAAGAATTGTACTCCCCACCAGCATCGAATGCGGTACTGGGCATGGTCGCCAACTATCAATCAGGACCGGCGATCTATCAGTATCTCAAAGACGAAAAAGGCGTGCAGACGGTCGCTTTCGTAGCGGCCAATGAGTCCGACCCGCTAAGTCAACGAGACGGAGGTGTAGCCGCTGCAGAAGCCTTGGGACTAGAAGTCGTTTCTTCAAGCGTAACCTATCAGGTGGATACCACAGACTTCACACCGGTGCTATTGCCGGTTGTAAAAACTCAGCCGGACTTGCTTGTACTTTCCGGTGTTGCACCAGCAAACGCCCCGCAATTGATTCGTTCTGCGCGAGAAATGGGTTTTGAGGGATTGATCTCGACAGAAACCGCGCAAGATGCCACTATCCTTGCAGAAGGAGCGGGTGAATTGGCGAATGGCTTTATTTCGGTTGGCGGCGCCTCGACTCCGGAAATCGCTTCAGATAGGATGAATGAGTTCGTAAAGGTATACACTGAAATGTTCGGTGAATACAACGATGAGTCAAATACCAAAGTATATGCACTTGAATACATTCTGGCGACTATGAAGGCAAATCCGGCGGCAATCGACAACGTCGAGGAATTCCAGAAAACCATGGATACCTTTGCCGCGCCGAATCCCTACATGAAAGGCGATGCCGAGCTTCGCTATGTCGGCATGAGCTCATTCGGTCAGCGACGTCAGATCGCAGTCCCGCTTGTAGTGAATGTTTACATGGATGGTGGATTCGAAACATTGTTTATCGCCGAAGTGGACTGACAACATAAAATCACATCAAAAACTTGAAGACCCGCGCCCAGGCGCGGGTCTTTTTCAAGAACAATAATTCTGCGATGGAACAAATCATCATCAATGGAATTTATCTGGGTGCGCAGTACGCATTGATTGCGCTCGGATTGACGTTAATATTCGCCTTGATGAATGTGCTCAATTTCGCACATGGGCAAATGTATGTCATTGGCGGATTTGTCACCTACACCATGGTCGCACAGTTCGAACTGCCATTCGTGGTCGGACTGTTAATTTCCGCGGCAGTTCTTGCGGTCATCGGGGGTTTTGTTGAAAAATTCCTGTTTCGTCCTGTGCTTCGCAAATCCGTTCGAGAAGAAAGTTCCATGTTGCTCGCGGCCGGTATCGCGTTTTTTCTGGACGCCGTCATACTTCTTGTATTCGGTGAAAAGCAACGCGGCGTACCCAAAATCATCGATGGGGTATTCAATTGGGATTTTCGCATCATCATTCCGTACGACCGGATACTGGTTTGCGTTCTCGCCATCGTATTCATCGCTGGCTTTATCGCTTTTATGCACTATTCCAGAACAGGACGTGCACTGCGTGCATTGGCCCAAGACCGGGTTGCGGCTCAACTCATGGGTGTTGACGTCGACCGATATTCCATGATTGGATTTGCCATAGGCGCGATGCTAGCAGGCCTCGTCGGCGGTCTTCTGGTGGCAATTACAGGTGTCAACCTCGGAATGGGTGGACCAACTTCAATCAAAGCGTTCATGATGGTCATGATCGGTGGCGCCGGTGTCATATCAGGAGCCATAGCCGGAGGTTTCATCTTGGGCATGCTGGAGTCTGTAGGTCTTTCTGTCCTGTCACAGTATGGGGACATCACCTATCTGGTCATATTCGCGTCACTGATGGTTTTTCTTGCCATCCGTCCTCAAGGATTGATGGGGAAACCTTGGGGTTAGTCAGTCATGCCGAGCAAGGGAAAACTCACGGGCGTTGCCGTTTTCTTCCTTACGATTTTTGTCCTGATTCCCTGGTGGATCGAATCAACAGCGAACTGGGGGTTTTATTACACACTCACTTCGGTGGCACTGCTTTCAATCGCGTCCGCCGGAGTCTGGTTGACGTTCTACATCGGACGAATTAATATCGGACAAGGCGTATATGCGCTCACCGGAGGTTATGTGTCGGCCGTTCTGGTGATGGACCACGGCATCAATTTCTGGCTGACTCTGCCATTGGCCGGTGTTTTCTGTGCGATCGTCGGTGTATTGATCGGTTTGCCCATACTCCGACTAAAGGGTGTCTACTTTGCGATGATCACGTTGGTTTCAACTGAGGTGGCGCGCCTCACCGCGCTCGCACTACCAATCACAAAGGGCGCGAAAGGAATCGTTTCCATCCCATTACCCAAAGAACTTTCTATCTTCGGACTGACGATCATACCGGATTTCTCGACACTGGCAAATCCTAAACTCGCCTTCTATTATGCGGCTGCTATCGCTATGGTGCTGACTTTCGCGACACTTTATCGTCTGGTGAATTCCCGAATGGGGCACTTGTGTCGATCACTTCAGCAAAATGAAGAACTCGCATCATCGATCGGGGTTAACGTTCCATATCTGCGAATTATCGCCTATGCGATATCTTCCTTCCTAGGCGGGATTGCCGGCGCAATGTTTGTTGCCATATCGCAATCGATCTACCCCTCAAGTTTTGTGGTAACCGATTCGATCAACTTTATGCTCAATTGCTTTCTCGGTGGATTAGGCTATGTCTTCGGCCCGATGCTGGGTACACTGCTGTTGTACTTCGGGTGGGATTTGCTGTTCATGACAGGACGTTTTCAGCTCCTGATCTATTCCAGTCTGCTGATCACGCTGATGCTCATATTGCCGAACGGGCTCTTGAGCATTCGTTTACCTCGATGGAATAAGGAAGTCGGCAGATGAGTGTCCTTTTGGACGTGAGAAACGTTACCAAGAAGTTTGGCGGTCTCACAGCTGTCAATGATGTTTCCTTTCAAGCCAATGAGCAGGAAATTCTATCGATCATCGGTCCCAATGGCGCCGGCAAATCGACACTGTTCAAGCTCATTTCATCGTTCTTACGCACTACATCCGGCGAAGTGATTTTCAAAGGCGAACGGATAACCAATCTTGCACCCCATATTGTCGCTCGTAGAGGCGTGGTGCGTACTTTTCAGGAAACCACCATATTCGCATCCATGACGGTTCGCGACAATGTCATCATCTCACACCATCTACGTTCACGCGCAAACTTGCTCGATTTCTTTATCCACTCCGGACCGGCCCGAACAGACGAGCGAAAATTCAGTGAGTCGTCGGATGAAATTCTGGAGTTTCTCGGGCTGTACGACATCCGAAACGAAGTAGCCAGCAATTTACCACACGGACACCTCAGATCGCTTGGAATCGCAATTGGACTTGCAACGAACCCCAAGGTGCTTCTACTCGATGAACCGTTCGCCGGAATGAATCATGAAGAAACGATGCATGCGGTTGATCTGGTCCGAAATGTGCGAGAAAGAGGAGTAACCATCTTACTTGTTGAACATGACATGTCGGCGGTTATGAAAATTTCAGACCGAATCGCCGTTCTCAATTTCGGACAGAAGATTGCCGAAGGCAGCCCGGAGGAAATACAGACCGACCCGAAAGTGATCGAAGCCTACCTTGGAAGCGAACATGACTCAGCGGAACTGGAGATATGACTGAGTTGTTGAGAGTAGAGAATATTGAACTCTACTACAGTCATGTTTATGCGCTGAAGGGTGTTTCAGTCAATCTTGAAGAAGGAGAGACAGTTGCTCTGATCGGAGCGAACGGAGCAGGTAAGTCTTCGATCCTCCGGGCCGTTACCGGACTCGCTCCAGTGAGAGGCGGTGAAATATATTTCCAAGGTGAGCGGATTGATGGACTCAAGGCATCTGAAATCGTACAACGAGGAATCGTGATGGTTCCTGAAGGGCGTCGCGTATTTCCGTACATGTCGGTCAAAGACAATCTGCTGATGGGATCATTCTCCAGAAAGGAAAAATCGAACGTTATCGCAAATTCGCTTGATAGCGTGATGGAAAGGTTTCCGAGATTGAAAGAAAGATTCTCACAATCGGCGGGTACACTCAGCGGTGGTGAGCAGCAAATGCTTGTAATCGGACGTGCTCTGATGGCAAATCCCCGTCTCCTGCTACTTGATGAACCTTCATTGGGAATTGCACCGAAGCTGGTTCGTGATATTGCCCGATCCATCAAAACCATCAATCGAGAAGAGCGTGTTTCAGTATTATTGGTGGAGCAGAATTCCCGGATGGCTCTGAGTATTTCACATCGTACTTATGCACTGGCAACAGGATCAGTCGTACTTAGCGGGGAATCCAAGGAACTAATCGAAGATGATCGGATCATTGCCGCATATCTAGGTGGTGAAATCTGATTTGTGAACGTACCATGCGCATCTTGATCATCAATCCGAACTCAACCGAGTCGATGACTCGGAAAATCGAATCGACCGCAGCACAGATTGCGCGACCGGATACCGAACTGATTGCGGTCAATCCACCGAACACACCTGTGAGTATCGAGGGGTTTTATGATGAGGCGTTGAGTGTCCCTGGCGCGATCGACATGATTCGATCGCATCCGGAGGCAGATGCCGTGATTGTCGCCTGTTTCGACGACACAGGACTTGACGCTCTGCGTTGCCTGGTATCCGCCCCGGTCATCGGGATTGGAGAAGCGGCATTTCACATCGCGTCGCTAATCGCAAACAAATTCACGGTTGTCACAACCTTATCCAGATCGGTACCGGCGATAGAGCACAATCTTGTTCGATATGGTCTCTGGGCAAAATGCGCTCGTGTGAGAGCGTCGGATATACCTGTTCTGGATTTGGAATCGGACTTTGGTGACGCGCGCCAACGTATCGCCAATGAAATTTCCGATGCCATCGAGACTGACCACGCCGAAGCCATAGTGCTGGGTTGTGCTGGAATGACAGACCTGGCTGCATCACTCGAAAGCGAATTTCAATTACCCGTGCTAGATGGAGTGGCCTGCGCGGTAGGACTGAGCGAGTGCATGGTGCAACTAGGTTGCAAGACCTCAAAAATTGGAGGATATGCATTTCCTCGAACCAAATAGATTGATCACCATGGCCGTAAACCTGAGGCTTTCGCAGGATACTTGCGGCAAAACTCAAACCGGTCGAATTGTAGCTTAGGTTCAAACCAGCTTCCCACGCCAAATTTCTCCCAATCATCCCAGCTTTGGAACCTAAGCGGTGTGATTTGGTCCAAGCAGTTCAACCGCTCTTTCCAATTCTCCAGATACAGGCCAAGCTGCCGATTGTTGTTGAATTCATCTGTGTAGGAAAAGCCGTGTCCTTGGATGCCAAACGCTACCAGTTGTCCGGAATACTCGGCGAGGACTCGCAACAACTTTGGCATGACACCCAATTTCTCAATCTGCTCAATGTCACGAACGTCCCACTGCACAATCGCCCGACGTAGTCCAAATGCCAGTCTTTTCGACGACTCCAACTGGAGCGGGCCAAAGCTTCAGGGTATCCACCAGCAAGCACAACTCGGATAAGCTCATCACCGATAGTCAAGTTGGCAGGTTTCGGAATTTTGCCCAAAAACACCTGATCCATAAACGACAACTGGCTTTCATGTAATTCTGCTTTGGATAAAGGTAGCAAGCGAATAATTGCTATACGCCCCGCAAGTGAGTCGTCGAGATGGGGAAGCGTCATCAGATTCGCAGATCCGGTTAGTAAAAACCTCCCCGCGCGCGGGTCAGTATCTACGGAAGTTTTGAGTGCCAAAAAGATTTTTGGAGCACGATGAACTTCGTCAATTACACCTTGATCGATGCCATGCACAAAACCTACCGGGTCACTTAAAGCAGCTTCAAGTACCAGGGGGTTGTCGAGCGAGAAAAACGGAAATCTATCACTTGCAAATTGCTACGCAAGTGTTGTTTTACCTGATTGTCGAGGACCACACAGCAATACAATCCGAGTGTCGGACAATGCTTCATTGACTCGGCGTTCAACGAATCTAGGATACAAAGTGTCTAATCATGGTTTCGACTGATTGAAAGTGGTTGATAGTATCAAGGTGTAGTAAAGTGCCTTTAAGTCTTCTAAAGAGCGGGAGAATTCACCTGGAAAAATGGAAAATTCCAAACAAGAGTAACCAATGTACACAATATGCTCAGTGGAAAAACACCAACCGACAACCAACGTAAACTGAACAACTATCAGTGGCAATTCTTCAATCGTCAGCACAGACTCTGCGACACCACTGATGCTAATGAATTATTTCCACCCCCGCATCTAGCTTTGGAAATCGGTACTCATGACCGAATCTTTTCGGAATCTCCTTTCCAACCAGACCCGAATGTCCTGAATAGTCAGGTTTTATTTGAACCCGAAATTCTGATAGAAATGAAAGATGCGGTCGCCAATATTTCACGTACGAAATGAAAAACCAGGCTGGAGAATTCCCAAAAATTCCTGAACAAACCGAAAAGTCAGTCCCCATATCACTCGATCATCGTCTCGGCCAACTCGAATTCCAGGAAACGAACCTTCATAATCTCGCGGTCGATAATTCTTGATGAAGTTATCGCGATCGAGCATCCAGTCAATCGGTATCCAGACGGTGTCATGAACTTCTGAATTGGGTCGAATTTGTTCGTTCCGCTCCAATTCAAACGCATGGCACGATACCACAAGCCCATGGGCCGGACTTTTCGGTGGCGCTACAAGATCATCAAGACATCCGATGTTCATACCGGGCTTAAGCCCGATGCCAATTTCTTCCTGTGTCTCCCGCAACGCAGTTTCCATCGAAAATCTGTCGCTTGGGTCTGTCTTGCCACCCGGAAATGCCATCTGACCAGACCAAGGATCACCAGTCCGCCGAGATCGTTCAATGAACAAGATTTCAGCACCATGGAAATGTTGACGCAAGATCAACGCGACAGCCGCTGTTCTTCGACCCTCCCGATTCACAAGTATCGGACGATAAGCGAGCATTTTTTTCCTGACTTCGGCAAGTTCCATTGGACATTCATCTATCGAAAGGTTCAAATTTATTCCGATTCACACCGTGTTCCCAAGTTGGTCCCGAACTTGACAACAGAATAACACGGTAAGCATCAAATTGATTCAGCTGTAACTGGATCAGCAATATCGCGCTTCTTTGAGATATGGAGTGCCAACCGAATCAACATTGACTAATTGAGTTTGTATACAATTGGATTTGTATATCAAAAATATATTTTATGGAGGAATTCACAATGATGAAAAAATCTAAGTTACTGGTCATTGGTCTTGCCATTGCAGTTGGAGGACTAGTGGGAGTAGGTGACGATGTCGTCAGCCAGATGAATGCCTGGCAGTCGGGTAAGAATCACAATCGAATCATTCAGATTCAAAACGAGGGAGGTACTCGAGACTCGACAGGTTCTATCGAAATCTCATATTACAGCAATTCGTCATTCGGAGTCACCTCTCCTCGCGGGATCACCATGATCGTCGACCCGTGGCGCAATGATCCATCAGGAGCTTGGGGCCTTTGGTATAGAACTGAATTTCCGAAGGTAGACGTGGACATTGGCATGTCTACACACGCTCATTTCGATCACGACGCACTGGACAAGATTGATGCCAACATGTTGTTGGACCGCATGGGAGGAACATTTGAGCTGGGTGATGTCAAAATTACCGGTATCGCCGACAAGCATCAATGTGTCGCGCCCGGAATGGTTCCATGGACAGAAGCTGTAAAACAATTTGAAGGTCGGGATGATCCATGTCCGCCAACCAATTTCCGGCACATGGACAATAGTCTTTACCTGATTGAGACCGGTGGAATGCGCCTTCTCATGTGGGGAGACAATCGTCCAAACCCGCCACAGGAAGTGATGGATAAGATTGGTGACATTGACATCGTATTTGTTCCGGTAGACGGTTCTCGCCATATTCTTGACTACGAGCAGGCTGATTCGGTAATGGCTTTGACGGGTGCCAAAGTTGCAATTCCGCATCATTATCTGGTGCCTGAAACCACATTCTACACGTCCACTCTGTTGGATGCGTCGGAATGGACACAGCGACATCCGCACACCATGCTTGATAGCTCAACCATTGAACTTAGTGCCGCAGATATCAGTGACATGAAAGGTCATGTCATGTACTTTGGCTCAAATTACGTTTCTGGAGCCGACGGCTAATTTACAAGCTCTGAGACCGCCTGGAATGCCTCTTATTCCAGGCGGTTTTTCTTTTGTAGGTAATTCAAAACGTATCTTTGCGGGCGGGCACTAAGTCGCGACAGTTCCCGTCGATTTTTCATCTCGTATCATATACACATTGCTGGAATGAAGCCATTTGCGAAAAACCTCGGGTATAACAGGACATTTGCGCCATTGGTTCTTGGATGCGCTTTCCTGCTCATGTGCAACCAGGGAAATTCCCACTTCAATCTCGATCTAAATATACGGACAATCCATGTCGTACACACCCAACAGGGTCTTGACGTCTTCATACGAATTCCAACTGCCTACTTCCTCGCGGAACTTGCCGTCGGTTCGCTTGAGGAAGGTAATCCAATCCCCGCACCATTCACCTATAACAGGGTCGAACAGGATAGTCTGAAACACTATCTCGACCTGGCGAAGATCCGAAACGCTCCGGTCGAATTCGCTGCAATAGCCACAGGTGGTGTACGAATCGAAACAGAAGGTGCCTTATTGAAACCCGAAATCGTCAATATGCGCCTGCACAGTGCCCTTCAGCAGCCGCCATTCGCCACTTTGGAAGAAGCTAAAATCTCGCTATCCGGAGACACACCGGAAAGTGTAGTGGAAGATGTCTATGTCGGTGAAACAGTGACAGATTTACAACTTCGCTATATACATGACCGTCCAGTCAATTCGTACCGCTTGTCTTTCAGCTGGAATCCCGGGCTTGAACTGCAAGATGAAACCGCAAACTTATTGCTGGATCATTTTCCCGGTGAAACGCGAGTTTTTCGCTTTACCGGCATTTTGAATGAACCCGTGGATATCACGAACTCTGCGATGGCTGCGTTTGCAACGTTTACAGTTCAAGGCATCATTCACATAATCAAGGGTTGGGATCATCTGCTATTCGTCATCTGTCTGGCAATCGGTGCCGCAACACTGACCGGACTGCTTTGGCGGGTCACCGGGTTTACGGTCGGACACACAATTACCTTGATTGCCGGGTTTTGGGGATATGCTCCATCTGTTGCCTGGTTCATTCCAGCGGTTGAACTGGGTATCGCAATTTCCATCATATTTGTGGCGGTCACTGCGATTGGCGGGGCGAAAACAAATTCAGACAGTCTCAGTACATTTGTCATGACACTGCTGATCGGATTGCTTCATGGCCTGGGGTTCTCGTTCGTACTCCACGAATTGTTGTTACCGAATGGGGCTCATCTCTGGAAGTCTCTGCTGGCCTTCAATGTTGGAGTGGAAATCGGTCAAATTGCAATAGTCACCGCGGTATGGATGGTTTTGCTCCTGATCGCCAGATTCAGAAGTTCACTGTTGAATTTCGCTCGCTGGGCAGTTGTCGTGCCAAGTATCGCGATCGCCGCATACTGGGCGACAGAACGTTTCCAGAGTGTTGTGACAACCTTGACATAGCCATCCGGCCATCCGGTATCAGCGAAGTCATTCCTTTCGCATCACTTTAGAAGCCCAGACTTCATCATCTGATGATAACCGTCGCGCGTCTGTGGTGACTTGATTCCGAGCAGCTTACTCCCAATCTGGGTTTTTAGAATCTGTGCCGTACCGCCGCCGATTGTAAACATTCTTACGTCTCGGTACATCCGTTCCAACGGCTCCTGATCTCCATATCCGCGAGCACCGAACATCTGCAACGAGTCACTGACGACTTTGATGGCTGTTTCAGATGCAAACAGTTTCGCCCGAGCTGCCGAAAGAATGTCAGGAAACGGACTCCCGTTCGGTCCTCGGGAGTTTGCCGCTTCATACAGTAATAATCTAGACGCATGAACCGAAGCATCCATCTCTGCGATCATCCACTGCAGACCTTGGAATTCCGCCAAAGGCCGCCCAAATTGATGACGATCCTTCAAATAGCGTTTCGCGTGGTCCAGCGCACCAGCTGCAACTCCCATCGCAATGGTGCCAGCACCCACCCTCTGACTGTTGTATGCACTCATCAGTTCGGCAAATCCCCGGTGTAGTCCTGAAGGTGTCTGAAGCATAAATCTAGCGTCGACTCGGAGGTCATCGAATCGCAACTCTGCCTCAGGCATGCCCCGCAGTCCAAGCGTATTTTCTCTTCTTACTACGGTAAATCCTTCCGGACTGATACCTTTGCCGGGATCATGGTGAACAATGAATGCACCGATTCCCAAATGTGATTCGTCTTCGTCGACCACGCGCGCGAAAATCAGATGCAGTTTTGAAACACCGCCGCCTGTTATCCAGTGTTTGACTCCGTTGATGACGAATTCGTCCCCTACTTTTCTCGCGGTCGTTTGCATTTCATTTGCCGCACTGCCGGCTTCCGGCTCAGTAATGCAGATTGCCGGTTTGTCGCCAGCCAGCACAATCGGCGCACAGTAACCCTTCTGAAAGTCATCACCGTAAGTCATGATCGCACTGATTCCTCCCATATTGGACTCAACTACGATTCGTGCGCTGAGCGTGCAGGCTTTGGCGATTTCTTCCACAACAATGACAGTGTCGTGAAAGGATGCGGACCGTCCGCCATACTCGGTCGGAATCGTCATGCCCATCAATCCTGAATCTACCAGGTCATCGATATTCTCCCAGCAATAGGTTTGCGTTTGATCCCACTTTGCGGCTCTGGGAGCGAACTTTCCAGCAAGCTCCTGGGCGATGGTTCTGAACTCTTCGGATCGATTCTGTTTATTCATCAATTGACCTTTGAATTTGATTGGGAATTGGACGTTCAAAAGAATAATGCTATTGTAAATTCACAACTCATTGTTTTGTCGTGCCCAAATGTGAAACCGTCAGTGATATTATTTACCAATCATCAGAAACACCGGAATGTTTATAAATATATAAATTTCTGGCCGTTCTAAGTCCAACCCTGGAGAATTGTAATCTTTTCGTTTTCTACATTCAGATTCAACCAGTTACATAAAATCTAGCTCTTCCATACCCGAATGGCCCGTCATAATTTCAAAGTAAGCGACCCCGTTTCATATTTTGGTGCGGACAATCAACTGAAAGAAGGATTCATCGCGTCGATAAGAGGGGATATGACGGAAATCATTACCGAAGATGGTTCGGAACACCGCACGCACGTTTACGCATTGAGACTTCGAAAAGGAGTAAAACCCAAACGTGTATATACCCAAAACCAACTGAAAAAATCGCAGTTTCGCAACGGTGATGAAGTCCGATTTACCGGAACCAGCGGATCAGAACTCTCCGGTACGATAATTCGTACGAATCCCAAATACGCCAGAGTTGTGGTCGACAACCAACAGTGGAACGTACCATATGCGCAACTTGAACCGATGGGTTCCAGTCGGATCGGCCATGAGAACCGGAAACGTCTGGATGCGATAGCGAGCCAGGCTGACGAACTGATCCGACTCCATAATCTGGATGACTGGCGCTTCAATTTCGATTACGCCAACCGTCGTCTCGGCCGATGTTCATACACTGAGAAGACGATTACCATGTCAGAGGAGTTCTGTCTGAACGCAAGCGATGACGACATCAGGGACACAATCCTGCACGAGATTGCCCATGCGCTCGTGGGTCCCGAGCACGGACACGACCACATTTGGTACTCAAAGGCCAAAGAGATCGGTTGCAGCGGAAAACGGACTCATGATTCAAACTTCACACCACCGAAATTAATCATGAAGTGTCAGAACTGTGGCTGGCTTACCGGTCGGCACGCGCGTCGCAATCTGATATGCAAGCGCTGTCAAACTCCAGTGACATACGAAAACTACTCACCGGAACGTTGGAGTTCACTCTCCGCTCAAGGCAACGGTAAACTGATAGAACCCGACTCATGCGGTTGACTGTCTTTCTTGCGTTCACACTGTTCGCTGGTTTTGCTTCAGGACAGACGCAAATCGACCCCGAAGCAGCAGGTAGCTTCAAAGCAAATCCATCTATCGAAACACAGGAACACATGATTGTTGCTGCGAACCGACACGCGGCCATCGCTGGCAATCAAATCATGTTAGCTGGAGGATCAGCAGTCGACGCGACGATTGCGGCTTTACTGGTCTTAAATGTGGTTGAACCACAATCCAGCGGAATTGGCGGCGGCGCGTTCGCACTTGTCCACAGTTCTTCCGGATTAACAAGCTGGGATGCCCGAGAGAAAGCACCGGCGGGCGCTACGCCTGGACTCTTCATAGAAAATGGCAGACCACTTCCATTTCTTGACGCGGTGTCTTCCGGCCGCTCGATCGGTGTTCCCGGATTGCTGCGCTTGATGGAAACACTCCACAAGATCCATGGAAACTTACCTTGGAAGGAATTGTTTCAACCAGCAATTGCTTTGGCACGTGACGGATTTGAAATCAGCCCGCGCCTGGCGGATTTGCTTGACGTATATTCCAAACGCCTGGCGGATTCGGATGCCGCAGATGTTTTTCTTCCTGACGGAAACCCAATATCAGCAGGAAGCACTTTGAAACAGCCAAAACTCGCCCAAACTTTGGAAAGCATTGCTGAAATAGGTGCGGAATTTCTCTATACAGGCACACTTGCACATGACATTGTTGCCGCTGTCGACCGAAAGCCGCGTCCCGGCACTCTCAGCCTGGAAGATCTGAAAAATTACCAAGTCATTGAACGCCCGGCAGTCTGCCATCCTTTCAGGAAATATCGCATCTGTGGTATGGGTCCGCCTTCATCCGGCGCAACTACTGTCGGACAGATACTAATGTTGCTTGAACGATTCGAGCTGGACAAGCTTGAAGTTGGCAACCCGATGCTCTGGCACCTTTTTGCAGGCGTCTCGCGGCTTGCCTACGCTGACCGAGCCTACTATCTGGCGGATGGTGATTTTATTGAGGTACCGGTTGAAGGCCTGCTTGATCCTGAGTACATCAATTCTCGTGCTCAGCTAATCGACCAGTCCAAGGCGCAAAACGATAAAGCAGTTGCAGGTGAACCTCCGCGGCGAACCGCCACTCGTTGGGTACCGGATTTACAGGTGGATTTGCCAGGTACAACTCATGTTTCAGCTATCGACCGCGAGGGACTCGCAGTCAGTCTGACTGCCTCAATAGAAACAGCATTCGGGTCCGGTCGCATGGCAGGCGGCTTTTTACTCAATAATCAACTGACCGACTTCTCTTTCCGTCCCTGGAGTACCGATGGCTTGCTCATCGCCAACGCTCCGGCACCGGAAAAACGCCCGCGCTCGTCAATGTCTCCGACGATTGTCTACTCCGACGATGTTCCGATCGTAATCGTTGGTTCTCCCGGTGGAAGCCGCATTCCAGAGTATGTGGCGCAAAGCCTGATTGCGATGCTAATCTATAATCTTGACCCGGCCAGCGCATCCGCTTTGCCACACGTCTCACATCGCAACAGCGGCAGCGTTACCGTCGAACCGGATACACCGGCTACTATTCGAGAAGGGCTTGAAGCATTGGGTCACGAGGTGACAATTAAGAAAATGACCTCTGGACTGAACATCATCCAGATTACGTCGGCTGGCACACTGACCGGCGGCTCCGACCCCCGACGGGAAGGTTTGGTAGCCGGTCGCTAGCAGTCGCGTCAAAGTGCCAGCTATGTCAGTCACAGCTGGCACTCTGGAACGATTGGGTTTGGTATCAGTCGTGAGCCGCAAACGGATGTGCCGCGCCTTTCTGGGCGATCACTTCCTGTGCGTCCGGCTTACCGGTGACAGCCCGTCTGAGGGCTTCCCGTGTCGCTTCGTAATTGTAGTCCTGAATTTTTGCATCATCTTCGGCGTCCCAGTGGATGAACACACCGACACAAATGAACAAATCATCAGCCTCATCAGCCGGGATGGTGCCATCTTCCACGCTGTCGATCACTGCCATAGCAACACCTCGTTGGGCCGGACCAAACATCTGCACCGCCTGTTTCGCACCTTTCATGGTGACTTTATTGAACATTACAGTGTTCGGCTTCGCCGGAACGTTAGGTGATGCGACCGCCAGCAAACTGGTGAATCCGTCCTTGTTATTACATAATGTGTTGCAAAATGCCGCTTCAACTGCAGAGCCGCGAGGACCAAGTAACAGGTCGATGTGAGCAACCTCGTTGCCGTCACCTACCAGGGATTCCCCTACTCTCACGTTATCAATCGCCATCTCGTCACCTCCTTTTCAATTAAAAATTATCAAAAACTCCTATCCGGAAGTCTTTATCCATTAGTACTAACTACATTCTCTAATTTACTCCATTTACAATGCTGTGTGCAAAAAGAGTTGCAACGGTCAAATCCGCACTGGTTCCGGGATTGATATCCCGTTGCTTCCAATCCGCATCAATGCGTAACAACTGATCCAAAATCGTACCGGTTGGTCTGGTTCCCTGAAACTTGCCAAAAAGCTCACCGGCTTCATTCTGTACCTCTTCGGCAACCGCCATTCCGTGCTGTCTGGAAACATGAGAATCCGGGTACTCGCAGAGAAACGAAAGATATACGCCCGTTACAAGATCGGATTCGCCCAGATCTGTTTGTAGCAAAGAATCGATGGTCTGAAACCCGAATTCAAATATGTCCGCATAACCGGATGTATACTGCCTGGCGATCATATCCCTGTCCTGTGCGTACGCCATGATCTCCCGTATTGGCGAATTGACAGGTTCAAATACATCATAGCGTTCGGACTTTCCAAGCCCGGAAGGAGCAGCCAACCGGATTGCATCAATAATCAATCTCGCATCTTCAATATCCAGAGATTCAATCTCATCTTGTACCGACTGTTCAAGTGATTTGACGGGTAATGCGATACACGCTTGCCCAATCGGCGCACACAGCAAAATGATCCCCAGGTTTGTGTTCATTGCCACGGCCTGCTGTGTTGCCTGAACCGACTGGTAGATTTTCTGGGCAAGTGTGAGTTCCGAATTCATCAGAACGCCTGCCACCGCGTAAGCACTCATAAGAAAATGTTCGACATCCATCCCGTGACCAGCGGCGAAACAATGGACATTCCCAGGTTTGACGGAAGTGAGCTCGCTTACGCAGGCATTCCAGAATTTCGTGGCGATGGGACAATCAAATTCTTTTGCTGCCCTTGAATTCCAAATTTCAATTCGCTCGACAGCGGACTGATCAATTTCACGTTGCAGTGGTCCAATCATTTCGTTCGTTCGGAGTCCGGAGCTACGAATCAAGCTTCATGGAAGTCGCGGAAGAGCTTGCTATTGATGTTCCGGTAGTTGGAAAGGTCCCAATTTCACTCTCAAACCCGGTTCGATTTCGCCGGGCGACTCATCCTCGAAAATCAGGTCCACCCGATGTGCATTGGCAATGTCTGAAACGATATGCAACCCCATTCCGGCTCCTGGCTGGTCCTGGTCCAGTCGGATGAACGCCTTGCTCACCCGATCCCGGTCCTCGGGCTTGATTCCGTTTCCGGAGTTCGATACCACAACACTTATTCCGGTTTCACCCGCTTCAATGCAGACTTTGATTCTGCCATCTTCAGGTGTGTATTTTGCGGCATTGATCATTAAATTGCTGATCGCTGTTTTCAGGTGAACTTCCGACGCAAGAATTTTTCTTGAATGAAAGGCCTCTTCGTCAATGTCGACCATAATCCGCTTTTGTGCGGTCAGTTCCCGAAACTCAGATTCCTCATCGTTCATCTGGCATTTTTCGATCAGATCATGCAAAGTGATTTCCACTTTCACAACGGGCTCATTCTTGATGCAGAGCAATTCGTATAGACCGTCGATACCTGTCCTCAGATCTGCGACGGCATCAGCGGCAGCGTCAATCGTGTCAGCGACTTTCTGCCTGTCTTTGGACTCTTCGACCGCCCTTTTTGATTGATGGATGTGACTCTCGACACTCCAGACATCACTCATGATCCGATGAGCGATTTCCTGCGTAGCCAGCTTGCTGTGCTGGGCATTGGTTTGAATTCTGTCCAACATCTTGTTAAACAGTTTTGCGGTCTTTTCAATTTGATCCTCCCGCTGCTCCAATGGGATTCGCTCGCCCAGGTCGGTTCCTTCCATCACGTCGCTGATGGTGGTATTGAAATCCTGCATTCGTCGGGCCAAGTATTTCGAGAATATCCGAGATCCCCAGATACTCAATGTGATCATGAACAACGCGAACAAAGTCCAGTAAATCGGCTTATCCAGAAACGCGTTCGTCGTGAACTTCCTTCCGACAAGTAGAACGTAAGTATCGTAAATCCTTATCGCCCTGCCATAGTACTCATGCAATTCTCCTTCATAAGATACCTTGAAACGACCGCGGCCTTGTTGGTCATAGTCGAAATCCGGTATCGACAACAGGTTTCCAGCCAGCCAGTTGGAATTGAATCTTTCGGCATCCCAAAGCAAATAAACATACGGACCGGTAGGAATCTGAGTCTTGCTGCGCTCCTCAACGATCCTCACCAACTTCGATTTCGAGGGTGATTCTCGCTCATTCGAAAAATTGGTACTGACAATTTCTCTCATCTCATTGTCCAGAAGATCATATTGATACTGAACAGTGAAATATCCCATGACTGACCAGGTCACAACGAAGGCTACGCCAATCAATGTCGCGAACACGACCGCGAGAATGAAACTCGAATTCCTGAAGCGGAAAAATAATCTTTCTTTAATTGCGATCACGCATAGTCCTCTGTCGCACCAGGAAACAAGGGCATTCAGCCAGCAGAAAATCAGTCGGAATGGAACCCGTTATTCGGTCAGTCCCAGTGCCTGGCGCCGCAGAACATAACCCTCTCCGACCATTTCAACAAATTTTTCCTGATTCGAAGTTTCCTCGCGATATTTCGAATTCAGGTTGGAGATGTGAGTTGCGATGGTTTTTTCGTATTTGTCCTTTCTGACGACGGATTTCCACACCGCGTCGTGAATCTCCTCGCGGGTCACGATACTTCGCGGCTTCCTCATCAGCACCTCAAGAATATCCCGCTGCATTTTTGTGCATTTGATATCAACACCGCGCACGTTCAAAATCCATGTTTCAAGATCAAGCGTGAAATCCCCCACGGATATCTTCGGCTTGTCCGAGCATTCTTTATCAGTTTCCCATTTGGAAATCGTGGATTCGATTTTCTTTGGCAATTTTTCGCGGATGTTTGTCGGGTTCAGATCCTTTTTTCTGAGAAATCCGTTAATACCGGCCTTTTTCATGCTGATCACATCATCTTCAGCCGGAATATAGGCACTCACTGCAAGAATTGGCATGATGTGACCCTCCTCGCGAAGATATGCAGCGAATTCGACACCATTGTTATACCTTCCATAAGGGTTGCTTTCATTGAGCTTTCGATCCAGGATGACCAGGTCATACGCAAACTTTTCGATTTTTTCTATGGCGTCCTGACCATCCAGGGCAGTATCAACTTGATATCCGACATCAATCAAGACTTCGGCAAAATCGTTTCGAATGACATCCAAGTCTTCGACCAGAAGAATTTTTCGCTTTCGTTTCCTATCCATTGATGTTGTCTCCCGGAGTTATCGAACAACATGTGATTTAGTCTATTAGAATTTTTCCCTCATAGCAAGAAAAGAGCCCGCCGCTGACTTGCATTCATCCGCGACGGGCAAAATGAGGAGTAACAAAGAAGAAGTTAGGAGGTAAAAATCATCAGGACAAGTCCACTACAGTAAAACTTTTGGCACCGTTGCGCTCGATGTGCAACAAGACCTTGTCTGATCCGGATTCTGCAATCCTTTCGAAACTGTCTAGAAATTGATTCGCCGATCTGACGGATTGTCGGTCCATCGAGTGAATGACATCACCTGGACGCAGACCAGCCATCTCCGCTGGACTTCCGGATAGTACCTCTACCACCACAAGACCATCAACATCATCATCGATATTCAGCTGCGACCGCAATTCCGGATTTAGTTCGGCGATCTTTATTCCAATTGACGGCTGATCCTGTTTGTCTTCAGCAACCGCTATTTCGTTGTTGCCTGCCATGTCACCGACCTTTACATCCAGTGACACTTTTTCACCGTCTCGAAAGACGACGACAGTCACGTCATTTCCAGGCGTGGTCTGTCTGACCATCGATTGCAAGGACGCGACTTTGTCAACTTGCTGCTGGTCATATTCAACGACGATATCGCCGGATTGGATTCCAGCCCGCTGTGCCGGACTGTCCGGATAAACATCTGCAACCAGGGCACCCCAGCTTCCATGAGAATCTTCATCCAGGTTGAGAACACTCGCTATGTCAGGTGTGATGTTCTGAATCAAGATTCCAAGCTGTCCTCGTGAAACCCTGCCATTCTCAATCAACTCGTAAGACACATGTTTCAATACTTCGGAAGGGACAGCAAAATTGAGACCGACACTGGTTCCGGTGGGCGACAAAATCAAGGTGTTCAGACCAATCACCTGACCTTTTGTATTGAAAAGCGGCCCGCCTGAATTTCCCTCGTTGATCGCTGCGTCTACCTGAAACAGCGGTACCTGTGGTGCTGAATTGGGCATCGATCTCGCTTTTGCGGAAAGAACACCCAGGGTGACAGTACCGGACAATCCGAATGGGTTACCGATCGCAACAACCCAGTCTCCCACTCTGACTTCCTGAGAGTCCCCGAATTCGACGTGCGGAAACGAATCTTCGCTCTCGATTTTCAGAACAGCAATATCCGCCAGCGGGTCCTCACCGATCAGCTTCGCCGGATATGAAATCCCATCCTTTGTCGTGACGAGAATTCGATCCGCGTCCTCAATGACATGGTGATTTGTGATCACGTACCCCTGGGCATCGATAATCACTCCGGAACCGCCGACTTCCTGACCGAACCTTCTTCTTTCATTTCGAGGCCCGCGATTCTCGTACGGATTAAACTGTTCAGGACCGAAGTCTTCCCAGAATCTCAAATAAGGCGAATTTCGCAAGCCTTCTGGCAAGTTGGAAAACAACTCTTCCATCGTATTGGAACTTTCCGTCAACTTGGTTTTCTGGACGTGTACAGACACCACAGTCGGCGCTACCGCCTCAACCAAATCCGCGAATCCGCTGTGAGTGACATTGCCACTCAGGTTTGAATTAACCGGAGAGTTGTCCGTCGCGAGCACCGAGGGTATCGGTCGCGTAAGCAAAAGTGCCGAAATCGACAAGACAACTGCTGCAACAATCCACCAGGAAACCGGCGAACGTATAATTTTTGATTTCATAAAGGACTCCTATCCATTAATAGTCAAGCATTCGGGTAAATACGATAATCTCCCGGATAATTGAGACAGTTAAGAATCGGTTAAAGTTTTCATACCTGAAAAATCTACCTGGATTGACATCGAAATGAACAACTCCCTACACTCTCTGAGTTACGACATCGTGATTGTCGGCGGCGGGATTATCGGCAGTGCGATCGCATACTTCCTCTCCTCGAATCAAGATTTCGACGGGTCCGTTGCTGTCATTGAGAAAGATTCGACCTACAGCGACGGATCGACTGCGCGCTCACTGGGATCGATCCGTCAGCAATTTTCTACGCCGGAAAACATAAGGATTTCGCAGTACAGTTTTGGATTTCTGCTGAACGCCGGAACCACGTTGCGAGTACATGATACAAGTCCGGATATCAACCTGATTGAATCGTCATATCTCATTCTGGCAACTGATGAAGGGCTGGGACAGCTGAAGTCCGCCCACGAAATTCAGCTCGAATGTCGTGCGCCTGTAGAATTTCTGGAGAGAGAAGCTCTTTTGCGAAAATTTCCGTGGCTTAATTCCGATGGCATCGCCGCCGGTTGTCAGGGGTCCCAAAATGAAGGTTGGTTTGACCCTTACAGTATGCTGATCGCGTTGAAGAACAAATCGCTATCATTGGGTGTGCGCTACATCGAAGACGAAGCGATAGCGGTGCGGCAACAGAACAGTCTTGTAACGGAAGTTGAACTGGCATCCGGCACCAGCGTCACTTGCGGCTCGATCGTCAATGCAGCCGGTGCCCTATCCGGCAGGTTCGCTGAGCTGTCAGGTATTCCCCTGCCGGTTTCTCCCAGGAAAAGATGTGTCTTTTCATTCAGGTCAGCTGAGGCAATTGATGATCTCCCTCTTTTGGTAGACCCGGCAGGATTCTACGTGCGACCGGAAGGTGATGGGTATCTATGCGGATGGACTCCGTCGAAAACCGATTCAGACCCAGACGATCATTCTCTGGAAGTGGACTATGAAATTTTCGACGATATCCTTTGGCCCTTGCTGGCTCATCGAATTCCCCGGTTCGAGGCGATTCGTCTCAACCGAGCATGGGCCGGCCATTACGACTACAACACACTCGACCAGAATGGAATCGTCGGCAAACATCCGGAAATTTCGAACTATTTCGTCGCAACCGGATTCAGTGGGCACGGTGTGCAGCAGGCTCCGGCCGTCGGGCGGGCTATTTCAGAACTCGTGATCTACGGTCGGTATGTCTCAATTGATCTGACCAATCTGGGTTATGAGAGAGTGCTCAGCAATTCGAAATACTCGGAGCACAATATCATTTGAGCTGGAACTGACAATTTGTCTTTCGCCAGCCCAAAGTGGAATCTAAAGCAGTTTGACTAACGCGACGATCAGACCGCCCTGAGCGATCAACGCACCGAATATCCACTTGAGAAGATCGGCCTTCACCCTCTCAATCTCAGTCTTGGTCTCCTGACGCAGTACCTCGACATTAGCGTCGACCTTCGAAATTTCGGACTTGGTCTCCTGACGCAACTTCTCGATTTCGGACTTGGTCTCCTGACGCAGTGCCTCGATGTCGGCCTTGATCTCCAAAATATCCGTCTTGGTCGCAAGGTTGGTGTTAAGAAGGGCGACTTGCTCTTCCGCCAGTGTCTCGGCCTGTTTCTCGCTGAAACCGCACTCGGTCAGGCGCTTGACGTAGCGATGTGTATCAAATGCAATGGCTTCACTCATGGAATTGATTATATACGTATTCCTATACCTTTTTGATTACTGGACGGGCTCTTCGCTGCTTTCGTTTCGAACTTCGGTCGCTGCTTTCGTTTCGAACTTCGGTCCGTTGATAATTTCAATGGCATTCGCATTTGTTCGTATAGCAGGAATAAGTGTTCAATTCGTTCGCGTTCCGAGGCGAATCCTGACCGACGGTAAAGCCGATCGACAGCCCTGTCCAGGGCTTGATGTGCCTTTCGCAAGTCCGGCGGCATCAGATCTGGGTCATACAGGTCAGCCAGAGTTGAATCTGGGTGACAATTTCTCGCATCGAGAATTGCCTGCGCATATGGTTCAAGTTTCGATCGATCAGCATCCTTGGGCGGTAACGGGAATGTGTTGTAAACGAGACCTATGGAATAACGGTAGCGACTTTCCAATCGTCCACCGATATAGCGTAACCAAACCATATGAATCGCTGAAGTGAGTAACGCGAAATCAACCAATGTGGCGTTAGGAAGTACAAGAGCTGCGTCACTTGGAAGTACAGGTGGACTGAGCCAACCGATCGGCGCATATTCTCGCCGCTCTGAACTCACTCTTGGAATCAAGAGATAAGGAGTGGTTGGAACAACATTTACATGGTAAAGTGTCGGCGTTTCAGCGAGTTTCTGCGTAGACTTGCTTGTGCTGGACTCGCGGTATGAGCGAACAGCAGATACTCGGGCCCGAACGATCGGCAACTGTTTCAGGATGTTCGGTGAAACCTCATGGAGGGCAAGTATCCAACGCTCACCGCCTTGCAGAAACTCGCGGGCACCAACATAAGGGTGGAGAAACTGTTCAGCATCAGGTTCATCTTCTAGCAACTTCGCCCGTTGCTCTGCGTCGAATATGTAGTTGCCACCGTCAATTGGTTTGGAGCCGATAATCAGTCTTTGCATACCATTGATCGGTGCGCTTTCTTCCTGCACCACCAAGTGAGAATCAGCAAGTTTGCTGGCGTCAAACAAATAAGGTGATAGAACGGTATGCTCGGTCTCCTCCGGTTCGCCGTTGATATCAGGATAGCTGAACAGACGCTTAATTGGTTGTATCAATTTCCGTTGGTCAAGGCCAAGAATAATGACATGCACATGCGCCTTGCCACGCGCATCCGACCCCCAAGCGAAGGTACGGTGAGCGAACGAAATCTCCAAATCGCAACGATCGAACAATACCGGCCATAACTGCGCAACCTGTTCACCTTGAGTGATCGAGTTGGTGGCTACGAAACCGATTCGAGCGTGACCAACTTTCACATACTCTCCCGCTTTGATGAACCACGCGGCAACATAATCAAGTGTGCCACCGCTCTTGCCGAGTGCCGCAATTCTGCGTACCTGAGTACGCTGATCAGGTGTTTGCAATTTTGCACCGACGAATGGCGGATTTCCAAAAAGATAAGTGCATTCATTCGGCGAAAGAACGGATTCCCAGTCTTTTTCCAAAGCATCCCCGTGCACAATATTCGGGGAAGTCTCCAACGGAATTCTTGTATAGGTTTGACCGATTTCCAGACTCAGTCTGTTGTTCATAATATGATCCATCATCCATAAAGCGGTCTCCGCAATTCGCACTGGAAATTCACTGATTTCAATTCCATAAAATTGATCGACATCGATTTTTGACAGTGAAGTGGCATCGATGTCGAGCTGTACCTGACCCTGCAGTCTCGGGTGTAATTCTTTCAAAATGTCAATTTCAAGCAGTCGCAGTTCCCTATACGCAATAATCAAGAAGTTGCCGCAGCCGCAAGCAGGGTCGAAATACCTCAAAGTACCAAGTTTGTTGTGAAATCGGCGAAGTTCAAAATTTCGACGACTTTTACGGGATTTCAAACGCTCAAATTCTGCTCGCAGATCATCCAGAAACAATGGTTCAATGACCTTTAGAATGTTTTTCTCTGTCGTGTAATGAGCACCTTGGGCCCGACGTTCTACCGGATTCATCACAGACTGAAAAAGCGCACCGAAAATGGCAGGAGAAATTTCCGACCAATCGAAATAACAGGCTTCCAACAACGCTCTTCGCATGGACGAATTGAATGCCGGTATGCGCAGTGGCTCTTCAAACAACTTTCCATTGACATAGGGAAATCTTGCAAGATCCTCATCAAGCGTCAACTGCCGTTCGTGCTCAGCCGTGTTCAAAACCTGAAATAGTTGCGACAGCCAAGACCCAAGGTCAGAACCATCATCATTAGTCCTTGCTTCCACGAGTTCAAGAAAAATATCCCGCGGCTCAAAGATTCCGGTGTCATCGGCAAATAGACAAAACACAATGCGAACCAGGAAACGTTCCAAATCATGTCCGCTGTAACTCGCTTCGTGGAGCAGATCATGCAATCTTCCAACCAATTCCGCAGCTTTGATATTCGCTGGGTGCTGATCTCCAAATTTTCGGCGCTGTACACCAACTATGAAGCCAAACGATTCGACATGTTGGTGTAATTCTGCAAGAGAGAAGGAATCTATCTCTCGCTCATCCAAATCATAGAGGTCGAAAGTCTGAAAATCGCTGACGAGAATATATTGTGGACGTTCACGCTCCGATAGTGCATCAAAATACTCTCCCGCTTGCTCGTACGCTTTCTCAAGATTTCGACCGGCGCTCTTCTGCTCGACAATCAGCATACCAGGCCAAAACAAGTCTATAAATCCCGACTGATTGTTGAGCTTGGAGACATGATGCTCGTAGCGTGCTACAGTTCTTCGCTCAACATCAAAAACTTTGAAAAACTCGTTGTAGAAACTCTGTGTTTCACCCTTCTCGTACCTGGCGTCTTTCCACTTTTCAGCGAAACTGGCTGCCCGAACGCGAATCTCATTCCATGACAGACGCATCATTCAATACCGTATTGTTTACCGGCAACAGTAATTTTGAATTTCTCCTTCAGATTTTCCGGAATCGGACGCACGATGCCGGACCCTCCGGGCAACAGATTCCGAATGTCCGAGAGAGCCTGGTTGAAATCATCGTTGAGGACCAGATGGTCGTAGTCAACACATTGCTGCATGTCATCCATCGCGGCCGCCAATCGCTTTTCAACGGTAGTGTCAGAATCACGGCCCCGGCCCATCAGACGATCCTTCAAGGCTTCAACCGAAGGTGGCAGAACAAAGACCTTGATTACCGACGGAAACTTTTTCTCCACTTGCCGCGCACCTTGCCAGTCAATTTCCAAAATGACATTGTTGCCTGATTCCAATTCCCGCATGACCGTTTCGCGAGATGTACCGTAGTAGTTGTCATACACCTTTGCGTACTCCAGGAACTCACCTGCATCAATCATGCGCTCGAACTCCTGTTCGGTCACGAAGTGATATTCACGTCCATCAACCTCATTCTCACTGATTCCGCGAGTGGTATGGGACACCGACAGGACAATTCGTTCGGACTCGTCAACCAAAGCACGGGCTAGGCTGGACTTTCCGGCACCCGATGCAGCGGAGATCACCAAAAGAGCGGACGCAGATTCCGACATCCGACCTACGCGATATTCTGAATCTGTTCGCGAATCTGCTCCAGCACGACTTTCATATCGATAACAATCGTACTGAGCGGGAAATATGCAGACTTCGATGAGATTGTATTGGCTTCCCTGCCAAGTTCCTGGAGCACAAATCCCAATCTTTTTCCGGCAACGTCCTCCTCCTGCAACACGCGCTCCAACTCAATCGCATGCAAACGAAAGCGCTCGACTTCTTCACTGACATCACCTTTCATCATAGCGATGGCAATTTCCTGGGCCACCCGGTCGGGATCAATGTCCGATTCGAGCTCACTCAACCTCTTCGCCAATCGTTCTCGCTCCGCCTCTGCGGCAGCCACCACCATCTCCACCATCTGACTCTCGTGATTCTTCAGTTCTCCGATCTTCTCAACCAGCAGTGTTTGGATCTGACCACCCTCTCGCAATCGATCATCTACCAATTCTTCCAACAAGTCGCTGAAAGCATTCAGTACGGTATCGTCGAGTTGTGTGTTCTCCACCCCAGTTGATCTGAGAACACCCGGCCATTTCAGAAGATCGCGGACCGAAATCGATGATGAGTCCGGAGCCAGTTCCTTAATCGATTCAACGTGCTTCAACAGGTTGTTCAAGGCGTTGGTGTCCACCTGCTGGAGATCAGACACTGCACCTGAGTCATCGAATCTCAGTGTGATTTCTATCCTGCCGCGATTGAGCTTGGTTGCAAGCAGTCTCCGGCAATCCGCTTCCAGTGCGGCAAATTTTTCCGGCATTCGAAACGACAGATCCAGGCCACGATGATTGAGTGAGCGCGCCTCCCACTGAACAACCCCCCACTGTGTCTCGACGATTCGCCTTGCGAATCCGGTCATACTGGATATCATCTCATTTTCAACCTATAAGGGGCGGCAATTCAATTTTTATCCGGTTCGTTAATTCAGGTGTTTCCCATGTCAACTGATTGTTGTGATTGAATCCACAGACGGACAAAATTATGGGCTCGACAACAACATTCGGGACACAATACGTATCACAAGTGCCGTGTACTGACATTCTTCCGGACTGAAAATCAGCTGAATGCCAATAATTGTAACCTTAAGTCAGGAAGAAAATAGCGTGGGATGGCCCTGACAAGCGGATACTTAGCGAGGGAAAGTTCGTATAATTTCTTTCCATAGTGTAAAGTGAGAGAGAACAGAAGGTTCTTCAAATATCTATGTTGTGGGTCTTATCAAATTTTTATTGTCGATCGATGCCTGCGAATTCTGAACTCGTCGCTTTCGGTGCCATTCGCCTAGTTGATGGAATTACAAGGAGTGACTGACATGGAAATCGCACCAAGCACTCTGGAGGCTGCGCTTCGCGAGCTTCCCGAACTGCCAACCCCTGTCAGCTGGTGGCATGTTGAAACCGGCATCGACTCGACCGGCGATCCTGCTGTCTGGGTTTGGGCGATGCTGAAGGACGATGAAGTCGAATTCGTCAAGCGGTCGCGACTGCGCTCGATGATTCGCGACCTAATCAACGAGATGACAGATTCCATGATGCTCGTCTACGTCCGTTTCCGCGGCGCATCCGAGGTCGAGCATTCGGCATGAGCCTTCAGGCGGAGTTGTTGAAACAGGCCTATTTCCTCGCTCGAAAGGAACCCAAGAAACCGACTCAGGCCAGCCTTCGCCGATCGGTATCGGCATCCTACTATGCCCTATTTCACCTTCTGGTCGACGAAGCGACAAGACTCATGCTAGCGGGCAATGATCGCAAACCTCTGCGTGACAGTCTGGCTCGTGCCTTTCAACACTCCGCAATGAAGCAGACCGCCGTTGCATTCGCTAAAAAGGGAGATACCGCCCAAACTCGCATACTGTATAGACCGTAATCAGATTCAGCAATCACTGGCAGATGTAGCCTCCACCTTTGTCCAGCTTCAAGAAGCTCGCCACGACGCGGACTACAATCGCTCTCTGCGCTTCACCCGGCGGGAGGTGCTTGATTTCGCCGACATGTCGGATCAGGCATTTCGGGACTGGCATCAGGTGCGTCGCAGCCTACCGGCCGATGTCTTTTTGACAGGGCTTCTTGCTTACAAACACATGCAGGGATAAACATCGATTGCAAAGCGCGGTGCGACAGCCGGTTCTGCGACATCTGTCACGGCCTCAGGATTAGCATCTGCGCAGCACACGCTGGTCGAGAAGAACAGGAACCACACCGGGTACTTCCAGCTTCGCAAAAATTTCTGATGGTCGCAGATGTGACGAAATCTCAGGAAGATCATGATTTCATCCAAGACTTTCCGCTGCAGCGAAACAGTGCGGGAATGCTGATCACGCTACACATCGGTTCTGATGCAAATCACTCACCGGATTCCAATTGATTGAACTGCCGTGCCGGAGCCAGGACCATCCCACGCTGATTTCTTCCTGACTTCAGATTACAGTGATTGACATTCAGCTGATATTCAGTCCGGAAAAATGTCAGATCACGGCACTTGTGATATGAATTGTGTCCCGAATGTTGCCGCCGAGCCATAATTTTGTCCGTCTGTGGATTCAATCACAATAATCAATTGGCATGAGAAACACCTGTCCTTTAAGATCATACAATCAATTCCAACAAAATAATCCGACTGTTTTCTATAATTCTCGTGAATTTGTCATTTCTCACGAAAGCGTCACCGCTTTAATTGAATCGTCGCGTACAAATAAGGAATCATGAACGACACTAATCTCGAAAATTGCCACTACGCCGCAGAGCTTTCTGATCTTGAAGACAGGGAACCTTATCCCGTTGACATCGCGGGTGAGGAAATCGCCCTTGTATTGATGGACGAGGAAATCTTTGCAATCAATAATATCTGTACCCATGAATATGCCTGCCTTTCGGATGGGTATATCGAAGATGACCGCATTGTGTGTCCGCTTCATCTGGCTGAGTTCGAAGTCAGGACCGGCACTGTCGTTGAAGAGCCGGCTGAAACAGACCTTCAGACGTACGCGGTCGTTGTTGCCGAGGGCAAGGTTTACGTTCGGTTGTGATGCACAACTGCTTTCCGCGAGGTCACGATCCAAGTAACTGATCGATTATTCCCGCGGCTTTGCGTCTGCCGTCAGCCGCTTGCATGTGCGCGCTGGTACTTGCCAGGCGAGTGTGCATGGCCTCATCGGTGAGCAGGGTGCGCAAAGCGGAAACAAATTCCGTATCGGACCAGTTGGCTCTGTGCATTTTGAGGCCGTGGCCGGTTTCCTGGACCCTGGTGGCATTGTCATGTCCGTCCCACACGTACGGCATGATCAGGGCTGGTTTGCCAAAGTAGAGACATTCGTTGAAACTGTTGTTGCCACCATGATGAATGACCGCATCAGCCTGCGAGATAACTGATGGTTGTGGATACCATGAAGCAATGTGAACATTATCAGGTACCTCGCTGTAGGCATCTGAATAATCGCCGATGTTGACGAGCACCCGAAAATCCTGCCGCCCCAGGACTTCGATCATACGCTTCAACAAGTCGGTGTCACCCGAACCCAGACTCCCGAAACTCAAATAGATCAAAGGAGACCCGTTCTTGTCTCCGAAGTCGGGAACAGAGTAATCCTCTTCTGACCTCACACAGCCTTCGAGGTACTGAAACCTTTCCGGATCCAAGGCATTCTTCCTCCGATACTGCAAGGGTTGCGGATAAAGCAATAGATTCATGTAGGGTGAAGCCTCGAAAAACTCACCAAGTGGATAGGCGGATTCACCGCATGACTCGATAAAGTTGTTGAAGTCGTCGTGAATGGATTTTATGACCTCATTGAAGCGGCTGTTATAAGCGTCGAAGCAGTCTTGATCGGATTCGCCGCAACCCGACAGATGCGGCGGAATCCACGGATCAGTGATTTCATTCTCACTGCAGGATATGATGCGAATCCACGGCGCACCAAACTGCTTCGCTGCGGGGAACAGAACAACGTTATCTATGCAGATCAAATCCGGCTTCAGGTCACCCAGAACCCCGGGAAGATCCTTTTCTGCCCACTTGGAGGTATCGACAATTGCCTCCCAGCATTCCTTGACGTAGTTGTCAATCTGTTCGTGTGGAGTGAGGTTGAAATTCGGAATGTGCCCATCAATGAATGTCGACCAGTACTTGGCCATCTCCTCCGCGGACATCGGTTCGGAAAGATTTACGATTCTGGACTCGAAACCGTATCCTTCATAGACCTCCGCAAAACCAGGGTCGGTGAGAAACACGCAATGATGTCCCAAATCCCTGCACGCCTGGGCGATACCGACAGAATTCAACGCCGGACCGAATGCCCCTTCCGGAAAGAAAGCAATTGTTTTTCTAGTCTCCATGAATTGATATCTCCGTATCTCGTAAATTCAGTTGCAATCACCGAATCTATTGTAATATCTGGTATCAATTTGAATGTAAATTCTCGTAGTTCAAGATATTGTGCATTTCATACGACCGGGTTCTCGGGATTTGTGGTCAGACTACAATTTTGTATCTTCATACATCAAGCGATGTGGGTAAATTTATAATGGCGAGCAGATTTAGTCTTTCAACACCTGCATTTCAACTCGATTAGGCGTCAATTTTGCTCCGATTTCTGAAGAAATTCGTCAAGTTTCTCATTCCAGTCGCAATTCTCGGCGCTGGAGTGATAGGATTCGGCCTCCTGAAAGTCGACGAAGTTCCGGAAGAGCCTGAGGTTCAGAAGGAGCGCGCATGGCTGGTCAATACCCAATCAATTCAAAAACAGACGATCAGTCCATCTGTCAGGCTTTACGGGCGCGTGGTAACTCCAACTTTCTCCACGTTGAGCGCAATCGTGGACGGTGAGATTATTCAGGTCAATGCAAAATCCGGACAGTCGGTTGAATCCGGAGACGTGCTGATTCGATTGGATTCAAGGAATCTGGAAACCCAGCTGCGGCAGACCGAAGCGGAACTCAACAGGACCCACGCGTCAATCGCGAGAGAGTCACAGCGACTCACGACTGATCAGGAGATTCTGGAACATGAGAAAAGACTCCTGGAACTGGCGGTCGAATCTCTCGAACGGGCTCGGACGCTCAAGAGCCGAAACCTGATCTCCCAGGCGGATTTTGATTCGTTCGAGCGTGCGGAGCAGCAGGCTCATCTGGCGGTGACCGCCAGGGAGGCGTCCATTCGAGAATTCGACAGTCGTGCAGCCGTACTCGAAGCCGACATTGAGCGTATCCAGGCATCGCTCGACAAGGTCCTGCTCGATATTGAGGACACGGTGATTTCCGCTCCATATACCGGACGCGTCACCGAGGTTTTTGTCGGAGTGGGAAACCAGGTCAAGAATGGCGGTCAATTGCTGTCCATGTATGATCACAACAATCTGGAAGTCCTGTCGATGATCCCGAATCGCTACATTGGCGAGATTCGAAAATCCGTGACC
The DNA here is from genome assembly GCA_963662635.2 of Arenicellales bacterium. GTDB lineage: Bacteria > Pseudomonadota > Gammaproteobacteria > Arenicellales > JAJDZL01 > JAJDZL01. The sequence goes on from CAXXFC010000006.1 coordinate 617,992, forward strand.
GACGGCCACCACCCGCAGGCCACGGCAGAATTGGACGATCATGTACTGAAACTGACGTTCGATCGCCTGGGGTCGATCATCGATCAGGGTCGTGGCGGTGTCGACGCTTACTTCAGTCTGGTTTCAAATCCACTTCAGCCGGAGCTCACCCGATCCATTGATCTTGTGCTGACCATGTCGCCTGTGGAGAATGCATTCACAATTCCTTATATAGCAATATTTGGCCTGGACAAGGTGTACAAGATCGACGCGGGCCTATTGAAATCGGTGACAATCAGACGCCACGGTCAGGTCTTCCGTGATGGAAACTCCCTGGTGGTCGCGACAAGCGACGGACTGGCGGATGGTGACACGCTGGTGACAACTCAACTTACCAACGCGATTGATGGGCTGAGAGTCAAACCCTTCAACGGTGAGTGATACCCGTCAAGCTGCTCTCCAATGGCATACCAACCAAATCAGAAAAGACACTTTCTTGAACTGATTGCGGCGCATCCGGTTGCGGTAAATGTGCTTATGATTGTTGTCCTCGCAATAGGAGCTTTCTCACTTTCAAGGCTTAATGTCCAGTTCTTCCCAGAGTTCCAACTCAACTTTATCAGCGTCACCACCCATTGGCCAGGCGCTGCGGCAGAAGATGTCGAACGGTCAATTACGGATCGTATGGAACTTAACCTCAAGAACCTCGATGATCTCAAGCAAATGACATCCTACTCAAGTTTGGGAAGTTCTGTCGTCGTACTCGAATTTGAACAGCATGCTGACATGGATGCCGCAAAAGATGAAGTATCGCATATAGTCGACCCGCTGATTGGACAGCTGCCAGAAAACGCCGAGCGTCCGGAGGTGGTAACTATACGACGCTACGAAGACGTTGCAAGATTAATTGTTTCCGCGCCTTCCCGCGAACAGCTGCGAATTCTTGCCAACGATTTTCGGGATGAATTGCTCAGAAGAGGTATCGACAAGGTTGAGATTCTGGGATTGCCGGAAGAGGAAATCGCGATTCAGATTCCGGGTGAGTCTCTACGCGATCTGGGGTTGTCCCTCAATCAGATCGGGCGCATCATTCAATCGCAATCGCAGGACGAATCTATCGGGATTTCCGGTCGTGATGATGCCGCTAGACAGCTTCGAGTATTAGACCAACGTCGCGATTACATCGAGTTTGAACAGGTTCCCATCGCGGCTGATTCAAACGGACGTCTGATCACACTCTCCGACATTGCGACGATCGAGCAACGACCGAAACCCGATCAATTGCTGGCTTCATATAAAAGCCGTCCGGCAGTCGAATTGCGCATCAAGCGACTGGGGACGGGGGATACGCTGGAAGGTGCCAAGATATTGCAAGAATGGAAAAAGGAAACCGAAGCCATTCTACCAAGTGGCGTTGAACTTTCAATCTACACAGACCAGTCAATCGCACTCCGAGACCGGCTGGACACGCTGATTAATAACGGACTGATGGGCTTGCTATTGGTACTGGTTGTTCTGTATCTGTTTCTCAACGCGAGACTCGCGTTCTGGGTCGCCGTGGGTATTCCAGTTGCGCTGGCCGGAGCGATCGCATTGCTCTTGATCCTGGGTGGAACACTGAACATGATCACAATGTTCGGGTTCATCATGACCATCGGCATTCTTGTAGACGATGCCATTGTCGTCGGTGAGGAGGCACTGAGTCAATTCGAGGAAGATCCGAATCCACTCCAGGCGGCCTACGGTGCAGCCCGTCGTCTGTTGATTCCCGTTCTGGCAGCATCTCTCACGACAGTACTGGCGTTTCTACCCGTTATCATGGCAACCGGCATCGTTGGTATCGTGCTGGGGTTCATCGCGCTGGTTGTCGTCTGTGTCGTCCTGACATCGCTAGTCGAAGCTTTCCTGATTCTTCCAGGGCACCTGCGGGCGTCGTTTGAAAAAATGCAAAAGAAAGTCGGAAAAGCCAGACCATCCATCATCGATAAAACACTTGGTGTTGTGCGAGATCGCTGGTATCGCTCAGCACTGCAACTCTCGATCAGACACCCGATTACGGTGATAGCGACGGGGATTTCACTTCTCATCCTGACGGTTGGTCTTTTCACGTCGGGGCGTATAAATTACAACTTCTTTCCGACTCCTGAATTGAACCTGCTGTTCGCAAATGTGAGCTTTTCCGCCGGCACTCCGGAACAGACCGTAGACGATTACATGGAGTATGCGTACGATGCATTGCTTGAAACCGAAGCGGATTTCGGTGGCAACCTCATTGTTTCGTCACTGATTTTTCACGGTGCCAATTTCAACATCAGCAGCGACTCACTCATCCGGGGCTCCAACAATGGCAATATTATGGTGGATCTGGTTCAGTCGGATGACAGGGAGGTTCGAACGACAGAGTTCATTCGCCGATGGGAAAGCAAGCTCAAGTATGTTCCCGGACTCGAAAAACTGGTAGTGGTCACGCCGATCGGTGGACCACCGGGACGGGATATCGAAGTCAGGTTCAGCGGCTCGGAAAAAAACACCGTAAAGAATGCGGCACTCGAATTGACCGAGTACCTCAGAGAGATACCAGGGGTATATGCCATCGAAGACGACACAAGTTACGGCAGACAGCAGCAGATACTGTCGCTGACATCTTTGGGTGAGTCCCTTGGCCTGTCAGTCACTGAAGTCAGTCGACAGCTACGGGCATCAATCGAGGGTTTGACACTCCAGTCATTCACCACCGAGGATCAGGAGATTGATGTCAAACTCATGCTGCCCGATAGCGAAAAACGTCATCTCAGTGAATTTGAGAATATCCATATCATTCTGCCGTCCGGAGAGTCAATTCCGCTACTCGATGTCGTCGAAATAGAAAACAGCAGAGGATTTGATACGTTAAGGCACTCGGACGGCGAATTTGCGATTGAGGTCAATGCAAGCGTCGATTCCCGAATTGCCAATTTGGCCGATGTCTTAGCTCATCTTGAAGAGGAGGTTCGCCCTGAAATCATCGGCAAACATGGTGTCAAATGGGCCATTGGCGCACGACAGGAGGATCAGAAGGAAACTGAGGAAGCAATGATGAACGGGTTTGTGCTGGCGATCGCGCTGATTTACCTGACTCTGGCACTGGTTTTTGGATCGTATGTCTGGCCTATAGTCGTCATGCTGACGATTCCATTCGGTATTGTCGGTGCTTTGTGGGGACACCTTTTTCTTGGACTGGACTTCACGATTCTGACGATACTGGGTATGATCGGCCTTTCGGGTATCGTGGTGAACAATGCAATCGTTTTGATCGTCTTTTACAAACAGAACCGTTATGACAAAGGAAAGGATCTTGAGAATGCCATGCTGGATGCCGGATGTCAGCGACTGCGACCCATTGTCCTGTCCAGCTTGACCACCATAGTAGGACTGATGCCGCTTCTGTTCGAGAAGTCAACCCAGGCACAATTCCTCATTCCAATGGCCGCAACGTTGGTTTTCGGACTCGCATTCTCGACCGTCCTGGTGCTGTTTTTCATCCCATCGGTCCTTGCCTTGATCGAAAGAATTTTGGATCGGCTGCGAGGTACTAAACCCGCAATTGGGGAGACCGAGCAAATTAGCGAAACAGCGTGAAACCAAATCGATGTCGGTTCAGCGCTGTGGCGATTCTCAGATATTGATGACCACTGAAAAAGGCTTGTGGTCCGAACCGACAGCGTCTGAATCGATCGCACAAGACCGAATGCTGTCACTCAGTGAGTGGCTGACAAAACAGTAATCCATCCGAACATCCTCTCCCCGTCGTTCGGCTGTAACGCCTTCCATCTCGCGATTTCCGCAATGGGTCCAGGCATCTACCAGTCGTTCCGGATTGACAATTCGCCCGCCATAATCTGACACGGGACCGGCAACGGCTGTGTATTCGTCGGAGTCAGGCGTGAAATTGAAATCACCCATCAAGATCGATTCTCTCGGCATATCCGCAAGGTTTACCTCCTTGTCGAAATCGGTCACGGACGCATCACCGGCGATCGGCCCACCCTCGAGTACTGCATCTCGATCGATTTTGAGAAGTTCTTGCAACTGGCGCATTCGAGTCAGCGCGCTTATATGTGTAAGGTGAACGGAATATACGCGAATCTTGCGTGTACCGAATGAAATGACGCCTTCCAACGCGCTTCTCTGAATGCTGAGAGGCCCGGTTGACGCATATTTTGGTAACAAATGATTTCTGGATGTGATGATCGGACTTTTGGACAGCAGCATATTGCCAAACTGGCGGCGACGATGTCGAACCGTACCATCGCTCATCACATCATCTGCACTGATATCCACTCCCCCGCCGTACACCCAATGATAGCCACTCAGTTGGTGGGTCAGTTCCGCAACCTGATCGATATCGCCTGAACGCGGAAAATATCTTTCCACTTCCTGCAACGCAATGACATCCGCACCACTGACCGTGTCAGCGATGCGCTCCAGATCAATCCGGTCATCCATTCCGCGACCGTATTGAATGTTGTAAGTCGTAAATTTGATCATGCAGTTATTGCAGCAAACCAACGGTTTTACGCAGTGAATTCCGAAATTCCAAACATATTTCGCTCATTATCCGTCACCACCGCATAAATTCCTATACCAACTTCCAATTGGGGGCCGAACAAAACAGTTCCGCCGAGTTCCCTGCAGTTTCGTTCACTCCGGGGTAGACTGGCAACTCGAAAATACGGCAACCAAAGCTCTTTCTCCGAAGTTTCATTCAATCTGGAGTGCATACTCGCGATCGCCCTTTCGTCCGCAGAAAAAACCCAGTAGGAATCGTCAGTCGGAGTTCTTCGCTCATCAGCTGCCCAGCCAAAAACCGAGCCATAGAATTCCAGGGATTTTTGCGGGTCAGATGAGGTCAGTTCAAACCAGCATATCGTCCCGGGAATGTTACCAATTTCAGGACCGGCATGATGAACCGGTTGCCACAGACTGAAATCAACACCGTTCGGGTCCGTGCAGACCGCCATTACTCCCGCATCCATTACGTCCATGGGCGGCATGACCACATGTCCCTGAGCGGAATCGACTTTTTCAAGCGTACACGCGAGGTTACGAACGTTAATATACGACCGCCAACTTTTCAGTTCGTCTTCCGATTCATGCTGCATCGTCGGCCCCAGTCCGGCAACGCTTGTACTCTCAAAAGGTTCAGCAGATTCATCCAGACAGGCGAGACTGTAAACCACCTGTCCCTCGAAATGTTGATCGACAAATACCCAGTCGAACATTTCGGCATAAAATGCCTTCGCGGAAGTCCAGTCTTGAACCGACACGTCGGCCCAATTGATTGTGTCATATTGCATCGTCATGCATCGTTTGCCGGTGCGACAATCTCAACCCAGTGCTTTACCGGAACACTTGATCGCGAATTCAGATGCAGCAGACAACCTATATTTCCTGTGACGATTGTCTGGGGTTTTCCGCGTTCCAAAGCCTCGATCTTATTTTCCAGCAGCTGATCAGCGATTTCCGGCTGCAATAGCGAATAGACACCGGCAGAACCACAGCATAGATGGGAATTTTCTACAGGTTCAAGTGTCAGACCATGGTCACCAAGGATTTGCTCCACGGAATCAACGACCTTCTGACCATGTTGCAGGGTACATGGAGAATGATAGGCGATATTCCGGACATTGTTGCCAAGCTTGGCCGGTGGCGAATTTCTCTCGACCTCGGAAATATCGACAGTCAGCGAAGAGATTTTCGCGGCTTTCCGCGCATATTCACTGTCATCAGCAAGTAGTTCACCGTATTCCTTGATTGTGATACCACAACCGCTTGCGGTGGAGACAATTGCCTCTGCCCCCGCTTCAATCTGCGGCCACCATGCATCGATATTCTTGCGCGCATGCCGAACCAGATAGTCTCGATTACCCAGATGGAGTCCCAATGCGCCACAGCAACTGTCCGATGTCCGAACAGCAGTAATTGACTGATGATCCAGATAGCGCGCGGCTGCCGCATTAATCCCCGGCTTCACAACTCGCTGGATGCAACCCTGGTGAATCACCATCTTTCGGGAATGCCTCCCTTCAGGCCAAGATTCGATTTTCTCCTTGGGAGGAATCTTTCTCTTTCGCTTCTCAGGCAGTGCAAATGAGACAAAGCGGGCTATTTTCAACGCGACGGTCGTCAGGAATAAATTCGGTACGACAAACTGTAAGCCTGCTCGGATCATGCGTTGGGAGAAACTTCGCCCTACCTGTTCTTCAACAATATCCCGGCCGATTTCCAACAGCTTGCTGTACTTGACTCCGGATGGGCATGTCGTCTCACACGACCGGCATGTCAGACATCGGTCCAGATGCAGCCGGGTACGGGCAGTCGGAACCGCACCCTCAACCATCTGCTTGATCAGATAGATTCGCCCGCGCGGCCCGTCAAGCTCATTGCCGAGCAATTGATAGGTCGGACAGGTAGCGGCACAGAATCCACAGTGTACGCACTTTCGCAAGATGGAGTCCGCGGCCTGACCCTGCGGGGTGTCGCGTATGAAATCAGCCAGATCAGTTTTCATTGCAAATTTGTCGAGAAGTGAGTAATGGCAGTTCTGTCAAACATTCGAATACATGATGCCGGAATTCAGAATCCCGCCCGGATCAAATGATGACTTCAATCGGGTATGGAGCTCGGCGACCAAACCTGACAGTTGGCTGAACCTTTCTCCCTGATAGTATGATTCGGCGCGGAACACCGTTGCATGGCCCCTCATTTGCCTTGCGAATTCGAACATCTCCTCATCAGTCTTGTCGGTATACACCCACCGCAGCGCGCCACCCCAGTCGATCAGGCAATCTTCACCCAAACCCATTGCGGGCGCAGTGACCGGAACTGACAGACGCCAAAGAATCTGATTCCGATTGAAGAACCTCAGTTTCTGCTCCTTCAGCTGCGACCAGTATTCCTGCCCTCTCTCGTCGTCCTGACCACCAATTTCAGCCTTTGCTGAAGCAATTCCGTTTTCAGTCCCTGAAAGTCGGACACGCATCAGTCCCGAGGAATGACTTAATCCGGATATCGGAATCGCCAGTCCCGAAAGACGGATCATCTCATCCAGTGCTCGCTCCTCATCAAGCTCAAGTACCAGTGTTGTTTCCTGTTCGTGACACGGCAGCACCCGGATCGAAATCTCAATCAATACGCCAAGACTTCCCATTGCACCTACCATGAGTCTTGAGACATCGTAACCGGCAACATTCTTGATGACCTGCCCGCCGAAGGACATCAGTTCACCCTTGCCTGTAATACACTTGATGCCCAGCACAAAATCTCGTGCAGAGCCCGAAAACGGCCGACGTGGTCCCGACAAGCCGCATGCAATCGTTCCGCCCAGCGTCGCATTCTCTCCAAACCAAGGCGGCTCGAAACCAAGCAACTGGCCTGATGATGTCAGAGCCTCAGTGATTTCCCGAAGTGTTGTACCGGCTCTCGCAGTCAGCACCAGTTCAGAAGGTTCGTATGAAACGATTCCAGTGTGCCGCTTGACATCCAACACAGATCCGACAATGGGACATCCCAAAAAAAATTTACTTCCGGAACCGCAGATTCTCAGGGGTTCGGAATTCCGATGTGAAGTGCGGACTTTATCAACCAGACGATTGATGTCATCGCTGCCCGGCAATTCAGAATCGCTCCAGATTGCTAAATGGCAGATTTCCGTGATGGACATGCATGGCACCGAACTCAGCACATCGGGACAGCGTCGGTACCGCCTTTCCTGGATTCAGCAGATTTTCAGGGTCCCAAGCTGCCTTCACCGCGTGGAACTGTTCGATGACAGGATCCTCAAACTGCATGCACATCGGTCGCAATTTCTCCACACCGACACCGTGTTCGCCCGTTACTGTACCACCGACCTCAACACACAGCTCAAGAATTCGGTTACCCAACTCCTCGGTTTTCTCCAGTTCACCTTCCTTGTTGGCATCATAGAGAATCAGAGGATGCAGATTGCCATCACCCGCATGAAACACGTTGGCGACACGTAATCCGAATTCCTCCGACAGGTTGCTGATTGCGGTGAGAACAGTACCCAGTTCACGTCGGGGAATCGTACCGTCAATACAGTAGTAATCGGGCGAGATACGACCAACCGCCGGAAAAGCCGCTTTGCGCCCTGACCAGAATCGCTGTCTCGTCGCCTCATCGGTGGCCACTTGCGTATCGGTTGCCCCATATTCCGCCATAATCTTTTCCACTTTGGCGATCTGAGTGTCGACCTCCTCTTGTGTACCGTCCAGCTCGCAGAGCAGAATGGCTGCCGCGTCGACCGGATACCCGGCATGGACGAAATCCTCTGCGGCGGTAATCGCATAACTGTCCATCATTTCCAGTCCAGCCGGCAGAATGCCGCCGCCGATAATAGCCGCTACGGCGTTACCTGCTTTATCGACCTCATCGAACGCGGCCATGACAACCTGTGCCACCGGCGGGATTGGAAGCAGCTTGACCAGAACCTCAACAACAATACCCAGCATGCCCTCAGAACCGGTCATCAAGGCAAGCAGATCATACCCGGGGGAATCAAGCGCTTCACTGCCTATGTCAATTAACTCTCCATCGACTGTGACAACCTTCAGCTGCTGAATATTGTGTACAGTCAATCCATACTTGAGACAGTGGACACCACCTGAATTTTCCGCGACATTACCGCCAATGGAGCAGGCAATCTGTGAAGATGGATCAGGCGCATAGTAGAGTCCCAAATGCCGGACAGCTTCTGAAATCGCCAGATTGCGGACACCGGGTTGTACCCGCGCGGTGCGGGCAGATGCATTGATTTCCAAAATCTGATTCATGCGTGTCAGACTCAGCAGAACACCGTCCGAAAGCGGCAATGCGCCGCCTGAAAGTCCGGTCCCGGCACCTCGGGTGACTACCGGCACCGAATGCTGAGCACATTTTTTCATGACTTGCTGTACCTCTTCAATGTTTGATGGGAGTGCCACCATGAGAGGCAGTTCGCGATAGGCTGTCAGGCCATCACATTCAAATGGCCGCAACGCTTCCTCTTCGGTGATAACAGCGTCGGCACCGACTATTCCACGAAGCGCTTTCGCCAGCTCCGGATTACGTGACTTTTCGGAAGCTTGTAAGTCCACTTTGCGTTCAGATTTGCAGAATACCTATGACTCTGCATTATAGACGTAACCTGCATTATCATATTCCGATCTGGACTTTGAGCAGGTTTTGATGAAAAGACGATACTCCCTATCCGATCATCTGATCGGTCATGCAGACAACATGCTTCGCACCCTCTTTGCGCCTCCGAGTGCCTCTCGTCCTTCCCCTGCGGCGGACATCGACAATCGAGACCTCGAAACCTGGGAGAAAGATGAGGCGAGACGATTGATGCGGGTGAATCATACAGGCGAAGTGTGCGCGCAGGCACTGTATCAGGGACAGTCACTGACTGCGCGAAGTCCGGAGCTACGCGAAACGTTCAAAGAAGCCGCCGAAGAGGAAAACGACCATCTCGCGTGGTGTGAAGACCGAATTAAATCGCTGGACGGCCGAACCAGTCGTCTGAATCCACTTTTCTATGCCGGTTCCTACGCCATCGGTGCGTTCGCCGGCATGCTGGGTGATCGGGCAAGTGCCGCCTTTTTGGCGGAAACCGAATACCAGGTTGTGGACCACCTCAACAGGCATTTGCAAAAATTACCTGCTGGTGACCGGAAAAGTTACCGCGTCGTCAAACAGATGTCCGAAGATGAACTCGAACACGCGAAATCCGCGGAACAAGTCGGCGACCTGCAATTGTCAGAACCCGCCAAAGGTGTGATGCGTCTTATGTCGCGGGTGATGACCGGTACCAGCTATTGGGTCTGATTAGGCTAGAAGATCCAACAATTTTTTAATTAATATTGATTCAAATTCACAAAGTCCGGATTCGGCGCGGTTTTGATACGCGACATCTGCCTATGCGGTTGGTTCGTTGATCCGACAGCTGAAACCGATCAAATGAATCAAATACACTGAAAACCAAACCGAACCTGCAGCCGCTAAGAAATAAATGAGAAAAGTTGAAAGCGGACGGTAAAACTTGAAATACAACATTCGTCGAGTTATAAATGTACACAGCTCATCTGCCATGTGTAGAAGGAGTACTCGAAGTCGTCCCTGTTAACTCGATTAGTTGGGGCGACTTTAGTTTTTTCTGTCACACTCTTTGTTCTCCATACGAAACCTATCACGCAAACAGCGAAATATTTCGACTATTGATTCGTAGTCAGTGCCGTATTCGGTCCTCAATTATCGACTATCCCAAACAGTCCCGTCCAAATCAAATACTATAGCGACTGAATCCATCGCTTGAGGCTTCCTCGGTTAGTATGGTTCGCTGCAAAGATCTGGGCATTATTGCTGTTTTTAATTTCCAAATTACCAGAAGTGTCTTCAGAATCGTCGTCTTGAAACGTCGCTATAGATTTCTTTAACTCCAAACCGAATCGATATGCATTCATCGCACCCCCGTTTTTAGCGGACTGAGCGATCAAAACACCATTTGTTAAAGCAACGATTAATTTATTCCGTTTCCGAAGATTCAAAGAATTCGCCCCGGCGCCAAATGCAAACTCACTTACAAATGCCGCATTCTTGTAATCGAGCAAAGACACCCACAATTCTTTATTTTCCGGTGGAAACAGTCGATTCAGACCGCAAGGCATGACGCAAATTGTGGCACCTTGATTATGGAAAGCCGTTCGATGTCCGATAGAATCTGCACCGATTGCAAATCCTGATGAAATAACTCGATTCAAGCCACAGGCTATTTCTACGAAGTCTTGAGCTCGCTCAGTATATGGTTTCCTGATCTTTCTGGATCCAACGACAGCGATAGCTTGATGGTTCAGAATTTCTGGATTTCCACGGACATACAGAACTGGTAGAGAATAACTACTCAAATATAGAGACTTTGGATAGAATTGGCTTTCAAATGTAAGAATGAATGCGGATTTATTCTGTGCATCTTCCAACTGCTTGGAAGCACGCTCTTCGCATTTCCGGAATGTATCCTTTGACAGGGATTTCAGTTGAACCCGAAGTTTTTCTCCGACCTTTCCGCTAACCGGCAAAAGATTCGGGTCGTCAAGAATTGCTTCGGGCGACATTCCATTTAGGTGTATCAGTTTGAATTTGCCAGGTCCGAATCCGTTGATTGAACCAAGGGTGAAAAGAGCTGCTAGGCGCTCAAGAGATGGACTATTGTCGCTATTGACGCCTAGCGGATTGATTTTTCTGAAACTCTTAAGCGGCAAACTCGCTTGTGTTGTTTCGTAGTTCGGTCTATTCATCAGACTGATATAGGCAACTTATTTCAATTCGGAACCTAATCAGACGAAAATCTGGCTAACAAGAACTCATTTCAGGCTCTAGGAAATTCTAACATACAATCTTACTGAAGCCTCTTTATTTCATTTATCCAGAAATTTCACTTCGCTAATTATTGCAATCATTGAATGAAATTCCTTCATGATGCTCTTCTATCAAATAATCTTCGCCATGAAATGCAGAACAGACTGGGGTTAGCTTAGTCTGCTTAAATATAGATTCCTTAGGGTGAATATTTTCTCTGGCTCGATGGGTGTGCCGCACACTCTGCGGCACGACAACACACATCCGCGAAACGGATGACCGCCTTATATGCGGTACATCTCCCGCAATTCCGCCTCACAGCAGCGGCTAGACATGTACAGTCAGAGACCGAATTGCTCGACAGAACTGAAATCTGTTTGCAATAATTTCTCGGTAATAAACTTTATTCAGAGAATAGATTTGCTTTGGTTGAGTCCCTTTGGCAATTGCTTCAAATTTATGCGCTTGAATACCAATCCCAGAACAATACATCAATCACTCTGCTGGCGTATTGTGTATCTCGCTGTCCGTCCCAAGATAGTTCGCACCCGAATCACTATAGAACCGACTTCGGTCACTGGACTGAAGCAATGAAAGCATCTTCGGAATAGGTCGCCCTTCCGACTGCAACCTGTCCGCCACATCATTCGGGCCGAGCTCATCCAGCAGTTCGAAAGGTCCCTTCTTCCAATTGAAACCCCAGCGCATCGCCCGATCAATGTTCACGATATCGTCTGATATTTCCGGCACCAGGTCAGCGGCATAACAGAGGGTTTCCGATACCAGACCCCATACGAAACTGCCTTCGTCCGAAGAGTCGAACGCCAATGTGCGCACGTCCTGCTCGGACTTGGCGCCAACCGCATCAACCCAGCTGTTTGAAGAAGGTTCAAACATCTGTTTTCTTCGACTGCCGTCCTCATTCTTGAGCATTCGATAGAATCCGCCACCGGTCTTTCGTCCGAGCTGCCCGGAATCCAGCATGGATTGCTCGACATTGGGCAGTTTCAGGTAGGCTCTGCCTGCATCGTCTGCCGGTAAGTTATTGTCGAGATTAGCCGCGACCAAACCCATCACATCCAAACCGACAAGATCAATCAGCCCATACAGTCCGGTTGACGGGATTCCCATGGCGGCACTCATCAAGGCGTCCACCCTTTCAACCGATATGCCCTGTCGCTGAGCATCGCCACCTTTATGAAGGCCTGCCAGCATCCAGAAACAACCGATTCTGTTACCGATAAAGTTCACCGTATCTTTTGCATAGACAACACCCTTACCCAAACTATCTCTCGCGAAGGATGCCAAAGAGGTGACGACATCGGGATCGGTACCTTCCCCCGGCACCACTTCCAGCAGTCGCATGACTTTGACCGGATTGAAAAAATGAGTGACCGCAACATCCTGTCTGAATTGTTCAGGCATACCATCGCAGATCGATCGAAGAGGGATACCGGATGTATTGGTGGTGACAATTGAACCCGGTTTTCGAACCTTCTCCAATCGGTAGAACATACTGCGTTTGGCTTCAAGGTCTTCCACGATCGCTTCGCATACCCAATCGGCATTCGACACCAGATCGAGAGAATCGTCAAAACCACCGACCGTGATCAGTTCCGCAGACTTCGGATCATCCAGCATCGGCGCGCGACCAGCCAGCATGTTGTCCTTGCCGCGTTGCGCCAGTTCATCGGATACATCCAGCAGCACAGTTTCACAACCTGCCTGTGCGCAAGCGGCGGCGATCCCGGCACCCATCGTACCCGCACCTAAAACCGCTACAGTTTGAATTTTACGTTTACTCACTATTCACCTCAAAAATACAAAATTTTGCTGTAACTCACGCCGATTCATGAGCCGCTCGAACAGCTCTCTTGATGGGGTCTTCGTTGATCGGAAGATGCAGCACGGCAGCCATAACACCGAGACCTGCACAAACCCACCAGACGACTTCGTAGGACTGTGTGGCGTCAAAGAGCACGCCACCCATCCAAACACCAAGAAAACTTCCTAATTGATGGCTCAGGAACACAAAACCGAACAAGGTTCCCATATAACGGGGACCGAAAACTTGACCTACAATGCCCGAAGTCAGCGGAATCGTCGCTAGCCAGAGGATTCCCATGGTACCAGCGAAAATCAAGGCACTAGCGACCGAGGGTGGAACCAGTACGAATATTGATATCGCAACCGCACGACCGAAATAGATGACACTCAGAATATTTTTCTTAAGGTACCTGTTTCCCATATATCCGGCAAGCAGCGTACCTACGAGATTGAACAAGCCGACCAGTGAAAGTGCCCACGCACCCACACTGCTGGATAGTCCGACATCAGTCAGATATGCGGGCAGGTGGATACCAATGAATGTCACCTGAAATCCACAGACGAAGAAACCGGCTGTCAGATACACATAACCCGAGTGCCTGGCAGCTTCGGACAATGCCGCCTTGAGAGTCTGCTCCGGACCTGAAACTTCCTGCTTTCCGGAAAGCATATACGAAAATGGAATGACAAGTGCCATTATGCACGCCAATATAAAAATGGTGCTTGCCCACCCGAACTGAACCACAAACGAGTTTGCGACAGGCACAAGAACGAATTGTCCGAGTGAGCCGGCTGCAGACCCGATTCCCAGGGCCATTGAGCGCTTGCTCTCCGGTACGGCTCTGGCAATGACCGCCAGTATGACAGCGAAACTTGTTCCAGAAAGCCCTAGTCCGATCAAAACGCCGTTCGCAATATAGAAGCCGAGCGGCGATGAGGCGACCATCATCAGTAAAAGACCGACAATGTAGCAACATCCGCCGAGCAATATCACCCGCCCCGAGCCATAGCGGTCCGCTATAGCTCCGAATAGAGGTTGCGAAAACCCCCAGAAAATATTTTGAAGCGCCGCGGCGAACGCAAAAATACTGCGTCCCCATTCATACTGTTCGGTAATCGGTACAAGGAATACCCCCATGGTGGAACGCGTACCGAATCCGAGAAATATCACCAGGCATCCGCAGGTAACAATGATGATGGGGTGAAACCAATTAAATCGAGGTCGATTTGAATCAGTCGACATTTACGGGTTTCCTAAGTTGAATTCTTATTGATCTGAGATCGCGACTATTTATTGCGTTGTAATGCACACGAAATACACAGTCACCAGTCTGGAAGATATACGAATTATATTCAACGAATAACGACCTATCGGATTATGTGGGTGTTGGGTAACCACCACTTGCGATTCGATGAAGTTTCAGATACCCAGGAAGACAAGTAAATTAATTTTTCAAACGCAATTCATGCCATTCATCCTCACGCCAGCGGAAAACCGGGGCGAGTTGTCGTCGGCGGAATAACGGTTGTAACCGGTGAAACGATTTACGAGAATATATGCCACCTTGAACAGGAAGGGGCGGCTCTTCAGGAAGTCTTGAATTCCCGGTTGTACCCTTGGTCTACAAAACTGATTACGATCGTTGTCATCCAGTCAGGAACAGCAGTCTGCAGTCAAAGTTGACCTGGACTCCCGCACATCACCCGATGTCTGGTCAGCGCAACATTCGTCACGGGCTGCATCAATTTTGCGTGAATACACATTCGCATCCCCCATGGAATGATACGCTTCCCAGGCAATTCCGGTAGGATCTGTCAACCATGACTTTTTCGAATGAGAGTAACAGCAGACAACCTCACCCTCATCATACAGTGTCACATTCGCCTGTTTGAGGTTTTTGCGTAAATCATCCAACTCACCTTCTTCGTCAACCTGAATACCAAGGTGGTCCACACCTGATTCCTGTACCCGAGTCGAAATGGCAAAATTCACCCTTGGGTCCTCGAGAAACCACTTTGCATAGTCGCTTTGCACTTTCGTCGGTTTCGCACCAAACAATTTGCTGTAGAAATTGATGCTTCGTTCGAGATCGTCAACGCCGATATGGATATGAAAACGCTTCATGATTATCAATTCTCCTCAAAGGGGGTTATCAGATAAACGGTATGACTGTATAAACGTCGGATTTTCGCAACGAGATTATAGTGTCAATCAAATTTAAGGAACTTTTTGAATTTTGACTATCGATTCACTTGTCGGATTTATCGTCGAATTCAAATTTGGGCCCCTGTTACCGACTATATAGGGCTGGCTCACCCGTTTTTCAATCAATTACCCTGACCTGTCATAGTTGGTATCGGTTAGAATATTTGATTGTTTTAATTCCATCTACCCGCGAAACCCGCATCCTGATCAGATTATGGCCAAATCAAGATTCATGAAATTTGACACTATGTCACTTCACGCGGGGCAACATCCTGATTCTGCAACCCGCGCACGCGCCACTCCCATATACCAGACCGCCTCGTATGTCTTTCGGGATGTCGACCATGCGGCATCCGTCTTCAACATCGAACGTACAGGACATGTCTATTCCCGAATATCAAATCCCACCAACGCTGTTTTTGAAGAGCGAGTATCAGCACTTGAAGGCGCGGTCGGGGCAATCGCAACAGCCAGCGGGCAGGCAGCCCTGCACCTGGCAGTTACCACCATACTCAGTGCAGGCGATCATATTGTCTCATCCCAGTCCATCTACGGGGGCTCACACAACCTGTTTTCGTACACACTGCCGAGATTTGGCATCAGCACAACCTTCGTCCACCCTCGCGATCATGATGCAATTGGAAATGCCATCCGACCCAACACGAGACTGATATTCGGAGAGGTGGTCGGCAATCCGAACTGTGAGATTCTCGATGTCGAGAAAGTCGCGCAGATCGCACATGACCATAAAATCCCCCTATTGATCGATTCGACTTTCACCACACCGTATCTTTGCAAACCGATTGATCACGGTGCCGACATCGTGTTTCACTCCGCCACCAAATTCCTGAGTGGGCATGGTGTAGTGATCGGTGGAGTTCTGGTTGACGGTGGAACATTTGACTGGCAGAATTCCGGGAAGTTTCCGACATTGACGGAACCTTATGAGGGATTCCACGGGCTTATTTTCTCCGAGGAATTCGGGCCCGCCGCATATATCACCCGCGCACGGAAGGAAGGTGCGAGAGACTTCGGCGCGTGCATGAGTCCTACGACAGCATTTCAGATACTTCAAGGTCTGGAAACCCTGCCCCTGCGAATGGAACGACACGTATCCAATACTCGGAAACTGGTGGATTTCCTGTCCGGACACAGTGCGGTGGACTGGGTCAGTTACCCGGAACTTCCGGATCACCCGGATCATAAACTGGCTGCACAGCAGCTGCCTAAAGGCGCAGGTGCGGTATTCGCATTCGGTATCAAGGGCGGACGTGCAGCCGGTCACAAACTGATCGACAAACTCAATCTCTTTTCACACCTTGCCAATGTCGGGGATGCGAAATCCCTGGTCATTCACCCGGCATCAACAACACATCATCGTATGGATGCCGCAGCTCTGGAAGCCGCCGGAATTTCGGAGGGACTGGTTCGACTGTCTGTCGGATTGGAAGATGCTGATGATCTGATGGCCGATCTTGATATGGCTTTGAAATCCTCCCAGCGCACCCGGTAATTACACCGTTCACCCGACTCAGTCATGAAATTTACCGTCAACGGTCATCAAACCTATACATTTACCGGTAGCCGGGATATCGATCAAGGCAAACCGACCGTTCTGTTTGTGCATGGTGCATCTTTGGACCACACCGTTTGGACTCTTCCGGCACGGCATTTCGCGAGACATGGCTGGAATGTGCTCGCCGCCGATCTGCCCGGTCACGGTATGTCAGACGGCGAACCCCTCCCGGAAATCTCACAGTACGCAGACTGGTTATGCAACTTGCTCGACGCGGTCGGGATTGAACAGACAGCGTTGGTCGGACATAGCATGGGTTCGCTGGTCACTCTGGACTGTGCAGCCCGACACCCTGACCGAATCCGCGCACTTGTACTGGTCGGAACCGCGGTTCCCATGCCCGTTACCGATCAGTTGCTAAACTCCGCATTTGAAAACGACCATGATGCGATCGATATGCTGACGGCCTGGGGACACAGTCCCGCCGCTCACTTCGGCGGCAATGAAACACCTGGCATGTGGATGATCGGAGGTTTGATGCGCCTGTTCGAGCGCGCCAAGCCAGGTACTCTGTACAATGACCTGAACGCCTGTAACAACTACACAACCGGTATCGAAAAGGCACAGCGCATCACCTGTCCAACAATGTTTATTCTTGGCGAACATGATATGCTGACACCAAAAAGATCAGCCCTGGAACTCGCGAAAAATATCGACAATGCCGAAATCGTTGTGTTGCCGAAAACCGGGCATACCATCATGTCGGAACGACCCGATGCGCTGCTTGATGTGCTGGTCCGAATCGTCTAGTCGAATTATTTGGCGTACAGCCGTACATTGATATGAACGAATTTATCACCGAGATGATCAATCTAAGCGGGTCGCACCTGTGGTTGGTCCAGATCGCGATTGTTCTGGTGATCACTCTGGTTGCCAGCCGTATCCGACACATCGTGATTAATCGTATCGAGTCGAGGCTGGCTTCCACACAGCTCGTCTGGGGCAAGGTAACCGCCAAGTCGATCCGAAAGCCCGCGGCGTCATTGATTTGGGCTCTCGGAATCCTGTATTCCTTTGAAATCGTCCGAATCGAATACGAAATCGCAATTCTGGATGCCCTCCCCTCGATCCGGAATGTCGCTGTAATCGCGATACTGACCTGGTTTCTATACAGATTCATCGGCGTCTATGAGTCTGAATACATTGAATCGAAAAAAATCTCCCAGACTTCTGTAGACAAAACAACAGTTCAGATCACCATCAAGATCCTGCGGATTACTGCAGTCATTCTGGGAATATTGGTGGCAATGCAGACTCTGGGTTTGAGCATTGCCGGAATCCTGGCTTTCGGCGGTATCGGCGGCATCGCAATCGGATTTGCAGCTCGGGAAATGATCGCCAACTATTTTGGTGCACTGATGCTTTTTATGGACCGGCCTTTTCAGATCGGTGAAACCATCACATCGCCCGATCGGGACATTGAGGGAACCGTCGTTGAAATCGGCTGGCGTCACACAACTATCGAACGGTTTGATTCCAGAACACTGTATGTTCCAAATTCAATGTTCTCCTCCATTTCAGTCCGAAACCTGACCCGTCAAAAGAACCGAAGAATCTATGAATACGTCGGCATTCGCTATGAAGATGCCGACTGTCTCGCCGTAATTCTCAAAGATACCAAGGACATGATTCTCAATCATCCCGACATCGATCAGACAAATTCGATCATGGTGAACTTCGATCGATTCGCACCGTCCTCACTGGACTTCTTCGTCTATTGCTTCACCAAGACAGTGGTGTGGGCTGAGTATCACGATGTAAAAGAGGACATCCTGATGAACATCATGCACATTATTGAGGATTACGGTGCTCAGATCGCCTTTCCAACTTCCACCGTTCATCTGGTCGACAATGCCGAAATTGACTCTCTCTTTCCGGATGATTTCGACGACCTTCCACCCATCGACTGGAATCAGTCCGATTAGACTCTCGCGACAGAAGATTTTCCGCGGGCAAGTTCCCGATAGGTGATATACAGCGTGCTCAGTATGATCACGCTTGCACCGCCCATTGCTGACAAGGTCGGAACTTCCGAAAACACGAAGTAACCGACTATGATCATAAATATCATCCTGGTGTAGATAAAAGGCGCGACAAAGTGAGCCTCTCCCAACGCGTAGCCTCGTACATCCATGTAATTTCTCAGTGACGACGTCGCCGCTACCATAATCAGCAGAGCCCACTCGCGCGTGGTCGGTGTTTCCCAGACCAGTACCGCCGGCGGAAGACTGCCGACTGCGAGAATGATCGCGAAATACAACACGATTGTTCCGGCGTTTTCCGTCGTCGACAGCTTTTTGCCCAAAATCAGAGTAAGCGCAAAAGCTGTGGAGGCCAAAATCGGCGCCAACCAGCGGATGCTGAACGGCTCGGGCAGATACCCGATCACAAATATCGCACCCAGAAATCCCATCACTGAAGCCGATGCCCTCCGCAACCCGACTTTCTCGCCGAGCAGAGGTACGCTGAACAGTGTTACGAATAGTGGTGTGGTGAAGAACAATGCGGTCACGGTTGCCAGTGGCAGTATCATTATCGAGTAGAATCCAAGATTGATTGCGATCACACCGAGAATCCCGCGAATCAAATGCAGTTTCAGACGCGCTGTACGAAACCTGAATCCTGACTGTGGAATTGAGAGCACCAAAATGAGCAGCGAACCAACCACACCGCGAATGAATACGGTCTGCGCCGAATGGATCGAGCCCGCAAGTTCGTGAACACCTGCGCTCATGACGGTGGCGACGACGGCGGCACCGACAACCCAGACCGCACCCCGGACATTGTTCGCAGCTAGAACCAATTGACCTTCACACGCAAATCAGACATCGGATAGGAGGAGATTTTCTATGGACTTAGGCATCAAAGGCAAAAATGCACTGATATGTGCCTCAAGCAAAGGCTTGGGGAAAGGCTGTGCCAAGGCACTCGCCCAAGAAGGTGTCAATATCTGGCTCAATGGCCGTGATGAAGAAAGCCTGGATGCGGCGGCGCGCGAAATCAGCGATGTTGCCCAGGGCAGCGTAAGCGCCATTGCCTGCGACATCACGACTGAAGTCGGACGCAGCCTTGTACTTTCCGAAACGCCCGATCTCGACATTCTTGTCAACAATGCCGGTGGGCCGCCTGTCGGAGATTTCCGGCAATGGAACTTGCAGGACTGGCATTCGGCAGTGAACAACAACATGCTCACCCCCATCGACCTTTTCAATCGGGTACTTGACAGCATGATCGAACGCCGGTTCGGCCGTATCATCAACATCACATCATCTTCCGTAAAGGCTCCTGTTCAGAATTTGGATCTATCAAACGGCGCTCGTTCGGGTCTTACAGGATTTTTCGCCGGCGCTTCCCGTCAGGTGGCTCCGTTCAACGTCACAGTGAATTCTATTTTGCCCGGCCGCTTCGACACTGACCGACTGCGCTCCAGCATGCGACCGGCATCCGAGAAAGCAGGACGGTCCATCGAACAGATGCTGGAAGCCGGTAAAACGCAAATCCCATCCGGAAGATATGGAATGCCTGATGAGTTCGGCGCACTTTGTGCTTTTCTTTGCAGTGTACACGCCGGCTACATTACCGGACAAAACATATTGATTGATGGCGGGCTGGTTTCACTCAACCTCTGATTGCACCCATCGGAATTTCCAATGTGACGGTTTCCGGGAGCAGACATAGTTTATCGTCGCACGCCTGTAACAGAACTTCGATCACAGGCCCGAATTCACTTGTCGCGGTTTCATTCCGTTCCAGCCGCACTTTGAACTGCACTTTGTCTGACCATACGGTGATCGGCTCCGACTGAAACGCAGTGGACAACATTACGGGCGGCGGATACACCGCGTCGGTCAGTGTCCAGTCATCATCCGAAATGCTGACTTTGGTGCCGATCAGGTTTTCAGCGGCGGGTTTGTCCGACTGCACATGCCAACCCTCATCCAAATCAATCTCAACCGTGGCACTCACACTGATTTGGGAAATGGACGAAAATGACAGTGAAACCTTGGCGTGACCCGACGCGGCATAGTCAAACACACCGACGGAACTGTACTGATGTTCCTGCAACGCGGTCAATGCATAGACCCATGCGGACGGAGCCAGATTCAAGTCACTGCCAAACGCCTGAAAAATCTGCTTGGCACGTGTTGAATACACCTTGTTGCCGGTTCGATGATACAGTTTGGAAAGAGATTTCGCAGCAACTGAATTACCCGATGGCAGTGCGCCGTCAAACCGGTCTTTGGTACGGACGATCAACCCCGCGGAATCGTTAGCGGCAGTCGAGTACAACCCACCGCGTCGGATATCCCAGAATAGCTTCAAAAGGTCCGCTGCCAGTTGCTCACTTCGATCAAGCCAAATCCTCTCGCCGGTTTGATCATATAAACTGACAAGAGCCTGCAGGAAGTAGGCATAGTCTCGAAGCTTCCCGGGCTCGGTCAGCTGCCCGTCAATCTTGATGCGATACAGGTTGCCGTCTTCGCCCCGATGATTGTTCCAGATCCGATCAGCTGCCCGAACCGCCACATTTCGATAATGTGCGTCGCCTGTGATTCGGGATGCCTCCGACAATGTCGTGATCATCAGCGCATTCCAGGCAGTGATGATCTTTCTGTCCAGGAACGGATGTTCGCGCTTGTCCCTGTAAACTCTCATGCGTTCGGTCGCTGTGCCGAGTCTCTCCAAATACTCGTCAACCCCAATCTCCATGGCCAATGCCCTGTTTTCTGGCGAAACCGGCACAAACAGTATGTTGACACCTTCAAAATTTCCCTCACTTGTCGCACCGTAATGGTCGATTACGAACTGCCCATGCTCTCCGGCTGCTTCCCGGACCTGGTCCAGTGTCCAAACGAAGAATCGACCTTCCTCACCCTCACTGTCCGCGTCGGTCGCTGAGAAAAACACACCATCGCTATCCGTCATGTCTCTCAGCACATATTCCAGGGTCTGAACTGCAACCCGTCTGTAGAGTGGCTTGCCGGTGATTTCGTAAGCATAGACAAATGCACGGGCAATTTGCGCCTGGTTGTATAGCATCTTTTCAAAATGCGGAACGAGCCATTCGCTATCGACCGTATAGCGATGAAACCCGCCGCCGATATGATCGCGTATGCCGCCGAACGCCATTTCGACCAGACGTTTTTCCGCCAGAGCCAATGCATCGGTGTGCTGATACCGCATTGCAGCATCCAAAAGCAGAAATAATTCCGTTTCAGATGGAAATCTCGGTGTCGGAACGGTAAATTCATCCCGCGAATCTTCCTCTTCGATCAGTTGTGCGACCACGCTTTCGATTTCTTCTCTGCCGATCTTGACCTCGGTCGCCGACGTATCGACGTAGCCTTGAAGATTTCGGGTGATTTCATCCGCTGCAGACTGAATCGTTTCCCGGTCACGCGTCCATACTTCATTCACACGTTGAAGAATCTGCACAAATGCTGCCCTGGGTTCATAAGTCATCCCCACGAAAGGCTCGCGATCCGGTGTCAGAAACATATGCAACGGCCAACCTCCACTTCTTCCCATAATCTGAATGGCCAGCATGTGAAGCTCATCCACTTCCGGATTCGATTCCCGATCGACCTTGACCGCAACAAAATTCTGATTGAGATAGCCTGCCACCTGCTCATCATCGTAACTCTCCTCTTCAATGACATGACACCAGTGGCATGAGGAATACCCAATAGAAAGAAGCACCGGAACACCCCGTCTTCTTGCCTCGGCAAATGCCGGATCACCCCAGGGAAACCAGTTCACAGGATTATGGGCATGCTGTCTCAGATAAGGTGATTTCTCCAAAAGCAGCCTGTTGGCATATTTCGGGGTGCCGTCCGCTTGCAAGTGCTGCGATCGGATCTCTCCGGATTCAGCCTGAGACCACGCACTGTCAATTTCACTGATGATTTCAGGAGGAAGTTCTCCGGCACCCGGGAGCGGATGGAATCCGGATGCCAGAGCTACTGTCGGGATGTTCAAGAATCCCACAATCGCCAAAGCGAAGATCGTGAGTGAGTAGAGAATTTTTTTCCAGTCAGTCTTCATGAAAGTTTCGGGTCCGACGAACCGACCTGAGAGACCGAACACGTCCCCAGATTACACCGATCAACAACCCGGCGGTATGCGCGAAATTCGCGATTTCGCCGAGCAGACCGGTCCAACATACAGCGAACCAGATCAGCATGAACGGAATGATCGCCGGTGGAAGTATTCTACGATAGTAGAGCGGATTGAATATCGATTGCATCCAGATGTAGCCAAACAGCGCGTATACCACTCCGGACATGCCGCCGAACATCGGGCCCGACATCATGAATTCCGCCAGATTCGAGATGACGGCCGAAGCAAGGAAAATGAGAACCATAAACTTCGACCCTTCAATCTGTTCAATTGCGCGTCCCATGATCAGCACCCACAAAAGATTGAATACCAGATGATAGATGTTGAAGTGGACGAAGGCAGGCGTCACCAGTCTCCACAATTCGAATTCAGCTGTGGCGTCAAGACCTGTCAGCGTTGTCGAAATCAGCAGCTTGGAGAGAATCGGCCAACTGGAGCCGAAATTAGTCAGTAACGTCAAGAACAATGACGCTACGATGAGGGTCAGCGTAACCGGAATTCTCCGATACATCTCGATACGTCAGTCTCCTAGGATTTCTATTCGGTCCGAATCGCCCAACGTTACAATCCGTCCGTCAAGCGTTGTAAAAGTCCGTCCTTTGATGTTTTTCTGAAGTGCCTTGTAGATCGCGGGCTCTTCCTGGTCCACGCTGACAACATGAATCGTGATAATCGAGTTGTCATTCTGCCATTTGAAGAAATAAACCACGCCCGACGCGAGTGCCAAAACGATGACTACGCTGTAGATCACCCATTTTTTTGGCTTGACGAATGTCGAATCGCCCGGTCTCATCTTCTGCACGGTGCGAGCGACCGGTTTGAATCGGGTCTGATATATAAGCAGAACGATCACTATGACAATGACCGTAAACAGTATCTTCGTCAGCATGAAGTGACTTTCGGAAACTTATTCGATTGTTCGGGACTAAACACAGGGGGTAACTCCATATTGTACGATAAATGAATTATGTCTTTGCCCGTCCGAGTGATCAAACTGATCAATTCCCACTTGTTCCTATCGTGTAATTCAATTGTGATTTAATTGCTCTCTTCAATCGCATTTAACCTTCAAAACTGCAGTTTCTCCGCGAAGGGATGCAAAAAATTTATCTGACAATTGCGTTCATCTGTATGGCGCACATTCTGGGCATGGTGCCATTCGCCATGTATCCCACACTGATTCCGGTCCTTCAGGCCGAGTGGGTTGCCAGCAATACAGCGATCGGTTGGGTGGCCGGAATTTATTTTGGCGGCTATCTGGTCGCGGTCGCAATTCTTGTACCGCTCACTGACCGTATTGATGCGCGCAAGATCTATTTATTGTCGATGGGGTTGACCGCAATTGCTCCGGTGGCATTCGCCTTCGGCACGTTCGGTGTCGGTTCAGCCAGCGTCTGGCGTTTCCTGCAGGGCGTGGCGCTGGCCGGTACCTACATGCCGGGGCTCAAGGCGATTGTGGATGCCGTTCCCGATAGCATCCAGAGCCGAACGGTAGCGGTATATACCATGTGCTTCGGTCTGGGGGTTGCTGTCTCGTTCCTGATCGCAGGCGTTCTGGTCGCGAACCTGACCTGGCAGTGGGTTTTTGTCGCTTCCGCGTTCGGCCCTTTGATCGCACTGGGCATCGCCTGGTTTTTTCTACCACGGGCAATACCGAAGGAAACGGATGGAAAATTCACACTGCTACCTGATTTCCGTCCTGTGCTCAGAAATAAAAAAGCACTGGGATTCAGCATCGCCTATGGCGTACACAACGTGGAACTGTTTGTGTTCCGTTCCTGGGCGGTTGCCTTTCTTTTCTTTGCCATGACAAACCGGGAACCCGGATTCTTCGGCTCGAACTGGAGTCCCGCATTCATCGTTGCCTGTGCGACGTTGGTCGCACAACCATTCAGTGTGATCACCAACGAATTTGCCGAAAGGTTCAACCGCGAAAAAGTGATCACATTGGTAATGGCACTTTCAGCCATAACCGGTATCGCACTTGGATTTTCCAGCCGGATGTCGATGTTGTTGATCGTCGCGTTCGCCTGCCTCTACGCCATCCTGACCATTGCGGATTCCGCATCAATCACTTCGGCAGTCGTAAGGAACGCCCACTATTCGGTTCGGGGTACCACGATGGCGATGCACACCCTGATCGGGTTTCTCGGCGCGTTCGCAGGCACGATCCTGTTCGGGGCGGTTCTTGACCTTGCTGGCGGGGATCAGGTATCTGTCGCCTGGGGATTCGCATTTGTGGCTGTTGCCGTCGCGGTGATCATCGGTCCGCTCGCGATCTGGCGCACTGCGAGAGCAAGCTGACCGGTGTGCCGAAGTGACTGTCGGACCCTGGATATAGTTTCTTGATAGGACAGTCGGTCAGAAACAACTACAATACAATGATTTCCAAGTTGGCGGTACATCTGGAACAATGACAATATTCTCTCGACCTGACCCCGTTCGCAAATTTGTTGCATTCTGTGTATTGATCATCGCAGGAAGCATGACCTTGCCCACTATTTCGGATGCCCAGTTTCTACCCCATGCGCGGGAATGGCCGAATACTGATTTCAAAAATGCCATCATCGACATCTCCGAAGTCATTTCCGGCGGTGTACCCAAAGATGGCATTCCGGCGATTGACGACCCTGAATTCGTAAGTGTCGATTCTGCCACAGCATGGCTGGATCCTCTGGAACCGGTCATTGCTCTGGATATTCTCGGAGAGGCGCGCGCCTACCCCCTGCAAATTCTGATCTGGCATGAGATCGTCAACGACAAACTCAACGACCGGTATGTCTCGGTCACTTTCTGCCCGCTGTGCAACGCCTCGATCGTTTTCGACCGAAATGTCGTCGGTACGATCCTCGACTTCGGCACAACCGGCCGTCTGCGACACAGCGATCTCATCATGTACGACCGACAGACCGAATCGTGGTGGCAGCAGATCACCGGTCAGGGTGTGGTTGGCGAGTTTGCAGGCATCAACCTCAAGCGGCTTCCGGCACAGATTGTCTCATTCGGGGAGTTTCAGTCCGCCTATCCCGATGGAGAGGTGCTTTCCAGGGATACAGGATTCAGCCGGGACTACGGCAGCAATCCCTATCGCGGTTACGATGACATCGACAACCAACCATTCTTGCTGTCCGATCCAGCCGACCCAAGATTGCCGGCGATGGAGCGGGTCATCAATGTCTCAGTCGGCAATCGCCATCGTGTGTACCCGTTTACAGTGTTTGAGATGGAACCGGTCATCAACGACAGGATAAACGGCATTCCGGTCGTCATATTCAGCAAGGATGACACCGCGTCGCCGCTGGACGGCCGAAAAATCGCGACTTCAAGAATCATTCCGTCGGCCACTGCGTTTCGTCGTCAAGTCGACAACCGGACATTGACATTTGAAAGGCAAAATGGCGGATTCTACGACCGGGAAACCGGATCAGAGTGGAACATCTTCGGACAGGCTGTGGAAGGTGAACTGGCTGGCACACAGCTGGCTGATATTGAGAATGGACAGCATTTTGCGTTCGCCTGGCTGGTTTTCCATCCTGACTCCGAAATCTACAGCATCCAGTGAATCTCGGCTCGAGACGCAGCGACCCCGTTCTTCGATTTCCAGCCAATGGAAGAATACGATTCGTACCCGTTTAGACCGTTCCGAACTGAGTTCGCTGGCACTACGAAATCACCGGGGCAGTCTGTGGTCGAGCATTGCCGCCAATCGGACCCGTTCATCGCAGTATTCACCGCTGACTTCAAATGTGAGTCAATTGTTTGATACCTAGATGAAAAACAACGAAATATCACCCATCCTGAAGCTTGCTGGGCCGGTCATGCTCGGAAGGATCGGTACGATTCTGATTGTGACGATTGACGTTGCCATGTGTGGTTTCGCCGGTACCGAAGAACTCGCCTACTATGGACTTGCCAACGGTCTGCACGTTACCCTGATTCTCATCGGAATCGGCTCCATATTACCGATCGCCATCCTGTCTGCGAAATCTGATGGGGCAGGCAATTACGCAAACTGTGGAAAGATCCTGCAAGTCGGTTTGATTCACGCACTCGTGATAGGAATAGTACTGGGAATTCTGATGCATTTCGGCGAGGAATTCTTCCTTCTGACCGGCCAAAATGAAGAGTTGTCCGCGGGCGGCGGTCAGGTGTTGGCCATGCATGGCTTCGGACTCGCCGGATTACTATCCATGATCGCCATCTCACTCTTTCTGGAAGGTCTGCAGCGACCGGTTCCAGCTATGGTCGTATCAATCGGGGTGAATTTCCTCAATGTGTACCTGAACTGGGTTTTCATTTTCGGCAATCACGGCGCACCGGCCATGGGTGCGGAAGGAGCGGCACTGGCAACGAGCATAGTCCGATGGGTAGCGGTCGTCTTGCTTGTCTGCTACGTGGCATTGAAGATTGATCGTATCAAGTACGGTCTGAAAGAGAAACTCACACAGTTTCGCGCGATCTCGAAAAACTTGCGTCAACTGGGAAATCCGACTGCGATCGGCCATGGTATGGAGTCAACGTCATTCCTGATTCTGACTCTGTTTGCCGGATATATGGGCATTGCTGAGACCGCGGCCTGGGCAATCGGGCTCAACGTACTGACCATCGCTTTCATGATCGCTCTGGGCTTCGGAATGGCTGCGAGTGTCCGGGTGGCCAATCATCTGGGCCGACAGAAACCTCAAGAAGCTGCCGGTTCAGCCTGGATTGCGTATCGGCTCGGTGTGGTTGTGCTGGGATTGCTTGCTTTTGTATTCCTGGGATTTCCGGAACAATTGACGAAAATTTACAGTCAGGAACCAAGCGTGTTGCAACTGGCAGTGCCAATGATGCTTGTCGCCTCAATAGCGGTTACACTGGATGGACTGCAGGCCATTGCAGTTGGAATCCTCCGAGGTTATCAGGATATGTGGTACATCACGTTATCCCTGGTCTGCTCCTTCTGGGTGGTCATGGTTCCATTGGCTTGGCTGTTTGGCCTCAAACTGGAATACGGACCATTAGGACTGATGGCATCGATATTCTTTGCCGCGCTGACCGCGAACATCATGCTACTGACAAGATTCAGAATCCTGGATAGACGACAGAGTTCTGCATGAGTTGTTCATACCGAGAATCAGCGAAAACAACTTTGGCCTGTACTCTGCTGGCATGGCAACCAACGGTTGGATTGACCTGCCCGCCTTCATGAACATGGACACGAACGACATCTGGCAGTCGTTACGCCGCAATGTGATTACAGGATTGGAGAGGGCTACTTTTTCCCGGCCCAGAGCCGCAACCAATTGGGAGGGCGGTTTTTCCTGATTTCCAGTTTCTGAAAGTCTCGTCGCTTTGCACCGGAATACAACTGCCGCGGACGTCCGATTCGCTGTGTCTCGTCGCCGGAATACATCTCCTTCCAGTGAGCGACCCATCCCACAGTCCGGGCAATCGCAAACAGCACCGTAAACATCGGCACCGGAAATCCGATCGCACGCAAGATGATTCCGGAATAAAAATCGACGTTCGGGTACAGTTTCTTATCAATAAAGTAGCTGTCTTTCAGGGCGATTTTTTCCAATTCAAGTGCTATCGGAAGCAACGGGTCAGATACGCCGAGCTCGTCGAGAACCTCATGGCAGGATTGTCGCATGATTGTGGCTCTCGGATCGTAGTTCTTGTAGACGCGATGACCGAAGCCCATCAATCGGAACTTATCGTCCTTGTCTTTAGCCCGAGCGACAAACTTCGGGATATTTTCCACACTTCCTATTTCGCTGAGCATTTTCAATACGGCCTCATTCGCGCCGCCATGCGCCGGCCCCCACAAAGAAGCAATGCCGGACGCGATGCAGGCAAATGGATTTGCGCCGGAAGAACCGGCAAGTCGCACAGTCGATGTCGAAGCGTTCTGCTCATGGTCGGCGTGCAGGATCAGGATGCGGTCAATGGCTTTTGCGACGATTGGATTGATTTCGTAATCTTCGGTCGGAACTGAAAACATCATGCGCAATAGATTTTCAGAATAAGACAGATTATTCTGCGGATACATGAATGGCTGCCCTTTGGAATACTTATAGGCATAGGATCCGATCGTTGGCATCTTCGCGATCAATCTGTGTGCAGCCACCATGCGTTGATATGGGTCGTGGACATCGGTGTCACTGTGGTAAAACGCCGACAACGCACCGACAACACCGACCATGACCGCCATCGGATGTGCAGAGCGTTTGAAGCCGCGATAGAACGATACAAGTTGTTCATGCAGCATCGTATGATTTGTGATGACAGACGCGAATTCCTCGCTTTCCTGCTTGGAAGGAAGTTCACCGTGCAACAGCAGATAACACACGTCAAGGTAATCCGCACCGTCTACCAGTTGCTCGATCGGGTAGCCACGATGCAGCAGAACCCCTTTCTCGCCGTCAATGAAGGTGATTTCGGACCTGCACGACCCGGTTGAAGTGAAACCCGGATCATAGGTAAACATTCCAGTCTGACTGTAGAGACTCGAAATGTCGATCAGACTCGGGCCTTCTGTTCCGTCCACAATTGGGAATTGATACTGCTCGCCGGTGCGGTTGTTGACAAGTGTCACGCTGTCCTTGCCGAGCAATTGACTCGCGCCGCCGGAGGATGCGGATACTTTTCTTGCGGCCATATAGTCTCCCTGAAGATTCGATTGAATTCGCAACATCGCATTACTGTCGAATGTCGCAATTACTGAGCCTGAAACGAATTCTAGATTCGGAGTGTTGCGAATTTGTCAAGCGACAGTAGCGGGGTTTTTCAAACAATATAGTGCAAATCATGCCGAGTGTCCAAATATTTTGCCGCGAACAACCAGGTGATGTCCGAACCATTTCAAAATATTCAAGCAGAGGAATTCCCTTTGAACAGACTAGCTGTTGTCGGAAGCAAAGATTTTCAGGCACATTTCAGCGAAACGGGTCGCCGGTTCCGGAAGCGGGCTGTTACTTCGCTGTGCCAGCACCATCCGACTCTTGGCAACATTTCCTTTCAGCGGTCGGTTCACCAGCGCTTTTCCGTCATAGGTCATGGCCGAGGCGGGCTTGGTGGCCAGCAGCGTATAGCCGAGGCCGTGACCAACCATTCCACGTACCATCTCGAAAGAGCGGGAGCGAAATCGAATATTGGGCTCATATCCGGCATCCGTGATGAGTGATTCAAAATATTCCGCGCTGGGTGGTGCGTCAAGCAGAATCATTGATTCATCTTTCAACTGCTCCACTGTGAGTGCGGCATGCTTTGCCAGGGGAGAGTTTTCCGCCATGAGTACATAGGGTTCGAGTTCGGCCAGGGTGGTTGCCTTGATGTCAGAACCCAGATTGAAATCGTAAATCAATGCGATATCGATCTCACCGACAGTGAGACTCTCACAGATTCTTCTCTGATCGCCCTCAACCAGGTGAAGCTGCATTCGCTCGCCGGAACCCAGACGTGAAAGAAGGTCAGGCAAAACGTACGGCCCGAATGTGTGGAAACATCCAACCCGAAGGACCTGATCCTGATCTGACGATTCCTGCGCAACAGGAAGGACAGCATCCACCCTAGTGGTAGTGCCGTAAGCCCGATTCGCGTAGATGAGCGGCGATCCGCGATCCGCCAAGAAAATATCCTCAACCTCTCCAAAAAAGACGTGATGGGTACCCACCCGTTCACTGCTCACAACACGACAGTCAAAGGCAACAAGTGGATCCACTACGCGGGGAGAACCCGTGACCTGTGTGGTCCATTTGGCACAATCGAACCTGTCATCAACAATGTCTTTCAATCGACCTGCGAAGATATCGGAGATATAGGTCTGATCATCGCGCAGTACGTTGACGCAGAAAACGCCGTTTTCGATCACTTTCGATGCGGTCGTACTTTGATGGTGTATGCAAACCAGCAATGTCGGTCTGGGTGTGTCCGCTGACACAGATGACATTGCTGAAACAGTCATTCCGGAACGTCCCGCAGGTCCATCGGTCGTTACGATACTGACTGTGCAGGCAGCATGACTCATACCACTGAGAAACCTTTGTCTCATCTCAGGTGCTGAGTTGTCTGAAATTCCGTCGACTTTCATTGCTTCAAGACTTATACATCAAGTCTGAGGCAGGTATGAAGGGCAAGCTTTCGCGGGTATCGTCCAATCCAAAAAAAGCCGAGAATTCATCCGGTACGCTGGAATCTCCTCTTTAAGGTCCCTGGCACCGGTGAATCTGAGAATTTCCAGTCTCAGATGTGTCCTGTATTCAGCTTGTACTGAAACTAAAAAAATTGCGAAATCAACGGTACAAGCGGTAACATTGGTTATCGGATACTGCTCGCCATCAGGAATTGCAACTCAGGTGAGTCGGAACTGATGCTACTGATGCCGCAATTTCAAATTCAGTGAGAATTTCTCCGGTTATTTTCGCGATAGCATCCAATTTGGGAGATTGACAGGTATGGACGAATTTCAAGCCTTGGCGACTGAGGAACTGCAGACACTCGACAACAATCATCATCTGCATCCGTTTACTGACACGAAAGCGTTGCACGATATCGGCACGCGAATCGTCACACACGCGGAAGGGATTTATATATGGGATTCCGACGGCAACCGGATCATTGACGGAATGGCCGGACTGTGGTGCGTCAACGTCGGATACGGTCGGGAGGAACTGGCGGACGCGGCAGTCAGTCAACTGAGACAGCTGCCCTACTACAACACATTTTTCATGACCTCACATCCGCCGGTCATCGCCCTTTCTGAACAGCTTGCCAAGGTCACGCCCGCTTCTTTCAATCATGTATTTCCGACCAACTCCGGATCGGAAGCAAATGACACTGTCATACGCATGGTACGGCAGTATTGGTCGATTCTCGGCAAGCCGGAGAAGTCCGTCATCATCAGTCGTCACAATGCATACCACGGAAGCACTGTCGGTGCCGCCAGTCTGGGCGGTATGCCCGACATGCATGCCCAAGGCGGTCTGCCGATTCCGGACATCAGGCACATTCAGCAACCGTACTGGTACCAGGAAGGGGGTGACCTGGACCCGGACGAGTTTGGCCTGATAGCCGCACGGGCACTGGAACAGGAAATCCTGGAGGTGGGTGAAAGAAATATTGCAGCGTTCATAGCCGAACCTATCCAGGGTGCCGGTGGAGTCATTGTCCCACCGGATTCCTATTGGCCTGAAATCTCAAGAATTTGTGACCGGTACGAAATTCTGCTGGTTGTGGATGAGGTGATTTGCGGTTTCGGACGAACCGGGAAATGGTTTGCCACCGATTACTATGATCTGAAACCTGACTTGATGGTGATGGCGAAGGGCCTGTCGTCAGGCTACCTGCCGATCGCCGGTGTTGCAGTGTCCGACTCTGTTGCCGACGTTCTGATTGAGAACGGTGGTGAATTCGCACATGGATTCACCTACTCGGGACATCCTGTCTCCTGTGCGGTAGCGGCCGAAAACATCAGGATTCTTCAGCGCGAGAAAATCATTGAGAATGTAGAGCAGTCCACCGGTCCATATTTCCAGGAGCAATTGCGCACTCTGGAAAACCATCCGTTGGTCGGAGAAGTGCGGGGAATCGGATTGATCGCCGGAATTGAAATCGTTGAAGACAAACAGGCACGCAGAAGATTTGACAGCGAACTGAAAGTCGGAATTCGCTGCAGGGATTTCGCTGCCAGACGCGGGCTGATCATGCGTGCTGTCTCCAATTCGATGGTACTGTCCCCGCCGCTGATCATCACCAAATCGCAAATAGACGACCTGATTGAAATCGTCGCAGACAGCCTCGACGACATAATGCGCGACTTAAATACTTGAGTACGTAATCAACCATGCCGGAAGATACCACGCAACACGAACTTGAGAGCTTAAGGTCTGAAGGCGACCTGAACATCGGCGAACAGCGCGCGAATTGGCACAAGCGCAACTCAAGCGCGGAGACCGAGAGCTGGCTCGCCAGAGACGAACAGGTATTCCTGCATCAATCGCTTTCGACACCGTGTCTGGATGTACTTGAGTCGGCGAAAGACAGCAGTCTATACAATCTTCAGGGGAAATCATATTTGGATTTTCACGGTAACAGTGTGCATCAGGTAGGATTTGGACACCCGAAAGTTCTGAAAGCGATCCGCGAACAGATCGACATCCTGTCGTTCAGTCCCAGACGGTTCACCAATCGACCGGCGATCAGACTGGCGGAACTTCTAATCAAGTTAAGCGCCAAAGGACTGGACAGGGTACTGTTCGCGCCGGGTGGAACTGGCGCAATCGGAATCGCGTTGAAAATTGCTCGTGCGGTCACCGGCAGATTCAAGACCATTTCGATGTGGGACTCTTTTCATGGCGCTTCGCTGGATGCGGTTTCACTGGGAGGTGAGGCACTGTTTCGAAGAAATGCCGGACCACTTCTTCCGGGCACTGAGCATGTGCCGCCGCCCAATGCTTCTGCCTGTCCTTTTGGCTGCAATGGAACCTGCAATCTGAAGTGCGCTGACTATGTCGATTATGTTCTCGAAAAAGAAGGTGACGTGGCTGCTGTGGTATCGGAATCGGTATCCAGCGTACCCCACTTTCCACCTGTCGAATACTGGAGCCGGGTACGAAAAGCGTGTGACCGACACAGTGCCCTGCTGATTATGGATGAGATTCCGCACTCACTCGGACGAACCGGCAGACTGTTCACTTATGAGCATTACGGAATCGTTCCCGATATTCTCGTTCTGGGCAAAGGGCTCGGCGGTGGAGTCATGCCGCTCGCGGCGGTACTGTGTAAGGAGGAATTTGATGTCTCAGGCGATAGAGCACTCGGACATTACACTCACGAAAAGAATCCAGTCGCCTGTGCAGCAGGACTTGCTGCGCTGAACGTGATCGTCGATGAGAATCTGGCGGAACGAGCCCGGCAACTCGGCGAGGAGACCCTTGCCAGACTGAAACGAGATTTGCGCGACGTATCGTTAGTTTCCGACATCAGAGGTCTCGGATTACTTCTCGGTGTCGAATTGGATCAATCGGTCAAGGATGTCAGCACCCTGGCAGAGAAAATCATGTATGCATGCCTGGGTGAGGGTTTGAGCTTCAAGATCTCGATGGGAAATGTCCTGACTCTGGCACCGCCATTGAACATTGAAACTGACGATATGAACCGGGCGACGGAGATTCTTGTCAGCGCAATCGAAAGTGTCGAGGTCAATTGAGT
The DNA here is from genome assembly GCA_963662635.2 of Arenicellales bacterium. GTDB lineage: Bacteria > Pseudomonadota > Gammaproteobacteria > Arenicellales > JAJDZL01 > JAJDZL01. The sequence continues at coordinate 652,284 of CAXXFC010000006.1, forward strand.
CAGCCGATAGAAAACTGTCAACTAACTGACAGATTCACGTCGAAACAAGCAAGGCCAATATTCGTCCGGACAAAGCACACGCGAATTGCGGACATTCTCAAACTATCAAGCGAGTAGAGTCTTTATTGGCCAGTGATTTCAGCCGACTTTCCAAGGTCTCAGCGCTTGAACGAAGTGGGTGGTGAACACGTTATAATGAAATTGAAGAATTTTCCCCGTTCAGCATAAAAGATCAACCTGTAGTCTGGGGAATGGTTATTCATCCCAAAATTTCCACTTCAACCCGCGATGAATGAGAACCGAGACAAACTCTGGGGTGGGCGATTCACTCAGCCAACTGACTCTGTTGTAGAGCAATTCAGTTCCTCAGTGGCATTTGATAAAAGGCTGTATCGTCAGGATATTGCCGGTTCAGTCGCGCACGCGAGGATGTTGCACAAGGTCGGCATTCTCACGAAGACGGAATTTGATGCCATCGCCGACGGATTGGAACTGATTCTCTCCCAGATTGAATCGGATACGTTTGACTGGGCGGTCGAACTGGAAGATGTTCACATGAACATTGAGCAACGCCTGACGGATCAAATCGGTGAAGCCGGTAAGAAACTGCATACCGGCCGGTCGCGAAATGATCAGGTCGCGACCGACCTCAGGCTGTATGTGCGAAATGCCACCGATGCGATCATCAGCGAACTCCGTGCATTCCAGAACACACTGCTGGACCTCGCCGAGTCGGAGGCGAATACGGTCCTACCCGGCTACACTCACCTTCAGATCGCACAACCGGTCACTTTCGGACATCATCTGATGGCATGGTTCGAGATGCTGGACCGCGATCGACAACGGTTTCTGGACGCAAGAAAGAGAGTGAACCAATCGCCCTTGGGAGCGGCCGCACTGGCCGGTACCAATTTCCCTATCGACCGCGAGATGACGGCAAAGGAGCTCGGTTTCGAGGGTGTTCTGTCAAATTCGATTGATGCGGTTTCCGATCGGGATTTTGCAATGGAAACTGCATCCAATTCGGCGATCGCCATGGTGCATCTGTCACGAATCGCAGAGGAACTTGTAATCTGGACTTCAGCAGCCTACCGGTTCATCACCATCGATGACTCCTACGCAACAGGATCAAGCATTATGCCGCAGAAGAAAAACCCGGATATCGCGGAGCTTGTTCGAGGGAAAAGTGCCCGAACGGCGGGAAACCTGCAGGCTCTTCTGATGCTCATGAAAGCGCAGCCCCTGGCATACAACCGTGATAACCAGGAAGACAAGGAAGCACTTTTTGATACACTTGACACCGTGAGCGCCAGTATCAAAATCATGCACGGCATGATTCAGAATATCGAACCTGACCGGGAAAGAATGAGACTTGCCGCGGCGGAAGGATTTGCTACCGCTACGGACTTGGCGGATTACCTGGTGTTGCGCAAAGTGTCATTTCGAGACGCTCACGAAATCGTCGGTAAAATTGTTCGACATTGTCTGGAAAAAAACTGTAATTTTGAGAAACTGTCACTGACAGAACTCAAACAGTATCACCCAGCAATTGACGAAGATGTCCGCGACGTTTTGATACCGGAGTCGTCTGTCAAGGCAAAAGACCATATCGGTGGTACCGCACCTCAGCGGGTGCTTGAAGCTGTCCGCATTGGGCGTCAACGACTGGCCGATACATCACCAGCCTGAAACCATAAACCACACCATCACCATGACAAAAACGCTGATTATTGCAATCTTCATACTTTCTTCGGTATTTGTACTGGCATCCTGCGGAAAAAAAGGAGATCTTGTACGACCGACTGCCATCGCGCCGGATGTGCATGTAGTGAAGCACATCGCACTCGTCAAACATTAGATGCACGGATTTTCTTACCGCGGGAATCTTCTTCACGTCGAAGATGTTCCCCTGACCGAAATCGCTGAACGATTCGGCACACCCTGTTATGTCTATTCGCATGCGTCGCTCTCAAATAACTGGCAGGCGTTCAACAGAGGATTTGTCGGGCGCGATGTAACAATCTGTTACTCGGTTAAATCCAATTCGAATCTGGCCGTTCTGTCCGCTTTAGCGAAACTTGGCTCAGGATTTGACATCGTTTCGGGTGGCGAACTCCAAAGAGTGATTAGAGCGGGCGGACATCCCGCACAAACTGTATTTTCCGGTGTCGGCAAGTCCGAAGATGAAATTCGACTGGCTTTGGAAGCGGGCGTTTTGTCCCTGAACCTGGAATCAGAGGCCGAACTTGCGAGAATCGAGAAAGTTGCGAGGGAACTCAGCACGGTCGCACCAATCAGCCTTCGCGTCAATCCAGATGTCGATGCTGTCACACATCCGCACATTTCAACGGGAATGCGGGAAGCGAAGTTTGGCATTCCGATCGTCGATGCTGTACGAATATACCGACAGGCATCCGCACAGGATTGTCTGCGAACCATCGGCATTGCGGTTCACATCGGCTCGCAGATCACATCAATGGCACCCATTCTGGATGCCTTGGAAAGAGTGATCGATCTTGCTGAGGAACTTCAGAAAGACGGCGTGCCGATCGAGTACCTGGATTTGGGTGGTGGACTCGGCATTCAGTATCAGGATGAGCAGCCACCTGCAATTGACGAATACTGCAGTGAGATCATCAGACTGCTTGAACGACATAGTTGTGACCTCAAGATTGCGATTGAACCCGGGCGCGCTATTGCAGCACCGGCCGGGATATTCTTGACTAGTGTCGAATTCATCAAGAATGCCGAGGCAAAGAACTTCGCGATTGTAGACGGCGCAATGAATGATCTGATACGACCGGTTCTGTACGATGCCTGGATGGATATCGTGCCGGTCGAGCTTGACAAAGAGACAGACGAAGCGATTTACGATATCGTCGGTCCGGTCTGCGAATCGGGGGATTTTCTGGGCAAAGATCGTTCGCTCGCGATTCGGGAAGGCGATCTCGTTGCGGTGCGAAACGCCGGTGCCTATGGTGCTGTCATGTCGTCAAACTACAACACACGTCCCCGAACACCTGAGATCATGGTGAGCGGTGACAGAGTGGATATGGTCAGAGCACGTGAGTCGATTGACCAGATGCTCGAACTTGAGTCAATTCCCGAGATTTACCGCAACTGACTGCTCGGTCAACTGACTTCCCGCGCCATTGCGTAGAACTCGAAATTGGGCTCCATCGACAGAACATTCGCCATACGATTGCTCAGCCCGAAAAATGCTGTAATGCCGGCGACATCCCAGATATCCTCGTCACTGAATCCAGCATCCCGCATCGTCTGAAAATCGGATTCATCGACCGCCCAGGACTCATTGCAGACTTTGACCGCAAAGTCCAGCATTGTTCTCTGACGCGGTGTGATATCCGCTTTACGATAGTTCACTGCAACCTGGTCCGCTACCAGCGGGTGCTTGGCACGAATGCGAAGGATCGCACCATGGGCTACCACGCAATACTGACAGTTGTTTTCCCCTGACGTGGCCACAACAATCATTTCCCTTTCCGCTTTGGTCAATCCACCTTCCTTTTCCATCAGAGCATCGTGATACGCGAAAAATGCCCGAAATTCATCAGGTCGGTGTGCGAGCGCCAGAAAGACATTTGGAACAAAACCAGCCTTTTCCTGTACCTCAAGGATTCTGTCCCGGATATCTTCAGGAATATCCTTGATGTCCGGAACTGGATATCTGCTCGGGGAACTTTCCATAGCGAACTAAACCCAGATGTGAGTCACATTGGCATCTCTGATACGGTCCGCTGGGATTATGAACAACTATTCGTAAAAACCCGGCACGAACGTCTGATCCGACATCGGTGGACGTATGTAACCCGCATCTTCTTTCCTGTCCGGTAGCTTGATGGGTTCCGGTGTGAGATCTTCGTAAGGAATTGCACTGAGCAGATGTCGGATGCAATTGAGCCGTGCGAGCCTCTTATCGTCGGCGTTCACAACGTACCACGGGGCTTGCTTGATATCTGTATGCGCAAACATCTGATCCTTGGCTTTCGAATAATCCATCCACCGGGTCCTCGACTCGAGGTCCATCGGTGAAAGTTTCCAGCGTTTGTGCGGTTCAAGCAATCTGCTTTGAAAGCGCTTTTCCTGCTCATCGTCAGAAACGGAAAACCAATATTTGATCAGGATAATTCCCGAACGCACCAGCATTCGCTCAAATTCCGGGCAACTGCGCATGAATTCGCGATACTCTTCCTCATCGCAGAATCCCATCACTCTTTCGACTCCGGCACGGTTGTACCAACTGCGATCAAACAACACCATTTCACCAGCCGCGGGCAGATGGCCACAATATCGCTGAAAGTACCACTGCGTTTTCTCACGTTCGGTTGGTGCCGGTAGTGCTGTCACGCGGCAAATTCTTGGACTCAAATGCTGGGTGATTCGTTTGATGACACCACCCTTACCTGCTGCATCGCGCCCCTCAAAAATTACTACGACCTTCAATCCCTGTTCCTTGACCCATTCCTGAAGTTTGACCAGTTCCAACTGCAATCGGAACAGTTCACCTTCGTACACGGATTTCTTGATTCGCTTTTTCTCTTTGTCTTCTGTGTTCATAGCTTCGTCCTATGCTGCGTCTAAATATGATTTAACAGTATACCAATTCGGATTACGCAATCAACATTTTGAGAATTGAGTTGCCTCGGTGTCAGGGTCCTAACTGCGCATCCGAAGACCTTGAGGGTCTACCAACGGTTCTGTCACCAGTTTTGCTGATTTCGGTTTGCCAATTATCTCGATGGTGAATTCACCTCCTTCAAGTCGGTCCGGCGGGACGTATCCCAAGGCGATGCTGGTTCCAACCGTATGACCGAATGCGCCGGAGCTGACGATTCCGACCACTTCACCATCGCACAGTATTGGCTCACCTCCGACAGCGTCCTGCTCGTCAACGTCAACCGCGAAACAGGACAACAGCCATCTCGGCGCCTTGTTGCCAGCCTCAGCCAGGAAGTCACGCCCTACAAATTCACCCTTGTCCAATTTGACGAAACGGTCCAGCCTGGATTCATAAGGATTGTATTCGGTTGTGTATTCTCGCCCCCAACTGCCGAAGCCTTTTTCGAGACGCAGTGTGAGCAAGGCCCGCGACCCGAGCTGCCGCAATCCAAAATGTTCTCCACGATCAAGTACGTATTGCAAGACTTCCATCTGATGCTCGGCCGGAAAATAAAACTCGTAGCCAAGCTCACCGGTGAACGCGACTCGCAACACCCACGCTTCCGCGGAAGCGATGGTCATTTTTCTCACTGCCATAAAACGCTGGGCGTCATGTGAGAAATCCTCTCCGGTCAACATTTCCATCAGTTCCCTGGACCGTGGGCCGGAAACTGACATCCCCACCCAATCAACACTCAAACTGGTGATGTCGACACCGGTTTTGAATGCATGTTTTCTGAACCAACGCCAATGGTTGTTCTCGACCACGCCGCCACCGATCAGAAGAAACTTTTCCTCTTCAAGTCGCGCGACAGTGAAGTCAGCGACGACACCACCACGTTCGTGAACCATTGGAATCAATGCCATTCGATGCAGCGACGGCAGTCTGTTCGTTGTCAGACCGTCCAACCACTCCGACGCCCGCGGGCCCTCAACGATGAATTTTGCATAGGCGGACGTATCCAACAGCCCGACATTGCTTCGGACGTTCCGACACTCCTGGGCGACATGCTCAAACGACTCCGTGCGTCTGAACGAAAAGTTCTCGACTGGCTCGACACCGGGGGGCGCAAACCACATAGGCACTTCCCACCCGAACTGCGCTCCGAAATATGCGCCTTTATTCCTTTGATCTTCCCAGGCCGGACGGGTTCTGACCGGGCGACCGGCTGTTCTTTCCTCGTAGGGAAAGAAAATGCGGAACCGGCTTTGATAGTTATCCGCAGTCGTTGCCAGAACATAGTCATCCGTCACCCAGTCTCCGAAACGCGCGACATCAATCGGCCAAAGATCCAGACTCGGTTGCCCATCCAGAATCCATTCTGCCATCATCAATCCCAAGCCACCACCGATACTGAAGCCAGGAATAAGACCGCCGATAATAAAGTAGTTGGAAAGCTGGGGAACCGCACCGAATAGCGGCAACAGATCCGGGGTCCATATCATTGGACCGTTGACTACCCGCTTGATACCGGCGGTTTCAAGGCACGGCATTCGATGCATCGCGCGTGCTACATTGTCCAAAACCCGTTCGAGGTCATCAGGGAGAAGCTCGTGACCGAAATCAAGAGGGGTACCTTCAACTGCCCAATGCTTCCCGCCTTTCTCATACGCTCCCACGAGAAGACCCTTGCCTTCCTGGCGCATGTAGTATTCGCCGTCATTGTCATGAATCAGGGGAAATTCCCGGTCCAAGGCCGCGATTTCCGGAATATTCTCAGTTACAAAATACTGATGCTCCATCGTCATCAATGGCAACTTGAGACCTGCCAGCCGCCCGACTTCGCGTCCCCAAAGACCTGCACAGTTGACCAAGTAACGCGATTCGATCGAACCTTGCGGAGTCTCGACGACCCATCCGCCATTCAGCTGCTGTCTGGTTGCAGTTACCGGACAGTTTCGATAGATGGTTGCCCCACCCTTGCGTGCACCTGCAGCATAGGCATTGGTCACGCCGCTGGGATCGATATGCGCTTCGTTCGGCTCGAACATCGCGCTGTAGACACCGTCGAGATTGATCAGCGGATTCAGTTCGTGGACATCTTCCAGTGAAATCATGTCGAATTCCAGACCGAGATATTTGGCCTTCGATGCCTGAATCCTGATCTGGTCGTGACGTTCCTGGGTGGTAGAAAGATAAAGACCACCAACTTTGTGAACGCCGCACGATTGGCCGGTCTCCTCTTCCAGTTCGGGATACAGCTTGACAGTATAGTAATGAAGCTTGGACAAATTGGCATTGTCCTGCAGAACGTGGGTGTTTCCTGCAGCATGCCAGGTCGAGCCGGATGTCAATTCCGAACGTTCCAGCAACACGACATCCTTACATCCACGCTTGACCATATGGTAAGCGACGCTGCAACCGGCGACACCGCCACCGATGACAATCACTTCAGCAGTTTTCTTCAAATTCATAAAACCTCAAATAACACGCCGCTGCACTCAATTAGGTTTATGGTCGAGCCGGCACTTGATCCACAGCCTGTCCTGATTCGATAAATATAGCAATCAGACCACCAGTACGGCTTGATTGAAAACGCCGATTATATATGCCATCAGTGTGAGTTTCCGGTACGGTTGGAATTGGTTTTGCTGTGACTAGTAACGTAGAATTTCGAAACTTAGTTGAGCAAGAGCTTCGGGCATTCCAGATGCATCATTTGCTGTATTTCTACCATGAACCTAGCGTATCGTCCCAATTATATATTTAATTATAAATCTGTTCTGTAGTACAATCAGCATTCACCAGCCTGGAGGAGGATGTATGCGTACAGCGACGGCAATTGAACTATCGGACAAAGAGAACAGGGAACTGAGACGTCTTTCATCGTCGCGCAGCATCTCGGTCGGATTTCACCAGAGGGTCCGTATTGTGCTGCTGTCATCGGAGGGAAAGACCAACAAGGAGATTTCCGCCGAGCTGGGAGTGTCCCAGCCCACGGTCAGTCAGTGGCGCAATCGGTTTGCGCAGGAAGGGATGGCGGGGATCAGGAAGGAGCGACCCCGCGGCGGCAACCATGGCGGGAAGGATTCCGGGGAGCAGGAAAAACTGCGTACGAAGATCATCGAGGCGACGACCCGAACCACGCCTTCGGATGCGACGCACTGGTCGTGTCGCAGCATGGCGAGGGCGATGGGGACCACCCACAGTTTTGTAAACAGGGTGTGGATTGCCAATGGACTGAAGCCGCATCTGATCAGGACGTTCAAGCTGAGCAGCGATCCGCAGTTCGAGCACAAGCTGGTGGATGTGGTGGGGCTGTATATGGATCCGCCGGACAATGCGGTGGTGTTCAGTTTTGACGAGAAAAGCTCGATCCAGGCGCTTGACCGGACGCAGCCGGGACTGCCGCTGAAAAAGGGGCGCGGCGGCACAGTGACCCATGATTACAAACGTCATGGGACGACTTCGCTGTTCGCGGCGCTGAACATGGCATCGGGGGAGGTGATCGGGCAGGTCTATCGCAGACACCGTCATCAGGAGGTGTTGAAATTTTTCAAGGCGGTGGAAAAGACGGTGGACAGGGAGCTTGAGATTCATATCATTCTGGACAATTACAGCACGCACAGGCACAAGGACGTGCTGGAGTGGATTGACAGCAAAAAGCGGATTTATCTTCACTTCATACCGACCAGCTCCTCGTGGCTGAATCTGGTTGAGAGGTTTTTCTCGACGCTCACGGAAAAGCAGATCCGGCGCGGGGTGTTCACTTCGGTTGCGCATCTGGAGGAATGCCTGAAAAACTATCTGGACACATACAATGAGAATCCCAGACCGCTGATCTGGACAAAATCTGTGAAGCAGATAACTGATAGAGTGGCAAGAGGTCGAAGTGCCCTTGCCGCGAAAAATAATTGATTATATATTTAGGACGCCACACTTGAAAGGACACTAAAATCAAAAAAGAGATTTGCTTATGTTTACGACAGATGGCAAACAGGTGATTATAAAAAAATTGAATTGCCAGCTGACGAGTATCTAGACAGTGTATCTGAAAATCTTACTGAGTGGTTGTCACCTGAAGACGAGGAAGCTTGGTGTGGCCTATAAATTTTGAAAAGTCGTTGTTAAACTTTTCCAATCGGTGAAATAATTTTCTCAAAGCGTCTTCCAGCATTAGTTGTTTCGAGTTCATGGTTTAACAGTCAGTATGAACAAACTGTTCTATCCATGATTACTACTGTACGCCATAGCGTTTGCGCCAGTGATGTTGCACTCACTGACTATGAACTTGCAAACCTCGTAATTGGTTCAAAAATACGGTTTAGGCTATTCACCCTCGAACAAGTCTCGATCATTCGACGAATTGGACACTTGTCATTGGGGGATGAAGCCAGTGTAACAGCGCGAATCAAAACTATTTTCCAAACTAACTCTTAAGCACAAATCTGGAATATCGCAACGAAATTTGTCGACTTGGGAGATAGGTCTGTCAGGCGAAGGGCTGAAACCTCGCCCACATGGGTGATGCCGTAATTCTACTGCGCACGAACACCGACCGTTCCGCACTCCAGAATACACTGTTCGATCAATGACAGGCCGGCATTTCGTTTCAAATGCGGTGACTAGATGAAACTCGTAATCTTACCTTCTTGTCGGTCGCCTGAATTAGCCAGTCAAGGTACGGTACAGGTGGGACATAGGTGCTCATCGAAAAGGATGCAGCGAATCTGGCGCTTTACGCCATTGCCAGACTGTATTTACAAGACATGGCAACCAAGAAAGTCGATTTAAATGTTGCAGAATTGCATCAAAATAAGAGTTGAAGGCTGGAAGTCGTCGGAAAGCAAAAACTATTAAAAGACAACTTAGGGAACACTCAATAGTCCTGCCAGCAGTGTTGCTGTTAATAGTTTCTTCATCATATGTCTCCTATGACTAATTGAAAGAATTGAAAAATTTACAATCCGCTTGGAATTGTAAATGAAATCACCTGAACGCAGTCAGATGTTCGGGTGAAGTTGGTTAAATCAAGTCCTGACGAGCATTTCATGTTGCATTTTTGCAACATTTCTCGCTTTCAAACCATCATTCTAATAACTTAGTGTTCCCTCAGTTGTACTAGCCGAAGCCACTTGGTATGGATCAATCCGAACCGGTGTTGAATCCAATGCCAAGAATCACACTGGAGTGGCCGATTTCGGTTCCCGCTGGGGTATCAAGGGCTCAAGCGAGGCTTCCGAAGGCCTGACAGTCGTATACCGCTATGAACGCAAGATCAATTCGACTGATGCCTCTGATCCCGGCGGCCGACTGTCCTATGTCGGACTTTCCGGCGGATTCGGCACCATCACGATGGGTCAGGTCTGGGGTGCCGCCTACAACCATTTTGGTGGAATCGTCGACCAAGGGCTTAATTACAGTTCACCTGGTATGACGGGTTATCGATTTGGAGACACTTTGTCTTATGCAGTTTCGGTCGGAAGCGTCAGTCTGCAGGCGGATGCCATCATGGATCAAGACACGAAAAAGACCGGTGACGCGTTCAACTTCGGCGCAACAATGGCCATGGGCGAATCCGGCTCGATCGCAATTGCGCACCGGAATCATATGGACGGCGGCTTACAGAATACGAAAGCCAAGGTTGCGGGAACGAAGAATCTCGCTAAAGCCTATTCTGAAAAGCAGGAAGCGTCTTCAAGTTTCATCGCTGGTAATTACGGAATCGGCGACATGACAGTGTTCCTCGGTTACAGTCAGGACTCGATAAAAGACGCTGATTGTGTGGCTGCTGATGACGCCCTTGACGGAAATGAAGATATATGTCTAGCCAAGGGAAAAGTCAAGACCACTTACGCCGGAGTACACGGTGGCGTCGGGGATACCGGGGTTAGTTACGTGTTCACGATGAGAACCAAGAAACAGCAAGGCTCAGGCTTTGGTACTATGTCTGCTGACGGAACTTTCAATAATAACAGTGCGAATCCAAATGTCCTAAACGAAAAGAATACTCCTTGGACTCTTGGTTTGTCTAGAAGTCTGGGTGGAGGTGCCACAGTGAAATTTGAACACAGCGACCCGGACAGCGACTCTGAGAAGTCCAGTTCGGCGTTGTGGCTTCATGTGAACTTCTGATTTAATCAATGAACAGAGTTTGACTATTACACCATGAGGCAATGGAGCGGGGTGCTGGTGCACCCCGCTTTTTTCTGTTTCTATTCCCCAAAATTTTGATTACAGAATATTAGTTTTACCGGGATACTTTTTTCCACTACTACCTTGATTAGGTGTGTTAGTGGGCGGTTTGGTCAGTGAGTGTTTGGTCTTCAAAGGCTGATAACCCTCTTTCAAATGATGAGGTTGTTGAGACTGTGCAGTGGAACTATTGCTAATTGTCATTAGATTTCTCCTGAGTGCTGTAGGGCCAAATTTCAAAGCTTTGAATCTCTCCAGTTGCAATTTAAAATCCCTACCATTCTATTGACTTCCATATATTTGGATCGGCGAAATCATATACCCATTGTAGAAATCTCGCTCATGTGGGTCTGATGAGGCGAACGAATCCTTACAGACCTACATCGTAACGACGATATTCCCAATATGTTCCTTTGAAATGAATGCTGCCTGCGCTTCGCGAAGCTCTTCAAGCGTGTATTCTGCAGCAAGAATCGGGGTGATCTCATTGCGTTGAATATAACCGACCAGATTTGCAAACACTCCTGGTGGTGGAACAGTCATACCATAAAATGTCAAATCCTTCAGATACAGGTCGCGCAAATCAAGCGGTACAATGGGTCCGGCAATTGCGCCTGAAACGACATAACGTCCACCTCGCTTCAACACATCTATCAGTTTTGGCCAGTTGTCCTCGCCTCCTACTATATCTGCGACAACAGAAACAGTTTCGAGTCCGGTAGCGAGTTTCAGCGAGTCAGACAGATTTTCGCAATTTCTAGGAAGTAACACGTCCGGGGCGACAGAGCAACGCAAAGCATTGTGTTTCTGCTCACTCGCCAGTGCTATCGTCTGTGCACCCCGCCGTTTGGCGAGCTGAATCAGTGCAGAACCCACTCCTCCAGACGCACCGGTTACCAATATACGATCGTTTGCTCCCACATCGGCACGATTCAGCATACCCTCCGCAGTCATGCTCGATGTCGCGAACGTCGCAAGTTGAGCGTCGCGTAGATCACTTTCAATCGGATGCACATTCTTCCAGTGCACCGCAACATAGTCAGCGAACCCACCGTTGCTTTCGGACCCGAAGTATCCACACTTGTTTCGATTGTAAGGATCGTTCCAGTCGCGCAGCCATGAATCGATCAGAACACGTTTTCCAACCAATCCGGCGTCCGCTTCACTGCCGACCTGCTCGACAATACCACAGACATCCGCGCCTTGGATTCTGGGAAACTTCAACGCCACTCCACCCCAGGTCGCATCTTCGGAATCCATCGAGTCATCCGAAATCCCTTCCGTCGCCCCGGTAACCTCCTTCGAATACCAGCCGGTACGCGTGTTTACATCGGTGTTATTCAATCCACAGGCCTTGACCTTGATCAAGACTTCGGAATCGGTGAATTCCGGTACCGGCCAGTCAGTTCTGAGCGACAATTTATCCAACCCGCCATGCCCGGTCAGAACAAATGCCCGCATGGTGTTATTGCCTTTCATCGGACAACCTAGATTTGAAGATTTTTGCGTGTTGGATCATATGCCGGCTCCCTCAGCAACTGAGCGTGTCTCCGTACGTTTTGGATGACTACCGATAACGGCGACGGCGAATCAATCGCTTCAGGTTCAATATATGCGAAGGCAAGTATAGTCTGCATGGTGGGGCTGTATGCTATTGATGTGACAGACCCGACAACCCGGTCGCCACGTAACACCGCTTCACCACCGTGTCCATCCGATTGACTATCTGTTGCAACTTCCAAGCAGGCACAAGTCCACCGTAATTGACCGTCAAGATTGGCTACTGTCGCCTCCTTCCCGACGAATTGCTTATCCAGTTTTACAAATCGAAGTACATCAGCTTCGGCAACAGTCACTTCATTTGTCAGTTCAGCCGCACCTTTGAACGCCTTTTCCAATCGCAGGACATTCATTGCGAATGAGCCATAATTGACCAGTCCAGATTCGCGTCCTGACTCTGCGATGGCGTCAAAAATTGGCAGCGCTGCCTGATTCGGCATATGCAGCTCCCAGCCAAGCTCGCCCGCGTAAGACATCCGCATCGCCAACGCATTATATCCGGCAAGTTCGATTTGCTGTGCCGTGAACCAGGGAAATTCCGAGTTCCCCAAAGTCGTGGTAACACATGAATTGAGAATATCTCGCGCCCGAGGGCCATTGAGTGCCAAAGCCGACCAAAATTCAGTGCGATTTTCCCAACGAACGCTTTCATTGGTTCGATAGCTGTAAAGATGGTCCAACAGTCTGCGCTCATAAAAAACCGCGCAAATCAGGTAGTAGTTGTCGGAATCCAGCCTCACAATGACAGTTTCCAGCTCAATACGCCCTCGCCTATTCAGAAACAGTGACAATGTGATTCCGCCATCGCGACGCGGCAAACGATTGGTCGACAAACCATCAAGAAAATCCGCGGCGTCGACTCCTGTCACCAACACTTTCGTAAATGCTGAGATATCCATGATCCCCGCGCGGTTTCGGACACCGTCAACCTCCTCACAAACCATTTCATGAACCGGTGAGCGTCGAAATGAATAGTGGTCTCGTTGAGGGACATTACTCCGCGAGAACCAACGTGGCCGTTCATGACCACTCACCTCTTCAAAAACCGCACCTTTCCCCTTCAAGCGGTCATATAACGGAGAGCAGATGACTGGTCGTCCCTCCAGTCGATTGTAATGAGGGAAAGGCGTTTCGTGTCGCAACTTGAAATCCTCCTTCGCCTTGATAACCTGCCATCTTTTGGTTGCGTACGAACCGAATCTTCTCGGGTCGAATTCACGCATTGAGATATCTGCTGACCCGTGCACCATCCACTGTGCCAGAGCGCGGGTTAATCCTGGTCCCCATCCAATACCGATTTGCGTACCACAGCAACACCAATAGTTTGGAGTATTTGCCACCGGACCAATTAGTGGATTGCCATCCGGTGGATGGCTGATCGCGCCATGTACGACTCGCCGTATACCCAGATTACCGAATATCGGCATTCGATCCATCGCTTGTTCCAGCCATGGCATAACCCTGTCATAGTCTGGTGCGAATAGTTCATTCTCCGCTTCCCACGGACAATGATCTTCCCAAACCGACCTGGGGTTTGTCTTTTCGTAGATTCCGATCAGCCCCGATTTCTGCTCCATCCGTATATAACCGGATACGTGTCGGTCGTCTCGTACTACCGGCAACTCATTGTCCAGCTCCACAAACTGTTCCACTGGGTCGGTAACAAAATAATGATGTGTCATCGAAGTCATGGGGAGCTGCAGACTATTCCATTCGCCAATCTGTCTTGCATAGGTTCCAGCCGCATTGACGACATGCTCACACCGGATGTTCCCCGATTCAGTCTCTACGCACCATTCACCGTTGGCTTCCCTTGAAAGATTTACAGCACGACAGCGTCGAATTAATCTGACACCAAGATTCCTGGCACCGACTGCGAACGCCTGAGTGGCGCCAGAAGGATCAACATGTCCGTCGTCCGGTGTATGCAGGGCACATAAAATCCCATCGAGATTGTAGAAAGGATGCAGTTCTCTGATGCGACCAGATTCGACTAATTCCATGCGAAATCCCAAAGACCGGCCAACCGACATGGTGTATAGAAGCCAATCTCTCTCATCTTCAGTGTAGGCCATCCTCAACGAACCGCAACCATGCCAGGACGTTGACACTCCCGTCTCATGCTCTAGTTTCCCGGAATACAGTCCAATGTTGTAGTCTACGCACCGCCCGAGGCTGATCGAACTGACAGACTGTGTGATTTGACCCGCTGCATGCCAGGTGCTGCCGGAAGTCAACTCGGACTTTTCAAGCAACACCACGTCGCGCATACCTTCGTGCGCAAGATGATAGGCAAGTCCGCAACCCATAATCCCACCACCAATTATTACTGCTTGGGTATGAGTTGGAACAGTTGGTTCGCTCTTTGAATCTTCCTTCATCAAAATTTTTAACCGACAATAAGCAGGACAATCAAGTTGTTAAAACAATGAATGACGCATCCGTACAAGAGTCAATTCTGGAGCGGCAAAAGAACCTCCGATTTTTTGAGATTCGTATTGAAGGCTGTTCAAACAAGAATGCTATAGCCGTCTTTCGAGACTGTGGACAAGGCTATATCGTTGAACAAGTTGAATAATATAATGCATCACATTCCTACGCGATTGACAAAACACTGCCCTTCACCAATGAATACTCCGGTTGGTACTTGTGGCCGATGTTCTCATTCAGGTATATCCGGTACAGATTCTCAACACTTACCACCGGCGGCCTGTTGACACCGGGCACGTAGCAGTCTGGCGAGGCTGGTTAACGAAAAACCCCGAAGACAAAGAAAATATTAACCAGTTGGCAACTCAAGACTACGCTACAACTGTTGCCGAAGACATCCGTTTGGTCGAGTCCGTTCATCGCAGACTGAAATCATGCGGCTACTCATCCGGACCGCTGGTGGTTGACCCGAATGGCGGCGTGAGCTCTGAACACTCCGAGGCAACCCTACATCAGTGGATGGGTGAGAGTTTCACAAAGTAAACCAGGTAGCGGAGTTGAAGCTCGTGGCAGTCTTCAAATTTTCCTGCGGTCAATCGCGATCAATAGTGCTGGAAGTAGAAGAAAATCAGCGACAAGCGCAATGACCAGTGTTATGCTGACGAGTATTCCAAGTGCCCAACTGACCTCAAAGCCCGATGAGGCAAATACCAGGAACCCCGCCGCCAAGACTGCGGTGGTTGTAAACAACGCACGGCCGACAGTTCGAAATGCATATCTCACGGCATCCAAAGAATTCTTGCCTTGGCGACGGGACCTCAGATATTTGCTTAGAAAATGTATTGTGTCGTCAACCACAATCCCGAACGCGATCGCCGTCACCACTGATGCTGCCATCCCGACACTTCCGACTAGATATCCCCACAGACCGAAACTCATGGCAGCTGGAATGAAATTAGGAACAAGACTCACAAGTCCGACACGCACACTCTTAAAAACCAGCACCAATATCAATGAAATCAATGCCATTGCCGTTATCGTGCCACGCAACATGCTAGTGATGTTTTGTATTGAAAGATGAGCAAAAATAATGCTGACGCCGGTCGCTTCGGTTGCCAGACCGGGTGAATTCGCCATCAACCAGGCCTGAGCGCGCTCATCGAGATCGCGTTGCCCTTTGGATGAGACGTTTCGAATGACCACAGTCATACGAGTTGCAGATTTAGCAACATCGATTCGATCATTCAGATCGCTTCCGAACGGCAGGGAAAGCTCATACAGCAACAAATACTGTGCCGCCAGCTCCGGATCATCGGGTATCCGATAATACGCGGGGTCGTCTCCATGCATGTTCTTGTTCAGACGTTTCATAATATCCGGGAACGCCTGTACATGAGTCACTTCAGGTTGTCCACGGAACCATTCAGCAAAAGCGTCAACATTGCTTAAATATTCCGGGTCAGTTACTCCACCTTCGCGTCCGGCATTCAGTGAATATTCCAGCGACTCCATGCCGGTTAGATTCTCGATGACAAAATCAGTAGCGCGTCGAAATTCATACCGGTCGTCGAAATACTTCGTCCAGTTATCGCCCAATTCGTTGCGGGGAATTCCTGCAATCAGGACAATTGCAACCAGTCCACCAAACCACAGTAGCAACTTATGCCTGATAATCACAAATTCAGACAAGCGATTAAAGAAAACCGGTTGCCTGGACCGAGCGCGGCGCACGCGCAATGGAAGAATACTAAGCAATGCCGGAAGCAAAGTCATGGAATTGACAAAAGTGCACAACACACCGAATGCCACGAAATTGCCCAACACCTGGAAGGGAGGGGAATCTGAAGCGTTCAGACTGAGAAAGCCAATCGCAGTGGTCAGTGAAGTCAAAAATACAGGGTATGCATTGAGACGAATGGATTCAGCGACAGCCTCATTCTTGTCGAAACCCTGACTTAAATTCAAAAGTGCCGCCGTCACTATATGTACTGACTGTGCGACTGCAATGACCATCACAATAATTGGAATCCCCGAGTTCGTAGGACTCAGCACCTTTCCCGCCCAACCAATCAGTCCTATAGTCGAAACGATGACAAAGATAAGCATGGTTACGATTGCCATTGTGCCGACAACCGAGCGCAACAAGATCACTGTAACCAGTACGATCATTAAGAAAACAATCGGCGCAAGCTCCTCAAGATCCTGTTTCGTGGTATCGGCGAACGTACGATTCATGACGACATCGCCGGTCAGATAAAAATCAATATCCGGGTAAGACGCTCTGGTATCAGTGAGGAGGCGATCAATATAGTCGGTAATCTCAACTACGCCTGCATCATGATCATCCGGCAAAATGAAAGTGATTGCCAGACCACCCACATGCCCGTCCCGGGAGACCAGACGTCCCGCGATATCAACTGCATCGAGCGCGACTGCTTCGATTCGCGTAAGGTCGGTATCGGTCAGGGAAAGCGCGTCCTCAACAAGGGGAGCGACGATCAAATCGTCGTCGAACGATTCGCTGTGAGAATAGTTGGTCAGAGAATCAACTCGACTGGAATAAGGAACCAGCCATGCAGCTTCTGTAAGCGATTCGATTGCATCAAGCGTCTCACGAGTAAATACTTCGCCATCTTGAGGTGCAACAGCGATCAGTGCTCGATCAGCTGTAGAATATCGGTCCTCTAAGGCATTGAACGCAAGCAGTTGAGGATTGTCATCCTGAAATAAAACGCGGTAGTCGTTCGTCACTGTGACAAATCGACCCCCGGCGGCCAATGCCAACATGATCAGAATCATGGCAGCAACTACCAACCAACGCCGCCGCAAAACGAAAGCGATGTAATTATCCAAAGTCACGATTGCCGTCTCCTTTTTGTTAACACACTTGAAGCAACTACGAGATTATTGGTCTAGGCACCACATTAACAATCATTCAAGAACAGACACGCTTCGCTATCTTTGGTTCAGTCGATTCGATCAAGTGCTCGACGGTCGAAAAATTACTCCGACTGTCTCTTTCACCACTTGGAAGATATATGGCTGTGCACGTGGTCAGGCATCTTGTAACTTATCCCATCGTCGTCGTACACAGAAATTTGCATTAGTTGGGTGAAATTTTGAGATCTGATTAACTGTGAATCCCGAAACATATGCGAAATGCGCTGTTTGATCCGGTAAAGAAACAATGCTCCTAAGGTTGAGTATTTTGGATAATCAAACCGATTGGCAAGTTCATGTCCTATGAGTGCCCGTGAAAGTCGATACGCCAAGGCGATGACTTCTTCCCTTTCCTTCGGATCAGTGATATCCGCAATTTTTGGAATGGATTGAATCAATGTGTTTGCCACTTCTATCGAGTCGGCGTCTGGTGTCGGTTCGCACATATGACCAATCGTGTACGTTTGCTCTGCTTCAGAACCGGTGGTATATAGAATCGTTTCCGGTATGCCCATGAGATAACCGGCATAGCGCCAGACTGCTAGAACACCTTCACTTGCGTCTTTGTCAAATTTCGCTCCTACCGCAACCGAATACTCAAGTAATCTTTTTGAAAATACTGAGATGGCAAATCCTAGATGCGCCGCACTGACAGGTGTACCCCAAGCTTCGTGATTCCATGCTTCTGAGTTTTCCAGCAAAACCCGAATACGACTGTGGACAAAACGAACGCGCACAGATAGCTTCCATCCATCTCCATACATTTGCAAACCTCCTGGAAAGAATATATCCATTATTTGTCGGTTGTTCTGCTGAAGACGTCTCGAAGTGCTTCCCACACGCTTTGTGATATTGAAAGACTTTGCGATGAGCGTAGAAAATCCTTCTACCAACACCCCGGTAACGAATGCAACAAGCATCAGGTCTACGTTCGCGAGGAATGCGACTACACCGGGTCGGAACGCATCGTGGTCCAGCCAGGGTGGAGAGGGATAAACAACTTGATCAAAAAAGTCGCGTAGATCTTTGGGTGCCTGGCGCAGGACATCGTCCTGCTGCTCTATACCAGCCCTGATAAATCGATGAAAGTCCACTGGTGGCAAGGATGACAGTTCCCGAATTACCGGGTCAAGCTCAGGGTCACCGACCGTAATATGTCTAACATAATTGTCGGCTAGGGATTTGTTGTGTAGCTGAGCCGTGATGTATCCTTCCGCATATGCTGAAGGAACTACAATCTTACCCATACTACCCCCTCTCCGAAATTTAGTCGCAAACAGCTTTCAAAATTGAAATTTTTGTGATTGGCCATACGAAGTAATCTTGCGCGGAACTATATTCTGCACAGAATCACGATAGAATTTATGGGAATGTATTATAGATATAAGAGTATTTTGAATTCATGTCAACAATTTATAGAGGTGTCCACAAATCAACCATTAACAAAAAACCCGCCTTCGAAATAGGTTTTAATTCAAAAGAAAATTACGCATTCAAGAACTTTTCAATACGTTGGTTCTGCGTCATCAACGCACCAGAATAGCATCCATATCGCCGGATACGCAATCAAGCTGGGCTGCTTCCGTCTCAAATTCTCACAACTTGATACCACGTCCAGACCACAAATTCCAGTCCGGAGGGAAATTTGTGCAATTGGACTCCCCAGACTGATCACCTCACTCAGGATACACCCAGTCGAATGACTTGGCGACAAAGCTGATTCGCTGAGTTTTCTTGACTTTGTCGATTCGAACTGGAATGTTGTGCAAATGCGGGCTAATCCAAACAACGTAGCTTCTTCTTCCATCGTTCACATCCTGCATCTTGATTCGGATTGTATCGACTGCTTCACCTCTGAACTCAAGCTGATCAGGCTGTGCATCCTGATACACATAAGTCCTTAACCTTTCTTGCTCTACGATGGTTACACGCTGATTTTCCAGATGTTCTGTGCGTGCAATAATCATCGCTACGTACCAGGACTCCCAATCAAGTATCCGATGCTCCGGCATATCAATGACGGTTCCATTCCCGAGCACAACTGTCTGATCGTCCCAATTGAAATCGCCGTTGGCGATTTCACTATTGGATTCATTCGTAACCTTGAATGTAATCGGTATAACCTCGCTTCCGCGAAACTGAAATGCTGATCTTTGAGTATAGGAATCCTCACCCAGCAATCGCAACAAACCGCTGACTTGCACACGATGTTCCGCATAACCAAATCCGTCGTTTCCGTTAACCACAGTCCGGAAACTCTTGCCGATTTCCAAATCACCGTAAACAATCGAATAACGAACCTCGATTCCTATCGGTTGTGATTCAGCCCATGAATGATTGTAGGACAACGCAAACAGAACCAATGATGCGATCAGACACACCACCGACTTGATACGATACTCTGCATTCGAGTTACCCTTTGGCACTGACAGTTTCATATCTTGATCTCTCCCGATTTTGGCGACTCTAGGCGTCCGTCTTTTGAGATTTCATCCGCGAACCACTGAATGGCTTTATGATATATATCATATTCGCACCCATGTACCCTCTGTTCCAGTGATCCAACAGAGTCGTTCGGCAACACAGGAACTTTCCGCTGGATGATGATCGGGCCGTCATCAAGTTTGGCTGTCACAAAATGGACAGTCGCACCGTGAATTCTTTCACCAGCGGCCAGAACCCGCTCATGTGTACGCAACCCCTTGTATTTCGGCAACAGGGATGGATGTATATTCATGATACGATTTTCAAAGCAATCTACAAAATCCGCTGACAGTATCCGCATGAACCCCGCCAGCACAATCAAATCCGGATTCAATTCCACGACGACTTCCTTCAGCGCACCGTCGTACGCCGATCTATCTGAATAGCAGTCAGGATTCACAAAGATTGCCCTGATGTTGGCGTTTCTCGCTCGTTCCAATGCGTAAGCATGTTCCTGGTCACTGACGACAGCGACAACTTCGACCGACAGCTGTCCCGCTCGTGCTCGATCAATAATAACCTGCAGATTCGATCCGTTGCCGGAAGCAAATACAACTATGCGAATCGATGAGTTTTTCTCAGTCATTCGACTCGGGGTTCAGGTTGGTCTGACTCTTCAACCACTCCAATCCGATGTGAAGGCATTTGCATCGCATCCAGTTTATTTCGAATCGACAATTCTCCCTGCCGCGACGCAATAACCACCATACCGATTCCACAATTGAAAGTTCTCATCATCTCGTCGTCGTCCATATGGCTGTGAATTTGAATCCAATCGAAAATCGGTTGTCTGGGCCAGGATGACCGATCCAATCTCACGCGCAATCCTGACGGCATCACTCTTTGTATATTTCCCGGAAGCCCGCCACCGGTTATATGCGCCAATGCGCTGATCGAACAGGATTGCACGATTTCCAGCACGGGTTTTGCATATATTCGGGTTGGTGTCAACAAGGTTTCCGCCAAAGATCTCCCGGCAATTTCAGTGGCCAGCGGAATTTGCCTGTCTTCGATCAGTTTACGGACAAGAGAAAATCCATTGGAGTGCACTCCGGTGGACTCGATGCCGATGACCACATCGCCGGCTGCGACCTTGGCAGCATCGACAATTCCTGACTTTTCCACTATGCCCACGGCAAATCCGGCGAGATCATACTCACCTGAAGCATACATGCCCGGCATCTCGGCGGTTTCACCTCCGATGAGTGCTGCACCTGCGATCTCACAACCCTCGACAATTCCATTGATCACCTGGTTGAATACACATTCGTCGAGCCGACCGGTTGCAATGTAGTCCAGAAAATATAGTGGTTGTGCCCCATAAACTATAATGTCGTTGATACACATGGCAACCAAATCGATACCGACTGTATCGTGGGTGTTCAGTTCAAATGCAATTTTCAGCTTTGTACCAACGCCATCGGTGCTACTTACGAGAACGGGAGAGTTGTACCCACTTGGAATCTCAAAGAGCCCTCCAAATCCAAGAGGCGACCCGATCTGCCCTGTTTTTGATGTGCGGCTGATCTGAGGAATCCAGGACCGGATCATTCTGTCGGCTAGTTCAATGTCGACACCGGAGTCTTCGTACGTAATTTTTTTGTGGTCTGAATCTCTCACTGTTTTCGAATCCGAAGCAAAAATACGTGACTGGTCTATTGAGGTGCATCATCTTCGTGTGCATTTGTCATTTTACTTTGAAAACAGTTCACCCTGATAGGGTACCAAGG
This sequence comes from Arenicellales bacterium, assembly GCA_963662635.2. Lineage (GTDB taxonomy): Bacteria > Pseudomonadota > Gammaproteobacteria > Arenicellales > JAJDZL01 > JAJDZL01. Next base: position 674,244 of record CAXXFC010000006.1, read on the forward strand.
TGTAAATTACCGTAAAATAATCGATTTTGTCGGCAAATTTTTCAGGAACAGAAATCGGACAAAATGACATCTGTGACAACTCACATACCCAATATTCTGACATTGTCGCGCATTGCGGCTGCACCTTTGCTGATAGTGGTGCTCAGAAATGAAAATTATGAATTCGCCTTGATTCTGTTTATATTGGCAGGACTGACGGATGGACTTGACGGTTGGATCGCCAAGCGCTTCAACTGCACTTCCGAACTCGGCGCCAGCCTGGACCCGCTGGCTGACAAGATCATCATCATTGCGGCGTACTGTATGTTGACGCTACTCGGCGCGATTCCGTTTTGGCTGGTGATGTTGGTGATTTTTCGAGATGTTGTGATTGTCGGTGGTTACCTTGTATTGACGACATTGAATGGAAACATTCCGATGCGACCCACCCTGACCAGCAAAACCAATACTTTCCTGCAGATTACATTTGTGATCGCAGTTCTGGTGAATAATACATCATGGCTGTTTATCCCATATCTAACCGAATTTCTAATGTTCGCTGTTGCAATTTCGACAGTTGCCAGCGGTACGCAATACGTCTGGGTCTGGGCAATTCGTAAAGAGTACTCGACTTAGTTGAAAATCAAGTGAACATAGCCAAGCAGACCGTGCTGCCAGTCCGGCTCACCAATTCTTCAACATTCGACAATTTCCTGCCGGGTGATAATCATCAGACATTGTCAGTTTTGCGAGATTTTCTCGAATTCGAGGTCGACTCGAGAATATGCCATCTTTGGGGAACGATAGGGTCAGGCAAAACTCACCTGCTTCTTGCGGTAGCAAATATTTCGGATGACAGTGTTTATATCCCATTCATGGACTTGAATCTGGAACCTTCCTGTCTGGATGAGATTTCACAAAGCACTCTCGTGTGCCTGGATGATGTGCATTCGATCGCCGCGCAGCCAGCCTGGGAAAACGCACTGTTTACCCTATTTGAGCGGGTCGAAAGCAATAACCAAAAGCTGCTGGTCTCCTCCAGATTCCGACCAGCAGAAATGAAATTTTACCTGAAGGATCTGGTGAACAGGTTTCAAGGCCGCCAGGCCCTGAAATTAAATCCACTGTCAAATGATAATCTGGCAAAGTTACTCGAACGTCAGGCTGCCAGGCGTGGAATGACGATCGAGGAGCCGGTCATCGAATTTATATTGAATAGATACTCGCGGGATATCCATTCTCTGATGAGACTCCTGAACAAAATTGACACAGCGGTCGAAATGCGCCGAAGAGTTACGATTCCATTTCTCAAGCAGCTCGTCGATTTTAAAACTGAATCGACGTAAGTGATGTGAAGACCGATGAGTAAGTGAAGAACAGAATCGAATGCTCATTTCGCTAAATCTGCCTGCCGCTATTCGTCCATACATTACAATAATACGTCACGTACGCCACTGCATTCGCTCTCGCATCTGGCCGGCTTCAGATCGATTTCGGGCCAAATCAGCGATTCAAACTTGGTTAGATCAAAATACCGCCTAATTTTGCCACATCCTATTTGATTGACTTGGGATTCAGACACTGTCTATGAAAATTGCAGTAATCGGGACAGGTTATGTTGGTTTGGTGACCGGTGCAGGCTTTTCTGAGTTGGGTGTCGATGTTGTCTGCGTCGATAACAATAAATTGAAAATCGACCAACTAAATCGAGGAGACTGCCCGATATACGAAGCTCAACTCCCGGAACTCTTGGAACGCAATGCCAAGATTGGGCGTCTGAAATTCAGCACTGACCTGGAGAGTGCCGTCATTGAATCCAAGGTCGTGATGATCTGTGTCAACACGCCCGCGCTCGATAATGATGGAAGCGCCGATCTCACAGACGTGCTGGAAGTAACAAAACAAATCGCGATGTCCATTGTCGATACAACGGTGGTAGTAGTCAAGTCTACCGTTCCGGTTGGCACAGGACAGAAATTAAAGAAAATGATTGAATCTGTGAATCCGGATGCTGACATACATGTGGCCTCCAATCCTGAATTTCTGAGCGAAGGGACGAGCGTGCATGACTTCATGAATCCTTCAAGAATTGTGATCGGTGTCGAATCGGAAGAAGCAAAAGAAATTCTGCGAGAACTCTATCTGCCTTTCATTCTTCAGAATGTCCCAATAGTCGATACCAATCTTGAAACAGCCGAGATGATCAAGTACGCCTCCAACGCTTTTCTCGCAACCAAGATATCATTCATCAACGAAATTGCTGACCTGTGTGAGCTGACTGGTGTTGATGTTCGAGGAGTTGCATATGGAATCGGCCTCGACAAGCGCATTGGAAAAGATCACTTGCGGGCGGGACCTGGCTACGGGGGCCTGTGCTTTCCTAAAGATACGATCGCATTGGTACAGACGGCCAGAAACGCAGGTTCACCTGTACGGATCGTAGAACAAGTGGTCGAAATCAACAATCAACGTAAAATCAACATGGCCCTCAGAGTGCAATCTGCATTGGGCGGTTCGGTACGCGACAAAATCGTCACTGTCCTCGGACTGGCATTCAAACCCGGAACGGACGATATCAGGGACAGTCCCAGTATAACCATCATCCAAAAGCTGATGGAACTAGGTGCTATCGTTCATGCGCATGACCCGCTCGCAATGGAAAATGCAGAATCAGCACTGGACAATGTCGCGTTCTTTGATGATGTATACGAAGCGGTCCGCGGTACCGATGCAGTTGTTTTTGCAACTGCCTGGGACGGTTACCGTAAGATCGATATCGACAACCTGCTCGCGGACCTGACAGATCCGGTTGTCGTTGATCTACACAATCTCTTCGATGCGGAAGAACTCCGCACCAAAAAAATCAAGTTCATCGGAATCGGACAGGGACAAAGCACCCCCAATTAGCTGACATCTACATTGATGATGCAGTCGCGGAGGGAATAACTCCCTCATTCTTGCAGGTTTATGTGCGAGTACAGACTCACCTAATCCGCCACAAGTGTCAAATTGGCAAGAGATCGAGCTATCTTTTGAGATCTAATGACTTTAGCACGATATTGACAGTTACGCCTAACTTGTGACGCTGTAGGCGAACCGGAAGATTGTTGTGCTCCGATGACAGCCACAATGTGAAACCTTCCTTTTTCTTACCGGTCTGCAACATGGTAATTCGCTTGGTAGTGACAAGTTTCGAACCCAGCTCGATGATATCCTCCTCAATCGGCCCGTATTCGTACTCTAAGACTCCATCTTCAGAAACAGCGGTTATTCGCGTCCCGGGCAAATCTGCCGGGTTGACAAGCATCAGGCTCATATACCAGGAACCCCATTCAAACACATGATGATCCGGCATTGATACAACTTCGCCATCCAGAAGTGTGATTGTTCTGTTAGTCCAATCGAAATCTGCGCCTTCAGGTTCACCGCGCTTGAATTGCACACTGAATTGATCCGGTTGGGCCAGACCGGAACCGTCATATCTGATCGAGGCTTTCTGGATGGACTCGCGCTCACCGGTAATTTTCAGCATCAATTTCGGTTTCAGTTTTTGAATTGACTCGTACCGATCAGTGCCAACCTTCGTCAACTTACCGAACGTACTTCCAACATTCACACCACCGAGTTTCAGAATATAGTTGACTTCGTATTCCGCTACTCCATGATGCTGATCAGCCGAACCGAACGATGGTGCAAGGAACAACACCACTAAAATCAGATTTACACAAAGTTTCATATTTCATTGACTCCCTTTGTTGGGTTGGCTCGGTTACTGCTAGAATGGCAGCGACTGATTGAAATGTTCATTTTATTGCGCCCCGCTGATGGAACATGTGACACTTTTTCAGGATCAAATGGATTCCGGCATCGCAAGAACAATCACATTATTTTATTTCACAACGAAACTCAACGAAAATCGGTGTATATGCGATACAGCCAAAGTAACGAAAAACTCGCCAGCAGAGCACAAAGTGCAATCAGAAAAAATGGAACGGTATACCCGCTGGTACCTACAATGATCAAACCGAACAAAGGCGGTAGTATGGCGACACCACCATAGATCAGGAATTGAACCCCACCAGTCCAGTTGTGTGCTTCACCTTCTGGCGCCTGATTGGCGACTTCGGAAAGAAAAACACCATTCCACCCATGTGTACTGGAGCCGAGTATGAATGAAAATACATACAGGAAAAACTTATGCCAGCTGTCAGAAACCAAGAACATCCCACTCAAGGAAATAGCGGAAACCACACCGATCAAAGTTAACGTATATTTGGGTGTCAGCCACTTATCGGAAAGTCCGCCCCAGGCGATACGGCCGATAATTCCTCCTACATTGACGAAGAGAAAACATACGCCTGCCTCAACCAGAGTGAATCCCTGTTCCACAAGAAAAACCACGAAAAAGCTACTAACGCTGATCTGAACTCCTGCGTATGTGAAACCGACAGCGGCGAAGCCTCTCAGCAAGGGAATTCTCATGATTTGCCGAACCGGACCAATCACTGCAGCAATCGACCACGACAAGTTTACGTTGGTGCGATCACTGTCAAACTGTTGTCGCAGCGGTTGCAGAATTGTCAAGGTGACAATTCCAAGCAATGCCACCGATATGATTCCCGCTTTCCAATTCCACCAGGCAGCAACCACGGGAACAATCAGCGCGGCGGCTGCGCCGCCGACCGTAACACCGGACTGTTTAATGGAAAACATGAACGCGCGGTTCCCGGAATTCGTTATCGCCAGCAATACCGGCGCATTCGCCGGATTGATCGGACCATAGGCAATTCCAAGCAAAATGGCGCACAGAATGGCCGCAAGCGGAGATGCCAAGGTAAAAACGAACAGTCCTAAAATCGCAAAAAGTACGGTAACCTGCAATACTCTTACCGGACCGTATTTGACAATGAAGCCAGGACAGAAACTACCGGAGAACATCGCTACAAAATAGACTGCACCGGTGAATATACCGACGTAAGACGCGCGAACTCCAATTTCCGGAGCTGAATCGGGTGCACTGACTGCGACCGCCAATATCGCGGAACTGCCGACGGCCATCGTCAGCATCATCACCAGCGTCGTGCGAATACCGTCAGGAAACAACCGCATCAGGTAAATCAGGCTGGATATTTGATTGAATAGCCGACGCGCGAACGGCCGGAAATGAAACCGTTAATCAATTCAACAGCCCAGTTGACCCGCCAGTTCAAGAAAATCCTTTGCTACCACATCGTAGTCATTCAAAGCGACAAGATCATGTTTCTGATCGGGACCATACTCGGTCGGTCTGGCTACAAATGCCGTTCTGAAACCACATTGGGATGCAGCGACGAGATCCGAATTGTGAGCCGCCACCAACATACACTGCTGCGGCTGAAGATCAAGCAGTTCAGCTGATTTAAGATAGGCTTCGGGTTGCGGTTTGTAGTGCCTGACTACTTCAGCACCCAATACCATGTCCCAAGGTAACCCGGCATTCTTCGCCATATTGATAATCAGCGAAACATTGCCGTTTGACAAAGTCGCTATGGTGTATTGTCCTTTCAGCCGACACAGCCCCTCTACCGCATCCGGCCAAGGCGTGAGCCGATGCCAAGCACGATTCAGTTCATGAATCTGATCTTGGGCAAGTGTCCCGACCCCTAATTCATCGAGTAACTCTATCAGATTCTCCAAGTGCAGTTGGTCAAGTTTCGTCCACGGCCTTTTACCGTTTCGGATACGTTCCATAGCCGGTTGGTATTTCCCGCGCCACAAGTCCGCAAACTGATAGCAGTCAACAGATTCAAGCCCAGGTGTGCGCTTGACTTCGTTCGCGACGCTGGTACGCCAGTCTACGACGGTACCGAATACGTCAAACATTACGGCAAGGATAGAAGTTTGCATCATTCACTCAATGTTCTGTCCATTTAGGTTGATTGTCGTGACACCCCATTAGCAAAGAACAGCGATAATCTTCGGTAAGGAGGGATAATGACATTTTATAGTATGATATTGTCAGCGATTGGCTCAGTGAGGAGTGCTCCTTCCACATTGCCGAAGTCACTGGTTGATTCCTGTTATCGCCTACTATTCAGCGTGCATCCTTACACCACCCTCTCTCGCACAGTCAAAGTTACCTATTGAATGGCCAATCGCTTATGCGTCTGATCAATTGGCAATTTGTATCCGTATTGACTCATCATACGATGGGAATATTTGACGAGTTATGAAGACACAGGCCAGAGTCGTCATTATCGGAGGCGGTATAGGGGGTGTATCGACTTTGTACCATTTGGCTGAAGAAGGTTGGAACGATGCAGTCCTTGTCGAGCGCGATGAACTGACATCTGGATCAACTTGGCATGCAGCAGCTCAAGTTACCCAGTTTGGTGCGAACCAAACCATGGTGGCTCTGAAACGTCACTCAATTGACTTGTACCGTGAACTGGCCAACGATCCCGAATACCCCATCAACTACCACATCACCGGTGGTATGCGCTTGGCGCATACTTCATCTCAAGTCGATACCTATAAACACTTTATCGGTATGGCAGCGGGGGTTGGTGTGGAAATGGAGTACATCGATGCTACGGAAGCTGGACGAAGACATCCCCTGATGGGAACAGACGGTCTTTTAGGGGCTTGGTGGGATCCCTTGGATGGGGATATCGACCCTGCGCAACTCGTATTTTCACTGGCGAGACGCGCGCGAATTGCCGGATGTGAAATTTATCGCTTCAACCCTGTCGAGAACATTACCCGTAAACACAACGGAGAGTTTATTGTTCATACCAAAAACGGTGATATTCACTGTGAGATTGTTGTCAACGCTTCCGGATACCGCGTCAATGAGGTGGGCTCTATGCTAGGTGTGGTTCATCCGGTAGTTTCATTGGAACACATGTATTTTCTGACAGAACCAATTGAAGAAATTGCACAGCTTGGTTTTCGCGTGCCGATCATACGCGACCCGCTTGACAACTTTTACAGCCGTCAGGAAAAATCCGGACTATTGGTTGGGGTCTATGAGCATGACTGCCGATTGTTCGGTGCAGATGGAATCGACCCCGAGTTCACAAAATCGCTTTGTCCATCTGATCTCGACCGTTGTCTGGATAACATGGAACGAATTTTTCGACGTTTGCCCTGTTTGACAGAAACCGGAATTCACACAGTAATTAACGGTCCGATTACCTATAGTGCTGATGGCGCTCCGCTAGTCGGCGCTGTCCCCGGATTGCCTAACGTTTTTGCCTGCCTCGGCTTACGGGCTGGTATTGGAGAGGGAGGAGGACTTGGGAAGGTGTTGGCGCAGATCATGGTTTACGGAGAGTGCGAATGGGATGCCTGGTATCTGGACCCGCGTCGTCTGACACATTGGGCGACAGTTGACGCAACCCGCCTCAAAGCCGTTGAAGAGTATCGACGCGAATTTGACTATCACCTGCCTCACGAATTTCGACCGGCTGCTCGGATGGCGCGTTCAACACCTCTTTATACCGAGCTGGACAAGCAAGATTCTCATTGGGGTGTAATAAATGGCTGGGAACGGGTGTTATTCTTCAAACCATCCCCTGATTTCGAAGATCAACTCTCCTACCGCTTTACACCGACTCACGAGGTCGTCGCAAATGAAGTAAGAGGAATTGTGGATGCAGTCGGACTCATGGAGGTGTCGGGATTCAATCGATATGAGATACGGGGACCCGGGTCAGGTGAATTTTTGGAACGCATGACATGCAGTGCGGTTCCAAAACAGATCGGCAAGGTCAATCTGTGCTATCTACTGACCGAAAAAGGTCATTTGCTCTCCGAAGCCACTATTGCCCGACTTGGAAAAGAACACTACTGGTATGGCTCTGCAGCTGCGGCTGAATGGCATGATCGAGACTGGCTATGTCAACATCTGCCACGTTCCGTGTCTTTGACCGAAATAACAACGAGTTATACAACACTGGTACTGGCTGGACCCCAGTCAAAGAGCTTATTGCGATCATTGTCTCCCCTGGAGGACTGGTCAAACGAAGCGTTTTCAACCTTGCAGGCAAGACATATGAAATTCGGAAATGTGGATGTTCTGGTGATGCGGTTGAGCTACTCAGGTGAACTGGCTTATGAACTACACGTTGCCAACGAGCATCTTGTATTCATCTATGGCTTGCTTAAGGATGCTGGAACAAAATTCGGTTTGATTCAGTTTGGATCGTACGCGAGTGAATCCATGCGCTTGGAAAAAGGTTACCTGCACTGGAAAGCCGATTTGAACTGCGAGCGTAATCCAATGGAAGCTGGGTTGGAACGGTTTGTCAAAATGGAAAAAACCACTTTCATCGGAAAGAATGCGCTGCAAAATGAAATTCAACGCGGAGAAAGACAGCGACTTGTAGTAATGGCAGTCAGTTGCGATATTGCATCGGCTCATATGGGTGATCCGGTCTACTCTGGCGGACATCAGGTGGGTACGGTTACTTCCGCCGGTTATGGGCACCGGGTACAGAAAAATATTGTATTTGCTTATGTCGATTCCAATGTGCTGAAAGAAGAGATATTGGATTTACAAGTGGGTATTCTGGGAGAAACTTATCCCGCTGCGCTCACTGCCCGGTGCATGTACGACCCTCAAAATCTGCGAATGAAGGCATGACGGCCGGCCGACACAACAGGCGAAGTGGCCGATCAAGCAGAGACGCGATGCGCACATTGCGAACCCAGCCGCCTGCCACCAATCCGTGTCCTGCCGGGATACCGGGCGGGCATTACCAGCCGCTTGACCGGAATGAAATACAGTCGATATTTGACACTGCAATCAAAGTTCTGGAAGAGATCGGCTTGGAAAACACCTCGCGCGAGCTGAACGACAAAGCTCTTCTGGCTGGAGCACAACTGAGTAATACGGAAAGGCTTTGCTTCCCGCGAAGTATGGTTGAGGATATCGTGGCCGGTGCCTGTCAGATGTTTACTTTTTTCGGGCGCGATCCGAAACATGATATCGAGGTCGGTGGTGATCGGGTTTATTTTGGAACTGGCGGTGCCGCTGTACAAACGATGGATCTTGAAAGTGGTGACTATCGCCCGGCTACGATTGAAGACCTATATGACTTTACCCGCCTCGCAGATGCACTGAAAAATATTTCGTGGTTTACGCGCTGTTGCGTCGCCACCGATATTCCGAACAACTTCGATCTTGACATTAACACCGCATATGCTTTAGTCAAGGGAACAACCAAACCTGTTGGAACAAGTTTTTTCGTTGGAGATCATGTCGATCCGGTTGTAAAGTTGTTTGATCTTGTACTGGGAGGGGAGGATAAATTTCGCCATAGACCTTTCTGTAAGGCCCATATTAGCCCGGTGGTATCACCACTGCGCTATGGTGAGGATGCGGTGCACGTTGCACTGGCTGCGATTCGGAACAGAATGCCGCTCAACTGTATCATCGCCGCGCAATCTGGAGCGACCGCACCCGCGGCTCCGGCCGGAATGCTGGTTTCAACATTGGCGGAAACGTTGGCAGCGTTGATCATGGTCAATGTGTTTGAGCGTGGATACCCAATGATTTTTTCCAATTGGCCCTTCGTAATCGATTTGCGTACGGGTTCATTTGCGGGCAGCGGAGGAGAAATTTCTGTTTTGAATGCCGCAGCCGCACAGATCACAAATTGGTTGGGACTTCCGTCAGGAGTGTCGAGCAGCATGGCGGATGCGAAGGCGGTAGATGCACAAATGGGCTTCGAAAAGGCACTATCTGCGACGGCTGTTGGATTGGCCGGCGGCAATTTAATATATGAATCGTCCGGTATGATGGCCAGCCTGCTAGGTGCGTCATTTGAAGCGTTCGTGATCGACGATGAAATGCTTTCACATGTATATCGACTCGTACGAGGGATCGAAGTGAATGATGACACGATGGGGTTTGAGGCGATTCGCGAAGCTGTTTTTGGGGAAGGTCACTTCCTTGGAGGCCAACATACGATGGCAGCAATGGAACGAGACTACTACTATCCGACGCTTTCAAACCGCCAGGACCCGGATGCCTGGATGGAAGATGGCAAGCGGACAATCTATCAAGAAGCCAATGCGCGCACGAGACGGATATTGGCAAATCACCACCCTGAATATATTGATCCGAAAGTCGATGCCGAAATACGGAAGCACTTCAATATTCTGTTGAACTAGCCGACTCTTGGAAATCCGCTCTATGGCGCTGTTCGGATTGCCAGAAGCGGTCAGCCTTACCAAAACCTTCACATCGATGGTCGCCTATGGTACAAAAATCGTCACCAGCCATGAGTCCACACACACAAAGTTGATCGTTGACTACCTCAGGTTCAAATCTTGATCAGAGATTTCAAACCATTCATCGGTGACAACCTTCATGGGGTGTCACGTAATAATCTGCAAGAGTTCATCGATGGGTTCGCGTTTCGTTTCTATCACCGAAATTGGGAAGATCAGCGACCAGTGAGACCGTTTCAAACGGCTATTGACCAAGTCCGGATTCAGCTCGAAACGGAATCATGTGTAAAGGCATGTTTTATAATACGATCGTATGGGCGATTAGCTCAGCGGGGGAGCGCTGCCTTCACACGGCAGAGGTCACTGGTTCAATCCCAGTATCGCCCACCATTCCCTCTATCATGGATATTTCCGAATCAACGGGTAGATACGCGGACATTCATATAGTTTGCAGCGAGAATCGTTGTACCACCGACAATGGTAGCTATATCAATCGGTTCGGCGTAAAGTAATGCACCAGCGATTGCAATCATCGGTAGTCGTAAATATTCCATCGGAACCACGGCACTGACTTCTGCAAGCTGAAAGGCGCGGGCCATACAGTAGTGAGAAAACATCACCCCTGCGGTTATGAAAACGATCAACAGCAGCGTCGAAAGATCAGGGAACAGAAAATCGCCGAACAATAACAGCAGTCCAGTTGACAAAGGCAACTGCATGATCGCCATGTAGAACAGAATGCAAAGAGGCGATTCCGTCGACAGAAGATTTCTCGTACAAAGCATTGCACCTGCAAATCCGATGGCACCGACAAGCATAGCGATCGAACCCACTTCGATACCCAATCCGAAGGGACGGACAATGATCAGAATGCCGACAAATCCAACCAATATATAGAACACCCTGCTTATCGTCAGTTTTTCGTTGAGAAAAATAGGAGCCAGCAAGGCAATCCAAATCGGTACTGTAAATTCCAATGCAAAAACATGTGCCAAAGGAATCAGGGCGATCGAGAAAAACCAACCGAACTGTCCCACAAAATGTACGCAGTTTCTCGTCGCGTGCATATAGACGCGGGCGGTTTGAATTTGTGCGAATCCCTGCTTGGAAAAACCCACTATTATTGTGGTTAGGATGATCGCAACAATCGAACGTATGAACAAAATAGTCGGGGTATCGACTACAAAGGAAACTTCTCTGGTGGCGATGGCGACCGCGGTATAACTGAACACAGTCCCAGACATCCAAAGAATTGCATTACGCATTAAATTTCATCCGAGGCTTTAAGTCGGGATTAAAGTTTGAGGGGTCGCGCAACGCAGGCTGAAAAAAATCTATTCAGATGCTTTACAGAAACGCAGACCAGAATTCGAATGATTGTGCAATCGTTTGTGTTGGCATCGGGTAAGCCATCACACGCCGAATCGAAATAATTCTATTGGATTATGACTGTTGCTACTGTCCCTGGAACAACAACACCTGAATCGTCACGAATATTCAGTTCCACAATAAATTCTGCTCCATTTTCTGATGCGACTGGATAAAATGCAGAACCAGCCATATCCGGCGAAAACTTCTCGCCGTTTACGTCAACTTCTGCAGATACGGTTGAGTTTTTCAATCCTGACCACGAATCGACATCCATACTCAACTTGACGATAAAATTACCATCGCTAGCTAAAACCATCAGAGGTTCCGTCTGTAATTCCGGAACTACATTCATGCCTGGATGAATATTTCTGCTTAATACAACCGCATTGATGGGTGCGAGTAACTTGGTGCGTTCCAAAAGGTGTTGAGCAACAGATAACTCGGCTTTTGCCGCCTTCAGTCGTGCCTTTACCGTATTCAGCGCATTCTCCGTTTCCTCGTAAGCCAACAACGAGAGCGATCCGCGGTCGAACATTTCTTGTTGCCTTTCAAATTTGTCTGTAAGACTGTCAGCCTCGATCCTCAAGCGATCAACTACAGTTTGCCGAGCTGTTACCCGCGCTTTGTGTATCGTCGTATCGAACTCAATCAGAACTTCACCTGATGACACCCGATCTCCCACATTCGCATGCACACCCGAAACGACTCCCTCGTCTATCGTAATTACGGCAATAAATGTTTTGTAGGTAATTACACCCCGCATTTCCTCAGCAAATGAGATACTCATCGGTGCAATCAGTATCACACTGAATAACAGTAAACGTCTGATTATGCCTAACATAAGGTCTCCTCGATCGAATCTAATTTTTTGCGACGCCAGTAGAGACTACACATTTTAGCAAGACGCTCATGTTTGAACGAGAGTTTGCAGACACCTCACCACGGACGGGTCAGTGCCAAACATGAACAGTTCTCGTATACAAAATCCGGTAAAAGAACCTGTAACAGCGGTTGGCCAACTCTAAAACCCGTAGCAAGTGATATACTATTTTCGAGCCAAAGATAAAGTTACCAACAAAACATTTGCGACTCCAACTACAAACACACCAGGACAGAATGATGTCAGCGGAACTTCTAGAATCAGGATTAGTCCGACAGGCACGTGAACCCGGACTGAATCCTTTCAATTTAGGGCGGGACAGATATGTCGTCCGAGGTGGAGCGATGACTGTCTTCCCTTTGCTTCCGGGTGACAATATCGAAATTGTAGACCCCGAGGGACTGCAGTGTGCACATATTGCAGCATTTGACTCTCGTGGAAATGATTGTTCAGGACATTTCATCGAGGGAAAGACAGTTGACGGACAGTGTCTCGCAAGAATGCTCGAAACAGATACGCCCGGTGCCGATGCAATTCGCTCAAAGTTGAAAAGGTTTGACATGAACCTGACATCAGCCCAACCAAAGTTGGTACTGGATGGAGATACCGCTCCCGGCTCCTGCGTAAACCTTACCTCCAACTCAGAATGTATTGGAATCATAGGTGCTCCAGGAGAACCTATGTCGGTCGATCAGCAAAACCCGCCGACCGACCTGATTGTTTGGGTATCACGTAACAACCCCACTCAACATATCTCATACGACCTGCCCGACCCGCTTGCTGAAGCCAGACAGGATTTTCGTATCGAAGCATCTACCGCTATATGTTACGAAGTCAAGGCAGGAGACTATATCCAGATTCTGGACATCGACGGACGCCAGTGCTCCGACTTTCAATGCTTTGACATTCCGGCACTTGACAGGGGTTTGGAACGATGTCTTGATGCTACGGTTACCAGGTCATTGATGGGTGCGGCTTACCCAAGTCCGGGATTATTTTCAAAGTTCTTTGATGTTGATCTCCAACCTGTAATCGAAGTCGTTCAGGATACTTGCGGGCGACATGACAGTTTCGGACTTGCCTGCACCAGCAAAACATACGATGAAATGGGCTATCCCGGACACCCAAACTGCTCCGACAATTTCAACTATGCGTTAGAGGAATATCCCGTCGCGCCTCGTAAGGGCTGGATGGCAATCAACTTGTTTTTCAATTCATTCTTTGATGACAGTTTCCAGCTTCTGTCCGATGAACCTTGGTCTCGACCGGGCGATTACGTACTGATGCGAGCCATGCGGGATATGATTTGCGTAAGTTCATCCTGCTCCGATGACATTGACGTTGCCAACGCGTGGAATCCGACTGACATTCAGGTGCGGGTTTACGACAAGAAAGAATTGTTCAAGAGTTCAATCGCAATTCGAAAAACTACAGATGCAGACCCAATCATGACACAGGAAACCGGATTTCATTCAGAAACCTCAAAACTGACCCGTAACTATGTGGAAATCGCTGGCTATTGGATGCCTGCCTGCTACCTCAATCAAGGTGCAATTGAGGAGTATTGGGCATGCCGTCGAGGCGCAGTCATCATTGATCTGTCCGCTCTACGCAAATACGAGGTTCTTGGTCCCGACGCTGAGTTGCTTTTGCAGACATGCCTCACGCGAGATATGAAAAGATTGTCGGTTGGACAGGTCTCCTATACCGCGATGTGCAATGAGTCCGGGGGAATGATTGACGATGGAACAGTATTTCGCCTTGCACAGCAAAATTTCCGCTGGGTCGGTGGATGTGACGGTTCGGGACTCTGGCTGCGCGAACAGGCGGAGAAGCTCGGACTCAAAGTATGGGTCAAGAACTCGACTGACCAGTTGGCGAACCTGCAGGTGCAAGGTCCGGATAGTCGCAAACTGTTGAGCAAGTTGATATGGACCAGACCCGATCAGGCATCGGTAGAGGAATTGGGGTGGTTTCGTTTTTCCGTCGCAAGAATGCAAGATGCCGCTGGCGTTCCGATTGTTGTGTCCCGAACTGGCTATACCGGCGAACTGGGCTACGAGATTTTCTGTCATCCCCGTGATGCGGCGGCAATCTGGCAGATGATCATGGAAACGTCACACGAAATTCCAGTCATGCCTATGGGATTGGATGCACTCGACATGCTGCGAATTGAAGCAGGCTTGATTCTGGCTGGCCATGAATTCTGTGAACAAACTGACCCATTCGAAGCAGGCATTCCATTCACGGTGCCACTGAAAACAAAAACTGACAACTTCATCGGACGAGAAGCGCTCGAAAATCGAAAAGCTAACCCACAAAGAAAACTGGTCGGGCTGGAGCTCGTAGGACGTGAGGCAGCAGAGTCAGGGGATGGGGTTTTCAATGGACGCTATCGCGTCGGGGATATTACAAGTTCCACTGTGTCGCCTATTCTGGGCAAGACCATCGCCTTGTGCAAAATGAATATTGAGTTTTCTGCGGATGGTACTGAAGTTGAAGTAGGCAAACTCGACAACCATCAGAAAAGAATTCCGGCTACTGTGGTGCCCTTCCCTCACTTTGATCCGACCAAGTCCAGAGTTCGGGGAATTTATCCGGAATCCGACTAGACGCCTAGATAAGCCTTTCTGACATGGTCGTTGTTGGCAAGGTTTTCTGCCTTGTCACTCATAATGATTCGTCCGTTCTCCAGTACATGCCCGTAGTCAACAAGTCGAAGAGCTAAATCTGCATTCTGCTCGACCAAGATTACAGTCACACCGGCTTTGTTGATCTCCTGAAGGATATCACCGATCTCCTGAACCACAAGAGGCGCCAGCCCCAACGATGGCTCATCAAGCAGAAGAACTTTCGGACGGGACATCAACGCCCTTCCGATCGAAAGCATCTGCTGCTCGCCACCGCTTAGTGTCCTCGCATGCTGGTTCTTACGCTCGTGCAATCTCGGGAAATGGCTGTAGACTTCATCCAGGTCTCGATCAATAAGGTCCTGATCCTTGTAAATGAATGCTCCCAGATATAGATTCTCGATTACCGTGAGATCCTTGAATACGCGACGACCTTCGGGTACATGTGAAATTCCCATCGCTACAATTTTGTCCGCAGCCTGGCTATCAATCCGTTCGCCATCGACCGAGATGGAACCCGCACTTGGTTTGACGAGCCCTGAAATCGTACGCAATGTTGTGCTTTTGCCGGCACCGTTAGATCCGATGATCGTAACAAATGCCCCATCCGGAACTGTAAAACTGATTCCCTTGAGTGCGGCGATGTTGTGGTAATCAACCTTAAGGTCTGTCACTTCCAGCTGCATCTCTCACGCACCTCCGAGATAGGCCTGTATCACATCCGGATTGTTTTGAACCTGCTCGGGTGTTCCATCTGCCAGCACGGTTCCAAAATTCAGCACAGTCAAACGATCGCATAATCCCATCACCGCTTTCATATTGTGTTCAACGAGAATGATCGTTACCCCTGATTCCCGCACCTTGCGAGTCAGTTCCATCATATGTCGGGTCTCCTCCGGATTCATTCCGGCGAACGGTTCATCCATCAGCAACAGGCTCGGTTTTGAAGCCAATGCCACGGCAACCGCCAACACCCGTTGGTACCCCAGTGGCAACTCAACGGCAAGCTGATCCTTTCTCTCTGAAAGTCCAATGAACTCGATAACCCGATTGGCATTCACAGAAGCTCGGACCTGCTTTTCCCGGTCCAGTCCCAGCACTGCCGAGAACACATCTGTCTTTGCTTCATTGTGTACGCCAATCAAAACGTTCTCAAAAACGCTGAGTTCCTGGAACAGAGTGGTCTCCTGAAACGTACGCACGATACCGTCTTTGGCGATTCGAAAAGGCTTTCTTCCCCTGATGCTGGTGTTGCGAAACACGACATCACCGCTTGTTGGCGCTAAAAATCCGGCGATCACCTTGAACGTAGTACTTTTGCCAGCACCATTGGGTCCGATCAGCCCGTGAATTTCACTTTCTTCAATACTGAAACTGACATCATTGACGGCGACCAGTCCTCCAAACTGCTTCGTCAAATTCTTTACTTCAAGGATCGCCATCAGGAATTCCCTTGATTTCTCATCCGAAAGAAACTGCCAATCTTTTGGGGCAGCCTCTCCAGACCACCGGACAGATAGAGAATAAAGAAGATTAGTGTGACGCCGTAGATTGCCGGTCTCAGCTGATCGACACCCCGTAAGAATTCGTCCAGTACGGATAACACCACCGCGCCAAGCATGGCACCGTAAAAGGTTCGATATCCTCCGACGATCACCCAAATGAGAATGAAAACCATGAACCCGATGTCGAACTGCTTGGGTGCCACGGTGCCGATATAGTGCACTTTCAAAGCACCAGCAATACCAACGAATAGAGAACCGATAACGAATGCCAGAGCTCGGTAGTTCCATGTGTTGACACCGACTGATTCAGCCAGCACTCCCTTCCAGTGAACGGCATGCAATGTCAATCCGATGCGAGATTTCTCAATTCGATAGAGCAGGAATACACAGACTGTGACGATAATCAAGACAAGATAAAAATACGGTATGGGCTCAAGAAAATCGATTTCGAACAGTTCCGGAGATGGAATCGCGCTGATACCGCCGGTACCGCCAAATGGCTTGATAAATTGAATCCAGCATAGACGGATCGCTTCACCAGTAGCGAATGAACCGATCAGGAAATAAAACTGCGTCATGCGAAACAATGGATAGCTCAGCAACGCAGCCATGGCACCGGCGGCCACACCTGCCAGTGGAAGGGTTATCCAGAAAGAGATATCAAAATTCTTGCTCAATAAGGCACTCGTATAGGCTCCAACCCCCATCATGACCGCATGAATCAGAGACCACTCACCGGTCAGCGTAACCAGACGATAGCTGACAACCACGAGAATGTTGATGGTGAGGAAGATCAGAAAATCCTGTTGATGGTATTTGAGAAAATGCGGCAAAATCGCGAGCCCGATCAACAGCCCGGCAATCAGTACGGCAGCTCTCAACGCAGACGCGCTCATCTCACTCACTCACCCTGTGGCCCATGATTCCAGTCGGTCGGACGATCAGCACCAGCACCATGATCAGCAGACCTGATATTGTGGCGATCGTTCCGCTGAAATATGTTGTCATGAACGTGTGGAACAGAGCATAAAGCACAGCGGCGATCACCGCTCCGGGCAGACTGCCGATACCCCCAACGATCGTGACAATGAACGCGGTGATGATGACGTTATGTCCCATATGCGGATTGATGTTGGTCAGTGGTGCCATCAACGCACCTGCCAGTCCGGCCATTGCCGCACCGACTCCGATGGCAACCATAGAAATGCGAACCGTACTGATCCCCTGAAGCGCGGCCGCTTCCCGATCCATCGATACCGCCCTGACCGCCCAGCCAAGCTTGGACCTTGTAAGGAAATACCACAACGTCACAAGAGCGGCAGCGCAAACACAGATGCTGAACAGTCTCTGATATGGAATCCGAATGGAGTCCATGATCACCATGGTTCCCTCGAAAGGCGGCGGCACTTGCTTGGAAGGACCCTCACCGCCAACGTAGGTTGCGATCACCTGCAAGATGAACAGTACGCCAATCGAACAGATCAGTCCCCCTAGCGGATCATTCATCATAGGGCGGAACAGGAACCGCTCCATCACCAATCCGATTCCCGTTACCAGAACGATCGCGAGAACCACCGTAAACAAGTATGGGACTCCGTTTTGCGCATGAACCAGCCACACAGTGTACGCTCCCACCATGACCAGTTCACCGTGTGCGAAATTCACGACGCGCATCACACCGAATACCAGAACCAAACCGATTGACGCCAGCGCGTAGAATCCGCTTTGGATGATTCCATTAACGATTGTTTGTACAAACAGATCCAATCGGAAATTCCCCGGTTATTTCGAGTGCCAATAATAAAAGGGGAGAGAATTCATCTGCTTCTCTCCCCTTGTTACTTATTTTGGATGTCAGACTGTTCGAAGCCCAAGATTTTTCATATGCTTGACTAAGACATCCTTGTTAGCATCAAGCCAGCCGGCGAGGTCGCCATACTCCTGGATTCTTGCCTTACCGTCGGTAACCACAACCACCGGCCAGCGACCGATCAACACATTGTCGAGGCCCCACAACTGGCTACCCCACCAGTCTCCACCACCGAATACAAACTCCTGTTTGTTACCGGTCATGTGCGCAGTTACATCTTCGGACTCGACACTACCCGCTGCTTTCGCATTCTCCAGCCAATTCAACAGGATTACCGGATATTCCCAAGCAACAGCCGACCAGTCGTTGGGGTGGTCCTTGCGAAATGCCGCATCAAATCCCGCCGGATCAGGGAAGCTGATTCCCGACTCCAGCAATGCCGGATCATCGAAATCCGGGAATTGGAAGATCGTACCGTTGACGAAATCAACACTGGTTTTCTCGATGATTTCATGATAGTAATCCAAGGTGCATGAAATGATCTTGCCGGTGAAGCCCTGGTGGTACAGCTGCTCCATAATCGGAGTGACGTAGAAACTCGTCGCCATACAGAAAATGTCCGGGTTCTTCGCTAGAACTGAGCTGACAATCGGAGCAAAGTCGGTGACATCGAATCCGTGCAGGTTTGTATCGACAACTTCGATTCCCGCCACTTCAAAAGCGGCCTGATATGTAGCAGTCGACTGAAGACCGTATTCCACGTCATTGTTGGTGACTATCACCGCAGTCTTGGCATCCGGGAATTCCCTTGCCAAATACTCAACTCCCGTGACGTTGTAGAGCGGATGCGACTCACATGTAGCAATCAGATATTCCGAATCCGGTGTGATGTCACTCGGTAAGAGCGTGGTGGTGAGAACTTTCTTTCGAGTCGCCCAGGGGAGAACAGCGGCTACTGTAGCACCACCAAGCATCATCACCATCTTGGCATCGTCTTCCAAAACCAGTTTTTTCATGCCTTGGACTGCCTTGTCGGTTTCGTAGGCATGGTCATAGGTCGCAATTTGCAAGTCATACGTTTCACCACCTATGGTGACTCCCCCAGCCGCGTTGATGTTATTCGCGATGATCTCGCAACCATAGAATCCCGGTAGGCCCCAGGGTGCAAGATCCCCGGTCATCGGGATATTCATACCTACAGTCAATGTCTTGTTGGCTGAGAACGCACGACCGGGAATAAATCCAGCTGCTGAAACGGTTGCTGCGCCGGCAGCCACTTGCTTCAGGAACTTTCGTCTTGATTCTCGTTGGTGTTGAATATTCATGTCAAATCCTCCGGCACATGCCAAATTAAATGAAAATTCGTTCAGTCATTGCAACTTGGGTCATTCAATCTTGATTCCCTGCGGATTCCATAACTGATGAAACAGCAATGCCATAGTTCAATTTGTCTATGTCGATTGGTTTGATTTTAGTTCAAAAGCGATGTTCAAACAAATTAACCACCTTGTGCACCTCGCTTAACTCCTGCCCGTCTGCATCAAGCACTTCCTCACAAAATCCGTCCAATCAGTTTGCATCATATCGAGTCAATCAGGAATTTTGGTCTCAGCAAAATGTGTGTGAAGCAGTTGACAAAACTAAAATACCGGCGCACCTGCGGTTACGCAAATCAATCTCGTTTCAACTTACATTCGTTATAATCCTTTGTCAGTCAACTGAGTGACGAAAAACTTCAAAACCACAAAATGGAGTAGATCAATGAGTCGAGTTGCAGTTATCGGTGCCGGTCCTTGCGGCATTTCACAGTTGCACGCATTCTCTTCCGCTGAGAAAAAAGGCGCAGAAATTCCAGAAATTGTCTGCTATGAGAAACAAAGTGATTGGGGCGGACTCTGGAATTACACCTGGCGCACCGGTACAGACCAGTACGGAGAACCCGTTCATGGCAGCATGTATCGGTATCTATGGTCAAACGGTCCGAAAGAATGTCTCGAATTCGCCGACTACTCGTTTGAGGAGCACTTTAGTCGGGCGATACCTTCGTTTCCACCACGTGCCGTACTTACCGATTACATCAAAGGGCGTGCTGAAGCGTCTGATATTCGCAAGTATTGCAAATTCAATCATGCCGCGCATTGGGTCAGTTACGACGACACCTCAAAAAAATTCTCGGTGACAGCAAGAAATCTGGAAGAAGACTCACTGAGCACAGAGCAATTCGATTATGTGGTTGTCGCAACGGGTCATTTTTCGGTTCCCAATGTTCCGCAATTTGAAGGCTTCGAGACATTCAATGGACGTGTCCTTCATGCACACGATTTCAGAGACGCCCGCGAATTCGAAGGGATGGATGTTCTCGTAATCGGGACCAGTTATTCAGCAGAGGATATTGCATCCCAGTGCCACAAATACGGTGCCAAGTCTCTCACGATCAGTCATCGTACTGCACCGACCGGGTTTCATTGGCCAGATTCGTTTGATGAGGTACCATTGCTGACCCGAGTTGAAGGTAAAACCGCACATTTTAAGGACGGCTCAAGCAAGGAGGTCGATGCGATAATTCTTTGTACAGGGTATCTTCACCATTTCCCCTTCATGGATCTACCGCTGCGACTAAAAACAACAAATAGAATGTGGACTCCCAATCTCTATCAGGGCGTGATATGGAACAATAATCCAAAGGTCATGTACCTTGGCATGCAGGACCAATATTACACGTTCAATATGTTTGATGTTCAAGCTTGGTATGTTCGAGATGTCATTATGGGACGTATTGAACTGCCGTCAAGAGCGGATAGGGACAAAGACGATGCCGCCTGGCTGGAGCGGGAAGCAAGCCTGGCCGACTACGAACAGGAAATCTACTTCCAGGCTGACTATATTGAAGTTCTGCTGGACCAAGTCGACTATCCGAAATTTGATGTCCAGGGGATGGGCGACACCTTCATGGACTGGGAGCATCACAAACACGACAACATCATAGGGTATCGTGACAATGGCCATCGATCACTGGTGACCAATAACATGCAACCAGTGCATCATACGATGTGGATCGAAGCGATGGATGACTCGATGGAAAGCTATCTGGGCTGAACTCGTCATACTTAATTTCCCATATAAACAAAAAGCCATGCCCGCGCAGTTCCGGCATGGCTTTTTTTTCAGAACGCATCCGCTTACCCTCTAATTTGAAGGTACGCAAGTGCCTGATGCTGAATTCTGAAAATTCCCG
Organism: Arenicellales bacterium; assembly: GCA_963662635.2. Taxonomy (GTDB): domain Bacteria; phylum Pseudomonadota; class Gammaproteobacteria; order Arenicellales; family JAJDZL01; genus JAJDZL01. The sequence goes on from CAXXFC010000006.1 coordinate 695,872, forward strand.
CACCTGCGGACAGATTTTCGAACTATTCCCCTACTCCTTTCACAAAAGCGATTTACAGATAAATTTATCTGCCTGATGCCACAGCAAGGATTGCGTAGCCCGGGCAAATTCCAGACACCCGCTATCCTGACGCAGCAAATATGCCTTGCTGGCGTCTCGCCTGCCATAGTCTCGGATCAATGCCCTACTTGTGAACCGTTCGGCTGAACAAGCAACGCTCTGTCGTAGATCAGCGGTTATGTGTATACACCCGATTGTTAAGACACTAGGCAGCGAATACCTCGCTAAGGGGTGCAATACTCACGATTTACATGAAATCAGGTACTTGGATGCTGAAAATCATCAAATGATGAATTTGAACGAATATATACCTTGTAATTTGCAATATATTCATTCATAATACAAGGTATGATTAATAGATGGATAGTGGACGATCTTTTGAAGTCTATCAACCTAGAGCCGGCGGTAGCACTTCTCGGTGCCCGTCAAGTGGGTAAGACCACGCTCGCTAGGATGATAGCAGCAGAAGATTCAAAATCGATATATGTCGATCTGGAAAACCCGCAGGAACTGCAAATACTGAATCTGGACATTTCCGGGTATTTGAGGAGTCATGCTGACAAACTGGTCATACTTGATGAAATTCAAAACCTTCCGGACGTATTCAAGGTATTGCGTGGATTGATTGACGAAAATCGTTTTCAGGGTCGAAATTCACATCAATTTTTGCTGCTGGGTTCTGCATCCATGGATCTTATGCGTCAAACTTCACAAAGCCTTGCAGGTCGAATCAGTTACTTGGAAATGAGCGGGTTGAATGTACTTGAGATGAATTTGAACAGTAGAGATGCTGAACTCAAAAAACTTTGGCTGAGAGGAGGGTTTCCAAATGTATTTCTTTCAGAATCCGATGAAGTTGCCAGCAATCGTTTGGAGAACTTGATCCGGACTTACGTGGAGCGAGACATGCCCCGAAATGGTTTCAATGTACCCGCACAAAGATTGCGCACTTTTTGGACAATGCTGGCTCACTTGCAGGGAGAGCCGGTGAATTCAAGTGATATGGCAACCAATATTGAATCACAGCGGGCAACTGTAAATTTCTACCTGGATATTCTTACCAGCTTGCTACTGGTGAGAAAACTGCAACCTTGGCATGCGAATGTCAAAAAACGCTTGATGAAGGCTCCGCGATACTATATTCGCGACAGTGGAATTCTGCATAGACTTCTAGGAATCCAAAATTTCGATCAATTGCGGACAAATCCTAAACTTGGGAAATCGTGGGAAGGGTTTGTGATTGAAAATATTCATTCGGTATTGCCAGCCGGGGTGCAGACCTACTATTACAGAACCTCCGCCGGTGCGGAAATTGATCTGGTGGTTCAAACTTCATCCTCAGAAATATGGGCAATTGAAATCAAGTTCGGAACTACGCCCAAACTGAGCAAACATTTCAGTCGAACATGTGACGATGTTGGAGCAACAAGAAAATTTGTCGTATACGGGGGTGAAAAGGAGTTTTCAATTCGCGACGATGTTCACTTCATTCCATTGCCTCGAATAATGAAAATGTTTCAGTCATATATGGACTCCCCCTGATTGCAAGGCTGAAATGATGATTGATGTCGAAAGTTCGGGTTGCGGCCATATATCCGGCTTCTCGATCAGGGCATAATTCACCGCCCTCGAGCCTTGATGAATTTCGCGCACCGGATGCCTTATCAATTTAACGGTCTGTCACGGCCAATCGATTATCTCCAGGCCACGACGTTCCGCAATCGTCGCCAGACGGGACTGCCGCTATCAGCCTCGGATTCAGGTAGCACCCGGGCAGACTCAGCGCGCAAGTCCAAAAGATTGCGCTCCTCACCGCCGAACACCATGGAAATCAGGTGAACCCCGTCGCCCTGGCTGAGATACTGATCCCCGTAGCCGCGATTCCGCATCTGCCGCATCGCTGCATCAAGTGCCTTGTCGACCTTATGCCCGCGCTGGCCCCTGATCACCTTCGCCTCGATCACATACACTTCGCCGGCATACTTGACCACCAGGTCCGCCTTGCCCCGGTTCGATGCCACCTCCCTCTCAACATTTGCTCCTACCGCCTGCAGGTACGTCTGCAGCACAATGAGATAGTGCCCCTCCGATTCAGCTTTGCTGTTCTTGCGATACCAGTCGTGCGGAATGGCCGCATACACCGACCGCAACCGTTCGGCCAGCCCGTTGAAATCCTTCGACTTCAGACAGCCCAGCAAGGCATTTCCGTCATCCGATACGGCCCCCGAATCGCGACCCGCATAGACCAGAAGACCCTGACTGAACCTCACACTCACCTCAAAGTTCGGATACTCCAGGGTGTAGATAGTATCCGGGCCGTCACGCCGCTGCTCTCCGACCGTCAGATACCCAGACTGGAACATCAGCGCGCGAAGATCAATGTCCCCGACATCGAACCGGGTCAGCTGCCTTCGTTCGATCGTTCCGCCGTCAAACTCGATCAAAGGGAAATTACTCTCCCTGATCAGCCGGTACAGATAGTTCGGCGTACCGCTCTCAAACCAGTAGGATTCAAATCGCCTGCTCTTCAAAAGAAACAGAATGTTCCAAGGATTGTAGAGCCGGCGCTCGCCCAGCCAGCTGTAGCCGTTGTACCAGCGACGAATCTCCTCCCGGTCCAATCCCTCAAGCTCGGGAGCGAACACCGTGTCGAGGTCGTTATCGGTGAATCCGCATATCGACGCATAGCGGGGGTTCAGGGAGATGTCCTCAAGATTGTTCAGCCCGGAGAACAGGCTGACTTTCGAGAACATCGTGATGCCGGTGATGAACACGAACCTGACGTGTCGGGCGCTGCCCTTGATGATGCCGTAAAACCCCCGGAGGTAGTCCCGGTTCGCCCTCGCCACTTCAGGCCTGTCCAGCACATCCAGGATCGGCTTGTCATACTCATCCACCAGTACCGCCACCTGCTGTCCGGTGCTCTGATGCAAACGGTGTATCAGCGCTTCCAAATGTTCCGAACCCTTGCTGCTGGTCTCGCCCAAATCAATACCGGCATCATCCGCAATCCGTTTCAACTTGCCATGAATGTGCTGATCAATCTCTTCGGGACTGTTGTACTGACCGTCAAAACTCAGCCGTACGACAGGATATCGGACCGACCAGTCCCAGCTGTCATGGATCGCAAGCTCGCGGAACAGCTCCTCCTCACCTGCGAAAAGATCATGCAGGGTGTCGACAAAAAGACTCTTGCCGAATCGGCGCGGGCGGGACAGGAAGTAGTAATCGCCCTGATCAATCAGGTTCCGGATGATCGGGGTCTTGTCGACATAGTAGCTGTCGCGCTCGCGGACTCGGCGGAAATCTTGTATTCCGGTTGGAATAAACTTGCGTTGATCGTCTTTCTGCCTTTCATCCATGATTCAATCCATAGGCATTGTTTGTGCGATGAGCATGAGTATCTATGGATACCCCTTTCATGTCAACCTCGATTTTATCTACGTGAATCCACCTCCTTGATCAACGTTTCATCCGATTGACTGTTTTCCCAAATCTTTCAACTGGCACCGAACTGCCGTCAGACAACACGAAAAGCTTAGCCTACTACTTGGCGAAAGATACCGCAACCCAGGGTCTGCGGATCTCTTCAGTCCGCGGATGGCGGCTTTACCTTGCCATATTCCGCATTGAGTTCCACCATCGGGTGTTCTTCCGAGCACTGAAACTTGACCAGCAGTTCACGCGCAACCATATCCCGGTCCTGCTGACCTTCTGGTAGATCAAGGTCACTCGGCACCTGAACCCAACCGTTTATATTTCGGTCAAATACAGCCGGTTTGCCCTCTTCATATCCCAAGTGAACATCTTCAAGCCAGTTCAGGTCATCCCAGCCCATAAACTCCATGTACTCCCTTAGAAACGGAGTGAGTCTGGAATAATCCGGAACCAGATTCACGTCATATCGATAACCGATATGTTGGCCGATTTCCTGTTCGCGTTCCGCAGTCGAATCTTTCAGCTTGTCAGTTATATTTGTTACTTTTTCCATGTGCGAATCCTCAATAGCGCGTCATGTCAGGACGTCCAACCGTGTGCTGAGTTCCGGCAAGCGGAACCATAGCCATGGCGGAAGCTTCCATTGTCAGCGCAGCAAGATCTTCCGGTTCCAGAGAGTGAACATCTGTTTTACCACAAGCGCGAGCCATCATCTGACACTCTATGGCAAGCGTGTGCAAAAAGTTGTAGACACGTTCAGCTGCATCATCCGGATTCAATCGTTGCCGTAACACCGGGTCCTGGGTGGCAACTCCGACGGGACACCGCCCCGTATGACAGTGATAGCAGTAGCCAGCTTCGACACCTATCTCGTTCTCATAATCTGCTTCAGGTATATCCTTGTTGCAGTTCAGAGCCATCAGCGAAGCATGTCCGATCGCGACCGCGTCGGCACCTAGAGCCAATGCCTTGGCCAAATCGCCGCCATTTCGAATTCCGCCAGCGTAAATCAGGGATATCTCACCTGTCTTGCCGACATCATCCAATGCTTTACGTGCCTGCCGAATCGCCGCAATTCCGGGCACACCTGTCTCCTCCGTCGCCAGATGAGGGCCTGCACCAGTCGAACCTTCCATTCCATCGATATAGATCATGTCGGGGTCTGTTTTCGCTGCCATTCGGACATCGTCATACACACGAGCCGCACCCAGCTTCAACTGAATCGGAATCTGCCAGTCAGTCGCCTCGCGGATTTCCTCTATTTTCAGCGCAAGGTCGTCAGGTCCCAACCAGTCGGGATGTCTTGCCGGAGAACGCTGATCAATTCCAGCTGGCAGTGATCGCATTTCCGCCACCTGATCAGTCACCTTCTGCCCCATCAGGTGACCGCCAAGTCCAACCTTGCATCCCTGTCCGATGAAAAATTCAACTGCATCGGCCAAACGCAAATGATGTGGGTTGAACCCATAGCGAGACTGAATACATTGATAAAACCACTTGCTGGAATAACGACGCTCATCAGGTATCATTCCACCCTCCCCTGAGCATGTCGCTGTTCCGGCCATGGTAGCTCCTCGTGCCAAGGCAGTTTTCGCCTCGTAGGAAAGTGCGCCAAAGCTCATACCGGTAATGTATACCGGTATATCCAGTATCAACGGTCGCTTTGCGCGAGGACCAAGTACAGTCTTGGTAACACAACGCTCGCGATACCCTTCAATCACAAACCTTGTCAGTGTACCCGGCAGAAATGTCAGTTCGTCGAATGTGGGGATTTTCTTGAAAAGAGAAAACCCACGCATTCGATACCTGCCAAGCTCAGATTTGATATGAATATCATCGATCGTTTCCGGTGAGAATATTGAGCTGCGTCCAAGACTACTGGTGTTCCTTGACGGCGTTGGCGGCAGCGGTGGTGACGTTTTAGGTTTTGGTTCCATCAGTTCATTTCCGTTAAAGTACAAGTTTTTTCTCTGTGGGTTCCAAACTATCGTAGTTCCACAACTGTTTGCCTGATTCAATTTTGCGCATATTGGCGACTCCGTTCGGCGCCTCCAAACCATACATCGCAAGCTTGCGTTCAATCCAGATGCATTCCAGATCTGTCATTTCCGCATCCACTGCATCGACACCGAGACCCTCGATTTCTCCACCGACATAAATCAGCCCGTCGTACATTGAATCGCCCAGGTTCGGACCTGCGTCGCCGAGTACGATCATACGCCCTCGTTGCATCATGAATCCGCTGAATGCACCGGTCCGCCCTCCAACAATGATCGTACCGCCTTTCATGTCAATCCCGGTTCGAGAACCCACATCCCCTTTACAGACCAGATCTCCTCCTCGAATGGCAGCACCGAATGTTGAACCGGCGTTTTTTTCGATCACAATCGTGCCCGACATCATATTTTCCGCACACGACCAACCAACGCGTCCTGCAACGCGAATATTGGGACCATCACTCAAACCACAACCGAAATAGCCGAGACTACCCTCGAAATTCAGATTGAGACGATTCAGAATGCCTACACCCAAAGAATGCTTCGCACCCGGATTCAATACATTGATTGTCCCATAGCCCTCTCTCATCAGTTCCGCAATTCTGGAATTGACTTCTCGAGCGGTACGGCTCTCTGCATCTATTTCGGCACACTTGCCGAAGTCAACATCGATCGCATGTGGTGATGCAAGCCGATCAGACTCAACTGCTGAGAAAAAAATCTGTTGGGTTCGACCAGCAAGTTTCTCCTGATGCATCGACCCGGGTGAATTCAACTCCGCCATACTCGAACCTCTCCTTCATAGGGATCGACTGTGTCAATTTCGTGAGGAAACACGCTTCGAATGGCAACTTCTTCAGAAGCCAATGCGACAAAATCATCGGATTCGTAAAGTACCATCGGTTTCGCCGCCATGTAATCTTTCGCCATTCCAAGCTCGTTTTGCGATGCTACGACATAAGTGAACACACCATCCAGATCAGATAATGATCGATGCATGGATTCTTCCAGATCCTCACCGCGATCCATTGCATCAGCCAGATAGACAGCAATCAGCTCGGAGTCACAATTCGACATAAATCTGTGTCCCTTTCGCTCAAGCGCTCGGCGAGAATTCCAGTAGTTGGTTAGCTGTCCGTTATGGACTACGGAGACATCAAGGAAAGGATAGGCCCAATACGGATGCGCCGAGCGTATATCCACATCCGACTCGGTTGCCATGCGAGTATGCCCAATCGCGTGTGTGCCTCGAAAGTTCTCAAGACCATATTGGCTGCCCACGGTTTGCGCATCTCCAAGATCCTTAACGAGTTCGAGCGCCTTGCCGATCGAAAGAATTTCCACACCTTCGATATCCTCAAGATAATTGGCCAAACGCCTCATGTCACCTTCGAAATTGAATCGGCAACGGAACGCATATTCTGTCGCCTCCTCTTCCGAACCGACTTTGGCACCGCTTTCGGACAGGCGCGCGTGAACCGCTTCGTGACGCTCCTTGATTTGATCAAAAATCCTGAATCCACCAGCCAGCTCAGCACCTTCCGCCACCTTGTAGCGCATGACATACTCGGTCGCGTCCACATCCTGTGTCGAACCGTATACTGCAAGTCCGGTAGAATCCGGCCCCCGATGCTTCAAAGCCTGGAGCATCAAAAGCAATTCACCACCTATATCGGCCTGCTTTCCTCTATGAATTAGTCCTGCAATTCCACACACAACAAATCTCCTAAGGCAAGCAGTCCAGATAAGTTTCCATATCCCAATCAGTAACGGTGGCCATGAACTTTGCCCACTCGTCCTCTTTGTAGTGCAAGAAGACCTTGCCCATCTCGTCAGGAAGTGCCTCCATCAGAAACTCATCCTTTTTCAGAGCATCAATCGCTTCTCCCAGCGACATCGGGAGTTTTGTAACCTCCTTGCCAGCATCCATCGCTTCGTAGATATTTCGATTCTCAGGCTTGCCGGGATCGAGTTTGTTTGAAATCCCGTCGTCAAACGCCTTGAGCAATCCTGCACACAACAGGTACGGATTGACCATCGAATCCACAGCTCGAAACTCAAATCTTCCCGGAGCCGATATTCTCAATGCGGTCGTTCTGTTCTGGTACCCCCAATCCTTATAGACGGGCGCCCAGAATCCAGTGTCCCACAATCGACGATAGGAATTCACTGTCGAACATCCCAGCGCAGTCAATCCATCAAGATGCTTCATGACGCCTGCAACCGCATTCAGTCCGATTTCACCAGGCAATTGCGGGTCATCCGTATCCGGCATGAATTTGTTCTCACCACCTTTACGATAACTGTAAACGTCATCCAAACCATTCAGAGTGCTATTGCCCAGAACATTTACCTCATCTTCACCGCCGGTCCATAGCGACATGTTGGTGTGACAGCCACTCGCCGAGACTCCCATGAACGGCTTTGTCATGAAACAGGCGATCAGATTGTTCTCTCTCGCAACCTGCGCACAAATCTGCCTGTAGGTTGACAGCCGGTCACAGGTTCTGAGAACGTCATCGAACGTGAAGTTCAACTCCAGCTGACCAGGCGCATCTTCGTGGTCACCCTGAATCATATCCAGTCCCATAAATCGCGAGTACTCGATAGCCTGCATGAAAACCGGACGCAGACTCTCGAACTGGTCGATGTGATAGCAATAGGGTTTTGAGAATCCACCATCAGGCTTGCCATCCTCGCCGCGATTGAGCCACATCATCTCCGGTTCCATACCGTGACGCATGTGCAACCCGCCATGCTTGGCTTTGAATTCGTCGTGGATGATGCGCAAATTGCCGCGACAATCCGACGTCAGGTGTGCTCCGGGGTCAACTCGCTCTTCCCTGTTCCGGAAGCACGTACAGAAAACACGTGCGACACGTTTGTCCCAAGGCAATTGACAGAATGTCTCAGGGTCCGGAATACCAACCAATTCCATCGCTTCCGGGCCATAACCAATGTAATCGCCATACCGATCGATAAACAGATTCGCGGTCGAACCGTAAACCAACTGAAATCCCCGACTGGCAATCTGTTCCCAGTGGTCCGCAGGCACACCCTTTCCGACAATTCGTCCGGTAACAGAAATGAACTGATAGTAAATGTAATCCACATTCAGTTCGTTAATCTTCTCTCGAACCTGCCTGACCAGATCGTCGCGACCGGGTTGATTGACATGTCGTTCTAAGTCTGTAGAATCCATACTTCCCCTCTATTATTCACTTTGAAAATATTTTTCTAAATATACATTTAACTCAAACGGCTTGATTATATATATTTGGCTGAAAAAACGAATCGCCAAAACGCAAAATTCACATTGCAGGCAATACTGACCTCCAACCTCTGAGCCACGGGAAATCAATAGAATCTCGGACTCCACTACCCGTCAGTTTCGCATCATGCATCAGGAACAGCAATCACTTCAAAAAAAACGAATCCAAGATTCGCCACCAAACGCAGATCTGCAGGCCCATTCAATTTTGATAGACTGGCACACCTCGCATCATGTCGAATTTGCACCATGCCAGCGTCAATTCAAACTCCACTCTTTTCGTTTCCAGATATGAACGAAGTTGCTCGGCTTGCGCATCCCCAATATCCGCAGATTCTTCAAGTTCATAGAGCGTGCGCGCCCTATCCATGTATTGATCTCTATAATCGGAACGCACTCTTGCTGCTGCCAGGTCAACCTGCTTCAGGCTGATTGTCTTCCAAAGTTCCAATACCTGCGCTCGCAGTTCATGCTCAACTTCGGCGACTCTTGCTTCAGCACGTTGAATATCAATCATCGCCTTTTTCCGATCATGACCCTTGCGTGTCCCCGATACCAGTGGCAGCTCGAACTGAAGCCCTATGGATGCTGAATTGCGACTACCGATTTCCTGAGTCCATTCAGTCGCTTCAAGTTTCGCTCTCACAGACGGCTGATAACGTTTCTCAACCACTGTCAACGCCTTTTGCGCCTCTTCCACCTGCAAATTCGCCGCGACCATCTCGTGACTGTTTTCCAGAACCTGTTCCAGCATGACTTCATAATCCAGAACTTCCCTATCGATATAGGTCGACAGGACCGGTTGTAGAAGCGTTCGGGGTACATATTCCGCTGATCCCAGTAACAACCCGAGTTTGCGCCTCGACACCAGTTGCTCAATTGCCGCCTGTTGGCGTATATGAAACCTCTCTCGATAGATGGATTCCAGAGCGAGCACGTCCACCTCCGCATGTGCCTGATAGAGATCCATTTCTTCTCTGTGGCGATTGAAGCGAAGAAATGCAAGCGTCATTTTCTCATTCTTCACACCGTAATCGAGATCTGCAATCAATACCTCGAAGAATTGCTTCATGATTGTAAGTCGGCGTTGCTGAATAGCATTGTCGACTGTCCGCCTTGCTATATTGAGGTTTGTTGCGGCCTGATCTATCGCAGCCCGCCTGAGACCAAAGTCATAAATCGAATAAGTCAACTCAAGGCGTGCGTAACTATCGTCTTCAGAGTTCGACAGACCTTTGGCCGCCCGATCTGCTTGCTGCGGGACAACAAGCACACGGGCATCAAGTCGATTACCGGATTCAAGGTGCTGAAGCGCTTCCCCCGCCAACTCGTAGTCGAGCTCCAGTAGACGATTTGCCGGGGCGGGATGTTGCGCGTAGCCGACGGCATCAACCAGACGAAGCGGCTCCTCGGGGATCTCAAATGAATTTACCAATCCCGGCACTGCGAGCAAACTAAGTGCTGTAACCGAAATCAGTTGTCTCCACATAATAGCTAAAAGTATCGGGTTGTCGAAAATTTCGACTGTACGACCCTTCCTCGTTTAATTGGAGTTGGATTTCATACGAGCTCGTTTGAATCGGACGAAGTTGGTAGATTCATAGTGTCCACCTGTCACGTACTCCCCAAGCAACATAAACTCCTCAACATTCTTTGCCGCTCCCGTATAGCGGGTAATGCGATCGCCTTCCAGATCCAAGAACAGAAAGACGGGAGTGGCCCGGATTCGATTATGCTTGAGTGCGAAATCTTTTTCCGATATCTCCTCACCGTTAAAATCCACGATTATGTTGTCGCCTTCCACATTCATCATGAGAACCCGAAAATGTCTCCTATAGTAATCCTGAACTTCTGACTGATTCAGAATCATTTCCTTCATTCTTTCGCACCAAGGACAGTCATTGAGCTCAAACATCACCATGATGGATGACTGTCCCTCTTCCCTGGCAATTTCAGCCTCTTCCTGAAGATCTCCAAAGGTCTGATGAAAAAAATACTCTTCAGGATCGCGTATTTCCGCCTGTAACTCAAATACCCCACCAAGACCGAGTACCAAAGCGACAATGACAGTTTGGCCGACTTTCAACATACTTTGTTCCCTCCGCGTCAAGTGATGTTCCACATGCCGACACCAGGATTATCGACCCCAATTACGAGTTCCGGTTGATTTACGCGGTCAATCCTGACCACACCTTGGGCGCGCAGGTAATCGGCAACAATTTCCCAAATCGGCGGGCCAGGTGAAACTTCACCAACGGTAGCCCAGCCAGCAACCATGTAGTTCTTGTCAGCCGCGAGCAAATCTCCATTATCGAGACGCATATCCGAAATTCGTTTGCCAAATGAGTTGGCCGGGTCAAGTTTGTACGTCAGACCCTGTACCCTCACCATATCACCCCCTTGCTGATAGAAAGGGTCAGAGTTGAATGAATTATCAGCAACATCCTCAAAAATCAGCTTTAGAGTTTCTCCTGACATTTCACGCGCATAAGTTTCGGGGTAAGTCATGGCAGTCTGACCCAGTACATCCTCCATGGTGATCGTCTGACCGGGGATTACGGAAGTTCCCCAGCGAAATCCCGGTGAAAGGGCAATCTGGGCATCCCCGTTTCGAAGCAGAGCGTCACAGATCACCTCATCAAATGTACCATTGAAATTTCCGCGGCGAAACAGCAACGATTCCGTCACCGCCAACTTCTCATCAAGCACCGAAGAGTACGGTGCGCGGGATCCGGCAATGAATTCCTGCATCTGCGGGTCCGCTTCAAGATAATTTCCAAAAACGGGCAGCAATCGATAACGATAGTCCCTGACACCTTTTTCAGAAATTTTCAGGTCGAGAACACCGACAAATTTTCCGTTGGACCCGGCATTGGTGACCAACGTGGTGCCATCTGAATTGCGAACTTCCATCGCCGCTGGCACTGCATCGTGCGTATGCCCTCCAAGCACTGCATCAATACCCGTCACTACTCCAGCGAGTTTCAGGTCAACATCCATACCGTTGTGTGACAGCAGAATCACTGCATCCGGTCGTTCGTTTGCCCTGATATGATTGACCAAATCCTGCAACTCCTCGGCTCGAATGCCAAATGTCCAGTCCGGTACATTTCGACTTGGATTGGCAATCGGAGTGTAGGGGAACGCCTGTCCGATGACTGCAACATCATGAGTGCCAAGCGACTTCATAACGTAGGGCGGAAAAGCGTGACCGGTGTCCTCGTCAAAAACCGGTTTCTCATCAAATAGCGCATCCTCAGTCAGAAAAATATTCTGTGCAACAAAGTCACCTTCAAATGCCTGAATATTGGTCTTGAATTCTTCCGGCGTATAGGTGAACTCCCAATGACCCGTCGCGATATCAACACCAAGTATGTTGCTCGCTTCCACCATTTCCATACCGCGCGTCCATAACGCGGTTCCTGTCCCCTGCCAGCTATCCCCTCCGTCAAGCAACAAGGTCCGCTCGGAACCGTAGTCCTGACGCAACCTGTCAATCAGAGTCTTAAGATAGGCATATCCGCCGACTTTGCCGAATTTCTCGGCCAACTCTGTGAAATTCGAGTAGGCAAACGCGTAAGCGCTAGGAGTTGACGGTGGAATCGCGAAATAGTCGAAGAAATGATTTCCCACAATGTGTGGCGGGCGACCGCGCGAATCGCCGATTCCAATATTGATATGTGGTTCGCGATAATAGACCGGATTCAGTTGGGCATGAGAATCTGTGATGTGTAGCAGGCGGATGTCGCCAAAGGGAGTGAAATCGTACAGATTGGAACTGTTCGCCGAAATCGACGGCATGATACCGCAAGCGCTCGCGGCAACGAGCGCCTGCAAAAATTCACGACGACACATATCCACGACTTATTGCCTCCTCCCCGGACAAATCCCGAGACACGGTCTGAATGGTGGCGAAAGGCTGACTTGCGGTTCCGCTACTCCCAGGCAGAAATTTGGAACGCCAAGCGTGTCATCTGACAACCCGGCCTTCCCATAGGCGTTGCTCGCGCTCGGCCTGATTGACCGCCGCCTCACTTTGGAATTTGGCTTCGGCTACAAGTTTCATAGCCTTTTCCAGATCACCTTCTTCTGCGGCAGCCTGGGCTGATTTCAGAAGTTTCGCGGTATCTCGCCATTCATGAGCCAGTTCACCAGCCTTTTTTCTCAAATCGTTGGCTTCAATCAACGCCGTGTTGAACTGTTCGATACTGATCTGATCAGAGGTCGCCACCGCACCAACCGCCAGCGCAACAGTTGCAACAATCATTAAAATTATATTTTTCATAATCGCGTCATCCCTCAAGTTTAGCGGCGGACACCCGGTCCGTTGAATATCAATCCGTTACTCATGTAACTTAGAAAATATTCCAGATTTCGATATTCTTGACCCTGTGGCTTGAATGCCTTCGCCCGCACCTGTTGATTGCAGCCACTGAATCGACGGTGCAGGGTGCCGATCGCGCCCCACTTGAGTCTGTAAACCGGCCAATGACTGATATGTCCCAGAGACGGACTCAACATTTCGGTACGAATAAAGCCACCCGAACCTCCGATATGACAATCGGAGCACGAAAAGTTCAACTGTCCCCTTTTCGTGTAGTAAAACTGCTTGCCTTCGTCATAAGCTGCAATAGCACGCGGATCGTCCGGTATCACTACATTGATGGTTTTACCTCTCGACGTGAATGCCATGTACGCGGAAATTGCCGCGATGGGGCCAGACTTGTATTTGAGAGGTTTTTCGCCGTTTGATTCGCGACATTGATTGATCGCGAGTTCCATCGTCACAACCTGACCAAGCTCGGTATCAAAGTACGGGTAGTTCTGACGAACTCCGATACCGCCATTCTCAAAACAATCCCCGTAGGTCTTGCCATTGGCGAATGGCGTCTCAAAGAGTGTTTGTCCCAACTCAAGGGCTAACTCGTAAGGTGGAAATTCCTCAAGATCAATCCACTGATCGCGAGCGACCGGATCGATCGAGTAAATTCCATTTATGAAGTCTTCCTTGGGTGTATCTGGAAACTTGGTCAGGAAATAATTCTCGAATGCCACGCGATCTTCTTCAGGAGCTGCCGGCGCAAATGGCGATATACCAGCCATCAGCACAGCAGCCAACAAGGACAGCATACATCTTTTCATAAAGCTCTCTCCAAAATTCAAAATCTAGATTACAGGTCTGTCAGCTAACCTGAGACTGCTGTTCGCCAGACTCGCCTTTGTTGTCCGACCATCGCAAAGTCAGTGTATCACCGGCCTGAGGTCCGGAGATCTTGAATGACAAATACGGATTTTTGGAAATCGCCGGGCCCCAATGTGCACGGATCATCTCCTTACCCTGCCATTCGCAGGTAACCACCTCAACATAATGGGCGGGTATCGGTTTGCCGGTCTTTCGATCTTTGCGCTGACCGGTTTCCATGGGATGCTTGATCAGCATCTTGACCTGCACATTGCCGTCACTGGTCATTTTCGTTTTTGATTTGATAGTCATAATTCAATACCTCTCTGTATCGGATCAGCCGCCGCAACCGCCGATGGTCACCTTGACTTCCTTGGCACCTCGATAGACTTGTCCGTTTGACTTCACCAGTGCGATGACGTCAGATGTCTTTCCCATCTTGATCCGAACCGAAACTTCGGGAACAATTCCCGACTCCATGTCAAACGAAGCCACCATCGGTGCAGGATTTTCCGGCACAATGATGGCGATGGACTGCACATCATTCATTTTTGCAGTCACCTTGATGGGGACAACGGCACCGTTTTCAGCAATTTCAGGCCCCTTGACGGTTATTTCGCCACTGTCCTGAACAGCATCGTCTCCGAAGAGTGCCTTAAGTGTGCCATCGACATCTTCGGCATCGAATGCCATCTGGGGTCGAGAAGCATATGCACGATTGCCAAGCATGCCCCAAGATGCAGCAAGTGCAACCAGACTGGTTGCCAGCGCGCCTTTGAGCACCTTGCGTCTTTGTATTTCAAGCGTTTTCATCAGAAATCCTCTCTTATAACGTAAAGATATACTCTGTGATTGCGTCAATTTCACTTTCCGACAATATTCCATGCAGTCCGAACGGCGGCATCATCGTATTCGGATTCGCAGCGGTCGGATCATGGATTCGAGCCCTCAGCTTCGCCTTGTCTGGAAACCTTCTCTGCATGAAGATCAATGGAGGACCATGCGTACCGGGCATCAGACCATCCTCAATGATGTGACACGACAGACAGTTTCCTTTCTGTCGGTCAAACGACAGTTTTTTGCCTTCCGCGATCATATCATTCGTCGCGTCAGCATGAACCGGACCAGAATTCAGCACCGGAATCAATGCAAAAGCAGTGAGTGAAATTAAACTGATTAGAAGTTTTTTCATATTGAATAGTCCTGGACTCTTCGTTATCGAAATAGAGAATACGCATGCTACTTTTGATAAACATACATGCGTCATTTAGTCAAGCGAAAGACAAAATATAGCAAAACTCATACCTATTTTACAATATGTTTTCGCACTCGGAATTTCCAGACATCCCCGTGTGCTGTATCAGGAAGCATGTCTGAAAGCACCGACATCGGGTGACCTGAAATTTTGGCAACATCGGTGGGACAAAGTGACAAAACGCACCCGTGCGCCCATTACGCGGTCAAAACGCAAGTTCACTCTATAATTCAAAGTACGGATTGATACAGAACCTCACTGCATTCCAATGCCTCACAATAGAACGAGCCAAAATTTCATTTCAGATAGCGATATTGAATTCCAGCAGAAAATTTTGTCTGGAGTCGCCAGAACATTCGCATTGACCACACCACAGCTGCCACGCCAACTGCGAGCACTGTTTGGAAATGCCTATCTGCTGTGTCGGATCAATGATACGATAGAGGATGACCCTGGATTGTCAGTCGAGCAAAAAGATTATTTTGCCCGAAGATTCGTTTCGATCGTCTCAGGAGAAAACGACGATGAGTCATTCGCGAGCGAGCTATGCCAACTGCTGTCCGAGTCGATGCTGGACAGCGAAAAGGAATTGATTGCTCAATCCTCGAGAGTCGTTGATATCAAGCGCCGGTTCAGTTTGGAACAGCAGACGATACTCGAACGTTGCGTTTCCATCATGTCGCGAGGTATGGTCGAATTTCAACGAAATGCTTCAGTAGAAGGACTCGCTGATTTGTCCGTATACAATCGGTATTGTTACAGTGTCGCAGGAATTGTCGGTGAAACCCTGACAGAACTCATGTGCGATTATTCTGATCAAATCCGCCAAAGGCGTGAAGAACTGCTGCCACTGGGCATGTCGTTCGGGCTCGGACTTCAAATGGTCAACATCCTTAAGGATACATGGGAAGATCGCGCTCGCGGTATCTGCTGGCTGCCGCGTGATATATTTCTGGAATCGGGAGTCGATTTGCGCAATTTGGATGTAAGCGACAATCAGACCAATCAGGGATTTGCAACCGGAATGGCTCAACTCATCGCATTATCCAATTGGCATCTCCTAAATGCCCAACTCTACATTCAGATGATCCCCTCACGCGAAGCCGGTTATCGTCGCTATTGTCTTTGGGCTGCCGGCATGGCTCTTGCAACATTGAGAAAAATCAATGCGAAACCCGATTTCAGCAACGGTCAGCAAGTCAAGATTTCTCGCACCACCGTTCGGACGATTATTGTTCTGACCAGCGTCTTTTCCCGTTTCAATGGTATCCTTAAAATAATTTTCAATTTTCTCGGGCGAGACTTACCAAGCACCGTGCCAGAAGACGGACTTTCATCGATTGCCAAACTAAGCCGGTACCAATAGGATTTGGAATGATGAATATCCTGCAGTGACTGTGTTTCTTCCAATCAGTTAAATGACCACAACAAGTCTAAAGACTCCAACGGAATCTGATCTCGCTTTTCAGTCCGAGATGCTGCAACAGGTTTCCCAGACCTATGCGATGACAATCCCGCTGCTGCCCGTGCAACTTCAGCATGTGGTCACCAATGGCTATCTTCTGTGCAGAATCGCGGACAGCATTGAAGATGACCGCGACATGGTGCTGACCGATAAAGAGAAATTTCTGAACCAGTTCGCCGCAATTGTCGCCGCTGAGCAGCCAGCTGAACCATTTGGGAGTAACCTTGCTTCCTCACTTGGACCAGGCATTCCAGAAAAGGTTCGCACTCTCGTGCTGAATTCAGAGCAGGTGATCCGTGTCACCCGGAGTTTCGATTCTCGCCAACGCAAGGCACTGTCACGTTGCATTCGCATAATGTCGACGGGCATGCTTGAATTCCAACAGTACGGAGGTATCCGAGGCCTGGATGATCTTCCCCAACTTGAGCGCTATTGTTACTTCGTCGCAGGTGTGGTAGGCGAGATGCTTGCGGAACTGTTCTGCGCATATTCAACTGAAATCGACAAACGCTCCGCAGAGATGCAGGTCTGGTCGGTTTCCTGCGGAAAGGGCGTGCAGATGACAAACATCATCAAGGATATCTGGGATGACCGACGCGAAGGAATGTGCTGGTTGCCGAGAGACCTGTTCCTGGAATCCGGTTTCGACCTGACAGATCTTACCGCCGGTCAAGCCAATCCCGGATTCTTTGAAGGACTTGTGAAACTGATCGCAGTCGCAAGACACCACCTGCTCAAGGGTCTGGGATTCGCACTGGCTATACCGAGCTCGGAATATCGAATCCGTCGCCAGATAGTCTCATCACTTGGACTTTCCGCTCTGGCACTTCGAAAGGTCTATTCCAGCGGATCCTTTGTCCGGGGAGAAGAAATCAAGCTTTCCAAGTCAAGTGTGCTGATCGTGGTCGGATTGTTGAATTTGCTGGCGCGTTTCGACTTTGCGCTGAAGACGATATTCTATTTCCTCTCCCGACCGCTCCCGAAAGCTGATTCGTCGATGAATTCCTCGGCTATACAATGACTTCGCAAGATACCTTGCTGCCAAATCGGGTTGACTGACAGCGTGCGGAAATTCTTTTCTTGGGGAAAATTCGGAACCCAAGAATCAGCTCGTCGACACCGCAATCACAGAATAATTGCAAATTGACCAGCCGAAAAAGCGCTTGGGGTCAGAGACCTTGATGCCCGGCGGGAACGGCAATTCAGGTGCTGACGGACGCGAAAAAGTCAACAGCGCATCAAATCCTTCCACAACTAGCATTTTCCAATCCAGAAATGAGCCTGAAATCGGTGTGAATTAGTCTGTGAGCAATCCCTGTGTAAAACCCGCACCGACGAGTGCGTCAGCACATATTCGTCGGCGGTGCGAGTGTTTTGCACATGGTTGGTCATAGACTTATTCATGCCGTGCCCCGTACTGTACATGTACCGTACGCGGAATCGATTTTTTCGAACAGTTCGCGCCGCCTCGACTGCACGTTCTGCGCCGCCTCGACATCCGTCTGTGCATGTGCGATCGCGTCGAGCTGCTCGAACGTGATCCCCGGCTTGAGGAACCGATGTGCGTCGGCCAGCGAGCGCAGCCGGTCATACGGCGTCATCACGTCGCAGTCGCGATAGCGCCTGCGCACCTTGCCCTTGCGGTCAACCGTCTCGCTCGCGAACAGGCACGGGCGATGGAAGTTCAGCCACGGCGACAGCGCATCGCGGGTGAACGCGTTGACCTCGGCGGCGAACGCCCCCGGAATATGGGCGTATCCCAGACACTTGCGAATCACCGAGCCGTTCTTGCCCTCGACCAGCGCGTTGTCATTGCTGCGCCGCGGCCGCGACCGGGTCATCGTGCCGATGTGCAGCCTGTTCAGCAGTTTCACCACCGTATGATTGACGAACTCCGAGCCGTTGTCGCTGTGGAAGTTGATGATCCGGAACGGGAATGCACCGAGCAGATCCTCCAGCACCGGAATCAGGAAGCGCTCGGAAATCGCCTCGGTCGCACCGACGAACTGCATCTGCGTCACCTCGTCTATCATGTTGATTTCATACACGCCCTTGACCCCGCCGCGGTCGCCCTGATGCACCGTGTCGACGCGCACGAATCCGGGCTGTCCGCGCGGCTGCGGGCGGCGACGCTCGCCGATCGACACCGGTGTCGCCCGGGTGCCCTGGTAGACCAGGCGCCGGGTGCGATAGGTGCGCGTCTTTCTCAGGTTGTACAGATGTCCGTTGGAGATGCCCGCCAGACGCGCGTAGGCCGCATCCCCGAACACCTCGAACTGGCGCCGAAGCACCGCACGCGTCGCCGGACCGCTCATCTGCCCCAGCGCCTCGTCAACGTGCGCCAGCAACACGATGTCCGACCTTTGGTAGCGCACCCGAAACGGCTTCGCCGGCCCCTGCCGGCGCCGATCCGCAAGCGTACCGCTTTTCAGACACTGACCCACCAGACGCGTCACCTGCGCACGCGAGTAGCCGGTCACCTTGCCCAGATACGCCTTCAGCAGGCCGCGATCCGACCTGCCGCAATCGCGATACCTGAACCTCACCACCGCCTCGACGATGAACCGATACGCCGACTCGCGATCGGTCAGTGAATAATCCACCGGCTCGCTGCCCTCGACAAACTGCCGGACCTGTTCCAGGTTTTTCAACTTTTCGGTCTGTAGCAAAACAATCATCCTCCAATGATGCCCCAAAACCGCGCGCCACAGGCTCATTTGTCGCTGGAACGCACCTCATCGTTCAGGCTCATTTGTCATTGGACAATTCTCAACTTTGACCTTTCGGTCAATCCTGTATAATATATACAGATGTTCCGGTACTAACTTTCGCAGGGGGTGAGCAATAAAATGCAGGTATTACTAGCACAACCACGTGGATTCTGTGCAGGTGTTGAGCGCGCGATCGCCATCGTTGATACCCTTCTCGAAAAAAACAAATCCCCGGTCTATGTGCGACATGAAATTGTCCACAATCGCAGAGTGGTCGAGAAATTGAAGACCAAGGGTGTTAAATTTGTCGAAGAGGTTGATCAGATACCGAACGGGTCACTTACGGTTTTCAGCGCACACGGTGTTTCCAAACAAGTCAAGGAGAATGCAAAGCAAAGGAACCTGGTGACTGTAGATGCAACTTGTCCCCTTGTAACCAAAGTGCACAGCCAAGGGCAGCGGTATGCGGCCAGAGGTTACGAGATTATTCTGATCGGACATGAATATCACCCTGAAGTCCAAGGAACAATCGGCCAGATTTCCGGAAAAGTCCACCTCATCAGCGATGTCGCTGATGTAGAAAATCTTCAGGTGGCCAATTCGGAACGCGTTGCATTTATCACACAAACCACCTTGTCGGTCGACGATACAGCCGAAATTGTCGAGGCTCTCAAGGCGAAGTTTCCAAAGATTGTAGGACCCGACATCGACGACATATGCTACGCTACACAGAATCGTCAGAATGCAGTCCGGGCACTCGCCAAGAAGGTTGATCTGGTACTTGTCGTCGGTGCAAAAAACAGTTCCAACTCAAACCGTCTGTGCGAAGTCAGCCGAGCCAATGGAACACCAGCATACCTGCTTCAGGAAGCTGAGGATTTGAAACTGGAATGGCTGGAGAACAAGAAAGTTGTCGGTATTTCAGCCGGCGCTTCGACTCCGGAAGAACTGGTTGAGGAGGTGATTGCCAAGATCGCTGACTATGAGGATTCCGTAGTTTCCACTATGAATGGAATCGAGGAGAATGTGCATTTCAATTTGCCAAGGATCGGATAGACAGGAATAATTCGCAAAGCTATTTTCCGTACACACAGGTTTAAGTCGTATTAGAATGGGCCAATTTACGCGACTTCAGAAGTTCATATTCCCCGAATCCGAAAATAGAGATTCCGGTGTGCTGTTAACCGCTGACTTTTAGGCTACTGTATCACGTGAGTTTTTGTGCGGTTCCGAAAAACGGTGCGGGATGTCAAATTTCGCTTGCATTCTTCAACTCCGCCTCAAAAATCTGCTACTCCCTGATTTTCGGTTCAGGGGGAGGCGCAGGATTCTATTGCAAATATTGGCGAAGTTTTTGTTATTGATTCGGTGAGCATTTTTTCAATCTTCAAATTACACCTACAATTTTCGACTTTACATTTGCAAAAGATGCTGTTCGGAATATTTCAAGATTGGAGGTTTTGGTACAGCAATTCTCATTATGTGATTGTGTTCATGTCAAGGCCCTCCGAGCCGTGAAAGAAAAAGGATTGAAAGATTGGATCCGGAAGACGCGGCCGGGTCGCCAGTCTTACGGCGGTGCGCGCGGACGACGCGGATGAATGATGCTGTCAAGCAGGTCGTGCCAGCCGCTGTAGCAGTTGTATTCGTTGAGCACCGACAGGGTGTTGAAGAAACGGTATCGGGTGGAGATTCGGTCTCGGGCCTGTCGCCACCGCGTGCAGATCCGGTCGCACACAGTATGGAAGCCGAACGCGATCAGGTTCAAGGTCAGCAGCAGGTTGGACAGTCCGTCGGTGCCGTGTCCGAAGTTGTGCTCCATGTGATAGCCGTTGTTTTTCAATATGTTGAACGACTCGTTCTCGATCTTCCAGCGTGCCCGGGCGGCGTTGGCTGCATAATAAACTGCAATCTGAACACGAAATAAACAGTTAACTGAACACGGAATAAACCTTATCTGAACACGCAGTAAACTGAATCTGAACACGGAATAAACCTTATCTGAACGCGGAATAAACTGAATCTGAACGCGGATCGGAGGGGGTTTGAGGCATGGTCGATGTCAGGGCGATTTGAGGTTTCGCGGTCTTCGGCGTATCAATGGCGGATTTGATCTGTCAGCGGGACGCAGGAGGCGATCACGATGTCAAAGAGGAGAATCGCAATGGCAAGATTGCAACAGATATTGAGGATGCGGCATGAGTGCGGCTGGCCGATGCGCCGCATCGGTGAGGTGTCGGGGGTTTCGCTCGGCACGGTACATGCGGTGCTGGAGTCGGCGGCGGGTGCCGGGATCGGCTGGCCGCTGCCGGATGGGATGGATGAGGCGCGGCTGGCGCGGGTGCTGTATCCTTCGGCACCGGGTGGCGGCGAGGATGCGGACGGCGGTGTTGATTTCGCCTGGGTGCACGAGGAGAGCCGCGGCAAGGGAGTGACGCTGAAGCTGCTGTGGATCGAGCTGTGCGACGAGGGCTACCGGTACAGCTACCAGTATTTCTGCCGCTGCTACAAGGCGTGGGCGAAGGCCGGCCGGCGCACCATGCGCCAGCGTCACGATCCGGGCGACACGGTGTTCGCGGACTTCGCCGGCATGACGGTGGAGGTGGGCGGTCGCAGGGCGCAGGTGTTCGTGGCCGCGTTCGGGCTGTCGCACTATGCGTATGCCGAGGCGGTGTGGACACAGAGTCTTCGCGACTGGCTGGGTTGTCACACCCGGATGCTGGAGTTTTTCGGCGGTGTTCCGCAGCTGATCGTGCCGGACAACCTGAAGAGCGGTGTCAGCAAGGCGTGTCACTATGATCCGGATGTCAACGGCGCCTATCAGCAGTGGGCGGCGCACTACAACGTGTCGGTGATGCCGACGCGGCCATACCGGCCGAAGGACAAGGCGGTGGCGGAGAATGCGGTTCTGCAGGTGGAGCGTTGGGTGCTGGCGCCGGAGCGGCATCGCCGCTTCGACACGCTCGACGAGCTGAACCGGGAGATTCGCCGGCTGGTGACGGAGCTCAACGACAAGCCGTTCTCGGCCCGTCCGGGCAGTCGTGCCGAGGTGTTCGAGGCGACTGACCTGCCGGCGCTGCGTCCGCTGCCGATCCGGCCGTACCGCTACTGCGATGTGAGCTTCGCCACGGTGGGACCGGACTATCACGTGCAGTGTTCGGGGCGCACCTACTCGGTGCCGCACGAGTATGTGGGCAGCCGGGTGGAGCTGCGCGATGACGGCGCCACGGTGACGGTGTTCTACGCCGGCATGCAGATCGCCGCGCATTGCCGGGGCGCCGTCGGCGAGGTGGTGACCGAGATCGGTCACATGCCGGCCGACCATGCGTTCGTGAGGAAGTGGACACCGGAGCGGATCCGCCGCTGGGCGGCCGAGATCGGTCCGGAGTGTTCGGCCTGGGTGTGTGCCGGACTCGACGAGTCGCGGCACCGTCAGACGATCCTGCGGCCGATGCTGGGACTGCTGTCGCAGCGCGGGAAGTACGGCGACGACCGGCTCAACGATGCCTGTGCGCTGGCGCTTCGTTGCGGGATACGCAGGGTGTCCCAGGTCATCGACATTCTGAGGGCCGGCACCGATCAGGGCATCCGCGACCAGCGCGAGATCGCGTTCGAGCTGCCGCAGCGCCATGAGAATGTGCGCGGCGCCAAGGCCTTTCAGTGACCGGGGGTGGACGATGAGTGACGCATTGATGACCAATCTTCGCAAGCTCTCGCTGCGGCCGATGGCCGAGGCGCTGGCGCTGCAGCTCGAACAGCCCGCCACCTATGACGGACTGGGGTTCACCGAGCGGCTGTCGCTGCTGGTCGACCATGAGATGCACTGCCGTCGCCGTCGCCGCCAGAAGCGGCTGATCAGTCGGGCCGGACTGCGCCTGGCGGCGACCCTCGGCGAGATCGAGTATCGTTCAGGACGCGGTCTTGAGCGGCGGCAGATCGCCGAGCTCGGTCACTGCGACTGGATCGGACGGGCCCAGAACCTGCTGGTCACCGGACCGTGCGGCTCCGGCAAGACCTATGTCGCCTGCGCACTGGCCCACGCCGCCTGCATGCTGAACCTGGAGGTGCGCTACATGCGCCTGCCACAGCTGTTCGAGCGTTGCGGCCAGGCCCGCGCCCTGGGCGAGTACTCGAAGTTCATCGCCCGTATCGGCTCGGTGCCGCTGCTGGTGATCGACGACTTCGGACTGCGTCCGCTCGACGCCGCCGACCGCCATGACCTGGTGGAGGTGATGGATCGCCGTTACGGACACACCGCCACCGCGGTGGTCAGCCAGCTGCCGGTTGACCGCTGGCACGACCTGATCGGCGACGCCACCCTGGCCGACGCGTTCCTCGACCGCCTGGTGCACAATGCACACCGCATCCGGCTCCGGGGCGAATCGATGCGCAAGCGAAACGCGGTGCACGACACGGACCACACGCAACCGGATCCCGGTGTCAGTACAGGCCCATGACCAAACCTGATGGAAAACTCCACACCGCCGACGTCAGAGTGCTGAAGCACTCGGCGGTGCGGTTTTTCCACAGGTGTTGCTCACAGGCTCACGCGCACCGGCAAGGCAAAATCCGACTTGACACAGGGAGGTGGGAAAAAGTTCAATAGGAGATGAAAACGCGCCCTGAAAGACCGTACCGGAAACCCGAATGGACAGCCGGCGTTCAGATTGCTGTTTACTCCGCGTTCAGATAAAGGTTACTCGGTGTTCAGATAAGGTTACTCGCGTTCAAATTGAGTTTACTTGGCAGTTGGCCAGCGCCTCGATGTTGTCCGCGGTGGGTTCGATGGAGGTGATGAAGCTGTTCTCATAGGTGGTTTTCCCGCGATACTGTATCTGCATCGAGAGCCAGTACACCTGCAGTGCGTCAGCGGTGTCGCGGATCGGCAATGGCCACCGGCACCAGCGGTAGGTGCGGGTTTCGCGTCCGGCACCTTTCTGTCGTCGGGGACGGGTGACCCGGCTGTTCAGCTGCAGTCCGTCGAGGAAGCTGTAGAGCGTTTTGTGGGAGGAGGGTTTGGCAGTGAACAGGAAATCACAGCCGGCCTCGACGATTCTGTGGCAGATCGGGTGATGGGCGAGAAGGTCATCGGCAAGGATGACCGGTCTCAGATGACGGTAGTGTGGCAGATGATGTTTGATCCAGCGGTGGGCGGCCTTGGTCTCACAGTCCTGTTTTTTATCGCCGTCCTGCGGCGTGATGAACTCCGGACGCAATGGCACCACCTGGTTGTGGCCGTCGGCGACCAGGGTGGCGCACAGCACCGAGTGATGATACGAGACGGTGTCGGATTTCTCATGGTATGTGGTGGAGCACTGCGGACACCGGATTTTGTTCGAGTGATGGAACTGCGAGCCGTCCAGGGCGATGAGGATGCGGTCATCGAGCCGGGTGAAGTCGCCAAGTGCCTGATATTCAACCAGTTTTCCCAGTGCCATGTCGAACGCCGGATACAGCAGCCGGCAGTCGATGTGGTCGAGTTTGTCTCGGATGTGGTTGTCGGTGGGAATGCGTGCGACGCCGAACAGCGTGTGGCAGGCGTGACGGTTGGGTGCCTCCAGGAATCGGCGCTGGTGGTCCAGGAACGAGGGACACTGCATGAAGAATGCGCTGAAAGCCGCCATCGCGATATCGGCGAACCGGAACCGGCAGTTTTTGCCGGTACGGGGGTCGGGCAGGGTCTCGAAGATGGCCCGCAGCTCACCGATCAGGTTGTCGACTGTGAAATCCACGGACTGTGGTTATACCACAAACCGATCCAAAGTACAAGTCCTAACCTGTTGTTTTTATGTATTATTTTATTTAATGACGGAAATGGCGGCAAATCTTCACGTGACGATCAGTTTAAAATGAGAATTGCTGGTTTTGGTACCAGTCGGAACTGTACGTATTCAACCTCCACTGAACTACAGTTCAGTGTAATTGACTTGACCTATGGAATCGAACCGAAATCAAATGGACTATAGCGAGTATATAATTTATGTTGACGAGAGCGGTGATCATAGTCTGAATTCCATTAATCCGCAGTATCCTGTATTTGTCTTGGTTTTCTGCATATTCAAGAAAACCGACTACGCAAATTCGGTGGTTCCAAAGTTTGAATTTTTCAAGTTTAAGCATTTCGGACACGATGCCGTCGTTCTGCACGAACGTGGTATGCGCAAGAAACATAAGCCATTTCTATTTCTTAAAATTCGTGAAAAACGTAATTATTTTATGGACGAACTGAATTCATTGATCGAGGGGATTGAATTTACCGTAATCGCTACTGTAATTGAAAAGAAGAAACTTGTGAAATCGTACACAAAGCTCAAAAACCCTTATGGGTTAGCATTGAAGTTTTGCTTGGAACGTACATTTGAATTCCTTCGAGACAAAAATCAACATCACCTCGTCACCCACGTTGTAGTGGAGCAACGAGGTAAGAGGGAGGATGACGAGCTCAAACTGGATTTTCGACGAATTTGTGGCGGTGATAATTTCCGAAAGAAAAAACTCAACTTTGAAATTGTGTTTGCCGATAAGAAAATCAATTCGGCTGGCCTTCAAATAGCCGACTTAACTGCTCGGCCTATAGGTCTCAAAGTAGTACGTCCGGTACAACAAAATCGTGCACTAGAAATTATCGGGGAGAAATTTCACAAAAACGATGCAGGAGAAATTGAAAGCTTGGGATTTAAAGTCTTTCCTACATAAACGAAAGGCTCTGAGAAATCCCAGAACCAATCGCCGACCGAGTACATCTCCCAGTCCATGGTTCTTATTGTAATTCAATTAATGCGTTAGTCAAACATTCTTTACAATTATTTCGACTATCAGGTAGCTTGATTACGCAAATTCTTTACATTTATGTCAAATTTCGGACTCATTGTGATAATGGCAAGTTACACATAACTCGACCGTTTGTGACAACGCCTCGCCAGATATTATTGGGGAGAAATTGCAGGCTGGGGATTTAAAGTCTTTCCTACATAAACGAAAGGCTCTGAGAAATCCCAGAACCAATCGCCGACCGGGAACATCCCCCAATCCATAATTTCTATTGTAATTCAAATTATGCACTGGTAAGATATTTTTTAATTTCCCAAATTCGAAATTTGAGAATCCCGCGCACTGAAAGACATTGACATTTCGATTCTTTCAGCACGTGAACGAGACCTGGCGGGAATTTCTGTTCTCGGACCCACTTCTGGAGGAGATGCGCGAACATCGCGGTACGGATTTCGCAACCGAGCACTCCCCGATACGCAACGCAAAGTCTTATGTGTAAAAGCTTAATGACTATTCCACACCGTATTTCTTTCGTACAATGATCAAACATCATTAGCAATGACTGTCATTTCGTGTCACATTAGAGGTGGCCGTGAGAACAAGCATGCGGATTCGAGCTGAACCCGGCCAAATCCCAAGTGACCAACGGTGTTGGACCTGTTGCAACAGATCATCTATCCGGTAAGGCAAAAGAAAATTCAGGCAAAATGCTAAAAAATTATTCAGCGAGAATACCCGTACAATCAACACCTGGAAACAATTATCGCTTCAAAATTCTGATTAGATCGCGTTGGATTGTCGGGATATGTGAGTTCACAATCCACGATAAGCGGGTGGTGTGTACTCTCGATCAGAAGTTGTAATTCAGCCTGATTCTGAAATTACTATCCTTTCTGATGGTATGGAAAGCCTTATCCCTTACATCAGCCCTTTCAATACTGAATAGTTGCGTTTCCAATGAATATCTGTCAGAAATCCGACGATTGAACTCGGCTGATAGAGTTGCTGTATCGTACTTTGTATCAGCAACATATCCGACTACGAATTCGGTGTCCTGGGTGTCATTCAAAGCCCAGCGCATTCCAAAAAAAACATCATGCTCCAGATCCTCTGTGGATCTTGATCCTCTTGAATCGTAGATCCATTCACCTAGTGCGGTTATATCGGTATTCGTATCAAATACAGAATAGAATGTATACTCACCGCCGATCGTATACGCGCTGTAATCCTCTTCTACTCCAAATGGTAATGTCGAGTTGAGCGCACCGTTTCGACGAATTCCTTCAAATTTCAACAACGACGATTCCAGTGTGACCTGCATGTCCAATCCTACCTGACTTATCTGACCGTAATACGGTATTAACGAAGTAGGATTCTGAAGTTGGTCTAGTCTTAAAAAGGGTTTCCGACTGGTACCCGAAAATCCGCTCACACCAAAGTCAACCTGCCCGATACTGTGACTGTATCGCACTGCGTAATCAACATGGCGTTTTCCGTCGGAGTCTTCATACAGTGCCCTGGTATTATCAACAACAAGCGGGGATCTGAATCGTCCGTTTTCACCCGAATAAGTGCGCTTTCTGTGATATGGGAGGACGAAAAATTCCGTTATTCCCCAATCAGCTGACCAGGTGAGATGTGCCATGGGCTGACCCAATTTTTCCTTGTCAAACGGGTCCTCTGCGAGATCAGACTGATTGATGATATTGACGATATTGGTTGACTCAGTTACACCCCAGAAGATCTGATCGATCCCCAGACGCAACTCCCATTCGCCTTCACCGGCTTCCCCGTACCAAAGAAAATATGCCTCGCGCAAATCACCGCGGCGCCGATTCGCATCCATGCTGTCATGGCGGTAGAATGCCTTCAGATTGAAACTTGAACCGGTATCACTTTCAAAATAGACTTCAGGTTCAAGAACGATTGCGTTCGACTGCCGTTGCTGACCCTGATATTTATATTCACCATGCTGCAGATAAGATTGGCTTTCAATACCGACTCGACCGGAAAACTGAATATCGACTTCGGAATCGGCAGTGGTATCGGAAGTTGTGGCGAATCCCAACGCAGCCGCAATTGCGAGCGGATACGCGCCAGTGAAAAAGCGAATCCACATTACCGTGCTCTTTTCAATCCTGTTTTGCTGAACTCCCGCTCGTTCAATTCAGTTCCGAACTCGTAGTCCGTCCACTTCAGAGTGGTGCTCTTTCCGGTAACGTGGTTAACCATGTTCATGGTTCCAGCCCGCCAAAATTTGTCCAGATATAACTGAAAATCCTCCATATCCAAGGTTTTGAAATGCACATTCTTTCGATCGAAGTATTGCACCCTAACCACCCGAAGTCCTTCCTTGTCCCGCCAGAACAATTGCCGACTATAGCCCGATTTTTTATCAGTAGGAATCTGTTCGACTATCGTACACACCCACTCACCACAGGTTTCATCACGCAGGTACTGGTAGGAGAATTTCTCGACTTCTTGCAGTGCCATGTCTTCATAAGCAAACTCGCTGCCCATGAATGATCCCGTTTTATTTGAAGAACTGATGCGTTTGACTCTTTTCAATGCTGGCAGATAGATCCACTGATCATCTGATTTCGTCCTGAACGAATGGACCAAAAACGCAGTGCCTTTTATGTCCTTTGGTTCGTCAAAGACAAACAGGCTCTTGTTTCCCTCATCCTCAACCTCAAGCACTTTCACCCTAACCTGACGTTGGCTTTCCTGTCCGTGCTTATTACGCAGAATCATTTCCTGCATGGCAGTATAGCTTCCGAAACCCCTATCGAGTTCTCGACCTTCTATTGCGATTTGCAATCCAACTTCTTCGGGTGTCTGGGCTTCCGCCATGATCGGAATAGTACTGGCATAAAGAAAGATCAGGCCGGTCGTCAGCACAACACTGAGAAGGCGACCAGTCCACAAGGATGATGTATTAGCCATGATCAATTACCTCATAGTTATACGGGGTTCGATTTGAATGTCGTAATGTTCCTGATTTCAACTACGCGGCTGTTGGCCATTCCAACTGTCAGAATTCAACCAAAAGCACGAATCAGATACTTTTCCGGCAAAGTTAAACTGCAACAGATTTCAATATTTCAACACAGTGCTGTCTGAATCGAACCACAGCCTGTCAAATTATCTACAGATACTTCGAATCATTGAAGCGAACTCGTTGTATTTAAATCTTCTGTGTCAGTACTCAGTCAGTGTTCATCATGTTGCATCAAAATCAATTCTTTTCTGACACGCGATACAATCATACCACTCTGATATTATACGTCTACGCATACCCCCGTTTTGTCATGCGCGATTTCACCTTTTCATGCGGATGTCCCGGTATTCGTTCATGTCGGAGCAGGTGAATGATGTTGCGGTCGGCTGTGGCATTCGTTCTGAAAGAGACAGATGCGTTCGAACAGAGTCGACTGCACCCGCCGGATAACTACCCTGCCTATGGGCTTGACTGGCAGTCATCAGTGATCGCAAGCATTAAGTCAATCTCAAGAATTTTGTCTGCGAGAATTCAAAACTACATTGTGCGGTCCCAGTTCGTAAAATAAAGTACTGCTGGCATCGCTGAGAGCCCATGGCAGCAATAGAACTCTATGTTGACTCCTGCAAACCGAAATAGTCGAGAAATTCCATGAAAACCGTCTCGGTTCTACAGAATACCGACGCTGAACATCTTGGTCTGATTGAGGATCACCTTGAAGGACGGAATATTCGATTTCGATACGTCCGCCCGGCACATGACGACAATTGGGTCAGCAATCTGAGCCGCCATAGTGACGGACTGATAATTCTCGGAGCCGCACCGTATGGGACTGTCAGTAACCCGAAGTTACCATTGCTGGAGCAACGAATAAAGATCATCGAGAACTATCTTTCGAAAAACCTGCCGATCCTCGCGATCGGCACCGGTACCCAACTTCTGGTGCTTGCCCATGGCGGAAAAGTCAAACCATGCGAGTTAACTCTCGATCTGAAAACAGCCAAAAGAGTCGACCGATTCGCCCTGAATGGACACCTTCCGCACGAATATCCAATCGTCACCTATATGCGAGACTTCCCGGTCATTTTGGATGACGCCCGCGTACTGTCTGTAACGGAAGATGGCATGCCCTCTTTATTTCAACTGTCCGACAACTGTCTGGGATTCATCGGTCACCCGGGAATGAAAAGCGCGATGATTGAAGATTCAATCGTTCAGATGCCAGCGTTCGATATCGGGAGTTTCGATGCGCTACAGAATATTCGTAATCGGCAATCTGAAATTGAGGAAACACTCGTCAACATCATGACGGGTGTCATACAAATGACTGGCTGGATGAGCTGACAATCTATAGCTTTCCGGTAATAGTTGTAACGTTGAACCAGGTTCAGTTGATATGCCGAATAATTGGACTGTCACAAACTCAACGAACATGCTGGGGAAATTCGAAAAATCTGGTATATTAGGAAATTCTAATATATTAAAATAATCCAGTACTTCAAATGCTCAACCAGAACAGTATTCGATTACGATGGCAGAAAAATTAGTAATTATGATGGTCAATTCCGACCCTTCAAACGGTGAGGAGATGGGTGCGCCTATCTTTCAGGCGTCAGTCGCCGCCGCGATGGAGTATGAGGTAGAGGTGATCTGCACAGCAACGGCAGGCAAACTCATGAAAAAGGGCGTCGCTGATACTTTATATGTAAAACCCGGCTCGGACAAGTCAGTTTACGACTTCATCAAAGACGCACACGATGCGGGTGTCAAATTTTTCTGCTGCTCGCCGAATCTAGATCTCTTCGACATGACAGTCGATGATCTCATCCCGGAATGCGAAGGCATTGTAGGCGGCGCCTATGTCATCGAGCGTGTGATGGAAGAAGAGGAAACCAAAGTACTCAGTTACTGAGAGAGCGTGAATGTCATCAGCAACCATGACAATCGGTGATCCGCTAACCGAACATGAGATCGGCCGCGATCAATTGGAAGAGATATTTACAGATATCTGCGATCATCCACTTTATGATCATGAACTGCACGGTTGCCTGAATTGCGGAATCTGCACTGCCACCTGCCCTTCCGCACACTACTTCGATTATTCTCCCAGAGAAATTGTGCAGTTGCTCTGGACCGAGAACCTCGAAGGAATTTATGATGCCATGCAGGAAAAGATCTGGGCCTGCGCACAATGCTATACCTGTGCGGCTCGCTGTCCGTTCGGCAATTCTCCCGGTGGCCTGGTCAGTATATTGCGGGAAGTCTCGATCAAGCACGGAATGCAGTCAGCCAAAGATGTTCTTCGACCCTTCTCCCGAGTCATGCTGAAACTTATCTCGACCGGTAACCAACTGGCACCGAACATGATCACACCCGATCATTTCGCTGACTGGGGGCCCGAAATCAGCAAGATAGATGCACCTCTTCAGATACTGCGTAAAGCAGTTCCCATGCCGACCATGCATACCACCGATACCGCATGGGAAGTCAATCTCAAGACCTCTATCGAGCTATACACGATCTGGGAAGAGTCCGGCGTTCTCGATCAACTGGAAACGATTGACGAAAACCTATTTGACGTCATTGTAGATATCATGGACGAGAAGCGCGAAGAGTACGAAGACTGGCTGGATGAACAGGAAGACGAATAATTTGAGAACATTTAAAGCAGAATAGAGGAGATTGGAAATGAGCGTAATGGTTCCATTTGGAAATCAAAATTCTGAACAGAGATTCACCGGACATGGCGCGGAGTGGAAAGATTCAAATCTGAATCAGCAACAGGCGCAAGCGGCTACGCAATGGGTGGAAGCCAAAATCGACAAACGCGCATTGCTCACATCCCGCGAGCAGGTTGAAGATGTTCGGGACATCATGTGGCAGCTGGAAAAGGATGGGGAAATAGTGGTACATCGTGTGAATGATGGACATAAGCCGGTGATGACAAAAACACTCTACGGCTGGGACAAGAAAATTCCAACCGATCGTCTCTGGCATCACAAATCCTGTGGACAATGCGGCAATATTCCCGGTTATCCCACATCGTTGCTATGGCTCATGAACGAACTTGGAACGGAATACCTTGATGAAACCGACCAGACATCCTGTACCGCCTGGAACTACCACGGCTCTGGAATTGGAAACGTCGTTTCCCTAGCAGCTGTATTTCTGAGAAATTTCCACCAGGCCTATGTGGCGTCACGTGCAGAGGGGCTGGACCATGCGCATTACTATCCATTGGTGCACTGTGGGACATCGTTCGGGAACTACAAGGAAATGCGACAGTTTCTGCTTCAATCTGCTGAACTTCGTGAACAGGTCAGGAAAATTCTCGAGAAAATCGGTCGATTGGTTGACGGCAAGATCCTGATTCCGGAGGAGATCGTACACTATTCGGAATGGTTGCATGTGATGCGGCATCAGATCGGCGAAAGGCAGACTATTGATGCCTCGAATATTCGTGCTGTTATCCATCCTGCATGCCATGTATACAAAATGGTTCCGGAAGATGTGATCTACGATGATGACGTGCTTGATGGAAATCGCGTAGCAGTATCTACAGGACTGGTTCAGTCACTGGGGGCGAATGTCATCGACTATTCCACCTGGTACGACTGTTGTGGATTCGGTTTCCGTCACATCATTTCGGAACGGGAATTTACTCGTTCATTCGCAATCGACAGAAAGATCAAGGTCGCCGTTGAAGAAGCCCGGGCCGACGTGATGGTGGGGCATGACACCGGGTGTATCACCACTCTTGACAAGAATCAATGGATCGGCAAGGCGGTTGACAAACACTATGAAATGCCAATCTTGGCGGACTGCCAACTGGCAGCCGTGCTCTGTGGCGCCCATCCGTACAAGATCGCCCAATTGCATTGGCATGCCTCAGCTTTCGAGCCTTTGCTGGAAAAACTCGGGATTGATTGGGAGTTGGCCAAAAATCAATTTGAGAATTATCTCATAGACGTAGAAGCTGGTAATTTCGAGACGCTGTACGATCCCCGACGGGCGATCACTTCCGGTCCCGGATTCGAGGCACACGCGTGACCGACAGGATTCTGATTGTCGGCGGCGGGCCTGCTGGTCTTTCCGCCGCTCGATCCTTGGCTGAGGTCGGACACTCTGCCACCCTCATCGAAAGAGAATCAGTCCTTGGTGGCGCACCCATACTTTCAGGTTATGCGCGCCTTGTTCCATCGGGCGAGTGGGCAACGGATGCCATCGGAAGAATGGTGACGGCGGTTGAGAGCAAGGAGACTGTAGACATAAGAACCTCGACGACGGTTACTCGCCTTGACGGCGATGTCGGACAGTTCACAGCACATCTTTCTGACGGTACGGAAATTGCGGCATCATCGGTGATACTCGCCACCGGATTTACGCATTTTGACTCTGTCAACAAACCTGAATGGGGATTCGGTTCACACCCGGATGTCGTTACCACAACGCAGGTGGAACAGATGATATCTTCCGGAAACGGCGTACGCTGCCCTTCCGATAACCGCAAACCAGATAGAGTGGCTATCCTGTTGTGTGTAGGGTCTCGCGACCGCCAGATCGGACGTGAATGGTGCTCAAAAATCTGTTGCACTGTTTCAGCCAATCTGGCCATGGAAATCCGCGAGGAACTTCCGGACTGCAGTGTCTATATCTACTACATGGATATCCGAACATACGGACTCTATGAGGGCCAGTTCTACTGGCGCAGTCAGGAGGAGTTCAAGGTCAAATACATCAAGGCGCGGATTGCGGAAGTCACCTTTGATGGAAACAGGGTTTTACTCAAAGGTGAGGATACCTTGGTGAAACGCCCGATTTCCATTCCATTTGATCTGGTCGTACACGCAATCGGGATGGACCCGAATGTCGACAACCCCAATATTGCGGAAACCTTTGGCGTCGAACTCGAACCTCACGGGCACATAAAAAGACAGCCTTCCTACGATTCAATCGCGGGTACATCCAGACCCGGAATTTTTGTTGCAGGTGCCGCAATCGGTCCGGAAACAATCGATGACTCCATTGCACAAGGCCAGGCGGCGGCTATGGCCGCGTTGGGCGTTCATAATCGCGCAGCATGACCTTGTGCCGGAAAGTTATGTGTTTACCGATCTGAAGATTGTTACCGACAAATTGTGGGGATCCAATCCGATTTCATCATGATGACCAACACACCGGTACTCCACCTGGATGGTGCAATCTTGCATACCGCGTTCGATTCAATGATTGAATGCAGCGAGAAACTCGGCGGTATCGAGATGGTCGTTGAAGGTGTCAGAGGAAAATCTCTGTTGTTTCAGAGAACTTTTTCCGGCGACGGAAGCATGATGACCGATACAGAATTTTTTGATGTGTGTGCATTTATGCCTACCGTACGAAGACGCATTCAACCCGTACTGAAATCCAAGGGGTTTGAGTATCTGCAGAATGCGATAACAGCACTGCTCGACAGAATCACTTTGGAAAACGCTGACAATCGAATTCTGAAACTGAAAGAAGAGCTAGCGTCTGATATGAGAGACCGCTGGGTTCAGGACCTCGCAGCAGAAATTCTGCATTACCGAAATCCTGACATATTTCCGCTTATGGTCCGATGGGTCTGGGACAGCGAGTCCAATACCGGTGTTCTGAGAGAAATGTGGTTCACTGAGATGCAGAACAATAAACTGGATATCCCCGATGGAGTTCGAACACACCTGGAATTACGGCGGGAGTTGCATGATTTCCTGGAAAACGCAGGTATATATGCCAATCACCATTTCATCATCGACATTCTGTTTGCTTGGATATACAGTCAGTACATCGGTTCGCAGGGAGGCAGTTTCCTGAAAACCGAATTCAGTCACTCAGGCACGCCTTTCGACTATGCGCTGAGAATGTTGGGTTTGGATGCCGCGCTGACAGGAAATGGCTTGACTCATATGGTATTGGCTGACGGAACCCGGCATCGACTCTCCGAATTGATCGACGCTTCCATGCACTGATTCCCTGTATTTGATTAAATGCCTATTCATGAGAAATCGCTGATTCGTCCCGAGAATCTTCGGGAGCAGGAACAACTTGCTATCGATGGTATCGATGTATCGGGACAATGGAGTACCTTCATAGAATCTCGTGTCGTCAATGACTACAACGAAAATCTTGAAGATGAAGTTGCAGCATTTCCCGGAGGTTCATTGATCCATCGCTGCTGGCAATGTGGTGCGTGCACAAACTCATGCACGGTCAATGCAATCAATCCCGACTTCAATCCACGCTATTGGATTTATCTTGTACGTCTGGGCATGGAACAGGAACTTCTCAGGGACAAGGATATTATCTGGCAATGTGTCTCATGCCACAAATGCACACATGTTTGTCCCCGTGATGTCGAACCGGAAGGTGTCATGAAAGCACTGAGTCATTGGCTCGAGTACAAAGGCCATACCCCAAAATCGAATTCGATGCATTTTGACGAGGAGTTCTATTCGCAGGTTCTGGAAACAGGCAAGATCGAGGAAGGTCGTGTGATACGAAACTTCCTCAACCGTACATCCCAACCGCTGTTTCAGAATTGGTTGATTCGTATGGTAAAAGGTCTTGTTCGAGGGTTGCCTGTCTCATTGCTGATCAAAATGGGCATATCCTCCCTGATTCGCCCCAGAACCAAGAACTGGAAGGCTTCTTCGGATGCCATCGATGCGTATCTGGATGAACGTATCGAAGAAAGAAAATCAGTGATGAATCGAACAACTCAACATTACGACAGGCATGGATAAGAACGAAACTCTGAGAAGTGACCTGCAAAGGGTAGCCTATTATCCCGGCTGTGCCTTGGAAGGTTCTGGACACGCGTATAACCGCTCGACCAAGCAGATCGGGAAAAAACTCGGTTTGGATCTTGTCGAAATTAAGGATTGGAACTGTTGTGGAGCGATGGAAGTCAAAAATATAGATCCGGAGATTCAGAACTTTTTGTCAGTGCGCAATATGTCGATCGCCAAGCACAAAATGGGACTCGATGTAGTGATGGCGCCATGCAACGGCTGCTATCACAATCTCAAGAAAGCCGAGCACGATGTCACTCATCGCGAACAAACCAGGTCCGTTCTTGAGAAGCTGTCCAAGAAATCTAAAGTTCCGGAATACAAGGCAGGAGATGTTGAAACGATTCATGCGCTTGACTGGATCAAACATGCTATCGGAGAAACGAATCTCGCCCGCCAGGTGAAGAATTCGCTGGAAGGCCTGAAGATCGCAAACTACTATGGTTGCATGTACACCCGACCACGTCATATTTTCCCGGAAAAAGATCAAGGTGAAGGCAGCGAATCAACATCCAACCCACATTTCATGGACGACCTGCTGCGAGCAGCCGGAGCTCAAATTATTGATTTTCCGCTGAAAACCGCATGTTGCGGCGGTGCTCACACTTTGTCAGACAGCGACACATCAACGCGTCTCGTCCTGAACATTCTGCAAGCGGCTGAATCCTGTGGTGCCGATGTGATTGCGACAGAATGTCCAACCTGTCATACCGGGCTTGAAATGCACCAGATCCGCGCCGAGGAGACTCTGAACATCACCACCAAACCGGTAATGCTGTATTTCACTCAACTGCTCGGCTTGGCTCTCGGTCTGTCACCGCGCAAGTTGGGAATCCAAGAAAATGTTTCAGATTCGCTTGATCTTCTCCGTCAGCGGGGATTGGCATGATGGAATTTTCTGAAATCGAAAATAGCATAGAGTTGGTGCGCGACGACCCTCATTCCGTATCGGATCCCGCTGCGCGTCTATTGACACTCGGTGAGCGAATTTTGGAAAACTGGCTTCAAAGTCACGAACTTGAACCGACATCCAATGAGCACGAGGGCTTTAGATTGCTCGCATTGCATCGACAGGGTGCCATAAACGATCCATCGTTTCTTGCATGCAGGGAAACTTGCAGGGAACTGGTGTATCAGGTTAACCTATATCGCATGAAGAACGAAATTTCCCAAGTCAATATGATGGCAATGGTTGCAATGCATTTGCTCTATTTTGTGCGCGGCAAACTGGAAGTTCAGCAACTCGGGGAGTTTTGCTGCTCTTCCAAACCACTCAGAATTCAACAGAGTGATACCACAACGAGGTAATTTCATGACTACAGTACGCGGATGCGATTTTCCGGATGAGCTTCTCTACGATGTAGACAACAACATCTGGTATCGTGAAAATGAAGACGATACGGTCACCGTGGGGATGACTTCTGTGGCGTCTGCAATGGCCGGTCAAATTGTCGCCATCACACCCAAACGCGCCGGTCGCAAGGTGCAGCCGGGTCGAAGTTGCGCGACTGTTGAGTCCGGAAAATGGGTCGGCCCGGCAAAACTGCTAAGCGGTGGTGAAGTTGTGGAAGTGAACGATGAAATCAGCGCTACTCCGGGGCTTGCCAATTCTGCACCATACGGAGACGGTTGGCTGATGAAAATCCGTGTCGAAGACTGGAACTCAATCAAACCCCAACTGACAGAGGGTGGACAGATTGCCGGTCCCTATGAAGCGAAAATGCAAGCCGACGGTTTTGACGGATGTAACCCATAGCCGACGACAGAAAAGCCTATGTTCCTTATACTGGTTCGCAAGGAGGTACTATAAATGCCAGACCAGGTACTTGATACAAAAGGATTGAACTGCCCGTTGCCTATACTCAAGGCAAAGAAAGCAATCGCCCAGATGGATATCGGGCAAACCTTGGAAGTTCATTCAACCGACCCCGGTTCGGTAATGGATTTCGAAGCTTTGTGTCGGCAAACAGGCCATCAATTACTCAATTCCAGTCAGGAAAACGGAGTTTACGTCTTCCTGCTTGAGAAGGCCTGAACCTCTGAAACTTCAAACGCTCAATCTTCGGTGCCTCCGGTCGACGGTTTACTTAACGCAGTGAATCCTCTTTCTGTCAGATAGTATTTTTGCAACCGACTTCCAGGCTTGTCTGGAATCGTGTAATTGACACTTCCGTCCGCAATGAGCATACGTAAAACTTTGTTCAGCTGACCGGAAACTGTTTTCTGTCCCAAGTTTTTGGAAATTTCCGCTTTCGACATCTGGCCATCCAAAAGGTTTCGAAGCACCATTTCTTTTAGTGACTCTGGCCGTGACTCTGGCCATGGAAGTGTGTCACGGTCATTGTCCGCGTAACCACTATGAACCGAATATCCGTGGCTGAAATCAGTTGCTACAAATTCCAGACTCAGCCCGCCGGGTTTTACTAACCATTGGGGTGTTGCTGTACCCGTTGTCTGGCATGCACTGATTATTTTGCCAATCCCACTTCCCCACGCCTCAATCATACCAGCACGGAAAAACGCATTCGCTATACTTGGATTATGAGGCACTGACTCGTGGGTATCGATCAGCTTCTCGACTGTCCAGCCCAGCGGCAGTCTGCCAGGGTTGTACAAGGCGATGCGGTTTTCATACACGCGAATCTGAATTGGAGCAGAACTACTGTAATCCCGGTGTGCAATCGCGTTCAGCACTGCCTCTCGCAACGCTTCTTGGGGTACCAATGGTGTTTCAACCCGATAAATTCCGTCAAAAGACACCATGGCTTTGGAATATTTCGTGCAAAGCAAATCTACTGTACGTTCGACTTGGGCAAACAGGCTACCTTCAAT
Source organism: Arenicellales bacterium (assembly GCA_963662635.2). Taxonomy (GTDB): domain Bacteria; phylum Pseudomonadota; class Gammaproteobacteria; order Arenicellales; family JAJDZL01; genus JAJDZL01. Next base: position 734,664 of record CAXXFC010000006.1, read on the forward strand.
GACATCCTGATATACGAGATCAGTCTCCGTTCTGAAGTAGCCGATTTTCACAAACGCACTTATGAAAAAACGCATAGGATCCGGGTGAAACAGTAAAACAGCCGCTCGTCGCAGATTTTTGCCTTCGCGAAGTTGCAGCAATTCGACAAGTTCACTATCGGACTGATTCAATGCTTCTGTGGGCAGGCGATCCCTCCTAACGCCAAGCTGACGAAAATCATGCATTGCCCTGCTGTCCAAATCTTTCAAACCAACGCCGGGAATCGGCGCATCGTCCCAATTTCGACCGAGTTTTCCGAGTAGGAATTCGTTCAATGCCGCACCTTTCAAGACTTGCCTGGTACTGCCGCTGCGGTAGTGGTATTCGCCTCTGTAGCTGATGGGGTTGGAGTGAGGATTAACCACGATCTCGAGAAATTCCTTGTTTTTCTCAGATTTCAAATTTATGTCAACTGCGATACCTAGAAGGGATTGTGTCTTGTTCGGTATTTCTTCCAGCAGCTGTAGGGTGTTTTTTACGCCGACCACTTCGCCTTTATCATTCTTGCCGACTATCAGCACACCACCTTTAGCGTTTGCGAATCCGCACACCCACTTTAGATACTCATCGCGCCAGGATGCCTTCCATCCCAAATTTTGTGATTCATTCACAGATGCAATCCGAGATATGAAATTGTTATTTAGTCCATAAACGAAGCACTTTGACAACTTTTTCCATTTGCATTACCTGAAAAACGAATCGGTGGCGGATGTTGATACTGCGCGAAAATGCACCGGTAAAGTCTGCGCCTCGACATTCAATTGAAGTTGGACATTGGATTCGGCACCTTGGCACCAGGAATAGGAAGTGCGCCGACCCTGCGAAGCATGTCGCTTATGTCTGCATTACGAAATATTAATTTAAATCGGCAAGCGTTTCTCAGGAACTTCTCTGTCTCAAATGGGCATGCCAGCGAAACTCAACACGCTTGAATATCCAGATGATGGCAAACGTTAGTATCAGATAGAACACTCCAGCCGTTATGAATGATTCGAATGGCACGAAGTGTCTTGAATTGACAATTCTCGCTGCTCCGAATAGATCAATTATCGTAATCACGCCGGCAAGTGCACTACCATGAAGCATGAAGATCACTTCATTTCCATACGCAGGGAGCGCCCTGCGGAAGGAACTCGGCAACACGATTCGCCGCATTACCAACCATTTTGACATTCCGCTTGCACGAGCGGCCTCAATCTCTCCATAGGGCGTGGCAATGATTGCGCCTCGTAGAATTTCAGCTGTGTAGGCTGCGCTGTTGAGTGCGAAAGCAATTAGTGCGCAACTGTATGCCTCCTTGAAAATCGGCCAAAATATACTTTCACGCAAGGGTTCGAACTGTCCGGCTCCATAATAGATGATATACATCTGCACAATCAACGGTGTTCCCCGAAAGAAGTAAATGTATACCTTCGGCAGGAAATTCGCGGCCACACTTTTGCTACTCGCCAGCAGTCCGACCGGCACCGCCAGTAAAATACCCAGGACAAGAGACAGAACCACCAGATGAACTGTGGTGACAAGCCCTTCAAAGTAGAGCGGCAGATTGGTGACGATAGCTTCGAAATCCATAATATCTCACGCCCTTCGCACGCCCGCGCTATAACGTTTTTCCAACCTGCGCAACCCGCCATCAGACACCGCGGTAATCACCAAATATAGAATCGCGACTACAAAATAAAACGTAAATGGCTGCCGTAATGATCCCCCGGCCTGTGTAGCACGAAATACCATGTCCTCCAATCCGATCACTGACACCAGAGCTGTTGTTTTCGCCAACACCAGCCAGTTGTTGCCAAATCCGGGTATCGCATGTCTGACACATGCGGGAAATGTAATTCTGCGAAACACCTGAAGGGAGGTCATACCGTAGGCGTATCCCGCTTCTATCTCCCCGCGCGGTACAGCCAGTATCGCACCTCGAAATGTTTCGGACATGTACGCTCCGAAAATAAAACCGATCGTTGTGACTCCCGCCGTAAACTCACTGATCTCGATGTATTCAAGGCCAAGTTTGTCTCCGATCACGTTGACAAGCAGCTGTCCACCGAAAAAGATTATGAACATCAAAACGATATCCGGTACACCTCGGATGAGCGTAGTGTAGACACCGGCGACAAGTCGTGCAATTTTGTTGGACGATAATTTTGCTGTTGCGCCAAGAAAGCCCAGTACGAGTGCTATGAATAGAGAAAATACGGCGAGCTGGACAGTCAGCAGCATGCCTTCCAGAATGAACGGGTAAAGGTACCCGCCAAGAACGCCGCTCAACGATTCGGTTAGAAATTCATGCACTGCTGTATTATTTCAAACAAGAATTGATTTGCAGACTGTCAGCTATGAAACCGACAGTCTGCAAGAAGATGGACAGTTCCGGGTTTACTCACCGTAAACATCAAACTCAAAGTACTTTGCGTTGATTTCTGCGTATTTCCCATTGGCTCTGATGGTTGCAATTGCCTTATTGAAAGCTTCCACCAGATCCTCGTCGCCTTTTCGAATCGCGATTCCGGCTCCATCACCGAAATACTCCGGGTTGGAATAACCCGGCCCTACAAATTCCCAGTCCTGACCGTGTTCCGTATTGAGAAACCCTTCTGCCATGGCGACAGAGTCAGCAAGCAATAAATCCACTCTGCCGGAATTCGCATCTAGATAGGCTTCATCTTGGGTTCCATACCGTTTGATATCAACTGAATCTCCGAATTCACCCGTAACGAAATTGTCATGAATGGTCGCGCGTTGAACACCGACGGTTTTCCCTGCCAATCCCTCTTTACTGATCTCAATGCCTGCACCCTTGCGCTGGGCAAATTTTGCGGGAGTACTGTAGTATTTGTCTGTGAAAGCGACTTTCTTCTTTCTTTCTTCCGTAATTGACATTGATGCAATGATCGCATCGTATTTGCGCGCAAGCAGCGCGGGTATTATGCCGTCCCAATCCTGCTGGACGAGCGTGCATTCAGCACCGATCTCGTCACATAATGCATTGGCGATATCAATGTCGAATCCGATCAACTCGCCTGTTGTTGTCACCGCACTGAACGGAGGATAGGCACCTTCAACACCGATTCTGATCTTGCTCCAGTCTTTAGCGACGACAACCGCACCTGACATCATTATTGCCAATGCGGCGAAAATTGCTAATGCTTTTCTCATGGTCAAACCCTCCTGAACTCTAGTATGAATAGAATATTTATTTCAAATTGCCCGATAGAAACTCCTTGAATCGCTCCGATTTCGGATTGCTGAACACCTCAGCCGGTAATCCATCCTCCTCAACCCTACCCTGATGCAGAAACATCACTCGATTGGAAACCTCTCTCGCAAACCCCATTTCATGCGTAACAACCAACATTGTTGTCCCGTCTTCGGCCAATCCGCGCATTACGCGCAAGACCTCACCAACCAATTCCGGGTCCAATGCGGATGTAGGCTCATCAAACAGCATCAAATCCGGATTCATGGCAAGTGCCCTGGCGATTGCCGCTCTTTGCTGCTGCCCGCCAGAAAGGTGCGCCGGATAATAGTCCTTGCGATCAAACAAACCGACTCTGTGGAGTACAGATTCAGCGTGCTCGCGTGCTTCCTTTTTCGGAATTCTCAGAACATGAACCGGTGCTTCACAGACATTTTCCATTACTGTCATGTGGGACCACAGGTTGAATTGTTGAAAAACCATGGCCAGACGAGAGCGAATTCGGTCAACCTGCTTCCTGTCGCTTGGAACAATCTGACCGTTACGCAACTGTTTCATTTCGATCAATTCCCCTTTCACGCGTACGGATCCAGAGGTGGGGGTTTCTAGCAAATTGATACAGCGCAGGAATGTACTCTTTCCTGACCCGCTACTTCCGAGAATGGAGATCACATCGTGATCATTGGCGGCAAGGGAAATTCCCTTCAATACTTCCACACTCCCGAAGCTCTTGTGGATATTATCAACTTCCAAAGCGTATGGGGAATCAGAGGAATGTGATGACATTTTTGATATTTTTACGATTCAATTGAAATTCATTGTATAGCAAAGTATTCACATGAAATTTAATTTTGGAAGAAAAACTTCATCCAAGGAATTCTGAGTTTACCGTGTACATTTCGATTACCTGTTATTTCCAGGTACAGGATTAACGCTACCCAAGCCTTTTTATCTCATCAATCAGCAACAAAGACGAAATTCATGAAAGGCAACGACTTCAAGCGAATCCCACCGAAGGACAACATCCACGATAAATTTTTCTTCCGGACTGCAAGGCGATCGAAACGCTACGCTGAACCCGTCAAACCTGCACTCGTTCAAAAACGCTCAAACCTCTTCGACCGGGACAGCGCGGAACTGATGGAAAATCGACCGATAGACATCGAGTGAAAAGACATTCGAGCCAGCAATTCTCATTTTAAACTGATCATCACGGGAAAATTTGCCCTCATTTCAGTCGTCAAATAAAATAATACATAAAAACAACAGGTTAGGACTTGTACTTTGGATCGGTTTGTGGTATAACCACAGTCCGTGGATTTCACAGTCGACAACCTGATCGGTGAGCTGCGGGCCATCTTCGAGACCCTGCCCGACCCCCGTACCGGCAAAAACCACCAGTTCCGGTTCGCCGATATCGCGATGGCGGCTTTCAGCGCATTCTTCATGCAGTGTCCCTCGTTCCTGGACCACCAGCGCCGATTCCTGGAGGCACCCAACCGTCACGCCTGCCACACGCTGTTCGGCGTCGCACGCATTCCCACCGACAACCACATCCGAGAGAAACTCGACCACATCGACTGCCGGCTGCTGTATCCGGCGTTCGACATGGCACTGGGAAAACTGGTTGAATATCAGGCACTTGGCGACTTCACCCGGCTCGATGACCGCATCCTCATCGCCCTGGACGGCTCGCAGTTCCATCACTCGAACAAAATCCGGTGTCCGCAGTGCTCCACCACATACCATGGGAAATCCGACACCGTCTCGTATCATCACTCGGTGCTGTGCGCCACCCTGGTCGCCGACGGCCACAACCAGGTGGTGCCATTACGTCCGGAGTTCATCACGCCGCAGGACGGCGACAAAAAACAGGACTGTGAGACCAAGGCCGCCCACCGCTGGATCAAACATCATCTGCCACACTACCGTCATCTGAGACCGGTCATCCTCGCCGATGACCTTCTCGCCCATCACCCGATCTGCCACAGAATCGTCGAGGCCGGCTGTGATTTCCTGTTCACTGCCAAACCCTCCTCCCACAAAACGCTCTACAGCTTCCTCGACGGACTGCAGCTGAACAGCCGGGTCACCCGTCCCCGACGACAGAAAGGTGCCGGACGCGAAACCCGAACCTACCGCTGGTGCCGGTGGCCGTTGCCGATCCGCGACACCGCTGACGCACTGCAGGTGTACTGGCTCTCGATGAAGATACAGTATCGCGGGAAAACCACCTATGAGAACAGCTTCATCACCTCCATCGAACCCACCGCGGACAACATCGAGGCGCTGGCCAACGCCGCCCGGGCACGCTGGAAGATCGAGAACGAGTCGTTCAACATATTGAAAAACAACGGCTATCACATGGAGCACAACTTCGGACACGGCACCGACGGACTGTCCAACCTGCTGCTGACCTTGAACCTGATCGCGTTCGGCTTCCATACCGTGTGCGACCGGATCTGCACGCGGTGGCGACAGGCCCGAGACCGAATCTCCACCCGATACCGTTTCTTCAACACCCTGTCGGTGCTCAACGAATACAACTGCTACAGCGGCTGGCACGACCTGCTTGACAGCATCATTCATCCGCGTCGTCCCCGCGCGCCGCCGTAAGACAGGCGGCCCGGAACGGCCGCACCTTCCCATTCCAATTATCAATCCTTTTTCTTTCACGGCTCGGAGTGCCTTGACATGAACACAATCACATAATGAGAATTGCTGCATTCGAGCCGACTTGTTGCTTTCAGTAAGACTGACAGTCAGCGGCGACACCAGATACAGAATCACTATGCCGCCTAAACATGATCATTTCAGGGATGCGAGCTTAATGCGGCAACTGCTGAGGTATCAATGTGGACACTATGACAATTCCGAATTACCGATGATTACGATTGTGATTTATCAGGGCAAGTATCCAATGACTGAAGATCTGCCGAATTTTCAGGACTCACTCAAGTGGGGTGACAATTGTGCAAGACATCAACTCGACAACGAATTCGGTTCCACATTGCTAAACTTCATCTCCCTGAATCTGAAATTCGTCCCGCTGTCGGAAGGACATCAGGAATTAGTAGCAGAATTGATGCCCCGATTTTTATCAAGGCAAATATCGGTGACTTAAATGAGATTCGGATGTTGGAAAATTTTAGAAGGATGTTGCGCCTTGATGACAGCCAGGGCGGGGAATTTACAATGGACTTGTCAAGTCAAATCAAATAAATGGACCTATATGAGTCTGTCGAGAACCACCCCACTCCACAACAATCAACCAAACTTCCCGGTAATGTAATCTTCGGTAAGTTGATGCTTGGGATTGGTGAAAACTTGGCTTGTGTCGCCGAGTTCAATCAATTCACCAAGGTTGAAATATGCCGTTCTCTGTGACACCCGTGCAGCCTGTTGCATCGAGTGAGTCACAATTACGATCGAAAACTGCGACCTCAGTTCGTCAATTAAATCCTCAATCTTGGCAGTTGCGATCGGGTCCAGTGCTGAGCACGGCTCATCCATTAGAATAACTTCAGGTTGAACCGCAATCGCTCTGGCAATACATAAACGTTGCTGCTGCCCGCCCGATAGTTCGGTTCCTGAATTTTGAATTCTGTCACTAATTTCCGACAGCAATCCTACTTTCTCAAGACACGAATAGACAACTTCATCGGTCTCGGCACGATTACTCACCAAGCTGTGGAGTCGCGGGCCATACGCCACATTGTCGTATATCGACTTAGGAAATGGATTCGGCTTTTGAAAAACCATACCCACCCGTGCTCGAAGCTCAACTACATCAAATTCACCGCTGTAGATATCATTGCCGTCAAGTTTGATACTGCCAGTGATTCGACAGCCGTCAATAATGTCATTGATTCGATTCAGGCATCGCAAAAATGTTGATTTGCCGCATCCAGAGGGTCCGATAATCGCCAATACTTCATTTGCCCGAATTTCCAAACTTATGTCCTTGATTGCATGAATGTCTGAGTAATAAACATCGACATTGTCAGCTGTCATGCGATTTTCTATGGAGACATTCTGAGTTTCCTCAGGTTTGCCGGTGTCAAATTTCGAGGTGTCGGTGTGAATGACAATTCTTTCCTTTTCCGCAGCTATGTTTGTCTCTGTTTCCATGTCGTAATCCCCACTGTTTGCTCGCCTAAGCTTCAGACCTACCATCGTCTTTCAAACTTACGTCTCAAAAAGACAGCTACAACGTTCATTGTGACCAAAAAACTGAGCAGAATCAATATCGCCCCTGAAGTTTTTTCCAAAAACGCTCGCTCGGGGCTGTCTGCCCATAGATAGATCTGTACTGGAAGAGCTGTTGAAGGATCCAATAGGCCGCTCGGAACATCCACTATGAAAGCAACCATCCCAATCATCAGCAACGGAGCGGTTTCGCCCAGTGCCTGCGCTAATCCTATTATCGTACCTGTAAGAAATCCCGGCATTGCGAGCGGTACAACTTCTTGCATCACAGTTTGGGTTTTCGATGCACCGAGAGCAAGCGCTCCTTCGCGAATGGATGGAGGAATTGCCCTCAATGCCGCTCGACCTGCAATGATGATCGTCGGAATTGTCATAAGGCTTAATACCAGCCCTCCCACAAGCGGTACCGATCTCGGCAATCCAAAGAAATTGATGAATACCGCCAAGCCGAGCAGTCCGAAAACGACAGAAGGTACAGCAGCAAGATTGTTGATGTTGATTTCGATAATATCAGTAAATCTATTTCGGGGTGCGAATTCTTCCAAGTAAACCGCACCGGCCGCGCCGACTGGAAATGAAACCAGCAAAGTAACCAAAATCATCAGTAAAGACCCGGTCAGCGCGCCCCGTAAACCTGCGAGCTCTGGTTCCCTGGAATCACCGGCGGTCAAGAACGTCTTGTTGAATCGGCTTTCGACCAAGCCGCGATCAACCATCTGGTCAAACCAATTGATCAGATCCATCGACAAGCGGGACTTGGTCTCGCTTCCGACGTTACGCCCGATGTCGTGCTTGTATAGCATATCGAATTCATCATCAACTGGCAGCCACAGTGCCTTTGTCGTGCCAACAAGTGAAGGCGCATCTGTAACCATGCGCTGAAGGATGAAACTGGCTCCAATACTGATGATTCTCGAAAGTTCCCGTTTCTCCTTGCGTTTGGTTACATCTGGAAACTGCGCGTAAATCGCCTGTTTGACCAACTTACCATAATTCGCGCCCTGTAGATCATTTAAGTCGATCGTATCTGGGTCGAAATAGATCTCCAATTGGGCCTGAGTCTGCCAAAAAGAACTAATTCCGTTCACCGCGATGCTGGCAAACAGTAATACAACAAATATCAAGCCCAGCATTACTGCGCCGAGTCCATAGCATTTGAAACGCCGTTCCGCAGCGTTTCGTCTTTTGAGGCGCTTTCTGAAGTGTGGACTCTCCCACACCACCGTTGATTGCTGATCTTGCGTGCTACTCATACTGTTCACTATACTTCCGTACGATGTACAGCGCCGTGACGTTCAGCAGCAATGTTGCGACGAACAATGTCAGTCCGAGCGCAAATGCCGCGAGTGTTTTTGCACTGTCAAACTCCTGATCTCCAACCAGCAGCGTCACGATCTGCACCGTCACAGTGGTGACCGACTCCAGAGGATTTGCAGTCAGTTTGGCAGCCAAGCCTGCAGCCATCAATACAATCATCGTTTCTCCGATCGCTCTGGAAACGGCGAGCAGAAGCGATCCAACAATTCCCGGTAACGCCGCTGGCAATACGACCTTTTTGATAGTCTCCGACTTCGTTGCACCACAAGCCAGAGATGCTTCCCGAATCGATTGCGGTAACGCGGTAATTACATCATCGGTCAGTGACGATACAAATGGAATGATCATGATGCCCATGACGACACCTGCGGCCAGAGCGCTTTCCTGCGCGATGTCGAATCCCAGCACAAGGCCAAAATCTCGCAGCAGTGGTGCGACTACAAGAATCGCGAAAAAGCCATACACTACGGTCGGGACGCCTGCAAGAATCTCCAATGCTGGTTTTGCAAAAGAACGAATTTTTGTCGACGCGTACTCGGCCAGGTAAATCGCAGACAGCAAACCAATCGGTACCGCAACACTCATCGCCACTCCCGCAACAAGTAGTGTTCCTGTAAACAATGGTACGCTTCCGAACAAACCTGACGATCCGACCTGATCCTCGCGAATCGCAATCTGAGGACTCCATTCAAGTCCAAAGAGAAAATCATGCACGGCAACTTTCTGAAAAAATAATATAGCCTCAAACAAAACGGACAACACTATTCCGACCGTGGTGAGAATCGCAATGAGTGAACTGGCAAGAAGCAAGAACTTAATGATTGACTCAGCAATCACGCGAGCGCGCATTTTGGCGGAAATCAAGAGAACAAATACAAAACTGATGATCGCGCCCAGCACAAGAATCGATGCGTTACGCAAGATTTCGCTTTGATTTACCAAATGCTGGTAACGGTCTGCCGCAGCGGTCAAGATCTGTGCATTCTCTGTTGTCAGGAGCTGGCCGGTTTGAGCGTAGATTTGAATCTGACTGACTAACCAATCCTTATCGGCCTGATCAGCGGATTGCATGTCTGCGAAATATTCGGATAGAACCATACGCAAAATGATGTTTTCATCCACACTGACCCACAGACCAAGTACCGATAATGCTGGAACAGCGAACAATGCAGCTGCGACGACGCCGTAGTACCTTGGTGCGGAATGTAAATTTCTTATTCCTCCAATTCCTTCGGCGATTCGTAACGAACGTTTTTTCGCAATCGCATAAAAAAGCGATGACATTGCGAGCAGGATGATTGTCAGTGTCCAAGCATTCATAGGCTTATCGCCCTTGCGCTGCACAATTAAAGCAATTCGACTCTTTCATTTTTCAGTCGGTATCGTTAAGCTTACTTTTCGCAAATTCAATTCAAACAAGAAAAAAAACTGATGCATCGACTGATGCTCGCGGTCGCATGACACGCATATACCAGCACGATGCATCATGAATTTTCATCAACCGCAGTTCAGCCTAACAGCGGTTGAACTCCAAAGTAAAAAATTTCCAATTTAATTTGAGGCGAGTTTGACGGCTCTCAGTTCCATCGCGGCCGATTTAAACTCAGATCGCTCGGCTTCTGGCATAGGAATCATTCCTTTGTCCACCAGATAACCATCATCACCCCATGCACGATCACTGGTAAATTCTGCAACATATTCCTTGATTCCAGGAATTAGAATGATATGTGCAGATTTTACGTAGAAGTAAAGGGGGCGAGAAATGACATAGGAGCCGTCTGCAATATTTTCAAATTCAGGTGCAACACCATCAATAGGAGAGCCTTGAACCTGATCCGAATTCTGGTCAAGGAAACTGAATCCGAAAACACCAAGCGAATCTTTGTCTGCGTTCAATTTCTGAACTATCAGATTGTCATTTTCGCCAGTTTCCACCCAAGCACCGTCTTCACGAATCCCGTGACAAATAGACCTGTAGTGTTTCCTATCGGTCTTTCTGATCGCCTTGATCCAATCGAATGTCTTACAACCACCTTCTAGAGCCAGCTCGGCGAATGCATCACGGGTACCTGAGGTTGGCGGCGGTCCGAGAACACGGATCGCAACATCAGGCAGTTCGGAATTTACATCCTTCCAAGTGTTGTAGGGGTTAGGGACAAGAGTCTCAGAACCATCTGGAGAAGGCGCATACTTCGCAAGCGCAAGAAATACTTCTCTTCGCGTCAGACTGAATGGTTCAGATTCAATCGAATTCGCGATGACGATCCCGTCATAACCGAATTTGATTTCGACAATGCCTGTAATTCCATTGTCTGCACAACGATCTACTTCAGATTGCTTTATTCGCCTCGAAGAATTCGTGATATCGGGAAATTTAACCCCGATACCCGCGCAGAACAGTTTCAGACCACCGCCAGACCCTGTTGATTCAATTATTGGAGTTGGATACTGTGTACCGGTTCCAAAGCGTTCGGCAACTACTGTTGCAAATGGATAAACCGTAGAAGATCCAACGATACTGATGTAGTCTCTTTCGTCAGCCTGAACGGCAATCGGAAAGGACACTAGCATTACAGCTAGAACAGTCAGGAAACCCCTGAGATTTGATGCCAAATGGACCATTTCAATCTCCTAAAGAAGAAAATGCCGACCTGTTAGGTCATCAAAAAAGGGTTCAGAAACTATGACAGTTTCGCTCGTTAATTTACTGATTAATTCGTGTTTGTCAAATTTAAATTTCTTGTTTGTCCGCTTCTCTTTTACTCATGGTAGTTTGAGTTCAATTATCCACCCAAATCAATCAGGAGTTCTGTAACAAAGTTCCGTGCAAAGGCTGTAAATCCATACTACACAACAGGTTTCGGAAGAATTGGCGCCATAAAACCTAACCTACAACAATACCGCTGTCAGTATTGGATCCATACACTATAAAGATCCTGAACATCAACTTAAGCTTTTTTATTCGATACAAACTTTCGCGACCTAAGTAGCCGATAAAGTACAATTTATTAATCTCTGATCAACCTTCAGTGCAAACAAAATCGACACCGCCAATCTAGACAATCATTTCGAATTCCAAGATTTGGCTGCTTGCACATACCGTTTCAAGGTTGACAATCCAAGCAAAATTAACGTCGGGTTGTTTATTTCAAAAAGATGATATCAGGTCACTATTCAGCGAAGTACGATGTCGAGCTCTTGCGACTTGGCGAAAGAACCCTCGAAATGGGGCATCTGATCGAAAAACAGTTGCGACGGGCAATTCAGTCGCTAATTCATGGCGACCAGTTGCTGGCAGGTGAAGTCACAGAGACTGAGACCATCATCAACAATCTTGAAGTTGAGATTGACAGAGAATGTGTGGAAATCCTCGCACGGCGGCAGCCGATTGCAAGCGACCTTAGATTCATCATCATGATCATCAAGACGGTGAACGATATGGAACGCATGGGAGACGAAGTACACCGGGTGTTCAGTATGGGCAGCAGAGTCAATTCCGCCGACGGGGATTCTCCGAATGATGATGACATCGAGGCCCTAGCCACACGAGTGCATAAGTTGCTGATTCAGACTCTGCGTGTGTTTGAGCAGGAAGATGATGTTGGAGCACTTGCCCTAATCCGAAAAGACAAGAAAGTTGACAAGAAATTTGGAACAACCCTGAAAAGAATCAAAAAGTCGATGATGGCCGAGTCTGATTCAGTACCCGACGCAATTGAAATTCTATGGGCGATTCGTTCACTCGAACGAGTCGGCGACCGGCTATGCAATATATGTGAGCACGTTATCTTTTATGTCAAGGGTGACGATATCAGGCATCTCGATATTGACAAAGTTCGGGCTCAAGATTGATCATTCCGGTGCACGAGTCGACAAAATCCAGTCTCCGACCGTGTCGACCAGCAAATCTTCATAATCTTCAAAGAAATGATCTGGACCAGACAGCTGGATTTGACGTGATTTGGAATTTCCCGCAGCCAGAATCGCAGAGTTTCTTCTTTCAGCTGCCTTGATCACCGCCGGGTAGTCCTGATCACCGAAAATATCCAGGACCGGAACCGGTATCGAAGACAATGGAAATTCCTGGAGCATAGGCTGTCCGAAGTCTGTGGCACCCATGCCAATTCCAACATAAGCGTCAAAAGGTACGTCACCAATCCGTTTTATCCAGCCCATTGTCATATGCACCGAACAACTATGCGCAACAATTGCTATCCACCGGTAATTGTTGTTTCTCAGGAACTTGATTCCAGCTTCTATACGGGAGAATGATTTGTCCAAAATCTCTAGGTATTCATAGTACCTGGCATCCTTTGCGAGAACCGGCATCTGAAGTGACAATGTTGTCATTCCCAATTCGCCGAGCCCTTCCCGCAGCGGACCCGTTACTTGCGGCCAGTCCGGATGAAAGCCTCGACCATGAAGCAGGAGTATCGCACCATCGAAATCCGAATCATCCGTTTCAGACAGAAAAGACAGAAATTCCCTTTCCCCATCGTTCAGATAGAGAACTTCACCATCGAACAGACCGGCAATTGCCTCTTGAGCCAGTCTTTCCTCGCGCTCATAGTCAGGCTGCAGGTCTGCATTTGCGAGTGGACTGAAAATTAACGATAGTGCTGCAGTTAAGACTGATACTCGGAAAGTTCTTGCCATTTTTGAGTTCATGCATTCACTGATGTCTTTTTATATCGTCAGCGAAATATTCCTCGTTGTGGTTGAGACGCTCAATGCGCACGGACCTGCTCTCCAGTAACTTTGAAATGAAATCCATGCAAATCGAAGCGAATAATTTTGCTCTCTCCGAATCATCGAAACAATACTCCCCGTCAACGCAACCTGTCTGTCGAAAGTTCTGTGACAGCAACGTACCGGCTTCAAGATTTGACTGCAGCAGACTCTGTGTTTCTGACAATGATTGCTGATGGCGAATTTCTTCAACCAGATTGTGGCGCACGACTACTCGGTAATACATCGAAATTCAGACAGTGGAAATTGATCTGCCCGGAGGTGCGTGACCCATACAGTTCCCGAAACAATAAGGCGCATTGTCCGATTGCTTGCATCCACACATGTAAAACTCACCTGAAATGGGTGCGACAAATTTAATCGGCTTAAAATCCGTACCCCGATGACTGCCGTCACACCACGGTTGGGAGTCGCTTAAACCGCAACTACACCAAGCGTACAGAACACCGCATTCAACATTGACGACATAAGGCGCTTTTTGAGGGCAGGCAGGCAAATCCGTTTCAGTCATCCAACTGTTCCATGTCAAAAAGCGGAAACTCGTACACACCGTCCCCGTTGAGTTTCACGCCAACCGCCACTGCGTTTTCCAATATGTACCACTTCTCAACACCCATGTCGTCACCCGGCCAAGGTGCAAACAATTCATCGTGTGATGAGCATGGCGCTCCAGTCGCAAGTTTGATCTTCAGGACTTGGGCGTCCCTGAGTGAATATGCGCCGGAATTTCGGTATGTTTCGTCTTCATCCAGCTGTGGCAGTACGTCTCTTAACGCTGGCACAGATGTCTCACTCTACTCATTTTGGATATCAACAGCCCTGAACCCACCGAATCCATCCTCAACGATTCGATAAACCACCCTCTGATTCAGATGGAGCTCGCCGAGGCCGGCTGATTCGACAGCGCTTTTATGAATGAACACCTTTCGTCCACTCTCGTCGTCTGTAATGTAACCACCAAAAGGATTTCTCAACGCATTGTAGATTGCGACCGAACCGGCAGCCGGACCCGGTTTGAGACCTTTTGTCTGCTTCTTATCCATCACCTGGTCTCCGGAAACTGCGAGATGGTGCAGATCCTCCCCGGTGAACTTCGACCAGATCTGGACCGCATAGCCGTAGGCGTCTCCGTCAGTCGTGTCAATGCTCATATTCGGATTGACTTCCACCGCGTCCGGATATAGTTGCATTCTCAGATTCTCATCATCGATGTCGCGTTGAGCGACACCTTCGCCGATCTGACGCGTCCGGCCACCGCCTTCTTCCCGACGATGCGCCCACCGTTCATTTCTCAATTCATCACTTGATGTAACGTGAACATAAAAAATGTCTTCATGATTATTGAGAACTGCATCAATAAACCGACTTTCCAAAATCAATACCGGGTCAGGCCAGGACAGCATTGACCTTGTATCGTCGTCAAGCTGATTGTGAAAAGTCGAATCGACTTCGTTGCCGCTCGGTAGTTTCTTCAACAGTGCCTGAGTCGTTACGGCTTCGCCTCGACTTGCGAGCTTGTAGCCTGTCAGACGAGATATCGCCCGAGCGACATCCGACTTTAGACAGCATGTTTTTCCGTAAATTGCAATGATTTTGCTCATTTGTCAATCCATCTCAATTTCTGAATTTAACTTTCCTCCGGTGCGCATCATCAGCCCTTCGATTGAATGCATTCGCTTGCGAGAAAGTATTTTTTTCTGCGAAGTGATCATCCTTCCGATTGGAGTCGCACACGAGTGTATCAATCTGAATGCCGGCACATAGACGATGAAAGCCAGCGATCCGAATACGTGAAAATACCACATTGGTGTATAGATACCAACCAGCAATTTCGCATTTTCACCCATAATCGACATCAGTGCAAACCCGACAAACGAATAACCACTGCCGTCGAACGTGCCATCGGTCGCGAACCGAGCAGCCTCAACCACGAACCCACTCAATATCACAAAGAAAAGAAAAACAACCGATGGTGTATCAGCGAACTTCTGCTCTTCTGTCCCGCCGGCCTTGACGCGCCATATAAAAGACATCACACAACCCGCCAGGACCATGAATCCAAAGAAATCAAAGGCGAAGTCAAACGCCAATCGAACTGGGTGCCCGGAAATTTCCCAGATATCGGTTAATCCAAACGCAGGCATACCCTCACGAACGAAGACAGCGACAATCTCAACCCCGAACAGCAGAGCGAATCCCCAGTAAATCAATGTGTGTCTGAACCAGCGAAATCCGCTGACCGAAAGCAGGCTCGCATGCAGGACAACATCCATCAGAAACGTCTTCCGTGCGAGTTTCGGCTCCGAACGTTCTCTGGTAATGTGCTGTCGATAACGAACCCAACTCGGACGATTTTTCTGAACGAGAATGTGGTACATTCCAATATCAAACAGTGCCAGCGTCGCCAATGCCAGAGGTCCGAACAGCATCCACCTCAATTCGATGTTGCCGGCCAACCCTTCCGCAATGAAATATCCGGAAAGATCGAAAACCGCAATCACATACAGCCAACCGCCTGCCCAGAACAGCCACCTTAGAGCGCCGGTCAGCGATTCTGTGGAGAATTTATGAGTGAAGATGAGAAGTGCTGTTGCAACCGCGCCAGCAGCGATCAGGCAAACTGAAACCAGCAACAGACCGTATCCTGACCCGGCTCCGAACTGACCGGACAATTTCAGAGTAAACATGACGATTGCTGCCACCAGTGGCAGAAACATACGCCTTCGTCGGCGCCGGAGTTCGCGGGCAACCTTATCCATGTATCAGATTAAATCCATAACTGGACTCGGGACCGATGACAACTGACCGGCAAGTCGCCTCAGCCTGCCGCAGCAGCCGCTTTGGCGGCCTGTTCGGCGGTACGCTGTGCGTCCATTGCAAGCATCGCGGCATGCAAAGCAGGATCTCCACCTTTGATATCCTGATATTCCTGAACACAGGCTTTAGCCTTTTCGACCGCTACCAGCGCATCAACGCCATAGGCGTCCGCACCGATCTTGTCGCACCAAGCCTGACTGATTGGTGCCCCGCCAACAAACACCTTTACGTCAGAGCGAAGTCCTTCGCTAGAGATCTGCTTGATGGTTTCCCACTGCATGTTCATCGTCGTTGTAAGAAGCGCGGAAAACCCAACGATCTGCGGGTTGTGCTCGCGTATCGCGGCGATGAAGTCCTCCGGTGGGACTGTGACACCGAGATCAATCACTGTAAATCCTGCGGCCTCAAGCATCATCGCCACAATCTTCTTGCCGATATCGTGCAGATCACCCTGCACAGTGCCAACTACGACAGTGCCGATGTCTTCCGATTTCTCAGCAATGATCAGTGGCTTGAGAATTCCGAGCGCAGCGTGCATGCACTTGGCTGACATCATCACTTCAGGAAGAAAATATTCATCCATCTTGAATCGGCGTCCGACTTCCGCAATGCCAGTAGCCATCGGACCGGCGACCAGAGTTCTCGGAGAAATATCTGAGTCCAGCGCCGGATGAATCAGCTCAGACGTATCTTCGTGCTCCCCGTCAATGATGTTCCACTCAATTTCATGGAACAGTTCCTTGATCTCCAGTGGAGCGTCCGACCATCTGTCGGTTTCCAATGAATCCTCATAGTCATATTGAAGATCTTCAAGATCCCAATCTTTTTCAGTCTCAATAAACAGAGCCATATCAATTATCTACGAATGAATAAAAATATACTTACGCGGCTTTACGATCAGGACGCCGTCTGCGCTTGCGCTCGCCGGACCATGGTTCATACCCCTCGCCCGTGTCCGCTCCTGGCGGCGGGTCGGTCGGCAATGGGTATACACCGTAGCTTCTTGCTTCGTCAATCATCGCCAGTACGTTCTGAGTGGGTACATCGTGTTCCAGCCGATGCGACGAACTGAGAAGAAAACCACCGCCATGGCCCATCTCCCAGATCCTCTGTCGAACCTCGTTGCGAACATCCTCGACGCTTCCCCAAGGCAGAGTTTCCTGCACATCAATCCCACCATAAAAGAACATTTCCTTACCGAGCTGTCTTTTCTTGGCTGCCGGATTGGAGTGACGCGCGACTTTCGGTGGCAGGCTGTCATAACCATCGACACCCGACTCGATCAACCCACGCATGAAGGGTTCCGGAATCGCTCCACAACTGTGAAACTGAATCTTGCCCAATGGATTTTTTTTCAGGTAGTATTCCCTGATTTCTCTGAACGCCCGAATATAGTGAGGCTTCACCTGACGGTCAAACATTCGAAGTGAAAGAAATGCAGTCTTCTCGCTGGCCAGGTCTTCCGGACTCATCCGCATCCAGTCAAGGTACTCGCCACATTCGTCGATAATCGCCTTGTTGAAATCAATTTCTATATCGGTCAGGCGTGTCAGCATGGCTTCCAGGAAATCCGGAGATTCGATAAAGTCCGAAAAAATTTTCGCATAACCGACCATATATTTCGCCTGTTCGAATATTCCGCCGCGACCGCCCTGACCCATCAATGCAAAGGGGGTCTCTTCGTGAATGAATTTGCAATATTCCCGCAGTGTCATGCCAGGAATTGGCGCATCCTCCAGACACGAATCATCCCATGGGTCCGGCCAGGGAAACTCGTCGAGAATCCTCAACCCCTCTTCAAGCGGTGCGCTGGTTGCATTAAAGAGCGGATATCCGATCATTTCGTAATAGCCACCCTGCTCGTGCGGAGTCCATTTACGAATGACACCCCATTCGTCTACATTGATGTCTAGATCCGGCGGCGGGATTCCCATATCGAAAGGAATCTCGTCGAAAGCAATTTCCCGAAAACCCGGCGACCCACCCGGTGTTCCTATCGAAATTCGCATGAAATCAACTTCCAATTCATATGCCAAGTCGAGTTCAAAACTTACGTCGGTAGTCCAAGTGGTTGACCCGGTTCGGTAATCTTTCGGATCGGCCTTATAGTCCATGCCGATCCCCTTGCGCAGGTTCTGGTATCCCTCGATCGTACCCCACAACCCGACTGGAACCAAATCTGGCTCACGCAGATGCAAGGCATCAATCACCCGTTTCCTTTGCGGGGGGATTGCCTTGCCGATTATTTCAGCCATCGAATTTCACCTCCCTCGTTTCTATTCTATGTCCTGACCCGCACTGATCAGGCTCCTGGTCCGAATCTTGCAGCAGCATCCGTCACCATTCCCGGAAATCCCTGCGCTGCGAGGCGCTTCGCCGCAGTCGCACGATTTTCGGTTGCCAGTTTTGTCATCGGTCCGGAAGAAATTGCATTAGTCGGACAGATTTCTTCGCAGGCACGCGGCATATCCAGCGGTCTCTCTCTACCTGGTGTCTGACAGAAATTGCACTTTTCCATTTTACCCGCGGTCGCACTCAATTGAGGAGCATTGAACGGGCAGGCAAACGTACAGAATCCGCATCCGATACAGGTATTCTGATCAACCGTCACTATGCCATTTTCAGCACTTTTTGAAATGGCACCGACCGGGCATGCGTTCTGGCATGGCGCATCGCCGCAGTGCATGCACGCCATCGAAACATTCATTGCCGTAACATTTGGAAATACCCCTGATTCGATCTTGACGACTTCTCGCCAGCGCGGACCGACATCAATCTCATTCCATGACTTGCACGCAATCTCACAAGCGTGACACTTCACACATCTGCTGTGATCAAAATAAAATCCGTGTTGCATTCTGATATCCTCCCGTTCTACGCCGCCCGAATGCGAACTTTGCACTCGTTGTAACAGTTCGCCCCGGTAATCGGGTTTGTATGAGTGTCCATCAGGTTGTTTGAATGGGCTCCGTGACCTTTGGCAGTCGATCCCATCGCCCAATGTCCGAATCCGTGACCATGACGAACACTGACACAGCCCGGTACCAGTCCCTCAACGACTTTCGCTTTGATTTCGATCTTGTCTTTCGGCGACTCAAGTATTACCAAGGTGTCATCCTGGATTCCATAAAGTGCGGCATCCTTGCTATTGATCTCTACCCAATTTTCCCCACATACTTCCATCAGATACGGATTATTCTGAGTTACGATATTGCAATGCATGCTCAGTTTCGAATGGGTTAACTGCAACGGAAACTCCTCATCCGGAATCACAGTACGCTCCGTGTACTCGGGATATCCATTGAACCCGGCTTCTTCGTAAGCGCTGGAATGAATCTCAATTTTTCCAGATGGTGTCGGAAGCCCCTCCGGAACCCGGTTGTAACGAATTTCTCCAGCCCAAAATCCCTTGCTCTTCAATTCATCCAGGGACATCGGCACAGTCTCCATCATCACTTCGCCCCAGTCTTCCCAGGTTTCATATGGAAAATGTTCTCCCCAACCCATCTTTCCGGCAATGCCTTTGACAATGTCGTATGGTGCCTGAGATTCCCCAACGGGCGAGACGACTGGCTGGCACAGGACGACCTGCGGACCCAGCCACATACCCTGACGAATTTCGGCCTGCTCGTAGAATGAGGTTTCAGGCAGGACAATATCACATTCCAGTGCCGTTTCACTCATATACAGCTCGCACGCGACTGCGAGCTCAAGATGCCTGAACATCTCAAGAACCCGATCGCGGTTCGGATCGCTCATCACCGGGTTGGTCGCATGAACAAACAAACCTTTAACTGGATACGGGTCGCCATCGATTACCGCATCAGGCAGCTTTGAATTGGGAAGGTCCGGCGCCAGTGGATATCCCATTTCCGCATGCAGCGGTCCTTTGGTAGGTGCGGTCTTGGCATCATCCGGTATGACCACCGGCAATCCCAAAGGGGCCCAGTCCTTAAGGTGCAGATTTCCCGGCTTATCGACTTCTCCGCAAATGGCGTTCAAGGCATAACATGCCCTTCCAGCATCCGCACCGTTTGTGTAGTAGCCGGAACCTTTGAAGATTGCTGACATGGCCGGTTTGGTCGTCGCAAACTCTCTCGCCAAGCGTTCGATTGTCTCCTTGCGGATTCCACAGATCGGTTCTGCCCATTCAGCAGTATATCCTTTGCTTTGCAGGTGATCTCTAAATCCATCAAAGCCATTGCAGTAGTTGCCGGTGAAATCCTGATCATACAGTCGATTACTGATAATGCTGTGACACATTGCCAGAGCCAGCGCACCATCCGTTCCAGGATTGACCGGAATCCACTCATCGGCTTTTTGAGCGGTTTCGGTAAAATTCGGATCAACCACCACCAGTTTGCACCCGTTTTTCTTGGCGTCAATCAACGCCCGGCTTTCCCACAGCCCTTGATTGGCACCCAGATTGTTCATACCCCAGAGCATGACATACTTCGAATTGGCGAAGTCGTGCATTGGAAATACGTGTCCGAACAATGTCAGACACGCTGACCTTCGATCCTGCTCGCATCCTGATGTATGCGCATACAGATTCGGAGACCCGTACAATTCGCCCAACAGATGCCGGTAAAACTGGGTGTTGGGGTCATGATGGCAAGTCAATGCAACCGCTTCCGGACCATATTGGTCAGCAATGGAGCGAAGTTTGTCTGCTATATAGGAATAAGCCTCATCCCAGGAGATTCGCTGGAATTTTCCGGGTTCTCCCTTCGGGTTGGTCCGAAGCATCGGATACTTCAGACGATCGGGGTCTCGGGTCACATACCAGCTGGCCATACCTTTGGCGCATCTCGAACCGATGTTGTTCGGCGATTCGGGATTACCTTTGTGATAGACGATTTTCCCGTCGCGTACAAACACTTCGGTCGGACATTGCCAAGGACAGGTGTAACAGAAGCTTTTGATCACTTCCGCCCCTTTTATCGCAGCAAGGCGTGAGCCCAAGTCACTCATATTACTCATAAACTGCTATCTCTCCTCTCGCACTCGTGACTGACAAGCTCAATCTATTGGATTGAAATTATTTTGCTGTTGTTTTAGAAATTTTATAAATTCTACTGTATGTTATTCAACAAAGTAAAATCAATATATCACAAATATATTGTATGGACCGTCCGACGCATTGAATGAGCATGGCAACCTTCAACATTTCTGCAGCACATATGACTGGAGCGGTCCGAATGGTTCACCACATTCGAGCGGTTTCAGTACCCATTCTGACTGACGAATTTCGACGAGAACTTCTGGATGAGGCACAGAGCTATCCGCTTCGCTACATCAACAATTCAATGGGAAGCGGCAAGAATGAAGTGAGACAGGAGATGTATCTGCAAAATCAACTGCGCATGGACGGTGCTTTGGGCGAGCTCGTAAGTCATTTTCAGATACTGTTCAGCAAGAGTATCTCGGGGCTGGGATTTTTTGACGCAGACGTAGTCTTCAATGACTGGATCATACAAAAATATGTTCCCGGCTGCATTGGCATCACACCACATCGCGACCGAACTGATTATCGGCACATGATCTGTCTGTTCGTACTCTCGGGATATGGGCGATTTCACATCAGTAAAGACCGAGTGAAAAGCGACTCTATGGAAATTGTGAATTCACCCGGCGACGTAATTCTGATGCCAGGTCCGGGATTCAAGGGAATGCATCACAGACCTTTCCACTATATCGAAGATATCACGACGGAGCGTTGGATATTTGGTTTGCGTCATGACGAGACGAAACTGAACCACGATCGTGACAGTTCTGACTAGCCGAGACCCGATCGCAAATCAGTGATCAGGTCATCGGCATCCTCAAGTCCGATTGACAATCGAATCAGGCCATCCGTTATTCCAGCTCGTTCTCGGTCCTCCGGTTTGATTCTCGCGTGCGTCGTAGATGCTGAGTGACTAACTATGCTTTTGGCATCACCCAGATTTCCTGAAATCGAGAAGACCTGCAAGGAATCGATTACATTCCAAGCGGCAGGTTGGCCACCCGCGACCTCGAAAGACAGGATTGCGCCGAAGTCACTTTGTTGTTTTTTTGCAAGTTCATAGCCGGGATGACTCCTGAGTCCCGGATAGTGTACCCGCGTTACATTCGGATGATCATTCAGCCAGTGTGCGACTTTCGACGCATTGGTACAAGACTCGGACATTCTAATTGCAAGAGTCTCCAACCCCTTGAGAAATATCCAAGCGTTAAACGGGCTCATACATGGTCCGGCGGTACGCAAGAATCCAACGATCCCATCTGCAATATCGGGATCATTGGTGACTACGGCACCCCCAACACCTCTACCCTGGCCATCGATAAATTTGGTGGCGGAGTGCACGACGACATCGGCACCCAGTTCCAATGGTCGTTGCAGTGCCGGAGTGCATGCGGCATTGTCGACCACCAGAATGCAATCACTCTTTTCACGTGTGACAGTTGCCAATTCAACTATATCGACAATCTCACAAAGTGGGTTTGAAGGGGACTCCACGAATATCAACTTGGTATTTTCACGCAACTTCCCTCGCCAATCTCGAACATCGGCCGGAGAGATGAATGTCGTTTCGATATCGAACCTGCTGAGAATATTGCAAAACAGATTAGTCGTCGAACCAAACAAGCCGCGCCCGGCAAGAATGTGGTCACCCGCTTTCAGAGCAGTCATGCATACTGCGAGGATAGCGGCCATTCCAGATGCGGTTCCGCTGCAAAATTCGGCATTCTCCAATATCGCCAATCGCTTCTCGAATGCTCGAGTGGTCGGATTGGTGAATCTGGAATAGATGTTGCCCGGTTCAGTCTCGGCGAACCGACTCGCGGCTTGAGCCGAGTCTTGGAATACAAAACTTGATGTCGCGAAGATCGGATCGTTGTGCTCGTTCTCTTCGGTTCTGGACTGACCCGCCCTGACTGCTTTCGTTTTAAACCCTTTACCTTCCATTGCAATTACCTCGTTTGGCGCTTGAAGGGGAACTGAAAGGATTACACGAAGTACCGCTTTAGCCCTGACTTTATACGCGCCGGCAAGCTGATCATCAAATCAACGCGATGAACCTTGAGAATCCTGCTGACTGAACATGACTCCAATTCAACGATTCGGTGCCACATCCTTTTGATTTTTGCGCACCAACCCGCTTCGGTCCAGGTTCCGTAGACCGCACATACAGCTACTGCTGAGTAAGGGGTATTTTACCTAACCTGGCAAAGCCAGAACCAAACAAATTTGACGCAACCAGGGAGAGTCCATAAATATTGCATTTCGCACAGCTTTTCACCTGTAAACCCCCGGCCCCGTGCAGACTTCGATAAAGAAACAAGATTTTACGAGTTTAGACTGTTTCAACAAGTTATAGATTTGTTCCTTGAAAGCGCGCAACTGCGCTCGCCAGAGATAACTTTCATGAAAGAAACAAATCTGCAACCACTCATCCGTTCTAATTCAAAGACGAGTATTTGGAATTGTTGATAGATGTGATTCCTTTTCCAAGTTCGACTGGTCGATCAATTCCATCACTTTACAATTCAGACGGATTTACCCAAGGACTTCGGAGGAGTTCGAATTTCATAGCCGTTGAATTTGCGTGTAATTTCCGAGCCTGGAATAGTTTCACGCTTCTAGCTGACATTCATTAGGACTCGGAGTGAAAAAGGATTATTTACAGATGTCAGCCCCGTACCGTTTACAAATTGCAAAATATCAACCTTCGGTTAACGCACAATTACCTGCAAGACTTCCTGCCGACATCTGTCCCGCTGTGCCCGTTCCAGTGTCATCAGTGTTGCCATAATCCTGTCCTCCTCGTTAGGAATCAACCGTGCTTCGATTTCAATGAATCGCTTCCGATTTTATTCCGATTTCACCGACATGGTGTTTTCCGTCACCGGGCCCATCACATTGATCCGCGACATGTTCCCGTGTCCCGGATCAATAAACATCACATGCCCGAAATCGGATTCTTTCAAATTCCAAATTCGCGCATCTGATTCGTCTCGAATTGTTTTTCGCATCGCTGTCAATACTACAGACCACTTATCGTCAGTGAGTAATCCAGAATTCAGCTTCTGGCGACTTTCAAATTTCATTCTGGATCCGTCTTTTTTCAGCAACGCAAGCTCGACTGCACCGTCAAGTTCCGATTTCAGTTGATCCAGATCATCGTGATTGAAATTTGCATGGACAGGCCAGGCCAAATAGTTGACAACACGAGTTTCCTGTTTTCCCGGCCGGCTGTAGTGTTGTACAAGTTCAAACAATTGCTGTGTAAACCCGTTTGGTCGCAAGACACCGCCGTATGCCAGATTTGCTCCTGAGGAGAGTAAAAAAACAGCGATTTTTGACATCGCGTCCTGAACGTGAAAATCGCTGAGTCCGAATTTCTCCAGATTCTCACTTTCCGATACGGATTCAGCGATAGTATTCGGCTTGGATATCTGCTCCAGCCTCATATTTCAGATTCTCCCATCCATTCTGCCAGACTACGCAGATGAAACATGAATGCGATTAACTCAAAATGAGAATTTCGTGTCCAACAATTTTTGGCAGTAAAGTCACAGAACATTGTGAGTAGAACTGCCAATTGTTTTT
Organism: Arenicellales bacterium; assembly: GCA_963662635.2. Lineage (GTDB taxonomy): Bacteria > Pseudomonadota > Gammaproteobacteria > Arenicellales > JAJDZL01 > JAJDZL01. Next base: position 759,591 of record CAXXFC010000006.1, read on the forward strand.
AGTTACTCATTGATATTTTTATTTGGACTTCAAATATAGTTGACAAATATACACAATATTCTATTAATTTCAACTTAAACGTTTTACTTTCCTCTAATCGAAGACAAATCCAATTCATCCAACAAAAATCCATTTATTAATTGATTTATGGCTATATATCTATTCCAATCAATTTCTATATTGGAATGAAATATCATATATTGATATTTCTAAAAATATTTTAGAAATTGTCAATATAGGAGAGTGGGCGTGTCTATTGGACGAAGGATAAAATTGTCAAGAAATGCGTTGAGTCTTTCGCTTCGTGATCTCGAAGCTCGAATCGACAATCGAGTTACGGCGCAAGCAATCAGCAAATACGAGCGTGATGAGTTGATTCCAAGTTCAACTGTCTTGATTGCATTGGCGAACGCGCTTGGCGTTTCGGTGCATTATCTCATGAATGAAACAGATATCGAGTTGGAGGAAGTTTACTTCAGAAAAAACCACCTCACGAGCAAAAAGGAAGAAGCGGAGATTGAAGCCAAGGTTCTAGATTTGCTGGAGCGTTATCTGACCGTGGAAGAATTGCTCGGCCTGCCGACAGTTGATGCAGACATGCCTCGAAACAGTCCATGGCGAGTGTTGCACGATTTGGCCGAAGTGGAACAAATGGCGTATAGCCTACGAAGTCATTGGGGACTTGGACTTGATCCAATCTTCAACCTTGTCGAACTTCTAGAGGACCGTGGTATCAAGATTCTGTCAATTCCATTAGACGAAGTTGATGGACTTACGGCAAGAGTACGTCGTGGAAACAAAAGCATGGCATCGGTCATTGTGGTGAATGAATCGAACTGGGGCGAACGACAACGTTTCACTAACGCTCATGAACTGGGACACATAGTCCTGGAAGTTGCGGCAAAGGACATTGACAAGGAAAAAGCTGCCAATCGCTTTGCCGGTGCATTCCTCATACCAGCTGAGACGCTCCGTGCTGAAATTGGCAATTCAAGAACCTCGGTCAGCTGGGCTGAACTATTCGGGTTGAAGCGAATTTTCGGTGTCAGTGTGCAGGCCCTGACGTATCGTTGTCGAGAACTGGGGATATTCAGCAACGTCCTGTTCAAGACACTCTTCGAAGAATATGGAATTCGCGGTTGGCGAAATCCACCTTATAAAGAGCCAGAATCAATGGATGGTGAAGTTCCCAAGCGATTTGAGCGACTGTGTTTTCGAGCGTTATCGGAAGGAGCAATCTCCGAAGCAAAGACAGCTGAATTGCTGGGAATCTCTGTCCGCGATCTCAACCGAAAATTTTCCGAGCCACCGAACCTGTAGGATACATCCACTGGAGCTTCATCCAATTGAAAACGATCGTCTCCGACACTTCGGTACTGATCGATCTTGAACGCGGGCTGTTTCTCGAACACGCGTTTCGTCTTCCATTTGAATTCGTAGTTCCGGATTAATTGTTTGAAATTGAACTCAAAGACTGCAACGGTCCGGTTTTGATCGAGATGGGGCTCGGTGTTCGGGCACTGGGTAGTACTGAGATTATCCTTGCTCAGCAATATCAATCGAAATCCAACGCACTTTCTCTTCCCGATATTTTCACCCTTACCCTCGCGAAATCGAATTCTTGGATATTATTATCTGAAGATGACGCTTTACGGAGACTTGCAATCCAAGAGGGCGTGATATGTCATGGTGTTCTATGGTTGCTTGACCGTTTGCACGAACAAGGCGGAATCAAAAAATCAGCTCTATACAATGGACTTCGAAGCATCGCTGCAAATCCGCAATGCCGACTACCTATAACTGAAGTCAATAAGAGGTTGGACCTTTATTCGAAACCACACTCCGTATGTCGTGCGCTGCCTCTATCCACGTACATTTAAAATGTTTCTAATTTCAGTGGGCTGTACTCGTTAGACTTGCTTCATATCAAAAACGCAAAAAAGTGAGTTTCGCCGATCAACTACTGAAGCAGTTTAATTTCACTAAATAATTTACTTGCAAATTCGGCGTGAAGACCAACATGAACAAGTGGGCTGTCTATCGCAATACATTAATTTTCATCCATATCAAACAACTTCTTGAGTTTGCCCTCATTCGCGCTGAAAGACTTTCTTCCAAGCTGGTATATCCAGTTTAGTTGATCTTTCCTCGCTTCAAGAAGGTCTGACCGATAGCGATTGTTTGTAAATTTCTCGTCAATTCCAAGAATGTGAACATCCTTAAAAATCAAACTACGAAGTGTTTTTACTGTATTTGAACTCGCCTTCGCCAGTGTGACGATTGTCGGAGTGAAAATATCCAATATCTTTGTCAGAAAGCGAGTTCTCTGTGGAAATCCTCCGGTTCCTATGCTCAGTAGTCGAATATCTTGCCGTTCAATGTTCAATGGTTCGAGAGCATCGACGAGCGCAAAGAATGTGGCATTGTTCGCTACGAAATTCAGTTTTTTTATTGTGTTTTCTACGTCATCGCCTAAGGTACGCATGGAGGCAATTACCGCACCAGTACTTGTTCCATATACCAAATCGAACATTTCGTTTGTCAGCATTTATTCGCCCTAGAGCGATAGCTTTAGTGAACAATAGATACAATAACTCGCTGGATTCCGTGTTCTTAATATTACCGCGTTAATCTCCACACACAACAAACAGAATATTTGATATTTGCGTTTCACAAGCGATAATGAGCATCCGATTATGGATATCGCATCAGGAATTGACAGTCTGATCTTCTCCTTGGCACTCGCAGAAGGCTGGCTGCTCCATATCGCCGCTTCTGTTGTACCCGCGTTGATGGTAGTGGGGCTGAGAATGCTGTTCATGTTCCGCAAGCATCACAGCTGGGTCACATTGGCAATCCGATTTTTCGGCGGCGTGGTTCCGCTGTGCATCGGTGTCTACTTTCTATTATTCTTTGCCGGAATTTCAGAAATCCAGATTGTTCAGACTGATTCCGGGTCAGATATTCTCGTCAGTTTCGGTCTTGGGTTGGTCATTGGCGGCATGCTTGCCTATGCTGCGGGTCGAAAGTTCGAGCCCTGGCTGCTTGCGTATCTTGATCAACGTGTAAAACAGGCTGGCCGTTCTGAATCACTGACAGACATCCGCGAGGTGCAGCATGGGTTTACGGATGTGACGGAAATCGACTTTTCCGCCGAGTTTGACAAGGCGATCGCGGATGATGAGATGTTTCTGGGTTTGGGACTGGATGGCGAGGCCATCACGATTGATCGGCCGACATGGAAAAGCAGTCATGTGCAGATCATGGGGCCGCCGGGTACAGGCAAAGGTATTCAGGCGGGTGTCACGCTCACACAGTCCATGATGTTCGGTGACGCGGTGTTCGTATTTGATCCGAAAAACGACGAATGGGCGCCGAGTGTGTTTCACGCGGCCTGTGAAAGTGCCGGAGTGCCCTTCCAGTTCATCGATCTGAACAAAGCTGTCGCACAGATCAATCCATTGCTGAATTCAACATCTGAGGAAGTCGCCGAGATGCTTTACGCAGGACTGGAACTCGGTCGAAAGGGTACGGAGGCGGATTTCTATCGTCTTGATGATCGAAAGGCTGCCAGACTCGCGGCTGAACATGTGGTCGAGGGCTCGCTTTCGCTGAAGGAAATGGCGGATCGGACAAAGTCTGTCTCCGACGGCAGTCTGATGACGGGTGCGAAGGCATTCTTCGCGGCGATAGACGAGGTGGGTGAACTGCCATGCGTACAGACCCGGGAAGGTGTGGACCTGTCCACTCCGCTGCGGGAGGGCGGATGTATCTATATCGTCGGTTCGATGCGCAATGATCCGATTGTCATACTTCAGAAAATGCTGTTCGTCAGGGTCGTACAGATCATTGAGCGGATGCGGGAAAGAGCGCGGCACTGTTCAGTCTTTCTTGACGAGTTCAAGTACCTGCTGAGTGTCACTGCAGTCAACGCGCTGGGTGCGATCCGCGACAAGGGCTGCAACATACTGCTGGCGCATCAGTCGCTGGGCGACTTCGCCAACTGTGGATCGGATCTTTCCGAATCCGCGGTGCGGACAACGATTCTGGATACGACCCCGATCAAGTGGCTGTATCGCCCTGCCGATCAGGATACCGCGTCGTGGGTGTCTGATCAGACAGGACGGATTCTGGTTGCGACACAGACGGTCGAGACTGTCAGGAATCCGGAACTTTCGGAGTCGCTGTCCGATGTCAGAAGTGTCGGGGAGACTGAACGCAATCTGTATGATGTCAATACGGTAATGAGTCTGCCCAAGGGGTGTGCCGTGTGTATCGGTGCCGGCATTCCGAAACTGGCGAGAGCGACAGCGATCCGGGTTGACAAGGTGGATCATCGTCCAACTCCGGCGGCGGTAGCGGAGCCTGTCGGCATCGATCTTCTGGAGCGAATCTCGGCGCAGTCAATTGCGGAAGATGAATACGATGGTCCATCTGAACCGCTTTTGGATCAGGAACCCGAGACGAGACTGCTGCGATTTCTATTCGAGGAGACATGGACACATATCGACATCATCAAGGATCTGCTGGCGGATGTTGCAGAAGCGGAATGGACGAAGATGTTGTCGGCACTGGCTGACGGGAATTCGATCAGGAGCGATGAACTCAAGATCGGTTCGAGTTCAACCGGCGAGTACTGGGGCATCACGCGCAAGGGAATCGATGAGTACCAGGTGATGTCGGGGATTTCGGCGGAGCGTCCAGCGTTCATCAAAAGAATGCTCAATCCGAGGAGTATCCTACACCGCCTTGACCTGCAACGTCTGCGTCTGGCGGCGGAACGCGCTGGTTGGTGTCAGTGGCAGATGCCGAGGCCAGCCAGGCTGATGGAGAAAAATCAGATCTATCCCGATGCGACAGTGTTGCGGCCGGACAATGTCCGGGTTGCGATAGAGGCAGAACGCAGTATCAAACGGAAAGGAGACTACGGGAAGATATTTGCCGGGCATCTCGGAGCGCGGCGACTGGGACGCTGGGACATGGTGTACTATCTGAGTCCGGATCAGAAGACTGCCAAGTGGCTGGAAAAGAATTATCGCGAGATCGAAGAGGTGGAATTTGAGGGATCGGTAGTTGCGGTCGGTGATGAGCACCGGGCGGTTTTCCGTTTCTTTACGTATGATGACGATTGGACTGGCACCGGATGAGGGACCGAGTGATACCGGAACTGTTCACAAGCAAGTGCGATCGGGTGGATTTCTCGGTTATCGGTTTGGGTATCACTTTTGAAGTAAGAGGGGCAAAATCGTGGTTTCAGTCTGGTTTGCCGGGCCGGGTCTGTAACCTGTTGTTGATCATCATTGTATCGGATGCGCTGGATTTTTTCCGGTCCGGCCCTTGACTCCCGCCGCGGTCTGTGGCATCATATCATCCATGGAATATCATCGTGAACTGAAGTGATGGACCGGCGGATGGTCGAGCTGACCGGCGAGGTGTTTGCGGGCGGTTGTGTATCGGCCGTGCAGTTGGAACAGGTACGACAGACGGTGCGGACCTTTTCGGCGCTGAGCCGGCGCGAGCTGGCCCACACGGTATGCGAGCATCTGGGCTGGCACACGCCGAACGGCGACAATCGGGTGCAGTCGGCCATCGGGCTGTTGGAGCGCATGGAGGGGCTGGGTCTGGTGACGTTGCCGGACCGGGATCACAGCAAGGTGCGGACCTCGCAGCGCACTGTCGCCCGCACCGGTGACGGCGATTCCGGTTCGCCGGTCGAGGTGTCGTTGCGGGAGCTGATGCCGGTGCATGTGCGGCCGGTCGGCGATCCGGGCGGGGTGCGTGTTTTCAACGAGCTGGTGGACCGTTATCATTATCTGGGTTATCGGCGTCCGATCGGCCCGCACCTTCGTTATTTCGTGACCGACCGGGAGGGTCGGCGGCTGGCGCTGGTGATGTTCACCTATGCGGCGGTTGCGGTACGGTGCCGCGACGAGTGGATCGGCTGGGCGGGCGAAGGCTACCGGCCACATCTGGAGCGGGTGATTCAGAACAATCGGTTTGTGGTGCTGCCCTGGGTCAGGGTGCGCAATCTTGCGTCCAAGGCGCTGTCGATTGTGCTTCGGCGGCTGGCCGATGACTGGCAGACGCGGCATGGGGTGCGGCCGGTGCTGGCCGAGACCTATGTTGACGGTCGCTTTGCGGGCAGCTGCTACCGGGCCTCGAACTGGCGCCATGTCGGTCACACCCTGGGCGGCCGCGGCCGGGGGAAGCCGAAAGCGGTTTACGTGTATCCTCTGGATGCCGGTTTCAGGACGATCCTGTCGGGTGATGTGCGGTGACGCATCAGGATGGGGAACGCCTGACGGAGGAGAATCGTCGGCTGCGCGATGAGAATGACGCGCTGCACGGCCGCATTGCCGAACTGAATGAGGAGATTGCGCGACTGCGCGGGGATCTTCGCGGGCTGTCCGACGAGGTTCGGCGTCTGAAGGACCTGCCGAAGCGTCCCGAGGTCAGGCCGAGCGGTCTGAACCGCAAAACGAAGACCGGGTCGGGCCGCAGGACCGGTCGGCGCAAGCCCCGGCAGTACAGTCCGAAGGCGCGGACCGAGCGGGTGTTCATCGAGGTGCCGGATGTGCCCGAGGGCAGTGTGCGCGACGGCTACCAACCCTACACGGTTCAGGAGCTGGCGGTGCGGCCGGTGGTGATCGAGTATCTGCGCGAACGCTGGCGGACACCGGACGGCACACGCATCGTGGCGCCGTTGCCGGAGGATGTGAACGGCCAGTACGGCAGCGGTCTGCGCCGCCTGGTGGTGTCGCTGTATCATCAGGGACAGACCACGCTGCCGCGTATCGTGACACTGCTCAACGACTGGGGTGTCGGCATCTCCAAGCGCACGGTGGTGCGGATGCTCACCGACGGAGTGGCCGATCTGGTGGACGAGGCCGCACAGGTGCTTTCGGCCGGCATCGGCGGCGCCGACTGGCTGCATGTCGACGACACCGGTGCCCGGCACCGCAACCGGAACGGCTACTGCACGGTGATCGGCAATGACCGCTTCACCGGCTTTGCGACCGGGCAGTCCAAGAGCCGCCTGAACTTCCTGCAGATCCTCGGCTGCGGCGACAGCGACCATGTCCTCAACGGGGCGGCCTTCGAATACATGCGCAACTGCCGGTTGCCGAAAATCACGGTGGAGCTGCTGCGCCACGGCGGCCGACAGCGCTTCGACTGCGAGACCGAATGGCAGGCACATCTGGACCGGCTGGGCATCGGCGCCCGCAAGGCGGTGATCGCCACCGAAGGCGCACTGTGGGGCGCTCTGAGCGAATCATCGACACTGGCCGACACCGTCATCCTCAGCGACGATGCCGGTCAGTTCAACATCGGCGAGCATGCGCTTTGCTGGGTGCATGCCGAACGGCTGCTGCAGAAACTCATCGCCTCGGGACCCGGACACCGGGATGCCGTCGAATCCAAGCGCGATGCAATCTGGACACTCTACCGACAGCTCCTCGATTACCGAACCGAACCGGACCCGAACACCGCCATGGCCCTGTCCCGGCGATTCGATGACATCTTCAATGACACCACCTGCCACCACATGCTCAACCAGCTGCTGAAACGGCTCGCGGACAACAAGCAGGAACTGCTCAGGGTGCTCGACCGTCCGACAACGCCGCTGCACAACAATCTGGCGGAAAATGACATCCGGGCACAGGTGACCCGGCGCAGGATCTCCGCCGGCACCCGCAGCGATGCCGGACGCGACGCACGCGATGCCTGCCTCGCACTGCTCAAGACCTGCCATAAGCTGAACATCAGCTTCTGGGACTACCTCGGCTGCCGCTTCAGGGTGCCGGATGCACCTGCCATACCACCCCTCGCCACGCTCGTCAGCCAACGGGAATAAACCGCCCGACAGTCACCGGACATCGCCGCCGGCGCGACCGGATGTAATACAATCACCGGCAATCGACCGATCAGGAAAACACAATCACCGGCAAGGGAAAAGTGGACAATACCAAGATATTGCCCCTCTTACCTTTTGAATTCGTGTCGAATCGGTCAATGTGTGTGTATCAAGATTCACTTCATTCGTCAGTCGCTCACTACGCCTATTCGAATGAGTGTGACTGACCGTATGTCGAATTGACCTAGATCGCACTGCTCTCTATAACAAAGACTAAAACCACGAGCAGTTGGTTACCTTGCTGAAGGAATAAGTAACCTCTTTCGCTATCGCTGGGATGGTGCTTCACTCACCTTGGGTGAGAAGCGTGGTGGTAGATGGTTCGCATCACAAAATCCGGTCAGTGACATCGTAGCGTATCTGTTATCGTTTGTTTGGTCTATCCACTTTCAACGGTCAAATTTCCCGTACCATTCACCACGGTACTACCTTACGAACCATCAGATATGCGCCGCGAAAGGTATGGTCCAAGTCAGCTGCAAGAACGCCATCGGCGCGCCACTGAAACTTGGCACCATACACTAAGTTGATGGAGTGAATAAAAAGGCGATGTTGCGGAAGTGCATTCTGAATCATCAATATGAGGACGTCCAGCACTTAAATAAACCGCTAATTGGTGAAACTTGCAATATCATCCGATGTGTACCAACTAGGACCTGATACAAGATAATTGACAGAATCAAGCGACGACACTAATGCTAAATCGACTACACCTTTTGTGAAATCTGGCCAAAATAGAACTTTCGATAATGAGGATCGACTGCAAATCTAATTCTTTCGAGGAATCCGCTGTATCCCAAAAAATTCCCTCGTGTCCATTCATTGCAGACAAAAAGCGTTGCGTCAATTTTTAGAGCGTCTCCCTTATCTGCGATGAGCGTAATTGGCCACCTCTCAAGACATCCTCTCATCTTACCTGCTGCGGTTTGTAGAGTAATATCGTTGGAATAGGCACGAAGCCCCAGTTGCTCATTTATGTCAGAATTTAAAATAACCCAAGAGGTAGCCGGGTCAATCTTCGCATAGAGAAATTTTTGCCTTATTTCGGGTAAATAGATTCGTACGTGTACAGATGTTTGTTTGGAATTGAGGGAGGGGTCGTCGTCGGAATAAGTTGCAACTCCACTCGTAAACACTTCACCATTGAGTTTGAGCATGCACTACCTCACTTTGGCACAATATACTGAATCAATGCTTCCTCATCTGTAAGTTCTCGTTGCTTCAATTTTTCCAATACTGACCTGAGAGTTTTAGCAGATGCCAACAATTCGTCGTTACGAATCGCTACCCATTGCCCCCGATAATGGATACCGTGTTTCCGAATCCACGCTATCTCTCGATTTCGGTTAGCCATCGCCGTGCTCTTGACTCTGGTTGTCTGACCTGGTGAAATTGCTCTCAATAGTCGTGCAATACCCATGTCCTTCGGGTACAGACGCGCACCGTGTTCAAGTGTGCTACGTGCATCTTGAATTCGTTGTTCATTCAGAAGTTTTTTGGTTCGCGCTAGCAATACAAATGCCTCATGTCCAGGATTAGATCGTTGATTTTCGAAGTTCTGTTCGGCCTTTTGTAACCCAGCTAAAAGAGTATCAAGTTCATAAGTTCTTAGCGGATTTTTCGAAGCGTAATTCAGAATGCCAAAAAAATTCGACTTCAAACTATGATTGCCATAAGATTCCTTTGGAAATCCTTCTTTCCCCGGTCGCTGTGTTATTAACTCACAATCGAGTGGAAAGCGGCCGTACACTCTTAATACATCATGCAGGTGCTCATCTAGAAACCGGCGTCCTGTCCTTTCAATGTAAGCTGTAGCGAACTGTTCGATCAAATCAATTCGGTCAACATCTCTATCATGAGTTATCGGCTGTAAGTCTTTGCGATGTTCTCCTAAGGATAAGTTCTTTGACTCTTGGTTATTTAGAGCAAGAGGGTTCTGAGGATAGATTGTTTGTGCAAAAGTATTCATTGCATTGATTCCAAATCCATTAGTGAAAGCAACTGAAAATAATGCCGTGTAGCCAATTCGGGCAAGCCGCCAATTTCAATTTTATCACCGTCATACCTAAGTACGACACTTACATGTACGTACTCGGAGGATTCGTTTGATATATCTAGTGTGACTGAAGAATGCGACCGCTGTCCCTCTTGTCCCAGGTAGTGTGTAACTGAGTGACCGATGATAGAATCGATAGCCTTTCTCTCTGACGAAACATGGGTAGCTATAAATTCGGCTGGAGAAATGCCGTCTAATTCGGCGTGGAAACCAGACTGAATGATAAAACTGCTAAACGAAATATCTCCCATCTCTTGGTGAACACCATTTAAGAATGCTGATGACAAAGCAATAATTTGATCAGTTGGAAGTGTATGAGGGCTAAACAGGAAAAGCTGAGCGCGATCAATGAATACTCTCGCTAAACCATTGAATGGAGTTAGGTGGTAAGTCACATTGGCATTTGACAGCGGATAAGCATCTTGATTAATACTAATGTCGTTGCCTTGAATTAAGTAGAAATCGGAGAGGGATACAGCGATAGATTCATGCAAATTAGCTTCAGGTCGAAATAGTACAAAGGCAGGACGACTGTACAAGCCTTCCACCGAAAAATCACTTTTCATGGTTGTAAATTTGTACGCAGTCACAAACTACCTCCTAGCCGATGTACAGGCATTGTGTATTCGACACAATAAGACGAACTACATTCGCTAGCTGACGTTGGAACTATACCATCACTTGAAATATATCGTTGTATCAATATGATACCACCAATCTAATTGAACTAAAGGACCACTGAAGTCAAATCCGTTTCAGACGAAGATGGCAATGATGGGAAGCAAGAGAAGAAACTGTATTCCTGTTTGGGTGACGAAATGTAATTTGGTTGTTTACAGCGATCTTAAATTCTCAATTTAGACGGCTTTGATTCCTCAGTTTACGGAGGGTAAAGGTTTGTAGATACCGCTGGTAAACAGGTCTATTCGCGCAGGCTGCCGAAAAAGGACGAAATGTCAGCGGCAAGCCAATCCGGATCTTCCAGAGCTGCGAAATGGCCGCCATTCTCCCTGACCGTCCAGCGCTGGATGTTGGTGTACATCATTTCAGCGAGTGAACGCGGTGGTGTCAGAATCTCGAAAGGATGCTCGACATAGGCGGTGGGTACGGTTACCGGTTCGTCTTCCGAAATGATCCAGGGTTCCCGGGAACGTTGGTAGTAAGGCCAGGTTGAGGATCCGATTGTGCCGGTTATCCAGTAGATCATGATGTTTGTCAGGAGCGTGTCGCGACCGAAACAGGCATCGACATCGCCCCCACAATCACTCCACGAGCGCCACTTCTCCATAATCCACGATGCTAACCCGGCGGGCGAATCGGTGAGCCCAAAAGAGAGGGTCTGCGGTTTAGTTCCCATGATCTGGGCATAACCGGACTCTTCGGTCAGCCAGTGTGCAAGTTGTGCCTGGTAACGTTCCTCTTCTTCAGTTGGCTCGGCCAAATCGAGCAGGACCCGCGGTCGCGGAATCAGCGTGATATGGATGCCCTGCGTCTTGTCGGTGTGAGCATTGCCGAGATGGGTCGTGATAAAGGATCCGAGATCTCCGCCGTGGGCGAAGAACCGGTCATAACCCAGCACGTCGGTCATCAGCACCGCGAGGATGTCGGTGGAATCCCTAAGCCCAAAGCGGCGTTGCCCCGGGGTGAAGGAAAAACCGAATCCGGGCAGTGACGGCACCACGACAGTGAATGAGTCTTCCGCACGGCCACCGAATTCCGACGGCCGGGTCAGGCGCGGGATCAACTGGTGGAACTCGTAGAAGGATCCGGGCCATCCGTGGGTCAGGAGTAACGGTGGCGCGTCCCGTGACTCTCCCTGTATATGAGCATAATGCAAGTCGTAGCCCGCAATGGTGACTTTGTAATTGTTCAGACTGTTGAGTGCCGCCTCCTGGGCACGCCAGTCATAGTCTTCCGTCCAGTAGGAACAAAGTGCTTTGAGATACGCGACATCGGTACCAAACTGCCAGAGGTCGCCGGGTGTCTGATCGGGCCAGCGAGTGTTGCGGAGCCGTTTGTGCAGGTCTTCGAGTATGTTGTCCTCAACGGTAATCTCAAAGGCGCGCTGCGGTCGCCCGTCCCAGATGATCGTGCTGTCGTTCTGTGATGACATCTCCCCTCCTCAGCATGCCTCGTAGGTGTGGGTTAAGATTTGGAATTCTCGAATAGTTATGGAGTGAATTCCAAAGATTCAACCGGGGATTTCGGTGGCTTGCAAGAAATCCCCCGATGAACCGCGTTCTATACTTAGGTACTCCAACCGCCATTGATCCACCTTTCGTAGAACTGACAGCGGCATATGCGATTCTGAAATCGGGTTGCAAGCTTCAAGGTTAATTTTTGTCGCAACTTCAGCGGCGCCATAGACATCTAAGAAAAGAGACTCAATTTGTTGAGCTGCATTTTTCGACTCCTTCCTCGCAGTTGTACTACCACTTTCGTCAACATAGACAATCGTAATGACTAATATGTATGGGACACTTTCGCTCAACTCCACATTTCTATGCTCTCCAAGATTAAAGAAGACTCCCCTAATATGTCGCTCTACTGGTTTTAGAATTTTGGCTATTTGTTGTTCTACTGTTTTACCACCTTTTTTCGTTCTGAGGCGATCTTCAAAAGAATTGGGGAAGGCTGGCCTACTGTATCGGGAAGCAAGCCAATGTTTCAATGTTCGATGGTTATCTTCAGATATATTGAGAACGGATTCTTTTTGTCGTAGTTTAGAAAAATCGTTTTGGGGAACTGATTTTCGGTTGGAAAAACAAAGTTCCAAATAAACAGGTTTCTGGTCGCTCGTAGAGGTGAACTGAAGATGCAAGCAACGCGGGTTTTTAGCATTTTCATATACGGACTTCGGGTTTTCGATCTTCCTCCCGATGATTAATTCGACGATTTCTTCATTTTCATGGCGTAAGTCGCAATCATGTGTGATGATGACCGGAAAACTATCTGATTCAGAATCAACGATCAAATTCAGTCTTTTTATACTATCGTCGTTTAGAACCCCTCCTTGTCGCAAATTAAAGTCGCGCCTGTGCATTCTCAAGTTGCTCAATCTTTCTCGAATGATCCAGGAATGGATATAGTCGACAGCCAGTCATCAGTGGGAATACCCTTTGAATTCGCCAAAAGCGTAATTCTATATTCTGATTCCATAGCCCTCGCCTCACTGATGAGAGCATCAATATGTTCATCAGTGTTCGCACCAGATTGGATAAGGTCCATTAGGGAAAGCCCATCAAATGTTTTCATCTTCAAGAGGGCTTCTGCTCGGAATACATTTGCTTCTCTGAATCGATCAGAAATCCTGCTTAGTAGATGAACTCTGTCAATTGTTTCGTCTTCCGGTGTTGTCTCTCCAGAAATCCACTTATAGATTGCCTGTCGCGACACGTCGAATATTGCGGCAAGGTCGGCCATTCTCGGTTTCAGGGTTGTGCGAATATTTTCTATATGTTCCGGCACGGTTCTGACATCAGGTAGGCTCCTTGCGTGAAGTACACCTACATCAAAGTCTCCTGATAATGTCGGTTTGACCATTGGGCTCATCAGCATCGAACCCTGTACTGAATTCTCAGTTTTACCAAGTTCGCGACTGGCGACTGCGTCAAGTGCTGTGTCAGCCGTTGCGAAGAGACGACGGAATATCTTTTGAATTTGATCGAAATTCAATGAATTCGGACCTTTGATGGAGTGCTCTACTTCCGTCACAAATACTGTCATTTCTTTGGCTTGTGTTGGTTTACTTTCTAAAACAAGTCTTTTGGCAAATTGAGCTTTTAGGAGTTCACTTGCGGAACTTGCACGATGAAATTTATAAGTCAAACGCCCATACTGATCAGGTGACCCGCAATCAGTTTTGAAAACAGATTCGCTCAGAGCATATTGTTGTTGCACTCCAGAATCTGTTCGATATGATCCAGTAAACAGATCATCTTCTTCAGACGTAATAAAATCGAGATTACGAAATCCGAGCTGACTGATATGATCAAGAGAAACCACTTCGTGCACGGAATGAAGTCCGTCAAGCAACTCTGAAACAAGATTTAAATAATTTTCGTAGTTGGTTGCATGGAATTCTAAATTAGTAGTTCCCAGTTCAAACCCTGATGTTTCGTCCGATGTTGAAATCCACCAGATCGGAGTGCGTTCAGCAGTCGACTCACTTTGTGATAACCCTGACTCCACAGGAGCTTCTAAAAAATGGGTGTGCTTACGTTCAAATTTTGTGTACCCCTTTATTCGAAGTTTATCCTGAATATCGTTTACATAATTTTCCATCGCCGCAATTGGATTAAAGCCTGCTTCCACTAATCCGTAACTAAATTGCGAGTTTGGTATGTTCTTAGTCACCGCTTTCCCCTACAGTGATTTACAAAATTGTTTACAGTTTAGTTTACACTAATGTAACTGTCAATTGACAGTTTTTGTCTCGCTCGCAATTAATTGGACACGAGCCATGTGGTAACGTGGTGAATCCAACTAGTGGAAATCGAAAATTTTGAGCAAGGCTCCCCAAAGCATACCTATGTGTAATCTAGATGATTGAAAGGCTACCAGATCTGAAGGATTCCAAATAAATTTGTGTACCGTGTACGTAGTAGCATCTACCATTTCTGCATAAAATTTCCTATATTGAATTTCCAGAGATTCATATATTGCATATTTTTCTCATTTTTCGAATAATATAATAATATTATGAATAATATTTTAAATAAAGAGAATATCTATGGAGAATTTCGACATCGTCCTCGCATTATCGCGTATGGCATTAAACGGAGATACGGAAAGGGTCGCTCATCAGGTCACCCGCCTCCGAAACGCTCTGAGCGACACCGACCCGAAACAGGCCAAGAAAATTGAAAATTTATTGAATAGGCAGCAACTTCGTCAAGATGTACCGCCGATGGCTCTAGAACAAATGCGCGCTCGCAATATTGGCCTACAGCTACCTGGAGAAACACTATCCCGTTCAACACCGTTACCAACCGACCGGGAAACCGGCGCGCCGTTGGTCCGTGTTCTTTTTCCCGATGATCTCAGCGATACTGCACCAATTTTGGAAAATGGGTTGGATGAGGCAATTACTGATCAACTGAAAGAATGGGACAGCATTGAAGAGTTAGCGCGTATAGGCGTGAAACCCAACATGAGATGCCTCCTCTATGGAGCCCCGGGTGTTGGGAAGACACTCCTGGCTAGATATATCGGCTACCAACTTTGTCTACCGATTGTTGAAGCGCGCCTTGATGGTCTGATCTCATCCTTCCTCGGTACGACAGCGCGCAATATCGGCGCTCTTTTTGACTTTGCCGAACGATACCGTTGCATTTTGTTTCTCGATGAATTCGACGCCATTGCCAAAGCCCGCGATGACAGCCAGGAAGTAGGAGAAATAAAACGTGTCGTCAATACGCTGCTGCAATGCCTTGACGCACGAAATGTTCAAGGATTTACACTCGCCGCCACCAATCACGAACACTTGCTGGATCCGGCCGTCTGGCGAAGATTTGAGGCCCGTATCCTAATTCCTAAACCTGGGCCAAAGACCAAAGCTGCGATGCTGAAGCGCTTTCTCGCACCCATTAACCTATCTGATACTGAAATGCGTATGCTGGTTTGGCTCACAGATGGCATGAGCGGCGCAGACCTCGAAACTCTGATCACCGGAGGAAAGCGTTACCTGGTTCTACATACCGGAGAGGATCGACGTGAACGTGCCTTACGCCGACCCACGCAAACCGTCTTGCTTTCCGCACTCAGAAGGCAGGCCACCCTCAACAAGCAGCTATTCGAACAGTGCCGGCAAGAACTTTTGCTTGGCTCAGACGATGCGTTGCTTGACGGACTGATCGAAGGCGCAGGTCTGACGCAAGTCGAAGCTGCGGACGTTCTTGGTATCTCTCAGAGTACAGTCTCAAGGCGCATGAAATCTCACGTTGACGAATTTACACAGAGAAGTCAGCTGTCCAAGGAGTGAACGATGGCCGAGCAGAACACAATACCGCGCCCTGTCCAGGTTTTCCTCGACACCAAACAGTTTATTACTGTTCCGGAACGTCACTCAGGACACAGCAACCGAGACTTTTTCAACGGGAATAACCATGGCTTCTCTCATCACAAATCTGCAATGCGGGAGAAAATACTAGTTGTCTCAGAAACTCTGCGTCGACAAAATCAGGCTGCTGGGTTTGTCATCGTACAGATGCACAATGACGCCTTGGCAAAGAGCTACCGCCCGTTGCGGGTACTATTCTCGCGATCCAATTCATTCGGGTTGGTCGGAGGCGGAAGTCTCGGGGAAATGTTCTTCCAATGCACACCAGACGCACTGCAGCGACTGGACTATAGAATTGAAGAACGAGCGGAAATCGAGCCACGGATGACAACGGACAGAAACTCTGGCAAATTGGCACCCCGACCTTCCGCGTATCGCTGCGAACTGAGCGGTATCGAAGACATTCGCCTTCCAGCCGGTTACGACCGTATTTCCTTTTCAGCGCGCGAAGCTTACGAATGGTTCAGGCGACCAAACACTTTCGGCGCATACATTGTGGAGCTATTTCAACTTGACTCGACGCTCAATCCTGTAGTTGCCGACAGAATGATCGAGGGCTTTCGCCAGCGTCTCGATAATTTGGGCGGTATCGTGGCATTACCTCTATTTCCATCCGATAGCAAGCACTTAATACGTGGTCATCTGACAATGGCTATTCACTTGATCAGCAGACGCTATCAGTCATTCATTTTTTTCCCTTCGGACAGCCGTGTTTCAGCGTACAAAGCCCTGCTACGTGAAATGCCCCGCTTAGACTCGCAAGATGTCTCTATCGAGCGTCATCAAGAATTTTTACAGCTGATGGGAAACGAACCCCTGATAAGGCGCATCAACTTGCCACCATCACTCGAAGCCACCCCGATAGAAGAAGCATCTCAGGTACCGAAGATCGATAAACTACCCGACCCTCCTCAAAACGGTACGCCTATTGTTGGTATTGTAGATGGGGGTGTAGCAGACATACCTGCCATTTCGTCTTGGCGCTCCGGTGGAACTGAATTCGTTGCCCCAGCTGATCGTGACAACGCACATGGAACATTCATCGCTGGTCTTGTTGCCGGCGCTCAAACACTGAATCCACGAATTGCGGCAACACTAGAACCTGTAGGTTGCCGTTACTTTGATATACCTCTCTGGCCAAAAAAAGGATTGGAATCGAAGTACTATGTCTCGTGGATTGAGTTCTTTGATCAGCTGGAAGAGGAAATCAGACGCGCCAAATTCGACGCTGATGTCCGTGTCTTCAACCTGAGTTTTGGAGTACGGAGTAGGGACCGCGAATATTCCGATTTTGCACAATTACTTGATTACATCGCTGTTGAGCACGATGTTCTATTTGTTGTATCCGCTGGCAATCTTTGCCCCTTAAATGTGCGTCCCCCATGGCCGCCTGACGGTGATAGCGCGTTGAGACTTTTAGCTTTACGGCCTGCCGTCGATGAACACGTCAAACCACCTGCTGAGCATCTGCTTGGACTAACGATCGGCGCGCTCAATACCCCCGGAATTCCGCGTTATGGTACTGACCTCCCAGCAAGTTACACGCGTCGTGGTCCCGGTGTAGCTGGCGCGCTCAAACCCGACTTGACTCACTATGGTGGCGCAACGTCAAGTGCAGGCGGCGATTCCGGATTATTTTCATTTGCATCCGACAACGACGTCGTCAATAAAAGTGGAACCAGTTTTTCTACTCCCCTGGTTGCTTCCACTCTCGCCACGATTGACTACCGACTTGAAGGATCAGTTCCAAGAGAGATGCTAATCGCTCTCTTGGTTCATCGTGCCCGACGGGGTGAGGCTATGCAACACAAAGCTCTGCGTCATGTTGCTCGCGAATTTGTCGGTTACGGCATGCCACCTCCTGCCGATGAGTGTTTGTCAGACGATCCCCATTCGATCACTCTGGTATTTTCGGAATCCCTTGTCTCAGGTAAAGAGCTACAGTTCATTTTCGCATGGCCCAAGTCCCTTGTAAATTCTGAAGGAAAATGTCGCGGCCGAGTTGATCTGACTTTAGCTTTCACGCCACCAATTGATGCTCGGTTCGACGCGGAATGCATCCGAAAACAGCTTGAAGTCTCCCTGCAGCAAATTGAGATCGATCCTGTAACGGGTGACGAAAATCCAAAATCACATCTCAAGCATTTCGATAGTGTCGGGCCAACCCAGTCCGTATATGCCACCGAAAGACACCTTCTGAGAACTGGTCTAAAGTGGGCACCGATCAAGCGTTACAGATTAACAATGCAAAGAGGACGTGGAACCTCGAGTAATTGGCGACTGCTTCTGCGATCGTATTCCCGAGCCGGAGATTTCATTCCGAATATCGGGGTACCCTTTTGTATCGTTATGACGATTTCGGATCTTGAAAAGACTGCACCAGTCTATGACGAGGTCCGCAATGAAATCAACCGCAGGGGTCTCAGACTTGAAGACATTACAGTTGCGCACCGTCTGCGTCCTCGCAACTAGCCACTACTGTAGAACAACACACAGCTGCGCAATCCAGGTTCCCAAACAATTGTTTGTATTTCTATGGCGATTGCAGCTCCATAAAACAATCGCTAATTGCGACTCTTTTATGGGTTCGATTCATTTACAGCCAGCCTGCGAATGACATCGGCAATCCAGATCGGGGCGTATCGGATATCCTCCATCAGCTGTTTCCGTATCTTGTCGTCTATTCGCCGATCAATCTGTGAGATGACTCGCTCATCAACACTCTTCCGGCCCAGGTGACGCAGGGCCTTGATCACCAGTCCACTGCCCTTTCCGGCAGTCGCCATACTGCGAGGATTGGTGTTCTTCAAGATGATCTGGCGCCCGCCTATCTGGACGGTCCGCGTACGACCATCAGTCAGATAGGTGACCTTCATGGGTACCTGTGTGGAAAGCCCGAGAAGATTGGCCGCATAGGCCCCGGAGGGTTGCAAGCGGGTGGCGTCGCGTCCGGCCAATGCAGAGGCGATGGCTTCCGTTGCGGGCTGCAACTGACCCAGCTCGGGATCAGTTTTAGGGTAATCGTAGAGTCCTCTGGCAAGCTGACGGATAATACCGTCATCCCGATACCGCATAAGTGCCAGATCGACCGCCTGACGCGTGCCGAGATCCGCAAAGCTGTCGGGAGTGAATACCCATCCGCGCTTGCGGGACTGAATCCGCTTCAGAATTCTGCTACTGGTACTGTTTTTATGTCTGGTCATGATTATGAAAGAAAATAATATATGTTTTTCTTTCAAGAACAAAGCAAAATAAACCTTGATACAGGGGTGAAGTCATCGACCATGAGTCTGTGAGTGCTTAAGCTAAGTCTTTTGATGCTCAAACAATGCATTTGGAGATGATGGTGCGGGAGAGCCGGTAGTTCCAGAGGGTTAGTCGGTCGACTCAGCTTTACATATGTGGTCGAATATCGAAATGCATCCAGACCAGATTAGTGTACCGACGTGCGCTATGGACGATAGAAAATTGGATTGCAAATGTAGTGCACCTTTGCCGTGCAGCATGGAATGTGAGTAAAAAAGTACCCCGACATAACAAGTGAAACCAACTGAAATCTCATGCTATATTCAGTCTTGAAAAAAATATTAAAGTGAAGCGGAGCCAAGATGAATTCACGCGCAGACCTCGCTGTATACAACAGTGAAGGCGAACTAAAAATAATTGTTGAAATAAAAGGTCGGCATTGGACAACTGCCGAATGGGCTACTCATACAAGACGAAACATGGCAGCCCATGGAAACTTATCTGATGTAGATTATTTCATTATCGCAACCCAAGACCGTCTGTATGTATGGAAGGAATCGGGGAGTGAGCCAGATTTAGTGAAACCCACCTATGAGGTTGAAATGCGTTCGATTCTGGAACGGTATTTCGAAGAATCCCGACTGGATGGCAACAATATAAGTGAATATGCATTGGAACTCGTCATGGGAAGTTGACTAAATGAGATCAGCCTGCCAGCCTCGGTTGGTGACAAATACCGAAACATTAAGAATTGGATAAGCGAATCTGGAATTTTGAATGCCGTAAAAAATGGCCGCGTGGTATTTGAAGCATCAGTGTGAAAATCTATGTGGAATCAAATTTTGCACTGGAGCTTGCTTTTCGTCAGGAACAATATTCAAGTTGCGACAACATTCTCAGTTTGTGCGAACAAAATCGAATTGATCTGATTCTACCTGCATATTCGTTGGTTGAACCGATTGAAACACTCCATCGGCGAAAAAATAGGCGCAAAGAACTGCAGCAGGATCTTAGTGCGGAACTTAAACAAATCACTCGTTCAAGTACTTTTACAGACCAATCTGATGACCTCTACCGATTTCCTGTTTTTCTGACCCAATCGGCCCAAGAGGATACGGAAAATTTTGAACTTGTACGGACGCGTCTACTGGATTCGGCCGATGTGGTATCTCTTGACGCGAAGGTCTTGAAGGACGCTTCAAACTTTGAAGAGGAGTACGGAATATCAAGGCAGGACGCAATTGTATATTCCTCAGTAATATCGCATTTAAGACAAAGAGAGATTCAGCAGAGTTACTTCCTCAATCGAAATTCCAAAGACTTCGATGACATAAACGTACTGGAACAACTCAGTAAATTCCATTGCAGGCTAATCACCCAATTCGATGACGGATACCGGGCGATTGTCAATTCGTTGGATTAGTGTGACTGCAGTTCTGAACTGTACATAATTTTCAATTCGCCAAACCGTACTACCCCACCGCGGTCTTACAGCTCATAGGGACGTGAGTGAATCAGTGCAATGTTCAGTTTGACACAAACCAACACCGCCTGTCCTGAGCGAATGCGCTGCGATCGTCCACATAAAGACGCGGTGGCAGGCTGCGCCTCGACACTGCCTGCCTGAGCACTTACGGAAGGCCGGTGGGGATTCGGATTAGTCGAATGCTGTATAGGACACCACCCGAGTGAATTTATCAAAGGAACCGGTCAGGCAGATGCAATCGTGCCAACATCTGCTACGCATTCACTCTGGATTTACAATTCCTAATATCGACGATTCTTGGTACACTCCAGTAGTCATATACTTGTGTCATTGAATCGAGAAAATCCGCGGTTGGATGGACTGGATGAAGATTCAATCAAAGTACAATTAATACAGCAAGTAAAAATAGTGCATCGATTCAGGAGTTTGACATGCGAAGAAAAAGAGATGATGGTCCCAAAGTCCGCATCACGTCAAAAGGTGCGAAATATATCGATGCAAATGAACTGTTCCAGCGTCCTCGCGTACGTCAGTTTCTGAAGAGTATGAAGGACATCGAAAAAAAGTCCAATGCAATGAATAAGGCTTCTCAGACAGATTGATGCGCCGCATCTTGACGGCGGTTCAATTCGATTGCACAGGAGATAAAATCAACCGTAGTATTGCACAGTAAATTAGGGGTTGGTGAGTCATGGCTGAAAAATTCAATTTACCGATGGACCGAATTACTGAATTTTGTCAAATCAATCATATCCGTCGGCTGTCAATCTTTGGCTCAATCCTGAGAGATGACTTCAATGCAGACAGCGACATTGATTTTCTTGTGACATTCGAGGAATCTGCCATCCCGGGTTTGATGGGTCTCAGTCGGATGAGGCAGGAATTGCAGAATATTGTGGGTCGCGAAGTCGATCTGATCAGTCAGCGAGGTGTCGAAAACAGCCGAAACCCGATACGTAGAAAAAGAATTTTGGAGTCCGCCAAGCTGATTTATGAAGCGTGACCGTGAATGGCTGTTGATATCCTCGAGTCCGTACAACTCGCTGCGGAATATGTGAAGGACATCTCACACGACGAATTTGTTTGTGATATTCAACTTCAAGATTCGGTGATCCGGAGAATTGAAATCATTGGCGAAGCTGCAGGTCGCATATCGCAAGAGTTCTGCGATGCTCATACAGAGATTCCATGGTCTGAAATCACGGGAATGCGACATCGAATGATCCACGGCTATGACTCTGTAGACACTGAAATAGTCTGGCGCACATCCACCGCTGATATCCCAACCCTAATTCAGAAAACCGATCAAATCCTTTCGGAATTTAGTTGACGCATTCGACACTTCCAAAGAAAACTCTGCAGATAGCAGAACTCGGAGTTCCGGGGGTGTAATCAGCTCAACATTTTCGAATTGATGGAGGTTTGGCATTTAATTTTCGTCATCAATCTCCGATTCAATCCCGCCATCAGGGGGCCATCTCTTCAGTTTGAAGGAGACGAGCGGTCCACTCCTTGACAGTGTCCGAGTTCAAGGCCAGTCCTGACTTTAAGAAAGTCAAGTTCGTTCACGGACATATACGGGTTCAACTTTGCAACTGAACAGACAAAACCTCAGTCCGCTCGCCAAACAATGTCGGAATCGAACTGACTATGGATACGTCTGGATTTACGGATAGACGGCCAGTCATCATTTCCAGGGTGATTCTTGAATTCTGTCGGCTTGAATGGAGCGGAGTCACTCGATGTGATTTCGTAAATCCAGACAGCATTTCGTTCACGTGTGGGTACAGTTTCGTTCCGGCTGGACAATTTGAAACAGCGAACGCGAATGAAAAATTGCGTCTTGTGCGAACCAATACCTTCATCCGGTAAGCTATTTTCACTCGTTTTTCAAAGAGATTGCCAGAAGGTACGGTTCGACAGAGCCTTTGTTGACGCCAATTGAAAGTTTCGGTGGTTTGTGAGAATTGAATGGTTGATCGAAATCGTCGGAATGACAAATCATACAGCGTGAGACCCCTGGAACGAGTTAGTCAGGTTCTGCGTAGAGGTGATCTTTGAGTGAGCGAACGCATAAAGTTGAAGCTGTTGTCGATGGTAACTGCGATAGGCGAGTTGACGCGCGTTGTCGCGAGGACTTAAAACGGAACAGGATTAAGTAGCCAAAGCCTTTGGTGGGTAATGGTGTTTTTGGATTTGTGATATCACGACAATAGAATTTGCAATTAAGAGCGGGTAAAGCCATATTCGTATCGGATTACACAAGTAAATACTCGTATAATTTTCAAAAGAGTTAAGCTTTCTTCAGATTTCTAGCCCATTAGTTCATTCGATCTGTTGTTAATAGTCCCTCTGCCAAAGTCAACTCTTGAAAGTTCTAAACCAACAATGGAACACCAAAACTCATAGTAATGCCGTTAATTTTCCATTATGAATAGTGCGACTTCAATTGAATGGACTGACGCCACTTGGAATCCGGTCACCGGTTGTACAAAAGTAACACGTGGCTGCGACAATTGCTATGCTCAACGAATCGCGGAAAGATTCAGAGGAACTCCTGGTCACCCTTTTGAGAATGGATTTGATCTCACACTCCGTCCAGAGCGATTAAAGCAACCATTATCTTGGAAGAAGCCAAAACGAATTTTTGTCAACTCCATGAGCGATCTATTTCACAAGGATATACCCGTAGAATTTATTGATCAGGTTTTTGAAACAATGGAATCCGCTAGTCATCACATCTATCAGATTCTCTCAAAACGAAGTACACTGATGAAAAAGTATATGTGTCGGCGATATGGGGATGAATTAGCTCCGCCGCATATCTGGTGTGGTGTTTCAGTTGAGGATCAAAATGCGACTGCTAGGATAAAACACCTCCAAGCTGTACCAGCTTCCATTCGATTTCTCTCTATTGAACCGCTTCTCGGCCCGGTTGGAGAGATCGATTTAGCGGGAATAGATTGGGTAATTGTCGGTGGGGAGAGCGGCCCGAATGCGCGACCCATGGAACATAGCTGGGTAGTCGCAATTCGTGAATTATGTATAAAAAACGAAGTCGAATTTTTCTTCAAGCAATGGGGCGGAAGAACAGCAAAATCTGGCGGCAGACAGCTAGATGGTAACGAATATAACGCCATGCCAGTAAAATTTACCGAGAAAGGTTCACATGAAATTCAAATGGCACCCTAACGAACCTCCCCCGCATATCGAGTCGCATAGCAAAGCAAAATTACGAGTCTTGCGATCATATCTCGAAGCTTATTTCAACACATTGAACGTAAACTTTGCACAAGAGCATTTTAGGATAGATTTAGTTGACGGATTTTCGGGAGGTGGAACTTTTTTAGACAACGGTGAAATAATTTCTGGTTCACCACTAATCTTGATTGAAGAGGCAGAGGCGGCTGCAAAGAGACTCAATGCAAAAAGGCAAAAACCTCTGAATTTTGATTGCAAATACTATTTTTACGATCGAGTACGAGCACATACAGACCATCTGAAAAAGGTGATGTCAGAACGAGGGTATCCAATCAACGATGAAAAATTTGTAATTGAGAATATCCATTTTGAGTATGCGCTAAGCAAAACCATAAATGAAATCAAACGTCGTCAGCCAATAAAGGGACGAGCAATTTTCCTTTTGGATCAAACAGGTTATTCAAATGTAATCATTAAACAAGTTGCTCAAATATTCGATCAACTACCCGCTGCGGAAGTTATCCTCACGTTCGCGGTTGACAGTTTGATTAATTTTCTTAGAGAAGATTCTCCACTGATTGAAACATATTCACGTACATTGAATTTATCTGAAGACAAAATTAAGGATTTACACGAAATGCGAGATGGAGTAGGCGGCAAAGCACTCGTTCAGAGAACACTAAGAGAACATTTTCGGACATTCACTGGGGCCGACTACGATACGCCATTTTTTCTCAGGCCAAAAATTTCGCGTCGGGCGCTGTGGTTTCTTCACCTTTCGCGTCATCCAAAGGCCCGTGATGTTATGATTCAAACGCATTGGAATACTAACAACACGTTCGAGCACTTCGGACCGGGACATTACAACATCTTAGGATGGGAAGCGATCTGTGACGAGTCAACGCCACCACTTTTCAGTTTTGATGAGATTGATGCGAGAGACATGAAAGAGAAACTTCTAAGTACTTTGGCTCGGAAAACCCACAGCCTAGCACTGGATACCCCTGTAACTGTAGATGCTTTTCGTCACAACATTGCAAACAACACCGCTGCTCGTTTCGAGGACATTGACGAAGTATTAATGACACTCTACGGAGAAAAAGAGATAGAAATTCAAAACGCATCGGGAAAACTGCGTTCCAGTCAAACTAAAAGACTGAACAAAACTGACCTTATTGCAGTGCCTCGACAACTAATTCTGCCAATAATTTCTCGACTCAACGAGAAGTAGACAAGGTCTGGCAAACATTCTGAAATCGAATTGGAGACAGAATGTCACGATCGATTTGATTTGACCAACCTTAATGAATTCTAGCTGAGAAATCACAATCGGCCACTAGCTGGCAATTTTCCAGTCTTTTCTCCTATCCCTTTCTTGCGTCTACGTCAAGTGGAGGAAAGTAACGACGAACATCTCTCTACCATTTATTCGGTTTCGTGTTTGGTTGTCCATTGAATTGAAACGCAATGCAAAAAGCATATGTCACCATCCCAGGAATTTGCCGGGGCATCCTGTTACGCGATGTTTTCGAAGGTGAGGTCGGGTTTGCTATCTGAGTCGTGACCGTTCAAAGCAGCATCGGTTCGAGCGGATATCCGCTGACAATGCTGAGGTCGATTCTGAGGGGAGTCGAATTGCGATCAATGACAGGCGGCGGGCGGTGTTACGGTTGTTTACGGTTGATGAAGATTGGACTGGAAACGAAAGATGAATTCGGCATTGCCGGAATATCTTGCTTTTGTCAAAGGGTTCGCCGGGCGGGACGGTTCGACAGCGACTTCGTTGATGCCAATTGAGAATGTTCGTGCCTTGTAAGATATGAATGGTTGATCGTAATCTTCGGGATGAAGGATCACATCGCATGAGATTTATGGAATTAGTCCGTCGGAGAAAATTTTAGTTGAAGTCGGTTTATGTCAGAATCGATCAATTCACGATTCGGATGAATTCTTGCGGTTGCATGGATCAATTGGATTGGAGCCAACAAGAATTCTTGATTCAATTTTGCATCCAGAGTGTAAGTCAATGTAAATATCAGGGGAGAATGTTCAATGGTGAATCGATCGGGGTGGATGCTTACCGATGTTTATGGGGATTGGTGGAGGGAGTTGTGTTTTTATCGCTGACAATCCATGCAAAGCCGAAAACAAGCATTGGGATTGCGGAATTTCTCCGGGTAAAATCAATCAGCACCGGTGCTACATACCCCAGACAGTGACAGGGCTGTCTCCGGCCATCTCCTCCCGTCTGAACACCTTCTGCTTCCAGGTGCGCATTTCCGACTGATCGAATATCACCAGATGACCCTCGTCGGTCCCGCAACGGTCCATATACTCGCCAACCTGACGACACCTTCCGCAATCACACTCTCCAGTCCCTTCCAGCGCAACTTGCATTCGATCACGGTCTTCTGCCTGACCTCCCCCACATGCCAGACAACCAGAAGATCGGTGCGCATGCGTCCCAATCCATACTCCCTTTCGACCCGCCCGCCGGCGTTGACGATGCGCTTCAGGAACGCCTGCAGCAACAGCTGAGGCCCCGCCTCCAAATAATCGAACTTCCCCTCCCAGTGCTCAGAATGCCCGCGGAAGAAATCCTGAAACGTGCATCCATCAGCCTTTCCATCACCAGCCTGCCATCCTCCACGAACCACGCGGTCTCGTAGGGAATAGACTTGTCCAGCGAATTGATTAGCTCGCGCGGGATGATCTCGCGGTAGATCGGGTTGGCGACCTGTATCGTCGGACTTTGGCGGATCAGCCCGAGGTCGCACACGTACTGGACATCGTCGGTCTTAAACGATGCCGCATCCGGGATGCCGCTCACAATCGGCTCGATCACCCGCTTTACCCGCCCCTCGCGCAATTTGTCAGCCAGCTGGTCAAGATGCGTGTCGCGACGCCGGATCAGCACCTCCCTGGACTCGATAATGTCATCGTGCACGATCTGCTGGCTTCGGTCAGAGACCCGTTTACAAGCTTCGTGCTTATTCTACTTAATTGGGACGCGGAATCTACCAAATGGGACAAACCGACATTTCATTGCTTCGGCGGTGATCCCTTTCAGCGTTCTCAGTGTCGCTATTTGACTGTATTTTCCTCCTTGTGTCAATGTGTCGTTGTGCGAGCCTGTGAGCAACACCTGTGGAAAAACCGCACCGCCGAGTGCTTCAGCACTCTGACGTCGGCGGTGTGGAGTTTTCCATCAGGTTTGGTCATGGGCGGGTGGTGATGCCGGGTTCGGTTCCGCGTCAGCTGTGTGCATGGCGTTTCGTTTCCGCATCGACTCGCCCCTGAGCTCGATGCGGTGTGCGTTGTGCACCACCCGGTCGAGGATGGCGTCGGCCAGGGTGGCGTCGCCGATGGCGGCGTGCCACTGCGCCACCGGCAGCTGGCTGACGATGGCGATCGAAGATCGCCCGTAGCGCCGGTCCATCAGTTCCAGCAGATCGTGGCGGTCGACCGCCTCCAGCGGTCGCAGCCCGAAGTCGTCGATGATGATCAGCTCCACCACCGAGCCGAGCCGCTGCATGACCCTGAGGAACTCACCGGTGGCGCGCGCCTGTGCGAACAGCTGCAGCAGCGCCGGCATCCGCAGATAGCGCACGCTGCGGTCGAGCAGGCATGCGGCGTGACCGATGGCGCACGCCAGGTAGGTCTTTCCGCAGCCGCACGGCCCGGTGACCAGCAGGTTCTGGCTGCGCCCGATCCAGTCGCACTGGCCGAGCTCGGCGATCTGTCGCCGCTCCAGGTTGCGTCCGTTGCCGTAGTGCACATCGTTGAGCGTCGCCGCCACCCGGAACCCGGCGGCCCGGATCAGCCGCTGCTGGCGGCGTTGCCGGCGGCACTGGATCTCGTGATCCACCAGCAGCGACAGCCGCTCGGTGAACGCAAGATCGTCGTAGGTGCCGGGCTGCTGCATCTGATGCTGCAGCGCCTCGGCCATCGGGCCCAGCGACAGCCGGCGAAGATCAGTCAGTATATTGTCACTCATCGGTCCACCTCCCGGTCACTCGAACGCCGCCGCGCCGCGCACGTTCTCATGATCCTGCGCCAGCTCGAGTGTCAGCTCGCACTGGTTGCGGCTTTGCAGATCGGCGCCGTTGTCCAGGATCCGGCGGAGGTCGCTCATGCGTGACAGATCGTAGCGTCCGGCGATGGCGCAGGCGCCGTCGAGACGCTGCTCTCCATACTTCGAGGCCAGTGCCAGAACCGCCACCAGCTTTCGGCTGACCTGGTGGAAGTGACGGGCGCCGTCGAGCTGCGCACCGACCCACGCCGAACAGTGCGGTCCGATCCGCGACGCATGGCTTCGCACCCGCTGCGGGGTCCACTTCGCCCGATGCGCATGGTTGGCCGGCATGTGGCTGAGGCAGGTGGTCTGCCCGCCGCGCACCTCACTTCGGGCATGCATCGCAATGCGCTGACGGTCGCGGTAGACCTGAACCGTATGCCCGTCGCTGTGTATCCGCACCCGGCCGCCGACATGCTGGTGCGGCACCGAGTACCAGTGCCCGAGGAAACTCACATGGTAGTCGAACCCGACCGTGGCGGTACGCACCTCGATGTGCCGATACGGCAGCAGCGGCAACGGCAGCAGCGCCGCCCGCTCCCGGGTCTCGAACATCTCGGTGCGCGAGCCGGGACGTTCCGAGAACGGTCGTGCATTGAGCTTCACCAGCAACCGGCGGATCTCGCCGTTGAGCTGCGACAGCGACCCGAACTCACGGTCGCGGAGCGGCGCAATGACCCACCGCGTCACCTGCTGCACCGCATTCTCCGCGATCGCCTTGTCCCTCGGCCGGGCCGGACGCGCCGGCACGATCGCCGTGCCGTAGTGATCCGACCACTGCCCGAAGTTCGGGTTCAGCTCCGGATCATAGCGCCGGTGACGGGTCACCGCCGACTTCAGGTTGTCGGGCACCACCATCTGCGTGGCACCGCCGAAATGCTCGAACATCCGGGTGCAGCTCGCGAGCCAGTCATCGACCTTCTGCGTCCAGCTCGCCTCGGCATGGATGTAGTGCGACACCCCCAGTGCCGCCACAAAAATCTGCGCCTTGCGTCCGCTCACCCCGACCGTCGCCCCGGCGTAGTCCACAAACACCGCCTCGCCCAGCCGCCAGCTCATCCGCATGGTGCGCCGCGTCCGGCTCTCCCACTGCTGGCAGCAGCGGCAGAACCACGCATAGCCATACGGATAGCCCTGATCGCAAAGCTCCGTCCACAAAAGCTTCAGGGTCACGCCCTTGCGCTCCATCTGGCGCGACACCCACTCGAAATCAATCTGCGACCCACAGCCGGACTGTGGATCGCCATACACCACACGCGCCAGCCCGTCCTCGTCGACACCGTCCGGCAACGGCCAGCCGATGCCGGCCTCCTGCGCCCGCTCCGCCAGCCGATGCGCCGCCGTCTTGCTGATGTTCAGCCTGGCTCCGATGCGCTGGTACGACCAGCCACACTCGCCACGCAATCTTAGAATCTCGGTAATCTTCCCCATCTCGGTCCTCTTTCTGGACATGGTCGGCACCTCCCGCAATCCGGGCCCTGTAAACAAAACCCCCGATTGAAAACCAAACCGCCGACCGGTTCAATATCGTGCCGAAAAAGATCACCGCCGCAACACCCCGGTGTCGCCGCCGGCAAGGCTCAGACCGCGTCCCAATTGTGTAGATTCACCGTCCCAATTGTGTAGATTCGCCGTCCCAATAACTGTAGATTATGCACTTCGAGCGCCAATGCGTTGACCAGCCAAGGCTGTCCACAGGTCGACTCCCATACCTCCTGCAGTGCGTCCTCGCTCCATCGTTGACCGGTCTCGTCGGTATGTTGCAGGAGCAGTGACTTCGTCTGCGACTCATCGAAATCCCCCAGCCGCAGCGACTCCGCCTTGATGTTGAACGCGCTGCCACCGGTAATGATCTCGTTGTCCCTGCTTGAGCGGATCCGATAGTCTCGCACATCGCGTACACCGCACAGTATCACACTCTGTGGAAAGCCGTCCGGCCGCCGGGGATAGCCGCTTCGCAACTGCCGAAGCACCGAGATCAGGGTATCACCAGACAGCGCGTCAATCTCATCGATCATCAGAATCAACGGACGCGTGTCCACCGCTGACCAGCGTCTCAATGTCTCGCTGAGTGCTCTAAGCGGTCCAAATGTCTCCAGGATTCCCTGCCAATTGGCGCATACAAAGAGGTCATTAAGATTGTCTTCGGCTTCCGCACTGAGCTCACCTAACACCGATTGCATTCCGGAACGAACATCTTCGCGAGCAACCTGTGCGGACTCGACATTTATGTAGGCGGCACGGTACCGTCCGGTCGAGTTCAATTCGTCTCGTAATGCCAGCAGTTAAGAGGTCTTGCCGGTCTGGCGCGGCGCGTGCAGGACGAAATATCGCTTTTGATCAATCAGCTTAAAAACTTCCGAACGGTCAAGACGCTCCAGCGGAGGTATGAAATAATTTTCGCCTGGCCTTATAGGGCCGGCAGTATTGAAGAACAGCATGG
The DNA here is from genome assembly GCA_963662635.2 of Arenicellales bacterium. Classification (GTDB taxonomy): domain Bacteria; phylum Pseudomonadota; class Gammaproteobacteria; order Arenicellales; family JAJDZL01; genus JAJDZL01. The sequence goes on from CAXXFC010000006.1 coordinate 790,074, forward strand.
AAAATGATTATATAGCGGACATTGGCGATCACAAACACTCGCCCGGGATACGGCCGGCGAGGTGTATGCCGAGATATCAAGAAATGCTGTACCGGAGTTTCGGAGTTCAAAACCACTGGAGTACAGGAAAGGCGAAACCGCTGTTGCTACACCGAAAAACAACATGCCGCAGTGCATTTCATACGGAAATCACTGAAACTCTCGGGATTGTCCATCGACAGGAATTTTGCCGGTCTGGACAGTCAACCAATTCAGACAGAGGTTCACCGTGACCGCCTGCACGCTATAAATTGCGGGCAAATTTACCTATTAAAGAACGCCAGAATGAGAACTGCTGGGACTCCGGTCTCCTCAGCAAATAATGGTTACGGTGGATGTATAATCGCATTTCATGAAATTCTTCAATACCGCAGGTCCTGTCGAGACGGAAGAGCACTACGCCATCCCTCCGCTGGAGCGTTTTGACCATCCAGAATTCTTGCGGCTGATTGAACAGAAACGCTATTTCGTCCTGCATGCACCGCGCCAGACCGGCAAGACCTCTGCACTGCTTTCGTTGCAGGATGAGCTGAACTCGACCGGGCGGTATCGTGCCGCCTATGTCAATGTTGAGTCTGCCCAGACCGCACGCGACGATGTCCAAACTGGTATACGAGCGGTGCTCACAGCACTTGGTCGCGAGGCAGAATACAGAATGAATGACCGGTCTGTTCGCGACATCTCCCAGGATGCTCTAAATTCAGTCGTGGAGATTGAAGCTCTCAGCGAAACCCTGAGTCGCTGGGCGGCGTCGGACGCTCGCCCTCTGGTCCTGATGATCGACGAAATCGATGCGCTGTCCGGTGATACTCTGATCTCAGTTCTCCGCCAGTTGCGAAGCGGTTATACTCGACGGCCGGACGGCTTTCCGCAGAGCGTGATACTGTGCGGTGTGCGCGATGTGCGCGACTATCGGATCCGATCGCGCCGGGACGATGAGATCGTCACCGGGGGCAGTGCGTTCAACATCAAGGCGGAGTCGATGCGGCTGGGGGATTTTGACGAGTCGCAGACCAGGTCCCTGCTCCTGCAACATACCGACGAGACCGGGCAGCGATGGAGCGAGAACGCATTGACAGAGGTATGGGAGTCGACCCGGGGACAGCCGTGGCTGGTCAACGCCCTGGCACATGAGGCTTGGAAAAGAGTCGAGGATCGAAGCCGCCAGATCGGGCATGACGACATCATTGAATCGCGAGAGGTATTGATCCGACGCCGCGACACACATCTGGACCAGCTGGCCGACAAACTGCGCGAGGCGCGCGTAAAGCGGGTGATCGAGCCGATATTGAGCGGTGAATCAGAGGCGGAGGTGTTCAGGTCCGACGATGTCCAGTATGTGCGCGACATCGGGCTGATCAGCCAGAGTCGGCCGATACAGGTCGCCAACCCGATCTACCGCGAGATCATCCCGCGTGAGCTGATCAGTTCGGCGGATGAGTCCATTCCTTACGAGACTGTGTGGTTCGTGGAGGATGGCAGGCTGGTGATGGACCGGCTGATGGAGTCGTTTCAGGTGTTTTTCCGCGAGAATTCCGAGCACTGGGTGCAACGGTTCGACTACCTTGAGGCGGGCCCGCAGATTCTGCTGCAGGCATTCCTGCAGCGTATCGTCAACGCAGGCGGACGGATCGCGAGGGAGTACGGAGTGGGACACAAACGCACCGATCTCCTGGTTGTATGGCGCGTGGGCGATGCCAGACAGAAAATCGTAATCGAGTGCAAGCTTCGCCGGAAGGGACTGGACCGAGTCATTGCCGACGGCTTGGTTCAGATAAGCGATTATATGGATCTGTGCGGGACCGAGGAGGGTCATCTGGTGATATTCGACCGGTCGAAGAAGCGCACCTGGAAGCAGAAGTTGTTCAGACGGGAGGAGATGTCCGGCGACACATCTGTCACCGTCTGGGGGATGTAGGGGCGTGTCTGTCCACTTCGGTTCGGGTGTTCCTGCGATCCCCTGTCCGTTTTCGGCTGCGCATGGATTCAGGATTCCCCGTCGCTTTGAGCAGCAGGGGATCCAGAAAAGGAATCCTCTCCAGATATGGGGTGACTGCAGCTCACCAAGTCTGCAGCCGTAATTTTTCGCCTGTCCGGTGATGATGTGCAGACAGTCGTCGAGAAACTTTATCTCTATCGATTCATCCAGCCTTCCTTGTTGGACTGGTCGCGCTTTTGTGGACACAGCCGATGGTGAGATTTGCGGGCACGGGGATTCCCGACGTATCATACGTCAGCAACCGAAGGCGGGGACGCCGGGAGGGAAATCCAAGACGGGCAGGAAGCATTAATCGAGGGTACTGCGGAAGCAGATCACAGGCGAGGTTTGCGGCGGACGATCGGTGGCGCGTGATTATGAGCCGAGTGTGAACACGACCCGCCGCTGGCTGGCTGAAGCGAAAACGGTAGTGGTGGGGATATGAGATTCGCATCTCTTTTGATGACAGCACAGACGTTAAGTGGGATTTTCTTTAGAAATTTCGTAATTCCCCGCCCCATTTGGTCATTAATTCACCTCGCGATTGTCTCAAGTGAATAACCACACTGGCAATTCAATCATTAGACAAAAAAACAAGCGTCTGCTTCGACCTGTTTCTAATTGCATTTGAACTGACAGCGTTAGGGGCATCGCTATTTTTCAGTATAACGTTGGAAGAGGGAGAATGGTTTCAAAGATCTGGGTCGCTGGTCGTATTGCTTTCCGTGATTTTAGAAATTCGTCAGTCCTTGGCGAAGCAACCCCAAGCATCATCTGATGTATCTGTTAACGGTAAGCCCACTTTAATTGACGCAGAAACTCCAACCGTACGTAAATTATTTCACTGGATTGCTTGGACTGGTATAGTTATCGGTACTTTAATTTGGGGTTATGGCGACATATTCATAGACCTACTCATAAAGTAGGAACCACAACAATTATTCCAAATTCGTAACTTGCCGATCATCTGCTCCGCAGGCATCCCATGCCCCGCTTCGGTCTTTCGACAGCATTCACAAGCCACAGATGTCCGGCTCCGGAACCTCACCGGAAACGAACATTCCACCGCTTCGGATAATGTCTGTGGTCCCTCTCATCTTCCAATGAGACCAGGTCTGATATACTCATGTTCAGCGCACAGACATTGATATGATCGAGTACATGAGTGGTACACAGCAGAACGAGTCCCGAAAGAGGTTTCCGATTGGAGTTCAGACTTTCCGCGGAGTCCGCGAGCGCGACAGCTACTATGTCGACAAGACCCCGATCATGCGTGATCTCATTGATCAGGGCAGTTTCTACTTCCTTTCGCGTCCGCGCCGTTTCGGCAAGAGTCTTTTTGTCGACACGCTGAAGGCGCTTTTCGAGGGTGAGGAGGAGCTGTTCCGCGGGCTTGCCATCCACGACAGCTGGGACTGGTCGGTCCGGCATCCTGTCGTACGGCTGAGTTTCGGCGATCAGTACAACAGTCCCGAAGAGATTGACCAGCATATCCATGGCGAGCTGAGGGCGGTGGCGGATGATGCCGGCATTGAAATGGGTGAGATTTGCATCAAGGGTTCGCAGCATCTGAAAGAGCTGATTCGCCTGTTGCATCGGAGCACCGGGCGGCAGGTGGTGGTACTGGTCGACGAGTATGACAAGCCGATCCTGGATGCGTTGGACAGGCCGGAGCTGGCGAGGGCGAACCGGGACTATCTCCGGGGGTTTTACGGCATTATCAAGGACAGTGCCGAACATGTCAGGTTTGTGTTCGTCACCGGGATCACGATGTTCTCGAAGGTCAGCCTGTTCTCCGGGCTGAACAATCTGAAGGATATTTCCCTGAACCCCCGCTATGCGTCGATCTGCGGATTCACCGATGACGAGCTTGACACGGTGTTCGCGCCAGAGCTCGAGGGATTGGACCGCGAGGAGATCCGTCGCTGGTACAACGGCTACAGCTGGCTGGGCGAGCACCGGCTCTACAATCCCTGGGACATTCTTAACCTGTTGGAGGAAAGGGAATTTGAATCCCACTGGTTCAGGAGCGGGACACCGAACTATCTGTACCGGCTGATCAGGGAGCGGGATTATCCGCTGAAGGAGCTTGACGGTGGAACGATCAATAAGGAGGAGCTGATCCAGTTTGATGTGGGCGATATCGATCTTCGTGCGCTGATGTTCCAGTCGGGCTATCTGACGGTCGGAGAGCAGCGGCGTGTCGGCCCGGATACGATCTACACCCTGGAGTATCCGAACTTTGAGGTGAGCGTGAGATTCAGCGAGGGTCTTCTGGTCCATGCGGGTCGCGATGCGGAGGCCGTGTCGGATGACGGCAATACGGTGCTGGGCTGTCTGGAGTCGAAGGATTTCGACAGGCTGGCCGAACGGTTGCGTACGGTGTATGCGGCCATTCCGCACGACTGGTATCGCAATAACAGCAATGCCGAATCGGAGGGTCACTATCTTACTGTGCTGCAGACGTATCTGCAGGCGGTGGGTGCGGATGTTCAGAGGGAGGTGGCGTCGAGCCGGGGCAAGGCGGACCTGGTAGTCAAGCATGCCGGCGAGGTGTATGTGATCGAGGCGAAGGTGATCAGGGGCAGGCGCAGGCATAGGATCGACAGGGCACTTGATGCGGCGATGGAGCAAATGCGGGATCGCGGCTACGGGGATCAGTATCTCAGCCGGGGTGACGTGGTTCACCTGGTTGCCATGGTGTTCGGGAGTGAGGAACGCAATCTTCTGGACTTGCGCGCTGAGTCTGCCCGGGAGCTGCCTGAATCCCGGGCTGACGGAGACAGTCCCGTCTGGCGGCGTTTGCGGAATGTCGTGGCCTGGAGATGATCGATTGAACACACCCGGTGTTTTGGAAGGGTTGGAACAGTGGTCCGCATTGAACGATCTTAGATGATCATCATTCCCCATCGTGAATCCCAAAATGTTGTCCGCGTGGTCAGGGGCAAGTATCCCAAATTCTTGTCTTACATACTGTCTGTAGTTGTAACTGCCTAGAATCTATTCCGAAAGTGTAAGTGCGAGACGCATCGCATCCACCCGCTACCTTCTGACCCTGAACACGGCAATTGTCGGCCTTTATGGTTTCCAGTCATCCGACATCAATCCCGATTGGTGGGTAATACCTCTTCCAATCATGGGCATTGTGTTTTCCATTCTGTGGCATCGCATCATCAAATCACACACCAGAAACTCAACGCCATCAAGTTCGAGATCATCCATGAACTTGAACGACATCTGCCTGCATCGGTCTACAGGTATGAGTGGCAGTTGGCGAATGAGGGGCAGGCTCTATCGTTCATTCACCGGAATCGAGCGATGGATTCCCCTGGTGTTTCTTTTTCTGCACCTCGTTATTCTTGTGATATCTGGCATGCAATATGTTCAATTATTGAATCGCATGACGGTTGGTCATTGAATTGGAATTCAATGCAAAGAGCAAAAGTTGCCATCCCAAGAATTTGCCGGTGCATCCTGTCGCGCGATGTCTTCGACGGTTGGGGGCGGGTCTGCAATCTGAGTCCGGATAATTCAATGATGAATCGGTCGGAGCGGATATCTGCCGACATTGCAGAGGTGGATTCTGAGGGGAATCGGGTTGCGATCAATGACAGGCAACGGGCGGTATTGCGGTTGCCTATGGTTGATGGAGATTGGACTGGGAACGGTGGATGAATTCGGCATTGCCGGAGATGTTGCATTTGTAAAAGGGTCCGCCGGGCGGGACGGTTCGACAGCAAATTGGTTGATGCCAGTTGAGAATGTTCGCGGATTGTAAGATATGAGTGGTTGATCGCATTTGTCGGGATGACGAATCATTTAGAACGAGATTTCTGGAATCAGTCAGTCGGAGACACTGAAGATGATGTCTGTTTATGTCGGAGCGGGCCAAGTCTGGGTAAGGGTGAATTCTTGCGGGTGTATCGGTCAATTGGAATGAAGTAGACAACAACCCTTGATTTGAGTTGGCATCCGGCATGTTGAACAACGCTGATTACAGGGGAGAGAGTTCAACGGTGAATCAACTTGAACGGATATATGCAGAGATCAAAAAAAGTAGATTGTGAGTGGACGTGTCGCGATCAATGATGAGCAGTGCTTTCAGTTCTTCACTTATGATGACAATTGGACTGAGAGCGGGGCATTAGTTCAGAATCGATTAATTTGTTGTATTATTGCAACGATATGGCAGTATACGGAACGATTGCGGTTGATTTCGGCAGTATGGGTTCGATCAGAACCTTCGTGATTTGACTTCTAATTGTAATTTCATTGATTTAGAGCGTAAATCATGCGGAATCTATTTACAGTAGCGTTGCTGGTGGGATCATTGAGCATCCCCTCGATAGTCTTTGCGGAAGCATCCTGGTACGGCTCGCTCCGTGTCGGTGTCTCTTCCGAACCGCGCGAAGGCGGTGGTAGTTCGACCGGTGTCGACGACGGTTACTCGCGATGGGGTATCAAAGGCGGGACCAGGGTCGCAGAAGGACTGATTGCGGTGTATCGGTTTGAGACCGGGATCGATTCGACAGACGCCAGCTCAAGTGGGGGACGTCTTTCCTTTGTCGGTCTTAGAGGCAGGTTCGGAATGGTCTTAGCCGGACAAATCTGGAGCGCGAGCTATACCTCGGTCGGTACAATTATTGACAACTCATTCGTTTACGGTCAACGGGAAACGAGTTATCGAATTGGTGATGCCGTATCCTATATAGTTGAAGACGACAACCTCCGTCTGCAGGCGGATGCCATCATGGACAGCACCACGAAAAAGACTGTTGATTCTTATGAGATCGGTGCCAAGATTGATGGACTGATGAAAACCGGTTCGATCGCAATCTCGCATGTCCGACGCAAGGATAAAGCGGTAATCATCGGCGGTTTCGCAAGTGGTACCCAAAAGACTTCATCGAACTACCTTGTCGGAGAATACGCTATCGGTGACGTGACGATGTATCTGGGTACCGGCAAGCACACTGCCAAGAACGATGGATGTTTGAGTTCTAAGCGAATTGCTCCCCACTGTATCAGAAAGGGAACTCGTACGAGTACCTATGCCGGCATACGCGGCGGAATCTCGGATACCGGTATCGAATTTGTCTTTCAGGCGGTAAGGAAGAAAGTCAAATCAACTAACAATGCCAGTTCTCCGGTCACTACGAAGACATCCATGTCGCCACGGCTTCTCGGGATTTCGCGAAGCCTTGGTGGCGGAGCGAGCATTCACTTTGAGACAAGTGATCCGGATGAAGATGGCGTATCCAGCAGCACTGGTATCTGGTTGAAGGTTGATTTCTGATCCGGTCGAGTCTAAATGATCGAAAAGCAAGGTACACCAACAACTTGTTTGTACATGGCATTGGAGTTTGTCCCATCGTGACAAGTCCAGGGATGAATTGATTTCAATTGTTACGGGGGATCAGCATCGTTCTCACCGGTCTTCGATGTGCAATATTGTCAGACCCGGTGATCTGAATCATCTCGTATCGGATGGCTTCGGTGAGCGAAAGCGACCACACCCGTCTCCATCAACTCGTTGAGCGTATCGCCGACCAAGTAGGAATCCGCTGGATTCCCAATCGACAGCCAATCACCATTTGCAAAGCGATTGTTAAGTTCAGTCAACCTGATTGGAGTACGGTGATTCGACCTTACTTCGGGCAACCGGGCTTTATGTCGCACCACTTTGAGTACAGCCTTGTCCCCGCCAGGTATTTCGACACTGCAAACTCGGAAGAAAAATCGTACCCGGTAAAGCCAACACCATAACCAGGAAGGCAGGAGTTTTTCATTCATTGATCAAAGGTTCGTCGGAGGGGACGATTTGATAGCGGCTTTGTTGATGGCAATTGAAAATGGCTGTGGTTAGCAAGATATGAGCGGGTGATGGAAATCGTCGGGATGAAGGAACACGCAGCATGAGATCCCGGGAATGAATCAGTCATAGAAACTATAAACGAAGTCTGTTTATGTCATAACAGGCCAAGCCGCATTGAGTATGAATACTTGGGATGTACGGATCGATTGGATCGGTCCCAACAAGAACCCTTGGTTCAGATTAGCATCCAGCGCGTTGATCAATGCAAAATTCAGGGGAGAGTGTTCAATGGTGAATCGGTCGGATCGGATGCTTACGATGTTTATGGGGGATTGGTGGAGGGAATTGTGTTGTAGTCGATGAGAATCCATGCAAAGCCGAAAACGAGCAGTGGGATTGTGGAAATGTTTCAGGTAAAGTGAACGAGCTACCAGTGCCACATGCCCCAGACTGTTACAGGACTGTCTCCTGCCAGCTCCTCCCGTCTGAACGCCTTCTGCTTCCGGGTGCGCTTCTCCGACCGATCGAATATCACCAGATGACCCTCCTCGGTCCCGCAACGGTCCATATGCTCACCGACCTGAACGACGCCTTCCGCAATCACACTCTCCAGTCCCTTGCAACGCAACTCGCACTCGATCACGGTCTTCTGCCTGACCTCCCCCACATGCCTGACAACCAGAAGATCAGTGCGCATGCGTCCCAATCCATACTCCCTTTCGACCCGACCGCCGGGGTTGACGATGCGTTGCAGGAACGCCTGCAGCAGCTGCGGCCAGCCTTCAGTGAATCGAACTTCCCCACTCAGTGCTCCGAATACCCGCGGTAGAACTCCTGAAACGACTCCATCAGCCAGTCCATCACCAGCCTGCCATCCTCCACGAACCTAGCGGTCTCCTACGAAATGGACTTGTCCAACGAGTTGATCAGCTCGCGCGGGTTGATCTCGCGGTAGACCGAGTTGGCAATCTGTATCGACGGACTCTGGCGGATCAGCCCCAGATCGCGCAAATACTGAACATCGTCAGGCTGAAATGCAACCGCGTCCGGGTCGCCGCTCAACATCGGCTCAAACACCCGTTTCACACGCGCATCGCGCAACTTGTCGGCCAATCGGCCCAGATGCGATTCGCGGTGTCGGATCAGAACCTAACTGGGCCCGATAATGTCGTCGTACATGATCTGCTGACTTCGGTTCCTGACCCAACACGATAACAGGAAATGTGCCAGTTTGAAATCATATGCTTGTATAGTCCAGCCTGATTTATTCCGCGCTCTTCTCATTTTCAATCATCAAGACGACTCAGGTGAGTGCGGAACCGCTCTGAGAGACCGTCATAGTACATATCTCCCCGAGCGACACTTTTTACAATGTCAATCAACTCCGCATCACTGGTATCAATGAACTGATACCCACTCCTTTCAATCAACAATTCCACCAGATACAGCGCGGTTCGCTTATTCCCATCTACAAATCCATGATTTGAAGTAATCCCATGAAGCAAAGCTGCCGCTTTCTGGTGGCTAAACCGGTGGTAGCCGATGTAAGTCCAGCAAGGGCCGACTTGATTAAGTCCTCGTTGATGATTCCTGGGGCACCACCAAACTGAAGCGCATGTTCATGTCCATGAATGGCATCATCCCAGGATACGCGATAGTGCCGATCAGCGATTTGCCAGTTCTCTCATGACATTCCGACGCTCTACCATGAATTCCTCAATGATGCGTTTGGAAGTCGGCGAGACACGAATATCTTTTCGACTCTCATGACCATCTCCTGTATGAATAGTAGTCGTCGAATGCGTATTTTTGGTTGTTTGCTTGTTGCTGTTTTTCACCATGATGCTATTCCTTCGGATATCCGTAAGAATTCAAGATCTATCGTGATGATAGACAAACCAACTACTGAAAAGAGGGATTTGCGTTGTACTGAATTCCGGGCCGATTCGCCGGTTCCCTTATTGTCCGAATCCTGAGAATCACCGGTCCGGTCGTCCCGGCGGCGGTGATTTTTCGGTCCGGATGCGACTTTCCCGTATTCCGACCGCCTGTACCGGTGCTCAAGGCACAAACTACCTACCGGGCTTCCATCGCAGCACAGGTCCCCACCAGGCACTCCAGGGCGCTGGAATTCAAGGTCATTGGAGGGCATCGCAGTTGAACCCTTGTCAAATCGGTCAAAATCTGTGCTTTGAGATTGACTCCGTTCAACAATCGCTACGCTACTCTTCTTCTGTTTGGTGTTAGACGCGCCTTACATGGGGAACCTGGCTGATATCAAAGTCCTCGAAATCTGTAAGTCGCTCATCAGATCATCGATCGCAGCGCACCAAATCAATTCAATCACCACCACCTTGAACTGTAACTGGAATTCCCCGAAGCCAATCGTACTCTGCACCTCGTGTGTGGAATTTCTTACCGGAAAATCGAACCTGCTTCAGTGCCTACTCGAACCCGTTTCCCGGAATGGCGTCGTCATAAACAATGGTTTTACCTGGTCCGTAAGGGGCCTGCCAATAAAAACGGCCGGTCGGTGGGATCATCAGGTAGGAGTTGGACATGTTCTCGTTGTTCTCGAGTATGGTTTCCACTGCCCTTTCAGCGACTGATGCCGGTCAACGAAGGCTTGAATCCCCTTCATATATCACCAGGTCATTGATCGCAGAATCGTATTCGCTTTGTACCGGCAGTACCTGAAATAACTTCCGGTGTCGGAGGGAAAGTCATTTCACGCATTCCCGCATGTGTTCACCGACATTTGCGCGACTGAAGGCGTGTTGCACTTCGGCTTTATTCCCTATCCTTCAATCGGTATCCAGTTTCCAGCATATCAATAACGCAGGGGGTGTTCGGTCCGGTACGCCCCAGATCAATGATTACGCCGTCATCTGCAAAGTTGACAGGAAGAGCGATCCAGTCAACCCACTGCGACCAGTGCTCCGTCAATGCCAGAAGTCATGCTCCGTTGGACACAAAGGAAACCGTGCGATTTCCTTTGCTGCAGGGTTTGATCCGCTCGCACAGATCGCCTGGAATTCTTACCAGGGTGGACTCTCCACTGTTGAAATTGAAATTCCGAACCTGTGCCTCAACCGGTGTGTCATCCGGCACTTTCTGCTCTGAAGAGGAGAGTCGATCTCGCTTTTTTGAGATGCGGGACATCGCAAAGCAATAAGCGCAATGGGTGTTGCAAGTCTTGATCACGTGATGGTAGATTGAGAGATTTGAAATGTCCTGTTCGGTGGGGAACATGCGAAGTCCTCGACTTCAATGAGATTTTGTTAAAAGTCGCGGGTCGAGGAAGAGCAAGTAACGGCGTACCCGAGTTCAAATACAGACATGTACTTTTCCCCAAACCAAAGAGGAAGGTACGCCGCGAAGGACAGGGACAATTTGATTTTGTTTGAGAATGGATATTAGCGGAGGATTCGGTGACTGGTCTGGTTCAGGATGGTGCCGGGAATGCGATATCGCAGCGGTTGAAATGGAACTGGTAAATTTTCTGTCAAACAATGCGGGAGCTTTGACAAAGAACGCATCGGATGACCTTGTAAAATGTAGCTGTTGGTCGGAGCGGTGGATTCAGCTAGGGACCGGGTCGCTGAAAGTACGGATTTCAAAGTTTAGCTCAAACACCGGTATGCTGGTGTCGTATTGTTCAGACTTATCTGTACCACACGTACGAACGGCTGCAAGCGTTGAGTTTTCTTTGTTCATGGTGATTTCCGATAAGGGTTGGCAACGATTAGTCGGAGACGTGAGCAAGGTTACATTGGCTCATATTAATCATAAGCATGTCCTTGTAGTTGTCCCTCACCTTGGAGCACAAAGACAGCAGCTGTGAACAGTGAGTGATCCTCTGCATGTATAGAAAACGGGGTGCCGAAGCACCCCGTTTGAATTGTGAACTGCAAGATTGGGTTACAAGACTAGAAATTGACTTGCAATCCGACTTTTGTTGTCCCACTCTCGTCATTATCTTTGTTGCCGTGCTCAAAGTGAACCGTGGCACCGCCACCGAGACTCCTGCTGAATCCAAGCAGCCATGGATTGGTGCTTGTCCCCTTGCCGTCCTTCTTGCTTTTGGCCATCGCACGGAAACTCATACCGGTGTCACCCATAGCACCATGTACACCATAGTGTGTAGTCTTTGATTTGGTCGAAGCTCCGTTCTCTTTCTTCGTCGAATGACCCACATAGGCGGTGATTCCGCCAAGGTTGGTTTCAAACGCCACGTGACTGGTTTTGTGACCTGCCTCGTCAACCACAGTGTCTCCACCTGTAGATGTTTCAGCGACATGCTTTGCAGTACGAACGTAAGTGTATGTCGTGGATGTGGTGGTAGTGGTATCACCGCCACCTGTTAGATTACCATCTGATGTATTATCTTTAATTTCTACGTACACGGTAGCATTTGTACAATTGGTGGCTTCATCACCGTCGGTATCACTACAAGCATCACCATATGTGTACTTACCAGTCGTGCCGCTACGGACAATACCGGAAGAGTTGTCGTTAAGAGTTGCATCAGTAATTGTAGATGTCAGAAAACCATCGTTACCTACATTAGATTTTCGAGTCTCGACTGTGATTGCTACGACTTCTCTCTCTTCTGCGGCATTACCAGTACCGAACGTGCCGAGAAAAGATGCTGGAGTTGTCACAATCGGGGTCACTTTCTGCGTGTTTTTCTTGTTCGTGTGAGCGAACGCGATCTTGCCGATATCGCCCAGTCCGACCGTCAGGCCAAACTCCGTCTGGTCGATTGCGCCGCCTGTTTCCATGTTATTATTCGCGATGACATCGACCTGCATACTCATCGCACCGGCTGAAACTGCATAAGACACCGCATTGCCATGTCGATATCCGGTTTCAGAATCCCCGTAGTAGATGGAGTTGTCCGTGATGACACCGACGTGATTGAAGGCAGCATTCCAGATCTGGCCCGCTGACACGGTTCCGAATCCACCGGAAAGCCCGACATAAGCAAGACGACCTTTGTGTACACTTGCATCTGACGTGCGAATTTGCTGTTCAAACCGATACACTGCGGTCAGCCCTTCAGAGGCTTCTGCGGAGCCCTTGATGCCCCAGCGGGACCCGGCATCGCTGAATCTGCCATCCTTGCCGCCGCCGAATTCAACTGCGCTGCGCAGCGAACCGTACCAGGTTGCCTCCGCAAGTACAACTGAGGGCATGCAAAGTTGTACAAATTTTCATCAATACTTTTGATTTTCGAGGAATGCTTCCAGCTGTACACCTTTTGAATCCAACTCGGGCAAATTCCAGCGATCAATAGACCAGAATCATCCTAAAACCTAATAATCTGAACATACGTAAATCTCCTTATTCGTATCGATGACTACACGAATGCAAAACAATTTGCACAATTCAGCAAGAAGTATCTCCAAAGGGTCCGCTGCGTGTATTAGCGCAGGTATACCGCAATCCGCGAGAGTAAATACGCAAAATTGTTGGCGAGATCGGTTCCCCCCCCCCAATACCTGTAACAGCTAAGGAACCAGCCGGTATTGAATTATTGGAACGTGTCTCAAAAAGTCTTTTTCATCATCAAATAATATTGAAGTAGTGGAATCAATCTTTAATCTGCCACCTGAATCCAGTTTGCTTAGACCCTATGTTTTGACCTGTTCCCCACAGATTATCGGGGTACGCAGATTTAAAATATGCGTATTCTGTGTAACTGACAACAGGAGGAACAGGCATGAGCGATTATACAGTTCACACCGGTGCGGGGATGCGTCCGGGTGAGAGGAAGCCACGGGTGCATGTCGGGCTGGATGTTCACAAGGACACGGTGGCGGTGGCCATCGCCTGGCGGGACTTTGATTCGAATTCGATGACAGTCGAGGATCGCGGCTCGATCCCGAACCGGCCCGGTGCGATCGCCGGGCTGACGGAAGCGTTGTCCGGGGAGTTCGGCGGCTGGCTGCATTGTGTCTACGAGGCGGGTGCCTGTGGCTTTGTGATCTGGCGTCAGCTTCGGGATCTGGGGCTGGGCTGTGAGGTGGTGGCGCCGACGCTGATTCCGAAAAAGCCCGGCGAGCGGGTGAAGACCGACCGTCGCGATGCCCGCGAGCTGGCGCGGCTGTCGGTGCTGGGTTATCTGACAGCGGTCTGGGTGCCGGACACTGACCAGGAGGCGATGCGAGATCTGGTGCGGTTGCGGTCGGATCTGAAGGTCAGCATCAAAAAACAGCGCCAGCAGCTCAATCATTTCCTTCTGCGGCTTGGACATCAGTGGTCAAAGACCAAGTGGAACAAGGGGCATCGCGCCTGGATGAGGGACCGCAAGTTCCAGCATCCGGCACAACAGATCGCACTGGTCACCGCCCTGGACACACTCGAGCAACACGAACAGCGTCTTGAGGAGCTGGACCGCGACATTGTCGCCCAGAGCGAGCTGTGGGCCTGGAGTCCGGTGATCCAGTCGTTGCGTGCGTTGCGCGGGGTTGATCATCTCACTGCGGTTACCATAGCGGCCGAGATCGGCGACCTGCGCCGGTTCCCGAGCGCCAGCCAGTTCATGGCCTTCCTCGGCCTGGTGCCCGGCGAGTTCAGCAGCGGCTCACGTCGGCGCACCGGCGCCATCACCAAGACCGGCAACAGTGCGGTGCGACGCATCCTCACCGAAAGCGCCTGGACCTATCGCCACCCGCCGCGCAACACCCGACACCTGCAACGCAAGGCGAGGGAGTCATCCGAATACGCAACAAGGCGGGCCTGGGACGCACAGAAACGGCTGTGCGGCAAATATCTCACAATGTGCCGCAAGGGCAAGAGCCCGAAGACCGTGGTCAGTGCAGTCGCCCGGGAACTGGCAGGGTTCATCTGGGACATCGGCTGCCATGAGCTCAACCGCCTGCCGACCGCAACCGAACAGTAACCGAGAACCGACAGCAGGTGCGAACCTTATGGAAAAACCCTCGTCTATTCTATGTCGGCTCGTCGGCCGGGGGCCGGCGATGATCCACGTCATTAGACCGAGGCAGTTCCGTGACGCAGCAGGGTCATGTGGTAATCAACCCACGCATATCAGTCTGTCAACCCAGTGTCACGACCAGGGCCGCACCTGCCGTCTTTCAGATATGATGATATAGTACAGTGAGGAAGATTGAAACTTACAGGTTAGGGCAGGTCAAAACATATCAGTTTTTTGTTTGGGGAGATTTGAACGTATGTTGAGATGATTCGCAGCTTCACGACAGAGTTGTTGTCGGAATCGAAAGTCGGTGGAATTCTTTCGAATGTCACCGAAAGGAAACTGAAAGTGTGTCGCAAACCGGCGACCGGATCAAGTTTGACAGGATACATTTGGGGTATTAATCACAAAATTGACGAGTATCGGATAGTTGTCGAAATCTTGTCGGATTATGCAGAATCTTACAATACGATTTTCAATCCCAAGCGCGTACTGCATCGTATTCACCTGCAACGATTGAAGTTGATTGCGGAGCACAAAAGACTACGTAATTGGCAGTCCGTGAAACAGGAGGGTTTAATGGAAAGGGACAAGAACTATCAAGGTGCGGCAGCTAGACAGACTTGATAATTTCTCAGTAGCGATTGAAGCGAAACTCAGCTTTGGATCAAAGAGTGGTTATAAAGAGATTTATCTGGGATATCTCGGGGGATGGATAAAGAGTCGGTGGGGCATGATTTTACTGCCTTAGACCGGGTCACGCGGCTGCAAACCGGTTGAAGAAAATGATATCTGGAATCAAAGGGGTAAATTTTGATGCGTTGGTTACTACCACAACCAACGTGCTTTGAGAAATGGTTCAGTTCTTTACCTATGATAACAATAGGTCTGATGGCAAAAGACATTCCAGGCTCCCCGGATGTTGCAATTTTGCAACGCAAAAGCCAGATAAGTAGTCTGTATGTTGCAATTTCGCCAATATCGCGGGATTGCGCGGAGTATTGACGGATAAAATCACCACCGTATTAGTCAAATTTGACAATTTTTATTCACGATTACCTTAAGGAGTAAATCATGAAGAAACTATTAACTGTAACGCTTCTCGCGGGACTACTGAGCATGCCCTCAGTTGTCTTTTCCGATTCGGGAGCTGTGTTGTACGGGTCGATCCGCCCTTCGATACAGGCTGGCGGTGGTGAGGACGCCAAGGTATTTGATAATTATTCCCGCTGGGGCATCAAGGGCTCAGCCGAGGCCAGTGAAGGTCTCACGGTCAACTACCAATTTGAGCAAGGAATTTGGACGACCGATGCAACTCTCTATGCGCGTCGTGCCAATGCGGGACTATCCGGTGGATTTGGAACAATAACGATTGGTAAAATCACCAGTGCCTCCTACAATCATATCGGTGCCATCCTCGACCAATCCCAATTCTACGGAAGCCCCGAAACCGAGGGTGCGCCCAATAGTGCGTTGTCGTATGCATATTCCTCCGGAGCCGTGAGTTTTCAGGTGGATATGGTCTCGGATGGTGCCACGGACAGTGGCGGTGGAGTCGACAAGACGGATTTTGGCCTGACGGTCGGACTGGGTGAAATCGGCAAGGTCGCGTTCGCTCACACGAACCAGAAAAACAAAATGACAGTGGCTCCGATGATGTATTCGGTCGATCATGACAATGACAACACTACTGATGCTAGACAACTCAGTAAAATCATGGTCAAGACTGCGGCAAGCAATGTCGATGACGATGGTATGCTGGATACCACGAACGATTTAAATTCCACTAGCGATGGCATTACTAACATGGACGGTAGTTATTCTCTTGGGTCATGTGATGACAATAAGAGTACTAGCGTTACTACCGACGATTGTAAAAATGCCGTCGCTTACCGTTATCAGTCCGAAACTGGGTCTGGCCGAACTGTCGCGTACTATGATGCTGACGATACGGTACTTGAAACCGGTGGAAACCCTACGGTTGCAGAGGACGGTGAAGGTCACAAAGCCAGTCACGTGGCAGTTGAATTTAATGTTGGTGGACTTGTCACTTGGGTGGGGCATAAGACGATGAAGACGAACGGTGCTGCAAAAAAGGCAAAAACCACACACTTTGGCGTCCGTGGTGCTTTGGGCGACACCGGTATGAGTTTCGTCGCGATCGCCAGAAACAAGAAGGATGCTATGGGAGTTAAAACCTCTCCATGGTCCATTGGAATGAGCAGGAGTCTCGGTGGCGGTGCGATATTACGTTTTGAACACGCCAACGACGATAATGACAAGAGTGGAAAAACGGGGGTAGGATTGCAAGTGAACTTCTAGTCCTGTAACTGAATCTTGTCATTCAAAATCGAAACGGGGTGCTTCGGCACCCCGTTTTCTATGTGCGCGCCAGACATGGCGCACAGTGCCTTGACTGGTGCTTTTTCCGACACGTGGTGGCCGGATGACTTGGCGGTGCAAGTCCGCTACTGGCCCGACAAGGGGTCGGTCAACCGAACGGCAAGGGTGTCTGTCGCGAGGCGGAATCTGACAGAAGCCGAAGGCAAACCGCTGGCCTGACAAACAGGAATCGCATACGAGGTGGTCACAGTGGGTGAGAAGGCACATAGATTCGAAGCCCGTCTATGGATGCCCCCGATTTGTCAGGCGCGATTTAATCAGTTCATGAGAATGCCCTTCAAATCCGTTGATATCAGGCCTGCTGATCGGTCGATTGCGACTTTCGCACATCGGGTAGGAGGCGGGATCACTCCCGCCATCCCCCGCATCGGCCGGACCAACCCGGTCAGCATCTGTCCGGTCCCATCAACAATAGCCCGCACATTGTCATGCTCGTCCCCCCAACAGCCGACGGTCAGACAGCTCTGGGTTCGCTGACTCCTGTCGCCGGTCCGGTCAGGGATTCGATGGAGACACAGGTTGCCCGAAAATTGCATTCGAACAGGCGAAAGGCTACGGGTGCAGGCCCGAAGAGTTGCGTTCACTCATATCCGGAGAGCTCCGCTTCGGGATTTCATGCTGTTCAGGTGACGGGGAATCTCGACAGTTCATTCACGACCGAAGACAGGCGGCGGGATTGTGGAAACGTTTCAGCTGAACCGGATGAACCTCTCCCGCGACCGGTCAGAACGACAATGTTCGCTGTATAATCGCACTCCATGAAATTCTTCAATACCGCAGGTCCTATCAGGACGGGTGAGCACTACTTCATGCCTCCTCTGGAGCGTCTCGACCGTTCGGAAGTATTACGGCTGATTGAACAGAAACGCTATTTCGTCTTGCATGCGCCGCGTCAGACCGGCAAGACCTCCGCGCTGATAGCCTTGCGCGACAAGCTGAACTCGACCGGGCGTTACCGTGCCGCCTACGTCAATGTCGAGCCCGCTCAGGTTGTACGTGACGACGTACAAGCAGGGATGCGGGCGATCCTGACGGCCTTGAGCATTGAAGGAGAAGACAATCTGAACGACTCGTTTATTGGCGGCATATGGCTGGGGGTTTTGGAATCAGTCGGAGCGTACATGGCTCTTCGCGAGGTGTTGAGGCAATGGTCGGCCGCGGACCCGCGTCCTCTGATTCTGATGATCGACGAGATCGATGCGCTGTCCGGCGACATGTTGATCTCGGTGCTTCGACAGTTGCGAAGCGGCTATCCGGAGCGACCCGACAACTTTCCGCAGAGCATGATACTGTGCGGTGTGCGCGATGTGCGCGACTATCGAATACGCTCGGGTAGGGACAATCAGATCATCACAGGAGGCAGGCAGTGCTTTCAACATCAAGGCAAAGTCCCTGCGATTGGGGGATTTCGATGAGTTACAGACAACATCTTTGCTATTGCAGCATACCGAGGAGACCGGGCAGCGATGGAGCAGGGACGCACTGCGGGAGATGTGGGAATCGACCCAAGGGCAGCCATGGCTGGTCAACGCATTGGCGAATGAGGCCTGCGAGACGGTCAGGGGCCAGTGCCGTCAGATCGGGCATGAAGATGTCATCGAGTCCCGGGAGGTTCTGATCCGCCGCCGCGACACGCATCTTGACCAGCTCGCAGACAAGTTGCGCGAGCCGCGGGTGAAGCGGGTGATCGAGCCGCTATTGAGCGGCGACCCGGACGCGGTGGCATATCAGACCGACGATATCCAGTATGTCTGCGACCTCGGGCTGATCCGGCAGGGTCCGCCGATACAGGTCGCCAATCCGATCTACCGTGAGATCATCCCGCGCGAACTGATCAACTCGCTGGACAAGGCCATTCCCTATGAGACAGCTTGGTTCGTGGAAGATGGCAGGCTGGTGATGGACCGACTGATGGAATCGTTTCAGGAGTTTTTCCGCGGGCATTCGGAGCACTGGGTACAGAAGTTTGATTTTCAGGAGGCAGGCCCGCAGCTGCTGCTGCAGGCGTTCCTGCAGCGCATTGTCAATGCCGGCGGGCGGGTCGAGAGGGAGTACGCGGCAGGCAGCATGCGCACCGATCTTCTGGTGGTCTGGCATGTGGGTGAGGTTCGGCAAAGAGTTGTGATCGAGTGCAAGTTGCGGCGGAGGGTGCTTATTCTACTTAATTGGGACGCGGAATCTACCAAATGGGACAAACCGACATTTCATTGCTTCGGCGGTGATCCCTTTCAGCGTTCTCAGTGTCGCTATTTGACTGTATTTTCCTCCTTGTGTCAATGTGTCGTTGTGCGAGCCTGTGAGCAACACCTGTGGAAAAACCGCACCGCCGAGTGCTTCAGCACTCTGACGTCGGCGGTGTGGAGTTTTCCATCAGGTTTGGTCATGGGCGGGTGGTGACGCCGGGTTCGGTTCCGCGTCAGCTGTGTGCATGGCGTTTCGTTTCCGCATCGACTCGCCCCTGAGCTCGATGCGGTGTGCGTTGTGCACCACCCGGTCGAGGATGGCGTCGGCCAGGGTGGCGTCGCCGATGGCGGCGTGCCACTGCGCCACCGGCAGCTGGCTGACGATGGCGATCGATGATCGCCCGTAGCGCCGGTCCATCAGTTCCAGCAGGTCGTGGCGGTCGACCGCCTCCAGCGGACGCAGCCCGAAGTCGTCGATGATGATCAGCTCCACCGAGCCGAGCCGCTGCATGACCCTGAGGAACTCACCGGTGGCGCGCGTCTGTGCGAACAGCTGCAGCAGCGCCGGCATCCGCAGATAGCGAACTGTACGGTCGAGCAGGCAGGCGGCGTGACCGATGGCGCACGCCAGGTAGGTCTTTCCGCAGCCGCACGGCCCGGTGACCAGCAGGTTCTGGCTGCGCCCGATCCAGTCGCACTGGCCGAGCTCGGCGATCTGTCGCCGCTCCAGGTTGCGTCCGTTGCCGTAGTGCACATCGTTGAGCGTCGCCGCCACCCGGAACCCGGCGGCCCGGATCAGCCGCTGCTGGCGGCGTTGCCGGCGGCACTGGATCTCGTGGTCCACCAGCAGCGACAGCCGCTCGGTGAACGCAAGATCGTCGTAGGTGCCGGGCTGCTGCATCTGATGCTGCAGCGCCTCGGCCATCGGGCCCAGCGACAGCCGGCGAAGATCGGTCAGTATATTGTCACTCATCGGTCCGCCTCCCGGTCACTCGAACGCCGCCGCGCCGCGCACGTTCTCATGATCCTGCGCCAGCTCGAGTGTCAGCTCGCACTGGTTGCGGCTTTGCAGATCGGCGCCGTTGTCCAGGATCCGGCGGAGGTCGCTCATGCGTGACAGATCGTAGCGTCCGGCGATGGCACAGGCGCCGTCGAGACGCTGCTCTCCATACTTCGAGGCCAGTGCCAGAACCGCCACCAGCTTTCGGCTGACCTGGTGGAAGTGACGGGCGCCGTCGAGCTGCGCACCGACCCACGCCGAACAGTGCGGTCCGATCCGCGACGCATGGCTTCGCACCCGCTGCGGGGTCCACTTCGCCCGATGCGCATGGTTGGCCGGCATGTGGCTGAGGCAGGTGGTCTGCCCGCCGCGCACCTCACTTCGGGCATGCATCGCAATGCGCTGACGGTCGCGGTAGACCTGAACCGTATGCCCGTCGCTGTGTATCCGCACCCGGCCGCCGACATGCTGGTGCGGCACCGAGTACCAGTGCCCGAGGAAACTCACATGGTAGTCGAACCCGACCGTGGCGGTACGCACCTCGATGTGCCGATACGGCAGCAGCGGCAACGGCAGCAGCGCCGCCCGCTCCCGGGTCTCGAACATCTCGGTGCGCGAGCCGGGACGTTCCGAGAACGGTCGTGCATTGAGCTTCACCAGCAACCGGCGGATCTCGCCGTTGAGCTGCGACAGCGACCCGAACTCACGGTCGCGGAGCGGCGCAATGACCCACCGCGTCACCTGCTGCACCGCATTCTCCGCGATCGCCTTGTCCCTCGGCCGGGCCGGACGCGCCGGCACGATCGCCGTGCCGTAGTGATCCGACCACTGCCCGAAGTTCGGGTTCAGCTCCGGATCATAGCGCCGGTGACGGGTCACCGCCGACTTCAGGTTGTCGGGCACCACCATCTGCGTGGCACCGCCGAAATGCTCGAACATCCGGGTGCAGCTCGCGAGCCAGTCATCGACCTTCTGCGTCCAGCTCGCCTCGGCATGGATGTAGTGCGACACCCCCAGTGCCGCCACAAAAATCTGCGCCTTGCGTCCGCTCACCCCGACCGTCGCCCCGGCGTAGTCCACAAACACCGCCTCGCCCAGCCGCCAGCTCATCCGCATGGTGCGCCGCGTCCGGCTCTCCCACTGCTGGCAGCAGCGGCAGAACCACGCATAGCCATACGGATAGCCCTGATCGCAAAGCTCCGTCCACAAAAGCTTCAGGGTCACGCCCTTGCGCTCCATCTGGCGCGACACCCACTCGAAATCAATCTGCGACCCACAGCCGGACTGTGGATCGCCATACACCACACGCGCCAGCCCGTCCTCGTCGACACCGTCCGGCAACGGCCAGCCGATGCCGGCCTCCTGCGCCCGCTCCGCCAGCCGATGCGCCGCCGTCTTGCTGATGTTCAGCCTGGCTCCGATGCGCTGGTACGACCAGCCACACTCGCCACGCAATCTTAGAATCTCGGTAATCTTCCCCATCTCGGTCCTCTTTCTGGACATGGTCGGCACCTCCCGCAATCCAGGCCCTGTAAACAAAACCCCCGATTGAAAACCAAACCGCCGACCGGTTCAATATCGTGCCGAAAAAGATCACCGCCGCAACACCCCGGTGTCGCCGCCGGCAAGGCTCAGACCGCGTCCCAATTGTGTAGATTCGCCGTCCCAATAACTGTAGATTATGCACGGAGGGGACTGGAGAGTGTCATTTCCGACGGTCTGGTTCAGGTCGGCAGGTACATGGACCGTTGTGGAACAGATGAAGGTCATCTGGTGATATTCGACCGGTCGGAGAAGCGCACCTGGAAGCAGAAGGTGTTCAGGCGGGAGGAGATGTCCGGCGATACATCTGTCACTATCTGGGCGATGTAGAGACGGTTTCTGTCCGGTTTAGCTGAAACGTTTCCACTATCCCGCCGCCTGTCTTCGGCTGAGAATGAATTGTCGAGATTCCCCGTCACCTGAACAGCATGAGATCCCGAAACTCTCCGGATGTGAGTGAACGCAACTCTTCGGGCCTGCACCCGTGGCCTTTCGCCTGTTTGAATGCAATTTTCGGGCAACCTGTGTCTCCATTGAATCCCTGACCTGACCGGCGACAGGAGTCAGCGAACCCACAGCTGTCCGACCGTCGGCTGTTGGTGTGACAAGCATGACAATGTGCGGGCTATTGTTGATGGGACCGGACAGATGCTGACCGGGTTGGTCCGGCCGATGCGGGGGACGGCGGGAGTGATCCCGCCTCCTACCCGATGTGTGAAAGTCGCAATCGACCGATCAGCAGGCTTGATACCAACGGATTTGAGGAAATTCTCATGAACTGATTGAATCGTGCTTGACGAATCGGGGGTATCCATAGACGGGTTTCGAATCCATTGGCCTTCTCATCCAACGTGACCGCCCCGTATGCGATTCCTGTCCGTCAGGCCAGCGGTTTGCCTTCGGCTTCTGTCAGATTCCGCCTCGTGACGGACACCCTTGCCGAGTCGGAAGTAGATTTGCACCGCCAAGTCATCCGGCCACCACCACATGTACCGGAATAGCGCCAGTCAAGACGCTGCGCGCCTTGCCTGGCGCACCAAAGAAAACGGGGTGCCGAAGCACCCCGTTTCGATTTTGAATGACAAGATTCAGTTACAGGACTAGAAGTTCACTTGCAATCCTACCCCCGTTTTTCCACTCTTGTCATTATCGTCGTTGGCGTGTTCAAAACGTAATATCGCACCGCCACCGAGACTCCTGCTCATTCCAATGGACCATGGAGAGGTTTTAACTCCCATAGCATCCTTCTTGTTTCTGGCGATCGCGACGAAACTCATACCGGTGTCGCCCAAAGCACCACGGACGCCAAAGTGTGTGGTTTTTGCTTTTTTTGCAGCACCGTTGGTCTTCATCCTTTTGTGCCCCACCCAGGTGGTAAGTCCGCCAACATTGAATTCAACTGCAACGTGACTGGCCTTGTGGCCTTCATCGCCCTTTGCAACCATAGACTCTCCACCCTTCTTTGTTGCCGAAGCAGCATAACCTTTGGTAGTAGTGATATTACCGTTAGAACTGGCGACGTTGGTCCATAAGTAAGCGTCAACCATTACACATTCGGTGTTATCGGTAGCAGTATCAGAACAGGTAGTTGAAGTTGCGTATGTACCTTTTTCTTGATCATAAACGACAGAATTAACGCCATCACTGTCTAGCACCTCTCCATCATTGTCGACAGTGTCAGACTTTGCAGCCTTAACCTGGATCATTTCGGCTGGAGCCAACAGGTTAGTGGCATCGTTGTCATGATCGGCCCAATACGTCACCGCAGACATTGTCATTTTGTTTTTCTGGTTCGTGTGAGCGAACGCGACCTTGCCGATTTCACCCAGTCCGACCGTCAGGCCAAAATCCGTCTTGTCGACTCCACCGCCACTGTCCGTGGCACCATCCGAGACCATATCCACCTGAAAACTCACGGCTCCGGAGGAATATGCATACGACAACGCACTATTGGGCGCACCCTCGGTTTCGGGGCTTCCGTAGAATTGGGATTGGTCGAGGATGGCACCGATATGATTGTAGGAGGCACTGGTGATTTTACCAATCGTTATTGTTCCAAATCCACCGGATAGTCCCGCATTGGCACGACGCGCATAGAGAGTTGCATCGGTCGTCCAAATTCCTTGCTCAAATTGGTAGTTGACCGTGAGACCTTCACTGGCCTCGGCTGAGCCCTTGATGCCCCAGCGGGAATAATTATCAAATACCTTGGCGTCCTCACCACCGCCAGCCTGTATCGAAGGGCGGATCGACCCGTACAACACAGCTCCCGAATCGGAAAAGACAACTGAGGGCATGCGAAAATATACTGGAGTCAGCCTAAAAAAACCAAGCATGAAAAAAGTTTGGCATCGGCCCTGTTGCCGGGTACATTGCATTTGAATCCGGATTCGATTCCCGACTGAAATTCGGGACGGGGCGGTGACCGGGATTGGATGGGACGGGTTG
The DNA here is from genome assembly GCA_963662635.2 of Arenicellales bacterium. GTDB lineage: Bacteria > Pseudomonadota > Gammaproteobacteria > Arenicellales > JAJDZL01 > JAJDZL01. Next base: position 814,425 of record CAXXFC010000006.1, read on the forward strand.
ATCCTTTTCCGCGCGATGCATGTCGCACCTGTTGGCATTGTTAATGTCCGCTGTATAATCGCATTCCATGAAATTCTTCAATACCGCCGGTCCCATAAGAACAGGTGAGCACTATCTCATCCCTCCGCTGGAGCGGCTTGACCGTTCAGAAGTCCTGCAGCTGATCGAGCAGAAACGCTATTTCGTCCTGCATGCGCCGCGCCAGACCGGCAAGACTTCCGCGCTGCTTGCCTTGCGGGACGAGCTGAACTCGACCGGGCGGTACCGCGCCGCCTACATCAATGTCGAGTCTGCCCAGGTCGCGCGCGATGATGTTCATGCCGGCATACAGGCGATACTTGGAGCACTTGGACGCGAAGTGGAGGACGAATTGAACGACTTACTAGTTCGCGAGTTTTGGCAGGACGTTCTGAAATCATTCGGGGCACTTGATGCACTTGGCGAGACGTTGAGTCGTTTGTCGGGAGCGAATTCACATCCGCTGGTTCTGATGGTTGACGAAATCGATGCGCTGTCCGGCGACTTGCTGATTTCGGTGCTTCGCCAGTTGAGAGCCGGTTATCCTCGACGTCCCGAAAAATTTCCGCAGAGCGTGATACTGTGCGGCGTGCGCGATGTGCGCGACTATCGGATCCGCTCAGGTACGGAAAATGCGATCGTCACCGGAGGAAGTGCTTTCAACATCAAGGCGGAGTCGCTGCGGCTGGGGGATTTCGACGAGTCGCAGACCCGGTCCCTGCTCCTGCAACATACCGACGAGACCGGACAGCGATGGAGCGAAAACGCATTGACAGAGGTATGGGAGTCAACCCGGGGGCAGCCCTGGCTGGTCAATGCCCTGGCGCATGAGGCCTGGAAAAGAGTAGAGGATCGAAGCTGTCAGATCGGGCATGATGACATCATTGAATCGCGAGAGGTATTGATCCGGCGCCGGGACACACATCTGGACCAGCTGGCCGACAAGCTGCGTGAGGAGCGCGTGAAGCGGGTGATCGAGCCGATATTGAGCGGTGAATCAGAGGCGGAGGTGTTCAAGTCCGACGATGTCCAGTATGTGCGCGACATCGGGCTGATCCGCCAGAGTAAGCCGATTCAGGTCGCCAACCCGATCTACCGCGAGATCATCCCGCGCGAGCTGATCAGTTCGGCGGACGAGATCATTCCCTACGAGACCGCATGGTTCGTGGAGGATGGCAGGCTGGTGATGGATCGGCTGATGGAGTCGTTTCAGGAGTTTTTCCGCGAGAATTCCGAGCACTGGGTGCAGCGGTTCGACTACCTTGAGGCAGGCCCGCAGATTCTGCTGCAGGCATTCCTGCAGCGCATCGTCAACGCAGGCGGACGGATCGAGAGGGAGTACGGAGTGGGACACAAACGCACCGATCTCCTGGTTGTATGGTGCGTTGGCGATGCCAGGCAGAAAATCGTAATCGAGTGCAAGCTTCGCCGGAAGGGACTGGACCGAGTCATTGCCGACGGCTTGGTTCAGATCAGCGAGTATATGGATCTGTGCGGGACCGAGGAGGGTCATCTGGTAATATTCGACCGGTCGAAGAAGCGCACCTGGAAACAGAAGCTGTTCAGACGGGAGGAGATGTCCGGCGACACTTCTGTCACCGTCTGGGGTATGTAGGGGTGTGTCTGTTCACTTCAGCTGAAACTTTTCCATAATGGTACAACTCGTTTTCGACGGTGCATGAATTCAGGACTCTCCGACACTTTGAGTGGTGGGCGATGATAGTCTCGACATCGCTTCCGTCACCAGGCAGACGATCGGAAAGTGCTGGAATTCACGGAAGTGTCCGTAAGCGGGTCTGCTGCTGATCCGGTCAGTGATTTGATAGGGACAAAGACTACCCGGAAACGCCTGAACGCTGTAACTTGCGATTACTGACCCGATAAGTTGCAGTCACCTCATATCCGGAGAGTTCAGTTTCAGGATATCCTGTTGTTCGAAGTGATGGGGAATCTCAATTATCCGTGTACAGCCGAAGACTGGCGGTGGGATCATCGAATCGTTTCAGACGAATTAAACAGACACAGATCCTACATCCCCCAGACTGTCACAGTCTTGCCGCCTTCCGTTTCATTTCGTCTGAACACCTTCTCTTCCCAGGAACGATCCTCCGATTGATCGAATATCACCAGGTGACCCTCATCGGTCCCGCAACGGTCCATATAGTCTCGTGTCTGCTCCACACCTTTGGCCACAACGCTGTCCAGCCCGTTTCGCCGCAGCTTACACTCGATCACGGACTTCTGCACATCCTTCCCCTGCTGCCACACCACCAGAAGATCGATACGCCTTCGCCCCGAGCCGAATTCCCTCTCGATCCGACCGCCGGCGTTGACGATGCGCTGCAGGAACGCCTGCAGCAGCAGCTGCGGCCCCGCCTCCTTATATTCGAACCGTTCCACCCAGTGCTCGGAGTGGTCGCGGAAAAACTCCTGAAACGATTCCAGCAATCCATCTGTCATCAGTCGGCCGTCTTCTACGAACCATGCGGTCTCGTAGGGAATGATCTTGTCTGCCGAGGTGATCAGCTCGCGCGGGATGATCTCGCGGTAGATTGCATTAGCGATCTCAATTTGTCGGTCTGCGCGTATTAGCCCGAGATCGTACACATACTGCACATCGTCGGTCTGGAACGCTGGCATCTCCAGCTCACCGTTCAGAAGCGGCTCGATCACCCGCTTCACCCGCTCCTCGCGTAGCTTGTCGGCCAACTGGTCCAGATGCGTGTCGCGACGCCGAATCAGGACTTCCCTGGACTCGATGATGTCATCATGCCCGATCTGCCGGCTCCGGTCGCCCACTGCCCTGCATGCCTCACGCGCCAGGGCGTTGACCAGCCACGGCTGGCCCCGGGTCGACTCCCACACCTCCACCAGTGCCGCTTCGCTCCATCCTTGCCCGGTCTCGTCGGTGTGCTGAAGGAGCAGGGATCTTGTCTGCGACTCATCGAAATCCCCCAGCCGCAGCGACTCCGCCTTGATGTTGAACGCACTGCCGCCGGTGATAATCTGATCCTCCCGGCTTGAGCGGATTCGATAGTCGCGTACATCGCGTACACCACAGAGAATCACGCTCTGCGGAAAGTTTTCGGGACGTTGCAGATAACCGGACCGCAACTGGCGGAGCACCGAAATCAGCATGTCGCCGGATAGTGCGTCGATCTCATCGATCATCAGAACCAGCGGACGGGGATCCGCCGCCGACCAGCGACTCAAGGTTTCACCGAGTGCACCAAGTGCCCCGAATGAGTCGAGAACATCCTGCCAAATACTGCGAACAAGTATGTCGTTCAACCTGGACTCCGCTTCGCGACCAAGTGCTCCGAGTATTGCTTGCATGCCGGTATGAACATCATCGCGCGCGACCTGAGCTGGCTCAACATTGATGTAGGCGGCACGATAACGATCAGTTGAGTTCAACTCTTCCCGCAGGGCGACCAGCGCGGAAGTCTTGCCGGTTTGGCGCGGCGCATGCAGGACGAAATAGCGTTTCTGCTCGATCAGCTGCAGAACTTCTGAACGGTCAAGCCGCTCCAGCGGAGGGATGAGATAGTGCTCACCTGTTCTTATGGGACCGGCGGTATTGAAGAATTTCATGGAATGCGATTATACAGCGGACATCAACAATGCCAACACGTGCGACATGCATCGCGCGGAAACGGATCAACCCGTCCCATCCAATCCCGGTCACCGCCCCGTCCCGAATTTCAGTCGGGAATCGAATCCGGATTCAAATGCAATGTACCCGGCAACAGGGCCGATGCCAAACTTTTTTCATGCTTACGTTTGTTTAGGCTGACTCCAGTATATTTTCACATGCCCTCAGTTTTACTTGCGGAGGCAAGTTGGTACGGATCGTTGCGTGGAGGAGTCAACTTCGGCGGCGGTGAAGATGCTAGATTCGCTGACGGCTATTCCCGCTTCGGCATCCAGGGTTCTGCAGAAGCCAGCGAAGGCCTCACAGCCGTATACCGCTTTGAGCACGCCATTTCCACGGAAGATGGAACGCTGTCATACCCGCGTCTTGCCTATATCGGACTTTCCGGGGGTTTTGGAAACTTGACAGTGGGTCAGATCTGGAGCGCCTCTTACAATCACGCAGGTGTCATAGTTGACAAATCCAACTACTATGGAGCGCACGAAACCAGTGGTCGGCATGGCAATGCAGTGTCGTATGCGTTTTCGTCTGGAGCTGTGAGTTTTCAGGCCGACCTCGTCGCGGATGACGGTATGGACACTGGCGGATCAGTCGACAAGGCGGAGTTTGGCCTGACGGTAGCACTGGGCGATATCGGCAAGGTCGCGTTCGCTCACACAAACATGAAAAACACACAGAAAATGGTTGCAGCAGCACCGATTCCGGGAACAGGATCTCCGGCACAATCGGCAAAGTATCGAGTCATCGTTACGGCCGCTTCTGGTGACACTCCAGCAGTGTTGGGTGCGGATGCCAAGATGATCACGGTGACGGTGGCAAAAAGCAACAATGAAGTTTTATCCGGCACTGACAATGCTTCGACTAGCAGAAAGCTGTTAGCTGGAGGTTTGGATGACATAACATATACAGACGGCAAGTATGCGATTGGCACTTGCGGGGTATTTACTGGCGATAACGTCGGCAATGATGCCTGCATAAAAGTGAATGCCTTTGTCAGTTCCACAACGACTAGGGTCGCAGGTGATAATGTGCCAACGCAAACAATCGAATCGTTCCATCTTGTAGGAACAGCAGCAACTAATGTAAAGAAAACTGCTGACGCGCAAGATGAGGTCCTTCCCACAATCAAGCCCGCACATATGGTGGTTGATGTGCCAGGTCACAAAACATCTCACATAGGGTTTGAATTCAATCTTGGTGGAGTGACTGCCCATTTGGCTCATACACAGAAAAAGGTAAATGGCACCAATGCAAAATCAAAGACTAACCACTTTGGCGTAACTGGCACAATGGGCGATAGCGGTGTAAGTATAGTTGCGCTCGCCAGAGCTAAAAAAGACGGCATGGGAGGTAGTACCAATCCATGGGTGCTTGGTTTCAGCAAGAGTCTCGGCGGTGGTGCCAAAGCTTACTTTGAACACGGCAACAATGATGATGGCGAGAGTGGAAATTCGCGACTCGGCTTGATTGTGAGTTTCTAGGTATCTTTATTTAAGGGCACCTCTATTTATTCGTAATACGCCTTATGTCCGCCGTGCAAATGTAAGAGAAATAAAGGACTTTTGAAGCAGCCGTATTCAAAGAAACAGAATAAATAGAGGTGCCTTTAACCCCTATTTCTCATAATACTACTTGCGGATCGATATTTTCAGCTGATCCGGGCGGCTTGGGGTCAGGTGCCACCGATTTCCGAAGGGATCCGGTCAGGTGGCGTCATTTGCGGCACGCAACACGGCGATTCGCCGAAATCGGTACAGCCGCGCACCGCACGATGTGCGGACAGCGTGCGGTTGGACGACCGGTGACGATGATCAGCCGTCAGGTTGGAGCGATGTTCCGCCAGGCATGGAAGAACACGGCCTGATGTGCGAAGGCGCTCGACAGGGCGACGTGGATGCGGCGTGCCGAACGTTTCACCTGGCCGCCGATCTTCAGCAGTTTCACACGGATGGTTGCCGGCTGGCAGTTCGCCAGCGAGGTGCCCTCAAGGCGGCGGCGAAGGTGAATGAACAGCACCTGCGCGATCGCGCTCAGATAAAGCCGCACGGCGTTGGCGTCGAACAGGTTGCTTGAGCAGCGTTTGGCGAACAGATCCACCTTCACCTCCCGCAACCGGTTCTCGGCATCGCCCCTCTGGCAGTAGAACTGTTCGTACAGCTGCCGCCCCGGATGGCCGTCGGTATCCAGCGAGGTGACGATGCAGCGTGCATTGTCCTTGCAGCACACGAAGTGCCCCTGCGAGTCGTCACAGTGTTCCGGCAATGCCTCGGCCTTGCAGATGACCCGCCGCTTGCGGCTCCACGTATCCAGTGTGCGATACTCGAACTCACAGAACCGGCGTGTCGCCTCGCCGGTGAGTCCGCACTCCAGCGCCGCCAGGTTGCGGGCGATGATGCTCTCCTCGTTGAGCCGGTTGTTTTTCGCGATGCCGATCACATAGTCGACATCCGGTGTCCGCTCGCACCAGCACAGATAAGGTTACTCGCGTTCAAATTGAGTTTACTTGGCACACAGAATCTGGTCGCGGCAGAATCCGCTGTCGGTGCGCACCGTGATGTGCGTGTCCGGCCAGTGTCCGCGCAACTGCGAGACCACCTGTTCGAGCAGATCCTCCACTCCGGCGGCGGCGTCACCGGCGGCGCTTCTCAGACGCACCATCACCGGAAAGTCGTCACACAGCACCAGCAGCGGCATGTAGCAGTACTCGCGGTAGTAGCCGTGGTAGAACCGGTGTTCCTGGCCACCGTGCAGCTCGAAGTCGGTGGCATCGATGTCAAGCACGGTCCGATCCGGCGCCTTGCCCCGGTAATCGACGAAAAGCTCCACCAGCAGCCGGTCGAGCCGCGCGAAGTCAACCTGAACCTTGCGGTGCTTTTTGACATTGCAACCGGCCGCCGACAGTTCCAGCCGGTTGAGCGTGCTCTTTCCGGCCAGTGCCTCGCAGTCCGAACGCTTCGACTCCACGCAGCCCAGCGATGCACCGAAAAGACTGTCCTTGCGCAAATGATCGTGATCGTTGAGGTCCTCATAACCCTGAACCAGCGCCAGGATGCGCTGCCCGACCAGCGTCGACAGCGAATGCACGATGTGTTTCGGACTCCTGAAGTCGTCGAAGCAGTCGGCCACGCGGCCGAATAGATTCAGCCGCTCGGCGATGGCGGAGGTCAGCACGACACCGCCGTCGGAGGTGATCTCACCGCCGGAGAAATCGACTTCGATACGACCCGGCCGGGCATTGTCGGGGATTGGACAGACGATTTTCGATGGGTTACAATGTGTGTTCATGCGGGAACTGCTCTCCGGTTGCTTTTATTTTGCAATATCAACCAGTTATACAGCTTTTCCCGCATCTTTTCAACTATATAATGAGAAATAAGGGTTAAGGAAATACGCAGCTTTGCCACATCTCCAATGTGTGGTGGTTTGCCAGCCTTGACCTCAATCGGAAGAATCCGCTCGTTCGATTCGATCACCAAATCAATTTCCTCTCCGATTGTTGTCCGCCAGTAGTAGACTCCCGCCTTTCGGACCTGACTGTCTTTCCATACCAGAATATCGTGCAGAATCAGATTTTCCAGGTGAGCGCCGGAAGGCTCTTTCAGTTCCGAAATGTTCAGAGCGAGTCCGGTATCGCAAAAATAAAGCTTCGGAGACTTGATGAGTCGCTTTGTTCGATTTATGAAAAACGGTTGCAGGCGAATCAACAGGCAGGAAGCTTCGAGCAGGTTAAGGTATCGATACACGGTAGGCTGCGAGAACGCGGTCTGTCTGGCCAGACTCGTCTGATTCAGAATACCACCCAGCGCTGGCAAACAATCCTCGCAAGCTTCGAAAAATCCGCCAGGGACGCGACTGCTGACAACTGCTGTAGGTCTCGTTCAAGGTAAGTTCGTTCGTATGCCTCGAACCAGACCAGGCGTTGCATATCAGAAGAAAATCGAGTTGCAGGGTCTGGAAACCCACCCCGCCGCGCCAGCTCCCGCCAATCTTCCGGTTGCGATTCGAATTCGTTCAAAACATCCAGCCAATCTTCTTTTTTATTGTCGATCAGCCTGTCCCAGATTCCGCAGCGACCCATACCCATTTGTTCCCGTCGGGTCATCGGTCACAAATTCAGATAGCTGGATCTCCCTGCAAGCGATTCTGAGACTTTCTCCATCAGCAACAGATGTGTTGAACCGGTCAGAATGAATCGCCCAGCCTGTCTGTTTCGATCGACTTCAAGCTTTATGCCGGTCAGCAGTTTCGGAGCCTTTTGAATTTCATCCAGCGTAACCGGTGCAGTTCCGCCAATTAACACCTGAGGATCGCGGTTGGCTGTATTGAGAGTTTCAAAGTCGTCAAGGGTATGGAATTGCCTGCTTTCTTCTCCGACAAATTCGGCCAGGGTACTTTTGCCACTCTGTCTCGCTCCCGACAGCACGACTACCGGCATCGCAGTCAGATGCAACTTGACCATGGACGTGATCGACCTCGGAAGATAGCTCGTTTGCGGCGTATCCTGATTCATCGATCGGAGTACCAGCATTTGTGTTAATTATTCAGGATGTGAATAATAATATTTATTTCTGATCACCCGAATCCGACAGATTCAGTTCGTACTGATGTCCGAATTCCAGACGGTCGTATCAACTTCGAATATGGTTGCCGTCCACACGAGTAAAGACCAATATGGCAACAAGCGAGACTACAGGCTTAGACCGAATGAATTTGAATATTCGGAGCGAACTTTCATGGAAACTACCCGATCAGCAATGCTACAGCATAGTCAACAGCGATTCCGGTATCAGTCAATCCTGGGTCGGAGGATTTCCAAAATTATTTTCCGGCTGATTACACAAACGGATTTATCACAAGAATTCCACCGTAGTCTTGCTCATGATTCAAATCTTCTGAATAAACTTCAATACAGCCAGCAACCTTGGCAGCGGCGAGTATGGCACCGTCCCAATAGGATATGTTGAAGCGCTGGCTGATCGAAACACCTTGTCGAAAAACTTCGAAAGTTACATCCTGCACACGAATGTGTCCGATGCTTTCAATGAATGCCAAGGCACTGTTGTGTGAGATCGCATCTCGCCGACTCAAACGGGTTGTTTGGTAATAAAATTCCTGGAGAACCTGGACTGATACGTTCAACTCATCCGCGATCAGAATTTCCAGAGCAATGTCCTGTTTTGCGGCTTCGGTGGGATTGGGGCTGATTGCGTAGATTAGGATGTTTGTATCGATGAAACGCATTGGGCAATCTACGCTGATTACGCTACAGATTATCGTTTCTGGCTATCTGGCCCGAGTAAAATGAACCAGGGTCAGTTCGGGCCCGGTCGTAGAGAGCATCGCGCGAAAGATTGTCTGCGGCACTGAATTCAGGAGACGATAAACGAATGTTCTCGATAGCTTCCCTCAACTTTCTTTCACGATTTTCGACTCTTGTCTTCTTGCTGACTTTTCCACTCAGTTCCATCTTTTTTCCTTGATCATCAACTAGGGTGCTTAGATAGTCGCGCACCAATGCCGATACTGAGGTATCCAGCTCAGCAGCCCGGATACGAGCAGCGCGATGTGTTCTATCGTCTACTGTTACGGTGATATTTCTCATTACAATAACACAGATTCACAGATTTAAGTATACATAATTTTATTTTAGCACACTGTCCTGGTTCAAAACCTACACACACAATATCAAAAACTGTGGAATATTCGGTTGCATCTTGCAAATGTTTTAATCAGTAAGGAACTATCATGCCACCATTTTCCTTCTGTATCCATCGGTATATATAACTGCATCAGGGCGTGCATACCTCCCGGTAATCCTTGTGCAAATGCTGCAGGACATCACTGCGCTTCGCCGATTTACGATCGCGGTGATCCGCCGCCTTGCCAAGGCTGTCACGACGACGATGCGCAAACTGCTGCACCAACACACGCCTGCTACTCGATTACCTGTGATCCGGAGTTGCGGGTTGCCGGAAAAAAAAACTGTGGTGGCACACCACCTTCGGGAGGATCGTGATCGAGGAGACGCTGTACCGGCGTGGCAGTCGTACGGTTCGGGAATTCTGCAGGCGGTTCGGGGTGTCGTGCCGCGGGGTGTCGTTGCCATTGCAGCGTGCGGCGGTTGATTTCGGTGCCGATGAGTCGTTTGCCGGGGCCGGTGACAAGTTGCTGGAGCATTACGGGGTGGAGTTGCCGGTGAGCCGTATCCGGCAACTGGTTCTCGGGCATGGCAAGGCGATGTTGGACGATGATTGTGTGCAGGACGGCTGGCCGTCCCATGCCGGTGTCGGGCAGGTGATCGCGCAGACCGATGGCAGCATGGTGGCGGTGGTGGAGGCGGATCCTGATCCCGAGGTGAAGGACAGGCGCAAGGGCAAGGTGTTGAAATGGCAGGAGGTTCGGCTGTGTCTGGCACATCGTCCGGGCAGTGTTGAGGTTCACTATGGCGGGAATTTCTCGGGCGGCGTGGAGCAGGCCGGAAGGTGGCTGTATGACTGTGCGCGCCGGGCCGGATTCGGCCGTTCGACAGCGGTCCATGTGGTCGGTGACGGGGCCGGTTGGATTCGCCGGCAGGTCGAGGAGCGGTTCGGTGCCAATGGCAGTTTCCTGGTGGACTTCATCCATATGAGCGAGTATCTGTCGGAGGCCGCGAAGAGTTTCCGCGACGATGTGAGGCAGTGGTTGCGGGCGCAGCAGGCGCGGCTGAAGGACAATCAGGCAAAGCAGGTGCTCGAAGAGCTGAAACCACATCTGGAGTCGTCCGATGTGGTCGAGGAACATGCGCCGGTACGCAAGGCGTATCGGTATCTGAAAAACCGACTCGACCAGGTGGATTATCGCGGTGCGAAAGAAAGCAAACTGCCGATCGGATCCGGCGAGGTGGAAAGCGGACACCGTCATGTGATCCAGGCCCGGCTCAAGCTGGCGGGCAGCTGGTGGAGTCCCGCCAGTATCGACCGCATGCTGGCTCTTCGGTTGTGCCGGGCAAACCTGAACTGGGACGATTATTGGGACAATGTCGCCCGGCGGGCAACCTGAGGAACAGCAGGAAACCCTTGCTTCACTTCCAATCGCACCCGGGGCTAATAGCGTCAAGTTTACTGAATCAGAGTATCATCTATAATTGACAATTGTAGAATTACTCTAACGGCAAGGATTTTTACGTGCGATTTTTAGCTGAATTTGAGCGACATAGCAAAACAGACTATCGCATGGAAAACTTATCGGTTACTCAAGTTTCGGATTTATGAACCAACCTAATTCAGACAAATCAAACGAAGAATCAATTTCTTCGATCGATAAGAAAATCGAAAAATTACGAAAAAATTTCGCTAAATCCCGCAATTCAGATTGCTACCTTTTGATCGCTGGGAATTCAGAAATAACAGCAACATTAGTCGATAAGGTATTTGATGATCTGCGAAAGGAAAAATACGGCGGTGAAAAATTAGACGTCATTGTTCATTCCAGTGGCGGAAGCATTGATGCCGCGTACAATCTCGCACGTCTTTTTCGTCGTTATGGGAAGGAAAGACTGACTTTTGTAGTTCCACGATGGGCAAAGAGTGCAGCTACATTGTTGGTCTGTGCTGGTGATGAGATTTTGATGACACCGGTAGCGGAACTCGGCCCGCTGGACCCTCAGATTACCCAGATGAATCCACTTGAACAGCGTTTGGAGAATTTCTCTCCCTTACATATTGAATCGACCCTGAACTGATCCGGGATGAGTTCAAATCAGGTGCAGATGATTTGGCCAGTGGACTACTACAACGGCTACAATTCCCACTGACGCTTGGAAGTTTCAAGAAACTCCTGGATTTGGGAAACGATTATCTGGAAAATCTTTTAACTTCAAGAATGCTGATTGATCAACAAGAGGAGATTAAATCGATTACAACAGCACTTACAACCGGATATGCAGACCATAGTTGGTGTATTACAAGTGAAGAGGCTCAAAAAATTGGATTAGTAGTAGAGTAAATTGACGGTAATCAATTAGATATTGTCTGGGAAATCCATAACTTGAATAAGCAAAAAGAGAAATTGGTCAGAGCTGATAAACAGAAGAAGATGATGGAACAGTTTACAGATTTACCTCCAAATTTGATTGACGAATTATCATTGGATGCAATAGGAATCAAACCAGGGAAAAAATCGCATACTCCCCTGCGTGATGATTAATCTGGAAGCAGCGATACAACGTAGGAGAAATAGAATGAAAGACTTACTGGACATTCCGACGCGACTGGCTGCTGCTCTATTACTTAAGCGCGGCGAAATTTCGCTTGATGATATTAGTTCTCTCCCATTTGTAGAAAGCAAGGAAAGTGCGGAAACAATTGTATATAGACTGACTCGATTCTTTCAGATTTATCGTGATGAGAGTGACTCTAGCCGATCGGCATTCCCAATTGACGATGCAATTCGATTTGTTGGGAAAAGAATCAAAAAACCAACCGGTCAACCTGTGAATTCTGCAAGGATGAAAAGTATCGATGTGCTCCAGAATTTGATGGACTACCTTGACGACGATACACGAGAGGAACTCAAAGATCGAGCACAGTTACACGGCAACCCAATTGAAGTTGAAGCAAGTCTGATCCTGCGCGATGTGCTTACTAAACGTAAAAATATTCCGACTCCTCCAAATAACTTGGTATCGTCCATCAGAGACAAATTTGCGCCGTTAGGAGGAGTAGAACTTGAACTGCCAAATAGATAGTTGATCTGATATCCATTATTTTGGTTTGAATGATTCTGCTAGACACGAATGTAATTTCAGAACTATTTCGTCCAGATCCGAATTCTACAGTTGAGGGTTGGTTAGCGAGCATTGATCCTTCACATCTTTATCTCTCGATAATAACGGAAACAGAATTACGTTATGGTGTCTATATTTTGCCGGACGGAAAGCGGCGCGAAAATTTTGGCAAAGCCATAGAAAGCGTGTTGCTCGAAGATTTTCGCGGAAGAATTCTACCATTCGACAGAAAAGCTGCTATTGCTTGTGCGCTGATTCGAGCAGGACGACGTCATGCAGGACGTAGATAGGTATTACCGATGCGCAAATTGCTGGCATAGCACGCTCAAGAGGAATAGCAATTGCAACAAGGAACGTTAAAGATTTCCAAAATTGTGGCGTTGATTTAATTGACCCATGGAGATGAACTTAACTGTTCCATTTCGAATATTGGCAAAACAAATGATGAAAATATGTCGAGTAGTCTTTAAGCGCACATATTGACGAAGAAACCTCTCATAGTGATTGGCGTATCCCTGATGGAGCATCCGGTCACCGCCGACAGCCATGTCGGACGGCCCGCCGGGGTCAGCGGGGCTGTTCCTTGTGGATACCGCCCAGACCTTTCCGCCGTAACTGATCTCGGCATCAATCAGTCAGTCCGCCATACCCGGGGCCGCTCTCGACCGGTCCCTGAGATAGGAGCGGTCGCTCGGCCTGACCCGCCACCGCATCAGATACCGATGCCAGCCCTGATGATACCGCCAGATCTTGAAACCGACCCGCCGGGCCCTGTAGCTCTGATACCAGTCCCGGTGCTCGACCCGCGAACGGATCCACTGCTTGTATCTGGATTTGACCGCATACTTGCAGGCTTTGTACCAATGCCGAAAAGTCCATCATTGTCAGTTTTTCCTTTTCTTTTGCGTCAATGATTTGACATTAAAAATCTTCCTGATAGAGCAATTATCTTCATGCTGGCAGAACTCCACAACTACCGATCATACAGGAACATTCGAACTTGTTCCATACACCCGGCGACACATCTACTCTTCAGATCCATAAAGACAACAGCAGATCGATCACACCCTTCCGGCGAACAGCATACCCTGACCGCTTCCGATTTCAGAGTCCGGCAAACGAGTGTGTCTGTCCCCTGCCTTGACGTGTGCTCCCTTTGGAACGCTGATTTCAGTCCTTTCGGGCCCTGATGAACCCAGATCATCGATCATATCGCCGGATATTGTATATCCCCACTCTCTCCCTGCGGAAACCAGAAGACTGACTGATTCCCATATCCGTGTCCGAATGCAGAGACAATGGCTTTCTGATACCTTTCCTTGAAACTCGATGCTCCAGTGCAAATCCATCCTCTTTCCCGATAGCAATCGAATTGATTAATTCCTTCTGAAGTGTTGTTCCAGAATATCGAATTCATCCGTCGGAATCAGATCCGCGACTCCCGAATCAGCAGTAACTGAACAAGACTCGAATAATGCTTCCTGCCAATCTTGGACCCCCCTCCCGGCATCCCCGCCTTCGGTTGCTGACGTATCATACGTCGGAAATCCCCGTGCCCGCAAATCTCACCATTGGCTGTGTCCACAAAAGCGCGACCAGTCCAACGAATATAAAGGCGCAATGCCAGGTATCGGAGAGAAAGCATTGTTATCTTTGAAAGCGGAGCAACCACTGTTTGTGATTGGCGGCTGCGGAGGTTGCGCACGAGACATTGCAGAAAGCATTGGACTGGTGGAAGAACGAGAGTTCGCCTACCGTAATTGGCATGGCCGCAAGGCGTTCAAAACTATTTCAACCGAAGATCTGAATAACAGCCTTACCCTTGAGGACAATATCGCGCTGGCACGCACGGTTCATATTGACCAAGTTATCGTATTGATTTTGCGCGGCTTGCTGAATGTTAAAACAATCAGTCACGGAAATAAATGAAACTGAGAGGTTGATATGTACGGCAGTATTCCAACCGACGCAGTCCGGAGCGAGACAAACTGATAGGCACAGGAAACTACCCAATGTCGATCCTTCATTCGTAATCGGATAATCGGAATTCTACCGCGGTAGAAATGCCTCTGTCGAACTTTCCGATATCCCTGAAAGCCCGCAAAACTACTAACTGAGACTGTCCAGCGGCTACGATTTGATAGCGACAGCAAGTCTACAGCGGTCATACAGTCAAAAATTTTTTGATCAAAAGGCTTTCGCATCCTCTGGTCGTAGATGATTTGAGCTGGAGAGCTGGAACACCAAATTACGAGGCGTATCTCGTGCTATATAATGCATGAATTCTTCACAATTGATCTGCCATTCATTAAAATTCCGAGTTCCATAAGCTATTCCAATTGAAGTCAACAAATGGCTGTGTGAAGCGATTGGCCACTGGAAACCCCTCATAACCGCATGAATATTGCTCACCTGATGATCGGCAATGGCTGGGGCGGAGTGCAATCTTTCTTCCGCGATTGCTGTATTGAAATGTCCAACCGCGGCCATACCATACTGGCAGTAGTCCGAATCGATGGATGGCTGTATAAAGTCATGTCGGATCGTGCCGACAACTTCAAACTCGCAACAGTCACCAATCAGTTTGGAAATTACGATTGGTCGACCGTCCGGCAATTCAAACGTATCCTGAATCAATTCGATCCGGATATCGTAGTCTCACACGGACAACGGTCTACACTGTTCGCCAACAAAGCGAAATCAGCTAACAATTGCGTCTGGCCTTTGGTTTCTCTGGTACAGGCAAGCCTCAAACAGAAATACTACAAAGGAGTGGATATGCTGATCCCGCACACAGAATCCCAAGCGAATATCGGCTACCATGTGGATCTGGTTAGTCCAAATTTTTCCGAAGTGATCCCCCTATTCGCTTCGACTGATCCTGTTGAAGCCGTTGAGAAAAAATTGTCAATTCGGAAACTATTCTCCGCTGGGAGATTGCATGCGGACAAAGGGTATACCTACCTTATTGACACCATGCACCTCCTTTCTGTCAACGAACAAGACTTTCACCTGATCATTGCAGGGGACGGACCCGAAATGAAGAATCTGGTTCGACAGCGGGATGTGTTGAACTTGCAGAACAAAGTGGAATTCATTGGTGTTTCGGACAACATCGGGGAATTGATGCGACAGTCTGACCTGTATGTCTTGCCTTCAGTCTCGGAAACCTTCGGAGTCGTTCTTTTGGAAGCGATGGCTTCCGGCTTGCCTGTCGTCGCAACGAAAACAAATGGACCTATGGAGATTTTCGATGATTCCAGCGCGATTTTAGTCGACAAAGAATCTGCAATTGCCCTGAGCCAGGGAATTCAGATGGCCGCGAAAGACCCCCAAGCGACATACCAGCGCGCTTGCACTGCCCTGAATATTTACAGGGAACGCTATACCGCCGACGTGATCGTACCGAAACTGATCGGATTATTCCAACGCTGTATCGAACAGCAAAACCAAGCTACCATCCAGCCATGAATCAGATTGTCGGTATCTTCCTGGTCAAGAATGAAGAGCACTTCATTGCCTGGTCTCTGATGAATGCAGTGAATTTCTGTGATCAGATCATTGTGCTGGACAATCTTTCCACTGACCGGACTCGGGAAATCGTCGACAACGTCGCCAAACTTCACAACCACATTGAGGTGATCGGAGTCAGAAACGCCAACAACACCCAGAAATTCCTGGAAAAATATTTTAGCACACCAACCTGGGTACTCGGAATCGACGGTGATGAGATTCACGATCCTGTCGGACTCGCACGCATGCGAACTCGTCTTCAGTCAGGTGAGTTCGATCATCTTTGGAGTGTGGCAAGCAGATATCTCCACGTGACCGAATTCGACTTCAATGACTCCATAGTACATGGCTATCCCTCTCCACCTGCCAAGGCGGGATTGAAACTGTATAACTTCAATGCGATTGACAACTGGCAATCGAAATGGCGCAAGCGAGAAAGACTGCATGGCAAAGGGTTGGTCTTTCGCGATGGATACTCAAAGCAGAAAACCTACAGTTTTTCCAAGGAGAGAACCTGGGATGACGCTGACTTCAGATGCCTGCATCTATGTTTCTTGAAGCGATCTTCACAAGACAAAAGCAACATATCACCCAAATTGCTGTCAGCAAGAAAGAATCCCGCTGAATCAAGAATCCTGCGACGATTCACGCGGACAATCGAACATCTGAATCCGAACAGCTCGGACTACAGAAAGAAAAGATACGCCAGGGGGAACGTTCAATCCTTCGACTTGAGCGGATTTGGGAAGCCTGAAGATTTTGCATCAGTAGATGCCCATTGTGATGAGGTCATGGCCTATCTTCGAAGTGTCCAAGTAGTGATCTGAACAAACATCAGATGCGTACATTTGAATATTCAGAACTGATCGGAATCAATGGTTCGCTGCAGCTGTCAGTCCAAACGACATCTTCAGATTGGGGGGGGGGGGGGGGAATGGATTGATATCGAATAAGAATCGCGCAGAATCAACAATTTTGACGAATTGATTTGGAGAGTGCGATTTACTGGTTGAATCGAAGTGTTGCATTTGAACAGTCAGGTAGTCAAATTACAGCCGGATACCGTGACGTGCCGAATTTTGTAAATATTTGGGGTGAAAAACATGTACGTCGAATTGAAGTCCCGAACGAACCGTACATATCGGCTTCGGTCACAAACAAGAGATACTGTGTACAGATTTGAGGTTGGACTCGTCGGCAAGAACTGAAAAGCCAATCTGGGATAAATCCGCTACCGCCAAATTGGATGGTCTTTTCAGTTTTCAAACATTCCCATCACTGTTCGAAATCTCTTTTTCGCAACAGAGTCCAAAAACTTGTCGATGTCTCTTCTCTTTTTGAAAGCATTCCCAATTGCACCGTTGAATGCATAGCCACTCCTACCTCAGCTAATATGCACATCACTTTCATGTATTCTTCCAATACCTACATAAACGTTCATGACTGTTCTAATTCATCCTTATTTCAACGAAGTCGGGCTGATTTTAACGCAAAGATTCGTTCTGGTTGAGTCCAGCACGCTGAGTCGATTACAGGCTGCGAAAAAGGACTTCCCTAAGATTATTGGAGTGCATTGTATCGAGCTGCCAACTTGCGACCTTAGCCATCACTCAGGAGGTATTTTTACAGCAATCTAAACTCCTGTATTGTTCACCACGATTCTGTCTCACCAACCTGAATGATTCGGTTCTTGGGAACAGTTCCTCAAGGAGAGACAGCCCGTTGTCAGTGCTGCCTATCAAACACCTAAGCAAATATTGGATTTGGTCTATCATGCACCGGTTATAATGGTTTCTGTGTTCTCATGGGGCGCGGATGAGAAAGTGGGAAACTTTCTTTGTGTTTCTACGTAAATTTGCCACTAAAGAGGAAGTTGGTATGTCAAATACAAAAAAAGGTAGCAGTAACGGTGACAAATTAGGGGCATTTGGAGACGAAGGTCGGGATTTGGAACGTCAGCATCGTGCTCTGTTTAATAGTCCGAGCGAAAAAGAATGGAATTCCATAGGATCGCTCGCGCAACCGTCATTTCTGAAACAAGTCGATAGTGGTGCCAGCTATCGTACCTCAGAATAATATGGCTTTCGCACTGTATCCGAAAAGTTAAAGTGCCTAACCGGACTGATATTCTCAAAGAAATTGAGATTGAAGACGCTGAAATTCGTAAGCAGTCAGCACACGATAAGGTTCGCCGAAAATATTTGGATCAGTTATTCAAAGAAACAAATCGTAATGTAATCGCTTACTATTCAGGCTGGTTATCAAGTCCCGGTTTGGATGGTGTGCAAATCACGGATGAAGACAAAAACGGCATCATGATGGCTGTTCACGATCTTGATCGTACTCTGGGTCTTGATTTGATTTTGCATACACCGGGTGGGGAGCTGAACGCAACCGAATCAATCATCGACTATCTTTATCGCATGTGCCAGCAAACAGATAGTGATGGGTGCGCATTCGAATCTCGCACCGATTGACCCACAGGTGCAGGGTGTTCCCGCAATAGGAGTCATTGAGGAATTCAAAAAAGCCGCAAAGGAGATCAAGAAAGAGCCAAGCAAAGTTCATGTATGGCAGCCTATCCTCTCAAAGTATCACCCAACATTTCTCAGCCAGTGTCAACATGCAATTGATCATAGTAGTGAAGTGGCAAGGGAAAATTTGGAAAAGATCATGTTCGAGAACGATTCAAATAGAAAAGAAAAATCAGAGAAAATCGTCGAGGGATTGGCCGACTATTCTGGGAACAAGTCCCATGCGAGGCATATTCACATTGACGAGTGCAGCAACTTGGGACTCAAGGTGGAAAAACTAGAAAATGATCAGAATTTGCAAAACGTCATTCTGTCCATTCACCATGCATACATTCATACGTTGATGGATACAAATTCATTCAAAATTATTGAGAATCATCTAGGTCGAGCGTTCGTGAAAGCCATTCGTTAGTAGTGCTGGATGCATTGTTGCGAAAAAATCGATACACTTTAATCTGATATGTTTTGAATTCAAACGGTACTCTTCGATACCTTTCCGCGTGAATTCCCAAATAGCCGGGTTTCAGGTAAGCATGAACACGTGACAACGAATCGAATTCGCTTCAGAGAATAAATCTAATTTCAGCACCTTAATCTCTGTTTCCGAAACATCCTCCGAGATAAACACTCTGGATGAGAAATCAACCAGTTGCTTACAACTGATGATGCGCGCATCAGGCTGAAACGTTTCTATCCTGCATCAGATGAATGACTGGACATCACCTACGACGCAATCGTTCCAGATATCGCCCATACTCATTATTCTCAAACAGCTTGACTCTCCTGCTGATCGTCTCCTCATCGATCCATCCAGAATCGAACGCGATCTCGTCCGGACTGCCGATTTGAAGGCCCTGTCTGGTTTCGACCGTTCGGACAAAGTTTCCGGCATCCAGCAGACTGGTGTGAGTTCCCGTGTCAAACCAGGCGATCCCCCGCCCCAACATTTCCACAGCCAGCCTTCCCTCATCCAGGTAGGATTGCAGTAAGGAGGTGATTTCCAACTCACCGCGCTCGGACGGCTTCAATTGCTTTGCTCTCTCCGATGCGGTTTCGTCAAGATAATATATTCCGGTTACAGCCAGATTTGAAACAGGCTGTGCGGGTTTCTCGATTATGGATTTGACTACTCCACCCGAGCCGACTTCAACAACCCCATACCTTTGAGGGTCTGCCACCTGATATCCGAACACCGTTGCCGCAGTCGCAGAAGCATTGATGGATTTCAATAGGTCCGGAAGGCTGTGGCCGAAATAAAGATTGTCACCCAGAATCATGACCGAAGGACTGCCAGCCAGGTAGTCCTGCGCAAGAATATAGGCCTGTGCCAAGCCGTCCGGAGACGGCTGTGCGATATAGGTGAGCTTAATACCCCACTGCGACCCGTCTCCGAGAACCCGTTCAAACAGGTGCTGATCCTGTGGAACTGTGATGATCGCAATATCCCTGACACCGGACAGCATCAGCACAGAAAGCGGATAGTAGATCATCGGTTTGTTGTAAATCGGTAACAGCGATTTGGATATCGCCATGGTAACCGGGTACAAACGGGTACCCGAACCACCGGCCAGAATGATTCCTTTACGATCAGACATGATTTCGATCCTTTAGTTCCGCGATAACCTGCTGAAGACTGTCTTGCCAGTTTGGTCTATTGATACCGAATACATTTAGCAACTTCGAACAATCCAGGCAGGAGTTGGATGGACGCCTCGCCCGGGTGGGAAATTCAGACGATGGAATATCAATGACTTTGAGATTCCCGCCGACGAACGCGACTACGCTCCGGGCAAAATCTGCCCAGCTGGTGTCTGGCGCACCGGCAAAATGATAGATGCCGGATTCTCCCCTCCCCTCATTGAACGCACTTGCCATCGCCAGCAACGCACCGGCCACATCGGATGCCGCGGTTGGACCACCGATCTGATCCGACACAACTTTGACTTCGTCTCTGGAAGCGTTCAATCGAAGCATGGTTTTCACAAAATTTTTTCCTGTTGATGAAAAAATCCAAGATGTTCTCAATATAGCGAAAACTCCACCTGCTCGGGTGATTCCGATCTCTCCTTCAAGTTTGGAACGCCCATAGGCATTCAGTGGATTAGGTCGGTCCAATGGATTCCACGGACGATCACCGCTACCATCAAACACGTAATCAGTGGAGACATGGAGGAATGGTATGTTCCTCTCCGATGCTATTTCCGCCAGAATAGTCGGCGCAATCCCGTTGATCTTCTTAACCAGCTTTTCATTGTCCTCCGCTCCGTCGACATCGGTATAGGCCGCCGCATTGATTATTACATCTGCACGATACTGTTCGATCACTGATTCGAATCGTTCCGGAAACTCGAAATCCATGACCTCTCGACCAACAGCAACCAGATCGCACTGACGTTGCAATTCGGTAGCCACCTGGCCGGCTTTTCCGAACACCAGAACTCTCATACCAAATCAAGCCGCTTTAAACCGAAGTACTGCCACTTTTGTGCTGGGTGACCTCAGATGTACCCGTTCAGCCAAGATACCAATCGAGAGTTTTCTCAAGCCCGACTTCGAACGGCGTGCTGGCCTCCCAATTCAGTTCCTGCTTGATACGCGTCGAATCAATCGAGTACCGAAAGTCATGCCCTAATCGATCCTCAACAAATTCAACCAGATCAAAGTGCGGCTTTCCACTCGGAATCCTCTCATCGAGCATCGAACAGATCTTCTCCACCAGTTCAATGTTGGCAGATTCATTGTCGCTGCCTATGTTGTAGGTGCGACCGACAGCACCCCGCTCCAGTACAGTCAGCAACGCCTCAGCATGATCCTCGACAAACAGCCATTCGCGGACATTGAGCCCTTTTCCGTAAACAGGGATGGGTGTACCGGATACTGCATTCCGTATGATGGTCGGAATGAATTTCTCCGGATGCTGACAGGGTCCGTAGTTGTTCGAGCAGTTCGTGATCACAACCGGCAAACCGTAGGTATGATGCCAGGCCCGTACCAGATGATCGGACGCTGCCTTGGATGCCGAATACGGCGAATTCGGCGAATACGGATCATCCTCCTCGAATGCTCCGCTCTCCCCGAGCGAACCGAATACCTCGTCAGTTGAGACATGATGGAATCTGAAATCAGCCCTGTTGCCGATGGTATTCCAGTATCCCAATGCCGCCTCCAGCAACTGATAGGTGCCGTTGACATTGGTCTCCATGAATGCCGACGGCCCTGAAATGGATCGGTCAACATGGCTTTCAGCAGCTAAGTGCATCACCGCATCCGGTTTGTGGACAGAAAAGATTCGCTCCAGTGCCTCGCGATCGCAGATATCCGCATGCTCGAATATATAGGATGGCGAACCAGCGACTTCCTCAACATTGTTCAGATCACCAGCGTAAGTCAGCGCATCCAGATTGATGACGGAATACCCTGAACCGATCGCCTGTCTCACAACGGCCGAACCAATGAATCCGGCACCACCCGTCACCAGCAACCGCTTATTCATCATCAATATTGAATGGGCTGTCCAGACTCTTCAGCAATGGCGCCGTCGAATCTTTGGCAGAAAGCATCGCATCACTGACTTCCATCATCCAGTCGATACCAATCTGCGGATCATCGAATCGTACTTCCCGTTCCGCTTCCGGCGAATAGTAGTCGGAGCATTTATAGAGCACTTCCGTATTGTCCTCAAGTGTAACGAAACCATGCATGAAGCCTATTGGAATGAGCAACTGACAGCCATTATCCGTTGACAGCTCGAATCCGGTCCAATCCCCGAAAGTATTCGACCCTTTGCGTATATCGACCGCGACATCCCAGATTCTACCAGCCACTACCCTGACCAGTTTGTCCTGGGCACGGGGTGGAACCTGGAAATGCAATCCTCGTACTGTCCCTTTCTTCCGGGAATACGAATGATTGTCCTGTACGAAGTCAATGTCGATACCCAGTCTCACCAGACTTCGGTGATTCCATGTTTCCGAGAAATAACCCCGATCATCTTTGAATCGTCTGGGTTCGAGAATTTTCACCCCACTCAGCGGGGTATCGATAACTTTCAATGCTCTATCGTATCACTCACTACAAGCGGCGAAATTTTGAATATATGATCAAGTCGCTTTGCTCGAAAGATAAGGAATTATAACAGCCATAACCGATACCCCAATTTCATGAGGACACAGACTGATAGAATATCCAATAACGTCAAACAGGAATATTCATGCTGTTCCGACTGATATCAAAGTCCCGATGGAGTGATGTTCGGAAGAGATTCGCCCACCTCTAAGAACCCACTGGTCAGCCCAATGACTCAAAGTTTGAAAAATCTGCCCAGAGTCGATATCAGGTTGTCGATCAGTCTGTATTTCTCTTTACCTTCAACGCTCAGCATGCCGAGCACACTGTAATAGTACTTGATCTGCAGTTTGCGCTGAAACAGCAGACAGGACAGCAGAAATTTAAGACTGAACTCGTACATTTTTCTTTTTACCGGAAAAGGAACCCCATGTTTGCGAACGATATACACCCTCGATCGATGAAAATGATAACGCTTTAAACCAGCGATCGATGTTTTCACAGAAGTTGATCGGCGACCCAGATGCATCAACTGGGCCGAGCGAATGATCATGATCGGCCCGATCTGCTTCCTCAATCGAAAACAGAGGTCATCATCTTCTGAATAAAGAAAAATCTTCTCGTCGAACTTTCCCACTTCCTCAAAATTTCGTTTTGAAACTAAAATGGCCGCTCCAAGAATTGCGGGAACTTCAAAGTCGGTGTCGGGAAGCTCTTCAGGCAACCATCGCTTCTGAGACACAAGAATACTTTTGGACATCAGTGCAGGAACGCCCGATTCACTCATGAGAACAGGTGCAAACGCGCTCGCGTCAGGATATCTTTGTGTCGCTGTATACAGCTTGTCGATCGTATCTGGCTCCAGCTCTGTGTCGGGATTAAGAAAGAAAAGATACTCGGTTTCCGCGACATCGGCGCCGATGTTGCAGGCACGGGCAAATCCGACATTCTGTTCATTGACGATAACCGTGGCACCCGATCGTTCAGCAACCTCCACGCTGTCATCCTCACTGGCATTGTCGACAACAACCAATGGGCACCAATCCGGAACTGTATTCAGCATCGCCTGCAAAGGAGCCGCGCTATTGAAGGAAACTGTAATGACAGTGACAGGATAGTCAGACACGGTTCAACCGTCTATCCATTGGAGAAGTGCGAGATCGGATAGTCGTCGGTAAACGTACCTGACTCCGATTTAGCACTTGTCGTGTCCACATATTCATGATGGCAATACCGCCGCATCAGTTGATATGCTCCATTTTCCAGCAACCCAACAAACCGGGAACAAGACCTCACGTGTGTCTGAACCCGTTCGCGCGCCGGTAATATGACACTCGTTTCGGGATGCTGAACTCAAGCAGGTAGAGAAACTTCTGCTTCCAGGTGCGCTTCATCCTGACGTGTGAACATACGTACGACCCATGATCGACGAACCTCACCCCGTGAAATACAACCTGGGGCCTCAACGTAAATGTCTGAAGGTTGTTTTGCCACCCCGCGTGCATCAACTGATCGATCGCAAACGGCATGCGAGGGTATTTCCGCAGTAGATGTTCAATGGCACTTTTAGTGATGATGTAGCCGCTAGCCCCGATATTGCCATGCCTGATCAGCCCGATCGAAAACTCATGATCAATATCTGCCAAAGATACAAACGGTCGATAGGGCCGACGGTTATCCAGAAAGATGATGTCGAATGTGAGCCCATCTTCTACCGCAACCTCGACAGCATTCAACAGCTGCCCGACATTTGAAGCTAGTGTGACATCATCCTCGAATACCGCGATCATGTCCAACCCCTCATCAAGCGCATTCCGCCAAACCTGCCTGTGGCTGATCCAGGCTCCAAGCATACCGGGAACATTCGGGTGCACCCAATTGACCAGACCGGACTGCCGGTCTCCATGCCTGATGTGCTCTTCTTCAGGCAACATATGTCCATCTATCCCGACAAATAACTCAAACTCAATTCCCAGGGTCTCGAACTGTTCGGCAATTCGCGCGCGCCGCTCATGCGCTCGCGTCAGATTGATGACAACACACTTCATTCAGTCACAGTCCCGATTTCTATCGAGGGTCAATTGAGCGGAACATTATAGTTTTTGCCTTAGTCTTTCACCCACTTGAAAGAAACCACAAGTTCGAGTTATCCAAACCCTGTCAATCAACCTCACCGAACATGTTACCTATAATACGGACATAACCGATTCGAACCGACTGATGGGTTCTGATGATGACTGAAAAGTCTCTTAGAAACAGCTACAAATATTGGAAACACAATCTCCAATCCAGCTGGAAAAGCTGGACCTATAGGCAATTTCAAAATAAGCGGTGGTACCAGAACTACAAGACCTGGGAACGCGACCAGAAACGCAAAAGAGGCGGCAAAGACTGGAACAAAAACGGTCAGATCGACCATTTCAAACAACAGGAGCATCAGTATCTCGCTCGTGTGTCAGACGCAACTCCGGGAACCGCAGACTGGTTGATCGGAACTGAAATCAGATATGGAGGGATTTCAACAGGCGTAGCCCGGGAAAAGGTAAGTCCGCACGACCGCCGAGGTCTTGACGACAGGGAATCGAACCTCGCCACCGGCGGCGACAGGATGCTGCATCATGGGTATGCCAAACACTATGCGGAATTTTTACGACCTTATGTCCAGGACCGTGACCAGCGTTTCGTAATCTGTGAATTCGGCATACTGAAAGGCACCGGTCTGGCAATTTGGTGTGACCTCTTTCCAAATGCCCGCTGCATCGGATTAGATGTCGACTTGTCCAGCATCAAAAAGAATATGGACAACCTGCTCCGGTTAGGTGCATTCAGTAATAATTCACCCGAACTTTACGAATACGACCAGTTCGTGCACTCTGCAGATTACCTGAAAGAAATATTGGACGGAGACAAGATCGACATCGTCATGGACGATGGTCACCACAGCGACGAATCCATTCTGACCACTCTAGAAAGTGTGAAACCGCATCTCGCCAAAGAGTTCGTCTATCTGATCGAAGACAATCCCTTTGTTCACAAAAAGATCGAATCAAATTACAAGGGATGCACCTTGTACTCCGATTCCGAACTGACTGTGATCACTTCGCTATCGCCTGCAGCTCATCAGTAAATGATGCAGTGAAAAACCGCAACTGCTCTCAACCTGTTACACCAATTCCCGAAGTTTGGCGTAACAAGTTCGCAAACTGGCTGAGTCCGCCAAATTGATTACCAAGTCAATGCTCTCTGCTCGAACTCGATTTTGTCGAAATGCTACGAAGTCCGGATTCAACACCTATAATTTGCCCCTGTCTGACCGACCACTCAAATCCTGCCAACTCATTCCGTTTCAAAGTGCTGATTGAACGACTGAAAGCCAACAAACACGAACGTCGTAAATTACGACATATCGAAAGAATCCGTAGAGATTTCGACGAGGATGCCTCTGCGGTTATGGAGCAGGTTCTGGGCTACACCATGATTCCCGACGAAAGCCTGTTTGCTGTGATAGAAGCGGTGCGGTATGTCAGTCAATGGAAGATACCCGGTTCCTTCGTTGAGTGCGGAGTCTGGCGCGGCGGAGCAACGATGGCCGCCGCTCTCACCTTGAAACAGTTTGGTGATACCGACAGGTCAATTTATCTGTATTACACGTTTACCGGTATGACCGAGCCCAAAGATGAAGACAGTGACCCGCGCGGTAAAATTAACGTACATGAAACGTATCGCAAAAAACAGACTGGAGTTGATGAAAGTAATTGGTGTCGGGCGGACCTGGACGATGTCAAACAGAATATGGCCAAGACCGACTACCCTTTTGACAAATTCATGTTTGTAGAAGGAAAAGTTGAAGACACCCTACCGAATACATTGCCAGAAGAAATCGCGATATTGAGATTAGACACCGATTGGTACGAATCTACAAAACAGGAACTGATTTACCTATTCCCGCGATTGGTATCCAAAGGTGTGATCATTGTTGACGATTATTACTCGTGGACTGGAAGTAAACAGGTAGTTGATGAGTATCTGGACTCAATCAATTCGCCTGTTTTCCTCAAAAGAGTCGCGGACACAGTGATCGGAGTCAAGCCATGAAACGTGCTGTCAATTCGAAGAATCCGAATTTCTGCAATTCTTTACCTGATTTCACCTGGTTGAGTCAATGGATTGAGCCTCAATCTGTAAATCGGAATATGCTGGGTTCCCGACTTCAGTTTCCAATCCTTCGTAGCATTGTGACGCATGAAATAGGTGACAGCAGGCAAACAGTGACGATTGATCACCCTGTTCAACGCGGATTGCTTGATACCCGAATCTATCGGTACGTGCACGAATATCAATGGGTGTAAGTCAACGGATCAAGCCCATAGATTCGTGCCAATCTGGATATCAAACCGCCAATCAATCTGTAATTGTCCTTATCTTCAACGCTTAGAATTCCAAGCACGCGATAATAGTACCTGGCTTGCAGCTTGCGCCTGAATATCAGACAAGACAGCAGGAATTTCAGACTGTACTCGATCACTTTTCTCCTTACAGGAAAATCAACCCCATGCTTGCGTACGACGTACGTTTTTGACCGGTGAGAATGGTAACGTTTGAAATCTGCGAGCGCAGCACTCGCAGGCGTTGATTGGCTTCCCAAATGCTTCAACTCAGCGGCGCGAATGATCATGATCCGCCCGAACTGCGTCCTCAAGCGAAGTGAAAGGTCGTCATCTTCGAAGTAAAAAAAGATTTTTTCATCAAATCTCCCGACATCCTCAAAGATTCGCTTGGAAACAAATACCGCCGCTCCGGAAACAGCCGGAACTTCAACGTCCATATCGGGAAGTCCGTGAGTCAGCCAGCGCTTCCTGGGCACAAGAACACTTTTCGATTTCATCGCCGGCATACCCGATCGGTCCATGAGGACCGGTGCGAACGCGCTTGCATCCGGATACCTGCTCGTTGCCTGATACAGTTCGTCAATCGTACTCGACTCCAGTTCAGTGTCTGGATTGAGAAAGAACAGATACTCGGTTTCCGCCGCTTCAGCACCTTGGTTGCATGCACAGGAAAACCCCCTATTCTGTTCATTGACGATCACCGTGGCACCCGTTCTTTCAGCAACCTCGACACTGTCATCCTCACTTGCGTTGTCCACGATAATGACCGGGCATCCTTCTGGAACCGTCATCAGCATGGACCGCAAAGGGACCGCGCTGTTGAAGGAAACTGTAATTACAGTGACGGGAAAATTCGACATGTCGTCACCATTGAACAATCGGAAAGCTCTAAGACAAAGAAAACCCAAAAACAGACCAAATTCCTGAAATTTGGGTGTTTGTGTACAAACCCTATAAAGCTCACCTTCAGCAAAACCACTGAACCCGATTCAATCCTCGCGTGCTACAGTTCGTTCACAAATCTTCATCCACCAGAAAATGCAACCAAATGAGCGCGTCAGGGTAATCAATTTGTGTTATCCCCGCACAGTATCGGCAACATTTTTACTCTCATGACAGCAACAGATATATCCCTGACGAAACTTCACGGAGTAATCACAGTAAATCCGCAATCAGAGCGCACAACCCATTCTGGATATTCCTGTTCAATAATCTTGTGAACATCCCAATTGTCCTCGACAAAGTAAACAAACCGTTCTTTGAGGTGAGGCGTGAAACTCTTGAGCGTAGTAATGATGGCTTCATCACTGTGTTGACCGTCGTCCGTAAAGACATCAATCCTATCTTCTTTGAGAATTTCTTTGACGTAATCTGAAGAATAGACAAATTGATCGTATTGATACAGTTCAGGTGTATTCCTGCTAAACGCACCGAGACTTCGCAAATTGTCCATGTTTCTCTCGATATTGGACAAGTCAATATCTAGTCCAATGATTCGGGCATTCGGAAACAGCTCACACCAAATTGCTAGACCCGTTCCTTCCAACACACCGACTTCACAAATCACAATTCGCTCGCCGCGATTCCGCACATAAGGTTCAAGAAATTTCGCATAGTGATTGGCATATCCTTGATGAAGCATTCGATCACCGCCTGAAACCAAGGTCTCGGGTTCCCCTCTGGGGTCAAGCGGACTGTTTTGTGTGGATACGCGGAAAATTTTTCCTCCGTATTTGACTTCTGCATCAATCAGCCATTCTGGCGTTCCAGGTACTGAAGCTGGTCGGAACTTGAGATAAGTCCGCTCAAACAGCATGTTACGCCACCTCATCATTGCACTGTGCCAGACTTGGCGAGTCCTCCAAAGTCTGAAATTGATCCGTAAGGTTCGGTAGTTCTGATACAAGACATTATCCCAGATTTTCGCTCGGATCCACTGCTTGTATTTGGATCTGTACGCATGCTTGCAAGCTTTGTACCAATGCCGAATAGTCCTTTCCATCGTTGTCAATTCTTCATTCTCCTCAGCGTCAAATTCGATACATTGAAAATCCTTTTGATAAAGTAAGGCATTTCGTAATAGCTGACTTCAAAAGCGGCCAATCATGCGGGAATGTTCAAATTTGTTCGGTATAACCAACGACTTATCGACGCAACATGTCCACAAGCACAACGGAATTTTGATCAGTCAGTCCCCCTTCTGGCAAGCAACGACTTTCCACTGTCTTCTAACACAAGTTTCGATAAGCCAATTGTTTGATTCTTGCCACCATAACCACATATTTTGCAGTTGTTCGGAATTCGAGACTGTTAACTGCAGATCCAGAAAGTAACAAAACTATTCCTCGCTCAATCGGAATAAAATTTCAAGTCAATATTTTACTTGTAGGTTCATCTTGGAACATTGTCATTAATTATCGTCAATCAGAAATAATATTGGATCGAATACAACAATTCTGTATTACCGATGGGCGCCGCTCGCGGCGCTCAGCTTGCATGAGTGCTGATTCACCCTGAATTCGGACGTTATCGTCGCTCGCGACATAAGAGGTGTCTATATTGACGCTAGGGTGCGACAAAACTTGCTGGGCACCGATATCGAAGGAAATCAGTGAACACTGTATCGGGACGACCGCCGAAGATTGACCGCCCAGAACAGACCGCTGCGGTAGTCGGACTTTCTTCATCGACAACGATACGGCAAGGTAATGTATTCACGAACCCCGTACCCCTTGCAGTTATGTATTCTCACCCAGCAGGGGTAACAAGCTTTGTTGTAAAAGTTACACCTCGCAGGCTCATTCTTTGTCCCGGATTTACTGATTTCGCATAAGGGTAGACGTAAACTATTGTGAAAGAATCACTGCGTTACGAACATAAAGCGAGAAGTCCTGTAATCCCAACTGCATTCCGTCATTTGTTCATCATGGATTCAATAGGATTTGTGGAGATTTTCCCAACAGAGGCTGCGAAGCCTTGCTCAGACTTGAAAAGTTGAATCGTGGTGAGACTGCACTCAGTAGACTAAGTGGCCACATGAATGCCTCATACCCTCACACATTGCTATTAACTATTTCTAGGAGACACCCAATACCTTCCGATTGTGTTTTGGAAATACCGAACCCTTTTTCGCCATCTTTTGTTACGTTTTGTGGATTTACTGAGGGACTGCCAGTTTTGAGACCAGTCGTCAGTAGTATCTAGATTCTTATAAAGTTCGCCCCGGAACGCGCGAATTGAAGACTCAAATTTACCCGGATGGAATACTACTGGCGGATCTAAAGAGTACGTACGAAGGTTGGTCAGCCATGGGGCATGCAGGATGTCATCAATCGGAAAGTCTCTAAATTTCGGAAACTGTTTAATTAAATGCCGCATAGCCCGACGGTTGATAAGGTAACCAAACATGCCGATGTCTTGATATTTAACTGTTCCAAGACTAAAACCATCACCAACTTCGATCAAAGGCTTGAAAGGTTTTGCTAGTTGTTCTCTACTCAAAAAAACGATATCGAACAAATCTTTCCTCGATTCGAGAATCTCGATAACCTGATTGAATTCTCCACTGATCAATACATCATCTTCAAAAATTCCAACTGTTTCCAAACTTTCGCTTTCAAGACAATGCTTCCACAAGGTTTGATGGCTGATCCAGCACGCTAACAAACCTGGGACCATAGGATGACTCCAATTTATTTGTTTGCTTTGTGGGTCTGCAAACTCATCGTAATCATGCTGAGTCAATTCAAGTTTATCTTTAGCGGTTGAAATTTCAAACTCGACATCCTGTGCATGGAATTCTTTCGTTATGTGCTCGCGCCGGTCCACGGACCGTTCAAGATTGATCACAAAAAACTTCATCATGAATGGCCTGAGTGCAGTATCTCTAACCCTTATTTCTCATTATATAGTTGAAAAGATGCGGGAAAAGCTGTATAACTGGTTGATATTGCAAAATAAAAGCAACCGGAGAGCAGTTCCCGCATGAACACACATTGTAACCCATCGAAAATCGTCTGTCCAATCCCCGACAATGCCCGGCCGGGTCGTATCGAAGTTGATTTCTCCGGCGGTGAGATCACCTCCGACGGCGGTGTCGTGCTGACCTCCGCCATCGCCGAGCGGCTGAATCTATTCGGCCGCGTGGCCGACTGCTTCGACGACTTCAGGAGTCCGAAACACATCGTGCATTCGCTGTCGACGCTGGTCGGGCAGCGCATCCTGGCGCTGGTTCAGGGTTATGAGGACCTCAACGATCACGATCATTTGCGCAAGGACAGTCTTTTCGGTGCATCGCTGGGCTGCGTGGAGTCGAAGCGTTCGGACTGCGAGGCACTGGCTGGAAAGAGCACGCTCAACCGGCTGGAACTGTGGGCGGCCGGTTGCAATGTCAAAAAGCACCGCAAGGTTCAGGTTGACTTCGCGCGGCTCGACCGGCTGCTGGTGGAGCTTTTCGTCGATTACCGGGGCAAGGCGCCGGATCGGATCGTGCTTGACATCGATGCCACCGACTTCGAGCTGCACGGTGGCCAGGAACACCGGTTTTACCACGGCTACTACCGCGAGTACTGCTACATGCCGCTGCTGGTGCTGTGTGACGACTTTCCGGTGATGGTGCGTCTGAGAAGCGCCGCCGGTGACGCCGCCGCCGGAGTGGAGGATCTGCTCGAACAGGTGGTCTCGCAGTTGCGCGGACACTGGCCGGACACGCACATCACGGTACGCACCGACAGCGGATTCTGCCGCGACCAGATTCTGTGCTGGTGCGAGCGGACACCGGAGGTCGACTATGTGATCGGCATCGCGAAAAACAACCGGCTCAACGAGGAGAGCATCGTCGCCCGCAACCTGGCGGCGCTGGAGTGCGGACTCACCGGCGAGGCGACACGCCGGTTCTGTGAGTTCGAGTATCGCACACTGGATACGTGGAGCCGCAAGCGGCGGGTCATCTGCAAGGCCGAGGCATTGCCGGAACACCGTGACGAATCGCAGGGGCACTACGTCTGCAAGGACAATGCGCGTTACATCGTCACCTCACTGGATACCGACGGCCATCCGGGGCGGCAGCTGTACGAACAGTTCTACTGCCAGAGGGGCGATGCCGAGAACCGGTTGCGGGAGGTGAAAGTGGATCTGTTCGCCAAACGCTGCTCAAGCAACCTGTTCGACGCCAACGCCCTGCGGCTTTATCTGAGCGCGATCGCGCAGGTGCTGTTCATTCACCTTCGCCGCCGCCTTGAGGGCACTTCGCTGGCGAACTGCCAGCCGGCAACCATCCGTCTGAAACTGCTGAAGATCGGCGGCCAGGTGAAACGTTCGGCACGCCGCATCCATGTCGCCCTGTCGAGCGCCTTCGCACATCAGGCCGTGTTCTTCCATGCCTGGCGGAACATCGCTCCAACCTGATGACTGATCATCGTCACCGGTCGTCCAACCGCACGTTGTCCGCACATCGTGCGGTGCGCGGCTGTACCGATTTCGGCGAATCGCCGTGTTGCGTGCCGCAAATGACGCCACCTGACCGGATCCCTTCGGAAATCGGTGGCACCTGACCCCAAGCCGCCCGGATCAGCTGAAAATATCGATCCGCAAGTAGTACTATGAGAAATAGGGGCTAAAGTTGCACAAGAATTTCCAGAACCTAACGTAATCATCGAAATTTATCGCTCAACTCGAAGGCCTTGAGAAGAATTGATCGTCAGTGGGCTTGAGTCGGTATACACAATCCTCGCAAACCCAATCCAGTGTCGGACAGTGTTCACCCGTCGGGTGAAACTGGTTATTGTAAAAACCCATTATATCGGCAGGGCTTCCTCCACTTTCGGTATTACTATGTCGGGGGTGCACGACAAATTTGTATCAAAATCCGGTAATGTGTGATCATGGTAAGGATTTCTCTGATAAACTTATGGTATATATATACCATAAGTATGAGTTTCAGAGGAGATCACCATGTCGACCGACACATCATTGCAAGAACTGCAGCGAAGACGCAACACACTGCTGGGAGAACTCGCCGCAATCGGCGACTTCCGTCCCGGCAATCTGTATGAGCTCAACCGCCGGTGCGGTCGCAGCTACTGTCACTGTGCCGAGCCGCAGTCGCCCGGGCACCCGGTCTGGCAACTGTCGCGTAAACGTCGGGGGCGCAGCGTGAACCACCATATTCCGACCGACGCGGTGGAGCGGACCCGGACACAGCTGGCGGAGTATCAGCGGTTCCGGGAACTGACCGACGAGCTGGTCGAGGTGAGCGATCGCATCTGTCAGTTCAAGGCGAAGGCCGGGAAGACGGTAAAAAAAGGGGCTGCACAGAAAGCCGCAAGTCGCTCGGGCAGCGGATCATCGGTGAACTGACGGCTGAGGTGGAACGGCTGATGGCGACGCTGTCGTGTGCCAGTGCGGACTTTGAGATCATCGAGAAGTCGCTGAGGTCGACGGCACTGCAGCTGATGGCGACACTGCTGGCGCGTCATCTCAACGCCGACACCTCGGATGGCGAGGCGCCGACGATACCGTGTCCATGCGGCGGCGAGGCGCGCCTTGCAGGGCGGCGCGGAAAGGAATTCGTCACCGCCGTGGATGTTGTGCGGCTTGATCGGGCCTACTATCTCTGTTCGGACTGCGGGGCGGGATTCTGTCCCCGGGACCGGCAACTGGGTCTGGACGATTCGGTGTCGCCGACGGTGAGGCGCATGACGGGTCTGACCGCCGGGCAGCTGAGTTTCGAGCGAAGCAGTGAACTGTTGCGGGAACTGGCCGAGGTGCGCCTGAACGCAAAGCGGGTGGAGCGGGTGGCGGAGGCTGTGGGACGCGAGATATCGGACGATGAGCAACAGGTGATCGAGGTCGAGTCCTGCGGGGCGCAGACGATATTTGTCGGAATTGACGGAACCGGCATCCCGATGCGGTCATCGGAGTGTGTCGGCCGGAAAGGCAAGCAGGCCGACGGTTCGGCGAAGACCCGGGAGGTGAAGGCGGTTGCCGTGTGGACCGCACAGTCGATAAACAACAAGGGCCTGCCGATGCGCGATGAGGGTTCGGTCAGTTACAATGCGGCGATCGAGAGTGCCACCTGCGGTGACCGCGACACCCTGCCGTCGGTGTTTGCCCGACGGGTGGAGCGCGAGGCGAGACGCCGCGATGTCTATCGGCCCGGCCGCCGGGTGGTGGTCATCGGTGACGGGGCGGCCTGGATCTGGAATGTCGCAAGTGAACTGTTTGCCGAGCGCATCGAGATTCTCGACCTGTTTCACGTCAAGGAGCATCTGTGGGATGTCGCCAAGGTGATTTTCGGCGCCGATTCGGACCTGGCGGGGCAGTGGGCGGACAATCGCTGCGATGAACTCGACCGGGGGGACATCGCAGCGGTGAAAGATGCGCTGCAGCGTCACGCGGAACATCACGAGGCGGTGCGCAAGTGCATTCAGTATATCCGCAACAATGAGTCGCGCATGCAGTACGACCGATTTCGGCAGATGGGGCTGTGTGTCGGCTCCGGAGTGGTCGAGGCCGGCTGCAAAAGCGTCATCGGACAGCGTCTGAAGCAGTCCGGAATGTTTTGGACTGTCAGAGGCGCCAATGCCATCATTGCGCTGCGCTGCAGTATCGAGAGCAATCGGTTTGATGACTTCTGGGAACGGCGGGCTGCTGCTGGAAATGACATAAAATAAACAAAATTGTCGTGCACCCCTATGTCGGGATCAGGGTAATAGAACACGCCGTTCATCCGATTCAACCCGAAGGTTGGGTTATCGCTTGGAATGATATAAATAGTAACTTCCTGCATTAGAAACTGATCGAGTACCTACCAATTCAGCCATTGGTTCAGCCGTTCGACCGGATCGCCACCCTCAGGTCCGGACCCATATCGGCCAGCGGCCGTCAACCCTGACCTGTCTCTCAACCCTGCGCTCCACCAGTTTCAGGAGCTCGAACTTCAGGTAAGTCAGAAGACCCACCGCGTATACGCGAAGTGCGATCTTTCTCACATTGTTATGGATTTTAAGCCTTGACCTGGATTTCATCGGAGATTACCTGAATTCGTAAAGTCGGCAGCTGTTCACTCACAAATCAGGATGGCATGTGTCCATCCAGATCTGGATCTGTCTCCTCGCTTTCCTGTCTTCCATCAGGAGCGGTACAAAGATATCAGGCGCAAGCGGTGCGCATGCATTCAAGTCTAAAAAATCAATTCCCTGAGATAACTGTCAAAGGCAACACAGCCCTCTACTCTGCGACAGTTCATCGGCACTGCCTTATCCGGCTCCGCAATCAAACTTGAACGAACATGTGAGCTCAGCCGATTCGTGATCTTTCGACTGCCTGTCATCCGCCGGCAATTGCGGACCAGTCGCAGCATGCGCAAAAGAAACCGTATTGTGATGCTGACCGAAAACAGATATCAGGCTTTCCGGGTCGTCAGGCTTGATCTGATTTGATGAACTCAGATCTTCGATCATTTCGCCGGATATTGTATATCCCTATTCTCTACTTACCGAGCTCAATGAGATTGACTTATTCTTGTTTCCGTGTCCGACTGTAAAGACTGTGGTGAGTGCTACATCTCTTTGAACTTCAAAGCCACAGTCCAAATGCAGCTTCTTGCACTAACAATACGACTAATGAAAATCACGGGAAACGTCGCTTGATTGACAAGTGGAGAACTTACACAAGAATTAGGATTTCGTGTCAAGTGATTCATGATGGTGAGACAAACGCGTGCACAAGAGCACTACAAAATGGTTTGCTGTTAACTAAAGTGCGAAGCTCTTTCAATTTATACATTGTTGGAATCGCGTCTTTCGATTGCCTGTAACGCATCCTCAGGCAAACCCTCATAAATTTCATCGATCTCTTTCGGACGTGAAATCATTCTGTCAGCGATAAAGTTCAAAAGACGAAAAAGAGTCTCAGCAGTTTTTCTGTCGTCACGAAGGTCAATGTGACCCGGATGAACAGCGTTATTCCCAGTCACACGGACTATATCAAGAGACTTCTGAATTGCTGGATCAAGTCCATCTCGAACCAAGTCAGCTATATCGCTGTTAAGATTTCGTCCTGATTTGCCTAATTCTTTACACAACTTTTGAATTGCCAACCGGATCAAGGCTGCCGAACCTCTAGGTGACAAATCAAGAATGCTACCGGCTTCGTTGTAGTCCCGACGAATGTCCTCAGACAAGTCAGGATTTGCAGGCGGAACTTGCCCTCGCTGTGGATAAACGAGATCGTCATAAACCAAAATTGAGATCTTCTTGCAATTGAAACATTCGGCAACGAAATTATTGAGCAAGGGGTACGGCCGATACCGCACAGAAGATTTTACTGCAGTCATTTTATCTAGTACTGGGAAGCCTTCAGAATTCATCTCAAGAAGATCAGAAATTTTCTGACGGGTCAAATCATCTTCATAGCCCGATAAGTCCATTTGTGATGGGTCTTCAGAATATAGTAATTTCGGGTGTCGTTCGTCTCCAGTGAACGAAATTGCTTCCAATGAGTACCAAGTCTGATTTGCATATGCGTCACAATGCGGACAATTGAATGCAGTTTCAGAAACTGAAGGCGCAACATATTTCATTGAAAAAGTCCTATTTCTACCACTTTTTTGAGTGCATCAGACTCATATAATCTTGGCAGACCGTATTTCTCCGGAAATTTTGTTCAAATTCGTTATAGTCGGGTGACCTAAGACAGGAATCTTAAACCGAATCAGGGTGCTTTCCAATTGTTGCAAGAATCCTTTTTTCAAGCCGTCGAGCTAAATCGGTGGCATCAACCCAATCGATTACATTGTACTGCCGTATGTCAAAATGAAGACCCTTCATATCATCATTACAACAAGTCCAAATGACTGGTAAATTTAAACCCAGTGCAAATCCAGCTTCAAAATAAACTCCACCTCGATGTCCGGTGAAATCAGCTACCACAAACGCCGATGACCTAATTTCAGCGATAATTTCATCATCGATTTTGTTTGTGTGCTCCTTGTGGTCAATTCTGACTGGGTCGTACCCTGCATTGCGAATACCAGGATCAAAACCTTGATTGTAGACATCAACTAAGTTTTTACCGAACCACATTGCTACAAAAGCTTTTGATGAAGTTCCAACCGCTTGCCTGATAGTTTGCGCGCGAATGTGACCTCCCGGATGAACCGTATACAAACTGCCTTCTCCTCTAAATCTGATGTAATCGTATTCTTCCAGCATACGGCGCAAATACCTTACATCACGCACATCTCTTGAGTAGGTGGCAGCGACAAATCTTGGGTCAGATAAATCGATTGAACTACCCAAGTAATTCAGATTATGCAACGCTTCTAGTAGCAGTCGGTCTGCGCGTTCAGCAACTGTTGGAATTGGTCGACTTAATGCCGAAGATATTGCTTCATTGGTTATTGTTGGAATCAGTCCTTTCCTGTTTTCATCAGATACCCAACCGGATATCTTGATACTTGGTTCACTGTTCTGAAATTTCTCAAGAAAAATTTCGCAACCACCTTCAATTCTGTACTTCCCGCAACGAGGGCAATTAATTACTACCCCTTGATCTCCTATTAACGACTCAAACTTTTCAGCTTTACATATGAAACAAATTCTGTTGGCCTCATCTGTCATACTTTAACATCCGGTACCCGAAATGCTTGTTGATTGTATATCTATAGGTATTTTATACGGTTGTGGTGAGAGGGAAGCC
Source organism: Arenicellales bacterium (assembly GCA_963662635.2). Lineage (GTDB taxonomy): Bacteria > Pseudomonadota > Gammaproteobacteria > Arenicellales > JAJDZL01 > JAJDZL01. The sequence continues at coordinate 852,063 of CAXXFC010000006.1, forward strand.
CTTGCATTGCACGTAGTCTGAAGACTATAATCAGTAAAATAACTAGATTGATCAACAAAGTGTATTCATGAAGAACAAGTTCCAAGATCAAGGCAATTTAGGCGAACCTCGATGGGGACAGGAACGTCGTCTTGAATTTATTGACTTCCGACTGCGCTGGAATCAAACTTTGAATCGAGGTGAACTTGTAAAATTTTTCCGTATCTCTATCCAACAGGCCTCTGCCGACCTGGCCTACTACTCCCAACTCGCACCACGAAACCTGGAGTATGACAAGCGTCGTAAAACATACAGGGCTACGGTTGATTTCAAGCCCGCTATCAACAAACACGATGCCCAGAGCTACCTGAGTGAACTATTTGGATTAGCGGTCGGCACCGTCGCTCCTTCAGATTCATTCATTGGCTGGCGACCACCCTTTGATATCGTTCGATATCCAACCCGTCCGATTGATACCGACACCTTGCTGCATCTAATTTGGGCGATCAGAGATAACCATGAACTTTTGATTACCTACCAGTCCATGCGGAGTTCAAATCTGTCTACACGCTGGGTCGCGCCTCACGCATTGGCCTCTGATGGTCAAAGATGGCACGTCCGGGCATGGTGCCACGAGAACGAAGATTTCCGCGACTTCGTGATCTCTAGAATTCAGCGCGTCAAGTCATTTCGGGAAACCACAGTATCCAGCAAGACCGACAAATGGTGGAACACTTACATTGATATTATCATCAAGTCGCGTGACGGTCTGACGAATGATCAGCGTCGTGCAATTGAAAGCGATTTCGGCATGATCCGCGGACGACTCAAACTTAGCACCAGAAAAGCACTCGCTTTCTACCTTTTGCGAGAGTTGAAATTGGACAGGCCACCAGACCGAACGCCAGCCGCACAACCTTTGGAGTTGATGAATCGTGAAGAACTGGCTGATGTGTTGGCAACCGCTCAGAAGACTCCTCAATTTACTGTAACTTCTCACATCCACTGACAGGAGAAACATCATGAACGACAGCGAGAAAGCCAAATACAAATTCATAGTCGACGGTAAGGAATTTGAGACCGAAATCTCGACTATCAATGGACAGGAATGCAGAGTGCTGGCAAATATACCCGGGAACTACCAACTGTTCTTGGAAGAGGAAGGCGACAAACCGGATCAATCTATCTCCGACGGAATTAGCATTGATCTGAGCGGTACGATTAAATGCCTATACGCCGTCCCTCCCGCAGCATTTGGCCGACAATGATCAAGTCCCAATTCGAAGAGCTGGTCAGACACTGCCAAACCTTTGGCTGTGATGAATCTGATATGACGGAACTGCCTGGTGGGAGCTTTCTTATCCAACTTAGTGGAATAAAAGTCGAGGGGTGGAATCGCTCGGCCGTTAAAATTTTATTTGTGGTACCACCGGGCTATCCAGCCGGACAACCTGACTGCTTCTGGGTCGAACCAAACGAACTTCGTCTCGTTAATGGCGGTACGCCACACGGAACAAACGATAGTAATCCGATTCCTGGCGATTTAGATCCCAATCGCAGTACAACATGGTTCTCCTGGCACGTCCAAAACTGGGATCCCAGCAGGGATACATTGAAAACATTCTTCCAAGTTATTCTCCAGCGGCTAAAACCGGCACGATGATTGAATTGCGTATCGCCTCAAGCGATCTGAAGGATTTGCGCGATTCACTGCTAGGATGTGCAGGTGAACGTTGCGCTGTCTTGTTTGCAACTCGAGGAAATTGTACGGATAGTCGTGACCTTATGCTAGTCCGGGAAACTATGCTAACGGAAGATGACGATTACATCGAAAGCGGGATCGACCACGCTCAATTACAACCAGACTTTGTGGCACGTGCTGCCAAACATGCGCGATTAAATGGCTTTTCATTGATTTTTGTTCACACACACCCTGGAGAATGTCTTCCAAAATTTTCTCAAATCGATGATCTCGGCGAAAAGGAGCTTGCCGCCTTTCTCATTCGGCGAGAACAAGGAAAGCACCACGCCGCTCTTGTCTTGAGTAACGGCGGTATGTCTGCTCGCATATTGGGTCGAGATGAACCGGTAAGGGTCGTTTCTGTAGGTGGTCGGCGGTTAGTCGAGTTCGAACCGGGTGTCGAACAGAATGGCGAATTTACCAAGTTTGATCGACAAATAAGGGCATTTGGCCAAGTTGGTCAGCGTATTTTGAGTAATCTTCGTGTCGCCGTGGTTGGTCTTGGAGGTACTGGTTCAATTGCGGTTCAGCAGCTCATGTACCTCGGAATTCAAAACTTTATTCTGATTGACCATGACAACATTGAAATTACCAATCTCAACCGCGTTGTAGGCGCCACTAAAGACGATGTAGGGCATCCCAAATGCGAAATCGCTCTACGCAATGTTCGTCAATTCTACCCAGACGCGCAAGTTCTGGAGATAAACGGTGATGTCGTTCATGAATCAATCGCCCGTCATCTGGTTGATGCCGACATAATTTTCTGCTGCACAGACACGTACGGCAGTCGGTCCGTCGTCCAGCAGGTAGCGTATCAGTATTTCATCCCCTGCATTGACATAGGTACGACAATCACCACCGATTCAAACAAGATCAGGGGTATATACGGGCGCGTCCAATTAATCGGTCCGGATAAACCATGCCTGTGGTGCTCTGAACTTCTGAACTCTGAAGAAGTCCGCCGGGACATGTTGAATGAAACTGAGCGAAGAGCTGACCCATACATTCAAGGTGCAAGAATGCCCGCGCCTTCTGTGATATCAATCAATGGGACTGTCGTGTCGCATGCGATTACCATGCTTTTGGGAATTGTGACTTCGATTCCTGTCGAATCGCACCACGTAATCTACGATGCCATCAGACCTAGCCTGCGTTCAGTGCGCTTTATACCCAAGGACGGTTGTTTTATTTGTTCAAGGTCAGGCGTATTCGGACAAGGGGATTCGCAAGGGCTCTTTGCCAGGAAGGACTGATTTTGACGATCTACAAACATTTCGAAAAAGCGACTCGTAACAAAATCGTCTTTTACAATGAATATCCGGTAAAGGATGCTGGCACCTACCTAAGAGGATACGTACTTGAAAGAATCGATGAGTCCGACATTACAAATCAGAATCAATTGACGCAAGTTGCTGGTGTTGTCTTCAGGCAGAACAGTAAAAAGCCCAACAATATCTTTCATGAAATGCGGCAATATGCAAATACTCTCTTGGACCATGATTGTCGCGTCTTCGTCGTTATTGCTCCTGTGGTACCGGGTTCCAAGACGCTACCGCTTCGGAACACTGCAATTAAAACGATCCAAAACCTTCAGTTGCCCATCTCGGGGTTAAGGCCCGACGAACTGCCGCCAAATACCAAGCTGGAAGAATACGTCCCTCAATTTTTAACACCATTCATTCATGTAATCGGCTCACCAAATTGTTGGAGAGAGGTAGATGAATTCCTACGTAAATATCCCCCCGACAACTTACCAGATCCGACATTCGAAATAGAATCGGTTGACGAAAGTAATCGTTCGGTGACGATAACCGTTGAACAGAGCATTCTCATTCAACGAGCATTTCATGATTGCCAAAATGTGAGATTGGTAAGTGAATCCGGGGGACGGTCCGATACCGATACCTACCGAGTATTTGCGAATCTCAAAGATGATCTAGTTAACGATGCGCCACCCTTTCAGTACTTCGTGAAAATTGGAACAAGGGAGCAAATATCCAAGGAATATCTGGCGAATCGTGAGCTGGCATTGGAACATATTCCATTCCATCTGGGTCCGAGGTTGCGGCTTGACCGCTGTGCACTTGGTGCTAAACAGGGCATCATCGTTTGCGACTACGTGAGTGGCACCGAGAAGCTTCGTGACTGTGCCAAGAGCGGACGCGCCGTCCCTGTCATTGCAAGCCTTTTCAATACGACTCTACGTACATGGCGTGAAGGAGCTCAGCAGTCCGACCAGCCTTTGCAGGAATACATCAAAAAAAGGATGCCGGATCAAATTCCTAAACAGCGAGAGAAACTGATAAACCAGATCGAAAATGTGAAAGAGCTAGCTGAGCTTAGTAAATTTCTTGTAAAAACACCATCAACACCCGTGCGAGTCGGTGTAGTTCACGGTGACCTACATTCACTAAATGTCCTAGTGCGCGGCGGGGATGCTATCGTGATTGATTTCGAGAAAGTTGAAAGTAGTTTTCCTATACTGCTGGATACCGCATCATTGGAAGCGGGGCTGTTTGTGGACGGATTTATTGGCGATCAGAGGAACGGAAGGGAACTGTTGAGTTCAGTTGAACGCTTATATGAGAAAGGTGTAGTTGTTGACCATGAATTTATCCAATGCGACTTAAGTGATGCCTCTGCTTGGTTCTACGATTGCGTGAAGCAGATTCGCATGCAGGCTCGAGAGATTGAATTGAAGAGTGGGCAGTATGCTCTCACACTAGCAGTTGAACTGATAAAGAAGGGGTGCAAGGATCTAAATACTGGCAGTTCAAAAAATTCTAAAAGGCAAGGACTCCACAGCGACGATACTAGGGCTCTTGCATATGTGCTGGCTCAACGAATTCTGTCATTATTTTGATAAAAAAACGTATGAAACAAGTAGGATGAAGTATCTGGCGTTGACACTTAAATCGACGATCAAATATCACGCTGAGATCAGCACGCAACTAAAGGCACCTGGAGACGCAATTCTGATCCTTCGTGAGCGGCCTCGTTGGTTACTCTTGAAGTGTCCGTGCGGATGCGATGATGAGATACCTTTGAATTTGGACTATAGAGCTGGACCGTCTTGGAGAATCTACAAAGAGAAAAATGATCGGATAACCCTTTTTCCATCAATATGGCGTGATACGGGATGTTTAAGTCATTTCATCATCAGGAATAGTCAATGCCTGTTGCTAGAAAAATTTGATCGTGATAGATTCACATACCGACATTTCGAACAAACTGACTTTCATGCCCTGGCAAATCGAGTACGAAAATCTTGGCCGCGCGAAGGGTGGGTTCCATACGAGGAAATTGCGGAACTGCTTGGTGAAATTCCGTGGGATGTACTGGATGTTTGCCGAGATCTCGTTCGCACGAATATACTGGTGGAGGGTAGTGGTCGACGGAGTTCTAGCTTCAAACGATGTTGAAGCTGAATCAACGAAGAGGTCTTGCCATCATAAATCGTTGGACACGAATACACCGTTTTTATGTTGGTCCTATGCCTCTACATCAAGCACTGTTTCCCAACTCGCGTGTAATCGGACTCGATATGGACATCTCCATTGCCGAACGGAATATGGAGAACCTCCTCAAGCTCGGCACCTTTTGAAACAACTCGCCGGAACTGTATACATACGACCAGCTGGTCGACTCGACCGAACTTCTGAATGAAGTCCTCAACGGCGACCGGATCGACATATTCATCGATGACGGTGCCCATTTCGACGATGCCATCATGATCACATTGAGAAGTGCCCTGACGCACCTCAGCGATCCGTTTGTCTACTTTGTCGAGGACAATGCCAATGTCCACAGGAAAATAGAGCTGGAATATCCGCAATTTCCCATACACGTCGATGGTGAGCTTACTGTGATTACTTCACCGTAGAACGCTACGCACTGACTTCCAACCCATCGGATATTCAGTCTTTCCATTTCAACAGGAAGGACTCGCGAAAATGAATCTGTGAACCTCTCAACTAATCTACCCTCTATATCAAAGATATGGCGATTGGAATCTTCAATTTGATATTGATCAGTTCGTTCTCAAGAATGTTACGTAAATAACTATTTCTGTTTCGGCCAGCTTCGGCAAATCTTGGAGAGTTGTCAGCATCTGGCCAGTGTCGACGAAATGACTTCTCGTAACCCAAACTATAATCCACGAATAAATCGTCTTCAGTTCGAACAGTATTCAAATAATTCTGTGGTTCAACAATGAAACTACAATCCGTACACGTGACCAACTTCCGTTCTGTGGAAGATAGCGAGAAGTTTGATGTCGGACAAACGACCTGCTTGGTGGGTAAGAACGAGTCTGGCAAGAGTGCCCTTCTACTTGCCCTGGCAGCTCTCAATCCACATGAGTCTACACCAATCAGACTAGAGAAGGAGCGAGACTACCCAAGACGATTCCTGCCGCACTATGAAGAGAGACACTCAGACAAGGAGGCTGTTGTAATCTCGACGACATGGAAATTTGAAAATACTGAACTTGAGGATATTGAATATTGGACTGGCATCAAGCATTGGAATACTCGACCAATTACCATCTCCAAAAGATATGATCAGGAAACAATCGAAGTCAGTCCTACATTCACCTTCAAGTTGGATGTAAACCGGCTCTACTCGAAATTCAGACTGAGTGCCTCAGAACGTTCGCAACTCAAACAGGTGAATTCCATTGAGGAATTGATTGCAAACTTGTCTAACCTTAACTCACCCACTCAAAAACATACGGAGTTGCTGGAATTTCTTTCAAATCGGGAATCGTTTCCTTCGACGTTTGTCGAATTCGTCAGGGACAGGCTGCCCAAATTCATGTACATTTCTTCCTACAACCGAATGGATGGAGCCGTTTCGATTGATCAGCTCAGTGTACTCACTGATCGTGGGTCTATCACAGACGAAGAACATCAAGATGCCAAGTTATTTTGCGACTTTCTTAACTATGCTGGTGTACCCATACACGAAGTACGCGATATAAGTACGTACGAAACATTTAACGCTAGACTTGAAGCCGCATCAAATGCAATCACTGATCAGATTCATGAATACTGGACACAAAATTCCGACATCCGCGTCGAAGTTCGAGTCGAGCCAGGCCGACCGAGCGACCCTCCAGATTTGAGATCGGGGCTGATTGCTCGAATTCGTATATACAATCAGTTACATCGAGTGAATACTTCTTTCTCTCAGGGTAGCGCAGGATTTGTTTGGTTTTTTTCTTTCCTTACCAAGTTCACTCAAGTAAAGAACGAACGGTCGCCAGTCGTATTGCTTCTTGACGAACCGGGTTTGAGCCTTCACGGAAAAGCTCAGGCAGACCTCCTACGATTTATCAAAGAAAAACTTGCTCACGATCATCAGATTATCTATACAACTCATTCTCCGTTCATGATACCCACCGACAACTTTTCTTCCGTCAGAATCGTACAAGACGAGACTATAAAAAAAGGTAATAGGCGACAACCGATAGGTACCAAAGTACGGGACGATGTACTCGCCCGTGATTCCGATTCTATGCTCCCCCTTCAGGGAGCACTAGGATACGAAATTACTCAATCCCTCTTTATCGGTGAAAATACCTTGTTGGTCGAAGGCCCCAGTGACGTTCTCTATATTCAAGCTCTGTCTAATGCGTTGCAGAACGTTGGCAGAGATGGGCTTGACCCTCGTTGGGTAGTTTGTCCCTCTGGCGGAATCGGCAAGATCAAACCGTTTGCCTCTCTTTTTGCCAGCAACAACTTGAACATTGCAGTACTCTCCGATCAAGGAAAAGGTGACAAGAAAAATATTGAACAAATAAAGCGTCTAGAGTTACTCAAAGCGGACCAAATCTACACTGTTGCTGACTTACTGGATCGCCCTGAAGCCGACATTGAAGATATTTTTGATCCTGAACTGTTTGTCACCATTCTAAATTCTTGTTACAGGCTCAGGGATTCAAATGAGATCACAGTTGAGAAATTGTTGGACGCTAAAAAGTCTACCGAACGAATTGTAAAAAAAGCCGAAGCGTTTTTCCTGAAGCACGGCAGCATTCCAAAATTTAATCACTTTCACCCATCTGATTGGCTTATACGCAATCCTCAAGTACTGAAAAAGGATACTCAATCGATAACAAGTACACTCGATCGTGCTCAAATTATTTTCAATGCCTACAATCCCCTGCTTCGAAAGAATAATTCCCAACGTAGGTGAATTATGTTGCGAAGAGCGTTGGGATAAAGCGTAAACGTCCTAGTGATTCAATCGTTAGCTAAAATCGAAAACGATATGGTTTTTTCTATTCCCAACCCCGACTGATCGGGAGTAGTCACTTTGCTTCGCATCGATAACTCGTGTATTGCCTTACGATTTCACGGCAACCGACCGTTGTCTATGTGACTAGAGAATTTTGTGAGCACTAATGGCAATGCTGTAAACTCTACTTCTCATCGTAATTTATTTCGCCATATAAATCGCATACTAGAAAATGTCTCCACGTAGATTTCGGATTTTCGTTGACCTCGACAATAAACCTAGATCAAGAAATCAAATGCCGCTATTAATTCCATACAGGAGTGAGGATTTTCCGCCCTCGTACGGTATCAGATCAGGAATTCTCACAACTTCTTGGGATGAAATTCTGTGGGCAGCAGTTACCATCGGTAGACCAAATTTTGTCTATGTCTTCCGACACGGCAAAGCATCGATTTACGAAGCACATTTTCGTATGTCATTAATTCGGATGGCGATTGAGCAGGACAATTCAGGGAAACTAACACGGACAGATGCGTTTGCCGAGTTGGACCCTACCGAAAAAGGTGCGATAAATTACTTTCTGGGAATGACTTTCTGTAAGCTATTTGCTTCAAAATTACTTGATACTCATTGGCTTGTGCATCTTGACGTTTTTCGAAATTCACTCAACCCCACACTGCTTGGTCGTTCACGTCCCGACCTCGTCGGTAACGATAAATTTGGCAAACAGTACTCGTTCGAGAGCAAGGGTCGATCCAATCCTCCTTCTTTAAAAGATATAAAGAAAGCAAAACTTCAAGCGCAACGGCTTGTTTCAGTAGACAGAAAACCCTGTTCACTTCAGATTGGTGCGTTCTCTTATTTCAAATCAGGTATTCTCCATTTCCACTGGTGTGACCCTGAAGCAAAAGGCAATTTGATGGAACTTGTTTCACCAGAGTACAAGTGGCGGTACTACTATGAGCCGGTGTTGGCTCTTGCTGCAAATTCTGAGGCTTCAATTCCCGATGTGTGTAATATCCAAATTCATACTGAAATACACCGATTATTGTCTCGCGGACTTTGGGACGATGCTTATGTATTGGCCAATGAACTTCGTGATGAATTCAAAGAATTTGGGTTCCAACCAGACGGTATCAGGATAGAAGCGAGCGAGTCATGGCAACATCCATTCAAAGGCAGATTTGAATTTTGATCGAAGTTAATGGAAGCAAATTTCTTGCCCGACCATTGACGACAGTTATCCCATTTACTTTATAAGGAAATCAATGGAAACTTTTCTCTTTTATTCTTTTGCCATTATTTCTCAACCAACCGCGACGATTATGTTTGGTGTTTGGTTATTCATAGTACTTCTTCTAGTGTGCTTCTTTGTTCGGCGATGTAGAGAATTTTATCGGACTAGATGGTACGATAAAACTGCCTTACGACCAGATGAAGATATGAGCTTGGAGGAAATTGTACGTTGTCTTGACGAATTTTCGGGGGTCGTCTTTAATTCGACAAAAGAAACTGAAGTATCGAAGTGTCGGATGCTAGTAAAACTCAAGAAAATTAGATGGCGACAATTAATCTGCGAACTTCCTCTGTTTATTGCACTGGCAATTGTTGCTCTTGGAACTTTGTGCCAAATACTGTTACAGGCGTCAATTGGTAGCTATCCTCTCGCTGATACTGCTAACTCTGTAGCGTTTAACTCGGTGGCTGGGATTGTGTCTGGCACACTAGCACTCATAGGTGTAGTAGTGACGGTTTTCTATCAAATCCGATTGACGGCAAGAACTAAAAATCGAAACGATTGGATAGAGGCTGTTCGGGGTGAAGTCAGCTATCTAATTTCTAATTTTCCAGAATGTTTGTCCAATCACGGAAATAAGTCTCCTGAAGTGAGTCTTTCGGAAGTTCGAAAACACTTAACGAAACTGGAACTGCTCCTTAACCCTAAAAAACGAGTACATAGCATCTTAATTGGAATGGTCTACTATAAATACGGCTTTGAAAAAATCGGAAGAGGCAGTGAAGAGACTTTGAAGTTAATTCGTGATATGAATTGTTTGAAAAGACAAACAAATGACACATGTATCAAAACTACTAAAATTGCAACGGGACTCGCAAACATTTTGTTGAAAAGAGAATGGGAGATGGTGAAGCATGTTCGCTGATTTTCCACGAAACTAGTCATTGAAGCTGAAGTTGTACTGGACTGGGCGCGTTTTTAGTGGACCTGCAAATAGTGAGATTTGGCGACCCCTCCCAGCTGTCCTTGGTCCTGTTGGCGCAATCGTTCGGAGTACGCTTTGACCGCAGGAGAGAACGGTGAAGATTGTATACATAACCATACATAACTTTCGTAGTATCAAGCATTGCGAGCTGGTGTTCCGCGATATGCTAGTATTATGTCCTAATTATATCTTTAATTATGTATCCGTTCTGTAGTACAATCAGCATACACCAACCTGGAGGAGGATGTATGCGTACAGCGGCTGCGATAGAACTATCGGAAAAAGAGAACACGGAGCTGAGACGTCTTTCATCGTCGCGCAGCATCTCGGTCGGATTTCACCAGCGGGTGCGTATTGTGCTGCTGTCATCCGAGGGAAAGACCAACCTGGAGATTTCCGCCGAGCTGGGAGTGTCCCAGCCCACGGTCAGTCAGTGGCGCAATCGGTTTGCGCAGGAAGGGATGGAGGGGATCAGGAAGGAGCGACCCCGCGGCGGCAACCACGGCGGGAAGGATTCCGGGGAGCAGGAAAAACTGCGTACGAAGATTATCGAGGCGACGACCCGGACCACGCCTTCGGACGCGACGCACTGGTCGTGTCGCAGCATGGCGAGAGCGATGGGGACCACCCACAGTTTTGTGAACAGGGTGTGGATCGCCAATGGACTGAAGCCGCATCTGATCAGGACGTACAAGCTGAGCAGCGATCCGCAGTTCGAGCACAAGCTGGTGGATGTGGTGGGGCTGTATATGGATCCGCCGGACAATGCGGTGGTGTTCAGTTTTGACGAGAAAAGCTCGATCCAGGCGCTGGACCGGACGCAGCCGGGACTGCCGCTGAAAAAGGGACGCTGCGGCACAGTGACCCATGATTACAAGCGTCATGGAACGACTTCGCTGTTCGCGGCGCTGAACATGGCATCGGGGGAGGTGATCGGGCAGACCTATCGCAGACACCGTCATCAGGAGGTGCTGAGGTTTTTCAAGGCAGTGGAGAAGACGGTCGACCGGGAACTTGAGATTCATATCATTCTGGACAATTACAGCACGCACAGGCACAAGGATGTGCTGGAATGGATTGACAGCAAGAAGCGGATCTATCTTCACTTCATACCGACCAGCTCCTCGTGGCTGAATCTGGTCGAGAGGTTTTTCTCGACGCTCACGGAAAAGCAGATACGTCGCGGGGTGTTCACTTCGGTTGCGCATCTGGAGGAATGCCTGAAAAACTATCTGGATACCTACAATGAGAATCCCAGGCCGCTGATATGGACGAAATCCGTGAAAGAGATAACGGACAGAGTGGCAAGAGGTCGAAGCGCCCTTGCCGCGAAAAATAATTGAATATGTATTTAGGACACCACACTAGTTGACATGTCCATGAGAACTGCCCATATGCCAAGCTCGGATGGGGACTCGTCATCCCAAGATCACTAAAATTTTTCCCTAAAAACCTGTTTGTAACCGGTGGCGGGAGATTCGGTGTTTTCTGTGGGACAATGCTATATTGAGGAGCACCTGATTCCGCTCAGTTTCAGCGAGTCGCCTGCCGGATATGCGCATTGGCCGTTGCGACTGCTGGCCAAACTGGTGGTGGAGTTGAACTATATTGTCGGTGTCTCGCGCGAGACAGTCAGGTGGGTAAATCATCACGAATCAAGGCTAAAACTCAAATTGAATATCATACCTATCCGATTGAGAACCTGACATTCCGTACTCATAGCCATTGATTCTAACTTCTAGAATTCACCCAACGCACTTCCGGAATTTCGCAAATGCCTAAATTTCTTTTCTCCGTAGCGTCGACTGTCTGTGGAGGGATAATTCTTGCATAATTAATCTTTTTTGTTGGAGAAAAGGTTTTTCCTCTACCAGACATTTCTGGTAAATGGACAGTGATCTCTAAAACTGACGCGACAGAGTACTCTAAATTTAAGAATTTGGAGCTAACCTACACTGCGATACTTTGGACCGAAGGTTCCAAAATTTCCGGCACTTCGGAAAAAGTTTCCGAGACTTCATCAGAAGGGACGATATCGTACACCGGCTCAAATCGAACGCGAGGCGAAATAAGCGGTGTTATCGAAAAGAAGTATTTCTCAAAAGATAAAATCAAGTTACACATCACAGAGCAAGGAGCAAAGCGAGAATCAACTATCTACTACTATCTTTTCGTAAGTGGAGAAAATCGAATGACTGGAACATTTTTCTCGACCGCCGCAGACTCAAATGGCACAGTCGAATGGCAACGGGACGAATCTTGATATTTGGAATCTTTAATTCGTCAACACCTTTATTTCAATATCCATCGGTTGCGGAATAATCCAACCTTTGGGGGATGAGAAAATTTTCGCGGCACTGTTTGTCTTTTCTCGATTCCTGTCTGACACCCGTCACTCCACGTAGACTAATTGAGGCGAAAATGATTACCGAAGAGTAGCGCAGTCTCCACTGCTCCGCTATTGTTTGATCTTCTCGGAATTTTTCGGGCAATTAGGTCGATGTTGTTATCCATGGGGATTCAGGGTGCCGGTACTGTTGATTCACAAAAAATACAAATCGTTAAAACTTGGGCTTGAATCCTCAACATGTATGGCATAACTGAAAGTAGGCCTTGATATTCATTTGTTTCAACACCTTACGGAATAGTTCAGGTCGGTTTTAAACTCCTGAACTTATAAATTCATCAATCAACTTAAAAGTGGTTTTGTACAATAATTCCGAGTGTCACTGAATCACAACACCTGTTGCTCAACTTTCATTCAGTCCGACATTCACCAAAGAGAGCATCGGAGGAGAACCCTACAATGTCCAAGATTCTTCAATCGGACGAACTCAAGTCACTGACCGTCAAAAATTTGTTCGGCCGCTTTGACCACTGCATTGAATTTCCCGATTCAAGTGATATTTTAATTGTCACCGCTCCAAACGGGTACGGGAAAACTGTACTGCTACGAATAATCGACTCAATTTTCAACAGAAAATTCAGCTATATTCGGAAAATCGACTTTGATGATATTCAAGTTGAGTTCACATCGGGTAAATCCTTTTCGATTCGTAAAAATAATGGACATTTATCCAATGAAGAGGACAACATTGATTTTAATGAAATTTCGCTGAATTTCAACGGCAAGGCTTTCCCTCTTCCGAGAGAGCTCCCCACATCTCAATTGCGCAGTTTGGAACATTATCTACCAGTCTCCCGAGTAGTCCCCGACAATTGGCTTGATATCGGGACAAACCAGATTTATTCCACGGATGAAATTATTGATCGTTACGCGGATCAGTTGCCCAAAAATTTCGACCGTTCGATCAAGCCACCAGAATGGTTTAATGACATTTCAAGCCGTGTAAATGCGCATCTAATCGAGACACAACGGCTACTCTCTATCGGGAACCGAAAGCTGCTGGTGCCGCCGCGCAAATCACAAGCGAAACCTCTATCTGTAGTCGAAAAGGACGCGTCAGACCTTGCTGAGCGGATCGGTCAACTACTACAGGAATACGCTAACGAATCACAGAAACTGGATCAAACCTTTCCTAAGCGCATACTTGACTTTCAAGACGGGGACTTGAGCGATGAGGACAAAATTCGAGAAAACTTACAAAATCTGACGGATAAACGAGACAGTTTGGTTTCTGTCGGACTTCTCGATGCAACGGTTAGTGATCCAATCAAACCTTCGTTAGTATTTCGAGAAGAAAATATAAGGAGAATACTTGAGATCTATGTGGAAGACACCAGAAAGAAGCTCGATATATTCGATGAGACATATAAGAAAATTCGACTATTCAAACAAATTTTGGACGAACGATTTGCTTTCAAATCTATCGAATTTGATGCTAGTAACGGAATAAGAGCAGTTGACAAAGATAACAGGCTGGATATCCCATTGCCTGATCTTTCTTCTGGCGAACAGCACGAACTGGTTCTTATTTACGAACTTCTATTCAAGGTCGAGGAGGGTTCAATTATTTTAATTGATGAGCCTGAAATCTCACTTCATGTGGTCTGGCAGAAAAACTTCATAGCAGACATTCAAAAAATTCAGGAACTGAAGAAGTTAAAGGTGATAATTGCAACTCATTCTCCTCAGATTATTCATGACAAATGGAGTCTGGTGCAAGAGTTGCAAAGGTCGCCTGATCGATTATGAATAGCATTTACAATGAAATCGATGGCACATCAATCGCAACCCAGATTCGTCTTGAGAGCGCTGTCCACTTTGGAAGTTTCCTGCTCGTTGAAGGAGACAGCGATGCAAATTTGTTCGGAAATTTTATCGATAAGAAGACGTGTTTCATTGTCGTTTGTGCGGGACGCCCCAATCTGCTGGACGCAATCACAGAATTGGATGTAACTGGATTCCATCGGGCATTGGGATTTGCTGACCGAGATTTTTCAGAATACTTGGGTTACCCTGAATTTAGGGGAACGGTCGTTTTCTCTGATGAAAATGATGTTGAAATCATGATTCTCTGTTCGACCGCGTTGAACCGGTTTCTTCGGGAGTTTGGAGATCATGAGCGCATTGAAGCCATCACCAAATCCGAAAAAAAACAAGTCTGTGACCTGATTTTCGATGCTGCGAGTTTCATTGGCGCTCTGCGTCTAATTTCACAAACTGAGGGATGGTCTCTTTCATTCGGAGGCATGACATATCAATTCATGCCTAAAAACTCATTTTCATTAGATGAAACTAAGACGATAAAACACGTTGTAGGCCGTTCGTCTGTGCGTCCTGGCTTGTCAGAAGATCAGATTCTGACTCAAGTCAAGGATATCTCATCAAAGTATAACGGTTCGAAAAACCTATGTTCCGGACACGACTGTATGCGAATCCTGGGAAAGGCACTGAAAAGCAAACTCGGAACGGAGAGCCGATTTGACAATAAAAACGGCACCAAGGATCTGGAAAGCATCTTTCGATTAACATATGACTACGACGAATTTAGGAAAACCAAAGCATATAGTGAAGTACGGAACTGGGAGAAACGATCTGGATATAAGACTTTGAAATAATCCCCACGTCGGAAAATTTGATGGCGAGTCGCTTTCCTCTCCGAAGCGAGCTCACTTCACTTCAGAGACGCACAGAATTTGTCCGGTCTGCGGTTCCGACGGTTAATCGACTGACTCAGTCCATACTGAAGTGCTGGCTGCCACTGAAGTGGAAACTCAATCCGGAAACAGACCCGTGGGTTGCCACCAGGCGGAAATTCGAACAAGCGCGATCAGGCATGTCCAACTGGCGGGACTGGGATAGTTGAGTTTGCACTGAAACTGACGGTTACTGAATTCTGTTTCTATGGGTATTCCAGCGAAATAGACAGTGCCGCCCACAATAAGACCCCTTCGCCTCCTTCTAACTTACTGAACAATCTAACTGGTGATAAACAATTTGAATACGCACACAGGTCATATCGTTCATGCGCTCCTTCAAATAAAGTTTAAATCACCTTCTTAGATAAGGTTAATAGAACCGCCAGATTAACGTAGCTAAACCGTTTCCAGTGTTTGTTTGACGAATAAATACGGAGCAACGAATTGCTATCGATATTCTGGCAGTGGGCATCGTAGATTGCGATTCTCAGGAAGCTTCTGCCCCAACTGCACAACTACACTCATGAAACCAAAAATTAATTTGCAGTCTAAAGATACATCCTATAAACTAAGATGATAATAATAATTAAGACCACCCTATGGAGTATGGGTATGACAATTTTAACTGACCAAGAACTGAATAATTACGTTAGCCGTATAAAGCTCAGCCAGGAGAAGAAGTCGTCCTATTCCAACCAGATTGAAAATCTGAAAAATATAGTCAATAAAGCCATAAACGAATCTAAATCTACCAGGGTCGTGAAAGCGATTCGGGCAGGTTCTTGGAAAAAGGGCACCGCTTTGGCACCGAAAGGTGATTATCCGCTCGACATAGACATGGTCTTTTTTATGAACATTGAGAATGGAAATACCTTTGATGCCGAAAAGCTCCGAAACGAGGTAATCGCATTCTTGTGTCAAGCCTATCCAAACAAAAACGCATCAGATTTCTCAAACGGCAAGAAAACTATTGGAGTGACATTCCGAGGATCAGGACTTGAAGTAGATATTGTGCCTTTCATTCCTGAATATCCAAATGCGCAATATGGTTACCAACCAAATAAAAAGTTAGACACTGGGAATTTCAAGACAAGTGTAGACAAGCAGCTCAAATATATAAGCGAAATCAAGTCACAAAACTCAAATTTTGCCCCGACAGTTCGAATGCTCAAGAGTTGGAGGAACTATCAGGAAATCGAGTTGCCGTCGTTCTCGATCGAACTGGTTGTAGCCTATTTAATAGATAGAGGTCGTACTCGTTCCAAAATAGTTCCTGACGCGAGAATTCCAGGATCAATAAACAGTTTGATTCTATTTTTCTTTGAAAGACTTGGTAGTGAAAGCGACCTGCAAATTTCTTTCCGGTCCTTCAACAGTCGTTCGTATCCATCACCCTGGATTGCTGACCCCTCCAATGACGACAACAATACATTGAGTCAGGTTTCACAAGCAGAATGGAAAGAGATAGTTGCAGCTGCTGAGAACGCATACGAAACCATCTCTTATGCGGTAACTACACTAGAGAGTGGGGAGACAATTGAATTATGGAAAGAAATTTTTGGCCCCAGCTTCTCGACAAGGAAGACGTGAACCATGTATCCAACAAGCTTTTCCAGAACTACTACATACACGAAAACCGATGTCCAACATGTCTTGGAATGTTTTCAAGCAGACGTTTTGATGCTTGTGATGAGAACTCAGGCTTTGGATATTCACACCTCAACTTTAACTTGCATTGACGTATCGCTTATGGCCTACGAGAGATGCATCAGCAAAGTACACATCCAATTACTGGACCGATATGGCAGATGCGTCCGAGCCCACGAATACAACATTCACGAAAATGTGAACTGGAACTCTCAGCGGCCAAGTGACAATCGATGGCCATGCCTCCCGGATGGGCGACTGGCAATTATTGTCGAGATTTCCAATTGGGACGTATTCGATCAACTAACGCTATCAGGTCAGTTCGAGCTCGGTTGGGAGGATTCCATTCTTGACACCAATTACTCAAATATGAGAAATACCGGTGAGCGAAAGTATGCCAGCAGTAGTTATGGTTGGCAACGTAACTCCTATTCGATTTTCTAACAAAGACGTAATCTAGACCATGTCCACTGAAACATTTGAACAAATCCAGGAATTACCGTGCCAAAGTTTGAACGAGCTCGCTGAGTCTCTTGTCGGATTTGAGTCTCGTTACGAAACCATAAAAAAATACTTGATGCTCACTTTGTCACCTGAAGATTTACATTCCTGGAGCATAAATCACTACGATCAAAAATTGCCAATATGCGAAGTAATACTTCAAAAATATCCGCTTTTCATTTTCAGTGGTGATGTCGGAACCGGTAAGACAGTGACCGCGCAGTGTCTTGCAGACCGCTTTACCCGTGAATTGGGAAGAGAAGGATTTTTGCTTAAACTGAGTACGCGCGTGCGCGGGAGGGGTCTGCACGGCGAGATGAGCCAGCTCATTCAGGATGCGTTTGAAGAACTGAGAAAACAAGCCGGGAAAAAACGTCTTGCCTTTCTCCTGATCGATGAGGCAGACGCGATTGCTTCACTTCGGTCCACAGAACAGATGCATCAGGAGGAAAAAGCCGCGGTCAATACATTGATCCAAAAGATCGATGAGATTCGTCAAGTGGGAGGCCGAGCTGTTGTGTTTCTATGTACCAACAGAGCGGATGTCATAGATCAAGCGATTGTCCGTCGTTCAGCACTACATATGAAGTTCGATCGGCCAAGTTACGACGAGTGCCAGAAATTGTTCGAAAAAGATCTGGACGGAATTGGACTGTCTTCAGAACAGTTGCACGAATTAGCGGAACTGATCACAGCCGATGGTCACCATGGCAAAATTGGATACACCTTTTCGGATGTCCGACTACGGTTTCTGCCCGAAGCGATCGTCCGTGCATTTCCAAGTCAGCCACTCACGTTCGACATTCTGAAAGATACCGCGCTTGCTATTCAACCTAGCCCGAAAATCAGCTCATGACAAGTGACAACAAAAAGCTTTCGGTTCTCAAAAAACTGAGACACAAAGCGGAACTCAACAGATATGCCCATTCCCGCTTGAAAGAAACAAAGCAGGCGACCTACAGAAGAATGAAATTTATGTCTCTATTTATTTCCATTCTTTTGACCTTGGCTATTAGCATTTATTTTCGTAATTTGATTTCTGGGGACTGGTTGTTGGTCACAATGCTCTGCCTTGCCGCAGTATTGACTTTATTGGAATCGCTGGACAATACCATTTTTCGCTGGACGGATGGCATTATGCAACATGAGAACGCAGTTCAGATTTGGGGACATTGGATTAGAGAAGCCGACTATGTGCATGAAGTCTCTTCGTCCGACGAAAGCACACCAATCGACGATGAATTTGACAAATTGAATCAAAAATACATTGATTGTATGGATCGTACCACCCAAATTCCCGCAAAGAAATTTTTGAAATATAAAACCGCATACAGAATAAATAGACTCAAATCAGAAAAAATTGACGGAATGAACTTGGAAGAACTGCAAAAAACTCGGATTTGGAGAAAATGAAGTGAACATCTCATCGCTATCTGAAGCCCAGCTTGAGAGACTTAAGTTCATTGAGCGAGTCGTCTATGTGCAGGGGTTTATAAATCGGGAGGACATTCAGCGGCAGTTTGGGATATCGGAGGCGGCATCTACAAATGACTTTTCGTTATACAGCGATCTGGCCGCCGACAACATTACGTATAACGTTCGGCGTAAGTGCTACGAAATTGGAAAACAGTTTCGTCATTTGTTTGCCCCGAGAGTACTGCCTGAACGGATGCCTGTATACACAATACCTAGGCTTCATCAATTTGAAGAAGGTGAAAATTTGGACTCAATCAGTACCATCTCAATAGCGATTCAAAACGTGAAACCGCTTCAAATTGAGTACAACTCAGCTTCCGGTGGCAGATCATCGCGGCAGATTGTGCCTGTTGCTTTTGCTGACAACCTACTTCGCTGGCACCTTAGAGCTTATGATCGAAAACGTGAAAAGTTCACCGACTTTGTCGTCCACAGAATTGAGTCTGCGAAGATTCTATACAGAGATGAAGTTGCAAAGCACGAACATCCAAACAGCGATGAGGAATGGCACAACTTTGTCACATTGAAAGTCAAGACACATCCTCACAATTTGGCGGATAAAAAGTCGTTCGAGATGGGTGAGCAAATTCGAGAAATACCTATTCGGGCGGCTATGGCCGGGTATTTCTTGCAGACCTGGAACATTGATTGCACGAGGGATGCTTCTTTGAGGGGTAAACAATTTCAATTCGTATTATCGAATGTTAGGGAAATCGTCGAGCATGCAAGTCTGACATTAGCGCCAGGGTATAGTGACGATACAAATTAACGAATTTGATACTTTAACATTCAAAAAAACAAATGGTGAATTAAATTGGGGAAACAAGCAAGTCTTGTAACTAGAAAAGGTAGTGTATGGAAGAAATCCTTACTCTCACAGACAAATCTCGCGAAATTACTGCTATCACTTTTAGTTTCAATTGGAAGCACTAACGATGAAATTTGACGGATTTCCATTTGAAGAATGTACAACGAACTGCGTCGTAATAAATACCGAAAATGGAAGCTCTATTGCAGACACACGGAATTGCAGCAACTCCGTGTAAGAACCAGTGCTATAGCTTTTAAGAAGTGTAGAAATGTTTGATTCCAAGGAAATGCAAAGAACGAAAATTGAAAGTAATCCGACTAGTCCTTTAACGACGTTGTAGGCAAATTTCGATGAAAAAAGAATCAGTGGAATCTCGAAAGTGGAATCAAATTCACATTTATGATTTACAACGCAGACAGACGAGAAAAAATAAAAGTCAAACATCAAACTCTCCCAAACGCACTGGAAAACCTCGGCTACGTTCAAACGAGGGGCAAAGGTATACCAAGACAATTACATGTCCGGAAAATTTCGTTTTAAGTTCCAACCATGAAGAAGTTGTCAAGGTGATCGACGATATTCGAAATTCGGCCGAACGACAGAGAAACGAAAGAGTTTACATAGATTTTCGAACTATTAGAAGGCTTTCGCCCGGTGCGGCTTTAATTCTTGTTGCAGAATTGGATTGTTGGAATAGTAGACCTATGCGTGGTCGTCTGAGACCAGTGGACTTAAACGAGTGGAACGAAAATATTCGATCCCAACTGAACGATATGGGATTCTTTGAATTGTTAAAGGTCAATTCTAACGAGCTGGCAAACTTATATTTTGGTAAGACAAGTTCAGTTTACGTGCGGTTTCGCACGGGTTCGAGAGTCGAAGGGCAATCGGTCGACAATCTACGAACTGCAGACTTAGACCCGTACGTAAGTGTCCCCAATAGACACCTCCTATTTGCAGCAGTTACTGAGGCAATGACGAATGTTGTTCATCATGCTTATTCTGGTAATTTAGAGCATTCTTCGCGTAAACATTGGTGGCTATCGGCATCCCACAATGTTGAGAGAAAGGAAATTAGGATTCTAATATATGATCGTGGCGTAGGTATTCCAGAATCGCTACCGCGTAAATGGAAAGAACAACTGAGACATCTGTTGCCTGACACTTTCACTCATGATGACTCGAAAATGATAAAAGCTGCTCACGACCTTTCTAGGTCCATAACCCAACTTCCATTTCGAGGGCACGGATTGGATCGCGACATCAGGAAATATGTTGAAAAAATTGATTGCGATGCAACTTATCGCGTAGTCAGCGGAAACGGAGAGTATACTTATCGGGTGAAGAGTAGTAAAAAACCTATTGAAAATCTTCGTAATTTCAAGCGTCCCCTAAGGGGAACTTTAATTGAATGGAGACTTGCTCATCAATGAATTCGAAGAGGGAAACAAAGATAATCAATATAGCTGTTGATTTTTCAGAGTATCCTGCTGGTCGTTTCGTCGAAGACGGCGACTACAACGGCACCACTTTCAGGGAACAGCATTTAATCCCTGCGTTAGAAAATCATGCGAAAGTCTGTGTCGTTTTTGATGGTGTTGCTGGATTTGGTTCATCTTTTTTGGAGGAGGCATTCGGCGGATTAATCCACAGAGGAAATTTAAGTAAGAATTTCCTCGATGAGCATATGCAGATCACCACAAATGAACCAGAACTCCAAATTTTTGTTGAACTTGCACAACGATTCATCGATGATGCCGACAAACTCAAACTAGCTCATGCATGTTAGTGTTATCCAACTTCTGTCAATGGGGTTTATCGCACTAGCATCCGCCACTATTGCTTTAGCAGGTAACTACTATATCAATCACAGACTGGCCAGAAGACGTTTGGCTGCTGATGAATTGAAGCGTTCGCTGTTTGAGTACCTCAAATTGGTAGCGGAATACTGGATTTCAACCAAGCAAAGGGAAAATTCTCACCGCGTATCAATTGAAGCTCGAATTATTGCAATGGGAAGCGTGATTGAACTCAGGAGCTTGGAAGTGAAATCACAGTCCAAAAAATTGAATGATTGGTACGTTAACAGCAAGAATTACCGTATGGATCTTTTAGATTTGGCTACAGGAGGTTGTTTCCAACAACACAATTGGAATCCTGAACCTAAACGCTTCCAGAACGCAACAAAGGTAGTTACGCGAATCGTAATCGACCTTCATGCTGCTTGTTAATCCCTCTTAAAACTAGATTTGTATTCAGTGTGTAACATGCAAGATTTAAGGGATAATTTCGAAACACAGGCAAATAAAGAGATCAAGTACTTATTTGCTGGTGTCGTGCCTGAGCGATACGAAGAAATTATGGCTCTATGGGAACACTATGAGCCAACTTTCAATGTTGTCGGAGAAAATTTTGAAGATCAGAAATTTGTAATGTGCGCTGGCATGTTCAAATTTGTGAAATTTAACCATCGTGCTATGCGTTCATTCTGGTTAGCATCATTCACAGCTTGGGAAGGGTACGAGGTTATCCAGAATAGTGTGTTTGCGAGCAAACCTCCCTATCTAACTCGGTTTGAAGAAATGGTCGAGTGTTTAAAACAAATACTTGAATCTGATGATTCACTCGCCATCAAGTTACCAGAAGGTGTTCCAGAACCACTTAACCATGAGCTTTCTTCTCTAACTATGAAACAAAGAGTCGTTCGAGACATAGCGATAATCGCTGTCGGCTGGGCATTTTTGCACGAAGTGATGCATATTAAGCATCAGCAAGATGGAACCAGTGCTCAACGTGATTCCTCGCCAGAATGTAAGCATGCCGAGGAATTATCCTGCGACGAATTCGCAACTTGCTTTATATTGAACCGTGCAAGCGAGTATGCTGAATTGGAAGACAATTCGCTCGAAGATATTTTGACGAAACGTCAACTCGGCATCTATTTTGCTATATTCTCGATGGTATTGATTTCTGATAATTACAACTGGCACAATTCGTCCGATACGCATCCTCCGTTGCAGACACGAATAAATTTATTCATGCAACAAGTGGGGAGCAACTGTTCAATTATGTCCTACGTTATTGCTCTCTGTGCATATGAAGCATTAGGAAATGTTTTCCCAAATGCACCGAGACTTAACTTAAGCGTTCTTTAATCAGTTGTTTGAAGGGACTGTCTTGTCACCATAAGTTGTTGGACACTAAACTAACGTAATTATGTCAGCCCTCCGCGTCTAAATAAAGCGATATTCCCCGACTTGCGCTGTATCAGACTTGATGTCGACATATCCATTGCCGAACGGAATATGGATTATCTGCTCAAACTCGGTGCCTTTCAAAACAACTCACCGGAACTCTACAAATACGACCAGTTAATCGACTCGACTGAACTTCTGGATGACATCCTCAACGGCGACCGGATTGACGTATTTGTCGATGACGGTGCCCACTTCGACGACACCATCATGACCACATTGAAAAGCGTCCTGCCACACCTCAAAGATCAGTTTGTCTACTTCGTTGAGGACAATGCCAATGTCCACAGGAAAATCGAACTGGAATATCCGCAGTTTCCCGTGTACGTTGATGGTGAACTTACTGTGATTACTTCACCGTCAGGCAAGAATCACTGACATCCCAACCATTGTCTGCCTTGTTGTCAAACCTTAGAATTATTCCTGCCTAGGATCGACATGATCTCCGATGACGGCTCCACCGTGACAACCGTCGCATCCGGGTACATCTCCGAGAACTTCAATGCCGAAGTGCCGATGTATCCTCCCCCGTCGACAATCAGTCCGCTGTAATCCTCAGGCAACAGCTGTCCAAGACATTCAAATTCCTCTGTCAGATTGAGGATCGCCACCCTCAGGTCCGGCGTTGCCGAGCGGACCCAGATCGGCCAGCGGCCGTCAACCATCACCCGCCTCTCAACCCTTCGCCCCACCAGTTTCAGAAACTCGAACTTCAGGTAAGTCAGAAGACCCACAGCGTATACACGAAGCGCAACCTTTCTCACGCTGTTATGGATTTTCAGTCTTGATCTGGATTTCATCGGCAACTGCTCGAAGTGTCGTGCACATATTTTATTGAACGCGAGATTGTGAGAGCACAATCCATATGAAAACCAGGAGTCGAATTCCTTCCGGAATAGACTCCGGCATCAAAACTGCCGGACCCAGCGGATCAGGTTGAGATACTTGTGATACCGACAGGACCGGTACAGAAAAACAGCAATCCGGCTGAAATCGCGGAACGTACCCGGCCATGTCTCGGATCGTTCGAATGCCTTACCGGGAACCGCAGATTGGCTGATCGACACCCAAAGCCCCGAGACCTCGCAGATTGTCCATGTTTCTCCTGATATTCGACAAGTCAATATCCAGTCCAATAATCCGGGCATTCGGAAACAGGTCACACCAGACCGCAAGTCCGGTTCCTTCCAACACACCGACCTCACAGATCACAATTCGATCACCGCGATTCTTTACATATGGTTCAAGAAACCCCGCATAGTGACTGGCATATCCATGATGGAGCATTCGATCACCGCCCGAAACCAGGGTCTCCGAACCGGTGGGGTCCAGCGGACTGTTCTTTGTGGTTACGCCGAAAATCTTTCCTCCGTATCTGACTTCCGTATCAATCAGCCATTGTGAGGTTCCCGGCAACGAAACCCGCCGGAACCTGAGATAGGCGCGCTCAAACAGCCTGTAACGCCACCTCATCATTGACCTGTGCCAGCCTTGGCGAGTTCTCCAAGTTCTGAAGCCAATACGCCAGCTTCGGTAGTTCTGATACCAGACACTGTCCCAGATTCTCGCCCGGACCCACCGCCTGTAACTGGATCTGTAGGCATGCTTGCAGGCTTTGTACCAATGCCGAAAAGTCCTTTCCATCATTGTCAATTCTTCCTTTTATTCAGTGTCAATGACCGGACATTGAAAACCTTCCTGATAAAGCAATAATCTTCGTGCGGACAGAACTCCATAACCACCGATCATGCAGGAACAATCGAACCTATTCCGTACACCCGGCGACTCATCCATTCTTCAGATCCAAATTCACAACAGCTAATCAATCACGCCCTTTCCGGCCAACAACATCTCCTGACCGCTTCCGTATTCGGGGTTCAGCAAACCAGTGTATCCGTCCCCTACCTTGACGTGTGCTCCCTTTGTAACGCTGAGTTCAGTCCTTTCAGACACTGACGAACTCAAATCTTCGATCATTTCGCCGGATATTGTATATCCCCACTCTCTCACTGCGGAAACCAAAAGACTGACTGATTCTCATATCCGTGTCCGAATGCGAAGACAATGGCTTTCTGATACCTTTCTTTGAGATTCGATGCTACAAGCCCAAATCCGTTCTCCCGATGGCAATCGAATTGATGATTTCCTTCTGAAGTGTTGCTCCAGGAAATCAAATTCATCCGTCTGGATTATGATTGCGCCTGTCGAAGTTGATCGGTGTATCGTGGCCGACCGCACATGCGAATTTACACTGGGCGATGGGCAACTGGGTTCGAACGAACCTTCCGCATCCGAACCTTGATCGCCGCCGTCAGCATCTTCTACGCACTGTCTCTCAGCAACGCCGTCAACGTGTCGGACGAATTCACCCATTCACCCCACTTTCCGGCGCAAATATATTATCCTTATCCATAGTGGCGCACCTCTCTGGTTATTTGTTAAATTTAGGACTTCTGCATTTAATCGGATACGCCGCTTTCTTTTTAACTGCCGGGACACACTACTTTTGACCATATCTCCTGGAACTTGCAAGAAGGCGTTTCATTACAAGCAACCTATTTGAGTCAATTGCCGGCAAAAATTTCATCGGCCAATGCGTACTGAGCAAAAAATTTTTGACGAATTGGCAACCCTGTGTATGTCTAGGGGCTTTATCCACGCAATTGCCGGGATTTGCTTCCGTGATACTGTCGTAGGTACTTCTGACGAGTTGTCTGCCAAGGACTTGGCTGCGATACGGTCACGGTCACCGCTAATTCGAACCGAAATTACTACACTTCTCGGTCTTACTATGCGTGGCCCGATAGACTTCTATCTTCCTTCACCTGAAATTCTTTCAGACTATATCCATCGGTCCTACACATTACTGGAAGAACTCCACCAAACGATGTTGCCTCCTCAGGTGATTCAGCCCAGTTCAACTAGTCCAGCCTTCCCAGACACCGATAAATACACGTTCGGCCATTTTATAAAAGAGGTGATCTTCTACGGCGGGGAATCAGCATATCCCTTCCAGTACCGTGACCTCGCACTTCTCAAGTACAAAGAAGATTCTGCTTGGCTTCTGACAAATAAGAACCTCCGTTTGGATATTGGTCAATTGGTATGTAAAGGGATCGCCGAAATATTGGGCGATAAGCTATTGAATGTGCTAGTTGCTTTGAAAAACAAACCTCGTGCGGAGTGGACACTACTACCCGGGTTCATATTCTCGTGTGAAGATCTCGCGAGCTATATTGCTGAACCCGTCGATGATGTCCGAGCATTTGTAAAAGCATTTGTATTACCTGAAAACGAGAGAAATGTAACTTTTACCTCAATTGACACCTTCAATGCAGCATACGCTTACCCCTTCATCAAACATGGAAGCGATGAGTTCGTCCTTTTTCAATATAGCGGGATGACGGAGGCACTATACGATAGTCCATTCTTCTGGATGTGCACCGATAAAAATTATTTAGATGAGGCACTTACTCATAGAGGTAATTTCACCGAATCATTCGCATCCGAAAGACTATCACGCGTATTTGGACCAGATAGAGTATTCCAAAACGTAGAAATTCAGAAAGCTAAAGGTGATATCTTAGGAGAAATTGATGTCTTAGTGATATTTGGGGACCGCGTCATCATCGTACAAGCGAAATCGAAGCGACTAACTCTTGAGGCCCGAAAGGGTAATGTTCGTGTATTGAAAAAAGACTTCAAAATGGCTGTGCAGGATGCGGTGGCTCAATCGTATCTATGTGCGAAATCGCTTAACGACTCTACCGTCAAATTGAGCTGTAGGGACGGAAGAGCAGTTCAATTACCGGCGAACGTTAGTACTATTTTTCCAACGACTGTTGTAGTCGATCATTATCCAGCACTAACGTTTCAGACTCGTCACTTCTTAACTGTTAATTCAACCGAACAGATTGTACCGCCGCTTGTTACCGATGTTTTCGCACTTGACGCAATGACCGAGATGCTCAGCTCTCCACTGAGGCTCTTGAGCTACCTTGATTTCCGGGCACGATATAGCGAGAAAATTATGGCGAATCACGAGCATACGATATTGTCGTACCACCTGAAACAAAATTTGTGGTTTGAGGATAGTATTGATCTAGTGATGCTTGATGACGACGTGTCGTCGGATCTTGAAATCGCGATGACGGTCAGGCGTGAAGGTATCCCCGGGAATCCAACTCCGGACGGTATTCTAACCCGGTTCGAGGGAACACGGTTTGCAAGTATCATCTCTGAAATAGATCATATGGCGGAACCCGTGGCCATAAATCTTGGTTTGATGTTGTTGGAATTAGGTGAGGACACGGTTCAAACTATAAATGAAAATATTGAGGAAGTTCTCAAACGATGTGCTGCTGATGGTGGCTTTCACAATATGGTAATTGGTATATCTGGAGCATCTACCGGACTGACTGTCCACTGTAGTCGAGATTCGTACAGTAGCGTTGAATCTAGGTTGTACGCACACTGCACACACAGAAAATTTACTCAGAATGCAAGCAATTGGTTCGGTCTAGCTTTGACTCCGACGGGCTCTGTTCAATTGGTAGCAGAGTTGGTCGGAAAGTAGGGAGATGACATTGTGATGGAACGCATAATGAACTGGGCGCGCTATTGTGGGCACTGCAAATGGTGAGATTCGCGGGCACGGGGATTTCCGATTTATCATACGTCAGTAACCGAAGATGGGGATGCCGGGAGAGGGATCCAAGATGGGCGGGAAGCATAATTTGACGATACTGCGGGAACAGATCATAAGCAAGGTTCGCGGCGACCGTGAGATTCATCGAAAGATTCTACAACATCACCCGTCTGCACTCGGCACTGGGTTACCGGTCACCGATCGCATTCGAGAACGAATTCGAGAGTCATTCCTCACCGACACGCTGAGAAGCTCTGCATGTACATTTTCTACAACCTGGATTGGCGGTCTGATTCATACAAGGGTATGGGGCACCCCTGTATGAATTCCTCCAATCTCACAATTCCCCGTGTCTACAAATCTGGGTACACTCTAACTATCCAATATTCTAACTGCGGGGGTGAGAGGTTTCCATATCATCTACTAGGTGAATTTGCGTTGGAACTAATTTCGTGTCTCACGATACCTGAATCGCGTTACGCTTAACTGCCGGGCATGAAAATCGCGGATATCACTTCAGAATCAGACTGAGCCCCTTCAAATCCACTGATTTCTGGGGTTAAAATTTTTTCGTCCAGAAATCGATGGGTTGGCTTTCCGACATCACAAGTCCCTCAGTGATTGGTTAGTAGTTTCCTAAGAATCTGAAGATGTAATTGATATGTTATAACAATCGTCGAGCAACGATTCATTTGGCATCTCTTTACGAAATTGGTTACATGCTTCATGAACTGCCCGACTAAAATCATCCACTTCTACTAGAGTTTTACTAGTGCTCAAAACTTCTGTCCCGTCATTTCTGACGATTTTTACAGTTATTTTCATAATTTTCTTTCCTCAAGTTTCAGATTAAGAATCCTTATTTGTTCCATAATATACTAATTTTATGAATAAATATTCCTCCTTTCGGCGGTTATACATCTGTTGAGGATCCATACTGGATCCTAACCGCTAACGATTTATCCGAGCAACGAAAGGAGGCTTTGAAATGTTTTATACAGCCCACCAACCGGAATCGCCGAATTTGATCGAACTGACTATTGACAACCCCTACTAACAGTCACCACCGATTCAAATACCCTACCTTTCGGAGTGTAAATATTTGCCTTTCTGACTTTGGCGGGTGGAATGGCAAGACCGATTTCGTCCTATGACATCAATTTTCCGAAATTCAATTCCAAAGGACGCATCCATGTAATTACAAGGGGAGTTTTTCATGATTAATCAGCAAAAGGCCGAAGAGCTGAAAACCTCGCCGATTCCCATAAGGTTCGGTATAGAACACAAGATAGTACGCAGGTATCTACTCTTTGACCGCGACGATGCTGGCATCGCTCCATACAAGGCCATCCAACCTCGGTCGCCGCCATCAGCATCCGCTGCGCACTGTCTCTCAGCAGTGTCGTCAACAAATCTAGCGAACTCTCAGCATTTTCTAGCGCAAATATATTATCCTTATCTTGGCTTACCTCTCTGGTTGTTTGTATAACTAACATATCTATATTTAGCCAGATACGCCGCTTTTTTTTCAACCGCCGTCACGCACTACTTTTGACAATAACTCCTACCTGAGAAAAGTGAAATATTACCTTCTCGATCGTTGACTAGTACAACGATGGACAGATCACAATAGGCTGCATAGCCTTTATGAGCTTTATTTAGAGTGATCTCCAAAGTCATGGTGGAACAGATTCTATCTGTTTGATATCAAATGGAGTATCGCAGTCAAGAGCCGAGCAATTTCATGGTGGATGCGATGGCACTGACAGGTCATACATCTGACAAAAGGCTCGTGACTAAACATCTATGATTAGCAGCTGACTGATCACCCTGTCCGCGACAAAAAAGTGATATATTCCAAATCAGTTCCATAGTTGGACACGCCTGAAAATATCAAGGTTACGTGGATTGCTGTAGGGTTGACCTGATACATAGACGAAAGTGCAGTCAACCGGAGGCATTCTCCATTTCCATATGGTAGGGGTGGTTTTGTCATTTTTCACTTTTTGCGTAAGTATATTTCAAGGTGACTATTGGATAGTTCGACAAGCTCTTATCAGATGCTACGAATTTGCTATGGAGCAATCTATTGGTTGGAGGTAGGAAATTCCTTAAAGAATCCGCTATCGAATTGAACTGCGGCAGTTGAAACTTTTGATGGAATTGAAAAAATTATTCGGGTAAGTGACCAGTTTAGGAAAAGGAGAGATTATGGAATCATCGGCACTGTGGTTGAGTAGTTTTAGAGATAAGCAAGAAGACAAATCCATTCAGAGACTCATCACATCACTCAGAAACGCACGCGATAATACAAAACTTCTAACAGACCGGGTGACAACCGCACTACCTGGACTTACTATTCACGACGTATCTCATCTGGATGCTTTATGGGAAGTAGCTGACGTAATTGCAGGCGATCAATTTCGACTAAATCCATTAGAGACTTACATTTTTGGATGTGCCGTGCTTTTGCACGACGCATGCCTTTGCTTTGAAGCATACAAAGGTGGACAAGAAGCGGTTAGGCAGACGGTCGAATGGTTAGACAATCGAAAACGGTTAGCGTCAAGTGGAAATGTAGTACATCTAGATCAGGAAGCTGATTTTGCAACTCTTCGAATGCTGCACGCAAAACAGGCTGAACAGTTAGCAACGAGTGCTTGGGAGGACCAAGACGGTTCACAAACCTATATCATTGACGATACGGACCTACGAGAGAACTACGGACCGATTATTGGCAAAATAGCCGGATCACATCACTGGGATATCGACGAATTAGCTAAAGAATTCCGTGATTTCCGCCCATCAGCGGCTTTTATTGAAAACAATTGGTCTGTAGATGCTTTGACGGTTGCCTGTCTGCTACGAGTCGCTGATGCCGGTCATATAGATGGTCGTCGTGCACCTACATTTCTGCTAAATATCCTTCAGATGAACTCACTCTCGCGTAGCCATTGGGTAGCACAAAATCATCTTGGACGTCTCATGATCAATCCAGATGATTCGGAGTCACTTCTTGTTTCGTCGACTATAGCGTTCACACGGTCGGAAGCGCAAGCGTGGTGGGTTGCTTTTGATGCCATTGAGCTCTTCGATAGGGAGCTCAAGAACTGTAACGAACTTTTACGTAGCTGTAACCGTTCAAACTTCGCGAGGAATCGGATTGCTGGTGCCGGGAATCCGCGTAAGTTGGCTAGGTACGTTCAAACCGAAGGATGGAACCCCACTGAAAGCAATGTTCACGTTTCTGACGTTGCAGCACTCGTGAAGAATTTGGGTGGAGAGAATCTGTACGGAAAAGATGCTGATCGCTTTGAAATAGCATTGCGAGAGCTGGTTCAAAATTCTACCGATGCTGTTTTAGCAAGGCGTGTAGTCGACGACTCATACGACTCTGGGCAGATTATAGTTAGGCTGACAAAGGAACCGAATGCTTACATCCTACAGGTCGATGACGACGGAGTCGGTATGTCGCAGACTACGCTTATCAAAGACATGCTGGATTTTGGCAAGAGTTTTTGGATAAGCGAACGTGTTGGACAAGAATTTCCGGGTTTAATTTCGTCGGGGTATTCACCAATTGGGCGATTTGGTATTGGGTTCTTTTCAGCATTTATGGCTGCCGACAAGATCAAAGTATTCTCCCGCCGATTTAATTTGGGTCTTGACGATGTAAAGTGTCTATCTTTCGACCATGGTGTATCACTCAGACCAATTTTGAGCGATGAGCGACCAGCCAACATGGGAATGAATGTAAGTACGAGAGTTGAGCTTGAACTGAAGAGCGGAGTTCTTGATAATTTGGATATCATCTCTGTTCGCAGTACCGAAGTACAGCAGAATTCAGTTATGGTGCCAATCAGTCACTACATTGCCACTCTAGTTAGTGGAATTGACGTGCCAGTACATGTTGAAATTGCAGGTAAAGAAAAAAAAATCCATGAAGGTTTCCCTCCTGAACCAGGTCGAAGGGAACAGTGGATGAAGACCATCTCTTATGTGAACGCTGGTGTGAGCGCGAACGCCCAGCCTCACGTCAGTAAAGCAATTTCAAGGTTACGAGAGATTCAAGACGAGCACGGATGTTACGGCTTAGCTGCCATCTCGATATCACAGCGGCCGCCTGGTAGTTTTCTATCTCTGATGAGCGTCGGAGGAATAGCGACACCCCATCATTCTCGACAAAATAAATCATTCGTTGGCCTGATTGACTATATTCCAGCAAACGCACGACGTGGCCCCGGTGAGATGAGAGCCTCAGAACCAGCTCTGCAAGCATGGTTATCGGAGCAGGTTGAGTTGCTGGATTCTATGAAAGCTTCTGAACTAGAGCGGGTTTATGCCAGCTATTCTCTCAGTGAATTTGAATATGATACGAAAAATATTTTGAGTAGCATCGTCGTAAGGGATGATAAAGGAGAAATTGATTTGTGGTTACTTACCGAACTCACAGCCAAGCTTGAAAGCGGTACCAATCTCTTTTTTCCTACAGTTATGTTTTCTGCTGAAAGAACACTGGACCCTCATTTCTCCTTAAATAAAGGACTTCGTAAAATTGACAATGAATTTTTTTGCATAGCAGTTTGTACCGGTAAGTTTAATGATGCGAATTTAGCCGGTAATGTACCGAAAAATACTAAGTCTTTAATCGGTGTAATTCATCGAACACTTGAAGAAGGAGGACGAGTGCCAAAATGGAGTGTCTACGAAGGATATTATCAGAGTTTGGTAGGTACCGGCGACTACATTGGGGTTAGTATCTAAATTTACAAATGAAATTTCTATTTCAGAAAATGAATTTAATGTAATCACTAACGAGGCTCTGCCTCAAATCGTCGAGTCATGTCTAGGTTCAATACGGATATTCACCATCAATCAAAAATTTGAGTCATTTGTAAAGATTTTTCGTTCTCAAGCTATCTAGTTCGATCAAATAATCAAACAAAATCAATTGCTTTCTATGGCACGAACCAACTTGCGTATCAGTGGCTGAAAGCACAAGCCAATGACTCTCGTCTGGCGCAACAATAAGCTTACCTCGGCCTCCACTTCGATTGAATTTGTAGTATTTATGTTACAGAGATAAAATTACGACTGACTCCAAAGCTTGCGAATAGCATTACGACGGTAAATCACCCTGGAACAATAGATGACACAGTCCACCGGTCCCATTTGCATATCGGTCATCAATATGAAAGGTGGTGTAGGCAAGACCACTGTTGCGGCACTGCTCGGAAGATATGCCTCGATATTCTTGGATTTGAAAGTGCTTGCAATTGACTTGGACCCTCAGGCCAATCTGTCTCAGGCTTTTATGCGAGAAGACTACAAGCGGTTTCTTGACGAAAAAAAGCCTTCGGTGGTCGAATTGTTTCGCGGGTATATTCCACCCAGATCAGGAGTACCCGCGCCATCATCGATTGATTTAGACAAGATACTTGTGCGCAATACTCCTCTCGGTGGTGGCAATCTATCGCTGATTCCATCCAGATTCGATTTTTCAGAGAATTTGACCGATTCTGTCAAACCGAACCCACAGATACTGGCGAATCTTATCGCGGAAGAGTTTCAACAGCTTGATATAGTAATTGTCGACTGCGCGCCGACCGAGTCAATTTTGACAAAAGTTGCCTATCATGCTTCTCGCTTTATCTTGGTACCGGTAAAACCGGAATATTTTGCTACTATCGGGTTTCCTTTGCTCAAGAAATCGCTGGAAAATTTTCGAAATGAAAATCCAACCCATTCGATTGATGTCGCTGGAATTGTGATAAACAACTCCACTTATCACTACAGTCAAGACATTGGTGGGCCCGAGAGCCGCAGATCGAAAATAGAACTGGAGGACGAAGCCGTCAGGAACAACTGGTTTGTTTTCGAGAATGAATTTCCTTTCTCTCGCGGTTTTCCCAAGATGATGAGAGGCGATTTCACTCATCTCGGAGATGCTGTACTATATAAGGAATTTGCGAAGGAGTTTTTTTAACAAAATCCAATCAACCGATTGAATTTGTGAAGGCTTGAGAATGAAAGAAAAAGGGCTTGACGATTCTCTAAACGAGATCGTTCATCAATATGGAATCGCAAGAGTTGATAGGGCATTGCGAGAAATTCGCAATTCCACGCAGTACCAAACAAATCAAAAAAAACCGTCAGCGTCAAATTCCAAAAGGCGTTGTGAGCGGCGCGCTGAAAAACGTCCACGAAAAAGAGTTACAGCTACCGGATTTGTTTCAAATCTTGAGGAGTCGTCAGAAGTAGGGAAATTGCTGAATGAACTGGCAATCAGATTTGATAAAAAAGAGTTTCTGCCAAACTTTGGAGAAATAAGGAATTTTTGCGAGATACACGGAATAGATACACCGGTTTCAAAATCTCGAGAAGCCGCTGTTCCACGGGTGTTCAAACACCTTTCACAGGTGGATATTCAGGATTTGCAGTTCATGATTCAAGCCAAGTCATTTTCAGGTCCGACTCGGCTCGGTCCGATTGCCGAAGCCATCAGACGTAGTTCCAAATTTAGTTAGGAACGTCCGCCCGATTGCAAGGTAGCCGACTATTCCACATATGAAAAGAGCAAACGGAGAGTCGAAGAATGGGGCCGCGGGACAATCAAGATGGCGGATCTGGCAACATCAGCCGGGCTACCCCATCCCGAGATCGAAGAGCGCGGAGATTGTGTTACAGTTCGCTTCCGACGCGCCGACTACGTTCATTCTCGACAAGTTGAAATCGGCTTGACCGAACAGCAGAACACGCTCTTGCAACTTCTGCGTCAGTCCGACCGTGCCCTGGCACTCCGGGAGATTCGCATGCTTATCGAATCGCGACCTAGCGAGCGGCGATTGCGAGAAGATCTCGCTATTCTGAAATCCAAGGGCTTGTCCGAATCCACAGGTCATGGTCGAGGAGCACGCTGGAAATCCCTTTAGAATAAACCGTTAGTGCATCATGGCTTATTCTGGCTTATTCTGGCTTATTCTGATCCCATCAGAAATTACACAAAGGGTGATGACGGCGATACACTCAATGCTCCCGCATTGAGCCGACAGGGTCTCGTAGAATCAAACCCGTCCCAATTGTGCTTCCACGTTTGGTCAACAGTCCAACAAGGACAGGCGCATTCGAGCATGGCCGGAGGTTGTTCACAATTTACCGAGCTGGCAATTGAACCGGGCCGCCGCTTCGCGACGCAGTTATGTGCAACACGACCTGCGTCCGAAGTACGGGTTAGCTGTAAACTTGTATCCTATATAACTTGCAAATTTACTCAAGTTCGGCACCTTTGGAAACAATTCACCGGAACTGCACAGATATGATCAATTGGTCGACCGAACTTGTTAATGACATACTCAACGGCGACCGAATCAACATATTCATTGAAGACAGTGCCCACTTCGACGATTCCATCATGACTACATTAGGAAGCTTCCTACCACACCTAAGTGATCAGTTTGTCTACTTGTCGAGGACAATACCGATGTGCACAGGAAAATAATACTGGAATATCCGCATTTTCCCATGCACGTTGATGGTGAAATTACTGTATTTGTTTCATCGTCAGGCACTGCGCACTGACATCCCCCTGGATCGCAACGATATTCTCCCTGCCGGCAATGTTCCGGCTCAGGACAGACATGTTCGAAGAGCAGGGCTCCACCGCGACAACCGTCGCATCCGGGTACATCTCCGAGAACTTCAATGCAGCAGTGCCGATGTAGCCGCCCCCATCGACAATCAGTCCGCTGTAACCTGCAGGCAACAGCTCTCCAAGACATTCGAATTCCTCTGTCAGATTCAGGATCGCCACCCTCAGGTCCGGCGTGGCCGAGCGGACCCATATCGGCCAACGACCGTCAACCATCACTCGCCTCTCAACCCTTCGCCCCACCAGTTTCAGGAGCTCGAACTTCAGGTAAGTCAGAAGACCCACCGCGTATACACGAAGTGCGATCTTTCTCACATTGTTATGGATTTTAAGCCTTGACCTGGATTTCATCGGAGATTACCTGAATTCGTAAAGTCGACAGTAATTCACACACAAATCAGGATGGCATGTGTCCAATCAAATCAGGATGTATCCTCTTGCTTTCCTGTCTTCCATCGGGAGCAGTACAAAGAAATCAGGTGGACGCGGTGTGCATGCATTCAGGTCCAACAAATCAATTCCTTGAGATAACTGTCAAGGGCAGCACAGCCCTCTCCTCTGCGACAGTTCATCGGCACTGCCTTATCCGGCTCCGCAATCAAGATTGATCGAACGTGTGAGCACAGCCGATTGCTGATCTTTCGACTGCCTGTCATCCGCCGGCAATTGCCGACCAGTCGCAACATGCCCAAAAGAAACCGTATTGTGATGCTGACCGAAAACAGATATCAGGCTTTCCCAGCCGTCAGGCCTGATCCGATTTGATGAACTCAGATCTTCGATCATTTCGCCGGATATTGTATATCCCCACTCTCTCCCTGCGGAAACCAAAAGACTGACTGATTCTCATATCCGTGTCCGAATGCGAAGACAATGGCTTTCTGATACCTTTCTTTGAGATTCGATGCTGCAAGCCTAAACCCGTTCTACCTCAATGGCAATCGAATTGATGAATTCCCTCTGAAGTGTCGCTCCAGGAAACCGAATTCATCCGTCGGGATCAGACTCGCGGCTGCCAGATCCACAATGGCTGAGCAAACCCATTCCGACAACGCCATCATGACCGCATTGGGAAGCGCCCTGCCACACCTCAGCGATCAGTTTGTCCACTTCGTTGAGGACAACGCAAAAGTCCACAGGAAAATAGAACTGGAATATCCGCAATGTCCCATGCAAGTCGATGGTGAACTGACTATCATGACTTCACCGTCAGTCACTGCGCACTGACATCCTGCTGACCGGCCATTCAGTTTCCCCACTACAACCGGAAGGACTCACGAATACAGACCCGTACACATTTCGACTGATCTGCCCTGCAGCTCAATAGACACTGTTGGAAATTCGTTGATTACTCCCCTTTCGGCAAATCACATCCCTTGACCGCTTCGGATTTCCAGACTCAACAAGCCAGTCGATTTATCCCCTGCTCTGACGCGTGCTTTTTCAGGAATGATGACATGAGTCCTTTCGGGCCCTGATGAACTCAGATCATCGATCAGGTCGCCCGATACCGCATATCCCCACACTCTTCCTGTAGAAATCAAAGAAGACTGACCTTTTCTGACATCTGTGTCCGTCTGCAGAGACTATTGATCTGCTCCCGCAGAGCCCTCGAATAATGCTTCCTGCCCAATTTGGATCTCCCTCCCGGCATCCCCGCATTCGGTTGCTGACGTACGATACGTCGGAAATCCCCGTGCCCGCAAATCTCAGCCTTGGCTGTGTCCATAAAAGCGCACCCGGTCCAGATAAACCGGATTATGTGTCTGAAGGCATGAGTCGCACTCGGCTTCAGATCGTTGTATTACCGATCAGTCGAGAGTATTGGATTACCTGCCCGCCTGATCAATGAAACGGGCATTCACCGATTATGGCCGAATCATCGGTGTATCGGGTTTGACCGATACGTCATGAAAGGATTTTCGATGCCAAGCGTCAAGCTCCCTGCTGCCAGTCTGCCCGGCGGGAATGGTCCGCAAACAATATTCAATCCGGGTTGACAGGGGCGGTCGCCGCGGACCGAAGATAGTCCCCCAAAGATGGAATTGGAAACTTATATCGGGTCAGCAGTCCTTTTCCCGGTGCGAGCAGTCCCGCATGAAGGGACTGACGCAGGAAGTCATCAAAGGAAGTCCGGGTTTTCTCCAGCTCCGGTGCTGAAAGGTTCCTGAGCTCGTCAACGCTCAGAACCCCGTCGGCATTCTGTACAGCTGCCAATGCAAGTTCGATATACAGATCAGCTTGTGGATAACCGGCCTCGACGCGTTGTTCGTAGTATTCGCTTTTCAGTTCATTGGCTTTTTCCAGTGCCTGTTCAAGCAGATGGTCATCCAACTTTCTTGTGTCATTGTCGGCAAGCGTCAACCCGACAGAAACACCAGCTCGATTGATGTGCTGCGGCCACCCCTGAGACAGTTCGGCCAGGGCATTCGTCCAGCTCTCCTTCTGCTCCCCGGTACCGGTATAGTAGACATCAATCATGTGCCGAATGGATGCTTTCGCATCCGTCAGCGGCAGGGGATCCAAGTTTACGATTCGTTGGCTGGAGAGCCTCGAAAGCCCACACCGGCGCAATACATCTTTGGTGTCGCTCAAGCCGAAAAACGCAGCTACCAGCGGAATCCCCTTGGGGTCGCGGTGAAGATAGTCAAGTACAGCTTTGGTCGTGGTGCCTTCCGGCGTATTCTGTGCCTCATCGACAAAGACCACCACCCGAAACTCTCTGAGTAGCGGTGCCATTGTCCGGAACGCGCTGTCAGCAGTCAGATTCGAGCTTGAGCCACCCTTGTGCTGCAACTTGCCACCGACTGAAATTCCCGACAGGCTGAATCCCCGATCGGACAGCTCTGCAAGCAGAGCCTTACCCAGTTCCAACAGTCTGTTCAGAGGCGAAGTGCTGTTCTGCGAGTCAATTGTCAACAGCCGCTGACTCTCCTGATGCGTTGCATTCACCATCGCTATCATGAGGTCTTCGGGAGAATCGAGAATCGTAGGGCTGACACAGACTGCGACCCACGGGTCCTGCGGGGTCGAATGGAGCCTGACCGCTTCCATGCATTCGAGCATGAGGGCAGATTTTCCGGCCCCCGGCGCACCCTGAAATACCATTGTGCCACCACCTATGTTCCCATCGCGTAGAGAGAGTACGGCGTTGCGGAATACCTCATACTCGGCATCTCTTCCACAAAAAAACGGTTCCCGCCCGACTTCGGCGCGATCGGTCCGCCTGAGCCACTCCTGTTCGGGCAGCGGCTTTGCTGTCGGCGGTTTTGGGAAAGGGCCTGGGTTCATGCCAAATATTTCATTTTTGTAAGGGTCAGTCCCAGATTTTACCACTCCAACCTGCCGTATACGGAATAAGTGCGAATTCCCGTTGACGGCGACAGACACAACTGCATCACTGAATGCGAGTACTGCTCCGATTATTGAGAATCTATCCTCACGCGATTGGCGTCAACTATGGAAATTGGTGAGCGTTTTATCAGAAGCCGCAGACGAACGAAGCGCTGGTATCCCAGAGAGTTGGTTTCAATCGACTGCAACACTTTCGTCGCATACTGCTGTGATTCTGCTCGAAAGAGTCAAAGATCAGGAAAATGTTTGTCGATTGTCTCGTACTTACTTTTCGAACTACTCCGGGGACGATACCGAAATATCGGTTCGCGCGGTTCGAAATGAACTGATTCAGTCGGATAAAGATTAAATAGATTGGAACTGCATAAAACGCATGTCTACGCGAGCACGAGCTCTCGGCTTTGGTAGACTTTTTCTATTTCAAAGGGTTTTTATAACAAGAATTCCAGAAGCAGTAGCAAGGGATGTTCTCGAAAACTTCGAGCTCTATAACGAACAATTTGTATCGTTGTGTGAGAAAGCCTACGCTACGATTGTTGCCCAGAATGCTTCTAAAGTATCGAAATTGGCTAAGGATGATGACTGGTAGAGTGTACCCAGAATTGTGAGATTGGAGGAATTCATACAAGGGTACCCCATATCCTTGTATGAATCAGACCGCCAGTCCAGTTTTAAGAAACCGTACATGCAGATCCTATCAGCGTGCCAGTGAGAAATGACTCTCGAATTCGTTCTCGAATACGATCGGTGACCGGTAACCCAGTGTCGATGAATTTGAAAGCGAGACAGGTCTCGCTTTTGTGTCATACTGAACAGCGGAGGCTGACAGTGGTCGAATTTCTAATTGGCAGCGGGAGTGTCAACTCCTGTCTCCGTAACTAAACGCCCATGATTGAGAGTTCAATCTTTCCGCACAATGAAAATGTATTTTTCAAGACAATACTGATTCTATCCGAGATTTGGTTGGAGTAATTTATCAATCATGATTCTACCAGATAACGAGGGCAGAGCGTGCGACGCAGTTGTAAGAATACTTGAAAAGCTGACGCGCTACACGCGAGCGGATATCCGTTGTCCGGACAAAGTAGGGGAGAAACCACCTGTCGACCTGCGCCTGAAGCTCGGTCCCCAGGCGTATGCGATCGAGCATACTCGAATTGAATCGCAGGAGAATCACATTTCAAAATTCGTCACTGCGAATGAGAACATCCGTTTTGTTCAAGAAAAAATCCCAGACCCATTTCCGACCTTGGCTTATTACGAATTGCAGTTTCCGGTTGATGTTTCTATGCCCAAATACCGACGCAAAAAAACCGAGCTCTTGGTAATCTCGTCACATGGGTGCATGAACAAGTGAAAATACTGAATGAACGGAACTCAGACCAATACTGTCCCGAATGCGACCCCCATATGGCAAGTGATCGAGTCCATGGAATACCAGATGGATTCGATCGCGAATTCGAACTTTTGTACTGGCCAGCCGTGTTGGTGGCAGGACGAGATCCGGGCGCACTTTCGTTTCGATTTATTCCACCGAATGATCCGGAAGACCTGCGGGTAAAAAGTCTGTGTCAGACCTTTTTGAAAAAAAGTCCCAAGCTACAGGAATGCAAGATGGAAGGTGCGAGAACCGTACTGGTACTTGAGAGCAGCGACCCTGCGCTTACTAGTTTTGAATTTCGAGGCAGTCTGCTTCCAGCTGTGTTGTCTCAAAATACGAACGCACCGGACGAAATCTTTCTCGTGGAAACCCGCCGAACCGACTCCTGGCTTGTCACGCTGCTCAAGCGGGACGGGAGCCATTGGCCGGAAAAAGGAATGCCTGAATTGGGCAGGTTCTACTACGACCCCGACACATCGGACATACCAGAGTACTTGGCGAGTATACCCAAACACGAGCGCGATGCTTTCCAGTTGGACAGATTGTATACCCCAACCTTGCGGGGATGGGCTCGCGAGCGCTTCAACAGAGATGAGCTGATCGACTTGATGGACGGGTGCGATGGTGTGCGGTAGAATTCACGCCACCTTGTGCGGCGTGTTGAATCTTACTTTTTATGTTGCGCGCAACATAAAACACGGGAAATAACAGTCATCCCTATCCATAGCGGCGTACCGCTCTTGCTGTCTGCAAAACCTGCATATCTGCATTCAACCGGATACGCCGCTTTTTTCCGATCCCCGTCACGCGACACTTTTGACCATATCCCCCACCACCGGCATTTCCCGCTTCAACCCAATGTAACAAAACATGTTCTTTTCCAAATCCAACCCAAAAGTTGTGTTATCGTTTTCGCCTGCATGAGAACTTCTCACCTGTCGTTGACTGATAATTGATCAATCTTCCAACTGCGAGGCTGGGAGGACTCCATTTCATCTTGTTGCATTTGATAGGGAAGTGAATATGAGTAATAAATCTAGAGGCGGAGGCGGCTCCAAAGGTGGAGGTGGCTCCAAAGGCGGTAAAGGCCCCGGAGGCTATCCTTCAAGAACCGGGAATCCCTCCGGTGGCGGACGAACGAATAATCCACCGAAGAAATAACCGGAAACCTGCGTGTCATCCCTGTCCCCTGGGCAGGGATGACACCCGAATACCAACCCGTAATCCCGTGAAGTCGGCTGATTCGTGACGACTGTCCCAATGCGTCCACCACTACCTGACAAATGCCGACAACACACTTCTATCCGCACAGATGAATATATCTGCTTTATCGCCTGTTCTTGACAATAACCCAAACAACATGATCTAGGAGAATTGATGATGCCTTGCAGAGTCGGAATTACGACGGACCCAGAGAATCGAAAGAAAGATTGGGAGCGCCAAGTTGTTGGATTGACGAACTGGCGAAAGGAATTTGTAGGTTCAAAAGAAGACGCGCAACAGAAGGAGTACCTTTGGCAATTGGCGTGCAATTTAAATCAGTTACACGGAGAATGTCATGCTCACCCCGGTGGAGGGGACCCTGACGAATACGGATGGTGGGTATACGAATTTGACTATGAGCGAGAAAGTTAACCAAATACCACGTACTTGAATCGTGATGACATCTGAACTTAAGAATCGCCATGGTTACTGGTGTCGCGATAATGTGTTATCGTATGTAACCATAAGAAGCCCTCACCTCCTGTTGATTGATCTCTGTTCATTATTTTAAAGCGAGGGTGGGAGGTTTCCATATCATCTGTATTATTCAGCCGTACACTACATGCAACTATGGTGACAGAACACTGTGGCGAAAATACGACACTTGAATAACGCTCCGATAAAAGAAGCGATCATAGATTTTCGCGTCGTGTTGCCCGAGCAGATAGCCGTTGTAGAATTTGACCGTGATTCGCGTGAATTGGGAATCGAATACTACCCGAACAAGTCAGTTTTGCGACAAGGTAGTTTTGGATTTAGGTTGGATAGCGAACTGCCTGTAGTACATGACCACCAGCAATCTATCCAAGGCTACAGATATTCCTCTGTTGATGACGCACAAGTTATACAGTTCCGATTGAATGGATTTACTTTCAGCAGATTGGAACCTTATCAAAATCGGGAACAGCTGAAACAAGAGGCGGAGAATATTTGGGAAAGTTACAGAAAAATCGCAAAACCATGCAAGATAACCAGAGTGGCAACTCGATATATCAATCTAATGCCAATTCATTTTCCAATTGTATGGAAAGATGTCCTGACGGCAGCTCCTCGGTTTCCACCCAATCTGAAACAGGGCGTAAACAAATTCTATAATCAGATTGTCGGAAAAGATGAACAAGTCAATGCCACATCCATAGTCACCCAGGCATTTGATACTATTGCTGAGAATCAAGCCCAGGTCATCCTTGATATTGATGTCTATACAGAGCAGGATTTTCTGCCGGACGACATGGAAATCTGGGATTGTCTTGATAGATTGAGAGACTTCAAAAATAAGATTTTTTTCAATAGCATTACTGATAAAACCGCGGAACTATTCGAATGACAGCGACTTCAGCGTTTCCTACGACAGATTTTTCCTATTTTTGC
The DNA here is from genome assembly GCA_963662635.2 of Arenicellales bacterium. Classification (GTDB taxonomy): domain Bacteria; phylum Pseudomonadota; class Gammaproteobacteria; order Arenicellales; family JAJDZL01; genus JAJDZL01. The sequence continues at coordinate 894,702 of CAXXFC010000006.1, forward strand.
ATGGAAAATACAGTTTCAAGTAAAAATTTTAAGGCATTGGAAGTGCCGAAGAATACCCACAATGAACAATCCAGTAATTCTGTTACTTGGACAAAAAGCTTTCAGATGTTTCTGGAAATGCTTGAGGTGATCCGCGATTCCTCGACTCCGAACTGGGATGGTTATGATGCATTACCACTGAAAGCGACTGCAGCGCGGGAGGCTGTACGCTTCATTGAAATCATGCCGATATGGATGCCGGAGCCTGATATCGCCCCGTTACCAAATGGCGATATCGGTTTTCAGTGGCACTTCGGGAAATTTCGAATTCTGACGGTAAGTCTGAGTGGAAAAAACATCGTAATCTATGCATCCATACTCGGTTCGTTGGATAGAAAAAAGAACGGTTCGGAAAAATTCAATGATTCCATTCCCGAAGAGGTGCTGAAAATAATTGCGCAAATCGGATCCTGAGCCAGCAGCAAACATATCTGGTGAAGAAACAGTTTCCCGGTTTCTTCTGAGTAGAAAAAACTATGGAAAGGAAAATCGTTCGGTTCATTTCAGAGCGTTCATACCAAACAAACACGGATAAACCTCCGTTTATCGAATTACTGGAATTTCCGATTCCGAATTTTGGGCGGATCGGAGAAGTGTTTGTCCTGAATCCTATCAATGAGAAAAACGGTTCGCGTACACTTCACGGGAGAGGTGACATCAAAGCGAAAGATGTAATTGACGTAAATCTGACTTTGAAGCCAAATTCCAATCCTCACCCCAGGCATGCAGAAATAGTAGATTGGCCGTCAGACCCAATAGCTCAACAGCAGGCGGCAACTGATTTGGTTGCTGTAACAACTCTCCATCTTCTGCCCGATCAGTCGAATGCCTACCCATAACCCCAATGCTAAATAATTGGATACCCCTCGGCAGACGTGCTTGACAGAATCTTCAGTAAAAAACCATACGAAAGTTTGAATCCAAACATTGTGAGCATGGGCGGTGTCTTGTTTTTCCACTGCGAGGGCGGCTGCGGTTCATTGCGGACGGATTCATCGCCAAGTCCTTCGCCATCCTCAATTTTTGTCAATTCTTCCTTTTCTCTTGCGTAAATGACTGGACATTGAAAATCTTCCTGACAAGGCAATTATCCTCGTGTTGGCAGAACTCCATGGCAACCAATCATGCAGGAACAATCGAACCTATTCCGTACACCCGCCGACTCATCCACTCTACAGACCCATAAACACTACAGCAGATCGATCTCTCCCCTTTCTGGCGAACAGCATCTCCTGACCGCTTCCGGTCCCAGGGTCCGGCAAACCAGTGTGTCTGTCCCCTGCCTTGACGTGTGCCCTGTTCAGAACGCTGAGTTCAGTCCTTTCATACCCTGATCAACCCAGATCATCGATCATATCACCGGATACTGTATATCCCCGCTCTCTCCCAGCGGAAACCAGAAGACTGACTGATTCTCATATCCGTGTCCCAATGCAGGGACAATGGCTTTCTGATACCTTTCCTTGAGATTCGATGCCGCAGTTCAAATCCATCCCCGCTCTCAATGGCAATCGGATTGATGAATTCCTTCTGAAACGTTGCACCGGGAAATCGAATTCATCCGTCGGGATCAGACTCGCGACTCCCGGATCCGCAATGGCTGAACAACCCCATTTCGATGACGCCGTCATGACCACATTGGGAAGCGCCGTGTCACACATCAGTGATCAGTTAGTCTGTTTCGTCGAGGACAATGCCATTGTCCACAAAAATTTGAACTGGAATATCCGCAGTTTCCCATGTACGTCGATGGTGAGCTTACTGTAATGACCTCACCGTCAGGCACTGCGCACCGACATCCCGCTGACCGGCCATTCAGTTTTCCCATTACAGCCGGAAGGACTCTCGAATATGGATCCGTACACAATTCGACTGATCTGCACTGCAGCTCCATAGACACTACTTGAAATTCGTTGATCACTCCCCTTTTGGGGAAACATCCTTTGGTCGCTTTCGATTTCGAGGTTCAACAATCCGATTGGCTTGTCCCCTGTTTTGACGCGTGCCTTTTCAGGAATGATGACATGAGTCCTTTCGGGTTTTGATGGACTCAAATCATCGATCATATCGCCCGATATCTTATATCCCCATAGTCTCCCTGCCGGGATCAAGATCCCACCGGCACCAAATCGATCCGCCTGTTGGGTGTTGACTTATTGTCATCGATTTTCCCAAGCTATGCTAGCGATTCAATACAGGTTATCTATTACAAAGCCAATTTTTAAGCTCATGCTGTCCTTCGTGTCACCACCGCAAACTCGGCTCATAATCACGCGCCACCGACGCCACCGAACGGCCGCTGCGTACCTCGCCTATGATCTGCTCACGCAGTACCCTCGAATAATGCTTCCTGCCCATCTTGGATTTCCCTCCCGGCGTCCCCGCCTTCGGTTGCTGACGTATGATACGTCGGAAATCCCCGTGCCCGCAAATCTCACCATTGGCTGTGTCCACAAAAGCGCGACCAGTCCAGTTTTTTGTAGACACACTTGATGTCTATATTGTCGGTCTCAGACAAAGTTGTACTCATACAACTTACTCTGACCGGATCAGCCCAAAGTATCATAAATCTGAAGTATAGAACTGAAACACCTTCAGTTGAGTCCCTCTTGAACTCCGGTGACCGTAGCAGTCCGCCTATTGATCGTTCTGGTGTACGCGATTCAATTTGCAATGCATCCCGAGGTCTGCGAAAATAGAAAATGTGCGAAACCGAGCGATTGTTACCGAGCGCGCGTTTATCCGGTCGGCCATCGGATTAAGGACTTGGAGGATTGTAACTGGCAGTTCGGACTAGTTCTGACTGATAGACAAGCGGAAAATTGCTTGAATAGATTTTTTACCATCTCCATGGGGGAACCTTCCCCAGAGGGAGGGAGATGTCCTCCAACAATTTTTACTAGGAGAAAACCATGGCAAATGCCGTATTCGACACACTGACGACATCCAAAGAACTGCAGGATGCCGGCATTGAGCCGAAGCACGCCGAGGCGATTGCCCTGGCGGTTAAGCAGGGCCAAGGTGAACTTGCGACTAAGCAGGACATTGAACTGGTGAAACAGGATATTGAACTGGTGAGGGTTGAATTGAAGTCCGATATTTCCTGGATCAAGTGGGTGGTCGGTGCGAACCTCGCAAATTCGCTTGTGATCGTTAGTGCGATTATCGCACTGTGGTAAAGCCAATCCCCACACGCTCGTCAACTGAGTTGCACATCCATTCGAACAAGGCGACTCACTCCTTCTGATTCGTTTGGCGAATTGAAAGGAGTTTCGATTGAAAACTCAAGAACTGATTTAGCATTTCCACTACCTTGCCGTCCACGGCGATCTGGATGGCTACGGCTTAATCCTTGGCAACACATAGACTGCAGATAGCGGGATATGTCGCATCAGGCATCGGCGTGCGTGGGCTGGCGAAACGTGTCGCCAACTTTCTTTTTCAAATTTGGAATTTTGACTATACTCTCCGTCGCCCAATCTAGATTCGATCTTCTGCATCGCTTGCAATAATTGCAACCTGCCAAGTCAACCCCTCGGCCCAACTAAACTGACCCGCGAAAGACGACATGCGAGTAATACCCTAAGTCCACAGATCTGTCAGTCACCTGCTGAACAGAAAAATGTTTTCCTTCCAAAAATATTCGACCTGCCTGGATGGCATCCCTGCTTGTATCAAGACAAGCAATTACTTCTCGGTTGTGCATGAGTGCATATCATATTGACAACTGTTTTCAATAGATCAGGTAAAAAGGCATTAAGTTCCTCATAATTTTGGTCAACCTCTGGCTGTTGTTTCTCGGTACTCATTGTCCACTCGCATTTACGCACCTGATTGTATGATATATAAGACGCTCCCCTTCCATATCTAACGAACATTTGAGCACAGTCGATTACTCATCTTTCGACCGGCAGTCATCCACCGGCAATTGCGGACCAGTCGCAGTATGCTCAAAAGAAACTGTATTGTGATGTTGACCGAAAACAGATATCAAGCTTTCCCAGTCGTCAGGCCTGATCCGATTTGATTACCTCAAATCATCGATCTTATCGCCGGATATTGTATATCTCCGCTCTCTCCCGACGGAAACCAAAAGACTGACTGATTCTCATGTCGGTGTCCGAATGCAAGGACAATGGCTTTCTGATAATTTTCTTTGTCATTCGATTCTGCAGTTCAAATCCATCCTCTTCCGATAGCAATCGAATTGATGAATTCCTTCTGAAGTGTTGCTCCCGGAAATCCAATTCATCCGTCCAGATCAGACTCGCGACTCCCAAATCTGCAATGGCTGAACAAACTCATTTCGACGACGATGTCATGACCACATTGAGAAACGCCCTGCCGCACCTCTGTGATCAGCTTGTCCGCTTCATTGAGGACAATGCCGATGTCCACTGGAAACTAACTGCCGAGCCCAATCGGATAAAGCTGTCTCCTTCCAAGCGGCAGATTGGATGTTCGAGTCAACTTCGGGGTAACGGATCATGCTGTCCGAAAACACGTCGGCGGGAGTTCGGGTACAATAACTGAATCCGACAGATAGAGTATGAAGTGAAGTATGAATTGCAGCTTTCGGCAAATATAGATTATAGGAAGTGCCAAGAGCTTTGGATAATATGAACAAGGTAAATTCATTGGATGTGGCGGCGTATATTCTGAAAAACTGCGGTGAGATGACAGCCATGAAACTGCAGAAACTGGTGTATTACTGCCAGGCATGGTCCCTGGTATGGGACGAAACACCCCTGCTTGATGAGGATGTTGAGGCATGGGCTTATGGTCCGGTTCTTCGCAGTCTGTATAAGGCGCATAAAGGTGAATACAAGGTCTCGAATGTCTGCGGGGGACAACCGGAAAAATTGGATGAAACACAGACGGAGACAATTGACGCGGTGATCAGGCATTACGGACACAGAACATCCCATTGGCTGAGCGAACTGACACATGTCGAACTGCCGTGGAAGGAAACGAGAGAAAAAGCCGGCCTTTCTGTTGGCGAACGTGGTTCACCGATTATCCCGCATGACCGGATGGCAGAGTATTATTCCAGTCTGTAAATTCAGGATCATATCCGGACCTGATCTTAGTTGCATGGATGCCTGGAAGCAGAGGCAAAAGATCCCGCAAAGCCCGTAATACTCGTCTGGAAGTCAAAAAGATTTCCAGAAATCGGATTGAGCCAAGTGTACCGGATTGCATCAATGGCTGGAGATTCAGTAACAGTGATCGCGGTGGCAAGTGGTCATGGCTTGAACTGGAAGGGGATGTCGAAAAGTTTATGGAAATCTATGACAAACTTCGGCATCTTGAACAGAAGAATTTCACCGAACTTAGAAAATCCAAATCCAGAAGTTCCAGAAACAATTTTGTCCCGATAGATGCCCTCATCAAACCAGCTGGAGACAGATTGGATGAACTGAACAAGGATGTTGGGGAACTGTTTTCTATCAGAATAACAAAAAGGGAAAGGGTCTGGCGTATCAGGGACCCGCTGAACATCATGGAGGTGCTATGGTGGGATCCCAGGTATGAGGTGTGCCCGTCAGATAAGTGAATGGATAGACGCAAATGCGTAACAGTGATATTGACTCACTGAGATGAGGAGCGACACTCCTCAATGTCGTCATGATGGCTTCTTCACTATGATGACCATCGTCCGAAAATGCATCAACCAGCCAGTCCGCCGTACCCGGGGCCGCTCTCGACCGGTCCCTGAGATAGGAGCGGTCGCTCAGCCTGACCCGCCACCGCATCAGATACCGATTCCAGCCCTGATGATATCGCCAGATCTTGAAGTCAATCCGCCGGGCCCCTGTAGTTCTGATACCAGTCCCGATCCTTGATTCGCGAACGGATCCACTGCCTGTATCTGGATTTGACAGTGTATTTGCAGGCTTTGTACCAATGCCGAAGAGTCCATTCATACCCTGATCAACCCAGATCATCGATCATATCGCCGAATACTGTATATTCCCGCTCTCTCCCTGCGGAAACCAGAAGACTGACTGATTCCCATATCCGTGTCCCAATGCAGGGACAATGGCTTTCTGATACCTTTCCTTGAGATTCGATGCTGCAGTTCAATTCCGTTCTCTCCCGATGGCAGTCGTATTGATGAATACCTTCTGAAACGTTGCACCAGAAAATCGAATTCATCCGTCGGGATCAGACTCGCGACTCCCGGATCCGCAATGGCTGAACAACCCCATTTCGATGACGCCATCATGACCACATTGGGAAGTGCCCTGCCTCACCTCAGTGACCAGTTTGTCTGCTTCGTCGACGACAATGCCGATGTCATCTGGAAGGTAGAACTGGAATTTCCGTAGTTTCCCATGCATGTCGATTGTGAACTGACTGTAATGACTCACCGTCAGGCACTATGCGCTGACACTTCGCCTATCGGCTATTTGGACTTACAATTCCGCTGAAACATCTCAAGAAATATTCCGTCTTCCGAGCACTAAATTCCCGATTCTAGGACCGGATGTTGGAATTAATCGATATGTCGTGGCCGACCGCACATGCCATGTTGCTCAAACAGCACCATTGCCATGGACGTAAGATCAAACGAGATATAAATCAAATGCGTGCCGCTTCCTACAAACGCATAGTTTCGAATTTTTCGGGGAAGGTTATCTTACCCAAGACACCAAATCGATTTTCTTTAAAATTTCGTCCAGGGGAATGTGAGGTCTTTTCTGAACTCTACGAATCATATTCACGATTTGTACAAGTATTCGAGCCTCTTTGTCCCCAGATTGGTTCAGCCTTTTTAAATCCCTAATGCGTTCAGTGGCGCGTATCTGATCAGGATCTGCGATCAGGAGGTGTGCATGCAATTGAGTGATACCTTCATTATGTAACTTGGGGTGCGATTGGAAGTGAAGCAAAAGTTTAAAATATAAGGCAGTTTCAATCACAGACCATGAGTTTTTTGATGAAATTGACATTGACTGAGAGGGAGGCGAAGCTGTTGCGGTTCTGCAAGGACAATCCGGTGATGGCGAGCCGATTTGAGGAGATCATGGACCTGATGGCGGGTTGTGGCGATGAGTTGGGCAGTGTGGATGAGGCGGAGGAGCGGATCATCGAGTTGTCGCGTCAGTTGAATGCGGAGATGCTGGGTGGCTGGTGTCAGGAGAAGGCGCGTGAGGTGTCGGCGATGCAGGCGTCGGATCCGGAGTTGCGGGTTGCCGGAAAAAAAAACTGTGGTGGCACACCACCTTCGGGAGGATCGTGATCGAGGAGACACTGTATCGGCGTGGCAGTCGTACGGTTCGGGAATTCTGCGGGCGGTTCGGGGTGTCGTGCCGCGGGGTGTCGTTGCCATTGCAGCGTGCGGCGGTTGATTTCGGTGCCGATGAGTCGTTTGCCGGGGCCGGTGACAAGTTGCTGGAGCATTACGGGGTGGAGTTGCCGGTGAGTCGCATCCGGGAACTGGTTCTCGGACATGGAAAGATGATGCTGGACGGCGAGTGTCTGCAGGACAGCTGGCCGTCCCATGCCGGTGTCGGGCAGGTGATCGCGCAGACCGATGGCAGCATGGTACCGGTGGTGGAGACGGATCCCGAAGCGAAGGACAGGCGCAAGGGTAAGGTGTTGAAATGGCAGGAGGTTCGGCTGTGTCTGGCACATCGTCTGGGCAGTGTTGAGGTTCACTATGGCGGGAATTTCTCGGGCGGCGTGGAGCAGGCCGGAAGGTGGCTGTATGACTGTGCGCGCCGGGCTGGATTCGGCCGTTCGACAGCGGTCCATGTGGTCGGTGACGGGGCCGGTTGGATTCGCCGGCAGGTCGAGGAGCGGTTCGGTGCCAATGGCAGTTTCCTGGTGGACTTCATCCATATGAGCGAGTATCTGTCGGAGGCCGCGAAGAGTTTCCGCGACGATGTGAGGCAGTGGTTGCGGGCGCAGCAGGCGCGGCTGAAGGACAATCAGGCAAAGCAGGTGCTCGAAGAGCTGAAACCACATCTGGAGTCGTCCGATGTGGTCGAGGAACATGCGCCGGTACGCAAGGCGTATCGGTATCTGAAAAACCGACTTGACCAGGTGGATTATCGCGGTGCGAAAGAAAGCAAACTGCCGATCGGATCCGGCGAGGTGGAAAGCGGACACCGTCATGTGATCCAGGCCCGGCTCAAGCTGGCGGGCAGCTGGTGGAGTCCCGCCAGTATCGACCGCATGCTGGCTCTTCGGTTGTGCCGGGCAAACCTGAACTGGGACGATTACTGGGACAATGTCGCCCGGCGGGCAACCTGAGGAACAGCAGGAAACCCTTGCTTCACTTCCAATCGCACCCTGTAACTTGTAATCAGACAAGGAATTCAAATACTCTATTACATCTTCAGGAGGACCCTGTCCATTGAGTATCTGGTCGAATAATTCACGCTTATTGGAATGTAAAACAATCAGCAAAGCCACCAAAACAGGATCAAGATAATGATCGCTTGGAGTTTGATCCATGACAATCCGCATCCGTGTCATACATCTTTCGATTGCGCGTAAGGACAATCCCATGGCGTTTGCGAGAAGAGTCAGGAATTCTATAAAAAACCAACTGTCATGCTGAAATGGTTGATGAATTCGTTTATCAAATATCGGGTTGAGATCAAACCGCGTCATGAGACTATAGATATAGCGTTGAGTATTGGCAGCTGGAATGCCATATTCCAAATTGAAAAAACGACGTAGGTATTCAGGCGCGTCAATATCCGTTCCGTAGACTGCTTTAATGCTTGCTTCGATCTGTTTTTTGTCCAGTGAAAGAACAAAGACAATGTTAGGAATATCAAAGAGATGTTTTATTCGCTCAAGTAGCTGAACTGCAAAAGTTGGACGACAGCGGTCCAGTTCGTCAACGAAAAATACAAGATTGGAGCGGGTATTGTCTGTTGACTCCTGCTCGGAATCGTCATTTCGCAACAATTCCACTGCTTTACTCAACTCATCGCGAAATTTGTCGAATAATTCTGACTCCTGGTTGAATTCCGCGACCAAATCTCTATTCCCACCCGACTCCGACTCGGACGATTTAACCGCCGATGAAATCGCTTCAGGATCAATCAATCCTGAAGTCAGCACTTTTATCGCATTTTCAACACTTGTTCTGGCTAGAGCGGTTGTTATTCTTCTTACTTCTCGAATTTGTGTTTGATAAATTTTTCTTTCATTTTCGTCGGACAAACCCAATTCAATGTGGTCTATAGAGGCAACTAACGCCACAACTGGATCCGTCGCATAGTCCACTTTCCAGGCATTGAAATAGATGCATCTATGACCCTCATTCCTCAGACATTGAATCAGAATACGGACCAAGGTGGATTTTCCCATTCCAAAGGGTGAGTCCAGAGCCATTACAAATGGCCCATCAAGCCGCCCGATTAAGCCGGTTAGGAAATCAACAACCGGTTTACGTTCGAGCCGGTCATTCTCAAATGGATCTGATTCGGGTACTACAATGTCATCGATTCTATATGTCATTCACTCTGGTCTCTTTGGTCAACGGTGGCATCAAAATGGTTTCCTCATTCAATTTCGATTTCATGGAATCCGGAGAATTTCTATCTGAATTGGACTGTACCCGAGAAATGGCCAAATTACTCTCAAGGCAGGTTCAGGACTTTGAAGAAAAGTACTCTTGAAGATGATTGATTTTATGTTGAACTGATGCAGAGGTCAGAAACTGATACTGACTATTGACAATAATTCCTGCTTTCTCTATCCCGACCAGTACGACCTGAAGTCAATATGAGAATGAGTGATGTCCATCGAACGACAGCGTCAATACACCGGTCGAAAGAATATCTCTACCGGTTAGTACCTGATACCCGCTTTTACCTGCATCAAATGCAGGTGCCCTGATAGTTTTTTCCATAACTTGGCGTCAACCTTCGACATTGCCGTCGTTGTCTCCTGGCACAGGTAACAGAAATCCTAGTTTGACGTCGTACACATTGACGGATACAGACCCGCCAGCGGTTTGCAGGTCTATTTTTCCGCTTGGCTCAAGCTGAAGTTGCTGAACAACAGTTCGTGTACTGAGCATGTCTTTGTGGACAGTTCTGATGTGTGGATTCGGTGTAGACCTGTCTTTCGTCTATAGATTTTCTGACGCTGTGTTCAGTGCTCAAAACAAATTTTGCAGGTGCATGATTCGTTCGTAAAATGACGGACTCCAACTGTCTTGTTTTGGAACCTGTCGGCACGGGCATAGATCCGATCAAAAAGTCGTTCTTCGTCATTCTCCAAGTATCGTCGCAACGCGTAACTACATAGATCTGCAATTTGAACCATGCTGGTTAGTTGACTGTCGACAAATAACGGCGTTTCTATTATGTGATTTATGTCGGTAAATAACGTGCCTCGCCTATGAAACTCCTTCATCATATTGGTATGCTTTCTGGCTACGGTGTCGTTGTTGTCATGGACTATCAGACCAAAATTCTGTTGATTATTTTGACCTGCGGCAATTTTCTGAAGATATGTCTCAAATCTCGTAATTACTTGTTCAAATGCCTGTTCCGCTATTGACTTCGGTGTTCGGTTAGGATCAAAATGCAATTTGTCTACACACTCTGCGAACAGACGAGCGTATCCCCAGTTCGCTATGCAATCTGCAACTTCATCAACGAAGTTACGGCGCTCTTCCAGTGTCAAGTGGACGTACATTTCCGTTTTTCTATAGTTCTTTTGCGTCTGTCGATAAGATCTTCTCTTTCTATGGTCCTTCTGCAGTGTGATTAAGTTTCTACTACGAAATGTTTCCACTTCGCGCCGACGCCTAATTCTGCTTAACTTTTCGAAATCATCAATTTGATTCTGTTCCTGGTAATTTCTCAGTAACCAAGCGGTGTGTATTTCCGTATCCTGAAGATCATATTTGTACTTTATATTTCGAATGTCTCGGTCTGCGTCACGCCAGTACCAGATTGGAATGGAGATTCCGGCAAGAACAAAATGGGTGGTGTTTCCAGACATCTCGGGAGTCCCAGATTCATCAATGTAGCACAAATGCATTCCGACACCCCGAAATCAAGACAAAAAAAAGCGACTGGGCGGTTAGGAGTTAATCCTAAGTTGAGACGCTTGGCGACTCATCCCAGACGCTGGCTAAATAGTAATATCATTTACGACAGTTGTCAAGACCTAATTTCTCTCACTCTTCTCAAGTTAGGATCTCTCTACTTTACATCGCTCCTTGTCGCTGAACTTCCCGCTGTCGACTCCGGCAATAACACCGTTTTCGATGGCTGACGTAGGTTCGCTTGGATCAACCCAGATCATCGATCATATCGCCGGATACTGTATATCCCCGCTCTCTCCCTGCGGAAACCAGAAGACTGACTGATTCCCATAGCCGTGTCCCAATGCAGGGACAATGGCTTTCTGATACTTTTCCTTGATATTCGATGCTGCAGTTCAAATCCGTATCTCTCAATGGCAATCGAATTGAAGAATTCCTTCTGAAACGTTGCACCAGAAAATCGAATTCATCCGTCGGGATCAGACTCGCGACTCCCGGATCCGCAATGGCTGAACAACCCCATTTCGATGACGCCATCATGACCACATCGGGAAGCGCCGTGCCTCACCTCAGTGATCAGTCTGTCTGTTTCGTTGAGGACAATGCCAATGTCCACAGGAAAATAGAACTGGAATATCAGCAGTTTCCCACGCACTGCGATGGTGAACTTCTCGATCGCCTCCAGGATGATGATCTCGCCGTGTTCCAGGATAACGACGATCCGCTCTACCGCAAGGCTAGACGGATTGCTGGACGCAGGGGTTGCAACAAGGCGGTGACCCGCATCAGCTGGGTAATATTGACCAAGGGGGTTGAATATGATCCGCTTAGGCACAACGGGCGGGGCGACAGAATGGCAGCACCCGTCGCGATGAACGGCGCGGCGAATTGTGCAACAGTTGCCGGTCGGGGGAGATTGCAGAGGTGAGATTGTGAACTTGTGACGAAAAGGGCAATGCCTGCACAGGAAGAACTTGATGGACACTACGGCAACATGCAAGCCGCCAACAAAATAAGGAGATTGTGCGCGAAGATCTTCATGGCTCGAGGACTGATTTAAGTATCCCCCAAGGACGAAGCCGGAATTAAGGCCGCGACCCAATTTGTTCGTGGATTTGCAGACTCAAACTTGCGATTCGGGAGGTTGTCTATATAAGTGCTAGTGAGTATCCGGAATTGAGAAAATTATAAATATTAGATTGCAAACACGATAAAGTGCGAGAACACAGAACGTCAAAACTGAAACCCACACAACAGTCACATATTGATGAAAACTAAAATCGACAAAAATTTGTCCAACTATTCCAACTAAAGCCAACATAAATCCAGAATACAAGCCACACTTAAGATAATTTTGTAAAACATTGATGTAATCCGACCGAATCAGTTTACTCTTGAACTTCTTGTTAGTACCGGTCATAACTACTAAACTCGTACCGATAAGTCCGGCCGCTATAGAACCAAAAATCACTGAGGCTTGCAATGCATTAACCAATGAAGCTTTTGTCACGCAAATTCCAAATTTGTTAATACATAGGAATGTAGTCAGTCCTAATAATACCGCCCAAACCCATGGGTATAACTGTTCTTTTCGAAGCGTCAACGTCAAGAAACGCCGCAGTGGCTTAGAGACTATAAATTTTGCAGCCATTCTTCAAAGAGTGCTTGTATTTCATTGCACCTACTATCAGATGTATATCTTCTAGCTGCCGTTTGTGTCAATTTCTCATCAGATACTGTACCTGACTCTTGATGATTAAATAAATTTAACACCTCTGAAGGACTATCCTCATCCTCGCGGACACCAACCTTTAGTGACTCTACGTATTCTCGTCGCGCGAACAATTCTCGCACATGATCAATGAGATTCATTGCACCTCCAGGTCGCCCATCACCGTAATAAAGTCGCAGATGAAGTTTTCCAGAACCGGTTTGCTGATGCCACTGTAATGCTTGCTGAAGTGGTATGTTTTGGCCAGCCTGCTCTTCGGTAAGTGTACGAGTGTTAATGATGCACTCCATGCTTAGATGTGAGCTACTAGATTGAAATCTAGCCCACACATCAGGTTCAATGAATGGTTCTAGCTCTAACTTAGCGTCATCTTGAAAAAACAACTCCAGATATCGTATGATGTGTACCAGTTTCGGTCCGCGATGATTGTACTGAATCGCAACAAAACCTTTTTCTGACCACACAGCGGCGGTTTGTTCACCAAATCCTTCATCCACCGCTAGTTTGAAATCACGGGTTACTTGCCCTCGTTTAGCAAGTCCCGGACCGCCTGTCATTCTCCTTAACGTAAAGTCTGTATGAAAATAGTTTCCATTTGCTAACATATACTCAGCTGTTAGATTAGTGCCAGATAAATCTTGTTCACGTGAACTAAGGTTCAATTTTTCAATGCGACTTAGAACCGATTCAATCGACTCACTGCTGTTCTCTATCGTAATACTGTAGTAATGGATCTTCATTCGCAATTTGTACTTGTTTGAGGGGATCGCTCGGTATGTTGGGCAATTCTAAGTTCGTACTGATAGTTGACAATCGGTTTTATTGTGACAAATTGAATAAATTTGATATTAACTCGAGTTCTAGTCGGCACTTTCGTAATATGATTCATTATGTCGAATAATCTAATTCTCTTTTCATTTCATTTTTAATTCCTCGCTGAAAACTCCTTACCGGAGAAAATTCCCATTCACATTGTAGACATTGACGAAAACATAACTCAGCACTATCAAAATTTACTGGGACGCACTGGAATAAATGATAGCTATGTCCACCAGAACGATCCCATTGTCAATTTTGTCGACGACTATTGCGCAGGCACCACTTTGGAGTGATATCGAATAGTTTCAGTATGAGTACAGGCATTGATTCCGCACATGTCTGGTGCCAATTCCTGTGATGCTGCCGTCAATATCAGAATGCATTTCTTTCTTTGCAGTCCTCACTTCATGTCGATTTCCAAAGAAAGTAGATACCTACCGCATTGTTGATTTCGGAGTTGATTGACCGGTAATTTAAGTCCCAGTGAGCAGATAAGGTTCAGCGATTAGATGGGGAAGCGATATTCATTTTTTGACCGCATTTCCGCCTCTGTTTCCCATGCATCATCCTCATCCGCACACGCCATTGTTCGATACTCGATTTTGGTGAGATGTCTGAATACATACTGTCTCTTTTTGCTATTCTTGCGGGTTCCCGCTCCCAGAGGGGAAGGCAGCAAGGAGGACATTCGATAGGCGACATTCTTGCTTTTTCCACACAGAATCAACTCATCAGTCGAACTATCGCCCAACTCATACACACCCGGGCCGAACGGGGCAATAAGATAATCCCCGCACTCAGGATCGGGAAACGGTCGCCATTGGCTCCATCTATTTATCGACATTTTTGATCACCTGTGTTGGAGCAATACCATCGGGGATTTCTAAGTGACCCTTCCTGCCCTCGCAATCTGTTGTTATAGCATCTTGTCTCTTTTGAATCTGCGGTCGAATCAACATCATTGACTTTTGCGATGCGATGTAATGGTAATTGAGTATCGTGAGTGAGCAGAGCATAGAGATATCCCCGCAACCACGCAACATTTCGGGCGATGATGTTTAACCCGTGTTTTCGATTGGCAATACATGCAATACAGCCATATGTGGCGAGATAACCTGATGGGATTTGTGAGATGATCAGTGTTACCTGCCAACGCCACTCTACTTCCCGTAACTGGCTTTCAATACGCTTTAATTCTTCTTCCATTTCTGTTCCTCCAAAGAGCAAAACCCAAGACTATTTTTATTCCGTGCTGTTGGCGCATGTGCACACTGTTGAATCCCAAAAATGAATTGGAACTTATGGTAATGACAGCAAGACATCCTCATTGCTTTCCGCATCAATCTCACGGAATGGACTCGGAGCGCAGGCTTTCATGTGCGGGTACTCGCGTCAAAAATTCGTAAGGATGTACTCAACACCCCAAGAAAATGCCTGTCTAAACTCAACACGACCATCCTGCCCCATTACAAATCCTCTCTCCGCCGCCGCCACCCGTTGGTCCGGTGTGCCATGATGACTTGCGTCGTGAAACTCATAATCACCGATTCTATACAAAGATTGTCCCGCTGCCCAAAGACTTATAGAAGGTTGCTGACGCTTTCTGACCCCAAGAAAATAGCCGGAAAGTAGATCGGCATGAAGTTCCACACGCTTAACCGTGTGTTGGTTTCGGAGCAACTGCATATCGACGCCTGAGCGAAACTGTACGATATGTCCGAATTCATGAGCGGCCACGGCCAATATGGCAAAGCCCTGATCGTCATAGCGACCCATAAGGTCCTCGAAGAGAGTCTGTCCGAAACATACGGTGCCCCAGGTTCCGGGGACCATAGTCTCTTTGGTCGCATAAGCATTTGGTGCGCCCGAGTCATCGACGAAACCGAACCCGGGCCTCTCAGAGAAGAGTGCTGAAAGTCTTACGAGTGCACGACCGAGAGACCTGTCAAGCGCATGATCTCCTGTCGTTGTAATCAACCGTTCACTCGGTTGGAAAAAGCTGGCGTTACGTCTCTGAAACTCCCTCAGATGGGCATATTCGATCCGACATCCTCGCACGGATGGGAGTTTGACCGAGTGAACCATAGGCGCGCCTAATAGCCCCACCGACCCGCCGAGTAGCGCTATCATCGCTTCCCGTCTACTCATTATCATCAGCTAATTTCACCTCTGAACAAAGTACCTTTATGGTTCCTGAATCGTTATACCTTCGACGATTAGTCCATACGAATCCAAGCAATCACAAGGCTGGCCGACAGGCAACTCAACGAGCATTTCGCACCAGCCCTCCGGTGTCGAGCAAATTACGCGTGGCAACCTTTGCTGCGATTGCGTATCGGATGAAGGGCTCACACCATCCGGACATTCACTGAAATAACAACCATCGCTGCCGCTCTCTCGCCCGGAATAGCCATTACCGTGACTAGACGGAGGCGGGTCGTAAGATCTCGGCTTCCAATTGGTAGCGACAACATTCCAGACGCCATATGGTTTTCTCTGCCGCTGCAATGCATCGAACTCCAACTCTAGTTTCGCCTTCCTATAGGTATTCTTAAATGAACAGCCGGTGGTTTTACGACTTGCATTGACTCCCATAGTTTCCAAATAGTGCTTGAAATTTAGTCGTATACGATTCGAGTCTTTAGCATAGTCGCCGAGAAATATCGCGCTGAAATACTTAACCTTTTCATGTAAGTCACTAGCGTAGCAGTACATATAGTCGTCCTCGGTTGCACTTGCTACCTTTGCTAACGTAATTCCAATGACCACAAAAACAATCGTAGCGTGCATCAATAACTTAGCAAATGGCTTGCTTCGTACATTTCCCTTTGCGCATTCCATCTCATATTTCCCACAGGTGAATCGAATTATAAATAAGATTTACTGTCACACTGTCCCCCAACCTTAGTAATTTCCATAGTCGTTATAATCTTCCAAGATTTATCAACAATCGGTGAATCCTTATTTCCTTGTGAAGAAGTGTCTTACTGAATCATGAAAAGCTTCAATGACTAAAGCGGTGATAACCATGAAGAAACTGATACTGGGATGGCTGTTATTCCTTTTTGTTCCGAATGCATTTCCAAGCCAGATAACAGGAGCATTCGGAATTGACCTCGGCCAGTCAATTAGTGTGTATAGCAAGGACAAAATTGTTGAACCGGGCGGAGTATTTAAACTTGATTCGAGTTCCAGGCTGGTATCAGATTTACTGGGAATACAGGAATACGAACAATTTTTTAATGGGCAAGACATAAGTGCATTGCGATCTGCGGGACGTATGTCGGCTACTGACTATAAATGGACTATCAACGAGGAAGTGGCTGAAAGCGAATTTGGCTATGTTGAATCTGAATTGGAATTTTTTCAAAATGGTGAAATGGTGATAGTATTTGATAGCGAGTACTATCCGTCACAAATTTCATTTGACATCGATCTGGATTCAATTTCGAATCAGGAGCTCGATAATTTTTTTGATTCATTCGATAGATTCAATGTGACTTTCGATATCGATAGAAATGGTTACGCTACCAATTTAGTCATGACCGGTGTTATCGGACAACTTGAAGAATACGAATCATTTTTCGGCTACTCCTTCAGAAAAGCGGAAATTTACCTTTTTAGGCCGACACTTCGTGATAAGTTGTTTGACCATTACGAGGTCGGTGTCAGTGCGATTTCGAAAAAGGCGTTTGAAATATCAGCGTCCAAAGAATATGAATTGAACGACAGTTCATGTTTGGATGACTTTGCGACGATGAAGTTTGTGCTCGATTCCAAATATCGGGGAACAAAGAGAGTAAATGAGAAAAGACTAATTGCCGTAATTGAAAGCTTTGGAGGGAAATCAAGGGCAGTGGAGGCTTATCGCTCTAACGGACGAGGAATTTACTTGAGTTGTGTTCAGCACAAAGACTTGGGATCGGAGACTTTAGAATTGAGTTACTTTGACCACACGATGGGGTCATTAATCGACGAAGAGTTCAAGGAATATCAATTACAGGAAAAATCTAGGGAAGCACGTCAATTGGGTTTGGACCCAAATCGATTTTGAGCCAAATAATTTCCTTGACATTTTTGAAAAAATTATCCCCACGTTGGAATGTCGTTAAAGCCAAAGTCGACTTTACATTCACTTCGTTTCCTGCGGAAGTCACTCCACTGTCATAGACTTCGCCAGTTTATTCCCCTATTGTCAGAACGGCCTTTGAGCAGCGCGTCGAGTGATTGTGGCTCTTTTTGAGATAGTCTTGTGTTTTATCTGCCCGTGTTGTGTGCTCTATTAGAACGTCCCCAAGTAGTAATATCCTTGAGCGTTCTTCTTAGGAAGATAGCCCCACTCTTTACGTGCGTAGACTTCATTCTCGATATACATATTCAAACCACCCTCTTTGCCCTCGATCACCACATTTCCACACTGGTTTTGAGTATAGTATTTTAGCCCTCGGTTTCGCCATGCGTCATATGCTAAGTACTCCGAAGGAGCGCAACCTAACAATGAGATTCTTGGTTTGAGGTGACTCAAAAAGTCTCTTTTTCTACCGCTGTCTCTCCCATGATGTGGTGCTAGTAAGAATCCTACATTCTTCAACAGATCATGATACTTTTCCAAGGCACACTCCCACGCCAAATCGTCAGCGTCACCCGCCAGTACAACTTTGCCTCCTTGGGCTCTATAGACGATGATGTATGATGCGTCGTTGAATTGCTGGTTACGATTGCATTCCTGAATAAGCTCAGAGTTCGGGGAGCAAATGGTTATACAATCGCCACTACCATTCTCGTCATCATTATTTGCATACTTGAATGTCGAGTTCTGCAGTACCTCAATAACGTTTGTATCTTGTTCCTTTCCATCTCGTACTTTCACATACCTATCCCAATCAGCTTCACGATAAGGTGACCCAGAAAAATCCGGCTTCATTTTTCTTGCACCATGATCCCAAAAATTGTACACAGCAAATTGATTCATTAAACTATTGAAACCATCCAAATGATCCATGTCGGGATGTGTAGAAATGAAACGCCAAATTTCTGACATTTGATTGGCCCTCAAATAGTCGAGGGGGTTCGTAGGATGATCACACATCCTGAAATTTCCTCTGATACCATGTTCCTCATACAAGGCCGAGCGTAAACTCTTCGAAGACGGCAAATTTCCTCCGCAAATGTCTATCATAGTCAAACGACTTGACCCGTGTTTGATTAACGTACAGTCTCCGTTGCCGACTGTCAAGCAATGGACTTCTGGCACCCTTGTCTCTCCTATTTTACGTGGCAATTGCAAACAGTAAATTCACTCTAACTTTTGGCATCTTCTTTTGCCAGTTGATCACATGATGCCAGAAGTGCGCGTGCATATCCATTCGCAGCATCCCGCACCCAAGATTTCTTTATCACGTAGACCCACGATAGAAACACCAATGCGCATATCACTAACGACACCCACACCATCACATGGTATTCTGTCGTGTCGTTAGTGAATTTACTGAATATCGCCGCGACGTTAACTAGAAAACAGCTCATGCTTACCAAAAGCCCTATTTTCTTTAGAGCGTATAAGTTTCTCCTAAATCCGTACGAAATATTTTCTTCCAGTAAGAGCCCGAATCTGGATTTATCTCTCGTATTCTCTCTTAACCAGCGGACTGCCGAATCGTACATATCGCTAGCCTTCTCAAAATCCTTGCACTCTTCCGCAGCATCTGGTGCCCGCCAACCAGGAACGTTCTGTGCTAGAAAGGAGTGGTAACGGACTTTAGTCATGGGATCCAGATTGCTGTCTTTATGCGACAGCCAAATCGTGGTCGGCTTACCGCCCCATTCTTCGTAAAGACGATTTTCCTCGTTACGGCCTAGAGTTCGCGTTGTATGTGCTACGTAAACCACTGCCCCGCACGCAACCGCTAACCCAACTAACGCCAACGCCGCATCATAAAGTGGCTGAGCCAAGACTGCTGTAGTCAAAAATAAAGGAAATAGTGCGAATAGGGCAGGTTGAAGCCTAGCTTGTAGAGCATAAGAATCAAAAATTTCTGAAAGGTTCATGCTAACCTCAAACTTATTGGGAATACGAAATCCACACCATCTTCCACGAGTTGTAAATATCCCATGGTACAACTTTCAATTATTCTCGATTTATGTTGATCACCCATCGCTGATTAGTTTTCGGACTTGGTCAAATTCCTAGTACCGCTTTTCTTCGAGCGAATGCATGAAATTTTCTTCAGTCGTCGTAGGCTTAATTGCCATATAAATTAGCCTAACTCTCAAAAGTCGACCGATAGGTTGCTTTGTTTCTGGCATATCGAAATCTTAAAGTCAATAGACGGCTATTCCATGCGCAGGCAAGAGATCTTTCAACACATAGTATCTGTGATAGCAAGCTGCTTGATGAAATTTGTAGATATTCAATTCAATTACTTTATCGGAGGAAGTAAACTTGTGTAACTCCTCTTTTTCCCTTTCCCAGTCCTCGGCGTCATAGTTGGGTAAAGGTTCTGATTTTTCTCGTGTAAAGAGGAGATTCCTTTCTATCGCATCAAGCCATTTGTCAATACGTTGTTGCTTTTTACCTTCGAATCTCAATATTTCATCAACAACTTCAGATAAATTCTCGAACGGAACGATATCGCTTTCTGAAAATTTAAGCTTGGTAAACTCTGATAGATGTCCATGAAGTTTCTTACATCCTTCGAGAAAGGTCGCAGGGTTGTCTCGGTTTGAACCATTGTCGTTCGCAGGTCGGTCCTTTTCGAATGCTACTGTCCAATGCAGATATGGTCTATCTGGATAGGTCGCTACCGCACCATGCCCCAATGCTCCGCTGATACTTTCAAGAAAGGAACTCCCAAACACCTCGGAACCAAATTTGGCAAAAAAGTTTTTCGCCTTTCCTTCCACATAGTGTCTCATCTTTTCATCTTTTATATCGATCAGCTCAATGGAATCATTCTTTATCTTGTTGAATTCCGTACTGATCCCAGAGAATCCATAGTGTGAGAATGTGTCCATGTAGACATGGCATGCAATGCCAATCAGTTCCATTCCGAAAGATTTCTCTGCTGTCGCCTGACAAATATGATTTTTAATCATTTCCTGTGCAATTTTGCTATCCCTCACACAAAGCAATTTTTCGAAAAATGAATCACCGTCTCCTCCCGGTAGAAAATGAAATGGAACCCACACACGCCTTTGAACCTCGCTTTCTACAAACTGAGAGGCTCCAGCTTTAATGTTATGATGTGCAGTTGAAATACCATAAAGCAAACCTCCGTCTTCGTGAGTAAAACTATCTTTCTCGGTAGAGTCATCCACAAACTGTGCGGAGTATGCAATTACATGAGCATCATTTGGCGGAATCCCAGCCGCTCTAGCTATTGCATAAGTACCGTAGTAATGCATATCAATTTGCATAGGTTGCCTCCCTATGTTGAATTCTAAAAATTACATCTCTCTGTCGCTTGATACGGTTATCAGGACCGGAGAAAAATAAGGTTTTTATCACCTGATGGGTGTGGCTGCCCATCCTACTGGTAACTGTAGCAATAAGAAACGAGCGAACGGGTTTTGCATCGCTACTCTGTTCCATTATCTTGACGAATACTTCCATCACTGCCAAGTACACCTACGCGACGAACGCTATGGTTGCCATCAATCCCATGGAAGATGGGTTCTCTTCATCATATATAAACAGCCGAATCCACCTTATCGACTTGATTTGCCGCCTAGTGTCGTTAATCACCTAATCCTCCTCTATATTCCCTCTAAGACTTTCTGTTTGTCCTTAACTGGTATCGCTACTGCGTTTGCGACCACCCGGTCGCCACTCTGTTGAGCCCCTCAACGCATTTCGTAAACGCCAATACACCAATAGATTCTTCAATTCATTTTCAGTAAATTCAATAGTAATCCGCCAAAAGCTGTGTTTTCTCCTATGAGAATGACTTGCTCACCAAGTTGGCGAGAAACTGTGAAAGAATCTCCTATACCCCCATTGAACAGATCCCACCAAGACAAACGTGACGGCATAAATTGCTTTTAGCGACTAAGCATATTGAGCTTTCAAATCTCTTTCCATTCGGAACTAACCCTCACTGTCGCAAGTCCAGTGATATTTTTCCGGCTTCACAAGCGACCAATTTTTTCGAATCGGCGCATTATGGGAATAACAGATAGTAAAACCCTTTGTAGCTACTGTACTTACACCTCTATGTGTGAACGCATTCATAACTGACTTACTAGGATGCTTCGGTTCTCCTTTCACTGCAGTCGAGGCAATTGCACATATATCTCGATTCTCGCCCTGCTCTACTGGCTTCCCAATTAATCGGTCGAGAATTGCCGGACCGATGTTTTGTCGGCTTCCGTGATGTGGTATTTGCATGAATCCCAAATCCGCCCCGCTTCTTATCAAGTCCAGCTTGTCGGCTGCATATGTGAGAGCAGTAATTCCAGCGTCTCCTGTAAACAAGAGGCAACGTCCCTCAACTATCAGGGCAGTAATTACGCTGGAATTGTTCGTGGCAGATGTTGTGTCTTGATCATCCAATGCGTCAACACCCCACTTGGGTTGCTTCATTGGACTCCCGACTGGTCCTGCAGTCTCAGCCAGTGGTTTAGGCATCCCATCGAATAGTGGAACCAGACTCTCGTAATACTCCTGTGTCGGTCCCAGCACATGAAACTCATTCTGCTCATTCAGTGAAGTGTCCGTAAACGGCTCGACTATGGGAATTTTCTTTCTCTTTGCTATTTCCACTAACTTAGTCGCACTGTTCAGACTTTCCTGCAGTCGAGACTGGATACTTTGATCCGTAATCCGTTCGTCCAGGAACTTCTCGTCTAGTCCCCGATTGTCCTTCCAGGGTTTGTGAATCCACAGCTCTTTTACCGTCATTTGGTCCAGAACTACGTGCAGGCCATTCACATGGTCTCGGTCTGGATGGGTAGATACTACGAGATCAATCAATTCTGTCCCGTAGTAGTGCTTGATATGATTTACGACATCTTTACCGGATTTCTCAAAGCCTCCATCTATGAGCACAACCTTTTGTTCATTCCTGTTTCCATGAAGATTACCCCACCGCAAGGCGATGGCATCTCCACTCTTCGACTCTTTTCCAACACCAATTACATCAACTTCGTAGCTCAAATTCAACGCTCCTTCCACTTACTTGATTCTTCCAATTTTTTCAACATAATCTAGAAATTTCCAGGTTGCACTTTATTCGTCGCTGTCTCACGGTCATAACAGTTGACTACGAAACTCATTTACCCAATTGTCGATCACGAAGCTACGGTCGACTTGTAAAAGAGGCAAATTCCGTACGCGTAGAAAAATTCTAACCAGAATTTCTAGATAAAATTTGATGACGCTGTGCTTCCCGCCCAGTCAATTCCGCATTCAGTCGAGGTTTTTCTACTTCAGACGCCGTCTCAATTTGGCGACGGAGGTTGTAAATTTTCTGACGATGCCGATTAGGGAGGTTAAAACCGTCAGGATGTAACAGTACACCCGTAATCTCTACAGGCTTTAGATGCTTGCTGCGTTCCTTGGCAACACTGTAATTGTGACCATGTTTACGCAACACCTTTTTGATTTCCCAAATCGCGGCTTCTGGAACCTTAGTTCCAGATATTGTGAGGTCATCGATATAGACACTAAGGCTACACCCTTCCTTTTTAACTAAACCCTCAATCTCTTCCCACATATCCACATAACAGAGATAGGCAAGGATCGGACTGCAAGGACTTCCTTGTGGAAGTGATCCATTATGTGTGACAATTCCCCTGAGGACAGCTGACACATCCTTGGAACACTGCATTCGTTTATGAAAAAACCAGATAACCTTGTTAGCTGTACAACTTGGATAAAAATCTTTGATGTCGAGCAGTCGGAAGGACCTGGCTCCCAAATGAACGGCAGCATTATCAATGTATGAGCGTCCTCGAACCGGTGCCTGCAAATAGTCCGGTGGAGCTATACGTACAAGCAGACTGGCAATTCTTTTCTGTACTGATTTCAGATCATCCCGAGGTGAGCTGACTTGCCGAAAACCGCCGTTTTTCTTTTCTTTTTCAAAATGATAGTACAGGTCTTCCTCACAAGCAAGACTTTCAAGCTTAGTCTGGCTAACGTAAAGAAGTGAAGCGAGTTTCTTTCTTGAGTTCAACCGAAAGAATGGACTGTCTCGTTCCCCATAATATCTGTCATGCTTCATCGACACTGGTGCGATTTTCAATCAACTGTAAATAATTTATAACTTTGCGGGCAATCACGCCTTTATAACGATAAGCGGTAGACGTACTTTGCGGTTGTTCCAAATTTTCCGAAAAAAATAAAATTGATGATTTAGGTATACCAAACTCAGATGAGTAACGTTCAACAAGCCGAATTGTTGGTTCTTTCTTCCCATTTTCTATCTCAGACAAGTAAGATTTCGATACCTCAAGTCGATCAGCCAACTCGTTTTGCCTCAAATCGTGGAATACCCTTATCAGCCGCAAGGCTTCGGATAACACGTTTCTATCTCCTTTTTTCGACGTTCAAATAATTCGAAAAGCGATCTAGCTGTTACCTTCACCGTTATCTATGAAATCGAGCCATTTTTCAATTAGGCGCCAAATTTTCACTCCTATCCATATGATCAGTTTCAGCAGACGAGGATTACGAAACCAAGATGGCCACTCATCCTTGCTTTTCGATCGCTGTCGTCTAGACGACTTGGTTAAAATTAATTTAAATACTAAAGGCATTACAATATCCTCCAGTTGAGGTTGCTGCTCATTTGCAGGATTGCAAATGATGTCACCACCAGCAACCAACGGACCTAGACGACTAAATCCAAATTTCGCAGACCCGCCCGTCATCGGCGGGTCTGACTTCGCTTCCGGTGTCCGTCCCTGGGGCCGGTTCCAATGCCGAAAGGAAGTGGGAGAGAGCATCTGCCCTCCACGAATCAGAAATACTGATTCCGGGTATGGTGACTTAATTCCGATAGAACCAAGCTTGGCAATATTAAAGCACAGCATATTCGCAATGTCAAGAACTTTTTTCGCATATAGCGAACAATGCGAACAAAATACTAAAAATCTAAATCTATCAGAAATCGTCGAGAAAAGTCCGCATCAATAGTTTGACGAGATGGTTTAATTTTGGTCAGCACAGAAATTTTCCAACTGATATACAATCCTGAAACTCAATTGCGCACGAGATTGAATTTGCAACCGTTTAATTAACCTTTTGATTTAAAGTCCGATAATGCTTACTTTCAATTCAATCGATGTAGAAACCGCCAATGAAAACCAAGCGAGTATTTGTCAGATTGGCATAGTTCACGTAGTCAACGGAAAAGTCGCTGATTTCTGGGAATCATTGATTAACCCTGAATGTCAGTTTAATTCTATAAATACGAGTATCCACAAAATTAGAAAAGAGGATATTGCCTTTTCACCGACTATGCCTGATGTATGGGATGAAATCCAACTTCGTCTACATGGGTCAATTCTCGTACATCACTCGGCATTTGACAAAAACGCTGTTAAAGGTTCAATAGCACGCTACACACTTCGGCAATTACAGGTAACGTGGCTGGACAGTATGCTAATTGCGCGTCAAGCATGGCCTGAAAGATACGCCCCTAGAGGCGGTGCTTTACGTGAGATCGCCAACGATTTTGGCATCTCTTTTCAGCATCACGACGCATTGGAAGATGCCAGAGTAGCGGCTGAGATTGTGTTGTATGCATGTGCCGAAACTGAACTGGATATTGATGATTGGCTAAACTAAATTGAAATCAGATAAACCATTTTTTCCACATTGATCCAAACTATTTGATTTATTGACAATTTCGTATAGCTATACTCCTTCAAAGTCAGAATGAAGATTCTTGTATTCACTGCACATAGTGTTCCAGAATTCATCACCTTTCAGAATTCAATTGATCTCCAGTTTTCTGAAAAGGTTCAGCATAGTCGAAATGCTCTCCGGATAGTTCCACTAATTTTCGCTTCTTCGTACTCGTCCTGTGTAAATTCTTCATCATTCAAAGCGCATTCCAGAAAGACCGGTCCACTGCTGAGGGATGTGAAAATCACTGCAGTTATCAATTGACAATTAGATTGTGCTTACGAAGCAAGTCGCGTAAGCCGTGGTTTCTGTGCAGAGATGCTGCCTGATAGAAACGCCATATATCGAGATCTATAGCCAACTCGCAGTCTTCTTTACCGTCCAAGCTATCCCACCGGTCGTTCCAATCTTCACCGATGTATTCAGGAATTGAATCCCCTACTTCTCCAAACAACAAACCGGATTCAGCAGCGCTTATCCACTCGTTGACTCTGGCATCAGTGTTACCTTGTTTATTCAGAATCTGCGCTACTGAATTATCAATATCCGTAAATTCTCGCGCGTCGTTATTGTTGAGGTCACCACGAATTCCTACATATTGCCAGAACATGGCATGTAATGCCCGACAACCCTCGAGAAATGTTTCAGGATTGTTTCGAACACTTGTCTTTCCTTCGACGTAATCATCTCGGTCTTCATAGTCGAAACTCCAAATCAGGTATGGCATATCCGGGTAGGTGGTAACCGACCCGTGTCCCAATGCTCCCGATGCAACTTCTGCAAAGTGAGATTTACATGTTAGCCCGAAGTAGAGTGGATTGTACCCAGATCTGTAGACACGGGGAATTGTGAGATTGGAGGAATTCATACAGTGGTACCTCATACCCCTGTATGAATCAGACCGGCAATCCAGGTTGTGGTAATTGTACATGCAGAGACTCTCAGCGTGTCTGTGAGAAACCACTTTCAGATTCGTTCTCGAATGTGATCGATGACCGGTAACCCAGTGCCGAGTGCAGACGCGTGGTGTTGTAGAATCCGTCAAAGAACCTGACCACCGCAAACTCGGCCCGATTCGCCTCCATGAAACGATAAACGCTAACTGTCCTTCCGGATACTACCGGGCGAACCAGGCCGCGGCTTTTTTCAGGATCGCCAGATCCCGCCGCAACCGCTCGTTCTCAGCCCGCAACGCCGCCTTGTCCGCCTCCTCGCCGACCCCGTCACCATCACTGACCGATTCCGCCAGCCAGCGGTGGATCGTGTTCGCACTCGGCTCATAGTCACGCGCCACCGACGCCACCGAACGTCCGCCGCGTACCTCGCCTATGATCTGCTCCCGCAGCACCCTCGAATAATGCTTCCTGCCCATCTTGGATTTCCCTCCCGGCGTCCCCGCCTTCGGTTGCTGACGTATGATACGTCGGAAATCCCCGTGCCCGCAAATCTCACTATTTGCTGTGTCCACAAAAGCGCGACCAGTCCACTTGTATCTTGAACGCTATAATCACAAGTTGATAGTGCTCGGTTGACGTGACAAAAATACCTGTCTTACCTCGACCTTAGCTGTGCTACAATAATTATCAACGATCAGGAACTAAGTCATGCTTGGCCCCGTTATACCGCTAACCTTATAGTCGCAACCCCGGCCCGATTGAACAGGGCAAAGCGGGATGATGCGAATGTCACGCGACTGTTTTTCATAACACGGCTTCGTTTGGAGAATTTTTCGCATCTTTAGATTTTCCCACCTCTCTTGATTCATGAGCACGTAGACCCGGATGGGAACCTCAACATTACTTGCCAACAGTGCCATCATTGCCGCGTTTGTTTCGGTTACGCTGTGGTGCATAACTCGGTTTCTCGATCGCTGGAAGGCCAAAAGAAGTTTAATTCGCTGCCTGAAAGCTGAAGTGGAATACACCATTGATGCCTTGAAAAGATTCATGGCCGGTCGGGATAACGTTCTTGACGATATTGAAGCGCTCAAAGCTAAACTAAACGATGGATTGACCCTACTGGCAAATTATTCAGAGCCTACTGCAATCTAATAGAACAGCATTCATCAATTTCCTAGTTCTAAGCCCAAGTTCCAGCCGATTTCGGCCTGAAATGGCATGTTAACGGTTGATTTTAAACAACTTTTGATCAATTTTTTTGTGTCCTGTCCTGCCCATGTAAGTATATCATCATATGCAATATTCACCTTGCATGCATTAAACACCTGACCTATAATACAAGTCATGTATGTCGAAACCGTCAAGAACCGCAACTCGCCGCCCGCCATCCTGGTGAGGGAATCCTACTGGGAAGACGGAAAAACCAGGAAGAGAACCCTCGCCAACCTGTCGAAACTGCCGCCGTCGGTGATCGCGGTGGTCCGCGCCGAACTCAAAAAATGCTCCGGCGCCATGCCCGAGAACTTCGACATCGTGCGCACTGTCCCCCATGGCCACGTCGCCGCAGTGCTCGGCACCATCCGCAATCTCGGCCTGGACAAGATGATCGCCGCCAAACCGTCGCCGAGGCGACAGCTGTGTCTGGCCATGATCGCCGCCCGCATCATCGACCCGCGTTCGAAACTCGCCACCTGCCGCGGCCTTTCCCAGGCGACGGTGACCGACACCCTGGGCGAGTGTCTGGGGGTGACCGATGCCGATGCCAATTGCCAAGTAAACTCAATTTGAACGCGAGTAACCTTATCTGAACACCGAGTAACCTTTATCTGAACGCGGAGTAAACAGCAATCTGAACGCCGGCTGTCCATTCGGGTTTCCGGTACGGTCTTTCAGGGCGCGTTTTCATCTCCTATTGAACTTTTTCCCACCTCCCTGTGTCAAGTCGGATTTTGCCTTGCCGGTGCGCGTGAGCCTGTGAGCAACACCTGTGGAAAAACCGCACCGCCGAGTGCTTCAGCACTCTGACGTCGGCGGTGTGGAGTTTTCCATCAGGTTTGGTCATGGGCCTGTACTGACACCGGGATCCGGTTGCGTGTGCTCCGTGTCGTGCACCGCGTTTCGCTTGCGCATCGATTCGCCCCGGAGCCGGATGCGGTGTGCATTGTGCACCAGGCGGTCGAGGAACGCGTCGGCCAGGGTGGCGTCGCCGATCAGGTCGTGCCAGCGGTCAACCGGCAGCTGGCTGACCACCGCGGTGGCGGTGTGTCCGTAACGGCGATCCATCACCTCCACCAGGTCATGGCGGTCGGCGGCGTCGAGCGGACGCAGTCCGAAGTCGTCGATCACCAGCAGCGGCACCGAGCCGATACGGGCGATGAACTTCGAGTACTCGCCCAGGGCGCGGGCCTGGCCGCAGCGCTCGAACAGCTGTGGCAGGCGCATGTAGCGCACCTCCAGGTTCAGCATGCAGGCGGCGTGGGCCAGTGCGCAGGCGACATAGGTCTTGCCGGAGCCGCACGGTCCGGTGACCAGCAGGTTCTGGGCCCGTCCGATCCAGTCGCAGTGACCGAGCTCGGCGATCTGCCGCCGCTCAAGACCGCGTCCTGAACGATACTCGATCTCGCCGAGGGTCGCCGCCAGGCGCAGTCCGGCCCGACTGATCAGCCGCTTCTGGCGGCGGCGGCGACGGCAGTGCATCTCATGGTCGACCAGCAGCGACAGCCGCTCGGTGAACCCCAGTCCGTCATAGGTGGCGGGCTGTTCGAGCTGCAGCGCCAGCGCCTCGGCCATCGGCCGCAGCGAGAGCTTGCGAAGATTGGTCATCAATGCGTCACTCATCGTCCACCCCCGGTCACTGAAAGGCCTTGGCGCCGCGCACATTCTCATGGCGCTGCGGCAGCTCGAACGCGATCTCGCGCTGGTCGCGGATGCCCTGATCGGTGCCGGCCCTCAGAATGTCGATGACCTGGGACACCCTGCGTATCCCGCAACGAAGCGCCAGCGCACAGGCATCGTTGAGCCGGTCGTCGCCGTACTTCCCGCGCTGCGACAGCAGTCCCAGCATCGGCCGCAGGATCGTCTGACGGTGCCGCGACTCGTCGAGTCTGGCACACACCCAGGCCGAACACTCCGGACCGATCTCGGCCGCCCAGCGGCGGATCCGCTCCGGTGTCCACTTCCTCACGAACGCATGGTCGGCCGGCATGTGACCGATCTCGGTCACCACCTCGCCGACGGCGCCCCGGCGATGCGCGGCGATCTGCATGCCGGCGTAGAACACCGTCACCGTGGCGCCGTCATCGCGCAGCTCCACCCGGCTGCCCGCATACTCGTGCGGCACCGAGTAGGTGCGCCCCGAACACTGCACGTGATAGTCCGGTCCCACCGTGGCGAAGCTCACATCGCAGTAGCGGTACGGCCGGATCGGCAGCGGACGCAGCGCCGGCAGGTCAGTCGCCTCGAACACCTCGGCACGACTGCCCGGACGGGCCGAGAACGGCTTGTCGTTGAGCTCCGTCACCAGCCGGCGAATCTCCCGGTTCAGCTCGTCGAGCGTGTCGAAGCGGCGATGCCGCTCCGGCGCCAGCACCCAACGCTCCACCTGCAGAACCGCATTCTCCGCCACCGCCTTGTCCTTCGGCCGGTATGGCCGCGTCGGCATCACCGACACGTTGTAGTGCGCCGCCCACTGCTGATAGGCGCCGTTGACATCCGGATCATAGTGACACGCCTTGCTGACACCGCTCTTCAGGTTGTCCGGCACGATCAGCTGCGGAACACCGCCGAAAAACTCCAGCATCCGGGTGTGACAACCCAGCCAGTCGCGAAGACTCTGTGTCCACACCGCCTCGGCATACGCATAGTGCGACAGCCCGAACGCGGCCACGAACACCTGCGCCCTGCGACCGCCCACCTCCACCGTCATGCCGGCGAAGTCCGCGAACACCGTGTCGCCCGGATCGTGACGCTGGCGCATGGTGCGCCGGCCGGCCTTCGCCCACGCCTTGTAGCAGCGGCAGAAATACTGGTAGCTGTACCGGTAGCCCTCGTCGCACAGCTCGATCCACAGCAGCTTCAGCGTCACTCCCTTGCCGCGGCTCTCCTCGTGCACCCAGGCGAAATCAACACCGCCGTCCGCATCCTCGCCGCCACCCGGTGCCGAAGGATACAGCACCCGCGCCAGCCGCGCCTCATCCATCCCATCCGGCAGCGGCCAGCCGATCCCGGCACCCGCCGCCGACTCCAGCACCGCATGTACCGTGCCGAGCGAAACCCCCGACACCTCACCGATGCGGCGCATCGGCCAGCCGCACTCATGCCGCATCCTCAATATCTGTTGCAATCTTGCCATTGCGATTCTCCTCTTTGACATCGTGATCGCCTCCTGCGTCCCGCTGACAGATCAAATCCGCCATTGATACGCCGAAGACCGCGAAACCTCAAATCGCCCTGACATCGACCATGCCTCATACCCCCTCCGATCCGCGTTCAGATTCAGTTTATTCCGTGTTCAGATTCAGTTTACTGCGTGTTCAGATAAGGTTTATTCCGTGTTCAGTTAACTGTTTATTTCGTGTTCAGATTGCAGTTTATTATGCAGCCAATGCGCTGTATGACGCCATGGACTGGCTGGAGGAGCGTCAGGACCGGATCGAGCGAAAGCTGGCTGCCAGACATCTGGAGGAGGGTTCGCTGGTGATGTATGACCTGACCTCGACCTGGGTGTGCGGGGAGCATTGCGAGCTGGCCGAATACGGGCACTCGCGGGACCGGAAAAAGGGTACGAAGCAGATCGGGTTCGGTCTGCTGTGCGATATCGAGGGGCGGCCGGTGGCGATCGAGGCGTTTGCCGGCAACACGTCCGATCCGGACACGGTGATCGCGCAGGTGAACACACTGAAGCGGCGCTTCGGGTTGTCGGAGATTGTGATGGTGGGCGACCGCGGGATGCTGACGGCGGCGCGCATCGAGGCGGATCTCAGACCGGCGCAGTATGACTGGATCACCACGCTGAAGTCGGGTGCCATCCGCAAGCTGGTGGATGACGGGGCGCTGCAGCCGAGCCTGTTCGACGAGCGTGACCTGGGGGAGATCCGCTGTGAGGCGCTGTATCCCGGCGAGCGGCTGGTGGTGTGCCGCAATCCGCTGCTGGCGGAGAAAAGGAAAAACCGGCGCTCGGAGCTGCTGCAGGCGACCGAAGCGTTGCTGGACGGCATTGTCGAGGCCACCGGACGGCCGAAGTACCGGCTGAAAAAACTCGACGCCATTCATCGGCGGGTGACGCGGGCGCTTGACAAACATAAGGTGGGCAAGCACTTCGAGGTGGAGGTGGATGTCGGGTCATTCCGCTACCGGAGAAATCAGAAGAGCATCGAGCGGGAGGCGGCGCTGGACGGTTTCTACGTGATCCGCACCAGTGTCGCCGAGGACCGGCTGGATACCGCTTCGGTGGTGGACAGCTACAAGCGACTGTCCAAGGTCGAGCGGGCGTTCCGCAGCATGAAGACAGTGGACCTGAAGGTGCGGCCGATCCATCACCGTCGGGAACATCGGGTGCGGGCTCATCTGTTGCTGTGCATGCTGGCCTACCATGTCGAGTTCGAGATGCGGAAGAGACTGGCACCGCTGCTGTTCGACGATGAGCGGCCGCATCGGCTGACGGTCACACCGGCCAGGAAATCACCGTCCGCCCGCCGCAAGGCGAGGACCGGACTCACCGACCGGGGCGAGCCGGTGCACAGCTTCCAGACGCTGATAAATGACCTGGCAACGGTGGGGCGCAACCGGATCCGGCCGCTGAAGATGAAAAAGGCCGAATACTGGATGGTCACCCAGCCCACCGGTTATCAGCAAAAGGCGTTCGATCTTCTCGATGTGACCGTGAAAAACATCTGATCCTGCCCAGTAGCGGGAAACCCGATTTTCTGAAATTATCAGTCAGAACAGGCACCTATGCTGACTTGGCCGCTGGAACTTCGGTCTAAGATCAGGTAAGAATTTCTTGGATTGATGTGGAAATCAGGGTGCGCCCGGAAGGGAACTTTTAATGATTAAATTCACACAAGGCAATCTGCTTGAAGCCGATGTCGAGGCATTGGTTAACACTGTAAATACAGTTGGCATCATGGGTAGAGGTATTGCCCTGATGTTCAAGGAACGGTTCCCTGAAAATTTCAAAGCCTATGAAAAAGCCTGTAAAGATCAGGAGATTCGCATAGGAAGAATGTTCGTCACTGAGAACAGGGAGTTTTGGGGTCCGAAGTGGGTTGTAAACTTTCCGACCAAAACACATTGGCGTGTGAAAACCAGGCTTGAATGGATTGAGGAAGGGCTTGAAGACCTAATCCGGGTGATCAGGGAAAAAAATATCAATTCGATTGCGGTTCCACCCCTCGGTTGCGGTAATGGAGGCCTTGACTGGAGTGATGTCAGGCCAATTGTTGTCGCGGCGCTGGACAATGTAGAGGGACTCAATGCGGTTGTATATGAACCGACTGCCAAATATCAGAATGTCACGAAGCGTAACGGTGTTGACAGGTTGACGCCAGCCCGGGCACTTGTTGCGGAGATGGTCCGTCGGTATTGTGTATTGGGTATTGAGTGCTCGATCCTCGAAGTGCAGAAACTCGCCTGGTTTATTGAACGGGGTGTAAAACGCTCGAAAGTAGACGATCCCCTGAGATTCGATTTCGTGGCTCACAAATTTGGACCCTATTCGCATAATCTCCAAAAATTACTGGACGCCCTGGACGGCAGCTATTTGCACTGCGACAAACGTCTTGCTGACGCGGGACCACATGATCTGATCTGGTTTAACAATTCCAAAGAAGACCATGTGAGCGCATATCTGAACTCAGGCGAAGGCAAAGCCTATGCCGGAGTTCTGGAATGGGCATCGTCAACGATTGATGGATTTGAATCTCCTTTCGGAATGGAGTTACTGGCAACCGTCGACTGGTTACTGGAAGAAGAAGGTGCTGAAACAACCGTTGAAGGGATCATTGATGGATTGAATCGTTGGGCCGGAGACAGAACCGCAAGCCAACGCAAACTAAGAATTTTCAATGAAAGGTCAATCTCGATTGCACTGGATCAATTGAGTAAGGCAAATAGTTCACCACCCTAATCTTAAGCAGGAATCACCACACTTAGATCATCCTGTACTGCCATCATAAACCGCTGGACACGAAATCACCGAATTAGCGATGTTCCCCAACTCGCGCTGATTCGGACTTGACATAGACATATCCATTGCCGGACGGAATTTGGACAATCTGCTCAGACTCGGCGCCTTTTCAAACAACTCTCCGGAACTGTACAGATATTTCCATCTGGTCGACTCGACCAAACTTCTGTATGAAGTTCTCTATGGCGACCGAATTGACATATTCATTGATGATGGCGCCCATTTCGATGACGCCATCATGACTACACTGAGAAGCGTCCTGCCGTACCTCAGTGATCAGTTTGTCTGTTTCGTTGAGGACAATGCCGATGTCCACAGGAAAATTGAACCGGAATATCCGCAACTCCCCATGCACGTCGTTGATCAGCTGACCGTCGTGACTTCAACGTCAGGCACTGCGCACTGACATCTCACCTGTCGGTTGTATGTTTTTCCCAATTCAACTGGAAAGACACTCGAAAATGAATCCATACACCGATCGACTTACAAACCCAGCAGTTCCATAAACACAACTGGAATTTAGCCGATTACGCCTCCTTCCGGCAATCAACATCATTTGACGGCTTTCGATATTGAGGTTCAACAGTCCAGTCGGCTTGTTCCCGACTTTGACGAATACCGTTTCAGGCTTTGATGAATTCAAATGACTCGCCACCAGGGCGCCGACAACACATTCGGTGCGAGCCACTTCGTTTCGTTTCCAGTATGCAGCAACAGACCTGCCGGTGCCAGATCTTCATATTCCTTGAGGAAAGTACGCAGTTTTGCCGCATCTCCGATGTGTGGCCGTCTGCCGGCCTTGATCTCAATCGGAAGAATCCGTTCGTTCGATTCAATCACAAAATCAATTTCCTCTCCGATTGTTGTGCGCCAATAGTAGACTCCCGCTTTCCGGACCTGACTGTCTTTCCATACCAGAATATCGTGCAGAATCAGATTTTCCAGGTGAGCACCTGATGGCTCTTTCTGATCTGAAAGGTTCAGGGCGAGTCCTGTATCGCAAAAATAAAGCTTCGGGGATTTAATGAGTCGCTTTGTTCGATTGATGAAAAACGGTTGCAGGCGAATCAGCAGGCAGGAAGTTTCAAGCAGGTTAAGGTACCGATACACCGTAGGTTGCGAGATCGCGGACTGTCTGGCCAGACTCGTCTGATTCAGAATACCACCCAAGCGCTGGCAAACAATCCTCACGAGTTTCGAAAAATCCGCCAAGGACGCGACTACTGAC
This sequence comes from Arenicellales bacterium, assembly GCA_963662635.2. Lineage (GTDB taxonomy): Bacteria > Pseudomonadota > Gammaproteobacteria > Arenicellales > JAJDZL01 > JAJDZL01. The sequence goes on from CAXXFC010000006.1 coordinate 929,482, forward strand.
AACTGCTGCAAGTCTCGTTCAAGGTAAGTCCGTTCGTATGCCTCGAACCAGACCAGACGTTGCGCATCAGAAGAAAATCGAGTCGCAGGGTCTGGAAACCCACCCCGCCGCGCCAATTCCCGCCAATCTTCCGGTTGCGATTCGAATTCGTTCAAAACACTCAGCCAATCTTCTTTCCTGTTGTCGATCAGCCTGTCCCAGATTCCACAGCGACCCATACCCATCTGTTCCCGTCGGGTCATCGGCCATAGATTCAGATAGCTGGCTCTTCCTGCAAGCGATTCTGAGACTTTCTCCATCAGCAGAAGATGTGTTGAACCGGTCAGAATGAACCGTCCCGCCTGTCTGTTTCTATCGACTTCAAGTTTGATGTCGGTCAGCAATTTCGGAGCCTTTTGAATTTCATCCAGAGTAACCGGTTCAGTTCCGCCAATCAACGCCTGCGGGTCGCGGTTGGCTATATTGAGAGTTTCAAAGTCGTCAAGGTTATGGTATTGTCTGCTTTTTTCTCCGATAAATTCAGCCAGGGTACTTTTGCCGGTCTGTCTCGCTCCCGACAGCACGACTACCGGCATCGTCGTCAGATGCAGGTTGACCATGGACGTGATCGACCTCGGAAGATAGTTCGTTTGCGGCGTGTCTTGATTCATCGTTTCGATTACCAACACATGTGTTATTTATTCACGATGTGAATTATATTCATTCACTGTATGAATAATAATATTTTTCTTGATCAGTCGAATCCGACAGATTCAGTTCGTACTGAGGTCCGAATTTCAAAATGTCGTGTTAACTTCAAATATGGCTGTCGTCAACACGAGTTATGACTATTGTGGCGACAACCGTAACTGACACTTGGATCGATTGATTTCGAAATTCCAGAGCGAATTTGCCCGTAATCAGAAACAAAGATACAGCACAGGATGGTTGGTCAGTTAGTATCGAGGCAGATTGAAGTGAAAACAATTTTGTAGACACACTTGATGTCTATATTGTCGGGATCAGACAAAGTTGTACCCACACAACTTTATCCGATCAGATCAACCCTAAGGACCAAAAATCGGAAGTTTAGGCCTGAAATGAATCCTGGCTTATTCCGGCTTATTCTGGCTTATTCTGGCTTATTCTGGCCCCATCTAAATCGACACTAGGGGTAGTGCCGACAATTCACTCAACGCTTCCTCATTGAGTTGACAGGATTTGGTAGAATCAAATCTGTCTTGGTTGCACTTCCGTGTCTGATCAACAGGCCGAAATGAGAGCGACTGATAATATTAAGCACCGATTCAGCATTCCTCAAAAGCGACAGTTTGAGATAACCATTTCCAGTCAGTGCAGTGATCGGCCGTCACAACAGATCGATACCTTCGTTTACAAGCAACGCATCAATGTTCCCCGAAAGTTACGGAGTAAATACCACACTTTCGGTTCAGCCAATCAGCAGCCAAACATTGACTCGGCTGGCGTGACAAAAAATCTGCCTTACCTCAATCTCATTTGTGCTACGATAAATCCACACGATCAGGAATTCAGTCATGCTTGGCCCCGTTATACCGCTAACCATATAGTCGCAACCCCAACCTGACCGAACAGGGAATAGCGGGTTGCGAATGTCACGCGTTTGTTTCGGTCACACTGTCGTTTCTAACTCAGTTTCTCAATAACCTGGAAGCCAAAAATTGCTTAGTTTGTTGCCTGAAAGCTGAGGTGGAATACGCCATTAAACTCACCCGCGAAGGACGACATGCGAGTAATACCCTAAGTCCACAGATTTGTCAGTCACCTGCTGGACGGAAAAATGCTTTCCTTCCAGAAATATACGGCCAGCCTGCATTGCGTCTCTGCTTGTATCAAAACATGCTATTACTTCTCGGTTGTGTATAAGCGCATATCTATTAAATTCAGTTTTCAATAGATCAGGCAGCAAAACTTTAAAAGCCTCATAATTTCGGTCAACTTCCAACTGTTGTATCTCATTACTCATCGTCCTTTCCCGTTTATGTGACTGGTTTTTTGGTGTTGTATGACACTTGCCTTCTTGCTCGCAAATAATTGGATACAATTTTTTAGAAAATGCAGTTTGTCAAATTCATCAGATTAGTTTTTCTCGCGCACCACGATATATTTAATTTCGGCAACTGATTGAATCTCCGAATAGACCGGCACGATCACCATCTGATTCTTGATTTGAGCGGCAATGCTTGACCAATCCAGAGAGTCAGACAGATGATGATTAGTAGCAGCCGTCCCACTCTCCAATCGTATGTTGGGGTCAATGGCTTGTTTGTTTAAATTCACGATGTTTTCCCCAGCGGTTTATAGAATAAACGATATTTTACTGACGAACTTAGCGCATCTAGATGACAATCAAAAAAATCAAATCCTTCTTGCCCGATGCTGGCTTGAAATTCCAATCGACCACGCGCTTCACCGAATGAATAAGGTGGATCTTTAGGCCCACCGCCGGACTTCACTGTTATATCTTCAGTCAGCCTTTCGCCCTTACCGAGAAGATAGTTCTTTTGTTGCATGATTTATTTCTTTGCCCCCGGATTGACTGGTGATTTCGTACGCTTTCGAATAGCTTCACGCGAAACTCCGGTCAATTCATGAGCCTTGCGTTGCGATGCGATACCTTCTTCAACAAGACTGACAGCGAGATCAATTCGGGTTTGCTTGGACTGGTCTCGATCACTCAACAGCGAAGGCAGAGATTCGCTTAAGTGTCCGTTGCTAAGAGCCATAGCTCGTCGAGCAAGATTAATTCTTTGTTCAATATCGCTGAATGAAAGGTGCGATAGCCCGATCGACAACGTATCTGACCAAATGTCTGCATCAGGTATAGTATCTCGAAGCATGCTAAAAACAAAGGTTTTTATCGCTTTGCGGTCCGGGAGAGGAAACTCAATCAGCTGTTCGAATCTTCGCCAGACCGCAGGGTCAAGCAATTCAGAATGATTGGTAGCGGCAATCAGAAACCCTGAAGATGGCCAGTCGTCAAGTTGCTGAAGCAACACTGTAACCAAGCGCTTGAGTTCTCCGATTTCACCAAAATCATCACGGCGCTTTGCAATCGCATCCAACTCATCAAGCAGAATTACACAATTGATGGACTTGGCATAGTCAAGCACATTACGAAGGTTTGAACCGGTACGACCCAGATAGCTGCTCATAACTGCAGATAAATCAAGTGTAAGCAAGGGCAACTTAGTTTCACGAGCGAGCCACCGCGCTGCAAGTGTCTTCCCCACTCCGGGTGGACCGGTAAACAGAACCGTTCTTGTAGGTTCAAGATGTGCATCCAAAAGAAGTGACGCATTCAGACGCTCTGAAACCAACTGCTCCAGACGTTCCTGTACTGATTTGGCATAAACGGGTTCATTTGATATCAACGGCTCCTCTTCTACGCGAAGTAGTTGAAAACGTGAATCCGAATCAACCGGGATCGGGACCTCGCTTGTACGGCGCAAAAACGAAGAAGGGGTAGATCGTTCACGGAGTAAGTCAATGAGCATTTTTGCTATTTTCGGGTCAGTGGAATTACGCTTGGCCACACGGTGCAAAAGAACACTTACATCTTGCGTTCTTCCAGATAAAGCTACTCGAGATATGTGGAAGAAATCATCAGTCTTTATTTTAATGTATTCCATAATAACACTAATATAATGTTTTAACTGTATATTATAATAATTATATATGGAAGACTATTGTCAGTATTTTATTTTTCTTCCATTAGCTACTCCTTGATGTGTGATCGACACCGCTACCGTATACTTCAATCATTCAGCCCAACATGCACCCCCGTCCCGACTCCTCGATCGACCTCAATCTGGTGCTTTTGTTGTCAGTAAGGTTGTTCCGGCCTGTTCCTCCTCTCGTCAGTTACAGAAAATTGGTGTATTTTTACACCTCCGAAATTCTACGGAAAGTCGCTTTAAATTCACTCGGATTGAAATTTCGATGTACCGCTTTCTGCTCGAAAATCTCGACCACGGTACATGGACCGATATCTGTGTCTTCGAACAGGAACCAGTGGTCAAATAAATCCCTGCACTGCATTCGATGGAAAATGCAACGTAGTTTTTCAGCGGCGACCTCTGCAAGCGAATGCACGGGAACTGTGACTGCTTCCGGTAAATCAGGCTGGTGAGGCAACAGGCGCACAGAATCAACATCTAGAACGAGTTCATCGTCTGTGATGTCGAGTTTTAGGGAGCGTCGTCGGTCGAATGGACCCTGATACACAATTGGCTTTCGCCTGTCAGCAGCCTCAGATTCTATCCCCTCACATCGCCAGCAACCCGCGTAAGCGCAGTTTTAATCGGAACTTCACCCCCATAATCAACATCGGGCATTCAGCAAATCACTGATTTTAAATCAGAAGTCGGTGTCCTGCGGGTGATATCAACCTGTCCCCGCACTGGGTACATATTTCTGTGGGTCGATGCCGAGCAGATCCAGTGCCCTGGCCTGCAGCGGAGTCGGATCCGACAGCATCGGCACGATGGCATCCACCGCCCCGGGCAACGACACATGATTCAGCGTCATCGTGGACAGGTCACCGATCAGGGTCTGGAAGCTGTGCACCGCAAAGCCGTCATCGGTGTGCTTGGAAGCGGCCTTGCGTTTGGCCCGGTCGGACACCTCGGCCCGGGCCACCGGTGACTTGCGGGCGGCCCTGGCGGCCTCGCGGTCGTCATCGTCGAACAGCAGCGGCGCCAGCCGCTGTCGCATGTGCCATTCCACATGATAGGCCAGCATGCAAAGGAACACATGCGCCCGAACATGCTCGGCGCTGTAGACATGGATCGGACGCACATCCAGATGCGACTTGGCGGTGCGGAACGCCCGCTCGACCTGCGACAGGCTCTTGTAGGCCTGCACTGCGGCATTCGCCTCCATGTCGGTGACGCTGGTGCGGATCGCATAAACCCCGTCGAGCCGTGCCTCGTCGGCGATCTGCCCGTCCAGCCGCCGCCAGCTGATCTGCCAGTCGGTGATGCTGATGTCGAAGTGCTTGGCCATCTTCCAGCGGTTGATCTCGGCACCCACCCGCCGGGCGATCCTGACCTCACCGGACAGGGTGCCGCGGCACACCGACTGTTCGATCTGCCGCAACGCATCTTCGGTTCGCTCCAGCAGCTCCTGACGCTTGCGGCCGCGTTCTTCGCGAAGTCTCGCATTCAGACACACCAGGATCGTCTCGCCGGGAAACGCCCCGCTGACAACCGGTGTCACCGAATCGGGCTCCAGTGCGTCAACCGCAAGGCCGTCGCCATCATCGTCCGCCGAACGCTTGAGCAGCTTGCGCAGCCCATTGGTCCTCAGCGCCGAGATCCAGTCCAGTCCGGCCGGTTGCAGGTCCGCCCTGATGCGGGCGCTGGTGATCATCCCGCGGTCGCCGACCAGTGCGATGCGCTCGATGCCGAAACGCCGCTGGATCGTGTGCACCTGACTGGCCACCGTGTTGGGGTCGGCGGTGTTGCCGCTGAACACCTCGACCGCCACCGGACAGCCGTCGGGCGCACACAGCAGACCGTACACGATCTGCATCTTGCCCTTCTTGCCGTCGCGGTTGTGACCGAACGCGGCCAGCGGACACTTTCGCCCCTCCAGGTAACTTGAGGTGACATCGTACAGGATCAGCATCGCACCGCGCACATGGCGGTTGGCCAGGCTGCGCTCGATCCACGGCTGTCGCTTCCGCAGCCAGTCGAGCATTGACAGCATCTCGTTGCCGCTCACCTCGCCGAGCTTGAGCATCTCGCCGAGACTGCTGTCGGCGGTGTCCGGCGACAGTCGCCTGGCGGTCGCCAGTTTCGAGTCCGGTGACAGGATACGGGACACCACCGCAGCCAGCGCCAGGCTGCGAAAGCGGCCGGGACTGCGATCCAGAATGCGTTCCAGTCCGATGGCACGCGCGGTGCCGAGCACCGCAGTCACATGGCCGTGCGGCTGTGCGCGACGGATGCTGAACGCCTCATCGACCGATGCGAACGACACGCCGCCGCGCAGCACTGCGTCGATTCCGTTGATGACCGTCGCCGGCATGTCGGTCAGGGTGGCGATCCTTTGCTTGCGGATGCGCCTGCCCTCGCGCCAGTATTTCCTGAGCAGCACGGTGTCGCGGCCGCGCTTGTTGGGGATGGTGTCGATTCGGTATGCCATGACCGGAAACATCTGAAAATATGCACTGGGTACATAATAGATGAGAATGCCGATGGTGTCAAGCACGAAAATATGAAAAAGAATCAAAGGATGTCGAAAGGAATGGCTTTGACTCTGGTTTTTGTCAAAGTCATCGGGTGTCAGTGAACTGGGTACGGATATCCAGTGGCAGAAATGATGATTTTGATATTTTGTCGGGCAGAAACAGGGAGTTAGGTAAATTCATTCCGGTAAAATGGGGGTGAAGTTCCGTTTAATGGTCGCGTAGGCATCCGCGAGTGTACCGAACCACAATGCCGCTTCCCAACCCAACAGAATGGCATAGCGCATGAGCGTCTCTGCCTTCAGTTCTGATTTGGTTGCGGTAAAACCTCTAACGACACTTCAACTCAACCGGAAAGCATCTGACGTTGAGCAGCCTTCAAGACTACACAATCACTATCGGAGATGTAAGACGCTCTAAGACGCTCCCCGCAGCATACATGTGACTACAACCGTAAAAACAAACCAGATAAAGTTCCGTTCAGATACATATCCCACCTATCAGTTAAAATCACACAAAACTGCCAACGTCAGAAAAATATATGTATAGATTCTTCAAAATTCTGTTGCTAGTAATCTTACTGGCAATTTTTTCGATTATCGCGTTCTACATACTCAATGCTCTTGAGTCCATAAAAATGTTTTTAATCATCGCACTACCGCTGACTCTGCTCGCGGCTTTTGTAATTACTGCGATGTACCTCCACGAGGTTACCGAGACCATGGGGCGAATCTGGAGAATCGTACTTCCACTGATACTGCTAACAGTATTTTCAATTCTTGTATTTTTCGCGTACATCATACTCGGACAATAGATTGTGCGATAAAGATGAAAAACATAGAGTCGGTTGTCCAAGACTAAGACCATGAGCAGTAGACTTACGCTCTTTTATCGTGTCCTCAAAATGACACCAAGATACGGCAAATCGCACAGACTCCGCTTTCTCTCGACTGGTCGCAGCTGATCAATCTGGATTCTCTGTCTGCGAATTTCTCATAGTAGAGCTCAGACAGCTTAATCCAGTCTTTTGACTTTGAGATTACAATCTTCACTCCAACAGACTTATTTTCCTCGAATTTAAGTCTGCGTCTATCGTTGTAGCGTTCTGTCTTATCCGATTATTTCTGAACACCCTCAACGCTTGCCGAAATTATCAAATGTGTTTAGAGTTAGCGACAACAATTTGTAGCAAATTCGAACATATTATTTGATATATTGTTCGATTAACGAACACACTCGAAAAGATTATGGAACAAAAAAACAGTCAACGCACATCATTTTCCGGTCGATCAGATTCAATCAACCACCGATCGATTTCTTTTCGGTACGTCAGTACCCTATCGAAATTGAGTAGAGACCCCTGATATGTCCATGCATCCAATATCCGCCTCCAATTCTCTGGCTACCGCAAAACTTTCATGTTGCTTCGGACTACCGTGGGAAGCACAATTCCGGATTCGAAGAGTGTAATCAGCGGGTACGAAAGTCTTAGACAATTCCATGATTTGGCAGGAGAATGCTGAACAACTATTGATATGAACAGAGCACATAAAAAATCAACTGAACGTATTTCCGAAGAAGGCGATTTTGATCGGGTCAAATTGGGTGCACGATTGCGCGACGTACGGCGATACATTAACCTCTCACAGGAAGTTGTGGCTCGCCATGTAGGAATCCCTCGTACAGCGTTGTCGCAAATCGAGTGCGGTCGACGAAAGATTGACGCACTCGAATTGAAAAAAATTGCTGATCTCTACAAGCATCCAGTTTCATACTTCACGGATGAAATGCCGACTGAGCTAGGAACCTCGAAAGAAAGTGCACGCTTCGAACGTGCGGTAGCAAAGTTATCAGAGCACGATCGCGCAGAACTTAATCGATTTGTTGAATATCTGCATGCACGTGCACAAAAAATCAGATCAGAAGAAGATTGACCTTGGTAAAGCACTTGATTCTGAAGTTCAATTCAGGTAAATTAGATATCAACACAGCCGTCACGCCTCTTCACAATGCGCAACCTTGGCGGCTATTTTTTTATCCCTACTATTGAACTTCCGGAAGTTGAAGAATACAAGAAACCTGCTGTCAACTTCCGTATAGGTCACATCAAAAAAGAGCTATGTGGTGAAATGAGTTCACGAGATATTCTGATTCGAGAGTATTTTTCGAATCCGAGGCGATGCAACACATATCTCAAATAAAATTCAGTACGCAACCAGAGTGGAGCTTTTCGGTTTAACAATCGCTCCCGATCAACCGCTGACTCATCCAGAAGAAATTCAAGGTAACCTGCAACGGCTTCCGTGAGTAGTGATTTAGTTTCTTCCAACGAATCACCTTGGACAGCAATATCTAAATCTGTGCAAATCGCTTGCCAATCCGAATTCTCGCCGTACAAATAGTATCGGAAATATTGACGTTTCATTACTTTTTCCTTGTTACCAGTTAAATCTACTTTGTAAATACTTCAACCTTGAGTTTAAGTGTGGTGTCGGTGTGTGTTTCCGGGTTAAACCTAAACTCCAAGTGAGTCGAATGCCTGGTTTGTCTCGTTCTGCAATTGCCCAACCACTTTAATACATCGCGGATGGTATCGATAGTATTGCCGATGGGTTCGGGTTTTGTCTGTACCAGGTCGATGTCTTCCGAATATCGCAATGGTTGCTGAAACAGCAGTTTGTGGATAGCGGTGCCGCCTCGGAATGCGATTTTGCCATATAGATATTCTGAGTTGAACAGGTCACACAAAGTACGCGAGATAATCAGGTCCTGCTCGACTTGTCTCATATCGAGCCAAGGTGCCTGACTGCGCCACTCCTGTATATAGTCCAGCGGAATCAATAGTCGAGCTCCACGATTTGATTGACTTCAAGCATCCATTTGTTGTTTTTTGGATGACTTTCGGTAAAGGCATCAGACAATGTCTTGGCCGAGGGGTTCAGTTGTTTAAAGGATTTTGCTCGTTTGGTAAATTTAGCCAGAGCTTCAGACTGACGATTGTGGCCGGCAAGTTCCAGCAGATAACCGAGCCGCCGCACTGAAGAGTTTTCGTATGCCTTGGCAGCCTTCGTCAGTTTTATCGAACTGGCTTTCGCACCGACATCTTTCGCAATCTGGGCTACGCCATTGATTCCGCCGGCCTTGTGGAAGTATCGACTGCAGTCGAGCAAGGTGAGTTCCACACCCGCTGTATTGGCAAATCCCGACCGGCTTTTCCTGAGCACCAGCCAGTCAGGATTGTTGGTTTTTGAAAAGATTGAGGCAGTCTGGTAAACAAACTGGATTCGGAATCGACCGACTTGAATTTCGCGCAATTGTCTTGTTGCGATAACCTGAAACACCATCGTGGCCTGATGGGTGGCACCATGGAAAGCTGCTGCCTGCAGCAGGGAAATACGATACTCAAGACCCAGATATCGCATCAGGGGATCAATCCAGCTCTCCGGCTCCGGAGCACCGGTGAATCTGTCCTCAGGACGCAGGATAAGATAGAATCCGCGGTACGGACAGGCGAGCTGTCTTTTCTGTTTCAGTCGGTTCGCAGAAGCGATGAATGCTTGTGGGCTCAGGTCGAGTCGTTCCAACACTTCCTCGCGAGTAAAGTATGCCTTCCCCCAGGATAGCAAATCGTCACTGTATTGTTTCAATGAAGCCATGTCCTGATTATATTGAAAAAAGTATGATAAATGTATATTTATGAATATATTTGGGTATCCGAGCAATTGTCCGGATATTGGATTGGTCGATGGAATTCGAATGCATCGGATAAAGACAAATAATCATGTGATTGCCGAGTTGAGTATGGAACCAACGATTACCCAAATTGACCTGAATTCCGAACATTGTTCAAGGTCGAAATTAGCAGCCAATTCGCTCAGCATCAAGGAAGCCTTTGATCACGGCAAGGTCCGTCACATACCCAGCCAATAACCGATACTGCGGTGCCGTACCATTGAACAGTGGATTGTCGTTGGGCATGGACAGCCACTGATCAGCCAGCGATGGGTCGGGAAAAAGGATTTGCAGGGATCTATAGATTCCAAGAATGTAACTGGCTCTTTCCAGATCATCCAAGGTCAACTCTGCATTTGCTGGCTGGTTCTTCCAGTCATTAAGAATATTCCCGTCGCTGAGTCCCAACAGAGTCATCTGCTGGGCGTCTGTCAGGCACCAATGGCGAATATATTGAACACGGCCTGTAGCAGTGAACTGTTGGTACCGAAGCCTCGCAGCAGTTGTTCGGATTGAGCAATCATATCTGACTCAGTTTATTTGGCGCTACAGTAAACATAACTTATCTGCATTTGAACCAATACGCTGGGTTCTCACACCCTATGACGCTCTGCACTGTGAAGTTATCCGGAAGTAACCGTCGCCGAACATTTATACTGGATGCTCAGTACCTAAAAGCAATTCCACCATTCAGAAAACTGATTGCGAACGCGTAAAATCAAACGACGAATTCATAAGGTTCGTGAAACAAACGTCATTCGAGTCCAGCTAATATCGCAGCGACCCCGATGGTCGCCTTCGTGAACCTGTTCAAGTTGAACAAAATCGGATTCTCTGGCGAGTGCCGCTACTTCGTCACCGGGGATATCCCAGAAACCCTCAATTTCATCAAATGGTCCGTGCCGAAGTGTGACGTAGACCAAACCTCCAGGTTTGAGCAGACTGACAATTCGCCCGAATGCAGGTTTTCGTTCGAAAGGTGCCAAATGCATCCACACCGCGCTCAGGAATATCACATCATATCTGTCGCCCAGTTGAATGACTTGATCCAGTTTCGGTAATTTGTCGTCAATCCAGCGAATATCGGATTGTGTATGGCGTGATTGGGCACGCGTACGCAGTTCGTTAGACGGTTCGACGGCAACCACCGCGTGTCCAAGACCGGCCAGTCCTGAAGCATCCCGACCCGTACCCGATCCGATTTCTAAAATTTCGCAACGTTGCTGTGGCAGGTGCTTGAGGAAACTTGAGTGAATGGCTTCGAACTGAATTTGTTCACACTCTTCCGCGAAAAAGTCTGCATTGACCTCGTACCACTCTTGTGTTGTTCTCGTTGAGATTGGTTGTCTGCTATTTTTTGAATTCTTAGACGTATATGGCATCTCTGTTTGCACTTTCTGGTTCGATGATGTTTGGTCAACAAACGTGTTTCAATTGTAATCTACCAATTCGATGATTTGCGCGAGCAACTTCACCAAGAACCGCGGATTTTTCCAGACACTCTCGGCCGTGATAGTAATCGTTACATGACATCGCCATCGAATAAATCAATATTGACATAGTTAGGATGTCGCTCTCTGAGAAGGGTAGTCTTGCCGATTTTACGAGCCCCAAAAGAAAAGTCGTCTGACAGTACGGTTGCGAAGATCTGAGTTTTCTCTCGTACCAATTGGGATACATATTCCCGATTAGTTGAACCAATTCGGAGCTATGTTCCAGATTGGTCGAACCAATTAGGAATAACATTCCTAATTGTCCTGATTCTGTATCACATTTCCGCACAAGGATGATCTCGACCAGAAATTCAACCAAACTATTCACAGTGTGGTTCTGATTGACACTCCAGTTAACTTTGCGATGGGAGTAATTCAGTTTGGAAAACCACTTTGGTTCAATCGCTCATCAAGGAATTGAATTGTGATATTTGAGAGTGCTCCCTCATTCAACATGAGGCGGCAGGGAACCATGAATTTACAGTTGATTGATCACATGTTACGTGAGTAAGCCCGTTTCCAGATTTCCACCATGTCCGCTGAAAAAAGACAAAACGTAATGTCCATCCCGTCCCAACCAGCCTCTCCGCAGACTGCCAAAGAAATCTCGGCTGCTTCCGCGTGAGGAAAACGGAACACACCACAGGAAATTGCGGGGAAAGCAATCGATTCGCAATTATGGCTCTGTGCCAAAGTGAGCGAGCTGCGATAGGCCGATTCAAGCAGTTTCTCGGGTTCCGGGTCAACGTCATAACGTGGCCCGACAGTATGAATCACCCAGCGGGCGCGAAGCCGACCTGCCGGGGTAATCCTAGCCTCGCCAATCGGACAGCGAACACCATCTATTGATGGAACTTGACGGCAATGTTCCAATAGTTCGGGTCCCGCAGCGGCGTGGATCGCGCCGTCGACACCCCCACCTCCCAACATGGCTGGATTGGCAGCGTTGACAATCGCATCTGTGGTCGCTGCCGTGATATCTCCTTTTATGACATTGATTGAGTTGCTCATAACGAATTCTCACCATATCAACCCGACAATTTCCCGAATGAGAAATATTCTCGCATACAAAAAGTTGGCTGGCAATTCCAATTCCATCGACTGATCATTGCAATCGACCGAGTCGGTCAGTTCGAAAGTGGTACCCGGAATTGTTCAGTCCGAATCCTTTCTCTTGCCAAAGGTCTGCGCCGCAATCAGCAACCCGGAGGAGATGACGATAAGAATCGTCGAGATGGATGCGATCGTGGGATCAATCTGATCGCGAAGCGACAGGAACATGCTTCGCGTGATCGTTGAATTCGGACCTCCGGAAATGAACAGCGCTATGATGACTTCGTCAAACGAAGTCAGGAAAGCGATCAGTGCGGAAGAAATGATGGAAAAGCGGATCTGTGGCAGCGTAATCTGAAAGAACGCCTGCAGTCGTGTTGCACCGAGTGAACGTGCGACCTTTTCCTGGTTCATGTCGTAGTTGTTCAGTGCGGACATCACAATGATCAGCACCAGAGGCATGGCGATGAGCGAGTGTGCCAGAACCAGGCCCAGAATGGAGTTCACCATCTTGACTTTGACGTAGAAGTAGAAGACACCGATCGCGACCAGGATCAAGGGGATCATGATCGGTGAAATCATCACAACAAACAGCAGCCGTGTGATCTTGGTTGAAGAGTTCAGCATGCCATAAGCGGCCATGGTTCCAATCGGAGTCGCAACAAAGATAGTCATGACTGCCACTTTGACCGAGGTCCAGGTGGCCGCCATCCATTCAGACGAATTGAAGTAGTGCAAGTACCAGCGGGTTGACCAGTTCGTCGGCGGAAATTCAAGGTACTGGCTGCCGGAAAAGGACATCGGAACGACGATGAACGAAGGCGCGACAAGAAAAATCAGGATAAGGATTGCAACGATGTACAGCCAAAGTCTCTGACCCAGACGAATCTGCGTTTCCGACACAATTCGGTTGAAAAATCCCATCCTCTAGCCTCGCGAGCTCATTTGATCCAGTGAAACAAACTTGGAAGCGATATACAGAATGATAATCGTCAGCGCCAGAAGCACCACACCAAGCGCGCTGGCCGCTCCCCAGCTGAAGAAAAGCTCGATATTGCTCTGTATTTTCATGGAAACCATGATGACCTTGCCACCCCCGAGTACCGCCGGAGTGACATAAAATCCAAGGCAGATCACAAATACGATCAGTGACCCGGCCAGCAGTCCCGGAACAGACAGCGGAAAGAATATGGTCCAGAATGCCCGAAGTTGGTTGGCACCCATGCTTGATGCGGCCTTGAGGTAATCTGCGTCGATTGCCCGCATGTTCGCGTACAGAGGCAGAATCAGGAACGGCAGCATGATATGCACCATGCCGATCAGCGTGCCGGTCTGATTGTGCATGAGTGGAAGAGGTTCGGAAAAAAGCCCTGACTCAATTCCGAAGTTATTCAGCAAGCCCTTTCGCTGCAGCAGGACCAGCCACGCGTAAGTTCGGACCAAGAGACTTGTCCAGAACGGAATAAGCACTGCAATCATACAGAGGTTGGCGGCACGACGCGGGAGCTGCGAGATGAAATAGGTCAGCGGATAACCGATCAGGATGCATATCAGGGTTGTAAAGACACTGATTTCAAATGTGGTGACAAATATGCGGTAGTAGGCTTTGCTTTCAACCAGGCGGATATAGTGCTTGAAAGTGAAACTTCCGTCCGGGCCGACGAAAGAGGTTCCAAAGAGCCAGCCGATCGGAATGACGATCAACAGGATGACGACAAGCAGATAGGGGATGGTCAGCCCCATCATCACCAATTTTTCTTTTCGCTCCTGTTGGCGGAGCGACTTTACATTGATTTGATTTCCGACAAGGGCGGTCATTCTTGTTTCACAATGAAACTGTCCACTTTCTCAAGTGCGACACGAATCGAATCCCCGACCTGCGGTATTGCCGCACTGTTGGCTGACGTATTCGCAATCCTCAAATTCATACGGTACGGCTCGCTGTCGCCTGAATTCATCGTGTCAAGTCGAACGATAAGGAGCTGACTCTCTCCCTGAAAGATCGACTCTTCAACAGTGCAGGGAAATTGATTCGGTGCGGTTGAATCTTCTGTTACCAAAACCAACTTTTCAGGACGCACTACAAGCAGGTAGGAACCGTCCGAGCCGACTTCGTGATTGACAGAAAGAACTGATTCACCGAATTTTGGTGTGGAGTCACGGACTTCAACAGGCAGAAGCGTCGATTCGCCGATAAAGTCGGCGATAAACGCATTCGTCGGATTGGTATAGATTTCCTGCGGTGAACCGAGTTGGTTTAGAATGCCATGGTTGATGACGGCAATCCGGTCTGACATGGTGAGCGCTTCTTTCTGATCATGTGTCACATAAACGGTCGTCATTGCGAGACTGTCATGCAGTCGACGCAATTCGATCTGCATCTCTTCGCGAAGTTTCTTGTCAAGCGCCGAAAGCGGTTCGTCCATCAAAAGGATTTTCGGCTTGAACACGATGGCTCGCGCCAAGGCAACGCGCTGGCGCTGTCCCCCGGACAACTGTCCGATTTTCCGATTGCCGAGTCCGGTCAGCTTCACAGTTTCAAGTGCTTCCTGAACTCCCTGCGAAATTTCGTCCTTTGATTTGCGCCGCAACTTCAGAGGATAGGCGACATTCTGCTCGACAGTCATATGAGGAAACAGGGCGTAATTTTGAAATACCATGCCAACGCCGCGCAAATGCGGCGGTTTCAGCACGATGTCTTCAGAACCGAAGAACACCTGGCCATGGTCCGGTCGAATGAACCCGGCCAGCACCATCAAGAGTGTTGTTTTGCCGGACCCGGATGGGCCGAGCAGTGTCAGAAACTCACCGGCCTCTATATCGAGACTGACATCGTTCAGAGCAAAGAAGTCACCATAGGTCTTGGTCACACCCTGGATTGAGATCCGCAGTGCCTGCTCCTTGATATCGCTGTGAGATGCCATAAAACTGGGAGGGAAGGTTCTCGAAAGAACCTTCCCTGAGTCCCTGAGTCGCCAATGCCAAAATTTATTCGGTCAGCATTTCGGCATACATTTCAGCCGCGATGGGTTTCCATTTGCTGTACCACTCAAGACTCACAGGCACCTGCAACTTAACATTGTCCGGGTGCGAGGGGAGCGCACGTGACAGTGCTTCATCAATGGTACCGAGATCATAAGCTTTTTTATTTGTCGGTCCATAGGTGATGTATTTCACAAACTCTGCCTGATACTGCGGTTTGGAAATCTCATTGAGGAACTGCATGGCCAGGTCCTTGTTGGCCGCGCCTTTGGGTATCGCATAGCCGTCATAATCCAACAGCGCTTGATTGAACGAGTAGCTGACTTTCGCGCCATCTTTCTTTGCCACGTCAAATCGCCCGTTCCAGCCGGTCGTCATGTCGACTTCGCCATCTTTCATCAATTGAGCGTGCTGTGCACCGGATGTCCAGAATACAGCGATATGAGGTTTGAGTTCGCGAATCTTGTTCAATGCCCGCTCAATACCCTCGACACTGCCCAGGACTTCATAGACCTGATCCAGTGGAACGCCATCGGCCATGATCGCAGGTTCCAATGCTCCGTCCACCTTGGCGCGGTAGGCGCGTTTACCGGGGAATTTCTCGACATCCCAGAAATCCGCCCAGTTCTGCGGTCCGTTATCACCGTAGGTTTCGGTGTTGTAGGCCATCACTGTGGAGAACACATCGCCTCCGACACAATGATCCATCCAAAGCCCCGGGTAGAAGTCAGATACATCGATCACGGTGTAATCCAGCTCTTCAAGAATTCCTTCCGCCGCAGCCGCTGCGCAACCGCCGGAACCGCTGGCAACAATATCCCATACCGCCGCGCCGGAATTCACTTTGAGCTTGACATCCGACATGCCGCCATAGGTTTCCTCATTGACGGTAATGCCCATATTTTCCGCAGCCGGCTGAAACAGCGCGGTGCTCTGTGCATACTGATACGAACCTCCCCACGAGGCGACCGATAGTTCATCTGCATTGACTGTGAGGATGCTTCCAAGAAACAACGTCAAAGCCAGTATAAGTTTATGTTTCCGTAACATGGTTTCTCCTTTAGATAATTGAACTTAAAATAGTATAAAAATGTGGCAGGTTCTGCGACTGAGACATCGCCGACGTCAACTTACCCGAAGTAAATTCGTAAATGGCAGCGCCAACCTCCAGACAAAGAGAATAGCATACTTTATTTCCGTCCGTCGCAGACTGTAAAACGTCAGAAACCCATTGAGGCAACTGCTGTCAGCGTACGCGCTTCAATATTTTCCCCACAGTTCATCCGTACGCTTTCCGACAGCCTTCCTTGTTTTCACTGGACGCATAGCTGCGCGCACACCTGAAAAGTAAAATTTCCATTTGGTCGGACCTTATGGTTTAACTCTCGAATTTTAATTGGTTCAGATTGAAATTCCATCGTGGTTTTCTTAATGCCTGACTGCCCATGACGTTGGGTTCAGACACTAATGAGCCATGTCTTGATTCAACTGTAAACCTGACCAGGTGCACATTGGTCTTCTGCTTTCGCGCGCTGTTGACTGGCGATATTGACGAGTCTGTCAAGATCCGATTTTCTAGTTGAGAAATTTCTGACTCGAATCAGCGGACATCATGTTCTGCCGTACTGTTCGCGGATTCAACTTTGACAATCGTTCCCTGTTCATAGTGATAGCGAAGATAGCGCCAATGGATGGCATCCGAGAGTGTCCGCGCGCGCATTACGCCATAACACTGACCCCTCGCTCGAACACTACTGTAGCGGACACCGTAACTTTTTGCATTCCGCAATGCACCACCCATTTGCTGAGCCCTAGCAAAGTCATCTGCTGGGCGCCGGTCAAGTGCCACTGACTGAAGATGTTGAAAATTGCTGGTAGAAGTTAGCTCGTAACTCTAGAGCCTCGTTGCAGCAATAGTTCTGTTTGAGCGATCATATTTAACCTCATTACTGTATTGTTACAGTAAATAAATACAGTAATACAGATTAATTAATAACATTCAACCACTGCTGTCCCAACGTTTCAAATAAAATTTCTTATAACATGTTGATAATGCTGATATATATACCTGAATTGGGGTGTCAGAGGTTTGAACGAACTTGCGGATCAAGTCGATCTATGGCAACTCTGAAAATGCTGTCAACTGTCAGTTGTGGATTGCAATTTCAGTTTACGTATTGTATGCAATCATAAAAAATCAGTTGCAATCGGAACTCAGTCTCTACACAAGCGCGCAGACTTTGATCCTGACCCTGTTCAAGAGAAAGCCATTGAATCAACCACTTGCAAAACCCGATTACACAGACGAATCGGACGGTATTCCTATCTGATTGAATTTATTCGATAAAACGTTGGGACACTGGTGACATTCAACGGCATCATAAACTCGCGATTTAGGAATTTCTTGCTCTTATTTTTTTCCCGCCTGGTAGGCAAGTCCAGCAGCCATCCAGATTAAATCGTGTGACTCTGGATCCTGTCCCGGTTCAACTGTAAATTTGATCAAGGGCAGATGCGGGCAAGATTTTAGACTGCTGCCTTCTCACGCTGTTCCTTGGCGATTTTGACGAATCGGTCAAGTTCTTCCATGACTCCGGCATCAAGTTCCGGTGGTTCATACTCATCCAGCAGACGTTTGAACAGTCTGTTTGCCCTGACAGTCGAATCGGTTGCACCGTCTTCGTACCAGGTCTCGAAATTTCGCCAGTCAGACAGTATTGGCCGATAGAATTCCGAGTCATAGCGCTCCATCGTCTGTTGAGCGGCAAAATAATGACCACCCGGACCGACTTCGCGAATCGCATCGAGCCCCAATGTATCGTCGTCAACGACTACCGGCTTGAGGACCTCGACCATGCCCTGAAGAATCTCGGCGTCAATGACAAATTTTTCGAATGACGCGCAAAGCCCGCCTTCCAGCCATCCCAGCGCATGATGAATCAGATTGGCGTGTCCCATGACACAGCTCCAGACTGCCATCTGTGATTCATAGGCAGCCTGTACGTCAGGCGCATTCGATGCATTGACATTGGAGGAGCGGTAAGGCAGATTGTAGAATCTGGCGAACTGCCCGCCGATCAATGTCGCTTTGACGTATTCCGGTGTGCCGAAAGCGGGAGAGCCGGTTTGCATGTCGACATTGGATGTGAAGCCTCCGTAGACTACAGGAGCGCCTGGATTGACCATTTGAGAAAAGGCAATTCCCGCCAGCGCTTCGGCATTCTGCTGTGTTACGGCACCCGCCAATGTGATCGGTGCCATCGCCCCGGCCAGTGTAAACGGAGTGATGACAACAACCTGATTCATTCGCGCCAGCTCGATGATTCCCCATAGCATGGGTATGTCGTATTGCAAAGGAGAGTTGACATTGACGACCGTGAACAGACTCGGTTCCTGCGACAGCTGGGTGCGGGAAATATTCCGACTGATACGCGCAATCTCGATCGAGTCCACAACACGGTCGCGTCCCAGCGAATAGCACCTGAACACCTTGTCAGTCAGTATGGCATTCGCCCTCGCCGTATCCAGATGTCTGGTCTGAGGGTTCAGATCCAGAGGCTCAACCGGATGACCGGAAATCGCATGTGCGATGTTCACACAGTGTGCCAATTTGATGAACTTGCAGTAGTCATCGTAGGATCCGGAGCGCCTGCCATTGTCAATGTCACTGCAGTTCGGCGGCCCGGCGACTGTGGAAAATGCCAGCCAACGTCCGCCTATTCGCAGACAGCGGTCTGGATTTCTCGCATGGATGGTGAATTCAGACGGTGCCGTTTTGATTGACTCCAGTATCAGGTTCCTGTCGAACCTTACCCGTGTACTCTCTTCGTCGACATCGGCTCCGGCCGCCTTGAGTATCTGTCGGGCCTCGTCAAGCAGGAAATTGACGCCCACCTCTTCCAGGACTGTCAGGGACGCATCGTGAATCCGCTCCACCTGTTCATGGGACAGCAACTCAACAGGGCTGTAGGGATTCTGTACCTGTTGGAAGGGAAGTTGCCTGACAGCGGAATCGGACGGCTTTGGCCGCCGCTTTCTCCTTACTCTGGATTCAGCCATTGCTTGGGTCTGTCAAATTCGACACTCCGGAATCGATGGATTTCCAGTGGAGCCCCCGAAGTTCAGCCTGGTCATAATTAATCGGTTCATGTCGGAACGAAAGTCGCATCAACCATCCTCAAAATCCCTGCTTCCGTGGATTCGGACTTTCAGAAATTTGCGACGGATAGAACGATACACAACTTTCGAAAACAAGCAAATAATATATATTTAAACGCCTTGGAATAATCACGTTATTTGCCCATCTTCTGTCGAACGATAACACATGAATTCAAAATCAGACCCCCTACTCCAACCATTTCAGCTGAAGCATCTGCATCTTAAGAATCGGATCATCAGCACAAGCCATGAACCGTCGTACTCCGAGGACATGTTGCCCAAACTCCGTTATCAGCTGTATCACGAAGAAAAGGCGAAAGGCGGTATCGCCATGACCATGTTTGGCGGATCAACACTGGTCGATCGGGACTCCCCACCGGCGTTTGGAAATCTCTACGCCGGATCTGATGAGATTGTGCCTTATTTCAGGCAACTGGCGCATCGG
The DNA here is from genome assembly GCA_963662635.2 of Arenicellales bacterium. Taxonomy (GTDB): domain Bacteria; phylum Pseudomonadota; class Gammaproteobacteria; order Arenicellales; family JAJDZL01; genus JAJDZL01. The sequence continues at coordinate 949,556 of CAXXFC010000006.1, forward strand.
GTCCATCAGCACGGCACTGCGGTGATGTGTCAGATCACCCATCTGGGACGCCGAACCTCGCCCTACGTCAATGACTGGCTGCCGACGGTCGCTGCCTCGTGTATACGGGAGCCTGCCCACCGTTCCTTTCCGAAGGTGCTTGAGGTTGAGGACATTTCAAGAATTGCCAAGGCTTACGGAGCGGCTGCCAGACGTTGTGTTGATGGCGACCTGGATGGAATCGAGATCGAGGGATACGGACATCTGCTCGACGGATTCTGGGCACCGCGCACCAACCGCCGTACCGACCGATACGGAGGAAGCCTCGACAACCGCATTCGTTTTACCGTTGAAGTGATCGACGAGATCCGAAATCAGGTGGGCAGTGACTATATTGTTGGCATTCGTATGGTCATCGACGAGGACCTTGAGGACGGACTGGAATTTGACGAGGGCATGCAGATTGCAAAAATTCTGACCGATACCGGCAAATTGGATTTCATCAACGTAATCAAGGGACATGTCGATACCGATGAGGGCCTGTCCCATGTCATACCGAATATGGGAACGCCTTCAGGCCCGCATCTGGAGTTTACTGCGGCGGTACGTTCCGACCTGAAGCTGCCGGTATTTCACGCTGCGAGGATAGCCGATGTCGCGACCGCACGCCATGCAGTCGCAAGCGGTTGTGTCGATCTGGTTGGCATGACCCGGGCGCACATGGCTGACCCGCATATCGTCAGGAAGATCGAACAAGGTGCAGAGGATCAGATCCGCCCCTGTGTGGGCGCCGGCTACTGCATCGACCGAATCTACATGGGCGGTGAGGCGTTGTGCATTCACAACCCGGCAACCGGACGCGAGGAGCGGATGCCTCACATCGTGCCATCTTCAAAGACAAATAAACGCATTGTCGTAGTCGGTGCCGGTCCCGCAGGACTCGAGGCTGCGAGGGTATGTGCCGAACGCGGACATGATGTCATTCTGTTCGAGGCGGCCGATCAGCCCGGAGGCCAGCTCAATACTGCGGCGCGCGTCGAACGCCGGCGCGAAATTCTGGGTGTGGTCGACTGGCTCTACGGACAGCTGCAACGTCTGTCGGTCGAGATGAGGTTCAACCACTTTGCCGAAGCCGAAGCCGTGATTCGGGAAAATCCCGATGTGGTCATTGTTGCAACAGGCGGATCACCGAATCTGGAGTTTCTGAAGTACGGCGAGGACCACGTCACCACGACCTGGGACATTCTGGACGGTGTCGCCACACCACATTCCGACGTGTTGATCTACGATGACAATGGGCAACATCAGGCGATTTCGTGTGCCGAGTTTATGATCCACAGTGGTTCATCTGTCAGGATCGCAACCCCGGACCGGCACGTAGCGCAAGAAGTCGGCGGTACCAACTATCCGATCTACTACAAACTGTTTTATGAAAACAATGTGGAGATGATTGTCAGTCAGCGTCTGATTGGAGTCGAAAGACAAAACGGTATGCTGGTCGGTCACTTCTACAACGAATTTGATCGCTCGACAACCCAAAGGGAAGCATCTCAGATCGTCGTTGAGCACGGCACACTTCCAAACGACGAAATTTACTTCGACCTGAAAGGCAGTTCGCGCAATCAGGGCATCATCGATTTCGATGCCCTCGTCAATGCAGCCCCCCAGAATACAGTTGTGAATCCTGACGCTACCTATCAATTGTTCAGGGTGGGTGACGCAGTGGCAAGCAGGAACATCCATTCAGCACTGTATGATTCTCTGAGGCTCTGCCTTCAAATCTAGATGACCGCAAAATCCATCGACATCGCCATCATCGGTGGCGGCATCGCCGGCGCATCAGTCGGTGCCTTTCTCGCGGATTTCGGTGTGCAGGTACATCTTTTTGAGATGGAAGGCTCACTGGCCTATCACACAACTGGACGAAGCGCCGCGCTGTTGACACCCTATTACGGACCCGACTCAATGAAGGCGTTCGCAACAATCGGACGCTCCTACCTGGAATCCACGCCGGCAGAAGCCGAAGGCCCGCTGATTGAGCCTCGGGATCTGCTGACCGTTATCGACGGCAGTCAGGCAACCACGGTCGAACGACCACCGAATAGCGTGTGGTGGGAGGAATCCACCTGCCTTGAAAGAGTGCCTTTCCTGCGTAAAGGCAGGTTTCTCGGTGGTGTCGTTGACAAAGACGTAGCCAGTATCGACGTGCATGCCCTTCATTCGAGCTATGTCCGCACGATAGCCCGCAAGGGTGGTGTCATTCATCTGAATGCACGGATCGACAGCCTCAATCAGAAACCATCTGGAATCTGGGAAGTCCGGGCGAACGGTGAAACTTATCAGACTCCGACTATCTGCAATGCGGCAGGTGCCTGGGGTGATGACATTGCCCGCGCTGCAGGTGTAGCACCTGTAGGTCTGGTGCCCAAACGGAGAACTGTCGTTGTTCTCGACAGCAGTCAGTTCAAGGATGTCAATTTTGATATCGAGACTTTCGTTGTAGTCGAGCCAAACTATGTTTATTTCCAGAATTTCGGTGTCGGCAAACTGATGCTGTCAGCCGCCGATCAGACTCCCAGTGTTCCCTGTGACGCGCAACCCGACGAAATGGATATGGCAGTCGCCATCTCAAGGTTCGAGGAGGTGACCGATCTGAAAGTTACCCGCATTGATCATAGCTGGGCCGGTCTTCGGACTTTCGCGCCGGACCACAATCCTGTCATTGGCTGGGAGCCCTACTGCGAAGGTTTCTTCTGGCTGGTCGGTCAGGGCGGTTATGGTGTGTTCTCGTCACCCGGTATCGGCCGCTTCGCCGCTTCGCTGCTTAGCGGTCGCGGGATTCCGAAAGCCTATGCAGAGTCACCGTTTGATTTCGATACGCTTTCACCGGGCCGCTTCCGATTGACCTGACACCGACTCTCCGAAAAGTCTACAGTTCTGACAGGGCCTGATCGAGGTCCGCGATCAATTCGTCAGCGTCCTCGATCCCAACCGATAGTCTTATCAGATTGACGGGTACCTGACTGTGTGGCCCCTCGACCGTTCTTCGATGCTCGATCAGACTCTCGACACCGCCCAGTGAGGTTGCACGGACGAATATTTTCACAGACGACACAAATTTCCTGGCTGCCTCAGCGCCACCTTTCATCTCAACTGACATCATGCCGCCGAATCCATCTGACATTTGTCGGCACGCGATGTCATGAGACGGATGGCTCGGAAGACCTGGATAGAGAACTCTATCAATTGCACCGTGCGATTCGAGAAACCGCGCAATCTTCATGGCATTACTTGATGCACGCTCATATCGAATGGACAGCGTTCTCATACCCCTCAGCAGCAACCAGGCCTCAAAAGTTCCGAGAAGTCCACCGGTCAATTTACGGATTTCAATAATATCATCCCATCGCGCGGTCTTCTCTCGGGTTGCAAGGACACCTGCATTCAAGTCGCTGTGACCGTTCAGGTACTTCGTTGCCGAGTGAAACACAATATCTGCACCCAATTCCAAGGCACGGGTTGTAACTGGAGGTGCGGCAGTACAGTCAACCGCCAGAATCGCGCCGGCTGCGTGCGCTTCGTCCGCCGACCTGCGAATGTCCAATACCTCCCAAGACGGATTGATCGGCGATTCGATCCACACAATCGCAGTCTTCCCGGGTTCGAGTGCATCTTTAAGGCCATTCGGATCGGACGGATGAAACAACGTTAGCCCCAGGTTTCTTTTCTGAGAAATTCGCTTCAGCCAGTCAACGGTGCCGTGATACATGATTTTCGGTGCGGCGATATGCTCTCCCATGTCGACCGTTTCAAACACAGCGGCGATTGCCGCCAACCCCGAGGCGAAGAACAGAGCCGCCTCACCACCCTCCAATTCACAGATAACTTTTTCGAGTTGCGTATAAGTCGGGTTGTCATATCGGCTGTAGACATAGTCACCGATCAGCTCCAGACTGTCGTCTCTGGCAAATGTAACGGAAGGCATGATCGGTGGCACGATCCCACCGCTCTGCCCGTCAATATAGTGTCCGGCTTGGGCCAGTAACGTCTTGTAATCGTTCATTTTGTATAACCAATGGTTGTTTGTCGGGCAACTTCAGCTCGCAATGGACTGATAAGCTGTTGCGTCAGTTCGATCAGATCTTCCGGTTGATGGGCGACCGCATCAGGATCGGCCGACAACAGATGTCCGACTGAATGCCACCCCCAACTGACCGCAATGGTCGCGACATCAGCCGCATTTCCTTCCTCAATGTCGCTGATCGTGTCACCAACCATACATGTCGCATCAACAGCGGAACCATAATGCTCAACGAGGAATTTGATTTTCACCGATTTCGCACCGGGTGTATCGCCCCCGATAACACGATCGAAGTACCGCTCAATCGAATGGTTTTCCAGTACCCTGCTGATGATGTGCGCAGGTGTGGCTGATACGATTGCCAGTGTTCCCAGTCGACCGAGTTGTCTGACGACCTGTGCTATATTCGGAAACAGTGGGACTTCGCCCGCGGCCCGGTAGAGTTCCTGATCCAGCACCTCGAGGAACTCGGGAATCCGGCTTCTGTCGATCTCGATACGATCGCTGATTTCCTCGATGGTCATTCGCTGGATGCTTCTCAAGTCATCCGGACAAAACTCAGTCGGCTGGTTCAGCTTACCGGCGGCAACCCTGACTGTTCGCGCAAAAATTTCGATCGAATCGACTATGACGCCATCGTAGTCGAGTAGTATGACCGGCTTCACGTCGTCGCGCTGGATTGTAAACGATATGAAAATACGCGGAAACCGATACGTCGGAATGTCACTCTGTGGCGCGCGGACGGCATCGGTACTTCCGCATTGATCACCCAAAGTACAGGAAAATTCGGGGCGTCATACACATGACGCCCCTATTTGTTCCGGACACGGTCAGATTCCGAAAAATTCTAGTTCGGAACGGAACCGTCGACACCCATTACATAGTAGTTCATCCCCAACAGATCACCGTCACTCATGACCTCGCCGGCGGCTACAACCTCGTTACCCGCTTGGTCCATGATGGGACCGGCAAAAGGATGAAGCTGTCCGCTGCGGATCCCTTCAACAGTTTCCCGGGCTTTCGCAATGACGTCGGCCGGCAGAGACTCAGCATTGAAGTCTGCCATCACCACCATTCCGTCCGCAATACCGGACCATACATCCTGAGACGCCCAGTTTCCGTCCAATACATCTTGGGTTCTTTGGACATAGTACGGCCCCCAATTGTTGATGATCGCCGTCAGATGTGCGGTTGGAGCGAAGGCATGCATGTCCGAGGCCTGTCCGAACCCCAAAATCCCGCGTTCCTCAGCGACCTGCAACGGTGCCGGAGAGTCCGTATGCTGGGTGAGAACATCGGCACCTTGGTCAATCAGCGCCTTGGCGGCATCCCCTTCCTTGCCGGGATCAAACCAGGTGCTGACCCAAACCACTTTTACCCTCGCATCTGGATTCACACTGTGAAGTCCCAACGTGAATGAGTTGATGCCGCGCACGACCTCAGGAATAGGAAACGATGCGATATAGCCGATAACGTTCGATTTGGTCATCGCTCCCGCGATCTGCCCATTGACATATCTGCCTTCGTAGAATCGGGCGGAATACGTGGAAACGTTATCGGCGCGTTTATACCCGGTCGCGTGTTCGAAATGAACATCGGGAAACATCTTGGCGACTTTATTCGTGGGGTTCATATAACCGAATGAAGTCGTGAAGATGAGATTGTGGCCGTCTGCGGCCAGTTGTCGGATCACGCGCTCCGCATCCTGTCCTTCCGGCACGAATTCCACGTAAGTTGTCTGGACTTTATCACCGAATGCTTCTTCAACTTCCAGTCGTCCTTCGTTGTGCTGGTAGGTCCATCCATGGTCTCCAACAGGTCCGATGTAGACAAATCCTACTTTCAGCGGCTCGTCCGAAATGACTGCCGAAGAGGCTGTCAGTCCAAACAATGCGACTGCAAGAGCCAGTGCTATTTTTCTCATATCCATCTCCAGTAAATTAAACGGTCAAATGTACATATCGTACCAATTTCAAACGATTGTAAGGAATAGTTTTCTTCACTATCCGACTGAAAGTCATTGTACAAATTTTCGCCTGAGTTACACGGCAAATTAGGGAATCCAATATCCGATGCAGAGAATACCAAAAGAAAGATTGCCAGTTTAGCACTGTCCCATTTCATAAAATGTCCTGCGGTCACATACCAGTTGCTCCGCATTAGTTCGGCAACACCGTGTTTGCTTCGTCGTTGACGGGTCGATATAGATGATTTTGTCGATCATATCAGTTCTCTATGGTCGCAATTTTCGAGACCGGGATTTCGCGTTTATGTATTATTGGCAATTCAATTGTCTTTGGCGACCAGGGGACAGAAACGTTGGAAGAGATCACAATTCATACAAGAAATCTTGAACTCTCGGCACTCGCGTGGGGTAGCAAGGATCTGCCGACAGTCATTGCATTGCACGGCTGGCTCGATAACGCAGCCAGTTTCGTCCCGATCTCCGAACATCTTGAAAATTTGCGGGTCATTGCCCTCGATATGCCCGGGCATGGCAAATCCCAGCATCGTGCTGGAGTCAACGCATATCACTTCATCGACTACGCAACCGACGTCATACTCGCTGCGGATGCACTGGAGCTTGAAAAATTCAGTCTGCTGGGTCACTCTTTGGGTGCGGGTGTCGCCGGAGTCATCTGTTCGGTAGTCCCCGAGCGAATCGATCGTCTCGCCATGGTCGAAGGACTGGCTCCCGTAACCGGGCCACCGGAAAGATTTGTCGATCAGTTGCGCAGCCACGTTGATCGGGCGACTCAAACCCCCGTCGCGCCGAGAACCTATGAAAATCTTGATGATGCCGCCCGAGCGCGGCAGCAGGCGGGACTGATGTCACTCACTTCGGCAAGACTCATTGTGCGCAGGAATCTGATCGAAACAGAAGACGGATACACATGGCGTACCGACCGCTTCCTGCGCCAACCCTCACCGGTCTATCTCGTGGAGGAACATGTAACCCGCTACCTTGAGAGTATCCGGTGCGAGTCGATCCTGATACGGTCCAAAGATGGGATCATACTCAATTGGGAAGCCCTGCGGGGCCGGGAGAAATTCCTTGATCGGCTGACCGTAATCGATATCGATGGGGGACACCATTGTCACATGGATCAACCGGAAATGGTCGCTCGTTATGTCGCGCCATTTCTCAGCGGCCAAAATCGGTCGGAAATCAAACATGCGCATGATGCATAATTGGCTTAATCGTTGCACAGTCGCAACTTCTTCAGTAAGGGGAATTGTGATGAAACCGTTTGACTTTCTAGCCAACGACAAATTCAGGAAACGCTTCAAGCAGCTCGGCTTCATAGCATTTTTATTCTTTCTCATCAAAGGATTGCTGTGGCTGATCATTCCCGGATTGCTCATTTATTTCGGATACTCCGGCTTCGACTGGTAACAGCAGTAGTAGTCAAAATACGAACTGACAGGAACAAACCTGATAAAATTCTGCAAAACCGAACTTCCAACTAATCGCCCGAAAGGGATGCAACTGCCACCATGCCTGCAAAAAAGAAAAAGATGTACCGCGTTCTGTTCCATAACCAGTCAAAGGTTTATGAACTGTACGCCCGGCATGTCGTGCAAAGCGATATCTTTGCGTTTCTTGAGGTGGGGGACATCGTATTTGGCGAGCAATCGACGCTGGTCGTCAATCCAGGTGAGGAACAGCTCAAAACTCAGTTCAGCGGTGTCAACCGGACTTACATACCCATCCATTCCGTCATTCGTATCGATGAGGTCGAAAAGGAAGGTTCGGCAAAAATTCACGCCACCGGGGAAAAAGGCGTCGTCACGCCGTTCCCACTGCCCTACACACCGCCGGAAGGTGTTTCCAGCGAATAAATCGTATTTTCGTACCATTCAGTTGTGGCAGACTGAATGGTCAAGCAGCGTTACTGATTCGGGTTAAGCGGTGGGCTTTTCCCCGTCGCTTTGGTCGAGCTGACTGAGCGCGTGGACACTTTGTTCCAGAAGATAGTCGCCGTCGCTGTCTTCGGAAGCACACAGGTCGACTACACCTTCAGCAACCGCCTGATGCAGTTGCTTCTGACGTTGGTCGATCTGGCTGAGTAAGGATACGGTATCAATAAAGTGGGATCGCACACTCGACCGATACTCTTCCATCTCGTTTTGTAGTTTCTCAAGCTGGGCCTTCGAACTATTGTCCTTACTTCGATGTCGGGCAATCAAAAATCCGACTACTCCGCCAACAATGATTCCAGCAATCAATGTCAATGCGATACTTGTAGCGAAATTCACAGCTTTAACAATTTGTTTTGAGCACCAGCAATCTCAGCAAGTCTCCAAAAAACGATCAGACATGACTTCCTTGGTTGGCAATTTCTACAGGCCCGTCATCCCCTGACCGTTTCCAAATTGGAAGTCCCCACCCCTCATTCCATGTAAGGAGGCGTCAACGTGTCGGCCCAAGTCGTAAACGAAGTCTTCGCGTGAGACCCCCAAGAGGTAAACGCGAAAATGTGGAACATGTTCTACAGCGGTGTGCTCTTCCATGCAGAATGTTCTCTCGGAAAGGTCTTGAGCGACCGTTGCGGATCTATCCATTGCAACTTTTCCAACAAGCTTGATGTTCAAATTTTTGCCGTCGGACATTCTGCCACCGATTGCGACAGACGCTTGTTGATAGTTCGCATTATACGCAAGTGCCACCAAATTGTGCCGCAATTGCAAGGACAATCCTACTCCAGTGCCTGATGTGAGGTCGCAAGCCGACTGCAGTCAGATCAGAAATTTCAGTAATTTTTCACTTTCATTGTCGGACAGAGCAACCCGGCTCACCATTTTCACATTGCGGTGTCTATTTGAAATGCGGTCGCAACGCAAAATTGATCGGCTACGGTGTCGTGTCAGGCCGTAAAGAGACTGACTTGATCGTCATTTCACGGTGTGAGCTGCAGTAACACTGCACCTGCGGTACGAAATCGAATTTACCGTGAGAACAATCGGTACCAGTGCGGAATTGCTAGTTCCGGTGAAAATGCACGCGGCGTCCTTCGAAATATGTTAAATTCGGCATCTTGAAATTATCGGCATGCCAAGCAATTTCAGGCAGGTAAATGTCCTTGGAAATCACAGTGTTCTATTTCGTTGAGTTGCAATATTCAGTGCATGTAGTTTGACAATTGAGTATTTCATTTAAAAGTTCAAATTTAGGCGGCGATATTAAGCACCACTCACACTCAAGGTTTTCGACAATGGAGTTCATCAAATAAACCGGGTCAAAGTTACCCAACCTCCATTGCACCAATCCTCTACCGCTACGCGGGCAGGTTTTCCACCTGTTGTTGTTTGTTCATGTACTTGTCCTGTATCACCCGCTGTCGATCAGGGCTGCTGACGTTGAAACCATCGGCGACGCTCGAGCGGCGTATATTGAGGGTCAAATTACCGAAGCAGCGCAAATGGCCAAAGCCGTTGGAACTTCTGAGAGGTATGCGCTTGCCGCGAAATCGTTGACAATTTACGGTCGCTACATCGCTGGGGCAAACGAAAAAAGATTGCTGTTTGAACAGGCGATGGAACTGGCAAACAAAGCGATTCAGGCCAACCCGAACAATTCAGAAGCTTATCTGGAATTGGCGCGCGCGATGGGACGACATTCACATCAGATCTGTAAGTTGAAAGCGGCAACAGAGAACTATGCGAAGAAAACCCGGCAAGCCATCGAGAATGCGATCCGAATCAACCCCGAATCTGCCTCGGCGTACGTGAGTTTGGGCCGATGGCATGTGGGAATCATTGCCAGAGTCGGTTCAATCGTGGCGCGTGTCACATTTGGCGCCAAGAAAAAGGAGGTCGTTGCGTCCTTCGAACGGGCAATCGAACTCAATCCTGAAACCAAAGCGGACTATTTGAAAATCGCTATCGGATATGAGGCTCTCGATTACAAAAAATATCAGGACAAAGTGCACGATATTCTGAAGCAAGCGATTGAATTGCCTGCAACAGATGCCTATGACCGCATCATGCACGAAGAGGCGGTCAAGTATCTCAGGTCCCTGGAAACTTCCGATGGATGAGGGACTAGCCCATACCTAGAACTCAACGTTGCCTGAGGGCGGTGACCGAGATTCAGTTCATGTAAACTCTGTGTGGAACGGGCAGAAAGAGTGGTGACTCGAAGAATATGAACTATCGGACTTATGCATTACCCGAATTCTTACTGACTATAAATGTCTATTACGTGTAAGAAATCAATTTAATATTTCTCCATTGCAGTATTGACGGGCAATTACGAGTGAGTCTGCAGTATCCCAATGAGCATCAGTCCCAGAGTCGACACCTCCACCAATTATTCCACCGAAAATTATATTTCCCCATGCCATACCACCTCGAACCGGAGCAATTTGTACTGTTAAAACCTCTGGTCCATCATTACAGGTGATTGTCAGTGGTTGATCACTTTTTTTAAACCGAACCGGTCCTGGTGCCATAAAATCCCAACTCCCCTTTTTGTTCGTTGCAGTGCAACTAATCATTTCTCCACAATTTCCAATTTGAACTTGCACCGTATCTTCGGTACCTTTTGTGATTGTTGCACATCCTGTTAAAGCACCTAATATCAAAATCAGAGGAATCAATTTGAATTTATTTTTATAGTTCATATTTAACCAATCTCCAGATCAATCGTTGGTATACCGTGTTGCAGGTTTTTCAGTATACAGAATTTTCGTATCCCTAGTTTCAGGTATTACTTGAATCCAGTAAAGAACTGACAAGTGTGGAGGAATTAGCACTGTCAGAACGGTAGAAAAACCAACGATTTGAGACAGGTCAATTGACTTTTTCCCAAGATTCGGCTTATCAGAGTGGCTAAGGCTGATATGGGGACGAATTTCGCGAATTTTACCCCAAAACCGATCCAAGATGTCCGAGCGATTTTCATCGTCGCTGCCGTCCTAGCCACACGCTTGACTTCATTACCGATTGTCGTCATATTCAACGAGAATCAACTGCTTTGCTGAACCTTCAGCGATCAAAAAGAATTTTCATCAACCACGAGGCAACAGTCTCCAATGCCTTCACGTACAAATTTTGTGTCAGAACCCCAACGTGTTCTTGTGCGGCCATTTGGGATCTTCAATGCCGATATCTCCTATATCGGCAGCGAAAGAGTCAGCGACCAAATCCGGTACATTGCTGCCGGTCAAGGTCAGCAGAAATGATTCCAGATCACTGATTTCCGACTCGGACAAATTCAGTGGACGAATGAAGGGCGATAACAGTTCATTGGGAATTCCACCTTCATTGTAGAACTCAATGACTTCCGACAGCGTATTGAACTGTCCGTTGTGCATATACGGTGCGGTCAATGCGATATTTCGGAGCGTCTGGGTGCGGAATTTCCAGCGATCATCCGGATTTTCAGTGATTCGATACAGTCCCAGGTCATTGGTATTTCGGTTTCTTGAGACAGACAGGATGGTCCGGTTGGGAACATCTGCAAAAATGCCTGGGGCGAGCTGAACCCGCGTCGTTCGATTGTCCGCTGAGGATGACTGGCCGGTTGAAACCGCGAACCCGATTCCGGTGTTGTGAAAATTGTGGTCAACGAACAGCGCATGATCTTTCTGCACTCGATGACAGACGATGCATTGCCCTTTCCCGGAGAAAATTCCAAAGCCATTCTTTGCAGATTCGCTGATTGCATCGGGTTCCCCACCAAAAAACCAGCGATCGAACGGAGAATCGCCGGAAAGCAACGTCCTCTGGTAACTTGCCAATGCAAAACCGATCGTCGCAATATCCGGTCCCCGGTTATCAAATGCCGCTTCGAATAAACCATCGTAATCCCGGATCTTGCGAATTTTCTTGATAACGTAACCGATCGATGGAGCGGCCATTTCATTTCGGGCTGTGATCGGTTGCCAGACCTGGTTTTCAAGACTGATTTCACGGCCATCGAGAAACAGATGTTCCTGGTATGCAACGTTGTACAGCGTGGGAGAATTGCGCAAGACCGAACGTCCTTCCACGCCGACAGCCGTGGCGATTTCGTTGTTCGTGAAACCCTGCTCAGGAATATGGCATACCGCGCAGGACAGTGTGTTGTTGATCGATAGGCGTCGGTCGAAAAACAGTTTTCGCCCGAGGTCGATCTTCTTGCGTGTGATGGGATTCTCCTCCGGGAGCAGAACCGGTGGAAGACCCAAAGGCGGGTTCTCGACGTATCGTATCAGGTCTTTCTTGAAACCTCGCCTTTCCAGCAGGCTTCTGGAATCAGTGCGATACTCTTCGCTCTCGTAACCTTCCTTGACATCACCCGGCCCGAATGCCTGGCTGGTATCAAATTGCTGGTCGGTTTCCAGTTCCCCACTGGTACTGGAGAAGGTTTGCAACGCGACCAACAGACAAAAGAATCCACCGACTGAACAGCCGATTGACAATAATCGAGATTTGTACCTCATCGCACATCATTCAAGTTGGGATTCCATCACCAGAGTCTCCAAATCGTTCATCAGAATATCGGGATGCAGGAAAGAAACACTGTAGATATTGCGGACATCTCGCTTTGTATCGATCAGATAGACCCTTAGCAAATGCACATAGTCGTCCATGTGTACGCCATGCTCATCATGAGGCCGGACAGCGAATTGACCGTATCCGTCCAATATCGGCTGCAAATCACTTTGGTTGCTTGTTGTCAGAAATTCCCAGTCGACACCGCCACGGTGGAACGATTTTTTCAAAGCGGAAACGATTTCTGGGTTGTCAAATTCCGGGTCGAATGAAATCGTCAGTAAAGCAACCTCTTCGGCCAAGTCAGGGCGTTGATTTATTCTGGACTGCACCTTGTAGAGAACAGCGTTCGCAAGCGGGCAACCATTGACATCCGAACAGCGGGTGAAAATAAAACTCAGAAAAACGATTCGATCCGACATCAGATCGAACAGGTTTGCCGTCGAGTGGTCATCCTTCAGTACCACACCATCGGTGGCGGACATGATCACCGGCAATTGGTAGGTCCCGGCAGCCGGTGGAACATAGGACAACTCGCCCCAGCCGGGTCCCCTGGATGCCGAATGAACCAGAGCAGCCGTACACGAAAAATACAGTACGAACATCAACACAAACTGTTTGACTCGTACAGAATTCATTATGTCGACTGCTCTAAAGATTTCTCCTGAACTCAATGACAACCTTGCCAAATTCCGGCAGTTTTGAACAGGATCAGTTCAATCCACCATTGACTTTGATTTCGTCAACTTTTGCCAGTTTGGTTTTCGGGTTGACCTTCCCGTAAAGCGCGTATGAGCCAAACCGCATCTGGTGAGCCCGACCGAGTCCTTCCGCATAGAAGTCGACAGTCCATTCGTGCTCCAGTTTTTCACCGTCCCAGTGATACAGTTTCACATACTGTTCGTCATCGTCTCCGAGTTTGTCCCAATTTCCCAAAAGCGAGCTTGAGAAATAAACCCGTTTGCCATCCCAGCTCTGTGACACCATGTTGATTTGCTTGCCGATCACTTCCTCGTACACCTGCTTCGGCGCATGTGGATCGGAGATATCAAAATATCGCGCCTTCCCCTCTAGAAAGGTATCAACCCACAAGCCCTTGTCATCTGATGTGATGGAAATATCGACCGGCAGCGGTACCGATGAGGGATCGCCGATATCGGCAACCGCCTTGGCCTGCCACTCGCCCTGGTCGTCTTCGTAGATCAGCCAGATCTGAGATGTCAGAGCCGTACTGGTGAAACAGTACCGGTTATCCGCACCCCAGGCACAACGGATTTCCAGCGGTGTACCCGGGACATCAAGCACCTTTTTCGGCTGTCTCGCATGCATGTCCCATACGATCATCGTGTTCCCGAAACGCTGCATCGCCGCCCCGTCCTGCAACATCTGACCGAAGTCCATCATGTAGTTCGACCAGCCTGTAAAGGAAGAGGTCAACATGATATTCATGTCTGCTTTCACCCGAACATCGTAGCCATACCCATCCGCGAACTGGCCTGATTTGGTGGCACCTCGCAAATCGGAATCCGTGGGCATCCAATGCGTCGCCACGTATTCACCGGCATTGTTGTATTCCGCCATTCCGGTTCGACCGCCGTGATCAACATTATTGGACAGTGCGGTTACCATCATTCGGCCGGGCAAGGCATAGAAAGTATGCGGTCCAACCAATCCACCGGATTTCTCGGTGAAATCAGTGATAACCTTGTGCAAGGTCGGTGTCCGTGGGTCGCTGTGTATGTCGAAGATAAAGATCTGGTTGGTATCCAGACCACCCGCCCAAAGGTACTTGCGGTCGTCCGACAATCCTGAATGGTGTGCCTCGTTGCGACCCCCTACCGACAGGACGTTGACTACGGTGCCGTAAGACTCGGAGCCTGGATTTGCATCGATTGTGACCAGCTTATCCTGCTCGTCACCGACACCTTCGACACCCAGTGTCCAGACATATACATAGTCTTCCTGACCGGTAATTTTGGCGATATAGGGAGACATGCATGTCTCATCGGCCTTTACGGTAAACACCGATGCCAATGGTATTACCGCAGCTATGACCAGATAAATTATTCTTTTCATCTCATTTTTCCTCAAGCTTTCACGAACCAAGTAATTTAAGTTGCGATACCGAGTTTTTCAGATCACAACCTATCTTATTTATTGGACTATATAGAATTTCAGCACCATTAGCAAATTATGTTCAACATAACGAAGAGTTGCATCTCACCCAACCCAAATCGATTGATGCCGACAATGACAATCCGACCCGGTTCTTTCGGTAGTGTCAAGGTGTTTCGAAGGTACCTGGCAGCTGCCACAAGGTCGCCATTCTCTGGTGTCATAACGCCGAATAACCCCGCAGACTCAAGCAGGGACAACCTGACTCGCGCGCTTCCTCCGATACGATACGTTTGAGCGACTGATGCAGGTTGGAGTGGGCAATTGCTGCGGTTTCAAAGTCACACAGTCCTGTCTAAAACGCTGACCTGACATCACCGGATGCCGTTGAAAGTGTCTGCTCGATTTCGGCGCGCAGGGCTTCGGTGTGACTAGTATCCGTCAGCGGTGCCTCAAGACCACTCATCAGTACATCAATGTACCGCCCGATACGTACGGACGAATCCTCGCCTGAGGAGCCATCAACGATCTGATCAAGCTCACCGGCAAAAGTCGCATTTCTCGCTGCTGCACGCGCGCGAACCTGTCGATGAAATTTCCTCAATTCGTCATCGGTCCGGATCTCATTCTCGAGCCAGGTCGTATAGACGAACACACGTTCGACGAACTCGTAGATTTCGGGAAGCGTCTCGAGTCTGTTTTCATCGGTGACCGGAAGGTTCGGCATCCTCCGATGAATGTTGCGTGCATAGATGCCAAATGAATTTTTCTGGACGATATCCCCGTATAAATTGATGACCGGCACATCGCCTATGCCGCAACTTGGGGACTTTGCCTTGAAAATGTAACCGCCTATTCCGGCAAGTCTGTCGGTCGAGATTTCAACTGCAAACTTTTCCATTTGAAAGGTGTAGTCTTGCCTTTCACCATCGCAGGCGATCATGGAGAGGCCTCCCGACTTATCCTGAACCAGTGCGAGCGGCGGTCTTGGAACTCCCATACCCAACTCCATTTCAGGGCAGATAGCAATCAGTTCTGCGAGCGGCTCCAGCGCGTCAATGATCGTTGCGTTTCGCTTGTGCCTGCCGTCGTATCGCACTCTCTCACCGATCAGACAGCTGCTGATTCCAATTTTCATACCGGTCCTGAGGTTCATAGTGCTATCAAGATTGCCGTCCATTTGAGTGCGTATAATATGGCAATGAAGCGTTCAAAAAATTGGAAGGTTCACCATGTCCTATAAAAGAATTCGTGCGCTGATTGTGGGATTCGCCCTTTTCTGCGTAATCGCACCGCCCGCACTTGCAGCCGATAAAGATACGCTGGTCATTGGAATTTCTCAGTTTCCGGCGTCATTTCACCCGAATTTCGAAGCCATGGTTGCAAAGTACTATGCGCTCAACCTCACAATGCGTCCTTTCACCGCTTACGACAAGGATTGGAATCTTGTCTGCTTGCTGTGTACGACCTTGCCCACGCTGGAAAACGGCGGTGCCAGGATTACCGATCTGGGAGATGGGAAACAGGGTATCGCGGTCACCTATATGATACAACCGGATGCGACTTGGGGTGATGGCACGCCGGTCACCGCACGGGATGTCGAATACACAATTGAAATCGGGAAAAATCCGGAAACTGGAATTCTGGGTGCTGAATTCTACCGTCGGGTGCTGTCCGTCGATGTTGTTGATGACAGGACATTCACCCTGCAGATGGATCGTATTGACTACAAATACAACGAACTTGATCTCTACTTGATTCCCGAACACATAGACCGGGCGGCTTATGCCACTCCGGCCGAGTACAGAAACAGGAACACCTACGACAACGATACCTACAATCCCGGACTGTACTTCGGACCTTATCGAATCTCCAAAGTCGAACCCGGCGCATACATCGAATTTGTGAGAAATGACACCTGGTACGGAAAGACGCCCCATTTCTCGAAAATCATCATCAGGATCATCGAGAACACAGCCGCGCTCGAGGCCAATCTGCTGTCGGGCTCAATTGACTACATCTCAGGTCTTCTGGGAGTGACGCTCGATCAGGCACTGGCGATCCAGAAGCGCTACCCGGAGGAATTCGAATATAAATTTCGACCCGGGTTGATCTATGAGCATATCGATATGAACCTCGACAATCCCATATTGGCGGATCCCCGAATTCGAAAGGCACTCATCTACGCCATTGACCGACAGGCAATCAGCCAGCAGCTGTTCGGCGGACATCAGCCGGTAGCTGACAGTTTTGTCAGCCCTCTTGATCCGACCTACAACAAAGACATCAAGAAATATGCATATGATCCTGAAAGAGCCTCGGACTTGCTGAGCGAAGCGGGATGGGTAAAGGCCACACCCTTTGCTGATGAAAGGGCCTGGACGGAATTCGATGAAGGGCCGCGCCACAATGGCAGTGGCGAACCCTTGCGGCTTGAATTCGGAACCACATCCGGGTCCCGGGTCAGGGAAGCCGTGCAACAGGTCCTGCAAATTCAGTGGAGGCAGATCGGAATCGATGTTCGAGTGCGTAATGAACCGGCTCGGGTGTTTTTCGGCGAAACGATTGCCAAACGACAATATCCGGGGCTGGCGATGTATGCATGGCTCAGCGACCCTGAAAGCTCACCGCGGACCACCTTGCATTCCGTCGAGATTCCGAGTGAGGAGAACAATTGGGTAGGTACAAACATCCCGGGCTACCGAAACCCTGAAGTCGATCGTCTGATCGACGAGGCAGAAGTCACACTGGACCGCGAAAAGCGCATGAAACTGTTCGCTGAAATACAGGATCACTATGTTTCCGACCTTCCGGTCATACCACTTTATTACCGCTCCTCACCTTTCATCATTCCCAAGTGGCTCAAAGGTGTGGAACCCACCGGGAATACGTCTACGACAACACTTTGGGTAGAAAACTGGTCGGTGAGTCAATAACTGTGGACATGCGCATTTGCAATTTCAATTACAATTGATCTACTACAATAAAATTACATTTATCTTTAGGGGGTATTTCACTATGAAGAAAACTTTTATTGCAATCGCCGCGTCACTGTGCATGACTTTAGCTGCAGGTATCATTCCTGCGCAGAGCCAGCAGCAGTTTGTCAGTATCGGAACTGGCGGTGTGACGGGTGTGTACTATCCGACAGGTGGAGCAATCTGCAGACTGGTCAATAAAGGCCGCAAGGATCATGGCATTCGCTGTTCCGCTGAATCAACCGGCGGCTCGATCTACAACATCAACAATGTTCGTTCGGGCGAGTTGGAATTTGGCGTTGCACAGTCGGACTGGCAGTATCATGCATACAATGGAACTTCAAAGTTCGAGGATCAAGGAAAATTCGAAGGGCTGAGAGCTGTTTTCTCGGTTCATCCGGAACCTGTCACCATCATCGCACACGATGACTCCGGTATTCAAAATATCACTGACCTCAAAGGCATGCGTGTGAACATCGGTAACCCCGGTTCCGGAACACGCGGCACCTGGGAAGTCATTGAGGAAGCGATGGGTTGGAGTCGAAGTGATCTGAAGCTCGCGGCAGAAATGAAATCGGCGGAAACCGGTCAGGCTGTCTGCGACCGCAAGATCGACGCCTACTTCTGGCTGGTCGGACATCCGTCCGCATTGACTCAGGAATCCCTGTCAACCTGCGCAACGCACTTGGTTAACGCTACCGGTGATGCAATCGACAAACTGGTCGCTGACAATCCGTACTATCGAACTGCCACAATACCGGCAGGCATGTATAACAACGACTCCGACATCAACACATTTGGCGTCGGTGCGACTTTCGTCACCAGTGCTGATGTCCCAGCTGAAGTTGTCTATGTTGTTGTCAAGGCAGTATTCGAAAATTTCGAAGACTTCAAGAAACTTCATCCGGCGTTCGCCAATCTGAAACCAGAGGAAATGATTTCCGACTCGCTCTCCGCACCTCTTCACGACGGCGCGGCCCAGTACTACAAGGAAAGAGGCTGGATGTAATCTCTAGACTCAGCAACCGGAGGAGATTGCAGAATCTCCTCCGGTTAAATTTTGAAACCGGCCATCCAGAGGCGGAGCCACCATGAATACAAAAAAGAAACAAAGTGTATCAGCAGAAGAATTACTTGCCAGCGCCGATACGGGGTCACGAGCAGCAACTGGTTGGCAGGGACGCCTAATTCTGATTATCGCGTTCATCTGGGCGCTGTTCCAGATATACATTTCGTCTAATTTTCCTTTTTTCCTTACCGAACTCACGGGGATTTCACTGGTGGTCACCAGTGCAAATGCCCGGTTGATTCACCTGGCTTTCGCATTCGTACTGGCGACGATGTCGTTCCCACTGCTCAAATCCAGCCCGAAATCGCATATTCCATGGTATGACTGGATCCTGATCGTACTCGGTGTGATTTCCTGTCTGTATATCGTGGTCCTGCGCAATGAGATTGCAGTGCGGGCCGGATTGCCGACAACCGGCGATCTCATCGTCTCGACGGTTGGCATGATCATGCTTGGAATTACAGTATTCCGAGCGCTTGGACTACCCTTGCTGATCGTCGCATCGGTTTTCGTTCTCTATGTGTTCTTCGGCAATGCAGAATTCCTACCTGACACAGTACAGTGGAAAGGAGCATCTTTCGGGAAAGCGATGTGGCACTACTGGATGCAGAATGAGGGGGTGTTCGGTGTTGCACTGGGCGTTTCGGCCTCACTCATATTTCTGTTCGTTCTGTTCGGGTCGATATTGGAAAAATCCGGCGCCGGGAATTTCTTCATCAAGGTGGCATTCGCACTGTTGGGTCATTTACGCGGCGGTCCGGCAAAGGCCGCGGTGCTCGCGTCGGCGATGAGCGGTCTGTATTCCGGTTCATCCATCGCCAATACAGTTACGACCGGCACGTTCACCATTCCCCTGATGAAGCGTACAGGACTTTCAGCCGAAAAAGCCGGTGCGGTTGAGGTCGCGTCTTCCACCAACGGACAGCTGACACCGCCGGTCATGGGCGCGGCAGCGTTTCTGATTGCGGAGTTCACCGGAATCAGCTATACCGATATCATCAAGCATGCCCTGGTACCGGCACTGGTATCCTACATCGCGCTGGTTTACATCGTTCATCTTGAATCTCTGAAACTGAATCTGAAAGGACTGCCAAAACCGCCTTCATCACTGACATTGATGATGAAGATCATCGGATTTCTGGGCGGGTTCATATTCATTGCCCTGCTCGGACTCGCAGTCTACTTTGGTATGGGCTGGATCAAGGTCGCCTTTCCGGAAGCATCTTTCACGGTCGTTGTCATTCTGTGCTCGATCGTTTATCTGGTTCTGATCTGGTATGCCTCGAAAAAAGATGACCTTAAAGTTGACTCGCCGGATGCCCCGATTACGGAACTGCCCCGCGCAGGTGCAACCGCGATTACCGGTCTGTATTACATATTGCCGATCGTCATATTGATCTGGTGCATCGTGCTTGAACGACTTTCGCCGTCCTTCTCAGCGTTTTGGGCAATGGTCGCGATCACAATCGTTGCAGTGACCCAGCATCCGCTGAAAGCCTTTTTCCGAAAAACAGGAAATCTGTCACAGGAGTTCAGAAAAGGCGTCATTGAATGGAAGGATGGAATGATTGCGGGCTCGACCAACATGGTGGCCATTGCGGTAGCTACCGGAGCTGCCGGAATTATCGTCGGTACGGTTTCGCTGACCGGAGCCCATCAGGTTGTCGGTGAGTTCGTCGAGTTTCTGTCGGGTGGAAGTCTGATCCTAATGCTCATACTCGTCGCCGTAATGAGCCTGATCCTCGGAATGGGCTTGCCCACTACTGCGAACTATATCGTCGTCTCATCACTGATGGCGCCTGTCATTCTTCTGCTCGGAGCCCAGAACGGTTTGGTTGTTCCCATTATCGCAGTGCATCTGTTTGTCTTTTACTTCGGGATACTGGCGGATGATACCCCACCTGTGGGACTTGCCGCGTTCGCGGCGGCCGCAATCTCGAAAGGTGACCCGATCAAGACCGGTATTCAGGGATTCGCGTATGACATTCGTACCGCGTTGCTGCCATTCCTGTTCATATTCAATACCGATCTGCTGCTGATCGACGTATCACCGATGAAAGCGATTTTGGTTTTCGTGATTGCGGTCATCGCGATGATGCTGTTCGCGTCGGCCACCCAACGGTACCTGCTGACCAAAAACAGGTTGTGGGAATCCGCTGTCCTTCTGCTCGTCGCGTTTACGCTGTTCAGACCGGGCTACTGGTTGGATCAGTTTCAACCGCCACATCTGCGGGTCGAACCGACCAAAGTCTACGACATTGTTCGTGACATTCCGCAAAACGGTGTCATGTCAGTGGTAATCAGTGGTCCTGATTTCGATACCGGAGAGCCTACGAGTACAACAGTGCTTGTTCCTCTCGGTGACCTGGAGGAGGCGGAAAAAAGACTGACCGATGCCGGCCTTACCGTAACCAATGAAGACGGCCAGATGAGAATCGAAGAACCGTTTGTTGGAACGGAACTGTTCAGCAGAATCGGTGACCTGTTCGATTTCTACGGTGACAAGCCTGTCGTGATCGATCATATCCAACAACCCGCCGAGCGGATGCCGAAGGAAATTTTCTATATTCCAGCTCTGGTGGTATTGGCTGGGATCATCTTCATACAGTCCAGACGAAAGAAGCGTGAAGCAATCGCCTAGTGCGTATCCGAACAAGACGCGGTGCTCGATATCATGAGTCCGCCGGTAGATATAGCAGCGGTTGACGAACTGATCGATTTCCCTCGCGCAGTCGCGTTTTCCGAAGCGACTGCGCTTGAACCCCTGCCGAATCTCTCAATGGACTGCGGTGGAGCCAAACTATACGTCAAACGGGATGACTGCAACTCTCCGGCTCTAGGTGGAAACAAGGTACGTCAGCTTGAATATTACTTCGGGGACGCTGTCGCGCAGGGTGCGGATACGATATTGATTACGGGAGCTGTCCAGTCAAACTTCGCCCGGATTACTGCTGGTTTCGCCGCAAAATTGGGCATTCAATGCCATATTCAACTGGAATCAAGGGTTGACACCTCATCAGACTTCTATCATTCATCGGGAAATGTTCTACTGGACCGACTGTTTGGCGCCCGCCTGCACTATCTCTCGGAAGGCGAGAACGAGGAAGCCGCAGACGCCAATCTGGAGGAAATTGCAGACAGGCTCCGCTCGCAAGGTCGAAAGCCCTATGTGATTCATCTGGCTCCCGGACATAAACCGTTCGGTGCACTTGGTTATGTAAGGGGTGCCGCGGAAATTGTGCAGCAGTTGCGAGACCGGAAACTGTCAATTGACGAGGTTTTCGTAGCGTCGGGCAGTGGCAGCACACACGCGGGTCTTTTGTTCGGTTTGAGAGCGTTTGGGTGCAGCACCAAAGTTACCGGAGTTTGCGTTCGACGAAAAAAAGAATTGCAGGTGAACCGAATTCGAACGCATTGTATCGAACTGGCCAGGATGCTGAATTTTGACCCTGGTCTTCAAAGCGATGATTTTGTCGTCACCGACGAAGTTTTCAGTCCAGGTTATGGACAGGCCAGTCCACCGGT
Source organism: Arenicellales bacterium (assembly GCA_963662635.2). Lineage (GTDB taxonomy): Bacteria > Pseudomonadota > Gammaproteobacteria > Arenicellales > JAJDZL01 > JAJDZL01. The sequence goes on from CAXXFC010000006.1 coordinate 971,784, forward strand.
GTGGGAGGCCATGTTACGTGCCGCAAGACGCGAGGGGCTTGTCTTGGACCCCACCTATTCCGGCAAAACGATGGCAGCGTTCCTCTCACACGCACGACAGTCCCCCACCGACTCACACCTAGTTTTCATCCACACCGGCGGAACACCGGGGATCTTCGCCTATCAGGATCAACTGGAGAAATATCTATCCTGAATCAACGAAGATCAACCGCGTCGAAATAAAATTTTCAGTCTGAAAATCTCCAACGCGATCAGAACCGCTCCGGTTGTGATGCAGGCATCGGCCAGGTTGAAAGTACTGTAATGCCAGCCTGCATAGTGGAAGTCCAGAAAATCGACTACGTGGCCATGCGCCACCCGGTCGATCAGGTTACCCACCGCACCGCCGATGATCAGCCAGATACCGGTTACAGCTTGACTGCGGCCAGGCCTCGACTGCCAGAGAATGTACAGAAGCAAGGCCAGAATTCCGACATTGACAAACAGGAACAGCGTATTGGCATCAAAGTCAGAACCGGCTAGAAACCCGAATGCGGCACCCTTGTTGAATACCAGATAGACGTTGAAAAAGTCAGTCACCGGAAGCGGTTTGAATGGCTCAAGACTTGCCAATACAATCGCTTTCGTGAACTGATCCAAGACCAGCACAAACAAAGCGATTCCAATATGAACTCCCAGTGTCTTGCGTTCACTGAACTGCGGCCGGGCATCTGACATGTTCGGTCTTGTTTAAGGCGCGGTTCGAAGTCCAGTTACGGTCCGAATCATACAAACTGTCTTTGCTCACCGGTACCGGAGATGTTGGATACACATCTGAGGCAGATCTCCGGGTGCCGCTCATCCTGTCCGACATCCGGTGTCTGGTGCCAGCACCGAATACACTTGATATGCTCGGATTTAGCCACTTGAATCGCCAATCCATCAATCTCCGACTTCTCCGCCGAGTTGTTCATGGACTCCACCGGCTGAACCGATGCGCTGGAAGTAATAGTCACGAAACGCAGTTCGTCGCCGAGCCGGTTCAGGGTCTCTCGCAACTCCTCCGAGCAGTACAGCGAAACATCCGCCGCCAATGCTGAACCAATCAATCCGGTATTTCGACTCCTTTCCAGTTGGCGATTGACTTCTTCACGGACCTCGATCACCGTCTTCCAAAAGTCCATTTCGACCGTACCATCGCTCAGAGCTGCTTTCGGCCAGCCTTTATACCACTGCGACAGAAATACCGACTGCCCGCGCGCTCCGGGGACAAATTTCCAAATCTCCTCGGCTGTAAAACTCAGGATCGGTGCGAGCCATCGAACAAAAGCCTCAAGAATGTGATACATCGCCGTCTGCGCTGATTTTCTCGCTCGACTGTCCCGCGGCATGGTATAGAGACGATCCTTGAGAACATCCAGATAGAATCCACCCATGTCGACGATACAGAATCGATGAACCTTCTGGCATATCACGTGAAAGCGATAATTCTCGTAAGCCTGCTGAATTTCATTGTTCAATTGGATTGCCGTTCGTACCGCCCAACGGTCCAGTTCCAGCATATCGTCCCAGGCTACGCAGTCCGACACTTCGAATCCATTCAGGTTACCGACCAGGAATCGCGCGGTGTTGCGTATGCGTCGATACGAATCGGTTGCACGAACAAGGATTTCCTGTGAAATACCCATTTCTGCTTCGTACTCGGTCGAAGCAACCCAAAGACGCAGCACATCCGCACCCAGCTTGTCGATGACTTCCTGCGGACTGATGATATTGCCAACCGATTTTGACATTTTTCGTCCGTCGCCGTCGACAGTGAACCCATGAGTCAGCACCGAATGATATGGTGCGGTTCCAGTGATCGCGGCGCTGACCAGCAGACTTGACTGAAACCACCCGCGGTGCTGGTCTGATCCTTCCAGATACATGCCGGCGGGATTTGTGAGTTCGGACCGATTGTCGAGTACGCTGTAGTGCGTTGCGCCGGAATCAAACCAGACATCAAGTACATCGGTGACCTTGTCGTAGTCGGCACTGTCATCACCGATGAACTCCGAATCATCCAGGTCGAACCAAGCATCGATCCCGCCCTGCTCCACTTTCTGCGCCACTCTTTCGAAAATATCAAGCGTATCCGGATGAAGCTCACCCGTCTCCTTGTGGGTGTACAGGGTCAGCGGCGTTCCCCAGACCCGCTGCCGCGAAAGACACCAGTCCGGGCGGTTTCTGACCATGCCGTCTATCCGGGCCTCGCCCCATTGGGGTACCCATTGAACATTCCTGATGGCATCCAATGCAGTGTCGCGCAAGTCGGCACGTTCCATACTGACAAACCATTGGGGTGTCGCGCGGAAAATGATCGGGGTCTTGTGTCGCCAACAGTGTGCGTAACTATGCTCAATCACATCGCTGCAGACCAGGTCACCGCGCGACTGCAGCAACTCAGTCACCACCTTCGCACCGACATCCACAGGCAGCCCTGCAACATGCGGGACATTGGACAGGAACTTGCCGTCAGGACCGACAGGATTGTAGATTTCGAGATCGTTACGCTTACCCAGGTCAAAGTCCTCCTGTCCGTGACCCGGCGCGGTATGCACCAACCCGGTTCCAGCATCCAGTGTAACATGCTCACCGACAACCGTCGGCACCGGTCTGTCGGCTCCATCGAGAGGATGACCGAATTCAGTCCCCACCAGCTCACTTCCACTGGCACAGGCGACAACCTGATGCTGTTCGACACCATAGCGTGCCATACAGGACTCTACCAGCTCTTCCGCCAGGATCAAAAACTCATCTGCGCTTCGGTTGACGGAGCACCTCACCAGGCAATAATTGAAATCAGGATGCACTGCGATTGCACGATTGGCGGGCAATGTCCATGCTGTCGTCGTCCAGATCACCGCACTGACGGGCAGACCGTCGGCATCGCCTTCCGGCATGCCGTACACCTGCATCACCGCAGAACGGTCAATCGCCTTCATCCGAACATCGACTGTCGGCGACTTCTTGTCAAGAAATTCCACTTCCGCTTCCGCCAGCGCTGAGCCACAGTCCGAACACCAGTAAACCGTCATCAGATCATGCATCATATGCCCGTTCTCCATAATTCGGGACAGGGCGCGGATTCCGTTGGCCTCGGTCTCATAGTTCATGGTCAGATAGGGGTTGAACCAGTCTCCGATCACACCCATACGAATGAAACCGTTTCTCTGGATATCAATCTGTTCCGTGGCAAACTTCCGGCAGGCTTTTCGAAACGCCGATGGGTTCGTGCGGTAAATCTCGCGACCTATCTTCTTTTCGACTTCGTGTTCAATCGGCAGACCATGGCAATCCCAGCCGGGAACATAGGGAGAATCGTAACCGGCCATTGTCTTGGATTTGACGATGACGTCCTTCAGTATCTTGTTGACCGCATGCCCGATATGCAATGCGCCATTCGCATATGGCGGTCCGTCATGCAACACCCACTTCTCGCGGCCGCGTCCGACTTCTCGCAGTCGTTTGTACAAATCAATCTCATCCCAGAATGCAAGCATATCCGGTTCTCTCTTGGCGAGATTGGCCCGCATGGGAAAATCAGTCTTCGGAAGATTGATCGTGTCTTTGTAGTTCATTGCGAATTGTCAGTCAGATTATGGAAAATTGCCGGTAGGACGGGAGGCCGTCTTATTGATTCCGGATTCATGAGTTCAGACAACGGAACCGTCAGAACTTGTGACCTAATTTTATTAAATTGAATAAGATATTTCTCACAGAGGTTTAGGAAACACGCTGTGACTGCTCGTTCCTGAAGTACTCCCGGGTTCTGAGGATATCCTGCTGAATCTGCTCACACATGGTTTCGATGGAATTGAACCTGACCTCGTCCCGGAGCCTTTGCAGGAATCGGACCCGCATTCGCCGGCCGTAGATATTCTCATCGAAATCCAGCAGGTGCACCTCCAGGACAAACCTTGATCCATCTACCGTCGGTCGCGTGCCGAGACTGGCGACTCCGGGCAGCCAACTCCCGTCACTGATATCGGCTTCAACAACGAATATTCCATGCAGAGCCGGTTTCTGAATCTTGATCTGGACATTGGCCGTCGCGAAGCCCCACTTCCGGCCGTTTCCATCGCCACGCACTATTCTGCCTGACAGAGAATAATCCGCTCCCAGCAGCCGGTTGGCATGTATCAGATTTCCCGATGCCAGACACTCTCGGATCCGTGTGGAACTGACACGCTCATCGCCGACCATGAAAGAATCTGTTCTCACAACTTCCATGTTGAATTTTCGACCGAGCTTTCTGAGCATTTCAAAGTCGCCCCGACGATTCCTGCCGAATCTGAAGTCGTCACCAACGACAATGTGACGAACACCGAGCTTCTCAACCAGCAGTTCCTCGACAAATGCCTCAGGTTCGGTGTTGGCGAGCCGATGGTCGAAAGTCAGGCATAGAAACCGATCCACGTCCAGTTTGCTCAAACCCTCCAGTTTTTCGCGCACGGTCATCAATCGGGGCGGAGCGGCATGGGGTACAAAGAATTCCAACGGATGGGGTTCAAAACTGACGATCGTCACAGGCAGGTCAAGTTCCCGTCCTTTGCGCGCCAACGACCGGATCACCTGTCGGTGTCCTGGATGCAGACCGTCATAGTTACCGACGGAAGCAACACATCCATGATGGCGGGAAGTGATGTTATGCGTGCCGCGAATAAATTCCATTCAATCGGTCCTGATCCATGGCAGCCGAATCCCTGGAACGGATACCGTCACGCCCAGTTCGGGTGACTTTCCTCGATGATTTCGGAAACCGGCCGACGCCCCGCAAATCCACCGGTATAACTGTGATAGTGCGATACCTCAAGCTCCGGATACTTCCAACAAAGATAGCCGTCTCCTGTATCAAAATCGACAAGCCAAAGCCCCTTGACGATCAGGCCGAGCCGCTCCAGCTTGGAAATCCACTTCTTGACGATCTCCTCGTATTGCCGCTCAATGACAACCACTCTCGGGTCGCTTGGAACGAAATTGCGAAGTTTCTTTTTGATGACCTCAAGTTCTTCGTACGAGTCGCGGGTAATCTGTTTGACAAGAGGCAGTGTCTGATTGGCTTCCGCAAGTGTGAAATACCTGGGGGATTCCGGCGAACCGATCTGCACGATTGTCGGTTGCGTGGAATCGATCTGTACAACTGTTGACTTTGCGGTTTTCATTTTCTGATCAACTGGTGGATTCTGATACCCAGGGCAAGAAGCGAAACGGAATAGACCGCCGCACCGGCTATGACATAACCGAGCAGACGAAAAACTCTTTCGACAATTCCGAAATCCAGCCAAAAGGCAAGACTCGGAGAATGCCACCATAAGACTGCTCCCATTATAAGTGAGGCGGTTGCTACTCGGAGAATAAACATCGGCCATCCCCGCTGAGGAACGTATGCCCGATCGCGCCGAAGCCAATAGTAAAGGAGTCCCGCGTTGACAAATGCCGCAATCGATATCGCTGCCGCCAGACCCACATGCTGAAAGGAAATCGCGAGCGCTACGGCCAAAATTGCGTTCACCGCCATCGCGATGGCACCAGCCCTTACCGGTGTCTTGGTATCGTTGCGAGCAAAAAATCCCGGCGAAAGTACGCGAACCGCAATCAGTGCGCTGAGGCCGATACTGAATGCGACCAATGCCCGCGCCGACATGACCACGTCAGTCTCGGTAAAGGCTCCGTGATAGAAAAGTGAGGCAACGATCTCATCGGCCAGCACACTCAATGCAACGGTCGATGGAAACGCAATCAGAAGACACCAGCGCATTCCCCAGTCCAACACCCGCGAGAACTCCTGATGGGCGGTGTCAACATGCTCCTTTGAGAGACGCGGCAAGATGACAGAACCCAGTGCGACTCCGAAAACACCAAGTGGGAACTCCATCAATCGGTCGGAATAGTAAAGCCAGGAAACGCTTCCGGTCACAAGGAAAGAAGCAATGAAGGTATTCACAATCAGATTGACCTGGGCTACAGACGCTCCGAATACCGCCGGCAACATCAGCCGATAGACTTCCTTCGCACCCTTTTCGGCATCGCCCCTGACTTTCCTTCGCAATCGGGGTCGGGGCAGTTTTCCGATACCGATCAGGAAAGGCAGCTGAAAAAGAAGCTGGACCACCCCGGCACCCAGTACCCCGATCGACAACGCAATTGCCGCATTCTGCGTCACACCGGTCAGCCACAGCGCAGATGCAATCAGTGAAATATTGAGCAGGACCGGCGTAGCGGCAGGCGCGGCGAATCGTCCATGTGTATTCAGAATCCCGGCACTGAGCGCAATCAGGCAGACAAAAAGCACATATGGGAATGTAATTCTGAGACTGTCGACGGTCAGTTGAAATTTGTCGATGTCACCGCGAAAGCCCGGTGCGAGAATCGAAATGACCAACGGTGAGAATATGACACCGACAGCCGACAGTATGATCAGCACCGCCGCAAGCCGTCCCGTCACCAGATCGAGAAACCCCTGAATTTCCGACTGGCTCGAACTTGCCTGCTGCTGCGTATAGACGGGGACAAAAGCCGCCGAAAATGCACCTTCACCGAATATTCTGCGGAAGAAATTGGGAATCCTGAATGCGACAAAGAAAGCGTCAGCAATGTACGTACTGCCCACCAACTGCGCGAATACAATATCCCGAACGAGACCGGTGATTCTCGAAATCACCGTCATCGAACCAAACGCCGCAGTCGACCTGAGGAGTTTCCCGGTTCCTCGCGGTTGGGATTTGGGATCTTGGGATTCGTCAGTGCTCATACGTACACTTTGGTGGATGCGGGGTGGACATTAGGGGAAACTTTTAGCTCAGGTGATAATTTTTAAGCTCGCAACAATGTAATGCGCGTTAGGCCAAATCATAAAGGCAAGTCATTCGGTCGACGAACTCCTTGCTTCCGCCGTAACTGGGATGCCTGACGGAATGCACTGGGATTTCGCGGTCAAATTCTGACAGTGCTTTTTTCGCATCAGCTCCGACGCAGACGAGGCGCTTCGGTCGCAGAATTGTGATCAGTTCTGACAGCACCTTGATTCCTGCCTTCCGCTCCGACATATTGTGAGCACGATTGGAAAAAGGACGGTCCGAAAGATGAGGGTGAAACGGAAACACATTCCAGAGGAAGATCCCGGAATCCGTCTGGTTGAGCATCTTCCAGACCACCGCGGCGGTCCGCTCGTTTATCTCACTTCCAACCGTCGGTGACAATGCTGTGATGTTCCAGCGCTCGCAATGTGCGGCAAAAAATCGGTCATCTGTAAATGCCAGTCCGGTCCGTCGCCCACCGCGATAACCCAGGTCTCGTCCAATCCAGATCGAATCGATTTCGGATTGCGCCGCGGCATCAAGCATGAGTCGCAGCGCACGTCTGCGCATCGCAGGCGCATTGGCTCGGTCACCAAGCTCGCATCGGTCTCGATACGGATTGAATACGTTGTCAAATGTCAGATACCGAAGATGTCTTACGAATCGAGCTGTATTCATCCTATCTTTTCCCATTCATGCAAGACCGAAAGTAATTCCATGCAATAGCATAAACAAAATGCCAACTTACCGATCAAGCTATTCAAACTCGGTCATTTTGCAACAATTCGCAGTGAAATCGATTCAATCCCAAAGAAATCACACACGGCTATTGACAATTGACGGAAAAAATAGCATATTTTGCGCTTTACCATATTGACATAGAAAAAGGAACGGAATACTTTGGCAAATTCTCCTCAAGCTCGCAAACGAGCCAGACAAAACGTGAAACGACGCTCCCGTAACATGAGCGAGCGGGCGGCAGTTCGCACATACATCAAGAAATTCTACAAGGTTCTTGAATCAAAAGATACCGAAGCGGCACGGGAAGCCTTCGAGGCAGCCTGCTCCAAAATTGATCGAAGTGCCCAAAAGGGACTTCAGCATAAGAACAAGGCCGCGCGGCTGAAAAGCCGAATGAACGCACATCTTAAGGAACTGGCAACAACTGCCGACTGAACACAATCGCAGATTCCACCGGATTTGCGGTATCCTGACGGTGTCAGTTGCCTCCGTATATGTACTCTGGCAGCCATAGTACAAGTTGCGGGAACAGGATGATCAAGGTAAGTCCGATCAGTTGCAGTCCCATAAACTGCATCATTCCGAAATAGATATCCTTCAGGTCCCATTCGGGAACCACCCCCTTGAGGAAATAAGCCGATAGCGCAACAGGTGGCGATAACCACGCGGTCTGCAGATTGACTGCGACCAGAATCGCAAACCACGTCAGGTTGAACTCCAGCTGATTGACCAGCGGAATCAGTATCGGCACGATAATCAAAACAATCGGTACCCATTCAAGCGGCCAACCTAAAAGAAAGATCAGTGCCATGATGATAATGAGAATCACATAACGATTGACTTCTAGATCCAACAGGAATTCTGTCAGCATCGTGGGAGTACCGAGTCTTGAGAACACTGCTCCAAAGAAATTCGAAGCGGCGACAAGCAACATGATCAACGCGGTAATCTCTAGCGTCTTGATCAGTGCGTTGAACAGTTTCCTGGCGGTTAGTTTTCGGTATGCAACTGTAAGCACCAATGCACCGAACGCGCCACAGGCCGCACCTTCTGTCGGTGTGGCCAGACCGAACATGATGCTGCCCAGCGCGGCGAATACCAGTGCCGCCGGCGGCACCAGACCAAGAAGGAATTCCTTCCAGACATAGGCCATGCTCTCGGGCTGTTCCTCTTCCGGCAGTATCGGGCCCAGACTTGGATTCAGCCAGCAGCGAACCAGCGAATAGGCAGTGTAGAGAAATGCCAGCATAATGCCCGGAATGATCGCTGCGGAGAAAAGATCAGTCACCGGGATTTCCATCACCGGCCCCATGACGACAAGCATGATGCTCGGTGGAATCAGTATTCCCAACGTCCCGCCGGCAGTGATGGTACCGGATGCCAGACGCACGTCATAGTTCGAGCGGTTCATGGTCTTGGCCGCCATGATGCCCAGAATGGTAACGGACGCTCCGACTATTCCTGTCGCTGCGGCAAAAATCGTGGAGACAAAAAGCACTGCAACGAACAAAGATCCCCGAACTCGGGACAGCATGAGCTGTACAGAGTTGAACAGACGTTCCATCAGGCCCGCCTGTTCCATCATGATTCCCATAAATACAAACAGAGGCACAGCCGCAAGCGTCTGCTCCATCATGACCGAGTAGAACTGGAAAGTCATCAGATAAAAGACAACTTTTCCAAAACCGATGTAGCCGAATACAAATCCGAGGAAAATCAGTGTGAACGAAATGGGGAATCCCACAAAAATCGCGATCAGCATCACCGCGATCAGGACCAGGCCGAGAATTTCCGGAGTCATCAGACCGGCCACTTACCGCGGGTGGCGGCGTAAATGCTTTTTAGAAACTCCGATACGCCCTGAATCAGAAGAAAGAACACGCCGACAGGAAGTGCTGTCTTGATTGGTGCGACGTAAGGCATCCATGCGGTGTCCATGCCTTTTTCCATTCTCACCCAGGAAAAACCGGCGAAATCCATGGCAGTCCAAAGAAAAACCAGCATGCCGGGGAAATAGAAGAACAGATACAAGGCGGCATCAACCAACCCTTGTGTCCGAACCGGAAAATTTCTGTAGAGGAAATCTGCCCTGATGTGAATTCCTTTGGAAAGCGCATATCCAGCACCCAGCATGAACAAGGCGCCATACATCATTCTGCTGATGTCATATACCCAAACCGTCGGAGCCACAAAGACATAGCGCATGAAAACTTCATACACTACGATCAGGAACAGCGGAAGTGTCAGCAGGCAGACAACCCGCCCAATCCACAGACTAATGGTATCTATCCAGAATATCAGGAACGCCATCCAACCGGGCATATCATCCGGCAAATTGGACAGACCGCCTGATGTCCGCCTTTCGGCGATCATCTCGTCTGTCACATCTGTGATTTCCGGCGCGTCTTCGGGCATGAACCTAACTCTTCTGTGATTGTTACGAATTCATTCGACGGAATGAATCCATGTTTCGGTCAGGTAAAAAAATGTGCAGACTGTATATCACGGTCTGCACACTCTTCAATTTCTTAAAACGTCATTTTGACCTATGAATTACGTTACTTTTGTTTTGCGTAAGCCATGCCAAGATTGGCGTTGGTTGTCTGTGCACCCGCCCAGAACGGAACGGCAATATCCGCAAATTCCTTCATTGAAGTCCATACCTCGTTGAAGAACGCATTTTCGGCTTTATGCTTGTCCATGCTGTTCAATACGGCATTCATGTACTCAGTGAAGTAATCTTTCGGAGTGTCGTGCAGAATGACACCATGATTTTCAGTCAGGTCTTTGAGCGCCTTGCCGTTTTCGTAAATGCGATAGGCAAGCGACTGCATCAAGGAGGCGTCAGCAGCGACTTCCATCGCCTTTTGCTGATGCGGAGTCAGGCTGTTCCAGACATCGCCGTTGATGTAGACATCAGCGTTCACGACAACCTGGTGCAAGCCTTGCAGGTAATAGTGTTTCAAGACTTTCTGGAAACCGAATACGGAATCCGGCTTTGGACAACACCATTCGGCCGCGTCAATGACACCTTTTTCCAACGCCGGCAGAATGTCTCCACCGCCCATGGATACCGCAGCAATTCCGATGTCAGTATAGGTCTGACCCGGAATGCCCGGGGGTGTTCTGAATCGGTACTTGCGGAAATCCTCCATGCTGGCGATCGGCTCCTTGAACCAACCCAATGCTTCCGGTCCGACCGGCTGAAGCATCAAGCCTTTGACATTCATTCCCATCTCGTCCCAAAGTCGGTTGTACAGTTCCTTGCCGCCACCTTCCATGTACCATGAGATAAAGGCAATATTGTCGATACCGAGTCCTGCACCTGCTGTCGGAGACCCGAACAGCATTGCCGCTGGATGATAGCCAGACCAATAGTGCGTCCATGCAAATCCACCTTCGATAAGGCCGTTATGAACAGCCTCAAGTGTTTCCTTGACACCGACAACAGCACCCGCTGGCAGAACTTCAATTTCCACCTCGCCATTGGTCAATGCAGAAACATTGTCACCGAACCTTTTCAGCATGACCGTTTCATCTGCTGACACCGGAATCACTGACTGGATACGAATCGTAGTTTTCGCACTTGCCAAACCGGGCAGCATCAGAACGGCAAGTACCGCAACTAGTCCGATGATTTTTTTGGTTATAGTCATAATAAGTACAATACTCCAAATAACAAATATTTTATGAATTGAGAAATATACACGAACTAATCAATTGAATTAGGGGTTTTTACAGCATAATCACCATATTGTCACGATGTATGAGTTCGTGGTCGCGCACATAACCCAATATTGATTCAATGCGACCGGTCCGTCGCCCTTTGATATTGTCAGCCTCATCGGAATCATAGTTGATCAGACCTCTTGCGATCTCTTTGGATTCGGTGTTCACGCATACAACCAGATCGCCCCGTTTGAATCTCCCCTCGACTCGCCGAACTCCAACCGGAAGCAGACTCCGACCCTGATCCAGCAATGCGCTCACCGCCCCATGGTCAAGATGCACTTTTCCCGCGACCCGCAGCCGGCCGGCCAACCATTGTTTGTGTGCCGTGATTCGACCCGCTCTCGATTGCAGTAATGTGCCGTTGATCCTGTTGGCATGAATGTTCTGCAGCTGATCGGGCTCCAGCCCTGATGCGATTATTGTCGCGGCACCGGAACGCGAAGCCTTGCGGGCCGCCTCAAGCTTGGTTGTCATGCCGCCCCGGCCATACTTGCTGCTTGGTCCGACAGCCTGATCAAGAAACTCCTCATCCGACCAGGCCCGCTCAATCAATGATGCGGAAGGGTTGTTCCGAGGGTCCGCCTCGAACAGTCCCTGCTGATCGGTCAGGATAACCAGCAGATCGGCATCGACTATGTTGGTGACCAGGCCTGCGAGATTGTCGTTGTCCCCAAACTTTATGTCATCGTTTGTAACCGTATCATTCTCGTTCACGACTGGGATGACGTTCATTTCCAGCAGGCTTCTTAGAGTGTTACGCACATTGAGATACCTTGTGCGATCGGCCAAGTCGGCATTGGTGAGCAGAATCTGCGCTGTACGATAGTCATACTTGTCAAATTCAGTCTCATAAGTTCGAACCAGCCCCATCTGTCCCACCGCTGCCGCCACCTGCAGCAGGTGCACTTCGTGGGGACGCTCCTTCCAGCCAAGACGTTTCATACCTTCCACAATGGATCCTGAAGACACCAAGGCAATTTCCACACCATTGTTCTTCAGTTCCGCGATCTGGTGCGCCCAGGACTGAATTCGCTCCAGATTGATACCAGACTCAACATTGGTAATCAGTGAACTTCCGACTTTGACCACCCAGCGTCGCGCCAGGCTGGCGTCGAATCGTTCGTTCATGTCAGCAGCTCCGCCTCGATGTCAGAAGATTCGGATGTTTCGTTCTCGACACGATTGTTCTCCAGCCAAGTCATTCCCATACCAGCCAGTTTCCTGCAGCCTGTACCTGTCAATGCAGACACCGCCATTGTTTCCCCTTCAAAACCAACGCCATCCAATACACTTTTTATTCTGCGATTTGCCTCTTCATCGGACAGGAGGTCGATCTTGTTGAACACCAACCATCTCGGTCTTTCCAACAACTGTGCGTCGAATTCACCCAGTTCTGTTTCGATCGTTTGTATATCGTGAATCAGTCCGTCGATGTCGTCGGATTGCGCAATATCAATGAAGTGGAACAGCAGCCTTGTATGACCGAGATGCTTGAGAAACTGAATTCCCAGCCCGCTACCCGCTGAGGCGCCTTCGATCAGACCGGGTACGTCTGCGATTGTGTAGCTCCGTCCGCGATCCATCGAAACCACACCGAGTGCTGGGTTCAAGGTGGTAAAGGGATACGGTGCAGTCTTTGGGGTGGCATTCGTAACTTTTCTGATGAATGACGATTTGCCGGCGTTTGGCAGTCCAACCAAACCGACATCCGCCAGCAGTCGCAGCTCCAGGTCAAGCAGCCGTGCCTCACCCGGTTTTCCAGGCGTGGTTTTTCTGGGCGTACGGTTGGTGCTGGACTTGAAGCAGGCGTTGCCGAGACCGTGGGCTCCGCCATATGCGACGATCATGCTCTGTTCGGGTCTTAGAAGCTCGCCGATCAACTCTCTTGTCTCGGCATCGCTGACCATGGTTCCGACGGGAACAGGGATGTAAAGATCGTCTCCATCTTTGCCGGTGCAGTCGCGTCCGGCACCCGGTCTGCCATTCTGTGCTCGGAATTGCCGCGCGGACTGAAAGTCGATCAGGGTATTCAGGTGTGGGTCCGCGATCAGGTAGATACTTCCGCCAACACCACCATTACCGCCGTCGGGACCACCTCTCGGTATATGTTTCTCGCGTCTGAATGACAGGCATCCTGAACCGCCCTTGCCTGCTTCAACCTTGATCTGTGCTTCGTCGACAAACACCGTGACGCGCTCCTGAAGGGGGTTGAACGACCGGGAATTTCCGAAAGTGGAACGACCAATATATAAACGGTCGTTCGGAAAGCCGTCAGGCTGTCAGAACAGTTATCGTCTTTTTGCGCTTCGGGCCCTTGGTTTCAAACTTGACGTGACCGTCTGCTGTCGCAAACAACGTGTAATCCTTACCCATTCCAACATTCATTCCGGGATGGAAATGGCTGCCGCGCTGACGTACGATGATATTTCCGGCTCGAACCTGCTCACCACCGTAACGTTTGACGCCCAAGCGTTTTGAATTCGAATCGCGTCCGTTTCGTGAACTGCCGCCCGCTTTCTTATGTGCCATGAGTTGATTACCTCATATTCAAATATCAATGATCGGAAAGTTCCACTCAGCCGGATTCCGATTCAGTAGTTTCGACCGCGATCTTCTTTTTCTTCGGCTTTGCTGCCTTTGGCTTTTCGCCGATGCTTAAAATTTCAAGTTCCGTGTAGTTCTGTCGGTGGCCTTGAGTGCGCCGGTAGTTCTTTCGTCGCTTCATCTTGACGACCTTGATCTTCTTGCCTCGACCGTGATCGAGAACTTTTGCGAATACCGGTGAGTTCTCGACATGGGGCGTACCGATCAGGGTCTCATCATCCTTTACGACAAGCAACACATCCTCAAACTGGACATCCTCGCCAATCTGAGCGTCGAGTTGTTCGACCCGAATTTTCTCTCCGGGTTCAACCCGAAGCTGTTTTCCACCAGTTTGAATAATTGCGTACATAGAATATTAATTGAGTATGCGTTCAGGGAACAATCGTGTATCTTGTCTATTGCGTTTGGCAGATCACCGTATCTGGAATGACAATACGTTCAATCTGATTGCCACGGCGACCGAAACCCGAATCAGAAACAGAAAGGCAAAATATACCTGCACATTTAAGTTTCGTCAACAAATTCGGCAATATTTGTGAATGTTCTATTCTCTGATTGATGCTTTCTGACTACTTGTCCTGCATGGCCGATCAATCTTCGATCACTGCCTGGAATAACCTAATCGAACTGATTAAGCCTAATAGGAGCGAGTTCGGTAACCGCGCTCTCGATTGATGCGCTTTTCCTCCCGCTTAACCGCAGCGGCAGCCTTTCTTTTCCTCGCAGTCGTTGGTTTCTCATAATATTCACGCTTTCTGACTTCGCTGAATACCCCTGCCTTTTCACATGAACGGCGAAACCTACGAACAATTACGTCAAATGGTTCGTCATTCTTGACACGAACACTAGGCATCGATCAAAAACACCTCCAAAATGTTATCGATAAAGAATTTGCGGACGATCAAATCCGAGTTAGACGGCGTATTATATACAAGTCAAATCACTCATTCGCTGTTTTGTGGCAGCTTATTCCGAAGTCTAGTATTCGGTTTTTCTCGTTCTCAACAATCGACTGCATTTCGTTGCGATGAGATCAAGTTTCAAGGTCCGCCTCGACAGTAAATTGCAAATCTGCCCCCGCTGAAAGTTATCCTTGTCACATACTCGCTATGACGCACGCGAGATATCCAAAAGATCAGAACCGGAAGCCGACATTTATAGGTTGGCGCCCGTTGCAATACATTGTCGCAAATACACCATGAATTAGTCAGTTTTTGCAAAATTCATTTGTGATTGATGTAAGAGGGGCAATATCTTGGTATTGTCCACTTTTCCCTTGCCGGTGATTGTGTTTTCCTGATCGGTCGATTGCCGGTGATTGTATTACATCCGGTCGCGCCGGCGGCGATGTCCGGTGACTGTCGGGCGGTTTATTCCCGTTGGCTGACGAGCGTGGCGAGGGGTGGTATGGCAGGTGCATCCGGCACCCTGAAGCGGCAGCCGAGGTAGTCCCAGAAGCTGATGTTCAGCTTGTGGCAGGTCTTGAGCAGTGCGAGGCAGGCATCGCGTGCGTCGCGTCCGGCATCGCTGCGGGTGCCGGCGGAGATCCTGCGCCGGGTCACCTGTGCCCGGATGTCATTTTCCGCCAGATTGTTGTGCAGCGGCGTTGTCGGACGGTCGAGCACCCTGAGCAGTTCCTGCTTGTTGTCCGCGAGCCGTTTCAGCAGCTGGTTGAGCATGTGGTGGCAGGTGGTGTCATTGAAGATGTCATCGAATCGCCGGGACAGGGCCATGGCGGTGTTCGGGTCCGGTTCGGTTCGGTAATCGAGGAGCTGTCGGTAGAGTGTCCAGATTGCATCGCGCTTGGATTCGACGGCATCCCGGTGTCCGGGTCCCGAGGCGATGAGTTTCTGCAGCAGCCGTTCGGCATGCACCCAGCAAAGCGCATGCTCGCCGATGTTGAACTGACCGGCATCGTCGCTGAGGATGACGGTGTCGGCCAGTGTCGATGATTCGCTCAGAGCGCCCCACAGTGCGCCTTCGGTGGCGATCACCGCCTTGCGGGCGCCGATGCCCAGCCGGTCCAGATGTGCCTGCCATTCGGTCTCGCAGTCGAAGCGCTGTCGGCCGCCGTGGCGCAGCAGCTCCACCGTGATTTTCGGCAACCGGCAGTTGCGCATGTATTCGAAGGCCGCCCCGTTGAGGACATGGTCGCTGTCGCCGCAGCCGAGGATCTGCAGGAAGTTCAGGCGGCTCTTGGACTGCCCGGTCGCAAAGCCGGTGAAGCGGTCATTGCCGATCACCGTGCAGTAGCCGTTCCGGTTGCGGTGCCGGGCACCGGTGTCGTCGACATGCAGCCAGTCGGCGCCGCCGATGCCGGCCGAAAGCACCTGTGCGGCCTCGTCCACCAGATCGGCCACTCCGTCGGTGAGCATCCGCACCACCGTGCGCTTGGAGATGCCGACACCCCAGTCGTTGAGCAGTGTCACGATACGCGGCAGCGTGGTCTGTCCCTGATGATACAGCGACACCACCAGGCGGCGCAGACCGCTGCCGTACTGGCCGTTCACATCCTCCGGCAACGGCGCCACGATGCGTGTGCCGTCCGGTGTCCGCCAGCGTTCGCGCAGATACTCGATCACCACCGGCCGCACCGCCAGCTCCTGAACCGTGTAGGGTTGGTAGCCGTCGCGCACACTGCCCTCGGGCACATCCGGCACCTCGATGAACACCCGCTCGGTCCGCGCCTTCGGACTGTACTGCCGGGGCTTGCGCCGACCGGTCCTGCGGCCCGACCCGGTCTTCGTTTTGCGGTTCAGACCGCTCGGCCTGACCTCGGGACGCTTCGGCAGGTCCTTCAGACGCCGAACCTCGTCGGACAGCCCGCGAAGATCCCCGCGCAGTCGCGCAATCTCCTCATTCAGTTCGGCAATGCGGCCGTGCAGCGCGTCATTCTCATCGCGCAGCCGACGATTCTCCTCCGTCAGGCGTTCCCCATCCTGATGCGTCACCGCACATCACCCGACAGGATCGTCCTGAAACCGGCATCCAGAGGATACACGTAAACCGCTTTCGGCTTCCCCCGGCCGCGGCCGCCCAGGGTGTGACCGACATGGCGCCAGTTCGAGGCCCGGTAGCAGCTGCCCGCAAAGCGACCGTCAACATAGGTCTCGGCCAGCACCGGCCGCACCCCATGCCGCGTCTGCCAGTCATCGGCCAGCCGCCGAAGCACAATCGACAGCGCCTTGGACGCAAGATTGCGCACCCTGACCCAGGGCAGCACCACAAACCGATTGTTCTGAATCACCCGCTCCAGATGTGGCCGGTAGCCTTCGCCCGCCCAGCCGATCCACTCGTCGCGGCACCGTACCGCAACCGCCGCATAGGTGAACATCACCAGCGCCAGCCGCCGACCCTCCCGGTCGGTCACGAAATAACGAAGGTGCGGGCCGATCGGACGCCGATAACCCAGATAATGATAACGGTCCACCAGCTCGTTGAAAACACGCACCCCGCCCGGATCGCCGACCGGCCGCACATGCACCGGCATCAGCTCCCGCAACGACACCTCGACCGGCGAACCGGAATCGCCGTCACCGGTGCGGGCGACAGTGCGCTGCGAGGTCCGCACCTTGCTGTGATCCCGGTCCGGCAACGTCACCAGACCCAGCCCCTCCATGCGCTCCAACAGCCCGATGGCCGACTGCACCCGATTGTCGCCGTTCGGCGTGTGCCAGCCCAGATGCTCGCATACCGTGTGGGCCAGCTCGCGCCGGCTCAGCGCCGAAAAGGTCCGCACCGTCTGTCGTACCTGTTCCAACTGCACGGCCGATACACAACCGCCCGCAAACACCTCGCCGGTCAGCTCGACCATCCGCCGGTCCATCACTTCAGTTCACGATGATATTCCATGGATGATATGATGCCACAGACCGCGGCGGGAGTCAAGGGCCGGACCGGAAAAAATCCAGCGCATCCGATACAATGATGATCAACAACAGGTTACAGACCCGGCCCGGCAAACCAGACTGAAACCACGATTTTGCCCCTCTTACTGATTGATGGTAATTGGAGTTATGATTTACTACGAAAGAGGTTTAAAGAGGATTTTTTCGACATGGATAAAATAGATCTTGAAATACTGGATTGCATTCAGCATGACGCAAACATGTCAGCGAGTCAGATTGCCGAATCCGTCAACCTGAGCACCACACCTTGCTGGCGAAGACTTCGAAAACTCGAACAAGATGAAGTCATTCTGTCGAAAGTCGGTTTACTGAACCGGGATAAGCTGAATCTCGGGGTTGACGTATTCGTGGCCATTCGCACCAACCAGCATAACGCCGCCTGGCTCGAAAAATTTGCCAAGGCTGTCATCGAATTTCCCGAAGTGGTCGAATTCTATCGAATGAGCGGCCAAATCGACTATCTGATGCGGGTTGTGGTTCCTGATATTGATGAATTCGATAAATTCTACAAGCGTCTGATTTCGGTTGCCGACATCCACGATGTCAGTTCCAGTTTCGCCATGGAGAGACTGAAGTATACAACCGCACTGCCATTGCACTATGCACATCACAGCTGATCCCGCCTTTTAATTGGTCATTAGTATTGTCAGCGTTGTAACCAGGCTGAATCTGGCCGAAACGGAGGATTGATCCTTGGGTGCGCAATTGTGGAAGCCGACTGAGCAACGAGTTTCCGAGGCGACGATCACCGAGTTCGCGAGCTATGTCAGCAAACGCTGGGATGCCGAGTTGCGCGACTTTGCTTCCCTGCATCAGTGGTCAATAGACAATTCAGAGAACTTCTGGCAGGCGATCTGGGATTTCTGTAACGTCAGGGCCTCCCGACCGGCGACGAAAATTGTGGAACACCGTGAACGCATGCCTGGAGCTCGATGGTTCGCAGACGCGCAGTTGAATTTCACGGAAAACTTACTTCATCGACAAGATGATGGTCTCGCGATCATATCCCGGGGGGAAGACAAGACGGACCGTACCATCACGTACGCGCAACTCAATGAGCAGGTCAACCGTTTGGTAAGGGCCTATCGCGCCTGTGGCATCGAAGCCGGGGACAGAGTCGTCGCCTACATGCCCAACATTCCGGAAACGGTGATTTGCATGCTCGCGGCGGCATCTTGTGGCGCAACCTGGTCATCGTGCTCGCCTGACTTCGGTGCCCAGGGGGTGATCGACAGGTTCGGACAGGTTTCACCGAAAATCCTCATATCGGTTGACGGTTACACCTATGGTGGCAAAAAATTCGATGTCAGCGAAAAGCTCTCAGAAATTGTTGATCACCTCCCGTCGCTTGAGAAAGTTCTGATTGTTCCCTATCTCGATGCACCGACAAGTCATGAGATTCACGGAGCTGTAAAGTTGGATGAATTCGTCGAAGGTCACGGTACGGAGCCAGTAAATCACACCCAGTTGCCATTCAATCATCCACTGTTCATACTGTTCTCATCGGGCACTACAGGTGCACCGAAATGCATCGTCCACGGAGCTGGAGGAACACTGCTGCAACATCTGAAAGAACATCGACTGCATGTCGATCTGAAAAGAGATCAGCGGCTTTTCTTTTTTACCACTTGTGGATGGATGATGTGGAACTGGCTGGTTTCGGCGTTCGCATCGGAAGCGACAATCGTGCTTTACGAAGGTTCTCCGTTTGAGCCAAGCGAAAACGCGTTTTTCGACTACATATCGGAATATTCGATCGATTATTTCGGAATCTCCGCAAAATATATAGACTTCATTTCAAAAGCTGGAATCCGCCCAAAAGATACACATGATCTGTCTTCTCTCAAGACTCTGATGTCGACAGGATCACCGCTGATTCCGGAGGGCTTTGACTATGTCTACGAAGCAATCAAGGAGGATATCTGCCTGTCTTCCATCTCCGGCGGAACCGATCTCATTTCCTGCTTCGTTCTCGGCAATCCTACGCTGCCGGTCATGCGCGGTGAGATTCAATGCAGGGGCTTGGGCATGGATGTCACTGTTTTTGACGATTTCGGTGACGAGGTGAGTCCTGGAACAAAAGGAGAGCTGGTCTGTCGCAATTCATTCCCGTCAATGCCGATAGAATTCTGGAATGACGAGAATGATGAGAAATATCGTTCGGCATATTTTGAGAAGTTTCCGGGAGTATGGCATCACGGTGATTATGTCGAACTGACTGAACATGGCGGGATGGTCGTTTACGGACGTTCCGACGCTGTTCTCAATCCCAGCGGTGTTCGCATCGGTACCGCGGAAATCTATCGCCAGGCGGAACGCGTCGACGAGGTTGTCGAGAGTCTTGTTATCGGTCAGAGATGGGATGGTGACACCAGAGTTGTGCTGTTCGTCCGACTGCGAGATGATCTTGAGCTCGACGAAATTCTGATTTCCAGGATCAAATCGGTAATCCGAAAAAATGCATCACCTCGCCACGTGCCGGCAAAGATCCTGCAGGTTGCGGACATCCCGAGAACAAAAAACGGAAAAATTACTGAAGTCGCTGTACGCAAGATCGTTCACGGCGAATCAATTGACAATATAGAGGCGTTGGACAATCCACATGCACTTGACCTGTATCGGGATCTGCCCGAACTTCAGACTGACTGAAACCTGATTTTCAGTGAAGGTCGGTTAAGTAGGTGTCGTCAACCCAAGTTTATAATTCCCATAAATTAACAGTCGTGAATGTAACAGAACAAAATAAAAACTGAATTGCGAGTTGAAGATTACAACCGAATTCAATTTCTATACCGAACGAGAGAATATTACAATTATGTGTGCATGAAAATGGTGTATTTTGACACTTTTATGCGCATAAAAGTGTCAAAACTGAAGCCTTGGTTAAAGAAATTCCGATAAAGTAGGCAATTCATCTTCAAGGAACACATCGAAGATAGAGTTGTGATCTTTGACTCGAACCATTCAAAACACCAGTCTGTCGTTTCGTCTGCGATGTGGTGTGCGTGACTAGTTGAACGGTTGGTTTCCCCCAGTGAGGAAATGTTCACTTCATCGTTCAACTCCAACAATTGCAATTTTTTTGACGTGTGGAGCACACTGGACCGCAGGTATGATTACAGGAACAGCGCATAACTTGCGAAGCGTCTCTTTGCGGATCGACTCAATATCTGATTACAGTCGGACCTCCATTACCGAGCGAGCTCTATGCAGCGGTATGATCAACTGTCAGGGTGCCTGTCGAAGTATATAATTCCGCTTTAAAGCAACGACAAAATTCAACAGAGTACGTGAATTCGTGAACACCAATAATGCAACCCAAATTCTGAACAGCGTTTGCCCGCTCGATTGTCCGGACACCTGCAGTCTGGAGGTGACAGTAGAGGAAGATCATATCGTCAAGGTGCGGGGGTCAAAGGCAAATCCCTATACCGCCGGGGTGATCTGCAACAAGGTCGGACGTTATTACCCGGAAATGATTCATGGCGGAAAACGGCTGAGAACACCTTTGATCCGAACCGGCGAACGTGATTCCGGGCAATACGCACGAATATCCTGGGAAGATGCATTGGAACACGTGCACCGTGAATTTTCGAAGGCGATCGATCAGTTCGGACCCCAGTCAGTAATGCCGCTCAATTATGCGGGACCGCACGGGGAGCTTGCCATGGGGTCCATGGACCGCCGGTTCTTTCACAAACTCGGTGCTACGCTTCTTGATCGTGGTCCGCTGTGTGGTGCTGTGCGAGCAACATCGTACTCAAGCCTGTTCGGCGAAGCTCCCGGCATGGCTCCCGAGCACGCCCTGTACTCCGACCTGATCGTGGTTTGGGGCAATAACGCAACCGTCTCGAATCTGCATCTGGCAAGGGTCATCAAAACCGCCAGGGAAAATGGTGCAAAAGTAGTCACGATCGATCCGAAACGGGTTCGTATCGCTGAACAAAGCGACCTTCATATTCACATCATGCCAGGAACCGATGTTGTGCTTGCGATGGCGATGGCGGCAGAGTTGGAAACAAGGAACGAATTGGATCTTGAATTCATCAGTCAGTGGACTTTCGGATATGACCGCTATATGGAGCAGGCGCGGCAATACTCCGTGGAGGATGTCATCGATATCTGCGGTGTCAGCAAGGAACAGTTCAATCAGTTCATTGAAATGTACTGCGAGGCGAAAAATGTGGCGGTATCGGTTGGAAACGGAATGGAACGCGGACATAGCGGCGGTTCTGGAATTCGCTCCGCCATGGCGTTGCAGGCTTTGACCGGCAACCATGGTCGGCTGGGTGCCGGCGTGATCGCAGAACCTGATTTGACTGTCCCCAGGACGACCGACCGACTGCGGCGTCCGGACCTGGCTCCTGCTGGAACCCGAACTTTCAATATTGTCGACGTTGCCTCGCTGTTGCTGGACGAATCCCTGGAGCCGCCCATCAGGGCGTTGATGATCTACAACCACAACCCGGTGGCCACTCATCCGAATCAGCGGGAAATGATCAGGGCGCTGAAACGCGAAGACCTCTTCATTGTCGGCTCAGATATTGTCATGACAGACAGCATGGCGTACGCTGACATCATTCTGCCTGCCGCCAGTCATTTTGAGTATGCGGACATCTATGGCGCATATGGTCAGAACTACGTACAACGGGCAGCACCGGTCATTCCACTTGTTGGTGAGGCGCTCCCCAATACAGAAATCTTCCGTCGCCTTTCAGCGAAATTCGGTTTCGACAATGCCATATTCAGCGAGAGCGACAGCGAATTGATGGATGCGGCTTTTGACTCAAGCGACGCACGCTTTGAAGGTTCCCGCCCCAGCGAACTTCCACTGGATCGCGCGATTGAATTCAATCAGCCTGATGGCGAATTCGCGATCATGTGCAAGAATGTCCAACCTGCAACCGAGTCAGGAAAAATTGAACTGTTCTCGGAAGATCTGGAGAGCCGATTCGGATTTGGCGTGCCTCGCTATCGCCCGGTACGGAAAGAATTTCCTTTCACGCTGATCTCTCCGTCATCAAACAAGCGGACAAATGCCACTTTTGGCGGATGCGCGGCATCAGAAGGCACCGAAGTGGTGGAAATCAATCCCGAGGATGCCCGGATGCGCGGTGTTGAAGACGGCGATATCGTCGAAGTCTGGAATGAGCGCGGTAAAGTCGTGCTTGGGATCATTGTTTCAGACAGAGTCCGACAGGGTGTCCTTTATTCACCCAAGGGCACCTGGCGCAATACCAGTGCTACGAATATGACCATCAATGCATTGATCCCCTCTGACATAAGAGCGGATATTGTTGGAGGCGCGTGTTACAACGAGACGTTTGTCGACCTGAATCTTCAGACTTGATTGCAGGCGCTTTCAGGTATCGCCCGCGTCACCATTTCATTTCAGCCGAAATGGAAAAGGTTCGCCCGATCCGCGAGAAAATTGGCGAAGTTGTGGCGTAAACACTTGGATTGGTCGGATCCAAAGATGGACCCTCATCGGTTACATTCAATATGCCGCCTCGAAGCGTCAGTCCTGATACATTAAACGCGTTTTGCCAACCGAATGTCAGATCATGTCCGATCCATGACTTAAAGCGAGCGCTTTTACGCGGATTATAATAACTTGAAATCGCCCCAATTTTCCACGTTGCGGTTAGATCGCCCCGCGTGCCGGAAACGAGAATATTCATGCGATTCCTAGGAAAATCAGAAGTCGTGTCTTCCCCTGCGTTCTTGGTACTGTAGCGAATGGTATGCAGTACGTTGAGACCGAAATCCAATTCACCCCATCCGGTTTTCCGAACAAAATTTGATTGCAAATCGATACCTTCGACTTTGATTTCACCACTGTTCGTAATTGGAATATTGATCTGCTCGATTTCCCCACCGTTTCTATCGACACTCGCAAGGGGTGGAAGTTTATTCGCTTTTTCCAGTTCGACAATATCTTGGGCTTCGAGAGAATCGGGGACATTTTTTCGATCGGTTGAGAAGTAATTCACCGCCACCTTCAACGGATCGAATTGAGCCTGTAGTCCGATATTGAATGTCCTGACATTTTCGGGTTTCAGGGTAGGATTTCCCGTGATAATGGACTTGTATTGTGCTGTAACAGCCCTTTTCTGACTGTTGGTCCCAGTCTCACAAATAGGATTCGCAACCACATCACAGACATAAAAGTAAGCGACCAAATCTTCGAGATACAAATCATCAAAGCTCGGTGGTTTGTCACCTCCACCGATTGAGGTCCGCAACTGCAAATTGTCCGATAACTGGATTCGAGCAGCAAGTTGGCTGGAAACCGTATCGTCCACATCGCTGTGATTTTCGTAACGCCCCGCGGTGGATACTTCTAGATTTTCCAGAACTGAAAACTCGGATTCTCCGAATACCGACCAAGTGTCGCGCTTACCGGAGTAGGAAAGGCCTCCGGAACCGATCGCATCTGCCAGCGGATAAGATTTGTTGTTGATGTCGCGGTGGTCAAGATCAGCAGTTCTCTTAACCTGCGAATATTCAGAACCAGCTTTCCAACGAATATCTCTACCCTTATTCGTTTCCAAGCTTCCATCCATCGTCGCCAGCAATGCTGTCGAAGAAATCTTGATGTCATGAGTCTTCGTCAAGCGTGACTGCCTGATAGCATTGAGATGTTTGGTTTCTGTCGAAAGTGGATTAATGAAGTTATATGTCGTTTCGGGGGTTGGATCAGCGAGGATTGCCTCGATTTTATCCTCGCTTACGAATGTATTGCCAATTTGAAGATCCTGATGTGAGGACCGGTGTAAAGAAACATCGTATTTATGCCCTGATTCCGTTTGGTTCCTGAATCCGATGGTCAGATCGAAATTATCTCCGTCCGTAACCCAGTCCCGGTTTCCGTGCCCGATAAATCGATGATGGATGCGCACTTTCTCGTTAGGGTTCAAATCATAGAAAACGTGACCGGATGGCAATAAGTTTGCAGGCAGCTCAAATGTACCAACGGGTGGAGCATATCTATTATGTGATTTCTCGTCGGTCACCATGAAATTCGTGTAGACAGAAGAGTCATCCGTCAAATCGGATTCAAATTCAAAAATGAAATTGGTTCGCTCCTCACCTTCAAGTTCGAATGAATAGTTGGCGTATGGAAATCCGCAAACGGTACCATTTGCATCGCTTTGGGTAACTCTCTTCAGTACACCTGTGTAGTAATTTGTATCGCAGGTACCGACGGACCGGAATTGATTATTGGATGAAACGGTGTTTCCTGATAAAGAGACACCCTGGGTATCTCCAAAAGCTCCTCCGTTTTTCCATAAGGCTTTGCTGAAGAAGCGGTCCGCTGAGCGAATTTCCTCTCGCCTCCAATGCTCGACGACGGCCATTACTTTGCCATTCTGCATGACCGGACTCCAAATGACTCCCGTTGACTCCATGTCCGCTCCCGGTTCGGAAGGACGCTCAACATCTAGCCAAGACTCATATCCTTCGATACCCGTGCGACGGGTGACTATGTTGATCGCGCCGCTGATAGCATCATTGTCATGCAACGCCGCTGCATCGTCACCCAGGATTTCGATTTGCTCAACCAATTGAAGTGGAAGCGCACTCACGGTTGAAACGGATGTCGGTTTACCGTTCAGCAGAAACGCTGCATTACCCGAGCCCTGGATCAGAGGCCGATAGAGTCCAAGTGCATTGAAGGCACTTCCGTTATTGAAAATCAAATCATCAATGTTCGGAACGCCGGATTTCGTCCCGGGTGATGACCGCAATCGGACGAATGCTGTGGAACAGAACATTGGTTGAAAATTCTTCTTTACTGACTGACCCGGTGGAAGTGTTGGTGTCAGCGAACGCTGAGGAAAGATTTGAACCGATAAGAGCTAATGTGAGAACCAGCCCGTAAAACCGACACTTTCGAATAAAGCGAATCAGATTCTGCCGATCATTCGATACTGACGCTGAAAGATAGTTTCGCACTTCTCTAACCCTCTTATCAAACAACTGAACTGTAACTGATTATATTCCTATATTCCGCTACAACCGTTGAATGCCGAACTCAATTTATTGACTGTCGGATGGAAAGACACTCGAATAGACCTCGGTGGCACTCGAGAGGAAAAGAGGCCACAATCGGGTAAATAGACAACGCGTTCGGCGTGACCAAATTTTAAGAGGCTATTGGATAACCCGAAGAAACCAGGATCAGTCAGCGACCACGAACGAACTCAATCCAAATTGAAGTAATAGCACTATTTCTGAGGGCAGATTGATGATCTCAGCTGACGCGGGTTTGATCGAGTATATCTTCATCCAGTTCGAACCCCAGCCCAGGCCTTGTACCCAAGTCAAGAAACCCGTTGCTATCATGCATGACCAGTTCTGTCAGCATGAAATCCCTTTCCTCCAACGTCCACTCAGGTGGGTCAATCGCATACTCCAGGTAAGGAGGCGCTCCAACTCCCGCCGCGAGATGTGCGTTAGCCAACAATCCGATCCCATTCCCCCAGGTATGAGGACTGAATGTGACACCATGAGCCGATGACTCCCCGGCGATGTCGGCCAGTCCGGTGATACCACCAAAGTACACACAGTCCGTCTGCAACACATCCAGACACCCTGACGACATCAGATACCGAAGTTCGTGATACTCGGTATTCATCTCTCCACTGGCAATACGCGGCGCCCCGGGAATCGAACGCAGTTTTCGCAGCCCCTCAAAATCCCCCCGATGCAGCGGCTCCTCAAGCCAGTACAGTCTCAGCTCTCGGGTCTTGTCGATCATCATTTCGGCATCTTCATAAGTCCACCAATTTGAGGTGTCCCATGGCATCCGCCAGGCCTGATTGGCGTCAACCATGATTTCGATTCCGTCGCCGAGAGCTTCGCGCACCGCACGCAAAGCCTCGACATCCTCATCCAGTTCACGTCGCCCGATCCTGAACTTGATCGCTTTGAAACCCATGTCTTTGATCCGGCAGGCCTGCTCGGCAAGTTCGGCAGGCGGGCGAACCGCACCTGTTGACGCATACAGTGGAAGGATCCCTGAATCGCCACCAAGTAATTTGTAGACCGGTTTGTTTTCCACTTTCCCATATAGGTCCCACAGAGCCAGGTCAAGCGGCCAGCATCGCGCCGTAAAAAGTGAAATGCTGTCCAGAACCCGATTGTGACGATCAAAGTCGAACGCGTTCTCGCCGATGAACAGATTTTTATATCGCTCGAATCCGACCATCGCGTCGCCGGACGAAATGCCAACCATGCCATTCTCCGCTGTGACGCGGATCATTGTGGTATCCCAGTCAGTCAGAGGCCTGGGATCCCATGAAGAAGGAAACGGTGGCTTGATTTGCAGTTTATGGCGTGTAATTTGAATATCCTTGATAAGCATGCTTGTCTGAGTGATTGATTTTCAAATGGATTGTCGAATTGGAATATCATTGAAATCCCGGCGAAAATTTTACATCCAATAACTGTCAGCACCCGACACAAACTATCAATCAATCCCAACCGCACGAACCCGTTGCTCATGAATCAACAGATCCTTGATGTAGATATCTGGCGCGGCGACCAATCGGGTACATACAGTTCGTACCAGGTGCCGCGTGACACCCGACAGACCATACTGGACATCGTGACCTACGTTCAGCGCGAATTGGATAGCACTCTGTCCTACCGGTTCTCCTGCAGAGTCGGAATGTGCGGTACCTGTGCAATGACCGTCAATGGCGTACCGCGCTGGACCTGCCGTACTCAGTCGGCAGTCTTCAAGAAGGAATCACGGATCACGATCGGACCCCTAAGGAATTTTCCTGTGATCAAGGATCTGGTTGTCGACATGGACAACTTTTTCGAGAAGTGGGACAGGGCCATGGGTCATTCGGATCAGGAACAATCGAGCTCGGAAGGATTCGCTCAAATTCGGCCCGACAGCCCGAAACGCAAGGCAGTTGATCAAGCCATCGAATGTATCGGATGCGGAGTGTGTCATGCCGCCTGTGATGTGGTCAAATGGAACCCCGACTACCTGGGGCCCGCAGCGCTGAATCGCACCTGGTCTCTCGCGAATGACGAGCGGAACAAGAACCGAAATGAACTTTTCAGAGGATCAGCGACTGAGGCTGGCTGTCTTTCCTGTCACACAACGAGGTCATGTACCAGTTACTGCCCGAAAGAGCTTGATCCTTCAGCATCTATCGCCGGACTCAAGCAGCAGATATTTCGGTCCCTGATCTGATTCAGGCCGAAAGTCAGGACGGAAGCACTTTTCCGGGATTCATGATGTTGTCGGGGTCCAACGCCGACTTGATCGAATTCATGATGTCCAGCTCGACGGTGGATTTATACCGCGTCATGTCCCGTGTCTTAAGAAGACCGATGCCGTGTTCGGCGCTGAACGACCCGCCAAGACTGTCTGCGATCTCGTGCACTACATCGGTGACGGCATACCATTGATCGAAGAATGCAGCACCGTCCATATTTTCGGGTTGACTGAGATTGAAGTGGATGTTGCCATCGCCGATGTGCCCGTACGCAAAACATCGAACGCCCGGAATCATTGATTCCGCGCTGGCAATCGTACGATCGATAAACTCTGCGATATTGGAAAGCGGCACACTGACATCATTCTTGATGCTTTTGCCTTCATAGTTCTGACATTCGACAATCGCCTCTCTCAGCCGCCACATCTGCATCGACTGCCTCTCACTCTGCGCCAGTACCGCATCCGATATGATGCCATCCTCGAATGCGCGTTCGAGAAAACGTTCGTTGAGCTGCCGGCTGATCCCGCCATCGGTGCTATCTCCCAGTTCCAACAGGACATACCAGGGATAGACCCGTCCGGGAAAGAAATCGCTGCACTCCGGAATATGCCTGAAAGCCGACTCGACACACACTCTGGACATCAGTTCGAAAGAGGATGCGAAGTCAGAAGTCTCTTTACGCGTTCTGGAAAACAGCTCCAACGCATCCGACACCGATTCAATGGCGATCATGACGGTCGAACGGTTGACCGGCCGCGGAAACAGTTTCAGTACCGCAGCCGTAATGATGCCGAGCGTACCTTCCGCTCCGATGAAGATGTTCTTCAGGTCATAGCCTGTGTTGTTTTTCCGAAGCGAGTTCAGTCCGTTCCAGACGGTACCATCCGGCAACACCACTTCCAAACCCAGAACCAGGTCCCGGGTGTTTCCATATCGGAGCACATTGACGCCACCGGCATTGGTTGACAGGTTCCCACCGATCTGACATGTTCCTTCGGCACCGAGACTCAACGGCAGGTACAGGTCGTGTTCGATTGCCGCGAACTGCAGGTCAGCCAGAATACAGCCGGATTCAACCTCCATTGTGTAACCGGTCTCATCGACACTGCGAATTCGATTCATTCTCTGAAGATTGACAATAACCGATTCAGCATCGGAAACCGCACCGCCACACACGCTGGTATTGCCGCCTTGAGGCACAATCGGCTGATTGCGCTCACGGCACAGACGGACAATCTCGCATACTTCATCAACGCTGGCTGGCAACACAACACACATTGTCTCGCTGTCAAATCGACCGCGGCGTTCCTTCAGGTAGGAGGCTGTCATTTCTTCCGTGGTGAGTACATTCGCCTCGCCCGCAATTGACGCGAGTTCCTGCTGAATTACTGTGTTTCGATTGTGCATTGCCATTAAAGGGATGGATTTGTTCCCGAGAGTTCAAATTGGTTCGACCAGATTCATCTGATCTTGTCGTGACAAATTATGTTATGTTGAAGTCTATGTATGCTATATATTTGTGATACGTACTAAATATACCAAAGAAGGAGGAACGGTTATGAGACTGAAAACCTTATCGACAATCATTGTGTCAGCCCTGTTCATGGTTCTGGCCAGTGCTGGTTATTCCGCCCCTGTACTCAAAATGAGCAGTCAGTGGACGGAAAACACCCCCGGTGGTCAGGTTGACTTGTGGTGGGCCGATCAGATCAGGGAGGCTACCAACGGAGAAGTCAATATCAAGATTTTCTGGGAAGGTGCACTGGGCAAGGGTAAAGAAAATCTTGGCCTGATACAGAGTGGCGCGATCGAACTTGCCGCCATGTCACCCGGATACTTTCCTGCCGAGCTGCCATTTCACGCAGCACCCAATTCGATTCCGATGGCCATGTCGGAGGTTCCGCAGGCAACGGAATTGATGGAGCGACTGCTGGTGGAAGTTCCGGAGTTCGAAGCCGAAGCCAAGCGCAACGGCATGAAGGCACTCTTTTTTCACCATCTGAATCCGTACCTGCTCGTGTGCAAGGAAATGGTGTCAAGTGTTGCCGATATGGAAGGCAAGAAAGTCCGAACCTGGGGCAAGGATATGCCTCGGATGGTACAGGCTGCAGGCGGTGTGCCGATCACGCTCGGCTTGCCGGAACTGTATGAAGGGCTATCCAAGGGAACGGTCGATTGCATTCCGTTCTCGGTCGATCTGATGGTCAGTTACAAGATCTATGAAGTGGCCAAGCATATCCACTACATCACCCTTTGGGAAGGCCCGACCAACGCGGTCTGGATCTCCAGCGCCATCTGGGAAGGCTTTACCGATGAGCAACGAGCTATTGTTCAGGATCTTTCGTTTCAAGCCGCGCGGCGGGACCGTGACCAGGTGCTTGCTGCCGGTGAGGAAGCCATCGGCATACTTGAAGCTCAAGGTGTCCAGTTCCATGATTTTCCAGCGGACGAAGCGGACAAGTGGCGAGCGGCCAATCCTGACTTTTTCGGCGATTTCATTGCCGACATGACGGAACTCGGTCGAGGCGAGGATGCCAAGAAGACCATCGAGATATGGAGAGAGGTTGTCGCCAACTGATCATCCTGATCCTTTATCTGTCTTCACGAATCCCGAGTGACTGCCGACTCGGGATTCGTGTTTGACCCCCTGATCTGCAGTTCCCGATGAACCCCGCCAAAATTCTTCTGACACTCACCCGTGGCTGCGCCATTCTAGCGGGTATCGCGATCCTGCTGATGATGCTTGCCGGTGCGGCAGATGTGTTCGGTACCAATCTTGATGTTGTCGGGCTCAGAAGCCGGCCCATTCCAGCGACATTCGAGTTCATGGGTGCGATGATGGTCGTGACGGTGTTCCTCTCGGTCTCGTACGCGCAGCAAAGAAAAAGACATATTCGCGTTGAATTGATTGTGCGACGTCTGCCGGAGATCTGGCGAAAGCTGGCCGATATATTGCAATATGCCCTGGCGATGATACTGTTTGGATTGATTGCTTATTTTGGTTGGGCTGTGGCTCTTCACTCTTTCAACGTCGGTGAATACTCGACTGGCTTGATCAACTTTCCTTTGTGGCCTGCGCGGTTCTGCCTTGCGATCGGCGTGACCCTGATGACAGTGCAATGTCTCTTCGATATGCTCGGTGTGGTGTTCAGCAAGTTTCGTATCGTGGAAGATGAAGAGGAACCCCCAACCGAATTCCGGGTAGACTGAGATGGATCCGATACTGGTCGGTTATGTTGGTGCCGGAATGCTGTTCGTCTTTCTGGCGATTGGTATTCCAGTGGGTGTGGCGATGGGTGTCATCGGTGTCGGCGGCATGCTGCTCGGGGCCGGGGAGTTGTTTACCTGGGGTCAGCTGAGGAACCTGCCGTTCTGGGTGGTCAACAACTACGCCTTTGCCGTTCTGCCCATGTTCGTACTGATGGGTGTGCTCGCGGAATCTTCCGGGGTCACCCGCGATGTTTTCTATTCCTCGGACCTTTGGCTGAGACGATTCCGAGGTGGCCTGTACCAGGCCGTCATTGTCGGATCGGCGGTTTTCGCGGCGATTTCCGGATCCACTATCGTCAACGCGGTCGTATTCACGCGAATCGCATTTCCCCAGATGCTCAAGTTCGGATATTCGCGCAGTCTGTCCATCGGGGCAATCGCGGGGTCGGGCAGTTTTGCCGCCATGATTCCGCCTTCAATCACCATGGTCATCTACGCCATCATCACGGAACAATCCGTCGGACAGCTGTTGATGGCAGGTGTCATACCGGGTCTGATCACGGCATTTGTGTATCTCGCCGGTGTTTACCTGCTGGTGCGGATCCGGCCTGCACTGGCTCCGCCGATCAAGGACCGGGTGCTGCTGAGCGAAAAATTCAAGTCGATGATCTATGTATGGCCGGTTCTGTTCCTGATGGCGATCGTTCTGGGCGGCATATATACGGGTCTTTTCCCACCTTCCGCAGCTGGCGCGGCCGGTGCTTTCGGTGCATTCTGCCTTGCGATTGCGAAAAAAAGAACCTTGAAGCGGTGGCTTCCGCCTGCGCTGTATGATGCGGCGACGATCAGCTGTGTAATCTTCATCATTCTGATCGGCGGGCTGCTGCTTTCCAGAATGCTTGTCGTCGTGGGCATTATCGACAGTCTCGTCGAACTCATCACGTCGGTCGCCGATACACCGCTCAAGTTCATGATTTTCGTCTCGATTCTCTACATTCTGCTGGGGTGCTTCCTGGACACCACCTCGATGATGGTGGTCACACTGCCCTTCCTGTTTCCCGTAGTGGTTGAACTGAACATTGACCCGATCTGGTTCGGAATCGTGCTGGTCAAACTGATCGAGATCTCGGTGATCACGCCGCCTGTCGGAATCAATCTATTCGCGGTGTTGAGCGCGCTCGGGGATCAGGCGGAATTTCATCATGTCGTCAAAGGTGTGATTCCGTTCATCCTATTTGATATTCTTGTTCTTGCGTTATTGATTACTTTCCCTGAACTGGCAACCTGGCTTCCGCAGAAGATGATATCGGGATAACCGCGATGGACGGTAACCGTCGACCATTCATAACCGGAGCGTCCATGATTGCGTTTCGGCGCTATCAGGACGGTTCAACATTCCGAGATTGGATTCGACAGGTCGGCAAAGACGCGCTTGAAGAAGCCCGGCTTGTAAATTCAGAAATCGATTCCGTCATTGTAGCCAGCGAAAGCGACATGCTGTCGTTGCAAGTCAGTCCGGCGGCACTGGTCACGGATGAGCTGGGACTGCAAGGTGCGGCGGCTGTTCATGTTGAAGCCGGTGGTGCCAGTGGTGGTGCGGCATTGCGCGAAGGTTACATCCAGGTCTGTTCAGGACTTGCCAGAAACGTACTGGTGATCGGCTATGATCAGACCGCAAGCCGGCTGTCACGCGCCGGGGTGCAAAAGGTCTATAGCCTTTCATTTGACGCCGACATCGAAGGCTGGAGCGGTGTCAGTACCGCAAATCTGTATGCCCTCTCGTTCAAGCTTTATTGTCGGAAATTCAATGCCACCTCAAGACAGGCCGCGCTGGTTTCAGTCAAGAATCACGGGAACGCGATGCACAACCCATTTGCACACAAACCCATGGAAATCACCGTGGATGACATATTCGAATCAGACATGATCAGCGACCCTTACCGCCTTCTCGACTGTTCGATGGTCAGTGATGGCGCGGCAGCTGTTGTACTGTCAGCCGACAATGGCAATTCCGGCCGACAACATTCGATTCGGATTACCGGAAGTGGATGCAGTACCGACTCCGTGCGACTTGGAGATCGCAGTGCACCACATCTTTTTGCGGCAAAATCACGCGCCGCCAAGCAGGCTTATTCGCTCGCGGGCATCACAGACCCTGGCAAGGAAATCGATGTCGCTGAGGTGTATGATGCGTTCAGCGGTGCAGAACTTCAAGGCATCGATGCACTCGGGCTTTGTCAATCAGGGCGGGCGGGTCCGGCGATGGAAGAAGGGAAGTTTCTTTCGGATGGGGATCTGCCGGTCAATCTGTCCGGTGGCCTGATCGGACAAGGCGGCGCGCCCGGCGCTACCGGTATCGCACAGGCGGTGACCATCTATCGCCTGCTCAACGGCACCTATGAGCCGCAGCTTCAACCCGCACGAAAACTTCGTCGGGGGCTGACCGACGCGCACTCGGGTATCTGTACCGTCAGTGTCGTCCACGTAATCGAATCGGCAGAACCGGAATGAGTTCCTGGCATTCATCCATGAAAAATTGACTCAATCGAGATTCTTAAACATATAAAATATCGTAGATTTTATTCAGCATGGTCATCGCATCAATGCAATGAATGGGTGAAATTTACGTGTCATACCAACAACCCCGCTCTACTGCGAATCCGCGCCATTCGCTGTCTTGAACTCCGAATCGATTATGGCGACCGGGTACGTTGCGTTTACATCCGGAATGGATATTCGAAATGCCCACTTGGCAGCATGCAACCGCAATTAGATTCAACAAGCAAGTCCGCAGTCAAACACGCGTTTTTCATTCTGTCGCAGGCTTTCGATTACTGACACTCATTGAACTGATCGGAAGGTATTCTGCCCATGAATAGTGAATGGGCTCACCAGCACGGAGCAATGGAATTCACCCAGCCACCGGTCGATCTCGACAAGGTTCGTGTGTATCGGTTGAACAGGGTTCGACAGAAACTCAGGGAGCATGACCTGGCCGGCGCACTTCTTTTTGATCCTCTCAACATTCGCTATGCGACCGACACGACCAACATGCAGATATTCTGTTCCCGCTACGATGCACGCAGTGCTTTCGTGGCGACGGAGGGACCGGTAGTCCTGTGGGATTTCGGCGATTGGCCACATATTGTAGAAGGATTGCCGACAATAGATGATTACCGCGAGATTCCACCTTTTTATTTCTTTTGGGGTGGCGGCAGCAGTCATGATAATGCCCGCAGGTTCGCCCGTGAGGTTTACGATGTCGTGGCTTCATGTGCCGGCACCAATCGTCGAATCGCAGTTGACCGATGTGGGCTGCTGGCATCAAGCGTCATTCAGGACATCGGATTGGAGATGGTTGAAGGACAGGGCCTGATGGAAGTTGCCCGGTCTTTGAAGTCGAAAGAAGAGATCGCTCTGTTGCAGCATTCCATTAACGTCGGTGAAAATGCGGTTGCCGAAATGCGTCAACTGATGGAACCGGGCATTACAGAAAATGCATTATGGTCAAAGCTGCACGAATCCAACATTGCCATGGGCGGCGAGTGGATCGAAACCCGGCTCTTGGCGTCCGGAGCGCGAACCAATCCGTGGTTTCATGAATGTTCGATGAAGCCGATCGAAAAAGGTGAGATGGTTTCCTTTGACACCGATATGATCGGTCCTTACGGCTATATCTGTGATATGTCGAGATCTTGGATTTGTGGCGAAGTCAAGCCGAAACCGGATCAGGCACATCTGTACCAGCTCGCCAACGAACAGATCCACTTCAACATTGATTTATTGCGGCCTGGCTTGAGTTTCCATGAATTTGCGCGGTTGGCCTGGCCGCTGCCGGACGAATTCAAAAAGCATCGCTACGGAGTCACCGTTCATGGGGTGGGTCTCTCCGACGAGTATCCGGCAATCAAGTATATCTTCGACTTCGGTGAGCACGAGTTTGACGGAACTTTTGAGGTGGGTATGACATTGAGTGTCGAGTCCTTCATCGGTTCGATTCATGGTGGAGAGGGTGTGAAACTTGAGGAGCAGGTTCTGATCACGGAGACTGGATGCAGAAAACTGACCTCATATCCGATAGAGGACTGGTGATCGGTACGAGTTATTCTGTCTGTGGGACTTGCATACAGTTTGGTATCGGACACGAAAAATTTCTGACCGGAACTTCAACTTTTAGAATGTCAGTGGTTCGGCATCTCGAATCTAATTCTCATACGCGGGTCGAAGGTGCAATCCCCCTGAAAAAAGCTGTCTGGAACCGATCTGAATCAACATGGTGGACCGTTCGATGCTGAATCCCTTTTCTCCAGCATCGGTTTTTGAAAGACCCGGTATCGGAGCATTCGGACAGCCAATTGGATTGAAAATTACAATAGTTATAGAATTGATTTTGAATCAATTGTCAATTCCGTTGTTTGATTGTTCCAATTCCGAAATGTCGTCCTCCCGTCCGTGAATCAAGACCTACAAAGCATCTCGTTACCGGCGTTCTTCTTGAGAATGTTATTGGTTGGTGTGTTGGTTACCGTTGCAGCAACCAGCTCAAACAGATCATTCGGACAGGAAGTACGAACGCAAGAGCAGTTGTCGATACTGATACAGAAAGCCCAAGAAGGGTCCGCCGAAACTCAGTACATTCTGGGAAAACTGTATTACTTTGGCAAAGGCGTCCCGACGGATTACGCTGAAGCAGCCAGATGGATTCAACGTGCCGCCGATCAGGAATCGGTCAATGCACAATTCTTTCTTGGTATCCTGTATTACTTTGGTAAAGGCGTTCCATCGGACCATGCCAAAGCAGCCCATTGGTTTCGATTAGCCGCCGACCAAGGGTCGATCAACGCGAGATTCAGACTCGGCATACTGTATTACTGGGGCAAAGGTGTTCCGCCGGACCATGCCAAAGCAGCCGAATGGTTTCGACTCGCCGCCGACCAGGGGTCAGCCAAAGCGCAGTTCAATCTCGGGAACCTTTATTACCGCGGAAAAGGTGTGCCTCAAGACCATGCGGAAGCGGTTAGATGGTTTCGACTCGCCGCTGACCGGGGGTTGGCCGAAGCACAGCTCAATCTCGGGAATCGGTATTATGCGGGTGAAGGTGTTCGGCGAAGCTCTAAGAAAGCAGCCAGATGGTTTCGGCTTGCCGCCGATCAGGGATTGCCCGAGGCACAGCTCAATCTCGGTAACCTCTATCATTCAGGCAAAGGCGTTTCACGGAGTTCTGCAAAAGCAGCCAAGTGGTTTCGACTCGCCGCCGATCAGGGATTGGCAGGCGCTCAACTCAATCTCGGTAACCTCTATCATTCGGGTAAAGGTGTTCAACTGGACTATGCGGAAGCGGCTAGATTGTACCGACTGGCCGCCGTACAGGGATTGGCGGGAGCACAACTCAATCTAGGAAACCTGTATCATGCAGGCAAAGGTATTCCTCAAAATCATATTGAAGCCTATGCGTGGATAAATATCGGAACAGAACAAACTGGTAATGAAGAAGGAATGAAAGTTCTAGAAACCATATCCGAGTCTATGTCGAGTTCTGATCTGAACGATGCTCTAGAATTGTCAGATCGATACCGGGAAGCATATGTCGAAAACAGTAGTTCTTCCAATTAGCAACACAGTCCATCAGTGCCGTTATACTTGTTACCTGCTGATTTGACTTCAGAAAACGCACCGCGGTGTCTTATAGATCGATTGAGTATGGAAGACCATAGGCTAAATACAAGCCGTTTAGGTCTTCAACCGTCAGGTCAAGAAGTTTGCACATTCGTCGCACTGAAACTAACCCCCTGTCAATCGATTTCCCTGCAACATCAAGGTATGATTCTGAGAATAAATCAGGTAACGGGGCTATAAGTCCTTCGCTTAGCTCGTCACGATCACGCAGTTGATGGGCGGATATCGCGTTCGCGGTCTGTTTTGAAATCTTGTTCAGTGCCACCAGTCTCCATTTCAAATCAACAGCACCAACCTGCAGTTCATCCGCCACCTGATTGAGTTTGCTGATTAGCTGTTTTCCGGAAAGCTCATTCCAATCGCCATATCGTTCGATCGTGTCTCGCTGCATCAACAATGCCCCAGCAAATCCATCTGCAAGTTTTTCGGAACGGTTCAACTTTGATCGTCCGATCATTGGCGAATGCCGCGGCAGCACCGAATCCCAGGTCAGTATGTGAAAAAGCTGATGCGCGACATCACAATTTCTGCGTCCAATCACTTGTTTGCGAGAAACAAGTAGTGCGTCGAATTCCGGCAAGTGGCAGAAAGCACCTGAAATTCCCTTGGGCAAGTCTAACATCAGAATCAAGATGGAAAGATCATTCTGTAGCACATCCATCAATCGTCTCGCCGGCACTTCTCCCAGGCCAAGCTCCCTGACAAAACATTCTCCTGCAACCATTGCATCCTCATGTCGAGAACTTTTGTTGAATCTAAGAGATGTCCGAATTAGTGGAAAATTATTTCCAATTTTCGGCACTAAGTTTCGATAAGCTGCGAGCCACCTTCCGGCTTTGGATTCATATTCATTAAGAACAATCGACTCAACCTCACTCTGACACCACGTAAGTTCCACTTGGTGAACTGCGTGAAAAGGATCTGTAAAATTGTCAATAGTCGTATCGAATGCTTCTACTGCCCGTTACAGTTCCGCTCCGGTCAGTCGTCGACTCCCGGTTTCAATCGCGGAAATGGTTTGTTGCCGTTTAAATCCGAACAATTTTGCAACCTGCTCCTGCGAAAGTTGATTTCGCTTACGTATGGTTCTGAACCTTGCGCCCAATTCCGTGTTTCTCATTTCCTTAGATATTGTTCTCGGGTGAATGTAAGGGGAATAAATTCAAAAGATTTGTCATGCGGACATCCTTGTCGACCTAACCCAAACTGTTCGTGTCATGAATCCAGCAATAGTCCGCATGACAATTTGTAATTGGAAGCAACCGGAAGACTACGACGAGGGATAGTGGCAAGAAAACCAGACTGCCTGCTGACTCGTCATTGCCTCTTTGGATTCATCCCACAACCACTGTGTAGCTTGGTATGACCGTATTGGATTCTTCCGGTGAAGCAGGATATTGAGCAGTAACCAGACCGCGATGATCCTCCGGAATTCGTCGGTAAAGAAAATCCGTCGCATTGCCCGGTTCACCCTCCACAAAGAACTGAGTGGTCAGTGTACGCGATCCAGGTGGCGTAATCTTTGCGTGAATATGAGGTGTTCGACCAGTATATCGAACCGGACGAATAGTACGAAAGCGAAACTCACCCCTCTCCAGAGTACTCGTTGCACCATACCCTTGAAATTCCGGTTCGGAAACGTCACCCCTGTCTCTGGGATGCTTATAGGCACCAAAGGCGTCGCACTGCCAGATTTCTACCTTTGCATCGGATATGGGCTCACCGTTGATATCCACGACTTGACCGGTCAGATGAACGACGATGCCGGTTGCTGGCCGGGACATCCCTTCAACCTGGATCAGATCGGCGTCTGAGTCCAAGGGAATTTCTACCGGATAGAACGGCCCTTCAGAACTCCTCGGAGTTAACTTGAGCATCGTTACGGCCGCTGATGCCGGTGTCAACAGGGCGAACCCGGCCGCCTTAACCCATGTTCTGCGTGTGATCGGCATA
This sequence comes from Arenicellales bacterium, assembly GCA_963662635.2. Lineage (GTDB taxonomy): Bacteria > Pseudomonadota > Gammaproteobacteria > Arenicellales > JAJDZL01 > JAJDZL01. The sequence continues at coordinate 1,010,670 of CAXXFC010000006.1, forward strand.
TTTTCTATCACGGGCAATCAGTGATCTTGAGCAAGTCTGGGTCGCAAACCAATTTTGCTATCGGATGATCGTTGCAAAATGTAACTTTGCTGCTACCAGACATTTTACCCCACTAATGTATACCGACAGACGAGAGTATTATGAGAATTCTGATGTCGTTGGCGGTGAATTTGTGTAAAAGTTCCAAGTATCACAACAACCAAGCTGAACCGCTTACTTTGGTTGAGATCATATCTGACAATTGCAGACTCTCTGGAAACTTCAACCACAACAGAGGGTGTTTACATTCCTATCCGAATTTATCGAATCGAATCTTTCTGGCAGAAAATTTCCGTTCTCCGACCAGCATCTGCAAAGATGCTTCGACCGCAGGCGGCGGACCTGCAAGAAATGCAACTGATACCTCAGTCAGCTCTCCCAGCCATGCGGCACCTGCCTCATGCAGAAATCCGCGAGCAAACTCCAGATTCGCAAACTGGTTCCGAAGTGAATCCACACCATCGTCGTCAACCAGAGCCACCAATACATGCAATGTCGGATGGGTTGCACAGTAGGAATTCAGCAATTCAAGGTGGAAAATATCATCAATTCGATTCAATCCGAAAACAACCCGCGCTTTGTATCGTTCAAAGTGTCCATGAAGCGATGCGTTTTCCAAAATTGCCAAGATACCCGCGATGCCTGTACCGCCAACCATCGCGATGAAATCGCCATCCGTCTGAGATGAATATACCGCCCTTCCGAGCGGGCCGAAACCGGCCAGGGATTCACCATTGCGGTTCCCGCCAAAAATCCAGTCGGTAAATTCACCGTCGGGAACATTCTTGACGACAAAACTGAGAACGTCAGTGGGATTGTCTGTGAAATTGGTCATGGAATAAGCCCGAAAGCCGGGCACTGCATCCGTTGCGACGCTGATGAACTGCCCCGCCAAGAATGAAATCGGGTGCGACAAACGATAGTCGAACGCGACAACCAACTCGTTCAAAATTTTCTGATTCGCAATCTCTCCTTCCAATACTTGTGGAACCGGCAACGGAACAGGTGGCTTGATTGCGGGACGTACCTTGATTTGAACGTCAGTCTCAATTACCGACTGACACATCAATATTTCATTTCGTTCCGATCTGGTTCTCTCGTACCCTGGTGCCTGCGGCCACTGCGACCGAACGGTACCAGATAGCAGAACCGCCGTACAAGTCCCGCATTTTCCTATACCACATTCATAAGGCAGCCGGACACCATGACGTAATCCACAATACAAGACCCTTTCGTCACTCAGCGCGCTCAGCTCTTCTGTTCCTTCTCGACTCTGAACAATCAGCTTCATCAGTAATATTCAATCGGTGTTATCCAATCTGCGAATTCGTGACGCGCCCAGTAGAGACTTTTGAGTTCCTTGGTAATCGGTCCGACTTCGCCGCTCGCGATCGGGCAATCATCCACACGGGTCACCGGCATGATTCCACCTGCGGATGATGTGATGAACACCTCATCGGCTCCCATCAATTCACCGCGGGAAACTTCGCGACTGCTCACCTCATAGTTCAAAATTTCGCATAAATCAAATACTGTCTGCCGTGTGATTCCATGCAGCACACCCGAACCGGGTGTCGATAAAGTTCCACCCTTGACAATGAAAACATTGAATCCCGGCCCCTCCGTTATATTGCCGTGCATATCCGATAACAATACAGTCTCGCCAGACTTTTCATAACCCTGCAACAGTCCAAGCACCAGATCCAGCCAGTGATAGTTCTTGATCGATGAGTTGACCGACTGGGGTGGAATACGGACGATGTCACTCACAGCAACATGCAATCCCCGTTCCATCTGTTCATCATTTGCAATGAATCCCAGTGGAATTGCAAAGGCCAGGAACCGGTTGACAGCATCTCTGGGATCTCGACTGAAACTCGGCGAGCACCCCCTGGTACAGACCATTTCTACATAGGCACGTTTAAGTCCGGACAAAGCAACACAATTCATCAGGATTTCAGTGAGTTCGTCTCGGGTGTACTCTACGGAAAGGCTTAACTTCTCCATACTCGAAAAAAAGCGGTCGAGGTGAAGGTCCAAGCGAAAAAAAGCACCGTTCCAGACGCTCACTGTGTCATAGGTCGCATCGGAATGCAGAAAACCATAGTCAACGACCGATATCTTGGCTTCGGAAACAGGAATATACTGGCCATCCTGAAATGCTACACCTTCCGGATATTGATGCGGGTCCCTGTAACGGGCTTGGATTTCTGGTCGGATATCCATCTGCTTGAATTGCATGGTGCCTAATCCCTCACAATTGTAGCAATCGATTCATGGCCGCCGACTTTTTGAATCGATTGACAGGATTTGGGGACTCTGATTGAAATTTGGCGACTCCTGCGACAACCGGGCATGTAACAGGGTTATTCAATAATAGCCGATTACATCGCCCTCAGTCGTTACACCCAAACCATTGAGCAGTCTGTTGACGTAGCAGAAGTAACCGACAATTTGATTCAATTCCAATACCTCCGCGTCCTCGCAGCCAGATTCCTTCAACGCATCGAAATCGTTTCTGGACATCTCCCCCACATTCAGTGTCAGTTTCTCGACATATCTGAGCATTGCGAGTTCCCTACCCTCAAAAACCCGCTCGGGCTGTCGATTCTCCAGTGCGCGCAGCACCTGTTCCGACCTCTCTTCGTCAGCCAAAAGTCTTCTGAGATTCAGACTATGGTGGGTGACGCTATAAGCGCAGTTGTTCAGAATGCTGGTGTAGGTGCCGGCTGTCTCAAGAAACCAAAGTGGGATGGTATTATCCTCGTGATGCAGGACGCTTCGATAGAGTGTGATATGTCCATGCATCGTATGCGGACGAAGTCCATGGACCCGTAAAACATTATCGACTGTTCCATGCGGGGTTCTGGCCCCGTCAAATGCTTCCTTGACCTTTCCGGTCGCTTCGGCATCGGAAACCATTCGAATCCAGGCACTCATATCTAGCCGTCCGCAAAATTCGTAGATTTTCAGTTGCGATAGGCGAACGATCGATCGAATCGCCCACTGATGTAGGTGTCGCTTTCTATTGGATCATACAGCGTCGCCTCACCATCACCAACAACCGGGTCGATCAGCGTACGCGAATCGGGATCGACGAATACGACAACCGAGTATCGGGCGTCGTCGTTCTCGTTTACGACACAATGGGGAACTGAGACAAATTTATCGTTTGTCCAGCGCGATAACAAGTCTCCGACATTTACAACAAACGTATCGGAAATCGGGTCCGCACGATGCCATTCCCCTTGCGGAGTCTGCACGCGCAATCCGGGGCTGCGCTGATATAGTAAAGACAGGCATCCGAAATCAGTGTGCGGTGAGACGCCATATTCTCCATTTGTCCCGGCATCAGGCGGATAGTAGATCAGCGAACCTCGTGAAGTCGGGCGTCTAAAGTGCTTTGAAAAATGGTCTTGCTGCTCGCCGAGGAATACCGCTGCGGCCTCCAGAATATCACGTGCGCAGCCGTGAGTCGCCGCAAAGTATTCGTTCAGTACGTCTCTCATGTTCGGCAGGGATTGCGGCCAGCGATTTGCAGCCAGCAAACTTCGTTCGTCGTCGGCCTCCGACGAACCGGCATCGATATCCAGACCCCAGATGTAACTTTCTTTGAGGTCCGCTTTGCGGTAACCTTCCATCGTCGAGGCGCCGATACCCAGAAAACCGCGATGCGATTCCGAGACTGCAACTTCGTTTTTCGACTCATCACGCAACGCAAAGAATTCCTGCGCTGTCTCAAAGACAGAATCAATCACCGACTCGTCGATTCCATGACCCTTGACATAGAAGAATCCATACCGCTGTGCGGCATCACAGATCTGTTCGCCGACCGGCAATAACTCTCGCCTGCCACGCCCGTTGAGCGATGACAGATCGATTACAGGGAAATAACTCACTTGCATTCCAGTTGATCTTCGATCATAAGAAATCGTCTTTGAACGAGTTCTTATGCATAGTAAGGCTATTGGTTAATCTTGATGAAAATAGTCCGAACAGTTGAGGACAAACAATGCAGTATATAACACGATTGCACTCTCGCTCGATTGTTCACACGAAATTCCAGGGCGAGTGTATTCTCTCCAATAATGCAATAGCTATCAAGAACTAACGTCCGCTGCTGGACTTTTGCCGGTGTTTCTGATACCCTATGGCCATGTTCGGGAGTGTCAGGACAATAAAGCCCCACCCGCCGACGCTGCATCTGCGACTGATCAGCGGTGGCGAGCAGACGCGGTTCGATGATCTGATGGAGAGTCATCACCGGCGCGGTGCGCTTCGGCGCATCGGCCATGAACTGCACTATGTCGCCACGCACGGCGGGCAATGGATCGCGCTGGTCAGCTTCTCGCCGGCGGCGCTGAAATGCGCCGCCCGCGACCGGTGGATCGGCTGGCATCGCCGCCACCGCACCGACCGGCTGCGGCTGATCGCGAACAATTCGCGGTTCCTGATCCTGCCCGGACACCATTACCCGAACCTGGCCACCCGTATTCTATCATGTTGCCGTCATCGTCTGGCCGATGACTGGCAGCGGCACTTCTCGAAACCGCTGGTGATGCTGGAGACCTTTGTCGACTCACAGCATCATGCCGGCACCATCTACCGGGCCGACAACTGGCAGATGGTGGGTGAGACCCGCGGCTACCGTCGCATCGGCGGCGGCTACAGTCAGGTGCCGGTGGAGTCGGTCAAGTTCGTGTTCGTCAAGCCTTTGCGGCGCGATGCGCGGCGCATCCTGTGTGCGCCGCAACTGCCGTCCGCATTCCAGCATGGAGTGGAGACAATGAGACTGACCGAAAGCGACTGCAGGTCGCTGCTTGAGTATTTCCAGAAGATCGAGGACTTCCGGCAGGCGCAGGGCCGTCGCCATCCGCTGGCGACGGTGCTGGCGCTGTCGGCGGCGGCGACACTGTCCGGCGCCCGCGGCTACAAGGGCATCCATCTTTGGTGCGATGAGCTCAGCCAGGCCAATCGCAGTCACTTCCGATGCCGGTTCTACAAGCGCCGCCGCGAGATACCCTCGGTGACGGTGATCCGGGAGGTGCTCAAGGAGATCACCCCCGAGGTGCTGCAGCGTCACATCAATGCGTTCTGCCAACACCACTTCGGCACCCCGCACGAGGCGATCGCGGTCGACGGCAAGGTGCTGTGCGGATCGGCCGATGCCGACAACGGTCAGCGCCAGATCCATGTGCTCAACGCGATCGGCCACGACAGCGGCTACTGCTATGAAAAAAAAAGTCGGCACGCTGCCGGTGAAGGACTCCGAGGAGGAGAAACAGTCCAATGAGATCAGGTTCTTCATCCCCGTACTGCAGTCGATCGACATCGGCGGTCGCACCGTCACCGCCGACGCCATGCACACCCAGCGCGAATCGGCCGAGTATATCGTGAGCCGGGGCGGACACTTCCACTTCTCGGTCAAGGGCAACCAGAAGAACCTGCTGGAGGCGGTGCAGACCTGGTACGGGCTTGAGGTCGAGGCGAAAAGCCTGCCGCCGGACTTCATCGAGGATCCGGTCAAGAACCATGGCCGAATCGAGCAGCGTGCGATCTGGCTGACCGACAGACTCAACGACCATGTCAGCTTCCCGCATGTCAGACTCGCGTTCGCGGTGAAAAGAACGGTCACCGACCCCAAGGGCAAAAAGAAGCCGAGAGTCGAGATCGCCTTCGGCATCACCTCGCTGGGCAAAGACGCGACCACCGCCGAAGAGGTTCTGGCAACCAACCGGAAACACTGGTCCGTCGAAACCGCCCACAACATCCTTGACAGCTCCCACGCATTCGATGAGGACGCCTGCCTGATCCGCAAGAAACACGGCCCCGAGAACATGGCCTGCCTCCGACGCTTCGCCCTGACGGTGCTCCGGCACCATCAGAAGCGAAACGGTCAGCCGATCACCGAACAGCTGCGCCGACTGTGCCTGAATCCCCGAAGGATACTGGATTATCTCAGACTGACCGGCAATACCCGGCCGAGACCAACAACCCGGGTGCCCGGCGACGTGCCGCCGCTTCGGGCCTGACCACACCGCATCCGAAACCAGCAATCCGACCCGTCCTGTCTGCCACACACCGTGTGGCACAACTGCGCACGTCCTGTGACCGGCCGACTGCCCGGAATCGGTTACAAATCCCGCAAATCAGTCCCGTGACAACCGATCATTCGCCGCAGTCGGTGACCGAAACCGCTCAGACAGGGCCGAAAATCGCCTGTGATATACTCCCGGAATGAATCAAACCCGAGAATAAATTTGCCCTGCACGAAATTCGGCTTCGAAGCTTCAGGAATTATCGGAATGGCTAGGGTATTGACGAGTATTGTTCGTTCGAGTTCATGCAATCCTATCCTCGATCTTTGAATGGTTACCGGAAGATCGAAGTTGCTCAAGATTTCTGATTTGCCAGAACCTTGAGTGCTGGTAAATTCTGTCCAAGTGAAATTACGAGACGTTAAAATATATCCAATAAATTTAGTTCTGAAAATACTATCTCAAATGTCCGGTTCAGAAAAACCCAGTAAGACAGCAGACTTGACGACCGCTGCCCGGGCGGCTCATTTGCATCGAAGTGACCCTCCGATCATAAACGATCACCTTGCGTTCGCGATGTGCAGCAAAGCCTGGAAAACGATCATCCCGAATAAATTTCTGCATTGGCTAGTGATCGATGTGGTGCTGAAAGATGTCGAACCGATCACGATGGCAGTCTATACCCGGGCCAGATTCGCCGAGGATGAGGCGTTGCGGGCGGTTGAAGAAGGCACTGGTCAGATCGTCATTCTAGGTGCCGGATACGACACGTTCGCAATGAGACATCCCGAACTGAGCGACAAGGTGACGATTTTCGAACTTGATCAACCTGCAACCCAACAGGAAAAAAGATCAAGAATGAAGAGCAACAACATTCCTGAACCCGACAATGTCCGATACATCGCCTCCGACTTGAATCAGGATGACCTGTTCGAGGTTCTGGCGGCGAATGGATTCGAAACCGGTAAACCCGCGTTGTTCTCCTGGTTCGGAGTCACATATTACCTGCCATTTGAAACAGTCGAATCCACTTTGCGTGAGATTGCACAGAACAGCGCGCCGAATTCCGAAGTGCTGTTTGATTACGTCATCGAACGATCATGTATTGATCCCAAATGGCTGGGCCTGCACGACAGCTGTGCGAAATTTGTCGGAAAAAAAGGCGAGAAATGGATCAGCAGTATCGATCCCGGTACCATGGCGGAATTTCTTGGCAGATGCGGTTATTCGGACCTCAAACATCTGACAGCGGATAAAATCAACTCACAGTATTTTGCGAATCGTGCCGACGGACTCGTCTATCCCGGAGTGGTCGAGATCTGCGCAGCGATTTGTAACTGAAACCGGATTGCCGGCACTACTGATGCAGTTCACTCAGTTGTGATAACCGGTATCCAATCTCTCAAACGAAGGAAATGACTGGCACAACACTTCTAACTGACAATGACCCTTTTCCGGTCAAACTGCATAAACCCGGTTCCCCCTCCAATATGCTTGTCGTTTGTGATCATGCAGGCGATCTTGTCCCACATGCGCTGCGGGACCGGAATGTTTCATCTGCCGACCTGGCGACTCACATAGCCATTGACATCGGCGCCTACGCTGTCGCTGTTGAACTGGCAATGAATCTGAATGCGACACTGGTCAGTCAGCGCTACTCGCGACTTGTGGTGGATATGAACCGTCCGACGATATCGGATCAAATCATGCCTGCGTACAGTGACGACATACGAATTCCATTCAATCAAAACCTTGACGACACCGAGCGGCAAACCCGACTGGATGAAATTTACAAGCCATACCATAGTGAGATTGAAAGACAACTCGACGGTATCGGAGAGTCGGCGGTTCTGATCGCGATGCATAGTTTCACGCCCAAGCTCAGAAACGCGCCTGAAAGAATTTGGCACGTCGACCTGATGACCAGAACTCACAGCAGATTCTCCTTAGACCTTCAGCAAAAACTGGAGGCAGAGTTCCCGAATCTGAATATCGGTCAGGGTGAGGTCTTCCAAATGTCCGATGAAAGGGATTTCACTTTGCCGTTTCACGGAGAATCACGAGACATTCCGAATATTTCCATTGAAGTCAGAAACGATTTACTCCACGCCGAGAGCGACATTTCTCGATGGGGTTCGGTACTGGCACGCTGCATACCTGCATCATTGGAAACCGCTCGCAACGCGGAATTTCAGATCGCAATCTGACCTGTGAAAGTGACGATTGATTCCACATACGAGCCGCTCGCTCGAATCACCAACCTTTTTGCGGAACCCTGCAATGGTGATTACCGAATCGGTATGCCCGTCAATGCCAATATCGCCGCAGATACTGTAGGGCGATTCGCGCAAAATGACAAGGCTGACCATACGGCCCTCATCCACGAACACCGGGACGGAACCCTGGAAAAGTACACATTTCGGGAACTTGACGACCTCGCATGTCGGTTTGCCGTATATCTGGCGACGTTGGGAGTTCGCCGAGGCGAACCGGTTGCAATCCACACAAGCCAGAGTCCGCAGACTGCAATCGCACATATTGCAATCTACAAGCTCGGTGCGATCGCCATGACTCTATCCCATCTCTACGGTCCGGACGCGGTGGCACACGTAATCAGTGATTCAAAAACCAGAATAATCATCACCAAAGCAGAATTCTGGTCGAAAATCCGCGACCGATGCAAGGCACTGAATATTCTTGAGCACTGCATCGTTCACGGCGACACTGAAGCCGGCGAGATCAGCTTCGATGACTGCATCAAGGAGTCAGCTGAAGGCTTCGAGCCGGTTCTTACAGCCACCGAAGAGCCGGCGTTGCTGATGTATACTTCCGGTTCGACCGGAATGCCGAAAGGGTTGATGCACGCCCATCGAATCATACATGCCTACCTGCCTACACTGACCCTGATATACGATCTGGAGCTGGATTATCCTGACGCGGTATTCTGGAGCCCGGCAGATTGGGCGTGGGTCGGCGGACTTCTGGACCTGGTATTGCCGGCCTGGCAGCATGGACAGACCGTCATTTCAACCCACCAGCGGTTTTCCGCGAAGTGGGCATTCGAATTCATGGAAAGACATGGTGTAACCCATTCTTTCATGACGCCGACCGCGCTGAAAAGACTTGCGGAAATCAAACAACCGAGAAAACAGTGGAACCTTTCGGTGCGAGTCGTATGTACCGGTGGCGAGAGCCTCCCGGGCGAGGTGATGCGATGGGCCGAGGATGAATTCGAGATCATATGCAACGAGTTTTACGGGTTGACCGAGTTCAATCACATGGTAGGCTGCTGCAAACGTCTGTTTCCGACGATTCCCGGGTCCATGGGTCGTTCGTTTCCCGGACGACACGTCGAAATAATCGATGACCAGGGCAATCGGTTACCCGACGGCTCGGTAGGAGAGATTGCGTCGTGGAGACCAACGGACCCCAGCCTGTTCCTGGGATATTGGGGCAACCCGGGTGTGCCCGAGAAAATGAGACTCGGCAACTGGTTGCGCTCAGGCGACCTTGCTGTCCGGGACGAAAACGGCTATTTCTGGTATCACGGGCGCAATGACGACCTGATCAAGAGCGCCGGCTATCGAATCGGACCGAACGAAGTGGAAGATGCGCTGGTGTCGCACCCCGATGTTGCGGAAGCCGCGGTAGTGGGAAAACCGGACCGCGCGCGCGGCTCTGTGGTCATGGCCTATGTGCGGCTGATGGCGGGGGTCGAAAAAGATGACCAGACACGGGAAAAACTTCAAGATCACGTCAAGACCAACCTTGCGGTATACAAATACCCGAGAGTTATCGAATTCGTGGACTCGTTTCCGCTAACCAGTTCAGGTAAGATCAGAAGGAATCTCCTGCGCCAGCGCGCCGCCGAAACATCCGATTGAAAATGCCGGAACGATCGGTCAATATCGACTTGTTTGTCTTTGTCACACAGCGGGTTACCGGTGCCCTGCTCGCGCTGTTACTGCTGATACATCTGATCACGATCATGTTCGCAGTCCAGGGGGATCTTTCGGTTTCGGAAATCGTCGCAAGAGTCCGCGGGAACGTCGCTTGGATAACCTTCTACGGGTTATTCATCATTATCGTAGTTATGCACGCGATGATCGGACTGCGCAACATTCTCACTGAAATGTCCAATCTGAACAGACGGGTGATCGATCTGGCAGTAATCACTTATGCAGCGGTCACACTGATATTGGGAGTCGAAGCCATCAAGGCGATCTGGTAATCCGGCATGGGAATAAGGGACAATCCAAATCACCTGGCATTCATCGTTCACCGAATATCCGGTCTGTGTCTGGCTGTGTTTATTCCCATTCACCTGTATGTGATTTCCCTGCTCATCAGAAACCCGGAACAGCTGGAGGTGTTCCTGACGTGGACATCGGCGCCGGCCGTCAAACTATCGGAGACCCTGCTCATCATGCTGGCCGGTATACATCTCGCCGGCGGAATCCGAATTCTTGTGGTCGAGTGGTTTTCGGTCAGTGGCGTAAAGAGCCGCTGGATCTCAATCGCCGCTGGATTCTCAGTCATCTGTGGCGTACTGTTTCTGACAGCATCAGCCCAATAGCGCCCATTGTTCGGGGCTCGTTTATGAAGAAATTCCAGACTGATGTCCTGATTCTTGGAAGCGGCGGTGCGGGACTATTGGCCGCAATCCACGCCCACGATGCAAATCCGTCCCTTAAGGTAACAGTCGCCACCAAGGGCCTCGCCGGTAAATCCGGCTGTACACGAATGGTCCAGGGTGGATACAACGTTGCATTGAGCGCGGGCGATTCAATTGAGAAGCACTTCCGGGACACTGTCGAGGGCGGTAAGTGGATCAACGATCAGGAACTGGCATGGACTTTGGTCTCAATGGCACCGGAGCGCGTTCTTGAGCTGGAAAACCGACATGGTTGCTTCTTTGATCGCAACAGCGACGGTACTCTTCATCAGAAGGCATTTGCCGGACAGACATTCGACCGTACTGTTCACAAGGGTGATCTCACAGGAATTGAGATTATGAACCGACTCGCTGAACAGGCACGTCGCCGCCCGATTTCGTTACTTGAGGAGCACCGGGCAATCGAACTGATATCCGATCGAGAGCGATGCCGGATCGCAGCGGTACTGTTGATCGACATCCGAAGCGGGGATTTTGTACTGATTCAGGCCCGTGCGGTCGTCATCGCGACCGGAGCCGGTCCGACCATGTACAAGTTTCACACACCATCCGCTGACAAATCCTGTGATGGGCTGGCACTCGCTCTTCGCGGTGGTTTGGTCCTGAGGGACATGGAAATGGTTCAGTTTCATCCGACAGGATTGCTGGCCGGCACGGATACAAGAATCACCGGCACCATCATTGAGGAAGGTTTACGCGGAGCAGGTGGATATCTGCTGGATGGTGCGGACTGCAGATTCATGCACGATTATGATGAGCGAGGTGAGCGCGCCACACGCGACATTGTGAGCCGCGCGATGTTTGATCAGATGCGCTCGGGCGCCACAGGGCCCAACGGCGGTGTATTCATCAGCATGAACCACCTGGATGAACAATTGGTCCGCACACAGTTCAAGGGGATGGTAAAACGATGCAGGGATATCGGACTTGATTTGGTTTCGGAACCTGTTGAAGTGACACCAACGGCGCATTATGTGATGGGCGGCATCGAAATCGATGTCGACTGCGCAACCTCGATGTCAGGTGTATTTGCCGCAGGCGAGGACTCCGGCGGCGTGCACGGTGCCAATCGACTGGGTGGAAACGGCGTTGGAAACTCGACAGTATTCGGTGGAATTGCCGGTTATTCGGTAGCCACCCGGATGAAATCGGACGGAGAGTTCGCAGAACCCGACTCGTATGTTTTGGACGCTGCAGTCTCGCGATCGCTTGCCCCTTTCGACAAACCGATTCAAAGTCTGAATCGTATCCGGGAATCGCTTTACGATGTCATGTGGGAGCATGCAGGAATTGTGCGGTCCACTCGGAGTCTGGAGACTGCGGCAACTGTACTGAACGAGATTGAGCAAGAACTCGATGAGTGCGGAATTGACTCATCAACCCGTTCATTCAATATCAGCTGGCACGACTATCTGAATCTGCAAAATCAGATTTTGGTGAGTCGCGCAATCGTCGCCGCAGCGCAAACACGAACGGATTCCCGGGGTGCGCACTATCGATCCGACAATCCGCACATGGACCGGCTTCGCGATTCCGAATTCACACGACTGGTCATGCAAGATACTAAAATAGACACATATTCTGAAAAAGTCAGGTTTACTCGTCTTGAGCCACCTGATGACGGGACGTAACTCGAAATATTGATAATGATTTCCGAAGCTTCAATTCAGAACGCCGCGCTCGAGATTTCCCGACAGGCGGCCATCCGGATACCGGATGACTATCGCAGCGGCATACGGGACATTCGTGAAACCGAGCAGAACGCTCTGAGCTGTTTTGTTCTGGACACCATGATTGACAATTGGGATACTGCGGTCGCAGACCAGCGCCCGATGTGCGCGGATACCGGATTACCCAGATACTATGTAAAATTCGGGAACGAAGTTTCCATTGAAGGCGGGTTCGTCGCATTGGAGCGCGCCTTACGAAGAGCGACCGCCGAAGCGACTCAGACGATTCCACTTCGCCCGAACAGGGTTCATCCGCTGACTCGGCAGGACTTCAATAACAATGTCGGCGCCAGGGCGCCGGAGATCGAGTACTCCGTGGAACCCGATGCTGATTGGTTGGATATAACGACTGTCCACAAAGGTGGATTATTCGGTACGGACTATCGGATGCTGTTCCCCGGTGACGGGTGGGACGGTGTCAAGAAAATGTTCCTGGATACGATGATCCAATTCGGCAGGCGAGGTCTCGCCTGCCAACCGGCGATCGTCGGTGTCGGTATGGGAGGCAGTAAAGATACCTGCATGGTCCTGGGCAAGCAGGCTGCCTGTCTGCGGGTTGTCGGCGACCGTCACCCTGATCCAAAGATAGCAGAGCTTGAAGACGAACTGAAAGAACTGGGGAATCAGATCGGAATGGGACCGATGGGCTTTGTCGGCAGCTCAATGGTCGTCGACTGTCATATCGAAGTTGCCCATACCCACACAGGCGGAATGCCGGTCAGTATCCACAGTTTCTGTCTGTCCTCACGCCGCGCAGTGGTTCGAATCACTTCCGATGGAGACACAGAGTTCCGCACAGACCCTCAGTGGTTCACGCCATACCACCGACGGGAGGAACTTGAATGAGCAATGTCAGACAGAAAACTGTCGGACTGCAGGCACCGGTTTCAGAATCTGACCTCAAACAGCTTGAAATCGGTGATGTGGTCTATATCGATGGCGTGATCTACACCGGACGTGAAGGTGTCTATGGAAAAATCGTAGACGAGAATTTGACACCGCCACTGGACTTCTCAAACACATCAAACGTGAACTTTCATTGCTCTCCGGCAGCAGCGGTCCAAGCAGACGGATCCTACACCGTCGGTGCTGTAACAGCTACGGCAAGCTTCAGATTTTCCAAGTGGATGCAGAGGTGGTTTGACATATCCGGTTGCAAGGTCGTCATTGGTAAAGGTGGGATGCCCGTAGAAGACTACTCGAAATATTTTGTGCCGGCCGGTGCCGTCTATCTGACGACTGTCGGTTACGGAACCGGCGCACTATTGGGACGCGGCATCAGGCGGGTATTGGATGTGTGCTGGCTTGAGGAATTGGGTATCGCGCAGGCGATCTGGGTCTTGGATGTAGCTGAATTCGGACCCTTTCTGGTCGAGAGTGATCTCGATGGAAACAGCCTGTTTGAACAGTCGAATAAAGCGATCGACAAAAATATCGAATCGCTCTACAAGGGCCTGAAAGAACCTGCGCTGCGTCGTTTCGGTGAGACGACGCAGCGAACGGATGAGGTTATCTGAACCGGGTACGAAACCGGCACCGGTCAGGGTTTTTCCCCTCGTGCCAGGCGCTCGTTTACGTCATCGATCACATCCAGAAGTTCCGGAAACTCGTTGATGACATAGTGTGCGCCGGTTTTCTCCAGCAGATCCCGTGTTTTGGCAAGACGACGCTCGATTTCCTCATCTGAAATCGTTTCCGCCTCTTCCAGACTGTTGATATTCATGTAGTTGCTGTAGCGGGCCATTCCCACTGTCCAGCAACCTGCTTCAAGACCTTCACCGACTCCGGTGATGGTGTCGTCGACCTTGATCACTGACTGAATCGGATGAATATCCAATATGTCCAGATTACGATAAACCATGAATGGTTTGGGTCTTGCACCATGAAACACCTCATCGCCGGCGACGGTTGTATCGGGATGATAACCCTGCTCTCCTGCGTCAGCCGCCAGAATGTCAACCATGCTTCGTACGAATCCGGTTGTCATGCCGACTTTGATGCCATCGGACTGAATTTTTTTCGTGGCCTCAACGACACCCGGAAGGAGAGTCGTATAACGTCGCAGGCAGTCGAGCTGCATCGGTACGAAATCGGCAAACATGTTGTCAACATCATCCTGTGTCGGGTCGGCATCCTTGATTTTTCGCCAACGTTCTCGTATATCAGGATTTTGCGTCAATGCGGCGATGTGCAGATCTTTACGCAGTCCCATCGGTCCGCGAGCCTCTTCCATGGTTATTTCCACACCTTGCTTGGCAAATACGTCCACGAATACGACAGCTGGCGCAATCACGTAGGCATCCGCCACAGTTCCGCTCCAGTCAAGTATCAGTCCTTTCACTTTTCCGCGATAGGTTCGCGTATATACAAAATCAGATCGCATTATGTTCCTCTTGATCAAAATTCATACTGGTTCCGATACCGGAGGCCGGACACACCTATTCCGGCGACAACTTCAAAGTGTTTCCACCGAACGCTGGATACAATGAATGCTCGTCTATCCGGCTCAAAACCAAAACTTTAAATTATGTATCAAAGTCATCGCACCGCTCAAACTTTTTGCACGGTTTTTTTCGCTTATTGAAATCACAACCAGTTTTCGTGCTTGACCGAGCACAAATTGGTTTAGATTGTGACGAGAGAACAAGCTCCATTGATTTCTATAGATTGCAATACTTGCGAGTTTCTGTTGACTTCTATGGAAGTTGGGCATCGTCAACGAAACCGAAATAATCTCCCATTGACTTTGATTATCCATATAATCAGAAACTAATTGGTCGTTCCATTTTGTTAAATTTTTCGAACCATGGACTGACAATCCTTAGTCGTAGAGCGATTTTGGATTGAGTGTCTCGCTTGGATCAAGAAGTAACCGAGGGCGATTCATTAAACTTTCCAAATTGGAATATGATCGACATAAACATTTACAAAGGTGATCATCATGAAAATTCCAACACTAGCGAAAGTTGCTTTTTTAGCAATCCTTTCGTTTTTCATTTCGACAACCTCGTTTGCAAAAGAAGAACTGCTAGTCTATACGGCCGTTGAAGCAGATGAGCTGGCGATGTTTGAAAAGGAGTTCGAGGCGGACTACCCTGATATTGATGTCAAGTGGGTTCGCGATTCCACCGGTATCATGACAGCCAAGTTGCTGGCGGAAAAAGATAATCCTCAGGCCCATATCGTTTGGGGATTGGCGGCAACCAGTCTTGTGTTTCTGGCGAATGAAGGATACTTTGAGGGGTATTCCCCGAAAGGTGTTGAAATGCTGGATTCCAAATACGTCGACCCTTCCATGGATCCTCCACTGTGGGTTGGCCAAAGAGCTTGGATAGCCTCAATCTGCTTCAATACTGTTGAAGCGGAAAAACATGGTCTGCCAATGCCAGAATCATGGAACGATCTGACTGACCCCGTTTACCAGGGCCACGTCGTGATGCCAAATCCAAACTCGTCCGGAACCGGATTTCTTGATGTGTCGAGTTGGCTGCAGTTGTGGGGTGAAGAAGGCGGCTGGAAATTCATGGACGCACTTCACGAGAACATTGCATGGTATACGCATTCCGGTTCCAAACCCTGCAAGCAAGCTGCTGCCGGTGAAATTCCGGTCGGAGTTTCGTTCGCCTATCGCGGTGCAAAGCTGAAAAACAGCGGAGCACCGGTTGAGGTCATCGCTCCAAGCGAAGGTGTAGGATGGGATCTGGAAGCTTTCGGAATCGTCAAAGACTCGAAGAATCGCGCCGGTGCACAAGCACTCGCAGACTGGTCAGTCACTCGCAAGGCGAATGAAATCTATAACCGCGAATATGCCGTTGTCGCGATGCCGGGCGTCGCACAGGAAGTCAAGAACTTCCCGCCAAACATCCTTGAAAAGATGATCAACAACGACTTCGCATGGGCAGCCGCAAATCGCCAGCAAATTCTGGCTGAGTGGCAAAAGCGATATGGAGCCAAATCCGAGCCCAAATCATAGAAGTCCTGACTAGTTTGGTTGCAGACAGCGTCGTACTTTGACCTCGCAAGTCTGTGCCTTGAAATTTATCAAGCAACCGGGGGTTGTAAACATTTACAACCCCCGGTTTTGTTAAATACCAATTGACTCTTTGCGCATGACCCAGGAAAATTCGTACCTGCAAATCCGATTCCTGACCAAGAAGTTCGGTACCTTTGAGGCGCTCAAAGAAGTCAGCCTCAGCGTCAATCAAAGCGAATTGGTTTGCCTTCTAGGGCCGTCTGGTTGTGGAAAGACTACGGTTCTGCGATGTATAGCCGGCCTGGAATCCCCCACATCGGGAGAGATCATACAAGACGGCGCTGATGTGGCGCCTCTGCCTCCTGACCAGCGGGATTTCGGAATTGTCTTCCAGTCCTACGCCTTGTTTCCCAACCTGACGGTTGACGGGAACCTCGCATTCGGCCTTAGAAACAGGAAGATTACGAAATCAGCAATTTCCGAAAGGGTTGAGGAACTCACGCGGATGGTTGGACTGGAAGGACACGGCGACAAGTATCCCGGGCAACTTTCGGGAGGACAGCAGCAACGCGTTGCCCTCGCACGAGCGCTGGCACCGTCACCCAGTCTGTTGCTGCTTGACGAGCCACTATCAGCTCTGGACGCAAAAGTACGTCAGCATCTACGCCGGGAAATTCTGGATCTTCAGCGTAAAATCGGCATCACAACGATTCTCGTCACACACGATCAGGAAGAGGCGCTCACTATGGGTGACCGGATTGTAGTCATGGACCACGGTGTTATCGCACAGATCGGTACCCCTCAGCAAATATATGAGCTTCCGGAATCTCCGTTCGTCGCTGATTTTATCGGGGAGATGAATTTTCTTCGGGGTCGCCTACAAGACAGTAACCTCGTAGAGGTCGGGAATTTGACATTCTCCCATGAGAGCTCGACTGGTTCCGCACAACAGGGCGATGACGTCAATCTTTGCATTCGTCCCGAAGACATCGTTTTGACAAACAAATCGAATATGGGTGAACAATTGAATACTGTCGCGGCAACAGTGCGAGACACGGAATTTCTTGGTTCAATCTACAGAATCCGGCTGGCGTTCGAGAATAAGGGTGACACTGAGTTTGTCGCGCAGGTGTCACCTGCAAACATGCGCTCGCTGGTACTGCAATCCGGCGCGCAGGTACAAGTCCAATTCCCGATTGACCGGGTGCGCGTGTATCGACGCGACACCTGACAGGTTGGATTTATGGCTTTCGTGACGACCGCTGGCAGCGTCAGGACAAAATACAGCCGCGACGACAAGATTCAAGGGGTTTCGCTGCTGGTGATTGTGGCGGTCATTGCCGTTACAGTCTTCCTTCCGCTCCTCACAATATTCCTCAAAAGCCTCCAGAACAGAGACGGTGGATTTGTTGGCGTCGCCAACTATCTTGAGTATTTTCAGACACCGGCTCTCGTCGATTCGATCAGCAACACACTTTTCGTCGGTGTCGTAACCATGGTCATTGTGATCGCAATGGCATTTGTTTACGCATATGCACTGACTCGTAGCTGTATGCCATTGAAAGGTTTTTTTCGATCTATTGCGCTCGTGCCATTGCTCGCACCATCCCTTCTGCCCGCTATCGCACTCATCTATATGTTCGGAAATCAGGGATTCATGAAATGGGCGCTTTTCGGTTATGAGATACGAGGCCCGATCGGTATCGTGATATCACTCACGTTCTGGATCTTCCCTCATGTGGTGATGATTCTATCAACAGCCCTGTCCACTTCAGATGGACGACTGTATGAGGCCGCAAAAGTTTTGGGAGCAGGCAAAATACGCACATTTTTCAAGGTGACTCTGCCTGCCGCGAAATACGGTGTCATGAGCGCATGTTTCGTCGCTTTCATCTATACGATCACGGATTTCGGAGCATGCAAGGTGATCGGTGGTTGGTTCAATGTGCTCTCCCTCGATATCTACAAGCAGGTTGTGGGACAGCAGAATTTCCAGTTGGGCGCGGTCGTCAGTGTTATGATGCTGTTACCGGTTGTGATAACTTTCGCCGCACAGCAACTCGTCCAGCGCCGGCAAACAGCGCAAATCACACCTGGTTCGGTACCCTACAATCCCAAACCGAACTCCCGCTTCGACCTGATCATGCTGATTTACTGTATCGGGGTCGGAATCATACTGATGGGTATTCTGGGTACGGCCGCCTATGCGTCATTCGTAACTTTCTGGCCGTACAACCTGAGCCTGTCGCTGCAGAACTATCAATTCAATCTGATGGACGGCGGTAGCTGGCTGTCATACCGAAACAGTGTTGTGATGTCGGTCTACACGGCTTTCATCGGTACCGCAGTGATTTTCAGCGCCGCATACTTCATCGAGAAGTCACGACGATTCACCGGCATCCGGTCGGTGTTGAACATATTCTCCATCATTCCGCTGGCAACACCCGGTATGGTGCTTGGACTGGGTTACCTGTTTTACTTCAACGCACCATCCAATCCTTTGCATTTCATCTACCACACCATGGCGATACTTGTTCTCGCCAACATCGTACACTACTACACCGTGCCACACCTGACTGCGACCACCGCCCTAAAGCAGCTGGATGTGGAATTCGAATCGGTGGCCGCCTCATTGAAAGTCCCGTTTTACAGATCTTTCTGGCATGTGACACTGCCCATCTGCCTGCCAGCAATCATCAATATCTGGATCTATTTGTTCGTTACCGCAATCACAACCGTGTCCGCAATCGTATTTCTATACGGGCACGATACTGTCATCGCCGCGGTCGCCGTCCTCAATATGGATGACGCGGGAGACATCGCGCCTGCAGCAGCAATGGGAATGATGATTGTCTATACTGCGGCCGGTGTACGCATCCTGCATTGGCTGATCGCGAACTTCATTGAGAAAAGAACCCAAAAGTGGCGACTCAGCAAAGAGTACGGACATTAGCGTACGGCATAGAAAGTCTGTAAACACTGCCGCTTTATTCGTATAGTGGTGTCGTATGAGTTCCATGTATGCCGGTAGATTGTTTCGTCCAGCCGGGCCAATTCTGTGAAAGGATATGTTATCGCGCTCAGACAATCGGAGCTGGAGGAGCTGACGGAGATTGCCCGTGAAGATTCGTGCAAGGCGAAGTCTGACCGGGAACTCACTGTTGAAATGCGATCAGCTGCGGTCGAACCACTCTCAAAGCGTCGGTGATATTCCAAACGGTGACTACACGTCAGCAACCATCGACAAGATCGCGATGTCTCCGGCATACGCAACAGTGTCCGGTGAACGACCAGGTCCTCGATTCGTACCTGCCGAATCGGAATGCCAGCGTCAGTTGCTTTTCACCCCGAATGAGTGCAATACATTCAATCAGGACACCGCCGACCGTGTCAGCCGCATCACTGTGCCTGCTGCTGTCCCTGCCCCTTATCCGCAACCAGTCGCAGATGCCGCGGCACCGCCCGCTGCATGACACCATTCGCACCATGATCGCCGCACGGCCTGAACCCCACCGGCGGCCGGGTCCACTCGAACACACCATCCGACACGTCAATCAGGTGAATGCCCGACTCCCACACCAGCTCACGCTGCTCCCGGTCAATGTTGACCACCGCAAGTATCGGATACACCGGCCTTGACTCATACTCACGCCTGACCGCGCGAAAAGACCTCACCAGCTCCCAAACCTGATCCAGATGCTCCGGCGCGAACCTGCTCTTGATCTCCACTATATAGGCCGCACCGGTGCCGTTGCGGGCGACAGCCCAGCCATCCAGCTGCAGACTCCTGCTGTCGTACGCCGCCATGTAGTCGGCATCGAAATGCTCGTCCAGTATCCGCCGGATCGAGGGTTCCGCAAGCGCCTCGGTGTAACTTCCGAGCCGGTTGCCGTATCCGCCGATCTGCTTGCCATGCTCTTTCGTCTTCTCGGCCAGCTTCGCCAGATCTTTCCTGAGTTCCTTCCAGCCCTCCTCGGACTCCTTACGTATCTTTTCGGACTCCTTCCTCATTTTTGCGACACGCTTATCGGATCGCTTCCACCTCTCTTCCGATTCCTTACGCATCTTTTCCGATTCCGCACGCATCTTTTCCGTCTCCGCACGCATTTCAGCGGCACGCCGATTGATCCGCTCGGTCTCCTCGCGTATCTTCTGAATCCTTTCCTCAGTCGTCAGGTTCTCCTGTTCCGGCAATTTCGACACCTCGCATGTCAAGTTGATCTCTCCATCGGCAATATCCAGTCAAAAGTCTGATGCCCGGTCCGGTCTCCATGATACTACGATACGGCAATTTGATCGGGTCGGATTGCCCGACAATACGGCTTCCCGGTCAGTGTCGATTTAAACAGTGCCCGGAGTGTTCAATCGGATGCCGCCGCTGCACCAGACAGCAAATTTATCTCAACGTACTCAGAATATTGCCTGAAGTAGAAATACAATTTTGTAAATTTCAGCTGAGTTTACTTTTCCTTGCCAGCTTTGAATTCACCCCAGCGCAGGGAAAGGTTCCCTCCAATGGACGCAAATGGTTCTGGCGGCATTTTTTTCGGCTGTGCCTGCTTCTTATAGTATTCCAGAGATGCGGAGTTTATCCCGCATATCAATTCAGCAATCAATTTCCCGGCCAGTGTTCCTTTTGTCGTACCCAAACCGTTCTGGCAACATATCGAATACAGGTTTTCCTCCAGTTCTCCAAATGCCGGAACCGCATTACGACTCAGACAGAGCAGGCCTCCCCATCGATACTCCATCGTTACGCTACCGAGCTGTGGAAATCGCGTAAGGAAAGTACGGTCATGAGTCCGCACGATATTGTTCATTCGATTTTCTGAAACTGTTCGATTCGGTGCCCAAGAAATACCGTTTCGGACAACAATTCTGTCGCCACCAAATCCAGAAATTCGTCTGACAGTTGTACCGTACGGGTCTGACGGTGTCAGCCCCCATTGAGACTCACCGCCGAGTTTCTGAACCTCATCCTGCGTCAACCGACGCGTCATCGAGGCATACAGAATGATATGGATAAGGCGGCGTCTGAAATAGCCAAAACTCTCCACATGTCCATTAACGGCGAGAACGACTGTTTCCGCATCGATTGAGGCAGCCGGGGTCTTCAATCTCCAGCCGCTACCTTTTCTGACAATGTCGATTACCGGTGTTTTCTCAAATATTTCGACGCCTGATTTGTGAATTCCCAAAGCGAGTCCTGTGATATACGCAGCTGGCTGAATTATCGCCGTTCCCGGCATCGCTATACCCGACAAGTAATAATCAGAACCGGTAATCTCCTTCATCCCCTTTGCATCAAGTATTTCAAAGTTCTCCCCAAGTTGGTCAAGACGCTTGGCAAAACTCATGTTATGTTTGTGACCGGACTCGGTTGCCGCACCGTTGATTTTGCCGGGTATCGCGAATACGTTTTCTGGCATGGAAAATTCATCCGCAACCTGATTTGCAAATTCGATCGCTTCGCGGTTCATTGAAATCTGCTGACGATCATTATCCAGCGTTCCCAGATAATCCTTGGATCCGAGGTTGTGTGGCACATCAATCATAAAGCCGGAATTACGACCGGCAGGTCCTACAGCGATGTGCCTCGCCTCAAGAACAACAACTCGACTTTTGGGATTCAATTCATGAAGACGTTTGGCCGCAGACAATCCAGCAAACCCAGCGCCAACAATTGCAATGTCTGCTGTCAGTGACTGGTTTAGTTCCGGATATTCCAGTCCGGCAGGCATAATCTTTACCCATCCAGAAACGCCAGGATCAAAAGGTAGAATTCTTACTTTCTTGGACAATGCTACCGGTTCACGACTATAGACACAAGGGATTGTGGAGTGGTGAAATCTGAAAAAAAGAGTGTCTGTCACTGACGATGATCATATGCCGGGCGAGTGTCCAACCGTGCGAAAACGGTCAAGGATCAGGTTCAATTCAGACGTGGCTATGCTTCGTTAGTCACTCGACACCGATCGCTATGAAATCAATAAATTTAACTGATCGATAGCCATGTTGAATTCAGGAACAACATCTGAAAATGTGCTCTGTGCCTCTTCATCCAGCATAGCCATTGACTTTCGCGTTGGCTTGCTGTCGATTCCGAGTCACTCATTCAACACGTTCTTGCGGACCGGTATCAGACAAATCAATCCATATCGTTTTCAGTTCGGTATACTGATCATGCGCGTGGATACCATTATCGCGGCCACCGAATCCGGATTGCTTGTAGCCGCCGAATGGCGTCGAGATGTCACCTTCACCGTAGTTGTTGACAGTTACGGTTCCTGCTCTAAGAGATCTGGCCGCACGCAGCGCCTTTTTCGCATTAGCGGAATAGATGCTGGCAGTCAATCCATAATCGGTTTGGTTCGCCAGTTCAATGGCTTCATCAAATGAGGAAACTGTGAGCACCGATAGAATAGGACCGAATATCTCCTCGCGTGCAAGCGGATCTTCCGGACTCACGTCATCGAAGATTGTCGGTTCTATGAAATTTCCATTCACACTGCCACCTATAACAGTAGTGGCTTCTCCAGCGCCACTTTTCAGATAGCCTGAGACCTTTTTGCAGTGATCAGTGTCAACCAGTGCACCCAGATGATTTGCGGGATCAAGCGGATCACCGGTTTTCCAATCCCGGGTTCGAGCGACAATATTTTCCAAAAGGCGTTCCTTGACTTTTTCATGTACGATCAGGCGAGAGCTCGCAGAACAGTTTTCACCCATATTCCAAAACGCACCATTTACGATATGGCCAGCAACCAAATCCAGCTCTTCCGCATCTTCCAAGACTATTGCGGGATTCTTACCTCCACATTCCAACACGACTTTCTTCAGATTGCTG
This sequence comes from Arenicellales bacterium, assembly GCA_963662635.2. Taxonomy (GTDB): domain Bacteria; phylum Pseudomonadota; class Gammaproteobacteria; order Arenicellales; family JAJDZL01; genus JAJDZL01. Next base: position 1,033,972 of record CAXXFC010000006.1, read on the forward strand.
TCCGCCGCATACCGCAAAAACAGCTTTCCGGTCTCAGTTGATCCGGTGAAACTCACCATGTCGATATCGGAATGTCTGCCAAGCGCAGCACCGGTTGATGGACCTTCGCCTGGCAACACCTGCAGCACACCACGAGGCAGGCCAGCCTCCATGGCAAGTTCTGCAACGCGAAGCGCTGTCAGTGAAGTCTGCTCAGCGGGTTTTACTATCACTGAATTTCCAGCTGCAAGCGCCGGTCCAATCTTCCATGCCATCATCAACAATGGGAAATTCCACGGCAATACGGCGGCGACTACGCCTACAGGCTCGCGAACAATCATTGCGATTGCATCATCTCCGCTCGGCGCGGCCTGATCGTAGATCTTGTCGATCGCCTCAGCATGCCATTTGATCGTGTGAATCGTTTCCGGAATGTCAATTGTTTCGCAGTCGCGAATCGGTTTGCCACTGTCGAGGCTTTCCATTACGGCCAACTCTCGGCGATTTCTCGTGATCAACTTGCACAACCGTATCAGCACATCCTTGCGGTCAGACGGGTGAAGCTTGGACCATCTGCCCTGATCAAAAGCCTCCCGCGCTTTCTGAACCGCGAGGTCCACGTCATCTTCGCCAGCTGAATTGATTTCGCAAATCGGTTCTCCGGTAGCCGGGTTTACGGTTTTCAATTTCGAACCACTACCAGCGCGAAACTTACCATCGATAAATACAGTTCTTGGAAAATCAATTGATTCCGCGATGGCGTTGTATTCTTCGTATGTCAACAAATCGCTCATGTCATCTCCTGGTCGATTACCGCGTTCATGGTACGAATGACTTCGGCCACAAGGCGCTTTTCATCCTTGTTCAAAGGCTGCAACGGCTTGCGCGGCGGACCTGCTTCAATGCCCCGCAGCGTCAATCCGTGCTTGACACACTGAACAAACTTACCGCCTTGCTCGAGTACGCGCATAAGCGGAAGCATCGCTGACATGATTCTTCGTCCTTTGACGAAGTCTCCATCTACCATGCAAGTTCGATACAGCGCGATATGAGCTTCCGGAGCGAAATTGGACCCCGCACAAATCCATGAGCTCGCACCCCATGCGAAGAATTCAAGAGCCTGATCGTCCATGCCACACGAGATCTGGATATGGGGATAATCCCGCGCCAGCATGTGCAGGCGATTGATATCTCCGGAACTCTCCTTGATCGCACAGAAATTCGGACTGCGACCCAATCGGTCCAATGTCTCCTCGTCCATGTTGACGCTCATACGGCCGGGATAGTTGTAGAGCACGGTCGGCAAATTGGCGACCCTGTCGACAGCCAGGCAATGCAATGCAATTTCGCGTCCGGTCGGACATGCGTACGGAGGGGTGGCGACCAGCAGTGCATCCGCACCTATTGCTTTCGCTTGCTCGGCAAAATAGATGCTGTCCTCGGTCCTGATGGCACCCGTGCCAACGATCACCGGCAATCGGCCGTTCACCAGGTTTTTGGCGAATGACATCATTTCGACGCGTTCCGGTGCGGTCTGCGAGTAATATTCACCGGTGGTACCCGCGACGACAATCCCGTCCACTCCGGATTCGATCAGAAATTCGATAGTCTGCCCGTAAGCCTCCCAGTTGATTGAAAAATCATCGTTGTAGGGAGTGACGACCGGAGTGTAGATGCCTTCGATTTTCATAACGGAAGTGTGAATATCTCAGTTCAAGTTAAATGGCATTCCAATTGATTCGCTGACTTTTCCTGCATGCCGACTCCGGTACGGTGATGATCAGACCGACTCTGTTACTCGACTCACAAGCGTTCCGTCAACAAATCTAAGTGTCAAATAGCACAACAGGGTTGATAGACGAATGATATTACGCTGATTTGTTGTAATCCAATTGACCGTTGACACCTCGTTACGACGCTCCCCAAGGACCAACAACCGAGACGACAAATTTATCTAAAGATTCAGATTGCGTGGATTAATCATTCCAAGCATTCAGCTCTAATTTTCAATTAACTGATCTGCACAATTCAGCGAGTATCCGTAATTTTCGAATTTTACCATTGATTCGAAGTCGCTCCGAAAGTAATTGACTGCCTCAGCCGTCTTTGTCTGCCCACCGTGTGGTGGGATTCCTCAAGGAACGATTCTCCGCTGTTGAATATGATGGTCTGAACCTAAATCGATGTTGCGCATAACGTGCCTTATATGGATCCCGTTCCAGTCGCCTCAGAATTTTCGACAAGGTTTCCTCACTTGGGCATTCAAAACAGCTTTGCGATGATTACGCTCGCAGGCGAACGTTATGAGGGTCGTACGGTGGTGAATCCAACACAGTCGCAATCTTTCTGACACCCAGAATTGGTATTTCAAAGGTAGTGCCGGCATCGGAAAACTGAGGTTCAACATAAACGTAAGCCAGACTCACACCTGATCGATGTCCGAATGCTCCGCTGCAGACAATCCCCATCGGTCGGTCACCGTCCAGCGCCGGTTCATTTCCGAGACAGTCCGCATCGTCGACATCGACTGAAACCAGTACCAATTTGGTTTGAATGCCTTCGGATTTTCTTGCGAGAACACTTTCCTTTCCGATGAACGAACTGTCGTAGTCGACAAATCGCTCAATATCTGCCTCAACAGGAGTGATTTCTGTCGTCAGTTCACTTCCCCAGCCCTTATAGCCCTTCTCCAGCCTCATGCTGTTGACCGCATAGGATCCAAACCAGCCCAGACCGTACTCCTCTCCGGCTTGCTCCAGCTGCGAGCGAAGTGACTCCATCGAGTCCATCGGATGATAGAGTTCCCAACCGAGTTCTCCAACATACGAAACCCGAAGCGCTATGACATCAATCCCGCCTACTTCGATCTCCTGACCCGTCAGCCAACGGAAACTGTCGTTGTCCAACGCGGTATCAGTCAGTTTCGATAGCAGATCACGTGAGTTCGGACCTGCGATCGCGAGCATGCCCAACTGATCGGTCACATCCTCTATGCTGACATCTTCGCCGCCTTCCACATGCTGCTCCATCCAGTCAAGATCATGCTGCTGTGCAACAATCGCCGAGGTCAGGAAATAACGATCATCGGCCAGTCGCGAAATCGCGATCTCACATTCAATGCCGCCCAGCGTCGTGAGCATGTGCGTAAGCGATATTCCACCGCTTCTTCTAGCCACACGGTTGGCTCCGACGCGGTTCAAGAATAATTCGGCATCTTTGCCGGTAACAAAATATTTTGAAAACGCTGTCAAGTCCGCGATTCCGACTCGCTCCTGTACACATTTGCATTCGGCCGCAACAGGATCAAAAGCGTTGGTTCTGCGGAACCCATATTGCTCTTGGCTTCCATCAAGCGAAAACCACTTCGGTCGCTCCCAACCATAGTATTCACCGTAAACGGCCCCTTTTGCTTTCAGTTTTTCATAAATGGGTGTGGTTTTGACAGGTCGACCCGCTTCGCGAAATTCACCCGGAAAATGCACCTGATACATTTCCTGATATTCATCTATCGATTTGTCAACTACATAACGGCCGGGAAGATTCGCGAATTCTCCATAGCGCCTCGGATCCATTTCCCGGACATTGATCTCAGTCTGTCCGTGAACCATCCACTGGGCCAGGTATTTCCCGGCACCGGGCCCTTGCGTTATGCCGATCGACGCGCCGCAGCACAGCCAATAGTTTTCGAGTCCGGCTGCAGGACCCAGCAGAAATCCGCCATCCGGCGTGTGGGTGATCGGTCCGTTTACAACCCGCTTGATCCCGGCTTGTCCAAAAAGAGGCACGCGCTCGGCAGCCTTTATCAAACTGTAGTCAAGCCGATCAAGATTTTCCGGAAGGAGTTCCATGTCGAAACTCCAGTCGATACCGTCCAGCCCCCAGGCAGCCGCCTGAGAAGTCTCATACGGGCCAACCAGTATGCCTTTCTGTTCCTGTCGGATATAGCAAGAAGCGACCGGGTCCCGGACAACCGGTGGCTCTTTATCCAGAGCTTCGATTTCGGGAAGATTTTCGGTTACAAGATATTGATGCTGCATATTGACGATCGGCAGGCGAAATCCCGACATCTGCGCAACCTGATCTGAAAAACTTCCTGCAGCGTTGACAACATGCTCACAGACAATGGAACCCTGCTCTGTGATCACCTCCCATTCGCCGCTGTTCGTTCGCTCGACTCCAATGACTCGGTTTCTACGGATGATTTCCACACCGCGGTTACGTGCGCCGACAGCCATCGAATTGGTGCTGCTTGCCGGATCGGTATGCCCATCGTTCGGTGTATAGAAACCAAGTTTCACATCATCCGTCACCAGTAAAGGATGAATTTCCTTCATTTCGGAATGACCGACGAGGTGTGATTCAGCACCAACATAGTCAAGAATTCCCTTGATGTGATGAAACCAGTCAACCTCAGCGTCTGTCACAGCGAGCCGCAGCGCACCGCATCCATGCCAACCCGTCGCCTGACCGGTTTCCTCCTCAAGTCTGGCATACAGTTTGACACCGTAATCATGGACTTTCGCCATATTCAGGCTACCGATGAAATTGGGGATCAGACCCGCGGCGTGCCAGGTCGACCCTGAAGTCAGCTCACCTTTGTCAATCAGGACAACATCGTCCCAGCCTTCAAGGGGGAGATGGTAGGCGAGACCGACTCCCATCGCACCTCCGCCGATAATTACGACTCTTGCATGCTCTCTCATTTTTCCACTATCTGATATTGTCAAAATTCACAATGGAATCGGTCATATCCTTAACTGTCGCGAGACCCGATGGCATGGTAATTGACTTGCGATAGTTTTCTATCGCCTGTGGGGAGAAATCAGAGTCGGGCTTCTGCTCATGTTCGAAATTACGGAAATAATCGGTTCCTCGAACCAGCATGGCTGTATCGTGGCCTCCGTTTTTCAGCTGAATGACATCGGCGGCAATATAGCTGATCGACAGACCGATTCGGGAACGATCTGAGTGGTTCGGACCGGAACCATGCAACAGCATGCTGTGATGCATCGAAAACTGCCCGGGACGTAGTTCTACTGTCACTCTGTTCCTTTCGTCCTCGTCTGTCAATTGTGCGTTCTGATCACTCATCAGCATGTTGTTTTCGTCATAGCTGTTGTCGTGATGGCGAAATCCGTTTTCGTGACTTCCGCGGATCACCTGCATCGCGCCGTTGTCTTCGGAAGCGTCGGTCAAAGCCAACCAAACGGTCAACACCCCATTCGGCGGCTGTAACCCCCAGTACAGCAAGTCCTGATGCCATCCGACATGCGCGGCGTTACTGGGTTCCTTGGCGAAAAACGACGCTCCCCACATCAGAATACTCGGTCCGAGTATTGATTCGACCGAATCCAGTATATTCGGATTCCGAACGACTTCGTTCACCCAGGTTGATACCAGGTGCGACTTAAGCAATTGCTTGGATTCGGTCCATCCAGCCATCCGATCGCGAATCTCGAAGAATTTCGGAACCATTGACAGGGCCTCCTGCCCGTCATAAGCAGTCAGCGGAGCAACAGCTCCGTCCCGCCAGTACGCTTTGATCTGCTCATCAGTCAGTGCGGAACTCACATTGGTCAACTCTGGCATACCCCATACCTCTCTGATCAGAACAAGAATCAATCCCGGTAGGACATATCGATACTGTCGAGCTTACGCAGCAAGGCAGGCCACTCAAAAGTACCGGAAAGCGGCTCCATTTGATACTGCCCGGCAGCATGTTTGCGGACTTCCTCGGTAGGAAGATGGATCTCCCTTCCCATCGAAAGCACATCCATCTGAACCCGACACGATAACTCCAGGTAGTACATACGTATATAGGCTTGTGCGACAGTCATTCCCGTCGTCAGCAGTCCGTGATTGCGCATGATCATCACCGGATTATCACCGAGACTGGCAGCGAGCCGCTCCCGTTCATCCAATTCGAGTGACAATCCTTCATACTCGTGGTACGACACCTGGTTATAAAACTGAAATGCATCCTGAACCAAGGGCAAAAAACCTTCCTTCAATGCGGAAACCGCCAATCCAGCGCGGCTGTGGGAATGCATGACGCAGTTCACATCTTCCCGCTCGTTGTAGATTGCACTGTGAATCACGAAACCGGTAAAGTTGCTGTCACTCGTGTCGATAATCTCGCCATTGGCATCCCTCGGCGGCACGGCAACCTGCCCCTTCTCATCCAGTGTGACAAGGTTCGACGCGGTAACCTCGTCAAACCGCAACCCGAAAAGATTGATCAGGAAACGATTCGGCTGCCCGGGTACGCGAGCACTGATGTGGTTCCAGACAATGTCGCTGAACCCATTCAGGTCCGCCAGTCGGTGACACGCGGCCAGATCAACCCGCGTCTGCCATTCCTCAGTGGTGACTGTCGACCACTTGCCTGTTACAACATTGTCCGAGCGTTTTTGACCTTTCATAATTTGATACCTCGATACCAGCGATTCCATTCGCAGTGTTCAATTCGCCCCAAGTATAGCCAAGCAGAATCGATTGACCAATGGTTATGAATCCGAATTGACTGAACTTCTTTTGTGCAGAATTGCACTATATATCTCGTATTCACCAACCGCACCAACAATTTTCTTATCCGAATCGCAGAGCAATACAGGAATTTTGCTGCTGTGGCAAATTTCAATAGTACCCTTCATCGAAATATTCTCCGACGCGCAATACATATTCCCGGATTCGACTACCGTATCCGGCTCCCAGTCGTGTGTCGGAATTGGTTTCGCATTGCGTGTGGCTTGCTTCAGACTGCCATCCGCCGCAACCGATAGTTCAATGTTCGATTCATCAAGCCGGTAAATTCCCTCACCAATTCTGAAATTCTCGATCGGGCTCATGATGGAACTGGCCTTCAGCACACCGACGGGATTCATGTGCGCGACGAAATCGGCAACATACTGATTGATCGGATTGAGAACGATCTCTTCCGGTGTCCCGAATTGCACAATTCTGCCACTTTCCATGATTCCGATATTGTTACCCAACTTGAGTGCCTCATCAAGGTCGTGACTGACGAACAGGACGGTCTTGTGCAGCCGTTCCTGCAGCTCCAGCAGCTCATCCTGCAGCCTTGACCTGATGAGCGGGTCAAGTGCTGAAAACGGTTCGTCCATCAGCAGTATATCCGCGTCAGTAGCGAAAGCGCGTGCAAGCCCAACTCGCTGCTGCATGCCGCCAGACAATTCGTGCGCATATTTGTCGCGCCACTGGATCAAACCGACCATTTCTAGCTTTTCATCAATGATCGCGGTTCTTTCGGTTTTGGCGATACCTTTCAGTTCGAGTCCGAACGCCACATTTTCTGCAACTGTTCTCCATGGCAACAAGGCAAACTGCTGAAACACCATCGAAACACGATTCATACGCAGCTCTCGAAGCTGCGAAGTTCCAATTCTGGGAACATCTACCTGACTGTCGTTGTCCGCGATCAGCACCTGTCCTCTGGTGACTTTGTTCAACCCGTTGATCGCGCGCAGCAATGTCGACTTTCCGGAACCGGACAATCCCATCAGAACACAGATCTCACCCCTATTGATAACTAAAGATGCATCATACACGCCGATAACCGTATCGGTCTTCTGCAGAATCTCTTCCCTGTTCGCACCGGATTCCAAGAGTTCGATCGCTTCATCTTCGCGATCACCGAAAATAATGGCGACATTCCGAAGTTCAATTTCCGGATGGGTTGAGTTGGTATTCATCGGTTCACCGGTGCTGGATCAGCTGACTTCTCGTTGCTTGCAGATCCGGTCAAGCAGGATGGCGATTATGACGATTGCCAGTCCGGCCTCGAACCCTTTTGCGATGTTGACGGTATTCAGCGCTCTCAGCACCGGGATACCCAATCCAGGTGCGCCGACCATCGACGCGATCACCACCATCGACAACGACAGCATGATTGACTGGGTAACACCGGCCATGATGGTTGGAAGTGCGTGCGGCAGCTCAACTTTCCACAGCAACTGTCGTTTTGTGGCACCGAAAGACTCTCCGGCTTCGATCAGAATTTTTGGAACGCCGGTAACCCCCAGGTAAGTCAGTCGAATCGGTGCCGGAATCGCAAATATCACGGTAGAGATCAATCCCGGTACGATCCCCAGTCCGAACATGATCATGGTCGGGATCAGATAGACGAATGCGGGCACTGTCTGCATCAGATCAAGGATCGGACGCAGAAATGTATACAGTCTCGCGCGGTGTGCCGCAGCGATTCCGACAGGTACCCCCACCACGATGCAGACCAATGCCGAAGACATCATCAGTCCAAGCGTCTGAACGGTCTCTTCCCAGTATCCCAGATTGATGACCAACAATAAAGACACTGCGATCAGAACAACAAGCTTCCACGAACGATGCAGAAACCACCCGATCAGAACAAAAATCAAAACCAGCATTACCGGCGGTACCCAGAGCATGAGATTGATCAGCCCATCGACAAGAAAGTTAACTGCTTCAGAAAAAAGATCGAATACGAAGATCAGATTATCCTGAAGAATTTCGACGAAAGACTTGATCCATTTCCCCAGCGGGATTTTATTGGCGGTCAACCACTCCATAACTACAGACCCTATAAAATGACGCTGGGTGCCAGTATCGGTTATGGCACCCAGCTTCAGTTGGTTTCAAATTGTATCTGGCTCGAAATGAACTACATCAGCATTTCCGAGACAGCCGCCATACCGTCACCACCATCGAAGGTGGTAACCCCTTCGACCCATGCTTTGGGGACATCGGGATTGGCTTTCAGCCAGCGTGCGGCAGCGTCATTGGGTTCCATCCCTTCGTCGAGAATCGCACCCATGATCTCGTTTTCCATGGCAAGTGAAAATGTCAGATTCTTAAGCAACGCTCCGACATTGGGACATTCCTCGCTGTAACCCGCACGGGTGTTTGTATAAACTTCCGCGCCCCCGTAGTTGGGACCGAAGTAATCATCACCGCCGCTGAGGTAGGTCAACTCGAAATTGGCATTCATCGGATGAGGCTCCCAACCGAGGAACACCACGGCCTCATCGCGTCGGTTGGCTCTCTCAACCTGCGCCAGCATGCCCTGCTCGCTGGACTCGACAACTTCAAATCCCGAAAGTCCAAATGCATTGGAATCGATCATCGTCTGAATCAGTCGGTTGCCATCGTTACCCGGCTCGATTCCGTAAATCTTGCCATCCACCGCATCCCTGATTTTCTGAATATCTGCAAAATCAGCGACGCCCATGTCGGCTGCGACCTTATTGACCGCCAGCGTGTACTTGGCACCAGTGAGATTCATGTGCACGGTCTCCACGGAGCCTTCTTCGCGATAAGGCGCGATGTCAGCTTCCATGGTTGGCATCCAGTTGCCGAGAAACACATCAATATCACCGTTTTTCAAACTGACATAAGTGACCGGCACAGACAGAACGACCGCTTCGGGTTCATAGCCGAGCGCCGAAAGAACGACCGACGTAGCGGCTGTTGTTGAGGTAATGTCGGTCCAACCGACATCGGAGAATCGAACAGTCTTGCAACTGTCAGGATCAGCAGACCAAGCAGTCGTTGAAATGCCGAGTACAAGTACACTTGCGACAAACAAGGTTTTGAATAATCTAGTCACTATATCTTCCCCAAGTAATTAAATTTTCAATTTGATGAATTGATTCATTGTAGTTCTGAAAATTTTAACAGGAAAAATGCAAAAGTATTCGGTGAAATATTTAAATGTTTAGTTCAAACCGGAACCTTGTCGCGCTATGTCAATACCACAAATTTCGACATGCCCTGAAAGTCTGCGATACACGATTCCTTCTCCATACCAAGCAACGTTTTGATAACAAGAATTTACAGGAAAATCTGAATTTGATTGAAATCCATCGTCAACAAAGCAAACGTTGACCGGCTTAATAGTTCATTAGGATTTTTTGCGAATCGTGCACCCACATTGACTGTCGAGTCCATTCCCCGTCTAGCCAAATTTGTTGAAAATGACACAACTCACACAATAATATTCCGATATTTTGACAGTTTAATTCCGATTTTGTCGTTATAATATTCCGAATTTACCAAGATTTAATTCCGATTTTTCCTAGTATTCAATTTCAACAGACCAACGGACGTAGAAACTGTGAAAGAATATTACCCACGTCACGCAGAAGAGCGAATCAGACTTGCGCTTTCAGACACTCGGGTCGTAGCAGTCGTCGGCCCGCGCCAGGCTGGTAAAACAACACTTGTTAAAAAAATTGCAAATGAGGACCGTCGTCAGTACCTGAATCTCGACGACAGTCAAACTCGACATTTCGCGAAATACGACCCCGATGGCTTTTTACGTGACAGAAATGCAGTTGTAATCGACGAAATTCAACGCGTTCCAGATTTGATTCTAACAATTAAGACGCTTGTTGATGAGTCACAAATGCCCGGTCAATTTCTTATTACCGGGTCGGTTCGATTATTTGAGAGTTTGATTTCTCCGGACTCACTTGCAGGTCGAGTTGAAAAAATCGAACTGCAACCTTTGTCACAGGCAGAGATCACTCGATCGAATATTCCACGTCTATTAGATCGTCTGTTTAACGCAGATTTTCCGAATTTCGATGAGGTTGCTCGAACGGACCGGCTAATTGAAAGAGTTTGCCTGGGAGGTTACCCGGAAGCCTTATCTCGTCATGCGACTTCTCGAGAAGGATCTTGGCTAAGATCTTATGTGAAGATGTTGACATATAGAGACTTGCCCGAAATCGCGAGAATTAACAAGGTGGATGAATTGTCTCGCTTGATTGGTCTTCTGGCAGCATCATCCAGTCAAAAAATCAACTACTCGTCGTTCGGTTCGCAACTTAGGATTGACAGTAAAACAGTAGACCGTTGGTTTACTCAACTCGAGCATCTATTTCTGATCAATCGAATTCCAGCTTGGCACTCTAGCGAAGCTAAGAGACTGGTTCGGTCTCCAAAAGTACACTTCGCAGATTCCGGACTTCTGTCAGCCTTGAGAAAAATCAATGTCCAATCGCTTTCCAGTGACCGTCAGCGATTTGGAGCCTTGCTAGAATGTTTTGTTTTCTCGGAGATCAACAAGGCTACCAAGTTGCAAGATGACACAATTCGAATCAGCCACTATCGCGAAAGGGATCAGTTTGAAGTAGATTTCGTTATCGAACGCTATCCCGACGAATTAGTTGGGATTGAAGTTAAAGCACGTACCACGGTGCGTCCGCAGGATTTTGTTGGACTGAAGCGATTGCGAGAACTATGCGGGGACAGATTTAAATGCGGGGTGGTTTTGCATGATGGAAACCAAATTTTGCAAACCAGTCCCCAAATGTTTTCTATGCCAATAAAAATGCTGTGGGAAACTTAATAGTTGGGAATATTGGTTTCGTAAAATTTCTTTATTGACAGTTGTCGATCTTGAGGCTTCACCCCAACTCACTTAACGGGGATACGGCTGTTCACTTGCATTGCATGCATGGGAATCGTCAATTCTGATAAAATCATCAAACCAATAATTTGAATCAATAACTAAATTGGGTTTACAGTCAACTTGCTGCAAGAGGAGAGAACTGCGCAATGTACAAATCGCTATTGATTGACCCGGCCAAATGTACCAGTTGCCTGCAGTGCGAACTGGCATGCTCTTTCGAAAACGAGGGAGTGTTCAATCCGGCAAAATCGCGAATCAAGATTTTTGAATTCGAGCACGGACTCAAAGCCATTCCATACACCTGCACGCAGTGTGAGGAAGCTTGGTGCCTGCATGCCTGTCCGGTTGAAGCCATCACAATCAACGCGCAAACCGGTGCCAAGGAAGTCAACGAAACCGTCTGTGTCGGCTGCAAGGTATGCACTATCGCGTGTCCGTTCGGTACAGTCAACTACAATTCCGATTCCGGCAAGGTGATCAAATGCGATCTATGCGGTGGCGATCCTCAGTGTGCAGAAGCCTGCCCGACCGGCGCGATCACGTATGTCGATTCGGATTGGACCGGTTATTCTCGAATGCGCGACTCAGCGGTCGAAACACACGGCTGAACCAAAGCATATCTAACTCACATTTCGAGGAGACAGCAAGTGCAGCACGTCATCGTTGGAGCTGGGCCAGCCGGTGTCATCGCGGCAGAAACCCTTCGAAAAAAATCACGTAATGATTCCATTACCATCGTCGGTAACGAACCGTATCCGGCGTATTCCCGTATGGCTATTCCTTACCTGCTTGCAGGCGATGTCGAAGAGAACGGAACCTATCTTCGTCATGACGACAATCATTTCGACAAACTCGAAATCGAGATTCGTCAAAATACTGTGACGAGTATCGATACCAGCGAGAAAACCGTCGCAGTGGCAGAGGGAACGGGTCTACGTTATGATCGGCTTCTGCTCGCAACCGGGTCCAGCGCAATACGTCCACCCATCAGTGGAATGGATTCACCCCGCGTTCACAACTGTTGGACATTGGATGATGCTCACAGAATGCTGAACGAGGTTCGGGCCGGTGATCGGGTCGTACTGCTCGGCGCAGGATTTATCGGCTGCATCGTGTTGCAGGCATTGGTTTCAATGAAACTCGATCTGACTGTAGTTGAACTCGCTGATCATATGCTCGCCAGAATGATGGATCAGGAAGGCGGCAGGATGATCAAGCAATGGTGTGAGAGCAAGGGTGTCGCTGTCAGGACCAGTGCCGAGGCTGTCGCTGTCACCGAACAGAATGATCAACTTGAGATAGAACTGGCCGACGGCTCCAGCATTGAAGCCGATCATATCGTGTGTGCCGCGGGGGTGCGTCCCAATATTCAGATGCTGGAAGGCAGTGGTATCGAGGTTGATGCCGGAATATTGGTAGACAATCAGTTGCAGACCAGCGTCGCGGATATATTTGCGGCCGGGGATGTTGCCCAGGGACCTGACCGCAGTACCGGTGACCGACAGGTCCACGCAATTCAACCGACGGCGAGTGAACATGGCAGAGTGGCGGCTTTTCAGATGTCCGGCGATGCCTCTCCATACGGTGGAAGCCTGTCTATGAATGTTCTCAACACTTTGGGACTGATTACCAGCTCTTTCGGACTCTGGGAGGGTGTTGATGGTGGTGATAGGGCATCCGTATGCGACACAGCCGGCAACCGATATCTGCGATTGGAATTCCAGGACGATCTGCTAGTCGGCGCGCTGGCGATTGGCCTGACCCAGCATGTCGGTGTCCTGCGAGGTTTGATCCAGACCAGAGTCAAGCTTGGAAACTGGAAGAAATCACTCCTGAACGACCCGTCATTGATCATGAATGCCTATCTTGCTCGCGTGCAGGGAACGCGTGCCTGAGCTTTAATTTCAGTCAAACTGCTTCAGCTTAATAATTCCGAATCAATCAGACACGAATTCGGAATTTCTCAACGAAATTCAGGCTGATTTGCCGTCGAGTCAGGAATTAAATTTTATACTGAGCGACGCTCATTGCAGAATCCCTACCGATCGGCAATTTTCTTTGCGCGCAATTGCAACTAATTGTGGACCAGCTCAAAGCAATGTTCCCTGATATTCCAGTCGTCTTTCAATAATTCAATGATCAGACACGAAGGTCCACCTTGGGTACGAACCCGTCCCGCTGCGCCGGGGTTGACGACCCAGGGTTGCTGTTCTTGATCGACTACCCTGTGATGCGTATGCCCGTAAACAACCAACCGGCTATCGGGATGACGCGCTCTCAGTTCCTCGTGGTAGCGACTGGCGTTCCTGACTGCGTGTCCATGCTCTACGGTGATAGTTCCACTGGTGAGCAATATGTGTTGAACCAACGGGATAAACTCCAGCAGGTACGACTCACCCGCATCCCAATTGGAAGCGTTATCGTTGTTACCTCTCACAGCCAACACTTTTCCAATCCTGGGTGTGAGTTCATTCAGAACAGACGCCGAACCGATGTCACCTGCGTGAATTGCCAGTGTACTTTTTGAAACAAGATCGGAGATCCGCGGATCTACCACCCCGTGTGTATCCGAGAGTACGGCGATTTTAATTGGGTCCTCTGTCAGGTACCTCAGATCTGTTACGTTCGATTTCATATTGCAGTTAATTCTAGATTGGTCTGTTTTCAAGCATGTCATTGACGGACTCGTCTTCCGCGGCTATCCCGGATGGCATCTGTTTCAAAAACCTGATTGTAAACTCTAAAAGTTCATTTTCCTTCTTGAGGAACTGGCTGAACTCACCATCTTCCAGATTATAAAAATCACCAAAAACCAGTGTATCAATGAAATCCCAAAAACTATCGATGTCGCAACTGAACCTATCGAACAGTTGGTTGCTTCGGTCACTCAGACTTCATGCACGGTCGGACCACTGAACTATTTACATAAGTGTAATTCCGGGAAAGGTGCGAATATCAATTCGATTTCAGATCAGTTCTGAACGCCGCTCGATTCGTAATTATAGGCGAGAGAATTTCGTTGTTCGGATTATGTAGGTTGTAGTGGTAAACTATTTCGCGATCTGAATTTTTCTGCGGAGGTTGCGCCTTTGTCACCAATTCTGCAAATTGATGGAATCACCAAGCGGTTCGGTCCTGTGACTGCAGTCAGGAACTGCAGTTTTCAACTTGAGGCAGGGAAAATTACCGGTCTGATCGGTCCGAATGGGGCAGGGAAATCTACTTTGTTCAACATTGTTGCCGGAGTGTACCATCCTGACTCAGGCGAAGTCAGACTTGGCGGCGAAAACATAACCGGATTACCATCTCACGACCTGTTCGCCCGCGGTCTTTTGCGCACCTTCCAAATACCACAGGAATTCTCCAGCATGACTGCGATCGAAAACCTGCTCATGGTACCGGCGTTTCAAATTGGTGAGAAGCTGACCAACGCACTGTTCTTTCGCAAAAGGTTCCTCTCTCAAGAGCGCGAGATTCTGGACAAGGCGGCCACTGTCATCGACTTTCTCGGACTTGATCACGTCAAGAATGAACTTGCCGGCAACCTATCCGGTGGTCAGAAAAAACTTCTTGAACTGGGTCGCACGCTGATGGTCGATGCGAAAGTCGTCTTGCTGGATGAAATAGGTGCCGGCGTCAATCGAACCCTGCTCAACACGCTGTCAGATCACATTGAGGAGTTGAACCGAGAATTTGGAAAAACCTTTTTCATCATCGAGCACAACATGGAGTTCATATCGCGAATGTGTCATCGGGTAACCGTGATGATCGAAGGTGAGATCGTAACCGAAGGACTACCTGAACAAGTACTATCCGATCCCTTGGTCGTTGAAGCATACTTCGGCGGCGGAAAACGCGCTGCTACCCCCGTCTGACAGGATTGATGCTGATCAACGCGACAAATTTGGTTGCAGGGTATGGGGGAGAACCCGTACTCAACGGTGTTGACATCGAGCTCGAAGCGGGTCAAATCGGTGTCATCGTCGGGCCGAACGGTGCCGGCAAATCGACTGCCCTGAAAAGTATTTTCGGACTGATCGGCTTGCAGCAGGGCAAGGTTGAATTCGAGGGCGAAGATATCTCGGATGTGCCACCCGACCGGCGCGTGGGTTTGGGCATTGCATACGTCCCCCAGGAAATGAATATTTTCCAATCGCTGACCGTCCAGGAAAATCTGGAGATGGGTGCCTATATTCGACGGGATGACTACACTCCAGCAATGGAAAGAATGTTTGAGCTTTTCCCACCGCTCAAACAGAAACGAAACGCCGTCGCCGGAAATCTGTCGGGTGGGCAGCGGCAGATGGTAGCCATCGGTCGCGCACTGATGGTCGAGCCCCGGCTGTTACTGCTCGACGAACCGACTGTGGGATTGTCGCCCGCTTTTGTTCACGATATTATCGATCGCATCATCGCGGTCGCCCGCTCAAATGTCGGTGTTCTGGTTGTTGAACAGAATGCGAGACGCGCACTGGAGATCGCGGATACCGGATTTGTGCTCGCTGGCGGCCGAAACCTCTATACGGATACCGGTGACAACCTCCTGAACAATCCCGATGTCGCAAAAAGCTTTCTGGGAAGATAACTCGCTGTGAACGAACTGATTTTCTTCATCAACAAGGTCGTCCTCTCCGGTGCGATCATCGGTTGCATCTATGCTCTCGGTGCGATCGGTGTTACCCTGATATTCGGAATTCTCCGTTTCGCTCATTTTGCTCACGCTGACCTGATGACGACCGGAGCTTTTTTCGCGCTGATCTTTACATCGCTACTTTCCGGTATCGGGCCGATTGCCGGATTGCCGACAGGATTTGTCGTCCTTCCGCTGGCTGCAGCAGCGACAGCGTTATTGGCGATTGGACTCGATCGAATGTTCTATCGACCGCTGAGGGCCCGGAATATCAAACCTATCCTGTTGCTGGTTGCCTCTCTCGGAGTCACGTTGATGCTTCAGGGGATTACCAGGTTATTTGCAGGAACTTCCATCCGAACTTTCTTTACGACTGAAAAGAAAGATATTTTTCGTATTGATGTTCCTTTCGATCTTGCAACGCGGAAGATTGTGATTACTGAGCCGCAACTATTGCTGTTCATCACCACTATCGTAAGTATCATCTGCCTGCATCAGTTCCTGACTCGGGCCAGACTGGGTAAAGCCATGCGTGCCATGGCAGACAATGCCGACTTGGCTCTTGTTTCGGGCATCAACACCGACACCGTCGTAACCGTCACATGGATAATTGCAGGTGTTCTTGCCGCTGCGGGTGGCGTACTTCTCGCACTGGACGTGGCCCTGAAACCCGACCTGAGTTTCAATATCCTGCTGCCAATTTTTGCCGCCGCGATCGTGGGTGGTGTGGGTCGTCCCTACGGCGCAATCGCGGGTGGATTGCTGGTCGGCTTTTCGGAAGCATTGGCTGTCTTCAACTGGTCAATTCTTCTACGACCGTTCGCTGAATTGTTGCCAAACTGGATCGAGATTCCCACACTGCTGACTATCGTCCCGACAGAGTACAAGCTTGTCGTTCCCTTTGTGATCCTGATTGCTGTCCTGCTTTGGCGTCCGACCGGAATTTTCCGCGGTCAGATTACATGAATTGAGGTGTTTTCATGACCGGGTATCGTAGAGAGATCATCCTGTTCGCCATCATTGGAATCGCAGTGTTGACGATACTTGGGATTTTCGGGCAGGCCTATACTCTCAGGATGCTGGCTGAGGCGGCTTGCTTCGCCATCATTGCGTTGGGTTTGACAATCCAATGGGGATACGCGGGTTTATTCAATGCCGGAATCATGGGGTTTGTGGCGGTTGGCGGATTTATGACCATGTTCCTGAGTTTTCCGGTCAATGACAGTTTCTGGCAATCGGATGCACCGCGCTCGCTTGCATTGTTCGCATTACTGGTTGCGGTAATCGTACTGGTACTGGTCGGATTGAGCCAGATACATCGGATTGGAATCAGTCAGAGGCTCAAAACCGCACTCATCCTGATCGCCTTGGTCATCGCATTTTTCATTTTCAACAGCAACCTGGATCCAATCGCAAGAATGATCGAAAAGGAAGCTGGCTTCATCGGCGGGTTGGGACTGCCCGTGTTCGCAGGTTGGATCGTGGGTGGCATTGCAGCCGCGTTTGTGGCCTACTGGATCGGAAAGGCATGCCTGGGACTCAGAAGCGACTACCTCGCCATCGCCACACTTGGGTTTGCGGAAATCATCAAACACATTCTGAAAAACGCAGACTGGCTGACGCGGGGTACGTTGACCGTCTCTCCCCTGCCCTGGCCGGTGCCCACCCCGAATGATCTTGGATTTGTCACAGCGCGTGCGGCATATCTCAGCCTGACCGCAGTCCTGGTTGCCGTGATCTTTGTCTTACTTCAATGTGCTTACAAGGCACCGTGGGGAAGAATGATGCGCGCGATTCGTGACAATGATATTGCCGCGGAAGCAATGGGCAAGGACGTCAATTTTCGACGCTTGGAAATATTTGTACTGGGCTCAGGACTGATTGGATTCGGAGGCGCAGCACTCGTTACATTCAACAGAATTTTCGATCCTTCGGGTTTTACTCCTCTCAAACATACATTCCTGATTTGGGTGATGGTGTTGCTCGGCGGATCCGGAAACAATGCCGGTGCAATTTTCGGAGCGATCGCAGTTTACATCATCTGGGTCATGTCTGAGCCGCTCACACTGTTTGTGTTCGAATACGCGGCACAATATGGTTCGCTTCTGTTCGGTTGGGAGCCACCTGCTGACCTGACAACACGTGCACTTCAGTCGAGGGTATTTGTGATCGGTCTGACTATTACGCTGACACTCAGATTCGTGCCACAGGGGCTATTACCCGAACGCAGGATCAAGGTTTCCTGAAATGGGTCGTTTACCGAATTATCAAGTCTGTCGGCAACCAAGACATCACAATTATCCTGCAAACACACACTTGTCTTCGTCATCTGGCATTGTTCTGATTATTATCGAATTCTATTCCATGAGTTTTTGCAATCAATAGAGATCAATGCCAACGCCAGTTGATATCAAGTGCAAAGCACGCTGTAAGAATTAGTAAAATTGCTTTAAATTCGTTTAATTCTTTTCGGAAGTAGTCATGACAACTCTGTCTGAGGAGATTGTTGCCTACGAATCCATGCAACGATCACTCGAATTAAATCATCTTGGGAAATGGGTAGTTATCCGCGATAAAACACTATCTGGAATTTACCATTCATTTCAGGATGCTGCAGAAAATGCCGTTGAGCAATTTGGTTCTGGGCCATATCTTATTCGGGAAGTAGGATCTTCTCCAGTCACCCTTCCAGCCTCTATACTATATCGTCCAGTGGTTGACAATGCTGCAGGTTGAGTGCGGATTTAGTGGTCGAAGTGAACTGCTAGTTGGTATTAGACCCTCTCTGAATGTACAAATTGGGCTTGATCCGAGTTACAGCCCCAAAGAGAATTCAAAACCTGAATTGCCGACGAACGAATATCACGCTTTGATCGATACCGGAGCTCAGGAAAGTTGTATAGATTCATCCGTTGCCACTATCTTGAAGCTACCGATAGTGGACGAGAAACCTGTGTCGGGAGCGCATAGTCCTGATAAAGTGAACGTTCATATGGCACATATTTCATATACCAGCATTCCCTTCCGCTATATATGGGGCTTTTTGTGGAATCCACATAATCATATCCCCAGTAAGTCTTATCTTCCAATAGAAGCATTCTAAAGCCTCAGATTTCCAAGAATACTACCGTGACCGAATAGGTTAAACAATTGAACGACCAGGCAGACACAATCTCACTTGTTCAGTCCCGACTAGCCGAACTGCTTACCAGTATCGAGGAACAGATGAATGCTGACGTCCTATTTTATAAGGGGCCAATAGCTTTTGATGCAGGTAACTTAATTCGTGAGTCAATTGAGAATTATCGCCGACGTTCTCGTGGAACTCGACGCCGCAAACTCGTTTTCATCTTGGAGACTTCAGGCGGATATGCAGAAGACGCTAGACGCATATCGGATACATTGCGACATCACTATAATGAAGTTGATTTTCTTATTCCAAGTCATGCGATGTCAGCTGGAACTATACTAGCTTTATCTGGAAATGCAATCTGGATGGATTACTATTCGGTTCTCGGCCCGATCGATCCGCAAGTCCATAGTCAAGATGGGGGAAAGTTGGTGCCTGCGCTTGGTTATTTGGAACGATACGATGAACTGATTGACAAGGCAAATCGCGGCAAGGCTAGCGGGGCCGAACTAATGATTCTGCTGGAATTTGATCAAGGCGAGTTGTACTCATACCACCAAGCTCGCGACCTGTCCGTAGCCCTATTGGTAGAATGGCTGGCAAAGTATAAATTTAAAAACTGGAAAGTAACACAATCCCAAAAAATGAAAGTCACTCCAACTTTAAGAAAGAAACGTGCTCGCGAAATTGCAGATAAACTGAACGACATAAAAAGATGGAATTCCCATGGAATTGGAATTAATATGCAACTTCTTCGTCGTGAACTGAATCTAAAGATTGATGATTTTGGCAAGCAGGTCCTGCTAAATTCAATTGTCCGAGAATTTCATAAACTCACACTGGATTATTCAAGAAAGATGCAACTTGAATGTATACTACAAACGAAATACAACATAAAAGGGATGAGATTAAGGTGACAACAATGAATATCGATGAGCTTCTGGAGAAAAACCCGGAAGCGAAAGAAAATTTTAAGAAGAATAACAAACTGATTGAAAAATTAAGACCAATCAGGAAACGGGGATATCGTCTCGCGTTGCCTTACGATCATGGTCGAGTATTTACTGAAGAAACACCAAAATCTTCTAATGCACTATTTACTCGATGATTCTCGCAAAATCATTTCCTAGCATATTTGTCACAAGTTCTCCGTTTGATTAAATTGCTAAATATGATATTCATATTTAGCAAATTTATCTCCCCGATGAGCTTGCGAGCTTAATAGGTCTGGTGTATTGTGAATGGAATCGGATCAATGATTCGATTGAGCATTTGCGAATTAATCTAATTTTGCTGGCTTGTCAATCCCCATGTCTTTAGTCATAAAAATGAAAGGGGTGGAATTACATGTTCCACCCCTTTTCTAGTTTGATTTAAATTTCGGTTGATTACATAATCTGACCGATTTCGACGAGTTGTCCACCCTGAACTGAAATCTCAACGATCAGTCCTGAAACATCACCATTGTCATCAAAGTCGAGACTGCCTCCGGCACCCTCGTAGTTGATATCCTCGCCTGCTGCCAATGCTTCCACAGCTTTGGCCCAGTCCCCAGGATGGATAACCATTCCTGGAGGGCTGGATATGGAGCGAAGAGCCGCTGACATACCATCGGCGCTGGCGGAACCTTTCTGCTGCATCGCAAGTGCCAGCATGAACATCGCGTCGAATGCCTGGCTGTCATAGACAACTTCGCTCATGCCAGCTGCTTCGCGCGTCGCAGTGAACTGATCGATACCCGCACCGGCCGGTGAACCGGCTCGTGTGATAATCATGCCTTCAAGCGCATCCGCACCGACTCCCTCGATCAGGGAATCACTCGCCATTCCATCACCACCGACAAAATTGTTGAAGTCTCCGCTCTCAATCGCCTGCCGAATAATGGTCTGACCCGCACCATCTGCATAGCCGAGCACAACCAGATGCTCCGCTCCAGTGGCCGCCAAAGCACCAATTTCCGGTCGGTAGTCGGCTTTGCCGTCCTCGTGGGCTTCACTCGCCGCAATGGTGCCACCCATTCCGGAATAGGCATTCGACAATGCATCGGCAAATCCCTTGCCATAGTCATTGTTGATATAGGTTACGGCAACAGTGTTGATACCCTTACTCAGTAACAGTTTGGCCAATGATTCACCCTGGAACGAATCTGACGGAACCGTTCGAAATACCAGATCATTGTCTTCCATCGAACTGATGGCCGGGCTCGTTGATGCCGGCGACACCATCACCACTCCCGCAGGAATGGCAACATTGTTGGCCGCAGCGATGGTTGACCCTGAACAGAGTGCCCCTACGATTGCGACAAC
Source organism: Arenicellales bacterium (assembly GCA_963662635.2). Lineage (GTDB taxonomy): Bacteria > Pseudomonadota > Gammaproteobacteria > Arenicellales > JAJDZL01 > JAJDZL01. The sequence continues at coordinate 1,055,430 of CAXXFC010000006.1, forward strand.
GCCATCCGAGTTTACCAACCGGTCAGCAGAATCAGTCGCCTGGTTGGCATCGACACAGGCAGTGTCGCCCGAAGCCACTTCAATCGCCATGCCTCCCAGCAATCCGCCTTGTTCCGCAATGGAACTTGCCGCCAGTTTCGCACCACCTTCAATACCGGGCGTAAGCGTTTCGATCGGACCGGTAAATCCACCTAGAAATCCGACTTTAACAGAATCTGCGCTGTATGCGGTTTGTCCGAAAAACGACATGCAAAAAATCAATGCTACCGCTGCCAGCCCTTTTGAATTTTTCGTCATAGTCATGTTGACATTCTCCTTTTTCGTTCAATCTAACTGAATTCGATTATATACCCGAAATTTGCGAAACCTAAGCCCGAAAAAACTGTGTCAAAGCGCAAAATCTGACACTTGAGGGGTGCAATACCAACTTTCGGCAACTGTCGAGTGTCAAACCGGAGTCGGATGAAGCAGTCATCGACCGAAGTCGAATTCGACCCCACTCTCGCCAGTTGGGTATTTATCGAAATTGCCTGTCCCGCCAACGGACGGCGGATCGCAGGCCTTCGCGCTGGGCGACCTCAATGAATCGCCTGTAACTTTCTGTTTCCGATGCTTCGACTAACGCACCATTTTCAATGCCGTACTGCATACACTGATCGAATCCCGCGTTTTGCGCGGTAAAGTTCATGCACGCTTTCATCATCTGTACCGCTTCCGGATCAGCCGCAGCCACCCTGCGCGCATAACGCATGGTCTCATCTTCGAGATCCTCGTCCGGAAATACGCGATTGACCAGCCCTATCCGCAAAGCTTCATTCGAATCAATGATGTCGCCTGAATAAAGCAATTCGCGCGCATGCCGCAATCCGGTTACCCAAGGCATCACGATCGCAGGGGGAACCGCAGAAAACCGGATTTCCGGCTCTCCGAATTTCGCGGTTTCGGAAGCATAACTGATGCAGCACATCATCGACAGCTCGCAACTGCCGGCGAGACAGTACCCTCGGATCATCGCAATGACCGGTTTGGAACAGCGCCATGGGTTCATTTCAAATTCCACGCACTCGGAAAGCATACGCCGAACTCCGAGAGTGTTTCTCTCACCGTACAGGTTGCGCCAGTCGACTTTCAGGTCATAGCCAGCACCGAAATGATCACCGACTCCACTCAACACGACAACCCGGACATCGGAATCGGTATCCGCCTCGCGAAAGACATCTGACAATTCTGTCATCAGTTCCCGATTGATCGCATTTCTGGACTCAGGTCGATTGATCCTTAAATGGACTACATGCCCCTCCTGCTCGGTAATGATCAGACCTGCCATTTGAGAATTTCCTAATTCAGCCGCCCTAGCAGATTGTCAACAAACCGTTCGCATTTTTGAACCTGACTGATATCAATGTACTCATTGGGTTTGTGCGCCTGATCGATATACCCCGGTCCGCACACGACCGACGGGATACCGATATTCTCGAACAGTCCGGCTTCGGTTCCGAAACTCACACAGCCTGTTCCGGTCGTATTCGACAATTCCTGTGTCATCCGGATTAAGTTCTCGTCGCTGGTTGACAAGGCGGGAATCACCGAGAGTTCCTCCCATTCGATGCCCGCTTCGGGATAAACCGCCTTCATCTCGGGCAGAATCTCGTTGTCAATGAAATCGTGAAGCTGATTCCAGACCAAATCGGGATCATCGCTGGGCAGATGACGAATTTCCGCTTCAAACGCGCATAACTTCGGCACAATGTTCAATGCGGTACCGCCTTTGACAGTGCCGGTGTGGACTGTGGTGTACGGCGGATCAAACTCTTGATCATAGGGTCCCTTGTCACGGAACCTGCGTGCATGCCCCTTCAGAAACGCTATGATTTCAGCTGCCGCTTCAACGGCATTGACACCGATATGCGCCAAACCCGAGTGCGCTTCAAGTCCATGAATCGTACAGCGGCGCGATATCTTGCCTTTGTGCGCTCGCACCACCCGCATCCCGGTTGGCTCACCAATGACACAAAGACGCGGTTTGTTCGGACGCTGTTCAAGTTCACGCAGCAGGGTCTGAACGCCGACACAACCGATCTCCTCATCATATGAAAACGCGAAATGAATCGGAGTCTCCAGGTTTTTTTCGATAATCTGCGGTACTTTCGCAAGACAGACAGCGATGAAACTCTTCATATCGCAGGTACCCCGGCCGAATAATCTATCATCCTTGCGATTGATCTCATAAGGGTCGGTATCCCATGACTGACCATCGACCGGAACAACATCGGTGTGGCCTGAAAGTGCGACTCCGCCGCGGTCGGTGGCGCCTATCGTGGCAAAAAGATTGGCCTTTCTGCGTTCGTCGTCGAATACGAGCTCCGATGCGATTCCAAATTGCTCCAGATAGCCTTTGACGAACTCGATTAATTCCAGATTTGAATTCCTGCTTGTGGTATCAAATCCGACCAGGTCTGTGATCAATTCGATTGAACTTCTAGTAGCTGTCATTTGTCTGCAATTTTCCCTGTGGCTGCTCGGGTGAATTCAATGGCGATTGTATAGCATATTACAATAATACGAATTGCACCCATTGATTGCAGATTATTCGCAAAGGAGATTTTGACCAAATTGAACGATTCAAGTTCGAATACCGCGCGCAACACCATGATGATATTGGCGGCATTTGTCATCGTTGTCGCAGGCATGAAAGTTGCAAGCCCGTTGATCGTGCCTATACTGCTATCGCTGTTTATTGCGACCATCAGCGCTCCGCCGCTTTTATGGCTCAAGGACAAGGGGCTTCCGACATTTCTGGCAATGCTGGTGGTAATCGGATTCATCCTCGGTGCCGGTATTCTTATCGTGACGCTTGTCGGAGCATCGCTGGCTGAATTCCAGGATCAACTGCCAATCTACGAACAGCGTCTTGATGGGCTCTTCACAAATGTCAGCGCGCTGGCGGCGAAATTCGAGATTTCCCTGAATTTTTCAGATATCGCCAGTGTCATTAATCCAGCATCCGTGGCAACAGGCGTCGGAAGGTTGGTCAACGAAATCGGCGGCCTGATCGCGAATGCCTTCCTGATTTTCATTGTTGTCGTCTTCATGCTGTTTGAGGTATCGTCGCTGCCCGATAAACTTAAAGCGATGATGTCCCGTCCGGTGGATTCGATCGAACGATTGTCCAACTTCAAGAGCAGCCTCCAACGCTATCTTATCATCAAGACAGCGACCAGTCTGACGACAGCTCTGCTGGTATGGATCCTGCTGAAAGTACTCGGAGTTGATTTTGCTGTATTGTGGGCATTGCTCGCGTTCTTTCTGAACTTTGTCCCCAATATCGGATCGGTGATTGCGGCAATTCCCGCAGTCATGATCGCGCTTTTGCAAACTGACCTGCTGACGGCAGTCTGGGTTGCAATCGGTTATCTCGTCATCAACAGCGTAGTCGGAACGGTCATCGAGCCGCGGGTCGCCGGCCGTCATCTGGGGCTGTCGCCGTTGATCGTCTTTCTGTCATTGGTGTTCTGGGGATATATTCTCGGTCCAGTCGGCATGTTTCTTTCGGTGCCACTGACCATGGTCGTCAGATTGGTCGCGGAAAGCAGTGACGATACCCGCTGGATATCAATCCTGCTGAGCGAACGCGTTCACGAGTCTGATTCCGGTACTGCTGGCGAGCAACAGTGAAAGAAAACATGCTGCCTCCGGTCGCGCCGCAAACACCTCAAGTTCTCGAGGATCACGGCGACCGGCGGGAAGACCCCTACTATTGGCTGAGCAATCGAGACGATCCTGAGGTCATCAGTTACCTGCAGGAAGAAAATCAATATGCCGAACATCTCCTTGCAGAATCGAAAGATCTGAGCGAGCAGCTATACGAGGAAATGAAAAACCGGATTGTCGAATCCGATATGTCGGCACCGGTACGTGATGGTCCATTTGAGTATTACCGCCGAGAATCCCGCGACCACAACTACATTACGCATTGTAGAAGATACCCGGATCAGCCAGACTCAGAACAATTGATCGTAGACGAAAACGAGCTCGCAGAGGGACTTCGCTATTTTGATCTTGATAATCTGAATATGAGCCCGGACCATCGGATTGCAGGATACGCGACCGACTCCAGCGGAGATGAGAGATATACAATCAAATTTCTACGCTTAGCGGACCGGAAACCTCTGCCGGATGTCATTTCAGACACGTCTGGCGATCTCGAGTGGGACAGTAGCGGAGAGTATGTCTACTACACAACTCTCAATAAAGCCAATCGCCCCTTCAGACTATATCGACATGGCATCGGGGACAACCCCGACAATGACCAATTGATATTCGAGGAAACCGACGAGGCATTCTGGATGAGTCTATCTAAATCCAGCAGCAGGAAATACCTGCATATGACACTTCAGAGTGCGGTCACCACAGAAATCCACATGCTGGATGCCAGCGACCCGGCTGCGACTGTGCATGTCGTGTTTCCCCGCATACAGGATGTCGAATACTCGGTTGAGGACAGGGGTGATTCCCTCTATGTGCTGACGAATGAGAATGCGGTCAATTTCCGTCTGATGAAAACCTCCGTCAAATCGCCGGACAAATCCATCTGGGAGACAGTTGTCGGGCATGCGCGTGATGCTACGCTGACCGATTTCGAGGTGTTTGAGGACTTCATTGTCGTCGAGGAGCGACGCGATGGGTTGCCGGGCGTTTTCTGCATCGCAGGCGAGTCGACTGAAATTCACAGGATCAAGAAACCACCACAGACCCAGGAACTGCACATCGGTGACAACTGCCAATTCAGAACTTCGAAGTGTCGTCTGAACGGAAACTCTCTCGACATGCCCCTTTCGCAATATGACTGTGATCTGAATACCGGTGCCTGCACTTTGGTCAAGACAAAACCAGTCGGTGGTGAGTTCAAGCCAGACGACTACACGACTGAACACTATCGGGTACGGTCGCATGATGGCACCGATGTTCCACTCTATCTTGTCTACCGTAAGGACGCTGTTCGATCCCGCCCCGCGCCTCTTCTGCTCTACAGTTATGGTGCCTACGGAATCAGCTATCCTCTTTACTTTTCCTCAGCCCGGCTGAGCCTGCTTGACCGTGGCATCATTTTTGCCGTCGCGCATATTCGTGGCGGTGGTGAACTCGGTGAAACCTGGTATCACGCAGGCAAGTTGTCACAAAAGAAAAATACGTTCCATGACTTTCGCGCTTGTGCTGACTATCTGATTGAAAAAGGCATAACAAGCCCGGAACGACTCGCCATTTCCGGTGGCAGCGCCGGAGGACTGGTCGTCGGCAACTACCTCAATGACTGCCCAAACCGGTGCGGGGTCGCAGTGGCACATGTGCCTTTTGTTGACATCCTGACGACGATACTCGACGAATCCTTGCCGCTATCGATCACCGAACGGGAGGAATGGGGTGATCCGACTATGAAGGAACTTTATGACTACATCAAATCCTATTCTCCCTATGACAACGTACAGTCTGTTGAATTCCCCGCAATGTTTGTCACGGCAGGCCTGAATGACCCGCGGGTCGGCTACTGGGAACCTGCGAAGTGGGTGGCTAAAATCCGCTCCCGGAAGCTGGGCAGCAGACCGATTGTGCTCAAGACGGAAATGCATTCCGGACACGGTGGAAAATCAGCAAAACACGAATCGCTCAGGGAAACCGCTGAGGAATTCGCGTTTGTCATCAATCAGTTGCTGAAACAATGAGTTCGCCGAACGCAGTGGGCATTACGTAGAATTATCCTCGTTGAAAGTCAGTGTCCACTAACCGAATGTCTTCCGCTTAAATGCCTACTTGCGTGCACCCTGAACCAGGCGATCAAGGATCATGGCACAGAACAGGATTGAAAATCCTGCCAGGATTCCCTGCCCCACATTTGCATACTGCAGCGCTTCCAGCACGTCTTCCCCCAAGCCTTTGGCACCGATCAGTGATGCGACGACAACCATAGCCAGAGATAACATAATGGTCTGATTGATTCCGGCCCGGATCGACGGGCTCGCCAATGGCAGGTCAACCCTTGTGAAAAGGTACCATTTGCTGGCACCGAAAGAAATTGCCGCCTCGCGGACGCTTTCAGGAACACCGCGAAGACCCAGCACCGTGAGACGCACCACGGGCGTTCCGCCGAAAATCATTGTGGTGACCACCGCCGCCGGTTTACCAGTTCCGAAAAACGCGATCACAGGGATCATGAACACAAACGCTGGCATGGTCTGCATGAAGTCCATGATCGGCTGAATGAATTTGTAGAATCGGGGCCTGCGAGCGCAATACATGCCAAGCGGAATACCGATCGCGATGGAAAGACAGGCTGCCGTTCCCAGCAGTGCCAATGTGGTCATCGCCTTGACCCAAAATCCCAGCAGCCCCATGTAGGCCAAAAAAGCACCGGACCAAATAGCGGTCCGAATGCCCGCGGTAAGCCATGTCAGCAAAACGATAAAACTGGCAATCACGATCCATGGGGTATTCACGAACAGAAGCTCCAGTGCATCGAGAATCAGCCGGATGCCAAAAGTGATGAAATCAAATATCGCCTCACCGTTTGTTACGCAGAAGGTAAAAAATCCTTCCACCCACGCAATGCTGGTGAGCCGGATGTCAGGGTCTGTCGGAAATTGTGTGAGCATTTCAAGCTGCCCGGGGAAACAGTAGTGGTACATTGCCGCACCGACGATCAGAATCATGAAAACAGCACCGAAAAACAGCTGTCGCGGCGGCATGCCGGAACGAATACTGCGGTCGGAAACCCATTCTGAAAATCGGGATTCCAGAGCGGTATTGGCAATTGCAGATTGTACGGCTTTTACAGCGAGCAGGATGACCACCCCCATCAGCGCGATCCAGATTCCCTGATCTGCGATTTCCTGGGCTTCCAACCTGATTCCGCCGATCGAATCCTCCAGGGATTTAACCGTACGTTTATAGACATCAACCTTGTCAGACTGAGCTTCGATTGCGGCGGCCAATTGCTGACGGCGTAATTCCAAAGTCCCCTCAATCGAGGCGATTCGGTCGCGAGCTTCTGCTGCAAGGTCACCGAACAATCCACGCGCCAACTGCACATAGCCCAGGGTTTCAATAATCAGTAAAGGAATTGCCCACATCCAAAGGCCCCGAGCACCGAACCAGATCGGTCCAAGTATCCCGGCGGTCGGGTTGAACGTTGGCGTAAATCGGGAACTTTCGCCGATCTTGTCAAACTGGCTGATGTAATAGTCCGGGTTGGTGTGTACGAAAGATCGTATGTTTTCCCGACGTTCTGCGGCGTATTCCTCAGCCGCTTCTTTATCAATAGCGTCAAGCTGGTTTTCCACTTTTTCTGTCATGACACATCGGCTCCTTCTATGACAGTACGTAAAATATCTTTTTTCGTGATGACACCGACATCGATGTTTTGGTCTTCAACCACAATCGGTGAGTCGTTATTGATGGACAGCTCAATAAGCTTACTGAGTGTCTCGCTTTCATTGACTCTCGGTACATCTGCGGGCAGGGGTTCGTTGGCGGCCAAATACTGGTCCAGCGGATTCATGACCACATGGGCGCGGACCACCTTCAGGCGGGAGATGCCGGCTACGAAGTCGGCTACATAATCATCGGCAGGGTTCATCACGATATCCTCGGCGGTTCCGATCTGAACGATCATGCCGTCACGCATGATCGCGATGCGGTTTCCGATACGTACGGCTTCGTCCAGATCGTGCGTGATGAACACGGTTGTCTTTTTCATCATATCGGAAAGCCGCAGAAACTCATCCTGCAACTGGCGCCGGATCAGCGGGTCAAGCGCGCTGAACGGCTCATCCATCAACAGAACATCGGGATTGGCAGCCAAAGCCCGGGCGAGACCGACACGCTGCTGCATGCCACCGGACAGCTCGTGGGCAAACTTGCTGCCCCATGCTCCCAGTTCGACAATGTCCAAGATTGCGGCGGCATGACGCATTCGCTCATTCTTGCTGACCCGTCGGATTTCCAATGGCATCGCCACATTGTCGAGAACGGACCGATGCGGCAAAAGTGCGAAATTCTGGAACACCATTCCAATATTTCGATTGCGAAACTGTTGCAGCTGTGCGCTCTCCAGCGCCAACACATCGGTTCCATCAATGATAATTTTTCCTGCTGTGGGTTCCAGCAAACGGTTGAAATGTCTGACCAGCGTTGATTTGCCGCTGCCGGACAAACCCATGACGCAAAAGATCTCACCTCGATTGACGCTGAGGCTGGCATCCGCGACACCGACTACCGCATTGAATTTCGCAAGCACCTCTGCTTTGGTGAGACCCTCCTCCTGAACGAATTTCATTGCCTCAAGGGCATTCGCTCCGAAGATTTTCCAGACATTTGAGATTTCGATGACAACATCGTCAGGCGTGTCTGGGGAAGTGATTGTCACGACGCTTCCTGCGTAAAGTCGGTTTGGTGCCTGATGTGATGGCACCCGAGACTATGCTCCGGTGCCATCACAATCGTGCTTGTATTTCAGGAACTAAAGTCCGAGCCAGGCATCGACGCGATCAGGGTTGTTGGTCACCCATTCTCTTGCGACTTCACCGGCTTCCCGACCATTTCCAGAGATTTCAAATGCAAAATTGCTGACATCATCCGCAGTCAACGCAAATCGCTCGAAAAACTCGACAATGGCAGGCGATCGGTCCGCCAAGGAATTTGACCAGGCGATCTGAACATCCTTCAGAGCGTCTTTGGATGCGACCATCGACTGTTCGTACCAATCCGCGGAATCGGACGGCTGAACCATGATGTATTTTTCCGGATCATAGGTCGGCTCAGTCAACATCTCTACGTCAAACATGAACCAGATTGCATGAGGTTTATAGCAATAGAATGCATATCCCTCGCCTTTGGCGATCGAATCCTTGACTCGTGCGGTCTTGACGCTTTCCTCAGCGCGAATCGGCTCGATGAAATCCAACAGACCGTAGTCACGGACCTTGACTTCATTGACGTTCGCTGAAGCCCATCCCGGAGCACCGATCCACATCTCGCCGCGACCATTGCCATCACTATCCATCGCTACTGCCACGTCCGGTCGACTCAGGTCTGCGATATCCGTAATGTTGAATTTCGCTCCAAAATCCTTGGATACACAGAATCCCTGGTTGCCCTCGTAAGGATTGCTCGACAATGTAACCGTACCGGCGCCGTCAACATATTTTTTGGTGAAACTTTCTTGGTTCGGAAGCCAGACATCCGGGTGTACGTCAATATCACCCTTGCCCTGGTCCATCGCCTGAAAGATTGTCGCGTTATTACCCGGTACCAATTCGGCCTCACCGCCGATACGCATTTCGACGACAGACGCCAGAAGGTTCGCAATCGCTTGAGCGCCAGTCCAAGATGGCACACCGATTTTTACCGATTCACTTGCAAGCGTTGGCGTTGCACACATGGCAATCGCCGCAGCGAACAATATTGGTCCAAATTTCTTGCTCATAGTTTCCTCCTATGAATTTAATTTCCGGATGTCTCCGGTATTGACTTGAAAATGTCCTGACAAATATGCCTAACCACTCTGGCCATTCCCTTGCGAGAATTGACGAGTCAGACAATTGTCTCGCATACTTGTCTTGAGTCGGATCGTTTCAAGCACCACTTCTGTCGGCATGCCAATTGCATTTCCGACAAAATCGTCATTCAGTGGTATCCTCCAGTTGAACTCGAAAGCTCTCCCTAGTTCACTGGCAATCGGCCGGAATGTCTGGGAATTGCCAACCCCGAATCTTCGCATGAGTTCCGTATACAGCTACTTGGGACTGAGGTACAGTTACTGGCTACAGCATCTGCGAGCCACTGATTCCATGTATTCATTTTAGTAATTGTTATGTCGCCGAAACCGTGGCTGCACCTGGTGTTTCTCGGAGCGACTATACTCGACTCTCTCCGGAGTGGATTGTGAATCTTGACTCTCATTCTCGAGAATTACATCCAAACCGGAGGATTATCACCCGAAGAGCATGCCAAATAACTCGTCTAGGAATGTTCTCCTGCGTTCGTCAAGAATGATTAAGTATATCAAGTACAGAAAAGTCGAATTGATTTTCGAAGGTGGTCTGATTCCTAGGTTCAGAAACCGAAAAAGAAATGCCTTATTCTCATGGTGAGTTAGAATTTACCAAGATAACGATCAGTGGTCGAAGTGACGAGTCAGGCTTTGCAAATCTGCCGAAGAATACCGCATGCAAACGTGAATCCATCTATCATCAATTCACTTTACAGACCAGACTGAATTATTCTTGCTCGCTTTCTTATGCCTTCGAATATCGGACCGCTCGTTGACTCCGGTACACCCACTTCCGCAGCAATCGTTGCTGTCTCCGATATTGCATAATCCATCCCTACTGTCAGATCAGAGAATATCATCTCCATGTCCTGATCTCGCAGACCAACTCTCTGGGCGGTTTGGAAGAAATGCCGCAGTTGAATCTGGCTCAGGCGGTAGTACCCCCTACTACCGATAGCCATAGCCAGTTTTGTCTTCTCAACTGGAAATTGCGGATACGGTGCCGCGGACATAACATCATAGATTGGTGTCAACCGGTAACCACCAGGCGTAATGAATATGGAAAAATTTTTGGCATGGCCATCAATGGCAGCCAGCATCCAAAACACTACTTGCGTTTTCATGAAAGTCAGTCGATCATCACTCGGGACAATGGCACCATTAAAAAATTCCATAATGTCCACAATGCCAGGACCGCCATCGTTTTGGTATTTCCGCATTGGAGGGACACCCAGTGCTTGGCAGAGATCTTCCTGCGGAAGCCGATACAGTACACCATCGTGCCATCTTCGGTCGAAACGTTCTACGACTATCACGGGTTGACCCCCAAAATGTTGCACATCAGCCTCGGCGGTTTTCAGTCCGTACGCGTTACAGAGTTTCAGGCACAGAAATTCATTCCAAGGTGTATCGGAAAAATCAGCGCCGGCGGGACCTTCCCGAATAGCGGGTTTGAAGATGTGAGAAGTTGGTGTTGGTCCGAGTGGAATTTGCCATTGATTGTTAACCCAAAGAAAAGCGGTCTTTTCTTGAACGCCGGCAATTGAGAAACGAAAATCATCTTCAGTTAGATTGACGGCGAGTGGGTAGCTACGTAAGGAATCCAGCCGAGAGGCGATTTCAACGTCATCGACTGAACGGTAACTAATTTGAGTGGAATCAGAGTCTTCCGGTAGGAATCGCAGAGCCCCGACGCAATCCCGCCCGATCGCGGCAAGTAGATCGAAGGCTCCGGCGCTTTCAGCCCTTTGGTGTGTTGCGATCTTTTCTCGGATAGTCTGGTCATCCGGTAATAAACCATCGAAGTAACTAGTTGCTCTTTCTCCAGTCCAGACTTGGTCTGACAAAGGTATTGACATTGAAATCGGAAATGCAATATCAGACTTCAGCCAATTCGAACCATAGCGAAATGAAATCGCACCGTTCGGTGAACGGGAGAGCTGTCCGACTTTGCTGTTGCCGACATACACATCCAATACGCGGTTCCGACGCTTTCGTCCCACACTCAATACTCCCAGGGATCAAATTCGGTTGTTCGGCGAGGAACGATCGACATGTCAAGCTCAAGTGCAGCCAGCACTCTAGTGATGGTATCGAGTTTTGCTGTAGTCACGCCGTTTTCGATATCCGAAATCAGTGCCTGCCGTACAGATGCTTTCCTGGCGAGGTTCGCTTGCGTCAAGTTTTGTCTCTTACGCGCCATGCGAATTATCGACCCGAGTTCCCGCTTGCTACGTACTATATTGTCCACTATATGCTAGAAATTTTATTCGATTAAACGTATAAAATTATTATATACGATTAATCCGATAAAACAACAATATACGTCTGGACGAATATTTGCAGAATTCACTGAGTGCCGAAGTATATTATCGACCAACTTCGAAGGTGTGTGGAATCGAACATATCTTTGAAGCCTGTCAAGAGGAAGGTACACCTAACCCAGTCTTCAGGATAGAATCGGGTGAATTTCAGGTCGAACTTTTATTCTCTGAAGTTTATCTCGATAGTGTTTCAACCGGCGATTGACTTCGCGAGACATTTGGACGGACTACCGAAGAAATATACGAAACTACCCAAGAAACCGATGAAACTATACAAGAAACTACCTAAGAAAAAAATCTCGTTCTACTACGTAAGAATCCAAATTTCACACAAAACGAACTCGCGGAGCGAATTGGGATTTCTCCGGTCGGCGTCAGGTATCACTCGGATAATCTGAGGAAGTCAGGCCAAATTCGGCATGTCGGGCCGACCAAGAAAGGCAATTGGGAAGTCAAGGTAGATAACAACGAGTAATATGAGTCTAAGCCAGATTCTTGCGCAACCCCGAAATACTAAGTTCTCTCAGCAAAGGAAGTGGCTACGCTCGGCAAGATCGTTAGAAGATTTTGCTGGTACCGTGCGTAGGTTTAGTGGATTTGATGATTCCCGGTTTGCTCAAATCGCATCGCAAGCTATTTCAACCCTTAAGGGCTCACTTGCTAAAAGTACGAACCACTAATTCAACGACTTCGTACTTTGATTCAATCAGTTCGTCGTCGGGATATTTGATTGTAATACCAACTATATCGTCTCTTGACATCACTCGGGGCCTATCGTAGGACGGATGCCGATTTTGCCGATGCGCTGAATGTACACAAAGCCAATAAAACTGCCTCTTTGGACAATGAGCTGGAAGCTGTCTATACATTCGGCATCAACGCTTTACAATTACCACATACTTCTGAACCATAGTGCTACTGTTACAGTTGTTCGGGTATCTATCGTTGTACGAACTTCGGCCAACAACACTTGTCTTGTACCCGAATACTGATTTGACGATAACTCCTTCGTAGGCGTCTCCGTCGACAGAACGAAAGCAAAACATCAATATTCCGGGTCTGCGATCCACGGTTCGTAGACAAGTTGCACGCTTGGGCGCTGTACGACGAGGTCAGCTATGCGTTTGACGTTGGTAAATTCGCCAACAGATGGATGTCCCTTGGCCGATCTCAGCCAAGTGGTCAGCATGAACAGATAAATGTCAGCTGAACTGAATCGATCGCCGAGTACCCATTGGTTGTCACCGATTTGATTGTCGATCACACTCCAGGTTTCCTTCAGACGTCGATTACCGCGTTGTTGCGCACTTGGCTCATCCGCCGGTGTGTTGACAAAACGGTCCGGGTAATAGGTCAATTGGAACGCATTCTGAATGGAGTTGGAGAAATAGACGAGCGTCTGCAAATAAAGTGCCCGAGCTGGGTCATCCACAGTCGGTGCCAACCGCGCTTCAGGATGCCGGTCGCATAAATGCATGGCTATCGCAGCGCATTCGTACATTGCACCACCTTCCCATAACAAAACAGGTACCCATCCGTTGGGATTGATGGCCAACTGCTCAGGTGGACGGGGTTTGTCCATATCAACAGTCGTCTGGATCAATTCATAGGACACGCCGATTTCCTCTAGTATGACTCTCACACCCATGGATGCGCTTTTCAGCGCGTAGTAAAGTTTGTACATTTTTGAAGTTTCCTACAAGTGAAGGTGATGCCATGGATGCTCCTTGGCAGACGTAACATCCATACACTCATCAGCGGTAAGTTGAACAATAATTTCGCAAACAGGAGTACGATTGATATCAACTCTCAAATTCCTCTTTCACAATTTTCTATTTCGTAAAACTTGTAAGCAAGGGTAACATCGGCCGCGCGGGCGACTCGACGATTGGTGCGATAGGATCAAATCGTTACGCGATAAAGCGAGTATCCTTCCCCCCGTGTACGGAAGGTTCGGCACACCATTGGTTCCTCAACAGGTCTAATCCATCCTGCAGTCTTGGGTCGATTTGCACTACACTTGTGCTTCCAAACAGTAGTTCCCGGTCCAGAGATATACGTGTCTCGTCGCGGTAAGCTTCATTTGCCGGCAGGAATGCTCTATCCTTGAACTTCTCAAGAATTGCATGGCATGAGGATATCTGCCCTTCTGTCAAGCTTCGACAATCAAAAACAGGGATATCCGTAATTGCACTGATTGAAATCCTTGAACGTCCCACCTGCTGACGTGCTCCTTTCCACCAGTGCATGATCAAACCCAAAGTAGAGTTGCACCACAGAAGCAGCGGAATCTCGTAGTGCTCTTCGGCCGGAATGATATTTGGCCACGCCGTGCCCCCGAGGCACTCCTCTTCGGTAACGCACATGGCAAGACTTTGGGAATTCAGCCGGAAATCCAAGTTGGCGTGCAGGCGAGATTTCCCTTGATTCCAACGCACTATTGCCCGTTTTTCGTCCCCCGGACGAGGGTCTCCACAAGAATCTACCTGTACCACTAAATTTCTTTCCCGCTCGGCGGAATGGGACCATAGCATGGGATAGGTTGGCACCTCGTTAGGACGAATAGAACGCGTTGTAAAGGGGCCTCGAGCTGGGCCCAATCTGTCATTAACTGAAGGACCGCCGTTGATGTCCCGATGAACAAGGCCGCGTACAGCGAGTTTACCGAGCGTCACAACAGGCAATACAGCCGCCTTTATCTCGCGCGGCAGGTGAAGCTTGCCGGATTCCAAATTTCGGGCCGCCTCGATAACGCTCGTGGACAGGATACCTGCCTCACCTGCATTGAGAATATCGCCTTGCACTGAGCAATGTCTGATGTCTTTCGCGTACGTAGCGGCTTCCAGAAGTGACGATGGTCTTTTCGCCAAGTTTGAATACATTGCACGACCGTGGCCATCATGTCGTTTCGTCGCCACAACAAGACATTCAGCCATACCGGTGTCAGCCGAGAATGCGCGTGCTGTCGAATCCACAGCAGCAATAGATGTAACATGAATGTCGCTGTAATGGGTTTTCAGTGTCTCTCGAGCCCCTTGCCATGACTTGCCCCGGGTGAACGCGAATGGGAGTACGAGTGCCAGCACTCCACCTTGCTTCAGTTTACAGTGAGCCAAATCCATGAAATTGGATGCGAGACCCGCGTTGCCGTGTCCGAACTCCGAGGCGGCTTTCTTGAGTTTCCGCGTCATCGCCTGCTGCTCTTCGATTGATGTGTTGAATCCTGCAAACGATGGAACAGGAATGTCAGCATGACCGGCCTCGTGATTCGTCGGCCGCGTAAACGGAGGATTCATGATCATCAGGTCACAGGATTCATCCTTGACTGTGACGGAATGACTGCTACTGGTGTCGTGTTCCGTGCCGCCCAATGACTCGCCCGTTGCAAAGAGGGAGTAGGAATGTTCGGATTCAAGGAGGTCCAAGGCGCCGATGTGGGTTTTTCCACCATCGATTCCGTAGGGCATCGTGTGAATCGAGGTCTCCCCATAGGCAAGAGTCGGGTGGGAGCTGGACAGCATCGAACAGGTGAGATGCGTTGCCGCGGGCATGATATCCAGTCCTGTCAGAACGCGCTCCATCAGGGCTTTATGCAGGTCTTCGTCATCTTTACCCGCCCTGCGGTAACGCCGATAGACAGCACGTTGTACGGCAGAGAGTAAGGCTCCTGTGCCACAGGCGAAGTCCGCGATTCTCAATCGTTCTATATCCTTTCGACTTGACCAGTCAACATCCAGGCGCGCAACTGCCAGTTCTGCAAGCAGACAGGCAGACTCCGGCAATGTGTAGAAGGTCGCGAGAAACTTCCGGTCCGCAATCAGGGTCTGAAACATACGCCCCGTCAGATCATGGTAAGTGGTCGCGCCCAAACGGGCCAAACCGGAAATGGAATCAGCTATACAGTCCATTACAGGAGGTACCGCGACGATCGGCAAATTTTGCACAAGATTACGGGCGATACTGAATATCGGCCAATAGTTGATGTCGAGGATTTCGTTCCAAGTATCAAGAATTGTCCGTTTGTCTATGTAGCCTGCCAAAGGTACGGGAGGTATGTTCTCATGCCCCTCAATTGCGACGTGAAAGACAAAGGCCGATACGCAGATGGCGGCTGCCATGCGCTCAGTCTGTTCACCCTCACTCTGATGCAGTTCCCTGGCAATTTTTGCCAGTGCGCCATCTCCCGCGTATTCGGCCAATAATGCCGCCGCGTTCCTCACCGTCCGCTCAAGCGCTTCGGTTCCACGTGCCAGTTGACGTTCGGAGAGCGATAGGTACTCGATGGCATCGGTAAGTTCGTCTATTCCTCCTTCCAGCCACTCTTTATTCTGTGGCCAACGCATAGCCTTGCCGTCGGAGTTCAGGTAGTGGGTGGCATACCGAAACTGTGTTCCTTCCATATCGCGGAGGTCGCCTGTCTTGAGACTCTCCGGCAAAACAACAGCCAGCACACCCTCAATTTCTGACCCTGAAGTCTGCAATCGCGTTCCCAGCCTGTTGGTCGCATCCTTCTCGACTGTGTGGGCAGGTGCAAACTCCGTCTCAACAATCACCGGCTGACACCTCGGGGGGTCAATGAGAATATCCGGTTTCAGACCTGCTCCTCTACTTGGAACACCCCGATGGATCACGTTTGTCTGTTCGGCATGTACGGTTTTACTGTTCCAGTTGGGATTACGTCGTATCAACCTCTGAGCCAGTTCATAGTTCACTGAATGCTCAGCGTTATGTGGGCTACTCGATCCACTCATCATTTTCTCTGTGTTCAAATTCGGACCGTAATGCTATATCAATGCTAATTCAGCATTGAAACGCGCATTAAACTGGCTTCGATACTGGTTTAAAGCTAATCAGTATTACACGCATCACTATCAATTTCATATCGCGCATGTTTGCCTCGCCCCGGATGCTTGAGATTGGGATTTTCTTGCCGTAATTGCGTCATTAAACGAAGTGTCTGATATCGATCAAGACGCGGAATCTAGCTTGGCGACAGTGACCGCCGTATAGTCGGAGTTCCCCGTTTCCACGCCTATTTTACGCCTCAATGTGCCGGTAGCGGCATGCAGTCTTTACTAATACGGATTGTGCCACTGCCCGAAGTATCCGTGTAGGGTGGCATTCCCGGGTAGATTTGCATTATCAGTAACCGTCCTGTTCCCTCTGGTACAGCCATCTCTTCGAATACCGGGGTTATCTTGGGATCCGTCTTGTCATATACGGCTTTTCTCAGTAGATTCGAGTCAATTTCCGGTGGAACGCCCAATATAGTCTTGTCGCGGCCTTGAACCCGGTCCGCTATATCGAATACTACGGTACCTCCACCACCATTGGCCATGCAAATCGCCATCTGTCCCACAGTTTTTACGGCATCATCCCGGCTTTTCAGGTTCCACTGTTTAAAGTCGAGGTCCTGATCCTCTAGACTATCGGCAACACAGTAATCCAACTCTGCAAGCAGCGTTTCAATATTTTTTGCAGTTCGCATGACTGAGGTAAGATATTCAGTTGGTAGATATCGAATCTGTAGCGAATGTGGAAATTAGTCAGAAGCTCTCACAATTTACGTAAATATGTGTACTCATTTGTTGTAAAAATATAGCAATTACAAATACTTAAATCACAACAAATCAGATAGCCCACGTATTTACATTGTACTCTATCAAAACTCGAATACACCCATCCTTCCATGACTAATTATCGCCGCTTGCTTCAATCGTACTCGCATGAGTTCCGATCGCGGCACTGCAAATATACGGGGCGGCAGCTTGTTCGGATTGTTGCTGTACTTGCCAATTGTGTATTTACAGTCATTGATGTTTTCCGTACCAAAGTTTCTCGGTCTTGGCAACGCTTATATTGAGCACGCGTTGCAGGTTGAAGAGCTCAAATCCTCACGCATCCGGTTCCGGAAGTGGTTCTCACCCCATTCCAAACCGACATCGGTCGCATCGTCGGTACGGTATACATCCAGATTATCGGGAAAATATTTTCACAGATTTGATTGTGGTCAGAAAGTCTTTTGGCCGGCACAATCCAACGCATTGATTGACACTATCATAAGACTGTAATGCTAACTCAGCATTAAAACGCGCATTAAACTGGTTTCAATGCTCGTTCAATGCAAACTTGAACAAGGCCGTACTTCCGGCTACTATTGATTTTTCCGATAGAACACTATCAACCAACTTCTTCCAGCAGTGTGTCAATATATGAAAGAACCGTCGTCCAAACTCGAATTTGATGGCAAGAGAGTCAGCATACCATCCGACCGGGCAAAGTCGGTAATTGCAGAGATTTTCCAAAACATCGGTTGTGATGTGAACACTGCAACGATTGTTGCCGAGCATCTTGTCGATACCAGTCTGTGCGGAGTGGAAAGTCACGGTGTGATGCGCACACTTCAGTACGCGGAACAGATGCAGACGGGCTACCTGAACCCGCGTGCACGGCCGTGGTTGGATATTTCCGACAGCAACAATGAAATTGTTGACGGTGATGGCGGAATCGGTATTCCAGCTATGCAGATGGCCTATGAGCGCGGAATGATTCGCTAAAAAGAGTTCGGGCTTTCAGCGATTTCGGTGCTGAATACCGGTCATACCGGACGGCTCGGTGCCTTTGCGGAAGGGGCGGCAGAAAAGGGATTTCTTACCTTATGTCTCGGTGGGGGAAACCACAAGAACTGGAGGCAGGTCGCGCCGCATGGCGGATCACGCGCGGTCCTGCCGACAAACCCTGGTGCATTGGAATGCCCGGTGGGGAATCGGGACCCGTGGTTGTAGACTTCGCCACCTCCAAAATCGCCGGAGGTTGGGTCTATGCCGCACGCTCAGCCGATGCGCGTCTGCCCGATGACTGTCTTATAGATCGCGACGGCAACCCAACCAATGACCCGGAGGATTACTTCAACGGTGGTGCGATACTTCCGGCTGGAGAGCACAAGGGCTATAGCCTGGCGTTGATCGGTGAATTGTTTGCAGAGGCACTGCTTGGACCGACCAGGACTGAGGGTAACTGGCTGGTGATTACGTTCGACACAACGAATTTTCGAACCTGCTCACAGTTCGAAAAAGCTGCTGAAGAAGTGCTGGAAGAGCTGCGAAACTGTCCGCCCGCCCCTGGGTTTGAACGGGAAGAGATACCTGGCGAGCGAGAACGCAGCCATAGACAGGTGAGTAAAGGAAGGGTCGCAGTGCCTGATCGTACATGGCAGCAAATCTGTGTTCTTCATGACAGCGTCGCCCAATCTCACCGTTCGGTGGTCTAGGTTTTCACGGTCAGGCCCGATGCTCCCTGAGTCGCCAGGCAGCTTTTCGGTGACACAGGTCAATAACGATCGGGCACCTTCAGGTACTCCAAGAAAAATCCACCGATCAACTGAAACCCATCATGAATTGGACGGAACTTGTCATACTGCGTGCATGATTCATTCTTGCACACATTCAAAATGCATCGGCACAACTGCTTCACTCCATTATTGCTGGCATCGGTGTGCTGACGGTAGTTTTATCTGATGCCTCAATTTCCGCATTCAAGGTTTGAACAGCCGATTAAACCGTCATCCGAGAAGATCGCTTCAAATCACCTATTTGAGAATCGGATTCTGCTGCATTTATGTCGTTCACTTTTCTTCTCATAGGTATAATACCCACCGTATTCGGCACATGGATAATCTTGCCGGTAAGGGAAAAGAGTTCCTTTTGCATTCCGTTGGCAAACTAGCCTTGGAGGCATGCGCAGTTGATCTTGATGTGCTGGAACTCGATAGGACAGATCACGAACAGCCAGAATCCGACAAACAAGCCATGCAGTGAAATGATTTGTCTGGCAATCGGCTCAGGGAAGTTTGATACGCCACGCGTGTTCATGACTTGAACGCAATTTTCGCGCTTCCTTGGAACGGAATCCTGATCTCGCAGAGCTTCCGATTAACAGGATGAAACTGCATCGTTACCAACTTTTGATAAATACCATTGTGAATGTTATATAAAGCAGTGAAAATCAAAGCCCATAAGGGAGACAGTTGATGTCAAGAGTATTTTTCAGACTACGAAACCTGCTGCGGTTCGCAGTGGTCGCAGTCGCGTTCTTACCTTACAGTGCCTATTCGGAATGGGGGCTCAATCTCCCACCACCGTCTACGCCGATAGCCAGTCGGATCCTGGATCTGCATAACGCAATCATGTTGGTCTGCCTCGTCATCTTCATCGTCGTATTCGGTGTCATGTTCTATTCACTTTATGCGCATCGAAAAAGTCGCGGGCACAAGGCGCACCAGTTCAGTCACAACTCGAAACTGGAAGTGGTCTGGACCGTCATTCCATTCCTCATCCTGGTTGGCATGGCCATCCCGTCAACCGCGACACTGCTCTTCATGGAAGATACGACTGACTCCGATCTGACCGTCAAGATTACCGGCTACCAATGGAAATGGCAGTACGAGTATCTTGACCACGACATCGATTTCTTCAGCAATCTATCCACACCTCGCGCTCAGATTGAGAACCGCGAGCCCAAAGGCGAGAACTACCTGATTGAAGTCGACAATCCAATCGTGTTGCCAGCCAATCGAAAGATTCGTTTTCTGCTCACCTCCAACGATGTCATACATGCGTGGTGGATTCCGAAATTCGGTGTCAAGAAAGACGCGATTCCGGGCTATATCAACGAATTCTGGGCGAATATCGACGAGCCCGGCGACTATCGCGGGCAGTGCGCGGAACTATGCGGAAAAGATCATGGCTTCATGCCGATCGTCGCGAACGTGATGGCCGAAGAGGATTTCGATGCCTGGATTGTGGATCAACAGGCCATGAAAGTCGCCTCGGCAGGAGAAGCCGACCGTACCTGGACCATGGATGAACTGATGGCACATGGCCAGGAAGTCTATTTTCAGTGCATTGCCTGTCACGGGGATCAGGGACAAGGCGTGCCCCCGACATTTCCGCCACTGACCGGCAGCGAGGTCACCATCGGTCCCATTGATGAGCATATCAACGTCGTCATGAACGGCCGACCGAATACCACTATGGTTGCGTTCAAGGAACAGCTCAGCGACGCGGATATCGCCGCGGTCATCACCTACGAACGCAATGCACTCGGCAACAGTGTGGGTGACCTTGTCCAGCCATCCGAAATCAAAGCCTTGCGCTAGATCAACGAATCAGTAAACAGACTATTGTCTTTAAGAATTTTAAGGTAATCAAACCATGTCAGTAGCACATACCGATACACACGACCACCACGACCACCGTCCTTCCGGCGTCATGCGTTGGCTGACCACCACCAATCATAAGGATATCGGAACCATGTACCTGATATTCTCGCTCATGATGTTTTTCGTCGGTGGTGTGATGGCACTTGCCATACGCGCCGAACTGTTTCAACCCGGTTTGCAGTTGGTCAATCCGGAACTGTTCAATTCACTGACCACCATGCATGCGCTGATCATGATTTTCGGCGCAATCATGCCGGGTTTTGTGGGGTTTGCCAACTGGCTGATACCGATGATGATCGGTGCGCCGGATATGGCGCTTCCGCGCATGAATAACTGGAGTTTCTGGATTCTGCCCTTTGCCTTTACGATGCTCCTGGGCAGTCTCTTCACAGCAGGTGGCGGACCCGCATCGGGCTGGACGCTTTATGCACCTTTGTCGGTACAGGGTGGCGCTGGAGTGGATATGACCATTCTCTCCATCCACATGATGGGAATCTCCTCGGTTCTCGGGGCGATCAACATCATCGTCACAATCATGAACATGCGCGCGCCCGGCATGCATATGATGAAACTGCCGCTGTTTGTCTGGACCTGGCTGATCACCGCATTCCTGTTGATCGCGGCCATGCCGGTACTCGCCGGCGCAGTGACGATGCTACTGACCGACCGTCACTTCGGCACTGCGTTCTTTGATCCTGCGGGTGGTGGCGACCCGGTTCTGTTTCAACACATATTCTGGTTTTTCGGGCACCCCGAAGTCTATATCCTGATTCTTCCGGCATTCGGTATCGTCTCACAGATCGTACCGACATTCTCCCGTAAACCGCTTTTCGGCTACGATTCGATGGTTTTTGCAACCGCCGGAATCGCTTTTCTTTCGTTCATCGTGTGGGCACACCACATGTTCACAGTCGGCATGCCATTGGCAGGCGAGCTGTTTTTCATGTATGCGACGATGTTGATCGCCGTACCTACGGGGGTCAAGGTGTTCAACTGGGTAGCGACAATGTGGCGCGGCTCAATCACTTTTGAGACACCGATGCTGTTTGCGATCGCGGTTGTGTTCCTGTTCACCATCGGCGGCCTGTCGGGACTGATGCTCGCGATCGTGCCGGCAGACTTCCAATATCACGATACCTATTTTGTTGTCGCACACTTCCACTACGTGCTTTTTTCCGGATCCATCATGGCAATGATGGGTGCGACCTACTACTGGTTACCGAAGTGGACCGGGCGTATGTATTCCGAAAAACTGGGCAAGTCTCATTTCTGGCTGACGACGATTTTCTTCAACGTCACCTTCTTCCCGCAACATTTTCTTGGCCTTGCGGGTATGCCCAGAAGGATTCCGGACTACTCGGTACAATTTTCAGAATTCAACCTGATTTCGTCTCTGGGTGCGTTCGGATTGGGACTCTCGCAACTGATCATGGTATACGTGATTATCCAATGCGTCCGAGGTAGGGCAGAGAAGGCTACAGACCAGGTTTGGGAAGGAGCCGAGGGACTTGAATGGACCGTCGCATCTCCGCCCCCCTACCACACGTTCTCAACTCCACCGACGGTGAAGTAGGACGTATTCTTGGGTCAGGTGTCTCAAAGGATGTCGAAGAACGCGAAACTGGCCGCGCTATTGGGTGTCGTTGCGATTGCGTTTTTCGTGGCGATCATGGTCATTCAATCCTCGCATTAGTGACATGAACGAAACCAACCGGAAAACCCGCTTCTCCAATCGTCGAATTGCGATCGCGCTGACCGCAACCGTTTTCGTAATGTTCGGATTTGGCTATGCGCTGGTGCCGCTTTATGATCTGTTCTGTGAAATAACAGGTATTGGTGGCAAACCGACTATTGCGGCCCTGCAGAGTGCTGATCCTGATATCAATATTGACCCGGACCGGGACGTCTGGGTGGAGTTTACCGGAAATACCACCAACGGGCTTCCATGGAAAATAAAGCCGGAGATCAATAAGACGAAAGTCCGTCCCGGTGAGATACACGAGGTCAGTTATCTCGTCAAGAACACTTCAGGACGGGATTTGGTCGGGCAGGCGATTCCGAGTGTGACACCAATGCAGGCGGCACGTCATGTAGTCAAGATTGAGTGCTTCTGTTTCAACAACCAGAACCTCGCCGCGGGTGAGGAAAAACTGATGCCAATGCGGTTCTATATTGATCCGAAACTGGAGAAGGATACCCGCACCGTCACGCTGTCATACAGTTTCTTTGAGGTCAAGAACTCCGGCTGAACGTCCGGCTGACCGAATAATCGTTTCATCGAAAGTTTAGAGATTCATAAGAGGACAACCAATGAGCGCTAACGGCGATTATTATCTACCAGATCCCAGTCCATGGCCTCTGGTCGCATCAGTCGGGCTGTTCACACTGGCCGGCGGATTCGTCATGCTGGTCAACGATGTCAACGTCGCACCGTGGGTGATGCTCATAGGTGGACTGATCATCGCATTCATGATGTTCGGTTGGTTCGGTGTAGTAGTCAAGGAAAGTGAAGCCGGACAGTACAACGCGCATGTTGATATCTCATTCCGAATGGGAATGCTGTGGTTCATATTTTCCGAGGTCATGTTCTTCGGTGGATTTTTTGGTGCACTGTTCTATCTGAGAAATCTCGCCATTCCGTGGCTTGCGGAGACGGATATTCTGTGGATGGGGTTCGACGGCGGCTGGCCGACAGCCGGACCGATGGGCCCGGAACTTCTTCCAGCCGATACAGCAGCAGTTGCGGGTCAATTCTCAACCATCGGGGCTTGGGGAATCCCCGTCTGGAACACGATAATCCTGCTGTCTTCGAGTGTTACAGTCACGTTCGCACATTGGGCGCTCAAGAAAAACCAAAGAACAGCATTGGTTGTCTGGATGGTTATCACGGTAATTCTGGGTTTTCTCTTTCTGTATCTCCAAGGCTTCGAATACTTCCATGCTTACACGGATCTCGGTCTGACGCTGGGAACCGGTGTATATGGCGCGACATTCTTCATGCTGACCGGATTCCATGGCTTTCATGTCACCATCGGTGCAATCATATTGGCTTTCATTACGTTACGCTGTGTGCGGGGACACTTCAGACCCGACCACCATTTCGCATTCGAGGCGGCGGCCTGGTACTGGCATTTCGTTGATACGGTCTGGGTGGGCCTGTTTATATTTGTCTATGTCGTATAGGCGAAATTCAGCCGAATTCCCTGTTGAAACCGCCTCACTGCGGCATCGGAATCGTATTGCTTGGCGTAATCCAGCCGAAATAAATTCCCGCGATTATCGTCGATAGGAGAATGGCCCAGATGGCGATTCGAACAGTCAACGCCTTGACTGTTCGCGTCCCCTGACCGCGATCTTTGAGCATGTACCAGAACGCTGATCCAAGGCTCCAAAGCATAAGCACAAGCAGTACGGCAATGATGAGTTTGTCAATGGGCATGTAATTCCTCTATCCTTGATGAATCTGGTCACTATTTTATCAGTGACGTCCATCGAAAATTCAGTGCATGAAAAATGAAAGTCAAGTTTCGTCCGCGACCCGTACCAACTATGTGCACACTTATACTGGCACCGATATTGATAGGATTGGGGCTGTGGCAGACAGACCGGGCAGAACAGAGAACGGCAACACTTGAGCTTTATACGTCACGAATTCACTCGCCGCCGATCACCATAGGCACAACCCTGGAAGCACCGGGCGAAATCGAGTACCGTCAGGTGCGTACGAGCGGTACCTGGGATCAGAGCCGAGAATTTTTCCTGGACAATCAGGTATCCAACAGACGTGCCGGGTTCCATGTCATCACACCTGTCTTGCTCAAAGGCGGCACGACAGCGGTATTGGTGAACAGGGGCTGGATTCTGGCCGCGGCGGATCGCAGTATCCTACCTGTCACGGAACCTTTAACCGGAACCGCGGAAATTTCCGGGGTGGCTGTCATCCCGGCGAAAAACACGTTCACGCTTGAGGATGACGGCCCTCTTGATGAAAATTCATCTCCTGTGTGGCAGGTGCTGGATATTCAGCGATTCGAAGACTCGTCCCCCTATTCCCTGCAGAAATTTGTTATCCGACTCGACCCCGAAATGGCAGGTGGATTCAAACGTGAATGGAAGCCGCCAAGTGATGAATGGATTTTCCGACATAAAGCTTATGCTTTCCAGTGGTTTGCGCTGTGTGCCGTCTTGCTTGTGATATACTTTCTTCTGGCTTTTCGTCCGCATAAAGAGTCCTGAAACAATTCCATCAACTGCATCATTTGGCCGAATTGGCAAGCCCGGGCTACCAAGCGGATGTATTGAACTTCCAGCCATTCACAACATAAAATCAACACCTTGACCTGACCAGTTGTTACCAAACGATGACGTCTGAAGTTTCCACCCAGTCCCGTTCCCTTTCGGCACGGGAGCTGGCACAGGAATATTATCGAATCACCAAACCGCGAGTGGTCGGGCTGATCATGTTCACAGCGATTGCGGGCATGTTTCTGGCGTCACCGACTCTGCCGGGCTTTGCTGTAATCGTATTGGCTACGATCGGAATCGGACTTGCGGCAGCGTCCGGCGCAGCCGTCAATCATGTACTCGACGAAGACAAGGATTTTCTCATGAAGCGGACGCGCAATCGTCCGCTACCGTCGGGAACAATCGACACGCGTTCAGCCATGATTTTCGCCTGCATGCTGGCAACCATCTCAATGCTGGTTCTGGTCGTGGGCGTCAATACACTGACCGCGGTGCTGACTTTTGCCTCTCTGATCGGGTACGCGGTGATCTATACAATTTTTCTCAAATATGCCACACCGCAGAATATTGTCATCGGTGGTGCCGCTGGCGCAATGCCACCGGTACTGGGCTGGACGGCGGTAACGGGTACGCTGAGTTCGGACGCTGTCCTGCTGTTCTTGATCATTTTCTGCTGGACGCCTCCGCATTTCTGGGCACTGGCGCTTTATCGCGCCCAAGACTACCAGACTGCTGAAATTCCGATGCTGCCGGTCACCCACGGCGAAAAACTGACGAGACTGCACGTTTTGTTGTATACCGTTCTTCTGACCGCCGTGACGATCATGCCATTCGCAACGGGCATGTTCGGCTACATCTATCTTTTCGCCACACTTGTGTTGAACACGATCTTCATACTGCTGACAGTGCGGCTCTACGTTCGATACACCGATCAACTTTCGCGTCGGGTATTCAAGTTCTCGATACAGTATCTCGCCGCTCTTTTCACGGTGATGCTGATCGACCACTACCTGATGGCAGCGATCGCGTAAGTCGTTCAAATCAGAGTCTCGGATCAATAAATTGACCGACACAACCAACAGCCAGGCTATCTGTGCACTGTCTCCGCTGGACGGTCGCTATAGCAGCAAGGTAGAGCCGCTTCGAGAGATTTTCAGCGAGTTTGGCCTGATCCGTTATCGACTGCATGTTGAGGTTGAGTGGCTGATCGCCCTTTCCAACCTGCAGCAACTGGTCGAACTTGATGAGTTCGCACCGGAGACGATCGACCTTCTCCGATCGATGGTGCTGAATTTTTCGGTTGAAGATGGAAAAAAGGTCAAGACAATCGAGCAAGAGACCAATCACGATGTCAAGGCTCTCGAATACTACATGAAAGAAAGCCTGGGAGATGCACCCGGACTAGCGGGTTCACTGGAATTCATTCACTTTGGCTGCACTTCATACGACATAAATGACAACTGCTTCGGATTGATGCTCAAGCATGCACGGGACCAGGTTCTTCTTCCGGCGATCAAAGAGGTGATTTCAATGATTTCGGATATGGCGACAGAACTCGCAGATTTACCGATGCTGTCCCGAACGCACGGTCAACCGGCTTCGCCGACTACAGTCGGAAAGGAACTGCGTGTTTTCGCTCATCGACTTCACAGCCAGAAAAAATCATTCGAATCCATTTCAATCAATGGGAAATTGAGTGGTGCAGTAGGAAATTTCAATTCGTTGCATATAGCCTATCCTGAAATCGACTGGCCGACAGTTGCCAAGGACTTTGTCGAATCCCTGGGCCTGACCTATAACCCGATCACCACGCAGACCGAAGCACACGACTATATCGCCGAATACAGTCACTGCCTGCATCGTATCAATTCGATCCTGATTGACCTGTGCCGCGACATTTGGGGCTATATCTCAATCGGATATTTCTCGCAGAAAACCATCGCCTCGGAAGTTGGTTCTTCAGCGATGCCGCACAAGGTCAATCCGATCGACTTTGAAAATGCGGAAGGAAATCTTGGCATCGCGAACGCGATCTACAATCACCTGGCGGACAAACTCCCGGTAAGTCGCTGGCAAAGAGACCTGAGTGATTCAACGGTGTTGAGAAATCTTGGTGTACCGATCGGTCATAGCCTGATCGCCTACAAATCGATCGCTGTTGGACTCGGGAAACTTATTGTGAATCAGCAGAGAATTTCGGAAGACCTCGATCGCAGCTGGGAAGTATTGAGTGAGGCTGTTCAGACAGTACTGCGAAAGCACGGTGGTGAACTCCCTTACGAAAAGTTAAAGGAACTGACGAGAGGGGTCATTATCTCTCCCGGCGAAATAGAATCATTCATCAATGAACTTGACCTGCCAGAC
This sequence comes from Arenicellales bacterium, assembly GCA_963662635.2. Lineage (GTDB taxonomy): Bacteria > Pseudomonadota > Gammaproteobacteria > Arenicellales > JAJDZL01 > JAJDZL01. Next base: position 1,083,127 of record CAXXFC010000006.1, read on the forward strand.
GACGAAAAGCGCAGACTCTTGGAACTGACTCCTGCCGACTACACGGGTATTGCCGAACAGCTGGCTAAATTGAACTCATCAGGTTAGTTAAGAACCGCGTACCGTCAATCGCACGAAGGAGCAATCTGTCTTAATAAATAGCGGTCTGAGGCAGTAAGTGCGAACGTCCCTGCTGTAACGCCATCATTGATTGAAAATCCAACCTCGCCTGTTTCGGGCAGCAACATCGAGCCGACAAATCTGATGATCGATTCGTACTCGGAATCACCTGACCCATGATAGAAAAACAATCCTGCTGACTGGAAGTCGGACGGCGCGAGCCATTGCAGTGTGAAACGTCGGTCAGGTGCGTCCAAGGTGATCATTCTGACTGAAGAACCGTCGTCGATGTAATTGTGTGTAATCACCAAATAAATCCCGGGGTTGCAGTTGATCGTCAGAGTCGGTGTACCGACAACTTCCGGCTGGTTGTATTCGCCTCTGCAAACGATCGAACGTTCGGGTGTGATAACCAGACAGTTTTCCGACTGGATTGGGTCGGGTCCGATGTGATCGCTGCTGTCGGCTCCGGTGTGTTCAAAAGAAAATGAGACACCAAGAGCCAGAACCAAAAGGAAATATGTTCTGGCAGTCATCGCTGCGAACACGCAAGTCTTAACTCGCAATTTGATTGCACGTGTCGATGTAAGCGTTGACCACTTGATATTCCTCACCTGTCAGCGCAATCGAGCCTTCGACATTCCCAGGTTCCAAGGTGAAAGCAAATTGTCTGGAATCTGGGTTAGCGAGTCCTTTCAGGAGATTGTGGTAACCGGGATTGGTCGCATCAACATTGCTCGACATAAAAGATTCCTTTGCGTCCGCCGCGATCCAGATGTCGGTGTATTCCCGAATGCCGAAATCTGACTTGATTGTTCTTACATTTGATTCCATGGGTGACTCCGGATGACTGAGAAGAACAGCTTGGTAGTGCTTGAAACAGACGAATGACACAAATATTTCAGACCCGATTTCATGGTATGGATGACGCTCACCGCAGTACAGGAACCCCTGCTGGGCAAACCAGCAATTCCCTGACCGGACCCATCCGGAAGCCTCAGGTAACACCTGTGCGTTTACGCTTGCACAAAACAAGGAAAGAGTGCAGATTAGGGCAATTTTAAGTCTGATTCGTTTCAAAGATGATTCTCCAGGTTGTGATGACAGATGTTTCATCCATATATTACACGCGCTCAGTTGCAACACCATAAAAAAACACAGGATTTGATCAAGTCTGAAATTCGGAAATAGATAATTCTGTATACTTTTGAACCAGAAATGAATTTTTTCTCTTTACCGGAGAATCGACTCGGTCTTTCCCAATTCTGGTTGGGGCGGATTCAGGATAAACAAAACCAGCTACATATTTCACTGAGTCGCCAACCTCTATTCCCAGACTGATATGAGACTTTCCAAATATCTGTCACAAAATGGGGTCTGCTCGCGACGAGAAGCTGAAAAATTCATCCGTAGAGGTTGGCTTCAGGTCGACGGAGAGGTGGTTCGTAAGTTAGGTACAACGATCTCGAACAACAGTCAGGTAACTCTTCATCCTGAACTAAATAAATTCCAGAACAGTCTCATTACGATTTTGATGAATAAACCTGTCGGCTATGTGTCCGGTCAGCCTGAGAAAGGTTACAAGCCGGCACTTTCGCTGGTAACGAAATCTCGACAGTACTTCGATCCTGAACGTTCACAAGAATCGAGCATCAAATGGCCGATCAAGAATCTCGCGCCTGCTGGCAGATTGGATATTGATTCGAGTGGTCTGCTGGTTTTCACCCAAGACGGTAGAATCGCACAACAACTAATCGCTCCCGACTCAACCGTGGAAAAGGAGTATTTGGTCAGAGTAGACAAGAAAGTGACGGATAAACAGATTCGGAATCTTACCTACGGACTCACTCTGGACGATGTAAAACTCAAACGAGCAAATGTCGAACTGTTGGATGTGGACTATATGCGGATCATTCTGACTGAAGGAAGGAAAAGGCAGATCCGAAGGATGTGCACACTGGTAGGACTTGACGTGAAGGGACTGAAAAGAGTGCGCATCGGTCAGGTTCGATTGGGTCCGCTGCATTCGGGCATGTGGCGACTGCTCACACGACAAGAAAAGTTCTGAATGATCGGTTACGACTGCATTCGACCGATTTTGATGCGGCTTGATGCGGAGACCGCTCACGAACAGACGCTGCGGATGCTGAGCACTGTTTCCCGCAGTCGGGTACTCAGTGCCCTCGAACATCGAATTCTGGACATTCGGGTTCCGAATCTGCCAATCGATGTGTTCGGCAAGCGTTTCAGGAATCCCGTCGGACTCGCAGCTGGATTCGACAAGGATGCGGTCGCGTACAAATCACTTTCCGGCATCGGATTCGGATTTGTAGAACTCGGAACAGTCACACCCGAACCGCAACCGGGCAATCCTCGTAAACGTCTGTTTCGAGTGACTGATGATCGGGCTATTGTCAATCGGCTTGGCTTCAACAGCTCCGGGCTGGAAGTATTCAGACGCAATCTTCAGCAGACCCAATCAACCTCTGAATCCGCATTGATCGGAGTCAATATCGGGAAAAATACCGCTACCCCCAATGATCTCGCAGTACGGGATTATGTGCGCTGTCTGGAAAACATTTATGAGTTCGCCGACTATATCGCGATCAATGTATCCTCACCAAACTCGCCTAATCTCCGAGATTTGCAAGACGAAGCCAATTTGGACCGATTGCTTGACGCAATCATGTCAAAAAGAGATGATCTTGCTGCGGCTTCCGGTCAAGTTGTCCCAATCGCACTGAAAATCTCACCTGATTTGGACAAAGACAGTATTGAGTCCATAGCGGACATCGCTCTACAGAAAAAAATCAGCGCGGTCATCGCAGCCAACACGACGGTTACCCGGCCCCACTCCTGTACCCATCCGGTCTACAAGGAATCCGGAGGACTCAGTGGCAAACCCTTGAGTGATCTATCGACACAGGTCATTCGCACTTTTGCCGAAGCATCCGACCATCACATTCCGATCATCGGAGTAGGAGGTGTTTTCAGTGCTGAAGATGCGTGGGACAAGCTTCTGGCAGGCGCCTCCCTGATTCAGATTTACTCTTCGTTGATTTACAGGGGACCTTCAGTGGTAAGGGAGATAGTTGCAGGAATCAGCGAGCGCGCAAAAAAGTTCGATGACAAGGACTTTGATTCAGCTTTGAAACGGGCTCGGATAAATCGCCGGACAGCCTGATCAGGAGACCGTCAATCCTGCATGCTCTTCGAAGCCGAACATCAGATTCATCGCCTGCACGGCGGCACCGCTGGCACCCTTCCCCAGATTGTCGAGGATTCCGACCAGCAGAACATGTCCGGAAGGATGGGCGCTGACCGAGAGGTCAATTCGATTGGTGTCATTGCAGGCACTGGGGTCGAATTCAAACTCGTCAACCGGATCAGTGCATAGCGGTTTCAAATTGACAAACCGCTCATCGCGGTACTTCTTCTCCAGCGTTTCCCAGATTATCTCAGCACCGATACCAGCAACATTCAGCCAAGATTTGTGCAAAGGGATTTCAACACGCATGCCTTGCGCAAACGGTCCGACACGCGGCAGAAACTGCGGCTCGACTTCCAACCCCGAATACTTCATCATTTCCGGAACATGCTTGTGTACGCGCTCAAGTGCGTAAGGAGCGGAGTATCGCATCGAATGCATGTCAAACTCCCGTGATTCCCAACGCTCGATCATTTTTCGACCACCACCCGTATACCCGGATAGCGCGTGAACGACGATTGGACAGTCTGCTTGCAGTATCTCGCGATCGATCAAAGGCCGCATCAGCAAAATGACCGATGTCGGATAGCATCCGGGATTGGCAACTCGATTCGAGTTTCTGATTGTCTGTCTCAATTCGCCGGAGATTTCCGGCAATCCATATACCCAGCCTTCGTCGACGCGATGTGCAGTGCTTGCGTCGATTATTTTTGTGTTGTTGGCGTCCGCCCACTGTGCCGCCTGCTTCGCCGCGTCGTCAGGCAGGCAAAGGATACTCAGATCCGACTGATTGATCGCATTCTTTCGGGAAGTCGGGTCCTTTCTCTCGGAATCCGGGAGCGACAGTATTTCGATATCTTCTCGACTTGCCAGAATTTCGTAGATTTTGAGGGCAGTGGTACCAGCCTGACCATCAATATAGACCGTAGGTGGTCGTTCTGAAATCATTCGTAATCAGCAAGCATCACGCAGGTGTCATCGGACCATGTAAGACAGACTTCCCGGTCCGTATCGCGTACATGTTCCAACGATCCCGACAGATTCTGAAGTGCTACCGAGACCGGATCTTCCTGACCTCGGAGATAGATATAGAAGTGGCTTCGATCACCCAGGTAGGCAGACGGTCCCATCGTACCCCTGACCGAGTTGAATGACTCCTCGACTGAATCAAATGAAAGTGCAAACTTTTCCGGTCGGATTGCGAGTGTGAAATCCCGATTGACCGCGCAAACCGGCTCACTGCACTGAATTCGTACCGGGCCAAGTACCCTGGATTCCCCCACTGCAATCCCATCAGAAAAATCTTTCAACGTACATCGAAAGAAATTCATCGTACCGATAAAATCCGCCACAAATCGAGATTGTGGATTTTCGTATAGCTCTCCTGGGGTTGAAATTTCCATCACATCACCCTGACTCATGACGGCAATTCTGTCGGACAGAGTCAGTGCTTCTTCCTGGTCGTGGGTAACAAATACGAATGTGATACCAACATGCTGTTGCAGCTGCCGCAACTCAATCTGCATCTGCTCCCTGAGTTTCTTGTCCAAGGCACCCAGTGGTTCATCCAGCAGAAGAACCTTGGGTTGCTTGATCAGGGCTCTGGCCAGGGCAACGCGTTGTCTCTGTCCACCAGACAACTCATCGGCTTTGCGGTCGCCATACCCCGGCAGCTTGATGAGTTCGAGCATCTGTTCGATTTTCTCTTCCAGGTCTTTTTTCGGCAAGCCCGCTTTACGCATACCGAAAGCAATATTCGACGCGACATTCAGGTGCGGAAAAATTGCATAGTTCTGGAAAACCATGTTCACCGGGCGATGGTTGGGCGGAGTCAATGTAACGTCCTGTCCATCAATTTCGATCGTGCCGATTGTAGGAACCTCGAATCCTGCCAATATCCGCAACAGTGTTGTTTTACCGCAACCGGATGGTCCCAGCAGCGAAAAGAATTCGCCTTTCACAACATCAACATTGGCATTGTTCACCGCACGAACACCCCCGAAATCCTTGACGACGTTCTTGATAGAAATAATTACTTCTGACATCAATCTACACTTTTGATTGCTTGTTGAGTTGGACCCCACCGCGTCGGATCAGTTCTGCAAATAGAATCACGATGGTGGATAAAACGACAATAATGGCACCGAGTGCCAGTACTGAAGGCAGTTTTTCAGGAAATCTGAGCTGGCTCCATATATGAACCGGCAATGTTGCGTCTGTACCCGACAAGAAGAAAGCCAGCACAAACTCATCAAACGAAATTGTAAACGTAAGCAGCAAACTTGCGACCACGCCGGGCAATATGACTGGAAATGTAACTCTCCAGAATGTCCACCAGGCATTTTCTCCTAAGTCCAGTGAGGCTTCCTCAAGGCTCTTGTCGAACCCTTCCATCCTGGATATCAGCACCAGCATCGAAAACGGAACACAAAGCATAAGGTGCCCGATAGAGACTGTGATCAAAGATAATTTCACCCCGCCAATACTGAAAGTCATCAACAGCGAGATACCTAGAATGATTTCGGGGATAACGAGTGGTACCATGATGAATCCAATCAGGAGACCACTTCGTCGCATCCGATATCGAGTCACTGATTTCGCCGCGAATATGCCAAGTATGGTGCTGATGATTGCCACTGAAATCCCGACTTTGAGACTATTGAATAGGGCATTCTGAAGCCCATGGCTGTCAGCAAGCTGGCCGTACCATTTGAGTGTGAATCCGACCAGCGGGAATGTCACGTATTGCGAATCGTTGAACGAGAACAGCGGCAACACCGCCACTGGAAGATAAAGAAACGTCAGATAGATCACCGCATAGACTGCGAAACTGTTAATTCGTCTAGCTTTCACGGTCTAACTCACCTTCTTTTTGAACAACTGAGTCGCACCGAGCAACAGACAGACTGCGGCGGTAACTGTAAGCATGGAAATTATCGAGAGTGCCGCGCCCAATGGCCAGTTCAGCGCCTTGCCAAACATGGATTGGATGATGTTTCCAATCATGATGCCCCTGGTACCGCCGACAAGGGCAGGTGTCACGTAATCACCCACAGTCGGAATAAACACTAAAAGGCTGGCTGCGATCACGCCTGGTAATGAAAGTGGCAGTGTCACCCGAATAAAGGTTGCCAGAGCGGATTCTCCAAGATCGCGGGATGCTTCGATCAGGGAGCGGTCGATTTTCTCCAGAGAGACGTAAATTGGCAGAATTGCAACCGCTGCCCATGCATGCGCGAGAGTTATGACGACAGCAAAGGGGTTGTACAACAGAAATTCAAGCGGTTCGGATATGATACCTAGTGACATCAGACTGGAATTGATCACCCCGTTGTAACCGAGTATCACTTTCCACGAGAACACTCTCAGAAGATAGCTGGTCCAGAATGGAATCGTTACAAGAATGATCCAGATCATCTTGTTCTTTTGAACATGGAACGCGATGAAATAGGCTAAAGGATAAGCCAGCAACACTGTCGCTAACATGACGAACGCCGAGATTCGGATCGAGCGATACAGGATAAGATAATAGATTTTCTTCTCGAAGAAGTCCCCGTAGTTCTTCAGGGTAAAGGTCTGTATCAGATCGACATATTCCTGTTTCCAAAAACTCAGCGTAGTAAGTATGATCAGAGGAAACAGAAGCCCCAGAAGGACAATCAGCAGGGTTGGAGAGAGAAGCGTGTAACCTCTGATCGACTCGCTTCTGCGAAATTGATATCGAATTCTATCGAAAAATTTACGATCCGCAGTATTTTCGACAAGTGTGCTTTTTGCCGAATTCATTCGTAAGGCCGTGATTCAGAGAACTACACGTTGGGGTGAATCCAACGTTAAATTACCGAGTGCATCGCTTCTTTCGTCGGAAAATCTGGACACACTCAAATCAGCGAAATTCCGGAATCCACAGAGAATGCGAATTCCGGAATTTGCATAACTATATCAATTGAGGTTCAGAAACCGATCTGTCATTACAGACCAGCCTTAACTTCCTCAAACATGGCCTGAAGTACCGCTTCATTCTTGATCGGCACTTGGAAAATGCCCGAATTGAGCAACGCGTCGGCATCTCTGGAAAGTCCACGTTGAGCCAAATCTTCTTCGCTTACGAGATCGAATGCTTTCTGATTGGCGTGACCATATCCTTGATCCAGTATTTCAAATTGACCGGAGTCCGGCGAAAGGAATGCATCGATCACGTCGTAGGACTTCTCAAGTTTTTCCGGGTCGGCCGCACTCATTAGACAGAATCCGCAAACCCAGGTCATCGCACCTTCTTTCGGTTGCATGTATCTGACGTCGTATCCTTGATTCTTCAATTCTGTGAACGCGTCATTCCACGCACTGGTGGCAACCAACTCTCCGGCTGCCATTGAATTTTCGATATCCGTCGCACTCGACCAGTAATAACGCAACAGAGGCAACTGCTCACGCATCAATTCCCGCGTCTTATCAACCTCTTCATCAGTCATATTGAACGGATCTGCCGCCCCGCCGTAGATCGCTGCCACCATCACGCCATCTATCAAACTGTCGGACATCGAGAGTCTGCCGGCATACCGCTCGTCCCACAAGATGCCCCAGGTTTCGTCCTCCATATAGCTTGGGTCAATCAAGTCCGGACGATACATAACAGATGTTTGTCCCCAGTCTGCAGGCACGAAATATCGCTGACCTTCGTGAACCATGCCAGGTATATCTTTCAGAGTCGGAATCACATCGTCCCAATGACTCAGTCTGCTTGTATCAATCGGTTGAAGAATGCCTGCATCGCGCCAGATTTCGACCTTGTACGAGCACGGATGCGTCACATCATATTGCGCACCTGCCTTGATCTTTGCGAATGCTTCCTCTTCATCTCCGAAAATGGCAAAATTTGGCAGTTCGCCGTATTTATCGAAGTATTGCTGGTGATGCTCAGGCGCATTCCAGCCTTCCCAGGTAAATACGTTCGGATGATCATCTGCTGCTGCACGCGCAGCACCTGTAAAAACAGGGAATGTCACAGCGACAGCACCCAGTGACGCCATATAGGCGTGGAACTGCCGTCGGGACATCTGTCCTGTTGCACGCATTTCGACGATGTCGTCTTTCTTGTATTTCATAGATTTAACTACTCCTGATTTAAAGTTTCCAATTCAATCCGCCAATAATATTGACTTATTGATTCAATCAACTAAATTCCTGAATTGAATTCTGAAAGTGATTTTATAGGAATTACACGAATAAATTGAAATTTTTCGAAAAGACTGACGTGTTGTCTTATGTCTTGCCATCATCAATCGTCGGAAACGAAAACACCAATGTTGTGTTAGCGTCCCGGCACGACATCAGGCAACATTTCTGAACAATTTCAAATCTGATATGTTTTGACCTGCCCTCACCTGTAAGTTTCAATCTTCCTCACTGTACTATATCATCATATCTGAAAGACGGCAGGTGCGGCCCTGGTCGTGACACTGGGTTGACAGACTGATATGCGTGGGTTGATTACCACATGACCCTGCTGCGTCACGGAACTGCCTCGGTCTAATGACGTGGATCATCGCCGGCCCCCGGCCGACGAGCCGACATAGATTTGACGAGGGTTTTTCCATAAGGTTCGCACCTGCTGTCGGTTCTCGGTTACTGTTCGGTTGCGGTCGGCAGGCGGTTGAGCTCATGGCAGCCGATGTCCCAGATGAACCCTGCCAGTTCCCGGGCGACTGCACTGACCACGGTCTTCGGGCTCTTGCCCTTGCGGCACATTGTGAGATATTTGCCGCACAGCCGTTTCTGTGCGTCCCAGGCCCGCCTTGTTGCGTATTCGGATGACTCCCTCGCCTTGCGTTGCAGGTGTCGGGTGTTGCGCGGCGGGTGGCGATAGGTCCAGGCGCTTTCGGTGAGGATGCGTCGCACCGCACTGTTGCCGGTCTTGGTGATGGCGCCGGTGCGCCGACGTGAGCCGCTGCTGAACTCGCCGGGCACCAGGCCGAGGAAGGCCATGAACTGGCTGGCGCTCGGGAACCGGCGCAGGTCGCCGATCTCGGCCGCTATGGTAACCGCAGTGAGATGATCAACCCCGCGCAACGCACGCAACGACTGGATCACCGGACTCCAGGCCCACAGCTCGCTCTGGGCGACAATGTCGCGGTCCAGCTCCTCAAGACGCTGTTCGTGTTGCTCGAGTGTGTCCAGGGCGGTGACCAGTGCGATCTGTTGTGCCGGATGCTGGAACTTGCGGTCCCTCATCCAGGCGCGATGCCCCTTGTTCCACTTGGTCTTTGACCACTGATGTCCAAGCCGCAGAAGGAAATGATTGAGCTGCTGGCGCTGTTTTTTGATGCTGACCTTCAGATCCGACCGCAACCGCACCAGATCTCGCATCGCCTCCTGGTCAGTGTCCGGCACCCAGACCGCTGTCAGATAACCCAGCACCGACAGCCGCGCCAGCTCGCGGGCATCGCGACGGTCGGTCTTCACCCGCTCGCCGGGCTTTTTCGGAATCAGCGTCGGCGCCACCACCTCACAGCCCAGCCCCAGATCCCGAAGCTGACGCCAGATCACAAAGCCACAGGCACCCGCCTCGTAGACACAATGCAGCCAGCCGCCGAACTCCCCGGACAACGCTTCCGTCAGCCCGGCGATCGCACCGGGCCGGTTCGGGATCGAGCCGCGATCCTCGACTGTCATCGAATTCGAATCAAAGTCCCGCCAGGCGATGGCCACCGCCACCGTGTCCTTGTGAACATCCAGCCCGACATGCACCCGTGGCTTCCTCTCACCCGGACGCATCCCCGCACCGGTGTGAACTGTATAATCGCTCATGCCTGTTCCTCCTGTTGTCAGTTACACAGAATACGCATATTTTAAATCTGCGTACCCCGATAATCTGTGGGGAACAGGTCAAAACATAGGGTCTAACGATGGAAATCGGCTGAGGTTGCTTCATCAATTGACTGGAATAACAAAATTTCCGGCACTAATTCCTATTCCATTCGCAACTCAAATTAGAAACAGCCATCGAGTCTGGCAGGTAACTTATCGTATATACACACGAACCTTCAATGCCTTCGAGTTCCCCGCTACCACGTAGAAATTTCATAAAGCCGTCACCAGTCTGGCCTTCGGACACCCCCGAATCGGCCCGACTGGACATGGTGACCAGCTTGCCGCCGTTGGCATTTGTCCATTCACAAGGGGCAGATAATTCAAGGTCATCCCTCGCTCCATGTGAAAAGACAATACACCTGATATCGTACACCTGACCCTTTTCAAACAAATCACCAGTACTTTCATTTATGACGTTATAGCCTTTTAGCCAGCCACCGGTATAGTTCGTATCTGCATTGTCTATTGTCATGTAGGATAGAGAAAGAACAGCGGTCGTATTGAATGTGCCACTTTCTGCAAAGGACAAGATTGGCACAAAAAAAACAATCGCGGTACAGAATCGCAAAATCCTTTTCGCTGCTTTTCCAATCATTCAATTTACCTCCATATTTGAATTGGTCGTATAACTCAAAATTCAAGCAATAATGATAACAGTAGAAACTGTATCGGTGACGCAATGATTCCGTACGTGCAGCCCACTTCGCTTATCGCTGCGAACTGAATCCGCGAGATTCATTCGGTATCTGAACACCACTGTCCAGACCGCAAACTACATCATCGGCAATCTTTCGATTCTCGCCGCGCAGTACTTGAATTCCGGAATCTTCCCCATCGGGTCAAGAGCCGGATTCGTCAGCATGTTTGCTGCCGCTTCCGCGTAGCAGAATGGAACAAATACCATACCTTCCGGTATGGCAAAGTCCTGTCGGGTCCGCAGCGAGATCTTCCCCCGTCTTGTCACAATGCTGACCATTTCGCCGGGTTGAATGCCAAGTCTGCGGAGTTCATTCGGTGAGAAACTGGCTACTGCCTCAGGTTCGATCTCATCAAGCACCTTGGCTCTCCGAGTCATGGCACCCGTGTGCCAATGCTCCAGCTGCCGGCCGGTCGTCAGAATCATCGGGTATTCCTTATCCGGTTCCTCGTCCGGTGGCACGATACCTGCCGGTACGAGTCTTGCTCGTCCGTTGGTCGTAGGGAATCCGCTACCGAATACTATCTCATTCCCGGGTTGATCAGGTGCATCGCAGGGATATGTCACTGAATTTTCCGCATCGATTCTCTGCCATGTGATGTTGTCGAGAGACGGCATGACACCAGCCATTTCGGCGTATACGTCAGCCGGCCCTGAATAATTCCAATCGAGACCCAATCGAACCGCGAGTTCCTGAATGATCCACCAATCCTGCCTGGAATCACCCGGCAGGTTCAGCGCCGCGCGTCCCATCTGGACCTGACGATTGGTATTGGTCACCGTGCCATTCTTTTCCGGCCATGCAGAAGCCGGAAGAACCACATCGGCGTGAAAGGCGGTTTCAGTCAAGAACAGATCCTGCACAACCAGATGGTCCAGTTTCGCCAGTGCTTCCCTAGCATGGTGAACATCAGGATCCGACATGGCGGGATTTTCACCCATTACGTACATACCGCGAATCTGGCCGGCATGAACAGCATCCATGATTTCCACTACGGTCAGACCTTTCTCGGGGTCCAGCGAGGTGCCCCATTCATCCTCAAAGCGCGCGCGAATATTTTCCGAATCCACCGCTTGATAATCCGGAAATACCATGGGAATCAAACCGGCATCCGATGCGCCTTGTACGTTATTTTGCCCTCGGAGCGGATGCAGTCCGGTGCCTGGACGACCAACCTGCCCGGTAATTGCCGCCAGTGCGATCAGACATCGGGCATTGTCAGTGCCGTGTGTATGTTGCGATATCCCCATTCCCCAAAAGATGATAGAGCGATCCGCCGTTGCGTATCTGCGGGCAACCAAACGCAGCGTGTCTGCATCGATACCACAGATGCTGGACATCTCCTCCGGAGAAAACTGCTCCACATGACGTTTGAGGGTTTCAAACCCTTCGGTAAACTGACTGACGTATTCGTGATCGTAGATTCCTTCCTGGATGATCACATGCAGCATCGCATTCAGCAAAGCGACATCAGTTCCGGGATTGAATTGCAACATGTGTGTGGCATGACGGCCAAGTGCAGTCCCCCGTGGATCCATCACGATCAGATCCTTGCCGTTGTTTTTTGCCTGTTTGAAAAATGTTGCGGCAACGGGATGATTTTCTGTTGGGTTGGCCCCGATAACAACAATGACATCGGAGTCCTTGCACGCAGTAAACGGTGCCGTAACCGCACCGGAACCGATACCTTCCAGCAAGGCTGCCACGCTGGAGGCATGACACAATCTCGTACAGTGGTCAACATTGTTGGTGCCGAATCCGGTTCGTACCAGCTTCTGAACCAGATAAGCTTCCTCGTTGGAACCCTTGGCAGAACCGAACCCCGCCAGACCTTCCGATCCTGATTCCTGAAGTACCTTCCTGTATCCTGCGGCCGCGTAGTCGAGTGCCTCATCCCACTCCACTTCTCGGAAATGGGTCATTGGATTGGCTGGGTCGATCTGAAGATCAGCATCCTTACCGACATCATCGCGACGTATCAAAGGTTTGGTCAATCGGTGTGGATGGGTGACATAATCAAATCCAAACCGTCCTTTCACGCAAAGCCTGTTGTTGTTTGCGGGACCGTCGCGGCCGTTGACCGCTACGATCTCATTGTCGCTGACTTGATAAGTGATCTGACACCCTACACCACAGTACGGGCACACGCTCTCAACCTCATCGACTTCGAGATTCAGGTTCACACCTTTGGCGTCGACCAGAGACCCTTCGATCAAAGCCCCAGTCGGGCAGGCCTGCACGCACTCACCACATGCTACACAGGTACTGTTTCCCATCGGATCATCAAAATCAAACACGATTTTTGACTCATGGCCGCGATAGGCCATACCGATCACATCGTTGACCTGAACCTCCCTGCAGGCACGGACACATAAGTTACAGTGAATACAGGCATCCAGAAAAACCCGCATTGCGGCGTGACTTGGATCCGGCGCTGTTGCCTTTCTCGATGGAATCCGATTTGAATCCGGCTTCACCCGATCTGTCCATTGCCAGAATCGAGAGTTCGGATCATGAGCCTTGTCCCGTTTCGGTTGGTCCGCTTCGAGCATTTCAAATACCAGCTTTCTGGCAAATACTGCCCGATCACTTCCCGTATGCACCTTCATTCCATCAGCAGGCTTACGTATACAGGACGCGGCCAATACCCGCTCACCCTCTATCTCAACCATGCAGGCGCGGCAGTTTCCATCCGCCCGGTAACCCGGTTCGGTAGAGTAGCAAAGATGTGGCAGTTCATTCTGCTCGCGGCTGGCGATCTGCCAGATCGTCTCATCCGGGCCGGCGCTGACCTGCTGACCGTCCAACTCAAACGTGATCGTCACATCGTTGCGCATGCCTTCTCTTCCTTAAAGTAGTTGATCACTGAAAACAGTGGATTTGCTGCGGCCTGACCAAGCCCGCATATGGAAGCATCCATCATTGCATGACCGATATCCGTAAGCAACGCTTCATCCCAGTGATTCCGTTCCATTAGTTTTACAGCTTTTTCCGTGCCGACACGACAGGGAGTACACTGACCGCAACTCTCATCTTCGAAAAATCGCATGAGATTCAACGCCGCTTCTTTCGTGCTATCCTGATCGCTGAGAATCACGACGGCGTGTGACCCCACAAAGCAACCGTATTTCTCCAATTGTCCGAAATCAAGGGGCAGATTATCCATAGTAGCCGGCAGGATACCACCTGAAGCGCCACCTGGCAAGTACGCCCTGAATTCGTGGCCGGGCAACATACCTCCGCTGAACTCTTCAATCAGCTCGCGTACCGTGATTCCGGCCGGGGCAACTTTAACCCCGGGTTCATTGACGCGACCGGAAACCGAATAACTTCGAAGTCCTTTCCCTCCGTTACGACCGTGTGAGGCGAACCAATCTGCTCCTTTCTCCACGATATCCCGAATCCAGTACAAGGTCTCAACGTTCTGTACGAGTGTAGGTCGGTCGAAGACACCTTTCTCCGCCACGTACGGCGGTCGGTGGCGAGGCAATCCCCGCTTGCCTTCGATGGATTCGATCATTGAGGATTCCTCGCCGCAGATATAGGCGCCGGCTCCTCGACGAAGTTCAACGTTCGTTTTTCCATACAACCCCGCTTCCTGGACCCGCACCAGTTCCTTCAGCAGAATCTCTCGGACCGCCGGGTACTCGTCGCGCAGATAGATATAGACGGTTTCCGCCTCGACCACCCACGCAGCGATCAGCACACCCTCAAGAAATCGGTGTGGTTCACGTTCAAGGTAGTATCGGTCCTTGAATGTACCGGGTTCACCTTCGTCCGCGTTTACAGCCATGAGTCGCGGACCTTCGTACCCGCGAACAATTTTCCACTTCAAACCCGTCGGAAATCCAGCCCCGCCCATTCCACGCAAGGGGGACTCCTGAAGCGATGCAACCAATTCTTCCTGCGTTCGCTTACCGGAATAACAATCTTCCAATAGTCTGTAACCACCCTCAAAGCGGTAGGCATTCAGATCCTGATACGGAGGGATGGTTGGGCTTGTCTCACGAGATTCAACCGCGCTGACAACCGAATTCACGGTCGCGTGATCGACATGATTGTGCCCCACCTCCACAGTCGGCGCGGTGTCGCATCGTCCCATGCACGGCGCTCTCAGGATTCTGACTTTCCGCCCCATTTCCTCCTGCAGGTCGGCAAGCAGTTGCTGGGCGCCAAACATCTCGCAGGTCAGACTGTCACATACCCGAACCGTGATCGGCGGTGGTGGATTCTCGTCTTCTGCGATGATTGTGAAATGAGCATAGAATGTCGCTGTCTCATAGACTTCTGCAAGAGGCAGGCGCATGATTTGCGCAAGTGCCGCAAGATCGTCCGAGTGAATACCGCCATAGTGGTCTTGCAACGCGTGCAGATATTCCACCAGCAAATCACGACGAACAGGCGAGTGTCCGATTATGTTTCTGACATCCGCGACATTCTTCGGAGACACCTGCCGACCTTTGGGTACAAAGCGGTGCTGGGTCTTGCCTCTGCCCGGATGTCTGGGACGAACTAATTCTGACACTTCCTTTGCCTTAAGGTTAATCTAGCCAATAGTAAGAAAATCGGCAATCTATCTCAGGCTGCACCTGACCAACAGATTTAACCGAATATTTTATATCAACAATTTTTAGGGAAGCGCGAAACGCCGGTGCTGATGGAGTTGGTTCAGGAACACTTCGACTCACCACAGTTCAGGCAAGTCATGCAGCCATCCAGATACACGACTGCACGGGTGCTGCAAACACTGCATAACACAGCACCTTCTGGAAGGCCGTCATCGACCCCGCTGGAGGACTGTTGGGTTCGGGCTTCAAATTCCCGACGCTTTTCCTGAAGAATTTTCTGCGTGTGTTCTGGCAGCGGTTCATCCTGAATCATCCCGATCCGTTTCATATGTGTTTCGATGATGGAGCCGATCTCGGCAACAAGTGAAGGTATGTATTTCCCTCCCTTCTGAAAATAACCGCCTCTCGGGTCGAAAACGGCGTGCAGTTCCTCAACGAGGAAAGCGCTGTCTCCGCCCTTTCGAAACACCGCAGAGATGATTCGCGTGAGTGCTACGGTCCACTGAAAATTATCCATATTCTTGGAATTCAGGAAAATTTCATAAGGACGTTTCCTCTCATATGGGGTACCGGCATTGACAATCATGTCATTAATCGTCACATACAATGCATGCTCTGAGTAAGGCGTCTTGATCTTGTAAGTGCTACCCCTCAGCATCTCTGGACGCTCAATGCGTTCATGCATCTCAATAATGTTGGAATGTTCCTCAGGCATATCCTTGATAAGATCGCCTTCGCTCGGTGAACTGTCGTTTTCCGGAGGCGAGAAGAGCGAGCTGGGCGTATCTGTCTTGGTCGCCACTCGATAGCTGACGATAGGTTTTTTGATCTTGATGGTCACGTCATTGCACCTTTAGAATTTTCCGTAGTAGCCTTCTTTCAGGGCGTCAAAGAGATTTGCCGCAGTATGCACTTCACCATCATACTCGACCTGTTCATTTCCTTTCAATTGGACAGTACTGCCGTCTTCAAGCTCGAACTCATACGTGGTCTCTTCAAGATCCTTGTCCCTCACCAAAACACCCTGAAAAGCTTCCGGATTGAAGCGAAATGTCGTACAACCTTTCAGGCCGCTCTCGTAGGCAGTCATATAAATTTCCTTGAATTCCTCAAACGGATAATCAGTCGGCACGTTTGCCGTCTTGGATATGGAAGAATCCACCCACTTCTGCGCAGCGGCCTGGACTGCAACGTGTTCGTTCGGCGCAACGTCGTCTGACTTTACGAAGTAATCCGGCAATGATGAGAGATCATCCGCTGTCGCCTTGGAATCGACTAATTCTCGATATGCGAGCAATTCATAGGAATACACCTTGACGTTCTCTTTTGACTTCTTGCCTTCCCGAATCACATTTCGGGTGTACTCGTGGGCAAACGACGGTTCGATACCATTACTGACATTGTTTCCGAGAGACAGGCTGATGGTACCGGTTGGCGCAATTGAACTGTGATGCGTGAAACGCGCACCGGTAACGGCGATCTCATCGGTCAGCTCGTCAGGCAGATTCTGCATGTATCTGCTGTATTTCGCCAGAAGTACTGACCCTTTTACATTCTGTCCGACACTGATTCCGTCAGCCGCCATTTCCGGTCGAATCGCCATCATTTTCGGAGTGACGGTAAAGGTCTCCTGGAATATCGGGGCAGGTCCTTTTTCAGTTGCCAATTGAACGCCGGTGGTCCAGCCGGTAATCGCCATTTCTTTTGCCACCTGCTCTGTAAACTCCAACGATTCCGGGGAACCGTATTTCAATTTCATCATGGCCAGCGTAGAACCGAGTCCCAGAAAGCCCATGCCGTGCCGGCGTTTTCTGAGGATTTCCTGCGCCTGTGACTTCAGTGGCAAGCCATGGATTTCCACTACGTTGTCCAGCATTCTGGTAAAAATTGCAACCACCTCCCGGTATCGGTCCCAATCAAAACTGACATCGTCGGTAAATGGATCGTTGACAAATTTTGTCAGATTGACCGATCCGAGCAAACAGGCACCGTAAGGTGGCAAGGGTTGTTCGCCGCAAGGGTTGGTGGCTCTGATGTCCTCACAGAACCAGTTGTTGTTCATCTCATTGACCCGGTCAATCAGGATGAAGCCGGGCTCGGCAAAGTTGTACGTGAGTTCCATGATTGAATCCCACAGTCGCCGTGCCTCAATCGTCGAATAGATTCGCAAGGCAACCCTGCCGAATTCATCCACTATGCAGGAATCCCTATCGGTACCTGTAGGCCAGTGATTCCAGATAATCTGATAGTCACCACTTTCATACTCCTGCTGAGTGGCAGGAAACACAAGGTTCCACATGTCGTCAGTCATCACGGCGTTCACGAAATCGTCGGTGATCAGACATGAAAGATTGAACTGACGAAGACACCCGTCTTTTGTCTTGGCCTTGATGAATTCCATGATGTCCGGATGAGACACATCAAATACGCCCATCTGCGCACCGCGTCGCCCGCCGGCCGATGAGACCGTAAAGCACATCGCATCAAAGATGTCCATAAAGGAGAGCGGACCGGAAGTATACGCACCGGCACCGCTGACAAAAGCGCCTTTGGGTCTCAGAGTGGAAAATTCATAGCCGATTCCGCAACCGGATTTCAGGGTGAGTCCCGCTTCATACACGGAATGCAGAATACCCTTCATCGAATCGGAAATCGTATTCGATACGGTGCAGTTGATGGTGCTGGTGGAAGGTTTGTGTTCCCGCGCTCCCGCGTTGGAGACAATGCGACCTGCCGGAATCGCACCGTTTTGAAGGGCCCAGACGAAATCATCAAACCATCTTTTACGAACCGGACGCGCCTCCACCTCAGCCAGCGCCTTTGCAACCCGGATGTAGGTATCCTCGATAGTTTGGTCAATGACTTCGCCGGTCTTTGATTTCAGGCGATATTTTCGATCCCAGGTGTCGAGCGACGCGTCTTGGAATTCGATGCTTTCCGGGGTTTCAGATATGAGTTGCAGGTTGTTTTGTAGGACGGCCATTTTTCCCTCGGGCGAATATAAAAAAAATCCGCTCTCTTCAATTATTTTGTAAGGAATTTTATTATTATTTTGACTGGAATTCGCTGAATTGACCTGAGCGGAGTTCAGCCGAATTTCGCAGAAAATTATATTTTATCTTTCGTGGTCCCATGCGAGTCTTTTGGAACTTTTTTTGATAGAAAAGCCTGTCCAAACCATATTCGCTTCAATTGTTCTCCAAGAGAAATGACTGTATGTATTGTTCAATATCAAATAATTACGTAGCAAATTGCCAAACCGGTCAATTGATCAGGTGGTCAGTTTTCGGTATATGTCCGACACTTTCAACGGCAAGCCACGAACATCACTGACCACGGTGTAATTGACGTGCCCGTACATGTGTGGCAGGTAGTCATGTGCCTGGGAATCGATCGTGATACAGAATGGATGAATTCCTGCGTATTTCGCTTCCATCAGTGCCTGCCGCGTGTCCTCTATACCGTATTCGCCGCGGTACCCGTCGTAGTCATCCGGCTTGCCGTCTGAGATCGTAATCAGCACCCGGGTTCGGGCATCCACTTCGATCAGCTTGCGTGTCAGGTGGCGGATGATCACCCCCATGCGCGTGTAGTCCTGAGGCTTGATTCCGGCAATACGCGCCTTGACCAAGCCATCGTAAGGTTCTTCGAATGTCTTGATGCGATAGAGTTCACAACGCTTGCGAGTCATTCCCGAAAACCCATAGATCGCGTATCGATCCCCCAGCGTTTCAAGTGCCTCGCTGAGCAGGACCAGGCTCTCGCGTTCAGCATCGTTGATCCAGCCTTTCGTTGATCCGCTTAAATCGACCATGAACACTACGGCTAGATTTCGTTCATGCCGTCCCGACTTGATAAACAACCGATCCGTGAATTCATTCCCTTTATGAATGTCGGGATAACTTTCAACAATTGCATCAATGTCGATGTCGTCACCGTTGGTCTGCCGACGAAGCATCTTGTTGTCCCCGCGCAATGCCTCAAATGATTTTCGAATGTCGCGAACCAGATGTGAGTACTTGATCAATATGTCTTCGACTGCCTTTTCGTTGGAAGGATGCATGTCCAGTTCCTTCAACTCACACCAGTTTTTTCGATAGTGTCGGCGACGATAGTCCCATTCGTCGTAATAGATCACGTCCTCTTTGCCCTTTTTATTTTCATCAGGCAGCTCCTCATCAGCCTGTTGATCCTTTCTGTACCGACTGTCTCCCGCGGGAACAAGATACTCCTCGGGAATTTCCCCAAAATCCTGTATGATGCTTTTAGCGGTCTGAACCATGTCCTCGGCTGGAATGACCGGTTGTCCATCCAGCGTCAGCGTCATGTCGAATTCCCCCGATTCGTCTTCATCGGTAAGTAAAGTGACGTTTACCTGTCCCCGCTCTTCATCACCGTTCTCATCGGGTCGTGTAAGGCTCTCGGCAAGCTTTGCCAGTTCTGAACGAAACTTCTCCTTCTCCTTGTCAACGCGCTTTCGTGTTACGAGTCGTACCTTTTCCAGATCGACAATTCCCTGATAGCACACAGATGCAGGCAAATCGATGTTTTGGTGGTATAGCTCATTGACGATTCGAATCGAATCCATGACCTCCGAATCCGGCCGTCTGATCGCTGCAAGCAGTTCCGGTCGCTCTTTGACTTGAAGGTTGCTGTCTGTCGATGCACTCAATTCACCCATCTGGCGCACCAGGCCGGGCAGTTCCGCCCGCATACAGCTCAGCAGCCTCAAGTGCTCAACCGACTCGAATATATGCAGTGCCCTGGCAGGATCTTGAAATTTCGCGATAGCCGCGCAAACAAAAGGTACGCCGGTTTCGGGGTCCACCCGAAAAGTCCCATAGCGCGTCTGTGCCAGAAGAAATGCCCCTGTCGCCTTATATAGTTGAAAATTCAGTCGTTCCGAGTCGAACCGCTTGAATGCCGCTGGCAGGTAGATCGTTTCGGTGTCAGTCCAAGCTTGTGCATCACTTCGAATTTCCAGGTCACGACCGGATACACCTTTTACGTACTTATTCAGAATTCCGACCACGTCCTCGAAGGGAACCGAGTATTTTTTCTGACTCAACCTGTCAGCAAAAGTTTTGACTTCTCTCAGCGAAGCACTGCCGGGATACAGTCCCTGGCGGTCATAGACATCCATGGCTTCGATGATCCACTTTGTCACACCGACCGTGTCCATCTTGCAGAACGCGTCACTGACGTGTTCCACAAACTGGTAAGCCATTTCGGAATTGGATTTGGAAATCACACCCGCCCAGTGCAGCGCGAACTCCTGCTGTTCCCTGTCAAGGCCGCAGAGTTTTTTTGCAGGTCCGGTGGCAGTGCGTCGGGAAGATAAAACGGCACCAAGCAGTTCATCCAGCCTCTCCTCAATCTGAACGGCTCTCAGCTGTCTGCCCATACATAGGGTTCCTTCGTCATATCAAGATTAACAGCCCGGCGGAATCAATCTCAGAAAAGTGATGACGCCATTTCCCGTATCGCTGTCAGCATTTCCGGGTCATCGGTCAGGGTTTGCGTGATTGACGCGTTACATGCGTCCAGAGGCGCAATTCCAAACACGATCAATTTTGCCGCATGTACGAGAAGACGCGTACTTGCCCCCTCTTCCAGTCCGCTTCCTTTGAGGTTGCGGGTCATCACGCCGAATCGTACCAGTGTACTGGCAGTTTCCTGATCCACCTCGGCCTCGTGCATCAGAATCGACTGCTCCAATTCCGTCTCCGGATAATCAAACTCCAACGACATAAAACGCTGTCGGGTACTTTGCTTGAGATCCTTCAGCACACTCTGATAACCCGGGTTGTAGGAGATGGTCAGATTGAAGGAATCCGGTGCATGCAGCAGCTCGCCGGTCTTCTCGACCGGCAGTACACGCCGGTTGTCAGCCAGCGGATGAATGACAACAGTCGTATCCTTGCGCGCTTCGACAATCTCATCCAGATAGCAGACTCCTCCGACCCTCACCGCCCGCGCGAGCGGTCCGTCGACCCATTGCGTCTCACCGCCCACGATCAGATAACGGCCAACCAGGTCGGATGCTGTCAGGTCGTCGTGACACGCTACAGTCACCAGGGGAAGATTGAGCTTCCATGCCATATACTCCATGAATCTGGTCTTGCCGCAACCGGTCGGACCTTTCAGAAGCACTGGAATTCCGTTTCGGTGAGCGCTCTCAAACAATTCGATCTCCGAGCCCTGTGGCGCATAGTAGGGTTCAACCCGAATCGAGTAGTCTTCACTTTCAATCCTATACATCGATGATTCTGTCCAATGACCTCCAATAGAAACATTAGTACCTTACCAAAGAATTATTCCGCAAACCTGATCATTCCAGATGTTTCCCACGCTAACGTTTTCGGTGCATTTGAATTTTCTGACGAACAGATTTCATCGGACCATAAACAAGTTCTGACCTCAATTCGTATCATATACATGTTTTGATGTTTTTGAGTACTTAATATCTGTTGAACACAAGAAATCGAAAATACAGATATAGAAAAAATTAGCGTGGGAACCCCCCTGACCTATTCCGTATTCGGCAGGATGGAGTGGTAAAATTCAGGGTAGACGAGTATATATTGAAAAATTTCTCATGAACCCAGGCCCGTTTCCAAAGCCGCCGCCAGCGAAGCCTCTATCCGAGCAGACATGGCTCAGACAGACTGATCGTGCCGAAGTCGGTCGTGAGGCATTTTTTTGCGGAAGAGATGCAGAGTTTGAGGTCTTCCGCAACGCCGTACTCTCTCTGTGCGATGGGAACATAGGTGGAGGCACAATGGTATTCCAGGGTGCGCCGGGCGCCGGAAAGACCGCCCTGATGCACGAGTGCATGGAAGCGGTCAGACTCCATTCGAACCCGCAGGACCCGTGGGTCGCTGTGAGTATTGATCCGGGCACCCTGATCTACCCCGCTGATGTGGTCTCAGACCTGATCCATGCTGCCAATGAGGAGACCCAGCGTCTTTCCAAGTTGGCACCGGATACGATTGCAGACAAACTCAATGAATGGCTTGACCTCGGTCGCAGGCTCTATGCTGAATTGTCGTCCCGAGGGGTTTCGGCTGCCGGATTTTCTGTAGGTGGCAGGCCGCAAGCCGACGGTCGTTCCGATTCAGCTCGGTCGTCGGGAAGTGTTGTCCGCAATGCCGCTGTGCTGCTTGAGAATTTCCATATCGTCGTTTTTGTCGATGAGGCACAGAACACACCTGAAGGCGCCACGACCAAAGCTGTACTTGACAGTCTTCACCGCGACCCCAAGGGGATTCCGCTGGTGGCCGCGTTTTTCGGACTTAGCGACACCGAAGACGTATTGCGTCGGTGCGGGCTTTCGAGATTGTCCGACGAGCGCATTGTGAACCTTGATCCCCTGCCGCTGACGGATGCGAAAGCCTCCGTTCGGTACATGATAGATGCCTACTATGCCGGAAGCGAAGAACAGAAGGAAGTCTGGACGAATGCCCTGGCCGAGCTGTCCCAGGGGTGGCCGCAGCATATCAACCGCGTCGGCGTTGCCGCCGGACGCGTGATTCGCGGCAATAAAGGCAGACTAGAACCACAACTGCTTGAGCAGGCAATAGAAATGGGAATTGAGCGGAAAAACGACTACTACGACAGGCGATTGAAAGCCGGTTATCCGCAAGCTGAGCTGTACATCAAACTTGCATTGGCCGCCGCACAGGATGCCGACGGGGTTTTGAGCATTGATCAGCTCCGGAGCCTTTCGGCATCGGAACTGGAAAAAACCCGGACTTCCTTTGATGACTTCCTTCGTCAGTCCCTTCATGCGGGACTGCTCGCACCGGCGAAAGGGCTGCTGACTCGATATAAATTTCCAATTCCATCTTTGGGGGACTATCTTCGGGCGGCGGCGACCGGTGCCATCAACCCGGATTGAATGTCCATTTGCGGACCATTCCTGCGAGGCAGACTAGCAGCAGGAAGTTGAACGCTCAGCATCGAAAATGCTTTCACCATGCATAAGTCAGACCCGATACGCGAATAATCCGGCCGTAAAATGCGATTGCCCGTTCCATTGATCAGGCACAGATTGTCTGGCGCGTTGCAAATTGAGCTTCCAAATGAGGTCATTTTCAGTTTACCATTCATTCAGACTGCAAGGTAGAATGTTGATCAGCCTTGTGTCCTTCCACCTATCGAGTGATTTGCGGTATACCTGTATAGCACATTGTTGTACAAGGCAATTCCTTCCGCATCTTTATTTCCCGATCTGGAAAAGCCAATATCGCCTTTAGCCAATGTCCTTAAAAATACAAATACAACCGGGTCAGAGTATTCCACTCGATGAATCCCTGAAGAATCTAATCCGAAACAGGCTTTCGATTTTTGAGACTAAAACACTCCTTGAAGATAGTCTCAGCAGAGCGGCAGTCACTTTTACCATTGTGAACGCGGAAGCCTCTGATGAAGCCGCGTTCGTGCTGACTCGAAGACCGAAACATCTCAACCGCCATGGCGGACAGTATGCCCTGCCGGGTGGCAGACTTGATGATGGCGAGTCTGCCATTGAAGCGGCGCTGCGAGAGCTCCACGAGGAAATCGGTATCCTGATTTCCGAAGAGGATGTGCTCGGTGTTCTGGACGACTACCGTACACGTTCCGGATTCATCATCACACCGGTCGTGGTCTGGGCAGGGCGGAATATAACTGTCAATCCCGACCCCAGCGAGGTGGCCAAGGTTTTCAGAATTCCGCTTGCGGATCTGTTGTCTCCGAGGATACCTGTTCTTGAAGATTCAGAGGATAAGGACAGATCGGTTCTGTCGACACACATTGAGACTTTGGGGCATCAGGTATTCGCACCGACCGCCGCGTTCATATTCCAGTTCAGGGAAGTGGTCCTGTTTGACCGACAAACCCGCGTCGCGCAGTTTGATCAGCCAAAATTCGCTTGGAAATAACGACCGCGGTAATCCCGCGACTCGCCAGTCAGGTCTTATCGATTTTCAGTTTGTCGGTAAGAGCGCGGTTTACCACCGGATGCACAAACTGCGAGACATCACCGCCGAGCTGCGCAATTTCCTTGACCAGGGAGGCGGCAACAAACGCATAATCTTCTGCAGGTGCGAAGAAGAGTGTTTCGATGTTTCGGTCCAATTGTCGGTTCATCCACGATAACTGGAACTCGTACTCAAAGTCCGACACAGCTCTCAGCCCTCGAATCACGATATTTGAGTTGACTTGCTTGGCGAAGTCGATCAGCAATCCTTTGAATCCGATCACCTCAATTCCGTCTACGTGGGTGGTGGTTGTCTTGATCAGTTCGATTCTTTCCTCCAAAGTAAAAAGAGTCCTCTTGTCTTTGCTGTCTGCAACCGCCACAATCAGCTCATCAAACAGACCGACAGCACGCTCCATAAGGTCGATATGCCCTTTGGTCACAGGGTCGAAACTGCCCGGATAGATGGCGCGCGTTACACGCTGTGAATTGCCCATGTCGTTCTGAGGCGTCGTGATTCTCGAAATTAACTTCAATTGCGGATTAAATCACAGGCGACGATTGAATTCAGACAAATATCAATGTTCAGATTCATGATATGTTGTATCGGAGCAATATGGCCCTGACGATTGTCAACCAAAAAATTCAAGTCATATTGGTCTGGATTTCCTATTCGGAATCAGCCACAAGTAGTCGATGCACCCGAGACCCCGCAATTAAAAGGCGATATTCAATCCAACCTTTGAATTCCAAGTGCGGACCAGACATTTTTTCAGATTCAACATAAATCAGTGCATCTGAGGTGAGACACTGCGATGAGACAAGTAAATCAACTGCCTGCACGGCCAAACCTCGGTGAAACGGAGGGTCGACAAATACAATGTCAAACTGTTGATCGGTCTGTTCGATGAATCTGGCGGCATCCATATGTTTGATGTCGAACGACTCAGCGTCCAGATCATCAGCTGTCCGCTCGAGTTGCTGGATGCATCTTCTGTTCGAATCGACAAAAGTCACATGTGCCGCACCTCTAGACAACGCCTCAAATCCAAGTGCGCCGGACCCGGCAAAAAGATCGAGACAGCATGCACCTTCAATTCGCATCTGCAACCAGTTGAACAATGTCTCGCGCGCCGAGTCGGTTGTCGGTCTCACGTCGGATTTCGAGTCGAATTGAATCTCCCTGCGACGCCACTTCCCGCCAATAATTCTGAGCCTGTTTTTCATAGTGACATTATCTTTCGACCAGCTGTGATCTTCCAGGTTGTCTCACCACTTTACACGGTCCCGTGGTTGAAATTGAATAATACTCCATCTAATTGATAATAAATAATATTTTACTGTTTTTACATGGAAGAACAACAACTTCTATTCACATTTTTCCCTGTGATTCAACTGCTATAATTGTAGTTATCGCCAGCCTGAGCAGTACCATAATCTTGCATCACTGCCAGACTTTTTTCGACCAATTGAAACCCTCTCATGACGGTAATCACTCGATGGTGGTGTCACCGTCGTGTGTGAAAGAGTGTAAAACGAGAAACTGAGGTTGTTCCGCGTCGAACGCTTGGCTGAGACATCAACCTGATTGAGTCAGCAGTGATCGGAAGCTTCGGTTTTCCAGCACCTGTCACTTTCGGGTGGTATGCAGACAGATTTTCTCACTTCCCCTTGCGGGGCTTTGGTGGGAGGATCGTCTGAATATGAAAATGAAATTCTGCGATGACCTGCAGAACATCACACCTGACGGGGAGCGTCTATGACAGACAGTACAGACAAGGAAAGCACAAAATCGGGAAATCATCACTACAATTTCTTTCAGTCCTCGTTTGCCTCCGTCAAGGAGGTCAAGGCACTTTCAGACTGGCATTCAGCACGGATGAGCTGAGACATTTCGATCTTGCGACCATTGAGTTTGAGAAGCGAGACTGGCTCGACAGCAACCGCCTTACACACAGGTTTGCCGACCTGGTTGTGTCGGTACGCTTGAAAGATGGTCCGAAGGTATCTGTTACTTTGGTCGTGGAACACAAGTCCTGGCCGGACAGCAATCTGATGGAGCTGCTGCTGTATTATCAGAGTCTGATCTATGTCAATGAGAATGATAGAGTGGTGCTACCGCCGGTGGTGGTGTATCACGGCAGGCAACTGAGCTGGCCGAAGTGGCATTCCTTTCAGCAATACAAACTGGAGCATCTGCCAGAGTCATTTGTCAATGAATTCGGCGCCGAGATGATTGATTTCGGGATTCGGCTGGTGAATCTGCGCGATGCTACCATGCGCAGGCGAGTGGCGAAGCTATCTTTGGAGATTCGATTGTATCTACAGACGCTGGCGGACATCTGGGAGCTGGATGAGGATGCATTCGTCAGTCTGGTTGAGCAGTCGAGTCCATTGCCGGAAAATGTCAGAGACGACTTTGTTCTCAAAGCCGCAATCTATTTACGAAAGGTGCAATCGGAAATAAAATTTGATAAATTAGTAAACAAGATTCAAGAGCGCACGGGAGATCAACAAATCATGCAAAAACTGGCCGAAGAATGGAGCTGGCTGACCGAGGATGAGATTCGGCATACCTGCCGTCTGGAAGGCCGAGATGAAGGCGAAGAGATAGGCCTCAAGAAAGGCCTCAAGAAGGGTCGAGATGAAGGCCGAGAGGAAATGTCTCGCAAATTCGCCGAGCGGCTGATTCAAGACGGAATGGACGATCAGTCTGTCAGCGGCTATACAGACCTCTCTCCGGATGAGGTGAGAAAAATTCGAAACGGGCATTGAGTGCCTTCCGCTCAACCTGAACCCCGACGTTGTCGGCAATCCCGGCTGCAAAGTCATTATGGCCACGAAAGTCGAACAGATGGATCAGTCGAATCAATTCGTCAGCTGAATCAGGGAAGAATTTATCCTTTGACTGATTGATGTGGAACGGTGAATAAGATTCGTAAGCACACGGGAGATGAGCTCGCGCAAAAGCTTGCGATCTTGCAAAAGCTCGCCCCCGAATGGAACTGGCTGACAGTGGATGAGGTTCGGCATTCCTGCCGCATAGAAGCCCGAGATAGAATTCGGGAGGAAGGCTTCGAGAATAGCTTCAAGGAAGGATTCAGTGAAGGTGTCGAGGAAATGACTTACAGATGCGCTGAGCGGATGATTCGAGACGGAATGGACGATCAGGCTGTTAGCGGCTACACCGACCTTTCCCCGGAAGAGGTGAAAAAAATTCGAAACGGACTTTGAATGCCATCCGATCCGACTGGCATAAGTTTAGCCTGAATCCGGATGCCGTCGGAAAACCAAACTGAATATTCGTCGCGGCAATGTAAATCAAATTGACCGAACAGCCGGATCAACAATTCAACCTAATCGGTGAAGATGTAATTCGTGAGCTGCAATCTGCCAACCGGCGAGTGCGTGTCATAAAACGATAAGTACGATGTCATCGTACACATGCGATAAGGTCATGCAGAAGCTCGCCGAAGAATGGAGTTGACTGACAGAGAGTGAGATTCGGCATACCTGCCGTCTGGCAGGCTTCATGGAAGGCTTTACGGCACAGGATTCGCATCAAACGCGAATCCTGTGCATTTCAAGTGAGAACCGCTATTCGCTGTCATAAAGCCGCTGCTCGACAGTCTGAGGTGGAACTGGGGGTTCAGCCACCTGAGCCATGCGCACCAACCGGATAAATTCATTGCGGTAGCCGAATTGATCATCGCCAATAGCCTCTTTTGCCAGGACTATGACATCTTCATATCCGAACTCGCCTGTGTACCGTCCACCGCGCAAAATTTGGCCAAAGGCCGCCACCGCCGCGGAAAAACGCACGTCGTGCGGCACCAAGTCAGCCTTTTCGTGGTAGTGATCAACCGTCACCGGCTGCGAAACCAAAGTGCTCGACTGCGCGTCGGGGAGCTTGTATCGGATTTTCAAGAAGGCGAATTCGCTGTCGAAATCGCTGTTCAGATTTGATTCATTGCCCTGATATCGGCTTGGAGGAATGAGACCTGTGCCTGATTCTGCCGGTGTCAGTTCGTAGATGGCCGTAACCGCATGCCCCGCACCGATTTCACCGGCATCGACCTTGTCGTTGCGAAAGTCCTCCCGTTCAAGCATGCGTGTCTCATAGCCGATCAGGCGGTATTCGCTGACCAGCTCGGGATTGAACTCCACCTGAATCTTCACATCCTTCGCAACCGCAAACAGTGTCGAAGCCACCTGCTCGGCCAACACTTTGCGTGCCTCTGATATCGTATCGATGTAGGCGGCATTGCCATTGCCGCTCTGGGCGAGATGCTGCATCAGCTCGTCATTGTAGTTGTCCTGACCGAACCCTAGAACTGACAGAAACACGCCGCTTGAACGCTTACGGGATATGAATTCCTCCAGTTCGTCAGTATCAGTCATGCCGACATTGAAATCCCCATCGGTTGCAAGGATAACACGGTTGACGCCGTCTGATTGCATGTGCCGCTCTGCCAAACTGTAAGCGAGACGAATTCCCTCACCACCGGCGGTTGAACCTCCCGCGTAAAGATTTTCAAGACTATCCAGAATCTTGCGTCGCTGCGAAACCGGTGTCGGCTCCAAAACCACTCCGGCAGATCCTGCGTAGGCGACAATCGCGACCGTATCGTCGGATGCCAGATTGGACAGCAGCACTTTGAATGAACGGATCAGCAGGGGCAGCTTGTTCGGTTGGTCCATTGATCCCGAGGTATCGATCAAGAACACCAGATTCGCGGGCGATGCTTCGCTTCGGTCAGGTTCAAATGCCTTGATACCAATATGCATCAGCATGTTAGTCGGGTTCCAGGGTGACGGTATCAGAGACACATGGGTGGCGAACGGCTGATCGGCTGTTTCAGGCGGCGCATAGTCGTAGTCGAAATAGTTGACAAGCTCTTCGGTGCGAATCGCATCCTTGGGTGGGACAATGCCTTGCTGTAGCATTGCGCGCAAATATGCGTATGAAGCAGTATCAACATCGATCGAAAAAGTGGAAACCGGTTCTTCGGTAACCAACTTAACGGAATTGGAATTGAATTCCCTGAAACGAACGCCGGTCTGATAGCTGTCATGGATGTCGGAATCCATGGCTGATTCCATTGGGTACATTTCCGGCTCTGGTCTGTTCTTATCCAACGAACGAGACATGAAAGAAGATTCAATCTGTAGACTTTCAGACAAAAATGCATTTGGGGACTGGGTGGAATCAATCTCGCTATATTGCGTGGATTGCATGGGTAAATACGTCGTAACCACAATCTGATAGGAAACAATTCCGACTGCCAATAGGACAGTGCTGCCGACGAGTGCCAGAGAAGGACGCGAAATTTGCATGACTGGTCTCCTTATGAATGAAATGAGAGCGCTGAATTTCAGCGTTTTATCCATAAGACGTCTGTCGTCGCCATTTCCTTTGGTACGACTGTCAAATTCCTCCCTGGCAGCAGATATCGCTTTGTTGCGAACCGATGTCGGTGCCTGTGGGACTGTGTTGCGGAACGCTGACTTCAGCATTTCAAGTTCGTCATCTGAGGGACTTTCGATTTGCCTTTGCCGGCTGCAGTGATCCAATACTGCCGAAATTGCCTGTTCGCGAACCGGCGCAGACGCTTGGGGCATGGTAGCGCGAAGTGCGTCTTTCAGCCGTGCGAGGTCGTCATTCATCGCGTTTCCTCCCTGCGGACAGCCATCTCACGCAACTGTCTGCGCACCTCGTGCATCCGCCAGGACACGGTCTTTTCCGGAATTTGCAGTACCTCCCCAGCTTCTGCATGGGTCAACCCCTCTTCTAGTACAAGAAACACAGTACTGCGTAATTTGTCTGACAGCTGACTCAGAGCCATATACAGCCAACCCGAATCGTCTGTCTCAGAACCGTGCTCAGTGACATGGAGCGATATGGTTTCCGCATAATTCTGCTCGATGCGCTCCCGAACAGATTTGGCGCGCAATGCATCATAGGCAGTGTTGACGACGATTCTATAGAGCCAGGTTGTGAATTGGCTGTCACCTCGAAACTTGGACATTTTATCGTGCAGTTTCAAACACACTTCCTGTGCAACGTCCGCCGCCAACTCATTTTCACCGAACAGTATGCGCGCGCTGACTCGGTAAATTCGATCATAGTGGCGTTCAAGCAGTTCAGCGAATGCTTCCGAATCACCTGCGGCCGCTTGAAAAGCCAGTGAATTGTCAGATTTGTCGTCCATGCAGATACGAAATCAAACTATTGGCGAATATATTCCGATACCTTACTGTAAGACGGATGGTGAGACGCAAATCCTTTGGTTGATCGCTGATCGAAAACCATTCGCCGCAACCACGGGCAGGTACAATCGAGAATTCACGCAACTAATCGACGGTTAATATCTCGTCAATATCGATCATCGTATTCATCCTCCGTTGATCAACCCCACCCACGGGATTTGCAATTTCAACCTCTATCGAGTCCGACGCCTCGAGACTAATTTCAAATCGACGACACTGCTCACTCACAGCTGTATCTCTAAAGATGTGATAGTCTGAAATTGAGGTTTCCGTTTGCTACAAATCTGAAAATATACGCAAAAGTCCAAAATGGGTCCAAAATCAATAATTTGCTTCAAACAAGAACAATATGGTAAATTGAAGAAAAGAAACTTGAATATTCTGTTGAATAGCCCAAAGTTGATTGTCGCGGACTGAAGCGTAATTGGACGCAATATTGTCATTTCATTCGACAGCGGAGCGTACACGGTTTGTTCGATAAATCATCAAATTAGCAAATTCTGAAGGAAGGATTATCAATATGAAAGATAAAGTCAAACCCGAGTTCAAATTAGATGAATTGAAATTCACTGATTTGTCTCCATACGAAAAAGGCCTGGTTGAAAAGACCGTCAAGGGCGGATTCACCCGCCGTGATGTTCTGAAGCTTATGGCGGTAACCGGAGTTTCCCTGGTTACAGCCCAAAATCTGCTGTTTACCGGTAAAGAGGCTATGGCATCCACGCCCAAGAAAGGTGGATCAGTACGGATGGCATCCAACCTGCACGGCCCGGACGATCAACTGGATCCCCCACTGTTTACGTCTACCATTGATTACACACGTGGCAGGGCAACTTACAACAGCCTGATTCAGCACAACAATGATTTGACCACATCAGGGGAATTGGCTGAAACCATTGAACCGAATGCCGACGCCACCGAATGGACACTCAAACTGCGGGAAGGTGTAGTGTTTCATGATGGCACGCCATTTACTGCAGATGACGTGGTCTACAGCATGAATCGCCACATGGGCGATGACTCGCTGTCAGTCATCAAATCCGTTCTTGCATCCATAAAGGAATGGAAGAAGGTAAATTCACACGAAGTCAAGTGTATCCTCAATACGCCGAATTCAGACTTGCCGACGCTGCTCGGTCTTTTTCAGACTAAGATCGTCAAAAACGGGACAACTGGCGATGGAATCGGTACCGGACCGTTCGTCTTGGATACATTCGAACCCGGTGTGAAATCCGTACACTCTCGGAACGAGAATTACTGGCGGGAAGGCGCAAACCTTGATGTAATTGAAATTACCGCAATAACCGATCCGGTGGCCCGGGTCAATGCGTTGCTGGCCGGCGATGTTCAGCTGATGACCTCGGTCGATGCGAAGTCTTTCCGTCAGATTGAGGAAGCCGACGGTGTAACCCTGCTCTCCACTCCCGCGGCTTTGCAGCTTGGAATCTGCGTTCTCAAAAATGCCGAACCTGGAATGAGTGACGATTTTGTCAAGGGCATGCAGTACATTCAGGATCGTAAACGTGTCGTCAAGCGAATTCTCAAAGGCAAAGGCACTGTCGCCAACGACACGCCAATCTCTGCCGCTCACGGACCGGACTTCTGCAGCGAACTTCCGCAGCGGGAATTTGATCCGGACAAGGCGAAGTTTCATTTCGAGAAATCCGGTTACAGTTCGGCCGAGCTTTATGTTGCTCCGGTTGCACCTGGAATCGAGGAAGCATGTCTGCTGGCTCAGGCCAACTGCGCCAAGATCGGTTTTGATCTCCAGCTGAAGAAAGTGCCGACTGATGGCTATTGGGGCGCAATTTGGATGCAGGAACCCCTTAACGTGGTGACCTGGAATATGCGACCTACCGCCCAGTCTCAAATGGCTATCCAGTTTGGGCCGGGTGCCGCATGGAACGACACCTATTGGAACAATGATCGTATGGGTGAGCTCCTGCAATCGGTTTTGTCGGTAACTGATCCTGCCATGCGTCATGAGATGATGTGCGAAATGCAGACACTGATTCATAATGGCAGCGGCATGGTTATCCCGGCGTTTTCCAATATCAATGACGGTATCACCAACAATGTCATGGGTGTGCCAACCGTGCCAACTGGACAGCTCGGTGGTTGCGAATGGCCGGAATTCGTCTGGCTTGCCTGATGTAACAGTGCAGGCTTTCAAAAAGCAGAAATGAAGGTCTGCGCTGGAATCCAGTGCAGACCTTTTAATTTGGAATCTGCGTAGAATGAAAATAGAAGGAGGACAAAAACTATGATGCTACAAATGGCATTGCGACGAGTCTGGATCGGCCTCGCAACCATGTTTGCAGTCTCGGTGATCGTGTTCATCATGACCAGTATTCTGCCCGGCGATGTCGCGCAGATTGTGCTTGGTCAAAGTGCGACACCCGAGACTCTGGCCGCTTTGCGTGCTGAACTCGGGCTTGATTTGCCCGCTTATATGCGCTACTTCGGCTGGTTAGGCGACATGGCAACCGGTGATCTGGGCACCTCCAAAGCTGGCGGTGCGGCAATTTCAGATCTGATTGCCGGGCGGTTCGGCAACACCATGATGCTGGCTGGGCTTGTAGCCGGAATCTCCATCCCGATCTCAATAGTTCTGGGTCTGTGGGCGGCCATGCACCCTGGAACCTGGCTGGATCGGACTGTCACATTCGGTACATTGGCCACAATTTCAGTACCCGAATTTTTTGTTGCCACACTGATGGTGCTCATCCTTGCGGTTAACCTGCAATGGCTGCCATCTACAGCATTGTTGCGGGACGAAATGACATTCTTCGAACTGCTGGGTGGTTTGGCGATGCCGATCATTACCCTGGTAATCGTTGTATCGGCTCAAATGATACGGATGACACGAGCGGGAATTCTGAATGTGATGAATTCCCCCTATATCGAAATGGCGATTCTCAAAGGCATACCTCGCGGACGAATTATTCTGCGTCATGCATTGTTCAATGCGATCGGCCCGATCGTCAACGTGATTGCGCTGAACTTGGCCTACCTGGTCAGCGGTGTGGTGATCGTCGAGACAATTTTTTCCTATCCGGGTCTAGCCAAGTTGATGATTGACGGCGTTCAGACTCGGGATTTGCCACTGGTTCAGGCATGCGCCATGATCTTTTGCGGCACCTACGTCCTTCTGATTCTGATTGCGGATATCGGATCGATTGTTTCCAATCCACGACTTCGGCATCCGAAATAAGGAGAGATGGCAATGAATGAACCTGAAAAACAAAATGTAGAGGTTGGGCAGGATGTCGTTGACAAGCTCGATAAATTCGATGAGCTGCCAGACGCACCGCCCAAACGGAAAATCAAGCTATCCTGGACCGGTAAGATCGCCACTGCGATCGTCGTCTTCTGGATGGTGGTTGCAGTCATCGGTCCGTTCGTGGCTCCGTTCCACGAAATGGACATGGATGGAGACGATAGCTTCATGGATGCCCATTCCAATGAGTATGGGTCATTCTACCTTGGTACCGATTACCTTGGTAGGGATACGCTCTCCCGGGTTCTCTGGGGAGCACGCATGACAATTGGTATATCTTTGGCCTCCACATTCTTGGCCTATGCGATCGGTATCACCCTCGGAATTGCTGCGGCGGTCAGAGGAGGCTGGGTGGATATGATTATCAGCCGGGCCAATGATGCCATCCTGGCGCTGCCATCGATTATGCTGGGGCTGATCGCTATTGCGGCGTTCGGCTCCTCAATCCCCATACTGGTGATCATCGCTGGAATCATCTATGCTTCCAGTGTGTTCCGAATCGCCCGTGCCTTGGGCCTGGACATTATGGTGCAGGATTTCGTGGAAGCGGCCAGAGTGCGAGGTGAAGGGCTTTGGTGGATTATAAAATCCGAAGTCTTGCCGAACGCGGCAATGCCGCTGGCGACAGATTTCGGTCTGCGTCTCGTGTTTGTGGTACTGTTTATATCGAGCCTGAGCTTCCTCGGACTCGGTGTGCAACCACCCCAGGCGGACTGGGGCAGCATGGTAAGGGAAAACCTCGCCGGGTTGACCTACAACTCATGGGCGGCGGTCTGGCCTGCGTTTGCCATTGCGTCGTTCACAATCGCGATCAACCTGATCGTGGATGATATTTCCGCCAAATCCGGCGGCAGTCTGGCCAAGAAAATGGTGTAGTCCAATGAACGAACAGAAACTTGAAAAATTACTGGAAGTCAAGGATCTTCGAATCAGCGCCTACAATGACGAGAAGAAGGAAATCCAGATCGTCAAGGGTGTCACATTTGACATTTACAAAGGTCAGGTTGTTGCGCTGATCGGCGAATCGGGGTCGGGCAAAACAACGATCTCCCTGGCTTCGCTTTCATATACCAAACCCGGGCTGGAGTTCACAGGCGGTGAGGTGCTGTTGAATGGTGAGGACGTTCTCACCGCAGCACCGCTGCGACAGCGACAGATTCGGGGTGCCCACGTGGCTTATCTGGCTCAAAGTGCGGCGGCGACATTCAACCCTGCGATCACCATCAATGAGCAGGTTACTGAATCCGCGGTTCTTCACGGTATTCAAACCCAGAAAGAGGCCAACGCACGAGCGCTGGAGTTGTATCACGCATTGGAATTGCCGAACCCCGACCGAATCGGGTACCGCTATCCGCACCAGGTTTCGGGTGGGCAGTTGCAACGGTTGATGGCGGCTATGGCACTATGTGGAAACCCGGATTTGATGGTGCTGGATGAACCGACAACTGCGTTGGACGTGACGACACAGATCGAAGTGCTGAAAGCCTTCAAGAAGGTGATACGCGAGGAGAATTCCGCTGCGATCTATGTCACCCACGATCTCGCGGTCGTGGCTCAAATCGCAGATCACATCGTGGTGCTGTACGGTGGAGAAATCATGGAGCAAGGTAGTGCGGACAAGATTATCAACAATCCTGGCCATGCTTACACAAAACGCCTGATGGATGCTGTGCGACCCAAGCCTACTTCGGGAATGGGGACCATGGTCGGTGCGGAATACGATCGTGATGTCCCAGCGTTGTCAGTTGAGGACATGACCGCCGGTTATGGTGGTATTGTCGACGGCGAACCGGCAATTACGATCCTTCGCGAGGTTTCGGTTGATGTCAAGAACGCCCATGTGGTTGGTGTAATCGGTGAGTCAGGTTGTGGAAAATCCACTCTGGCCCGTGTGATGGCCGGGATATTACCGCAAGCCAAGGGTACGGTAAAACTCGAAGACACACAGCTCAAAGGCAGTCTGCTCGATCGCAAGCGTGAAGAACTGCAGAAGATTCAGTTCGTATTTCAAATGGCGGATACCGCGCTGAATCCGAAACAGACCATCGGTCAGATATTGGGGCGACCGCTGGAGTTCTACCACGGAATCAGGGGCAAGGCAAAACATGCCAAAGTGGCAGAAATTCTGCAGATGGTCGAACTGCCTGCGGAATTCGCCAGCCGTTATCCGATGGAACTGTCAGGAGGTCAGAAACAGCGGGTCAATATGGCGCGATCTCTGGCAGCCAATCCCGAGGTTTTGCTCTGCGATGAGGTCACATCCGCTCTGGACAGCATCGTCGGTGCCAATGTGATCAAACTGCTCACAAACTTGAGAGACAAGACGGGTGTATCGTTTGTATTCATCAGTCATGACCTTTCAACGGTGGCATCATTTGCCGACGAAATCGTCGTGCTGTACGCCGGCAGGGTTGTGGAACAGGGACCCACCGACGAGGTACTTGAACCGCCGTTCCATCCCTACACGCGATTGCTGATCAGCTCCGTTCCCGAACTGCGCATCGGCTGGTTGGAAGACACGATGCAAAAACGGGAAATGGCTGTTGGTATCGCCAAGGGAGTGGAAATTACGGCTGTCGGATGTCCGTTCTTTAATCGATGTCCAATGGGTATCGATGGCACCTGCGACAGACAGGTTCCCCCGATTCGTGAACTGGAAGGTGGACACCAGATCACCTGTCACCGAACTGTGGAGGAACTGACTGAAGCGGAACAGCAAACTCAACAGATTCTCCGAGGATACGAGAAGCTGGTTGACGAGTCCCTGCAGGTTCGCGTTTAACACTGTGAGAAGGTGAAAATCATGATGGAGTATGAAGCACTAACCAAGATGGGGATTCAGAAGCCTGAAGAAATCGTTCGTTATGAGCTGTATTCAGTGGATCAGATGGACATTCTTCGGATCATATATGATCGGAAAAAGGGCTCCCTGCTGCCTGTAACCAGGAAGTACCGCTTTCCACAGCTTAAGAAATCCACTTTGGTGGACAGTGGATCCGGGCAGGCGCAGGTCATGTTTGAAAGTTCCGCAGAACTGCGAAACGCCGTAGCGGAGTTAGATCGCCTGACAAAGAGCAAAGAGTCGACTGTGGCGGATAAGGAGGCATTGATCAACGAAATACGGTTGATGGAAGAGGAGGTCAATGCCCGAATTGGTCACATCAAAAGACTGGTTGATCAAATCTGACCGGATAAATCAACACCATAGCTTTAACGCTGGTAATTCGGAGGGCTGTAACTGATCAGTCCTCCAATTATCAGGTTTGTTGCTGCATGTTCACTTCGAAGTCCGTTATTTTGAAGTCTATTCCAAGTTTGGAACATTTCAAAATGACTCTGAAACATAGCGGATCGAATTTTCAGTCTCGCCCAGGCAACGAGAACATCTGAAACGAGTGCATTGCCACACATCTGCATAGCTCAATCTGCGAACCACAGCGTGATTCAATAACATACGTATGTCAATATCACCCGACGCGACAGTTTGAATTCCGGATTTGGAGTGAACAGACAACCGAATTTCCTGTTTATCTGCACTGACCAGCAACGATCAGACTGCCTCGGATGTGCAGGCAACCGACACGCACGAACTCCGCACATTGACAGCATTGCTCGCAACGGCATTCGCTTTCGGCGACACAGCACACCAATGCAAATTTGTTCGCCGAGTCGAGCGACCATGATCACCGGTCTGTATCCTCGGCACCACACACTGGCAATGAACGGGATGGCTTTGCCTGAAGATGTTCCTGTGATCACAAGCACGCTGACTGCAGCCGGCTACAGGACACATGGTGTTGGCAAGCAACATCTGCAACCCCTGCTGGCACCTGAAGAACTTCGCATGCCGGATTCAAGAGCATTCTGGACTCTACCGGAGTCGGAAGACTGGAACGGCCCATATTATGGATACCAAACAGTGGATCTTCTTCTCGGCGAATCAGATACCGCACAGATTGCTGGACACTACGCAACTTGGTTACAAGAAAACCACCCTGAATCGGTGTCACTGCTTCAGCCCTTGAAAGCATCTGAGTCGCCGCCGGCCGACCTGGACGAGATCTGGCGCTCCGCGATGCCGGTTGAACACCACTACAACACTTGGATCACCGACCGGGCGGTATCATTTTTAGAACTGGCATCGACCGAATCAGAACCATTCTTTCTCTTCGTTTCCTATCCGGACCCGCATCATCCATTTGATCCACCAGCATCCTATGCTGAACGGTATGATCCGGCTGCCTTGCCGGTGTCACGACCGTCAGAAAAAGAGCAGCGTCGCCAGCTACCCTATTACAGTGAACTGTATCCCGAAGGCCAAGGATTCAGAGAACTTTACTGGATGGCACGGACAGACTTGGAGTCAGGCTCAATGATCACTACGGATTCGATCAGCGATGAATCAATGCAGCTTGCCATTGCCTATACCCATGCCATGATCGAAATGATCGATGATCAGGTCGGACGACTGTTGCAGACGCTGAATCGAATCGGGATCTCAGATACCACGATTGTAATGTTCACCTCGGACCACGGTGAGTTGCTGGGGGACCACGGACTGCTCCACAAAGGTCCGCCGCCCTACCGCCAACTTACTGAGGTTGCATTCTTGATGCAAGGTCCTGGTATTCCGTCAAAAACCACTGTCGACACCATGACCAGTCATATCGACCTGGCTCCGACAATTCTCAATCTGGCCGACATATCCGGACGCGATCACAACTTCGATGGGGTCAGCATGGTACCGCTTCTCAAGAAACGATCACTGTCATTCCGTGAATACGATTTTGGAGAATATCACCCCACATCGCGTCCAGACGTTTACAACCAGACAGTCCGTACCGACGAGTGGCGCCTGACGTTGTATCCGAATGTTCCGGAATGGGGAGAACTGTTCCATCTGGCAGAGGACCCTTCAGAGCAAATCAACCTGTACAGTGATCGTGATGCAACCGCAGTCAGAGTCAAGCTGAGCGACATTCTAAGGGACCGCTTTCCTCCCTGCCCGGAAGTCGAAAACGAATGGATCTGTAAATGGTAGTCATTTGATATTTCCTAAGAATTCTTGGTCCGATTCCGCATCATCGGTTTACAAGCCGTCCTAATCAGATTCGATTTCTGCAGGTCGGCGATCAAAAGTGGACGACTTTCACTCGCTTCGCCGACTGTATGGGCTTGAATGAAATTTTTAGTCAAATCAACACCAATTTCTCGAACTTTTTGTATATTGTTCCCTGTGGAAACCTCGTTGAAGCAATGATTCGACCAGGTACTTCCAGTCTGGGCCAGTGATGCCGTATCTCTACCAACGAAGTATCCAATTCATTAATTTCGACCGTACCTCCGGGTAAATAGTAATTGAGTACAACAGTCCAAATTGAAGGTACGGAAAACTCTCCCAATTGAAGTGGAAAGGGCGGCACCAACGAGAGTGGCGATCGGCTTCTGATTTCCTGGTAAGTCTTTAAAGGGAACACGGCAAAAAATAGTGATGGCAGAAGAGTCAAATAAAAAAATCAGTTTTTTTGGGGTGCTCAGCAAGACTCGGAATTCTTTGACCAGCCAGCTAATGTCATTGTTTTCGAGTTCCCAACCAGTCAATGCAAATGAACTTGATGATTTGCAGGATGCACTGATTCTCAGCGATATCGGGTTTGAGGCAAGCGAAAAGATTATTGAATCGGTCCGGTTATCCATCAAGCGATCCGCAGTATCGGGAGAGCAGGTAGCCTCGCTTGTCTGCAAGGAAGTGGAGAAACTGCTCAGTGCAGCCGAACGGAAAATGGAAATCGAGCGGCATTCACCGCCTGTCGTCATCATGATGGTGGGTGTCAATGGTGTCGGTAAGACGACCACCTGTGCAAAAATTGCCAACTACTACAAGCAAAAAGGACATTCTGTCATGTTGGCGGCCTGTGACACTTTCCGGCCCGCCGCAATCGAGCAGTTGCAGACTTGGGGCGAACGCCTGACAGTTCCGGTCATCGCACAATCCGCCGGTGCCGACCCGGCTGCAGTCGCGCACGACGCACTGCATGCGGCAATCGGAAGAAAATGCTCAATTCTGCTGGCCGACACAGGCGGGCGACAGCAGACAAGAGATGATCTGATGCGACAGCTCGGCAAGATTCGGCGGGTCATGGGAAAAATCGAACCTACGGCACCACACGAGACACTGATCACGATCGATGCCGGAACCGGCCAGAATGCAATTTCACAGGTGGAGCATTTTCATCGGCACGCGACACTCAGCGGAATTTGTATATCCAAACTGGATGGTACCGCCAGAGGCGGTATCGTTGTCTCTTTGACACAGAAATTCTCATTACCCATCCCGTTTATCGGGCTGGGTGAGGGAATTGATGACATTGCATCTTTCGATGCCCGAAATTTCGCGGACTCACTGATCGGTGTGGAAAACACTCGGTTACAGTCGTAGGCGATGATTCGTTTCTCCAACGTCAGCAAACAATATCCGAGCGGACAGACCGCTCTTCGAAGCGTCAGTTTCGCAATTGAACCCAATCAGCTGGTATTTCTGTCCGGACACTCAGGTGCCGGCAAATCCACACTGATCAAGCTGATCACACTGCAGGAAAAACCCACTCATGGTCATGTGTTTGTCCACGACAGAAATCTCTCATCTCTGACCGGCAATCAGATCGCATATTACAGACGAACTCTCGGGGTGGTGCATCAGGACCACAAACTGCTTTTTGACCGCACAGTCAGTCAGAATGTAGGTTTGCCGCTCGCAGTGACACATACAGATACGAAAAAGGCGCAACGGCGTATTTCCGCCGCGCTGGAAATGGTCGGACTGCTCGGCAAAGAGAAATCCTATCCGATTCAGTTGTCAGGCGGAGAACAGCAACGTGTTGGCATCGCCAGAGCGATTGTCGGCCGTCCACAACTGATCATCGCGGATGAGCCGACTGGAAACCTCGACAAGGAACTCGGCGACGAAATCATGGGTATATTCAAACGC
The DNA here is from genome assembly GCA_963662635.2 of Arenicellales bacterium. GTDB lineage: Bacteria > Pseudomonadota > Gammaproteobacteria > Arenicellales > JAJDZL01 > JAJDZL01. The sequence continues at coordinate 1,124,070 of CAXXFC010000006.1, forward strand.
CTTGTTCAATATGAGACCACGATCATTGTCGCGACACATGATCGGCACCACTACGTCGGACAGAATTTTCTTGTGTTCGAGTTGCAAAAAGGCAAATTGCTTCCCCGCTGAGGTGTCGGTCCAAAAATGACGAGATTCTTCTTTCTCCACCTGCGAACATTCGTCTCGTGTCTCGGCAGAATGTGGCGAGCGCGTCTGGCCACGCTGTTCACAGTTACATCGGTCGGTATCGTTCTGTCTCTGCCACTCGGATTGTACACGTTGTCAGTCAATCTGAAATCCGCCACCGAATTTGTGAAGAGTACGCCGGAAATCACACTTTTTGTGTCAAAAACCGCCTCGGCAGAATCGATCGCCGAACTGGGTACGAGCATCCGGCAGTTGCCCGAAGTGAACCAGGTAAGCGTCATCACGGCCGATGAGGCGCTGGAAGAATTCGAGTCGATCACTGGAATTGAGTCCGTCATCAAGTATGTTCCCGACAACCCGCTGCCTACTGTATTGATCGTTCGGCCACCGGAATCGAAATCCAATCCAGATGAAATTCAGCGGCTGGCAACCGCCCTCCGGGAACTTGAACTGGTTGATGCCGTGGAAGTTGACTTTGAGTGGCTCAGACGGTTTTATTCGATTATTGGACTCGTGAATATAGTTTTTACCATCGTGTCAATTCTGCTCGTTTCAGCGGCGGTGCTTCTGATCTGCAATACGACCAGATTGTCAATTTCCAGCCGACAGGATGAGATCATGGTAATTGACCAGATTGGGGGAACAGGATCATTCATCCGCCGTCCTTTTGTCTATATCGCTGTCATACAGAGCCTGCTTGGAGTGGTGATTGCCGCTGTGATCATTGAAGCAATACGCCTGACTGTGGAGCCTTATGTCACTCAATTGGCAGACCTTTATGCCAGCCCTTTCCGAGTCACCGGCCTGACCTGGCAGCTCTGGCTTGCGATCACCCTGTCTGTGTGCGCCATCAGCTGGATCGCGTCCAGAATCACGGTCAAGATCTGTCTATACAGACTTGCCGCATCAAAAAACTGACTTACCTATTGAATTTTGTCAGAGTATCCCCACATTCAGCAGAACCGAAAGAAGTGTCCAAAGAAATTTTGTTAGCACTCTCTTGCAACGAGTGCTAATTTGTGGTATAAAATGGAGAATTGGAAAGAGTGAATTTAGTGCCCAATATGCAACAGAAATTCCCGGTATCGACTAATTTTCAGGGCGGCGACCTATCGTCATACCTGGCTTCTGTCAATGCCCAGCCAGTCCTGACTGCTGAACAGGAGCAGGAACTGGCCACACGTTATTATGAAGACAACGATCTGGATTCAGCGCGACAGCTGGTGCTGTCTCATCTGAGGTTCGTGGTTCGAATCGCACGGGGATTCGCCGGTTACGGCATACCCCTCAGCGATCTGATTCAGGAGGGTAACATCGGACTCATGAAGGCGGTCAAGCGTTATGAGCCCGACCGCAATGTTCGACTGGTTTCATTTGCGGTACACTGGATCAAGGCAGAAATCTACGATTTCATTCTGAAGAACTGGAAGATCGTTCGCATCACCACAACCAAGGCTCACAGAAAGCTTTTCTTCAATCTCCGCAAGCATCGCGCAAGCCTGGAGGCAATGAGCGAAGCCGAAATTGAAAAACTGTCGAGCGACTTGGATGTACCGGTTGAAACCGTTCGGGAAATGGAAATCCGAATGAATGGAACATCTGTTTCGTTCGACGGTGACCCCGACGAGTCAGACAGCGATGAGACTTTCAGCGCACCATCTGCCTATATCGGCGACATGCGCTACAATCCCGAGCACATCTACGAAAGCGATCTTGATGAATCACAGCGAAGTGAACAACTTGAGCAAGCCCTTGAGTCGCTTGACGAGCGAAGCAGGGACATCATCGTCAAAAGATGGCTCAGCGACAGTAAATCGACGCTGCAGGACCTCGCCTCCAAATACGGGGTGAGTGCCGAACGAATTCGACAGATCGAAGAGAAAGCGATGCGGATGATGCGAGAGCGGATCAGCACCGCCGAACCAGCCTACTAGAAACATCTTTCCTCTTTCTCCACCCGTATCGCAAATGCAATGCGGGTGGATCTTAGTTCGGCAGCGATGCGCCGATTTGCGACCTGTTCAAAGTCGCTACGAATTGATGCAGAGTCTAAGACAGCCTGTTCGCCCCGCTCTATCAGACCATCACTCCTAGCCATTCAACCAAGCCATCCGTCAACAGCGGGTTAACCCTTCCACAACCCTAACCGGCTTTTTGTGTCAACCGATCATAATTGAGACATATCGTATAATGCGTAAATGAGCGATAATTTACTATAAGTGTAAATATATTAGAAATATTTTTTATTTTTCTCAATTATTTCTTCCAATTTAGAATAAATAATCTAAAATAGCCAATCCTAATTGAGTCATCACTTCTTGTGGGCAGACGGACCTAAACATGAGAAGCTTCCCCATATATTTGAATCTTGAGTCCAAGCGCGTCGTCGTGTCGGGCGCAGGTCAGGCCGTAGTAAGCAAGTTGTTGCTCCTTATGAAGACAGAGGCGCAAATTCGTGTGTTCGGAATCAACCCGCACGCGAAAATTCGAGAGTTCGCGGCTCGAGGCAGGATCAGTTACTGCGAACGCCGCGTCGAAGTAACGGACATTCAAGGCGCGACGTTGTTGTATTGCGGTAGTGATGATGAAAATGAAAACACCAGGGCGGCAGAAATAGGTCGTAGACTGGATGTTCTTGTCAACATTGTGGACGATTTGGAACGAAGCGATTTTATTACCCCTGCTATTGTTGATCGAGACCCCGTTGTTGTGGCGATCGGCACAGAAGGTACCGCACCGGTACTTGCGCGTCAAATCAAGCGAGATCTTGAAGAGAGGTTGCCGCAATCTGTCGGCCCCTTGGCACGGATCGGAAAGACGCTGCGCACTCAGGCCAACAGGCTGCCTGCTGGCAAACCCAGACGCAGTTTCTGGTCGGAATTTTATTGTCAAATTGGTCCCAGGGCACTTACGCATGGCGGAGAATCTCTTGTACGCGAACAGTTCCAGAACTTACTGGAAAGCCATCAAGGTAATTGCCTGCATTCCGGCAGGGTTTCGATTGTTGGTGCAGGCCCGGGTGATCCCGAACTCATGACGCTCAAGGCTCGCAACCAGCTTCACGATGCTGACGTTGTTGTTCATGACCGCCTGGTTCCGCAGGGAATTTTAGAGCATGCGAGAAGGGAGGCGGTCATCATTGGTGTCGGCAAGACCGGATATGGACCATCCGTGAAGCAGGAAGACATTAACCGATTATTGGTTGAATATGCGTACGCAGGTTTTCATGTGGTGCGTCTGAAGTCTGGAGATCCGACGATCTTTGGAAGACTCGATGAGGAGGTAGACGCCCTTGAAGCCGCTGGACTGGAGTGGGAAATCGTTCCTGGTGTTACAGCAGCCACAGCTGCCGTAGCCGCCATGGGCGTTTCGATGACCAGGCGCAATCGAAACTCGGAAGTTCGGTTTGTTACCGGCCATGATACAAATGGATTTACGGAACAGGATTGGGCAGGGTTGGTCAGGTCAACGACGGTGACGGCAATCTATATGGGCAAGCGTGCCGCGAGGTTCCTTCAAGGACGTCTGCTTATGCAGGGCGCATTGGAGACGACCCCGGTTACGGTCATAGAGAACGCATCGCTGCCAGATCAAAAAACTGTTTCAACAACACTGATTGACCTGTCTGACATCTTGGAGGAAAACAACTTCTTCGGTCCTGTTCTTATTCTGCTTGGACTTGCTGCGCGAACCCCATCGCATTCCATCAACTCCAAAGACAACCTGAAACAAAGGGCCATCTAATGTCTCGTCCGTTTACGCCCAAGATACTGACAGCCAACCACCTTTTGGAAGGGGACGTAATTTACCTGACATCGCGCGGTGAATGGACTCAGGATCTTCGCGAGGCATGGTTGATTGAAGATGAAATGGAAGCGAACACGGCTTTGGAAAACGCACAACTGCACCAGGACAAGCTTGTTGAGCCTTATTTGGCTGATGCCGTTGCGGATGCTGGCAAGCGTCCTGCTCCGTCACATTTTCGAGAGGCGTTCAGGGCACGCGGTCCATCCAATTACAGACACGGCAAACAGGAACACTATTGAATAATGTACAGATACAGTGAATTTGACAAGGACTTCGTCAACCATCGAGTAAGGCAGTTTCGGCAACAGGTCGAACGTCGGATTGATGGTTCTCTTACCGAGGATGAATTCAAGCCGCTTCGCTTGATGAATGGCCTTTATCTCCAACTCCATGCCTACATGCTGAGAGTTGCAATTCCCTATGGAACGCTTAGCAGCCGACAGATGCGGCAACTCGCATGGATTGCGGATCGCTGGGATAAGGGATATGGCCATTTCACAACGCGACAGAACATTCAGTACAACTGGCCGAAACTGCGGGACGTGCCGGACATTCTTGATGCCCTCGCAGATGTTGAAATGCATGCGATCCAGACTTCGGGAAATTGCGTGAGGAATATAACAGCTGATCATTTTGCCGGAGCGGCGGCGGATGAAATCCTAGACCCGCGCCCGACAGCAGAATTACTGCGACAATGGTCAACTGACCACCCGGAATTCGCCTATCTTCCTCGCAAATTCAAAATCGCAATCACTGGGTCTCCAGCAGATCGTGCGGTGACCAAGGCGCATGACATCGGATTGCGATTGCTGCGTAATGAGGTCGGTGAAATTGGCTATGAAGTTGTTGTAGGCGGCGGTCTTGGTCGGACACCGATGATCGGCAAGGTAATCCGGGAATTTCTGCCGGAGCAAGATCTGCTCCCGTATGTTGAGTCAATACTGCAGGTCTACAATGCACTCGGACGACGTGACAACAAATACAAGGCACGAGTCAAGATAACCGTGCACGAACATGGTATTGATACCATTCGTAACTTGGTTGAAGAGCGGTTCAAGGTCCAGCGCAAACAATTCGGTGGCGCAGACCAGCAGATGTTATGCGAAATTAAGGCAGCTTTTACAGAACCGAACTACATCAATGCATCAACTGAAGCATTCAACCTGACATTGAGTAGCGATCTGACTTTTCGTGCGTTTGTTGAGACCAATCTGCACCCGCACAAGAATCCCGACTATAGCATTGTCACGATCTCTTTGAAGGCGCATGGAGAGACTCCGGGTGACGCCACTTCGCAACAGATGCGGGTTGTGGCCAACTTAGCCGAACAATTTGGACACGATGAGCTTCGCGTCAGTCACGAACAGAATTTGATACTGCCTCACGTGCACAAGAAAGATATTCCAGAAGTTTACTTTGCCTTACGTAAAGTTGGACTCGCAACTGCAAATGTCGGTCTGGTGTCTGACATCATCGCCTGCCCGGGTATGGACTATTGTTCACTGGCGACTGCTCGTTCCATTCCAATCGCGCAACAAATTGCCACCAGGATGGACGAGTTGAAACTTGAGCATGACATTGGTCCGCTGAAGATAAAGATTTCAGGATGCATTAATGCCTGCGGACATCACCACGTCGGGCACATCGGAATTCTTGGTCTGGATCGAGCTGGTGTGGAAAACTATCAGATCACAATTGGCGGGGATGGCACGGAAACTGCAAGACTGGGCGATCGTGCCGGACCCGGACTGAGTGTTGACGAACTGATCCCTGCGCTGGAACGCGTGGTCGACACGTACTTGCAGATTCGAAAGGATAAGTCAGAAACGTTTCTTGAAACCTATCTGCGTATCGGAATGGAACCTTTCAAGGAAGCCCTTTATCCGGAAGGGAATAGACCCACCCGACGCAGACACGCAGCTTTGTGACGACGAGAGCCATTTTTGTGATGAGATTAATTTTTCCAAGACTGCCGCGATAGCAGCGCGAGCCATGACAACCATAGTAAATGACAACGGATTCTCTCTCGATGATTGGGGTCCGGAAATTCTGGATTGGAGTAGTGTGGACACTAGTGCCATCGATCCGGGAGTTGCAATTGATGTGCCGAATACGCTTGAGTCAGAAGATTTGGCGTCCATTCTCGACCAGGTCGCACTAATTCGAATTCCGTTTCCTACGCATGTCGACGGACGAGGCTTTACTCTGGCGCGGCGGCTGCGCCTGCTCGGTTACAAGGGGCGCCTCAGAGCTTTCGGGCATATCCTGGCTGATCAGTATGCCAAGGCCAGACGTTGCGGATTCGATGAGGTTGAAATTCATGATGAACTTGCCAAACGCCAACCGGAGAGTCAATGGTCACTGGGAGATGACTGGCGACGGCTTGACTACCAGGAACGACTGCGTCACCAGTGGTGTTAACTGGATCCCGTATCGGGCAAAACACAGTATCGTCCTGTGGGTGGTTTCCGCACCTGATTTTCTACATTTCTACCAGCCCCGAAATCTGTTATTGGGCGAAGTCCGCTCGATGAGCCATCATATTTTCGCAGAATAAAATTTGGTCTCGCCAGCCTCAGGCTGCCAGCAACAACTCTATGAGTGCTTTTTGCGCATGAAGCCTATTTTCCGCTTCCTGCCAGACAGCACTTTGCGGTCCGTCAATTACCTCCGCCTGCACCTCCAAACCCCGGTATGCTGGCAGACAGTGCAGGAAAATAGCGTCATCGGCCGCATTGCCCATCAACGAGGACGTTACCTGCATCGACTCGAACGCCGCAAGCTTCTCCGTTTTGTCGTCTTCCTGACCCATACTCAGCCAAGTATCGGTTACAACTACATCGACACCCTGCACCGCTTCGGTCGGACTCGGACAAATCTGAATCCGGCTGAAGTCGCAGTCTCTGATCAGGTCGGGGTCAGGCGCATACCCCGCAGGTGTGGATATTCGCAAGTCAATATCCAACAGGGACGCTGCGATCGCCCACGTGACACACATGTTGTTCCCGTCGCCGACCCAGGCAACCGAACACCCGTCTATACCACCTTTTACTTCCTGAATCGTCTGAAGGTCGGCCAAAAGCTGGCATGGGTGATAAGCATCGCTGAGTCCGTTGATTACGGGCACAGTCGAAAAATTGGCGTAGGTTTCGGCGGTATCGTGTACCCCTGTTCGGGTGACAATCAGATCAACCATGGAAGACAGTACACGGGCAGTATCTGCCGCGGATTCCCCGCGATTGAGCTGCGTATCCCCGGGTGCCAGAAATATTGCGTTACCGCCCAGTTGATGTGCGGCAGTCTCAAAGGAAATGCGAGTTCTTGTCGAGGACTTTTCGAAAACCAGCGCGATGGTTCTGTTCCGCATGACTTGAGGACTTGACAGATGTTGATGCCACATCGACTTGAGTTCAATCGCGCGTTCAATCAACGATCGAATTTCCGGGACTTGAAGGTCGCTCAGATTGAGAAAATGCCTTGCCATGACTATCGATAATCGGCGGAGCCGAATAAAAAACACAGACCGGCACTTAAACCGGTCTGTGAGCTAGATAAATTTCAGTCGCTGACGGATCGGAACGCTCAAAACATCCCAAAGTGTGAGATCGAACCGGTTACCATGAAGAATAACATTGGAATGGACAGCATTGTGTTCGTCCGCGATGCCAGCAATGCGACACGCGCCGCTTTTGCCTTCTGTTCATCAGAAGCCTGAACCATCCCAAGCACTTTTTTCTGATTCGGCCAAATCAGCACCCAAACGTTGAACAGCATGATCGTTCCGAGCCACGCACCGATACCCAGATACGCATGCGGTCCCTGAAGGATGAAAGCATCCATGAATGTGCCTGATCGGGCGAGATAGTAAGCACCTGTCAGCCAAGTCGCTACCGCTGCCCAACGAAACCACAGCAATGCTCTCGGAGCTATATGTTTTGTGATTCCGGGCGCAGTGCCGTCAGCTTTGGCGGCTGCCAGACCCGGCACCTGCACAAAATTAAAATAATAAAGTAATCCCACCCAGGTTACACCGGCAAGAATGTGCAACCATCGGTCAATCAGTAAATCCATATTTCCACCTTTTGAATTAGATCATTCAGATTCAAGATTTGAACCGATTACGTCGCACCGGCGGACAGGAATCCGCTGGCGAACAAATAAAGAATTACAGTCAGCACGAATCCCGAAATGATTGTACCGGCTATAGAGTCAAGTGGGTTTTTCATTATGATCTCTCCGAATTAATATTAAGACTGTTTCAAGCCTTGAGCTCAACCTCCTTATGATAATTCACAGCGCCGGACAATTTCAATCTGTCAAGGTTCGATACGTTTTAAAAATCGGATGGTCAGTATGGTTGTATCAGTGATGGAATCTTATGAGTTTTCAAAGATCTGACAAATTTGATTCTGATTTCTCAGACCCGAACACCGCACTCGATTTCCAGAGAAAGCAGCAGACCTGTCTCACACCCGAAACATGAACTCACTTTATGGCATAATTTCTGTCCCGAATCGGATTCGATTCCGTCATGACATCCATTTGAATCTGTAACCGACAATGTCCAAGAAAATCGTACTCGCTTATTCTGGTGGATTGGATACATCAGTCATCCTACGCTGGCTACAGAAGGCACGCGGCTACGATGTCGTCCCGTTCACCGCCGATATCGGTCAGAATGAGGACCTTGATGCAGTCAAAAAGAAAGCGGCACAGCTTGGATGTGAAGAGATTTTCGTTGAAGACCTGACCGAAGAGTTCGTCCGTGACTACGTCTATCCCATGTTTCGTGTCAACGCGCTCTACGAGGGTGAGTACCTTCTCGGCACGTCGATAGCACGCCCTCTGATTGCCGCTCACCTTGTTTCAATCGCAAAAATAACGGGTGCCGATGCGATTGCACACGGTGCCACCGGCAAGGGGAATGATCAAATCCGATTCGAACTCGGAGCATATGCGATGATGCCCGATGTCAGGATCGTCTCGCCGTGGCGTGAGTGGGATTTTCAGTCCAGAGAGGACCTCCTGGAGTACGCCGAACAACACGGGATAGCTGTCGACAGACGCGCGAGCGGCAAGGCAGATTATTCGATTGACGCCAATATTCTGCATATCTCCTATGAAGGGGGAGAACTTGAAGACCCTTGGGTCGAACCGCCCGCAGACATGTGGAAATGGACGAACAATCTTGAAGACACGCCAGATGAACCCCAGGATATTGAAATTGAGTTTGAGGCCGGAGACGCGGTTGCCGTAAACGATGTTGCCGGTTCACCTGCGGCAATCCTCTCCACTCTGAATGATCTGGGAGCCCGACATGGCATCGGCCGCATCGACATCGTCGAAAACCGCTATATCGGTATGAAATCCAGGGGTTGCTACGAAACACCCGGCGGAACGATTCTGATTAAAGCACATCGAGCGATGGAATCGCTCACCATGGATAGAGAGGTCGTACACCTGATGCATGACCTGATGCCCCGCTACGCAAAACTGGTCTACAACGGTCTGTGGTGGAGCCCCGAAAGAGTTGCGCTCCAAAAAATCATCGACGAAAATCAGCGCCACGTAAGTGGTGAGGTCCGCCTGCGCCTATACAAAGGAAACGTCATTGTCACCGGAAGAAAATCCGAAGCTCATTCCATGTACGATGAGGCGATTGTTTCCTTTGACGATGAAAGCGGCGCATATGATCAGTCGAATGCCGAAGGATTCATCAAACTGAATGCCTTGCGCCTGCGAGTTGCTGCCGCTCGGGGTAGGAAATTCTGAACGTGCGGACTTCGCACCGTTGTCGTGTCGCATTCGACCGAATCCGTTCAGCTAAAGACCGTTTCCGTCGTCGTCCCTGTACGTAACGAGCCGCCGGAAATTCTTCGACAGATCAATCCCTTGGTCAGTCTGGAAGGCGTATTGGAAGTAATCGTTGTTGACGCCACTGAACATCGACTGAGGTCCAATTCGTCTGATATCCTGCATCCGTCAATCACCCTAATCAGTTCCAACACTGTAGGGCGCGCCGCTCAGATGAATCTCGGCAGTTCGCAAGCATCAGGCCGAATCTTGTGGTTTCTGCATGCAGATACATCGGTACCGGTTGATGCGGCAAAAACCATTTCGGAATCCGTGACCGCCAGTCATCCCTGGGGACGATTCGACGTACAATTTCGCAGTTCGTCTGCATTGATGCGACTCGTGGCCAGGATGATGAACCTGCGATCCGCACTGACCGGTATCTGTACCGGTGATCAGGCCATATTTGTAGACCACACCGTTTTCACTCAGGTCGGCGGTTATCCGCAAATCGCCATCATGGAAGATGTCGCTCTGTCACGAAAACTAAAGTCGATCGGTTCAATGGTGAGAATTCGCACACCAATTCAAACATCAGCCAGAAGATGGGAAAGTTGTGGTCAAGTTCGCACCATCACGCTGATGTGGATGATGCGGCTGCTTTATTGGGCCGGGGTCTCACCAACCAGACTGGCCCGACTATACAGGCAGGTACACTAATGGATCGTCCGAGCCTGATCCTGTTCACCAAGGTGCCTGTACCCGGACGCGTCAAAACTCGCTTCCTCACGCACACCACGCCGGAAATTGCAGCTGCCATTGCATTTGAGATGATCGAGGACACGGTGTTGACAGCCGGTACATGCTGGCCCGGGCCTGTCAGAGTGCTGGTCAGTCCCGCCAGCGACCGTACGGAACTGACCGAAATGGCAGTCAGATATAATGTAACTGTAGGCACCCAGTCTCAGGGTGACTTGGGTCAGAAGATGCAGTCTGCAATTTGCGAAGGGCTTGAAACATCCACGGCAGTTGCCATTATGGGCTGTGATATTCCATCGGTCACTACAGGCATCCTTGAATTCGCGTTTGAATCTCTCTCAAAAGGAGCGAACGTGATCGGACCCAGTGCAGACGGTGGATTTTACCTGATCGGGATACGACAGTGCGTGCCAGGTATGCTCGACGAAATCACATGGAGTACCGATTCAGTGCTGCAGTCGGTGTTGGCGAATTCCGCACAACTGGGAATCAGATTTGATGTCTTGCTGCCGTGCCTGCAGGACGTGGACAGTTGGGAAGATTTTGAACACCTGGCAAGTATCGTTCCGAAATACCGTAGATTCCTTGGCGCATCCGGATATCAGAAAGACTCAATGCGCGGGTTCAACCGGTGAGTTCGAGATTTTCATCGTTCAGGACAACCTGGAAGAATTCGAGACTGTTCAATCTCGGACTGCCTGACTCGTTCGCGGCCATGTCAGCCAAATTGGGAAATCGAATCCAGAAGCTGCGGGTAACGTCTGCCCGGGTCCCGGTTCTGATTCTCAAATTGATCGGATATCTGCCCAGACGCATCACCCTTCTGTTGGGCATAGTCGCGGGCTGGCTGTTTTATTCCAGCAACAGTAAACGACGCAATATAGTCCACAAGAACCTTGAAATCTGTTACCCGCACTGGCCTGTCGAAAAACGTCGACTTGTCGCCCGTCAGCATTTCAGACATTTCGGTCAGGCAATTGTCGATTTGGGAATGATCTGGTCAGCCAGCAAAGAGCGTTTGAATCGCTGGGTGAATCTCAACGGGTTGGAGCATTGCCTGCGTGTGCAAAAGGACGGACACCCGATTATTCTCATCACACCCCACGTCATTGCGGTTGATATGGCGGCGGTCATACTCTCGCAATACTTTCCGCTGTGCACCATCATGAAGGACTTGCGAAATCCGATCTTTAACGAACAGATAATCGCGGGACGGTCACGTTTCAACCTCAAAATCTACAAACGGGTTGGCGGGATCGGACGGATGGTGCGGGACTTGCGACGAAAGCGTAATTGCTACTACATCCCGGACGAAGACCTGGGGGCCAAAAACTCGGTTTTTGTTCCATTCTTCGGTGTCCAAACCGCCACACTGTCCACGCTTGACCGCATGGCTCGGCTGACAGATGCCGTGGTTATGCCGACACGCGCCTATCTCGACCCTGTTACCGGTCAATACGATATAACGATAAAGCCACCCCTGCCTGGTTTTCCCACCGAAGACCAGCAGGTCAATGCACGCCTCATGAATTCAGCATTTGAAGATATCATCGATGCCGCACCGGAACAATACATGTGGACCCTGCGATGGTTCAAGACCCGACCTGACAATGGACCACCACTATACTGAGCTTCGATTGAAGCATAAAATTTACGGCTTGCTTGGCTCGCTGTTTTGGTACTGTTCGGCGAAACTGCCGTCAAGATTGCGCTGGCACCTCGGTGGCGCATTGGGTAGTGCGCTGTTTCTACTTCACCAGGGTAGAAAGTCTGTTGTGATACGCAATCTGGAACTGTGTTTCCCCGAGGTCTCCGCGGAAAACCGCAATCGAACGGCACTCGAGACCTTTCGTTATGCCGGACGCGGTGTGCTGAGTTGGGGATTTGCCCTATTTGCGCGACAACGACGGATTCAAAAAGAAGTCGAGTGGCATGGACGTGAAACACTGAAAACCCACTTGGGCACAGGCGAACCGTTGATCCTGCTCTGCCCTCACTTTGTCACACCGATGCTGACGTTGCGCTCGATCGGCGAACTTTCCCCAGTCGTCGCGATGTATGAGCCTCCCAAGAATCCAATTTTCGATATGGGGTACCACTGTGCGTTAACCGGCAGGCAAAGTTCGTTCGGCTGGCTGAATTTTCTGTACAGAAAACGCGGCGGTCATCAAATCAGCATGTGCTCCTCAAAAGGAAGCATGCGTCCATTCTTTGAGGCAATGAAGAACGGAATACCCTTCTTCTTCCTGCCGGACCAAAACGCGAAGAATCCTAAACATGCGGTATTTGTTCCCTTTTTCGGCGTGCCCGCTGCGACATACACCTCCTTGTCGAGATTCATAAAATACAAAATGCCACGCGTGTTTTTGTGCTTCTCGGTCATTAAAGCCGGCGGTAGAGGCTATGAACTGCATACAGAGCTTTTACCCGAAGATTTCTTCGTCGGCGATGAGACCGAAGATGCACAGCGACTGAACACTACAGTCGAGAAACTCATTCGAAGAGCGCCGGAACAGTATTTCTGGCTGCATCGGAGGTTCAAGGCACGCCCGGCGGGCGAACCACCGATCTATTGAGAACCAATCAGTCTTGCCAGTATCTGGGCGTCAGCAGAATCAGCAGGGTGAGAAGTTCCAATCTGCCAAGCAGCATCGTAAATGCCAGCACCCACTTGGAAGGGGACGAAAGCTCCGCGTAGTTCTGTGCCGCCTCGCCTAATGCAGGACCCAGATTGTTGAGGCAGGCCGTAACCGTCGAATAGGCCGTAACCATGTCGAGCCCGGTCGCCATCAGTACCAGAGCGAGAATCACAAAACTGACCACATACAGCACGAAAAAGCCCCAAACCGCGTTGATGACCCGGTCATGGACGGGTGCCTGATTCATTCGAATGGGAAAAACCGCATCCGGATGGATCAATTGTAGAATCTCCCGTCGACCCTGTTTGAACAGCAAAATGATACGAAAGACTTTGACACCGCCAGCTGTTGATCCGGTGCAGCCTCCGATAATGCTTGCAGCCAACAACAATGCGGGTAAAAACAGTGGCCACGAAGAAAAGTCAGTCGTAGTGAATCCAGAAGTTGTCGCGATTGATACGGCCTGGAACAATCCATGTTTGATAGTCACCGACGTACTTTCGTAGCGATCGAAAGTCAAAACCAGAACAACCGCGACCGTCAGGGCAGTAATCAACAAAACCCATAGATACGTTCGAAGTTCAGCGTCTCTCAGATACTGTCGAAAACTCGATTGACCGGCGAATGTCGAGGCATGGAACGGATCTCTCCTGGATTTTCTGTCCCTGAAGCGCGCACGAATTCCACTCAGAACCCGAAAAACCGCAGATCTGCTCAGAACGCGAAAGTGAAGTGCGAAATTGATTCCGGATAGAATCATGAAAACTATGGCAACATATAAAATCGCGTCATTCTCAAAAAAAGCAAAACTCGCATCATGCGTGGAAAATCCGCCTATGGCGATCGTCGAGAAACTGTGCGTGATGGCGTCGAAAGGTGTCATGCCGGCGAGCCAATAGGCCAATGCACAGATCACGGTGAGGCCAAGATAGATGTACCACAGTGCCTTGGCGGTTTCCTTGATTCTGGGAGTAAGCTTGGTGTTCCTCATCGCACCGGGCATCTCGGCTCGATACAGCTGCATGCCACCGATTCCCAACATGGGAATAACCGCAACCGCCAATACGATAATGCCCATTCCACCCAGCCATTGCAGTTGCTGTCGATAATACAGCACTGATTTCGGAAGATCGTCCAACCCCGTGAGTACCGTTGCTCCTGTCGTTGTCAGTCCGGACATCGATTCAAAGAACGCATCGGTAAACCCGATGTGCAAATCTTCCGAGAGCAGAAAAGGCAGCGTGCCTGCGACCGCCAGCGAAATCCAGTAAGCCGCGACCGTCAGAAACCCCTCTCGCGGTCCCAGTTGTGTAGGTTTGTTGCGAACTGGAAACCAGATGATGACACCAGCTGCGAGTATCACCGTGAACGAGACAAGAAACGCAGCAAACGAACCGTCACCGTAGTAATAGGATATGGCAAGGGGTGGTATCAGCGAAATGCTGAACATGGCAAAAAGAATGCCGACAACCTTCAGTACCGCCTCGTAGTGCATGGATAAGTTGCTGATCAGTCAGTGCCGAATCGAGTTCGTCTCACCATAGCGGTCCGGGCTCGAAGAGTTTCTGAACCTGTTCAATCTGCCTTTGCTTGTCGCCTTTGTCGACGATGAACAGAATCACGTGATCCTCATCCTCAATCACAATGTTGCTGTGAGCGATCAGTACCTCATCCTTACGCAGAATTGCGCCTACCATCGTACCTTCCGGCAATTTAAGCTGACCGACAGTGCGCCCGACCACCTTGGAGTCCGATTCTGAACCGTGCACCACAGTCTCGATGGCTTCGGCTGCACCGCGACGAAGAGAATGGACAGCAACCATGTCACCTTTGCGGATATCCTGTAAAAGCGCGCTGATGGTAAGAAGACTGGGCGAAATAACGCTATCGATGTCAGTGTTTTCGAGCAATTCCGCATATGCTGAATTGTTGATCAGCGCCATGGTCCGCTTAGCCCCGAGCTTTTTCGCCATCATCGCAGACAGAATGTTGACCTCGTCCAGGTTGGTCACCGAACAGAATACGTCTGCAGACTCTATGTTTTCTCTGATCATGAGATCCCTGTCTGTCGCGTTCCCGTGAACGACGGTAATGCCCTCGACAAGTTGGTGCGATACTTCCGTGGCTCGCTCCCGGCTGTACTCAATCAGTTTGACCTTCCATTGTGCCTGCTCCATCTCTCGCGCAAGCCGTGTACCGATATTGCCAGCACCAACAAGCATTACTCTTTTTCCGTAGGACGCTTCAACCGAACGCAATTCCGTCATGATGTTGGTGATGTGTTCGGGTGCGGCGACAAAAAACACCTCATCCCTGGGCTGTATGACTGTATCTCTTTTCGGAATGATGGGCCTATCCTCACGATAGATTGCGGCCACCCGGGAATCGATCATGGGCAGATGATCGCGCAGCTCCTCGATTCGATGACCGACAAGTTTTCCGCCCTCATCTGCCCGAATTGCGACCAGTTGAATTTTACCGCCCGCAAACTCAACAATCTGGAGCGCACCGGGCTGACTTATCAGCCGCATGATCTGACGAGTCACCAACTGCTCCGGACTGAAAATCGAATCGATTGGAATCTTCTTCGAATCAGTTTCGCAGCCAAACAACTCGTCCTTGCGCCTATGGAACTCAGGATTGCGCAACCGGGCTATGACTGTCGGACGACTTCCCAACATATGAGCCAGCTGGCAAACAAGAATGTTTGTGTCATCATTGTCAGTAACCGCGAGCACCAAATCCGCATCAACAATGTCCGCTTCATCCAGAGTCTTGGGATCACACGCTGTTCCGCGGATGGTCTTGATATCGAGATACTCGAGTTTCTGACTCAATGCCGCCTCGTCGCGGTCCACGAGGGTGATATCATTTTCTTCGTAGGACAGTGTCTCTGCGACGCTGGAACCTACAGCACCCGCACCAAATATCACAATTTTTTTCACGAGAAATCGTCCGTCTTATTTTCGCCGCTTCCGTATCCCGGACCCACTTCAATTCCGTGCTCCTTCAACTTCCGAAACAGGCTTGATCGATGAAGACCTGTCATCTGCGCGAGATCCGAGTAGCTTTCGAATCGTTTCAGATTACGCAACAGGTAGGAACGTTCGAATTGGGCCTTCGCATCTCTGAAAGGTAACGAGTAGAAAAATTCTTCACCGCCGTCGGACATGAATTGTTCCTGCGGAACAGCGCGCTCGACCAACAATGGCTTG
Source organism: Arenicellales bacterium (assembly GCA_963662635.2). Taxonomy (GTDB): domain Bacteria; phylum Pseudomonadota; class Gammaproteobacteria; order Arenicellales; family JAJDZL01; genus JAJDZL01. Next base: position 1,140,412 of record CAXXFC010000006.1, read on the forward strand.
ATGTCGATGTCGGATACAGTTTCATTGATGCCGCCCGCGAGAACCTGTCGAAGAACGCTGATCAATTCCGATATATTTCCGCCCCATGAGTGATTGCGCATACAGTTCAGCGCGCCAGTCGAAAATTGCTTGTAGCGGAGTTTTTCCGACTGATTCAGAAAATCGGTGAAATATCCGACCAGCTCCGGAATATCTTCCCTGTAATCTCGCAACGCGGGCACGTTCACCGTCATCGCGGCAATTCGATTCAGAATCTCAGGTCTGAATTGGCCACTTTCGACGGCAGCGTCAATAGTATCGGACACTGTCGCTATAATTCGCGGTAAGCCTTCGGGAGAGCTTTCTGCACAATTCGAAGATAACGCGCCAATGAGACCTAGTAATTTATTCTGACGATGTCCATCATAGGCATGAATGTCTGAAATCAGTATCGTCCCGTTCTTCGCTTCTGCAATCAAGTCGGAGACTGTACGGTTTCCGTCTTCCGACGCCAGCCAGTCAAGCACGATGAAGGGAGCTTCCCCCTCATGACTTGCATCGTGAATCATCCTGGCAACGGTACGTTTCCCACTCCCGGCCGCACCGACAACCAGCACATTTGAGACGGTGGAGGATACGACCTCGATTTGCTGGCGCAATGACTGCATGATCCTGCTCGTACCAACCAGTTGCAGCGTTGCCTTGTCAGTGGCAACAGTTTCAGCCTCGTCGGATTTCACACTGCCAGACATGACCGCGTTTCTGAGGGTGATCTCAAGTCGACCAGCAGATACGGGCTTTTCGAGATAGTCATAAGCTCCCAACCGAACCGCTTCGACAGCGGTTTGTACCGAACCATGTGCCGACATCATGACGACGGGCGTTTTGAAATCATTTTGCTCTCCCCACTCTTTCAACAGCGTTATGCCATCTTTTCCGGGTAGCCAAATATCAAGCAGGATTGCGTCGAATCGACCCAGTCTCACGGCCGAACTCGCTGCAGACGCATCGTGCACGGTCGTGACAGCATAGCCATAATCTTCAAGAATATCAGCGACCAGCTCCCGAATGTCGAGCTCATCGTCAACGACCAGAATGTGATTTTTACCTGTTACCATTCTTCGGCAATTTTTGGAAAATAAACATTGAAACAGTTCAACTGCGCACGTAGGACTGCCGTGACTTCAACATGATGGTGATTTCGGCTCCGCCATCGGGGTTGTTTGACAATTCGATCACACCACCATGTTCGTCAACAATCTTTTTGACGATACTCAATCCCAGCCCCGACCCTTTTTCGGGCTTGGTTGATTCAAAAAGTCCAAAAGCATGATCAAGCATTTTCTGACTGAACCCCGGTCCGTTGTCGGTAAACTTCATTTTGATGGTGTCCGGTTCAATATATTTCGTTTCTATCCTGATGATTAGATTTTCCGAATCCCGCCCGGCATCTTTGGTATTGATGAGGATATTGTTCATTACCTGCAGCATTAAATTGGGGTCGGCGTTAATATGTGGCAACTCGGGATCAAGATCTCTTTCGACCCGTATGCTATCGTCGCCTTCAAAGTGGAAAATGATGGCATCACCGATCAACTCGTTCATATCGATTGGTTCAACCTCGAAATCTTCGGGTAGATTCGCATATTCTTTCATGCTTTTCGCAATTCTGATCAGTGCGTCCAACTGCCGGTCAATTGCTTTGAACGCCCGTTCCAATGAACGACTGACATCGTCCGATAGACCCCGGTCGGTCTTGTTCTTGATCCTGTCAACCGCCAAACGAATCGGTTGAAGTGGGTTGAGAAGTTCATGGGAATATTTCTTTGCCACCTCCGTCCACGCCTCAAACCGCTGTGCCTGTACAAGTTCCGTAATATCTTCAATAACAACGACGTAACTCGCGAGTTCCCTCTTCTCACCTGGGATTCGCGTCGCACTGTAGGTAAGGACTTTCGCGCCGAGCTCGGAATTGATTGCAACACTGCCGTTCCATTCATCTTGGTCAGCGAGTATGCCGTTCTGGATTGGCGACAGCAACGGTTCAAGTTGCGGGTAACTTTGTATAACTCCGTCAAGTGAGCGATTTTCAAACCATTCGACACTGACACCCAATATTGATGCCGCAGCCAGGTTGATGCTGCTTGCAGAGGTTGTGTTGTCGATAAATATCACGCCTGACGAAAGATTCTGCAAAACCACCTCCAGAAAAGATCGCTGCTCCTCGATCTGGTCCTGTGATGTCTTGATTTTCTTCGTCATGTCGTTGAATGACTCGACCAGCCCACCTAGGTCGTCTTTGGTCGTAACGGGCAGGAGTCGCTCATAGTTGCCTGCGGCCACTTCCCGCGTTCCCTCGGACAGCGCCTGAATCGGCTGTACCAATCGGTTTGTCACTTTCATGACGATCCCTATGGCAAGTAAAAGCACAACCAACATCATCAAAGTGAGTGTCATCACGAAATTTATTTGAATCGGCTTACGAAGAAAAATAAGTCGGTCGTATCGCGCCTCGACGGCACTGATCTGCTCCGCAAGATTTTCGGAACTCTTGCTCAGTTTCTGGATTACCTGCAGATAGTGATGCGGATTCGAGCCTGCCTGGCGGACTGGTATAAGCAATCTGAGCATCGGACCCTCGTCCGGAAGATTGAAAATTTCGATATTCGGTTCTTTGGTCAACCTGTCATTCCCCGACAGCAAATCCCCTGTCGACTTGTTGGAGGGGCTGATCGGTACCAGAGACTCAACCCGAATCGATTCCGCACTGGACGCGATGATGCCGGTCGGACTGCCGGGGTCAGAAAAATAGGTGATTTCCTCAAAATTCCCAGCGATTCTGGCATCAAAAATTATGCGTGGAATGTCGACTAAATTGTCAGTGGTTTTCAGTTGCTCCACATACTCGCTCAAATCCAACACCATTTTTTCCTTGAATACATCAAGGAAAAATCCCTGAAGCTGGCTCGCTTCAGACACGGTATCTTTAACCTGCTTCTCAACCCAGCCCGAAATCAGACCCCGAATCGAAAAGTACGTAAAACAGTAGATTACACTCAATGAAAGGAGTGAGACAATCGCGAAAGTCCTTAGGAATCTGATCGCAAGATGTGTTCCGGCAACACGGGCTTTCATCCGAATCCAGAATCTTCGCACGTAGATCGCAATGAAAATCGCGAGAACCACAATGCTGATGGCATTGAGCAGATATACGAAAGTAAGATTGTCCTCGAAGTATTCGAGCGAAAAGGTGCTGACAGCCGAGAAAACCAGTGTACCCAACACAGTGGTCATGGCCGCGAGCGTCAATACAAGCGGTACGATCTGTTCAACTCTGGAACGGGATTCACTCATTGCAGCTCAAACTCCGTCCATCCGCTGGTGAGTTTCCACGATTTCTTGAAGCGGACTGTTGTACTGACCACAGACGGCAATGTCGACCGGTCAAGAAAGATTCTGCACTTGCCGCGGTATCGGGCATCCGGTTCGTCGGATTGATCCTCAGGAACAATAATCTTGTATGTTCGCTCGCTGCCCAATACGTCAAGAGCGTCATCCAGACTATCGTAGATCACGTCCAGATGTCGGTCAGATGACCTGACTGAGTAACCACGATAGATATTGGAATTGCTGATCGTGTAATCGATATCAGTGTCGGCAACGAGAGCGTCCCACAAATTGTCGCGGACTCGGTAAATTTTTACCTGCACTCTGATATTGATGTCGATATTCGCCTGTATGGCCTTGACTACATCTTCTGTCAGCGCGAGGTCTGCCGCCATCGTAATTCTGACATCACTGCCCTGACGCGTTGCGTCGAAAAAGGTGATTGAAAATCCGAACGCTGCCGGAGCAACCAGCAGTACGGTCAGAACCACCGCGACAAGGCTCGCTTTGTTCTTAAGCGCACGCATTCGTACCATTCCGAGCCTGATCATCACGCACTCCGATGTCTCAAGACAGCATAAAAGAAGCCGTCTCCATAGTCCACACCCTGAAGACGCTGGTAACCGCTGCCGGTGTGCATTCCCAGACTTTGTGACGGCGATTCAGCCACAAACTCGGGATGCCGTTTAAGCAAATCCGATACTTGTCCCTCGTTTTCCTCATGCAGGATCGAACACGTCGTATAGACTAGTTTCCCGTGGTGGTCCAGCAATGTTAACAACGCCTCCAACAGATTCGACTGCGTGGATACCGAGCGTTCAATGTCTTCGTGGCGGCGATGATGTTTGATATCCGGATGCTTGCTGATGATACCTGTTGCGGAACAAGGTGCATCAATCAGGATACGGTCGAACAGCTGACCGTCCCACCATTTGTCGGGCTGCGAGGCGTCTGCCGCAATGACCGTCGCGCTTCGACCTGCGCGGTCCAGATTGTCCGTAATTTCCGCACACCGACCCTCATCAATATCAACTGCGGTGATGGATTCGAGGTGGGGATACAGGTCAAGCATGTGCAACAGTTTGCCACCCGGTGCTGAGCAGGCGTCAAGAACGCGGTGAGCAGGCTGGATGTCCATGAGTGGCGCGACCAACTGAGACGCTGGATTCTGAACCGAAACCAGTGCTTTACCGAATCCAGGCAATTGCTCGACGTGAACCCGCTTCTGCAGACGAATTCCAAATGGAGACACGCTGTCAACAACCGCCGGAATATCGTGGCTTGCAAGGATATCCAGATATTCTCCTACACTGCATTCGCTGGTATTCACACGAAGAAACATTTCCGGTTTGGAATTATTCGCTTGCAGTATTTTACTCCAGTGGTGGGGCCACTGTTGCTTCAGCACTTCGACCAACCACGCCGGATGCGAATATCTGGCGAAATCATCCAACTCCGCCTGATCGCGGTGCTCATCCCGATTGCTGAGAAACTCTCGCATCACTGCATTGAGAAACGGACCGGCCCAAGACTTGCCAAGCTCCTTGACCGCCTGTACAGTTTCGTTGACACAGGCATGCGACGGTACCCGGGTGTACTCCAACTGGTAGAGTCCGCTGAGAAGCAGACAGTGCACATCCCGGTCCTTGCGCCTCAGTGGTCGCGCCACCAGAGAGCCGGCATAGCTGTCCAGCAACCAAAACCATCGGGTGACACCGTTTACGATTTCCGCAATCAGTCGCCTGTCAGCATCTTCATGACCCGGCAGCGCAGTGTCCAGCGCTCGGTTCAACTGCTGTCCACGGTACACCACGCGCTCAATCGCCAGTGCGGCGGCAAGTCGGGGATTTCTGTTCACTTTCCCTGTCAATTGGAAACCGGCACTTCACTTTGAGTGAAACTCGATCCTTCGGTGATCGGATTACCCGCGAGAAAATCTCGGATCTGCATTCGGTTCTTGCCATCCTTCTGTACAGTTGTGAGGCTGACAGCACCTTGCCTCGCCGACACCACCACCTGCCTCCGGTTTGACGAGATGACCATTCCGGGCACTTCGAAAACCGAGTCATGTTCGCAAACTTGCGCTTCCCAGATGCGGATTCGTCTACCCTGCAGCCAACTGTTCGCCACTGGCCATGGATTGCATGCGCGAATCTTGCGAACAATCGAGGAGGCAGAACTGTCCCAATCAATGACTGCGTCAGCTGCGCTCATTTTCGCGGCATAAGTCGCTGAATCCTCGTTTTGCGGGATTGCCTGCAGTTCCCCTTTTGAAATCGCCGGTAGCACCCGCATCAGCTCCGCCGCTCCTTCATAGGCGATTCGGTCTTCAAGCGACGCAGTGGTATCGTCGGTGTTGATCGAAACTTTGGACTGCGACAATATGCCGCCGGTATCGAGACCGGCATCCATCTGCATGACCGTCACTCCCGTCTCAGTATCTCCCGCCTCAATCGCACGGGCAACCGGCGCGGCACCGCGCCATCGCGGCAGCAGCGATGCATGAACGTTCACGCAGCCTAGCGGAGGGCCTGACAGCAACGTTGCCGGAATGATCAGTCCATAGGCAACGACGATGACCAGATCGGGCCGATAAGAAGTCAATTTGTAAACCGCTTCACAGTCCAACCGTTCGGGCTGAATGACCGGTATGGAGTGTTTCAGGGCGAATAACTTGACGGGAGGTGCTGACATCTTCTGTCCGCGACCTTTCCTACGGTCTGGCTGAGTCAGAACGGCGACTACATGCACGCCCGAATCCACCAGTCGTTCAAGACATGGGATGGCGAACGTCGGCGTGCCGGCAAAGATAACTCGTAACGTCATTTGCGGTTTCTCATAGCCACAGTCTGATAACCCAGTCACCGCTCAGCCGACTGCCTGAGAGCCCGGAAGTGGTGTATTGGAACCCGCGCGGTAAATCACTTCCAAATTACTTTATCTGTTGACTGACACAGTGCGAATTAGATTGCGAATAGGATGGGTTGTTTGGTGAATTCAATCTTGCATTTCATTCTTCAATCCCGACGATGAAGGTTACGCCTACACCGAGAAGAACATGGCACCCCCGAACAATCAATTAATTTGACGCCAATTACTGCGATCAAGAATATCAGTCGGTGATTAATCTTCCTTCATTGAGAGCATTGATTAATCCCGTGGCCTCCCTGAATCAATCCAAACAATCATTTCATCAAGAAGCTCCGAAGTCGGATAGTCCTTGATATCCTGTTCGGAAAATCCTTTGTCGCTTTGTCGCTTAGAGTACCAATTTTGAAATTCTTCATATTCTGCAATAATTGTGCTTGCTGAAAGCTCTGGGATATCGGAAACATTAGTAGTCAGCCAGTTTCGTACTTTCCTCATGGCGACTTGATGCTTGCCCTGATGTGCTTCTATATCGCTTCCTGCCAAGTCCGACATCGCCGCCTTCAAACGATAGGGCTCTTCTTCCAGTATCAGAATCACCTTATCCGAATAGGGTTGCCTACCGTATCTTTGGCAACCAAAATCCATTCCGAGCTCGAACGGCATGTTCAAGCGGAACAGCTCTTCCGCCTGACTTGACTGACATCGGCTAAGGTCGTGAATTGAGTATTTGGAAACCTGAATCAGTTCGCAGATCTTTTCGATCCGAGGCTCAGCGGCGTTACTTTGCTCTGTCGCTATACGCGGGTTGAACCTGAACCGAACGAGGCAGAAAAGCACTGCCTGCATGATAGGTTCATAATCATGGTCGAACGGACAATTGACAAAGACATTGCGACCAAAATTTGCGTCGACCAAATTTCAGTCATCCAGTTGATGGAAGCGGTTCATCTGTGAAAGAAATACGTCTGCGAATACGTCCATCACTCCCGAAGATGCAAAGATCTGTTTTCTGATTCCGAGCAAACCTACGCGCTACTTCTATCGCTTCTTCCTGGGTATCAAACTTCCGCGTCACTCGAATAGTGCCAGACTTGCGAACCGCCCATTTTTCGTCTCTGGGAACGACAAATTGGCTTTTTCTACTCATCGCTTTACTCCCCCTGAGTTTCAAAAATTATGTACATATATTGATTGCTCGCTGTTGCTTAAGTATACCATTAAATTTGTATACTGATTTTTAGGTTGCTGCTCACCGTGTTCATTTAGATGGTCTTTTCTAGCAACACATCTCACTGTGAAATCATCGATCGTAATCTACTCTTCCGCCTGACTTGACTGACATCGCCTAAAGTCGTGAATTGAGTATTTGGAAACCTGAATCAGTTCGCAGATTTTTTCGATCCGCGGTTCAGCGGCATTACTTTTCTCTGTAGCCATACGCGGTTTGAATCCGAACCGGACGAGGCAGAAAAGAACTGCCCGCATAATGGGTTTATAGTCGGAATCAAAAGGACAATTTACGAAGACATTGCAATCAAAATTTGTGTCGATCGAATTTCAGTCATCCAGATTGTGGAAACGGATCATTTTCGTAGGAAATACGCTCCCGAATCCAACCATCACTTCCGAAGATACAAAGATCTGTTTGCTGATTCCGAGCAAACCTACGCGCGACTTCTATCGCCTGTTCCTGCGTGTCAAACTTCCGCGTCAAACGCATAGAACCAGCCTTGCGAACCGCCCATTTATCGTCTCTGGGAACGACATGTTGACTTCTTCTACTCATCGTTTTACTCTCCCTGAGTTTCTAAAATCATGTATTTCCACCGTTGCTCACTGTATACGTAAATTTACCACTCAAATTGTAATCAGAAATTTTGGATGCTGATCACCATGCCCCTTGCAGACGGTACTTGCCCACAACACGTCTCACTGTAGAATCTTTGATCGTAAGAGACTGCCCGTCAACTGTAAGTCCGTTTTTATTGACACGGAGGTGAACATCGCCAAGTTAGTCAATTGCCTCACTAGATTTGGCATCAATGCGAAGTAGCATCTTCGGCAACTCTGTCAAATACAATTTTATTCATCTCTAATAAAAACACCCTTCCTCAAAGGGAAATTCGTCTAACGCCCGATGTGTTCGAACCTCTGCAAATTTTTGATTTGATGTAAAGTTTGGTATGAGAATCCGTCAGTAAAGTTACACCACGAAAGCGGATTCTCTCTCACCTTGCCCGCGGCTGCTCAATGGGAGCATTTCCAAATCTGGCAGGCTCTACCTGCCCAGATCGCTGAACCTTCGCTGTGCCTGATTGTTGCCAAATTTTTAGAAATATTCGGATCAGTTGTGTTGGTGGGTCCGGAATGTATCCGAATCTTTACTTAAATAGATTCCCGAGCGAGAATGACCAATTGATCCGTAGAAAAGTAGGTGACTTTTTGTACAGAAAAAATTCCAGGAATGAATCAAATTATGTCTCGATACTTCTATTACGCTGGTTTCTTGCACACTACACTGGTTCCGTCTTTGTAACCCAATTTTCCATTATGTCGAGAAACGATGCATCATATCGCTCCTTAACATGATTTTGATTCCAAAGGCCCGAACAACGCACGATTTCACGGTTGCAATGTCGACCCAACCAATCTAACGACGACTGATCGATAATTGGTTTTTGACAATTGCTTAACAGGGCAATTGCATTTCTCTCTATTAGTGCACGGTGATTTTTCGGACCACTATCGGAACTGACATTCAGATGTACGAATGGCATAGCGCAAATTTTGTCACTTACACATTTTTCCAATTCATACTCTGCATTCAATTCCTTTTGACTCATTTTCTTACGACGCGCCTTCTTATCTCCCCAACACGTGGGTAAAGGCCTATTCTTTAGATTAGCAAGTGAAATGCCTACAAGTAGGCGAAAAATTGAACCTCTGTGATTACCTAATCCACTACGACGTCCCTTGTGACTATACAACCTGCCCCAAAGGGTGGACTTCGACCCTTTTTTCAATGCATGAGTGCCAACTCTCACAACTTTACAACCATTGCCTGATTCGGTCCGAGATTCAGTGTCTTCGTAAAAAAAATAAATTCCTTGTTTCGGCCAATTCATCTTGCCATGACAATTACCCAGATTTAACTTGATGCCATTTTTGTGTTCCAAATGAGCAAGCAAGTCGTAAAAGAGCTTCAAGTCTTTCAAACGGTCATTTTTTAGTTCGTTCATCAAGCCACCTTAGTTGCTCACCTATTCGCAGGCCTTCCATTGGAACACATACATTCAAATCATCGCAGTCACGTAATTTAGGTACAAGAAATTCTCGATAACGTTGACCAGCTAAAAAATAGATTGCGTCGATGTCGGCAATGTGTAGTCTTAATTCTTTGAACACATCTTCTGCCCACTCCTGTCTTTCTATAGTGGGCATGGAATTCATTGATTTATCATAAGGATTGATTTTGCGGTTCGGTTCAACAAGCCCATATTTCGCCGATAGAATGAGCCAACGTTGCTGTGTACTCTCCACATACGTTTTCGCTTTTGAAAACCAAGGGGAAATATAAAGATTTTTCGCTCTTCTTGGACTAGGCGCCTTCTTATTTACACACGAAACCAAATAGAGTACAGAGGCATGCATATCCCAATTATTTGTGTCCTCTTATTGAGTGACTACTTATGGCAATTTGATGAGTTTGATTGTCGGTGGAATCAATCAGACGCGAACAGGGCTTTCCCGTCGGCGTAACTTGGCGGCTTTCTCGAATTGCTTTCTGATCCTCTGATTCTTCAATCGGGACAGATAGTCGGTGAATAGTTTTCCGGTCAGATGGTCGATTTCGTGCTGTACACAGACCGCAAACAGACCGTCAGCCTCCATTTCATATTGTGCACCATCCGTATCCTGTGCGCGGAAGCGAATCCACTTGCTCCGTTTTATTTCAGTGAAATAGCCGGGAAAAGACAGACAACCCTCCTCAATTATCTGCTCTCCTTCCCGATCAATTATTTCTGGATTGATCAGAACCTTCAGGTCGTTTTTGTCTTCAGAAGTGTCGATTACCACAATACTATGGGGAATCCCGACCTGGATTGATGCGAGCCCGATGCCCGGTGCTTCATACATGGTATGGGCCATATTCCGAACGTGCTGTCGGATCTCGTCATTGAACTCCACCACCGGCTGTGCGACGTTACGAAGTCTGGGGTCGGGATAGATGAGAATTTTTAGAGCAGTCATATCAGCAGAGAGCTCACCGGGCTGAACAATGAAAACGGTATATTACGTTGCAAATGGTTGAACGTATCTGTAATTATGCCAAATTCAGACAGAATTTGAACTGTCAATCAAATCCATAGCCTGTAACGACCGGCCGACGAGGAACACACTTTGTGAAATTAAATTATCACAAGGTGATGCAATTTATCTGACAAACGTTAAAATTTTGTACATAATCGGCTCTTGTCAGCAGCAGTCGCGCTGACTTGGATTGTTTCATTCCGAAAAACCGTTGAATTTCTGACTCGATAATGCGAAACCTTGTAGTAGTTGAATCCCCTGCCAAGTCGAAGACCGTTGCGCGCTTTCTGAAAGCAAAACCGCAGACCGAAAATCTTGAAGCGCAAGAATATGAAATTCTTGCCACCGGCGGTCATATCTACCACTCCGAAAATGTTGATGTAGACAACGACTTCGCACTCAAGTATGAACTGATTCCTGAAAAGACAAAAAATGTCGGCATGATTGTAAAGGCGATGCGGAAGGCAGAGCGTCTCTACCTGGCCACAGACCCGGACCGGGAAGGTGAAGCCATTGCCGCCCATGTTCAGGATGTTCTCACAAAGCGCGGAGCACTCAAAAGCAAACCGGTTCATCGTGTGGTTTTCCATGAGGTAACCGGAGAGGCGGTACGCCATGCCATCGCTGAGCCGGGTGAAGTGTCGCGCGAACTTGTGCAAGCCCAGCAATCGCGTGAGGCGCTCGACTATCTGGTCGGGTTCAATCTGTCGCCATTGCTGATTCGAAAACTGAGTACGTCTCATCTCTCCGCCGGCCGGGTGCAGAGCCCTGCATTGCGACTCATTGTCGAACGACAACGAGAAATTCAGTTGTTTCAGCCTCAGGAGTACTGGACTATCAAGGCGATACTGCACCTGCCATCAGATGCCAACAGACAGGATGAGGGTACATTTGAAGCGGAACTTACTCACCTCGACGGCAATAAACTCAAAAAATTCGACATATCCGATGAGAGTGCCGTAAAAAATGCTGTTGCAACCATCAATTCGGACCTCCCCCGTACAGGTGATGATCTGGAGATGGCCGTACTTGAAATTGAAAACAGAACGCGGGCGCGCAGGCCATTGCCGCCTTTCACCACTTCGACACTGGTACAGGAAGCGGCGCGTAAACTTGGGATGAGCGCAAGGGTGACGGCATCAACCGCCCAGAAACTGTATGAAGGCCTCACTGTCAATGGCACACAAACCGGTCTGATCACTTACACCCGAACGGATTCTGTAACACTGTCCCACCATGCGACGGGTCAGATTCGGGAATTTATCAAGAGTCAGATCGGGGAGAACCGGTTGCCTGGCAAACCTCGACTGTATCGAACAAAATCAAAAAATGCGCAGGAAGCGCATGAAGCGATTCGTCCTACCAATATATTTCTGACACCGGAAAAAGTCGCCTCATCCCTTAATGCAGATCAACTTCGGCTCTACCGAATCATTTGGAACCGATCTGTCGCCTGCCAGATGAATGACGCAATTTACGATGAAGTCGGTGTCGTTCTTGGAACGGAGCGGAACAAGTTCCGAGCATCAGGTTCGACATTGCGGGTTTCAGGTTGGCTTGAGATTTACTCAAGAGATGGCAAACCTGAAAGTACCGAAACAGAGAAAAATTTGCCCCCGCTGTCACAGGGGGATCGCGTGAGAGTACAAAGCATTGCTCCACAGCAGCATTTCACACAGCCACCGCCACGTTACAACACCGCAAGCCTGATCAAGCAACTGGAAGAGTATGGCATCGGACGCCCGTCGACCTGGCCGACAATCATCGCCAAGCTGCTTGAGAGAAATTACGTCGAGATGTCCAAGCAGAATTTTGTCGCCAGCAGTCTCGGATGCGTGGTGGTAGACTACCTGATGCAGCACTTCAATCAGTATGTGGACTACGAGTTCACAAGCAATCTGGAAGACGGACTGGACTCCGTCGCCCGCGGCGAGACGAAACGAACAGAGCTACTTGGTAGATTCTGGCAGGAGTTCCATTCACATGTTCAGGAAAACCAGTCGGCACAGCGCTTCGAAATTCTGCTCGGCACCGACACCGAGAGCAACCGCGATCTGCTGGTGCGGGTCAAAAACGGCGGATCCTTCATTCAGCTCGGACGGATGGACGACAAGCAGGGCAAACCGAGGTTTTTCACGCTCCCTCCGGATGTCGACCCGGGAACGGTCACGTTGGAAGTTGCACGCGAGCACCTTCAAAAACCTGCTTTGCCGAGAACACTGGGTACGACCGAAGACGGCCGCGAAATTGAGGTGTCAAGTGGTAGATTCGGACCGTATTTCTCCATCAAGACGGGAGATGGACAGGTCGATAGGATCAGCCTGGAAAAACATCACGATCCATATACGATAACCCTGGAGGATACCCTTTTGTTTCTGGCGCAGCCGCGGTTGCCGAGAACGGTTGGGACCACAATGGATGGCAATGAAATTGTCGCCCGGAAAGGAAGGTTCGGGCCCTATCTTTCTATTGCCTCGAAAGATGGTTCGAAAACCAATGTCAGCATCCCAAAAACGGACGATCCCATGTCAATCTCATTGGAACGCTCGCTTGAACTGATTGAGGGGGCAAAAAGCGGTTTTTCCAACCGGCGGAAAGTCATCAGGCAGTTCGAGAACTCCCCGGTACAGATTCTTGATGGTCGTTATGGACCTTACGTCACCGATGGAAAGATCAACGCCACCGTCCCTAAAGACCTGAACCCGAGTGATCTTGGGCTTGAAGTCTGCCAGGAACTGATCGCAAAAAAGGCCGCGAAGAAACCTGCAAAGCGCAAGCGAAAAACACCAACCCGCCGCCCGCGTGTTCAGTCTTGATTGTCGCGTTTTCGGATTGCCCGAATGCGCGTGTCGATTATCCGGCCAGCATTCGTCTGACTTTCTTCATTGAACCCCACTTGACAGGTTTGCCATTTACCCGACTTAATGGCGGGTAGGGGTCGCCGGGAAGAAATACCATGATTTCAATGTCGATTGCGCCAAGCTGAAATTCGAAACCCGACGCATTGCGAAACCCTTCCCGTTGGAATCGCAAACGCTTGTCCAGCATACGAAAGCGAATTTCCCTTTCTTCCAGAGTGGTGCCGATTTCCTCAAATGTATCGGGAAACAACTGCAGTTCTACGGGGCGGGAGGAAGTGATCGTCCCGGACAGCGCGGCACCGACCAGGCGCGGTGAACAGTGATCGAACCACTGCATCACGGTGAACGCGGCCTGCAGGTAAATCCGATGCTGTCTTTGTAATTCATCACCGTTAAAGATTGCAAGATGCTCTTCCAGCGAGTCTTCTATCTCAAGATTGGTGGGAACCGAACGGTTCGTGGACACACCGAGTCGTCCGCAGGCTTTCCGCTTCGCCTTCCGGAAATCACGGATATCATCTTCAGCCATGATTCGCGCGGCTTCGTAGCGGATCGTACGCCGAAGCCGGTCAGGGAATTTATCCATACAACAGCTTTACCGACCAAATTCAGAACAAATCATCAGCCGAAGTCTGATCATCTATCGGCTGCTGTCCCACAAACTCCATTTCGGTCGCAACAACCATGACCGGAGGTGACGGTTCGGAACCCACGATGAACACCTCTCTCAGGCCATTGGGCTCTTCAGGAGCGACCGCCTCGCCGGATTCGGGATCGATCTGCACCGCCACGACATTGTCGGGCAATTCCAGCTGTGTGTCAGGAATATCCTCAAGTGCCTCTGCCATGTAATCAATCCAGATCGGCAGTGCCGCCCGGGACCCTGCCTCATGTCTTCCAAGATCAGACGGATTGTCAAATCCAACCCAGACTGTGGTCACCAACTCTGAATTGAATCCGGAAAACCATGCGTCTTCAAAATCATTGGTCGTACCGGTCTTTCCTGCCAGGTCGGAACGATTCAGTGACTTGGCTTTCTTGGCGGTTCCTGATTGAACCACATCTCGCAGCATGTCGTGCATGACGTAGGCATTGGCAGTTGATATCGCTCTTGGAGCGGGACGAACCAGTCCGGGCGTATCAAGAGGTTCCTGCCCAGCTGATCCGAGCTCATTGAACAGGCACGTATCACAGACTTCAGATATCTTTCCTCGCATAACAACATTACCGTTCCTGTCCTTGATTGTGTCGATCAGGTAGGGATCAATCTGAAATCCGCCGTTGGCAAATATGGCATATCCCGCGGCGACCTCCAAAGGTGTGGCTTCAGCCGCACCCAATGCGAGCGAAAGCCCTTGAGGTAGCGTTTCCCGATCAAATCCGAAACGGCTGATATGGTTGATCGTGAATTCCGGCCCGATACCTCTGATCAAGCGAACCGACACAAGGTTGAGTGACAGGCCGAGCGCTCTGCGAAGCCGTACCTGTCCGTAGAATTTGCCGCTGTAGTTCTCCGGGCGCCAGACGATGCGGGTGGATTGGTCTTCAACCACAACAGGCGCACCGCTGACAAGACTTGCGGGTGTAAAGCCGTATTCCAGCGCAGCCGAATAGACAAACGGTTTGATATTCGATCCCATCTGACGTTTGGCCTGTGTGGCGCGGTTGAACTTTCCAAGATAGTAGTCAAAACCGCCGACCATCGCTTTGATCGCACCATCTTGGGGACTCACAGAGATGAGAGCACCCTCAACTTTTGGAATCTGTGAAAGTGCCCACTCTCCATCTTCTGTCCGGCGTGCGAACACGATGTCACCGGGTTGGACCACATCAGCAGGAAGCTTCGGTTCCGGCCCCAGCGATCGCGATGTCTTGTAGGGTCTGGCCCATTTCATCTGTTCCCATGGTATGGCGATCCGCTCTGCAGACTTGGTAAATGCGGTCACCTGATCATCCTCAACCCCTGTGATCAACACAGGAACGATGTCCTGACTGACCTCTACTGGTTTAAGTGCATCGAGTTTCTTCTCATCAGTTTCCAAGTTCGCCAAATCCCCATTCTTCAGAGCACCGCGGAACCCATGTCGCAGGTCATAGTTGAGCAAACCCGTTCTTAGAGCCCGAACTGCAGCGTTCTGGTCGCGAGAGCTTATGGTTGCAAATACGCTGTAGCCTTCTTCGTAAGCAGATTCACCGAACAGATCGACTACCTGTTGGCGAATTGTCTCCGTGACATAGGGCGCCTTGAGCTGGACTTCTGCAAGATGCAACTCGGCCGTCAGGGGACTTGCAATTGCGGTGTCAAATTCCGATTGGTCGATATAACCGAGTTGATTCATTCGCCGCAATATATAGTCACGACGAACCAGTGCGGCTTCGGGATTGGTGATCGGATTGACTCTTGAAGGTGCCTTGGGCAAAGCCGCCAGCATTGCGTACTGGGAATTATTGAGTTCATCAAGTGGTTTTCCGTAGTATGCCATGGCCGCGGCAGCGAATCCATAGGTACGGTGCCCGAGAAAAATCTTGTTCAGATAAAGCTCTAGAATCTCATCTTTCGTTAGCAGCTGCTCCAACTTCAGAGCCAGCAGGGCTTCCTTCGCCTTGCGGATGTAAGTTCTCTCCCGGGTCAGAAAATAATTCCGCGCAACCTGCATGGTTATTGTGCTCGCACCCTGAGTTCTCGCATCGGACTGGATGTTCATGTAGGCCGCGCGTATGATGCCACGGTAGTCGATTCCCACATGTTCATAGTACCGATCATCCTCAGCAGCCAGAATTGCTGCGATCATTTCCGGTGGGGCATCTTCGATTTTCAGTGGAACCCGACGCTCAGAACCATACTCACCCATGAGCAATCCATCACTCGAATAGACTCGAAGAGGAATCTTGAGTTCAAGAGTTCGGATTGTGTTGATGTCGGGCAACTCCGGTAACAGCAGAACCGCAGCTATCACAACTGATGCAAATGCCGCAACAACCAGACTGCAGAGAATCCGAACGGAGTGAATGAAGATAGCCGTTTTCAAGATGGTTACCGAGAGATGTCAAACGTTTTCACATAAATTATATTGAGTACAAAACTTAAACGAATACTTGAATTCTTTTAACCTGTCAAGTTGAATGCGATATATTTTTAAATTCACCACGAGGATTGATTTTCCGTTCGGAAGTCTGTACATACAAATTCATGGTTCAGATCAAATCAAGTTATCGGGTCGCCGACCCGATGATCGTACTCGTTGGACCTATGGGCTCCGGCAAAACTACAATAGGCAAAGCACTGTCGCGCCAGTTGAGTCTGGGATTTGTGGACCTTGACAACGAAATCGAAAAAGATGCGGAAATGACAATCACCGAGATTTTTCGAATCGAAGGGGAGGCAGGTTTTCGAGAACGGGAAACGGAAATGCTTGACCGGTTCTGCTGTACGAATGGCACGGTAATTTCTACGGGCGGCGGCGCAATACTTTCCGAGACAAACCGATCGATGATGCGCAACGGATTCGTAGTCTATCTCCATGCCACGCCTAACCAGCAGTATGAGCGGATAAAGCATCGCAGTCACCGACGGCCGAAAATTGATTCGGAACGCCCGCTGGCAGGACTTGCCGAACTGACACAGGCTCGAGACCCTCTCTACAGGTCCGAAGCTGACATTATTGTTCGAACGGATGGTCGGTCGATCAATAAGATTGTCAGCGAAATCGAGTACGGACTTCTCCATCAGTGAATATTGTCAACGTCAATCTCCAGGATCGGTCGTATCCAATATATATAGGTACCGAACTGCTTGGAGATTCCCGACTGTTTGAGCCTCACATCCAGGGCAATAAGGTTCTCGTTGTAACGAACTCCACGATTGGACCGCTTTATGCCGGAAAAGTGGTTGACGCAATCAGTTCTCTGGCGGATGTGGACACAATTGTTTTGCCGGACGGCGAAGTCCACAAGAACCTGAGTACCATCAATATGATCTTCGATCATATGATCGACACCATGTGTGACCGGAGCACAACCGTCGTCGCACTCGGCGGCGGAGTCGTCGGCGATATCGCGGGGTTTGCTGCGGCATGCTATCAGCGCGGTGTACCGTACATCCAGATACCGACCACACTACTAGCTCAAGTTGACTCTTCGGTCGGTGGTAAAACTGGAGTCAATCACAGTCGCGGCAAGAACATGATCGGCGCCTTCTATCAACCCCAGTGTGTCGTCGCCGATACCAAAACCTTGTATACACTGCCGGATCGGGAATTCAAAGCCGGGCTGGCTGAAGTTCTCAAATACGGAGCAATTCGCGATGCGCCTTTCTTTTCTTGGTTGGAATCCGAAATTGAATCGCTGCTCAATCGAAACCCGGAGAGTCTCGCCCATGCTATTGAACGGTCGTGTCAAAACAAATCGGAAGTGGTGGTGGAGGACGAACGAGAATCGGAAATGCGGGCTATATTGAATTTCGGACACACTTTCGGACACGCAATCGAAACATGGCTCGGTTATGAATCTTGGCTGCACGGTGAAGCAGTGGCAGCCGGGATGGTAATGGCATCCGATTTATCGGCTGAACTGGAATGGCTGGACCAAACGGAATCGGTCCGGATCAAGCAGCTGATCGAACACACAGGTCTTCCGACCCGTCCTCCGAATGGAATGAATGCGGGGGATTTTCTGGAACTGACAAAACTGGACAAGAAAGTCCGAGCGGGCAAGACACGACTAATTCTGTTGAAAAAGATCGGTAAAGCGGTTATTTCCGAAGATTACCCGCAAGCTGTCCTTGAGCATGTGCTGAATGCGTCAACTGCCGGCTAGACAACAATCTTGATTCAGACAATTCCGTTGACTGTTCGTTGTCGGTTCATCTGTGCCGAACGCGATCGTATTTTCGGTGATTTTGCCGATTGAACATGAACAAACAACCCACAAACCCGTCGGGCAAACCTTGGAGCGACAGGGAAATAGACTTCATTGTCGAAGATTACTTCAAAATGCTGGATAAGGAACTGAAAGGGTTAAAATTTCGCAAAATTGACCACAATCGAAAGGTGCAATCCTTTACCAGTCGATCAAAAGGGTCGGTAGAGTACAAATATCAAAATATCAGTGCTGTCCTCGACATTCTTGGTTGTCCTCGAATTAAGGGTTACCTTCCAGCCAAGAATATTCAAAAGGCACTGCTTCCCGGAGTCGAGCGATATCTGGAAAAATTTGTGTGGGAATCATGGATTGACACTTCATCATTAGAAAGTTTACAAAAGATCTCCCTGTCCAGCTTCGCGGATGAGATTCAGGTCATTCAACAGGATTCCACACCACACAAGATTCCTACCAGTAAAGAAGTGACTCGACTGATTCGAAAATTCGACCCGGCTGAGAGAGATGCCCGCATGAGAAACATCGGCATGCTCGGGGAGCAACGGGTGTTCCATTCAGAGCAGACAAGACTTCGAAATGCCGGACGGAACGATCTTGCCAGGAAAGTCCGTTGGGTATCGCAAGAAGACGGTGATGGAGCCGGTTACGACATTCTGTCTTTCACCTCGACCGGAATGGAACGATTTCTGGAGGTCAAGACAACCATAGGCAGCGAGCGTACTCCGTTCTTTATCAGCAAAAACGAGGTGCAATTCTCTGAGGAAAACCCGGAACACTCCAGGATATTCCGGGTATTTGATCTGCCGCGGATTCCCCGGGCGTTCGTTTTGAGGCCACCACTTGAAAATGAGCTGATTCTGACACCACAGAATTTCAGGGCTGACTTGCGGTAACCGTTGATTCTATTGCACTCGCATCATTGATTCTCACTGACAACCAGTCCTATGAAATCAGAAAGAAAAGTCGCATTGATAACAGGTGGCAGTCGAAGGATCGGTGCCGCCATTGTCCGCCGTCTGCACTCCAACGGAATGGATGTCGCGATCCACTATCGAAAATCGGAATCGTACGCCAATCTGTTGCGGGATGAATTGAATGGGCAGCGGTCCAATTCTGCGAAAACCTTCCCGGCTGACCTAAGCGACCTGCCAGCTATAGAGAGTTTCGCTGATCGCGTGATCACACAATTTGGTCGACTGGATGCCTTGGTCAACAACGCTTCAATCATAGATCCTGAATCTGATACTGTATTGTCAACGAATCAATACCAAGCATTGCTTGATATCCATATCGGTGCACCGTACTACCTGACTTCGGCCGTCGCCCCGGCATTGAAAGAGTCAAAAGGATGTGTAGTCAACATAGTTGACATCTATGCGCAACGACCGAAAAATTCCATGGCAATCTACAGTGCTTCGAAAGCGGGACTTGAATCTCTGACCAAATCGTTCGCACTCGAAATGGCGCCGAAGGTTCGCGTCAACGCAATTGCACCTGGCGCTATTCTTTGGCTTGAAAACGCACCCCCGGAGGAGTCGATACTGAGCAATACGCCACTCGGGCGACTGGGGACCGTTGATGAGATTGCTGATGCTGTAAGATATCTGGTCTTTGATGCAACATTTACTACCGGCCAAGTTTTGACGGTCGATGGTGGCCGAACTATCGTATCACCTTAATTGCAGGAATTTCGAATGTGACATTCAGTCAGTTCGTTCTCCACGCTCAATGACAATTCCTACGTTTCGGGCTTTTTCAACCGCGCGGGGCTTGCTGACTTTTACCCGACACCATTGCACAGGAAACTCCGAAAGAATGATGTCTGAGATGTTCTGCGCAACAGTTTCAATCAATCGGTGTTCAGAATTTGAAACATAATCTACTACGCGCAGTGCCACATCCTTGTAGCTCACCGCACTCCCGATGTCATCGGTTACCGCAGCCTCCCGGATGTCAGTCCCCAATTCCAAATCCACAATCAGATTTTGCTTGATTCGGCGTTCCCACTCCCAGACTCCGATTGTGGTGGAGATCTTCAGGCTCTCAATGAAGACAATATCCATAAATCCAGTTCACCCAGTTACCATTGCACCCATTCCTTGTAAATGAGTCAGCGCCAAGATTTCACGCATGAATCGAATTGTACAATCTACACTACTTCTTGTACGCTTCAGTTGCAGTTTGAGGATATTGCTTTGAAACGAATTTTCCGAATCCGCCGTCAGGTAGAAGAGTGTCCAATGATTGCATTTTCAGTAGTTTCAGTATGTGCCTTGGCCTGTTAAGCTATATGGCTTGAACAACCCTCTTGTTTCATAGACGAGTAGCTTGTAATGCAGCGACGCAAATAGATATTGCGGATATCTCAGACCGAATTGTATTTTCAGTCAGTGAACATATGGCTCTGTCGAGTCCGACATGTGATCTTTAACGATCGCATAAATCCTTCCTACCTTCCATATCGTCATCAGGTAAAAATATAAATAGTCAATCCGAACTTCGGGATTCCGTCAATTCATTAGAGGTAACCAATAAATCGAAATGGAATCAGATTAACGAAAAGTCTTGGAATCGCCCTTACGCGGTGGACTTGATCGTTCCGAATGGTGTATTTTTCAACTTACTGAATCACCACATTTATAGGAGATCATTCGATCCAATCATTACATAATCAAGTAACAGTCTGACAAATTTTTCTAGAAATTAGTATTTGAAACTACTCTTTCTCGTCATCAGTATCGCGAGTTACATGTTTGTGTAGTTGATCCTTTATTAAGTTTGAAAGGTCCTTTTCTGCACCTTCTGCTAATTTAACGAGATGGTCATAGTCTGATATTTCATCATCCTTCCAAACAATTTCCAGACGCCTGACAATTTCCAACGCAATATGAATGTAATGGTCGGGAACCGCCCAATAGCATGTTTGACAAGCTTCAATCAATCGGTCTCCTTTCCAATTTGTACAGTGCTCGCAAAACCAGGATTTTTTCCGATTGCAAGACGCGCAAAGAAGCAAAGAATCTTCAACTTTTGGTTCTTCACTAGAATCCCCGGCGATTTCAATCGGAACGCGGTGATCAATTTGGAGATAGCGATGGTCAAATGCTTCCGAGCAGATTCCGCATCGAGAACCGTGTTGCTCCAGCAAATCCTTCTTGAATTTCTTAGGCCATGCCTTCCTACCGCTTAGTCGGTTGCTTTTGACATCGGAAATCTCGCCTAATTTTTAGGCACCAATTTTTCTTCCATGTGATCCGGTTACTTTTATCGTTTCTAGAGGTATTCCTTCCTCGCGCACATCGCGTGCGGCACGCGGCGGATGGTCGTATCCATAAACATCCCTCAACTCTTCAGTGGTAATCGATCCATGTTTTAGAATGTGATCTATAACTGTCTTTGCACGCTTCGACTTAACGGCTACAAGCCGTTCAAGAAACTCTTATGGATATTCCGGCATTGTGGATTGGTTTTGATGCGCACCTGTGTTATTGGCTCATTCCATTACAAACTGAATCGACTCATTTTCTTGCATTGTTTGGGTCGTTGCCGAAACAAGGGCTGGAGAAAGATACAACGACTCGTATGTCGTGTCATTACGCCCTAAGAGAGTCGCCTGCGCAGACCGTCCGGCGCATACTTCCAAATGGACTAAATTGAGAGTTTTGGGTAAAGTGGGACCATAAGCTTTAGTCCCTGTCCGACCATCATAAGATACCGCGAACATAATTTTCTTCTCGTTCAATTTTGCCAGTTGAAAACAAAATTCATCATGGTCAAATTTTGGAAGATAGCGTTGATTTGATCGTCCACATACACCTTGATATGGAGGATCCATATAGATCAGATCGCTTGAAGAGCAACTGTTAAGTACTCGTTTGTAATCCCATGATGTAAACCGTGTACGACCCTTGAGAAGTGCGGAAGATTGAGTGATTCTCCAAGACATTTCCAATGGTCGCGCTCCTTTTCTGCGATTATCCGGTGAATTGTTGAACTCACCATTTGCGTTGTAGCGTATAGCAGCCTTGACGCAACGTGCGAGCAGGTATAGAAAATCAGCAGGATCATGGTGTTGGTTGAAGCGAGTGCGTACCGTCTTGTAGAAAACACTTTCGTTTCCCAATTGATCGTTCCACAATTGCGTGTATCTGTCAGCAAGAATTTCGGGCCGGAAAACGATTTCTTGCCACAAGTCGATCAGCGGTGAATGCAAATCATTAATCCAATAACGATCCGCAAAATTGCGAGTGGCACCAGCAATAGATAGTGCGGCTGAACCTGCGAAGGGCTCAACTAGACGAAAAGTACTTTGTGGGAAGTAACTTAGAATTGTTGAAGCAATTTGGCGCTTACTTCCTTGATATGGAATCGGTTGGGGTGTCCTGACTGATCGTACCATGTATCAAATTTAACAAATTATCGAATGAGGTGTTGGCTGTTGCGACTTGTCCCGGGGATTCAAACAGGCAATTCCGCATTGTGCCAGGAAATTCTGTGTTGTGGTCATAATCGCCTATTTGATTTTACCCATGTCGGTCTTGCTGCGAATTGAATTCCTAGGCATCCTTATAAAATTGCCGGCAGCTGGGTGCGACCCTTATTGTCTGACCAGGTTCCGCATCAAACTGTCGAGTCATGTGTGGGTTCAACATGGATTTTCACCATGAATCAAAAATTTGACTCATTTGTAAAGATTTTTCGCGCTCAAGCTATCTGGTAACGAATCAACCACCTAAAACAATTCGAGGTGTACTTCACGAGCGATGAAATTGATCGTTCAGAATGATGTATAAACAAATTGTGCATCGAATCTTGCTTGAACTGATACGGAAGTCAGTCTGTCACCGTTTTGCTGAATATACAAAAACATCAACTTTCTATTTGATGAGTCCAAACTAAACGATGCAAGTCTTTCTATCCTTATTGATCGCGTATCTTGTCGGATCGATTTCAAGCGCGATAGTTGTTTCCAAACTCCTCAGACTTCCCGATCCGCGCACATCCGGTTCAAAAAATCCCGGAGCGACCAATGTCCTGCGATTGAGCGGCAAGGGCGCTGCAGCCTTGACTTTGTTTGGTGATATTGCAAAGGGTACTGTCCCGGTCGTCGCCGCACACATTATTCTGCATGACCCGGCTGCTGTCGCCGCTGCCTTGCTGGGAACATTCTTGGGGCACCTTTATCCATTGTATTTTGGATTCAAGGGCGGCAAAGGTGTTGCGACTGCGATCGGTGCCTATCTGGGTCTTGGCATTCCTGTCATCATCGGTGTTGGCGGCGTATGGCTGGTTGTCGCTGCGATCAGTCGCTACTCCTCTCTTTCCTCCATGCTTGCAATGCTCTCAGCACCTGTTATTGTCTGGTTTTATATCGGTGACCCTCTAGTCACGGCCGCTGCTGTAGTAATTTTTGTATTCGTCATGGTCAGACACCGAACAAACATACATCGGCTTATTGCCGGCGAGGAGAACAAGATCAAACTGGGCCGCTCCTGACCGGAGGAAGGTCCTCAAGCGACCATCGCGGCTGGACGGAATAACCGAGGGTTTCCTGCTGATCCGACTGCAATCGCATATATCCTGCATAGGCTATCATCGCACCATTGTCCGTGCATAATTCCATTGATGGGAAGTAAACCTGAACGCCGCGCGAGTCGCACAGTGCAGCAAGACGGTCTCTGAGAAAACGATTGGCGCCGACTCCACCGGCAACAATCAGGCTTGTATAACCCGCAGAGTCAAGCGCGTGTGCACACTTGGAGACCAGGGCATCCACCGCAGCTTCCTGGAATGCATACGCGAGGTCGTACCGCGTCTGATCGTCCAGCTGGTGCTTGGAAGCTTCCAGCATTGCGTGAGTCTTCAGTCCGGAAAAACTGAACTCCAGTATCCGATGTCCCGCCATCGGACGTGGAAACTTAAACCGCTCCCTGTCGCCTTTCTTTGCGGACTTCTCGATACTCGGACCACCCGGAAACGGGAGTCCAAGCACTTTGGCAAACTTGTCAAATGCCTCTCCGACCGCATCATCCCGCGTTTGTCCGAGAATCTTGTACTCTCCGATCGAATGAACATCAACCAGCATGGTATGTCCACCGGAAACCAATAATGACAGGAAAGGAAATTCCGGAGCTTCGCTCTCCAGCATGGGCGACAGCAGATGTCCTTCCATGTGGTGGACCCCGATAGCTGGAACATCCAGCGCGAACGCCAGACTGCGACCTACCGTCGCGCCAACCAACAGTGCGCCTATAAGCCCGGGACCGGCCGTGTAGGCGATCGCATCAAGCTGCTGTCGCTCCGTTCCAGACCCTTCCAAAGCATCGTCAACCAGCGGTAGCACTTTGCGAATATGATCGCGGGCCGCAAGTTCCGGTACAACACCACCGTATATGCTGTGAATATCGACCTGGGAAGCAAACCGATTGATCAGCAATCCCCGCTCCGAGTCGTAGATGGCGACTCCGGTATCGTCGCAGGAGGTTTCAATTCCCAATACCTTCATCTGTGTCATGCGGTCAATTCGGTCGAGAAGATATTTGACTGGCAATCAAGAAGTTCAGTCATCGGGCGGGCGGGATGGCTGTTTTTGTCCCTGCTGCGAATTCAACGCTCGTTCCACCTTCTCCAGCATTCGTCGTGATTCCTCAAGCTCATATAGAATCTCTCCATACAAGTTCTCGCCGACGGAAATTTCCATTTCCTGCTGTGCTTTGTGCAGATTATTGATCACCACCGCGATGAACATGTTGATCACAATAAAGGCGGCGACGACTACAAAACTCACGAAATACAGCCATGCCCATGGATACAGCTCCATCGCTGCGTACATCACATCAGTCCAATCCTCAAGTGTCAGAATCCTGAACAATGTGATCAGCGAGATTCCGAGCGAATTCCAATGGAAAGGATCATGCTGATGAAACATGTGATAGCCGGCAATTGCATAGACGTAGAACACAATCGAGAGCAGCAGAATCACATTGCCCAGACCGGGAAGTGACTTGATCAGCGTGGAAATGATCAAACGCAGTTCGGGGACGGCAGTCACCAGACGCAGAATTCTGAGCAGTCTGACCGTACGTGCGATAAGCGCGAACTCACCGGTCTGCGGAATCAATGAGAATACCACGACGCAAAAGTCAAAAAGATTCCAACCATCACCGAAGTATCTTTTGAATACCGGAGCCGATGCTGTGATCTTCAACGCCGCTTCGATCGCGAAAACGATCAGCACAAACTTATTGATACCAAGTAGCAAGGATTCGTACGGAACAGCAATCATCGGATAGGTTTCGACACCGAGAACAATCGCGTTGAAAATGATCAGCGCGATAATTCCCCGATCAAACCACGGCCATTCTACAATTCGCCTGCAGATCTTGATCACTATGCTACTCCGGTAATTGAGCGATCGCCACCGCGCGCAAAATGGCACGGGCCTTGTACATGGTTTCGTGCCATTCTGTCGTCGGGACCGAGTCGGCGACAAGGCCAGCACCGGCCTGCACGTGAACCTGGTCACCGATCAAAACAGCAGTTCTGATCGCGATGGCAGTGTCAAGATTGCCATCCCAGCTGATGTATCCGACCGCACCCGAATAGATGCCGCGCTTGTGCGGTTCGAGCTCATCAATGATTTCCATCGCGCGAACTTTGGGCGCACCGGAAACAGTGCCCGCCGGCAGCGTCGCCCGCAGAACATCGATCGCATCCATCCCTTCGTCCAACTCCCCTTCCACATTGGAAACTATGTGCATGACATGTGAGTAACGCTCAATCTGCATGATATCGCTTACTTTGACCGTCGCCAGTTTCGATACACGGCCGACATCGTTTCTACCGAGGTCGACAAGCATCACGTGCTCAGCACGTTCCTTTTCGTCAGCCAGAAGATCTTCGATCAGCTTCTGATCCTCCTCCTCATCGGCACCCCTCGGTCGCGTGCCTGCCAGAGGCCGAACTGTGACATGTCCCTCTTCCGAACGAACCAGAATCTCAGGTGACGCACCGACAATATGATATGAATCAAAATTCAGGTAGTACATGTATGGCGAGGGATTGAGTGTTCGCAAGGCACGGTAAAGATCTATCGGATTGCCGGTGAACTTCGCGGACAGTCTCTGTGAAATCACGACCTGGAACACATCACCTGCGAGTATGTACTCTCGAGATTTCTCAACCGCTTTCTCATAAGCTTCCTGTCCGAACATTGACTCGAACTCGGACTCATTCGGTTGATGCTGAAGCAATAACGATGGCCTTGACTCAATTGGGGAACGCAGCTTTTGGGTGATTGCATCCAGTCGTTCGATGCCGGATTCCCAATTACCGCCTTTTGTCACATCGACATAAACCACGATGAACAGTCGTCCGGCGAGATTATCGAACACGACAACTTCGTCGGACACCATCAGACAGATGTCCGGAACATCCATATCGCTGTCTTTCTGGCCTGCCGCCAATGTCGGCTCGATGTAGCGAACCGTATCGTAGCCGAAGAATCCGACCAGTCCACCGGTAAATTTGGGCAGACCATCAACTTGCGGCGTTTTAAACCGATCATGAAATTCCTTGATATCCTCCAAGGGATCGTCGCTTTCCCATTGCTCGACAATCTGATCGGATTCCAGTACGGTAACGGCATTGGAATGAACTTCAAGGCGAATTTTTGTTGGCAGGCCGATAATGGAATAACGACCCCATTTCTCCCCTCCCTGAACCGACTCATACAGGTAGGTATACGGCTCACGCGCAAGCCGATAGTAGGTACTCAGCGGTGTGTCGAAATCCGCCAGAAGCTCCCTTTCGAGTGGCACATGTGTGAACCCCTGTCGGGCGAGATCATCAAATTGTTCTTTCGTGAGCATAAATGGAATTGTTTCTTGGAATATTGATCGTCAACACAGGGCAAAACACTTCTCGCTAGTCTTTGGACGCAACCGGTATCCTCACCGGTGCCATCGCTTGCTCCAGGTCTTGGATTTCAGACTTGCCGACTGATTCGCTGTCTCATCGTCTCGATCGTAGCGGCATAGTTATCTGAGCCGAATATTGCGGAGCCGGCGACAAATGTGTCTGCACCCGCCTTCGCCACCTGACCGATATTTTCAGCGGTGATCCCGCCGTCGACTTCGAGGCGTATCTGCCTTGTTTGACTCGACAATCGATCCCTGGATTTCGTAATCTTATCTATGACATAGGGAATGAACCGCTGTCCACCAAAACCGGGATTGACCGACATCAGCAAAAGCATGTCAATCCCGTCCAGTACATGATCCAACCACGACAATGGTGTGGCGGGACTCAGCGCAACCCCCGCCTGACAGCCGTTTTCCCTGATCAGGTTCAGTGTTCGATCAACATGATCGGAAGCCTCGGGATGGAAAGTAATGGATGACGCACCGGCTTGTGCAAATTCACCCACCAGACGATCGACCGGGCGTACCATCAAATGCACATCCAGAGGGGCTGTGACCCCATAATCGCGAAGTGCCTTGCACACCAGCGGTCCTACAGTCAAGTTCGGCACGAACTGATTGTCCATTACATCAAAGTGAATCCAATCCGCGCCGGCGGACAGCACTGCATCGACCTCCTCACCGAGACGTGCGAAATCTGCTGCAAGAATGGATGGCGCTATGACAGCGTCCATTAACCTAACTGCCCGGAATCAACCAACGACTACGAACCGGTATTCGTTGTTACGCATAATCTCCAGCACCAGTGAGTCATCGCGCTCTTCGAACAATTTCTTGAATATGTCAATATTATTGACTGGCTGCCGGTTCACCCTGATTATGATGTCGCCCTCGCGAACACCGGAGTTCCATGCCGCACTTCCCTCATTCACTGACGAAACGACAATCACACGCTCCGGTCCATGCGCGAAAACTCTTTGGTCCGCCTGAAATTCCGCGCCCTCAAGCCGATTCATCAGATCGATCCCTTTGACGACCTGCAGGGTCGAATCCCGGATCGTTCCTGTTCCTTCCAGTATCGCCCCATCGCGAAAGTAAGTGACATTCAATGTCTCGCCGACTCTGATCAGCGCAATTTTTGTCCTTAGACTGGATCCTCCGATGACTCTCTTGCCGTTTACATGCGTAAGAATGTCGCCCTCCCTCAAACCGGCTTCGGCAGCCGCGGAGTCTGCCAAGACCCTATTGATCAGAACACCTTCCCGTTGTTCAAGTCCGAATCCTCTGGCAATCTCGTCGGTTATTTCCTGAAAGTGGATGCCCAGCATACCCCGTTTCACACGTCCGTAATTCCGCAGTTGTTCGGCGATACTCGCCGCGGTGTTTATGGGGATCGCAAATCCGATTCCGACATTACCTCCCGCTGGTGACAGAATGGCGGTATTGATGCCGATCACCTCTCCTCGAAGATTGACCAGCGCGCCACCGGAACTGCCGGGATTGATGGCGGCATCCGTCTGTATGAAATCCTGGTACTGGTCCATTGACAATCCACTGCGACCGAGTGCGCTGACGATTCCCGAAGTGACCGTGGCCGACAGTCCATAGTTGTTGCCGATCGCAAGCACAAAATCTCCCACTCGCAACTCGTCGGAATCGCCGAGAGTGACATCCGTCAGGTTGTCAGCGTCAATTTTCAGCAGGGCGAGATCCATATCCGGATCCGTACCGACTGTTTCAGCACCGACTGTCCTGCCGTCTGACAGGGTCACTCTCATCTGGTCAGCATCTGCCAAGATATGGTGATTTGTCAACACGTAGCCCAATTCAGCATCCAGAATGACACCTGAACCGTGGTTCACCTGACGACGTGCGACCGGGGCGGAATCCTCAAATCGGAAAAACTGACTGAAAACGGAATCCTCTTCGAAGAACTGCTCCAACGGGTTTGAAAATCCACTGGCATAAGCGGCTTTCGGCCCCAAAGTGGAGATATTCACGATTCCACCCTCGACCTGCGAAACGACATTGGCCAAGGTGGGCAACTTCTGACCGTCCACTTCGGTCGGCAGGAACTGCGCATGCACATTGGTCATTCCCAATATACAGACCAGAACCGGAAGCGCGTATGACTTGATGAATCTGATGTTCATTTCAACAAGGAAAATCAAAAATTTGCTGATTGCACTATTCACAGATTTTACAAGGAACAACGCGGACATTCAGGGGTTTTTCGGTCGTTGTCGTTACTTGACCTCCCGCCATTGCGCGAACAGGGGAAAATACAACCCCAATCTGATCGGTCGGTTTTCGAATCCGGACATGATGGTCCTGTATTGAATCAGCTGATCACGGTAACGTTGCACCTCATTGTCAAGAAAGTCATCGATGTTTCCGTCGGTGGTACCGGTCTTGTAGTCGACAATCCATCTGGTCCCGTCTCGATCGATAAAAGTGCGGTCGAGAATCACATTCCTGAAAATGCCATGGTCGTATCCGGTCAGTCGATACTCAGCCCTGGCATCCTCATGGCTGCTGTCGAGCAGCCATCGGCCGGTCTCATCGTTGAGCACATTGACCAAAGCGGTTTCAATTCTCCGGATCGCGTCATCAAACTCGTCACTGTCCGAACTCAATCCCAACGCACGCAAGGCAGTCTTCCATTTCGGCCTTTCCTCCCCGACCCTTTCGACATCCCAGTTCTCGGAACCGCTCTGCACGATACGATAAAGCCACTGATGGACAATGGTTCCAGTCCACACCGCTACGTTTCCGGCCCAATCGAAATCGATTGATTTATGATCTCCCGGTGATTCGAAATCATGATCCGGTATTTTGAGCGACGGTGGTGGCAATGGCAGCTGCCAATCAGCAGGGAGACGCGAAATGACCGGTGAGTTCGACATCTCCAATTCATCTTCCAACGAAATTGGCATCGTGTATTCATGGACAACTTCCGAATAACCATCTTCAAGTCCCGGCCACAGTCTACCGAGCAATGTGGTTTCTCCTGGCCTTTCCATTCTTTCCGTATCAATCGCCGCATATAGATGCAACTCTGACTTCGCCCGGGTGCAGCCGACATAAGCAAGTCGCGTCAGTTCCATCAAATCCTTCTCTTTATTCCAGTTCTTTAGGAATTGGTACATCAAGTCACCTGCATCCGAACCGGTATCCGGAATCGCTGAAATCAATAGTCGACTACCGATCTCTTTCAGCAGTATTTCAGACCAAATGATTAAAGGTGACCGCGAAATACCGGTCCGTTTCGCGGCGGATGGGATAAATACTGCGTCAAATTCGAGCCCCTTGGCACCATGAATGGTCATGATATGCAGATCTGCCTCGTCCGGTGCGCAATCGGGAACAGCATACAGATGCTGCATCTGATCCTCGAACTGTTCAAGATCGTCAACTTCCGCACCTTTAGCGAAGGTTTCCAGAAAATCCAGAAACAGCCGTGCGTTCTCATCATCACTTCCGCCGACACATGCCGGTCCTCCAAGCAGAACCCACGTATCCTCCACCCACTGCCGGATACCCAGACGCCCGCGTATCGAGAGCGCATGGGTCAATACCTCACGTATACGAACCACCCGCTGACGCCCATCGGCACTCAGACTTTCAATCACATCCGAACGATTCACCCGGTCCCAGATTGTGGTAGACCTTTGACTTGCGAGCACGAGCAGATCGTCAAGCGTGAGGCCGCACCAAGGCGCTCTCAGGATGGCAAGCCAGGACACGCGGTCGGTCAGATTCAGCAATGCTCGGGTAAGCGATAGAATATCCCGCACCACCGGTCTCTCGGCCAGCGGAAACATGTCCGCTGCGTAGTAGCGTATGCCACCCTCATCAAGCAAGGGAATCAGGTCGCGAACATGTCTTCGACTGGAGACAAGCACCGCAAGCTGCACATCCAGTCCCCTGTTTCGCTTAAGGCAGTCTAAGATGTCAGTGTAAACCTTGCGCGCTTCCTTTAAATTTCGAGTAGTCGCGTCCAACGTCTCACCCAATTCGTTCTTGGTGTTCTGCAACCAGATGTGCACCGGACCGCAGTCTCCACTCGTAATATCAGATTGGCAGGGCGAATAGGCTACTCGACTTCCCATTACGTCAGATTCTTCGGGGAAAGCCAATTTGAAGACATCGTTGAACCAATTGACAAGATTTTTACCGGATCTGAAGTTCTCATACAGATGAAGTGGCTTTGGATGAATGTTTCCCAGTCCACGTTCAACCACTGACAGATAGATTCCCACCTCCGCCTCACGAAATCGATAGATCGACTGCATGGGGTCCCCAACCAGAAACAGTGTCCGGCCGTCTCCGTCCTCCCATCCCGCAGTCAGCGACTCAAGCAGTTGCCTCTGGTTGATCGAGGAATCCTGAAACTCGTCGACCAGAATGTGTCGGAATCGATAGTCAAGTACCAATGACAGGTCGGTCGGATTTTCCGGCGTACCCAACGCCTCGACCGCACTCTGTGCGAATTCGATGAAGTCAACCTCGCCGCGCTTTCTGAATTCCAGCTTCAGCTGCGCTACCGAGTACTCGAGCACGATCGAAGCCGCAAGCAGAACTTTCCATTGCTCATCGTCGAACACCGGGTCTGGCGCCATTCGGCCCATCGATGCCAATTTCTTGTCCAGCAGGGGTACAGTGCTGCACTCCGCGATAACTTGACTAAATTTATCCTTGGCCAAGTTGGCAGCACCGCATTCCACGCTCGGATACCGCTTTCGCCAGGTACCCGCTTTCGTCAACAAAGCGTCTGCAACCAACCGCCAATACTCCAGCGCATTAATTGAAAAGTTATCCCGTCCATCGAGATCAAGAAGCTCGCGCGCGTTCTTTGGAAATTGATCTGCCAGACTGTAAAGCTCAGCACCGTTGAACTTTCTCCAGACATCCTCCATTTCCGATCTGTCTTCATCCGAAAACGCGGTATTGATCAATATTCTCAGCCACTGGTCGCGACTTGAGAGCATTGCAACAATCAGTTCCAGTAGCCTTTCCGAATTGTTATCCAGATGTTTGTGTAACAGCCGCAACGCCTCGCGCAATTGGTCGTCTGCATTCCGTTCGGATTCTACAGTGTTGACCGCGGCGTTTCGATAGACTTTCTCAGTCTGTTCGACGACACCGGGTACCGAACCGAATCGCGACGACCAGGGCATGCATCGAATCAATGCGGTTGCCAGTGCGTCGAACGTCATGATTTGAAGCCTTGACGGTTGTTGGTGAAGGTTCCAGCTGAGCTGTTCAGATCGCATTCGCACCCGTTCGGCCGCCAAGTTCGCCGACTGCTGATGCAAGTCCGTGTCTGCATTCGGGTCCAATACTTCAAGTATTCTCCCTCGCATTTCTGCGGTCGCCTTCCGTGTAAATGTAACTGCCAGAATTTCCTCCGGTTGCTCAACTGATTCCAGCAGACTGACAAACCTGCTGGTGAGCAGCGTAGTCTTGCCCGAACCTGCCGGTGCCTGAACAATGAACGACTGCGTTGTGTCGAGAGCTTCGTCTCTGGCCTGTCGATCGGTCATGTAGTGTCTGTCCCCAGCTCCATGACATGGTCTGATCGATCGTCTTTTCGACATATCGGCTCTATATGACAGTAGTCACATGCATTGGGCAGCGGGTTTACATCCGCATTCCCATCAAGGAAATCGCGTGCGATATCTTCGATAATTTCGCCAAATGCCGAAATGTCTTCAGTCGATACATCTTTCGTCAGCAATCCCACGTTACCTCTTTTTATCCTTGCGTAGGCAACTTCATCAACTCGTATATCCTGCTGCGCCATCGCACACAGATAAATCAACAGTTGAGGGTCCCTGGGGCGTTCTCCATCCATATCCTTGATCGAGCACTGGCCGGTTTTGTAGTCGATTATGACCGCTCCCCCGTCATTCTCATCTATCCGGTCGATCTTCAAACGTACCTTCAGACCGGAGAGAGTCACCTGTGATTCCTCCTCGGTGGCGATTACGTTGAACTTTTCTCGTTGGTGTTCCAATTTCAACCACTGTCTCGCCAGATCAACCATGCGATCAACCTCACCCTCGACCAGATCACTACTGATGGATTTAATCTGATCGGCGACGAATTCCATCATCGCCTGTTCCGCATATTTGCGTGCGACTTGAAGATATTTCCCTTCATCAGAAATCATGCCGCTTGAGATGATCTCGGTATAGATACCCTCAAACATCCTATGCGAAAGTGAGCCGCGTTCGATCGCGGAAATCCCGATACCGGCCGACTCGGCTGGTGTGGCGTATAGTCGATGTTGCGCGAATGCGCGAAAAGGACACAATGACTGATTCTTGAGCAACGATGAGCCGCCGCGCATATCTTCCGGATTGCCAACTGCCGGAGCTTTCCAATCGAAAAAAACTTGACAGGCATGACGCTCCTGAAAAATTCGCTGTCGATAGTCCGGATACTCACCAATTTCGGTCAGTTCGAATGAGCCGATTCTTTCAAGATTCTGCAAATGACTGCTTGGTTGATGATAGGTACTGCCATCAATGACAGCGTAACTCTGGACAACATCGACTGCGCTTGACAGCAGCACGTCAATCCGTTCAGTCACGCTTTGTTCAAGCAAAGATGCGGAACTTTCAGGAATTCCGACCTGTTTCTGCAGCGAGACAGGTAGGAATGGATTTGGCCGAGGCGAACCGGGTAAGTCCGTGTTGTTCATACCGAGCATCCACAGATGGGAAAAAGACTGACCAGCCATGGTGTTCATATCTCCAATCTGAACAGGAACCCGCACCGCTCGGGGCTGCACACTCACTTCCGCAAGCGATCGACGCAATTTTGCGACAGCAGTCGCCACACTCACCCGGGAAGACACAAAACCCAGTTCAGCAAGTGTTTCAATCGCTGAAGACAAAGACTCGTGCGCCTGTTTTTCAGTGGTACCAAACTCCCGATTCTCGCGAGTTTCGGATTGGAATAATTTCATCCAATCCATAAGAAAGCTACCCCAATAGGCATAATCGGCGGACTTCGGCATCTGGGAAAGCTTCTGCCTCGCATTTGTCAGAATCCAACTCAGCTGTCTGCAGCGCAACTTTTCCGAATTGATCAGTTTTTGGATGTGTTCGAGCGACAGTTGACTGTGGCCGCTGCCAAGAACCAGATTCTTCAGTTTCGCACGCTCGGAGCGTTCTGCATCCCAACCCCGAATTCGGTCGGACTGAATCACTGAACACAATATGGAGACGTCCACTTCATCCTGCATCAGCTCAAGCAGGTTCAACGCATCAACAACGAAGGGTGTATCGATCAGCGCGGAGCCCAGAGTCACATGAAATGACAGGTTCTGCAGTTCGCGCTTGTCCATGACCTGGTCAGGATTCAGCGTCGCCGAAAAACGCCTGAGAATTCTGCCATACAGACTGTCCAATCTGGGTGCGACAACACCAACCCGGTGATTCTTCGGATCAGCTTCAATCACAGACCTTGCCCAACGTGCACACAGTTCTATTTCATCATCTACCTTTTCGAATTCGATCTGATCAAGCCGTCTGGGTGCGACGCCCTTTTCATAATCCAATCGTTCAACTTCACCAAACCCCGATAGTGAGTCCGACAAATTCTGATGTTGGGCTGTCCAGACAACAAATCCTGCAAATACCAACTTTCCGGGTTTCAGATCACGGATGTCTCGCGCTTGCTGACACAGGATGTCAGGCAATGATTCCACATCGATCAGATTTCTTCGCTCGATGTGTTGCAGATATTTTTCCAGCCAGCGCAGAAAGTGAGCCACATCCGGACTGATGGTATCGCCGAACTGAGACCGTTCAATCCGATATCCCCGCATCAGTCCATACGCGTTCCGCGCTCGGGTTGCCGTCGCCGTTATATGCCACAGCAGATATTCAAACTCATCCCGATATTCTTTCCTGATGTCGTCGGCGATTTCTCTTTCCCAAATCTGCATCGACTGGGCAGATGTCAACAGCTGTGCGAACGTAGCGGTCGAGTGATGGGCCAGATCCGACCAAAGTTGCGACAGCCAGACGTGCCAGACATTTACTTCGGCACTGGGCCATGTGGTTTCTCCCAGATCGAGTCGGGCGCGGTTGTAGCCATCTTCAATAAGGTGTTTCAGCCGCTGAGAGGAGACTACGACGATGGCACCTTCCTGCAAGCGATCTACACACGCGTCGATTGTGTTGCGCGACACCGAACTGACGTTCTCAATCTGGAGTGTTGACAACGTGCCACTCACTCACCGATCCAGTCGGCAGCAGAACTCCTCAGCATCTGCGCCAGCATCTCAATATGCGCAGGCTGATCATTGAGGCAGGGAATGTATTCGAATCGATCGCCACCGGATTCCAGGAACAGTTCCCGATAACCGATATTGACTTCTTCAAGCGTTTCGAGACAATCGACAGAAAATCCGGGACATATCATGTCAATACTTCTGATTCCTTGATCGGGAAACTTGGAAATCACTTCATCCACATAGGGTTTGAGCCACTCCTGGCGCCCGACACGGGATTGGAAGCAGACTGTCCACTGGTCTGATTCGAGCTCAAGTCTTTGGGCAAGCAGCCGCGCGGTTGCCAGACATTGATCATAGTAGGGGTCACCGTTGTCACAGAAGTTCTGTGGCAGGCCGTGGAATGACATTACGAGACGGTCCGCCCGTCCTTTACGTTCCCAATGCTCTGTAACGGATATCCGAAGACTCTCGATGTATTGGTCATGGTCGGCATAGCCGTTGACGAATCGAAGTGAAGGTACCCGCCTCAATCGGGATGTGCACGCGCAGACATCGTCAAGAACCGACCCGATTGTTGAACCGGAATACTGAGGGTACATCGGAATGACGACGATACGGTCGATTCCAAGCTCACCGAATTCCTGCATCACCCGCATCAGCGACGGTTCGCCGTAGCGCATGGCACAGCGTACCTGCGCATCAGTGATTCCTTGCTGGCTGAGATGATTTACCAGCGCGTCGACCTGGGCATTTGCGTTCACCATCAGCGGTGAACCGTCATCGGTCCAGACCTCCCTGTAAGCCGCCGCACTCTTGGATGGTCTTATCACAAGAATCACACCGTTTAGAATCAACCACCAAAGTGGTTTAGGCAATTCAACAACCCGCGGGTCCGACAGGAATTGGCGCAGAAAGCGCCTTACAGAAGATGTGTCCGGAGCTTCAGGCGTTCCCAGATTGGCAAGTATTACGCCGAATGAGCGCGAGTCTGGCCGGTCGGTAAAGTGATTGAGAAATCTGGGCATGTTGAAAGGGTTGGTACCGATCAGGTAGCGTTCAACCTGCCAAATTCCACCATACGACGAATTGAGATTTCCGCTCGCTTTCGGACTTCCTCGTCCAGCAAAACCTCACCCGAGAAGTTCAGCAACACTTGCCTGATCTTTTCGAGATCATTCATTTTCATCCATGGGCAATGCGCGCAACTTTCGCATGTTGCACCTTCACCGGCCGTCGGAGCAGTTATGAAGTTCTTGTTCGGTGCGAGGTTTCTCATCCGGTGCAGTATTCCCTCTTCCGTTGCAACGATAAACGTATCTTCCGGCATGGTCACCGCGGCCTTTATGATCTGACTGGTTGATCCGACGACATCAGCAAGCTCGATCACTCCAGCGGGCGACTCGGGATGAACCAAAACCTTGGCCTCCGGGTACCGTTTCATCAATCCATCGAGCACGATCGCCTTGAATTCCTCATGTACGATACAGGCACCGTTCCACATAACCATGTCGGCACCTGTTTCACGCCGAATGTAGTCTCCCAGGTATTTGTCTGGAGCCCAGAGTATTTTCTCGCCTTTCGAATGCAGATCCCGGACAAGCTTGAGTCCGATGGACGATGTGGCCACCCAGTCAGCCCTCGCCTTGACCTCTGCGCTGGTATTCGCATAGACGACAACAGTTCGATCCGGATGCTGATCACAGAATTTCGAGAATTCGTCCGCCGGACACCCTAAATCCAACGAGCAGTTGGCATCGGTTTCAACAGCAAAGATAGTTTTTTCAGGGCTCAGGATCTTGGCAGTTTCCGCCATGAATCTAACGCCGGCCACAATGATGGTCGATGCCTTGTGGTCGAATCCGAACCGGGCCATCTCAAGCGAATCCGCAACGCAACCGCCCGTCTGTTCCGCGAGATCCTGAATGTCACCGTCCACATAGTAATGTGCGACAAGTACGGCATCCCGTCGTTCGAGAAGATCAGTAATTTCTTCGAAAAGAATCTCTTTTGAATCCGAGTCCGGCTGTGCTCCGGGTCGCTCCCTCGCCAAGTGGGCTAGGTTTGCGATTTCCAGTGCGTTCCCCGAGTAGGTCTGATCATTTGGAACCATTGTTCATGCCCCATCAATCAATGTGTTCTTTCTTTCAATACTGCATTGTACGCTGAATGGAAGAACGCGCGCAAAATACCGGAGACACTGCATCAGATACTCAAAATTATTATCCATATGTGAGACTGTTGATAAATTACCTTTTTCACAGAATGAATGCAAAGAGTCTAGCGGTGCGGAATTAACCGAATTATCTGTCAGAAGTGTACCGATGATCTGGCGATTCAACTGAACTATCGACAATTTCACGAATGGAAGATGTAAACGCACGAGATTTCACCAACTGCTGTAAGTTGGCGCTGATATCAGGTCTGAATGCTGATTGAATTTTGCGTCTGCATATTTTAGTTGTCAACACAATATAATTCTTGGAATAAACATCCATCAGTAGTCCGTTCCATTAACTGTGCTACTCTGAACGTGAAGTCAGTACTGCAATACGCTTATTCTTTAGTATGAATCGTTTCACAATCGATACACGCTTTCCATTTTTATCCGCCGAGACTTTACATGAGTGACTCAAAACTAGCAGAGCGAATCCAGCTTGGCGAAGATTCAAAGATTGAATTGAAGCAAGTTTTTCTTAGCGGTTCCAAGGTGACTAAACCGAAAAGAAATGATGTCGCGGCAGAACTCACGGCTTTCGCTAATTCTCACGGCGGTATCATCGTCCTGGGTGTCGAAGACAAGTCGCATGAAGTCGTGGGAATTCCTCGGGAACATCTTGACACGGTTGTGACATGGATACGACAAATCTGCACTGACTTGATCAAGCCTCTACCTGACGTAGAGATTCTGATCGTTGAATTACCAGATGCAGGTGGGAACCCTGTGCCGGTAATTCGCGTGAATATCGAACGTAGTCTATATGTACACGAGTGCCCGGATGGAGTATATAGACGGTTAGGAGATGAGAAACGGAAATTATCGCCAGAAAGCTTTGCACATTTATACATGCAGCGCACTCAAACCAGGCTGATTTTTTTCGACGAATCAGTCGTACCTCGTACTTCACTGTCCAATCTTGAGCGTTCCCTTGTTGAACGGTTTTTGCGAGAAGACACCGACCCGACTGAAGACAATGCGAAAAAACTGGGTGTCGTCGCCGACGACGATGAAGGTAATGTACAACTCACTGTTGGCGGTGTACTCTTATGCACAAGGGAACCGCAACGGTGGTTACCCCAAGCGCAGATTCAGGCAGTCTGCTATCGGGGCGAACGTTACGATATCGATTATCAATGGGATGCTCGCGACATTCAGGGACCGCTTGACATTCAAGTTTCCGATGCATTGCACTTCGTTAAAAGAAACATGCGAGTTGGGGCGACAAAAACGACTGCCCGCACCGAACGGCCACAATTCAGCGAGCGAGCAGTCTTTGAGGCCTTGGTGAACGCAGTCGCACACAGGGATTATTCCCAAGCAGGCGCTCAAATTCGCTTACACATGTTCGAGAATCGCATCGAATTGTATGTTCCCGGTAGCATTCCCAACACTCTTACAACGGAGAATTTGCACCTGCGACAATACAGTCGTAACACACTTATCGTGTCGCTTCTCGCCCGATGTCCTGTTCCTATCGGACTTGGACGTTCCTTTATGATGGACCGCCGGGGGGACGGTGTCCCTATCATCTTTGAAGAGACTCAGAAGTTATCTGGACAACTTCCTCGGTATAAACTGCTTGACGAAAGTGAATTACTTTTGGTGATTCCAGCCGCTAAATTTTAGCTGTATTGCCCGTAGAGAATTCCGCCAATCAGATTATTTTGCTTTTTGCAGGGCAACAGGCTAAGTGCATAACCAATTTGAGTAAAACTAGTGCACAACGATTCACATTTATGCTAGATTCACGGTATCACATTCAGGTGAGGCGATATTCTCACACATCGATGTTCCCGTCATAGTCGAGTAACAGCACAGCCACGCGAATCGCGACGGCGGTAATCCAGTAGTCAATCAGTTTCTGTAATATTTCGCCTCGGTTTGGATAGCGGTGGAACAAAAAAAACATATCAGAATCAATGCATTCGTCGGGTTCTAGTTTTATCCAAGTCACCATCCCATCCAGACCCGCGAAGACTCCGAGCTTGTTCAACAGTCAGCGGTTCACCTGCCAATGAACGCAATGTAAAGTTTACCGCTGCTCGATTTGACTTCAATTGGAAGCGTCGCATGACTTCGGCACAGGCTTTGTCATCTATATCAATGTTGGTTCTGCTCATACATCAATACTACACTAATAGTCATTCTGGACGCTGATTTTGGCTCTGTTTGAATAACCTGCCTCACTTTTCAATTCATCCTTCAATTCCAGTATTTCACTGCTGGTAAAATGTTACAACAGGAATTATTCTTAACAAACTCACTACAAGGAAACATCAGTGCCGAATTCTCAACCTGTTGAAGCAGGCATAAAACTTCGGGGTGAGCGGAAACTCGAACGTTTGCGTGTTCGAATCGAACCTCAGAAAATCGGCGATCAATTGAGAAAGCCACCGTGGATTCGCGCCAAGTTTCCCGGTTCTCCCGAAGTTCTGCGACTTAAGAAAATTCTTCGCGAGAACAACCTACATACAGTCTGCGAGGAGGCATCGTGCCCAAACATCGGTGAGTGTTTCGCACACGGCACTGCAACCTTCATGATTCTCGGTGATATCTGCACGCGTCGATGCCCTTTTTGTGATGTAGCTCACGGACGCCCTCTGCTGCCAGATGTAAACGAACCTGCAAATCTCGCGGAAACAGTCCGTCAGATGAGGTTGCGCTATGTCGTAGTCACTTCGGTAGACCGCGATGATCTCAGAGATGGCGGCGCCTCTCACTTTGCAGACTGCATACGTAAAATGCGAGAAGTATGCCCGAATACCGCTATCGAGATCCTCACTCCGGATTTTCGCGCCCGTATGGAAAAAGCACTTGAAAATCTCGCTGCACATCCTCCGGATGTTTTCAGCCACAACATTGAAACCGTACCTCGTCTGTACAAGAAAGTCCGACCGGGGGCCGACTACCACCATTCCCTGGAACTGCTGGAACGTGTCTCACAGCAGCATCCCGAAATCGAGACCAAATCCGGACTCATGGTCGGTATTGGAGAAACCAAGGAAGAGGTAGAGGAAGTCATGATGGACATGCGCGAAAAATCGGTCGAAATACTGACAATCGGTCAATACCTTCAACCGAGCAGGCATCACTTGCCTGTGACCCGCTATGTTCCGCTTGAGGAGTTTGAGGAATACAGGCTCGCCGGTGAAATAATGGGATTCTCACATGTTGCTTCCGGCCCGATGGTGCGCTCATCCTACCGTGCTGACCAGCATGCACCCGGAGCGATCGAAAAGCGCAGTCAAATCTGACAATTCGCCGCTGACGCGGAAATTCGCATGCCGCATTCAACCTATCTTCCCGAAAAAATGGGCAGTGCAACGATCTCGCCTGATGGTTGCTTTGAAGCCGGTTCATACCACGAGTTCACACTCACCTATACAGCGGGATATTTCGGTATCGATGACACCGGTTCCATCAAGGTTGTGCACCGATTTGCATCCGATATGGGACGTCCTCAGTTTGAAGATCCGAACGCACCGAACTACACAACGGTCGAAGCGTCAAACGGCGCTGTTTTACATGTCGAATATGATCCCAAACGCAATATCCGCCCGTGGGATAAGACCCTGTATATCAAGGTAGTCCGAGGATTTCTCAAAGAAGGTGATCAAATCACGGTTCGATTCGGTGACCGAAGACAAGGTAGCCCTGGAATTCGAGTGCAGACTTTCTGTGAGAGCACTTTTGAATTTCGGGTCCTGGTTGATGCTATCGCGACTTACGACTACGTTGAACTTCCCGAACAACCCGCGATTGCAATAATTCCCGGACCACCGGTTCAATATCAGGCAGTATTGCCGACGGCAAGATGTCTGTTCCAGCCAATTCGACTTTGCGTCAAGGGCGTGGACCGTTGGGGCAATCCCTCAGATCTCTGTGATGAGGTGGTCCAGCCCAGAGCAAACCTGAATGTGCGAAGGCTCGAAAATTCGATCCACCTGAAGCCGGGCAACTTCGCACAAATCCTCTCGAACCTTGAAGCACTCGAAACAGGTGTGCTGACGATCGATTTGATTGACAGCAATGGCAATGTCGCCTGTCGTTCCAATCCTTGCAAGATTTCAGAGAAAGAAAGTCTGTTACCCTACTGGGGTGATCTCCACGGCCAATCAGAAGAGACCATCGGCACAAATTCGGCGAGAGAGTTCTATGAATTCGCCCGTGACCGGGCGTTCCTCGACATCTGTGTCCATCAGGGCAACGACTTTCAGATCACAACTCCTTTCTGGGAGCATCTGAACGAACTATCTGAAGAATTTACCGAAGACGGCAGTTTCGTCACTTTTCCAGGTTGGGAGTGGTCCGGCAACACCGGACTTGGCGGCGACCGCAATGTACTGCTCATGAATGAAGGACGACCCATACATCGGTCATCGCACGCACTGGTGAACGATCTGTCCGACATCGAATCTGATGCGAACTCAGCAGGTGATTTGTTCGATGTTCTCAAGGATGAGGACTGCTTGGTATTCGCACACATTGGAGGACGTTATGCTGATATCAAGATGGCACATGATCACAGAATCGAGCGATCCGTCGAGGTTCATTCGGCCTGGGGAACTTTTGAGTGGCTGATTGAAGACGCATTGGAACAGGGATACCGGGTCGGAATTGTCTCGAACTCTGATGGGCACAAAGGCAGACCTGGCGCATCACACCCTGGGGCTACCAAATTTGGGGCCTACGGTGGCCTCACCTGCGTACTCGCCGGTGAATTCACGCGTTCCGGAATCATGGATGCACTGAGAAAACGTCATCATTACGGAACTACCGGAAACCGGATTATCCTGGAAACCCATGCCAGTTTCGATTGTGACTCGAGTCTATATGCGGATAATCCGGATATGGGAGGGACCTGTATATCCAAAACCAAATCCGCAATGATGGGAGACATCGTCAGATCAAGTGTCGATCAAGTGAATTTTCTGATCAATGTTCATGCGCCCTCACCCATTGAGCGAATCGACATTCGAAACGGCACTGAAACGCTTGAAGTGTTCCGACCCTACACTGAAAAAGAACTCGGTAAGAGAATTCGCGTTTTATGGGAAGGTTCCGAATATCGCGGGCGCGGACGTGAAACCATTTGGGATGGATTTGCTGAACTGATCGGAAATGAGTTTGAGTCTCTCACTCCCATCAACCGCTACAATCTCGACAAGAAGTTTGAACAGACCGGATCTTCACGCGTGGAGTGGACCGCCCTGACGACGGGCGGTTTCGGAGGTTTCGATACTGTACTGCGAGAATCCCATAGCGGACAACTCAATATTTTTACAGAACTGGTCAAGGAGTCTATTTCGATTGCAGATATCGGTCGCGATGAAATGATATTCGCCAATGGCGGCATTGATCGTCGAATTCGTGTGTTTCGTCTGCCCGATTTCAATCCCAACTATCGAGTCTGTCTCGACCGGCAGATCAAGCTGCAAACCGACCGGGACAATGCTTTATATGTCAGGATAACGCTGGAAGACGGCCATGTTGCCTGGGCAAGTCCCATCTATGTTTTTCACTGATACGTCCAGAATATTTGGTTTGCTGCCTACTCTTGCGCCGGCTGGATTCGATAGTCGATAGATCGGCTGTCGACGATCGGTTCGTAAGCGCCGGGTGGAGAATCCGAACTGGCAGGAAATTTGTAGTGAGGGGTGTTTCCAGCATCGGTTGCCGATCGACCCGAGAATCATGCACTCTTCCTAAACTTAGAACTGGCTGAACTTTTGAATCGGCTGTTCTTCCTGTGACTGCATCAGTTTTTCAGCAAGAATCATATGGTCCAGCATAATTTGTCTGGACTGATTCCGGTCACCAACTTTCAGCGCATGGATAAGGTTCAACTGATGTTCCCGTCCTTCTCGCCATAGTTCAAAGTTCGATGGTTCATACAATCGCCTTGTAATCGTTACCTCAGCGAGCAAATTGGCCATAAAGCGCACAAAAAATCCCAACAACCTGTTGGAGGAATATTCAGCCAGTCGGGCATGAAATTTGAGTGACGACCGATGATGGTTCCTATCTTCTTCGGTGGTTTTCGGGGGCGTTTCATACTCTCTGGTAATGTCTTCAAGTTCCTGAATCTGATGCTGACTCAATGTCCCCGCCAAATTAGCGACAAGTTCAGGTTCAAGCTGTTTACGTAACTGGTAGATGTCTGAAATTGTCAGATTTCTGAAGTAAAAATAGTTTG
This sequence comes from Arenicellales bacterium, assembly GCA_963662635.2. Lineage (GTDB taxonomy): Bacteria > Pseudomonadota > Gammaproteobacteria > Arenicellales > JAJDZL01 > JAJDZL01. Next base: position 1,184,285 of record CAXXFC010000006.1, read on the forward strand.
ATAGAAGTGCCGAAGTGCGCTCCTCGGAAACTTCATGAACAAAACAGCCACCCCCTGGTCCAGTCCGAGTCTTGACAAGGCCCTGCGCTTCAAGAATTCGCATCGCTTCACGGATTGTACCCCTTGATCTGTTGAACTGTTTCATCAGTTCGGCTTCCGCCGGCAATCTATCCCCGGGGTTCATGCAATTCTCAACCACATAACCTTTTATTGCCTCGGCAACATGAATTGGTCCGCTTTGACGCCGTTTAAGATTGCTCATGGCTTACGATCGGGTGGTGGCAGATAACATGGTTCGAGCTTCCTGCTGTTTGTCTTGGAGGTTCCAGTCGTATACATTCGTCTGTCGCATAGCGACATCTGGCCGCAAAACTACAGCCGCCAGGTGGATTTAACGGGTCAGGTAATTGTCCAATACCTGACTCAGCCGTAAGCGATTTACCGATTTGTGGAGCACTGGATGCCAGCAACCTTGTATAAGGATGTCTGGGCTCCATCAATACTTGACTGCAATTACCGTACTCGACAATTTCACCAAAGTACATCACCGCAATTTGGTCACAGACAGCTTCAATTACGGCAAGATCATGACTAATGAATATATAGGTTAAGTCAAATTTTTGCTTGATTTCTCTAAGTAGCTCAATAATTTGTGCTTGCACAGATACATCAAGCGCTGATACCGGTTCGTCGAGAACGATCAGGGGCGATTGAGCCAGCAAGGCCCTTGCAATGCTGATGCGTTGTGCCTGTCCACCAGAAAACTCATGCGGATAGCGTGCGAGGGAGTCGACTGGCAGCTTAACAGCATGAATGATGTCAATTATTGCCGCCTTTCTTTGAGCAGACGTGAGGTTGTGAAGACAGCGTAAGGGCGTTTCAAGCGATCTGCCGATTGTCATTCTCGGGTTCAGTGAACTTATGGGATCTTGGAAGACGTATTGAACTGCACGCCCTCTTTGAACCGAGTCGAGCTGATGAAGATGCTGATTGTCAATGATAATCTCACCTGCATCAGGCGTTTGCAGACCAACCATCATTCGTGCAAGTGTTGTTTTCCCGCAACCTGATTCGCCGATTACACCAAGTGTCTGGCCCTTATGAACCGAGAGGGAAACGGCGCGAACGGCGCGCAGTTGTTGTTTGCTAAATCTGAACCATCCGCGGCTGACAGGGAATGCTTTGGAAAGGTTTCGAACTTCTAAAATCTGCTCAGTCATGATTCCTCTACGGGGAACAAACAACGAACCGATTGGGAGTCAATATGGACAATTTTCACGGGCTGCTGTTGACAGACGGGTTGAACACGGCTGCAGCGATTGGCAAACGCACAGGAATTCAATGGTTCATGACCAGCCGGTGGCATACCTGCAATCGGCTGCAGGTTTTGCCGTCCTTGCCCAATTTGGGGACAGCACGCCAGCAAGGCGACCGTATACGGATGCTTCGGATGTTCGAGAATTTCCAATGTCCTGCCCATCTCAACAATCTCACCTGCATACATCACCGCAACTCTGTCACAAATCTGCGCCATCACATTCAAATCATGTGAAATAAAGAGTACAGATAGACCCCGCTGCTGTCTCAGATCATTCAGGATGGCTAGAATCTGTGCCTGGACAGTCACATCCAGCGCTGTAGTCGGCTCGTCTGCGATGATTAGATCGGGATCATTGGCCAATGCCATCGCAATCCCGATTCGCTGCCTCATCCCGCCGGAGAGTTCATGTGGATAGGCTTCCATTACCCGTTCAGGATTTGGAATTCGAACCTCGACGAGCAGATTTTTTGCTCGTTCAACAAATACTGAATTGGTACCTCGACTGTGTGTCGACATGGCTTCTGTCAGTTGATGGCCGATACGATGCAAGGGATGCAGGCTAGTCAACGGGTCCTGAAAAATGTATGCGATTCTCCGACCGCGTATGGCTCGCAAACTTTCGTACGGCAAACTGATCAGTTCCTGGTCTGAAATCCGAACAGACCCGGATACCACGACACCCGGTGGAGATGCCACCAGTCGTGTCAACGATAGAGCAGTTACCGATTTGCCGGACCCACTTTCGCCTACCAGTCCGAGACACTCTCCGGAGTTGATCGAAAAACTGACATTACGAACTGCTTTGGTGACCGCGTCACCAACTTCGAAATTTGTCGACAGGTGATTTATGTCCATGACAGCTTTACTGGCAGTTTCGGCAATCGGTGGACTCTGTATCAGGCCGTCGCCTACACGGGTAAGCGGGGAAGGTTTCTCAAGCTGACCTTTTGCCAAGCGCGGGTCCAATGCATCACGAATGCCATCCCCTAACAGATTTATTCCCATCACAATGAGGAATATCATGATTCCCGGAATAATTGAAGTATGAGGATTGGTGATCAGCGCGGCTCTGCCTTCTCCCAACATCGACCCCAGGTCCGCTTGAGGAGGTTGAGAACCCAGCCCCAGAAATGAAAGTCCCGCAGTTTCCAGAATCATCCAACCGACGGTGGTTGAAAACGCAATGATGATCACAGAAGCGACATTTGGCAGCAGTTCAAATACCAGAATCGAGATGTTGCTTCGGCCTGACAAACGGGCCGATTGAATAAAATCAGATTGGGCAAGTGTCACCGCCACACCGCGAACATTGCGTGCAAAAAAAGGAATATTCACAACAGCAACCGCGATGAGCGCGTTCATCAGTCCCGGGCCTAAAGCGGCAACAATTGCAAGTGCCAGAAGAATGTATGGAAACGCCATCAGGATGTCAACTGAACGCATAATGGAGGAGTCAGTCCGACCTCCCAGGTAACCGGCTACAATGCCCAGCAGAGAACCGAAAAATCCAGCGATAAACGCGGCCGCAAGCCCTACTGCAAGACTCAACTGAGTTCCCCACAGAAGTCTTGAAAGGAGGTCCCGGCCCAGATGGTCCGTTCCTAAAATAGCATTGTCGCTAAACGGTAAAGTAAAGCGATTTGGGGTATCTATTTCATTCGGTGGAGCAAGTGGTAGCAGTGGTGTCAAAATTGCCAGTAGAATAATAACGGACAGGACAATCAGACCCAAACCGGCGAGACGGTTTCTGACCACTTTTCGGACAAATTCAATCATTTTCTGGCAATTCTCGGATCTAGCCAAAGCTGAAGAACATCGACGGCCAAATTGAAAAATACATAACAGAATGCCACAAAAACCACGCCACCCTGCACCAGCAAAATATCCCTGGTAAGAATTGCGTCAACCAACATTCTTCCAATACCCGGCCACTGAAATACGATTTCGATGTAAACCGACCCGGATAGGACGAATCCGGCCTGTAAACCCAACACCGGAAGAATTGTGACAATTGCTGACCGAAAGGCATGGCGTGTAATGACTTGAAACTCTTTCACGCCTTTGGCTCGGGCCGTCCTGATGTATTCGAGCCGCAGTACCTCCAGCATGGCGGAACGAGAAAGACGGGCAATCACCCCCGTCGCCACAAATGAAAGCGCCAACGCTGGCATGATCAGATGACGCATCAGGTCGGCAAAATCTCCACCTCCATATATCGCATACATACCCGAAGCAGGCAGCCACCGCAGTTGCACAGTAAAGAAAACGATCAGCATCATGCCAAGAAAGAAGGACGGCACGGAAATACCTATCAATACGACAAACGTAATCACTTTGTCGCTGATTTCGTACTGTCTGGCAGCTGAGATTATTCCTGTCAGGATTCCCAAAAAGGAACACAGCAAATACGCTGTACCGGACAATATAAGAGTCGCGTTGAAACGTTCGAGAATCTCATCCAAAACCGGTCTGTTCAAAGAGAAAGAACGACCAAAATCGCCTTGTGCAAGATTACCAAGCCAGATGAAATATCGCTGTATAAGCGGTTTATCCAGGCCGAGTTTGGTATTCAGGTTGGCAACATTTTCAGGGGTGGCATAAGATCCCAGTATCGCCGTTGCCGGGTCACCTGGAATCAGTGACATGATGAGAAAAACGATGGCGGTGATTCCAATCAATACCGGAATCATCGAGAGAAGACGTCTTACTATATAGCGCAACATAGTTGAACGCCTACAATCCGAAAAGTACTACAGGACGAATGAGACATCGTCCTGTAGTTTAATGGTTTTGTTTAGAGCTTTTTGCTCTATTGTTTCGAAACGTCTTTCAACAGCAGTAGAAAAGACGGCTGTAGTGAGAAATTCTTGACTCTGTTGCTGGTCACTGCGTTCTGTTTCCAATTCGCCACGAATACCCACGGCGCGTCATCCTGGACAATGACCTGCATTTCCCGATAGAGCCGTGCACGTTCCGACTGGTCAACTGAAGAGCGAGCCGCTTCAAGCAGTTCATCCACCTTGGGGTTTGAGTAATAACCCGAATTGAATCCACCCTTGTCCGGCCATGCTCCGGTTCGCAGCGCAAGATAGGGAAGAGTATCCGGGTCGTTGGTCATCCATGCCATCTCGGCCATATCCGCTTTGCCTTCCAAACCGGGATTCACTTCACCCAGAAATGTATTCCATTCAAAAGTCTGAATTTCGACATCGAATCCGACAGCTGCGAGGTCCGCCTGAATCGCAGTTCCCATAGCAACTGGATCCAGCATTCCTGAACCGCCTTGAGTGACATAGAAAGTCAGTTTTGCATCAGAAATGCCCGCTTCACTCAGCAGTGCTTTCGCTTTTTCCGGATCATATGGATAAGGTTCCAATTCATCGTTATAAGCCCAGGCAAATGCCGGTGGTGTCGGACCCGCGGCAATGGCGGCTGTACCTTCCAGAACATCCTCAACGATCGCCTGTTTGTTGATCGCATAATTTGCAGCCTGTCTGACTAACTTGTTGGAGAACGGACCTTCTTTTGCATTCAGAATCAAGAACCAGACATGAGGACCCGCTTGTTCGACGATAGAGAAATCGCTCCCTGAAAACTGCGACAGGGAAACCGGCGGCACTTCTACCATCATGTCAATTCCGCCCGAAAGCATTTCCGCAACGCGCGTATTTCCATCGGTAATCGGTCGAAAAACCACCGCTTCGGTACCCGCGGTACCGTCCCAGTAGCTATCGTTGCGAGACAGGATAACGCTTTCGTTCGCCTTCCAAGACTCAAACTTGAATGCACCTGTACCGACAGGATTCCGTCCGAAATCCTTGCCGCTTTCCTGAATGGCAGCGGGCGAGGCAATCAGACCAGTCGGGTAGGCCAGGTTTGACAGAAATGGAGCATAGGGTGCGTTAAGCGTAAACTGAACGGTATCTGCGTCTACGGCTTCAACGTTCTCTATGGCCGAAAAGAAAAATGACAGTGGGAAAGGTCCAGTATCGTGATACGGATGATTCTCGTCCAGCATACGGTCAAAGTTGAATTTTACGGCTTCAGCGTCAACCATTGTGCCATCATGAAACGATACATCCGAACGAAGTTCAAATGTATAGGTCATGCCGTCATCACTGATCGTCCAACTATTGGCCAATGCCGGTTCGACTTCCAAAGCGCCATCTTTATAGCGAACCAGACCATCATAGAGATTCATCAAAATTCGAAAATCATTGACTGCGGTAACCGTTGCTGGGTCCAAAGATTTGGGTTCTGCGATCTGTCCGACAACCAGCACGTTGTCAGCGGTTTGTGCAAATACCCCCATGCTAACCAATCCCAGTGACAACACCAACACAAATTTCGCTATGAAGGTGCGAAAAACCTGTGCAATCTTAAACATAATTATTTTCTTCATTGATAGGGTAAAAGTTGATTAGAGTATATTTATTATGATAAATATTTATCATAATAAATTATAAATATCAAACTTTAATCACTTTACGTTCACAGCGACCAAGAATCGGACAATGACATTTTCAATTCTCACTTTCGAACCAACGACGAAAACCTTTGCAGGTGCATCTGCGACAGGCAACTTGTGTGTGGGTGGCTGGGTATTACGGGCTGATTCAAATGCAGGGATTTCTGCATCTCAGGGAACCAGGCCAAGCACTTTGTGGGGAGAAGATGTAATACGTCAGATGGCCAATGGTGTTAATGCCGCCGATGCGGTTGCGAATATCGTCTCAGCCGATGAGGGCAGAAACTACCGACAACTAGCCGCTTTAGACGCGAAGGGAGGGGGAGGAATTTTCAGCGGTTGCGAAAATTTACCGGTCGTTGATCACATTGTTGAGACAAATTTGGTATTGGCGGGTAATATTCTTAAGAATGACCGTGTACTTCCGACGATGAAAGACAGGTTTACGAATTCAACAGGAGAAATTGCGAATCGACTGATCGACACACTGGAGGCAGGATTTGAAGTCGGTGGAGACCGTCGCGGAATTATGTCTGCTTCCATATTGCTCGTGAATCAGGCACTTCCTCCATTGTCGTTGAGAATCGATTATCACGAAGCTCCTCTTCAAGCCTTACGCACGCTATTGACCAAGACACAGGAACTGGAATATCAAAATTGGCTAGGCCAATTGCCTACCAGAATTCAACCTTAGTTCGAAAGCCGGGGTACACGAATGCACTCGATATGCGCTCGCAATCCCTTTCTGTGGTGCCCTCGGCTCTTGCGATACTGTACCAACGGTTACGAACAATCTGCTCCATGGCTCTTACCGTATCGTCAGCATCATCCCGATCCAGTAGAAATCGTGAATGTTGCGACAATAAGTTGTCGACGTTCGCATAGCGCCCCATATCACCACAGGAAAGCGCGAGATCACGTCGTTCCGTGCTTATGGGCGTGGATGGAACCAAATCATAGGCGGGCGATAACCCCCAATCGGCATCAAACGCGATAACTGCATGGTTTCGAGGATGGTCATCCGTATTCGAGATCAGCGCATTGAAGCACATCCGCCGGAAGAGTTCATGGGCATCCCTTTGTGGCCGTGAAGAGAGTCGCCGCAATTCTTCAACCAGCAAGACGTATGACCATTTATCCCGATCCATAAGAGAATCGCCCGCACGCAATATAGTATAGGCACTCAATAGTCGCGCGCGACGATAGCCTGTCGCAATTTTGTCGCGATCAAAGCGTTTGACCATCAATACGTCGCGGTCTCCAACTTTCACGATACGACTTTGCGCAGTTTGTAGGCCGCATTCACGGGCAAGCATTAGCATCGAGTGTTCAACACGGGCGTTGTTCCATCTGTCATCCGGGTGATTGAACTTCGCGATCCATAGGTTATCATCTTCTTCAACGACAGCCTTGGGGCGTGCACCGCCCATAGATGTACCGGCGAGCAGCAGGGCTTCTGCCTGTTCGGTTAACGGATCAATTGGCAGTTCTTCATCGGCAATGATTGCATCCGCAATTCGCTGCAGCTCGGCCAAATGCAATGTGCGGGAGTATCTTTGCAATGGTGCCAGCGGTTTCCTATTTCGACCAAAGCTCAAGGCTCCTGTACGATCTTCTGGCGAAAAAAGCAAGTAATCAAGCTCACTTAAGTCAATCTTACCTGAATATTTTTCGATTACCCGCCGACCCCAGAAATCTGGTCCCGCGTCTCGGAGTGCTCCGAAAATGCCATGGTACCGTCTTGTTTCGAATGTTTCATTCGTCAGTTTCAGTTCGACCGGATCAATGGCGACGGCATTCGCACGAGCGAGGTAACTTTGCCCATAGATGAATTTCCCGATCGGGATCCTGTGCCTGTCAGCGGTGAGCACAAATTTACCTGCCGTGACGAACTCCGTCTCGCCGGGCAGAAAAATGTACACATAGCACTGATCGTTCATCCAACGATCCTAGAAATCGTTATCCAAGTTATCTGCCTGGCGGGCTCGGGCACGCTCGCGGTATGGACTAAGCGCAAGCCCCTCCGAATCGAGCGACGGATCGGCGACTTCTCTCAAAGCTCCCAACAGGTCATACGCCCACAGCAGCGCAAGGTAGACTGCAACTCCAGTCGATGGCTTGCCTTGCTCGGCATTGGACACCGGGCGAGGACCGGTACCGATCTTGTCAGCAACATCTTGGATCGTGAGGTTCCTTCGCAACCTTGCGGTTCGAAGATTTGCACCTAACTGCTTAAGTGCCTGATCTACCGGGTATGGGGGTGCGGCTGTCAAATTGTTTCTAGCGGTCATATGCAATCAACTACCTCTTATATAGTTTAACATGCTCTTAATAGCATATCCTATATTGACAGACAAGTAAACCTAAACTGGCAGAGAGGCAATTACGCTGTAGCGATTTATTTGCCCGGGCCGCCAGTTCGGGCTGTTTATTTAAGCACACCTTGAAATGGGCGAAAGTCAACCTATGCCTGTTCACCGGGCGGTGTCTCGAAGCGCTTCTCGAAACAACGCCGGGCCACCGACAGATTCGCTTCTCACTTCGTGCTACACACTTCGGTCAAAGCGAATCTTGTAACTACCGATTGAAATTCCCCAGTTGGAGGAGAAGACTTCGCAGTCCTGCTTGTCATCGCCGTCCTGCGGCGTGATGAACTCCGGACGCAGCGGCAGCACCTGATTGTGTCCGTCGGCCACCACGGTGGCGCACAGTACGCTGTGGGCGTAGGAGACGGTGTCGGATTTGCCGTGGTGTCTGGTGCTGCACTGCGGACACCGGATCTTTTTCGAGTGATGGAACTGCGAGCTGTCGAGGGCGATCAGGATCCTGCCATCCAGTCTGGAAAACTCGCCAAGTGCCTGATTCTCAACCAGTTTTCCCAGTGCCATGTCGAACGCCGGATACAGCAGCTGAGAGTCGATGTGATCGAGTTTCTCGCGGATGTGATTGTCGGTGGGAATGCGCGCGATGCCGAACAGCGTCTGGCAGGAATGACGGTTGTGCGCTTCGTGGAAGCGGCGCTGGTGGTCCAGGAACGACGGACACTGCATGAAAAATGCACTGAACGCCGCCATCGCGATATCGGCGAACTGGAACTGGCAGTTGGTGCCAGTGCGCGGGTCGGGCAATGTCTCGAAGATGGTCCGCAGTTCACCGGTCAGATTGTCGACTGTGAAATCCACGGACTGTGGTTATACCACAATCCGACCCAAAGTACAAGTCCCATGTTATTGTTTTATATGTTTTTTATTTGAAGACTGAAAATCCGGCATTTTCTCCCGTGAAAATCAATTTAAAATGAGAATTGCTGGCGAACTTCAACCGCGTTGGTGCTTAAATTTGTTATGCACTATAATCGATGACAGTTATCTTATTCATCTTATTTTTCTATACAGGAGGCGCTTATGAAATTAATCAAACAATTGTCATTAGCTCTGGTTCTGGTCGGTCTTGCGACCACTGGAATCAGTCAAGCGGGCACACTTGATGACGTTCGAGCCAAAGGACATCTGCAATGCGGTATCAATACCGGTTTGGCCGGTTTCGCTTTCACAGATGACGCAGGCAACTGGAAAGGATTCGATGTTGCACTTTGCGAAGCCGTGGCTGCCGCTGTCTTCGGTGACGCTTCGATGGTCAAATACACCAATCTGACCGGAAAAACCCGTTTTGAAGCATTGAAAGCCGGTGAGGTCGACATGCTTTCGAGAAACACGACCTGGACTTACAGTCGTGACGTTGACCTCAAACTGACCTTCCTCGGTGTGAACTACTACGATGGACAGGGCTTCATTGTTCCTGCCTCACTGGGTGTATCGAGCGCAACAGAACTTGAAGGCGCTTCAGTATGCATTCAGACCGGCACTACCACAGAGCTGAATCTGGCTGACTTTTTCCGCAGCAACGGAATGAGTTATGAGCCCGTTCCAATTGAGACCAATGCGGAAGCTCGGCAGAACTATCTCGCCGGCCGATGCGACGTGTACACAACAGACCGATCCGGTCTCGCTGCCACACGTGCGAGTCTCGACGATCCTGAAGCCCATGTTGTGCTGCCTGAAATTATCTCCAAGGAGCCGCTTGGACCACTGGTGCGTCATGGTGACGACGAATGGGGCGACGTGGTACGATGGGCACTTAATGTGCTGATCATCGCCGAAGAGAAAGGCATCACTTCCGAAAACGTACGTGCGATGGCCGCCGAAAAGCAGAAAGATGCTGAACTGAACAGAATGTTCGGTACAGAAGGCGAATATGGCGCAATGCTCGGATTGAGCGCCGACTGGGTGGTGAACGTCATTGCTGCTGTAGGCAACTACGGTGAGATTTTCGAGAAATATCTCGGCGTGAATACAGACATCGGACTGGAAAGAGGCGTTAACGCTCTCTGGACAGACGGTGGACTGATCTACGCCCCGCCTTATCGGTAAAATCAACCATATGGACGGCGCGTGCACATTCGCACGCGCCGTCGACGTTTCATTCGACGTCGCGCAATACAACGCCGGTAGGGGAATTCCGCTAAGTCCATGATGAGCAATATTTGGGCCGATAAAAAATCCCGCCAGACAATCATTCAGATCATCGTTATTGTTGTCGTACTCTCGTTAATCGGTTTCTTTGTTCGCAACACCCTCAATAATCTTGAGCTTCTGGGCAGGGAAGCCAGCTACAGTTTTCTTTTTGCGCCTTCCAACTACGATATCAATCAGCATCTGATCGAGTACGATTCCCGTAGTACCCACCTCAGGGCGACCGTAGTCGGCATCATCAACACCGGGTTGGTGGCTTTCTTCGGCATCATGCTCGCGACCTTCATCGGTTTTGTTGCGGGAGTCTCACGCCTGTCTTCTAATTTTCTGGTGAATCGAATCGCTTACGTGTTCGTCGAATTCAGCCGGAACGTACCGATTCTTCTATGGATTCTGTTGTGGCACGGTCTGATCGTTCATAACATGCCACATCCCAAACAGGCGATTGCCGCGTACGATTTCGCTTTTCTCACCAATCGCGGAATATACATGCCCAAACCCTTGCTGGAACCTGCATTCTGGGGGGTGGTTGTCGCCTTGCTCATCGCCCTTGCCGGTGCATATATCTTCTATCGGTTCGCAAGGCAGAAACAGGAACTGACAGGTGAACAATACCCGGTTTACTGGGTCAATGGCAGTCTGCTTGTCGCACTTCCACTGCTCGCGTTCTGGCTCCTGGGCTTCCCGGCCGAACTTGAATATCCTGTATTCAAGGGCTTCAATTTCAAAGGTGGACTGGTCCTGAGTCCGGAATTCATTGCATTGTTGATTGCGCTCGGTGTCTACACCGGTGCGTTCATCGCTGAGATTGTCAGGGCCGGCATACTTGCAGTCAGTCATGGACAGACAGAAGCAGCGTTCGCATTGGGTCTGAAAGCGAATCTGGCGATGAGGTTGGTCATTTTGCCGCAGGCACTTCGGGTGATCGTGCCGCCCATGATCAGCCAATATCTCAATCTTACCAAGAACTCCTCGCTCGCAATTGCGGTCGGGTACATGGATATCGTCGCAACGATCGGCGGCATTTCACTCAATCAGACCGGCCGGGCGCTGGAGTGCATGTCAATTGTGCTCGCTCTGTACCTTTGCATCTCCCTGTCCATCTCAGCATTCATGAACTGGTACAACAAGCGAATTTCATTGGTGGATCGTTAATCTGATGGACAAGCAAGCTCATAACAACGGTATGCACCAGGAACTGCCGCCTCCAAAAATGCAGGTTGGATTCGCCGGCTGGATTCGCAAGAACATGTTGTCCAGCCCCACCGACGTGTTGCTTACTGTTGTTTCAATCTATATTCTCTACAAGATTGTCCCACCACTTGCAAATTGGGTCTTTTTCGATGCGGTTTTTTCCGGTGATGTCAAGCATCGAAACGAATGCCGTGAAATAGCGGCAGGGGCGTGCTGGTCAGTCATCGTTGCAAGATTCGAGCAGCTCTTGTATGGGTTTTACCCGGTGCATCTGCGCTGGCGGGTCAATGTGACATTCGTATTGCTGTTCGTTGCCTTGGTTCCTTTACTGTATGACCAGGTCAGAGGTCGCAAATATCTGCTTTGGTTTACTCTGTTCTATCCGGCTTTTGCGTTTGTCATGTTGTGGGGCGGGCTCGGATTGGAAAGCGTCGAGTCTTCCAAGTTCGGTGGATTCCTGCTGACAGTATTGATCGGTGTTACCGGCATCGCAGTATCGCTTCCGCTCGGAATCGCGCTGTCTCTGGGTCGACAGTCGTCCATGCCTCTGGTCCGCCTGCTCAGCATCTGTTACATCGAATTTTTCCGCGGCGTGCCACTGATCACATTGCTGTTCGTCGCTTCGACACTGCTGAACTACTTCATGCCACCGGGTACTTATTTTGATCTGCTGCTGCGTGTCATCATCATGGTGATACTGTTTGCCGCAGCGTACATCGCCGAGGTGATCAGAGGTGGATTGGCTGCCATTCCGCGTGGACAGTTTGAGGCGGCTGATGCATTGGGGCTGAAGTATGCGAACTGTATGAGACTGATCATACTCCCGCAGGCACTCAAGATTTCCATACCTGGAATCGTCAATACCTTTATCGGGCTGTACAAAGACACCACGCTTGTGGTCATTGTCGGTCTTCTTGACCCTCTGGGAATCAGCGGCGCAACCCTTGCTGATTCGAAATGGCAGGGTTTGTCCACAGAACTTTACATGTTTATCGCGCTGGGATTTTTCATATCATGTTTTGCCATGTCGCGATACTCGCTTTATTTGGAACGTAAACTGGATACTGGTCATAAGGACCAATAGAGGAATCTCAAATGAATAATGACAGCATGACCAAAACAGTCAATCCAAACGACGATAGAGATCACTCGATTGCGATCGAAATTACCGACATGCACAAGTGGTTCGGTAAATTCCATGTCCTCAAAGACATCAATCTGACCGTCGAGCGCGGCGAAAGAATCGTCATTTGCGGGCCTTCCGGTTCCGGGAAGTCAACCTTGATCCGCTGCATCAACCGTCTTGAGGAACATCAACGCGGTGACATCTCGGTCGATGGCATTTTGCTCACAGACAACTTGAAGAACATTGCGGAAATAAGACGCGAAGTGGGGATGGTGTTTCAGCAGTTCAACCTCTTCCCTCACCTTACGGTACTTGAAAACTGTACCCTGGCACCAATCTGGGTTCGAAAGTTGCCCAAAGACGAAGCCGAAGATATAGCGATGAAGTATCTGGAACGCGTGAGAATTCCTGAGCAGGCCTCAAAATATCCCGGTCAGTTATCGGGTGGGCAGCAACAACGGGTGGCGATCGCGAGGAGCCTCTGCATGAATCCGAAGATCATGCTGTTTGATGAGCCGACCTCGGCTCTTGACCCGGAAATGATCAAGGAAGTCCTCGATGTCATGATTCAGCTCGCAAAAAGCGGAATGACCATGCTGGTTGTGACGCACGAGATGGGATTTGCAAAAACCGTCGCCAATCGTGTTATCTTCATGGATGAAGGGGAAATCATAGAGGAGAACAATCCCGATGAATTCTTCGACAATCCTCAAAACGACAGAACCAAACTGTTCCTGAGTCAGATCCTATCGCATTGATTGCAATGTTCGGCTCCATTGCCCCTCGGGGTGCAGAGAGAAATCTGATGTATTGTGCTATCGCGGAACTAACTTGCTGTGGCCCGCGACTCCAACAGTCGGTCGAGCCAATCCGGGTCCATTTCTGGAACCGAACTGAGTAGCAGTTCCGTATATTCGTGATGCGGTGGTCTTAGCACGTCGTCTTTGAGACCTGACTCCACTATTCTACCCCGCAGCATTACAACGATCTCATCGGCAATTGCCTTGACTGTTGCCAGGTCATGGGTAATGAAAAGATAGGTCATTTTCAGCTCTTTCTGCAGTCGGTCCAGAAGTTTCAGAATTTCTTCCGCGACCAGCTGATCCAGTGCTGATGTCACCTCATCACAGATAATCACAACAGGCTGTGCTGCCAGCGCTCTCGCGATACAGACCCGTTGCTTCTGTCCCCCGGAAAGTTCCGGGGTAAACCGATCAATGTAGTTGGTGGGCAACTCAATCATCTCCAACAACTCTTTGACACGACGGTCTCGCTCGGCACCGTCCATTCCGAAATAAAACCCGAGTGGACGACCGATGACTTCACGAAGTTTTTGCCGGGGATTCAAAGCGACATCCGGCATCTGGTAGATCATCTGCATCTGGCGCAGTTGATCTTTTGTACGCTCCTTGTATGATCTAGGCAGTTCACTTCCCGAATATTTCACTGTTCCCTGGGAAGGTGGCAACAACCCTGTCATGGCTCTTGCGAGTGTGCTCTTGCCACTTCCGGATTCGCCGACAATCGCTACCGTACGACCTTTCTCAACAGTCAGATTGATGTCTTCAAGAACCTTGATATCCCCAGCGTAGGACGCGTGTAAGTCATTGATTTCGATGAGCGGCACCTGCCCTTTCACAAGGTCCTCTGGATTTTTCTTGAATGTCCTGACAGCAAGCAAGTCTCTGGTGTAGTTTTCCTTGGGGTTTTTCAGAATCTCATTTGTTTCAGATTCCTCGACCAGGTCTCCATAACGAAGAACCATGATGCGATCGGCCAACTGCACGACCACCGCGAGGTCGTGCGTAATATAAATCGCTGCGGTATTGAATCTTTGGACGACATCCTTGATGGCCGCCAGAACCTCGATCTGCGTCGTCACATCCAAAGCGGTCGTCGGTTCATCAAAAATGATCAGGTCCGGCTCGCATGACATCGCCATCGCAACCATGGCCCGTTGCAATTGTCCACCGGATACCTGGTGGGGATATCGCCTGCCGATGTTGTCTGGGTCTGGAAGATCCAATGTCGCATACATCGCGCGGGCATTGTTCGCCGCCTGCTGAAACTTGAGGACTCCGTGCTGCACGGGTGTTTCAGCATATTGATCAATCAGTCGGTGAGCTGGGTTGAACGATGCTGCGGCACTTTGCGCGACATACGATATGCGTACGCCTCGAACCTCCCGAATCTGATCACTTGTCAGTTCATGGATCTGTACGCCGTCAAAATCAATCGTACCGCCGACAATTCGGCAACCGGGCCGGCAATAGCCCATTGCAGCTATGCCAATCGTGGATTTTCCGGCACCTGACTCGCCGATAAGACCCAGCACCTCGCCCCGATTGAGGTCAAGATCAATGCCGTTGACAATCGGTTTCCACTGCTCATCCGCGAATCCTTCAATCTGCAGATTCCTGATTGTCAGGATAGATTCACTCATGCTTGAATAACCCGATCAGTACTCTTCGCGCAGACCCGCAGTCTTTCTCAGAAACCAATCAACAACCAGATTGACAGCGATTGTCAAGATTGCGATCGCCGCCGCAGGCACCAACGGCGTAAATATGCCGTAAGTGATCGCAACACCGTTCTCGCGCACCATCGCTCCCCAGTCGGCCGCCGGCGGCTGGATACCGATTCCGAGAAAACTCAGTGAACTGATGAAAAGAAATACGAAGCAGAAACGAAGTCCGAATTCTGCCAGCAACGGAGTGAGTGTATTCGGCAATATCTCACGACGCATGATCCACCACAGACCCTCCCCGCGAAGACGGGCAACCTCGACATACTCCATCACGTTGATGTCCATGGCCAACGCGCGTGCGATACGATAGACGCGGGTTGCGTCCAAAGTGGCAATGACGAACACCAGGACCGGAATGGAGGTACCGAAAATCGACAACGCGATCAACGCGAAAAACAGCGTCGGGAATGCCATGATGATATCTACAATTCGGCTGAGCAACAGATCCACCCAGCGGCCGACGACAGCAGCGAAGAAGCCGGCCGTCATTCCCATGAAAAATGCGAGAATGGTGATTCCCATCGCCAGTGCGATGGTGTTCCTGGCTCCGTAAAGAACCCGCGAGTATAGGTCGCGTCCCAACTGGTCCAGACCAAGCAGAGTCCCGCTTTCCTCGGGTGTTGCCCAAGGCACGGCATCGACAACCTCACTTTCACCATAAGGTGCCAACCAAGGCGCAAACACTGCGGCAAAGGCAAACAGCAGAATGATCACAATACCGATATGGGCTGGCAATCCGGCTCGCTTCAGTGATAGCCAAAATCGCATGTCGGGAACCTCAGCGAGGGTGTCGCAATCTCGGGTTGCTGACAATCGATAGAATATCGGCCAACATGTTCAGTGAGATGTAGGTTGCACCAAAAATCAGAATGCATGCCTGTACGATCGGCAGATCCCGCGAAGTGACGGAGTCGACCATCAACAGTCCCAACCCCGGGTAGATAAACACAACCTCGACCACCACCACACCAACAACCAGATAAGCCAGGTTGAGCACTATCACATTGATAATCGGTGACAATGCATTCGGCAGTGCGTGATGCACGATGATCCGCCCGCGCTTCAATCCCTTCAAAGTCGCCATTTCGATGAATGGACTTTGCATGAGGTTGATGATTGCAGCTCGGGTCATGCGCATCATATGCGCCACGATTACGAATGTCAGCGTCGCAATTGGCAGCAACGATGCATAGATTTTCTCACCCAACGTCATGGTGTCGGTTATGCTGGATATCGCCGGGAAAATCTGCCAGTTAACGGCAAAAAGAGCAACCAGGATATACCCGATAAAAAACTCCGGCAAGGAAATCGCAGCCAGTGTTGCGGTTGAGATCAATTTGTCCAACAGTGACTCCCTATACAGAGCGGCAAGAATTCCCAGGAACAGTGCCAAGGGAACGGCTACGATAGCCGAAGCGGTTGCCAGAAACAGGGTGTTACCGAGTCGTGTGGCGAGCAGTTCTGCGACCGGGCGAGAGTTGGAAAGCGAGATGCCCATGTCGCCTTGCAGAAAGTTACTTAGCCATTGCCAATATCGGACGAGGATGGGTTCGTTGAGACCGAGCTGCGCCCTGATTGCAGCGATGGTTTCAGGAGTGGCTGACTGCCCGAGACGCTGCTCGGCGAAATCACCGGGCAGCGCCTCAAGCGCAAAAGATATCAGAAGCGTGATTACAATGAGTGTAATCAGGCCGAAAGCTATGCGGTTGGCGATAAGCCTCGTGAGCCCCATAAATTCGCACTACCGCATTGCATTCAATCGGACAAATACACTTTTACTGTATTACGCAAAACTCCAACGTTCAGTACATCTGTGCCCGTCGAGTTCCCAGTTGACCGCGATGTCTTCGGGCAACGCAACCTTGTCAGATACGCCCATCAGGTCAGCGGCGAACAGCGGTACGACTGTTCCACCCTCTTCCCAGTGCAGACGCTGCATTTCCCAATACATGTCCTTACGCTTGGCCGGATCGACCTCTACTCGGGCACCCTTGAGCAACTGCTGGAAAGTTTCATTCTCCCAGTGGTTATCGTTCCAGGCGCCACCCGATTCATAGGCAATGGTCCACATCCAGTCCTGGGTCGGTCGTCCAGACCAATAACACATGCACCAGGGCTTCTGCTGCCAGACATTGGACCAGTAACCGTCGTTGGACTCGCGGATCACGTTGATGTTGATACCCGCGGCTTTCGCATGTTCGGCATAAAGGACTGCAGCATCAACTGCGCCGTCAAATGCGGCATCAGCTGCGGACAGTTCGACCGCGAGGCCTTCCATACCGGCTTCCTTGAGCAGGAACGCTGCCTGGTCCGGATCATACTCGCGCTGGGGAAGTTCGGTATTGTAGAACTCCTGATTGCGACCAATCGGGAGGTCATTACCAACTTCACCGTGTCCGCCGAGGATCGTTTTCAGCAGTGCCTCACGATCAACCGCGAGTCGAAGTGCCTGACGCACCTTCACGTTATCAAACGGTGGAACGTTGGTCAGCATCGGCACTGTATAGTGCTTGGTTCCGACAATCTTGTGAACGCTCACACCTTGTGCCCGATCAAGCAGGTTGGCAGTTCGCTGACTGACACGATTGGTGGCATCCACCTGACCGGTCTTCAGCGCATTGTCACGGGCAGCGGCATCTGAAATCACTGTGATCTCCACCCCGTCGAAATAAGGCAGTCCCTCCTTGAAATAGTTGGGATTGCGTTCGACTACCGACCGTACACCGGGTTCGTAGGAAACCAGTTTAAATGCACCGGTACCGACACCGGATTCCCAACCTTCAGTCGGGAAAATGGATACGTGATAATCTGTCAGCAACCATGCAAAGTCCGCATTTCCGCTTTTGAGTGTGATATTGACAACATAGTCGCCGTCGGCTTTCATCTCGGCGATCTGTCCCATCTGTCCGGCCACCGCCGAAGTGGAATCCTCGCGAATGTGATGTTGAATCGAATGAATCACATCGGCGGATGTCATTGTCTTGCCGTTATGGAATTCGACATCCTCTCGAAGTTTGATTACCCATTCTGCGGCACCGGGCTTGATTTCCCAGCTTTCCGCCAGCTCCCCAACCAGTTCACCGGTCGGTGCAATTTCGATAAGATAGTTTCGAATCTGGTGCTCCAGATTGATGGGTACTGAATCCGGATGGGTTCCTGGATCTAGGGAATTGTCAGTGGAACCGCCACCCATTCCCAATCGAAGTACGCCGCCTTGCTTCGGCTCGGCACGTGCAATTCCGGAAACCAAACTTCCAGGTACTGCAACTACTGCGCCTAACGCCGCAGAGCGTTGCAGAAATTCCCTTCTGCTGAGTTTACCGAGCTCAAAAGCCTTCTTTAGTTCATGAATTTTCATTGATTGGATACCTCCTCTATTACACCAAATCAACCTGCTCAAATAGAGCGGCTACGGTGCAGTAATCAAGCTAAATCTTAGGGTCAACCTAATTCAATTGACCAATTATGAATGAAATTTATACCACATAGAATTGAAATTGAGTTAATTCTTGCACTTGAGCACTCTAGCCTTCGGAACAATTATTCTTTTGTCATGCCGGTAACTGTGACCCTGATGCCACTGAGCAATCGACTAGGTAACCGCAATTTCAATCTCGCCGATACCGTCCACACCACCGGTCAATCTGTCACCTTTGACAATCGGTCCGACGCCAGCCGGAGTTCCGGTAAATATCAGATCGCCAGCTGACAGTTCGAACATTTCGGACAGTTTGCTGATGATTTCGGGAATTGACCAGATCAGTTGATTGAGGTCCCCTTCCTGGCGCAACTCGTTGTCGACCTTGAGCCAGACACGACCGGATTGCGGGTGGCCGCATTCAGTCGCCGGGACGATTTCGCTCATCGGTGCCGATTTATCAAAGGATTTCCCGGCTTCCCACGGCCGACCCATCTTTTTCATATTCTGTTGCAGGTCGCGTCGTGTAATGTCGATTCCGACTGCATAACCGTATACATGATCCAAAGCATCTTCCGGATTGATGTCACTGCCGCCGGATTTGAGTGCCACCACCAGCTCGATTTCGTGATGAACATTATTTGATCCTGGAGGATAGGGGAAGTCACTCCCGGAAGGCAATACCGCGTCAGAGGGTTTCTGGAAAAAGAATGGTTCTTCCCGATTCGGGTCATGTCCCATCTCTCGCGCGTGTTCCGCATAGTTTCTTCCGACAAGGTAGATTCGTCGGACCGGAAAGCGCGATTGGGAGTTCTGAACGGCTGCCTCAGCACGACCAAAATCAGAAATTACGTAGTTCATCTGTTATCTTCATATTTAAGTTGTATCTGAGTTGCGTCCGATTTTATCGAATAAACGAAACACCGACCTGAGTATCCCGCCATTTGCCAGAACTCCGCTCTGAATTTAGTCCTTGATTTTACTCGACATCCTTTTTCGGGTTTCGAGTGAAAATTAGAGGAATTCATCTGATCAAATCCCGCTCGATGCTGTCCGCTGTATAATTACATCCATGCGCTTTTTCAACACCTCCGGGCCGATAAAGCCCGATAAGAACTACTTCATACCTCCGCTAGAGCGTCTTGATCGTTCAGAAGTATTGCAGCTGATTGAACAGGAGCGCTATTTCGTCCTGCATGCACCGCGCCAGACTGGCAAGACTTCTGTACTCATTGCACTACGAGACGAGCTCAACTCGACCGGACGGTATCGCGCCGCCTACATCAATGTCGAGTCCGCCCAGGTCGTACGCGATGATATCGAAACCGGCATGCGTGCGGTACTCACGAAACTTGCTGTCGAAGCGGAAGGCCGATTGAATGATTCGTTTGTTCGCGACATCTGGCAGGATGTTCTCAGTTCAGCCGGAGCATTTGAGGTGCTTAGCGAGACCTTGCGTCGCTGGTCGGAGGCGGATTCGCGTCCGTTGATTCTGATGATTGATGAGATGGATGCGTTGTCCGGCGACATGCTGATCTCGGTGCTTCGCCAGTTGCGTTCAGGTTTCCTGCAACGTCCCGAGAGCTTTCCGCAGAGCGTGATACTCTGTGGCGTACACGATGTGCGTGACTATCGGATCCGCTCAAGCCGGGACGACGAGATCATCGCCGGTGGCAGTGTGTTCAACATCAAGGCGAGGTCGTTGCGGCTGGGTGACTTCGATGAGTCGCAGACCAGGTCACTGCTTCTGCAACATACCGAGGAGACCGGTCAGCGATGGAGCGAGGACGCACTGCAGGAAGTATGGGAATCTACCCTTGGACAGCCATGGCTGGTTAATGCTTTGGCGAATGAAGCCTGCAAAGTGAAAAAAGATCGAAGCCAGCAGATCGGGCATGATGATATCGTTAGATCGAGAGAGTTGCTGATTCTACGCCGCGACTCACATTTGGACCAGCTGGCTGACAAGTTGCGCGAAGAGCGCGTTAGACGGATGATCAAACCGATTGTGAGCGGTAAATTGGATTTTCCCGTATTTCAAGCGGATGATGTCGAGTACGTATACGACCTCGGACTGATTCGTATGAAGCCACGGTTAGAAATCGCAAACCCGATATACCGCGAGTTTATCCTGCGTGATCTGATCAACTCGACGGACGAGATCTTTCCCTACGAAACCGCGTGATTCGTGGAGAACAGTCAGCTGATGAAGAATCAGTTGCCGATATCATTTCAGGAGTTCTTCCGCGAGAATTTAGAGCACTGGGTTCAGCGATTCGACTATCAGGAGGCATGGGCGCAACTGCTGTTGCAGGTGTTCCTACAGCACAAGCGGTTTTCCCCGCTAGAATTCAAACCGGGAAAGAACAATAGTTGGCGAACTTAGAATTTCCCATTCACTCTTATGGCCCATCATCTGTCAGCGTAGCGAACGATATCAAGGTACTACCAATTTCCTTATAGAAGTCCTTCATATTCGAATAGCCGACTTTGACAGTCGCAACATGAAACGGAATTTTCATTCCGGATAGCTTCCATCTACAGAGAATACCTGGTTCACTCGCGATGTTTTTGTTCCAGGGGTAGAGCAAAATCAGCCGCTTTGGTTCATAGGCATGCGCGTACGCCATCATCTGATAGATGTCAGACTGCTCGACACCAAGCTTAATATCGTCCTTCGGATTCAAGTGTTTCCATTTGGTATCCAACACAATACATTCTTTGTTATTTGAACGTATGACGACATCCGGGATCAAATTGAAAATCTTTTGGCCGTTCTCATTCAACAGTACTGAATGCGCTTTATTCTGAAGCAAAACCCTGCTCTCAGGGGGATTTTCAAGTGTGCGCTTGAGAATATTGCCGATGAACTTTTCAAACAGATCGTTCATCGCGAACAGCAACGAAAATCCAGAAATCTGCCCACTGGTCGTGGTTTGATAATCACCCTTAAGAAACAGACACGCCCAGCGATATAGATTGTGGTACGTATTGTTGGTGCGGTCCAGTCGCACCAGTTCATTGAGTGGATTTTGCACATTGCTGACACAATCAAAATGAATCTTCAATTCATTCAGCAGTCGAACGTTAGCAGTTGAACGACTGATATCTGACAGTTTCAGGACGGTTGCCTTGAGAACTCGATTCAGCGGTGTGTCGGG
This sequence comes from Arenicellales bacterium, assembly GCA_963662635.2. Taxonomy (GTDB): domain Bacteria; phylum Pseudomonadota; class Gammaproteobacteria; order Arenicellales; family JAJDZL01; genus JAJDZL01. The sequence goes on from CAXXFC010000006.1 coordinate 1,206,032, forward strand.
TGACAACTCGTCGTATCGACAGGCTATCAAATCCGATCTTGCAGCAAGATACGTTACCTGTCGCGTTACATCCAATTTTCCTCTCAACAATCTGAGATCTTCCTCATGATTTATGTAACGCCGCGGCAACCCACGCCGAACAGCTGTGAGAAGCCTGATAGAAAACAGACGAATTAAAATTTCAAGCAAATCAAATTGTTGTTTACTCAAGGCAGTTATTTCACCATCTGAAATACGAAGGTCGTACACCACATTCAACATTCTCACCAATGCCATACGGGTGTTGTTTTTATCATCGTCAATCTTTGGAAGAATTTCGAGTGTCAGGTTTGGGATGGCAAGTATTCCGACAATTTGTCCCGCCTTCAACCCTTTTGGAATTTGGGTAAGAACAGCATCTTCTGGTTTCTTCAAATACCGTGCCGATCGTCTCGCCAGAGTATGTAACCTATCAACATGTAATTGATTTAAGCCACGGTAACCGATGTGCAATTCCTGCCACTCGTGGCATGTTATTGGCACAGGCATGGATCTAGTCGGTCGAGCTATCATTGGTTTGAGCTGGGCCGTTGATCAATTCTTCGTAGGCATCATCCTCGAATGTATCTTTTACTCTCCAGCTCACTCGACCGTCTCCACCCCCATTGTCCCATCCCGGCGGATCATCCAGTTTATCGCAACGCACAAACGCTTCACCACCTCCCAAAACAGATTGCACCTTGTGCCAGTCATCATAGAAGTACTCCGCAATCAAGGGAATAGTCTTATTGCGCATGACTCGGTCGACTTGTTCTTTTGACTTTGCCTTCATAAACCAGGCATGTCCTATCAGGTGGTCTCGATCAATGAACCATTCCAGGCGCCGATTGATTGCCCGCAACACTTCTCGTAGATCAATATCGTCGACCATGGACAACTTGGCGGGGTCTGGTTCAATTTCCTCAAATTCAAACCGTCGTCTAAGGGCTGTATCCAGAAGAGCGATCGAACGGTCTGCTGTATTCATTGTTCCCAGAATATACAAGTTGTTCGGCAAAACAAAAGAATCACCGGAATATGGAAGCGTCACGGAAATTTCGTTGATCTGATCCTGTCTCTTGTCGTCTTCCAGCAAAGTGACAAGCTCACCAAGCACTTTCGAAATGTTGGCTCTGTTGATTTCGTCAATTACTAGCACGTAGCTGTGCTCGGAATTTTTTTGGGCACGTTTGGCGATTCGCTTGAGTACTCCATTCCTAACTTTGAGGCGGAATCCACCACCGTTATCCTTTACAACTTTGGGACGCAGCCCTTCCACGAATTCTTCATAGCTGTACGATTGATGGAAAGTAACGAATTCGATACGCTTATCTTCATCGCGTAACTGCTTGTAACGCTCTCGTATAGCATCCTCCTCTGACTGTCCGACTTCACCATCACAAATTTCGACACACCTTTTGAATGTAGCGTATGTTTTTCCGGTTCCGGGCGGGCCATAAAAAATAGTATTCAATGTACAACGATCACTATTTCCAGAATCAACATCAGTATCGTCGGGAAGCATGTCCATTAAAGTAGGATCGCCATTTACAATTGAATCAATCATATTAAAGGTAGACGGATATGCCGCTTTAAATGCTGCATAAGTTTTCTTGTCTTGAGGGACTTCTGAAAAACCTCCACCAGTTACTTTTCTCAAATCAGAGGATAATTTGTTGATCCAGACAACCCGGATTGCTTTATTTTGATCCCAACCATTGGGATAGGTTTCATTTGCCGTGTATTCATTTTCCAATACAACTCCAATACCTCTCCCCTCCGTGTATCCTTTTCGGACAAGAACGATATCACCCCTAATAGGATCTGAAAGGCCTTTGAATGGCTGGCCTCCAGTCGAATTAGGTCCACCAGTGTAAACACAAGAACCTTCACTGAACGACGGAGTTTTTTCTTCTTCATGTGCGTTTTCCATAACATCTACACCATCAGCAAAAGCATTGGCTCCAATTTGAAAAAAGCGAGAGTTACTATTGACTAGCTTAACGAAGTCCTTCTTTCCACTTTGAGATTGCAGATAATTAAAGAGGTTAATTTCGTATGGTTTGCAATCAGGAAATCGAGAATTTATTTCTGCTATCGCATTCTCGTACGCTGTGAATCCGTTCTTTTTTATCTTGCGTTTCCATATTTGTACGCGACTTTTGCTAAAGATTAAATTTTTAGAATCATCAATCGGATGAAAGCGATCGGGATTTATTAAATATAGACAATGTGTAAGCTTTGTCACATCAACATTCTTGATTCCCAAAACTTCCCGATAGTCTTCAAGAACAATCTGTTCTGAAGTTACAACTTGGCGGAACAAATTCCACAGAAGTCTTTGATGAAAATTTACCCCGTCGTGAAAAAGCAACTTGGCAATTGGGATTGGAGTAGGGAAAATTCTAGCTTCTGGAAAGTTCGAAATATCAGAAGCGTTCGGTTCAAATATTTGATGAACACTCCGATAAACTGTTTCAAATTGATCCGAAGTATTTTTCGATGCAAGAAAATAAATAAAAGAGAATGGATCAATACCCTCATCTCCATAATTGAGAATTTGACTATTTTTAGTTGACCAATGCACACGCCTCGCTCTATCAATCAAATTCTGTCGTCCATCTTCATTGATTTTACGCGCTAATTCTTTAAACCAATGAACACATAAATAGTGACTACTGATTCGAAGTTTGTCTGATTCCTGCATATTAATTCTCTAGGTTGAAGTCTGAGATTATGTTGGCAGACCGTCCGCGTAAGGAATTTCAGTATATCAGTAGTCTGTCAACGAAGGTAACAACATGCGGATTATCGGATTATAATTTCAATTTCTTCACTCGCGTCGTCGGGATTTTTGCATAAAATCAAATCATATTTAGTTACGGGGACTGGAGTCAGACTCTTTCCACCAATATTCAATACAACTACACCCCATCCTCCGGATTCAAGCATATCTAATCTGCTCGGCCGAAACTCAGTTTCGGCTTATTTCATCGGCATGCGGGGTAATTCAAGAACGAGAATCATGAACATTTAGTGTGAACCTTATCGTTTTTCCGTATAAATCAACAAGCAACCCATAAGCAACCAGTGACTTCTGTTGTAGTTACGTAGAACATATAATTTGAGCAGTTGAGCTTATTGCAAATCTCGGTATACGAGTTGAACTGGCAAAATCAGAATGGTATGAATACTGGGTCATTTGAATAATTTTTAATTTGAAGGACGCTCATACAAATGAGTTGAGGACACAATGATGACTGCGCATATTCTCGACAATGACATCAAAAAATTTACCGAGATGTCTAAAGTGTTGAATCGATACCACGCTGGTAAATTCATCTTGATATTTGAAGGTGAATTTATCGCATCGTTCAACAACTTTGAAAACGCAGCACGACATGCTGTGAAATATTTCGGGAGGGGTCCATATCTTATTCGTCAAGTTGGAGCCCCAACCGAAATGAAAATGCCTGCTTCGGTCGAACTTCGACGAATCTATGCTCATAATTAAGGCAGGTATTGTGAGAAAAGTAGGAAAAATCAATCGCGATAGTCTGCTTAGCTTCCCGAGGGAAGCTGTCCGGACCCGCGGGGCGGCCAGTCCGGCGGCCGGAACTGTACGCTCATCACATTCCTGAAACTGCCCGCGACCCTCAGTCTGCGCCACAGTCGGGTCAGTCCGTGGAAAAACACCACCAGCGGATTGATCGACTCGATCTGGGTGGTGATTCCGAAGTCAACCTACTCCTTTTCCTCCTCGAAGATTCCCAGCATCCGATCCCAGATGATGAAAATGCCCCCATAGTTCTTGTCGATGTACTGCGGGATGCGACCATGGTGAACCCGATGATAGGATGGTGTGTTGAACAGGAACTCAATGGGTCTGGGAAGTTTCGGACACAGCTGGGTATGTATCGTTGTCTGGTACAGCAGGACAAACGCTTCGGTGACAATGACCGGTGCCAGATGAAATCCGATGACCACCAGTGGCAGGTGGAAGAAGATCGGTATGAATCCATCCAGGGGACCGAAACGATAGGCCACGGAGATGTTGAAGAAAGGCGAACTGTGGTGGACCGAATGAGTTGCCCAGCCGATACTGGTCCTGGGGGTGAACCGGAGCTCGCAGTAGTAGGCGAAGTCGGCAAGAACGACACACAGTACAACGGTCCAGATGTTCGTTGGAATTGTGAAAAAGCTGAAATAGTACCAAACGCCGTAATACCGCGTTATCAATGTGGATGCCAATGCGACACAGTAGATCAGGACTAAGGTGCCATACGCGATTAAGTTGGCAATACCGTCACCGAATACCTTTCAGGTCATCGACTTTTTTATGATCAATCGCAAAACTTCGATCAGAAGCAGACCCATCGCTCCGATAAACATCCGGTAGCCAGCGTATTCGTTCCGGCCAAAGACCTGCGTGTCCGTATATGTTTGGGATAGAAATTCCATCTTCCTTTCCCAAAATTATTGAGGGTGAATGTTTTTACGTTAGTCAACTCTTAAAATTTTGAGTAACTCGGACAGTATGAAGAACCGTTGGGACAGTCTGCGGAATTTTACCGGTTGCTGCTGTGAACATCTGCCGTCTTGTTCTACAGAGCGATGGACATGCTAGACCAATCCCAATAGAATCATTTTCAATCAATACCATTGAAAACTAGACCGCCCGTTACAAGAGGCGAGTTACCAGAATATTACTGGGGACTAAAATGCGTCAACTTCGGATTACGTATTTCCTTCTGTCCAGTAGACAAGATCATCCACTGCGACATTCAATACTGTTGAAATCCGTCGATACAGGTTGAGCGATCCAGGCTTTCGGTTGTTTTCTATTTGAGAAAAAAAACTCTTGGACACTCCGACTCGCTTGGCCAAAGAATCCAGTGTAAATCCTCGATTTTCTCGCCATGCTCGTAACGGTGACTCACCATTCAATATTGCATCTACGACTACACCCAGAACAGTTGTGCCTTTCTCATAGTCAATCAACGCTTGTTCAACTGCGTAACAGTCTTCGAAGTCTTCCAAAAACGAAATCATTTCAAGGTAATCCTCTATCGGTAGATTTAATCAAATATATCTTGAGACATTCTGCTTCACTGTAGCACGAAGACGTGTTCAAAGCGTAGTACGGAAATGATATTTTAATTGGACAACGATCAGGAGTGAATCATGACCTCTTGACTTCACTATGGAAGATGCTCGAAATTCTGAAATTTCGAACATAACCTCGGTCGGTTGTTTGGTGAGAAATGTTATCTACGTAGAGTCAGTATGCCTGATATTGTGAAGTACAATTCATAAGACTATGGACACCATCAAAAAAAACGGAAACATACTTCCTCCTGGATTAGCTGGGCTAAAGACATTTGTAGCCGAGCACACAGATAGAAGCCCACCTCAGTATTTTGCAGGGCGTAAAGAGATCATATCCGACATTGAAGCTGCCTGTTCTTCAAGTTGGGAAACTCACAGTGCGGGAAATTTCCAGAAAGGAGCGCCGACCCGTTTGATTTACGGTGCGCCTGGAGCCGGCAAGACATCAACGCTCGTGCATTTACACAATAACTGGGCGAACGGCTCATACATCACAAAACTTGCAGACGGATCTGAGCGAACAGGACCCGCGCCGGTGATGCTGTTTTCCGGAAGTGGTGCGATTCTGGACTCCCTGGAAATCTTCTGTATGAAGCTGGTGGACTTGGTGGAACCCGGAAAAGGTGATGAGGTGCTCGCTACGTTTCATGAGTCCACACGCGTTATTGGAGGATTTGACGGACTCTTTGTCAAGGGTGGAGCAGAATCCGAGAAAGTAAAACAACTCAGGGTAGTCAAAGCTGGTTTGGAAGCAATCGCAAAGGTACTACCGCATAAGAAATGGAAGCGTCCCGTGGTTATTGGAGTGGATGAAACGCAGAACCTGTATGGAGACAAATATTCTCCGGTAGGCAGACTCCTGCAAGAACTGTACACTGACAGCCATGACCTGCCGATTATTGTAGTGCTCGCCGGACTTTCTGATTCCGTACCACGAGTTCAGGAATTGGGACTAACTCGGTTATCCAGAACACACATGCACTCGCTGAACTGTCTCAACACAGAAGAATTGGAAGAATTGAAAGAAGGGTTCTGTAATCATTTTCAGATTGTTCTGGGAAAACAAGAATCTCACTTTGATCTGATGTTGGCTAAGACAAACGGTTGGCCATGCCACATTCAAAACAGCTTGCAAGCGTTCGCTAAGCACTATATCGAAACAGAAGGCGATATCGACAAGATTGATTTTGATCTTGTGGAGTTACAGAGTTTGGATGCTCGTACTTACTATTATTACGGCCAAATAAGCAATGAAATGAGGAACTCCATGAATTTGCTATCGTCGATTATGAAAAGATTGAAAGGACCGCAGTCAAGTTGGAACGTGATTGATATCATCGAGCAACAGGCTAAACAAGCACAACTATTGACAGAGAACTTACCAAGAGGGATGACCGCCGAAGATTACTACAACCACTTGATACATCGTGGTGTGTTACAACAAAGTGACAACTATGCCATCGACTGCCCAATTCCAAGTTTCAGACAGTTTCTGATCAATCTCCCCGACCGAGAACATATTGAAAGCCATCACCGCGGCGTGTTTCGCTACGAGTCTCCGGTTGGCGATGATTTCGATCATCCGTTGGAGAGCTATAGCAACACTGTCCATTGACCCAACATTTTTTTGGTCATTCGATATACCATAGTCACTGGTTGAATCCAACCTCGTCAACTCGTCAATTTCTTTTGATCATATCCCGAACTCATTAGGAGTCTATCATCCAATGACATATACCAATCGAAATTGGGTACTCGCCTCGTATCCTAAAGGCATGCCAGTCGAAGAAAACTGGCGTCTCGAACAAGCTGAAATCGGAGCTCCTGGCGATGGCCAGATTCTAGCGCGTGCACTCTATCTGTCAGTCGACCCCTACATGCGCGGTAGGATAAGTTCCAAACGCGGGTACGCGAAAGGCGTTGAAATTGGCGACGTGATGATCGGCGGCGGAGTTGCTGAAGTAATCGAGTCCAGACACCCTGAATGGAACACCGGTGACCTCATCGAAACTATCAACTTCGGCTGGCAGGAATTTTCGATTCTGGACCCTGAGACTGTAACCCGTGTTGATCCGAACATTGGACCACCTCATGCCTGGCTCAGTTATATCGGGATGCCTGGCATCACTGCTTGGTGTGCTCTGAATAACATCGGCAAGCCGGTTGAGGGTAACACTGTTTTGATTTCAGCAGCCTCCGGTGCCGTCGGTCAAGTTGCGGGGCAACTGGCAAAAGCTGCAGGTTGTCGGGCAGTCGCGGTTGCGAGCACTGATTCCAAACTCGACTGGTGCCGAAACGTTGGATACGACGTCGGTGTGAACTATCGCTCGGCAACCGATCTGACAGGAGAAATCGCTGAAGCCTGTCCGGATGGCATCGATATTTTCTTTGACAATACCGCAGGACCGATTCATGACGCTGCCATGAAGAATCTCGCTTTGGACGCACGAGTGATTATCTGTGGAACAATCAGTCTGGCAGATAAGTTCGATGCCCCGGACATGGGTGAGAGATTTCTGCGACAGATCTTGGTCAGTCGCGCACAGGTGAGCGGATTCCTGGTATTCGATCACCTCGCTCACTACGATACAGCACGTAGAGAACTTGCAAATCTGGCAATCAATGGCAAGCTCAAGTTTAAAACCGACTTCATGGATGGTATAAAGAGCATGCCAGCCGCCTTTCTGAAACTTCTGCATTCAGATAACATGGGCAAACAACTCGTACGAACTGAATTTGCCGAAAGTATGCCGGAATAGTTGACGGTTGAACCGTCATTCTACGCTGTGACCTGTCAGAAGTCGGTCTTCACACCGCCTTCCTCAATCCTTCGCCTTCGATAGTCTTCCAGTTCTTCACGCACTGCCGGATCAATCGGCGGTTCCTCATATTCCGCAAGCAAAGCCTTGTACAAGGCATTGGCATGTTCCATCGCCTGCGGCGCTCCGGCTTCACTCCAGGTTTCGAAGTTTCTCCAATCCGATATCATTGGCGTGTAGAACGCGTCGCGATAACGCTCCTGTGTGTGATCAGTCCCGAAAAAATGACCGCCATGACCAGCCTGAATCATCGCATCGATGCCGACTTCCTCTTCGTTGACCGGTATCGGCAGCATATACTCCGAGATCATCTGCAGCAGGTCGGCATCCAGGACAAATTTCTCAAACGAGGCGGTGAGTCCGCCTTCCATCCATCCTGCCGCATGGAGTACGAAGTGAGCGTGACCGTTGACGGCACCCCATAGTGAGAAAACCGATTCGTAAGCCGACTGCGCGTCAACGCTATTGGCGGCATTGGTGTTTGAAGAACGAAATGGCAGTCGATAGCGTCTCGCCAACTGACCGCTGGCCAATGCCGCTTTCATGTACTCGGGTGTTCCAAACGCTGGGGCACCGGAACGCATGTCGACATTTGATGTGAACCCACCGTACACAAATGGCGCACCGGGTCTGGTTAGCTGCGATATGACCAAACCTGACAAAACCTCGGCATTCTGCTGTGTCAGGGCTCCGCACAGAGTCACCGGGGCCATCGCACCGGACAATGTGAACGGGGTGAGTACGACAACCTGATTTCGGAGTGACATCTCGATGATGCCCGTCACCATGTTCGCGTCCAGGCGCAATGGTGAATTTGAATTGATTATGGTATGCAGACTCGGTTCCTGGCTGAGTCGCTCATCGTCCAGTCCGCGGGCAATCTTGATAATCTCAAAGGCATCCAGGTTTCTTTGACGGCCGAGTGAATAGGCATGAAATACCTTGTCCGTCAGCACCGCGAAATCGGTCAGGCACTCAATATGGCGAATTGAAGGATGAATATCGACCGGCTCAACCGGATAACCACTGACAAGATGAATGATATTCAACTGCTGGGAAAGGCGTAGGAAATCGCGGTAGTCTCTGTGATTGCCGGAACGCCTCCCGCAATCCAGGTCCGATGAGTGAGGCGCGCTTCCGACAGGAGCGAAACAGATTTGGTCCGTCCCGAACTCAATCGTGTTGTCTGGATTGCGAGCATGCAGTTTGAAGCTGCTGCGCGTCGTTCTCAGGCACTCCTCGACCAAGCCCCTGTCGATCAGGATCAGATCATCCGCTTTTCCTCGCGTCGCACCTCCACGCAATAGCAACTCGCGACCTTCCGCCGACATCACTTCCACCCCGACCTGCTCCAATACTTTCAGAGAGGACTCGTGGATGAACTCGACCTCGTCTTCCGAGAGCACACAAATTGGCGGGAACCGATTGCTGACTCGCCGTCGGGGCAGCTGCTCGACTCTTTGCTGAATTAAATTATGCGACCGGCGCCGGGATTTTCTTTCTTTTGACAATTTCGTTCTACTTTTACTTGAAATTCAGAATTTGGAATCCATATGATTACAGGAACATTTCGGTTCAGCATCAAAAACTTGGTGTATCATTGTATTGGAATATATTCGTATGGAGGCGAATTGACTAGATGTTGTTCAGATCAGTCAACTCAGTTATTCTGTCGCTTATTGCGTTCGCGTTTCTGGTTTCTGTTTCCACTGCCCAGGAAACTACCAGTACCACCAAACACGCGAACGAAGAGGTTACAGAAGTCGCCAGCGCAGGCAACGAACAGACCACTGTCATTCAACTAACCGATCCCGATATCGCTGCGGCCGACGACGAAGAACCGGATTGTGAGTGACACAATTCGGCCGATTGGCCTTGAATTCGTCTAAATGTCTAGCTGGAAGTCTTGTCTGGAGACTTGACGAAATACAGCAGAATTGCTCCAACGCCAAAGAGCACAATCACCGAAAGGATCGAGTTTCTGGACCCGAACATCGCAGCGGTCCAACCAACCAGGAAAGGTCCGATGACTGCAGCGGACTTGCTCACCATATTATAGAACCCATAATATTCTCCGGCCTCCCCTGCTGGAATCATCTGTCCGTACAGTGAACGGCTCAATGCCTGGATTCCACCCTGTACCAATCCGATCATGGCAGCAAGTATGAAAAACTCCACACCGCTCTGGATGAAATACGCCCAGATTGTCGCGACTACGTAAACCAGTATGCCGATATAGATACCGGTGCGCGGACCGATTCGCTGACCCAGTTTCCCGAAAATAATGGCTGCAGGAAATCCGACAAACTGCACCATCAGCAACGCTGATATCAGATCATTGGCGTTCAGTCCGATCGACAGTCCATAGTCGACCGACATTCTGAAAACGGTGTCGACCCCATCAATATAGAACCAGTAGGCAAATAGGAAAATCAGGATGGTGCGTTTGGCGCGAATATCTCGAAATGTGTCTCGCAGTTGCCGCAGACCGGCCACAACCGATTCCACCGCACCTTGCTTCTGCGCCGGTGGTGTCTCTTTGACAAACAGAATCAAAGGTATGGAGAACACCGCCCACCAGATTGCGACACTCAAGAAACTGTAACGCACAGCCTCGCCGGAGTCCGCAAGACCGAAGAATTCCGGCTTGAGCACCATGAATACGTTGACCGCGAACAGAATGCCGCCACCAAGGTAACCCAGTGCAAATCCGAAGCCCGACACCGAATGAATTCTGTCACTGCCGGGAGCGACTTCAAGCAACAGGGCATCGTAAAACACGTTCGCCCCGGAAAAGCCGAGTGAACCCACCACAAAGAGCAGGATCGCAGCCTGCCAGTATCCATAACTCACCAGGAACAGGCAGAAGGTGGAAAGAATTCCGACAAACGCAAAGGCCATCAACAGTTTCTTCTTTGCGCCTGCCCGGTCGGCGATAGCACCCAGAATGGGGGCGAGTATGACGATAACCAGACTGGAAATCGAGGAAGCGACACCAAGCCTGAACGTTGTCTCGACACTTTCGGTGTCAACCGACCAGAATTCCCTGAAAAATATCGGGAAAAATCCTGCGATGACTGTTGTAGCGAAGGCGGAATTCGCCCAGTCGTACATCGCCCACGACAGTGTCTTTTTCTCAAAAAGATCCTTCATCGCAACTGACCTCCCTGTTTCAGCTTCTCAGCGCAGCACCTGATGGATCATAGGGTACGTCTTGCAACACTCTCGCTGCAAACCGCTTTCCGACTACGTCAACTGAGTATTGGTTTGACCGATTGAGTATAGCACAGTCGATATATGCCATCCCCAGACTCTTTTTCACCCAATGACCATAACATCCCGATGTGATGAACCCAACCCGGCGGTCATCATGCCACACCGGCTCGAATTGTGTCACGTCAGCGTCGATCGAATCGATTTCCAGGAGAACCAACCTCTGTTCGGGCTCGGATTCGCGCTGTTTCAAAGCCGCATCCCGTCCGATGAAAGCGGGTTTGCTGAAATCGACGAATCGGTCCAGTCCGGCCATGTCAGGTGTATAGGCGCAGGTAAATTCCCTTGACCAGGCACCATAACCTTTCTCAAAGCGCAAACTCGTCATGGCACGAAACCCGAACGGTTTCAAATCATGATCAGCACCGAGCTCGGCCAGTCTCCGGTACAGAGGTCTCAGAAATTCGACTGGCACGTTGATTTCATAACCCAGTTCCCCGGTCACCGATACACGCCCTATGACAGCCTTGATGTCGTCCAATTCAAATTCTCCGCAGCGCAGAAAAGGAAAATCAGTATTCGAAAATTCCTTCCGCAGAAGTTGTTCAAGCAGTTTCCTGGAAGTTGCACCGGCTATCGAGACACCGCTGATCTTGCAGCACAAATTTCGGACCTTGACACCCTTTTTGGGCAGATGGTCGCGAAACCAGCGCATATGCCATGACTGCAGGTAGTATGAGCCCATCAACCAGAATCGATCCGCACCGAGACGCATGACAGTCAGGTCACCCATCAGGCGACCGCTTGGCGCGAGCATCGGTGCGAGACGCATCCTTCCGACACTCGGCAGACGGCATGCCAGAAGATTGTTCAACCACTTTTCGCTCCCGGCTCCCGTGACCTCATAACGGGAGAATCCGGTAATGTCAACCATTCCGACTGCACTTCGAACCGCAGCAACCTCCTGACCGATCAGGTCGAAGGCATTCGACCGTTTCAGTGTCGGTGTTTCCTGAAAATCCGGTTGTTGCGGAGCAAAGAAAAGAGGGACCTCAAGGTCCCAGAGACAGCCAAAAACCGCACCTTCACGTTCCAGATCATCATGAATCGGTGACTTGACAAGCGGTCGCCCGGCTGGAAGCTCCTCGTTCGGATAGGTCAAAACAAACCTTCGGGCATAGAACTGTCGGGCGGTTTCGGCCAAGTATTTCGGTTTGCCGGCGAAAGCTCCATAACGCGCGATATCCATTCCAAAGATATCCGCTTCCGGCTCTCCCTCCACCATCCATTGTGCCAGTGACAATCCCACACCGCCGCCTTGGCTGAATCCGGCCATTACGCCGCACGCTACCCAGTAGTTCCGCAGACCCGGTACAGGCCCGACAAGCGGATTGCCGTCCGGAGTGAAGGTGAACGCGCCGTTCACCCAACGTTTGATTCCGACTTTCTCAAGAACCGGGTAACGGGCAAATCCTTTGCTCAGTTGCGGTGCGATACGATCAATTTCCTCTGGAATGAGTTCCATACCATAGTCCCAAGGCGCGCCTTCCAGATTCCAGATTTTCGGATTCAACTCATAGACACCCATCAGCAAGCCCTTGCGCTCCTGACGAAGATAGGTGAACCCATCAAGATCGAGTATGGATATGAGACCGTCATCCCGCGCAACGATTTCCGGAATATCTTCCGTCACCAGATAGTGGTGCTGCATCGGCGTGACAGGAAGATCAACACCGGCCATCTTTCCGACTTTTCGTGCCCATAGTCCACCTGCATTCACGACATGTTCTGCGACGATGACGCCATTTTCGGTGATTACATCCCACGCGCCTTCCGGACGGTAGTTCAATTCCAAGACCTGATTCCGAAGAATGATTTCAGCACCGCGCAGCTGTGCTGCTTTGGCATAAGCCACGGTGGTACTGTTCGGGTCGAGGTGCCCCTCATACTCGTGAAGCAATCCACCGTAGAGATCAGAGGTGTCGATAAGCGGAAACCTGTCCTGAATTTGCGAGGGTGTCACCAGCTCGGGTTCGATTCCCATTGTCTGAAAAATGGTCCGCATGTACTTCAGATGCTCCCAGCGCGCAGCACTCGCTGCAAGCATGATACCGCCGCTGTTGACAATGCCGATGTCCTGACCACTCTCCTGCTGGATTTCCTCGTACAGATTGATCGTGTATGTCTGAAGACTCGAAATATTGAGATCATTGTTCAGCGGGTGGAAACCGCCTGCAGCGTGCCAAGTAGAACCTGCGGTAAGCTCCTTTCGCTCAATCAGCGCAACATCGGACCAACCCAGTTTGGCAAAATGATAGAGAACGCTGGCACCGACGACTCCCCCACCGATGACCACCGCTCGATAGTGACCTTTCATAAAAATTTAATTTAGCTAAAGCGATTTGGAAAGCAATAGTGAATTGCGTACATAATTCTATTGGTACCAATTAGAGATTGCATTATTATTCACTCCAAGACTTACTTATCCAACTCGATGGGGAATTTTCTTGCGTCTCGTCACGCTCACCTGCTCCAACACCGAAATTGTCTGCTCCCTTGGATGTGGCGACCAGATTGTCGGTGTCGACAACCACTCGGACTATCCCGAAGAGATTGTCTCAAAACTGCCTCGGGTGGGTCCCGACCTGAACATCGACATCGACGCGGTAGCCGCACTCAAACCGGACCTGGTGCTGGCATCGCTGACTGTACCCGGGCACGAACATGTCGTTGCGGGACTTGAAGCGGCCGGACTGCCATTTATCGCGCCAGAACCGCTGGACCTTGAGGATGTCTACCGGAACATACGAACGATCGGGGAACTGCTGGACGTATCCGCACGCGCAGAGCATGTCGTGAATGAAATGCGTGAAACCATCCGGGCCAACGCGGCCGTGGAATCTGCACCGAGTCTCATCGTTCAATGGTGGCCCAAGCCGGTAATCGCACCCGGGAAGTTTTCCTGGGTACAGTACCTCATGGATGCGGCCGGACTCGTCAACCCTCTTGCTCAGCGGGATGTAAAAAGTACGCCACTGACCGATGAGGAAGTCAGGGAACTCAACCCCGATGCTGTCGTGATATCCTGGTGCGGTGTCCAGTTTGACAAGTATCGACCCAAAGTGGTGTATCGGAATCCGTTATGGCAGGAAACCAATTTTGTCCGAAATCAGAATGTTTTCCGGGTTTCCGAAGCTCATCTTGGCCGTCCGTCACCACGGCTGATGGACGGATTTATTGAACTGAAAAAGATTGCCCGTCAACTTGATGCACAAAAGCAATGAAGTGATCGTCAGGGACCGGTCCATTGTGAAAATTCTGTATTTTCGGATTCCAGAACCGCTCTCAGCATCTTCCTGAATTCCATTGCATCGCCGATGCTGGCGAGTTCGCGAATGGAATGCATAGCAAACTGGGCGACACCGACATCCACCGTCCTGATCCCGATTTCAGAAGCAACAATCGGACCAATCGTTGTCCCACAGCGAATATCGTTTCTCGAAATAAAAACCTGATGCGGAACATTGATGTTTTCGCACAGTTTCCGCATATAGGCAACCGATTCGCCGGATGACGCATAACTTTGGCTGGCATTGACCTTAATCACCAATCCACTACCGATGATCGGGGCGTGCTGATCATCATGCTTGTGCGGATAGTTCGGATGAATACCGTGTGCGCCGTCGGCCGATACGAGCAGGGATCGACCGATGACTGTCGGATCGAGCCCGACTGTCCTTTGAAGTACCGACGCAAGGAATGGCCCGCCCGCCCCGGAATCAGACACGCTTCCGACCTCTTCGTGATCACTGCAGACCAACAGACAGAAATTGTCGGTCTGCGCCCCGGCAATTGCAATGGCACCTGCGTGACAACTCAACAGATTGTCAATTCTTGCACTGGAAATCAGCATTTCACCGGTTCCCAACCGATCCGGAGGATTCACATCGTACAGGCTCAGGTCATGTCCGAGCAACCGTTGGCCGCCATATCCGGAATCAGTGAAGTTATCCCCAGTCGAAAGGAGTTCCTCCAATGAATCCGTGTCGCCGGAAATCACAGGATTCAGGTGTGTCTGACTATCTAATTCCTGACGGGTATTCGCTTCCCGTTCCAGATGAATGGCGATGCTTGGTATGACTGCAAGTGGATTCGATTTGTGAATCAGGCATTTTCCGACACCGCCTTCTCCGTCATCGAAAAAAATTCTACCTGCGATAGAGAGGTCGCGATCAAACCAGGTTCGCAAAAGTGGTGATCCGTAAACTTCCACGTTCAGCTGCTGGTAACCATGTCGCATGAGAATCGGATTGGGTGCGAGTTTCAGACAGGGACTGTCGAGATGCGCGCCGATGGCTCGTATCCCTGCGGAATCAGCAGGGTTCTGTCCGCACCGAAATGCGATCAGGGAAGTATCATTCCTGGTGACATAGTATTTTCCTCCGGGTTCGAGACTCCACTTTTCCTTTTCCAGCAGACGTAGAAAACCCGCACCTTCAAGAAAGTCAGCAAGACACCTTGAAGCATGGTAAGGCGACGGTGAACGACGGATGAAATCAACCAGTGAATCCCCATAGTCAACACCGGATTCTGCAGCCGCCCCGGCAATCAGATCAAATTGTTTCATCAGACTGCCATATTTGAGTATCGATTGCCGCAAAATCAAACAGATTCCGATCCACCAGTTGTGATGGCGCGACGTTTTGCAGGCTTCGGAAAATATTCTCAACCCGACCCGGGAATTCCTTCTGCCACTGGCTGAGCATCTTCTTGATCCTCACCCGCTCCAGATTCTCCTGCGACCCGCACAAGTTGCAGGGAATGATAGGAAACTGTCGTCTTCGGGCATATTTCTCAATATCGGATTCCCTGCAGTAGGCCAACGGTCGAATCACGATATTCCTCCCGTCATCGCTTCGAAGCTTGGGAGGCATCGCCTTGATCTTGCCACCATGGAACATGTTCAGAAACAATGTCTCGACAATGTCATCGCGATGGTGACCAAGCGCAATTTTGTTGAATCCATGATTTTCCGCAAAATTGTAGAGGATTCCCCTGCGAAGACGCGAGCAGAGGCCACACATCGTCTTACCCTCTTCGATGACATCGCGCACAATACTGTAAGTGTCCGCTTCAATGATGTGATAGGGAACATTCAATGACTCAAGATATTGCGGTAACACCTCAATCGGAAACCCGGGTTGCTTCTGGTCCAGATTCACCGCTTCGATGTGGAAATTCACCGGAGCCCGCTGTTGAAGGTCCTTCAGAATATCCAGCATGGTGTAGGAATCCTTGCCGCCGGACAGACATACCATGATTCGGTCCTTGTCCGAAATCATGCCGAAGTCCCTGATCGCGTTTCCGACTTCCCGCTGCAATCTCTTGCGAATTTTGTTGTAGTCGTAGCGTTCCCGAGGCGAAGCGAATTGCGGTGGAGAAACCGACTCTATGGAACTGACTGGCAAATCACTCATTGGAGAATATTTATTGTGAAAATCATGATATTCCTCTCCCAATCACGTCAATTTTGCAATTGTCAACGGGGTAAGGTCTGTGTAGGATGACATCCATAAGTAGACTTTTGTCTTGCTATGAATTATTGGACTCTAAATCCTCATATGGAAGCACCTCACAGATTCGTAGAAAAACTCGCGATTTCAAATCTGAAATAAGATAATTGGGTTTACTGGCTAATCTCTCATTTTACAGTGTTACCCAAAGGCGTTCCGATGGAATTATCCGATGGATAAGTAGTCTTGGGATTAGGTCATAGACGTGAATGTGACGAGTAAATTTATTGAATTATTTCTTCTGGTGAAATAGATGATCAGAGCTGATGCGGAAACCTTGCTACAAATCGCTATTAATGATTCCAACGCACGTTTTCGTGACGGTCAATGGGAAGCAATTGATGCGTTGGTCAATCACCGTCAGAAACTGATGTTGGTACAACGCACTGGCTGGGGAAAGAGTTCTGTGTACTTCATCAGTACACGCATAATGCGCGACCACGGTGCAGGGCCGACGGTTATCGTTTCACCCTTGTTGGCACTGATGCGCAATCAGATCGAGGCGGCCAATCGCCTTGGCATTCGTGCCGAGTCCGTCAACTCGACAAATCAGGGAAGTTGGCCGACGATCAGACAGAGTGTTTTGGCCGACGAGGTGGATGCCATACTAATTTCACCTGAACGCCTTTCCAATGAGGAGTTCGTTGAGACAGTTCTACTTCCGGTAGCAAATCGCATAGGTCTGTTAGTTGTGGATGAGGTTCACTGTATTTCTGATTGGGGGCATGATTTCCGCCCAGATTATCGTCGGTTGACCAATGTATTGCGACAGATGCCTCCCAATATGCCAATTCTCGGGACAACTGCTACAGCGAACAATCGCGTAATACAGGACGTTCGGAAGCATCTAGGCGATATCGATATTCTGCGAGGAACTCTGGGGCGGGATAGTCTTGTGTTGCAAACACTGAGACTGGTTAACCAAGCAGATAGACTAGCCTGGCTAGCACAACACATTCCGAAATTGCCAGACACTGGTATTGTTTATGTATTGACCATCCGCGACGCAGAACAGGTAGCCAACTGGTTGAACCAACAGGGGATAATGGCGCGAGCCTACTATAGTAATGTTGACCATGAAGCGTTCAATTGCAGTAATCTATATCGGCAACACCTTGAAAACCTTCTTCTTAGTAATGAAATCAAAGTACTGGTGGCAACTACAGCCTTAGGGATGGGCTACGACAAACCTGATCTCGGATTTGTGATTCATTATCAGGCACCTAGTTCGGTCGTATCCTACTACCAGCAAGTGGGCCGTGCTGGGAGATCTATCGATAAAGCCTTTGGAGTGTTGCTGGCAGGCAAAGAGGACGAAGATATCCACGAGTTTTTCCGTCGCAGTGCATTCCCCGAAGAGCAAGATGTAATTGAAATCCTGAACATTTTGGAAGACCATGAGGAGTTGTCTGTAGTTCAGCTTCAACAACATCTCAACCTAACACCAAGACAAATTGATAAAGTATTAAAAATCCTTAGCGTAGAGAATCCTGCTCCGGTCATCAAACATGGAAATAAGTGGCGCCGTACACCTGTCCCTTTTCGGATGGATTATGAACGTATCGAACATCTGACGCAGCAAAGAGAGCTTGAATGGCAGGAAGTTCAGGACTATATCGATAGTGATGGTTGCTTGATGGCCTATTTGCAAAACGCCTTAGACGACCCGAAACCGAAGGAATGCTATCAATGCTCAGTCTGTACGAGGGAGCCTGTTGTCGGTATTGACGTGGGTCGGGACCTAGCCATTACTGCAAATCAATTTCTGAAAAATGCCGAAATTCCCTTCAAACCGAAAAATCAGGTGGCTTCCGGAGCATTTCAAAAATATAGCTTTCTATCTAACCTGCCAATCGCACTCCGGGCATCTGAGGGTCGTATTTTATGTCGCTGGGGTGATTCAGGTTGGGGAAGTCTGGTGAAATATGACAAATATGCCGACCATTTTCGGGATGAGCTGGTAGAAGCTTTAGTAGAAATGATCAAACAAAGATGGCTACCCGACCCTGCTCCACAGTGGATAACCTGTGTTCCATCATCACGACATCCTGTGTTGGTGCTTAACTTCGCGCAGCGATTGGCGAATCAATTGAAACTACCTTTCGTGAATGTATTTCGCAAAGTAATAAACAACGAGCCACAGAAGAAACAGCAGAATCGATTTCATCAATGTCGAAATCTCGATGGAGTTTTTGAACTATCCGAGAGCATACCAAAGACAGCCGTACTGCTTGTGGATGATGTGATTGATTCCGGATGGACGGTAACCGTACTTGCCGCTTTGTTGCGACGTGCAGGAAGCGGTGCAGTTTACCCAGTGGCGTTGGCCTCAACGAGGGCTTAAATGTCAATCTCACCCAATACCCAAGCTATTTTATTGTTGACATCTCACTTTTCAAAAGTGAAAGAAGGGGCAGTAAAGCCATTGACACCGAATGAGTGGGGACGTTTCGCTTATTGGTTAAAAGAGAAATCCCTGACACCGGAGCAGCTCATGACCGGTCGCTTAGATGAGTTAATGAAAGGTTGGTCGGACAAGACAATAACCCTAGACCGCGCTAAGGCGTTGATAGAGCGTCGCGCAGCCCTGGCACTGGCTACAGAAAAATGGCTCCGAGCAGGGCTGTGGATTATGCCGAGGTCTGACCCGGATTATCCAGTGCGACTCAAACAACGACTCGGAAGGAACTCACCTAGCGTATTGTTTGGCTGTGGCGACAAGTCATTGCTCAATGGTGAAAATTTGTTGGCAGTAGTTGGTTCCCGTAATGCAAGTAATAGAGATTTGGCCTATAGTCGTGGTCTCGGTGTGTTGGCAGCAAGCAAAGGATATTCCATTGTTTCTGGTGGTGCGAGGGGCGTTGACGAGGCTTCCATGCTGGGTGCACTTGAAGCGGATGGAACTGTGATTGGTGTTCTTGCCAATGGTCTTCTACAGAACTGCTCAAGCGCGAAGTACCGTAAATATCTGATGAAAAATAATCTCGTCTTAGTATCCACGTTTTATCCTGAGGCAGGGTTCAATGCAGGTAATGCCATGCAGCGGAACAAGTACATCTATTGTCTCTCCAACTTAGCGATAGTGGTTCAGTCCGGAATTAAAGGTGGAACCCAGAGTGGCGCGATGGAAAACCTGAAAAAAAATTGGGTGCCGCTTTGGGTGAAACGCACTACTGACGAGCTGGCTGGAAATTCAGCCATCGTGAAGGAAGGAGCAAGATGGGTATCGGAGAATATTGGGGATGTCGACATCGCAACTTTGGAATCCGCCAAAATACCAGACAGAGAATCAGGTGAGGATTTATTTGATCAAGCGATAAGTAAGAACATGGACAAAGAAGGCATATTTTCGCGGTCGACAGCACTTACAACAAAACCAGATACTGTGATGGAAAATGAGTCGATTTCCGAGCGTGAGAATTTAGCTACAAAGATGGATGCTGAAGATTTTGATTTATATGACTTATTCCTCATCATGATCAAGGCAAAATGCAGCGAGACGCCAAAGACATCGGATGAACTTGTCGATGCTCTAGATATACACAAGACTCAGCTCAACATCTGGTTGAAGAGATCTGTTAAGGACGGGAATCTGAAAAAACTATCGAAACCAGTCCGTTATCAGTGGATAGTCAATCCAAAAGACTTATTCACATTGAAATAAGCTGCGTTCCGCAGCAGTTATCTCGGTGCTTTGCCGCAATGTCTTGGCCCGAACATAGCAGTTACCGGCGAATTCTCGACCAGAAACTCCAGTTGCTTCAGGTTTTTTTTCGTTGAATCATGAAAAAATTTCGCATGAAAGTTGGAAGCCTGACTTCCAAATTTCATGTGCTTTTCTTACCTTTTTATCACCAGACAAGGTTAATCGGAATTCTTACTTGTGCCACAGGCCATGAATGATGTTACTTCACGAAGTAGTTTTGAGAAATGAAAAAATAACGTTGGCTTAAAATGCAACCACGATGACCGTGTTCAGGTTGTTAGAAATGCAAGTTAATGGAACACACAGCGAAAATTTATTGTACGATTAAAGAAACTTATTTGGAACGGAACTCGAAATATGCAATGGGTCGCGTTGGCTGTCGTCTGTACTGCGCTTGTCGTAGTCAGTTACTATTCTCCAAAAGTTGGTTTCAGCCTGCTTGGTGCAATTGGAGCGATTGTTGGGACGCTATACTTTCTGAACCTGGATGAATCGTCGAATCCCGATTTTCCGGTCGAAAGGGAATCGGTTCAGCTCGATGACGTGAGCACTCAGGAGTCTTATGGCGAAAGCTGGGATTACTCGGGGCGTGTATCGAACTCTTCCGAGAAGGTCATCACCGATGTTCAAATCAAAATAACATTGCGTGACTGCCCTGCCGGTACCGAAACCGTCAGCGACGAATGTCCGATAATCGGTGAACAGGTCGATTTTGTCGCACTCAATGTCCCGCCCCGACAAGCCAGAGATTTTCAGGACAATATCAGTTTCAAGAACGCAGTCCAAAAAGGCATCCTGTTTTGGGACTTTGAATTGGTGGGTGTGCGTGTTACAGATTAAACTGGATCAGTTCTTCAAAATGTAAACTGGAGAACTGGAGACTGATACTTGACTAACTTTACGATGTGTCTTTTTTCTAGATGTCAATTTAGTCAATTTTCGACTTGGTTCCTCACCAACAATATCTTGTGCAGAACGCAACAAAATTGTTAGCATATGATGTCTCCTGACTCGCAGTCTTAGGTTTTTTGGTCCTACAAGATTGGGAAAGACAGGAGCCGATTTACTGGTTGCTGGAGACAAGGGTAGAGTGAGACAGAAGTATTTTTAGCGGTCGATAGCAATCAGAATTGTTGGACAGCTCTTAGAGTCACGAATTGGGAACCAAAAACGGGCAGAACTTTAAACGAAAAACTGAAACGACTTCCGAACGATCGTCGTGAAAATATACTCGCTAAAGCCCATCGCTTGCAGATGGAGTACCTGAAACTTCAAAAGTTGCAAAAGGCGAAGGAACTCACCAAACGCGCTTAGCCGAAATTCTCAATTTTGGCCAAGCAACAATTCCCCGAATGGACAAACGGGATGATCTGATGCTTTCAACTTTACGAAACTATATAGAGGCAATGGTAGGCAAGTTGAGTTCAACAGTAGAATTTCCAGAGCGAACACCTGCTGTACTCGAACGACCGGGTGACACTGAGCGACCGGTGTCACATCGTACTTAGCGGCGAGAATAAATCATCCATTCCAATCTTGTCTGTGGGATACATGAGCATTTGGAAAAATCAACAGGTTGTTGGCGAATTGACCCATAACAGTCCTGTTCTCCGTTTTCACGTCCAAAGGGATGATATCGGTACCGCAGCCAGATTGTCTCCAAATGGCACGAAATTGTCGTTATCGTAGAGAACAATACCTTTGGCGAAACGCCCCTTGCACGCTGAAGATAGACTCCGGAGACCGGCAAAGTCTCTCGAATGTACCGTTGCCGATGCCTTGACCTCGATCCCGGCGATCGTGCTATCGTTCCGTTCCAGCACAAAGTCCACCTCGTGTTGTTGCTGATCGCGGAAATGATAGGCTGACAATTGCATATCGGTTCCGCTGATGAGTTTCATGATTTCCGAATACACAAAACTCTCAAGCAGTGCGCCGAACTCCACTCGATTGGTTTTGATACGCTCAAAACTCAACCCTCGTACCGTTGCAAGCACGCCCGAGTCAAGAAAATGTAATTTGGGAGTCCTGACAATTCGTTTCAGCACATTTGTATGCCAAGGCTGTAGTGTCGAGACGAGGAACACATGCTCCAGGAGTGCTATATAACGCTGTCCTGTCTTATAGCTGACACCGATTCCAGAACCTAACTCGGAAAAGTTGATCAACTTCCCCGAATGCTGCGCTAGTATCCTGACAAATTTTGGAAGTTCAGTCAGATTTTGAACAGAGGCGACTTCGCTCAAGTCTCGAGACAAGATTGAGGATAGATAAGACCGGGCCCAAGCCTGCCGCCTGTGTTCGCTTTCTCGCACGATGGCTTCCGGATATCCTCCAAGCAAAACAAGCCGGACTAGATCATCGCCGACCACAGACGCATATTTCGAGTTGAGACTACCGTTAAACAAACGCTCCAGAAAAGTTGGAGAAACACCTTCTATTTCGGCGCGAGCCAACGGTAGCATCCGTATGATTTCGATCCTCCCAGCCAAACTGTCTTCAACTTTCGGTAGTGTCATTAAATTTGCAGAACCGGTCAGCAAAAAACGTCCTGGGCGATAATCTTCGTCTACCGATCTTTTGATTGCCAGTAGCAATTCAGGAACTCGTTGAATTTCATCTATGATTGCAAGGTCCAAACCGCGGACAAAACCGACCGGGTCGGACCTTGCCGCATCACATTCTGTCTGATCATCCAAACTGATGTAGGTTCGGAGGGTATCGTCCAGCTTACACGCAAGCGTTGTCTTACCGGCCCTACGCGGCCCCGTGAGCAATACCACAGGTGTGTCCGAGAGTGCCTCATTTATTTTCTGTTCGATAAGACGATCAAACATTCCGAATTTTTCCTATGTTAGTTGGAACTGCACGTGATGACAATTAGAATTATATTTCATGATAATTAGAAGTCAATATCATGACATTTAGAAGTTTGTGTTATGATTATTAGAATAAAATTGAATAAAATCCAAGATAATAGGCTTGGTATCAAGAACTTACGCCGGATACCGATATTTTCCTCATGGTTCTTACGCATCGTGGAAGTTACAGATTCTGATGACTTGGATAATTTGGTACATATTGGCCAATTGTCCTATGATTGCACTACCCATAAGCACAGTGGAATGAATAACGAATTCGAAAGATCAGACTACTGTTGTTCAGGGCGAATTGAATCTCTAGCCGTTTTCAAGGCGGACTTCCAGTTTGATATTCCGTAGTCTCACTTCCCTGCCAGTGATTATTTTGCGAGCGAAAAAATTTGATTTGCTCTCAATTTCACTGAAGTCGCGTTGTATAAGAAGTTGGTAGAGTAACGCGAAACCAATTCAATTGTGTTCACCCGCGAAGAGATTCGATTCTTGAATCAGTCTACGGCCTTATCGGCGATAACATCAACGTTGGTCCCTTTCAAATCCATCCCTACTCATCTCAGATAGTACAGATACAATAATCAGCCGTATCCAGACAGGCAATCCCGAAGACGGCTTACTCAATCTACCCGATATGAAGCGAATAGACAGCAGACAAAACGACCAGCTGCGACCTGTTCGGATCACACGCGGTTTCACAAAGCATGCCGCCGGTTCTGTACTGATGGAAACCGGCGATACCCGCGTGCTGTGCACCGCCAGCATCGAAGACCGGGTACCCTTTCATTTGAGAGGCAAGAACCAAGGTTGGGTTACAGGTGAATACAGCATGTTACCCGGGTCAACTGTCGAGCGGAGCTCCCGTGAAGCGGCTCGCGGGCGGCAAGGTGGCCGAACACAGGAGATTCAACGCCTGATCGGTCGTAGTCTTCGTTCATGCATTGATCTCGAAAAGCTCGGTGAACGTACGATTGTGGTTGACTGCGATGTTCTTCAGGCCGACGGTGGAACCCGTTGCGCATCGATTACCGGCGGATTTGTGGCTCTCGTTGATGCCATCAGTGTATTACTCAGAAAAAGAGAAATATTCGCAAACCCAATTCGGAATCACGTCGCCGCGGTTTCGGTCGGCATTATCAACGACGAGCTTTGTTTGGATATCAACTATGCCGAAGATTCGATAGCGCAGACCGACATGAACTTTGTAATGAATGACAGCGCAGGCTTCATCGAAATTCAAGGCACCGCGGAGAAGGACGACTTCTCTCGGGATCAGCTCGTTGCCATGTCCGAACTCGCAAGAGCGGGAACGGCCTCTTTGATTGATGCTCAGAAACAGGCATTGCAGCAGTGACAGTCCCCTCGCGAATCGTACTGGCGAGTAACAATCCGGGAAAGATTGACGAAATCAATCGGATGCTCCGCGACACATTAATCCATGTATTCTCTCAATCTGAATTCGGAATCGGAGAAGCCGTCGAGGACAAGCCCACATTCGTCGAGAACGCGCTGATCAAAGCCCGGCATGCATCAGCAGCGTCGGGATTGCCGGCCATTGCTGATGATTCCGGCCTCGTCGTCGACTCGATCGGCGGTGAACCGGGTGTAATCTCCTCGCGCTACTCTGACCCCGGTGCAAACGATGAACGCAACATCGCCAAACTTCTGGGTAAGCTGGAACAAATGGAAGGAAACGCTCGTAACTGCCGCTTTCGCTGCTTGATGGTCTATGTTCGCAACCCCGATGACGCCTCTCCCCTGATCGCAGACGGTACATTACATGGTCGCGTGCACCATCAAGCGCAAGGCAGCTATGGATTCGGTTACGATCCGGTTGTCTGGGTCCCAGAGTTGGGGTGTACGCTAGCCGAGCTAAGCCCGAACGAAAAGAACAAAATCAGTCATCGAGGAAAGGCATTGCGAAACATGGTCGAACAATTGCTGAAGGAGTATCAGAACCATGACCTTTGAACTTGTATTGCTGCGGCACGGCCAGAGTCAGTGGAATCTTGAGAACCGCTTTACAGGATGGGTGGACGTTGGCCTGTCACCGCGCGGCGCGGAAGAGGCCCGTAGTGCCGGAATCGCATTGAAGCAGGACGACTACCGGTTCGATCTGGCCCTGACTTCCGTCCTTCGACGATCGATCGATACTCTGACCGAGGTTTTGCAGCAACTTGGCCAAACTGACATTACGGTGCATCAGGACTGGCATCTCAACGAGCGACACTACGGTGCGCTTCAGGGACTCAACAAAGCTGAGATGTCGCAAATTCATGGAGCGGAACAAATACATAGATGGCGACGCGGGTATGCGATACGACCACCGGAACTGGCGGAGCCGGAATGGAGTGAACTCAAAAGCGATCCGAAATACGTACATCTTGATGCTGTACCGGCAACGGAGTCACTGGCAGACACTTATGTGAGAGTTGTCAAGTACTGGAAAAATTCGGTCATGCACCAAATCCTTTCGGGGAAGAAAATCCTGATAGTGGCGCACGGAAACAGTTTGCGCGCACTGGTAAAATACCTGGACAATATCTCCGATGAAGAAATCACAACGCTCAACATTCCAACTGGAATTCCGCTTGTATATCACTTGGACGCGAATCTTTCTCCGATCAGGCATTTCTATCTGGCTGACGATACTACGCTCGAAAAATTCGTCACTGAAGTCAAAAACCAGAGCCAAGTTCCGAATCCGTAGGAAATCTAAATCTCGCGGGCATCGCATTCAGTTCTTCAGATATTCCAAGCAACATGTCCAACCATTTTGACGTTGTAATTGTCGGTGCCGGCGCGGCAGGAATTTCCGCGGCCCATACCCTGATCAGACAAGGCTACGATATCGCGGTGGTAGAGGCATCGAGTCGAATCGGCGGACGGGTTTGGACCGACCATGAAACCTATGCCATACCCTGCGATATGGGCGCGCATTGGCTGCATTACGGTTCCGACAATTTTTACAAGAGTTACGGCGAGCGCAATGGATTCGACATCTATCCCGACAATGTGAATGTTGCCCTGTTCAACCGCGGTCAGACTGTCGAGAACGGAGCTGAATTGATCCCTGAACTGCTTGGGTTGATGGAACAGGCGATTGAAGAATCTGCCGACACCGGAATTGATGTCTCCCTGGCTGATGCGACCGAAAACGTAAACCATCCCCTGACTTCAATAGCCCGATACATTTTGGGGCCATGGACAATGGGAAAAGAACTCGAAAGGTTGTCTGCTCTGGACTACGCCTCAATGCAGGATAGCGTAGATTGGTTTTGCCGGGAGGGCTTCGGTACCTTGGTCGCACACTACGGTTCCAAGCTGCCTGTCTCACTTGATACGACTGTCAAGACTATCGACTGGAGTGGGAAAGATATTCGGATTTCCACCAACAGGGGGGACATTCGCTCAAATTCTGTCATTGTCACGGTGTCCACGGGTGTGCTTGCATCGGGTGCCATTGCATTCAATCCGGCACTGTCAGCAGAAAAGCTGGAATCTTTCGATTCAATTTCCATGGGAAATTACGAGCATATCTGGCTTGAATTCTCGACACCTGTCGCTGGCTTGGAGCCGGACACCTACATATTGAATCTGACGGACAAACAGGATTTTACATTCGGTGCCTCAGCCAACGCATCAGGTAGCACACTGACCTATTTTGATGTCGGTGGTCAAGTTGCCAATGAGTTATCCCGTCGCAGTGAAGCGGATCGGATCAACTTCGCACTGGATCGGTTGCGTTCGGTATTCGGCAGTGAAATCGATCATTCGTTCGTAAGAGGGTCCGCTTCCTCGTGGGCGACAGATCCCCTGACCGTGGGGTCCTACGCTTCGGCTCAGCCAGGTGGATTTCATAAACGAGATGTATTGCGCGAACCGATCGCTGAAAGAATTTTCTTCGCGGGCGAGGCCTGCCATCAAACCATGTTCGCGTCGGTCGCGGGTGCGCATCGGTCCGGGAAGGAAACTGCGGAGCAACTATCGGCGACTATACGTTAGTCCTTACGCTTTATCATATAGTGGTTCAACTCAAGGTGAGTTCGGCTATGAAGGAGTTTCTGAGCACCATATCGTTTACACTGGCAGGAATTATTCGGAAGGGGTGCTGCGCTGTTTTGGCGGCGGTGCTGTTTCTTGGACTGTCTCCTGTATCCCACGCGTCCGAAGAACCACTCAAAATCGGATTTATCGCCGGCAGTACCATCGGGAAATATGGCTGGACATTCAGTCACAATCTGGGAAGGTTGGCGATGGAAGAGCATTTTGGTGATCGGGTCCGTACCGCTGTCTATGCCGAAAACAATTCTGAGATAGCGATTGTTGAGGCTGTATTGCGAAATATGCTTGAGGATGGGTATGGCATGATCTTTGTCTTGGCCTATGGATACACCGACTTGGTGCACCACTACGCAAAACAGTATCCAGACGTGGCGTTTGAAGTTTGTACAGGACATTCCGTCGCGCGAAACGTAGCAACCTATTCTTCACGGTTCTACGAAGGGCGATTCACTGCCGGAGTACTGGCCGCGAAAATGTCATCAACCGGCAAAATCGGATACATCGGGTCGGTTCCGATACCTGAAGTTGTGCGCGGTATCAATTCGGTGGCAATGGGTGCGAGAAGAGTCAATCCAGACAGTGAAGTGCTGACGCTGTATATCAACGCCTGGTCCAATCCGGAGTTAGAGATACGCGCCTCGCAATTCCTGATATCGGAAGGTGCAGACGTATTGATCACGCATACAAACGCTGAACGTGCATTGGTCGTTGCGGAGAACTATGGCGTTTTCGGATTCGGCAAAGCATCCGATATGACTTTCGTGGCTCCGAATGCCCATCTCGCGACCGTCGCCAATGACTGGGGTCAGTATTACATCAATCGTGTTGATGCATTACTCGACGGTTCTTGGGAATCAATACACAACTGGGGTGGTGAGTTTGGTCCGACAACGAAACTGACTCACTACAATAATGGAAAGATCAGTTCGGACATTCTTCAGTTTGTTCAGAACCTGGAAAAAGATGTCCTGTTGGGGGAAATCCACCCGTTTACCGGACCGATTCACGATATTCAGGGCAATCTGGCAGTACCGGAATCCGAAGTGCTCAGTGACACTCAGTTACACGAAATGAACTGGTATGTCGAGGGTGTACGTCTTTACTGAATCAGCCAGCAATACCCAACCCGTTGTATTGACCCGAAGTCCTTTGAATAGTCACCCACCGACCGTATAGACCGGGTCGCCAAGAACATCCAAGTTCGGCTCTACACCCAGTCCGGGTCGGCTTGAGGCGAGCATGCAGCCATCTTCCATCAACGGTGCGCCTCGCGCGATTTCCGTGTGCGTGTATTCATGAAAGGCCGAAGATTGGAAATGAAACTCTTTGGGCAGCGTATGCGCCAGATGTGCGATCGCCGCGGTGGCGATCTCGCCACCCCAGGAGTCCTCTACAGTCATGATGATCCCGAGATTCAAGCACATGTCCCTGAACTGAGACGCCTTCCACATACCACCGACTCGGTTGATCTTCAGATTGATGGCATCCATCGCACTGTCCTGCCAGCCTCGAATCAAAATCTCCATGCTGTCCATACACTCGTCCAGAATCATGGGATGGTCGCAGTGCTGTCGGACTGCGAGACACTGCTCATAAGTCAGACACGGCTGCTCCAGATACAGATCAACATCGCGAATCGCCCGGACCACGCGTATCGCATCGTGCTGTCGCCAACCGGTATTGGCATCAGCATTGAGCACATTGCCACGATTCAGCTGCTCGGACACTTTGAATATTCGCTCAATGTCCACATCCGCATCTGCCCCGACTTTCATCTGAAACTGCGTGAATCCCTGCGCCTGGTAATCGCGCAATTTTGCCGCCATCGCGTCCGGTTGCTGCCGACTGACGACCTTGAACAGTTTCACCTTATCCTGACGCATACCGCCCAAAAGGAGGTAAACCGGTTGACCGGTCGCCTTACCCAATATGTCCCAACAAGCCATATCGACCGCGGACTTCGCGTAGGGGTGTCCTTTCAGCAGCGCGTCCATTCGATCATTGATGTTGCCAAGTTCCAATGGATTGTCTCCAATGAGATCCGGTGCCAATCGTGCGACTCCTGCCCTTGCTCCTTCCGCGTAGGCTGGAAGATATGCCGGTCCCAGCGGGCAGGTCTCGCCGGCACCTGAAATCCCTTCATCAGTTTCGATGATGACGACAGTGCTGTCGAAGGCGGAATACGATTGATTCGACCAACTGTACGCACCTTCTTTCATCGGAAGGTCGACCTGATAGATGGAAATCTTTTTGATTTTCATCGTGCTTCACTCTTCGGTTCTTCAGATCCTGTGCAGTCTGGGTTCTCGGTTACCCACTGCAGCGATCGAACACTCCGATCAGTGCTGAGCAAGGAATGTGGAAAGGGACCGGTCAAATGCTTCAGACTGTTCGATATTGGAAAAATGCGCAGCGCCTCGGATTATTTCAAGGGTCGAGCCCCGAATCCTTCCGTGCATGGCACGTGACTCGCTGACCGGCGTGGCAAAATCCTGATCACCCACAATTATGTGTGTCGGAGTTCTGATATTTTTCAGCTGATCAAGGTAGTTGAAGTTCATGATTGCCTGGCAACATCCGATGTATCCCGCAACCGATGTGTCGAGTATCTGCTGTCTGACTTCCTCGAACTCCCGCGTGGGACGATGGTTGCGGTAGTTCTCGGTGAACCAGCGCTCCATCGCGGAGTCAACCATGGATTTCATTCCGAATCGTTCGCAGGTCTCGACCCGGTCCACCCACACCGGCAACAACTCTTCCGGAACTCTTGACATCGTGTCGCACAAGCTCAGGCTCAGAAGCCGCTCCGGGTGTTGAATACCGATTCCCTGTCCGATCATCCCACCCATGGACAGACCGACCCAGTGAAATTTCTTGACTTCGAGCTGGTCGAGAAGTCCAATGGCATCAGCTACCAGTTCATCCATCGAGTATTCGGCTTCCGGTGCCGATGAACCACCATGTCCGCGGGTGTCTATCCTGATCACCCGATAGTGTGGCTCCAATAGAGGCAGCTGTGTTTTCCACATGATGCCACTTGATCCCAGCGAGTGGCTCATCGCAACAACAGGGCCTCGCGAGTTTCCTGAGATTTCGCAGTTTATCTGGATTTCTCCGACATTGACGATCATATCTTCCTTGAAGTGGGTTCTGGTGGATATAAATTAGTTCCGCACGATTGTGCTTAAAGTTCAGATTTCGGCAAATATATAATTTGGAAAGGCCGCAGATTTCAATTCGCTCATCCGAGAATCACTTTTCGACCGGAAGATTTTCTTTCACCCAAGCAGTAAAACCGCCTTTCAGTGTTCGTACATCCGAAAAATCGTGTTTTCTAAGCATGCTCGCAGCTTTCGCACTTCGATTTCCAATGCGGCAGACAACCACGATCGGACGCGATCTGAATTTTTTCAACGTATTGATATCCGATTCGATGCGACTTAACGGAATATTCCGTGCTCTGGGTATGCGCCCGGTTTCAAATTCCTTGGAATCCGAAACATCAACAATGATCGCCTGCTCCTTTTTCATGATGCGGGGAAGATCGTGGGGCAGCACAGATACGACGCCCACACTGCGTTTTCGAAGCGGTTCGAAGGCAAGCATTGCGATCACTGCAACCAGAGCCACAAATAAGTGCCAATTGATTTTTACAAACTCGATGTATTCCATTGATCATCCAGTACTCGAAAAATAGTCCAATGAACTGTGTTCAGTCGATTCGGAATCGAAGCAGACAGAAAAACCACCGAATTTGGTGGTGCTCCAACCTCCGAAAGACAACCGCGGTAGTTGCGGTTACCTTCTTATTCATACTGAATACAGTATCACCGGTTCAATCGTCGGATCAGGAAACAGATTATAGCCAAGAGCTTGCCGAGGTACGCTCACAAATCAAGCGACTGAAGAAGGAATCCACCAAATATCAAACACAGCGGGATACCGTTCTAAAGGATATTGCCAATCTGGAAAATCGGCTCGTCTCCATTGATTCGAAACGTATCGAGACAAGACAGAAGATCGCACAGCACAATCAAGAACACGAGAGACTGCAAGAACAAAAGAAAACGCAGATTCTTGAGCTGGAAAATCATTCCGCCGACCTGCAGAATCTGATTCGCGCCTCGTTCGCCATTTCAAGATTGGACTACGTAAAAATCCTGCTGAGTGAAGACAATCCATCCAGGCTGTCAAGAACCGTTGCCTACTACCGCTACCTGACCCATGCGCGCGCAAGTCGGGTGGAGCGACTTCAGAAGATGGGACAGGAACTGGAGGAAACCGAAAAAAACCTAAGATTGAATCGTCAGACTCTGGAGCGATTGTCAGCGGACCTGTCCTCGCAGCTCGATGACCTGCGTCACCTGAATGAGGATATGAAGGCAAATGTTGCAATGTTCGATCAGCAACTGAGATCGAATCAGGAAGACATCAGACGGATGAAGGCCCAGGAGAATCGTCTGCTTGAATTGATTGAAAACCTGAGGGAGCGGAAAGCTGTGGCTATCGACAGCGGTGAGTCGTTCCTCAGAATGAAAGGAAATCTATCATTGCCGCTGAACACAAAAATTCAGGCCCGATTCGGTCAGCAAAAACCAATTCGCGGAGCTTACTGGCAAGGTTTGCTGCTTTCGGCAAAGAGCGGGCAGGATGTCAGATCAATTTTTACCGGTCAGGTCGTATATTCAGGTTTCTTCGATGGGTTTGGCGTTCTTGTCATTGTTGATCATGGTGACGAATTCCTGAGTCTTTATGCCTACAACAGAGAATCAAAGGTGCAGGTGGGAGATTGGGTGGATACCCAGCAGGTTATCTCACTGGCAGATGGAAATAACGGCTCCCCGACATCCGGACTTTACTTTGAGCTCAGACAGAATGGTTTTCCCGTCGATCCTTTGCTTTGGTGTCGCCTTTAGAATTCATTGACTTTGGATTTAAACGCCGCCAAGACGGCATTCTCCGACACAAGTTCAATAAAATTGACAACAAATTAATCTGACAAACAATTCAGCATTTGCTATTCTATACGCATATTATCAAAAGGATAGATACCGCTGTTCACCAATTATCATCTTGGCCCGAACACCAAGCCCTATACTTGTCCGCGTAACAGAATTGCATGTAATAGTTACAGTGCCATGACAACCCGAAAATCATTACTCAAATCACTCACTTTGACTGTTCTTGTGCTGTCGCTGTTTCCACTGGGCACAACAGCCCAGAATACAGCAGGACACGGTGCGTCGCCTCTACCGATAGAATCCATTACCACATTCGCGAGGGTATTCGAGACCATCAAGAACAGCTATATCGAAGAGGTCACGGACGAAGAACTGCTAAGAAATGCCATTCAGGGAATGGTCGGAGGGTTGGACCCGCATTCCGCGCTGCTGGACTCACGGGAAATGTCTGAGGTAGAAGCCGAGACAACCGGCAGATATGGCGGATTGGGTATAGAGGTGACCAAAGAGAACGGAGGCATTCGGGTCATTTCCCCCATCGACGGTACACCGGCTCATGAGGCAGGCATTTTGCCCGGCGATCTGATCATCCAATTGGATGATCAATTGACGTCGCGAATGAATCTGATGGACGCCGTGAACTCAATGCGAGGCCAGCCGGGAACGGATATCACTCTGATCGTTATCCGAGAAGGCATTGACGGACCTTTGGAATTCAAGCTCACGCGCGCCGTGATACGAATCAAGAGTGTCCATAGCTTCTTTCTTGAACCCGGATTCGGTTACCTTCGTATCACCCAATTTCAGACCACAACTCCGGAACTGACGCGAACACAGATCAAGAAACTGATTTCCGATTCGGATTCTTTCGATGGTCTTGTAATGGATCTGCGCAATAATCCGGGTGGCGAACTTCACAGTGCAATCGGGGTGTCGGACATTTTTATAGACAGCGGGCTTATCGTCAGTACCAGGAGTCGAAACAACGCACATGTGAGTGAGTTCCGCTCCACGCCGGGCGATATCATTGAAGGTGTCCCGCTGGTCGTATTGGTCAATGAGGGATCAGCATCGGCATCCGAAATTGTTGCAGGCGCACTTCAAGACCACAAACGCGCGATCATCATGGGCGAGAATACTTTTGGAAAAGGCTCCGTTCAAACCATCGTTCGCCTCAACAAGGATACGACTCTCAAGCTGACAACCGATCGATACTACACACCGAATGATCGATCGATACAGGCATCCGGTATTGTTCCAGACATAACTGTGGAATGGCGTGACGTCGAGGAATCTGACGACCAAAACGAATCCATGACTTTCCGAGAATCGAATCTGGAAGGCTCACTTGAGAACGAAAACGTCAACTCAGTCGATGAAGCTGATGATCAGCAGCTGTCACCTCAGGTCAATCCGGCCGTTCGACGCGACTATCAGCTGCTGCAGGCATTGAATCTGCTCAAAGGGCTTCGAATTTCCAGCAATTTCAGCGGCTGAAGATCGACCGCTGCCTGACCGGCTTCATGCGGTCGCCTGAATTTCGTCCGGGGAACCAGAACCAATGGGTTTCGATGTCTTTTTCCTGAGACTCTCTGTCGGTTCGGCGCAGCAGTACCAAGGCTCTGACATCTGTGGAACCGGTCGTCCAGCTGTACGCTTCAGTGCCGGAACCTTTCCTTCGACGAATTGATGTGCGATTGCCCAGATGCCAGCGAAAATTTCCGTCCGTTCCAGATTTTCATCCTGAGCACTGATCACCCATTCCTGAACAGATGATTGGAGATGGTCCACGCGTGAATTTCCGTGTGTCCAGGAATATCCGAGCATCTTCGGGTCGAAGGAACCCAACCACTCACCGCGATCTTCGCAGTCCACCAGACTGGAGCCTCTGGGTAGCAGAAGTCGAATACTCAGCTGCACAGGTGCAACGCCGTTAATCAACTCAAGTTCGACAATCTGACGAAGTAACTCCAAGTATCCCTCCAGAGTGGTCCAAGGCGTAAAGGGTACGAATGTAGGCTGCATGGAGATATCAAGTCGCCTCAACAGACGGAGCGCTTTTCGAAAGTCTTCTGCGTTGTGACCCTTGTCCAGCTTTTCCAATACATCATTTTCAACAGACTCCACTGCACTGGTGATAAACAGACAATTCTGTTCTGAGAATCTTGATATGAGATCCTGATATTGAAGCAGATGCTCAATCTTGATCGTCGCGTCCCAAGTCATTTCAGGAAATTCTTCCTGGAATCGATCAATGATCCTTCGGGCATGGCCCGGTCCGTTTAGAAAGTCCGGGTCTCCAAATGAGATGTGCTGCGCTCCGGCCTCTATCTGCTGGCGGATATCGCTGAGCACCACGTCTGCGGAAACCACTCTGAACGCACCGGAATAGACTGGCACCACAGGGCAGTGGCGACACAGATGTTTGCAACCTCGACTGGCTTCGACAAAACCTGTTGTTTTCTCCGAGCCGTCCGCACATGTCAGTCGCGAATACAGATCCAGTTCGGGGAGCAGGGAACGAAGTGGGCGGACAAACACCAGTTTATCCATGGATACGCGAGTCTCGCGCAATTCAGACAGCGATGTCCTGTCCCGCACTGCCTGGCACAATGACAGAATATCTGATTCAGCCTCTCCCCCGAAAATGAACTCACATCCAAGCGAACGAAAGAATTCGGAATTGACCGGAGCGTACAGACCGTAAACACAGATTGTTGCATCTGGATTTCGCTCAATGATTTCCGGAATCAGATCCGCTGCCAGACGCGCACCTGTATGCATGGCAAGATGAACCGCTACCACATCGGCCTGAATGATGGAATCAGCGTCAAAGGGTTGGATCGACAGGTCGATGCAGTCCACATCGAATCCCTCGCGCGCCAGCCAGGCAGCAGGCTGAGCCAGCGCAAACGGTTGTCGTCCAATTTCGTAGGGACTGATCAGGACGACCTTCATGATTGAATCAGAAATGTATGGGACTATAGAAGCCCCAGACTGAGCAATGCGTCCTCGGACATGCGGTCCTTGGTCCAAGGCGGATCCCAGACCAATTCCACAGTCGCATCCTCAACACCCTCGACACACTTTACTGCGCATTCCACGGTACCTGGAAACGTCTGCGCAACAGGACATCCGGGTGTAGTCAGGGTCATTTGAATACTCACCATTCTGTCATCGCTGATATCAACGTCATAGATGAGACCAAGATCATAGATATTGACCGGTATTTCGGGGTCATAGACACCGCGAAGGGCATCGATAATCTGTTGCTCGAAAACTGCATCGGATACACGCTCACCATTGCCAGGTACTGCTGACTCCGATTTGGCAGAGTCAGTTTCCGGACGGTTCATGAATTCCGATATGAAATCCACTTTCTGGGACAGAGCCGATTGATTGTTCGATTCGCCTGTCATTGCGTGCTTACTCAGTCGTGACCTGCTGATCGGTTTTGTTGATTGCGGCGATTGCCGTATGCCATGCCAGCGTCGCACACTTGACGCGGGTCGGAAACTCACGAACACCACTCAGCACTTCCAATTTCCCGATATCCACCGAATTGCCATC
Source organism: Arenicellales bacterium (assembly GCA_963662635.2). Taxonomy (GTDB): domain Bacteria; phylum Pseudomonadota; class Gammaproteobacteria; order Arenicellales; family JAJDZL01; genus JAJDZL01. The sequence continues at coordinate 1,241,939 of CAXXFC010000006.1, forward strand.
TGCAGTACCGGTTACCCTGGCATGAAACCGGTCGAAAAGTTGTTCGGCCTCGGTTTTCGATTTTCCGAGCATCATCTCGGTCATAATCGAAGCTGAAGCAACCGATATCGCGCAGCCGCGGCCAATGAATCGGATATCCTGGATGACCTCATCCGCATCAAGCAGGCAATGTAGCGTGAGCTCATCTCCGCAAAGCGGATTGACACCCTCTGCTGAGCAGTTCGCTGATTCCAAAGAACCGAAATTGCGAGGATTCCGGCTGTGATCTATGATCACTTCCTGGTAGAGCGCTTTGAGATCGTCCATCATCCCTTGAACAGTTCCCTCGCCCTATTCAGAGCGTCGAACAGACAGTCGATATCTTCAATTGAATTGTAGACCGCAAAAGATGCTCTAGCGGTTGCCGCGACATTGAAGTGCTGCATGACAGGCATGGCACAATGATGTCCCACCCGGATCGCAACACCCTCACGATCCACGATGGTTCCAATATCATGTGCATGGATACCTTCAAGCTCAAAGGCAAACACACCGGACTTTCGCGGTGCCGTTCCAAAAACCCGAATATCGCTGTATTGTTCAGCTCGCTCGTGACAGTACTCAAGTAACTGGTTTTCATGGGACGCTATTGCATCAAACCCGATATCCCACATGAACCTCGCCGCTTCACCAAATCCGACACTGTCTGCGATATTCGGTGTTCCGGCTTCAAATTTATGCGGAATTTCAGCATATTCCGAACCGGCGAACGTCACCCGCTTGATCATTTCGCCGCCACCCTGATAAGGTGGCATCGCATCAAGCAGTTCCTCGCGCCCATAAAGAATGCCGATTCCTGTCGGTCCGTACATCTTGTGCCCCGACAAAGTCAGAAAATCGCATTCGAGTTCCCTGACGTCAATTTCAAGATGTGGCGCCGCCTGAGCCGCATCGACAACCACGACCGCACCGAAGTCATGCGCACTCTGTGTCATCTGCCTGATCGGATTGACGGTTCCGAGGGAGTTGGCGACGTAGGTAATGGCAACAATCGCAGTATTTTCGTTCAGAAGTTCGAGATACGCTTGCTGAATAATCTGACCGCTATCGTCCATAGGAATCATCCGCACCCGACTCCCGGTCTGCTCCGCGATGATTTGCCATGGCACAATGTTCGAATGATGCTCCATTTCGCTGACCAGGATCTCGTCACCGGGTTTCAGACAGTGTCGGCCGTAAGAACCGGCGACCAGGTTCAGCCCTTCGGTTGTCCCCCTGACAAAGATGATCTCCCTGGCGTGCTCTGCGTTTACAAACTGACGCGCCAGCTTTCGAGCGTTTTCATACGCCTCGGTGGCACGGTCGCTCAACGCATGAACACCTCGATGAACGTTGGCATGCTGCGACGCGTAGTATTTGTCCAGTGCCTGCATCACTGCCAGAGGCTTTTGCGAACTGGCAGCGTTATCAAGGTAGACAAGATTTTTTCCGTATACGATCTCGCTCAGAATCGGAAACTGCTCGCGAATCGCGATCGGATCTATTGTTCCGGTCACTGCATGTTCCCGGTCAACCTTAAGTGCCGATTGCGTCATGCCGCCTCCCTGATTGAATTGTCGGAACTGAGCTTTTGCTGGACCAGATTGGACACCTCGGTCCGGACAGCCTCAAGTTCGATGTCGTTCACGATTTCTGCTGCAAAGGCATCCGTGAGCATTGTTCTGGCCTGTTGTTCCGTCAGACCTCGGGAGCGCAGATAAAATACGGCACTCTCATCCAGTTGCCCGATAGTCGCTCCGTGCGAGCACTTGACATCATCAGCATAAATCTCGAGTTGGGGCTTGGTATCAGCTTCTGCATTCCGCGATAGAAGAAGGTTCCTGTTCTGTTGCTGCGCATCGGTATGTTGCGCACCCGGTGCAACCTTGATACGACCATGAAACACCGAACGAGCACGATCATCAAGAACACCTTTGTAGAACTCCTCACTTGTGGCATCTGCACTTTCGTGTGCGATCGTCGTGTAATTGTCAATATGCTGGTTGCCTTTGCCGATGTAGAGCCCCTTCAGTTCACAGTGAGCGTTCTCCCCGTCCAATGACTGGATTACTTCGTGGCGATTGAGCAAGGCACCGAGCGAAATCGAGAATATCCGATACCGGCTGCTGTCCTTCTGGCGAGTTTTCGCCGATCCGATGTGGAACGCAGACTCGCTTTCGTTCTGGATCCGATAGTGGTCAACCTGGGCATCCGCTTCCAGATTGAACATGAACGAGGAGTTGGTCAGGTGGTTCGTGTTGCCCAGCGACAGATATCGTTCGATCAACTGAAATCTGGCGCCTTTACCCGCGTGAATAAAATTATTTACGTTGCAGAATCGGGTATCCGCATCATCCTGACTCAGAAACAGTATTTCAAGTGGCTTGTCCAATGTCACACCCGAGCCGAGCTGAACCACCGCTCCATCAGCGGTAAATCCTGCGCCCAACGCGGTGAAACCATGCTCGGCGTTCGAGGACATCGACTGCAATTCCTGTAAAGCGAACTCGAAAGTGTGCGTATCTCCATTTTCTGTGGATTCGAGAATTTCAGCAAGACTCAAGATACTGACAGTGTCCGGCAGATTCACAAGATCGGAGAGTTCGGAACTGAACCAGCCGTTCAGAAACACAGCCCGGTAGGTGTCGGCGTTGGATAGTCGCCATTCACTGATATCTACACCGTTGGGATTGGAGCTCGAACTTTGCGACAGCTCGAACTGATGTCTTTCCAGCGGACGGATATTGGTGTAACGCCACTGTTCATCGGTCATTCTGGGCAGTCCTGTCAGTGCGAAGCGAGCAAGCGCATTCGTGCGCAACTGCGCGACCGAATCAATTGACGACCCGGGTAACGTGTGAGCAAGACGCCTGCCCTGCTCAGCGAAATAATTTGCGAGCGGGCTGACTTTCATGCGACTGCGGCGGCGGTGTCTTCCACCACCCAGGTGTAACCATATTTTTCCAGTTCATGCGCCAGATTCTTGTCACCGGAACGCACGATACGGCCGCCGACCAAAACATGTACATGGTCCGGAACGATATATTCCAAAATCCGGGGAAAGTGTGTGATGATGATGGACGAACGACCTGCATCAGCAAGTGAGTTGACACCTTTCGATACAATTTTCAGCGCATCGATATCAAGTCCCGAATCGGTTTCATCCATCACTGCCAATTTCGGCTCAAGCATCATCATCTGAAGTATTTCATTTCTTTTCTTCTCGCCACCCGAGAACCCCTCGTTGACAGACCGATAGAGAAATGATTCATTGATCTCAAGCAACTTCATTTTATCGCGGACAACCTTGAGAAAATCGATTGCGTCCAGCTCCGGTTCTCCCCGATGCTTGCGCATCGCGTTCACAGCCGCTTTGATCAGGTAGATGTTATTGACGCCCGGTATTTCGATCGGATGCTGGAAGGCAAGAAATATCCCCTCGCGGGCTCGCTCTTCCGGGTCGAGGTCCAGCAGGTCCATTCCGTTGAATATGACACTGCCCCGCGCCACTTCCTCCACTTTGCCGGTTATGACGTTGGCCAAAGTGCTTTTTCCAGACCCATTGGGGCCCATCACCGCGTGCACTTCGCCGGCAGCGACTTCAAGACTGATTCCGTCAAGAATATTCTTGTCTTCAATCTGAACGTTAAGATCAACAATTGAGAGCATGGTTCCTTTTTCCTTGAGCATGCATGGTTAAAGATTGTTCGGTTGATGCACAGTCGGCGGTCAGCCAACTGCACCTTCGAGACTGATGCCGAGCAGTTTCTGCGCTTCGACCGCGAACTCCATCGGAAGTTCCTTGAACACCTCCTTGCAGAATCCGTTTACGATCATGGACACCGAATCCTCTTCCGACAGTCCGCGCTGGCGGCAGTAGAACATCTGATCCTCACTGATTCGCGAGGTTGTCGCCTCGTGTTCGACTTTTGCGGTTGGATTCTTGACCTCGATATATGGAAATGTATGCGCCCCGCACCGGTCGCCCATCAGCAGTGAATCGCACTGCGAATAGTTTCGGGCGTTCTCCGCACCCTTCAATATTCGCACCAGTCCGCGATAGGAATTCTGGCCGCGGCCGGCTGACACGCCCTTGGAGATGATTGTGCTCGACGTATTCTGTCCGATATGGACCATTTTAGTTCCGGTATCTGCCTGCTGGCAGTTGTTGGTCAAGGCCACCGAGTAAAACTCGCCAATTGAATTGTCGGCCTCAAGCATGACACTGGGGTATTTCCAGGTAATCGCCGAACCTGTCTCCACCTGCGTCCACGAGATTTTCGCATTCTCGCCGCGACATGCGCCTCGCTTGGTCACAAAATTGTAGATGCCGCCGCGACCTTCCTCATCGCCCGGATACCAGTTCTGGACTGTGGAGTACTTGATTTCCGCATCCTTGAGCGCAATCAGCTCCACAACCGCCGCATGCAGTTGATTCTCATCACGCATCGGAGCTGTGCATCCCTCAAGGTAACTGACATAACTCCCTTCATCGGCGATGATCAAGGTTCGTTCGAACTGTCCGGTATTCATCGCATTGATCCGGAAGTAGGTCGACAGTTCCATCGGACAGCGCACGCCTTTCGGTACATAGACGAAAGATCCGTCACTGAAAACCGCCGAGTTCAGTGCGGCGAAGTAGTTATCGCCGGAAGGTACGATCGATCCCAGATATTTCTGCACCAGTTCCGGATGTTCCTGAACCGCTTCGGAAAACGAACAGAATATGACACCGGCATCCGCGAGTGTCTTCTTGAATGTCGTGGCAACCGAGACACTGTCGAATACAGCATCCACCGCAACGCCTGCGAGCATCTTCTGCTCGGACAGGGGAATACCCAGTTTCTCGTAGGTTTCCAGAAGTTTCGGATCAACCTCGTCCAGACTCTTGGGTCGATCAGCATCTGACTTGGGCGCGGAGTAATAGCTTATAGACTGATAGTCAATCGGTGTGTAGTTGACATGAGCCCAAACCGGCTCAGTCATTTTCTTCCAGCGCGAGAACGCCTTGAGGCGCCAATCAAGCATGAATTCAGGTTCATTTTTCTTGGCTGACAGCGCAATGACAACATCTTCGTCGAGCCCGGGCGGAAACGTATCCGACTCGATGTCGGTTACAAAGCCTTCCTTGTACTCTCGTTTGACAAAACCGCTGATATCGGTTGCAGTAGATTGGTTCACAATTCGATCCGTCGTATTTGATTTATTGCATGTTTCAGTGGAAGGCGACTTGCTGGGTCTGTCGCAACGAGGCACATCTCGCTGACTGTCGCTGTGAGACTTCGCGTACACGTTGCGACTGAATGATTTCGCCGAGTTTCAGCTGATCAAGAAATAAAGAAATCTGTGAACTGAGTTCAGTCCATAACTCGTGCGTCAGACAAATTTCTCCATCCTGGCAATCTTCCCGTCCATGACATCGGGTTACATCAACCGATTCGTCGACGGCGCTGATTATCTCATAGATTGAAATCTCATCTGCAGGTTTGGTCAACTGATAACCGCCTCCGGGCCCACGCACGCCGCTCACGAGACCTTTGGATTTCAGCCCCGCAAACAGCTGCTCAAGATATGCAATTGAAATTTCCTGATGTTCGGCTATACTTTTCAGCGACACCCTATCACCATCTGACTGGTGCAACGCCAGATCCATCATCGCTGTAACCGCGTAGCGACCTTTAGTAGTCAGTTTCATCGGTCCAATTCGGTCAGTAAAATAATAACCAACTAATTTACTTGGTTTATATATGATTGTCAAGTTGTCTTGCTGACCACAGGGGCTTGGTAACTCGTATCGATCGTTGTCATATTGTTACGGGAAAGCGTTGAAGCCAAGGCCTTATCGATGCCGGGCAGGTGTGAGAATTTTACCGTAGATTCCGACTACTCTGAACAAGACCGTAATCTTAATCATCAAAAGGCGGAGACGCTTCAACTGAATCTCCGAGACTGAACGTTATTGTGCCAACCGCACTCAGGAAGCTCAGATGGAAATCGATGTCAGAAGAGATTCAGTATACGATCATCGATCAATTTGCCGGTGTTTCTTGGAAGTCCCAAATGAATATTAGTGTCAGTTTAAATCGTTGGAAGACTTTCTAATTTGTCCATCCATATGGAAAAATTCGGACATTCTCCACGAATTTTATCCAGACCGATGTTTAATACAGCGCGTGTTCCTAAAAATGGTTTTTCATAGCCCTCAACGAGTTCTTGGATACGTTTAGAAGGAGCCTGGTCGGGTGTATCATCAATTTCTTCGGGATTGGCAAATTGGTCTCGAATACTTTGAAATTTTTCGGTAAGTTCCGGCCTTCCGATTCCGTTACAGAAATTTGTACAGTCGCTGAAGAGAAGAGATTCAAATTCATGCATCATCACGTAAGGAACGAAACGATTTTTATTGAAAGCACTCCCCATTTGCGAACAGACTTCATTTGAAATGCTGTCCTCTATAATATTGGCTTTCTTTTCGAATGGACTATTGGACGCTTCTGCGCGGCCAGGCCATGCTCCAGTCCCGCTCATCGGGAGACCATAATAGTCTACCATGATCGTCGCAAAGCAACCCTTGTCCTCACGAAGATGGTGAACTATATCCCGCAGTGCCGTCGGCCATTTTCTAATCCCGCCTCGGCGAGTGCGCTGTCGAGCATTTCCTATCAATCTCGCATCGACTGAAGAGTATCCGAAATTACAACAAAGATGTGGTTCCAATATCTCGTTTACAAAACTCTCCTCGGTTTGCCCTTCTACGTGAACTAATAATCGAAACATCATTTAAAATGGATTTTTACTACTTGTTGACTTAGGGCGCCCTCCAAACTCGTTCTTCTCCCAAAGTTGTCCGAGACTGTAATGTTCGAGCCAGCTATCAAGCCGATCAGATTTTAATCGTGTGAAACTGGTAGTGCCATTTTCTCGTTCTCCGACGAGTACGTCCTCTGGTTCGAAATTGTCCAGTAACAATGAAGACTGCGTAGCAATTATCGTTTGCGAGTTCATTGAAGCCCGTTTAATCAATGAGGCCAATAGAACTATTGCATACGGATGCAGACCAAGTTCTGGCTCATCCATGATAATGACGGACGGTATCAACTCCACGGGTTGCAGGAGCAAAGTTGCAAGAGCAATAAAGCGAAGTGAGCCGTCTGAAAGCGATGACGCATCAAAATAGGATTCTGAATTTCGGTGTTTCCACTCAAGCCGAATTTTATTTTCATTCAGCTTTTGCGGCGCAAGTTCAAAATCTTCGAAGAATGGAGCAGCAAGTCGTACCACTTGTCTAATCAATTCATACGAACTTTCGTGGTTACTTTGTAGGTAAAAAAGATAAGCAGCAAGGTTCGAGCCGTCCGGACGCAGGAAATTATTGTCATGAATGTCTGCCGTCGTTTTTAATGGCGAAGTTCGGCTGGTATCGTGAAAATGGTAGTAGCGCCAACTATCAAGTCTATCTTGTACGTGATTTGGAAACCCGCGATTGCTGCTGACACTAATTCCTGCTTCACCGTTTTTGCCAGCAATACCCTCTATATATGGCGTAGGATATTTCTCTTTATCCCAAAAATACAAAGTTTCATCAAACGGAACCAAATTGTCGAGATTATCTAAACCCAATTGAATTTCATACCGGTTTACTTCGTTCTCAAAGGAAATATCAAGAGTTAAGTTTTGGGTATTTTTTACACCAAAATGAAGTAGATTATTCGCTCCGCCTGCTCGCTGTACGTAGTGCCTCAGCTGGCCTCGTCGTATTGCGTTCAAGAAAGAGAAGACTTCCAGAAGATTGGATTTTCCGGATCCATTTGATCCAATCACTATATTAATTGATTTGAGTTGTAGGTGTTCAATGCACGATATGCTTTTGAACCCCTTTATAGTAATCCAATCAAGGGAATGTGAATCATTCATTACTGAGATAACATTAACATGTCAAATAAATGAAGAATTTGTTCGTCTGTTTATTCGCCTTGAAACTATAGGGGTCAATATACCATAGACATCTATCTATATGAATTCAAGGTTGAATTTGGTCTCAATTCCACTGTGTTATCATTTAATCCAAATCAGAAACTACAATTTCGTTAATCAGCTGAACAGTGAACGTTGATAAACCACGCGATCCGGTCTGCGGCATGTTCGTCGACCCGGAGACTTCCAACCACAAATTCGAATACGAAGGACAGGCCTACTGGTTTTGCTGTAACGGTTGTCTGACGAAATTCAGGTCTGATCCAGTCAAATATCTGAATGCAGACTGCCACAGTCAGGACTCCGGTATCGATCAAGAGAACTTGCCGCCGGGCACCAAATTCACATGTCCCATGCACCCTGAAGTCGTACAGGTCGGTCCCGGAGACTGTCCGAGTTGCGGCATGTCACTCGAACCCATGGACATACCTCTGATCGACGAGGGCCCAAATCCAGAGCTTGTGGATTTTACCAGACGACTCTGGGTGGGTCTGTTACTCGGAATCCCTCTGCTCATCATTGCGATGGGCCCACACCTAGGCATTCCGATTCACAACATCATCTCCATCCAGACATCAAACTGGCTTCAGTTGATTCTATCGACACCGATTGTCCTGTTTTGTGGATTGCCATTTTTCAAGCGAGGCTGGACTTCAATAATCAACCGTTCACTGAACATGTTCACCCTGATCGCCTTGGGAACCAGTGTTGCCTACATTGCAAGTGTCTCATTCGTACTGTTTCCCACCGTGTTCTCACCCTTGATCGGTGTTGAGACATTGCAGCTGGGCGTGTATTTCGAAGTTTCTTCGGCGATTATCGTGCTGGTTCTGTTCGGTCAGATCATGGAATTGAAAGGACGCGAAAAGACAGCTGGTGCGATTAAGGCACTGATGCGCCTTATGCCACCGACAGCCAACAGACTAAAAGAGAACGGACAGACTGAAGAAGTCGAACTTGACTCTATCATGGTTGACGATCTTCTTCAGATACGTCCGGGTGACAGCATTCCGCTGGATGGCGTCATACATAGCGGCTTTTCCGGTATCGACGAATCATTGATCACCGGTGAATCGATTCCTGTCGAGAAATCAGCCAGCGACCCGGTTCGGGCCGGAACCCTCAATGGTACGGGTTCGTTTGTGATGAAGGTGGAACGGTCGCGCAGCGATAGTACATTGTCACAGATTGTGCAAATGGTCAGCAAGGCGCAAAGAAGTCAGGCACCCATCCAAAGACTGGCAGATACCGTAGCCGGCTGGTTCGTACCGATCGTCATCACGATTGCGGTAATCTCATTTGCTGCCTGGATCGTATTCGGACCGGAACCGCAATTCACATTCGCCCTGGTCGCTTTCGTCTCAGTACTGATTATTGCATGTCCCTGCGCACTCGGTCTGGCGACACCGATGTCGGTGATGGTGTCGGTAGGAAAAGCGGTTCAGCATGGAGTCCTTGTCAAGGAAGCCGAAGCCTTGGAAACGTTCCCGAAAATCAGAACACTGGTGGTCGACAAAACCGGAACCCTGACTTCCGGGAAACCAATTCTGAACCAAGTCCTAACCTTGGAAGGGTTTGACCGGGACGTGTTGTCTTACGTTGCCGCACTCGCTCGATCAAGCGAGCATCCGCTATCGGAAGCGATCGTCAAAGGTGCTGAGGAAAGAGGTGTCGAGCACCGTACGGTGATGAATTTTGAGGCAACACCTGGGATGGGAGTACAGGGTACTGTTGATGGTCAGGAAGTCCTGATCGGAAACCTCCGATTTCTTCTTTCCCGAGGTGTCGAAAACCTTGCTCCAGTCGTACAGGAAGAAATTTCGGCGAACGAAAGAATAGTCGTCCATTTTTCGATCAACGGTGTCCGCGCAGGAATGCTCGAAATTTCAGACCCTGTGAAACCCACCAGCGCGGCTGCGGTACATGCACTTCAGTCCAAGGGCATCGAAGTGATTATGGCAACCGGCGATAGCCGGGCTACCGCCGAAGCGATAGCCGCACAATGTAAGATTGATACCGTACACGCTGAAATCTTGCCCGAGGATAAACTCAAGCTGATCAGAAAACTGCAAAGTGATGGTACTATGGTTGCGATGGCTGGAGACGGGATCAACGACGCCCCGGCACTGGTGCAGGCGGATGTCGGTATTGCAATGGGTGGGGGTGCGGACGTGTCACTGGAATGCGCCGGTATCACCATTCCCAATGGCGACCTGCAGTGTATCGTTCAAGCGCATTCACTGGCGCAGCAGACAATGACCAATATCAGACAGAACCTGTTCTTCGCGTTTGCCTATAACGTCGTTGGCGTTCCGGTTGCCGCCGGCGTATTTTTTCCCTTGTTCGGATGGCTCCTCTCGCCGGTATTTGCAGCCGCCGCAATGAGTCTGTCATCCGTGTCGGTTATCACCAACGCGCTGAGACTGCGAAACTACAATCCGTAGCGTTACCTGCGATTCTTCGGCCAGGCGATTCGCAGGCAGACAGCAGCCGCAACAGCCAGAATCAGAGTCAGGAATCCGAATCCATCGCTGCTCCAGTCGACAACCGCCGCGATCAGCGATGCACTGCCGAGCAAGGTAAAGAAAAGTCCACGGCTGATTCCACCCGGACCCTGAATTGAGGTCATACCCTGCCCTCGCATCTGGTTTTCGTTTATATACGAAAGCACCGTATGGGCAAGGCGCGGGATCTCCGGTGCGATCGACAGCAGATATGGTGTTTCGGTCCTGATCTTCTCACTGAGATTCGAGATGCTTGCCTGTTTGCGAGCCCAGTCCTCGAGAATCGGACGCGCAGCCGCGCCGATGTCCAGTTCGGGGCACAGTGTCTTGACCAATCCCTCAAGATTGAGATAGGTTTTCTGAAACAGCAGCAATTGCGGCTGGACCACGATTCCAAACTCCCGAAAAACCCGAAACAGCCGTCCCATCAGCCGACCCGATGAGATTTCACCGACGGGTTGGTTCACATACTGTTCGCAGACAGACCTGATGCAAATCTCAAATTCCTGCGCTGAGATATCCGGTGGCGCCCAACCCGAACGGATATGCAGGTCCACCACCCGTTGATAGTCCTGTCGAAGTATCGCAAGAATGTTCTCAACGAGATACTTGCAATCGATTTCTGACAGGATACCCATGATTCCGAAATCCACCATGCGCAGCTGGCCGAGTTCGGATACAAACAGATTACCCGGATGCAGATCGCCATGAAAATATCGGTCATGAAACGCCTGAATAAAGAATGTTCTTACCAAATTCTCAGAAAAGATGTACAGGTCAACACCGGCTTCCTGCAATTGCTCAACATCCCGAACAGACAAACCCTCGACTCGTTCCAGCACCATGACATTCGAGCGCGTGTACTTCCAGTAAACTTGGGGGACATAGATGAAGTCATCGTCCTCAAATCGATTGCGAAAGCGATTGGCGTTAGCCGCCTCGACGGTCAGATCCAAGCTGTTCAGCATTACATTTTCGAAATATGCCACCAAATCCCGAGGACGATAGTTTTCCGAATTCGGCCGAAACAGATTGAACAGTCGGGCCAGGGAATACATGACCTGAATATCAAGGCTGATCTGATCCCGAATTCCCGGACGGAGCACTTTGACAATGACATCCTCATCGCTTCGAAGAACTGCATTGTGTGCCTGTGCGACCGAGGCGGAAGCAACCGGAATCTCATCAAACGAACTGAAGACCGAATCGATCGGGGAGCTCAAGGATTCTTCTACAATCTGCCGTGCCTGCACACCGCTGAAAGGCGAAACCTGATCCTGCAGAACGTTCAGCTCTTTAATCACGTCTTCCGAAAACAGGTCGGGACGGGTGGACATGATCTGACCGAACTTGACAAAAATCGGTCCCAGTTCCTGCAACGCCTCGCACAATCTAACGCCATAGGGTTGTTGATCATCAATTTCTGCTTTGCCACCGACAACATTCAGAATACCCGCAAGAAACGGAATTCTTGAATGCCGGGCAAGCGGTCCATCCAACCCATACTTTCGAATTGTCTGGACAATCTCCCGCAATCGTTTAAGGTGCGCGATCGTTATCATTTGTCAGTACTTTTATCGAGGCGATCAGTACGCTTCTCCAGGCGATCAAGATCCGCCTGCAAGGTATCCACATCGTCCATGAATTTCTCTACCCGAGACCGGGTCGGCAACAGCTGTTTCTGATCGATCAATGTATTTCGAATCGTGTTTGCCAGTGTGGAGTCCGAACCTCGCAGATTCCGATTGCCCCAGCGCAACAGATTGCCAATCTGGCGCGCGGGAACATCACCGGTTTTTCGAGCCATGATCTCTTCCCAGTCAAATTCCGCGCGGTCGAAAATCTGATAAAGGCGTTGTGCCAGTTTCAAATCGCCTGTAATTTCCACACCCTGAAGTCTGGCGGGGTTGCGATCTTCTGTAAACACCGCCTTGAAGACCGACATCAAGGTGCCTTGTATGACTATATCTGCCTCCTCATCCGGTACGCTGCATTCAAACACTTCAGTGTCTGCAAATCGCAGACCGAACTGCTGATCCAGGTCGGTGAACTTGAAAAGAATTTTCCGATTGTCCAATTCTTCCAACAGACTTCGAACACCGTCATCTGAATCCGCCGCGTCACTGATGGCAGCGAATAACTTGTCAGAAAACGTGGTGACGAAAAAGTTTGTGTATGGATTGAGCATTCGGATAAATTCAGATTTTCCAACCAATATGGAGTGCGACAATTCCACCGGTGAGATTGTGGAATTCGACACGTTCGAACCCGGCGTCGGCGATCATTGACGCCAGTGTATCCTGATCTGGATGCCGGCGAATCGACTCGACAAGATACTGGTAACTTGCCCGGTCGCCCGCGACAGCATCGCCAAGTCTTGGAATCACGCTGAATGAATACCGGTCATACAGTTTTTCGAGCAGCGGTATGACGGGTCTGGAAAATTCCAGAATCAGCATTCTGCCACCAATACGAGTGACCCTATACATGGAACGCAGTGCTTCGTCAATGCGCGTCACATTCCTCAACCCGAATGAGATGATGACGCAATCGAAACAGTCGTCAGCGAAAGCGAGATTTTCCGCGTCAGTCTGCACACACTGAAGCCTGCCGACAAATCCGTGATCGATCATCCGGTCCTGTCCGAGTTTCAGCATTGATTCGTTGATGTCGGTCAGCACGATACTGCCCTTGGGGCCAAGTTTCTTTGCCACAGCCAAACTGATGTCCCCCGTGCCACCTGCCACATCAAGCACCGAACTGTTGGCTCGGATTCCACCGTATGCAATCGCAAGACGTTTCCACATTCTGTGGGCGCCAAACGACATCAGGTCGTTCATCAGATCGTAGCGATTGGAAACCGAGCTGAAGACCTGGCGAACGAGCGAATCCTTTTCGGATTCAATTACCCGGCGAAATCCGAACTGGGTTGTCGCGGTGCGTCCGTCGTCAGACACTTCGTCGGGTCTAGTTCGATTCTCTTCGTTGATATCCGGCATCCTGCAACCTATCCAGATACGACTTCCAATATCTGTCCTTGTTCGCACCCAGTTCGTACAAAAGCTCCCAAGAATAAATACCGGTATCGTGACCGTCGTCGAATTTCAGCACAACGGCATAGTTCCCCACCGGTTCGATCGCCCAGATATTCACGCGTTCCTTGCCATATTGAAGAACCTGCTGTCCCGGTCCATGTCCCTGGACTTCGGCTGATGGCGAATAAACCCGCAAGTATTCGCAACTCAACTCGAAAGTGTTACCATCCCTGAAACTGATTTCGAGAATCCGCGACTGCTTGTGAAGCTTGATCTCGGTCGGTGTGAAATTATCGGTCACGATTGGTACGGCATGAAATTCCGTTTTCTCAGGCAATCCATTCAGCCACACGTTCGGAGAAATAACTGAGCACGCCGTCCCCACCTGCCCGCTTGAACGCCAATAGTGATTCGAGAATGACTTTTCGCTCATCCAGCCAGCCGTTTTGAACTGCGGCCATAAGCATGGCATATTCGCCGCTGACCTGATAGGCAAATGTGGGCACACCGAACTCAGACTTGACGCGACGCACGATATCCAGATAGGGCATTCCCGGTTTGACAATCACCATATCCGCCCCCTCAGCCAAGTCCAGCGCAACTTCCCGTATCGCCTCGTCACCGTTCGCCGGATCCATCTGATAAGTCCGCTTGTCTCGACCGCCAAGCTCGGATGCGGAACCGACTGCATCTCGAAAAGGACCATAGAAAGCGGAAGCATATTTCACTGCATACGAGAGAATCAGTACATTGTGGAATCCTTCGCTTTCCAATGCCTGTCGGATAGCGCCAACGCGACCATCCATCATCTCAGAAGGAGCAATGATCTGTACCCCCGCACGAGCCTGCGACAGCGCCTGTTTTACAATCACGTCGAGGGTGACATCATTTTCCACGTATCCATCCTCATTGGAAATTCCATCGTGACCGTCGATTGTGAAAGGATCGAGCGCGACATCGGCCATCACCCCGATTTCGGGAACGGATTCGCGCACAGCAGATATCGCCCTTTGCGCCAATCCATCCGGATTGTAGGATTCTTCGGCCCGCTCGGTTTTCTTTGATGTCGGAACAACCGGAAAAATCGCAATAGCCGGAACTCCCAAGTCACGTAATCTTTGAGATTTTCCTATCAGCAGATCAATACTCAGACGCTCAATACCCGGCATGGATGGTACGGGTTCCCGGTAGTTTTCCCCTTCACACACGAAAATCGGCTGAATCAGATCAGCCGGTGTCAAGTTGGATTCACTGACCAAGCGTCGAATGAAGTCGCAACTCCGAAGGCGACGCATTCGAGTGGTCGGATAACCTGTTTCGGACATTTGCCTGTTTTCGGTGCTTGAGAATCTAAAGTGGTATCGGATGCTTGGCGTCTACAGTTCCCCGAGCACCCGATCAACCTGCCCAGCAATACCTTCCAGATCGCCGGAGGCGTCTACTGTTCGAAGCAGACCCGACTGTTCATAGTAGGCAAGCAGCGGTTTTGTATTCTCGTCGTAGACAGAAAGACGATTGACGATCGACTTCTCATTATCGTCATCGCGTTGCATCAGTTCGCCGATATCTCCGCAATCGTCACACTTCCCTTCAACCTTGGTTGGATTGAAATAAATATTATAGATTCTCCCGCAATTGCCGCAGGTTCTGCGCCCGGACAATCTCTTTATCAACGCCCCGTGCTCGACGTGAAGATGTACCACCATTGTCAAAGGTGACATCCTTTTCTCCAACATCGCGTCCAGTTGCTCGGCCTGATTTATGCTGCGGGGGAAACCATCCAACAAGAAACTCGACCAGATATCCTCCGCGTCCAGGTGTTGTGCGATCAGTTCTGTTACCAGTTCATCGGGTACCAGATTACCTTTCTGCATTAACTCGGAAGCCTTTTGTCCAAGTCCTGTACCCGCCTTGACAGCATCTCGAAGTAGATCACCCGTCGAAATATGGGCAATACCATAACGCTCGACCACAAACTTAGCCTGACTGCCCTTCCCAGAGCCAGGCGGTCCTAGAAATACCAATCTCATGACTTATACTCCTTCAAGTATTCAATAATCCCTACAATTCGGAATTACCCTGGTCAATCACTGTTCATTGTAAATCCAAAATGATAACGACATACATAATTCAGTTTGAGATTGCAGATGCCGGTCTCGACAATTTTCGGCTGAATGAGTATATTTCTCCATTGAGATCACTTGGTACGACATCATTGTTGGCTGACAAATTTCTCTTGGTCGCGAACCGCCGGACTTTCCAATCAAAACACCTAAACGAATCTGGAACTGATTCCATCAGCCATAGAACCGCTAATTTCAATGATTGACTATATGAAATCAGAAGTCGGCGCCGTCAAAGAGACATCGGGTCAGCGTCACAGAGAAGATGTTGAGGTTCGTCATGCGAATTGTGAAGTTCTCGGAATCAGGATGTCAGTTCTGGGACCACAACTGCCAATCTCGTCTGACGATGGTTCAGGCTGTCTGATCGACTGATGACAATTTCCGGTAATCTGCTGTACGCTCAATCTGGCGGAGTCACTTCCGTTATCAACGTTTCCGCGGCTGCTGTAATTGAGACGGCGCGTGCGCACCCGGACACAATCGGAAGGGTATTGGCGGCCAAAGACGGGATTCTCGGGGTGCTGAACGAAACACTGATAGACATCACCGAAGAATCTGCTGAAAACCTGCGTGCGCTCAAACACACCCCTTCAGGTGCATTCGGATCATGTCGATACAAGCTTCAGGACCCGGAAAGGCAGCAACGGGAATTTGACCGGGTTGTCGATGTGTTCGAACAGCATGACATACGACATTTTCTCTACAACGGTGGCAATGATTCGGCGGATACCTGTCTGAAACTTGCGCGCCAGCTGGAAAAACGCCTCGGGGATGTCACCGTCAATCACATACCCAAAACAGTTGATAACGATCTTGCGGTCACGGACTGCTGTCCCGGATTCGGATCAGTCGCCAAATACATTGCCGTTTCCACCCGAGAGGCGAGTTTCGATGTCGCCGCCATGGCCGGCACATCAACCAAAGTCTTCATACTCGAAGTCATGGGACGGCATGCGGGTTGGATTGCCGCCGCGGGAGGACTTGCTTCCGACCCCGATACCAATATTCCGATCGTCATTCTGTTTCCGGAAATTCCATTCGACCGCGCGAATTTCATTGGCAAGGTTGAGCGCTGTGTGCAGACCCATGGATATGTTTCGATCGTAGTATCCGAGGGCGCTCGTTACGAGAACGGCAAATTTCTAGCTGAACAGGGTACCCGGGATGCGTTCGGCCATGCCCAGTTGGGCGGTGCCGCGCAGGTTGTGGCACAAATTGTCAAGGACGACCTGGGCTTCAAGTATCACTTCGCCATTGCGGACTACCTGCAAAGGTCGGCGCGCCACATCGCATCAAAAACCGATGTCGATCAGGCTTACGCATTGGGCAGGGCTGCAGTCGAATATGCCACCAGCGGAAAATCAGGATTGATGCCGGCAATTCGCCGACTGTCGGATGCACCTTACCGATGGGATATCGTTGAAGCGGACCTGGCCGACGTAGCGAACGCGGAAAAAATGCTGCCGCGGGACTTCATTTCAGAGGACGGGTTCGGAATCACCCAGGTCGCCCGCAATTACCTTTCCCCACTGATTGAGGGGGAAAGCTACCCGCCATACTCAAATGGTTTGCCGCAATATGTCAGACTGAAGAACCGTTTGATCGCTCCAAAACTGCCCGCTGACTGGAACAGGGAAGAAAATTAGGTTTGGCGATGATGACAAGATTCGCAAACTGCTTGTGAATCAGGCTGATTCGACATCAGACCTGATGAGAAACCGACCTCTTCAGCCTGACCCTTTCAGTCGACCTCTCCTAACCTCACTCTCTCTTGTCCTTCGCTGTCGATGAAGTGTCTCCCCCAGAAGGGTTCCAGAGTGTCCCACGACCGTTCAAACGAATCCAGCATCCGCCCATCCTGACCCGCGCCGCAAACGCCCCACATGTCCTCCCGACGGAATGCGAATTGTGTGCATGTGCGCTCACGGACTTTAACGCGCGCCAGCCACCATGCGGTTATTCGCCTGGGCGCGACCTTCCCGCTCTGCTCTTCGACCCAACCGATTGTTTGTTTGTGCTCGATCCGGAACCATCGGCCGTCCTGGTTCTCGTGCCTTCCGGTAACCGGCACTGGAATATAGGGCACCACTTCTGCGATCACATCGCAGGCCTTGCATGGCTGCGCCCGCATCAAGATGTTGCTTTCACGTTTGAGCCTTGCCCCACCTCCGGATGGTATCACGATCTGCTCAATGCCCCATCCCAGTGCCACTGACGGTATTGACTCCACTCTTGTGCTCAGCCATTGGTGTGTGACAAATGCCCAGCGCTGAACAGCCTCACCCGTCGCCTGATCGGTCGCATTGATGCGAATCCAGTGATTACCGGACACCTCAGTCCACGAAGGACGGGCATCTTTCGGCGCGACCGGACGATCCCAGCGACCGGTCACCTCATATGCCTGTCCGGGTACAAGGCTGCCAACCACCCTTCCCCGACGCTCCCAGGGAAGGTCCCATGTATCCCATCGCTTACCGCCGGTCAGCGTCGCAACCACTGACCGTGAGCCCCCTTCCTGTGCGAAAAGATCTGGTGTTATTGTCTCGACCTGATCGCCGCCGCATCCTGCAAGCGCGAGAAGCAGTCCAGCCATAGCGAAAAGTCGATATCCTCTCACACCACCGTCACCATTGTTCGTCTGACAACGAAATCAATGCGATCTTCTCAACTCAGTAAACGTCAATCACATCCCATTCATCAACTTTTCGATTGGTTTCAGCGGTAACCGCTGTGTTTTCTCATTCCAATTGAGCCTGAACTGTCAGAGCAATGGCGCAATCACCAGACTGACAATCGCCATGACGTTGATCAGGATGTTCATTGATGGACCCGACGTATCCTTGAACGGGTCACCGACGGTATCCCCGACAACAACCGCCTTGTGAACATCAGAACCCTTGCCGCCCAGATTTCCGCTCTCGACATATTTCTTGGCATTGTCCCATGCACCACCGGCGTTAGCCATTGTCAATGCCAACAGTACGCAACCGATCAGTGCACCGCCCAGCATACCTCCGAGCGCTTCCGGTCCAAGCGGTGAGAATCCAACCGCAACGGGCGCGGCGACTGCGAGAATTCCCGGCGGTACCATTCTGCGCAACGCTGCCTTGGTCGCGATATCCACGCAACGCTCGGTATCAGGCTCCGCCTCACCTTCAAGCAATCCGGGAATTTCCTTGAACTGACGGCGGATTTCCTTGATCATGTCAAACGCCGCGTCACCGACTGCGGTCATCGTCATGCTGCTGACAAGAAATGGGAATATGCCACCCAGGAACATCCCGGCAAGAACAACCGGGTCGTTGATCTGCAATGAGAATTCAGGATCGTTGAGCGAAACCGTTTCGATATAGGCAGTGATTATCGCCAGTGCAGCCAATGCGGCGGCACCGATCGCAAAACCCTTTCCAATCGCTGCTGTGGTGTTGCCCAGTGCGTCAAGCGAATCGGTGATTTCACGTGTCTCCTCACCGAGACCCGCCATTTCAGCGATTCCACCGGCATTGTCCGCCACCGGCCCATAGGCATCAATCGCCATGGTCATTCCGACTGTCGCAAGCATGCCCACAGCCGCAACACCGACACCGTACAGCCCGGCGAGATAACTTGCCACGACAATGATTGTGCAGAGCATGAGCAGGGGTACGACTACAGACTGCATACCAACCGACAGACCTGTGATCATCACAGTTGCGGGACCGGTTTCACCGCCTTTGGCGATCTTTCGAATCGGACTGCCGCTCGTATAGTAGTCGGTGACCATGCCGATGACAATTCCGCCGACTGCGCCGATCAGTACGGCACCCCAAACTGCCATATCCACACCGACCCAGCTCACGACACCGGCCGCGGCTCCGATAAAGATGACCGATGCGCCGATCGTGCCGATCCGCAACGCGACCTCAGCAGACTTGGATGTAAATATCCGGACGAGGATGATGCCGGCCAGTGAGCACAAGATTCCTGCCGAAGAAAGCGCGAGCGGCAGGAACATGAGACTATTCTGTGCACCGAGATCTGACTGACTCAATGTTGCCGCAATTGCGATGCTGGCGATCATCGAGCCACAATACGACTCGAATATGTCCGAACCCATGCCTGCAACATCACCGACGTTATCTCCGACATTGTCTGCAATCACGCCCGGATTGCGGGGATCGTCCTCTGGAATCCCTGCTTCAACTTTTCCGACCAGGTCGGCGCCAACATCGGCACTTTTGGTAAAGATGCCTCCGCCGACACGGGAAAACAAGGCAACAGACGAAGCGCCCATCCCGAATCCATGAATCGCATGTGCTGAATGGGGATCAGAACCAAAATACAGATAAAGCAGCCCCAAACCGAAAAGCCCCATTGCAGCGACGGTCAAACCCATGATCGAACCACTGAAAAAAGCCACAGTCAACGCTTCCGAAGCACCTTGAGTATGGGCGGCAGTGGTTGTGCGGACATTTGATTTTGTCGCGGTATACATCCCGATGTATCCTGCGCTGCCCGAGCAAAAAGCGCCCAGCAGGAACGCGTACATCGTGTTCAGGCCAAGATCTGAAATCGCAATAAAGACAGCGACAACCGCAACAAATATAACCAGAATGGTGTATTCGCGGCGCATGAACACCATTGCGCCTTTGTGGATTGCGGACGATATTTCGACAACCTTGCCCTCACCTTCCGGGAAACGCTTGACAAAACCGAATACGATCCATGCAGATACCAACCCGAGAATTCCGAGACTTACCGGGATCCAACCCCATGCGTCCATGTATATCTCCTTGAATTTACTTCACAAAATAACCGCTGATTCAACGACTCTCTCAATATGACATAAAAACGAGAGTCGCTCTCTCGGCAGCGGTAACAAAAATGAATTCATCTACTAGAATTCTGCAACAATCGCCGGACACCTTGCGTCAGTTGAGAGATGGCGATCTGTTGCGCAGACAATCGAATAAAAGGGCTAATTTTAACCCAAATCAGAGTTGACGATAAAACTGTGTGAAGTTCTCTGATGTGAAATCAGAGATTGTGGATAAATTCCTGGAACCGTCCAATGGCTGACAAGAACATTTAGATTTGTCGTGACCATGAACCATCTATTCAATGAGACCCAACAGAACCACCATTATCAGACCTCGCGCACCGATGCAGGTTGTTACGAATGCGCACCTGTGACAGACCAACAGCCTGACTGAAATTGATCGATTACGGCTACGTCCTGGTGTGGAGCAGGTCTGGGCAAACATCAGCAACCGACTTCTGAAAGCCAAGTCAGCGAACTGGCGGATATTAGGACGGATGCGGTGGGACTCGCACTTGAAGAGGAGCGCTTGCCGCAACGTATCCGCACAATACGCGAAAGTTAATCCAGACACAGTTGACGGTGACAAAAAAAGCCGCCGCGGACAAGGGCGTCCACAGCGGAAAAATGAATTCGATGGCAGGTGACTGTTTACCCGCCTGCAAGCAATATCACTATTATACGATTTCGCGGGGATATGTGAAACCTCACATCATTCCGGTAATCACCCCACAGGCAACCCGACCACCAGCACCTCCGATCGGCTGAGTCATATGATCATCACCCATCGCGTGAACGACGAGTGCAGAACCATCCTCATCCATGAGATCGGCTGACACGTCCGATGGATTGCCCATCATGCCGCCGAAGTGAACAACAGTCGTGTACATTTCTGCCATTACGCTTCCATCGGAATGTGCGTAGATATTCGGCAAATCTCCGTTGTCAGGACCATCCGGATTCAGGAGTCCATGAGCAGCACCTGCAATGTTGATATGTCCTTTTGATGCCTTGAAATCCGGTTCACAAGTACCGACGCTATGGATGTGAATGGCGTGCTTGCCCGGTTCCAGCCCAGAAATTTGTACCAGGATCACCACGCCTTTGGGACCCTGCCACAGTCGGGCTTCTCCGATCATGTCACCGTCTGTATTGACGAAGTGAGCCATGGCAGCCGCTTTCGCCATATCGTCGGCCAAAACCGCGTTGGAAAAAAGACAGCCCGCAAAAGCCAATAGAATTAGAAATCGTTTCATCGTCTTATCCTCCTGATCACTCGTATCCCTTCGATTATTATTGTCAAACAACCAATTTTTGTCAATTCAGGCATTTCGCAGAGTGTCGCTTATTTCGACTGTTTCTTTCGCGCCCGTGGATGGGCCCGGTCGTATTCTCTTGACAGGTGCCCGAAATCCAGGTGAGTATAAATCTGAGTGGTCGACAAATTCGCATGCCCGAGAAACTCCTGGATTGCCCGAATGTCACTGCTGGAATCAAGAACATGGGTCGCGAATGTGTGACGCAGCATGTGCGGATGCACATTTACGGGCATGCCCTGCTCCACCGCACGGACCTCAAATCTTTTCTGAATGGCCCGGCTACCCGGACGTCGTCCTTTGGCCGTGACAAAAAGCGCGGTCTCGTCGGCATCCGCCCACTCGTGCCGCCTCTCCAACCACTCCTCAAGCGCCTTTGAAGCATGAGATCCGATCGGTACGATTCTCTCTTTGGAGCCTTTCCCTAGTACCCGGATCATATTCTCAACCAAGTTGACATCGTTGACGTTCGCACCAATCAGTTCCTGCAAACGAATACCGGAAGAATAAAAGAGTTCGAAAATCGCCCGATCGCGAACGGTAATCAAGTCGTCGCCTTTCAGGTCTACCAGTCCGATCGCCTGTTCCGCGGTCAGGACCTTGGGTAGCTTTCGCGGGGATTTTGGTGCTGATACGCCATCGAACGGGTTATAGGTGGCAAGATTCTCGCGCATCAGGAACCGAAAGAATGAACGTGAGCTCGACAGCATTCTTCCGATACTCTTGCCCGACAGTCCGTTGCGATGGCAATCGCCTGCAAATCCTCGGGCGAGCACGGCCGTGAACTGTGACCAGCTTTGAATTTTGCGCTCTGTTCGGTACAGATTCAGACGCTGCAAATCCCGGCTGTAGTTGGAAACCGTATGAGGTGACAGCCGTCGTTCCCTCTCCAGATGAGTGACGAACCGATGAATCAGATCAGTTGGCGACATGTCAAATTCCGATACCGAGGCCAAACCGTTCAATCCATCAGCAACCGGCCTTCGAAAACATACGTTGTCGGTCCGGTCAGCGACACCGGTGCATCTTTGTCCCGCCACTCGACAAACAGCTGTCCAGCCTGAACGTTGACTGTCACGGACTGATCCAAGAGTCCAAGTCGCCGTCCTGCAATGACCGCAGCACTGGCGCCACTGCCACAAGCTGAAGTTTCCCCGACACCGCGTTCGTGCACCCGCAAACGAATCGAATCTGGGGATTCTACTTCCATGAAACCAACATTGGCTCTTTGTGGGAATCTGGGATGGAACTCGATGGCACCGCCCAATTCGTTCACGGGTGCCGATTCCACATCCGAAACAACAATGACCGCGTGCGGATTGCCGATCGACAGAACAGATACAGTCTGTGACACGCCATCGACATCCAATTCGTATGTATTCTCGGTTGTGTCGGCTGTAAATGGAATTTCCGACGGCACAAAGTTTGGAACGCCCAACGACACTGATACGCTGGAGTCATCATTGATCTTACAGCGAATATCGTCGGCATGGGTTCGCAATATAATATTCTCACTATGTGCCAGCCCGCGATCATGCAGAAATCTTGCAACACATCGAGCACCATTTCCACATTGCGCGGATTCTGATCCATCGTTGTTGTAGATTCGAAACTTAAAGATGTTCTTTTCAGTGCAATTCGGAATCACGAGTAAAATTTGATCACATCCAACGCCCGAGTTTCGGTTGGCAATCGATTTCGCTTCAGCCTGTGTCAAACAGGTACGCCTGTCGTCACCGACAACAATTACGAAATCATTGCCCAATGAGTGCATTTTTGTGAAACTTAACATGAACAATATCTCAAAAACGGGTACCTGCTGACATGCGCAAACAACGCATCAGGCGGTACATCACGAAACTTCATTCATTCCCGCCGCTACCGCGCAAGTTGGTTGGAATT
This sequence comes from Arenicellales bacterium, assembly GCA_963662635.2. Taxonomy (GTDB): domain Bacteria; phylum Pseudomonadota; class Gammaproteobacteria; order Arenicellales; family JAJDZL01; genus JAJDZL01. The sequence continues at coordinate 1,265,612 of CAXXFC010000006.1, forward strand.
GCACTGATCTTTCTGGGATTCCTCGGTTTCCTGCCGATTATCGGTTTCTGGATGATTCCGCTGGGATTGATTGTACTATCCGCAGACTATCGGTTTGCTCGTTACCTATATGTCAATTTCCGGTTGCTCGTCCGTCGCGTCAGACGTTGGGGTTGGGTCGCCCGTGCGAGAGGGAACAACTGAAGCCGGAAGACATCTATCAAATAAACCTTTCCCAATCAATATCGCCCCCACCGGATGCCAGAAAATTGGGGTTTAGAATATCAGGCTTGTTATAGACCACCGTGTTCCCGGCGGGGTCTACAACCTTACCACCCGCACATTCCAAAACGCACTGCGCTGCAGCTGTATCCCATTCGGAGGTATTGGTGAAACTCGGAAAAATGTCTGCCGCACCTTCTGCCACCCTGCAGAATTTGATTGAGCTTGAAGAGCGAACAACATCACACTCGATTGACTCGCTCAATAGATTATTAATGAAAATCCTTGTTTTTTGGGACCCTCGAGATTGCGGCGTGATGACTGTAGCCCGACCTCCTGAAAATTGGCGGACCCGGATATTCCGTATCATGTCATCGTCGCCGTTCAGGCAGTATGCTCCGTCACCGCTGATACCCCAATACGTACGGTCCTCTACCGGACTGTGCACCACCCCCAGTATTGCCGACTGTCCTTTAACCAAAGCGATGTTCACGGTAAACTCATCTTCCTGTCGCATAAACGATTTGGTTCCATCCAGCGGGTCAACGAGCCAGTAATATGACCAGACCGAGCGTTCGGCATAGTTCGGAAGCGGTGACTCTTCCGAAACAATGGGAATAGACGGTTTCAGGCATCCGAGACCTGAAATAATAATGTCATTCGCACGTTCATCGGCGATCGTCACAGGTGAATTGTTGGATTTATACTCGACACTGTAATCCGTCCGATAGTGGTGCAGAATCTCTCTACCCGCCTCAATCGTAAGTTGCAGAACTTGATCAATTAGAAGTTTAGGGTCAGGAACTTCGGAATTTAACATCAGACAGGAGCAGAGTGGCGGACGTGATTCAATTATATCGTAATGCGAGAGCGCAAAAGCTTATGGAGAACGTTGCGGGTGCGATTGGAAGTGAAGCAAGGGTTTCCTGCTGTTCCTCAGGTTGCCCGCCGGGCGACATTGTCCCAGTAATCGTCCCAGTTCAGGTTTGCCCGGCACAACCGAAGAGCCAGCATGCGGTCGATACTGGCGGGACTCCACCAGCTGCCCGCCAGCTTGAGCCGGGCCTGGATCACATGACGGTGTCCGCTTTCCACCTCGCCGGATCCGATCGGCAGTTTGCTTTCTTTCGCACCGCGATAATCCACCTGGTCAAGTCGGTTTTTCAGATACCGATACGCCTTGCGTACCGGCGCATGTTCCTCGACCACATCGGACGACTCCAGATGTGGTTTCAGCTCTTCGAGCACCTGCTTTGCCTGATTGTCCTTCAGCCGCGCCTGCTGCGCCCGCAACCACTGCCTCACATCGTCGCGGAAACTCTTCGCGGCCTCCGACAGATACTCGCTCATATGGATGAAGTCCACCAGGAAACTGCCATTGGCACCGAACCGCTCCTCGACCTGCCGGCGAATCCAACCGGCCCCGTCACCGACCACATGGACCGCTGTCGAACGGCCGAATCCAGCCCGGCGCGCACAGTCATACAGCCACCTTCCGGCCTGCTCCACGCCGCCCGAGAAATTCCCGCCATAGTGAACCTCAACACTGCCCAGACGATGTGCCAGACACAGCCGAACCTCCTGCCATTTCAACACCTTACCCTTGCGCCTGTCCTTCGCTTCGGGATCCGTCTCCACCACCGGTACCATGCTGCCATCGGTCTGCGCGATCACCTGCCCGACACCGGCATGGGACGGCCAGCTGTCCTGCAGACACTCGCCGTCCAGCATCATCTTTCCATGTCCGAGAACCAGTTCCCGGATGCGACTCACCGGCAACTCCACCCCGTAATGCTCCAGCAACTTGTCACCGGCCCCGGCAAACGACTCATCGGCACCGAAATCAACCGCCGCACGCTGCAATGGCAACGACACCCCGCGGCACGACACCCCGAACCGCCCGCAGAATTCCCGAACCGTACGACTGCCACGCCGATACAGTGTCTCCTCGATCACGATCCTCCCGAAGGTGGTGTGCCACCACAGTTTTTTTTTCCGGCAACCCGCAACTCCGGATCCGACGCCTGCATCGCCGACACCTCACGCGCCTTCTCCTGACACCAGCCACCCAGCATCTCCGCATTCAACTGACGCGACAACTCGATGATCCGCTCCTCCGCCTCATCCACACTGCCCAACTCATCGCCACAACCCGCCATCAGGTCCATGATCTCCTCAAATCGGCTCGCCATCACCGGATTGTCCTTGCAGAACCGCAACAGCTTCGCCTCCCTCTCAGTCAATGTCAATTTCATCAAAAAACTCATGGTCTGTGATTGAAACTGCCTTATATTTTAAACTTTTGCTTCACTTCCAATCGCACCCGAACGTTGCCGCGGGGCAGCGACAGAACCCGCTCAGTGGCAGACATGGCCTTGAAACCAACCTTGGTTCAAGTAGACTTTGAACACCGGCAATGACAACAGTAGCATAACCAGTACTCAATCCGTATATATTGTGAGTTTCACAATCTGAAATTCAAAACATAGAATCAGGACAAACAATTGAAATTGGATTTCAATAGCGTTAGAATTTCGACACGAACATAGATGCCCGAATTGCCATCGATTCGCTGTATTCACACTGAACATCGGCGCAATGAATGATCGGACAAGCGAGGCGTTCAATTTGTCGAATTACATTCAACCTTGAGGAGAAACGAATGAAATCACCTAAATACCAATTATTCGACTTTGCCAATCGGAAAGTTTCACGGCGTAAGTTCATGCAGGCGTCCGGCGCGTTGGGAGTCGCTAGTGCGGTACCTGGATTACTGGTCGGGTCTGCTGCTCACGCAGCCCCGGTCAAGGGCGGGCACTTGCGTGTCGCAACCGTGCAGGGTTCATCAACCGATTCGTTGGATCCAATCCATCTCACGAGCGGTCATACCAACTTCTTGTTTTCCACCATGCACAATGCGTTGACAGAAATTTCTTCGGATGGTCAATTAGTTCCGTTACTGGCTGAGTCATACGAACCCGGTGCGGATCCTTCAGAATGGATTTTCACACTGCGAGAAGGTGTTACATTTCACAACGGGAAAACCGTAACTCCGGAAGATGTGATTGTATCGCTTAACCGGACACGGGGCGAAGACTCAGCTTCGTCAATGAAGTCATTCATGACCGATGTTGAATCCATCACCAAGGATGGCGACCGCGTCGTCAAATTCAAACTGAAAAACCCAAGTGTCGACTTTCCGGTGATTCTAAGCGCAAGCACGCTATCGATTTTGCCGTCCAAAGATGGAGAAATAGAATCATTTGAAGTTGGTTGTGGAGCATACTCATTGGAATCGTTTGAACCGGGTCAGTACTCCAGGTATGTACGTAATCCGAACTATTACAGGACCGATGCTGGGTTTGTGGATTCCGCGGAAATCCTGACAATTGCCGATTCCACCGCGCGTCAGAACGCGTTGATTACGGGTGCGGTCGATGTCATCGGGGATGTGGATGCAACCACCGCCCCCTTGCTCGCGAGGAACAGTGATATTCAGATTCTTGACATTACAAGTACCCAGCATTACACGTTTCCAATGCGGACTGACCTCGCACCGTTCGACAACAATGATGTGCGAATGGCGCTCAAGTTGTCCATCGATCGGGAGGTGGTAATGGATACGATTCTGAGCGGCTATGGCAGTCTCGGAAACGATCATCCCATCTCACCGGCCAATCGGTATTTCAACCACGAACTCGAGCAGCGAGTCTACGATCCGGAAAAAGCCAAATGGCACCTCAAGCAAGCCGGGCTTGACAGTCTGACAGTTGAACTGAGTGTCTCTGACAGCCTTTATGCCGGTTGCGTGGATACTGCTGTTCTTTTCAGCGAGCATGCCAAGGCATCGGGAATCGAGATCATCCCGAATCAGGTTCCAGATGACGGTTACTGGAAAGATGTCTGGCTTCAGCACCCATGGTGTGCCAGTTACTGGAGCGGTCGACCAACCGAGGATTGGATGTTCACCCAAGGGTATTCGGCTGAATCGAATTGGAATGAGAGCTACTGGAAAAACGAGAGGTTCAACGAGCTGCTATTGATGGCGAGAGCTGAACTGGACGGTGACAAGCGTCGCGAAATGTACTGGGAAATGCAGGCCATCACCAAAGATGACTGTGGCTCGGTGATTCACGCGTTTGCGAACCACATTTCGGCACTCACTTCAAAGGTCGGCGTACCTGATCAAGTTGCCGGCAACTGGGAGTTTGACGGCTACAAAATGATCGAACGCTGGTGGATGAAGGGTTGATAGGAGAAAAACCATCAATTTGATCCGGTCGAAAAGTCCGGCGAAGCCCGTGTTTCGCCGGACTTATTTTCTTATCGGTTGACCATGGCCAAAACGAAATCAATGTCTTCAAGTGCGCGGCGGCAAAAAGCGCGGCGACTGGTTGAGTTGCGGCGTCAGAACAGCAAACAGGTGCAGAATCTATCGCTGGAGCTGGTTGAATCCGCGGATGCCGAGCTGATTCACGATGCGGTAAAGGCGATCCTCTGGAACCTCGGAATCATTGTCGAACACCCCGCCACCCGCCGGGACCTGATTCAGCAGCATGGCTGCGTGGAAGGAGACGACGACTATATCCGCCTGCCACCTGACCTGATCGAGAAAACAATTGCGACAGTCCCTCGGACGATACAGCTCTACGACAGGGATGGCAACCTGAGTGTTGACACCGGCAATAGTGTGTCCAGCTACTGTCCCGGTCACAACTGTGTACGAATTCTGGATTTCAGAACCGGTGAACTGAGACCATGTCTGCTTGACGACATTCGTGAAACCGCCAAACTGTGCGAGCTGCTGCCAAACATTGACATGGTATGTTCGCTCGGCTATCCAAGCGAAATCCCGCCGGAAGACGAGGTGGTGGAAACTACCAAAGTGATGTATGAAAACTGCAGCAAGCCTGCAGCACTTCTGGCGCACGACGACGAGATTCAAATACGGATGATGGATGCCATCGCAGATCGGGTCGGCGGCTGGAACCGTCTCGCCGACAAGCCGGTCTCGATCGAACTGATGGGCCCGATCTCTCCGTTGCGGCTTCCCGATGAGTTATGCGCGAGACTCATCAACTGCGCGCGCTGGCGAGTGCCGGTAGTCTGCTATCCGGCTACATTTCCGGGCATGTCCAGCCCGATCTCCCTGGCCGGGGCGATCGCCCAGTCATCCGCGGAGGCGATCGCCGGTATTGTTGTTCACCAGCTGGCCGAGCCCGGGGCGCCGGTACTGAGCGGATCGGCTGTCCTTCCGATGGACCTGCGTCAGGCGAACCTCGCCTATGGATCACCCGAATACATGCTGACGGGCCTCGGTGCCAGTGATTATTTTCGCCACATCGGCGTGCCATCCTGGGTTGGGGCAGGCTGTTCGGATTCGCATCAATTTGATGCCCAGGCTGCGGCCGAAGCCGGTGCCAACATGAGCATCGCATCAATGGCAAAAACTCCATTCGTCCATAACCTGGGCTTTCTGTCGGGCGGCCGCACAGGATCATTGGAAATGCTTACACTTTGCGACGAATTGATCGGCTGGTCTTCGAAAATGGCGAATGGCGTGACAGTGGATGCCGATGCCCTGGCCGTAGAGGTGGTCAAGCGAGCTGCGCCAACCAATGACTTTCTGACTGACCCCCACACCCAGGACCGTTACATGACGGAAAACTGGTTTCCTCATCTATGCGAACGGTCTGATGCCGAAGCATGGCTTGAGGCAGGTGGTCAGGACATGCAGCACAGAATCCGTGAACGCATCGCGAATTTACTCGACTGATTCCAGATCAAGTCGGTTATTCTCTATGCACAGATCAGAGATCCGAACCAAACCTTTTCCGAGAGGGTAACGATGAAGCACATTGTGGTCATGCTGACACAGCGAATTCTATTGGGATTGCTCACGCTTGTTGCCGTATCGGTGATCATTTTCCTGGCTGTTTCGATGTTGCCCGGCGACGCTGCCGAGACCATATTGGGTCAGGCGGCAACACCGGAAACAGTGGCGGCCCTGCGCACTCAGCTGGGCCTGGACATGCCCGCGTATATCCGTTACTTCGATTGGCTGGGAAACATATTTCAGGGCGATTTCGGAAGATCAATCGGAAATGGACGGGAAATTAATGAAGTGCTCGGCACACGCGTCTATAACACCATATTCCTGGCGACATTCGCAGCCTGCATCGCGGTACCGCTTGCGTTGATACTCGGTATTCTTGCAGCACTTTATCGAAACTCCCTTTACGACCGGTCGGTCAATATTGTCACACTGTCGTCGATATCGACACCGGAATTCTTTGTTGCCTACATTCTGTTGCTGGTGATTTCGGTCAAGGCCGGCTGGCTTCCGAGTCTGTCCAACGTCAGAGTGGATACAACCTTCGTTGAGCATCTCGAAAAAACACTGTTGCCGGCTCTTGTGCTGACACTGGTGTCAATGGCGCACATGATGCGCATGACCCGTGCGGCAATCATCAATCTACTGTCCAACGCATATATAGAGATGGCCGCCCTCAAGGGAATGAAGAAATTCCGAGTCATCGTCCATCATGCGCTACCCAATGCCTGGGCGCCGATCGTAAACGTGGTTGTCCTCAACCTCGCATACTTGATTGTCGGTGTCATTGTGGTTGAAGTCGTGTTTGTCTACCCGGGACTCGGGCAGTTCCTGGTTGACGCCGTTCAACGCCGGGACATGCCGGTCGTGCAAGCCTGCTGTCTGATATTTGCGGCAACTTATGTGCTTCTCAACCTGATTGCCGATGTTCTGTCAATTCTGACCAATCCCCGACTGCTGCATCCCAAGTAGGAAATTTTGTCTTGAAATCAGCAGCAACCGGTTCCCTCTTCTTCAGCCAGTCGCTCCGCGCTCTGAAGTTGCTCGGTGAGGCGCCGATGAGCGCCAAATTCGGGGTGGCGGTGATTGCTGTCTACATTTTTGTCGCGCTGTTCGCCCCATGGATCGCACCGTTCGGCGAATCTGAAATCGTCAGCAAGAAATTTCAGCCCTGGAGTGAACAATTCCTCCTTGGAACAGATCATCTGGGCCGGGATATGCTGACGCGCATCCTTTTCGGCGCGCGAAATACTGTAGGTATCGCGTTGCTGACAACAATCCTTGCATTCGTGCTTGGCGGGATTCTGGGCATGTTGGCGGCAATATTGGGTGGATGGTATGACCAGCTGATGGGTCGTATCGTTGATGTTTTCATGGCCATTCCTGCACTGATATTTGCAATGCTCCTGCTGTCCATTTTCGGCACTTCGGTCATCAATTTAATTCTCATTATGACTGTGATTGATGCGACTCGAATCTTTCGGATAGCCAGAGCCGTGAGCCTCAACGTTGTGGTGATGGATTTCATTGAAGCGGCAAGGCTGCGCGGCGAGAAACTGCCATGGATTGCGATCCAGGAAATCCTGCCCAATATCTCAGCTCCATTGGCCGTAGAGTTCGGACTGCGATTCTGTTTTGTTTTCCTGACCATCAGCGCCTTGAGTTTTCTGGGGCTGGGTATCCAGCCTCCGATTGCAGACTGGGGATCAATGGTCCGACAGACTGCGGTGCTGATCACTTTTGATGACTACACCCCACTCATCCCCGCCGCGGCAATCGCGGTTTTGACCGTCGCAGTCAATTTTGTCATTGACTGGTTCTTGCATAAAACTTCAGGACTCAAGGATGAATACTGATTCAGACAGTCACCTGCTGGAGATCAAGAACCTGCAGATCGAGGGCTTCAGCGAAGGACGCTGGCACGATATTGTCAATGGTGTTGATCTCGCTGTGAAGCGCGGAGAGGTACTGGGATTGATCGGCGAGTCCGGTGCCGGAAAGTCGACGATTGGCATTGCTGCCATGGGATACTGCAAGGCCGGATGCAGACTCAAATCAGGTAGCAGCATAAAGTTTGATGGCCTGGATCTGATAACCGCCTCCGAGGAACAGAAACGGCGTCTTCGAGGTGCCCGTATCGCCTATGTCGCGCAAAGTGCCGCGGCCGCCTTCAATCCTGCGCATAAGCTGATTGATCAGTTCAGCGAATCCGTTGTTCAGCATGGAGTCGGCAGCCGAGAACAAGCCTATGCCGATGCCAAAGACCTTTACTCGAAAATCAAAATGCCGGACCCCGATATGATTGGATTTCGCTATCCGCATCAGGTTTCAGGAGGCCAGCTTCAACGAGCGATGACTGCAATGGCGCTATCCTGCCGCCCGGATCTGATCATTTTCGATGAGCCGACCACAGCGCTTGATGTCACCACCCAGATTGAGGTGTTGGCCACAATCCGCGATATTGTCGAACACTTCGATACAGCCGCCATCTATATCTCTCATGACCTCGCGGTGGTCGCCCAGATGGCTGACAAGATCATTGTGCTGCGATACGGTGACCTGGTTGAAGAGGCCGAAACCCGTACGATGCTCGACGATCCCAGAGAAGACTATACCAAATCTCTTTGGGCGGTCAGAACGTTCAAAAAGTCAGCGGCTGGTCAGCGCACAAACTCTGAACGCGTGGTCGGGGTGAACAACATCACTGCTATGTATCCGAATACCTCAAATCCGGTACTCACTGATGTTGACTTCGAAATCCATCGCGAAGAGACCGTCGCAATTGTCGGTGAATCCGGCAGCGGTAAAAGTACTGCCGCCCGCGTAATCACGGGGTTGCTGCCGCCACTGCAGGGCTCCGTTGTCCTTGACGGTGCAACGCTGCCACCTGACTACCATGAACGCTCCGTCGCTCAGTTGCAGGCAATCCAAATGATCTACCAGATGGCTGATACGGCAATCAACCCGCGACACAAGATTCGAAAGATCGTCGGTCGACCGCTCAGTTTCTATCTGGGCATGGAAGGCGATGAAAAGCGGCGACGGCTCAACGAACTGATGCATATGATCGAAATGGATCCGAAGCAGTTTCTCGACCGCTACCCCGCCGAACTGTCCGGCGGACAAAAACAGAGGATATGCATAGCCCGCGCGCTGGCAGCCAACCCGAAGTTCATCATTTGTGACGAGATCACGTCGGCACTGGACCAATTGGTTGCCGAAGGCATTTTACGGCTGCTCGACCGTCTGCAACGGGAACTCGGCCTGGCCTACATGTTCATCACACACGATATAGCCACTGTTCGGGCCATTGCAGATCGGGTCATTGTCATGCTGGAAGGCCGCATAGTCGAACAGGGTGAAAAGAATGTGGTTCTGGAACCGCCTCACCACGAGTACACCGAACTCCTGTTATCTTCGGTTCCCGAGATGAATCCGGACTGGATGGATCAAATCATGGCCCAGCGTGTGGACCGAAAGGGGATGCAATCCGCCGGAAACTAACTGGCATTGAGCGAAATTCTGAACATTTGTGTCAGTACATACCGATCTGCTCATCACCGATATTGATGCCCAGGGCATTGATGAAACGCACCCAGTAAGCAAAACACGCAGTCGCCTGCACAGCTTCAAGTATTTCGGTGTCGGTCACCCCGACTTGTCTGAGGGACTCAATATCCTCGCGCGTCATACTTTGCGGAGACCGCGACAGTTTTGCGCCGAAGACCAGCAAGGCCGCCTCTTTATGAGCAAACAGGGCGTTGCCGACAAAATCATCATCTCGAACCGCCTGCAGCATCGAGTCGCCAAGCTCTCCGTCGCCGAGTAAAGACTTGAAGTTCGCACCGTGATGAGTCAATGCATAGTTGCAGTCGGCGATGATCGCAACCTGGGAGGCCAGCAACTCCAGAAACCACATAGACAATTGACTGTCCGGATTGTGCATGATATCCCGAAATTGCTGGTCTGCAGCAAGCAGTGGTTTGGGCTGCAGTGAAAACGCAAGGTAGAGATTATGAACTTTTGCATAAGTGCCATCCAACCGGTCATAGATCTCAAGCAAGTCGGGATCAGCTTGATCGGGACCGATGGTTTCAATCCAACAGGGTGACAGGTCATTGTGCATTGATACCTCCTCCAATTCCGGCTTTCGTTTACTCGCGACGTACTGTTCGCGTTGTGGTGATAACAGAACTAATGTAATACTCGGCTTCGCTGAATCACAGTACCCGACAGTTCTACATACCGATGTCAAGACGATAGTGTGAATTCATCACTTGGCGTTCTTCTGGCGTAAAAAGGGATTTGACATCGGGTCTGTCCAAGAATACAAATCGCCCGTCATGCCAAAACAATTCATCGTCAATTCGTATTGTCGCGTCCATCAGCTGGTAGGCGACATCACCGGGGTCAAGTCCTGTCGCATGGATATGTGTATATCTCGGAGAGCCATAGGCAACAGTACCCCAGTATTCCAGATTATCGTAGGGGTTGCCTTTGAAGAAAGTACCCGGGTTGATACCCGTATGCCAGGAGTGCAGCGCATAAGGGGAGCCACCACTGAGCTGTGCGGCTCGCTCAAGCTGCTGAACAATGCGACAAGTTGTCCGACTATCGCCGTTCATTGATGTGATGGTGGAGTTCTCGACTCGGGCACTCACCGGAGAATCAATCATCAGAACACTTTTGTCATAGGCGCGCGTCGATGTCGAGGTGATAAATTTTGATATCGTCAGGTTGCCCGAAAGATTGTGACACACTATCGGTTCGAAAATCATCACCGGAAACAGGTTGACATGAAAAGTTTTACTCGGCTTTGTGCCGGTTTCGGCGATGATCTCACCGATGAGGTTGGTGCCATCAGCAGTTTCAATCTTATAGTGCGAGGCGGAATGGATTGAGGACTCAATCATTTGCAACATCTGCGTCATTCTCTCATGATCAAGAGTTGCAAACGGCGCCTGCAGATGCGCTTTCGTCAGCGTATAGCACATCACTTTCCTAGCCTCGACCGACGACGGCAGAAAGCGGATCTGATCTCCCAGTCTGGAAAAAAAAACAACAGCATCCGACAACGACATTTCCCGAGAAACGTGATCGGACACTCTCGTGGCATCCACAACAGGTTCCTCATACAGCATCTTGGTCACCAAGCCAAGCTGGTCTGCCACCTGTTTTACAGCCAGGCACAGTTCAGCTTCGTAGTAAACATCTTCTCCCGCCTCACCCACGAGCAAGAGTCTTTCCCCCGGCTTGACCCTAACGCAATTTAGCAATAGATTATGAATTCCATCCGCCAAGTCAACCATGCTTCCAGAATCCGATTCTACCGACATACTTTTTTCGGTATATACCTCGCTAAGCACGTCTAGATTGAATCTCCTCTTTCCGCTTTGCCATAAAAGCCTGAAGTTCTTCTTCGATGGCGGGGTCAATCGGTGGTTTTTCGTATTCTCGCAACAGTTGTTTCCAGATTGAATTCGCCCGGTCCAATGCGGTACGACCTCCATCGTCCCGCCAAGTCTCGAAATTACGCCAATCTGAAAGGATTGGCTGATAGAATGCATCCCGATACCGTTCGAGGGTGTGCGCGGCGCCAAAATAGTGCCCGCCAGAACCCACTTCCTCAATCGCGTCGAACGCCAACGTTTCCTCGTCTACGATCACTGGATCAAGAAAAGCGGATTGCATCTGCAACAATTCGGCATCCAGTATCAGTTTCTCGAATGAGCAAGTGAGCCCACCTTCCAGCCAGCCGCCTGCGTGCATTACATTGTTGACATGTGCCTGGATACAGGCGTTGATCGACATATCGCTCTCATATGTCGCCTGAAGGTCGACGCAAGCTGAAGCGGTCGTGTTGGACGAGCGAAGCGGCAGTTTGTAACGGCGTGCAAGCTGACCGGAAATGATTACCGATTGTGCGTATTCGGGCGTACCGAATGCCGGCGAACCGCTTCTCATGTCTACGTTGGATGTGAAGTGTCCGTAGAATGTCGGAGAACCCGGTGCAGCTGCCTGAGTCAGCGCGATGCAACCGAGGGCTTCGGCATTTTGCAATGTAACCGCTCCCGCGACCGTCGCCGGTGCCATGGCGCCAGCCAACGTGAATGGCGTAATGTGCACCGGCTGGCCGGCCAACGCGAATTCGCGCATGGCATCCGCCTGGCCCTCGTCCAGCAACAACGGGGTGTTGGTGTTGATACCGCCAATGATCGCCGGTTTCTCTTTCAATCCTTCATCGTCAGTCTGCAGCGCGATCTTTGCCATCTCGATACAGTCTCTGGCCCGCTCACCTGTGTTCATCCAGCATGGCTGCCAGCCCTTGTCAGTCAAAGTGATCTGGGCATACATCATTTCAAAGTGGCGGGTTTTAGGCGGTAAATCCAAAGGCTCGCACCCGCTGCCGCCTTCGTGGTGAAATACATTCAGAGAACCCGACAGTCTTACGAAATCTTCCATATCCTGTTGGGTACCGGCCCGCCGCCCGCGGTCTTCGTCGGTTACAAACGAGGGACCGGTCACAGTGGCGAACACGATGGAATTCTTACCCATGGTAACCGTCTTCGATGGATTCCTGGCATGGATGGTAAATTCCTCGGGCAAACCGAGGATCAACTCTTCAACCAGACCCGGGTCGAAACGGACTTGCCGGTTTTCTTTGTCAACATCCGCCCTTGCGTCCTTCAGCAGTCTCAAGGCTGTCTCACTCTCGACTCGAATTCCAATATCACGCAGAACACGGAGACTGGCCTGATGAATGGACTCAACTTGATCCGCGGAAAGAATTTCCATCGGCGGGTAGGGGTTTCGCAAAGCCCTAAATCGGCTTTGCACAAATTTCTGGTCGCCGCTGCGCAGGCGACGCTCCCTTCTTTCGGACTGACGGCGATTCACTTACCTAACCTGACTGAATACTGTGCAAATCGAATTTGCACGCTAGACATTCGATATTTTACGATCACTATTCTCTCATTCGAGTACCAGTCGGATCATATAGCGGTTCGTGGCAGAGCTCGGCTGGCCGCAACTCTCCCAGAATTTCCACACTGAACTGTCCAACCGTATGAGCGGCATCAGCGTCAATATAACCCAAAGCAATGTGGCACTCCGACACCGGCCCAAATCCTCCTGACGACACGGCTCCTACCAGCTCTCCATCAAGGAAAATCGCTTCATCCCCCCAGATTGCACAGTCCCCGGCATCCACAATCAAGGTAATTCGTTTCACTCTCGGCGGTGCATGTTTAATGACCTCGCTGCGCCCGGCAAAATCACCTTTGTCAATTTTTACAAAGCGCTCCATTCCAGCTTCGACCGCGGTATAGTCCGCCGACAGCTCCAGTCCCCAAGCTGGAAAACTCTTCTCCAGGCGTGTTTGCATCAGACACCGCGTACCCACGAGCCCAATGCCGAGGTTCCGCCCCTCTCTCATCAGCAAGTCGTATAGTTCGGGTTGATGCTGCAAGGGCATATACATTTCATAACCGGCTTCACCGGTAAACGACACTCGAAGTGTAATGATATCCTGTATACCGCCAATTGACATTTCGGCGGCATGTAAAAATGGAAATTTCGAGGTGTCCATATCCTGTTCGCAAAGACGGGCCATCAGTGCCTGAGCGTTGGGTCCGCATATGTGCAAACCCGCATAGTCAGACGATCGGTTTTCGAGCTTTACCCCATCGAACGGGAGGAATTGTCCGAAATGCCGCATAAACGACAATTGCATAACGTCAGCGCCCAGCACGAAAAATCGATTTTCTTCAATTTTTGAGACCGAAAAATCTCCAATCAGCCGACCGCGTGTCGACAGCATCGGCGACAAATTCATTTTTCCGAGCCGGGGCATTCGATTCGCCATAATGCGGTTAAGCCAGATTTCTGCATTTGGACCGCTCACCTCAAACTTCGCCATGGCGGAGTATTCCATCAGCCCGACTTCATTGCGCACGCGCTTGCCCTCATCGATAACAGGTTTCCACCAATTGGGCTGGCGAAAGGTGAGCGAATCGCTCGGGCTGACCTTGCCCGGCGCAAACCAGTTCACATGTTCAAGGCCGAATGATGCACCGAATACGGCACCAGCTGACTTCAGCTGATCGTATATTGGTGGCTTGTGTATCGGACGTCCTGCATCAAATTCCTGATATGGGTAAACTTTTTCTGATCGGTTTTCGTAGAAATACCTCGTGGTCTCCCGTGTGTAGGATTTGGACGCCCAACGCCCAAATCGAGCGACATCCCAACAGAACAGATCGAATTCCGGTTCTCCCTGAATCATCCATTCGGCAATTGCCCTACCGACACCCGCACCCTGGTTGAATCCGGCCATCACCCCGTTCGCACAGAAATAATTCTGCAGTTCTGGATGCGGGCCGATCAAGGGTCCCAAATCAGGTGAGAAAATCATCGGGCCATTGATTATCCGCTTGATTCCCGCTTCGGCAAGACATGGCATGATATCGACCGATTTCTGGAAATTCCAATCCATGCGGGACAGGTCGTCAGGCAGCAACTCGTGCCCGAAATCTTGAGGCGTACCGTCTTCAGCCCAATGTGTGCAAACCTTTTCGTAGGCGCCGAGCAACAATCCCTGCCCTTCCTGTCGTGCATAACATCCCGTTTCGTTGTCATTGATCTGCGGCAATTCGAAATCAAGAGTTTCAATTTCAGGAATCGTTTCGGTCACCAGATAATGATGTTCAACCGGCATCAGTGGCAGTTCGATTCCAGCCAGTTGGCCGACTTCCCGTCCCCACAGGCCCGCTGCGTTAACAATATACTCAGCCTTGATATCACCTTTTTCCGTGCCAACCACCCATGGGCCACCCGGCAGCCGTTCGGTTCGAATCACCGGGGTGTGACGATAGATTTCAACCCCCAGATTTCTTGCCGCGCGAGCGAACGCCTGGGTTGCGGACGCAGGATCTACATGCCCACCATCGGTTTCCCAAAGACAGGAAATCACATCCGTTGTATTGAGGATTGGTGCTTTGCGACGCGCCTCTTCGGGCGAGATGAAGTGACTTTCAATGCCGAGAATTCGACAGGCACTCTGCAGCATCCGGTTGCTATCGACTTCCTCGGGTGTGCGGCAGATATTCATCCCACCGGTAAAATGAAACCCACACGACTGACCGCTTTCGGATTCGATCTCCCGGTAAATGTCAAAAGTGTATTTGTGAATCTGGGCTACAGCATTGGGACGGACTACTGTAAACAATCCACCGGCTGCGTGCCAGCTTGAACCCGACGTGAGTTCCTGCCTCTCCACAAGGACGACATCTGTCCAACCGTACCTGGCCAAGTGGTAAGCGATTGAACATCCGACTATACCGCCGCCGATTACGACGACCTGGGCTGTATCTTTCATTGAGTTACGTGTATCAAGTACAACATCCAAGTCTTATTGCCAACTTAACAAAATGGTGACTTCATGAATCAATTTTACAATTATCAAACGGTTGCCAAAACAGACTTGGAAAATATGAACCTGAAAAGCCAAAATCCGAACTTCAGGCTGACGCACATAACGCAAACACAATTATTTGTCATTGCTACAATAGCAGGAAATCAAACGCCAATCGATGTTGAATTACAATGGAATAACACCAGACAAAATTGATGGAGCAGTTATGAATTACAAGCATATCAGTACTGAACGTCGTTCACCTCACCTAGGCGCATTCGTTGATGGTGTTGACCTGAGTCAACCGCTGTCAAAACAAGTCGTCTCGGAAATCAGAAGCGCACTGCTGGAATTCAGCGTGATATTCTTCAGAAATCAGTCTGTTTCGGATTCCGAGCATTTGCGGTTTGCCTCATATTTCGGCGAACTGGATGAGCCACACCCGGTGTTTGACCGCAAAGATGATGACCCTCGCTTGACCATCATTGAATCAAAAGGACGCGCACATGATGCCGAGCATTACTGGCATACCGATGTAACCTATCAGGAAGCCCCTTCCATGGGCTCCATACTGATCGCCAGAAAAATACCGGAATCAGGGGGCGACACCCTGTTCGCCAGTATGTATGCGGCGTATGAAAACTTGTCTGCGCCAATCAAGAAAATGCTTGAGTCGCTGACCGCTCAACATTCAATTGAAAGAGGTTGGGCGACTTCTTTAAGAATGCAGCCGAATGGAGAGCAACGACTGCAACGACTAAAAGAAGCATTCCCACTCATGACCCACCCGGCACTTCGGACGCATCCTGAAACCGGACGGACGGCACTTTACGTCAACGAATACTACACATCGCGAATCAACGAGCTATCGGAACCGGAAAGCGAAGGGTTTCTGAAAATACTTCATCACCATTCTCAACTCCCTGATTTTCAGATCCGTCATACCTGGCGAGTCGGTGATATCGCGTTCTGGGACAATCGCTGCACGCAACACTATGCATCACATGACTATGGTGCGACGCACCGACTCATGAATCGCGTGACAATTGTCGGTGATCGACCTTTTTTCAAGCAGGCTTTGAAAAAGGCTGCCTGAGAATTCAACAATAGAATTTGAAGCCCTAGCCACTAAATCGACTAAGGATTGACGGCGCACGCGTCAATCAAAACAGGTCTGGCTAGCCATCGCAGCAGCGATGCTGAAGCCTGCAGGCGCAGGACGCATTGATCGGTACATCTGCCCTTGCCTTAGCGAGGTTCAACCTGGAGCCAAACAACCGGGCCTGTCTGTTTTCACCCAGCCGTTCAAGACATTCGACCAGTCCGTGCAAGCTCCATGGATTCTCAACATGTTGTGAGGTGCTGACCAACGTGTCAGATAGACCCAGATCATCCATATAAACCTGGCGCGCCTCTTCGACATGTCCCTGCTCAAGCAGTAGAGCACCGAGTGCATGGCGGGCGGGCTGCATCCATCCCCAAGGCTCATCGTATTTCAGGTTGTCGTCCAAATAGACAGCTCGGCGCAGGCACTTGAAGGCAGCGTCGTAATTCGCCTGTCGATATTCCAGTTCGCCATTCAGCATCTGATCGGCAATATTCAAAACATCCAGGCAGGTATTGTTGAACAAGTACCGAGTCTCGGGAACTCGTTTGACTGCTTCCCGAAATTTCTTTCGTTCTGTCTCTGCCTGTTTGATTTCACCGCGTACGGCGCAAGCAATGCCTCTTGCGTACTGCCAGGTCGCAGTCGTCATTGAGTACAGTTGCGAATCCTCAGGAAGCGGATGATCGATGATTTCCTGCCAGCGTCCGAAACGAATGTATACGTGTGCCTTGACCGCGATATAGCCTTCCATCCAGTCGGCCATGGCAGGGCTTTCGATTGCAAGCAGCTCCTCGGGGGCGTTCTCAATAATTTTCTCCGCAGCATCCAAGGCTTGGGAATATTGTCCGAGAAACATCGCCGCATAGACTTTCAGGTGCAGATTATGGATGCGCGACAATGCTTGATAGTTGATCGCGCCTTCGTTCTTGATGTAGTTCCGGTCAGCGGCTGAGGCCCTGTCATTTGCGACAATCGCCTCATAGTAGTGACCGCACCGAACATCAATATGAGAAGGCATATGACATAAATGCCCCGCGTCCGGGACAAGTTCCCGGAGCTGGTCACCGGCCCTGAGCGCCTTTTCGGGAACAGGAGACATCTCCATCACATGGATGTACATGTGCAAAATTCCCGGATGCGGTACCTTTTTCGCTTTTTCGATTCGATTCATGCCTTTTTCCAGGATCTCAATCGCCTCCAAAGTCGACGCGCCCTCGGACGGTTCTCCTGATCTCAAATCCCAAAGCGCCCATGGTGTGCGCGTCATCAGTGCTTCGGCAAACAGGGCTGTAACGTCATCATGTTCCGGAAACGCCTCGTAAACAAGACGCATTTCGTCTGCATAGTCATCGTTCCAACGTTCGTATTGTGCAAAATCAACCGGTGTGGGTGACTGATATCGTGCCTGCAGGGCATCGATCATCATCGCCTGCCAGTCCGATGCAAATGCTGACTTTTGTTTTGCCTCGCGGGAATATCGATAGGTTCGCTGCAATTTGTCGACCAGTTCGTCTTTCTGCATTCGGGCCCAGGGCTTGTTGTAATAGATTCCTGAGGTATACGCCATTCCCCAGTAAGCCATGGCGAAATTCGGGTCGAGTTCGGCGGCTCGTTTGAAGCATCGAAACGACATTTCCAGATCAAATCCAAAAAGCCAAATCATCCCGCGGTTCAGCCAGATATCCTGCTCATTGCTGGATCTATTGATCGAGTTGAAATACGCGCCTAGGTTATACGGATGATTCATAACATGGGCTCTTCAAATTTACCTGAGTACCGGGAGCTATCGAAAGCTATATCAGAGTTCAATCATTTTTTTGGCGAATGTTCAATGCTCACTTCGTAAAACATGTTTAGCCGCGATCAAACCAACTTAACCTGATCTTCATCGTGCAGTATACTTCTTTACCCTTGAATCGACGATTGAACCAAATAAGTCGAACGTCGCGACACCGAAGTTGACCGCACCGGTTTTACAGTGTAGTTGAATCAGTTAGTTTGTTGTTATGTTGGTAGAACAAAAGGGCGAAAATGGATTGAACCGCGATTCATTCGCAGTACCGCCCGAAGCATATAGCGCTTACCATGAGGATGGCGCAGTCTTGTTGAAATCGGTTGTTGGGGAACCCTGGATTTCTGATCTTCGCGATTCTGCCGATCGGTCCCTCAGTCAAACGGATAATTATTTCCACCGCCAAAGGGTATGGGAGGCTGATGATGCCTGTAGAGAGTTCTGTCTGAATTCTCCGGCACCCGCAATTGCCGCTGCGTTTATGGACTCGACCAAGGTCAACCTGCTCTACGATCAGGTATTTGCCAAATCCGCTGGTGATCCGGCGACACCATGGCACAACGACCTGCCTTATTGGCCGGTACGAAACGGCCGTGCCATTACTGTCTGGCTGGCACTTGACCCGATCGGCCTGAATGCCGGACCGCTTGAATTTATCGCCGGTTCACACTCGTGGGAAAAATGGTATCAACCGTTCACCGTGGAAAAAGACGGCAGTCAGGCTGAGTTTTACGAAGGTACTGAAACAGCATTCGAACCCCTGCCTGATTTTGAGGCAGAACGCACCAAGCATAAAGTCGTCTGCTGGGAGATGGAGCCGGGTGATGTCATTTTGTTCGATGGAATGACAGTTCACGGCGCAAAGGCAAATACCTCGGCTGGCATGCGCAGAGGTTATGCCGTCCGTTACACGGGAGATGACATGACTTACCATTCGGACAAGGAAGTCAACCAGATCATTGTCAATCCAAACCTGAAGGACGGACAACCGCTGGACAGCGACCAGTACCCAGCCGTGCATTTTCAACGGTAGGCACATTCCCAAAATCTGGATGGAGGACCCGCCTGACAGCAGACTGATGTCCGGTCGGTTCACGCAGACTGAAGGAATTGCCGCATCACCTCAATGGTTTTGTGCATTTCGTCATCAGTTCCGACTGTGAAACGTAATTTGTCCGAAAAATCCGGCAACGCGAATTGCCTGGGGATGATGCCGTTCGAATTCAGGAATTCATTCGTCTGATCGGCACTACGTCCGCAACTCGGAGGAAAGCCAACCAACAAAAAGTTGGTTTGACTGGGATAGGTCTTCAGACCCAGCTGGCTGAATTCATCAGTCAGTGCCTGGATCCACCGCTCGTTGTGCCCGAGCACCTTCCCGGTAAATTCCTTATCTTCGACACTGGCAATACCTGCGGAATACGCGATGCAATTCACCGGAAATGAGGGCCCTATTCTTGTCATGAGATCCACGACCCACTCCGGGCCAAAACACCAACCAAGGCGCAAGCCGGCCATACCATAAACCTTGGAAAATGTTCGGGTCACGATGACATTGTCAAACTCGTTGACCAACCGGGTTGCGGATTCATAGTCGTCGACCCGGGCATACTCTTCATAGGCGGCATCGATCACAAGCAGGACGTTACCAGGCAAGTGCCGATGCAGCCGACGAATCTCAGAACCGGACAAATGGGTACCTGACGGGTTATCCGGATTGGCCAGCAGTACGATTCGAGTTTTTTCGCCGACCTGCGCGAGAATGGTATCGACGCTATAGCTGAAATCATCATCATCGGCCGCAACCGGGGTCGCACCGGCAAGTTTCGCATAAATCGGAAACTGCATGTAAGCGTTTTTGCTATGAACTAATTCTTCTCCCGGTCCAGCGAAGGTATTGACGATCCGCTGAAGCAGTTCATCGGAACCGGGGCCGAAAGCCATTTGTTTCGGATTGAGTTGAAATCTGGCCCCAATGGCAGCCGCAAGGCGTTCCGTATCGACTTCGGGATACAGGTGGCCGCGCTCCAACGACTTTATACCGGCCTCGATTGCGGTCGGACTCATACCAAGTGCCGATTCGTTGGATGAAAGCTTGATTGGTTTGGCGAACCCCTCAAGTTTGGAAATGCCAACCATGTAATAGTCGATTGTTTCCAACACAGGTTTTGGTGCAATTGATTTGTGACGATTCATAGTTTCAAGGTCCGTAATGTTCGAACGACAACGGTTCAAACTTAAGTTCTGTACCCGAAGGGCCAACCCCTTCTAACCACGGATGCAGTATGGCCGTGCTGGTATACTAAAACAACATTTTAAATGGCAAATATATTGCAATATTCTTTTTTACCATTTCCAAGTAACTACCTGAATCAGTGCCGGAAGCAAACATGACGATCAAGACATGCGGACAGGAATTGATGCGGTTGCTGGCACGCTATGGTGTGTCATTGGTGTTCGGAATTCCGGGAGAACACACTTTGGAGTTGTACCGCGGCATCCAAGGCAGTGGTATCCGTTCGGTAACACCACGCAATGAACAGGGAGCGAGTTTCATGGCCGACGGCTATGCGCGGGTGACCGGCAGACCCGGAGTATGCACTCTGATTACGGGTCCCGGAGTCACCAATGCAGCCACCGGAATCGGTCAGGCTTACGCGGATTCAATCCCCATGCTCGTCATTTCCAGCGCGAACGACAGTCCGTCGCTGGGCAAGGGTTGGGGACGACTGCACGAAAGCACAGATTTGTGCGCCATCACCAGTCCTTTGACGGCATTCAGCGCAATGGTGCATCACCCTGATGAAGTGCCTGAACTGGTCGCCAAGGCTTTCACGGTTTTTGATTCCCAAAGACCGCGTCCTGTGCACATTGCGATTCCGATCGATGTCATGGAAATGCCGGTTGAAGACGAGTGGCTGGTCTGTGCACGGTCAGACAGACCGGTACCAGCTGCACAGGCAATACATTCCGCGGTGACATTGCTCGGGACAGCGACCCACCCGGTTATGGTTGTGGGAGGCGGTGCTCAGCATGCCTCGGAAGAGGTCACCTCCCTCGCCGAGCTTTTGAGCGCCGGAGTCATCTCTTCGAATGCAGGCAAAGGTATCGTTCCGGATTCCCATCACCTGAGTCTGGGTGGCGGCGTTATCAGCCCCGCCGTTCAGCGTTATCTTGGAAAAGCCGATGTAATCCTGGCGATCGGTACGGAACTTGGCGAAGCCGACAGTTTCATCTACGATTTGCCAGTAAACGGAAAGGTCATACGGATTGATATCGACTCGTCCCGATTCAATGATGCGTTCCCCGCGGCTGTCGCAGTCCATGGCGATTCCAAGGCGGCCTGTCAGATGATGATTGCCGAATGGCAAAACAACCAACTGTCTGGCAGCAGTCGAGATACCGTCTGCGAACTCGACCGGGTACGAACCGAACAGGAAAGCGAATATACCGAAGTCGAGCGACAGCACATCACACTGCTCAGCGCGATGCGGTCAGTGCTGCCCGATGAAGCAGTCATCATGGGAGACATCGCCCAAGTCGTCTATACGGGAACAGCCGCGATGAAAATCGAGCAGCCACGCACCTGGTTTTACCCTGCCGGGTTTGGAACCCTTGGTTGTGCAGTGCCCGGCGCGATCGGCGCGAAACTGGCCGCACCCGACAAACCAGTTGTGGCACTGGTCGGCGACGGTGGTTTGATGTTCACGGTCAATGAAGTCGCCACCGCAGTGGAGGAATCGCTGAGCATACCCATAATCATCTGGCACAACCACAGCTATGCCATGATTCGGGATGGTATGGTAAAAAGAGGCATACCTGAAATCGGCGTCAATCCCAGAGCACCGGATTTTGTCAAGCTCGCCGAAGCATTCGGATGCCCGGGCACCATGGTGCACAGCCAAGATTCTTTCGTTCGCGCTCTGGAGGAAGCCCTCCAACATCAGGGTCCTACCATTATCGTCGTTCTGGAAGATGACGATTGGTTGAAATCTTAGTCCAGCTCCTGTAAAGGCTTCCCGCTTGTGGAGAATTCCCGCAAAGTCAGATATTCAGGCCACTCACTGCTGCGTAATGCACTCGGGTCCAAACCGTGGCCAAACATCTTCCCGACACCGGAACTTCGACCGAGATACGACATTGTCATTATTGGCGGCGGCGGTCACGGGCTTGCAACAGCACACTACCTCGCGACTCGCTTTGGCGAGACCAATGTGGCAGTTTTGGAATCGGGCTGGTTAGGCGGCGGCAACACGGCCAGAAATACCGCAATCGTCCGATCCGACTACCTGCTTGATGCAAGTTTTGCACTGAAGAATTTCTCACTTGAGTTGTGGGGGTCTCTGAGCCGGGAACTTGGATTCAACCTGATGTATTCGCCCCGGGGGTATGTCGATCTCGCACACTCCGACGGTGAATTGGAAGACCACACGCTACGCGCGAATGCAATGTGCCTGCGCGGCGCGGAAGCGAGGATTCTGAATCGCGAGGAACTCAAACAGCGAGTACCGCAAATCGACTTGAGCGAAACCGCGCGCTTTCCCATCGTCGGTGGGCTGGTTCAGGAAAAAGGCGGTATCGTTCGTCACGATGCAATTGCCTGGGGCTTCGCGAAATCCGCTGTCGGTGCGGGAATTCATGTCGTGCAGCATTGTCCGGTAATCGGTATTCAAACCGATGCGGGAAAAGTTCGTTCGGTTCAAACGACCCGAGGCACGATTGAATGTGAAAGGGTTTTGATCAGCGTTGCCGGGGCATCATCTCAAGTCGCCGGACTCGCGGGACTGTCAATGCCAATAGAATCAGTCAATATGCAGGCTTTCGTGACAGAACCGGTAAAGCCTGCCCTTGATGTTGTTGTCAATTACAATGCCGGATTTTGCTACATCAGTCAAACTGACAAGGGGGAGTTCATACTGGGTGGCAACAGTGACGGCTATCCCTCATTTGCGAAGCGAGGGTCATTTTCGACAATCGAGAATGTTGTCGTTCGGGCAATCCAGATCCTGCCCTTTCTGTCCAATCTCAGACTGATGCGGCACTGGTCCGGTACTGCTGACATCACGATGGATGGCAATGCGATCATGGGAGCAACGCCCATCGAAAACCTTTATGTGAACTGCGGGTGGGGCTACACGGGCTTCAAGGCAACCCCGGCGGTGGGCTGGGTGATGGCCGAACAGTTGGCCGGAAACGCCACCCCGGACCTGATCAGGCCCTTTTCGCTCGATCGGTTCGAAAATGGAAAACTGATCGACGACGGCGGGGTCGGACCCTACACTTGGTTGCACTGATACCATGCTGATCCCCTGTCCATGGTGTGGCCCGCGCGATGAGCGCGAATTCGACTTCGGTGGAAGCGATGCCAAGTTTCCAAGTATCGGCACGCCACGCGATTCCACAACCGACACCTGGTACGAGGCGGTGCATATCCGCGAGAATGCCAGAGGCGATACACGCGAGCTGTGGTATCACCTTAGCGGGTGTGAACGCTGGATTTGCCTGACGCGCGATTCGGTGACCCACGAATTCACCAACGCGTCAACATCCGATCAGGGTGAACATCCGGGTGAATCCGATGCAGACTAATCGCATTCAGTCTTCCGGATTCGGCAACGCGATTGACCGGTCCCGACCACTGACGTTCACATTCGATGGACGCAAGTTGACCGGATACTCCGGCGATACGGTCGCGTCAGCACTGCTGGCAAACAATATCCATCTCGTCGGCCGGTCAATCAAATTTCATCGACCTCGGGGCATTCTGTCCTGCGGTGTGGAAGAACCTTCCGCCATTGTGCGGTGTACAGCTCCCGGACTCAACCCCGTGCCCAACCTGAAAGCGACAGAGGTACTGCTGTCTGAGGGATTGATTGTCGAAAGCCAGAACAGTTGGCCAACCCGAAATTTTGACGTGTTTGGACTGCTGTCATTCGGTCCCCGGTTTCTGCAAGCGGGTTTCTATTACAAAACCTTCCTCTGGCCGCACTTCGGCTGGCATCGTTTCTATGAAAAGGTGATCCGCAACTTTGCCGGATTGGGTCGAATTCGAACAGAAATACCCGGCACCGGCGGATATCCAACCAACATGGACCAACGGAACAAATTCTGTCAGGTCCTGGTCATTGGCAGTGGACCGGCAGGAATGAACGCCGCACTTGTCTGTGCGAGAAAGGGAGCCCGTGTCGTGTTGGTTGAGCAGGAACCGACTTTCGGTGGCAGCTTGCTGTGGAGAAAGCAAGCCATCGGCAACATAACGGCTGACCGGTGGATTTCAGACGCGCTCGACGAACTCAGTCAATACCCTCATGTCACCCAGCTCCCGCGCACCCAAGCGTTTGGGCACTACGATCATGGGATGGTGCTTGCCTATCAGTCCGGGGAGTGGCCTGATTCAGGCATATTCTGGAAAATCCACGCTGAACGAATTCTGCTGGCCAGTGGCGCAATCGAAAGACCGCTGGTTTTTCCCAATAACGATCGACCCGGGATCATGCTCGCGGGCGCTGTTCGAAAGTATTTGAATCGCTATGCCGTAAGGCCGGGACGGCGGGCATTTATTGCGGTGGCCGATGATAACGAAAGAAAGGCGACTATTTCCGATTGTGTTGCCGCGAACATTGAAATCGCTGCGTGTCTGGAGCACGGTCAACAGATTGTCGATACAAACGGACGAAGAAGAGTCAGATCAGTTTCGGTCAAAACCGCGGAAAACAAGATTATCAAACACAATTGTGATTTGGTTTGTGTATCCGGTGGCTGGACACCGACTGTACATTTGGCAGCCCACCTGCAAGGCAATTTGCAATTTGACAACGAGGTGCAGACTTTCATCGCTCCCGAACATCGCGGCCCTCTACTTTCAGTGGGAGCAAGTCGCGGCATATTCAACCTTGAATCGATACTGTCGAATAGTGAATATCAAGCTCATAAGGCCATGACTCAGATTGGTTTATCAGGCGAGTGTGGCAGCAACCAAACCGCGAAAGTCGAAAATCCTATCGACCGTCCAGACTTGCCGGCAGGCAGCAACTACCGGGCATTTGTGGATTTTCAAAATGACGTAACCGCCGCGGACCTGGTACAGACAGTAAGTGAAGGATACCGCGACATCGAACTGGTGAAGCGATATACCGCAACAGGCATGGGAACCGACCAGGGAAAAACCAGTTGGACCAACGCAATCGATCAGGTCGCCGCGGCAACCGGAGAGCCGCCGGAACAGCTTGCTCACACTACTTTTCGCCCACCGTACTCCCCTATCCCGTTCGCAGGCATTGCTGCAGCAAGAACCGGGGAACAGATGAAGCCTATCCGTCGGACTCCAACTCATCGGGTATTCGAGCAAATGGGTTGTGTTTTTCAGAAATCAGGTGACTGGTTGTATTCTCGATATTTTCCCCAAATTGACGAATCTCTCGAGCAAGCTGTCGCCCGCGAGGTCCAAGCGGTTCGCACAGGTGTCGGGTTTGTCGATATGTCGACCCTGGGTAAATTTGAAGTCAGGGGTCAAGACGCTGAAAATTTTCTATCGCGGGTTTACTGCAACAATGTGTCCGGCCTGCCAATCGGTAAAATTCGATATGGGTTGATGCTTCGGGAAGACGGGATTGTTTTTGACGACGGTGTAGTTGCCCGTTTGGGGGACGAACACTATATCGTCACCGCAACAACCGCAAATTCCCATGCGGTCTGGCTTTGGTTGACCAAACTGGCTCAGATTCAGTGGCCAGCGCTGGATGTCACACTAACGAATGTCAGCGAAAACTGGGCATCCATCGCCATTGCAGGTCCACGGTCTCGGGAAATCCTAGGCAGACTGGGCCTGGACATCGATTCCAGCCAATTGGATTTTCCGTTTGCCGCGGTACGTGAGGGGAGATTACAGGGGGACGCATCCTGTCGAATATTTTCCGTAAGTTACTCCGGAGAGCTGTGCTTTGAGGTCAATATTCCGGCCGGATACACAAGCGGTTTTGTTGAGCGGTTGCTGGAGATTGGAGCTGATTTTGGCATTACGCCTTATGGACTCGAGGCACTGGATGTATTGCGTATTGAGAAGGGGCACCTGACCGTGGGACGAGAAATTGACGGCCGGACCACACCCGGTGACCTGGGACTGGCGAAGATGGTTTCCAATAACAAGGATTTCATCGGTCGCGCGTTGCTCAGACGTCCCGGACTGCAGTCCGACGACAGACTGCAACTGGTCGGTCTGACCGCAGCCGACGGAGTCTCTGAGATCCCCATAGGTGGCGTACTCGCAGAATCATCACTTACGCAGTCGTCCCGGCAGGAAGTCAATGGATACCTAACGGCGGCTGTTTTCAGTCCAACAGTGGGCAAATCCATCGCTTTGGCGCTACTTCGCAATGGCCATCGCAGAGACGGTGAAGAATTGTGGGCGGTATCCCCAGTTGCCGGAGCCTCGACCAAAGTCAAGGTCGGGACCACCTGTTTCTATGATGCGTCGGGAGATAGATTCAATGCCTGATTCCCTTGTCCGAGAAGTTCTTGTGGATTCCGTCAAATGGGAACAAGACGGCCGCGAACTTTTCGTTTCCGAACAGCAGACCCCTGTGTTTGAAGTTCAGTTCGGGACTATGGAAGAACTTGATCAGTTCTGTCATTCAGTGATCCAACGCGTCGTTGGCACAGGGGAAGCGGCGGTCGCAGACAACATGCTGATATTGAGATACAGTCCTTTATCAACTTACATTGTATGCAGGCAGCACAAGCTTGAGAATTTCGAAACCGAGCACCAGGATCATTTGACCGATATCACCCATGGCAAATGTGTGCTCGCCGTTCAGGGAGATTCAGTATTGAAATTTTTCGCCGATTATTGTTCAACTGATCTTCTCAGTGCGCATGACAGAAATTTCGGGATGATCAAGACTCGATTCATCGACTATGAACTCACCATTTGGTGGGACTCCAACGACCGGACCAACTTGATGATCGACAGAAGTTATGCACTGTCTTTCGTCGATTTTTTGCATTCGCTCTTTACCCGAAGGTAGCCTGCCGATGTCGGATCATATGCTGTTGCAAAGATACCGCAGTGAAATGCAACGCTTGGAATCGCCTGTTGACCCGGCGCAGGTTGATGCGCTTTTGCAATTCCAGCATCTGTTCGATCAGCTCGCGGCAAAAAAACCGGCATTCGGCGGTGGGTTAATCAGACGATTGGCCGGGAAGAAGTCGATTCAGCCGCGCGGAATCTATGTTTGGGGTGGTGTTGGTCGAGGCAAGACCTTTCTGATGGATCTTTTTTACGAAGCCGTACCGGTCTCCTCAAAGAAGCGCATTCATTTCCACCGATTCATGCAGGGAATTCACGGGTCACTGAAACATATGCGAGACATGCAGAATCCACTTGAAAGGATCGGCAGGGATTTTTCCGAACAACACCGTCTGCTCTGTCTGGATGAGTTCTTTGTCCTGGATATCGGCGACGCGGTCATACTCTCCGGTTTGCTCAGTTCGCTGATCGAGAACGGCGTCATCATCGTCACAACATCCAATACGCGACCCGATGACCTGTATCGGGGTGGCATTCAACGAGACCGTTTCGTTCACGCCATCAGACTGATCAACACAAGAATGGACGTGATCAGGATCGAGGATGGAACCGACTACAGACTCAAATCGCTGTCCGGACAAACGCTCTATTACAGCACCTTGGGAGCCGAGACCGATGCCGCTTTGGAAGCCGACTATCGACGTCTGAGTGGAAGAGAAACCAAGACAGGAGGTCAATTGGAGATCCTGGGTCGTAAGATCCGAACGGTCGGACACGCCGAACACGCCGTCTGGTTTGAATTTTCAGATATATGTGACGGTCCGCGTTCCAAGGCGGATTACATTGAAATCGCCAATCTCTACCGTACCGTCCTGGTAACCGGAATTCCTCTCCTTTCCTGGGAATTTGAGAACCAGGCCCGTCGATTCATTGAAATGGTAGATGAGTTCTATGACCGCGGCGTTCACCTGATCGTTTCCGCTGAGGCCTCCATCGATCAACTTTACACAGGGACCAGACTGGTACGCGAATATGAACGTACAGCCAGTCGGCTGCACGAGATGCAGTCAGAAAAATACCTGTCCCGCGCACATTGCGGATAGTGAATCGGTATTGCCTTGACCTGTGCGAGTGGATCCTGACAACAGGAATGGTAAACTCTCAAAACAAAGTGGTTGGCTATGAAGCGGACGATTCCCGCCGATCAGCAAAAAAACGACAGAGCTCTGCATCGGGCACCTGATCTTGGGAATAGGAAAATGTACCATTGCAACGTATTTCCTCGGCCGCTCGACGGATAACGCCAAAGGTAGTCCGAGCCAGCGACCCTCCTATACTCACCCGCTTTACACCCAAGTTCTCAAGCTGCTGAACACTCATTGGGCTGCCAGAAAGTCCCATGACCACGTTGATTGGCCCATCCACCTCCTTCACCAGCCGACCGATGGTCTCAGCGTCTTTGATACCGGGCACATAGAGACAGTCCGCGCCCGCTTCTCGATATAGGTTTACCCTTGTCACCGACTCCTCGAAAGGGTTCGGGTATCCCTTGAGATAACACTCGGCTCTCGCGGTCAAAGTAAAAGGAAACGACAGGGAGGCGGCGACTGCGCAAGCTGCTTCGATTCTCTCAACCGA
Organism: Arenicellales bacterium; assembly: GCA_963662635.2. Classification (GTDB taxonomy): domain Bacteria; phylum Pseudomonadota; class Gammaproteobacteria; order Arenicellales; family JAJDZL01; genus JAJDZL01. The sequence continues at coordinate 1,294,621 of CAXXFC010000006.1, forward strand.
CAGCACCCGATCGTAAAGATCACCAGTGCCATAGGCAGCGGAGTAGTCTTCGATACTAGCACCTACCGCACCCGTGTCGGCCACCTGGCGGATCGTCTCGGCCACCTCTTGCGGTGTATGTCCGTAACCGTTTTCCGCATCCACACTTACCGGTATCCGAATCGCATCGACAATCCGACTGGTCTCGTCCAATGCCGCTTCCCGGGTAAGCAATCCTTCATAGTCGGGGAGCCCCAGATTGAAGGCGATACCTGCGCTGGTTGTACCGACTGCGGGGAAACCCGCTGCTTCCAGCATGCAGGCGCTGCCGGCATTCCACGCATTTGGCATCACAAAAATGCCGTCGGCCGAATGCAGCTCTTTGAACACTGTCCCTTTTCTTTTTTGCGCTTCACTCATGATCTAATTCCCACGTTCAGGCAAGCCGACAAAAGCGTAATCTACACCAGCCGAGCAAATGAAGTTCCTTCTCACCGAATAATTTAGCAAACCAATAGAATGCGTAACTTGAACCGTTGAACTCTAACTCGATGGTTCAGTCAACTCCGGTTCAGATTCAACTGTTGGATTGTCTGATGGTATTTTATATACGGAACTCGTCGGCCACAAATAGCCCGGATTGAAACTGATCGCATCAAAGGGAGGCGAAGAAACCGATTCTTCATCGATCCGTGAATCAATCGATACCCACTCGGTGCCGCGCAACTCAAACGCCTCCAGTGATCTGGCATCGGGATCCACCAGCCAAAGATGGCGAATACCCTCACGGGCGCAGATCGGCCGCTTGCCGACCAGATCCAGTTTTCGCGTCGTAGGCGAAAGTATCTCGCATGCCCAGTCGGGAGCCATCGTGAGGTAGTCAGTCATTGGAATCTCAGGCATTCGCTCGAGACGAAATCCTGTCCAGTCCGGTACCACAATGTCCTCGCCCAGATGGATTTCAGGCTCGCGAAATATCCACCAGTCACCAGGACAGCTGTTGCGATAACCGAAAGAAGAGTGGATGATAGGCCCGAATGACGAACTCGCAAAAGTATAGATCGGAGCTGGTCTGCGGTTGGTGTACAGCGTGCCGTCGACAATCTCCGCAACCATTTGTGGCGGCGCATCCAGTACGTCCTGATAGGTTGCTCCGGTTGATGCCGCAAAGGCTTTGATTGACTGCGATTGCTTCATTGTGTCGTGGTCATTCAATGGTGTTCCGGTTGACTTATTGCTCATCGATGCGAGGCGATTCAACGGGTACGTTTAAAACTGAAGCCGGCCATCCAATTCTATATTCAGCAGGTTCAGGCGTGCAAGTTCAACAATAGCGCCCTGAATGCCGCACAATCGCACCGTCACCGCCGTCGGAGGTGATCTCACCGGCGGAGAAATCGACTTCGATGCGCCCCGGCCGAACCTTGTCGGGGAATTGACAAACGACTTTCGATGGAATACGATGTGTGTTCATGCGGGAACTGCTCTCCGGTTGCATTTAATTAACGATATCAACCAGTTATGCAGCATTTCCCGCTTTCAAGTATTAAATGGGTAACAAGGGTTGGTCAGCAATCATGAACGCAGTTCTAAGTCAACAGCAATTCAATGACTTGAGAAAAGGATTTGATCCGGTACCCCAGCGCTCCAGTTCAATCAACAAGATTTGCTATACCGAACCTCACTTTCTCGAAGTCGAAAAAGAGCAGATTTTTCAGAAGTGCTGGCAGTTTGTCTGCCATGAGGAGAAACTGAGTAAAGTTGGTGATTTCGTCACTGTTGACATTCAAGGCCAGAGTATTTTTGCCATTCGGACTGATGATGAGATCAAGGCTTTCTACAATGTCTGCCAGCACCGGGCTCACGAACTGCTGCAGGGTGAAGGGACCGCGCAACAAATTGTCTGCCCCTATCACGCCTGGGTCTATAAACTGGATGGGTCGCTTTACAAGGCTCGAAGGAGCGAATATCTGGATAACTTTGATGTCGGCAAAATCTGCCTTAAATCAGTGCGACTTGAGATCTTCTGTCACTTTGTATTCGTCAACCTTGACCCCGATGCACCCTCCCTCAAAGAACAATCCGGTAATCTGGAACAGGAGATCAGAGATTTCGCGCCGGATATTGCCAATCTAACCTTCGCTCACCGGTTGACCTATCGAATACAGGCAAACTGGAAAGCTGTGGTGGATAACTTTCTCGAGTGTTATCACTGTCCGGTTGCACACCGCGATTTCTGCTCGCTTATTGACATGCAAACCTACAAGGTCAGGACGCATGAAATCTACTCAAGCCATATGGCCAAAGCCAAAAGCGTCAATAACAATGCCTACAATATCGAGAACGCCAGCGTGAATGACCATGCGGTGTGGTATCTTTGGCCGAACCTGACACTGATGCGATACCCAGGCCGAGGTAATTTCATGGCTTGGCGTTTCTATCCAGTCAGCGAAACTGAAACCTATGAAGTTTTCGATTTTTATCTCGAAACTTCACAGCCCAATGATGACGAAGCGGAAGCCATAAAATTTATCGACGAAGTGCTGCAACCCGAAGACATCGCGCTCGTAGAAAGTGTGCAACGGGGGATGCGTACACCGGCATTCGAACAGGGCCGTTATCTGGTTGACCCCGAGGGCAGTGGATTCAGCGAGCATGCAGTTCATCATTTCCACAGCCTTCTGCTAAAGGCTTATGAGCAGGCAAAGACACCATGAATACTGACGCAACCAGCCAGTTCGACACGGTTGCTTTATTAGGTGCAGAGGTCATTGTTGTCCGTTGGACAGCCTTGTACCTGGCAGCCGGACTCCGGGTAAAGGTATTCGACATCACTGATAACTTTGAAGCGTTAGTCGACGCATATGTGAGGAACGCATGGCCGACTCCCGAGCAACCGGGTCTGACCGATTCGGGAGAGCGAAAACATCTAATTCGCTGATTTGGAGAAACTGGAAATGAGTCAAATGCTTGAGGGGAAAACCGCTGTTGTCACTGGCGGTGAAGGAGGCATCGGTCAGGCAATCTGCAGTCGATTTGCAAGCGAGGGTGCGATGGTGGTGTCAGCGGATTTGGTCCAACGTATTGCACCGAAAAAAAGTGTTCGTTTCGTGGAATACGACGTTACCTGCGAAAAACATGCTTCCTCACTCTTTGGGGCATTGAGTGAAGAATGGGGGCGGCTTGATATCCTGGTCAACGCAGCAGGAATTGAAATTGAAAAGACAATTGAGGAAACCTCACTGGAAGAATGGAATCGGATCTTTGCCATCAATGTTACCGGCACTTTTTTGACATCCAAGTACGCCCTTCCAATGCTTCGAAATTCAAGATGTGCCAGTGTAGTGAACTTTGGTTCTTACGATGGGTTTATCGCTGATCCTGATTTGGCGGCTTACTGCGCGACCAAGGGTGCCGTTCATGCGTTGACCCGAGCGATGGCCTGCGACCACGGACCGGAGGGAATTCGCATAAACGCTGTCTGCCCAGGCTATGTAGATACTCCGATGCTGACCAGTTTTTTCGACAATCGTGAAGATTCGGAAGTGGAGAATTCAGCTTCAGAAATTCGAAAGCAGGCTGCCCGGAACATCCATCCGATGCGAACTTACGGTCAGCCAGAAGATATAGCCAATCTCGTCAACTGGCTGGCATCAGATGAGGCTCGCTATGCTTCCGGACAGTTGTGGGTCATCGACGGTGGTCTGAGTGCCCAGGTGCAGCAGATGCGCTTGTGAGCCAATCGAAAAACCCGCTTTTCAACATCCAACCCAACTCTCAATACCGGGCACCTGTTTTGACAGGCAAAAAAGTAATTATTCAGTGACAGGCGGATACGTGCACCCACAATGCTACCCTATCTGCCAGTCACGCAAGCACAGATCGCTGATGCAGCCATTGTCCACCTTCATACCAGGGACCCGGAGGTTGGTCGCCGGGATTATCGGCCTGGGACATTCATGCAATTCCTGCCGAGAATCGGGGAGCGAAGCGATGTGGTTGTGAATGTATCCACGGGAGGAGGTCTTGACATCCCGCTTGCCTTCTGATGTGATACGATAATCGTCGTCTTTGAGTAAAGCGAGAGAGGCTTTTGTATTGGCCATGGTGGCCGATGAACGGACGCGCTGTGGAGATGAACTAATGACACGAAAACCACCAAATATCCTGATTTTGATGGCGGACCAGATGGCTCCGCACTTTACCGGTACATACGGCCATAATCTGGTGAAAACGCCGAATATGGACAGACTCGCGGAATCAGGATGCGTTTTCAACGCGGCTTACACACCTTCACCTCTGTGTGCACCTGCGAGATTCTCGTTCATGTCCGGTCAGCTGCCTTTCAAGATCGAAGCGTACGACAATGCCGCGGAATTTTCCTCATCAGTCCCTACATTTTGCCACTACCTCCGACAGCTTGGGTATCATTCCTGCCTGTCCGGGAAGATGCACTTTGTAGGTCCGGATCAATTGCATGGTTTTTCCCAGCGCCTTACAACAGATATCTATCCGGCGGACTATTCCTTCACACCGAACTGGCTCAAACCTGACGAGCGAATCGATGTCTGGTACCACAACATGAGTAGTGTTCACGAAGCCGGAAGTGCGGAGATCACCTACCAACTTGAATACGACGACGAGGTGGGATTTCACGCGATCAGGAAACTGTACGACTATGCCCGCGAGCCTGAACAGCGGCCGTTTGTCATGGTCGCCTCCTTCACACATCCACACGATCCCTACGTCACACGTAAAAAGTACTGGGACCTGTATGAACATGACAAAATTGATTTGCCATCGCTGTCGCCCACCGATGTTGACACAGATCCTTACAGCATGCGAATCATTCGCGGCATCCAGGCGGACGTGAACCCCGCCGACGAACAGTCGATGCGAAATGCCCGTCACGCGTACTATGCCAATGTCTCCTACATTGATGATCACATCGGACAATTCATTGACGCACTGAAAGGTACCGGTCTGATTGAAAACACTGTCGTCCTGGTGACCGCGGACCATGGTGACATGTTGGGTGAGAGAGGGCTTTGGTACAAAATGCATTTCTTTGAACAGTCGGCTAGAATCCCGTTGATCGCGGCAGGTCCCGGGATCATTCGATCTGAAATAGACAGTGCATGTTCACTGGTCGATCTGGTACCGACATTGATTGACATCGCAAACGAAGGCAGGGGAGTTTCACCTGACAGTCAGGATTCCATTGACGGCAGCAGTCTTTTTCCTTTGATGACCGAAAGCGGTGCAAAAGGCAAGGATTACGCAATGTCCCAATACGCAGCAGAGTGCGCAATCGAGCCGATGATCATGATCCGAGAGGGTAACCTCAAGTTCATTTTCAGTGAGTCAGAAGCTCCGATGCTGTTCAAGTTGGATGACGATCCGCAAGAACTCAATAACCTGGCTGGAAATGACGCCTATCGCGAAACCGTCGTATCATTCATACAGCAAATTACGAACAGGTGGAACTTGAACGAGATTCGGGAACGGGTAATCGCCAGTCAACAATCGCGATTGATGATTCAGGAGATCATGAGCAAAAGCCGAACAAATTCATGGGACTTCCAACCGTTCCGCAATGCTGCAGACGACTACATCCGATCTCACAAAGAACTTGATGATATGGGTGAAAAGCGAAGATACCCCAGATTCGCGAGCTGAAATACAAGTAACAGATTTCTATGATGTCAAAAGATACTGAAAAGGTGGTTTTGATCACCGGTGGCAGCAGAGGTATAGGAGCGGCAACTGCGGTTCTGGCTGCCCGACACGATTACACTGTCGCCATCAACTACGTGGAACGAGAAGACTCGGCACAGCAGGTCGTCAGCCATATCGAGAAATCAGGTGGAAAAGCTCTCGCATTGAAGTGTGATGTCTCACAGGAAGAGCGGGTGGTCGACATGTTCAGGAAACTGGACGAATCTGTCGGTCCAATCAGGGCACTCGTCAATAGCGCCGGTGTTCTCGCCCCGCTGAACCGCGTCGAGCATCTCGACGCGTCAAGGATCAGGCGTATCTTTGATGTAAATGTTGTGGGGAGTTTCCTATGTGCCCGTGAAGCCGTCCGAAGAATGTCCACGAACCACGGTGGAAATGGCGGGTCAATCATCAACATCTCATCCGGGGCGGCGAGATTGGGAGCAGCCAATGACTATGTGGACTATGCCGCGTCAAAAGCTGCGATTGATACTCTCACTATCGGTCTCGCGAAGGAAGTGGCCGGTGAAAATATCAGAGTCAATGCAGTACGCCCGGGATTTATCGAAACCGACATGCATGAGAGTGTCGGTGGTCCGAAAAGATTTGAGCAGATAAAGCACACGATCCCCCTGACTCGGGTGGGAAGCCCCGAAGAAGTCGCTGAAGGCATAATCTGGCTTCTTTCCGAGAAGGCATCCTATTGCACCGGCACCATATTGGACGTTACCGGAGGGCGTTAAAACAACCCGGTTTGAACTGCACAAACGGAGGTATTCTGTCGAGAACCTGTTCGGCGAAATTCAACGGACAGATTATGCACGCTGTTGACATCAATCAAACGTGAAACCAATGCCACTCGAATAGCCATCTGAACTGAAACTTTCTTTTGTATCTACCTTACGAAATATTCATTCACAGACAATTCCAGTTGAACGGCTTATGTTAAAAGGATCGATATTTATCAAAAACAATACCCAGGCTGTCGAACTACCTGACGAAGCCCGTTTTCCAGACGGTGTGACGCACGTCATGGTTCAGGTTGTCGGCAATGATCGAATCCTGACCCCGATCGAGCATTCCTGGGACAGTTTTTTTCTCTCAGACGAGTGCGTTACTGACGACTTCATGAACGTCCGCGCTTCTCAGAATCAATCTGAGCGCGAGGATGTTTGACGCCGAGATGCCAGCTTTGTATTGTGTGGGGGGGGGGGGCACGCCTTACGGATGAATTTGTTGTTATTAAATTCGAAGAATCTGTATTTATATAATCAAATTCATGAACTACAAAAGAAATAGAAAATCAGTGGCTATCATTCCAGCGGTTCTAAGTGGCCTTACATCCGTTGGGTTGCTGTATCCGGCTAATGTCACCCCAATTAGATATGCTGAGGGATATGGTACCGACATGGAGATGATTGGTCAGGATATGTGGCACGCAGAAGAAAATTACAGATATGACACGCAGAAAGAGGACGAATGATCAGGTGCACTTCTTCCTCATAAATTGATAAGAATATATCGTAGGTTTGCTCGCTAAATCATCATCCATGGTAAGCCCTGAATTCGAAACTGTGACCATCAGTCATTCATAGTTTCCCGAACGATCTGTTGAAATCGTGCGACATGGCTTTCCATCGCAGGTGACAACGGACCGGGTAAATACGCGCCTGATTGCATATTTCGAGTCACCTGACTACAGATGCCGAAGTCTTCCTCAACAATCTGCTTCGCCCACTGGAACGAATCGTCTCTTTCGGCTTCACTCAATCCCGAATACCAAGCCCAGTTTTTCGAGGTGACCGTAGCCGGATTCATTGAATCGACCCGTTCGGCCTTGAAAATATTCTCACCGAGAACCAACTGCAATCCGGGGAAGTGATAAATCCACATCCCTTTTCGCCCGCGTAGAGACTCGCCACCACCGTCGCTGCCGTGCGTGACATCAAATACTACGGAACGACCGTCATTTACGGAAAAAAGTTCCACTCCCCCATCTGCGAGTGCTCGGCCGAGTCTAGGGTGAACCGGATTCAGATGATAACCCTCCACAGTATTGTCGCAATATGTCTTCCAGTTCAGTTCACCGGTAACCGTAAAATCTCCATGGAAATCCAAGTCTGGAGGACTCGCGAACGACTGACATAGCGAATCGACCTCACCGATCCACTCTTTGAAATCTACTCCAAGTTCTGGGTTGATCTTGACAAAAACGAGATCGTTCCAGATGTGTATTCCGATCTCGCGCAACGATAGCCTGTTGCAGCCGTTCTCCAAGTCCGCACCGAATTTCGGTGCCTTCAGCAACTGACCGCGATCGTCATACAGCCAACCATGATAGGGACAGCGAATGGCTTTCGCCGTTCCAGCGCCTTCGGGCAACACACTTGCACCGCGATGGCGGCATATATTGAGAAAGGCACGCAACTCCCCGTCTTCGGACCGGATGACGAAAACCGGCCAGCCGCAGATTCTGTCGCTGACATAGTCGCCGGGATTGGATAGTTGCCGCAACGGAGCGATCAGCCACCAGGCCGGCGCAAAGATTCGCTCCCGTTCTTTCTGGTATATCGCAGAGTCTACGTACCAGTGGGCAACTAATGACTCAGTAATCATCTTTCGTCAAACTCGGATGAATGGACAAACAATACTTGTGGACCTCGAATTATCACATGTCGCGAGCAAATTGAGAATTTATCGGAAATATTCTTGAATCTCAATGATTGTATCTTCTATCGACAGTATGAGGATTCGATTATGTAAGATTGACCGTGAACAAATTCAGACTGATTGATTCTTAAGGCAGTCCATTCAATTTCAGCGCGATACGCACTCGATAGTCCTTTGAAATTCGGAAAATCCGTATAGCTTCATTAATCGTCCTCTGTGGTAATTTGTTTGTCTTCAGTTGCGCGAATTGTGTTGATTTTTATTTCTGGAATCGATTTTCGAATAAGAAAAACTGGTACTATTTGTGATGATATACGTTACAATATTACACGATATGAGGTAACAGCGTTTGATTCACAGTTTTAGAGACAATTGGTTGAGGGATTTTTTTCTAGAAGACAAATTTAGTAAAAAAATTCCCGCAATTATTGAAACGCGCCTCTTTCGAAAGTTGCAAATTATTGATGATGCCACTGGTGAAGTTGACCTGAGATCGCCGCCGAGTAACAATTTTGAGAATTTAAAAGGCAAATTGGCCGGAAAATGCTCCGTTCGAGTTAATCGTAAATGGCGATTGGTATTTGAATGGTCAGAAGAACACGTGCAGGTTTCAGAAATTTATTTGGATAATCATGATTACAGGTGAAGCAAGTTATGAATATTACTAAGCGTCAACCTATTAGTGTCGGTGAATTGTTAACTGAGGAGTTTCTTATTCCGATGGAGCTCTCTCAAGGACAATTAGCCGAAGCAATGGGGGTAAGCCGAAAAACTGTCAACGAATTGTGTATGAATCGCCGTACCATAACGGTTGATACTGCGCTTATGCTATCCAAGGTATTCGGCAATTCAGCGGAGTTTTGGTTGAACTCGCAGCGGCGCAATGATCTTTGGAAAGCAATGAATTCGGAGAAGCGGAGAAATCGTATAGAAAAGGCTAGGCCGATCGAATTTGTTGTGGCACACTAGCTCACTCGGTCGAAATCTGGTTCAAGAAAAACTCATTCCTGTTTCGTATTGGACGGCTTGTCAAGTTTAGTAAGCCTAGTTGGCAAGGTGTTCTGCGATATCATCGTAATCTCTGACCCTGGTTGCACCTTTTTGTTCATATTTTTCCGGCCAAGTTATCTGAATAATTCGAAAACAACTGTCCAGAATAAATAGTTTTCTTTTCTGATTAATCGCGGCTCGCGCTTGGGTAAGTGTCCCCGATTTTCCCGGCCTCAATGATGATTGTCGCCTCAGTCAGGACCGACATTGTCACATTCCGCTCCAGAAAGAAAGTTCGATTATAACGATAGCCCTGTGATTCATGCCGCATTAACGGAACCTGACTAATCACCAGTAGATGTTTTGCGAGGTGATTTTGCAGTTCCCTATTCTCTTTTGGGTAGACATGCGAGAGAGGCGTTCCAATTACTGCAATCGTATTACCATTTTCCTCGATTGCTGTTTTGTGGGCCTTAGTGTCTATTCCTGTGGCCAGTCCTGATACAACTGTAAAATTGTTCTTCACCAATTCCCGGACCACCTGCTGTGTTCTTTTCAATCCATCTTGAGATGGATTGCGAGTGCCTATCACAGCTATCGAACGGGATGCTGCAAGATCCCACCAACCTTGGTAGTAAATCAATGCGATAGGGTATTTGGCATCTCTCAATTTTTGTGGGTATTCTCCCACTCCATAAACATGTATTCCGAATCTGTCAATATTGGCTTTGAAGAATCGATCTCTGACTAATTTTGCGTATTTATAGGCTTCTTGCTTATCTTGTACAAAATCAGACGGAACGCTGCCTGGATATTTGTTGAATTTGTTGAATAATGAATGGAAGGGTTTTTTTGGTCGAGTCCAAAGATATTCGTATGGTCCCATTTCCTGAAAAGGAGAAACGGGGCGACTTTCTAAATCTACACCGCTTAAGGTTAGCTCACTTTGCACTTACTTCGCTTCTCTCTGTAACAATGTCAATTATTCGTTAACTATTTCTTTCTTTATAGAGAACCCACACCTTAGCCACTTTCGGTAGTAAAAGTGGAATATTCGATAATGCTGTAAAGCAATAAATATCAGGTGCATATTTGCTAATTGCAGAAGCTATCAGGATCTGTCGCTCAAGTTGGTATCCATAGCCGGGAAATGGGCGCGCGACTGTCGAGTACCATCCATGTAGAAATTAATCTAACGCAATCGCTGCCAGATTGGCCAATCCAGACGCTTCCGACCCTTACAATGGTGACGAATGCAAGACTGACCGGTCTCGCTACCGTATCAGTATCTTTCGTATTTGAGGAATCTGAAACAAGCGACCGTCCATGATTGCAAGCCCCAGCGCAATCGATACCATACCCACTACCTGAATTACAGTCAAAGACTCGCCGAGAATACCCACGCCCAGGAGAATGGCAGACACCGGGATCAGGAACGCAACCAGTGCGACATTGGTCGCGCCCGACGCTGACAATATCCTGAAATACAGAATGTAGGCGAGCACTGTGGACAAGAAAGTGACACCTAATACAGCTGCAATAACATCACCGCTCGGTAAGCCAATCGATAGAGGTTGGTCAAAATAGAGTGCCGTTGGGATCAATAGGAGCGAGGACATGGTGACCTGACCTGTTACCAGCACACTTGGTGTCAGCCCTTCCTCCTTGAATCTTCTCGCGTAAACTGTCGATGATGCGTAAAAGATAGCCGCCCCCAACATCGCGAACTGGGCGAGCACATCACTTCCGATTCCGCGAAGGACCGATGGCCCAATCATGGTGATAACTCCGGCCAACCCGATTATGACACTCAACATACGCCGCGGAGTCAAACGTTCATCAGGCAGTACAGCACCGGCTATAACCACCGCAAAAAGAGGAGTTGTCGAGATGATGATTGATGCCAAAGATGAAGCGATTTCCGTTTGGGCGAATGCTATCAGTGAGAAGGGAAAGGCATTGTTCAAAGTGCCCATGATGAAGAACGCACCCCATAAGCGCGGATTACGAGGTATATGACGGCCCGTGGCAAGTACGTAAGTCCAAAAGACGAGTGCCGCGCCGCTCACACGCAACATTGAGAGTGTCAACGGTGGAATTTCCTTCAGCGCAATTTCATTGAAGAAGAATGACCCGCCCCATAAAACCGAGAGCACGGTCAGCATGAACCATGTTCGAGGAGACATTCGTATTGAAATTGGCGCGGGCATGATTTTGTACGTTATGTTTCCTTAAAGAAATTCAATCGATCCGATTCTTGCCGAAATCAACTCAATTGGCGAAAACAGGTAATCACCTATGATGGAATTGCCGTTGTGAAAGAGTTGCGCGAGAAATTGGATTCTGAGTCAGGTCAGGATTCCAAATCCTGAATGAATCTGATAATCTGAGCTGCAACTTCCTTTCCGGCTTCGAGAAGAATTGAATGCTTGTAGTTTGGCAATATCACCAACTTCGAATTTGGAAGCCTGTCCGCGATCATGCGATTGAGACGAGGGTTGCATCCGCCGTCTTTCTCGCCGGTCAGAACCAGAGCCGGTTGTTTAATCTCGTGCAACCACGGCAACATTTCAGTACCCGCATAAATTCTGAAGACATTGAGAAACACACCTGCATCGGTATCCATAACCTGTTTCAGTCGTGCTTCGACCACTTCCGGATGTTGTTCGATAAATTGATCCGTAAACCATCTCTGAGTCAGTGTTGGCAGGACATTTCCGATACCCTCGCGTTCCATCTCGTGAACGACACCCCAGACCTTGCTGCTGTCATCCTCGATTCTGCCAGCGGCAGTGGATAACAATCCCAGTGACAAGACTTGACCGGGGTATTGTCTGGCGTACGCCGGTCCAATCATGCCACCAAGAGAATGTCCGGCAAAATGAGCTTGATCGATTCCGGTCGTCTTTCGTATCTGCTCAAGGTCGTCGACCAGATCATCGATTCCAAACTCTCCATCCGGCAAGGCTGAACTGCCATGTCCTCTGAGATCGTAAGTCACGACCGTGAACTGCTCCTTCAAAACCGGTAACAGGAATCTCCATGCGCTTCGTGCGGCACCGATTCCGTGAATCAGGAAAAGGGGTGGCCCCCGTCCCTCAATACTGAATGTGTCTTCGATCATCCGAATCGCTTTTCATTCAAGTTTCAAGATCAATTGACGAAGTGTGGCATGACTTCTTCACTTAACACTTGAACACACTCAAGCTGCTGTTGCTGATCAATCCCAAAATTGATGTTGAATACCATTCGGTCAATGCCGAGCTCCGCATACGGCGCAAGTCTGTCAACCATCTCGTTCGACGAGCAGATCAGGATATTCTCGGCCAGTTCCTCCAACGTCTGGTTTCGGGGAAGCGGGCGGATCATCCCCGCATCAACGATTCCGGGTCCGGTAAACACATTATCGAACCGACTATAGTAGGCATGAGCAGTTTCCACATGTCGTCGGCGGTCCCTCTCATTTTGCGAGATGAAGGCGACTCTGGATAGAGTGAGCGTGATGTCATCTGCATTTTCATCGAGCTCGCTCTTTGCCAACTTGAAATTCTCCACCTGTCTTTCCAGCAGTTCCTGATTGCCGGACAGGGGTGTTGTCTGAATGTGCATACCCCTGCCTGCGTAGCTGTAGACATTCGCGGGATTGACGACCGCGATCATCATCGGCGGTCCGCCAGATCTTATCGGGCGCGGCATGATCGTCAACGATTCGAAATTGTAGTGCTTTCCGCTCCACGATACCTCCTCATCCGAAAGCAGAGCTCGAAGCACCTCAAGCGACTCATCAAACCGCTCCTGCGTCTCCACAATCGGCACACCCAATCGTTCCATCTCAAACTTGTAGGCGCCTCGTCCGACACCGAGAAGCAGTCTCTGCTCGGTGAAAATATCTGCCGCCACAATCTCACCTGCGAACACGCGCATGTCGTGCAAGGGTAGAACAACCACCGCAGTAATGATATTGATGCGCCGGGTGTGTGCAGCGATCTTCACCGCGAATTGCAGAGGTGCGGGCATCATCAAACAGTTGATCAGATGATGCTCGGTAATGGCGACTGACTCAAATCCCAGTCGATCCGCCAATTCGGCTTGCTCGATCATGTCCCGATAAACCCGGTCACCGCCGTAGGATTTGTCGGGATAGTCTGCTGACAGCTGAATGCAGAAATCCATCAGATCCGTTCTGTCATTGAGGTGCCGTCGCCCGCCTGTTCGTGGCTGTAATCAGAATGAGGGCTTCGCCGGTTCCGAATGGCGACTCGTCAGGCAAGCGAAATCCAAGACGCTATTGGTCTCTTCTGATCCCGAGCGAGTCGAATACATCGATCAGGGCGACTACCAACTCCTCGATCATTTCATTGGTGTGCAGAGGTGTCGGCGTAATTCTCAGCCGTTCCGTTCCGACCGGAACGGTCGGGTGATTGATGTGCTGAACGAATATTCCATGATCGTGCAGCAATTTATGGCTGGCCTCGCGACACAGATTGGCGTCCCGCACCATGACCGGAATGATGTGGGTTGGGGTTTCCTGAAGTGGAAGACCTTCCTCCCGCAACCTCGACTTGAGCGTGTTTACATTGGTATGAAGTTTAATCCGAAGATGCACGTTCTGCCTGACATGTCGAATGCTCACCAGAGCACCGGCAGCATTGGCCGGCGTCATCGCCGTCGTAAAGATAAATCCATTGCCGAAACTTCGGACATAGTCAACCAGCAATGCGCTTGAGGCAATGTACCCGCCGATCAGACCAAATGCCTTGCCCAATGTTCCCTGGATGATATCAACCCGATCGGAAACGCCATCCCTCTCAGCGACGCCACCGCCTGACTCACCATACAGACCGACCGCATGGACCTCGTCCAGATAGGTCAGTGCGTTGTATTTGTCTGCCAGGTCGCAGATTTCCTCGATGGGGCCAATGTCACCATCCATCGAGTACACCGACTCGAATGCAATCAGCTTGGCGCGGTCTGCATCGACACTTTGCAGAAGTTCTTCCAGGTGATCCAGATCGTTGTGTCTAAATACATGTCGCTCACACTTGCCGAAACGGACACCTTCGATCATTGACGCATGATTCAGGGAATCGGAAAAAAGAATCATGCCGGGAAGTCTCCCCAGCGTGCTCAGTGCGGTGGAATTTGTGACGTATCCGGACGTGAACACCAAGGCGGCTTCCTTGTTGTGCAGGCTGGACAATTCGGCTTCCAGTTCAACGAGAGGATGACTGGTACCCGCAATGTTGCGGGTGCCCCCGGCTCCGGCTCCGATCTCCCTCACAGTGTTGCAGATGGCATCCGCCACATCCTGATGCTGACCCATTCCAAGATAGTCATTGTTGCACCAGATGGTGATCTCCCGACCGATTGAGTGATCGGTTGCACGCGGGTACTGTCCGGCGTGCCGCTCAAGATCAGTAAACTCGCGATAATTTCCCGCTGCTTTCAATTGCCCGAGGGAATCAGCAAAGGCCTTATCGTAGTCCATGAATTCTCAATCCGTTGTCCGAAATACCAAATGTAATCTACCGGTTTGATTATAACGAACGCCAAGCGTGTATAGGAATTTCTGCTTTGCGTGAGAGCGGACCATCCGCTCACCGATTCAGGTCATCGAGGTCTTTTTCCTGCCGGACATCAGCACCCAATTGTCTTCGTAGTTCACGTCCAGATCAAACGTGTCCTCATATTCCTCCTTGATCTGTTTCATCTGTGAACGCAGAATTCCGGACATGACCAACCAGCCGTCATCGTGCACCATCGATTTCAGGGTTTCGGATAGTTCCAGCAACACGTCGAGATGAAGATTCGCCAAGATCAGATTGACTTGGATATCGGAAGGAAGATTGTCCGAGTGAATCGCCATGAAGCGAAACCCCATGTTGTTTCGATCGGCATTGTCGGCACTCTCATCAAGCGCATCGGAATCAGTGTCGACACCCCAGGCGAATCGACAGCCGAGCTTAAGTGCTGACAGCGCAAGAATTCCACTTCCGCAACCGAAGTCGACGACTTCGCAATCTTCAAGCCGGTGTCCGGTAAGGAACTCGATGCACATTCTGGTGGTTGGGTGATGTCCGGTCCCGAACGACAGACCAGGATTGATTGTCACCTTGTCGGTCACAGAAGACTCGATCTCATGCCACGGCGAGACGATCCACAATCGGTCGTTCACCAGTATCGGCTTGAATCGGTTCTGCGACTCCCTCACCCAGTCCCGTCCATGAAGAATTTCCTGCTTGATCTGAAACCGATCGTCGTCCTGTCTGAGCGATTCCAGTTTGTCGAACAGCGACTCCAGATTCAGTTCATCCAAATCATAGAGTGCGGTGACAGTGGTGCGGTTGTCGTCGTCCGGCACCAAGACAGATACAGAGCCGGCACCGAATTCTTCGAGGATTTCCGTTACGCTGTCGGACCGGTCGCAGCCGCAGCTGACTGAGACACTATTCCAGTCTGAATTGTTCACGAACTCATCTGTTTCGCAAAAATGCGCTCAAGATAATTGATGTCTGTCGCGCCGCGTTGGAATTTCCTCTTCATCAGGACATTCTGGTGCAGATCTATCGTTGTTTCGACTCCATCCACCACCAATTCCTCCAACGCGCCTCTCATGCGAGAGATCGCTTCGGCACGGTCCTGACCGTGGGCGACCACCTTGGCAATGAGCGAATCGTAGTGGGGCGTGATTTCGTAATTGCTGTATATGTGCGAGTCGACGCGGACACCGGGACCTCCCGGTGGGTGATAACGAACAATCCTGCCCGGTGAAGGCATCAGAGTCTGCGGATGTTCGGCATTGATCCTGCATTCGATCGCGTGGCCTTCAATCCGGATCTCGTCCTGTCTGAGAGACAGTGTCGCACCGCCAGCGATTCGAATCTGTTCCTTGACGATGTCGATACCCGTCACCATTTCGGTGACCGTGTGCTCCACCTGCACCCGTGTGTTCATCTCGATGAAATAAAACTCCTTGCCATCGAACAGAAACTCGAAAGTACCCGCGCCGGTGTAACCGAGTTCCTTGCACGCGGTCACACACTGCTGACCGAGCCGGTCTCGCATTTCCTCGCTGACATCAAATGCCGGCGCCTCCTCGATCAGTTTCTGCCTGCGACGCTGGATCGAGCAGTCGCGATCGCCGAGATGTACAGCGTTTCCATACTGGTCCGACAGAATCTGAATCTCGATGTGTCGGGGGTTGTGCAGGAACTTCTCAAGATACAGGGTCGAATCTCCAAACCCCATCGCCGACTCGCTGACGGACAAGGCCAGTGCGGACTGCAACTGGGATTCATTTTCCACGAGACGCAACCCCTTTCCGCCTCCACCGGCAGCTGCCTTGATCAGCACAGGATATCCAATCCGCTTTACCTGGGCCTTGATATCCTCGATATCATTTCCCAAAGGTCCTCCCGAACCCGGAACGCACTGCAGTCCGACCTTCTGCATCGTACGGATCGCTTCAATCTTGTTACCCATGGTACGAATCGCATGGGGGGAGGGTCCGATGAAAGTGAAACCACTCTGCTCCACCCTTTCCGCAAAATCCGCATTTTCCGCAAGGAATCCGTAACCCGGGTGGATGGCATTGGCGTTCGTCACCTCTGCCGCGGCAATCACCGCCGGAATATTCAGATAGCTCTGGGTGGCAGGTGCCGGACCGATACAAACCGACTCATCGGCCAGCTTGACATATTTCGCCTCGCCGTCTATATCGGAATGCAGTGCCACTGTGGATATGCCAAGATCGCGACAGGCGCGCAGAATCCTCAGCGCAATTTCGCCTCGGTTGGCGATGACTACTTTTTCGATCATTCTTTCAGCAGAAAAATCGGTTCACCGTATTCCAGGGGATCGTGGTCTTCTTTCAGTACCTTGACAATTGTTCCGCCCTGTTCCGCTTCGATCTGGTTGAAGATTTTCATCGCCTCGATCAAGCAGAGAGGATCTCCGACATTCACTCGATCTCCCACCCTCACAAAAGGCGGGTCGTTCGGAGAGGCGGAGGCGAAGAATGTGCCCACCATCGGCGACTTGACTGCAAAAGTATCGCCTTCAGCCTGATCATCGATCTGAATGTCTCCCAGATCCGCTGGCGATACGTGCACGATTTCAGGGGCGACGGCTGACACCTGTGCCGGTGCCTGTGTGATCGTCGCAGTCCTGGTGAGTCGGATGGACTCGTCACCCTCACGAATCTCAATCTCGCTGAGTTTGGAAGCGTTGAAGATTTCGATCAGTTTGCGAACCTTGCGCAAATCCATGCCTTATTCCCCACTCTCTTCTTTCTGGAGATATCCTACAGCCGCCTGCAATGCCAGATCATAGCCCTGTGCACCCAATCCGCTGATCACGCCCTGCGCGATATCGGAAAGATAGGAATAGTGGCGAAACTCCTCGCGCTGGAAAATGTTGGACAGGTGAACCTCGATAAAGGGAATTCCCGAGGCGATGATTGCATCCCTGATCGCGACACTGGTATGCGTGTAGGCTGCCGGGTTGAATACGATAAATCCCACATCTTCAGCAGCGGCTTGCTGCAGCACATCGACGAGTTCGTGTTCGGCATTGCTTTGCTTTGCCGTGAGCTCGAAACCGGCTTCCTGCGCGATCTTTGCGGCTCGTTCATTGATCTGGTCGAGTGTCACCCGTCCATAAAGATCAGGCTCCCGGGTACCCAGGAGATTCAGATTGGGACCATGCAAAACAAGAATCTTGGTCATTGGAATATGAAGTGTTTCTATGTGTGAACCGGCAAGATTATACCTATTTTAATTGCATTTAATTAGATTTTCGGTGATTTTAGCAACATCTTACCGAAACGCAGATGGAAAGAGCGATCCGGCATCACTTGATCAGTTTCTCTAGATCCTCCTCCGCCAGCGGGCCTTCATGTGAAAACAGTCGTTCACCGGTCCGGCCGAATGCCACCGTATACGGCAACACGTCGTTGTCGTTGCCGAGGGACTCCATCAATTCGTCGGTAACGTCCATTTCAGCGATGAGCGACGGAAACCGGATTTGATTGGTTTCGAGAAAGTCTTTCGCGGCCTCTTCCCGGTCGATGACAAAACCCACGACCCGGATGCCCTGTTCGCTGTATTCCGCATTGAACCGATCCAGAAGCGGCATCTCCTCGATACAGGGTGGACACCAGCTTCCCCAGAAATTCAGTATGACTGTCTTATCTTTCCAGTCATCCACCCGGATCGGCGATTCACTGTTGAGCGGTCGCCAACTGCTTTCATATTCCCGAAGATCGTCAATTTCCCCGATGGATGGCATGGATGATGCATACTGCTGCCACACCACACCTGCGATCATTGCAGTCAAAGCAACTGTGAAGATCGCTGCCACGGCAACAAGCTTTCTTCTGTCTATCAAGACCATCTCACATCAGTTCCGATTGTGACAGTTTGCGGTTTCGCCGCGAGCTGTGAAAGTGGCTGCAGTACGTCACGGTTACCCATCACGCCTCCGATCAGCGACAGCGCACCCCAGAATACCAGAACCAGACCGAGCCCCTTCCACAACAATCTCCAACCACCCGGGTTTTCGGGCAGTTGCTGGGTGGCACCGAGAAACACGCCGGTGACAATAAACAGCACCGCCCACAATACCAACACAGGTACCTGAGGGATGTTGCCGAGAAGATAAATCGCAACCGCGAGGATCATGACGCCCATGACCTGCTTGAGCCGGTCCATCCACGGTCCCGCCTTCGGCAGCACAACCCCGAAGCCGAAGCCGATCGCAATCAGGATCGCACCCATTCCGAGTGCCATAAATGCCATCATGGCGGCACCGAGATACGGATCCGCCTTGGCGATCGCGATACCCAGGATTGAGATCAGCAGGGGTGACACGCAGGCACTGACGACAAGTGCCGACAGCAAGCCGAGCACGAACACGGCACCCGCCTTGCCACCTCCAATATTCATTGTGCTTTCCTGAACCCGCGACTCAAACGCGCTCGGCAGCCGGATCTCGTAAAAGCCAAACAGCGACAATGACATCAGGACGAATACCGCACTCATGATACTGAGTGCCCACGCGTTCTGAAAATATGCCTGCAACTGATCGCCTGTCGCGCCGGCCACCGCACCCACAGTCGCATAGGCGACGATGGTGCCCGACACGTAGATGATTGACAGAATACCGCCGCGTATCCCGGTGTTCGAAGCATCGCTGCCCACTACGATGGAAGACAGGATGGGGATCAACGGAAGCACACACGGTGTGAATGTCAGGAGAATTCCAGTCCCGAATGCCGTCAGAAGAAGCCACCAGATCGTACTGTCTCCAGCATCGTCCGCACCCGGTCCACCAACGGACGGTGACGAATCACCGGCTTGAGCCGACTGGATCAGTGACGGCAGTCGGATGTCGAATGTCTTGGTGACCGGGGGATAACAGATCAGATCCTTGGCGCAGCCCTGGTAAGTCGCGGTAAGCAGCACTTTACCGGGATTCGGGCTGGAACGAGTCAGCGGAATCCTGACATCGAAATTTTCAGGATAGATGGAAGTCGGTCCGAAAAATTTGTCATCCATGAGTACGCTTTCGGGCAGTTCCGGCTGCTGGCCGATCGCATCACCTGCGATGTCGAACACCAGCTTGTCCCGATACAGGTAATAGCCGGGAGTCACATCGAATGCGGCCAACAGGCTTTCGCCATCCACCTGCCAGACATTGAGAACGAATGCCTGGTCTACGTCGAGCAGATTGTCGGCGGTTACCACCGGCATGCTCGAAAACAGATTGTCCAGGGCATTGGGTTTGGTTTCGTCTGACGACTGTGCGGCCGAAAACTCCTCGCCTGTGCCGGTATCTGCGGATGCAGAGGAAATGAACGACAGCAGTTTGGTCACTTCGTTCCTGTTGGGCGGATAGCACACGCCAACCGGTTCGTTGCACCCCTGCGACCATATCTCGAGCTTGGCGGTGCGGACCGCTTCGTCCGCGTCAATTGGAATTCGGACCTCGACGCGTTCGGTATAGACTGTGACCTCACCGAAAAGCGGGTCATCTTTCATCGTCCCCGCCGGTAGAATCAGATCTCCGATCTGAACGCCATCAGTCTGGGATGCTGCAGCGAACTTATCCTGATACATGTAGTATCCGTCGGCGATGTTCCAGGTCGCAACCAGCTCATCGCCGTCCAGATCGCTACTGAACGCAAACGCCTCCTCTGCAGGAAGCAATTCATCGTCGGATTGCCCGTACGACAACGAAGCAACCATAAAGATCAGCAATCCTGAAATCAGACGTACAATCATTTCGGTGTGTTTTGATGCAGTGAAATCGCAGTGCAATTCATGGCAATGGGATGTTGTGTTTTTGAGGCGCTCGCAACGGCTGCAGCGGAATATGTGTAACTACAACAACTCGATCGAACCCATCGCTTGCTCCTCAAAAAGGTCCATGTCGTTATTGTAAACCTTAATTGCGGGATTACCGGTTAAGAGACAAATAATTGCGAGCATCTGCCATTTGTATTCATGTCTTAAATCTTCCAAAACAATTTTGTTGTAATTCTAAATAATAATGATTATCATTATTACTATCAAATCATGAACAACATTGGAGTTTTCAGATGAAATTCAAGACATTGCTCACATTAGTTTTCGCCGGATCTCTGTTGCCGGCGCTCGCGCAATCGGATTCAGAGGTCTATATGAACTATCCGGTCACCGTGAAAGGCTACACCGGAGACAAAACGGATTCGACCTCCTATTCCGGGCAGATTGCCAGACATGTACTGCACAACTCGCTCAAGAAGCTCGCCGGCAAAGGCAACGGCGAGCCGAATGAGGAACTCAAGGCAAAGATGATGGCCTATTACTCCGGAACGGGCGAGGGACGGGAGATTCTCGACCCGACATCTAAGGAAGGGTTCGCTGTCAAACAGACGATGGTCGATGAAATTTCCAAAGGCAAGGAACTGAAAGGTAAAACATACAAAGGCGCGGTGAACAGCTGGCCCGGATACATGACCGGACCGGAAGTCATTGAATTCATGATCGACAAGGCTTCATCGGCGAACAAGGGATATGACCCGATCACCGGGTATGACTACGGTCAGTTGATTTCCAAATTCATGATGGGCGCGGTTTTCTACAACCAGGCTGTGGATAACTATCTGGATGAGAGACTGTCCGCGGAAAAGAATCCCAACGACAAGCCGTACAAGGAAGGGCGCCACTATTCCGGAAAGGAACATGTCTGGGATGAGGGTTTCGGATATTTCGGCGCACCGGCGCACGCAGTCAGTCTGGAAGCGAATCAGGCATACAGCATCGCCAAGCGTAAGCCTGATGTCATGGCCGTGGCCGACTTAAACAATGACGGCGTAATCGACCTGAAATCCGAAATGACTTTCGCCCATGCCTACTATGCAGCCGACGCAGACAAAGGTGGGAAGACCAGTTATCTGGCGGACATCACAGGCGCATTCATAGATGGTCGTAAATTGATCGCTTCAGCGGACAGCAACGCCCTGACCGACGCTCAACGCGCCGAGCTGATGGCAATTGCGGATACGATCAAGATGAAATGGGAACAGGTCATTGCCGAAGCGACATTCAAGTACGCCGGTTCCGTATACAAGGACCTGCAGAAACTGATCACCATTGTCGAAGCGGACGGCGATGTCAGTGAAGTGTTCCGCGCATATGCAAAGCATTGGGGAGAGCTGAAAGGTTTCTCGATGGCTCTGCAGACATCAGGCCAGGACCTGGGCGAAACAGCGGTCAGAATGAATCGCCTGATCGGTTTCAGCCCGGTTCATCTCGATGGAAACCAGGTCACTGGAATTGACGGCAATGGGAACTACCAGACTGCAAGCGGTTCCTCCATGGCAGAATACATGGTCCATATGGTCAAGCTGCAAAATCTGCTCGGTGACGAATTCAATCTCACCAAGCGCAAGAATGATGCGACTTCGGAACTCGAGGACCTGATTGAATCAGTTGGTGCAAGCACCGGTGCGGAAACGGACTGACAGCTCTGGATTGCGGCTGAAGGCAGATTAGCGCTGTCGATGAGCATCGACACCCGCGACGAAAGAAAAAGATGACTGATTACGATACGATTTGGGGCATCGGGTCGGAAATGCTCTTGGTATTTTTCGACCCGCTCAAACGAGTGTATTGGGTCTATCTGCTATCAGCCGCTGCAATCGCATTTCTGTGGCTGAAATTCCTCAAGAACTTTTCTTTTTTCGGAGCGATTCGAAAGATTTTCGCAAAGGCAAGCTGGTGGAATTCATCCGCCCGCGCAGACTACTGCGTGATGGCTGTCAACAGCGTGGTGATGTCGGTGTTTTCCCCGAGATTGCTTGGGCAGACTGCAGTCGCCTATCTGGTCTTCGAGTGGTTGCACCAGCTGTTTGCGGGTCGTCCCCAGGCAGCGGACATGGTGCCCGAGTGGCTGATCGTGGTCGCCTTCACCTTGTGTCTTTTCGTGCTGGACGATCTCGCGCGTTACATCGTTCATCGAATGCTGCATCGCATTCCGGTTCTTTGGGCGTTCCATAAAGTTCATCACAGTGCGACCGCGCTGAATCCGCTCACTGTTTTCAGGATGCATCCGGTTGAGGGCATCCTGTTCGCAGTCAGGGGGGCCCTGGTTCAGGGCATCACAATCGCGGTATTCGTATTTTTCTTCGGCAGCCAGGTCCAACTTATCATGGTTTTCGGTGCCGGCGTATTCAATTGGATGTTCAATGCCCTTCTCGCTAATCTTCGTCATTCGCACATACAGATCGGCTTCTGGAAACCGGTTGAGCGGATATTCATCTCACCGGCACAGCACCAGATTCACCATTCGATATCGGAGCATCACAGGGACAAGAATTTCGGGGTAGCTCTGGCCATCTGGGATTGGATGTTCAACACACACTGTCATTCCAATGCGGACGAAGAGCTCACATTCGGTCTATCAGTTGAATCCAATGAACAGCACCACCGCCTGACATCGATTTACCTTCAACCGTTTGCTGAGGTGTTTCATTCCATGTCATTGCCATTCAAACGCGTTCGCGGCAATGAACGAACAGAGCTACCGGTAGACTTGACCGGCGTGGACAGAGGCTTTTTCAACAAGTGAACGGTATTGTTCCGGCACATGAATCGATGCAGTGAACTTAAGCCTACACCACGATTCGATGAAATTATAGTGATTACGTCTTCTGATCGACTTCACCCTACGAACTCCGTGCTGGTATTGACACTTTAGTCAATCCTGGAGAACGGCAATCAAAAATGTCTGTGGTACCTCGTTGCGTGGATTTTAAAAAAGGCTGAACAACTAGTAACCTAATTCCCAGAAGCGGGTTGTTTGGAATCCATATATGAAACTTTAATTCGGATGTCAACCTGTAATCTAACCCAATTTAGCACCAATCAATTAATTGATCATTTGCTTTATGGTAGCCCTACCTCGATGGTCTTCAATAATTTTGACCGTTGCGGTATTTGAAAGTGTATACATAAAGCAGTGATGCACGGTTAAGACGAGGTCTTGCAATTTACTGTCCTCTTCCAACATTTCTACTGTTAGACCCAAGTCTATACAATCTTGGTAATGGATATGTCGATTATGAAATTTATTCTGAGCTAAATCGGTAAGTCGAGTTTTTATTGATTGGGATTGAATCTCTTTCTCCGATTCAGATAAATCGCTCAGCATTCCTTCTTTAAGTGTGCTAACCAGAAACTCTTGTGATCGTTCTATTGCCCAATCACACTGTTGAATAAATGATGGTGTCAGTCTTGAAAGTATGGGATTCCATAAATGCGCAGCTCTTTCGTCTGCTTTTATTTCTTCGAACGCTCTTTTTACTTCTTCAATAACTCCTATCGCTGGAATTCCATTAATTTGGGGATCAACCGGGCCGATGTTTGAATGCATTCCCATCAGAATAGAATTGCACGAACATGCAATCATCGTTCCCGCCGACATCGCAATTTGCGGAACTACAGCACGGATTTTATTTCCGAACATCTCTCGCAAATAATGGACTAAAGATTCTGTTGCCGCTACATCGCCTCCAGGAGTATGAAGGAATAAATCAAGTCCTTTATCTCGGTCCATCTCATGCACACAGGCCATAAATCCATTTTTATCCTCATCTGAAATTTCTATGCCTTGAATGCCAGGTTTGGTAAGAAAACCGGAATAGTAGGCGATAACATTTCTCTTTGTATATTGATATAACTGCTCAAGATATTTTCTTCTGACAGTGTCAAAGGCCTCTTCGTCTTGTGCATGAGCCTTAGACACCTCTTCAACAACTTTGTTCCAATTCGGCAACTAACAGTCCCCATCACGCACAGAAGATATTGAACTTCCCACCGTTGTGATAGTTGGAACTGTTTTGTACGCGGTAGGCATGATTAATTGGGAATTGTCGGTTGCCGGTTTCAGGTAGTCCAAGCGTTCCAACTCGCCCAAAAGCTCGGTCGGTTTCAGTGTCTGTATATCCGGTAGCTCTTCAGACGGCATTTTCGACGCGTTCCGACTGGAATTGTCACAATAATCTGTTTGAATTCCGTGCATGCTTCCATCAATTGAATGTTGTCTCGTATTTTTCGTCATAGATTTCACCCTCCAATTTTGTAACTCTTCCTACTTCACCCAAGCTTTCGTCTCATGGTCTGTTCCATTGTTCATTCCTTGTTGAACCGATCAACAAAATACCTACCGATTCCATCAAATTTTGTCTGGTTATCATCTTGAGCGAAATCCAATTTGAATTGACATTCAAATTGGTAACTGGAAAATTTTCTGGATAAACCAGTTCCACCATTGATTCATGGTATAGCAAATAACGCGCAAAGGCGCAACCTCTAATCTCGATATAGAGATGCCGAAAACGGAAAAAGTCTTTGACAACCAAAGGATTGATCAGCAAATCAATTCCTCCAATGCGTGAATAAATCCAGCATCGGGTAAGAACTATTTCATTCATAAATTATAAACTTAGACTCACCTGTGCTGGTTCAATCCACCTCATCGTGATTTCGGTGACAAATACAAACCTGAGGTGGCGGGCACTGCCATTTGTGATGCAGTAAGCCCCCCGAAACAGTAGGATTTTCGTTTTCAGTGAGATTCTGGAACCGAACGTCCTTACCCCGTATGATGCTGTTGCATGACTGCAATGCATCATCAAGTACCGGCAGGACAGACGATGGAAGTGCAGACAGTGAATTAATTTGCTCTCAATCTGTACGGCAACTCCTCATCGCATCCATCATCCACCGGTCATTGCAGGACAGATATCGTCGCTGCAATGTTGATGCCCATTAGAGTCAGATTTGTTCGTCGGACAATCCCGATTGCTGGAATTGCCAAGATTTTTAATACTCGCCCGCCTGATCACGGAGCTGGCAGTTACTCAAAATCATGGGCTATGTGCCTGACCCATCAAATATCGAAAATTCGAAATTATCCATAGTTTACGTCACAAGCAGGTAAACTGCGGAGATCTGCAATGTTTCATATCTCAACCGAGAACAGCGGGTCGAATCCCCGGCCATTGTTCGGCCTGTTCTCATGGGGATATCCCCTTGGATTGCATACAACCCTGGTTTCACCGATATGATAGTCAAAATGATCATGTACATGACCGTGTATCCACAGGTCTATTCTTTCCGGGAAATCATGAAACAGATAGTCCAGATTGGACATGAAACCAGAATTTATACCCTTCAGGTGTGGTTCGGTGTATCTCGGATGCAACGAACCGATGCTGGGCGCATGATGCGTGACAATGACATTCTTTTTCCATGGTCCGTCTATACACAACTGATTTTCCAGCCATTTCCGACTTTCCATATGTATGTCGATGGAGTCCTCGGGGGTATATTTGCGTCCCTTGTAGGTGATGACCGGTCTCGCCGTCCATCCACCGGTTCCGGTCCGCACGCGTCGTTCCTGAAAATCGGCCATGCAGCGTCCGACCGTCTGTGAATCCTCCGCCCGGTTGCCATTCAGGTTCATGTCGGTCCATAGCGTGCACCCCAGAAATCTGACATCACCGACAATCACCGACTGATTTTCCAGCACCGAGCAGTTGCGCGACGCGGAATCCGTTATCTGTCTTAGGTTCTCTGACAACATTTGCCCGTAATGCTCATGATTGCCTGCCACATAGATAATGCGATAATGACCGGGGATATTGTCTTCCGCCCAGCTGACACCGCTTGTTCCCGAACCGATATCACCGGCCAGCACCACGACTCCAGCATCAGTTCCCTCAAACTCAAACTGCATATGCTCAAGATGCAGGTCGGATAGGATATGTATTTTCATCGGTTCACCGCGTTCAGTGTTTTCTGACATTCTGTCTGTGTGGCAATCGGAATGGTTCCCGTGACGGGGGATCAACAAGTCACTCACCGGTTCCATCAAGTTCCAATCCGGCCAGCCGTCATCTTGCGCTGATTCGATATCAAATCAACATTTGAAATTTGGAGACCGGAATGTTTCCCAGATGAATCTGTTTCGATGTTGCTTGATGATATAGCAGTCAACGCGTAAATGTGCGCCACAATCGAAAAAATCTCTCCAACGAGAATGTCTTGTAACTGAAATACGTTGATATTCTTACCAATAATGATTATGATTATCAGTTAGAATACTGTTCGTATCTGTTATGGAACATCCGTTTCACCAAATTAGATCGAACAGCAATTTCAGATAACAAAGTGCAGTTATTCACAATGGAAAAATTCACAATATTTCGATTTGTCTCAGCGTTCGCACTCGTAGTGGCGTTCACACAGGTTTCAAATGCGCAAAGTCCCTGTCCGAA
Organism: Arenicellales bacterium; assembly: GCA_963662635.2. GTDB lineage: Bacteria > Pseudomonadota > Gammaproteobacteria > Arenicellales > JAJDZL01 > JAJDZL01. The sequence continues at coordinate 1,321,802 of CAXXFC010000006.1, forward strand.
TATCGTCGCCGATCAACTCGACACCGACGCGGTGGTCAATGTCTACTCGGCCAGAAAAGAGGCCCTGATTCTGCCATTGCTTCAAAAATTCCAGGCGGACTTTAAAGATCATTTCGAAACCGATATAGAGATCAATCTTGTTACCGGAAAAGCAGATGGCCTACTGAAAAGAATAGAACTGGAAGGAAAGGCAACGCCCGCAGACCTATTCATCACGGTTGACGCGGGCCGTCTGCATCGCGCGAAAAATGCAAATGTACTGAGAACGGTTCCGAATTCGATAGCAGATAAAGTACCTTCACACCTGCGCGATCATGACATATCCGGAAAACCCGGGTATTGGATAGGTCTATCACAACGTGCCAGACCCATCTACTTTTCACGCAAACGCTCGGATCAGACAGCAGTGGGTTCATATGAAGAACTCGCGCATCCCGACAATTCCGGACAACTGTGTATCCGGTCCTCCTCAAGCATCTACAACCAGTCGCTGGTTGCTTCGATGATCCCCGCAATGGCCGATCGACTCAAGCACACCGATTCTTTCGATTGGCTGAAAGCGGACACTTTGGAGTGGGCGCGGGCACAATCGAGTTCGGAGTCCGGTGACAACGATCCGTATGCCGATGCAAAAGTCTTCGTTCTGGCGTGGGCGAAACAGGTGGTTGACAATTTCGCACGTCCACCGACGGGCGGAGATACCGACCAGATATTGGCGGTGGCGGCGGGTCAGTGCAAATTCTCTTTGGCGAACAGTTATTATTTTGGCAGACTGATGGCAAAGAACAGGCAAATTGCTGAAGATGTCGGTATCCTGTGGCCGAATCAGGACGGTCGAGGGTCGCATGTCAATGTCAGTGGCGCAGGAATCACGGTGCATGCGAAACACCCCGGCAATGCCCAATGCCTGCTGGACTACATGCTCGAACCCCAATCCCAGGAGTGGTATGCACAGATCAATTACGAGTACCCGGTTTTGCCGGATATTCCGTGGTCCGATCTGCTGACGGAATTCGGCGAGTTCAAGGCAGATGAGCTGAACATGGGAAAACTGGGTGAGTTCAACTCCGATGCGGTCAAGATCATGGATCGCGCCGGCTGGCGATAAAGCGGTACCAGCACTCGAGCTTGAGATCACCTCGCCATCCGGTCAGACTTCAAATAAAGAATTTTTCTCTCCGTACCAGTCGAAGCCACCTCTGATGCGTTCCTCCAATTTCAGTCCTCTTGGCTTGTCAGCGCCTTTGATCACCCTGATCGTGGTCTCGCCATTGATTGCCATTGTCGCCTCCGCGTTCGCAACTGACAGTATCGAATTGCTGAAGCATCTGTTTGATACGCTGATCGGTAGCTACGTGACCAATTCTCTGCTGCTGATGGTAGGTGTCGGATCACTGACGTTGATCATCGGTGTGCCGACGGCCTGGCTGACCAGTGTCTGCGAATTCCCGGGTCGCAAGGTATTCGTCTGGGCCCTGTTGCTACCCCTGGCATTCCCCGCCTACATCATCGCTTATACCTACACCGGTCTTCTCGACTACTACGGTCCTGTATTCGGCCTGGTTCGACAGATCGTCGGTGAGGAACGATTCTCGGACCTATATTTTTCAATCCGCTCCATGCCGGGCGCGATCGTTCTGTTCTCCCTGGTACTCTATCCATACGTATACCTTCTCACGCGGGCATCATTTCTGGAACAATCGGTCCGATTTGTCGAAATCAGCAGGATGCTTGGTTACAATGTGAGGGAGAGTTTTTTCAAACTCTCAATCCCACTTGCCCGACCTGCGATAGTAGCCGGTCTGTCTCTTGCCCTGATGGAAACATTGGCTGATTACGGCACCGTGCAGTTCTTCGGCATCGGAACGTTCACGACTGGAATCATCCGCACCTTCAACAGTTTCGGCGATGCGACCGCGGCCGCACAGCTTTCGACGATGCTGCTGGGGTTTGTGGGTCTGCTGATCTTCCTTGAGTGGTTTTCGCGCCGGAAGATCCAATACCATGCCACAAAGGGCAAGTCCATCCATCAGTCCAAGATTCAGTTGCGCGGAAAGAAGGCTGCCTTGGCGTGGTCCGCATGTTTCATACCGGTATTCCTGGGATTTCTGCTGCCTGCGCTGATTTTGCTGAAGTGGACGCTGTTCGATGCGCAGTACGACCTCTCGGAATTTACCGGATTCGTATGGAATTCGATTTATCTGGCGGGGTTCGCCGCCATCATCGCAGTCTCGGTCTCGGTCATTCTGGGCTACGCGAAGCGCACCGTACCCACTCGCGCAGTCAGGGGGTTCGTTGCGGTTTCCGGACTGGGCTATGCCATTCCAGGCGCAATCATCGCGGTTGGCATAATCACCCCTTTGGTCTGGCTGGACCATCGACTCATTGAATTCTTCGGGTCGAGTTTCAATATCGATATCGGGCTGATTCTGTCCGGCTCAATCATCGGGTTGCTTTTTGCCTACACCGTGAGATTTCTTGCGATCTCGCTGAATGCGGTTCAGACCGGATTGCAGAGAATCAGGCCAAGCATGGATTACTCGGCTCGTACGCTCGGCTGCCAGCAGCTGGGAGTGCTGAAACGCGTCCATCTGCCGATGATTCGGGCATCGCTGATCACTGCATTCCTGATCGTATTTGTCGACGTGCTGAAGGAACTGCCGGCAACACTCATTCTGCGTCCGTTCAATTTCAACACCCTGGCTGTCCGCGCCTATGAGCTCGCGTCCGATGAGAGACTCATTGATGCCGCCCTGCCTTCACTGACTATCATAGTGACGGGGATCATTCCGGTGATATTGCTGAGTAAGACAATGGCGCGTGAAAAACAACAGGTGAGCACACCATGAACGACAGTCAGGCTGTGACGGAAAACCTCAATTCCCACGCGCTTCTTGAAGTGTGCAATGCGTCGTTCTCTTATGGCGATGGAAGAGCCGCGGTGGATGAAGTCAGTTTCAGACTTGAGGAAGGCGAAATCGGCACCATCGTCGGTCCGAGCGGCTGCGGCAAATCAACACTGCTCAGAGGGATCGCGGGTTTCGAACAACTGAAAGACGGCCACATCACCATGTCAGGCAAGACTCTTTCAACTCCGGACCACTCAGTTGCGCCGGAAAAACGCGATATCGGCATGGTATTCCAGGATTACGCACTGTTTCCGCATCTCAGTGTGTCGGAAAACATATCTTTCGGACTTCGCAACTGGAGTGCTGCTGACCGTATGGAGCGTGTCTGTGAGCTGCTGAATCTGATCGGGTTGGAAAATTATGGTGACCGCGACCCCTACTCGCTGTCGGGAGGGGAGCAGCAACGAATCGCTCTCGCCCGGGCGATTGCCCGCAAACCGAGACTGCTGTTGATGGATGAGGCGTTTTCAAGTCTTGATGTCGAGATCCGCCATACCTTGATACCTGAAGTGAAAAAGATTCTCAAACGGGAGGACATCTCGTTGATTCTAGTTACCCACGACCATGAAACCGCACTCTCGATGGCTGACAAGATCGGTGTCATGGAAGAAGGACGCGTGCATCAGTGGGATGTTCCATTCAACGTGTATCACCATCCGGCCAATCGGTTTACCGCGCGATTCGTCGGTGAGGGTGAATTCATCAATGCGACAGTCATCAATGACCAGATGCTGCAAACTGTGTTCGGCCTGCATACCTTTCACAACCATCAGAAACTGAAGAAAGATGACAAGGTTGAGATCCTGCTGCGACCTGATGACATCCTGCACGACGACACCAGTGGGCTTACCGGTACGGTCATCCAAAAATCCTTTCGGGGATCCCATTATCTGTACACCGTGAAACTGGCAGATAACCAGTCGTTATTCTGTCTGGCCGACTCTCACCATAATCACCAGCTTGGCGAACAAATCGGACTGAGACTGAATATCGAGCATATCGTGCTATTCCGCAAGGACCGGGAAAAGGCGATTGCGCACCTTGATCCAGTCCCTGGTATGCTGCCTGAATCAGCCTGAAGCATCTGGGTTGCTATCGCAGAAACAAATTGAGTAACAACTCGCACCGTCGAGTTGGAAGTGTACAAACCTTCAGAAGACCACCTCTTCGAAATTCGAAGAATCATGCAGTCGAACGGTCGTAGCTGGTGGCTGAATATCCAATTGGCTGCACCAACACCCGCGAGTGACCGCCACCGATAAATCCTGTTGAATTGACAGTAATAAATCTCCCACAGAATTGGTGTCCGTGGGAAAATCAAATATACGTGCCTGCCTGCGGGCGTACGGATAATGCATGCACCTTTTACAATCATGACAATACTGTCAAAATCCAGAGTCTTCCCGATGGAATTGCGATACTCCTGTTCCCCCAGTCGGTAGCCATTCGACAAATGTTTCAATAAAACTATCGCAATCCGTTAAACTGTTGACGGAATCTGCATCAGGAATTTTGAACAAAGACGCGGGTTTGGTATTGACAAATCAGAGATTCGCCCCAAATTAGATATTACAGGAACAGACCAGTGAACCCGAGTGAGTATATTTTTTCCTTACCTGCCGCTGACGGTCAGATGGTCAGGGGCACTTACCGCGATACCTACGAGGGACCGGTAGGAATTTTCCTGCACGGACTATCTTCCGATGCGGAAGGAACCAAGTCAATGCGACTTTGGAACCAGGCCGAGCGGCTCAACCGATCGTGGATTCGATTCGACATGCGCGCGCACGGCAAGTCCGATGGAAAGTTTACGGAGTTCAGCATATCCCGTGCGATTGAGGATACGAAACTGGTCTTGTCTCTGTTTGAAGGTCGTCCGAAAGTTCTCGTCGGTTCCAGCATGGGAGGTTGGGTTGCATCGCAGATCGCCCTGGATACCAGAATGAATGTCTGCGGAACCGTGCTGATCGCCCCTGCTTTCAACTTCGTGAATGGAATTTTTCTCAGTGTCTCACCGGACGAGCAGGAACAATGGCGAGAATCAGGATTCAAGACATTCGAAAGCCCTTATCCGGATTGCGATTACACAATGTCTTATGCCGCAGTGCTGGACTCACTGCAGTATGATGTGTTTTCGTTCCCGGTAAGTTACAATCATCCAGTGAAGATACTGCACGGTGCGCTTGATGATGCGGTACCGTCCGATCAAAGTCTGAAATTCAAGGAGCATGCGGATTCCGAAATCGAAGTCACCCTTCTGCCGGATGGAGACCACCGGTTGACCGATCATGTGGATCTGATCGAGTCGACCGTGAACGAAATCTGGCCGAACTGATGCGTTTCAACTTCTGAGACGGTTTCATGAGAGTCGTTACATTTCTTTTCCTGTGTTTTCTGATCATTCCGATCGCAGAGATCTATCTGCTGATCGAGATCGGACAGGTGATCGGAGCCGTATGGACCATTGTCGGGGTTGTCACAACGGCCCTGGTCGGCGCGTGGCTGGTGCGGTTGCAAGGCATTCTCACACTGCATCGAGCGATAGGAAGTGTCAGAAGTGGCGAAGTGCCGGCTTTGGAGCTGGTTGAGGGGCTGTTCCTGCTGGTTGCCGGGGCATTGCTGATCACACCTGGATTTGTCACGGATACGATTGGATTCTTATGTCTGACAACGCCTATCCGAAGAATGTTCGCGTCGATTCTGCTGAGTCGTCTGATTGTCCACGTAAACCAACGCAGCCAATCGTCCAGCTCTCAGACCTATGATGTCAAATATCGGGAAATAGATACCAAGTAGCCTATCCTGCCGCGAAATCGAATCGCGGTCATTGTCCCAAATTCTGCCATCCCGCAATCCGCAATGCCGGCAGGATTGCGTGATCGCAAAAATTTATCAAAAAAAGTTTTCCAAACCCCTTGACAAGCAGGAATTAATATAGATAATGATAATCGTTATCATTTACATTTACGAATTCGACTGATTCAAACCATGAACAAAGCCAAATTCAGACGATTGTTGCGGGAGATATTGCAAGCCTTTGCGCCCTATTCAGTCTACGCATACGGCACCGGTCACGAACCAAATTTGTACGGTGAAAGTGACGTCACACATTCACATGAGTAATTCGATCGGGGACTCCCAAAAAGACTAAGTTCATAAGATTTTGCTATTTAAAGCTTCTCTCCTCTTGTAGCTGTGGCAATATCGCATTTTCATTGCGATGTTGCCATTTTTTTATCAACTTCTCATCGACTCGACCCGAGCACATCACTCCCTTGCCTGATCTTCAAAATTTCCTTATCAGCCGGGGAATTTCGCGACAATATAATCACTACAAGAATCATCTGTTCACGCTGTCGGTGTATCAACTGTCGCAATGGAAAATTTTGTCTATCGACGCGATCTCATCAAGTCCCGCGATCTTCTGCAGCTCAGCGAGAGGTCAGATTCAGCCGGATTGACCCGGCTTGCGATACATCTTCTTCTCCTTGGAGTGTCCGGGCTATGGGTTGGGTCTACACAAGCCACCTGGTGGATCGTACCTGCGTGGGTCGTCTATGGAACCGTACTTGTATTCGTGTTTGCGCCGCTTCACGAATGCATCCACCGCACCGCGTTCCGGTCGAGGGGCTTGAACAGCATTGTCGCGGCTGTTGCGGGATTCATACTTGTTCTTCCGGCCAACTATTTCCGATACTTTCACTTCGAACACCACAGGTATACGAATGACCCTGAACGCGATCCAGAACTGCTGACAGACAAGCCCCGAACTTTACCGGGATATGTGTGGGCGATGACCGGATTGACCTCCTACTGGCTGCCGCAGATTCGCCTGCTGTTGTGTCATGCAATCGGGAAAGTGGATTCGAAATTCATTCCGGAATCGGCATATCGAACGATAAGGAACGAAGCCAGAATTCATCTGACGCTATATATTGCAATTGCTGCAGGATCGGTTTATCTTCAAAGTGCACTGATTGTGATTTTCTGGGTTGTTCCGATCCTGGTCGGCATGGTTGCGTTGAGGCTGTTCCTGCTCGCCGAGCACGGTGGCTGCGAACTATCGGAAAATATGCTGATCAACACCCGCACTACCCTGACCAACCCGATATTGAGACTGATCACCTGGAACATGTCGTTTCACTGTGAGCATCATCTGTTTCCGTCGGTACCTTTTCACAGTCTTCCGGTTTTGCACAGCGCAGTGAAAGAAAGACTGGGAACCGTCTCACCGGGCTATCTGGATTTTCACCGGGAATATCTGCGCTCCGTGTGAATCCCCGATTTCGAATACCGGGTCAGGAGCGCCTGGTCAGCAATCGGGATTGGGCTCTGGAAATCATTTGCCGAACGGCTCTGTTCGCATTGACTGCAATCACTTCCACATCCTGATGCGCGGAAGGATAGACGCGAAATACCTCGTCTGCAAATGCCTGGCCCACTTCCTCCACTTTCTTGAAATCCAAGAAAACCTTTTCGAAACTGTCGACTCTCGCCATCAGTCTTTTTGCCTGCGAACGGGCCACCAGATTCTCATGTTCGTACTGTACCAGTCTGACCGGGATCATCGTCTTCGAAAAACTATAGTCTCCACCCGAGTTAAACTGATCAAAAACATCTTTTCGGGCTCGCGATACCCGATTGTCCAGCTTCATTGAAACCATGGTGCCAGATTTCAAACTGCCATTTTCCACGATCCAATCCTCTGATTTGCCGTACTTGTGGGAAAAGAATGTTTCGCCCGATAGAATCGTGAATTCATCAAACATTCTTGAAGTAAAAAAGATACCCTGACCCAGATGGCTTTGAGGATCGGTTGTAAGCTTTCCCTTGGACAATTCCAGTACCGCATGTCGCTCGTCGAGCAGTTTGAATTGGTTCTTCAGCTTCTCGAAAATTCCCATACCGTCGTCGATCACAATACATTCGACATCAGTGGGGGTTTTATTGATCTGCACACTGACTTCACTGCCGCCTGAATGGTCGATGGCATTATTGAATATTTCCGTAATGCCATAATGCCACAAACTTGAAACATTGCCAGGAACTGACGGCAACAGACTTTGTATATCTTCCCGCCATACGACATCCTCAGTCAGATGACCGTTTATCAGGTATTGCTTGTTCCAGCTTTCAAGAACTCGCAGATTGTACGAGCGGTTCTTGATTGCCCATTTGACATCCAATACCTGCTTATCAAGCAACCGGTTCAAATGTCGATTGACCGTTTGCTTGGAAATGGAATATCGATTGGACGCTTTCTCCGCAATATCGTGGGGATACTTCTCGACATTCTGGAGAATGAAGTTCCGGACTTCCTGACTTCTTTTTGTCATATTGAATGAAAAACTGTCGATTAAGCCTTGATAAATCTACAACTTTTCAAATGGCTTTGTCAAGCCTTCAGTTTTGATTCAGAATATTACCTCATAGGGTCAGTGTCACCAACCGGTCAAAACAATACGAAAATCGGGATATTTTTTGAAGTGAGCCGTCTATGTTTTCAAAATGCTGTTTTGCCGGTTTCTACACCATTGTTTCTTGAATTCGAGACGTAGCCGGATTACCGTCCGTCGTCAGATGTGTACATCGAAAATCCCAGGTAAGAGTTGTCGAAGCGCCGTCGAGTGCGGTGCTCGTTCTCGGACCAGACAGCAGCATGCAGGTGCATCTCAACTGCTATCGCTCCAGACTGAATCGAACACGGCCTACCACCGAAATACAGGAGTTATCATCTATAATGATGGCTGATCACCGAATGCCCATACATTGGGCATGTTCAGACATCACCAAGAGGGATATTTTCTTCAGCATCTACAAATTGCTACGTGATGCACTGAACAAGCTCAATGTCGAACATTCGTCCCGCCACGAACAGGACATCGAACGTCTGGCAGGCGATAGCAATTGGCAGCAGTTGGATCCAGAACAGCGGAATCTACGGATGTCTGAAAAGCGACTCACCCTATCCACTTGGTCCAGGGAGTGCAGTTGGCCAACTGTTTGATAACCACTCTGGACTGCTGTAGTTCGTTGATATCTTCCGGCCAATTGAGCGACCTCGATATTCAGTTCGTGAGTGTATATTGTCATACTCTGAAGACGGGTGACAAAAGCTATGCTTAGAGAAGAACTGAAGGGATAACGCGCGAATGCGCCGGTGAAAGACTCGGTATCGATCAAATAGAGGGCTGATAAGGCATGCGAACCGCCACCGAAATCAAAACACTGCTTGCTGAACTGGATTCCTACGTCGCCGATGAGCTGGAAGATCAGGATCTCGACTTCAAACAGTGGGACCTGACAAGTCGAGAAAAGGCCGTAAAAACAGTAGTTGATATGGCAGTCTGTATGGCCAATGGCGGTGGTGGTACTGTCGTATTCGGTGTATCAGACCGCATTCGAGGACGTGACCGGGCGATTTTAGGTGTACCGCGGGAAATCGACTCCAATCTGCTCAAAAAGGCAGTGTATGACAGGACTGATCCCAAGATAACCCCAGTATTCGAAGAACTGGCCGTACCCGAGGGTACTGGCCGTTTGCTGTTGATGCAAGTTTACCCTGGTATGCCACCCCACACAGATACCGCTGGCCGAGGCACGATTCGCATCAGTAAGGATTGTGTGCCGTTAACAGGCACATTGAGGCGAAAAATAGGTGTAGAAACAGGTGAAACCGACTATACGGCAGAACCCGTCGCCATGGTGGATACCGCATTGCTGTCCGCTACCGCGTTAGAGACGCTCCGGAATCAGGCTCGCAGGGAGAAAGCCCCCGAAGACCTGCTCCGACTCTCTGATGAAGAGTTGCTCACCACACTTGGACTAATCCGGCAAGAAAAACTCACTCGGGCGGCACTATTGCTGGCAGGCACTGAAACTGCCATCCGAGAACACCTGCCCGGTCATAACTGGACCTTTCTGCAGATGAATTCGGATACCGACTATGATGTTCGAGAAGACCGTGTCAGCACATTACCCTTGTCTGTGCAGCGCATAGAGGAACTGCTTGTGCCCTTCAATCCGATCACCACATACAAACAGGGCATGTTCCACTTTGAATATCGCACCTGGCCTGAAATTGCCGTACGGGAAGCGTTGATGAATGCATTCTGCCATGCTGACCTCCGTATTGCAGGACCTGTGATGGTGAAGCTGTATCCTAACCGGCTGGACATCAGCAACAACGGTGGTTTCATTGCCGGTATCACACCCAGCAACATTCTTCACCGTCAACCTGCTGCCAGAAACCCTTTGCTGGTTGAGGCACTGACACGTCTTCGCCTTGTCAACCGTAGCAACCTCGGGATAAATCGCATGTTTTCCGCCTTTCTTATTGAAGGCAAGGAACCACCTCAGATCTGCGAAATCGGTGAATCCGTCCTGGTAGGCTTTCCCAAAAGCGATTTGGATGCTTCATTTCGACTTTTTGTTGCTGACGAGAGTAAGCACGGACGCAACCTGAGTGTAGACGAACTGTTGCTGTTGCAGTACCTGCTTCAGCATGCGGAGGTAGATACCGTTACAGCTACTGTTCTTTGTCAACGGAGTGAGTCAGAAATACGCGAAAGACTCTCTGGCATGGAGTCGGCGGGTTACATTGAACGCGCCGGTAACGGGCGGGATGCCTACTGGTGTATCCAACCGGATCTGTACAAGCGTCTGGCCGAAGGCAGTCAAAGTGGAGCACATCGACGCATTGGTTGGAAAGCCGCCAAAACCCTAGTAATGAGAATTCTGATTGAGCGAGCTCGTCGGGATGAACCGGGCCTGAGCAATAAGGAGATTCGGCAGTTCACTGGCTTTGATCGAAGTCAGGTACACCGGCTGATGACTGAGTTGCTGCATGAGAATTCGGATATTCAACATCCAGGACGAGGCAGAAATGCGCGATACGAGTTGAAGAAATGATGCTGTTAATGCGCACGCGCATTAAAAACGCGCATTAATTCGGTTAAATGCGCGTTTTTAATGTTGCATTTACATTACCGCAAATATTGATTGGCAAACAACATGAGGATACTGGACAAATTGTAAAAAATCCACCCGAGTGAATCATATTGGATGCGCGTGATATCAAAAAACACACTGCCAAAGCGGCACGAAGCTTTCAGATGCTCGCCGGTGTTGGAAAGTCAACTTCAACCGGGAAAACTGACAGCGGAATAAGCGCCACTCATCGGCCCTGCAACACCGCCGCGTAGAGCACACTCTCATCGGTCTTGCATGGTACGCCAAGGTAGTGATGCTGACGCAACAGCGACAGGAATTCCGACTCCCCATCGTGTCCACCCGGCGCGATTACCAACTTCGATCGATCCATCTCTCTGTCTGTGTTCAATATCAGCCGAACAAAATACGCCTTAATCCCAACTGGTATTTCCACCCGACTTATCCAACCGCTTAACCGAAGGCAGTCAGGCTGAACCTGATTCTGGCCTTTAGAGCAAAGCAGATTTGCGCAATATAAGTCGAAGAAATGCGCGTCCTATGCGTGTGAGCATTGAAACGCGCATTGAATCAGCCTTTATGCGTTTGTTACCAAATTCACACATAACAAGTAAATTCATTAGTTTTGTGGAAACGAAAGACATCGTGTTCCAGATAAATCACTGGGACGATAGCATTAATGGTGCATACCTGATCAAAAGGACTTAATAGTTTGCGGTGAATAACACCTATTATCACTGCACAATCTGCGTCGAATAATCTTGACTTTGCGGTGAATAACACCTATTATCACCGCATATTCTGCGGTGTTTTGTTTTGAATTAGTAGAAAATTAACCCAACAAACCCTTAATTTCGCGGTAACTAATATGTGGATACACGAACATCACAACTGGCCAAAGTTCATTTGGGATGATAAAAACCTTACCTCAAAACTGGCTGATATACGCCATCGTCAGGGTCGATTGCTTGGTCGAATGGAAGGTCTTGGATTTGAGTTGAAGCAAGAAGCCAATCTCAGCACTCTGACCCATGATGTTGTCAAGTCCTCAATTATTGAGGGTGAGAAACTCAATCCAGAGTCAGTCCGCTCATCCATTGCACGAAAGTTAGGAATTGAAATAGGCGGACTTGCGCCAGCCGACCGTAATGTGGAAGGTATTGTTGAAATTATGCTTGATGCCACACAGCAATTTTCAAAACCTCTGAGAAAAGATCGGTTATGTAACTGGCAAGCTGCGCTGTTTCCGACTGGAATGAGTGGCTTGAGTCCGATTATCGTCGGCGAATGGCGCACATTGGCTTTAGGGGCGATGCAGGTAGTCTCCGGTTCCTCAGGTCGCAAGAAAGTTCACTTTGAAGCGCCAAACGCAAAGCGGTTGGAAAAAGAAATGCAGATGTTTCTGGATTGGTTCAATGATGATCATGACATGGACCCTGTGCTTAAGGCCGGTATTGCTCATTTGTGGTTTGTAACCATCCACCCCTTTGAGGATGGGAATGGTCGTATTGCCAGGGCTATCGGTGATATGGCGTTGGCACGCGCTGACGGTATACCTGAACGATTCTACAGTTTGTCCACCCAGATTGCATCCGAGCGCAAGGAGTACTACGATCAACTTGAAAAACAGCAGCGCAGCACACCGGATATTACAATCTGGCTGGAATGGTTCCTGGACTGTCTGGGACGGGCTATATCCAACGCAGAAACTACTCTCGGCAACGTTATATTCAAGGCAAAGCTTTGGGAAAAGATCAATCAGCAACCCGTCAGTGAACGTCAGCGTCTGGTCATCAATCGAATGTTGGAGGATGATTTCAAGGGGTATATGAACACATCGAAATACGCCAAGCTTGCAAAGTGTTCCACTGACACCGCTCTCAGGGATATCCAGGAATTGAAAGCGCGCGGCATTCTTATCCAGAATCCGGGCGGGGGACGCAGTACGAGTTACAGAATTACTGATCAGGTTGATTGATCCTGTCTCCAATCTGTCTCAAAGTAGAGAGACATTCGATAAGAAAGGAAAGTTGATCACTACGGCTGTCCGTATACAAAGCCACTGGTGACAGGAACCGCACCAAATCGACCGTCAAGGTAAGCTTTCTGGAATGCGGAAACATCCCTTACCTTATAGTCAGAGAGAGGATACAGGCGCGAGCCCCCTATTTCTCCTTTTTCAAGAAACCACACCTGGTCCTGATGCATGAAGCCTTTCGTCATCGCGGAAGTCTCATGACTCGTAAACACCAACTGAGCATTTTTCGCGTTGAAATTCGAATTGTGAAACAGGCTCACCAGAAATTTCAATGCAAGGGGATGCAAACTGTTGTGAAGCTCGTCGATGACCAACGTGAATCCGTTCTCGATCACTTCCAACCATTGACCGGCGAGGCCAAATAGCACTCTATTTCCATCAGATTCTTCTCTGATGTGGAATTCAACTAATTCTCCATTACTACCTTCACGAATAAAAATAGGCTCATATAACGTTCCTTGTGCAATTGAACTACGAATGTTCGCAGGTAGTTTGTCCAAATTCATTCGAGGCTGATAGAAATTGTCTGTACGAAAATTCTTTTCCTCGAATTCTAAAGAATCGATATCGAAATCTGCGGCTTGCAGAAAATTCAATACTGAATCCTTATTGTCATTATTCAGTATTTGGTGAATTGTGAAATTTGGAGACAGTCGATCAGGTGACGTAATGACACGCAAACTTCTCTGAATCCAGTCGAAAACCTCCTTGAACGCGGCCGATTTCAATTGGATCGCGGTTGATAAGAAAAGCGCGTTATCCCGAGTCGATTTTTTCCAAAGTTCCTTTTCTCCCTTCACATAAACCTTGCTCACATACCAATGGTAGGTGTTGCTTTCCGAGTCATACTCTCTCTGAAACAGCGTGCGGGTTCTGGTATCTTTTTCATTGGGTCTGGAGAACAGCCATTCACCCCACACACGATTTTCATCGACAGCAAAACCGTACCGATACAAGCCGTCATCTGTGACGAATACGGCTTCAAATTCAGAAGGCTCCTGTTTCCATTTCCTGTCAAGCCTGAAAGGCGTTACGTCAATGGGTTCACCTTCCTGACTGTTCTTTGCCGATGAGATGACGAAATTCCGAAAGAATCTCATCGCCTCGACAAAATTTGACTTGCCGGAACCGTTAGGTCCGAACAGGCAGGCGGACCTCAAAAGATATGGTGCCAGAGAATTTCCGGAAGCAAACGAAATTTGTTTTTTCCTCTTCGCGCCTGCGCCCGCACTCATCAAAAGAGTCTGCTCGTCTGCGAATGAGCGATAATTCTGAACGCTGAATGAAACTAGCATGAGTGAATTAGCTGGAGATTACCTGTCAATTAATGCAATTATTCAACAATTACTGAAGTTAAATCGACCTTTATAGTAGTTGATCAGAAGATTTTTGCTGATAACAGAAATTAGTTGGCAACTGCTCATTCTTATTGGATAGACAAGCAGTTAAGAAATTTTAGCGACCATAAACACCAATAAGCCGCCCAATTACTTTCTTTCTTCCGAGGCCGGTCTGAGGATACATTCCTCACCGTAAATTTGCGTTCTAAAAACTTTTGTCGACGGATTGAAAGACCGAACCGAAAGGAATCGGAAATCAATATATTTTGAAGCCCGGTGCTATTAATAGTTACAGATTATTTGATCAGGTTGAAGAACATAGTTCCCCATTGATGACAACTCATTTGGGGGGATTTCGACAAAGATCGGGCATTCATTTTACGCATGAATCGACACTGATGATTCACTTCTTTGCGCCACAGATTCGCTATATCAGCTAATCTGTCGAGCTACTCAATGAGTGTCTTCACAAAAGAAAGCTAGGTCTGCTTCAAACACGAACTCTGAAAACACCGCTTCGGTTTATAGTCAAATTCTGAAAATTTGGATTTCTGTCGAATTTGGAAGTGATACAAGTAACGACGATACGGTTTATCGACCAATCGTATAAATTTCTGATTGTTGTATGGAATTGTTGAAGACCGCTTACTGAAGAACGTGTGTCAACCATTCTTTCGTTACTCGCCAATCCGGTTGCTTGAAGTTTTCTGCGAAATCAACGATGAAGTAGTGTACGCCATTGTATTTCAGTTCGATACGTCCATTGTTGTCCAGGATCCGCAGTCCACGAGGCTCAAGTTTGACTGAATCACCCGATTGGTTCGATAGATTAAGGGCCGGAATCTGCTTCGCTGCTATTCCAAATTTACGCATCAATGGCGCATGCATGACAACAGGCTTACCTCGACTTGCTTCCCATCCAGCAACCAATCACTGAACTGTACATAGAGGTTGCTCACACGTTTCTCCCAGTCGTCAACGCGCAGTTGAATATGTTATGCATCTATAGAGTCGCTTGTAACGTCATCAAGAACCGTACCACCCATGTTTCTGCTCCTAAGTTTTGCTCCTTCCCGAGATTTCAGTTATATAGTCGGATTCAGAGTTCATACTCCGCGTGTTATGGACCGCATGGAAGGGCGAGTCATGGCGCAACGCTTCAGGATTCCCAATATCAGGCAAAAAGGAACAGTCTGCGAGGAAGCGACGGCGCACGGCGGAAGCCGGCAGGGCCCAGGTTGCCCCTGACCGGTGAGGTCCGGTCAAATCATCCTGATCCACCTTACGCACAAAAATGGTGCATGGCACGGGTGTTTACACTGCAAACACGGCAAAGATCGGGTGCATCCGGCCGGTGTCGGATGTGTGCGGTCATTTCGTCGACACAATCAATCGGAAAATATCTGATCCAGGGTTGCCGCATTGACAACCCGTCCGATCCACCTTTTCAGCTGCGCGTGATCGGCCTGCTCGATGCGCTCGGAAACCGATGGTGGCAACTCGCCGAACTTCTGACTCAGCTGATCCTGCAAGACCAGCCTGAAGCCTTCCGCCAACCCTTCCTGACGGCCTTCCTGAATTCCTTCCTGACGGCCTTTCTCAACCCACTCCACGGGCCATCTCCTCATCGAATCCAACAATACGTTGTGCAACTGTGCCATATTCATTCCCTCCGGCAACCGGTCAAAATCCTGATACGCCCGTCTGGCGCTGTCCAGAAACAAATCCACATACGCCTGCTTCAGTTCCCTATCGCGGTCATCGTCCAGCCAGCCATCCACCGCAATCAGCGCCGCCCCGGCCTGCCCGGCACTCTCACCGTGAATGATATTGACCAGCGCACGAAACAGCGCGCGCCGTTGTGGCAATCGCCCCACCCACCGTCTCTCTTCGACCAGCAGATAATGCTGGGCTGGCTGATACTCCAACATCCCGCCTGCGATCGCGCCAAAACACTGCCGGACATCAACCGCCGCATTCCAAGGCTGTCTGCCATTGTACAGCAACAGCGGCAGAACCGTCGGATAGCGCCGCTTGGATCCGGCATCGTAACGTTCGTACAGGATCAGTTCCTGTACCAGCAGGCCACTGTACACCAGCATTCTGAGTCCCATGTCGGGGTCAATCGCGGACTGGAACTCGAGGACCACCACCAGCGGCGGTGCGCCGCCGGTCGTCCCGACCTGCCAGACACGATCGATGAAGCGCCGTTTCAGCGCCTTTGTGATCACCTCACCGGAGACCTTTCGCAAGGTGGTGAAGTCCAGCGCGTCAATAACGTCGGGATGAAGCACCTCGCACAGCAGATCCTCCACCAGTCGCGGATGATTGAACAGATTCTTGTAGAGCGGATCATATTGGACCATATTTGCGATCTCATCATCAGTTGAGGCAGGCATCGGCGACGCACGCCGAACTGCGACAGGTGTGTCGATGATGAATGATTCGGTGAGAAAGACCGGAAATTAATTCAATATCGGCCGGAAAGAGTTTTTTGCATGGCTCGGATGTAACTACCGATATTTTTTTCCATTTATACCGATTGAAATTCCTGTAGGAAGAGAAGACTTCGCAGTCCTGAGAGCTAGCTCTCAGGACTGCGAAAATCGAAAAAACTGCCCTATGGTTTCAGATTTTGCCAGGTCTGAGACACGAGGGCCAATCATGATATCCTTGAGGGAATTTTTTATGTTTCACAATCTGAAGGCACAGGGACTTTCGGTCAGCCAGATTGGCCGTCGGTTCGGCTGCGACCGTAAAACGGTTCGCAAGTACCTCAGCACCGAGCCGGATGGCCTCCTTGTGTGTCAAGGTGTTTATTATTATGCGACAGGCAGATCATCGGGCTTTTCGGAAGGCGCCGGAAAACAATCACCTCATCAAATACGACAAAGGACATTGCCCGACCACGATAAGGGTGGGTAAGCAGTCACGCTAAATCGTCTTTTACAGTAGTTTGTCAGAGGATTTTAGCTGATAACAGAAATCAGTTGATATCAGCTCATTCTAATCGGATGGACAAGCAGTTAAGAAATTTCTCAATAGCCGGCAATTACTTTCTTTCTTCCGAGACCGATCTGAGGATACATTCCTGTTGTGCAATGTTGTAATATTATGGCTTTTATTCACTTATATAGTGAATAATGAGATAAAATATACAATGTGTCGAATTGGTGGCACTCATGCAGTAATTGTTTACTTATGTACTTCGGTCCAAAACAGCAAAGCCTGACGCTCGCGAACGAGCTGGTTGCGGAAGATCGCTTGACGTTCACCTTCGACGAACTGGTCAAGCGTCTCGGCAAGTCGAAAACGGCGACTGCAAATCTCCTCAAGCGCATGGAGAAATCTGGCTTGGTCTATCGCGTACGTCGGGGGCACTACGTTGTTCGCCAATTGGGTGTGCTTGGCACACCAGCCGCAGCCGAAGACATCGCGTTGTCGGTCGGAGCGGCACTGCACAGCATACCCCACCGTATTTCCTATCGAAGCGCCCTTTACGAGCACGACCTGGTGGTCCATCCGTCACGGTCCATTCAGGTTGCGACTATCCGTCGGGTTCGTACCGAGACGCTTTCCGGCCGCCCGCTGAAAGTTGTGGTTGAATCGCCCAAACAGCTTGGAACAGGGCGTATACCGTGGGGAGCGTCCTACATCTCCGATTTCAATCGTGCAGTCCTGGATGCCGCTCATCGTCCGCTGCTTGCCGGAGGGATCGAAGTGTTGTCGGAGGCCTTTACCGCAGCCGCATCAGAACTGAATGCAGAGACCCTCATGAACTATGCCGTTCAGTTGGGTTGGGCAGCGGCATTGCGGCGATTGGGTTCACTCGCCGACACCCTGGCATTGGAACCGATTCAAGGCGCGCTGCAGCCCATTGCACCTATTACAGCGGATCTCGATCTTGAGCCTGGAACCGATGATCCCACGATCTGGCGGGACAGCAAATGGCGCATGCGCTGGTCAAGATCGGTTGACGAACTACTTGCAGTGACCCGTCAGTGACCAATCCAGCCCAGATTACCCAACGGGCGGCGCGTGATGGTGTGCCAGCGCCAACTGTGGAGCGGGACTATGTGTTGGCTCACGTCATGGCCGCGCCTGGCGCTATGAACGACGGTCATGGCCTTGTGATCAAGGGTGGAACTGCACTGAGATTATGCTACTTCGAAGATTATCGCTATTCGGCCGATCTGGATTTTTCGGTAGTCGACAATGACATTGAAAGTGCTTACGCAACAATTGAAACAGCACTTGCGCGGGTTAGCGGTGCTGTTGAGGGAATAAGTCTGACGGGTGAAGGGCGGAAACGAATTGCGTATCAGGGTCCACTTGGCCGACATCGCTCCGTGAAACTCGATATCACAGACGACGAACTTGTCCTAAACGTTGACAATGTACGTCTATTACCTCACTGGCCCGATTTACCGAAAGCGATATCAGTTCAGGCATATCCGCTCGCAGAGATCGCAGGCGAGAAACTACGCTGCGTTATCCAACGCCTGCAGTGCAGGGATTTATTTGACCTCTGGTGCTTATTCGAAGAGGCAGATATCGATCCGTGTGACGCTACCGAGATTTTCAAACGGAAAGCGGTACACCGAAACTTGAAACCGAGTGAATTTGAAACGAGATATCGGTCGCGGCTACGGCAGTACCGGGGTCGCTGGACCAATGAGCTCCAAATTCATCTGCCAAATCAGGTGCCACATTTCGAGAATGTCGAGCGGGCTGTCTCTCGACGGCTACGTGGTGCCGGGTTGTTATAGACGCTGCTTTCGACCTGAACCTCCACGAATGATAGAGGGTGCAGGTAATATTTGAATTTTCTGTAGTTTATATGAGGAAGAACAGGCGGGAATGACCATACAGAACACAAAAAGCACCGGGTTAAGGCCAAGCAAAGTGCTTGGTCTGAACAAGTTAGGACCAACCTTCAATCACTTTCGGTTGAAAATTTTCGAATTTCCAAACGCTTACTAATCTGCTCGAACGGTAGTTCAATCTGTCCATCAACAGAACGTTCTAGTCGCCAAGCTCCGCCGGGCAACTTTGTTCCATTAGCCGTGAGAAAACTTACGCTATAGACAAGTTTTCCCATATTTTTCACAGCAGACACAGGCGGAATGTAGTCTGCGTCTCCGGAAACAAGCAAAGCAATATCGTAAATACTGCTTAACGTGATCAGGTCAGTTGCGAGTTGCGTGTCTATCCCCTTCTCGCTTCCAAAAGAACGGTCTACCAGATCGTATCGAATGGACCCGACACGCTGAAATTGAATTTGGTCGTGACGGCATTCAATGGCAGTGTGGACCTGATGCCAGCCATCCGCTCTTTTTTGGAGCGCTTGGCGTCGTTTGTGCAGTTCGTCTTCGACTATTTTTAAACCTTTTTTTCCTTTTGTAGAGCCGATTCCTTGATCACTCAAACGTTTTGCGATTCCTTTTTCGTAAAGGAATTTCCTTTTTTCTTCCCATTGGTATGGAATCTTATAGGGCCAGTAATCAATTTCTCGAGTTACGTACCAGTAGACCCTTACCAAGTCCCATCCAGGGCGGCGGCATAAGGACTGAAAGAATTCATGCCAATTTGCATCTGGCAAATAATCGCGTTCTTTGAAGCTGTAGGATCCGCCCTATGGCAGTAAGCTTTGCTCCCATTCCGGATTTAGTATTCGGAATCGGCGATCACGAGCAAAGCCGAACCCTAGGGCATTTTTTCTGCTATTCGAGACAGTTCAGGTCGCAATTTATATTGACGGTGGTTATTTCTTTGAACGCAAGACACTTACTGCCTCGGAAATTTAGAAATGAAAAAGAAAGCGCGATTAAAGCCGAAAGGTGATTCTGAATTCACGAAATTCATTCGTGATGCCTCGGCGGCGGAAAAGAAAAAGGTGTACACCGAGGTTATGAAAAGAGCCAGTGCCACGCCAGGCGGTCTCGGTCTGGTTGGTCCCCATCCCGTATTGGCAGATGAAGCGCACCGCCATGTAGCTGCTTAAGGGCATCAAGCATCGGACCGTCGCGTTGAGCGAGAAGAGATTCAGAAACATGCACACGAAAATCGGGGTCAATTCCAATCAGGTTGGCGTCGAACGCAGCGTGGTGAATCTTGGACAGTGGCAAGCCGTTGGGAACTATCGGTTGGCCCATAAACTCATCTTTGTCGGAAATGATGTGTGCCGCATCAAGCAGGCGGCGCTCTCGGAGTCCTGACAACGCACATCGACCATTGTATGCGGCGATAACGGCTGACCGAAACGAATCCTGATGCAGGCGTTGTTTCACTTCCCATAAGGCGTAACGACGTTCAGGTGGCAATGGCATCAAGAGGCTATCGCGGTGAGGAAGGCCAAATGAGATACTTGCTTTGAGTGTGCTGGGATTCCATCCGGTAATGTAGGTGTGGGTGATGGCCAGATATCTTGCCGGCTCGACTCCCAGAAAGTAGATAACCGGAATTTCATGCTCCATGGCTTCAGGCAGCCAACGATTGTCGGCTGCCTGACAGGTTGTTGCCCATGAATGCGTATTCAACAGTGTCGCTACCGTCATAGATCTGATTATGTACATCCATTGGTCGTCGTACCAGATTTTGCCGCCTTTTGTCGGGACAACCGCCTTGATCGACAGCAGAAAGCGCATCTGATGTGGTTTAAAAATTCCGCGCGGCTGACCAGGGGTATGCGCGTGCCTTCGAATTCGAAGCCGTTGGTTTCAAATGCTCAAAGGCCTAAATGATTGTTAAATGCAGTTAATTTCTGGACATGCTTGAATGCCTCGTGACGAATTCGCAGTGTCGAGGTCAAGAGGAACGGCTGCTCTATGAATTGCTGGGCACGCTAGAGGCTCTAAACCAGTGGAAAACCAGTATTTGATGACGAATCGTTACTTTAGTCGTAACCGCGATGAGACTACTTACCATTTGTAAAGACACCACGAAATCTGAGTTTCTTACACATAGTTGAAGAATTTCTGTGCTCAAGCCGATAGCATTCCAGGCTAACTGAATTATTGCTGCCTGATTGGTTGATAGCAAGGCATGTTTATTCCCACGTTATGACTGGAACAGAACAAAAGATAGTTAGACCCAACGGGAAATCCAATAGTGCACCACACTGGACATCACTTGCCAGTCGGAATGGTGTTAGATTACACTGAGGACTTTGTCATATCCACTGACAGCGTCTACTCGGTATGGCAAAGTTTCATTTGACAAGTCGGACAGTTAGGAACAGAATAATCGACTACCTGCAAAGTAACGACCAAGAAAGGCTATGTCATTTCTATAGTTATTGACTCCATATGGTGTAAGTCTAGAAACTTGTGACGTGCTTGTGAACTCATACGTAAAGTACCAGACACAAATAATGTCAGATCGTTACGATAAGCGACAAATCTTCAATTCAAGGTGCCTTGATTCCGGTTTAGATCCAATGTCAATCTGTGTTCCGGGATTGTTTCTTACGGGCTCGCTCCATGAGTTTTCGCTGATCATCAACCTCATCTCTCATCACGTTTTCATAGACTTGTTTTTTTTCGCTCGCGCTCGCTTTCCGAATAAATTCCGCGAAAGGATTAATATATTCAGGTTCTTTTTTCAATTTGCGACTTACAGTATTTAACATGACTACGGTTGAAATTGATTTATAAACTTTTTGATTTCGTCTGTGCTGTATTTTTCCGGTATGTGATTATCAATTTGATCAATATCGGTTCTATATAGCCTATTTGTGCCATCAATGTTTTTCAATAATTAATCCAAGCGGATTAGATTGTCAAACTTTCGTTTCAAGGCGTTAGCATTGATTCTCGCAGCGAAATACTGCTCGATAAAAACATCCGGCGGAATATACCTACCTTCGATTTCTTGTCTATCTTTCACGAATCTCCACGCTTGCTTGTGGAGTCTGATACACATAGAGAATTTGTACTATTCTATCTCGCTCAATTGATCTTGAAATATTTTTCTCAGCCTTGTTGTAGTTTGATAGCGTTCCATCTAGTATGAAACTTTGAGATTGCTTCAATACTGTATCAAGGATTCGGTCCACCAGAATCGATGTTGCGGCTTGAAATAAATCTGAATGTGTACCGTTATATTCTTCGAACTCGAACCGTAAATAATCCGCATCAATTCTAATTACTTCTGATTTATCTTCAATAAGGTTAAATTTCTTATCAAACCTCTTTTTCTTCTCAACCCATTTATCAATCCATTTAGGCAATTGGATCGATGCTTCAGTTTTCCCTGCACCTAGCGAACCAGCCATGAACACCGAAACTGGATTTTGTTCACGCGGATATCTATCGAGATCAGTTATTCGATTGGCAATACTCGTTTTGTTTGCTCTAGCGAATTTGATCGCCGCAATTTTGATCTTTTCATTATCCATTTTGAACAGATAGCGACACATTCAGAATATTCAAGCGGAAAAGAAAAAGGTATACACCGAGGTGATGAAAAGATCCAGTGCCATGCAGAAAAAGGTCTTGGATGAAGCCGCCAAGGCTGATTCTTGAATGGTCTTGAGTATTTGAAAGTCTGCTAAACCTATTCTGACTGTATCTTACTTCGACTGACGACCGGTCACCAAATCGAGTGTTGGAGGATAATCCAAGACTTGGGTAGTTGTTTCAGGTAATGTCAATTTAAATCTCGGCTTCTACAGATAGAATCATCAGTATCGTTCACTTCTGCATCGATTTACTGCGCTTGATGAGATCAATTCCGATGATCTCTATATTCGAAATTTCTGGACACGATGCTATGATGTCTTGCGCATAACATTGAAGCGCTGTAATCAGTTCTTCGAAACGCAAGCGGATTTTCGAATCTGGATGTTGCCAGGAATTCTTTTTATCATAATTAACAAGGAGATATATACCATTCGTCGAATCTATATCCCTCAGATAGTCCCCGCAAAGCTGGTTCTTTAGTTTTTCAAAGAGTTGGGAGCCAGTCCACTTGTGGGCAATTTTTAGCTCGACAGGTACCATACCGGGGATATCCGCTCGTTCAAATCGAATATCCGTTCTTTGGGCATTCGCCAATTCAGCTTCTTGAGAAATCGAATAACGCGCGGATGCTGTCTTCATCAACTCATCAGCAAGAAAATTGCGAAGTTCCGTTTCTCTGTCAATAGTAATGAGTACATTCGATGGGCTGGTAATTCCGTCTTCGTAGTTGTACTTCAAATCCATAAGGCGATTTCTAGCTACCTCGAATAATTCTTTCGGACAGCTGGGTGTGCGTTCCAACTTAACGGCAAACTCATTGACATCATCTATTTTCCAGGGTATATCGGAATCTGCTTGAGCGCGTGCGACTGCGTACGAATATAACCAAGTTCTAGCGGGCTCTGATGGTTCCTCGAGTACTATTGACATAAGAGCATCAAATGTGTCTTTGCCTGGTATATCGGCGAGATTTTGATAAATGTACCTCCGCACATCTTGTGCATAATCTCGGCTAATCGGGGTGAATGTACCGCATTTAGTACGGTCAATGTCGTCTTCGGGCCGAATATATTTGTGCATCAGAACGTACAAGTTCTTCAGATGTTCAGGTGTTTTGTGGCCATCTCGAACTCCCAATACGCGCCCGTAAGATGATGGTCTGTATAGAGCGTTAATGAAAGCAATGGCAAATTCCACAGCTTCTTCATCCTCAAGTTCAACCAGATTAGTGGCTAAATGATTTATCGCCGGTAACGGGTCCACGGAAACCCATACAGCATACCAAAGTGGGTGATGCATGTCCGGCGTTGTCGCCTCCGCAATCTTTCGCGCACATAACTTGGCGATTTCGTCGTTTTCGACGATATCGCATTCCACAATAAGTTGCATCGCATAACCAAGAACCCTTATATTCCTCGGCTCTTTCTCAAAAAGTAGAGGTACAAGATGTGGCGCAATTCGGTCTCCGAACCATGTAGCATTCCGAAAGATCCTCGCGAAAAGATAATGTGAAAATTCGCTAGATGGATTGTCGAACAACTCCCAATCAATTTCCTTCAACAATACAGACAGTGTAATTTCGGGGTATTGCTGTTCAAATTCCCTAAACCATCGCGGAAAACCGTTCAACTCGCTTATGAGATAACATGCCACTCTTTGTGCCTCGTCGTCGTCAAGGGACGTTAGCCAGTCCGGAGTTTCCACAAATTCGATTTCCAACCCCGACAGTGCCATTGTTTCAATGTCGGGGGGAATCGAGTTGGTAATCTGACCGGCCTCAGATGCCAAGGTCGGGACATGCCTCCGCCAAATCGCCTTTAAGCTATCTCGCATTGCTTCAGCGACTTCGCGTCCGAATTCTGCCTCCAAGTCCTGCCAGTTGGGCTGCGCCAAACGGTTCCGCTCATTACTGACGGATCGCATGCGATCAAACAAATATAGCTGCGCATCCCAGACTTCGCCTTCAGAGGGAACCCGATATTTGCGAATGCACTCAAGCAAGTTGGCTATCTCTTTGCGATTTTTATCATCAAATTCGGTGTTTCTCCTCTCGCGCTCTTTCCATCGCTGGTTTGAACTCGACAAACTGGGCCTGACCCGCGTCGCACTTTCACTCACGTCTGGCGGATTTAGGAGGAGACTTAGCTTGTCACTTAGTTCCTTGTGCCCCTCAACCACGCTCCAAAGACGCCTGCACAATTTCCGTGGACGGTCAGCTTCTATATAGAGCGAAAAAGCTAGTGTCAGCGCAACGAGCCTGTCATCGACAAATTTCTTCTGCGTGACCCAATTTATAACTTGGTCGATATCATCGTGTCCGAAGCGCCACAGTTTTCGAATGCTAGGTAGTTGCCGCAAATCGGTCAGACGCTCTACCTTGTGCTTTTTGAGCAAAGTTCTCATATCTTTGACATCGTACCAAAACAAGGCAGCATTTAGTTCTGGCCATTGCTGTACGAGTTTATCAAAATTATTCTCGTAATCACGGATATCGAAGTCACGCGAATTGTTAGTCAGAGATAACAGGCTTAGACATGGGAGGTGCAGGGCTTCGGCATGCCTTTCCAGTATAAGCCGTCTACACGCCTTAGTCGCAAAATCCATCATCCAGGCGTATTTCTCGGAGAACTCAAAAAAGTCTCTCTCAATTAACGGGGATTGCTTAAGCAATCGAGCGGATTCAGAAACAATATGTCTAACATCATTGATCGTACATGTATAAACATACTCAATTATTGCTCGGTTGAGAAACCCCGAACCATTGAGTTCTGGAGGCTCAACTACCTCGACCAGATGCATGAGGGAACTTACCGGAATATATTTCGCACCGAATACATCTAGCACGTTTGCAAGTTGTTGGCGCGATGTCAGACTGCTGTCTTTGAGTATGGAGTTACATACCGAGGCAATTTTCGCATTATCGTAAACAACCAAGAGTGCACGCATAGCGACTAGTCGTACATCGGTTCTTTGGGAAGGCTTTACTGCCGCTCTTTCGGCAATGTCAGCCAATTCATTCAATCTACCCAAATCAATACACCTGAGCAATAGGATTTCAATCTCCTCGTTGCCCTCATAGTGTGAATAGATCTTGCGAATAACTGGGCTAAGCTCTGGTGATATTAGTCGCTGTAGTGCATTTGAGTCAAACGAAAGTCTCAACTCGGATTTAGCAAGATGTTCGCAAAACTGTTCCAGAAGCTTTTTACGATCAGAAGCGGGCAGCTTTGAAGGATCGCCGCCTTCCAGTAAGATTTCGGGCGAAGTGGCTATAATTCGTCTGCGAATCTCGTGATCGAAAATTGCAAGCCACGGTAGAATTGGTCGCAAGCTCGGTACCACGACATCGAT
The DNA here is from genome assembly GCA_963662635.2 of Arenicellales bacterium. Lineage (GTDB taxonomy): Bacteria > Pseudomonadota > Gammaproteobacteria > Arenicellales > JAJDZL01 > JAJDZL01. The sequence continues at coordinate 1,347,852 of CAXXFC010000006.1, forward strand.
GCCATATTGAGTCTTGAAGAAGAGTTGCTCGACGCGCATGCGCGACTGACCGCTTTCTATCAGATCGAAAAACCATTTAGCAGCGAGTAATTCTCTGCTATCGCGATGATCAAATCGAACGAAGCCGTAAGTCTCTGGTTCAAAGAGTGGTCGCCCAAGCAATGTGGAACATTCCTTGGGTTCCCAGTTCATAAGTACCAATTGAATGCTGACACCTTCAGTTGATGAAGACTTATCAGGGACGATGACCTTACTATTGTGTGTTAACGCGCCAGCCGCAGCAAGTTTCTTTGCGCCTGCTAAAGTTTTTTCAATGCATAGAGAATCTTTCTCTGCGCGATCCCGATCATCCTCGGCAAGTTTTCGCTTTATGTTTCGTTCGACGAATTCGTACCGACTTCCCAGTCGTCCATGGTCGCGCCAAAACTCAATGAGATCTTCAAGGTCTTTGGGACGCCCCGCGAGACCCTGCATATTCGGGTGCTGAATCTCAGATACGAATTCACTGGCATCTTCAATTCCACGCTCCTTTGCAAAAAGCAACATCCGTTCACTGTTGAGATCAAAGAACGTATAGAATTTTATGAATGAATCATTGTCTCCTTCAGCCTGTGCAATGGAGATGTCTAGCACCACCTCACTATTCCATTCGGTACCCTTCTCATCGTCTTTCCCCTTATCAGAAGAGAATTTTTTTGGCGGACCGTAAGGAAACAACCTATCCAGCAGTATTGCATCCCCCTTTGGTCGCCATGCTCCCGTTCGGCTTGTCAATACCAAATGTATATTTTGCAGATTCTCTCTGATATGCAGTTTGAGCCGTTTTAGCGCTCGCTCAAAATCTTTTGAATCGCTCAATCTCGCCTCGTCAATTGAATCTAAAAATATCCAGATTTCTTTACCTGCTCTGACGGCTTTCTTGAGGCTTTTTGCGTCCCCGACTTCAAAGGCAATTTTCCATTTTTTGCTCAAGTCTTCGAGACGTAGTAAATAAGTAGATTTTCCCTCCTTTTTGAGTTTTTTACACTGATTTCGGACTTCCCATGTTTTACCCGTACCAGCAGAGGAAAGAATGACGACACGGTGTTCGCTAAGAAGATCAGACCAACAACTGCCAGATGTAATTCCCCATTCAATCCACGCTTCTGTCTCCAATTTTTCAACGTCTGTTTCGTTGATTTCGCGGAATTGACGATTAAGTTCAATGTACTTGTTCGGGGCGTGCATTGCTTCTATTTTTAATTGACGTATTTAACAGCACTCTACATAAGTGTCAAAGTAGTGTCATTCATCAGTCAACCTCTCAGGCTGCCGCCTTGAAATTCTCGGATCGCATTGCCAGACGGTCTCGATCTGGTTGATCCTCATCCCGTGTTGGTAAAAACAGTACGCCGCCATGTAGCTGTTTAAGTGCATCAAGCATCGGACCGTCCCGTTGGTCGAGAAGAGATTCAGAAACATGCACACGAAAATCCGGATCAATACCAATCAAGTTGGCATCGAATGCAGCGTGGTGAATCTTGGACAATGGTAGGCCGTTTGGAACAATTGGTTGGCCCATTAGCTCATCTTTGTCAGAAATGATGTGTGCCGCATCAAGCAGGCGATGTTCTCGTAATCCCGAAAGTGCACAACGACCACTGTACGCAGTAATGACGGCCTCCCGGAACGAATCCTGATGCAGACGCTGTTTTACCACCCGCAGTGCATAACGTCGTTCCGCTACCGGTGGCGGTAGAAAGTCATCGCGTTGTGGAAAGCCAAATGAGATGTTTGCTTTGAGTGATTCGGGGTTCCACCCAGTGATGAAGGTGTGTGTTAAAGCCAAATATGTAGCTGGTGCAACACCGAGAAAGTAGATAACCGGAATACGATGCTCCCAAGCTTCACGTAGCCAGCGGTTACTTGCAGATTCCGGATCGGTGCCCATGAACGCATAGTCGACAGTTTCGTCACTTCGATAAATCTGTTGATGTGCTTCCACCTGATCTTCATACCAGACCTTGCGACCTTTTCTTGGCACAACGGTCTTTATTGACAATAGGAAACGCATTTGATGCGGCTTGAAAATACCGCGTTGACGAATAATTAACGGGATGCGCGTACCTTCAAAGTCAAAGCGACATAAGACAAGTTTTGGACGTGCTTGAAGACTGCATGACGAATTCGAGTGTCATAGTCAAGAGGAACTGATTTACTAGGCATTGTCAGGAAGCTTAAAGTTCTCCACAGGGAGAAATTATCTTTTTTTTCAACAAGCCTACAGTAGAAAGTTTACTGTTAACATTCAGTATAATTGTGGTGAATGAATATTCGCCCAAACTAATTTGGGCGAATTAATATTTGCGCGACACTTAAACTCTTCATAGCTGAATGTTGTTCGATATCCTGTTCGATATCCCGCATTTTCCTACCTGAATTATATCGGATGAACAGCTCGCCAGTTTATAATATAAACAATAATATAAAGGAAGTTTTCGAAAGTGTCGACACTGCTCCTAAACATTCGAGAGACTCCATTGAACAACTTCGATTCATCGATCTATATTCGGGTTGCGGAGGTATATCTTTAGGTTTATGTAAAGCAGGTTGGCAAGGGGAATTCGCCATTGAGAAGTCAGAGGATGCTTTCACCACATTCAAGAATAATTTTTATTCAGAGAAATCCAAATTTAAATTCAACTGGCCCCAGTGGTTACCTTGCCGTGAAATGACTACAAAGGAACTTTTGGATTTCTACAGGCCAGAGTTGGCTAATCTAAATGGAAAAATCAGCTTGATTGCAGGTGGTCCACCCTGTCAAGGATTCTCTCTGGCAGGTCGACGCAAGGCATCCGACCCTCGCAACTTTTTGACGGAAGAATATATTGAGATCATCAGATTAGTTCAACCAAAAATATTACTTCTTGAAAACGTCAGAGGATTCCAGTCGCCGTTCCCAGAGGACTCTCAACCTTTCTCGGTTAAAGTTTCTAAAAAAATTGAAAACACTGGTGTACACGGCTACCACGTATATTCTAAGTTGCTTAAAGCTGTGGAATTCGGAGTTCCACAAGATCGCGTTCGATTCATATTGATCGCTTTCCGTAAGGACTTAAAAAATAGCAATCTCAATCCTTTCGAACAACTTGAGAAGAATATTTCTGGGTTTCGAGAATCTCGTGGAATTAATGGTAAAGATATCACCGTTAAAGATGCGATTAGTGATTTGGAGATTCGAAAGGTAGCTCCAGTCGCTCATAGTGAAGTAGGTCGTTTCAAAAAAATTCGTTATACGGGAAGACGTGAACTTACTCCGTACCAAAGGTTAATGCGAGAGGGTTTAGACCGTAAATATGAACCAAACAGTTTGCGGTTACCGAATCACACTGAAAGAGTAAAGAAACGATTTAAAGAAATTCTAAAAGATTGTCCATCTGGTGTTCCCTTATCGAAAGAAACGCGAGAAAAATATGGTATGAAAAAACAGTATTTCATTCCTTTGCGTCACAGCAAACCGGCAAGAACTATTACCACCTTACCAGACGACATGATTCATTACTGCGAACCGAGAATACTTACAGTTAGAGAAAATGCAAGGCTTCAATCATTCCCTGACTGGTTTGACTTTCAAGGCAAATACACAACAGGCGGGCAGCGCAGAAAGTTAGACGTTCCAAGATACAGTCAGGTAGGCAACGCTGTACCTCCCCTTCTCGCGGAAGCTATAGGCGAAATGTTGCGAGTACATATCGCAAAATGAATTCCATAAATGAAGAGCTTAGCTTCAGCGCTCACGCGCGCTTGAAGGATATAGTCGGAAGCGGGCTCATCATGAGCGACGGGATCGCTATTATCGAACTCATAAAAAATTCCAAAGATGCCGGATCTACATCTGTACGCATTGCATTCAGAGAGTCAAAATTTGACAGAGGCGAAACAGAATTGATTATCGCGGACGAGGGTCACGGCATGTCGATGGAAGATATTGAATTCAAATGGCTGAATATTGCATATTCAGAGAAGAGAACAAATAAGTCTGCGCATGGAGTATATGCAGGTAGCAAGGGAATTGGCAGATTCTCATGCGACCGCCTTGGCTCGAAGTTAGAAATACTTACAAAAAAAGAGGGTAATCCTTACATTAAGCTGGAAATTGATTGGACTAAATACGAAGTCGATCAACGGAATGTTGGTATCGGAAATATCAAACTATCAGCCGAACAATTCACTAAGGAACAGTTTACACAGAATACAGGGGAAGATCCGTTCAAATTCGGCACGATGCTTATCATTCGTAATCTGAGAAGCGCGTGGGACAGATGGCGTCTAATAGATTTGCGAAGCGAATTAGAGAGATTCGTAATCGATCCTGACAACAATTTTTCTGTGCAATTTAATCATTGGAAATACGCTGAAGACGACAAGATCAATGCCCCGATAGAAAACAAAATTTTCAATGATTTGGATTTTCGGACAACATCAATTCAAGTTAGTACTTTTGAGAATGGTTCGAAAATTCAATTGGAATTGCGGCATGATGGGGATTACGTATTCCGTACCATCGAAAAAAATCCCTACTCACGAATTAAAGATGCCTACTTGAATCTACACTTTTTAAATCAGCCGGCGAAAGCTTTCTTTAAAAGACAATCTGATTATCGTTCCGTCGACTATGGTTCGGTTTTTCTGTTCCTAAACGGATTCCGAGTGTTCCCATATGGGTCCTTGGGGGACGATTGGTTGGGAATACAAAGGAGACATGCACAAGGCCAAAGACGATATTTTGGAACTCGAGATCTGGTCGGATTTATCAAAATTACTGATCCAGATGGCACAGACTTCGCCCCAGTATCTAGTAGAGAAGGTTTGGTTCGGAATGAAGCGTTCCATCAACTGGTTGCATTAGATGAATCCGTTGAAAGTTGTATAGATCAAAAGAATTTATTTGGATTTTTTCACAAGTCGATGAGAAAGTTGGAAAAGTTTGTTGTGGAGGGCTTGGACTGGGACAGAATCGATCGCGAAGCCTCTGACCTTAAGGATAAAGACTTACTCGCCGGGAATTATCAATACTTGGTTTCCGAAAGGCCTATTCTCGAGACTATCGACTCAATTGTCAAGATACGTTCCCCAGAAAATTACATTGATGATATCGAGATAAATGTGAAATATCTGAGCGAGCTCGCTAAGCAAGAAACTGAGAAATATAACGAGATGATTGAGGCGCTTGAGGAGAAGTTTGAGGGCACTCCGATCAATGAACTCAAATCAGCTGAACGACGCGACCTGTCGAAATTTATTAGCAGACTGGCAAAAGAGCTTGAGCAAAAAATCCAAACAAATCTGCAACTAAAAGCTAAAACACAGAGAACAGAAAAAGCACTCGAAATAGAAGAAAAACGAAGAATTTTCGCCGAATTTGAATCTTCTGCTGACAAAAAACGAATTATTGATTTACATCACCAAGTTGGCATAGTAGCTGAACATCTCTTATTACGATTGAACCGTACTGTAAGAAAGTACAAGAAAAAACCAGATTCATTCAACAAAGAGCAAGCATTTGAATTAATGGAGGATTCGATATTTCAAGTTCAAAAAATTTTGAATGTAACAAAATTGGCAACAAAAGCGAATTTTGACTTGGCGACTAATCGCGTCCATGAAGACATTATTCAATTTATTAGCGAATACCTTACCAACTTTCAAGATCTGAGCTTCGGATGGGGGATTAAGTTGGGTTTCTCAAATCCTGATAGAATCCAATATAAACGCACTTTCCGTCCCGCAGAAATTTCAATCTTAGTCGACAATTTGATTGACAATTCAGGTAAAGCCGATGCTAAAAATATTGTTGTACGAGTCGAATTAGAAACCGACAGAATATTAGTTCAATTTGATGATGATGGACATGGATTGACGAACCGATATCCCCCAAAAGATTTGTTCAAAAAAGGGATTTCGACAACATCTGGTTCTGGAATAGGATTAGTTCACGCGAAGCAGATTGTCGAAGACATTGGCGGAAATATAAGTATCGCAAACATCAAATCTGGTGTTAGAGTAACTATGGAGTTCACCCGATGAAAACATCTTATAAGATTCTTTGGATTGACGATGACCCAAAGCTCATAATTGAGCAAGAAAGCGAGATTGGCGAATTTTTAGAAGATTATGGTATCGAACCGAAAATTAGTACTATCGAACAAGTCGATGACGATTTGAACCCGATCAAGGACCAAATAAACGATGTTGAACTGGATATCATAATGATTGACTACAAAATGGGAGAGACGACAGGTGACCGGATCATCGAACAGATTCGAACAAACAATCAATATCTACCTGTAATTTTTTATTCCAGTGCAGTAGAAATAAAGAAATTGTTTGAAACAGTGGCAAAATCCCAACTCGATGGAGTTTACATTGCCCCTCGAAGTAATCTTACTGCTAAAGCGAAATCTGTAATTAAGAGTTTGATAAAGAAAGAACAAACCACGAAACGCACTCGAGGTTTACTTCTCGAAGGTGTCAGCGAAATAGATGCAAGAGTTAGCGAATTAATATTTGATTTATGGACAAGGGTTAGTCAGCAGGAGAAGCGAGAAGTCTACGAATCTGTAAATAGAGAAGGAAATCGAAGGCAAAGAAGTCGGCGACAACCATCTATTCCCAGATCATTCGAAGAATTTGAGGGTCATATTAGTAGAAATGAGCATTTTGAACAGCCATACACTGTTTATACTCGTTGCTTAATTGCCCTCAAGCTACTTGAAATATGTGAAAAGCCTCAATGTCGAATTGAGATATTAAACAAGTTCATTCAAGGGGAACCCGGCAATAAATCGCTGAATAAGCTTCGAAATGATTATGCGCATAAAACTCGCGATCAACTAGCTCAGTGTCATAGCCGACAACGTTGTATAGACATTCGTCGAAAATTACGCGAGCAGTTTGAAAACATCGAAAAACTGCGATGCAGGAGTACAACCTAAAACCATTAGCTTTGCTTAATCTGGAAGCCACTAAAGATTTAATTCTCTCTTTTAACAGAGTCATTGGTAGCAAAATTTGCATCTACCTTAGGCGCGATGGACGCGCGTGGATGCAATCAGTAGAATTAACCAGCGCGCAACCGAATTTCGGTTCGACCACCCACCGTAAAATCAAAAAAATCGCTCCGAAACCACCTTAAGAATCCAACGTCTCAACGCCTGAAATGTCCGTTGCATTCGAAAATATTGCACAACGATAACCTTGAGAGCATACAGTCTTCCATATCCCTAAATGCAGGACTACGATCATTTCCCGATTGGTTGGAGTTTTTAGGAAACTAAACTACTGGAGAGTAGGGTCGTAGAGTTGATTGCCCGAGGTACACACAAGTAGGGAACGCAATACCACCACTTTTAGGTGAATTTCTTGGACAACTGATCGCAAAATTTAATCAGAGACTGTCACGCCGTACGTGTTAAAGTGTATTTCTACGATATAGCAATTCAGAAAGATCAGGTTCGTGATTTTATTTTTTATCCAGTATCCGAATATTAACTTTTAGACATTTCGACAATCAAATCAATGCCTCAACTATTCCCCGACAAACTTCTAGACTGGGCTGGACATCGTGATGGCGGTGTAAAAAAACCATTTGCCGCGGGATCAGGTCGCCCTACTAAGGAAATCATTGAAACGCAAATTACAAGACGATTACGTAAATGGGCCAATGACTTGCCTCAAGGAATAGATGGAAAGCCTTTGGTAATATTTCTAATAGGCGGTCCCGGGAATGGGAAAACTGACGCTATCGAGACCACTGTCGAGTACATTGGTAAATCATTGGGGATAGTAGAGAATCTAATAGACGCATGCAAAACTAGTTTCGAAGTTGATTTACCACCGAGAAAATTGGTTCTTGAATTTGCGAACTTCGTTGATAAATCGAGTCCACTTCATGGTAGGAATCTTGTCATTGTGCAAGACGCAACTGAGATTGATACAGAAATAGAGAGTAGATCCCCAGAATCTCTATTCCTTGATGATATTGAATATTTACTAAATGCTGACGAGAACGCGAGGCCAATATTTCTTTGCGGGATAAATCGAGGCATACTAGCGCATGCGGCACTTGTAGCCGATGCCGAACATCGACATACTAAAACGCTAGAATTCATCAGTGCACTTACACAGGCTGCCACTTCAAAATTGGAAAAAAAGTCTTCATGGCCACTTGATGGATACAAGTGGGCCGTGGGTTGGCCCATGGATGTCGAGTCGCTGGTAAATCCATCATTTTCGAAAGATCAACCCACACCCGTACTACAAATTCTCGAAAACGCACTCCAGTCAAATGACTGGGTGAATGATTGCAATGCAAAGGAACTATGTCCATTTCATACGAATAGAATTCTGCTAAATAGCATTGAAGCTCGGAGAAATTTGTCACGCATTTTACACTTCTATGAGTTGGCTTCCGGGAAACGATGGAATTTCAGAGATTTATTTTCGCTTGTTTCTCAGGTACTTGTTGGTCATGAATCTGTATTTATGGTTGATAGTCAACCAGTTTCACCATGCGTGTGGGCGACTCATCACGCTAATAAGGTAAGAAATTCTGACCGGGATCAAATTCTATCGGCATGGTTATTGACTACTCGTTTGTATACACATGCACTCTTTCCTCGGTGGCCAAAGCTTCCAGAGGTGGCAAAAGAGATTCGTGAACTCGATAAAAGTGGAGTCAAGCTCTTTCCTGATCTTCATAAATTGTTCATTGAAATTGGAAAGGATGACAATTGGGGTAGCACGAGTGTTGGTCAGTTACTCAGCAAGGAAGTATGCCCCATTCTTGATCCAGCGAATACGCGTCGCGAGCTACAACTTAATCACCCAGAAGATGGATTGACGACTGGTTTGATAGAAGAAGCGTTCACCACTTCCATACATCGCGGATTAGAGATAAGCGAAGAATTTTTAACACCACTAGAAGTTCAGTTTCTAAAGTGTCTTTTGCAGGCTGATGAAGTTTCCAATGATACCGAAAGTTCAACGTCATTTCGCAATGTTGCCAAAGTTAAGCGCATACAGTGGAATCTGCGAGCTCTGGCAAGTCGACTTGTAAAACGCAGCCTTGCTGGTAGGGAAGGAGTTTGTCGCGACCATATGTTTCTTGAAAATTATCAATCTTTACTGGACGATACTGCGGGGAGCAGTGGGAGAAATTTGAAAAATTCGTTCAAAAGATTGCTAAGTGAAGGAGGTTCTGGAAAACTTACGGTGCCTCTTAGCACCACGTTTGGCCAACCAGCGCATTCCAAGCAAGGAGAGGCACGCCTTTTAGCACTCAATCCCCCCACAGTGGAAATTGTCCCAGCAACAAATAGTCCGTCACGTCCCAGAGAACAATTGCCGTACCTAAAAATTGACAATGTACCAATTCCAGTGACATTTCCTCTATTTAAAGCTCTGTCAGAAGTTCAACAGGGTCTAATGACAGCATCTTTACCAGAAGAAATTTTTGCTTTGGTTGATGGGACGAGGAACGTACTAGCTGGAAGAATTGTCCACCAGAACGAACGGATAGAAGATGCCCAAGTCGAAATTGGCGGTAGTAATCAAAAATTAGTTATCGAGGGTGGGAAAATATTGGACGAGTTATGAGCGAATTAGCAAAATTCATAAACAATCCGTTTGACCGGTCAAATATTCACAGAGGATACTCAGAGTCTTTCTTACACATGACACCAGCTCCTGAATATGCTTCCGGCGAAGTGCTGGTTTCATCTATTTATAGGGCGATCGGATTTCCCAATATTCCAGAAGGGGATGTGCCAGAAAAAGGAAAAAAATTTATTCAGAGAATGAAAAGTGAGCATGAAAATTTACATGTCTTGGATCAAGAAACTTGGAAACTTGTGATTAATTCCACCCTGGAAAGCCCAAGATTGCCGAGCCAGTCAGCAAAGAGGGTCGTATCATTGTGTCCGGTTGTGCCTTGGGTTGCTGCATATTCAGGTTCAGCACGCATGACTAGAATGTCATGGAATCCAGGAAACCTGATAAAGCGCATGATAAGGTTTGGCTGTAACTCACATACAGATGCGAGTAATAAATGGCGTCGATTTTTCGACGCTTTGTCGATAGACGACTCTGATGACCCATGGTCAAGATTACTTTGTCAAGAGTTTATTGAAAGAACTGAAGCAAGTGAAAACTGGACTTACAGAGATTTGGAAATCATGTCCCAACTCAATTCGTGGAAGTTGCCAAATCATTCATTCCCCTCTCAACAGTTTGTAGAAGACCTCGACAAGATCATTGATTTAAAGCCAAGACTGACAAGACGACAGTGGGTGAGTATTCTAGAATCGCTATTGCGGATTGCGAGTGTTTCTCATATCGCGTGGTTATGTGAACTAAACGCTCGTACATTCTCCTTGCTACGAGACGCACTCGGCGGTAATAAGCCAGAGACTCTTCGCGCGGTAGAAAATCGACTATTTGAAAACCCATCAACAATCTGGGATCTTAATGTACCGATACTGAAAAATATACGGAAAATTGCTCGAAGCTACTTAGAAGCAAGAGTAGGGATCAATTATTTTTTGTTTTTGGTCGAACAAGAAGGTTATTCCAATCCCCATTACAAAAACATTGACATGATTGGAAGCGTCGCTTGGATTTTCGAACTTGCATCAATTCTTTACAACCACCGAAATAAACTTGATTACACGTATCACATGGAGCAATATTTCCAAGCAACCGAAAAGGATATTCGGATTTTGTCGTGCAAAAAAGGAATCGGTAAAAACATTGAGGAATTCTCTCGGCATGTGCTCGGACAAAGGCTTGCTGCTGACGATCGATTCTTAACGTACGATCAAGGGTACTTTGCTAGGAAGCAAGCTCAATATACGTCTGCCCCTTGGAAACTTTCACCTGGCCCTGTTGCAGTAATGATGCTATGTCATTGTTGCGTATCTAGTAGCACGGCTCCGCGAACCGTTGAGCATCTATGTGAACATCTTTCAAGCTACAAAATTGGGATAAAGCCTAATGAAATAAGATTGAGTGAGTTTGGTCGAACATTGAGAAATCTCGGCTTAGTTCTCGACAGTCCAGATGCGGAAGGAGGGATGGTCGTTTTAGACCCGTTTAAAACATGAGCAATTTTTATGATTGTTTGGCAAATCGAATTCGCAAGGACGTTGAATTCCAACTTGCAGAAGTAGGTGATGGGAATGCTCGTCTAGTATTCATTGGATTACCGGAGCGAATGCTTGAAGATGTCAGGCAACGAATTGTGAATGACGAAGCAATGACAGTCGATGTCAAAGGAAAGGAAATCGATGTCGCTGTCTTATTGTTGACTTCAGACGAAAACAATTCAGCAGGAGTTGACTCTGGTAGATGCAATCAGGGTTCCCTTGTAAAGATGAGAAACGGAACAATCAATCGTCTGTTAGTGTTACAACCGCCAGATGCAACACCAATAATTTCAATCGAAACGACTTTTACGAAACTTGGTGTTTCCGTCGATAGCTTAATGGATGCCCAAGCGTGGGTCGAGGACACGTTTGTAAGACAAATGTTGATTGATGCTGCAAGTATTCGTAAATTGACAATTAACGGTAGCACCTTGCCAGATTGGTTTGAGGAAGCGATGATTAATCTGGCGTCGCTCGAATATACGAATGATTATGTAGATTTCAAGTGGACAGTTATACGACGATTATTTGATCAGCCTGCACCTGATACCGAAACCGGGAATACCTTGGTAGCGTTTGCAGCTACGGGTTTAGTTCGACCACAAAACCTAACAGAAATCGAACCAAAATTATGGAAACTTACAAATGAAATTGGCAATTTTTTCGAAAGGGAAGGCTTTGTCAATGGCTTTAGTGAATTAAACGACTGTGCAAACCAGTTACCTGCAAAAGATTATGACGTTGATTCAATTGTAAACGCTCTTAGACAATTCAAGGAACACGTAATGCGTGTGGCGGAATCAGCACCAGAATTTGCTTCTGATACGTTGCGTTACTATTGTCCTTATGACAGAAATAATTTCAATGAAATTTTTCCAAACTGGTGGTATACCCTCGATTCGAGCACGTGGCGATCTCTGTTGGATTGTAGAGTTCCCTCAAGTTCGTGCATTGCAATTGAGGTGACAAATAATTTGGCACCCGATGAAAATGCCTTACCGTCAAAGATTGCGGTTACAGCCTACAATGTTCAGTTTGACATTGAAAGTACGATAAATTCACCCCGTCCCGATTTAGATGTTACGCGACGTGTGGGAAGAAAATCACCAGAAAATATTGGTCGAATTGAATCTGGTGTTGGGAGAGTTCGATTTTGCGATAGTGCTGTACCTCCCCATTCCAAGCCGTTAACTTACACATTCACTCCTTCCGACCCAACGTGTAAAGTCGCAAGCGTATTGGTTATCGTTCTACGGGAGTTTGGTCCTAAATTTGTTGCTGTTTGTCGTAGTGCCGAAAAAGTGACGATTCCAAAAGAGGTGGTGTCGAACCGTTACAACAATATGTATGAGTGTGATTTAGAGCTAGATGGGCAAGGAATTCATCAGATTGATCTGTTAACAACAACTGAATTCAAAATCATAGGCAACGTATACGGTTACGGCGTAGCCACTGATGAAGATGAGGATAGCGAATCATCCGTAGAACCAACATGGATTGAAGACGGTAGCAGATGGAATTTCGATGCACAAACGGATGAAGAGTGCCACTATAAATTTGAGTACAAAGTTTCCGATGGCGGTATCAGATGCGCACAATTGAATCTAAGGGCAGGTGATGTTGAACCTATCGGTGCAAGCAGCGAATTTCACCGCTTGGTTTTAAAAGTCAGTCGCAACAAGCCCGCTAAAATTAGTTTGCGTGAGAGTCAGAATATTTTTGCATTGCAGCGTTGGATGTTACGAGAAAAATTATCTTACAACCCGTTGCTATTAACCCCAAGTTACCGACTAGACGCAGGACCACCAGACTGGACTTCTAAACCAATCTTATCCGAGCATCGACCAGTCTACGATCCTAGACCTGAACAAAAGGCTTTCTCCCCTCCCAGTAAACTCGTAAATACTCGGCACGAAATTGCAAAGATGATTCTTGATAAGGAATTTGGTGGATTGTGTGAAAGTGTGAAGCTGGGACGATGGTTTAAGCACAACACGCATGGGTTTCGAGATCGAATCAACGAGTATCTGAAAAATTACACGGAATGGCTGAAAAATGATTACATCAGCGCAGTGTGGTTCGACACGGTGATCGTATGTTTTTACAAATCAGAAAACGAGATAGTTGATCCAGTTCCGTCTGCAATTTTATACCCACCACTACATCCCGCAAGGTTGGGTTGGCAGGTTGTGTCACAGTATTTACTTGAAGATGCGCTAGAAAATGGATTTGAATGTCCTGGTGCCAGTGTTTTAGATCCAACAAGCCTGCCCGATTCAGTTGCATTGCCGGTCATCGATTCGCGCGGAGATACAAGATCTATACCTTTCGTATCTATACCCTGTAATTCCGACTATTGGTCAGTTTTATGGAATTTGAGCAATTTGGACCAGATTAATTCTGATGAATCAAATCAATTTTTCGACAAAGAATTTGGGATCGTTCTTTCAGGGTTATCAGCTGGTATTTCGAGCGCACAAGTCAAACGAGCAATACAGGATGTATTTGATGTAAATTCTGGTCGTTCTCGACTACGTTTTAGTTTGCTGGGTGATTTGCCAGGGAAAAGCGACGCAGATGAAGGTATAAATCAGTGGGCTCGCGATTGTCTTGGAATTAACGATCCTTGGCAGTTCGCCGCCCGTTCGAGCTTGGATGTTATTGATGCTCGAGGAAACCAACAACACCCTTCTCAATCCTTTGTCGCGAATTTAATACAAAACACTAGTGGTGCGGTCCGATGGTTTACTAAACAAAACACCAATGAATATAAAGTCGACTTATCAATCATTTCCCATCTAAAACAAATTAATTCCGAAGGCTGCCAATCTGCCGGAACGTTCTCAGCTACAAGTATCGGCTCTTTGACGCGCGAACGAATTCGTAATCGAACATTGACAAAGGATGGTAATCAATTCATTGTGGAGTCTAGAACACTACCAAAACTAGAAGATTCAGCTATTGAGAAGAATATCGACGAATTAGCTTCTAACGTAGAGTTAATTGATTGGCACTTCGAGTCGGCATTGGCTGAAAGGTGTTTCCACGATGGTATATCATTCGCACCAAACACTTCTACACTAGAAAAGGGGCTTAATTCTTCTTCATACTGTGCCGTTTCTTCCACTGATGTCGATTTTTCGGCATTTTTCCAACCTTTATATGACTCGTACTTATGGGATTACGATTTACCGTCTTACGCAGGGAAAGCGCAAGATAACGTGGGCTTTTTCTTAATGGCAAGGTATTCTTCGGAGATTGAGAAACAAATTGAAAAAGCATGGATTAAATTGGGTGGAAATAATTTAGGTGGCAAAAAAATTCGAGAATTACTGAAGGAATTTTCATCAAGAGGATTACCTTCTTTGAAAGTACTTGCATCGGGAGGGTCAGCAGCAATAGGAGAAATTGGTGTAATCACAGCAATTAGATTATTACAGGGACCTTTGGGCAATATAGATGTTATACCGAGTGTTCTTCCAAGTATTGTCGAGGAAGGAAGAATTCTCAATTTGCTTTTACCTGTTGATCCCTTCGCTGCACAAATTGACGACTTTCGACGTGCAAAAAATTTGAAAACTGACGACTTTCGACGACCAGATTTGTTGGTGGCTAGTATACGATTCGATCAGAATGAAATCCCTACAGCATTGCGCATTACGCCTATTGAAATTAAAACGCGCACAGGTTTTTTTGATCGAAAAGCTCGACGCGACGCGTTAAGCCAAGCCGAAAATTTTTCGAATTTCCTATTTCGCTTAATTGAAATTCGGAAAGAATCACCAATTTGGAATTTGGTCGTATCCAAGTTTCTAGCTTCATGGTTAAACTTTGGATTCCGCGTATACGGTGAAAATGCTCCTCAAAGATTTCGTAATAATTTCATGAAGTGCAATGCGTCGGTCAATCAAGCAATTCTAAGGGATCGATTGAATATCGAAATCGACCGGAGGGGACGGCTCATTGTAATTAGTAATCAAGCAAGTCTGTCACAGGATATCGATGGAGACGGGTTCACCGAAACAGTAAATTTAAAATCGGACGATGCCCTGGCGATTATTGATTCACCAAGTAATAGTACCGTACTTCAAAATTTAGTTGAGGAATTAGAATACTGGGAATTAGTTACTCATGTTGAACCAAACGAATCAATGCAATCAGATTCGCCAAAGTCCCAAGATTTCAAACCTACAGTCTCCCCGAATTCCAACGGTGCAACCACTGACAATGAATCGGTTCATTCATCAGGCATCCGATTTGAAGTAGGCTTGACCCTTGATACGTTCCGAAAGGAACCTAGGATATTCTTTCCTGGCAATACTCAACTGACACAACTTAATATAGGAATTGTAGGAAATCTCGGGACTGGTAAAACTCAGTTGACAAAATCCATCGTGTATCAAGTCGCTCGAAGTCAACGAACGAATTTCAATCGGAAACCATTCTTTCTGATTTTTGACTACAAGAAAGATTACAGCGACTCTGAGTTCACCGGTTCTCTTGGTGTGAAAGTAATAACGCCCAGACGCATGCCAATAAACATTTTCGACACATCTACCGTCGCTAGTGAAAGCCCCCCGTGGTTGGAGCGTTCTAACTTTCTATATGATGTTTTGGAAAAAATTTATTCTGGTTTAGGACCAGTACAAAAAGAAAATTTGAAAGAATCTGTAAAAAATGCCTATAGCGCCGCTAAGTTAAGAAACCAGTCAGATCCTGTTTTGGCAGATGTATTTGCCGAGTATCGTCAAGTTGTAAAAAAGCCAGATGCAATCTACTCAATATTGAGTGATATGGTGGATATGGAATTGTTCGAAGATGACGTTTCGAAAATAAAACCTTTTTCCACCTATTTGGACGGTGTAGTTGTTGTTGATCTTGCGGCCCTTGGACAAAACGACAAGACCAAAAACATTCTCGTGATTCTCTTTCTCAACCTGTTTTATGAAAACATGCTCAAGTTAGAGAAACACCCTTTCGTCGGAAGTAACCCGCAACTTCGGGCAATTAATGGATTTCTCCTAGTTGATGAAGCAGACAACATTATGCGCTACCAGTTTCCAGTTCTAGATAGAGTGTTGTTGCAAGGTCGAGAATTTGGGGTCGGTGTGCTACTCGCCTCACAATACTTATCACACTTTAGACCTGGTGCGCGGACGAATTACAAGGAACCCTTGTTGACCTGGTTTATCCATCAAGTACCTGATGTAACAGTTAATGAACTAAAAGCAATCGGGTTAACTGAAGTCGATAACGGTACAACATCCAGAATTCAAAAACTTGACCGACATGAATGCCTTTACAAGAGTTTGAATGTTGATGGGGAATATATTCGAGGAACTCCATACTACCTTCTTAGAGCCCGTGAGGAGAACTCAGAAAGTTAGAATTTTCATGAGGCAAAAGTAATCATCATTTGCTGTGCTCTGATTGTGTACCAGCCGAGAATAGATAACCTTTCAACTATTGGACATTAGTTCATCTTGAAGGACATCTCTTTACTCTCAAAATAAGTTTTTTTCTCCAATTGCTGATAGTTGTATGGGCACCAAAGCAGACAACGTTGGTATCGATGATGTTAGAGAATTTCAAGGACTGATACTTAAGTGGGCGGAACAAAACGGGCGAACATTCCCTTGGAGACGAACAGGCGAAAGTAAGTATCGCCTTGCTGTAACTGAATTGTTGTTGCAGCGGACGAAAGCCGAGACGGTCGCAAATTACTACGCGGCATTCTTTTCCCAATTCCCCAATTGGCGAATTCTTGCTGAAACCTCCGAGAAAACAATAGGAGAATCTCTCAAGCCTCTCGGTCTTTGGCATCGTCGTGCTCCTATATTACAAAAGCTAGCCGCTGTAATGGTAGTCAGGAATGGTCGCTTTCCTATAGAGCGCAAGGAGTTAAATGATTTACCAGGAGTCGGTCAATACATAGGTAACGCAATTGAATTACTGTGTCACAACAAGCCAAAGCCACTTTTGGATGAAGGTATGGCAAGGGTACTCGAACGCTACTTCGGTCCTAGAAAACTGGCAGATATACGCCATGATCCATACTTGCAGAAACTATCCCACCGTGTAATTTGTCACGAAAATCCTCGCGAGTTGAATTGGGCTATACTAGATCTTGCTGCCATAGTATGTAGAGTACGCGACCCGTCATGTGCGGAATGCACTCTGAACAAAACGTGTAGGCATGGAAAACAAACAATGAATTCGAAGAATCTTCAATGATCCGTAACTGTGAGATTTCAGGAATCGTCAACCATTGAATATTTGTGGTTTTTTCAGCACAATAAACCACCCAACAAACACATGAAGATATCCAAAACTCATCCGACCGTCTGTCATCTCTGAGGTTTCAGCAAGACAAATGAAACTGCTTTTACCTTCTGGTAATTCATTGAAAACTAACGTCGTTTATCTCGTTCGCTGCGTTATTAACGATGGATAACAACTGGTTGAAAGAAGCCGCTTAGACCGTCATTTCCGATCATTGACGAGATGAATTTCAAAATCGCCGAGTAACCATTGGCGATCTGTGATAGTACCGGTCGGCTACCGGCTAAAATCGTTGCGCGGAACGCAGTTCCGAATCTGGGCGACTCACCTCTTGCACGAACATCTGGTGCGAGGTTACACAATGCATGAACGAAGACTGGCTGAACGCGGTCTTGACGAGATAAAAAACCTTGGACCTGCTCTCTCGGACGCTTCGAAACCAGAAAATGTTGAACGAGACCGGTCAAGCCTTTCTTGGCCTGATTGCGGACTATTCCAAAACGCGGCACTCTACCAGATCGCCATCCCTCAGCGCGTCAAATCTTCGTAGTGTTTTCAGTAATTCATCCACGAACTTCTTGCTTATCCCCGCAAGTTTACGGCTTGTCATGCGCAACAGACCTCTCCGCCCAGAACACCTCCAAAAGAGCTTGCTCAAGCCACTTATTCGTATAGTGAGTCTTCAGAGCAATCCTCCGATGATAACCCACTTCATCCAATAGTTCTTCTAGAGACACCATTCGTTCCCGGAATCCCAGCCTTATTCCGCAGCGTAAACTGGCCCTATCCGGACCGCACAAATACCACATGTCCTCCCTCACCAGTGCATGCGCCCAAAGCGACTCTTCGCCCCTATCCAACGCGATACCTTGTATGAGTACTGTCAATTCGCCGCGTTGTCTATCGCTGACCTGGTGCATGCATGCCAGCGAGGCTCGAAGTTGGTTTACATCGATCAACCGCTCGGGTTCCCGCCTTTGAAATCCCGTCTGAGTCTCAGTCACGCAGTCTTCAACTGTTTCCACTTGATAGCCACCGGCCAGCGCGCGCCAAGTACCTGTCCGGTCTGACTCGAAGATCACGTTCGTGTCCACGAGCACCGTCTTAGGTGTGACCTTTCCACTCACAGGTCGATCACATAATCGATTCCATGTTCAGCGAAAAGTTCCCCGAAGCCTTCAATAGACAGCCCGACCAATCGCGCCGCACGTCGAACCGATATAAGACCCTGGTCTATGGCCATTGCCATCACTTCCATAAATCGCCGCGAAAACAAAGGCGGAAGTGCCAAATCACCGTTGCCGTCATTGTTCCGCAAAGCGGCATCTGGGATTGCACGAGCCGTCGCCTTCGCCAACTTTCGAAGTACTACCAATCGCCACCTTAGGGCCGATGAGCTCACACCCAGTTCATTTGCCGTGGTGTTCAGTCTATCGATTAGACTATTCATGTCCAGCTCATCCCATTTGTCAAACGACTCCAGGACTACCCTCGGCATCAGGACCGCCGCTGCAAAATTGTTGGCCAGCTGCTCCACGCGATTCCCACCGAAGGTACGTGCTTCCTCCACATGTTCGGGCGGCATCGCTTCCCAGGTTAGAATATGAAACAATTCATGTGCCAGGTCAAAATTACGTCGCCCCTTCACTTCCCTCTGTGCGATCAGTACCGAGTCGAACTCAGGTATGCGGCATGCAGCCCCGGAAATACCACTATAGGCATTTACCATAAGCACGAGTATCCCGAACTGATCCTGCATCACCCGCGCCAGATTCATAGCAGGCACCTCACCGAGTTCGAATTCGACAGCGAACCTCTCGCCGGCGTCCATCGCATCCTCGAATCTGGCGTGTTTTGTCAACCCAAGGGTTTGTCGCATCAACGGCTGCTGCTGACCAGTCTGGGCACTCAGTCTCCGGTATGCACCAATCCAACGGCTAACTGTTTGTTCATACTCCTTTAACTCTGAACTCCCGACACCGTTTTGCCGCCATGAGAACAGTACCTCGCCGTCCAGCCGAAACGGATCTGTGAAGTATTCCAGCGGTACATTCAACTTTTCTACAACGAGGAGCAGTTCCGTCGCGGAAACGCGGCGATTGCCGGTTTCAATCGCAGATATCGTTTGCCGATCTTTGAATCCGAGCATTCGCGCCAATCCGTCCTGGGATAGTCCGCGCTCCCGCCTCAACGCCTTAATTCGCATACCAATGACTTCGTTCATACCGATTCTCTCTTCAACCAATATATTGCATTTCTAATAATGCAATATATTGTATACAAATGATGATCTGCAAATACACATTTCATCACGTGGATCGTCGACCACAAATCCAGCTGTCGGGTTACCGATTTCCCCAAGGTTCCAACAGACCGTTGTCCATCCGAACACGAACTCGCCTGACGCACCAACGAGTTCGAGTTAGACTGAGTCTGATAGGTTACTCAATGCACAATCAATTGAGTACAGTTGTCTTGACCGCATATTTTGGACACGGGCAATATGAATAGCTAAACATGCCATTTGAATTTCCTACGAATGGCATTGGAGATGTTGAAGAAGTAGCGGAATATCACATAACGACAATTCGTCAGGAAGAGGAAAAACAGCTACGTCATACGAACGAATTTCTATTGAACAACCGAATATTGCGCCTTCATCACGACAGAATCAGAAATCTTCAGCCAAAAGTCGATAGAGAGATTCGTAATCTGGAAGACAGACGTAAGGTTGGCGTTGGATACAATCGCATAGCTGGTGCCCTGATTGATTTTGCGGAAACATCGGTGACATCGCCTACATCAATGACGCGATCCATACTGCCAGAGAAGGTGTGCATCAAGCAGTCGCGGATGAAAACCCCGGTACAACTTCGTTACGGGGAAACATCCAATCGGACTAACGAAGCTGTCTGACCGGTTTTTCCCTTCGCAGTCCCGGTCAGCGAGCGGTCCGGGTATATCAGCGATCACAGGAATATCTCAGCAAAGACAACCTGGCTTCGCATCGAACAATTGAAATTGACTGAAAACGAATCGGCATTTTCGTTTTACAATTCAGACTCTTCTGTCAGTTGCGGTGACCCTTCATGATTCTTGAACTCACACATTGGACTATTGCGTGGTGCGCTCTTGCCATGGCCTGCGGCGGGTTTATCAAAGGCGTTCTGGGCATTGGCACACCGCTTCTGACCGTGCCTATGATGGCGTTAGTCCTGCCCGCACACCACGCCGTCGTGATCATGGCTTTTCCCGTGGTCGTCGCCAATGTATGGCAGGTCTACGATGCCGACAGACCTGCTGAGACAATAAGGCGATTCTGGCCGGCTTTTGTCGCATTGGTTGCCGGCACTTGGATCGGTGTACAGGTTCTCACAGGAATTGACGAAAAGACCCTGTTGATCGTTGTCGGAGTAGCGGTGATCTGTTTTACATTCCTTCAGGGATCGACGCGCAAGATCGCGATTTCATCAAAGTTTGAGAAACCGGCCGGTGCCGCATTCTGCGGTGGTGCGGGTTTGATCGGAGGCCTTTCCTCGCTGTTCGGACCGCTGTTGATCCTGTATCTTGTATCCTTGCCCGCTCTGAATAAAGACCGGTTCGTCAATACGATCAGCTTTCTCTATATCGGTGCGGTCGTGCCGTGGGTGATCATGCTGCTGATTTTCGGTGCCCTGGATGGCAGACTCGCCATCCTGTCTGCAATGGCGGTCATTCCGTTGGCGGTTGGCCTAGCGGCGGGCCGGGCCATTCGCAGGCACGTTGAGGAGACGATCTTCTATCGTCTGATCCTGGGTGTGCTGATCCTATCAGGTGTGAGCATGATGTGGCGCGCCTGGCAAATCAGCGCACCTGCTGTGGCGGGAAACTGAAGGACAGATCGGGTCGCGACCCGGTTTGACACCATTTACTGAAAATCATGCACTGTACAGCAGGTGATCAGATTGCGAATCAGAACGATAGATCAGTTTAGGGACAGAACAATCTGAAAGTCCGAAGCCTTGGCTGCCCTCGCAACTGTATGCGGATGGCGGTTGACTGATGAGGCCACTGGGGAAACCGGGAAGGCAGAGCAGGAGTGTCTGACCCGCAAGCCGGGAAACCTGCCATTGCCAACGTCCACCAAGACAGAATGTGATTGTCACTTGCGCG
Organism: Arenicellales bacterium; assembly: GCA_963662635.2. Taxonomy (GTDB): domain Bacteria; phylum Pseudomonadota; class Gammaproteobacteria; order Arenicellales; family JAJDZL01; genus JAJDZL01. Next base: position 1,369,469 of record CAXXFC010000006.1, read on the forward strand.
GCGCGAAACCAGAACTGACTGCAGTCGCTGATACCGTAAGCGGGATCGCTGCGGTTGGGCGATTCCTCCGGCATTACCGGCGACAGTTTTCAGGATTGATTGCCGGCTACTGACCGACAGCCTGTCGTGTGCCTGAGTCGTTCCAATCCCTGCATGCTGATTTCGTTTCGGTCTTTGTTCTCTCCTGCGGTGACCGTCATTCAGGCCGGCGTATCGAATCGACGGTTTGGTTCGCTGACCCGATCAGGATCATGGTGCGCTCCTGTGGCTGACAGCACCCATGCAATCCGGGCATCGGTGTCGCCGTGGCCTTGTTGCCTCTTACATTTAAGGGTACGGTATGTTATAATATAACACTTATTGTTAACAATAACCAGGTACCCCAAAACCGCCGGGTTGCCGCCTCGATCCCGAGGGGCCCGAAGTATTGATTCCTGAATGAACCGGACGAGGATTTTCATGACCCTGAACGAACCAATCAGATCCAACCAGCCACGCCTTCCCGTAACCGTTCTGTCAGGCTTCCTCGGGGCCGGGAAGACAACGCTCCTCAACCAAGTGCTCAACAACCGACAGGGGCGGCGGGTCGCGGTAATTGTGAACGATATGAGTGAGATCAACATTGACGCAACCCTCGTTGAGCGCGGCGGTTCGGAACTCTCGCGAACAGACGAAAAGCTGGTCGAGATGTCGAATGGCTGCATCTGCTGCACACTTCGCGATGACCTCCTCGCGGAGGTCTCACGTCTCGCTCAGGAGCGACGCTTTGACTACCTCCTCATCGAGTCCACCGGGATTTCGGAGCCTATCCCCGTGGCACAGACTTTCACCTTTGAGGACGAGAACGGGGTAAGTCTGAGCCAGGTGTCACGCCTTGATACGATGATCACCGTCGTGGACGCGGCGAACTTCCTGCAGGACTACAATGCTGCCGACGACCTCAAGGATCGCGGCGAGTCGCTGGGTGAAGAGGACTACCGCACGGTCACACACCTGCTCATCGACCAGATCGAGTTTGCCGATATCATCGTACTGAACAAGCTGGACCTCGTCAGCAGTGACCATGCGCTTGAGGTCGAGGCCATCGTCAAGGCACTCAATCCCGGCGCGAAAATCCTCAAGGCGACGCGTGGCCAGGTGCCACTGGAGTGTGTTTTCGACACCGGCCTTTTTGACTACGACAAGGCGGCCAGCTCCGCCGGCTGGATTCGGGAACTCCGGGACGAGCACACACCGGAAACCGAAGAGTACGGGATCTCGAGCTTTACCTACCGTACGTCACAGCCCTTCGACGCTGCAAAACTGTGGTCATTTCTGCATCACGACGAGAACTGGCGCGGCGTGCTCCGCTCAAAGGGCTTTTTCTGGGTCGCGGCTGACCATCGGAGTCGCCTACGAGTGGGCTCAGGCTGGCGGTGTCAGCGATGTGAACCCCATGGGAATGTGGTGGGCTGCGGTGCCTCGCGAACACTGGGGACATCCCGAGGGTCAGCGACCTGACCAGCGCCCCAACTGGCATCCCCGCTTCGGTGATCGCGCGCAACAGCTCGTCTTCATCGGTCAGCAGATGGACGAGGCAAAGATGAGAACCCGTCTGGACGCGTGCCTGCTCGACAAGCATCTGGCCGATGCCGACAGTGAAGCCTGGGCGGGACTGCACAATCCGTTTCCAGAGCTTGCGATGAATGAGGAGTCAGCATGACCGACACAACCCTATATAGGCCCTGATGAAGGGAACACCGACATCCTGCGCCGCAGATGGCGGGATCTGTTGCTGATGATCGCCTATCCTGTACCGCACTCGTTTGATTGAATGGGTGCGCCGCCGGCAGCCATCGTTGGGGGATGTATTGCTCACCGTCACGGATTTGCTGTGCAGGCTACTTCTTGCACCGCAGGAATTGCCGGTGGGGATTGTGACCACATCGATCGGCTCTGTATCTGTATTCCTGCTGTTGCTCAGAACGCGGAAACTGCAGCGATAGCGATTCCAAGAATCAGGGTACAAGTCCCTGTATATGATTTGGTTCAGAGTCGAATTGGGACATGGTCTATTGATGCTTGAATCAGATGATTTTTTTCTTCTGCTGATTCACAGCAATGGTTCCCTCAACCAGGAGAGCGATAGGGAACAGGGACGGGAGCATCTGAATGTCTGAAGCCTTGGCTGCCCTCGGAACTGTATGCGGTCTGTCAGTTACGGTTGAAACTCCCCAGAAGTTACGGTTGAAATTCCCCAGTTGAGATGAGTGAAGGTTTGCCTTCCCGCCCGCTAGCGTGCGGGAAGGCAAAGCAGGAGTGTTTGACCCGCAAGCCGGGAAACCTGCCATTGCCAGCAAGCGACTTACAGATCCGACATTCGCAGCCGGTATCGGGTCTATGGATGACTATGATCTTGTGCTCGACCCTCTGATCGGTACCTCCCTGACCTGTCCGGGCTTCACTTCTTCAATGGCTGTACGAATTTCCGGAATGCACTTCTGCACTCGCGGCCATGCCGTTGACATCAGTACTACGATCCCAGTCTGATGTCAGCCAGGTTTTGTTGATATCACATACTCTGGTCCGTGGTTACGATAGCTTCATAGCCTTCTTCTTCAGCTTTGCGAATTGACTCCCCGTTCTCAAACTATTCCCAGCCTCTCTCCGCGGATCTGTTTACGGAGTATTCTGCAGGGTGTCGTCGTAGGGGTGATGGAGTACCGTGGTTGAACAGAATCCTCACGATTCGACGGTTGTCTTGAGCGATTCGGCTTCGTGACCAAGGACAGCGGTCACCTGCCATTCCTTTACCTCGGGGTACCATTCCAGGAAGTCCTTGACAGTGGCCCCACATTCCAGATTCTCAAACAGCGCATATACCGGCACCCTGGTTCCTGCAAATGCCAAGGTTCCGCTTATCTTGCGAGGGTCGCGCTCCACTGCTGTGCATGCTTTCCAATTCGTCATGGGTTCTGACTCTTTCATGAAACGGTGTTGAACGATTGTACAACCTGGTTCAGTCAATTTACCCTAAATTACCGTAATGCCGGAAGGCGATCATCCTTCGTTTTCAATTTCGACACCAATTTGGATTTGAAAGGTTTCAGAAATTAAATGTTTCTGGGAAGTCGCTTGAAGTCAATTGTAAAACTATAGAAGTTGACCGGGATTTTGCTGGGGCGAACAATTATCCATCGTGAACAACATTCTGAATGAACGATTTAGGTCACTCTAGAAAGTCGTATACTTCAGTTGCCGATTGCTAAATGTTGTGCTACTTCTATCACCTCGAGTTTCGGGGTTCATTTTTGGCATTTTCAGCCATCTGAAGGCATATCCGGACTGAGTTCCTGCCGAATGAATTGCGTATCCAGCTATAGTGCGGTAACAAAAAATCTCTCCATCTCTCTGACCAGTGCCTCCATCAGGTCATCAACGGAACCGATGTAGTCCCGCAACTTAGTTCCAAAGTTGTATCAATATAATTCGATAACACCGGTTGCATGGTTTTATAATGCAATTCCTTTCCACACAAGCCCAGAAACAAAATCTTCCTTCTCTCAAAGTGCATAAATAGCAAACAATCAGTGAAGAGCCCTCGAAGTACCCAATTTCCATGACGGTGTAGTAGATTGAAAATTGAATGTCTAAATCTGGGAGTTCTAAAGCAAGCATCATTTTCCTTAAACGATTTCACGATCATCTGCGGTGAGAACAATACTGGAAAAACCTATGCGGCGTACGCGTTATACGGTTTTTTGAAACTTTGGCGTCAGTATCTTCCCGTACATAAAATTAATAAACACGTCGATTCCGTTTTACAAAATGGAGTCACTCGTGTTGACGTTTCCAGATATGTCCAAAAAGCAAATAGTATTCTGGATAGAGGATGCGTAAATTATGCGACTGATCTTTCACATATATTCGCTTCAAAGTCAATTCTGTTCGATGACGCGATATTTCAAATAAAATTTGAACAATCAGAATTTTCTATTGAACGTGCGTTTCAAAGAAAATTCGCAACTTCAAATCAGGAAACGATTTTATTTGTAGACAAAGAAGAGAATAGTAATGGCCTGATGATTTCTTTGCTAATGGAAAAGAGTGCTACAGACAAATTCCCAAAGTATCGAGTCAATGAAATCATTTCAAATAGCATCAATGAATTGCTATTCAAGCCACTGTTTCCTGATCCATTCATAGCAAGTGTCGAACGTACTGGTGCAACAATATTTCGTAAAGAATTGAATTTCGCGCGCAATCGTCTCTTGGAAGAGATGATGAAAAACGGAGAGAACATTGATCCGATAAATCTTCTGTTCAAATCATATAAAGACTATCCTCTACCAGTAAAGAATGATGTCGAATTCGCCAGAAATTTGCAATCGGTAGCGAATGAAAAAAGTTTCATCACCGAATACCATCCAGAGTTACTGAAAGACTTCGCTGACATTCTAGGTGGGGAATACACGATTGACAAGGATGACACAATTCTTTTCAAACCAAAAGGAAACGCCAGAAAGCTGGAAATGGACGAAAGCTCCAGTTCAGTTCGTTCATTGCTTGATCTTGGTTTCTATCTACGTCATAAAGCTAAAAAGGGAGACCTGCTACTGATTGATGAGCCCGAGCTCAATCTTCATCCGAGAAATCAATGTCGAGTGGCACGTCTGCTGGCACGTCTGACAAATCTGGGTATAAAGGTGTTCATCACGACTCACAGCGATTACCTCCTCAAAGAGTTGAATACGTTGATTATGCTGAATGGTGAAGAACCTCACTTGAAAGGCATCGCTGATCGAGAAGAATACCAAGCAAGTGAACTGTTGGATGCCAGTCGAATTAGTGTTTATGTTGCGGAGAGAGCGTTAGTCAGGTTAGAGGGGAACAAGAGAAAATCGATGTGTCATACCCTGACGCCTGCAGAAATCGACCAAAAGTTCGGAATTGAAGTTTCTAGTTTCGACTCCGTAATAGACAAAATGAACAATATTCAAGAAGAAATCATATGGGCAGGAGAATAGTCTGTGGTAGAGGATATTGAACTATTGCGCAAAATGATTGATGCAGGATCAATACTGAATTTACAACAGAAAAATAGGCAGAACTCTTTGGTTCTACAAGAGACAAATACAGCAAAAGGTCAACAATACAGATTACAGCTGCTTAATGTTCCGGAAGACTGCATCGCAATTAAGTCCGATAATTTCCGTGTACCTGCAAAGTTTTTTCAAAGGGACAAAGGGCAGACAAGAAGAGCCGACTACATTGTAGTTGCGATACATGGAAGTACAAGCATAATTGTTTTTATCGAATTGAAGAAGGGGAAAGGTGACCGTTCCAAGATCGTACAACAACTGAAGGGCTCACAGTGTCTCTTGGAATATTGCAGGTCATTGGGACAAAATTTCTGGAAAGAAAATGATTTTCTTGACTTTCAAAACTATCAGAGAATTTTTGTCAGTTTTCGTCAAATCAAACTCAATAAATCTCGAACAAACCTTCGCAAACAAAAAAACGGTGGACACGACACGCCGGAGAAGATGATAACGATCTCGGGAAAGAATCAGCTGCAGTTCAGAAAACTCTTGCACTATTGTTGACCAAATACGAAGCTCTTTTGCCCACACAAAAAATCAGATTTTTGCACCTTTGAATGAGCGTTGAGATTATCAATCTCAGCGTCCATTCGTTTCATTGCGGTAACAGATTGCTGCGGTAGTGCGATGAAAGTTGACCTGAGGAAAAACGCCCCAATATAATCATTCACAATTCCGCCCCGTCGGACTTGCCGTATGGCCCCAGCGGGGTTATTTTTTTGTACCACTATGTTTGAGGAACCAGACGAAATTCGGGCAAAATCGTTCATTGACGGACTGAACTAGTTCCGGCACGCCATGGAATCGTTTGTTCACTACCATCCCAATTACGACCCCAGAAAACTTGCGACGACTGTTTGTACGCCAAAGGGTGGATGGTTGCTGAGGTACGCTTTTATACAGGCATTCCAGACATAACGCACTCGGAGATGTGGCATCGCTACTGGACGTGACGACTGACAGCGATGCGCCATGCTGGCATCACAGTAATCAGCAGACGGCTGCGCCACCAGGTCCGAAGAGTTACCTTGCCGGATGCGACTGAGCATATGGTGCCGGTAATGCGTGAGAAAGGAATTGATTTGAGACTCGGTCTTGATGCGGTATGGCTGGCCCGCAATCAGGACTTCGATGTGGCAGCGATATTCAGCCAGAACCAGGATTTTGTGGAGGTAGCGCAGGAAGTTCGAGATATCTCGCGGTCACAAGGACGCTGGATTAAAGTCGTCTCGGTGTTTCCCAACGGAGGTGGAGCTGTTGGACAGGAATGACTGGTGGAGTTTTTGGACCACAGTTGGTTCTGATTTCATTCAAGGTTAAGGCAGGCTGTAAGTGATAGACAGAGGGCGACGAGTGGAGCGAAAGTATCGCGGTAATTCAAGTTCTGGAGATTGCAAGGGCAATGGAAGAACGGTGTTGACGACCTGTTATCTTTGTGGGCAACTTGTTGAAGGCTCGACTAGCAGCAGAGATCATGTGATCCCGCGGGCACTACGCGGCAAAGGGCAGCCGAAGGTCAGGGGATACGACGACAGTGGCGTACTGCTCACTCATCCCGAGTGCAATAACCGGTTCGGCGATGAGACATATGTTTGCAAAGCTATGCACTTATTGGAAGCTCTCCACAATTCAAACACGACACTGGCCCGAACTGCTCCCGGTGAGCTGAAAGGTCAAGTTCTTGCGCTCAACGAAGAAAAGCTCGCCGAGTTCAGTCCACGGGATTTACGTTTCTTCGGAATACACGATGCCAGGAACGATTCGATAGCGAGCTTCGACAAACCCGAGTACTACGCTAACAAACCGCGTACCGATTTCAGAAAAACAGTGATATGTCCCACACTTTCGGTACTGACCAAGAGTGCGGCCGTACTCCTTGTCAGTCGGCATCTCCGCGACTTGCCGAGGAAATGGAATGTCGTCTGCGTTCCCTATCAGGGAGACACCACAAGGGCCGAATTGTCATTCCTATTCGGAGAGACCAAGCCGTTTGCAAAGAATATCCGGGTGTCGGCAAAGCAGTTCGAAGCCAGTTCATGGTTCGTGATCTACGCAACCGGTACGGTATTGGCGTTGTTCTTTTTCCTCATGGAAGACGACTGCCATCTCGTTGCAGACATTCAAAAATTATTTCCTGATCAGGAATGCTTTCGGTTCGATGGTGAGACGCTCATGGATTTGGTCGGGCACGACTGGCCCTCTATCGGGCTTGCTCGAAGCAAAGGGTAGTCACCACGAAGCTGAAGTGAGGAAGGCAGAGCAGGAGCGTTTGACCCGCAAACCAGGAAACCTGCCATTGCCAGCGTTACCCAACCGCGGTACGGGGTGTGCTTGCGGAACGGACTCCTCAATACCAGAATCGCACTTGGTTCGATGCGTATGAGAGTTTACTGGTAATACATTCAATTGCAGAACATATTCCCTCAGAAAACACGACATCTGTCGAAGTAAAATTCTGGGATAATGCTAATCCAGGAAACTGATTCCAATCAAATTTCTGCAATCTAGCAGATACTGTCGAGTCGAGCACATCATGTCCAAAAAGGTAATTTTGTCCTGGAGCAGTGGCAAGGATTCGGCTTGGATGCTTCATGTTTTAAACCAAATGCGCGATATTGAAGTCCTTGGTCTTTTAACGACTTTCAATCCGGAGTTCGATAGGGTTGCTATGCATGGAGTGAGGCGAGATTTGGTGGAAATGCAGGCACAGGCAGTCGGGCTTCCTCTATTTAATATTTACCTGCCTTGGCCTTGCAGCAACGAAGTATATCAATCCATTATGCAAGAGGAATTAGCGAAAATAAAGGATGTCTATCAACCGAGTCACATGGCGTTTGGAGACCTGTTTCTTGAGGACATTCGTGACTATCGTGTCAGACAAATGGCAAATACCGGTTATGAAACACTCTTTCCGCTCTGGCAGCTTGATACCGGGAAACTCGCTCGAGATATGGTGAACGCAGGAGTCGAGGCAGTTCTCTGCTGCATCGATCCTAACCAGCTAAGTGACCGCTTCGCCGGCAGAGTATTCAATGACAAGCTGCTTGATGAATTTCCGGAGTCAGTTGACCCCTGTGGCGAAAATGGTGAATTTCACACTTTCGCATATGCTGGCCCCATGTTTCGCAGTTCCTTGTCGGTGAGTGCTAGAGAAACCGAGGAGCGGGATGGGCTCGTGTACACGGAAATTCAATTGGCCGAATGAGTGAATTCTGAGATGAAAATCGCATCTCTGCTACCAAGTGCCACTGAGATTGTCTGTTCTTTAGACCTTGTCGACCAACTTGTCGGAGTCAGTCACGAGTGTGATTTTCCGACAATAGTCAGAGACCTTCCGCATCTGACTCGATCAGTCATTCCAACAGGGCTTGAGGGAAGGGAGATTGATACCATGGTTCGCGAACAACTTGAATCCGAAAATTCGCTATATCATTTGGATATTGACATGTTGCGAGAACTTGCCCCCGACCTGATTGTCACCCAGACACTGTGTAACGTTTGTGCAGTTTCTGAAAGCGAGGTGCAAACGGCGATGAGTTGTCTTGACGTAGAACCTGCCGTACTTCATCTTTCACCGATGAGTCTGAAGGAGGTGTTCGATTCCATCAGCAAGGTTGCCGTGCAGGCAGGGTGCCCTGAGCGAGCCGACAGAGTCATTTCGGAACTTGGCGATCGTGTCGAGGCTGTTGTACGCGAAAGCCGGAAGATTGATTCGAAGTCACGTCCGCGTGTCGCTTTCCTGGAGTGGATAGATCCGTTTTTCAATGCCGGGCATTGGAATCCGGAGCTGATTCAGATGGCCGGAGGAATTGACTGTTTGGGAAATGTCAATCAGCCCTCAAAAGTTGTCAAGGATTCCCATCTGGTCAGTTCTCAGCCAGACATACTTTTCATTGCCCAATGCGGATTCGACGAGGAACGAACTCGCCGGGACCTGTCGCGACTGAGGAACATTGATGGCTGGGATTGCTTGCCTTGTGTCAAAAATGGCAGAATCTACTGTTCTGATGGTAACGCTTACTTCTCTCGTCCCGGTCCTCGGTTGGTGGACAGCCTTGAAATCCTGGCCAACGCATTGCATCCCAACCACTTTCAACTACCAGCCCATCTGAATCGTGCAGTTCAGTTCAAAAGCTGAGTGAGTTCGGCACCTCTCCCACCGATTTTCTGATGTCAGAACCATCACTGTGAATCATCAATTGACCGGGATTCGTTTGGGTTTTGAACGGAAAGAAACTCTTTCGTATTGAATCGGGTTGTGGATATGCTGTTGTTCAGAGACGGTACCGTTTGATCTTATTAATGTGACCGGCCACCATCGCGCAAAAGCCGCACCGTCTTGCAGTCAAGGTGAAACCTGCGGGCAATTTGTGAGATGTTCCACCCCTCGTCTTTCAGTTGGAGAATCATACAAAGCTGCTTATGCACCGATGACCACGTCGTTTTCATCCAGGATTGGAACATGGCTGAAACCCTTTTGCTTCATCCTGTCCGCGAGATCGCCCAGCTGGTGGGTTAGACGGGCGGTCATCATCTGTTTGAGCGATACACCGACTGAGTTTGCTGTCGGTGGGTTTTTCAGACGTTCGAGTAGAATCTCAGCCTCTTCAAGGAAAGTTTCGGAGACTAGAACAGCATCGCCTGATGTTTTATGATTCGGGTGCTGAAGCACGTTTCTGACTTCCCGAATGTACTTGAGCAAACGACGGTTTCTCGCTATGACACTGTCGCGCTCCGCTGCCTTTTCGAGTTGGAAAGACCCCGATGACGGATCACCGGCGAGGTAATTCACTTCGGCCTTGATCTTTTCAAATGCACGAAGGAATTTCTCTGTCGGATCGTTCATTCAGTTATTCTCATCTCGCGAACTGCAGTTGCAAGGGAAGGCTTGCCACGGAAGAACCGATCGGCACATGCGGTGTTTCCTTTACACCAACTGCGTTCACCAGTGCCTATACTGCAGTTTTGAGATCGGATATGCGAGACCGGGAAAGCAACCGTTCCTCGTTATTGGAAGTATTGCCGTGTTGCTGTTACGCGATATCTCGCTGATCTGAGGATCTCGAATATGAATAAACAGAAATTCCGATATGATGCGCCGGATCCGAAATTCGAGGTCCGCTACGTCGGCGCTCAATCCCCATACGCTTCAATTTTTCATCCATTTCCTTTACAAATATTTGTGGTTTGATATCAATATCTTTGTTTTTTCTCACGAGGTCGCTATACTTTTGTTCAATTTTGCTCATCAGTTTCCTCCGAAGGTTTATAACTGGCGGTTCTCAGGCAGGCGATAATTTGTGAGGTTTCCATAAAGTCAACGATGAAAGAATGGATACGCTTGACGTGTTCTTGAAGTTCTGTTTCTTTACCCATATCCTCAATCTTAAGATTTAAGTACCGTGGTCAAACAGAATCTTCACGATTCGAAGGTTGTCTTGAGCGATTCCGCTTCGTGATTGAGGACAGCGGACACCTGCCATTCTTTTACCTCGGGGTACCATTCCAGAAAATCCTTGACAGTGGCCCCACATTCCAGATTCTCAAATAGCGCGTATACCGGCACTCTGGTTCCTGCAAATGCCAAGGCTCCGCTTATCTTGCGAGGGTCGCGCTCCACTGCTGTGCATGCGTTCCAATTCGTCATGGGTTCTGATTCTTTCATAAAACGGTGTCGAGAGATTGTACAACTTGGTTCAGTCAATCAACCCTAAATTGCCACAATACCGAAAGATGATAATCCTTCGTTTTCAGTTTCAACACCTTCAAGGAGCAGAACTGTTCGGCCGGGATCGGTCGGTAGTTGCCCGACATGTTCGTCACTCTTTTCGGGAGGGAGAACTCGACCCCGAGGCAACCTGTGCAAAATTTGCACACGTTCAAATTGAAGGCGGGTGAAAGGTCGCGAGAGCGATCACTACAATCTGAATGTGATCATTTCGGTCGGCTACGGGGTCAAATCGTTGCGCGGAATGCAGTTCCGAATCTGGGCGACTCACGCCTTGCGCGAACATCTGGTGCGAGGGGGTATAATCCCCTTAAATTAACGTAAATGCAACAACTACAAATTTCAATTTTGTAATCATGCCCAGTATTGTAGAAATTTTAAGTTTAGACCCAGAACCTTATCCCGACTGGCTGCAGGAAAACCCATACCCATTCTGTAGAAGCCACTTTTTTAGCTCCAGAACTCTGTTCTACCCGGGCTCCGGAAATGACGGGCAACCAGTAAAGTTATGTGCAAGGGCCCACGCTGTACACGCTTTTATATACGCAGACTATGGAGCAGGTGAAGATACTTTGTTGGGTTGGTTGAAAGACCCTGATACTGAATTTCGTGGCTACGATATCATACACAAGCGATCGATAGCGAAATGTGAATTGGTACCGGACGGATGGAAATCTCACGTCAATCTATCGGAATTGCCGAATAATCTATACAGTTTTGTTGATTCTAGTTTTAAACCTTTTGCTTTGTACGTAGTCTTTGAACGAGATAAAGGATACGATGAAAATCATGGACCGACTCGTTTGGCTGGATTATTCATTGGTGGGGATGGCTTTGCGACATTTGATGCGCTTTATTGTCAAGATGTCGGAATCAGAGCTCCTCATTTAATACTTATCCAAGATCATGCATTCGGAGGGCAAGATCCTGATCTTACTTGGGGTAGGGATGATCCATCTGGAATAAGCAGGATTGGTCTATTGGATAGAATTGCAACTGAATGCAGTAAAAGACCGAATTGGTTGCTTGTCGGTGAGCCTACCAAACCTTGGGATGGTTATTCCATGGTAAACGCAGATGCGGACCTTGGAGGAGTACATGGAATTCCTCGGCGCCTCTACCAACTTAATACGTTGGAAGGCAGAACTTGATAGATTGATCCGAACAACTGCTGTAATCGGACTCAGATGTCACAAGATCACTGCTTCTGGCAATTTTCGAAATATTCCACCGCTTCAAGGCACCGGAGGGATTATGCCGTTATCGGTATAATCTTTCGGACACCTCAAAATGGAATCCGATCGAGCACCGATAGTTTTCTGAGATCTCAAAAAACTGGGCGGCGTTCCGCTGAGAGCATCGAGATCATCCTGCGTTGTCTGCGCAGCACTGTTATCAAAACCGGGCGCACTGTCATTGCAAACCTGATTGAATCCGACTACGAAAAGGGAATCACTGAACTGCGAAAGTGGCGACAACATACCGAAATGGAATTACACGATCAGACTAACGCAAAAGGACACCGCCGCCATGCCCGACACACAATGAAAATGACAAGTTATTTTTGCACCAACCCTAAGTGGGTTAAGTAAGTTACAGCGCACTGTTGCATCCTGATTGTTTGTGGTTTTCAAAGAAAGAATAACAAAGGATTTAAACCATTATCAATGTGCATAAGATTGACGGGAATGCCTCTAGGCGTCGCTGTGATTCTATGTGACAAACCCAAATTCAATTGGAAATAGGACTGTGGCAAAGACATCGATTTCTCGCTTTGGTACCACGTATCAAAAGCGACCGCATACGCGATTAGCACCGAATCTAACAGCACTATCGTCTGCCGAATGAGTACGAATAAGAAACTCAGTAATTCTTATTCAACAGGAAATCGCGGTGCTCATTTTGAAGCACATGTTCAAGCGTTATTCGTCGTTTTGATGCTCACCGGTGGGCGCGCTCCTTGCTTCCCCCGCTGGCCTATTGCGAAAGTCAAGCTTCAAGGTAAAATCGACGGTTACGAAATCGACGATCTTGTGGTTTTCGTTGAAAATCCTACTAACAAGGAACAACGGAAACTTCTTGGTCAGATCAAGAGTTCCATTGCAATTACTCAAGGCGATACTCCCTTCAAAGATGTTATTCAAGCCGCCTGGAACGATTTCAATAATCCAAAGGTATTCACAAAAAACAAAGATGTCATCGCATTGATTACAGGCTCACTCAGTGCTACTGACCAACGCAACGTACAATGGCTTCTGGAACATGCGAGGGATACCGAAAGCGTAGACGAATTTTGCAGGCATGTTCATGGAACAAATTTCAGTCCATCGAAGAGCGCCACGAAACTCGAAGTTATCAAATACCACCTTAAAGAAGCTAATGGTGGGAAAAAGGTTGTCAGGGACGATCTTTACAACTTTCTGAACCACTTTTATATACTCAGCTATGATCTCGGAAGCGAGCATGGTACTTCCCTATCTCTGTTACATTCCCACATTTGCCAATTCCAACCACACGACCCTCAATTCGTATGGGGACGAATCGTAGACATCGTGCAAAACCGGAATCAGAATGCTGGAACCATAACACCCGAAAACCTACCGGAAGACTTGCTGGATGCTTTTAAGCCAAAACTTATCAAGGAAATCTCTGATGAGATCAAGGCTGTTAAAATTAAACCTACAACCGATTGGACGCAACATCCTGATGCCACCTATTTTGCCTTAGCAGGTATGATTGGTACCTGGGACGAAAGAACTCAATGCGACATTGATATAATTTCCGAACTCCTCGGCATCAGCTATAACGAATGGCAAATAAAGGCACAGGAAATATTGCACATCCCCGACAGCTTGTTGTCTTTAAAAAACGGCATCTGGAGAGTCGTCGATCGAGCAGAACTTTGGAACCGGTTAGGGTCTCGAATTTTTGATCAGAACCTTAGTACCTTTAAGTCTTTAGCTTTGTCTACATTAACCGAGCTAGACCCCGCTTTTGAACTACCTACCGAAGAGCGATACTCGGCGAGTATCCGCGGGAAAGTAATGAATTGCTCGCACATCATGCGCAAAGGAATCGCCGAAGGCTTGGCCATTATGAGCATTATGCCCGAAGCCTTTAAAAACTGTTCACTAGGTAAAATTGAAAAAACTTGTTCATCAATCGTACATGAAATTCTTTATGATGCTAACTGGGTTCAATGGGGCAGTCTGAACAGATTATTGCCCATTCTGGCAGAAGTAGCTCCCGATGAATTTCTCGCTGCAGTTGAAAATGCATTGAACGTGACTCCCTGTCCCTTTGATGAACTTTTTGACCAAGAAGGTAACAGTGTCACAGGACGTAACTATCTCACTGGCTTGCTGTGGGCCCTGGAAGGCTTGGCCTGGGACGAACAATATTTGGTTCGAGTTTGTACTGTGCTTGGTGAACTTGCCAACCACGATCCTGGCGGTCAGTGGGGGAATCGCCCGTCTACTTCGCTTGTTACCATATTACTTCCGTGGTTTCCTCAGACGCTTGCGTCAGTTGAAAAACGTAAAGTGGCAGTACAGACGCTCCTAAACGAATGTCCGGAAGTAGGTTGGAATCTGATCATTCAGCTTTTACCGAATCAACACCAGAATTCTTCAGGTTCGCATAAACCAAACTGGCGGATGAAAATCACCGATAACCTGGAAAATGAAGTCACACCCGAGGAATACCAGCAGCAGGTATCGATTTACGCGGAGCTTGCGGTTGTAGCCGCTGACCATGATATTGATCGGCTTTCCGAGTTGATCGACCATTTTGACCACCTGCCCCAGCGAGAAATCGACCAACTAATCAAAATACTTACCTCATCACCTGTTTCCGCATTTCCTGAAGAGAAACGGTTGCGACTTTGGAATCGTCTCATAAGATTTACAAACAAAAGTCGATGGATTTACGATGCAGAACCGACTTCGTCCGAACACTTAATTGACCGCGTTGAGCGGGTTACCGAGCATCTCGCTCCAACTAGCGCATTTCACCTATATCAGCACCTCTTTACTGATCTTGATTCTGATCTTTACGATGAAATAGGTGATTGGGAAGAGCAGATAAACAAACTCGATGCTCGGAGGGAAAAGGCTTTGTCAGAAGTTCTACGTGAAAATGGAATCGACGGTGTCATCCAATTTGCTGAGTCCGTCGACTCACCTAACCAAGTGGGGCGCGCACTTGGCGTTATTGCCGATGAACAAATTGAGAAGGCGCTTTTGCCACAATTACTAGGGACAACAAACCATAAGCGCAAAGCGTTGGTGAGTGGTTTTATCAGGCGACGCTACCACAACAAAAATTGGGAGTGGTGCAACCGGATCGATAAGTCAAGCTGGACACTAGCACAAAAAGGACAATTCTTAACCTGCTTACCGTTTACAAAAAAGATATGGGACGGTGCCTCTCATTGGCTTCAGGAAGATGATGGTGAATATTGGACCCGCATCAATGTCAATCCTTATCAGGCAGACAGTGACCTTACTATTGCCATTGAAAAGCTAATTGAATATAGCAGACCATACGCAGCAACCAATTGCCTAGCCGCTATGCTCCATACCAAGCAAGTAATTGATGTTGACCAATGCGTACGAGTATTAATCGCTGCGACCTCTTCCAGTGAG
Organism: Arenicellales bacterium; assembly: GCA_963662635.2. GTDB lineage: Bacteria > Pseudomonadota > Gammaproteobacteria > Arenicellales > JAJDZL01 > JAJDZL01. The sequence continues at coordinate 1,384,924 of CAXXFC010000006.1, forward strand.
TCGACTTTTCACCTAGACGGCTATCACGTCGTCAAACTGATTGAATTCCTTCAGACAAACCCCGCTGTTAATGAAGATGAACTGCTTAGAATAGAGTGGGAGTATCTTCCGCTATTGAACCAACGGAGAGGAGCTGCGCCTCATCTCATTGAACGTAGGCTGGCCAGCGACCCAGAGTTCTTTAGCGAAGTGATCCAATTGATCTACCGATCTAAACTAGAAGATCAACCATTGAAGAAACACACCAAAGAATCAGAGGCTATAGCAACAAAAGCCTGGCGACTGCTTCGTGAGTGGAGAACACCACCAGGAACTCAAAAGGATGGGACCTTCAGCGAGGAGTCATTTACCGAATGGCTCCAACGTGTAAAATTTCTCAGTACCGAATCCGGTCATCTCGGAGCTACGTTAAGTCACATTGGTGAAGTGTTGATTCATGCACCAGCCGACCCAGATGGATTATGGATGAATCGCTCTGTTGCTGAAGCACTTAATGATCGCGCGGCTGATAAGTTACGCGATGGTTATAGAATTGGGGTATACAACTCGCGAGGTTTTCATTGGGTTGATCCAACGGGTAAACCGGAGAAAGACCTTGCGAAAATATTCCGTAGTAGAGCTGAGGAAATTGAGAACGCGGGATATCAGCGATTTACCGTAACTTTGCGGGATTTAGCAAACCGTTATGATCAAGAGGCTGAACAGATTATCATAGATCACAAACGGGACGACGAGTGATTAGAAAATAATACTCTGTTTTCTTTTTTTCTGAATCGACTAAATAGCTTGAGTGCGAATTTTCTTTACAAATAAGTCAAATTTTTAATTCATGGTGAAAATCCATATTGAACCTACACTTGACTCGACGGTTTGTGGCGAAGCCTCGCTAAAAATAGCTACGACTCATTCATGGCATCCCGTGCTTAAGAATTTCATCTTCAACCAATTTAGCCCCAGATGGTGACAGGTATACGAGTTCTGATTGCCTATCATATTCGATGAGTCTATTTTGATGTAGGTCGGTAAGGACACGATTCACGAAATTTGTGGGGTTGGAGTATTCAACCCAAGACCGGAGTTCTTCCGTAAGTATCGCTGTATCAGGTTTGGAATATAAAATCAACAAAACCTTTTTTTACTGCTTAACCCCTTTATCAAAACTCTTTTCTTACCAGCTACTTCCCAAATAACAGATAACTTTCTTACTGCAAGGCTATCAATTAGAAATTGCGAGGACATTATTTAACCGACTTAGTTTGGTTGAGTATACCAAGAAAGAAATCCTCATAGCGATCCGTCAATGCACCGATATCAAAGGACATTCCCCGTAGTCGAATCTTGTATATTAAGAGGTCCTTCTGGCTGACTGTTTACATTGGATTGCAAAATGACAAAACTTGCTTCTACCCCTGACTCTGTACGAAAGGCAATCGATAGTTACAATCGCGAAATAGTTCGTTGTAATGACTTGTCCAACCGAATGTCCTCAGCGCGTTGCTGGTATGCTACTAGAGACGACAACGGAAACTGGAAATTTGGACACTCGAAATTTGTGGGATACGAAGAACTGGACGCAATCACCTATTTGAAACATGCGAAGCCAAATCTCGACGGTCGTGAAACCGAGGCTCACTTGCGTCAATGGTTCGAAGTGGTTGATCCCACACATGAACTGTATGATTGCTTGAACTTGAAACTGACGGCGTTTCTTGCACAATTCAACAAATCTCCAAACAAATTGTCTCGGATAAACGTGCGCAAGTAATTCAGTGCACAATTGCAGGTAGATATATGCCAGCAAAAACAGGGATGAATATGGCATCACTGTTCAAGTAGGAATATCGCAACGAAATTTGTCACCGCATCGCTTCAGTCGAGAATTCAGGCTAGGCTACGACTATCAACTTACCTGATAGTTACGAATTGTCACAATTCTGATGAACATTCTCATAGGGTGCTGCGGCAGATTCAAAAATCCTACTCTCGCGTAAAACTCACGACGCTTTTCCGTGATGTCGGGGCCGTCGTCCTCAATCACATCGAGTACTATGGCTTTCAACCCGATTTGATCGGCTACAACAACTGCGCGTCCAATGCGTCGGCGAGCAGAATTGTTTGTAATCGCTCGAGTTATGTAACCCTCAACCATGTGCTACAATTCGGGTACTTTGATCGTAGAATGTATGAAAGACGCCGCTTGATCCGCAGTGCCAAAATTTTCAGTCGGCGACAATTACCTATAAAGCCATCAACATCTGGATTTGCAGAGAATTTTCTAACACCAGAGGTGTCGATGAAGAAGAGTACGTTAGGGTTTCTAATTCTTGCCGTGTTCGTAACTTTCTGTGTTCAAGCACAAAATAATGAAGGTTCTACAATTGAAACATGGCGATGTTTCGAAAGAATGGACTTTTCAAAGTCAACGGTCTTGGTTGAGTTGACTCGTGTGACAGTCGATAATATGAATTTTGGAGTTGGCGAGGTATCAGTAGCCGGTATCACTTATCCGGCAACTTTTGGAGTTAACGGGTTCAATCGACGTTGGAACTTCGGTCTTGATGATTCATGGGATTACTCTTTCATTATCACGCCAAGTGGCGATGGCGCGTACTACGATTTCTCTAATGTTGATGAGGGTGATACTACTGCGCCAAGTCAACTTTTCAATTGTATATCTCCCTAATTCGAAACAACCAGTACGAGCAGGGGTTTAGGGGATTTGTTGCGTCTGGTTGATGTCGGATTTTGGCAGTGTTCAATGATTCTTGTGGGGCCATGACTCTGTATTCGCAAAGCCCGACGTGAATAATGGGTTCGGTGTCGGAGCTTCAGTTGCGTGAAATCATGGGTGATCTTTAGCAAAATTTGACACTTCATTGAAATCATATATAGAGGTGTACACTTGGTTGCGCGACAGACGACCTGCTATGGTGCTTGACAGTGAAAATAGAGGGGTTCTCCACCAGTGCACCGCAGCAGAACTTGCAATTCACTCAGCAGGAACTCTGTCAGAAGGTGCCTCTGAGCGGCTTATATCGCCAGAAATGAACCCCAAATTTGAGTTGTATCTAGCAATGGTTCCCCTATTCAGGGGAAGCAAAAAGGACAGGATCATCTGAATGTCCGACACCTTGACTGCCCTCGCAATTGTATGCGGTTGGCGATTGCCTGAAGAGGCCACAGGGAAACCGGGAAGGCAAAGCAAGAGTATTTGACCCGCAAGCCAGAAAACCCGCCATTGCCAGCGTTGCCCAACCGCAGTGCGGGGTGTGCTTGCGGAACGGATCACTCAATACCGGAACCGCACTTGGTTCGGCGTGTAAACGAGTTCGCTGGTATAAATATCGGTCGTAGAAATCTATCTCTCAGATATTCACGAAATGAACTGCGTGGCGTAACTTTCAACATAGATTTGCAATAGGTTTCAATAATGTCCGAGAAAATCCCAAAAGTCTTCATATCCTACAGTTGGAGTTCCCAAGAACATAAAGATCGTGTGAGAAACTGGGCAGACCAGTTGCTCAATGATGGAATTGAAGTAGTGTTGGACGAATACGATTTACAGGAAGGTGACGATAAGTTTGTCTTCATGGAAAAAATGGTAAACGATGACAGCGTAACTCAAGTTCTCGTATTCAGCGATAAATCATATTCCGAAAAGGCGAATTCTAGGGAAGCAGGGGTGGGAACTGAATCACAGATTATTTCAAAGAAGATATATGAAAAAACTCAGCAATCTAAGTTTCTTCCAATAGTCTGCGAATTTGATGAAAAGGGGGAACCCTATTTACCTACATTTTTGAGATCGAGGATATATATTGATTTTTCATCAGATGAACTGGTTAATAAAAATTGGGAGGGATTGATCAGAAATTTGTATGGTCAACCGACGCATAGAAAGCCAGATCGAGGTGACCCACCGCTATATATAACGGACGACTCAAGTCTGCAACCAACCTCAGCTGAGTTCAAATACAAGGCACTGGAGCATACCGTTTTGGAAGGAAAACCCGTAGTCGCGAGATACCGCTCAAATTTTCTTGACGCTTGTATCAATTTCGCTGATTCGCTCCGGGTTCGAAAACCACCGGAATCTGATTTGACCGTAGATGGAATCATTGACGATTGCAGAAAACTCGTACCAATTCGGAATCTTATAGTCGACTGGGTACTTTTGGAGACTTCCAGCACATCCAAAGAGCAGTTCGAAAATCTTTTGATTGAGTTTTTGGAAAGATTACACGAATTGAAACTACCTGCTCGCGAACTTGATTGGCATCAAAACGCTTGGTTTTCAGCACATATCGTCTTCGTATATGAAACGTTTCTCTACATCATCGCGGCATTGCTCAAAACCAATTCTTTTGAGATCTTGCGTGAAATTTTTAAGACACATTATTTCAATCTACAAGCTGACCGCCATGGAGATCAGGAATACCATACGTTTAAGTGCTTTTGGGGCAGTTCTGAATTTTTAAAGCGGAATCTAACTTTGGAGGGGCGTGAGTATTACAGCCCGGAAACTGAATTGATTTATCGCCAAGCTGATCGGTCTGATATTCCGTTCGAATCTATAGCTGAAGCTGAAGGCTTGGTTGTCTTTATGGCTATACTCAAAAAAAATTATTGGTATCCAGGTACTTTGCATTACTTAAGTTACTCACATAAATTTCCGTTCATCCGGAAAGCAAAACAGCATAAGGGCTTTAGAAATCTGGCAACTGTTACCGAAATAGACACGGTTGATCGATTGAAAACGGAGTTTGGTATTGCATTGACTGATCAGAGGAACAACCGGTGGCCGGATTACATGCTCCGCGACAATTTTCGAAGTCGGTTCAGGTTGGATGAAGTGGATACACTGACTTGAGATGGTAGCTAAAAATGACAGACTGATGTATTGATTTTTCGTTGCGTGCAGGTTATTTGGTCGTTTCCAAATAATCCAAATCTTTCGTTCGACATTTTAAAATATTGAATTGATGTGAATGTCTCGGTTGTCGAGTGGGATACTACAAGTCAGAAGGGTCGCCTGACAACAGTAGGTTCCATGTGTACTTAGTACGTTCGTTTGTGAAGTAATTCCGTCATTTTCGACTAGTTAGTTGCGGTAGGTTCGCGGAAAAAAGTATTTCTGGATTCCAATATAGTAATTGCCTACTGGAGCACCTCCTTAATGTCCCGAGTTTACCAGGGTGTTTGACTTAAAATTCAACAGTCTTGGTTCACCGTCGCTCAGAGCTTGTGAAGGGATAGTGACACAATAGTTATTGATGAATCATTCTAGCTAAGTGAAGTAGAGAATGAATAGATAGAAAATTGGAGAGATTGGCAATGGTACAAAAAGATCTTATGCTCGTAGAGAGTTCAAATGAAGAAGTACGAGTAGAACTCCCTAAGATTTCCCACCTAAAAGGAAATATGTTGGACCAATTGACAGACGTTTTGAATGTACCTCGTAATGTTGTGGCACTTGACGAACAAATAGAAGAAGCATGGTCTCGTCTGCCACGTCTAATTCGTCGTATTCCACCTGACTTAAGAGACAAGAATATAGTGAAGGTTTGTATCGCTATCGCAAGTGGCTTGTTTGACTCGGCAATAAACTATATATGGAACGCATCGATATTACAGCTAAGGCAAAAGGTACGTAAATTCGGCTTGCACGTGGTACCACAGATATTGGATGACAAGTCCTTTGACGAAAACTCCCTATTGGAAATGAAGGATGCAGAACTACTTGATCTGTGTCTTAAATTGAATCTGATAACAGACGACAATTTCTTCTTTCTCGATCAATGTCGAGCGACAAGAAACAACTACTCCGTTGCGCATCCTTCAGCTGGAGATGTGGACGAAGATGAGGTACTGACTTTCATCAGCAGGTGCCAAAAGCATGCATTATCAAGCATACAAAATCCTACAGGAGTGGATACAAAGAACCTCTTGGATGCTTTGAAATCTTCTAAGTTCAAGAAAAATCAACTAGAAGAATGGGAGGAACGACTTCGTGCCACTTATGACGTACAGCGAGAACTGATTATTGGCATGCTTCATGGAATTTATTGTGACCCTGAAGCTGGTGAGGAAGCACGTGTTAATGCACTAGCGCTGTGCACTTCATTCAGAGATGAATTTACACCTAAAATTAAAAATACGCTCGTAGACCGTCACCAAGATTACCGTGCGAAAGGAGACGACAAGAGACACATTGCTTCCCAAGATTTCTTCAAGAAGCTACGTTTAGTTGCTCTATTGAGCGACTTGGAAGTCCACAATATGATTACCACAGCCAGTAAAAACCTTCTTGGTGTGCATAATAGTTGGGATAACTTCTACAATGAGCCGCCATTTGCGGCAAATTTAGAGCAGCTTACGAAAGATGTTGCCATACCAGAAAGCTCTAAGGCTACCTATGTTGAGGCAGTAGTGACGTGTGGCGTGGGAAATCAATATGGGGTATCGAATTCGGCGATGCCGAACTATAGAGCTATGGTAAAGTCATTTTCTCCGGGTGAGATCAGAATTATGTTGGATTTGCCGAAAAATTCCAATTCGGTGGCAGGTCGAATCAAGTATTCTGTCAATTGTCGGATGAGGTATAAAATGTTGGTGCAGTTGTTGGATAGTAGTAGCGTCCCCGACTCAAAGCGTGCGCAATATTTGAAGTGGAAGCGGCAAAAATAGAGGGGATGCATCGAATCAAAAAGTCCTGCTTGCGAAGACTATGCAATGTCGTCAGATCATGCTACGGCACCGCATGAGCCCGCGGCCTCTGTGGTCGCCACCGAATCGTAATCGATCTTGTTGCCCACCACATAGCCCTAGGGCTTTATTAGCGATAGCAGTCTCACCGACAGACCCAACTCTTGCAACTTGCGGCCCGAGAAATGAGCACCGCTACAGAACTCCCTCGCCACACACCGTACCTCCGACGAATCCAGTCCTGAAAACCACTCCAATATCTAGTTGAATCTCTACCTTTTCTGACTCACCAAACCGCATGTTGCGGTTGAGCTCGATCGGTACAATAAAACATGTTCTTTGCCAAATCCAACCTGATAGTCGTGAAATCGTATGCAGTGTGCATGTCAACGTCCTGCCTCTCGTTGATTAATCTATGTTCGATATTGTAAATGCGAGGGGGAGGTTTCCATATCATCTGAAGCAAGAATTGCTACTCGGACTTAATCAACGATTATGCAAACCAATCATCATCCCTGGCTAACTTCGATACTTTAGGCGCATTCTGAGCCACGGTCGTAGCGTAGACTCTTTCGCAAGATGCTACAAACTGTTCGTTGTGGAGTTCGAAGTTTTCGAGAACATCCCTTGCTACTGATTCAGGTATATTGGTTATCAATGCCATTCGGAAAGGAAATATATTGCTGATACTGAGATCCTGAGCACGTATAGACATATGCTTAATGTACTCCCACTCTATTGATTCTTCATCAGACCCAATCAGTTCGGTATGAACAGCACTAACCAATATTTCGGCATCGTCCCCAGCGTAACTTGAAAAATACGAGCGAGACAATTGACGCGCTACTTCTCGATCATTTACTCTTTTAAGCAATATCAAAGCTGCACGCAACGAAAGATTTATAGCCTTCTGGAACCAGTTCTCTGGAATCGTGAGCTTCTGCTTGTCTGTAGCTTCTGGAAATAGGCACACTAATTTCCAGAGTTGACTCCAATCTCGTGACGATAAATTTTCAATGATAGGATTGATAATCGAATTTAACGAAGCAATTGTACGTGGATGACCCCAATACAACAATACTGCAAGGTACATGTAAACCGAATCAGAGTCGTTGTTTGGCAAAACCGATTGCCACCAACTGCTATCTCTGTACTTGTGACGGGCGAAAAATAGACGATTAACCAATCCCTCGGTTGCCGTAAACCCTCTCTCATCCCACTTCCCAGCGTCTGAAGATGTTGTTGATGCGGTAGCAACGAAGGCGATTTGGGACATCAGATCGTAGTTAGTGGATTCTTTCAATCCACGATCAACTAGTGCATTCCAAGGTTCGAGGGATTCCTGCCATTCATCATTATTCTTCGTCAACAAGTTAAACACAAAGTTCTTGAATGAATCAAGCGAGTTATTTTGACTACGCTCGCACGATTGCTCGACTAGATCAAAGAGGCGGTCGCGGTCGATTTCAGAGAGAAAACTGTCCCCGAGAATAGTGTAAATGACAGCGGTTTTATTTGATCTCGTCAATATCTTTGCAAACGCGTTGGGTCGAAGTATTTCGGTGAGCACTTCGAGAGTAGTCGCTGACCCGCTCAATCTGTAAAATCGTAGAGGGAAGTCAAGATCTCCCCCAAAAAAAGCCTGCGTTGCGGCAATTCTAAGGTCACGGTTCTCCTCAATTACTTCATAACGATGCTCGTACGCAAGCCAACGGATATGACAATCCACATCGTCTCCTACCACGCTCGCAATTTCATCAGTCCTAATTTTATCTGTAATGCCAAAGTCTAAAGCCTCCTGAAAAATCTCGAATTTCGTCAATTTGTTGTTGTACCTAGCATCCCACATTGACCTCAGTTTGTCGTGACTATTGTTCTGTGCCATCACCTGTCGCAGAACCCGGCACCGAGTCTGGTTGTTTTCTGCCTCCAATTTTTCCCTGCAAACTTCGTAGAGAGCTTCACCACCCGCATCCTTCGACAATTTCAATATTCGGCGGCGAAAAAATTTATCTGGTAAGTTGAATCGTTGAAATCCAGGATCCTCTGCAATAAAGTTTACTAATCGTTTCATAGCCTTTTGATCTTGAGTAAAAACTTGATCAGATAGTAACATCGTCGACAATAACCGGGGTTGATTGATAAGAGCATACCCGTCTTCTTCACTCAATGAAATTATTCCACTTACAAGACTATCTAGTTCACCCTTATCGTAGAAACCACAGTAAAACCTTGTTACATTCGTCCAGTAAAAACTACGGGCAAGAGCATCAAACCGATCGTATTTGGTGCCTTTTGTCGGGTATCCTACCGGCGAATAACGTGCGGTGTTATATAGATGACTCGCTGCAAAATACTCTCTCAACGGTTGCACATCAAACTCAAACATATCCTCTTTCCGAGCGACTAGTGCACCTACCCGTTCTACAGTACCCTGAAGTAGTTTCTCGGCGAGTAAGGGATCTCGTTCCTCTGCTTCGAGATAATTTTTGACTTCTTCGAGTAATGCGGCACCCGAAATATTTCCAGGTCCTAAATTCTCTTCGACTTGTGTATGAAGTTTCCATGCAAGTACGCCATGAATTAACAAAATTAATTCGCGGTTGTCTTGAACGAATTTCGACTTTTCTGCCTCTCGGTCGAAAAAAAGATTCATATACTCTTTGTAGAGCATTGTTCTTTTGTCCGGGAGTGCCACCCTTTTTCTATTTATTAAATGCAATAGTATGGTCAACTGCATCGGATTACGGGCTAGGTCTCGAAGATGTTGTTGTTTTAGCTTTTCATTGAGTATTGATGAAATTTGATTTTTCTGCTCGTCATCAAGATTTTGTACGATGGTCCACTTGTCCTTATAATTGAGAATGTTTTCTTCATGAAGATCCTCAAGTTTCAGATAAATCCATCTATCTTCTGGGAATCCCGGCGAGTTTGAAAATGCCGCAGGTCTACTTGTAACTATAATTTGAACGGATTTTGCATAAACTTCCATCCGGGTTGCGGCTTCGCAAACTTCTTCCACGATACGTTTACGGTTATCAATATCTGCGACCTCATCAAAACCGTCAAGGACTATAACACAGTGAGACTCAGCGAAAAATTGTTTCAGATCATCCACGGAAATTATCGACCCACCAGATAGAACCCCTATTTGCCTCACTAAAAAACTCTCAAGTGATACTATCCAATCATTCCGCTCTACCAGCTCGTCGCTTATCGAAAACGGGTCATAACCAGAAACCCATGTAGCGTAGTCTCGCATATCGAGTCGAAACGGAGTACGTACCATGCCGGTCTTGTGTAATTCATTTATATTCGCCAACTCGTTGTCCTTCTTAAGCAACCGCAGTCGATTAATTTGGCATAGGTACTGAGTAACGGTAGATTTCCCTTGGCCGGGTGCACCTTCAACAACAAATTGAGTCACACCATCCTTTCGAGGAATATGCAATAGAAATGCCCCCGCTAATCGCGATTGATCGAAGGGTAACTTCCGATTGAATTCAGGATTCTCATCAGCTTCAAGTCGGCAAATGTAAGAATCAAATTCACTAATTTCGTCAGTATTCAAGAGATGACGAGTTATCCACTCACTAGCCTGTTGCGTTAACCCTATTGGCAAGTCGACAAACAGATCAGTCAACTTCTGCTTTAGTTCCAACTGATTGAATTTGACATCTCGTTCTTTCTCATATTGCACTGCCAAATAAGATCGAAGTGCTTGGTGTACTTTCTGCATTTCATTCTTCGCCAAACTCGGAACAATCAATGGCAATATATCTGTTGCTTTGAGAATTTCAGGATAGTTCCACATAATATCAATGGAATTTTCCAGGCGTCTATCAAGGTCATCTCGCCACCAAACTATTGAATGAACGCCAAATGCATCAGTCAGTGTATCGTTTACCCTGTCGATTGATCCACCAGCAAGATGAGATGTTCCTTCGACATTGGTCACAAAAACATACTGAGTTGCGCCTCGCTGAATGAGATTGTCAACTTTGTCCTTTTCAGACTTTATGACTGCTTCAATAACTTCTCTCTCAGATTTACTAAACGGGTTCTTGGAAAACTTGACCTGAAAAACCGTAAATCGTCCTTCGTCGGTGTCGGCATGAACATCAAATGCGTCTCTACCCCCATCAGGCTGTCCGACTGGAAGGCACTGAGCGTTAGGATATTGTGCAACAATGAGAGCTTGAGACAACTTTTGGAATTTTTTCTCATCAAGCATTTCGTAGTGAAAATCCATATTGGTACACCGTTAAGGAAATGATCATTTATTCAACGTCAATGATACAGCCCATAAAAATTATCCGGTGAAAAGATCGATGATCTGATTTCATCGAGGTCTGGTTGGACTGATGGTATCACTTGCATGATGTGGAGATCAACGTAGAGGAACGGGTTCGGGCACATGTCTTTCTTCGTACGCTGGCCTATGATATAGAGTGGCAAGTGCTTCACTCTTCGCAGGAAATGCCGACATCGGACCCATATCCTGTTGGAATTCTCGAACATCGTGGTCCGGAGCACACTTGCCGGGACGCTCATTCAATGTGGAATGCCATACCTCCAGCGTGCGATTTGACGATAGTTCAACGGCTTGTTGTTTCCGTACCCTGATCGCACTTCTCGAAACCATGAAGGACAATCTGTCCCGTGTCGAGAGCGGTGGTTAGAACAGCATACAGTTTGAATTGGAATCTCTTCCGTATGCTGGATGCAGAATGCAATTACCTGTGTCAGTACTCTTCGACTTCTAAATTTTTTGACGGTCAACCTTATTCAAAAAAATCCCCTCGAACAAACTAAAAATTTTTATACTTAACACTAGCAATGGTTCCCCTATTCAGGGGAAGCAATAAGGAACAAGGACAGGACGATCTGAACGTCCGAAGCCTTGGCTGCCCTCGCAACTGTATGCGGTTAGCGATTGCTTGACGAAGCCACTGGGAAACTGGGAAGGCAAAGCAGGAGCGTTTGACCCGCAAGCCAGGAAACCTGCCGTTGCCAGCGTTACCCAACCGCAGTACGGGGTGTGCTTGCGGAACGGACACCCGTTGGTGGTGACGCGCCTATTTGTGATACGGCATAGGTTCACCACAGTCATGGGAAAATTCCATTCAATCAGAACTACCGAGATGATGATCGGTCATTCCGACTCGATCTTGTGTTTCGAGACGGTTCGACCTGTGTGTTCAGGAACTTGTGCCAACAACATTCTACACACAGTGAGGCCGTCAAATTATGCACCTGATCACTCGATTCAATCATATCGGTAAGACCTATCGAAATCTAATTTTAGTTTCTGCTCTTTCATTTGCTTTTCTGCCGCTTTCCGTATCAGCACAATCGGATACAGCTGAGGAAGAGGATAAGAAAGAAAAAGCCGATTCGACGCTTGAGGAAGTCGTCGTCTCGGCCAGTCGTGTTCCAGTCCCGGCACAGCATGTCGGAAGCAGCGTGACTGTTTTCGACCGAGAGGATATTGAAAAACGACAGGCTACGCATGTCTTTGAAATACTCCGCGAGGCCCCCGGTCTGGCAGTCAATCAATATTCCGCTACCGGACAAACGCAACTTCGGATACGCGGCTCGGAAGGCAATCACACACTGGTTCTCTTTGATGGTATCGAACTATCCAACCCTGTTTCCAGTGACGAATTCTATTTGCAGCATTTGCCGATTTTCGCAACTGACAGAATAGAAGTTCTAAGGGGACCGCAAAGTTCAATTTTCGGAAGTGAGGCGATTGGTGGCGTAATCAACGTTACGAGTCCAATTCCAGATGAGGGTACAACTGCCAGACTGAGTGTGGAAGGTGGTTCTCTCCGTACTTCGAAACTAAATTCTTATGTCGGTTTCGCGAACGAGAAATATTACGGCTCGGTCGCGATGAACCAGATACAGACCAAGGGGATTTCGGCGAAGTCAGACAATACCGAAGCCGACGGGATGCGACAGACGAGCGCGCACTTCAAGGCTGGCACTCAGATCTCGGAATCATTGGATCTATCCGCCACAACTCTATTGGTAAACTATGACGGTGACTACGATAGCTGTGGCTTTCCAAGTTCGAACGATTGCCTAAGCGAAGACAAGAAAAGAGCTTCGTCAATCGAAATGAACTACGAACAACTTGGTGGCAGTCTTGTCCATAGCGTCAGACTTTTCGACACACGCCATAAGAGAACTAATTTTATCAAAGGTGTTCGGAGTATCCCGAATGTGGGGAAAAAATCCAAAATTGAATATCAGGCAGTCATGGATTGGGAGGTCCGCGATACCAGTCAGACTACCATAGTCGCGCTTAACAAGGAAAAAAACAAAGCGATCGGACAATATGTCGCCGGGGGACGAGGAGGCAAGTTTGACACCAAGAGCTTAGTGCTGGAACAACGGGTGGATTTCGGAAACGACATATTCGCTTCACTCAGTGGACGCTATGACGACAACGCAGGCGAGGAATTCAAGGACTACAAGACTTATCGCGGGACTTTGGCATGGGTCGTCAACGATGACTTGAGAATTCACTCCAGTGCCGGTACCGGCGTAAAGAATCCTCAAGTCTCTGAATTGTACGGATGGAGCACTAGTTGGATTGCAAACCCTGATCTCAAACCTGAAACAAGTGAAAGCTGGGATTTCGGGGCCGAATTTCGTTCGGGTGTAGGTGACTTGACATTCGATTTGACTTACTTCAACAACAAGGTAGCCAATCTGATTACAAGCACATGCGGTAACTGCGATGATGACACTCGCACTCAAAACATTAGTAAGTCCATCAATAACCCCGGTGAGAGCATTATCAGGGGTTGGGAACTCTCGATGTTGGGCAGATTTACTGAAACTTACGACGTAGTAGCTAGTGCAACTTTCTTGAAAGGCCGCGACTCCGCAAAGAAAGAACTGATCAGAAGACCATCACAATTCGCGAGTCTGAATATCAGTCGTGAATTCACACATTCTGGAAAATCGGGGTCTATCAATCTGAATATACAACATGTCGGAAATCAGTCCGATGTCCACTATCCGCCTTGGCCGAATCCGGCAATTACAGTTGAAGTACCTGAATACACGCTGGTCAATCTGGGTGCAACCTTGAATCTGAATTCAAATCTCGTACTGACCGGCAAGATAGACAACCTGTTCAATAAAAATTACTACGAAATATACGGCTACAACAAACCCGGCCAAACCTGGCAGGTTGGTTTGCGATACACCTTCTGATCAGGACATCATGCATCGGCTCACCTACCTTTATCTGTCAGATATCCCGTCGCACAGCCGGAGACTGCTGCGCGCGGCGTTCGCAGCGGTCATCGTATTGATCGCATCAGCGGATGCCAGTCTGTCCGATCAGCAACTCATCGATAAACCGAGCAGAATCGTCTCAACCCATCTTTGCACCGATCAACTGCTCCTGCTGCTGTCGGACCATGACCGGATCGCATCGCTGAGCTTTTTCTCCCATAACCCCGACATGTCCGCGATGTCCGACACAGCCAGGAACTTCCCCGTCAATCATGGCTTCGCCGAGGAGATCGTCGCACTTGACCCGGACCTGATCCTGACCAGCACTTTCGGGCACTCAAGCATCCTGCTGCTTGAAAGACTGGGTTACCAAGTCAGAACCATTCCGGTCGCAGGCAGTCTTGATGACATCACCTCCAATATCCGTCTGGTTGCCGACGCGATCGGCGAGTCAGCGCGCGGCAATGCGATAGCGACGGATTTCGCGAACCGGATTGACGCGGTCAGACAGCAGCAAGTCGAATCTCGACCGCTGCTCGCCATCTACAACCAGAACGGATTCACTTTCGGACAGGAAGCCCTCATCACGCGGCTTGTCGAGATTGCAGGCTTTCGGAACCTCGGTGCGGAACTCGGGCTCGGCACCGCCCAGCACCTGCCGTTGGAACACCTGCTCGTTCACCAGCCGGATGTCCTGATGCTGGGTGATCGCAACCGATATGCCGCAATGGCAAACGAACTTCCGAACCATCCCTCATTGCGTCGCAAATACGCAGATGTTCCGAGAATCGATATGCGCAGCCACCTGTGGATCTGCGGTACCCCCTTTGTGGCCGACGCACTTGACTACCTCGTCGACCAGAGGATCCAGGTCGCGCGGTAAATATCATGCGCAGGACTTCCGACTCAATGAACACTGGGATCAGTACTTTGCTGATTGGCCTTTCACTGGCGGTATTGATCGGTTTTCTCGCGTCTCTGTCAGTGGGGCCGGTCGGAATCGGAACATGGACAGTCCTGTCCTCAATCTTTTCAGGCGGGTCCGATGTCGCGGTGATCATCGCCCAGGAGATTCGTCTGCCCAGGGCATTGCTGGGTGCCGCGATCGGCGCCACCCTGGGCATCTCCGGTGCCGCCATGCAGGGATATGTCCGCAATCCACTCGCTGAGCCCGGATTGATCGGTGTGTCTGCATCGGCCGCTCTCGGTGCGGTACTCACCATCTATTTTGGTCTCTCCACCCTGTACATTTGGACATTGCCTCTGGGAGGAATGATCGGAGCTTCGGTTGGAGTGATGATCATGGTGATCATCGCCGGGCGGGGAAGTTCGACCCTGACGCTCATCCTGGCGGGTGTGGCGGTATCGACACTGGCAGGTGCGCTCACTTCGCTGGCACTGAATCTTGCTCCCAACCCATTCGCCGCGGTGGAAATCATATTCTGGCTGCTCGGATCACTGGCGAACCGGAGTATGGAGCATGTCTGGCTGGCCGGGCCGTTCATGCTGATCGGAATCGCACTGATCCTGTTCGTCGGAAAACCGCTGGACGCGCTGTCGCTCGGCGAGGATACCGCATCCACGCTTGGCATCAATGTCCGTCGCATTCGCATGCAGATCATCGTCGGGGTGACGGTTTCTGTCGGCGCCGCCACCGCGGTCGCCGGGGCCATCGGCTTTGTCGGACTGGTCGTCCCGCATCTCCTGCGTCCGCTCGTCGGACATCGGCCAAGCCTGCTGCTACCGACCAGTGCGCTGGGCGGTGCGGTCCTGCTGCTCTTTTCCGATGTGGCGGTCAGGCTGCTCTCGTTTGGTCCCGAACTCAAGCTGGGTGTGTTCACCGCGCTCGTCGGCTCACCGTTCTTTCTCTGGTTAGTCCTCAAACTGAGACATCAATACATATGAGCATTCTCAGCGCACAGCAACTGAATGTATCGATCTCCGGAAACAGGATCGTGTCCGACGCTTCGTTTTCGGTGAGCAGCGGCGAGATCGTGGCACTGATCGGACCGAATGGTGCGGGTAAGACAACACTGCTCAAAGCGATGATGGGCCTGATCAAGGTCGAAAGCGGCAACATCTATTACGACAGTATGGAGATCAGGTTCAACCAGCAATACCAGTTCGCCCGATACATCGCCTACCTGGAGCAGAACAGCCGAAGCTACTGGGCCCTTAGCGTCGAGAGTATCGTAATGCTGGGAAGACTCCCGCATCTTGGCAGATGGAAGCGACCCTCCGCTGAGGATCACCAGTCTGTCCGGAATGCGATGGAGGCCTGTGATGTCATGCAGTTCGCAGACCGGGTGGTGACAACACTGTCCGGCGGCGAGCAGGCCAGGGTGATGCTCGCCAGGACCCTGGCAACCAACCCGCATTTTCTGCTTGCTGACGAACCGGTAGCGGGCCTTGATCCAGCGCATCAACTGGATGTGATGGACAAACTGCGTGATCTGGCCGACAGCGGAGCCGGAATCGTTGTCGTGATGCACGACCTCACACTCGCGTCCAGGTATTGTGACCGGATGACACTGCTGTTCGAGGGACGCGTAACCGCTGACGGATCATCCGAGAATGTGCTTTCCGAGCGGCACCTCGCCACGGCTTACGGGATCCAGGCTGTCTATCACGACTCGGATCACGGGAAGTTTGTGATACCCGTCCGACGACTGAAGGAATGAAATGATCAGAAAGCATCCGTTCAGATTCATACTTTCAATAGTCGGTTCGTTCTTCGTCCACGTCGCCGCCGTGTTTGCCATGCTGATGGCGGTTCCGGAAATCGCTCCGACTGAACTGTTCCGCCCAATCAGCGTCTCTCTTGTTCCGGAATCCAGCATCCCGGGAACAGGCATACAGTTGGAAGAGCGGACCGACGATATGGGATCGGCAATTCCATCGAACACTGCCACATCAGCCGCTCCTGCAGAAAGGACAACCGAAGTCGCGGAGACTGACAACAGGAACGAAGTCATTGAAGACGCCATTCAGGCCGAATCTGAATTCGAGAACGAATCCGATGTCGAACCGGTGGAGGTGGTGGACTCGGAACCGGAAACTGTCCCGGAGCCGGTACCGTTTGAAAGAGAGCACACCCCTTTACCGGAGCAGTCGGAGATTTCGGCCGAGCTCGGCGAACCTGTCGAAGACCGCTCGCTGGATGAGGCCACTGAACTGGAGGAGATACACGAACAGACCAATGTCACTGAACAAATTGCAAGGGTTCAGGATCCTCCGGAATCGTCAAAAACACCGTCAGAAGAACCCATTGAGATCGATCCGTATGTTGAAATTGAGCAACCGATCAAATTCGTTGAAAGTTCCGAAGCCGGAATCGACCTGGCGCACACCGAAGACACAACTGGCAATGATCCTGGGATGAGGTTGATTGATGAAAAGCCGGTAGAAATTCGTGCCACTTTGGTCGCAGGTCAAACCCAGGTCGCACCTGAACGGACTCCGACTGACAGCGAATATGAGCTGATTGCCCCGATATTCCCCAGCGCGATAATCGACATGGCGGACAGCCAGACCATCCCGTACCGACTACTTGTCATGGAAGAAGTGCCGGTCACTCCATTGAAGGGTGTCCCGGTCGCACCAACCGAAGCCGCACTCATCACAAATATCGAGAAAACTCAACCAACAGAATTTCGCCGTACCGCGACCGATATCGAATCTGAACTGATCGCCCGCGTTTTACCCAGAGCGATATCGGACATGGCAGACAGCCAATCTGTCCCGCCCGGATTGCGTAATGTGAACGGGCAACCGGAACCCCTGCTGAGGGATGTCCCTGTCTCAACAACTGCTGCGACTCTCGTCGTAAACATCGAAGAATATCAGTCGGCGGAGACCCGACGTACCGAGACCGATATCGAATCCGAATTGACAGCACGGGTATTTCCGGACGCGATACAGGATGTGATCGATGAACATCCGGCACCTGTAGACATCGCTGAAACATTAACCAGCCAGGACATTCAATCAGTCGAAACACAAACAGTACAAACATATTCAAAGATTCCCGAACCGGCTGATCAGCCCCGCTCGAACGAACCCGCGACACTGCTCGCTGCAACAGATATGGAACAGGAAACTATTGTATGGAACTTACCCGATGCAGTACAGGATGTGATCGATGAACATGCTCCCGCTCCAGATATCCCCGAAACAGCGGACAGCCGGGAGAATCTGATCCGATCTGAAGAGGACCAGCCAACAGAGACTGAATTGGCAGACATCCAGTCCGTAGACAACATTCAGCTGAACGAGTCCTTGCCTCCACAATCTGCCGCTGATGTCGAGCAGGAATTGATCGCGAGGGTTCTCCCCGATTCCATTCGGGATATGGTTGAGGACCACCCCGCTCCAAAGGAAGTTCACAGAACGATCGACATTCCTGAAATTCAATCATTTGAAGAACATACACAACAAACAGATCTGGCGATCGCTGAGGCATCGAAGAAGAGGACAGTGGTTGACGCAGCAGACGAAGTGGAAGTTCGATTCGCTTATTCTGAAATCGACGAGTCCAGTCTCTTGTCCGATGCAGCTCAGACAACCGAACTGCCAGAAAAAATCGAATTGAAAGTAGCGTCGATCGCCAAAGCAGCATCGCCTCAGATTGCTGACGAAAACCCAGACGAAACCGAAGAACTGTCATCTTCCCGACAGATTGCCTCCCAGAACGATTTTCCGCATGAATCAGAGCCTGTATTCCCACAGCCCATACCTACGAAAAGGATTGTTGAAGAAACTCGGTCCGTCCAATCCGAGCTGTCCGAACAACCGCCTCTCGAACGTACGCCGGATACAGACGAATCTCTGATAAAAAACCATCCCATAACTTCGGAAACAGTTCAGACCGCTGCGATTCAGTCTGAATCCGAAACGGCAGGTTCGATGGAGAGTGCCGACATCGCACCACAATTCGGTGTTCCGGGCCTATCCAATCCAGCCCCCAAATACCCGTACATGGCAAGAATAAAAGAAGAACAGGGCCGGGTGATTCTTCGTGTCTACGTTGACTCTCACGGAAATGCGGATAAAGTCGAGACGCATACTTCAAGCGGCTTTCGACGATTGGATAAGGCCGCGAAAAAAGCGGTCAGCAAATGGAAATTCTTACCGGCGCGGACCGCCGGTGTGGTATCCGATGGTATCGCTTTGGTACCGGTAACTTTTGTGCTGACAAACTGAATATCTGAAACCGGCGTCGCATCAAACGTATTATGCCGACATCGGCATATAACAGATAAACAGCAAAACCGAATTTGGTATCGATAGCTATCGCTTCATGCTACTTTTTTTGAATCATTCGGGCCAGCTACGCTATATTGCTCATCTATGGAAACACACACCCATAAATATCTCATGTCCGGACCAAGCCCAATTTTTTTGTAATTGCTCCCGCCGTAAATTTAGTACCCACTGTAGTTCGCCAGATCGGTCGAGATCGTCGGTCCGACTCAAGACCGGTGGTTACCCTTGCTTTTTTTGGCAACGCAAATCCCTATTGCTACGAATCGTAAGGATGTTTTGTCTGAGAAGTAACATTGTGAGGATGGCCCAAACGGTGCATGAGCGGAATTGTGTAACGGTTCTCTCGATAAACGCCTGCTTCTACCATCCTTTCTTTAAATTTTCTGAATGATTGTAGTTGCTGGCGGAATTCTTCTGATTTGTCACGTACTCGTCCATGATCACGCGGGCAACATTTTTGGAGTTCACGATCGGGCTTGAAGATCATCTCAGATCGTTCAATGCCGGTCGATGCGAACCACTTTTACAG
Source organism: Arenicellales bacterium (assembly GCA_963662635.2). Taxonomy (GTDB): domain Bacteria; phylum Pseudomonadota; class Gammaproteobacteria; order Arenicellales; family JAJDZL01; genus JAJDZL01. The sequence continues at coordinate 1,404,680 of CAXXFC010000006.1, forward strand.
CCCATCCAAAGTACCGGCTGCAATCAATCGATCATCGCCGGGCCACGACATTCCGCAACCGCCGCCAGACCGGAGCGTTTCCGTCAAACCGGGGCGCAGGCAGCACAGGAACAGACTCCGCGCGCAGGTCCAGAATATTGCGCTCCTCACCGTCGAACACCATGGCAATCAGGTATACACCGCGCTGACCGAGATACTTCTCCGCATAGTCGCGCTCCCTGATCTGCCTCATCGCCGCATCAAGCGCCTTGTCGACCTCATGCCCGCCCGACACCACCTTCGCCTCGATCACAAACACCTCGCCCGCATGCTCGACTACCAGGTCCGACTGTCCCCGGTTCGACACATCCTCCCACCGGACAACCACTCCCACCGCACGCAGGTACGCGATCAGCACACTGAGATAGCGTCCCTCCGATTCGGCATCCCCGGCATGGCGATACCAGTCGTGAGGAATGGCCGCATACACCGTACGCAGCCAGCCGACCAGTCCCTCGAAATTCTTCGACTCCAGACAGGCCAGCACGGCCCTTGCGTCACGCCTCACCTCCACCACATCACGACCCATATAGGCCAGAAGACCCGCATTGAAACTCTCACTCACCTCAAGGTTCGGATACTCCAGGGTGTAGACAGTACGCGTGCCGACACGCCGCTGCTCTCTCACCGTCAGATAGCCCGACTGGAACATCAGCGCGCGAAGGTCGATGTCTCCGACATCGAACTGGATCAAATCTTCCTTATCAATCGTTCCGCCGTCAAGCTCCATCAGCGGACAGTTCCTCTCCCTGATCAGACGGTACAGATAGTTCGGTGTTCCGCTCCTGAACCAGTGGGATTCAAATTGCCTGCCCACCAACAGATTGAGAATGTCCCAAGGATTGTAGAGCCGGTGCCCGCCCAGCCAGCTGTAGCCGTTGTACCAGCGGCGGATCTCCTCGCGGTCCAATCCCTCGAGCTCCGGCGCGAACACCGTGTCAAGGTCCTCATCGGTGAATCCGCAGATCGACCCATAGCGGGGGTCCAGGGAAATGTCCCTGAGATTGTTCAGCCCTGAGAACAGGCTGACCTTCGAGAACATCGTGATGCCGGTGACGAACACGAACCTGACGTGCTCGGCACTGCCCTTGATGATGCCGTAGAACCCCCGAAGGTAGTCCCGGTTCGCCCTCGCCACCTCAGGATTGTCCAGCGCATCCAGGATCGGCTTGTCATACTCATCCACCAGTACCGCTACCTGCTGCCCGGTGTTCTGATGTAATCGGTGAATCAGCGCTTCCAAATGTTGAGATGCATTGCTGCCGGTAGCACCTGTCTCAATACCGGCATCTTCCGCAACCCGATTCAACTTGCCATGGATATGCTGATCGATCTCGTCAGGACTGTTGTATTGACCGTCAAAACTCAGCCGTACCACAGGATGACTGACCGACCAGTCCCAGCCGCCATGGATCGCAAGCCCGCCGAACAGCTCCTCGTGTCCCTCAAAAAGCGCCTTCAGCGTGTCGACAAACAGACTCTTGCCGAATCGGCGTGGTCGCGAAAGGAAATAGTAATCGCCCCGATCAATCAGGTCACGCATGATCGGAGTCTTGTCGACATAGTAGCTGTCGCGCTCGCGCACACTGCGGAAACTTTGAATTCCCGTCGGAATGAACCTGCGTCGACCGTCTTTCTGCCTCTCGCCCATGACTCGATCATATCAGTAGTTCTTGCGCTGAACATAAGTATAGATCAGTATGGTTCAGAGTTCGCATCATTGGAAGCGGAAAGGAGCCGCAGACATTGTCCGAAGCGGTGGAATGTTCGTCACCGGCAGGGTTTCGGAGCTCGACATCCGTGGCCTGTGAATGCTGTTGAATGACTGATGTATGGCTTGTAATGCCTGCGGAGCAGATAATAGGTAAGTTAGTTACTTTGTCACGACGTTTTAGTAACTCACTTTCCAGTCGCTCCGCTTCTTGCATTAGATAGTCCTCAGTTCAGATGTCTGCTATGAATGTAAAAAAACGTACCTAAGCGCAATAAGTAGTCGGTTAAACTATCGCTGTAACGCCTAATGCTTTACTGTAATTAGTCTTGTTCGCTGAAATCGTCAATTTTTAGCGAACATACTCGCGAAGCGTCTGGCGATATTCCAGATGGTGTGCACTCCTCAACAACCATGGGTGAGATTGCGATGTCAACCGGCATACGCTACAGCGACCGGGGAACGATCAGGTCCTCAGTCCGCGCCTGCCAAACCGCAATGCCCGCATCAATTGCCTTCCACCCCGAATGAGTGTCATACATTCAATCAGGACTCCACCGATCATGTCAGCCGCATCACTGTGCCTGCTGCTGTCCCTGCCCCTTATCCGCAACCAGTCGCAGATGCTGCGGCACCGCACGCTGCACGACACCATTCGCACCATGATCGCCGCACGGCCTGAACCCCATGGGTGGCCTTGACCACTCGAACACACCATCCGACACGTCAATCAGGTGAATGCCCGACTCCCACACCAGCTCACGCTGCTCCCGGTCAATATTGACCACCGCAAGAATCGGATACACCGGACTTGACTCGAACTCACGCTTGACCGCGCGAAACACCCTCACCAGCTCCCACACCTGATCCAGATGCTCAGGGGCGAACCTGCTCTTGATCTCCACTATATAGGCCGCACCGGAACCGTTGCGGGCGACCGCCCAGCCATCCAGCTGCATGCTTCTGCTGTCGCACGCCTCCATGTAGTCGGCATCGAAATGCTCGTCCAGTATCCGCCGGATGGAGGGTTCCGCAAGGGCCTCGGTGTAGCTTCCGAGCCGGTTGCCGTGCTCTTTCGTCTTCTCGGTCAGCTTCGCAGCCGTCGCATTCACCTTCGCAATTTCTTCCCTGAGTTCCTTCCACCTCTCTTCCGTCTCCGCACGCATTTTTTCCGTTTCCGCGCGCATTTCAGCGGCACGCTGATTGATACGCTCGGTCTCCTCGCGTATCTTCTGAATCCTTTCCTCAGTCGTCATGTTTTCCTGTTCCGGCAATTTCGGCACCTCGAATATCAGGTTGATTTACCCGTCGGCAATATCCAGTCAAAGATCTGATGCCCGATCCGGTCTCCATGATACTACGACACAGCGATATGATCGGAAAGGGTTGCCAGCAGGTCGTAATTTCGATCGTCATCCGTTTGAACATTGGAATTGTATGGGGACTACCCGCCAGGCAGACTGTCGTTCCGACTGTGTGAGCGTTTCGACATATCAAGTTCCCTCAATATGGCTCCGTTGCCTGAACACTCAACAGGCAGACACCAAGACGACACCATGCGCATGATGCGACACCGGATCGGAGCCAGAAATTCGCACAGTTTTTTGACAAGGTTACAAGATTGCCGGCCGGCGGTTCTCCTGTACCTGTAATCCTCCGAATGAGCGCTCAGGATACAGTTGCGATGAAGCGATCCTGTCGGTGCCGGTACAGTACGGTCGACCGCATTCGAGTCGCTCGTCACTGGTGTATCTGCACCTGCACCTCCGCAATTCCGCCTGACACACAGACCACCAATTCGGGATGTCAGCAGCACAACTCTTGCGGTTGTGGCTGAAGTCACCGCAGACTGACACGGCGGCATACCGTCAACGTCTATTGGCATGCACGATGTCCCAATGCCGGGTCCGTCATTGGAATTTTTTCGAGGTCTGGCACCCGAACTCAACTACAATACCTTTGTCTGCCCAATCCGGCAGACATGGCGGTCCTGCCCGCGCCGGGCATGCATGGAACACATATATTCGAAAAGATAACAGACAATGGACAACAAAAAGACGACGGAAGACGAGATCAGAGGATACCGGGCGCAGTTTGAGGAGAGCATGGCTTCGATTGCCGCCTATCGGGAGAGGGCTGATGTCGAGATGGCGGAATTGCGCGCGCTGCACAGGGAGATAGCTGCGGAGCAGAGGAAGACCGACGAACAGCAGAGGAAGACGGACGAGCAGTTAAAGAAGATGGGTGTTAAGGTGAGCGAGCTGGACATCAACTGGGGGCGGTTCGTGGAGTCGCTGGTCGAGGGCGACCTGGTCCGTCTGCTGAAACAGCGCAGGGTCGAGGTCGACGGTACCTATACCAATGCCAAGATGTCCTACCGGCTGAGCGACGGCACGCGCCGGAGACGGGAGTTCGACATCGTGGCGGCGAACGGCCATGAGGTGGTTGTGGTGGAGGTCAAGACCACGCTGAGGCCGGAAGATGTGGACAGGTTTGTCGATACGATGAGGGATATTGCGCTTTATTTTCCGAAATACGCGACGAATGCGGTGTATGGTGCGGTGGCGTATATCCGCTGTGAATCGGATGCCGATGAACATGCCGAGGAGCATGGACTGTATGTGATCCGGGCGACCGGTGACAGCGCCAGCATCATGAACGCCGGCGACTTCGAGCCGGAACCGTTCACGAAGACCCATTCGCGACGACCGCATGTACATCTCAGGGCGGTGCCCGACGGCTGACCGTCGGTTCGCGACGCGCCCGCTGTCGCAGAAACAGAATCCTTGCCGGTTGACTGTTTCAGACAAGGGGTGCGTATTTCAGGGGAATGACGTGTCGCAATGCCCACACAATCGGAACGACACGGGTTGACGGAATCGACATTGTCCGATTGACCGGACACCAGACACAGCTCTTCGTGAGCCTTCAGGCCCATGCCCATCATTCGGTATGAGGTTCAATTCAACAGGTGGCTTCGTAAGACCAAATACCACCAATCGGTTACATTAATCAGAATTATTCGGGAGTTATATACATAATTAACCAACTATGATCGTCAAGCGGACAATCCGATACCGACTGCACGCCGGAAGCAAGGCCAAATACAGGCAACTATACGCACTGGCTGGCGCATGTCGGTTTGTGTGGAATTATTACGTATCGCTTTTAAGGGATGAATACGCGGCCTATGGTGAGTTGCGGAAATTCTACAGGCCGGACAGTACCAAATATTCATTGAGTTGTGATTATTTCCAACTCGGCAAGAATTTCACACTTACCAGGAAACATTACATCAAATGGCTAAACGGGTATTCGGCCAACATCGTAAGGCACTCGCTCAAACCGATTGAAACAACCTATAGGCAGTTCTTCAAGGGCGCGGGCGGGTTGCCGAAGTTCAAAGGCAAGTACAGCACCGATCCGAGTTTTCCGGTCCAGTTCGGCATGACTGCAAAACTAACCAGCGAATGGCCGCACATTCAGAAGATCGGCCATGTAAGGCTGATCGGCAACAATCCGTATGCTGACGCGACACCGAAAAGCGGAACGGTCAGGCTGGAAAACGGCAAATGGTACGCATATATCGTCTATGACGTTGAGATAATCGACAGTCTGCACGGTGTTCAAAGTGTCGGACTTGATCGCAATGTTGGCAACATCGCACTGTCGAACGGGCGGATGTTCACGCCGCCGGACGTATCCAAAAAGGAACGCCGCAGAATCAAGTATCAAAGAATGATGGCGCGGCGGCAAAAGCCGAAGATCAAACAGGGTATCAAACCGTCAAACCGCTATCTGAAAGCAAGAAAGCAATACAGGCGGATCAGCGGCAAAATCCGCAAGATCAATGACAACTGGATTCATCACATATCAAAAGAGATCGCGGCCGATTACGATGTAATCTATATTGAAAATCTGAATACGAAAGGCATGACTAAATCGGCCAAAGGCACGATTGACGAACCAGGCCGCAACGTCAATGCCAAAAGCGGACTGAACAAGGCCATTCTCAAAACCGGCTGGCACAAACTCGAAGCGGCATTGAACTACAAGGCCAACATTATCAAGATTGCGCCACATTACACATCGCAGGCATGTAACAAATGCGGCCATACCCACAGGGATAACAGAACCACACAATCCAAATTTGTTTGTTTGGAGTGTGGACACTCGGACAATGCGGACTTGAACGCCGCTAAAAACATACTCGCCTTTGGAATTGGGGAGAGATTAAACGGACGTGGAGATTCAGGCATTGGCCTTACCGTGAAGCGTCAAAAGGAACATGGGTTACAACCGGTTGCGGTTGGTTAACCATGTATATAAATTCCAATTATTCCATTCTTGCAGACTTCCCTGCCTGCACCGACGTTGATCTCGACCGCCACTATCATCCGGTAGACATCATATTCCCGGAAATCCGTTACATACAGTCGAAACTTCCAAGTCGCTGATTTGCATTGGCACTACTGTGTCCGGGTCGCCCTGTGGTTCCCAGGCAACCCAGCCATCACAACTCGGCATCCGCGATCAGGCAGTCGATCTCAAGTGCGTCCTCAAGACCGTCGGCGACTCCATCAAGATATTGCTCGACTTTCGATTCGTAAACCAGCTCTGAAGCCGACCCCTGACGAATGCCGTTCAGCCATTTTTTCCTGAACCCGTCACCGGAGAAGATTCCATGCAGATAGCATCCGGCGATTCTTCCGTCAATACTGACTGCACCGTCAGCGACATCACCGATACGGGCGAACGGTCGCACCGTATCCGGACCGTGTGTCTCGCCGATATGGATCTCATAGCCTTCAATCGGTGTATCGGTAACCGCGCAGACACCCTTCACCGGCCGCACCGATTTGTTTCCCCGCATGTCTGTTTCAACATCCAGCAGTCCAAGACCCGGCGACTCACCCGGCGCACCGTCGAGTCCCTCAGGATCGCGCACACACCGACCGATCATCTGATACCCGCCGCACATCCCCAGTACCCATCCGCCATTGCGGGCATGGGCAATGATGTCATGGTCCCAGCCTTGCGAGCGAAGAAACTCAAGATCTCCGACTGTTGACTTCGATCCGGGCAGGATCATGACATCTGCATCCAGGGGCAGCGGCGTGCCCGGAGGAATGAACTCGAATTGAACGTTGGGTTCGAGTCTCAGCGGATCATAGTCATCTGAGTTGGCGATTCTGGACAGCATCGGTACGACGATCTTGATCGGCTTTCGCAGATCGGCATCGTCGTGCGCATCGATCGAGTCCAGAACAACTGCGTCCTCCTGCGGTAACCGGCGCGCGTCGTCAAGCCAGGGAATGACCCCTCGGCACGGCCAGCCGGTTCGCTGTTCGATTTCCCTTACGCCATCATCAAACAGTCTCACATCTCCCCGAAAACGATTGATTATGAAACTTCGTATCAGGGCCGAGTCCTCCGGGTCCAGAACCACCCGGGTACCAACCACCGAAGCGATCACTCCGCCGCGATCGATATCCGCAAGCAGTGAAACCGGAACCCCCGCGTGACGCGCAAAGCCCATGTTGGCGATATCCCGCTCGCGAAGATTGGTTTCTGCAGCACTGCCGGCACCCTCCACAATCACAAAGTCGTATGAATCGGTCAGTTTCTCGAAACTTTGCATGACCGGTGTCATGAGTTGGTTTCGGCTGGACATATACTCAGCCGCCTCAAGGGTGGAAATCACCTGGCCGTGGACAACAACCTGTGATGTGCGGTCCGACTGCGGTTTCAATAAAACCGGATTCATATCCACAGTGGGAACAATCCCCGCAGCTCTCGCCTGCAGTGCCTGTGCCCTGCCGATCTCACCGCCGTCGGGACAGGCAGCGGCATTGTTGGACATGTTCTGTGGCTTGAACGGCGCCACCGAGATTCCCCGGCGTCTGATCACCCTGCACAAGCCTGCGACGATGACTGACTTACCGACATCGGAACCGGTGCCCTGAATCATCAAAACTTTCCTTTTCATGATTCAGAACTTGATGTTGAACGGAAAATCTGTCACAAAGAAAGATCGGTGCTCCCGATCAGTACGTATAGAAATACTTTCGCAACTTGGACTTGAAACGACGAGACCCGGCCCAGATGACAGATGCGTCGATACTACGCGTCACTTCGCGAATTCTGATCAGACCGGTACGACAATCTTTGACGAATTACAGTTAAGCTGAAAACCTGCGTTTCACAAAATAGCGGTATCAGTTACTCTCAACCTGATAGATGGTCTCGGTTTTTCTCTTTTTCTTTGAACACTCACCATTTTCCTGCATCCCTGAACAAACACCGTACAGATGAAGTGAATGATCGTGAAGCACAAAACCAAGTGAGCCTGCGACCAGATCCTGCCGCCTTTCGATTTCTTCGTCGACAAACTCGTAGACATCCCCACACTCGACACAAACCATGTGATCATGATGCTGCTCGTTGTTCAGCTCATAATATGCCTTGCTGTCTTCGCCGAATCGATGTTTCAGCACCAGGCCGTTCTGTTCGAATTGGGTGAGAACCCTGTAGACTGTCGCGAGTCCAACCTCTTCGTTTGACTCTCGCAACGTATCGTAGATCTCTTCCGCGCCCATATGGCGGGTTTTGGATTTTTCCAGGACTTCAAGTATCAGCAACCTCGGATGTGTCGTACGCAACCCTGTTTTGGCCAGACTTGTTTCTTTAGGGTTTTTCACACTTCCTCTCCTCTTTTGGAAGACACTTGCAATTTATATTGTAGACTATCGCCGATTCTGATTTAACGCAGATGATTTTTAGGATTTGTCTTCTGTAGTGGAAATCGTATTCTGTCGTCCCAGAAAATTCGTTTTTCACGCTGTTGGGAATGCCCGAATCGGATTCAGAGTCGCGATCTGCTGCGTGACAGCTTACCGCCGTCGTCGAATCGTTCGCTACAATTATCAGCGCGACCAAACGAGTACGAAACTCTCATTTTTAACCGCCCATCTCAACACTTTATGCCTCTCGAATTTATGGCCTCGACAACCGTAAAAGAACAATCGCAAATCTCGACAACAATTGAAGTTTTTGAATTCTTAGAAAATATTAACGGTTTAGAAACAATTTAGTGACAAAAATAGCATGCTCAGTTGTCTTAATCCGGACCACTGGGTTTGAGTGATGTGTTCTTAAAATGATAATATGACTACTATGCTTTTACGGAAATCGAGACGGTGAAAAATTCAGTTGAAAATCCTACCGAGATCAAATTGGGAGAGGCCACGCCAATGGGCGTTGAATTCTTGAAGCTCGATCACAAGAATCCGCGCCTTCAAGATACCCCCGACACAATGGATGATGTCGATATTATTACGAAACTTTTCCGGTCGGAAGATCTTAGTGAGTTGTTTCAATCTATCGCGGCTAGCGGATATTTGAACATTGAGCCACTCATTGTCATGAGTGAGGGTGGGCATTTCGTCGTGCTTGAAGGGAACCGCCGTCTTGCAAGTATTCGTCTATTTCGGGAACCAGACCTCGCCAATCGAATATTGGAAAGACATGGAATTAGAATCAATGTACCGGAACTTCCAGAGAAATATCGAGATTCTCTAGAGGAAGTGTCCGTCTACGCCGTAGCTAATCGGAAAGTTGCTCGTTCATTTATCGGATTTAAGCACATCAATGGTGCCGCCAAGTGGGATTCTTATGTAAAGGCGAGGTTTGCATCAGAGTGGTTCCGTGAAGGAGAGGTTTCATTTTCCGAAATTGCTGCTCGTATTGGCGATAGTCACGATACGGTTAAGCGTATGGTCAATGCTTTTTTTGTTTTGGAGCAGGCAGAAAACGAAGGAGTATTTCGAGTCAATGATGGCGTAAATTCGAAGTTTAACTTTTCCCATTTGTATACGGCGTTGTCTCGAGCGCCTTACATGAAGTTTCTCGGAATAGACGCTTCATGGGTGCGTGCTGATCCGAAACCAAATCCCATCAAACCAGATAAGTTAAACCACCTGAAAGAAGTGTTGAGATGGATTTACGGGTCGAAAGAAAACAGAATTCTCCCGATGGTTCAGTCCCAAAATCCCCATATCAAAAATCTTGCCGAGGTCATCGAAAATACTGAAGGTTTGGCCGTGCTGAGAGCAACGGGTTCGCTTTCTGAGGCTCTTTCGAGCATACAACCGCGAGACAGCAAATTCTCGGAAGCCCTACTTAAAGCACGGAACGAAATTCGGACCGCATCCAATAATTTGCGCGGATTTGACGGTCAGAATGAAAGCTTAATCGGAATAGCGGAAGACGTATCTGAATCGGCGCAAACGGTTATAGACCGGATGTACAAAAAAAAGCGGGAAGCAAATTCGGAAACGATTAGTTGATGCATGCACCCAATTTTCCGCTTGATGAATTTGTTGCAACTCAGCTATCTAACCTAGGTCTCGCGGCCGCCTACCTCAAATTGACGACGATGTTCTCTAAGGACGATCAGACTCTAAGTCATATCTGGAAGAATTTGCAAAACAGAATTTGAATACCTGATCGGCCAGTTCGCCGCAAGCTTGTGCAGAAAGGCGGGTGAGTTCTACACGCTGAAACGGATTTCGGACATCCTTTCCGCCATCGTCACGCTTGATAGCCAAGAGCCCAAGACCGGCGGGCGGACGCACCTCGCCAGCGTTTTGGACTTTGCCTGCGGCTCAGGCTGGTTGCTGATCAATGTGCGCAAGCGTATGGGGGGACCGCACGGTATTGGTAAGATCCATGGGCAAGAGAAGAACATCACCACCTACAACCTCGCGCGGATGAACATGCTACTGCACGGGATGAAGGACACCGAGTTCGAGATTTATCACGGTGACACGCTGACCAATGACTGGGACTTGCTCCGCGAGACGAACCCAGCCAAGAAGCCTCGCTAAGACGCTGTGGTCGCCAACCCGCCGTCAGCTACCGCTGGACACCAAAAGAAGCCTTGGGTGAGGACATGCGCTTTAAGAACTACGGCCTAGCCCCGAAGTCAGCAACGGACTTCTCTTTCCTGCTGCACGGGTTCCATTACCTCAAAGATGCCGGAATGATGGCGATCATTCTTCCGCACGGCGTACTGTTCCGCGGCGGCGAAGATCCGCCGCAAGCTTCTGGAAGATGGGCATATTGACACCGTTATCGGCCTACCGGCGAATTTGTTTTACTCGACCGGTATCCCGGTCTGCATTCTCGTCCTGAAGAAGTGCAGTAAGCCCGATGATGTCCTGTTCATCAACGCATCCGAGCATATCGAGAAAGGCAAACGACAAAACTACCGGTCCGACGAGCATATCGAGAAGATCATCGACACCTACCAGCAGTGCCCGGAACGTATCGCGCGGTACTCTAGATGTGTGGAGATGAAAAAAATTGAAGCCAACGATTTCAACCTGAATATCTCCCGCTATGTCAGCACGGCCAAGCCGGAAGTCGCGATTGATCTGTCAACCACGCACACGGAGTTGACTGAAATCGAGAAACAGGTTCGAGAGTCAACAGCGAAACACAGTGCTTTTCTCAAGGAGCTTAGTCTACCCTCATTACCAACGCCCGATTGACCTGAGCAGAGGTTCGATTTTTGCTGCTTCCGATTATCGACAGGATTTGACCTAGATTGCGCCGTCATCGCGTAGAATGCGACATTGGTAAGTTCTCCATAGGAAATTATCCATGACTTAGAGTAGAAACCTCCCCCTTTGTTTAACTTAAACAATTTGTTTTGCGATCAAAATCTTAACCGGGGATTTCGCTAGTTTGCAAATAATCCCCCGATGAACCATATTCTATACTTAGATATTCCAACCGCCATTGATCCACTCTTCGCAGAACCGACAGAGGCATATGTAATTCTGAAATCGAGTTGCAAGCTTCAAGGCTGATTTTTGTCGCATTTTCAGCGGCACCATAGACATCTACGAAAAGAGACTCAATTTTTTGAGCTGCAATTTTCGACTCCTTCCTTGCAGTTGTACCACCACTTTCGTCAACATAGACAATCGTAATGATTAATATGTACGGGACATCTTCTCTCAACTCCACATTTCTATGCTCTCCAAGATTAAAGAAAACTCCCCTAATATGTCGCTCTACTGGCTTTAGAATTTTGGCTATTTGTTGTTCTACGGTTTTACCACCTTTTTTCGTTCTGAGGCGATCTTCAAAAGCATCGGGAAAGGCTGGTCTACCGTATCGGGAAGCAAGCCAATGTTTCAATGTTCGATGGTTATCTTCAGAAATATTGAGAATGGATTCTTTTTGCCGTAGCTTAGAAAAATCGTTTTGGGGAACAGATTTTCGGGTGGAAAAACGAAGTTCCAAATATACAGGTTTCTGGTCGCTTGGAGAGGTGAACTGAAGATGCAAGCAGCGCGGGTTTTTAGCATTTTCATATACGGACTCTGGGTTTTCAATCTTCCTCCCGATGATAACTTCGACGAATTCTTCTTTTTCATGGAGTAAGTCGCAATCATGTGTGATGATGACCGGAAAACCATCTGATACAGAAACATCAATCAAATCCAGTCTTTTTATACTTTCGTCGTTTAGAACCCCTCCCTGTCGCAATTTAAAGTCGCGCCTGTCCATTCTCAAGTCGCTCAATCTTTCTCGAATGATCCAGGAATGGATATAGTCGAAAGCCAGTCATCAGTGGGAATACCCTTTGAATTCGCCAAAAGCGTAATTCTATATTCTGATTCCATAGCCCTCGCCTCATCGATGAGAGCATCAATATGTTCATCAGTGATCTCACCAGATTGGATAAGATCCATTAGGGAAAGCCCATCGAATGTTTTCATCTTCAAGAGGGTTTCTGCACGGAAAACATTTGCTTCTCTGAATTGATCAGAAATCCTGCTTAGTTGATAGACTCTGTCAATTGTTTCGTCTTCCGGTTTTGTTTCTCCAGAAATCCACTTGTAGATTGCCTGTCGCGACACGTCGAATATTGCAGCGAGGTCGGCCATTTTCGGTTTCAGGATGGTGCGAATATTTTCAATATGTTCCGGCACGGTTCTGACATCAGGTAGGCTCCTTGCGTGAAGCACACCTACATCAAAGTCTCCTGATAATGTCGGTTTGACCATTGGGCTCTTCAGCATTGAATCCTGTACTGAATTCTCAGTTTTATCAAGTTCGCGACTGGCGACCGCGTCAAGTGTCGAGTCAGCCGTTACAAACAGACAATGAAATGTCTTTTGAATTTCAGCAAAATCAAATGAAATCGGACCTTCGACGGAGTGCTCTATTTCCGTCACAAAAACTGTCATTACTTTGGCTTGTGCTAGTTTTCTTTCTATAACAGGTTTTTTTACAAATCGCGATTTTAGGAGTTCACTTGCGGAACTTGCACGATGAAATTTATAGCTCAAATACCCTTTCTGATCGGGTGACCCGCAATCAGTTTTAAATACAGATTTACTCAATGCGTATTGCTGTTGTACCCCAGAATCTGCTTGATACGAGCTAGAAAAGATGTCGCCTTCGTCAGGGGTAACAAAATTAAGGTTACGAAATCCGAGTTGACTGATGTGATCAAGAGAAACCACTTCGTGCACAAAATGAAGTCCAGCAAGCAACTCTGAAACCAGTTCGGAATAACTTTCATAGTTGGTTGCATGGAATGATAAATCAGTGGTTCCTAGTGTGAATCCAGATGTTTCATCTGGTTTTGAAATCAACCACGTCAGAATTCGTTCGGTATTCGTCTCATTAGGTGATGACTCTATCTCTAAAGACGCTTCTGAATGAGGGTTGTGCTCACGCCTAAAATTTGTATATCCCTTTTTTCGAAGTTTATCCTGAATTTCATTTACATAATTGCCCATTGCCGCAACTGGATTAAAACTGACTTCCACTACCGCGTGACTAAGTGGTGGGTTTGGTATGTTCTTGATCACCGCTTGCCTCCTAACAGTGATTTACAAAACTGTTTACAGTGTAGTTTACACTAATCTAACTGTCAATTGACAGTAACTGTAATCTTGATGGAAGATGAATATGAAAAAAGGCATTGAAATCTCACAGCCGCAAATGAAATCGTTGAACCTTGAATACAACAACACCGTCCCACAGTGGTACTATTCGATCAAACTGCAGACCCGCAACGATACAGTATCCGTTGAGGCAAACTGAAATTGACAAGTTATTTTGTCGCTAACCCGCAGGCACCGAAAGACAATCAAATTGATATCTTTACCTGTTGTTAAAGAAGTGATGATTTGCCTGGAATCCTTTTGACTGCCTCACAAGTAGTAACAATTACAGTTGGAATTAGATCTCGCAAGCCATTCTCCTTCAGATCAGTAACGGAAATAAGATTGCAATAGATTAATTCGCTGGCAACATCGTCGAGTATTTCTTCAAACTGGTCCAACGTTTCGGTTTCGATGTGTAACGACGCAATGTTACTCTCGGAACAGTAGACCTCAGATTCATCATCCCATATAGCCCTCACATAGAAATTCAATCTTGATTCTTTCGTTTTCGCAATTGTCCACCTGTCCGCATATATTAAGTTCTTGCAGTGAATTTCGACTTCAATAGTGTTTCGAGTATGAAGCAAGTCAGCGATATGCTGCAGGCTATCGTTGTGATTTAACATCACAAATCGTCCTCTATAGATATTTGACTGAATATCAAAAAAGCCTCCCTTTTCCGTAGCGCTTGCCTGATACTTAGCGTGCCATTTCATTTAAATCCGGTCTGTACAATCTGGGTTGTAAATTCGTTTGTAGCTAAACTTGTAGGTCGGCATCATCGTATACAAGAACTTATTTATTACGGATTGGATCAACATACTACAGACTGCATTATTCCACCATAACCACAGTAGAGCCATTCAGTCATCAATATCTTCATTCAGAATAGAAACATACTCTTCATACGAATAGATACGGTTTCTTTTTTTGTTTGTAATTTCAGAAGCAATTCCAAGTTGTTCGAGTGCTGACATTCCATTCGTAACTGCAGGAACAGAGAGGCGGGTTCGCTGAGCGATACTTTTATTGTTGATATTGGATTCGATTGCAACGCTCGGTGAACATGCAAGGCCGAAGACATGAAACGTACACCTTCTCGAATTCGTGCGGAATCGTTACGGAAAAGTGAATCAAGTCGTTTGGCGACCGAAACGGCATTGTTAGAAGTTTCAGTTATACCTACGAGAAAAAATTCCAGCCAAGCCTCCCATTCGCCGTGTCCCCTTACAGCATTGGGCAATAAATTAAATTCACTTCGATGTTTTTTAAACCGAAGTTCCCTTTCTGAATAAGTGCTATCCTGTTGTATTGTATAGGAAAAGACGACCGGTAGGGTGTCAGTCTACTGGGAACATCCTGACCAGCTCAAGCACCCGCTGCTGAACCGGTGTCGGATCCGTCGTCAGCGTCACCGTCGGCGAATCCGGATGCCGTGTGAAGCGGCATTGGTTGCGACAGCGCAGTCCGAGTTCGCTGATCAGCGTGGGGAAGCTGTGCAGGGGCAGCCCATCCTCGGTGCGATGCCCGGACTTCTTGCGTTTGAGCGAATCGGAAGGTTCCGGCGGCGCCACCGGATTGTCGCGGACATCCGGATACTCCTCGCGATAAAGCAACGGTCTGAGCGCCTCTTTCAGGTGCCACTGTACATAGTAGGCCAGCATGCAGATGAACAGATGTGCGCGCACTCTGGGCTCGGTACGGTGGCGGATCGGGCGGATCTGAAGATCGACCGCCTTGAGGCAGCGGAACGCGGTCTCGACCTTCGCCAGATTCTTGTAGTTTCGCACCGTCTCGGCCGCCGTCATCGTCTGTGCGCCCTGGACGGTGCGCACGATGTAGAAGCCGTCCAGGGCGCTCTCGGCGGCGATGCTGTCCTCGTTGCGCACAAACCCGAAGCGTCCGTGTCCGATGTCGCAGTCGAAATGCTTGGCCATGCGGTGGCGGTTGTCCACCCGTCCCGCCTTGCGTGCGATCTCGTTCGCCGTCAGCGGCTTTCTGGTGCGCCGGTCGACTTCCCTGCGGATTCGCCCGAAGGCCTTTTCGGTCGCCTTGAGCAACTCCTCGCGGACCGCCGCGCGGCGGTCCTGCAGCAGCGGATTGAAGCACACGATCAGCCGCTCGCCGGGATAATGTTCATCGGACCCGATCTCCGCCAGTGCATGGCGGTCGAACAGGGTCGGCTGGAACGTGCCCGCCACCGCCAGCTTGCGGATCCCGTCATGCGTCAGCGCCGATATCCAGCCGATGCCCGGATACGACCTCAGGGTGTCGATGCCGGTCTGCGTCAGCATGCCGCGGTCGCCCACCAGGACGATGCTGCGCAGCCCGAACTGCAGCCTGAGCCGGTCCAGCTGATCGCCCAGGGTGGACGGATCGGCGGTGTTGCCCGGATAGGCCTGAAGCGAGATCGGCCGGCCATGCCGGTCAGCCAGCACGCCGTAGACGACGATCGGCCGGCCGCGCTTGCCGTCGCGGCTGTAGCCGAAACGCATCAGCGGACAGGTGACGCCCTCATAGTAGCTGCTTGAGACATCGTAGTAAACCAGCGCATTGTCGCGAAGATGCCGTTTGGCCAGGCGACGCTCGATGTCCGCCTGACGCTCACCGAGCCAGTCCATGGCCTGGTAGAGGTCGTCCTCATCGACATCCCGGCACCCGAGCTCGTCGGCCAGGGTGGTCTGCGTGAGAAGCCGCACCGATGCCAGCTTCGAGTCGGCTGCGATGATGCGCTGGGCGATCATGGCGGTGACGATGTCGCGCTGGGGGCTTGACGCGCGTTCGATGAGCTGTGGGATTTTCAGCTTGCGCATCATGGCCAGCACCGCCTCGACGTGCCCGTGCGGTGTGGACGACTCGATGCTGAACGCCTCTTCGGGACTGACCAGGGTTTCGTTTTTCAGTGCGCGTCGCACGGTCTCGATCTTGTGCGGCGGCCAGTGCGAGACGTTGGCGATGGTTGTCTTGTGCACCTTTTTGCCTTCGCGCCGTCCGATTCTGAGCAGGTAGGTGGGCGGCGAGCTGCGGTTGGGAACCTTCTCGATATACATGGGAACGAAATGAATCAATGAAAATCCATATTGTATCATGGATATTGACAGTAATGCAAATAACATACGTTATCTACATGGGAACACCTTTTCGCGTATTTTGACTGTTGTTGAACCGTTATCGGTTGCAGATCAATGACTTACAGCTGAGAGGCAACAGAAAAAGGGAGGGAACTTCGGTTTAAATACCAACTAAGATGCAAAAGCGGTTCACTCAATAAACCTTCTTCGCACAGTTGCAGAGCAATCAGTAAACGTCCGATTCGCCCATTGCCATCCAGAAAAGGATGAATTGTCTCAAACTGAACATGCGACAATCCAGCGCGAATTTTTGTCATACCTCGTAAATTCGGAATCTTTGTCCGAATTTACGAGATATGACATCATTCAAGTTGCCGACGACGAAATATCCCTATTTTTGCGATTGGTGCGCGGAGTACCTAACCATTCCGCGAGATATGGTCAGATCACCAGTGCTGTAGCAACAGGTACATACGCTACATTCGTTTTTGAAAGCAAATTACATCAGCCGCGAATTCGTTATCAATATGGAACGCTGCCTGATTCACAATTGCTGGTGAGTCTGGAATCGTGTGCGACGCAAATCTTACGTTCGCCTTGATATATCCGGAATATCGCCCGCCAAGCCACAGGCCAGTCTGATGATGGCTTCTTTCGCAATCCTGGTTTGATTGGTCAGACTGAATCCCAATCCGAGCAATGACCTCACCTTTTCCGATGATTTTCTAAATCCCCAATCAAATCCATCCATAAGACTGATCGTCGGTGAATTCACCGATTTTCTCCATCGCTCGTATCGCCTGAGACTCTGATAGTTCCACGGATCACTGCCCTTCCGAGCGAACGGTTTCATGACCTCAAACAACGCGGCCGCATCCATGAGTCCCAGATTCGCCCCCATGCCCGCAAGTGGATGGATCACATGCGCGGCATCGCCGATCAGTACTGAACGGTCCTTGAAATATGACTCCGTGCGCAACTTTCTCAACTCGAATGAGACTCGTCGACTCAGCAGCTGGAACTCACCCAGCCGATAGTCGAATGCCTGTGCCAGTTCCTGTTCGAATTCCTGCGCCTCCATCGATTCAAGTTCCTGGGCGCGTTCGTTGATGCAGCTCCAGACGATGGAGAAACTTCCGTCGGACAATGGAAGGAATGCCAAAGGTCCGGTCGGCAGAAACTTCTGGTAGGACACCCCGTTCGTCGGCTCGGTTGCCCCAACCTGCGCGACGATTCCCCGCTGCCCGTAACCTTTCTGATCGGCAACCTGAATTCCGGCCAACTGTCTGACCATGGAATCACCACCATCCGCACCGACAACCAGATAACAGCTGATTCGGTCTGACTGCTCCGTACCGACCCGCACGATATCGGATTCACTCTCGATCGAACACAGCTTCATTCCGGTCCTCAACTGAACGTTCGATGACTGCGCCAGGGTCTCCAGCAGTGAAGTTGCGAGAACATTGTTCTCGACGATGTATCCGAGCTCGCTCTCACCGATATCCTCAGCATGGAAGTCAACATTGCTGCCACTGGAATCCCAGACCCTGATCGCAGAAAATGGTGCCGCTCGCTTCGCCGCAATGCGCTCCCACACCCCCAAGGCATCAAGAAAAGCCTGCGAACCCAGGTTGACGGAGTTGACCCGGATGTCGTACGTATCAAGATCGTAAACCGGAGTCTCACCCGCCTCCAATACCAGTATGCGCAAACCGGAATCCCTCATGGCACACGCAAATGCGAGACCGGCGACACCGCCGCCCACAACAACGATGTCGAATTCAGGACTGCTCACGCTCTCTCCTCATAGTCTGACTCGTGCCCCATACCCGGCAGTGAAAGACGATGCAGTCCCATTGTGCGCTTAAGCAGTATTCGTCGAATTGGTGCAACCGCTTGTATCACGTCCAGACCGATATTCCTCAACCGCAACTGGCCTGGACTGTCATTTGCAAAAATGCGAATCAGGCCGTTGGTAAAACTCCCGACGGCATGACTTTCACATTCTCGTCGAATCTGGTACTCCTCAAGTGCGTCATAGCAACCGATATCCCAACCTCGATCACGGAATTGCGTCAGTATATTCACCAGTTCGGCCGTGTCGCGCAGTGCGAGATTGAATCCCTGACCGGCAACCGGATGGAACGTATGCATGGCGTTGCCGACAACGGCAACTCCCGGCTGCACAAATGTTCGGAGCATGCTGTAACGGAGTGGATAGGCACGGCGCTCACTCGCAAGTTCGACGAATTTTCCAGCCCTTTCACGGAAAACCTCCTGAATCTCGTCCAGAAACTGACTTGCCGATACCGCGATCAATCGATCCGATTCCTTGGGTTCCAGCGTCCATATCACCGAATAGCCGTTGCAACCTGACGGCAGCAAAGCGAGAGGCCCCGTCCTTACAAAGTGTTCGTATGCTTTCTGCCTGTTCGGCCGGTCGGTTTCGACTCTGCACACCAAGGCATTGCGCCCATAGTGTTTCTGACGACCGGTAAATCCAAGCTGCTCGCTGATTCCGGACTCACCGCCATCCGCGATCACCAGAACCTTAGCCTTGACCGTCTGTGAGGATTCTTCGACTTTTGACTTGATGCCGCACCTGACGCGATCATCATCGATTCTCAGATCAGACAGCTCGGCCGGACTGAATATTGAGATTGATTCAAATCCTTCGATACAGCGATACAGCTGTCCCAGAAGTACCCGCGCCTCGACGTTCCAACCCAGCACGTCGTAACCGACATCCGCCGCCTTCAGCTGAACCTGACCTCGCATGCTGCGATCGGTAACTTCCGTCATCCGGATCGCAGTGACGGAATCTGCCGGCAACCGGTCCCACAACCCAAGTCTTCGGAATATGACACCGCTGCTGTAGGTCAACGCGATTGACCTTGCGTCCGCATCCCGTTGCTGCGCAGTCTGAAATGATCGGATATCGACCAACGCGACGCTGAATCCGGATGAGGCGAGATCCAGAGCGAGACTGGCACCCACCAGTCCGCCACCGTTGATGATCAGATCGAATTCAAGCTTGGTTTGCACGACAAATCCAGCCTTGACCGGAAGCTTTGATCTAGCCGGACATCAACGCTTCGATGTCAGCGGTTGATTTGGGCACATCACCGGTCATCACACGATGTCCGTCCTCAGTCACCAGGACATCATCCTCGATTCGAATACCGATGCCATGCCATTGCTCATCCAATTCGTCGGAAGCTGAAAGATATATGCCCGGCTCAACGGTCATGCACATGCCCGGCTCAAGTTGACGCATTCCGTCGGAATCTCTGTATTCCCCGACATCGTGGACGTCGATTCCCAACCAATGCCCCACTTTGTGCATGTAGAACTTCTTGATCTCTTTATTTTCGATTGCGTCTTCGGCTGAGCCGGTCAGAATTCCGAGATCAATCAGACCATCGGCGATGGCCAGTCTTGCGGCGTCATCCACATCGCTGTAACGATTTCCGGGACGAACCGCGTCGATCGCCACTCTTTGCGCTTCGAGAACCACGTCGTACACGGCTTTCTGCTGTGACGTGTATTTACCGTTGACAGGGAACGTACGTGTGATGTCGGCCGCGTAGCAGTCATACTCCGCACCGGCATCGATCAGCAACAGGTCACCGTCTTTCATATCACTTGAGTTTTCGGTGTAGTGCAGGATACAGGCGTTTTCGCCCGATGCGACAATACTCGGGTAAGCGGTCCTGCAATTGTTTTTCTGGAACCAATATTCGATCTCGGCCTGAATTTCATATTCCGCCATACCGGGCTGGCAGACCTGCATCGCACGTCGGTGCGCTTCAGCGGAGACCGTCGAGGCCGTTGCCATGATCTCAATTTCCCTCTCCGTCTTGAAAAGGCGCATTTCATGGAGGATCGAACCGAAATCGAGAATTCCACCGGGTGCCTTGACACCGGTACGAACCTTGCGGCGTACCTGATTCAGCCACCCGATCACGCGCTGGTCAAATTCCGGATATCGACCGAGACAGTAGTGGATCGAATCCCGGTCCTCCAACAGTTCCGGCAACTTCTCGTCCAGTTCATCGTAACCGAATGCCGCGTCCGCACCGAAGGTCTCAACCGCACCCTCCGGTCCATGACGCCTGCCTTCCCAGAGCTCTCTTTCCGGGTCCTTTTCCCGACAGAATAGTATGTAATCGCCTTCAGAACCGCCGGGTGACAGAACCGCGACAGATTCGGGTTCCGGAAATCTTGTCAGGTAGTAGAAATCGCTGTCTGGACGATACGTGTAGAACACGTCTGAATTACGTCGCTGAGGTGTCGCATTGGGAATGATGGCGATGCCATTTCCTATACGGTCCATGACCTGACGACGACGCTCTGCCTGGCTCACATCGATACTCCTGATTCCGTTCGTCGGCTGGAAATGGAATGCATATTCAATTGCTCATCGATCAGCTGCACACCGACTCGAAGGTGCTCGTCAAGAATCATGAATGAAGATTCCATTTCCTCTTCAGTCGGGTCCTGTTCCGGATCGAGTTCCGAAATCTGCCTGACATCGTCCAGGAATTCGACGCAGTCCTCTGACAGCTGCTCGAACGATATTTCGCCATAGTCAATCAGTGCCTTGAGATATCCCGTACACCAGGATGTCATCGCAACAATTCGGTCCGTCGATGAACGCCCCTCTTCGGGCAGCAGGATGTTGAACTCCACGCCGAATTCATCCAGCTGTGTCAGCACCTCCCGATATAAACCCCGAACATCCTGCTCGAATATCCGATATTCGTCCTCTGCCACGTAGCGATCCTCGAAACAAAGCACTGGCAGCCAGTTGTCAATGTCATCCTCTTCCACACCTGCACAGATCAAGCCCGCGATCATCCCATGCAGCTCCGACGGATTGGTACTGGTTCCAACCCTGCTCAGATGTTCGTCAATTTCTTCGAACACTATGCTCATTGTCTGTATTTCCCTACCCTGACTTCCCACATCATCGAATATCTGCCATTATGATATTGCAATCGTGAAGCGAGAGACTGATCGACTGAAGCGCGCTAACTTACGGGTTCAACCCAGATCAGCCAGTCTGGCAGACTGTTGTCTCTCGACATTGGTGGAAATCAATCCAACCGTAAATCCAATCACCAACCCATCAAGAACAAACCAGTAAGGCGAGATCAGCACACCGTTGGTTGCGTGAATCGTCAGCACCAAGTCCGGGAGTCCGTCACCGGCGAATAGAACCACCATCAGGTGCAGCCAGCTACCCAGCAACGGTGCCCGCACCCACCAAGGTATCGTCAGACCTGAAATCGGTTCCTGCTTCACGATATTGGACACACCTACGACACCACCGACTGTCGTATACCAAAACACGACTGCCCAGCGATCCAGCAAATCAATGTCAGCGACCGAGCGAGGCAGAAGGAAAAACATGGCCATTCCCATGCAAAATGCCACCCACTTCCCAACCGCCGCACCGGCAAGCAAGGGTGGCATGTTGGAAATTCGATCTCGTATCATGATTGACACGCTGTGTTTTGCAAGGATCGGTGATTGTAATTCAAAGATATGCTGTTCTGATCAATGATAGCAATAATTCGATCAGCATAGATTGCCGGGATAGCGGCCGCGGTAGCGCCCGAAACGGGTTCCAGCAACCGTAATTTCAGTTTCAAGCGTCTAGGTTGCGACCGAAACCGAGTCAAAGAAGAGGGAATGTTGGAACTTCTGTCACAAGGTTGTGAAAACATACCTGTCGAAAAGGCTTCTTGGCGCATTGCAGCCTTCTAACTTGGAACGGCAGAATGGTTTTATTGCGATCAATAGCTTTTACAGCTTTGAAAATTAAGCAACGGTTTTTGTCGCAAACTACAATCAAAGCCCCAACCTGGCGAAGCCAGATCCAAGCAGACTGGCTGCAATCCGCACAGGTTTTGACTGGTCAGGAATTATGTGACTATCGCGCAGACACGATAAATCGCATGGAATTTAAATTTCGGAGATGTCAGGGTAGCAGACTGATGATGACGCTGAATCCGCCCAGCATTATCGCCGCCATAATAGCGATTGACCACTTGAGCCATAGGATATCGGACTTGAGTTCGGTTCTCAGATGATCAATGTCAGACTTGAGTTCGGTTCTTAGATGATCACTCTCGGACTTGAGATTGTCAATGTCGGACTTGAGTTCGGTTCTCAGATGATCAATGTCGGACTTGAGTTCAGTTCTTAGATTGTCAATGTCCGACTTGAGTTCGGTTCTCAGATGATCAATGTCGGACTTGGTTGCCAGATCACCCTGGCTGTTCTTGACAACGAGCGCGATTGCCTCCGCCTGCCGAACCTCAATACCGGCACTCTGCAGGTCCTTGGATGCCGTCAATGTGTCGAATGCTACGTTTGCCATATCAAAAACAGACCGCTGCGGTCGGATGTCACTCCAGTCCTTACAGTCGGACCGGCCAGCTATGGCGATAGTATACTCCAACACCCCGGGCGGATTGCGTGACTTCAGGGATACGGCCGTAGCTTTGATGTCTTGATTTTTATCACGGTTCTGGAACACGGAGTTTTCCGCACGTGACTGATCACAGTGCATCAACGAACTTATCGCGACCGTTGTCGACCGCATAATCCGTAGGACGGCTGAAACTGCAGGTCGCTGCAATCCTGATCTGGCATAGCCAGCACCGCTATGGGGACATTCAATCCACATGTATCCATGTAACTCTTATGTAAAATATTTGCAGTGCACCGCATTGGTAAAAGGAGGATGATTGCATGGCACAAGCGTCTGTGAATACCGAAACTGTTCCGGAACGAGGCCGAATCCGTCGTCGTTCGCGAGCAGGGTCAAGCGCGCCGGTTATCATCGCTGGACTCAAACGGGAGATTCCAACTTATGACATTGTCAGCGAGGAAGGTCTCGAAATTGTTGAAGAAAAGACCGATGAGATCCTGCAGGAAGTCGGTGTCGATTTTCGGGGCGATGATGCGGCTCTCGAAATTTGGAAAGAAGCTGGAGCTGACGTAAAGGGTCAACGAGTTCGATTCGACAAGGGACACATTCGAAGCCTCTTGAAGACTGTTCCGAACTCTTTTGTCATGCACGGACGCAATCCTGAAAGATCCGCACGCGTAGGGCGGGAACACCTTGTGTTCGTCCCGGCATACGGTTCTCCATTTGTTTCTGACCTGGACCAGGGCAGGCGCTACGGCACCATCAGGGATTTTGAGAATCTCGTCAAACTCGCGTATTCGTCACCCTGGATCCATCATTCCGGTGGAACCGTCTGCGAACCGGTTGATCAGCCGGTCAACAAGCGGCACCTTGACATGGTGTACGCGCATATGAACTACTCCGACATGCCGTTCATGGGTTCTGTGACAACCCGCGACCGGGCACTGGATTCCATTGAGATGGCGAAAATTCTGTTCGGAGAAAAATATACCGAAGAGAACTGTGTCATCAGCGGCAATATCAATATGAACTCCCCACTTGTATATGACGGGGCGATGTCCGGCGCCTTGCGCGCCTATGCCGAAGCGAATCAATGTCCGGTTGTTGTCCCATTCGTACTCAGTGGTGCAACAGGCCCCGTGACAATCGCCGGTGCAATCGCTCAGGGACTGGCGGAGGTCATGGTTGGGGTTGCCATGGGACAGTTGGTTCGACCCGGGTCTCCGGCGATATTTGGAAACTTCACGACGACTGTGAATCTAAGGGCCGGATCACCGTCATTCGGTACCGCCGAATCAGCCGCCGCATCCTATGTTGTCGGACAGATCGCCAGAAAATTTGATGTTCCGCTTCGCTGCAGCGGTGGATTTACCAGCTCCCAGTGCGTGGACGCCCAGTCCACCAACGAAAGTGTCAATTCACTCAATGCCGCGATATTGTGTGGCTCGCATTTCGTGCTTCATGCCGCGGGTTGGATGGAAAGTGCGCTGACCATGAGCTATGAGAAATTCGTGATCGACGCCGACTATCTGGGAGCACTGCATAAGTTCGTCAAAGGCGTATCCTTGGACGACGATCAGTTCGCCAGTGGTGCCTTCGCCGAGGTTGGACCCGGTAATCACTTCTTCGGCTGTGAGCATACGCTCGCACACTACGAAGACGCCTTCTATGAATCGGAATTGTTCAGTACCATGCCATTTGAGCAATGGGAGGAGGAAGGAAGTCCGGATATCGCACAACGTGCGAATCAGAAGTGGAAGCAGATGCTGGAGGAATACCAGAAACCTGAACTCGACCCGGGTGTTGATGAGGAACTAAGGGAGTTCATTCAGCGCAGAAAAAGCGAGATGCCTGATATCTGGCACTGAATTGAATGTATTCTCAGATTGGTGTAAATCTATATCATTCTGCTTAAACGTACTCAGGTGCGCTTGAACCGATTCAAATCCAAAGACTGCTCAACTTGATCAGGTGACCTACTCACCTGCAAGCGCTGTTCAGATAAACATCAAGCTTTCTTGTCATGACTCATTCCCTGTTTCGGGCGGAATGAATTGAACTTTAATGGCCAGCATATGCAGCACCGCTAAAACCTTTGCTAATTCACACGTCGATTTCGGCGACCATACCTCAGATTAGACGGTCGCCGATATTTGGATTTATTTCGCTGAGCCAAGACCGTGGGTTGGGTAGATGAATGGAACCGCACCAAACCGACCTTGAAGATAGCCCTTCTCAATGTTGTCGCCCGAACGAGTTCGAAAATCGATCAAAGGATATAACGCCGTAGCACCGTCTGAACCCTTTTCGGTTAGCCAAACCTGATCCCTTCTAAGCAGACTTGATTTCATCAGGTTGGTATCGTGGGTTGTTGCAATAAGCTGCGCCCCGTTTCGGTTGGTTTCCGGTGAGCAGAATAGTTTAAGCAATGCCTCACAGGCGTGCGTGTGCAAACTGGTGTCAATTTCATCTATATAGATGGGCGATCCATGATCAAGTGCCCGAAAAGCCTCACTCAGCACGATCAATAGACGACGCGTACCAGCACTCTCCCAGTTCAAATCAAAAGGAACCGGTTCTCCACTTACACCTCGATGTTCGAGTACAAATATATTATCCAGTTCTTCCGGCTCATCATCAATTGATTCGTCAATATTTCTTCGGGCACCGGCAATCATATCCCGCTGTAAAATTAGGAACTCTTTTGAATAAGGATTTTCCTTTGTCTGATAACCAATGACTCCGGTATCAATATTTTCAAGAAAAGCAATCACACGCGGATCAAGTCCAACCCGACTCAAATAGTAGGAAACCCCTAAACTCTGTATATCAAAACTGGTTAATCCTCGAACTGTTTTGAAATAATTGAATATTCCAGATAATTGTTGGTGGTTATTCTGTGCCGCAACAGACAAGAATACGCTGTTGGAACGGGTCATTGTGGCGATAGTTTTGTTTTGCCCCTTCAATTCTCGACCGAATTGAAAATTACTGCCATCACGTTCGAATAGCAGCCGACTTCGAGATTTGGGTATCGAATACAGCCATTCAGATTCAATTACCTTATCAGTCAATTCAAAACCATAGTGATATCGAATACCGTCAATCACGAAGTCCACGTCGACATGTGTCGGAGTTCTCGAACTTTCTTGATCCAGAGCGAAAGGATGGAAAGGTAGCGCATCGTTCGGTCCGTATTTCGTGTGAGACTCCAACACCAGGGTTTTCATCATGTTCATCGCAGCCATATAGTTGGTTTTGCCGGATGCGTTCGCACCGTATATGACAATTGCAGGTAAAATGGACCCCGTTGGTGAAGCTGGGCATTCGATTAACCCCGCATTTTCATCTTTCAACGTGGACGCGGAAAGATTCAAGACCTGCAGGTCTCTTAGAGAGAAATAGTTCGAGACAGCGAAACGTAGTAACATGTAATCTTACAGAAATAACTTTCAAACAGCATAATTAAAAACATATTTGCAGTTTTTTAACATTTTAGCTATTTTTACTACATCATACTTTCAAATTCAGCGGAATAGTATTTAAGGAGCAATTCTCGTTCCATGTCTACTGTTAGCTGGCCTAATAGCAACGGCACAGCCAGTACCAGTCCCCTCAGTCTGTTTATTCAGGTAGATCAGCGTGTTCAAACGCCAATTCGAGAGGTGCTCACAGTTGTCGATCCTCCCTCCCCGTCGATAAGCTGACCGTGTGAAGCACTTGGGTCAATCACGACCGCGCAACGTTGTCCCCAAAAAGTCTGGTACGAAATCGAAATCTGGGAACGCAATTGGAAGTCAATAAAACAGGCCTAGCGGAAATTTATTTACGTACCATCAGCTCAATGTAGCTCAAGCCGCGTCAAATGCCAGTAATCAGGCAGGTCGATTGATATTTTTGCGCGACTGCGCCCGCAAGACCCTCTCAACCACAGCGGAGACGAGGGAAAATTCGAATTTCATTCATTGCGCACCGCGAAAGGTGGTTGCCTCACAACAGATCGCTGCGGTGAGGCAACCATACGACTTCATCAACCGGTTGCCGGTTGTGCGGGTCTAATTGACACCAAACCAACGTGACGCTGACCTCATCCCATTCGTTCTCAGTGCTTCATTGAGGGCGAGTCAAACCATCGAACCGGTGTCGAGATTTTCTTCGCTATTTTTCGGTACCCATCAACCCAAACAGTTCTTCAAGGAGAGTACCATTTTTCGCATGAACTCATAATAGGCATCCGGTCCGGGTTCGATATCCGCACCCAGCGGGTCAAGTGTTCCGATTCTCAGATCGGTACCCTCAGCGATGACTTCCGTTATTTTTGGACTGAACTGCGGTTCATTGAATATGCAAGTTGCCCCTGTTTCACTAATCGTCTCGCGCAACTCCAACAGCCTTTTCGCGCCGGGCTCAATTTCAGGATTGACGGTAACCGTTCCGACATTGTTCAATCCCAACATCTTTTCAAGATACTGATACGCATCATGAAATACCACATAGGGTGAACCTGCAAATGATTCAGACAGACTTCGCAGTTCCGTCTCCAGTGCATCCAGTTTTTCAAGGGTTTTTTTCACGTTCGCAGTCATCTGCGCCTCATGTTGCGGATATCTTTCGGCGAGATGCTCAGCTGTTTCTTCGACTATCACTTTAGCGTTGTCGATATCAAGCCAGACGTGCAGATCGTAGCGACCGTGGTCGTGTCCATGTCCGTGGTCGTGCCCCTCCTCGGCATGGTGTTCCTCTTCTTCATGACCGTGTTCCTCTTCCTCGCCATGATGCTCTTCCTCACCGTGATGATCTTCGTCCTTATGAGCGTGCTCTTCTTCCTCACCGTGATGTTCATCTTCACCATGGCCGTGTTCCTCTTCCTCGCCATGATGCTCTTCCTCACCGTGACCGTGGTCGTGCCCGCCTCCAGGAGATTCACGGTTTTCGTAGAGTTGCAAACCGTGCATTGCTCCGACCTCCATGACTGTTTTTTCTTCCTGCAGATTTGAGAGGTGCGCAATCAAAGTTGATTCCATGGTCGGGCCAAGCCAAACAATCACATCAGCATCTTCCAATAGCCTCACATCCGAAGGCTTGAATTGATAGCCATGAAGGGAGTATGCACCTTTAATCAGGAGCTCGGGCATTGCAACTCCCTCTGTCACCGAGGAAACCAGGCTATGTATTGGATTGATGGTAACGACAATTTTGCTTTCGGAAGCGTTTGCGCTCCCTATAATCATCATTGCTACAAAAAAAGTATAAATTTTTTTCATGACTACCTCGATAGATATGCTTGGGACGTATCCAATTGAACATTGACTTGCGAATGTTATATTATAACATCATCCGCACGCAAAGGTGAATCAGTAAAAGTTATCTGTGAAGTTAAGCGACATGAACCCAGTACTTGCAAGTTTGAAATCAGTTGGCGTTATTCGTAATGGACGCTGGCTGATTCAAGGTATTAGTCTGTCGATCAGAAAAGGGGAGATCATTTCGCTGATTGGTCCGAATGGAAGCGGTAAAACAACAGTGGCGAGAGTGCTTTCTGGTTCTATCGCTCCCGACAGTGGTTCCGTCTCAAGGGCTGACGGCATTCGAATCGGATACGTACCGCAGCGCCTGGTGATCGATTCCACACTACCGATGACAGTTCGACGATTGATGAATATGAACGAAAAATTCGACACTGCTGAGATAGAACAGGTGTTGGACGAAATGAAAGTCCTGAAATCAGCCGACCAGCCAGTGCAGGAGCTCTCTGGCGGTGAGTTTCAACGGGTGATTTTCGCGCGCGCACTGCTTAGAAAACCCGATCTGCTGCTACTTGATGAACCTTCCCAAGGACTGGACTTCAGGGGAGAGATAAAGCTTTACAATCAAATTGTCGACATTAGAGATCGGCTGAATTGCGGTATTCTGCTGGTATGCCACAATCTGCACATGGTCATGGCCAAAACAGACAGCGTGATATGCATCAACAGCCACATCTGCTGTGCCGGGACACCGGTCAATGTTGTCAATGACGAAGCGTTTGAAGATCTTTTCGGACCAGAAGCGGCGCGTTCCCATGCGCTTTACCGGCACCAGCATGACCATACCCATCTTCCCGATGGAAGCGTCAGAAGTGTATAGCAACGTTCACCCTCTCAATTCACAGTTGCAACCAAATGACAATCGAGATATTTGACGATTTCGTCAGTCGCGCACTCATCGCGGGTGTGGGATTCGCCATTATCGCCGGTCCGTTGGGTTGCTTGGTGGTATGGCAGCGACTCGCGTACTTTGGTGATTCGATGGCGCACTCCGCGTTGCTCGGTGTTGCGCTGGCGCTTGTGTTTGACTTCAACATCCTCATCGGTGTATTCACAGTATGTTTTCTGGTTGCGCTCATAGTCGGGCGAATCGGCGAAAAGTCAACACTCTCAGGAGATTCCACGCTTGGTGTTCTGTCTCATTCGACACTTGCCCTGGGATTGGTTTTGGTATCTCTGATGTACTGGATCCGTGTAGATTTGCTCCATTTTCTGTTCGGAAACATCCTGGCGGTAAGCTGGTCCGAAATTCTCACATTATATGGTTGCGGCGCGGTGATTATGTTTGTGCTGATTCGCCGATGGAACAACATGATCAGTCTTACCGTCAACGAGCAAATCGCCACCGCTGAAAACATGCAACCTGTCAAAAATCGCTTTCTCATGATGGTGTTGCTGGCTGCAATCGTTGCCTTTGCGATGAAAATCGTTGGTATTATTCTGACTGTCTCACTACTCATCATTCCGGCGGCAGCAGCTCGCCAGTTTGCCAAAACTCCAGAGCAAATGGCAGTTCTTGCTTCGGTGTTTGGTGCCATAGCGGTGATTTTGGGACTCACGCTGTCAGTCGAGTTCGATACGCCGCCAGGCCCGAGTATTGTCGTTAACGCCAGCGGAATCTTCATTATCGGCATCATCGCCACTACAATAATGAGGAAGCGAAAGAAGTGGAGCAGTTGATGAAATTAATGAAATGAAGCCACAAACACCAAGACAACAACTAATCTTCGATTTTCTTCAACAGAAGAAAACGCCTCAGGGTGCCTATGACATACTTGACGCATGCAGAGATCATGGATTCAGGGCGCCCAGCCAGATCTATCGGGTGCTGAACAAATTGCTCGAATATGGCCTGGTCCACAAAGTGGAAAGTCTCAACGCGTATATTGCATGCGAGCAACAGCACGATATCGGGCAATCCATCGTAGCCATCTGCAATGGCTGCGGTTTAGTTAAAGAAATGCCTATCCCTGATTTTACCGATCAATTCAAAAAATTTGATGGCTGGGATGGGTTCATCCCTCAGCAGATGGCGGTGGAAGTCAAAGGACGCTGCTCATCGTGTAACTGACACTCAGCAACACACATCAAGCTTTCACCTCAAACCCGATTGTGGTCACCGGATATTGCGCGGTGAATACAGCCGGTTCTTGAAACCCGATTACACTAGGACCGAAGCATCTCCACGACCAGATCACCGATTCCCGCTGGATTTTCGGTGACCTGAACACCGCACTCACGCAATACTGATATCTTCTCCGCCGCGGTACCCTTGCCGCCGGCAATAATCGCCCCCGCGTGACCCATCCGTTTGCCCGGAGGTGCCGTCACCCCTGCAATAAAAGCCGCGACCGGCTTGGTTGCGTTCTCCTTGATCCATCGCCCGCAGTCCTCTTCATCCGTACCGCCAATCTCACCGCACATGACAATGGCTTCCGTTTCGGGATCATCATTGAACCATCGGATGACATCGACATGCTTGGTACCGTTGACCGGATCACCGCCAATACCCACGCAGGTTGACTGACCCAAGCCCAGTTTGGTCAGCTGGTCCACCACCTCGTAGGTCAGTGTTCCGGACCTGGACACCACCCCGATCGACCCTTTCTTGTGGATATATCCCGGCATGATTCCGATCTTGATCTCTTCGGGTGTGATCACGCCCGGACAGTTCGGACCGACCAGAATCGTTTTCGAACCGGCCATCTTGTTGCGTGTCTGGATCATGTCCTTCACCGGTATCCCTTCGGTAATGCAGATGACAAGATCCAGCCCCGCTTCCACCGCCTCGTCGATAGCGGCCGCCGCGAAAGGTGGCGGGACATAGATTACCGAGACGGTCGCGCCGGTCTGTTCCTTCGCTTCCGCAACCGTATCGTAGACAGGTATGCCGTCAACCACCTGACCACCTTTGCGAGGTGTAACACCGGCAACGAAAGCGCTCTTTCCATTGGCATAGTCCAAGCAGTTTCGAGTGTGGAACAAGCCGGTTTTTCCCGTCATTCCCTGGGTCATGACACGCGTGTCACGATTGATCAAAATCGACATATTTTTATTCTCCTCTCACCGCTTGGACGACTTTTCTCGCCGCATCATCCATCGTATCGGCGAGAATGAGCGTGAGTCCCGAATCACTCAGGATCTGTTTACCTCTTTCAACATTCGTGCCCTCAAGCCTCACCACAACCGGCACTTTCAGTTCTATCTGACTGAATGCGGATACCAGTCCCTCGGCTATAACGTCACATCGCATGATGCCACCGAAAATATTCACCAGCACGGCACTTATCCGATCGTTGCCGAGCATGATCTTGAACGCCGCAATAACCTGTTCCGTTGTCGCCCCGCCGCCAACATCCAGAAAATTCGCAGGTTCCTCACCATACAGTTTGATGATATCCATGGTCGCCATGGCGAGCCCGGCACCGTTGACCAGGCAACCGATATTGCCATCCAACGAGATATAGGACAGCCCGGCATCAGACGCCTCGATCTCTTCCGGTGATTCCTCGTCCAAGTCCCGAAATTCGGAAAATTCAGGATTTCGGTACGACGCGCTGTCATCGAAAGTCATTTTCGCATCGAGTGCGATAACCCGGCCGTCTTCGGTGACAACCAGGGGATTGATCTCGGCAAGTGAGGCATCGCAGTCCCAAAATGCCAAGTACAAAGAGTTGAGAAGCGTCGCCGCACTTCCCGCGAGCTCTTCGGGAACCCCGCAAAAGCGCGCGGCCGATTCAGCGTCAGCATCTGTCAAACCGACTTCTGGATTGATGAACGTCTTATGTATCTTTTCCGGCGTTTCGGCAGCAACCTCCTCGATTTCCATGCCGCCTTCGGGACTGACCATCAGGACGACACGCTGAGTTGTCCGATCGACAACGAGCCCGGCATAGATCTCCGACTGGATTGGAATGCCTTCCTCCACCAGCAATCGTCGAACCGGCTGTCCTCGGGGACCTGTCTGAGGTGTGACCAAAGGCCGCTGCATGATTTCCCGGGCGGCTTGAACTGCGTCCTGTTCCGACTGCACCACACGCACACCGCCGCCCTTGCCGCGCCCGCCCGCATGAATCTGCGCCTTGACGACCCAGACACTCCCGCCGAGCTGTGCAAGCGCGTCAGGGACTTCGTCGGAATTCCAGCAAACAACATTACGCGGTGTGACAACACCGTATTTGCGCAGGATTTCCTTTGCCTGATATTCGTGTACTTTCACTTCGCCTCTCTTTTTCTGATCGAATGGTAATTGATGAATCGCATCAGTGACGGACCGCCCTGCGCACCGTTCGCCCGATTTCCACCGGTGATTCGATCAGGGTGACACCGGCATCCCTTAGCATCTCAATTTTCCTCTCCGCGCCACCAAGGCCGGCGGAAATGATCGCGCCTGAATGCCCCATCCGTCGATCCGGTGGCGCATGCCGTCCCGCGATATATCCCAGTACGGGTTTCGGATAGTTGGCCGATGCAAGATATTGGGCCGCATCCTCCTCCGCCGCACCACCGATCTCACCGATCAGGAGCACCGCATCTGTATCCGCATCGTCAAGAAACAGCTCCAGGCAATCCGTGAATGCCATACCCTGGATGACATCGGCACCGATTCCGACGCAGGTGGATTGGCCCAGACCATCAGTACACAACTGTGCGACCGCTTCATAGAACAGCGTCCCCGATCTCGATACCACACCGATCCGGCCCGGTTCATAGATCGATGAGGGAATGATACCGATATTGCACTTGCCGGGCGCAATAATCCCCGGACAATTCGGACCGATCATGTTTGAATTGGAATCCGACAGCCTTTCCTTGATCCTCAGCATGTCGAGCATCGGAATTCCTTCGGTAATGCAGACGATCAGCTCAATGCCGGCGTCGATGGCCTCGATGACCGCATCTTTCGCCGCGTGCGGAGGAACAAACAAAACCGAGGCTGTCGCGTCAGTCGCTTCCCTGGCTTCGCTGACTGTGTCGAAGACAGGTAGGTTGAGGTGTTTCTGTCCGCCTCTCCCGGGTACGACACCGCCGACAATCCTGGTACCGTACTCAATCGCACGGTGTGAGAAAAAACTTCCCCGATAACCGGTTATGCCCTGACACAGCACGCGAGTGCTTGATTCGACCAGTATGCTCACAATTCCAACTCAGCGAACCTTCATCAACAGCTCAACCGCATCGTTCATGGTATTCGCCATCTGAAACGGTATTCTCGAATTTCGGAGCAATGTGATGCCATGTTCTTTTTTTGTGCCGGCGAAACGCACGATGATCGGCTTTCTGATCCTGGTTTTTCTGTTTGCGGTAATCAGACCTTCCGCTACCGTATCACAATGAGTCAGTCCACCGCCGACGACGTTCACAAACAGCGCCTTGATGGAATCATCCTGGACAACCGTCTCGCAGGCATCGGACACGTCGGACCGGGAGGCGATCGGCGGCAGGTCCAGAAAATTAGCCGGTTCCAGACCGTTCAGCTTCAGGAGATCCATGGTTGCCAGCGCCAGGCCCGCGCCTCCGACAAGGAGTCCGATATTCCCGTGAAGTCTGACGTAGTTGTAACCGCTCTGTGCCCTGAATCGTCGGTCGGATTCCTGGTTCAGATCCAGTATTTCAGCAAACTCATCATGACGGTAGAGCGCGTTGTCATCCAGTTCCATCTTGACATCAAGACCGACAAGACTTTCACCTCCGACGACTGCCAGCGGGTTCAGTTCTATGGAAAGCGCATCCAGATCCACCACCGCCTGATGCATCTGTCGGCATAGGTCAGCAAATTGCGATACCAGCGAACCTTCCAGGTTCATCCTTTGCGCGAGCTCCGCCAGTTCGGCCTGATCGGGCGGTACGTCAACTTTTACAGAAATACGGTGTACCGACTGCGAGGAGTCGTCCAGCGCGGTCTCGATTCCACTGCCGCCGGACGCGGACGCCAGAAGAATCAGTTCCCGTCGATAACGGTCGAGCAGCAAGGCGAGATACATCTCGCGGTCTGCATCACAACCCTGCTCAACATAGACAGACTTGACAGGCAGTCCGGCAGCACCGGTCTGAGGCGTCACCAACCGATGTCCGAGCAGCGTTCGGGCCAGCGTGCTCACCTCCGATTGGGTACGGGCAACCTTGACACCGCCAAATCGTCCCCGGTCGCCAGCCAGGATCTGTGCCTTGACTACCCAGTAGTCGGCATCAATTCGAGTTGCAGCATCTCCTGCTTCGTCAGCGGTAAACGCCGCTTCTCCGGAGGGAAAGGATAAACCGTATCGCCTCAGAAGGTTTTTCGCTTGGTATTCAT
The DNA here is from genome assembly GCA_963662635.2 of Arenicellales bacterium. GTDB lineage: Bacteria > Pseudomonadota > Gammaproteobacteria > Arenicellales > JAJDZL01 > JAJDZL01. Next base: position 1,439,519 of record CAXXFC010000006.1, read on the forward strand.
GGACGAACATTGAATTGCATTCGTTTCGATTAAACTACAACAGACATCGACTTCATTTTACCTGAACCGAAGTGATCTGACACTGACTTTGGGTACCCGCTGAATACCCGATACCGGCAATCGAATTTTCACGTACGCAGGCAATTCGTTATATATTCATATTACCTTTATGGTCAGTGAAGAATGCGCAGGCAGGTCTTGCCAACCACAGAACAATTTGCTGTGATCCGGTGTTGCCGGGCGATCATACTCGGCCTGCCTGAATGGACCATGGGAACAGGCAGATATTCAAGACTGAATCAGATGGATTCGGGGTATCTAGCAAATTCAATCTTCTGTCACGAAAACAATCGATGAAGGGGTTGCCCAAAAACCTGATCTATGCAATTGCGGGCCGATTGGTCTTGAATTTCGCCGCGATGGCATTTCTTGGTGTCACCTTGTTTCTCACCTGGCAAACGAGTACCTGGCAAAGTCTATTCAATTTGAGAGGTTTTACTTTCTTGATCTGCGGGCTGATCATCTCGGGCGGAATCATCGGTGCTGTTTCAGTCCGCCTGCATCAGGGTCTGGCAGGAATTGTTGTCTCGCGCGGCGGCGATGAACTGAGCGCAACCGGTGCAGCGATCATTCGTTGGACAGGCACGATTGTGCTGCTCGTGCAATTGCTGCTGGTCTATTATCTGACCGCCTGGGCATTCGAAATGTTGGTTTTGAAGCCACCGGCGTAGTCACCCATCATCAGTCAGCCGCTCGGTGTCCGGGTAGACACTGACTACCGGAACCTTACCCCCCTGCAGTTCATTCTGAAGTGAAGTCCAATAATCGACACTGAGCAACGGTGCATGTTCTTGCGCGAACCGGCGGCGCAGGTCACGATGGGGCAGACACAGTCCGACGACGATCTCTTCAGGCAGAAAAACCACACCTTCCTCGAAATACCAGTCAGGAATGTCCTCCTCGCCATCGACCCGGTCGGTATTCGTGCGTATCTTGACATCGGTCAGCGACTCCAATGCGTCATAGTCGTATAGATATACCTTCAGGTAGGAGGAGACTCCGTAGTTGCGCGCGTCCAGGTCTCGATTGAATATGTTCGTCGCAGCGTTATTCTTAATGCAGTAGCCAAGATTGCTCATTGCGATTTCGGCTTGATGGGGTGTGGCATCCTGAAGATAGAGCGGCAACGGTGTCAGGCGCCGCTGAACCACCAGATAGCGGAATATCAGCGCACCATTTTCGCAGCGAACGCTGCTCCCGGCAAACTTCAGCAACATGTCGCGTAGTTCGTCATCAAACCATGACAAGTCCAATCTCAGGTTGTAGTAAATGATATTGTCGAGCATGCTGTCGGTCCGGTTGATGACATGCACCTTGCTGTACTTCTCAAGCACTGACTCGACACCACCGAACTCTCCCCATTTATATTCACCGGTCGGCTCATCACGTATGACCTTGAGTATGTAGGCCGATTGCGGCATACAGAATCCGATCGCAACCGTACCCAGCTTGCCGGGTGCCACACTCATGGGTTCGCCATAAGTCTCAAACTCGCTCTCAAGTTCGTTCATGACCGCAACTTTACCCAGATGGTTATAGCCCACGGTCGAGTAGTGCAGTCCCAATGGACGCATAGGCATGATGCTGCGCAGGAAGCGGCTGAGTTCATGATAGTGAAAGTTGGTCACATGGAAATTCGCCAGCGTAGAACTGAACATATTGTGCGCATAGGTCGCGCTGGTGATCAGCGCATCAACATAAATGCCATTTGCTCCGTTCAGCAATGCAATGATGAACGGACGATAGCGTTCGTGGTCGAATGTCACACGACCGACCAGGTAGGCGCCGCGGTTGCGAAAAAATCCAGCCAGAAACATTTCGATCGCCATCCCGCCACCTGAGAGACGAGATTCGAGCCCAAGATTGCGATTGGCCCGCTTGACTATCCGCCTGGCATCCCGTTCGATATTCTCAAAAGGCACCCGAAAATCCACAATCTGAATCATTTTTTTGACATGCTCCGCTGTCAGCGTATCTCCGATCTCATGCCTGACGAGCTGATCTGCCATCACCTCATCGGTCTCATATTTACTGCGGTAGCTGGCATAGTCATCCACCCGCCATTCTCCGTGGTATAGCTTGCGCCTGATCGAATGCAGGTAGGCAACTGACAGATCGGCAGCGTACTCGCCTCCAACCAAGTGCAGATATCTTCTCTCAACTTCGTCCCAATACGTTACATCGGCCGTCAGTTCAGGAAATTCTCTTCTCACATAGTTGCTGAATTCGTGAATGCTGATGCTGTAGAGCTGCAGTCGGCGACTGCTCAACCGAAGCGAACGCGCGTGATCGCGGTTTTCGAATGCCTGCTTTGAGAGTTCCGGAATTTCCTTGAACTGGCGATAGAAATCTCGAAACTCTTCCAGAACAAGATCAGCGACACGGCTGAGCTGTGACTTGGAATCGCCAAGCTGCGAACTGTTATTTTTCTGATTGTCGAGGTATTGCAACGGTAGTCGATGGCGACGCGCCTGAACCTGTTCAGGTTATGTAAAAAATAATTCAGATGCCAATTCAAGCATGTCGGAGCAACCATAGTAGCACTGCCGGATGTCGAAACAGCAACTCACACTTGGCATAATTCATGACTTCGTAAAACACGCCAACGAGGCAAAAACAGGACAATGGCAACACCGAAAGTAAGAGGTACTAACGTAACCAAATTCCTACTCTATCGCTGTCTGATTAAGAAATTCTCGCGGTGACCAGACACTAACCGATCCGTATCGAGGTTCCGTAAAGTCCCGCCTATTGCCAGTAATTAGGACGGCACCGCCAGCCACAGCCGTTGCCAAATAAACCTCATCATTAGAGTCGAGTAGACCGAACTCGAGATTCGCTGGCTCGATCATATCAGCCAATTGCTCAATCTCCCAAATCAATGAATTCAAAGCACCGAAGTGAGGGACAAATTTGGGCCGCCCGGCCACTTCTATATTTTCGGATAGAATCAGAGTGGATAATATGATTTAGTGATGTCGCTGCAACTCTGTCGATGACTTGACGACAGGTGCCGCCTTTTCGTGCCCCTGATATCAAGACATTGCAGTCCAAAACTACCCTCATGTTTCACGTTCGCGGCGTGATGCAGATATTTCCGCGATCGTGTCTTCCATGACCTCGTCCTCTGAGCGATCTTTATCCTCGGGCGACACTCGCGCCTCTGCAAGCGTTAAATCAATTCTGTCAGCAATTGTGTTCCGGTCTACCACAAATTTGAACTTGAGCAGGGTCCCTTCGTCGATGCGGACTGCCTCCATGAAGTCACCCTCCTGAAGATTGGTTCCCCTAAGTAAATCGGCTGGAATGGTGACTTGGAACCTCGGTTTCACTTTGACTAGATTCATCACACTTCTGCACTAATTTTGTTGGAAAGTTGGAATTTTGTACCACAACGTTGGGAAATAGACAAGCGTTTCCGTTCTGAAACACTGAAAACACCTTTACCGGATCGCTATTTTATGAAATGCTTACGATTCTTTAGATGATATGGCAACCTGCACTATCCACAGTACTACCTGACCAACCATCATCTGTTAATTTGTTTTGTCAAGTGTGTCCAGGCGATAGGTCAATGATGCTGTTCCAGCGTCTGGCACACTCAGCCCCCGAGACCATTTCCCACTTTCAGCCGGACCTGTGAAGCCCATTCCACAGCAGAAATTTTTCCGCCGTCTGAGCGGACTCTGCCAACCCGAATGGAACCCCCGTTGGCAGCGACTTCAAACCCATCGTCATCAACCGCGATAACCTCACCGGGCGTGCCGACACCGCTGCTCAGGGCGGAATCGTAAATTTTCAGTTCCGTACCGTTGTGGGTTGTCCAAGCGCCTGGCTGCGGGTTCCCTGCGCGAATAATGTTGTATACCTTCGACGCCGACTCATTCCAGTCCAGCTGCGCCTGCCTCTTGCCGAACCACGACTCGTACGAACCTTCGTCAAGGTTCTGTTCAATTCGCGGCGCGGTTCCATTTCGGACAAGATCGAGCGACTCGATCATCGCGTCGACACCCATGGGAAACAGTTTTTTGAAGTATATGTTTCCCAACGTCTCATCAGGTCCGATATCACAGGTCTTCTGCATGAGAATCGGACCTTCGTCCAGCCCGTCGTCGGGCCAGAATATGGTCAAACCGGTACGGGTTGCCCCCATTGCAATCGGCCAGTTGATTGATGACGGTCCGCGGTGCATCGGCAACAATGACGGGTGATATTGAAAAGAGCCGAATTTCGGCACATCCAAGACCCTCGAGGGTACAAACAAAAGCACATAGGCCATCATACAGACATCGGCCTCGAAGGATTTCATCAATTCCACCGCTTCGTCGGTTTTCCAGGATGCCGGCTGATGTACCGGAATACCTCTTTCCTGTGCCAGCTGTTTCAACACATCTGCGGGGCGGCCTTCCTTGTCCGGAGCAGTGCAGACTGCAACGACATTTTCACCGCGCTCAAGCAATCTTTCCAATACCGCTTGACCGAAAGCCTGTTGTCCATGTACGACAATTCTCATGCAAGGTTCTCCTTTTGCAAATTTAACCTGACTGTTTTCAGCTCGGAATCGAATCCGATTAATGAATGCAGCATTCCCTGTCAGATGACACCGGCTTCGCGCATGCTGCCAATTTCGGTCTGGGAAAAGCCAAGCTCCGCCAGGACTTCGTCGCTGTGCTCCCCGAGCAGTGGTGAGCGCACCACATCAGCGGGAGACTCGGACAGCTTGATCGGACAGCCGACGGACAGATACTTGCCGCGTTCGGGGTGATCGACCTCAACTACAGTTCCAGTCTCACGCAATGAAGGCTCTTCGGACAATTCTTTCATTGACAGAATCGGACCTACAGGGATATCCAGCGGATTGCAGATGTCCATGACCTCAAACTTGGTTTTTGTCATTGTCCACTGCTCAATCGAGTCGAAAATCTCATTGAGCCTGGGCAGACGGGCATCCGGAGTCGCGTAGTTCGGGTCTTCTTTCCATTCAGGCTTGTCGATCACGTCGCAGATCCTCTGCCATACAGCGGCCTGGGTAATGAAGTATGTGTATGCGTCGGGGTCGGTTTCCCAGCCTTTGCATTTCAGAATGCGACCCGGCTGTCCACCGCCGGAATCATTTCCTGAACGCGGTGCGGCTTCACCGAAGGGTATATTCTCTCCATATTGCGAATACTCTTTCAGCGGTCCGGCTTTCAGACGCTGCTGATCACGCAGTTTCACGCGGCACAGATTCAAGACTCCATCCTGCATTGCCGCCATTACCCTCTGACCTTTCCCGGTTTTCTCCCTGTGAAACAGCGCGGTTACGATACCCAGCGCCAAATGCAGTCCGGTACCCGAATCACCAACCTGTGCACCTGTGACCAAGGGCAGACCATCCCGAAATCCAGTGGTGGAAGCGGAACCCCCGGCACACTGGGCAACATTCTCATAAACCTTGCAGTTCTCGTACGGCCCCGGGCCAAAACCCTTCACCGATGCCATGATCATTGCGGGATTGATTTCCTTCACCCTCTCCCAGCCAAATCCCATTCTGTCCAATGCTCCGGGTGCAAAATTTTCCACCAGAACATCACATTCCCTGATCAGTCGCTCAAGCACTTCCTTTCCCTGTGGTGTCTTGGTGTTCAATGTCAGGGAGCGTTTGTTGTGATTGAGCATGGTGAAATACAACGAATCAGCACCCGGTACATCCACCAGTTGCTTCCGCGTCGCGTCACCAACGCCGGGGCGCTCAACTTTGATCACATCTGCTCCGAACCAGGCCAGAAGCTGGGTACATGTCGGCCCGGACTGGACATGGGTAAAATCAAGAATTTTGACGCCTTCAAGCGCTCTCATGTTATGAAACTCCGAGTTGCAGGTTAATGAAATTACTTGTACATAGTCTGCGCTTTGGTGCCCGGCGCATATTCGTCCGGATCCACCCAGACGTTGATCACCGCGCACTTTCCGGTACTGGCGATTGCCTCGCGGGCCCGCTGCAGCGCGGGCTGAATCTGTTGTGCTTCATGCACTTCCTCACCGTAACCGCCGATCATCTCGGCGAATTTGCTGAATGGCACATCACCCAGCTTGTTGCCCACATCTCCGCGTTCCATGCCATATTTCGTAATCTGCCCGTAGCGAATCTGGTTCATGGCGGAGTTGTTACCGACGATTGCCAGATAAGGCGCTCCAAACCGCTGAGAGGTTTCCATGTCGAACGCAGTCATGCCGAACGATCCATCGCCATACAGACAGACAACTTCCTTGTCCGGATGGGCGAGTTTCGCCGCCATCGAAAATCCCGTACCGACTCCAAGTGAGCCAAGCGCTCCCGGGTCCATCCACTGACCGGGCTTGCGCGGACGAACCGCCTGCGCCGATATCGTTACGATATCTCCACCATCACCGATGTAGATTGTGTCGTCACCCAGGAACTGATTGATTTCGTATGCCAGACGATACGGATGAATCGGATTCTGATCGGTCGTGAACATCGGCATCAGTTTTTCCAGTTTCTTGGCTTCGATCTGTCTGAGATGTTTCATCCAGTCCTGACGCTTTTGCCGTGCACCCCGGTCAATTCTTCCACTCGCAGCCTGTGCCACAGCTTCAAGAATGCTCCCCGGATCACCGGCAATCCCCAGATCGATGTCCCGGTTCTTGCCCACAGTGGCGTAACTCTGATCGATCTGCACCAGAGTCAGGTCGGACGAAATGCGCTTGCCATATCCCATACGGAAGTCAAACGGTGTACCGACGATGATGATGACGTCTGCATTTGAGAATGCGTCGCGGCGGGTGCGGTCAAAGTGATGCGGATCGTCTTCCGCCAGCATGCCTCGACTTGCGCCGTTCATGTACGCGGGAATGTCCAGTGCGCGCGAGAATTCGATAGCCTGTTCGTGTCCCTGCGAGGCCCAGACCTGCTGGCCAAACAACACTGCCGGACGTTCGGAATTGATCAGGATGTCAGCCAGTCTTTCGATGTCAGCAGGGTCGCCGACCGATTTAGACGATGCGCGGTAGTGTCCCGATTTCGGAATCACCGCTTTGTCGATTGGGATTTCGGCATCAAGGATATCGCGGGGAATTTCCAGATACGATGGACCGTAGGCACCATTGAAACATTCGCGCGCCGCCATGCAGACCATGTCCGCTACCCGTTCGGTCGAGAACACTCCGGAAGCGAACTTGGTGATGGGCGTCATCATGTCGACATGCGGAAGATCCTGCAGGGACCCCATTTTGTGCTGAGTCAGGGAACTTTGCCCGCCGATATGCAAAATCGGACTTTCTGACCTGAATGCGGTTGCAACGCCGGTTACCGCGTTCGTGCACCCGGGACCGGCAGTGGTGACAACACAGCCGAGCTTGCCGGTCTGGCGCGCATAGCCGTCCGCAGCGTGTGCAGCGGTCTGCTCGTGTCGTACGTCTACGATTCGGATACCTTCGTCGATGCATCCGTCGTAGATGTCGATAATGTGTCCGCCGCACAAAGTGAATATGGTATCCACACCTTCGGATGCCAAAGCCTTGGCAACCAGGTGTCCGCCAGATATTACGCTCCCGCTCTTGTCCTTTTGGACCAGGGTGTCGGTCGCAGTATCTCTTGTGTAGTCATTCATTGTCTAATCTCTCAAATTCTGTCTGTCTGTGATTTCAAATTCGTGGCAGATGGATTAATTCAGGTATTTTCGGTACTGTTCCATCGAGTGCCCGCAAAACTGAATACCGATTCCTTCCGCGGCAAAACTGCCGGCATCGGATCCAGTTCATGAACGGATGCATTACTCATGACGATAGTAAAATCCTGTCCTTCTCCCATGCACGCTGCAACCGCAATTCACTGATCCTAGCCTTGTCCGGTGCCCATTCCGGTACTCTCGCGTCGGCGATGTCTGTATTTTTGAAACAGGGGGTAACAAATCAAGGCCATTGCGATTGCAATGCAAACCGCAGAGATCGGACGGGTAAAGAAAATGCTGACATCACCGTGTGAACCGATCAGGGACTGCCGCAGCGAGCGTTCGGCAAGAGGTCCCAGCACGATCGCAAGGACCGCCGGAGCAACCGGGTAGTTCAGTTTCCTGAGTAAATAGCCGACAACGCCAAATACCAGCATCAGCCATACGTCGTGCATCGTCTGAGTCGGCGCGTAGCCGCCGACCACGCACAGAATATAGATGACCGGCGCAAGGATGCTGAACGGCAGTGTGAGTATCTTGACGAACAGCGGGATAAAGGCCAGATTGATCAGCAAGGTGGCAAAATTCGCGATGTACAGCGAGCCGATCAGACCCCAAACGAATTCCGGATTTTCGGTAAACAGCAGGGGTCCCGGCCGCAACCCCCAGATAATCATGCCGCCAAGCAGAATCGCAGTCGTCGGAGACCCGGGTATTCCCAATGTGATCATCGGAAGCATGGAGCCTGTTGAGGCGGCATTGTTGGCTGCTTCCGGTGCCGCGACACCGGATATATTGCCCTTGCCGAAGCTGTCGGGATCTTTGCTGAACGTTTTTGCGAGGCCGTAGGACATCAAAGATGCCGGAGTCGCGCCGGCCGCCGGCAACGTTCCGACAAAATAACCTAAAGCCGAACCCAGTGTTGTGGTCTTGATGTAGTTGGAAATGTCCTTGAAATTGTGCTTCATCCGCTGCCAGGAAATGGTGACCTTGTGAACCATTACCTCGCCCTTGGTGGATTCAAGGGTCCAAAGCATCTCGCCGATTCCATAGATGCCGATAGCCAGCACGAGAAAGTTGATTCCGTGGAGGAATCCGTCGATATTGCCGAAAATCAGCCTCGGCTGACCCGATATGATGTCCAGTCCGACCGCGGCCATCACCAGTCCGATCAGGATGGAGAATACGGTTTTCGGTATATCGTCACCGCCAAGGCCGATAAACGTCGCAAAAGCCAATACCATGAGGGCGAATTCTTCGGTAGGGCCGAATCTGAGTGCGAATGATGCAAGTGGCGGAGCAAATGCGGTGAACAGCACGACCGAGATCGTACCGCCGACAAACGACGCAACCGCGGCTGCGGTCAGCGCCCGGTCCGCATGGCCTGCCTGTGCGAGAGGTCTTCCGTCGAAGACCGTCGCCACAGCCGTTGAGGCACCCGGAATTCCCAGTGTGATTGAACTGATTGCGCCTCCGTACATTGCTCCATAATAAATTGCGGCAAGAAAGATAATCGCCGCAGTCGGAGGTACCAAAAATGTAATCGGCAGCAGAATCGCAACACCGTTGACCGACCCGAGTCCCGGCATCGCGCCGATCAGCAACCCCAGGGTACAGCCAACAATTATCATTGTCAGATTGAGGGGCTGCATCGCGTCCGTCAGGCCGCCCATCAGATGCAGGATAATATCTTCCATTGCCGGTTCAGGTGATTACTTGATAAAGTTCGTCCGATTCTGTCTTTTTACGGATTGTCCTGTAAAAACTTCGGTTTTTGTTGTCGGTAAAGGCATCGACTGCCGTGCTCATTCTGATTTATGGATTGCACCATGTCGAGAATCTACGAATACATAAGATCGTAAATCGGGTAGAACAACGGTTCTGATATCGACTTCGGAAGTGGGATTTTCAATGCCCATTCGAATAAACAGAAAATAAACACAGGTACCACGACCGTCATTGCGACCGTAACCAACCAGGAATGTCGACCGACAAACTTCAAGTAGAACAGTAGAAACAGGAACAATGCGGCATAGATGCCGAGCAAGTGTGTCACAACCAGCAAGAATACGATCGATCCGGACGAAATCCCAACCAGCAATGCGGTCTCGCGGGTCATATACAGGTCGTAGTTTGTTGACTCCGGCGTTACCTTTCGAAACCACCGGATAATCGTCGCCACACAAGCAAGCAGCATACCTGCTGACAGCCAGAATGGCCAAGCGCCCGATCCCGGTCCGCGTTCAGGTACCCAGTCAATGCGAAGCTCGGCACTCTTGATCATCAGACCGATGGAGCACAGGGCCAGCAATATGGCGAACACAAGTTCTGCGGTGCGAACTGTCATGGCCTCCTATCTCCCAATTATGAAATTGTCGTCCCACAGGTCAAGGACGGTGTAAGAACCGAGTGCAGTCAACTCAAGCTGCCAACAATTCCTCGGGCATTTTCGAACGACACATACCGGTGCGAGATAACTGTCGCACCGGTATGCATTTAGGTGAGTTCCAGAAACAAATGCGATTTATTCACCAGTGATCGCAGATGCACCGACTGTTTCAATCAAGTCCTTATGCAACGCAATCTGCTGTTGATGGTACATGCCGAGATCGTCACCTGCCAGCCACTGATCACATGCAAGCCCGTCATCCGTGCAGAACTGCTGCCACTCAGCCGAGTCGAATAGTGCCTTGAACAGAGCGATGTACCAATCCTGAGCCTCGTTGGACATTCCCGGAGGTCCGTTGATGGATCGCTGCATGTAATACTGCATGTCCGTACCGAGTTCTTTGGCAGTGGGAACATCAGGATATGCAGGAAGTCGCTCTGCGGTGAACTGAACGATTGGCTTGGTCTCGCCGGCTCTGTAGAATTCGTTCTGTTCTGCCGGGTTGTTCACAGTTGAATCAACGTGATTTCCAACCAGATTCTTCGCTACAGTACCACCACCCGGGAAAGGAATGTAGGTTACGTCGTAACCGAATTCCTTTTCCATCATCGCGGTCAGGATCGAGTCTTCCTGTCCGGAGCCTGTGCCACCGACTTTCCAGGAGTTTCCAGCCGCCTTCACCGCAGCAATGTAACTATCCAGATTAGTGATGTCATCGCGCGAACTGTTCACCCACAGTACAAAATTGTCAACCGCCATGCGGCCGATCGGGGTGAAATTCGACACGTCAACACCAAGGTCTTTCTGTATGACCGGTGTAGTGTAGAAACTGTTGAGTGTAACCAGAATGGTATGGTCGTCGCCATCTTTGCCTTGCAGGTAACGCAGAGCTTCAGCTCCTGAACCGCCCGGCTTGTTGATCGGGATGATCGGCCGCGGAGACAGATCTTTCTGTTCGGCCAGGCCCTGCAGCAAGCGCGCAATCTGGTCTGCACCACCTCCCGCACCAGCCATGATGATCAACTCAATGGGTTTTTTCGGGGACCACTCGGCCATCGCTGTCGACTGCAGTCCCAAAGTTGTAACGACAACTGCGGCGACTAGCGCAACAGCCATCTTCATTTTAAAAATTATTTTTAACATAAGTTCGTTCTCCTTTACACCTCAGTTTAGGGAATAAATTATTTTGACTCGCGGTATACCATATACCAGAAATAAAATTGTAAAACAATGTAATTGCCATAATAATTTATTTTTTTACTGCTCGCGACCGATTCTGACTTGTTTGCTCAAATTACATTCTCACAGGAAGCACAAGTAAGTCAATTGCAGTGCGTCAGCACCAATTTATATTACTACAGTCTCTTTACCGTAATGAAATGACCTGACCATCACTCTAACCTCTTTGCAGCATATTGTCTTTAAGTTCGCCTAACCGACACAGCCGTAAAAGTCATCGCTCTTTGACTGGACAGCACCTTCGTCGTACTCGAGACGCTTGGCCGATATCATCGGTTGAAACAGGGGAATGAACCAGCACACCGGGTGTCTTCAGTTTCTGCGATAATATTTCCTGAAACGATTCATTTCGGATGGTGCTACAGGTGCCACGAAGTTTGGAATTCCCGGTGCATCCGCTGCGGTCGCGACTGCACCCGACTGGCGGCCAATAGCTTGGACTAGCCGCTCAATCGCTGATTGCAGCTGCGACCGCATTTTTCGTCAACCGAACAATCTTCCTAATTCTGCGGACGGTGCAGACGACCAAGCGCGGGGCGGGCTTGCCCGTTCCGCCTCAATAATGCGATCAATCAAATTCTGACGGGCCAGCTGCCGGGCTTTTTCGTAAAGGTTTTCCAGTTATACCGGCCATCGTACCCAGACATCTGGCCCAAGGGTCACCGCGTCAATCACAATTGTCAGAAAGGGTTCGCGGCTTTTTTTGTCGACCGTTCGGACTCGGTAACGATTGTGGCATGTGCTATCATTCTGCCACTGATCGAGATGTTGTTCAAGAATCAAGAAATCTGCCTCTATCTGACTTCTGACAGTCCATGACCATATGACTTAGCGCATGAACACTGAATTCGCAGAATCCTCACAATTCAAACACCTATTCAGTCCTCTTGAGCTGGGACACAGGACACTTAAACACCGATTGAACTTCGGCGCCCATACAGCCAACATGGCTGTCGACGGACTGCCGGTCGAACGCCATCATGGCTACTATCTGGAACGGGCGATCGGTGGTGCGGCCATGATCGTTGTCGAGCCGGTGCCGGTGCACCAGACAGGGGTGCTCACACGAGGCAACTTTCGAAGCCGGGATGACAGCGTCATCGAACATTTTCGAAAGATCACCGACAGTTGCCACGAATACGGCACCGTGATGATTCAGCAGCTCTATCACGTCGGCGCACATGGAGACTGGGACAACTCATTCACGCCGAACTGGTCGCCATCCGGTCGACCATCCATGCACGATCACGACGGCAGTGTCACAATGTCCGATCGTCAGATCGATGAGATCATCACGAGTTTCGCCGAAGCCGCTTTGCGCGCCAAGAATTCCGGATTTGACGGGTGTGAACTGATGGCTGCCTATAACGCCTTGATCGAACAGTTCTGGTCCCCATACACCAACCGACGCGGTGACAGTTACGGTGGGTCGTTTGAGAAAAGAATGAAATTTTCGGTCGATCTACTCGCGGCAATTCGTGATGCTGTCGGTCCGGACTTCATCATCGGTGTCTGTACCAGTTTCGACCCGCTTGTTCCCGAAGTGCTGCCAATTGAGACCATGCAGGAAGTTGTGCGCTATCACGATGAGCGTGGTCTTTTTGATTACGTGACCATCGGCACCGGTGGTTATTACAATTTCACCATGATTATTCCGACCGCGCTGCACGAGGACCAGCTGGGCATGCCGTTTGCAGCAAAAATCCGCGAGTCGGTCAAGCATGCGAAGGTTCAGGCTGAAAGTCATATCAGAACGCCGGAAAGCGCAAACTATGCCATCGCCTCGGGAAGCGCCGATATGGTCAGTATCGTACGGGGACAGATCGCCGACCCACACATGGCGAACAAGGCCATGCAGAATAGGGTTGATGAGATCAGGCCCTGTCTTTCGTGCAACCAGATGTGCTGGGGACGACGCCATCGCGACTACTGGATCAGCTGCCTGGTGAACCCATCCGCCGGACGGGAATTTGAGATCGGTGGTGACCGATTCGCCAAAGCTGAAACCTGTCGGAACATTCTTGTGGTCGGCGGCGGACCCGCGGGCTGTGAGACGGCTCGGGTTGCCGCTGAGCGGGGACACAGCGTCACTCTGGTCGAGGCTTCGGGTAATCTGGGAGGTCAGTTCCGACTCGCTGGCCTGCAGCCGCGTCGAGGCCAGATTACCGACTATCTGGGATGGATGGAAAGGGAGTTGATGCGACTCGGGGTTGATCTGAGGTTCAATACACCCTTTTTCGCAGAAGATGTGGTGGAGTTCGGCGCGGATGCGGTCATCCTGGCCACCGGTTCGCTGCCGTCCCACACCGGTTATCAGCGTGGCATTCCCACTCGGGATGAACTGCCAGGCATCGAACGCGATAACGTATGGCATGTTGAGGATGTCATGACGCGCACGGCCAAACTTGGACATTCGGTACTGTTACTTGATGATGTCGGGACGTGGAAAGCCGGAGGTACCGCATTGCATCTGGTCGAAAAGGGGCATCAACTTTCGATTGTGACTCCATATCCTGCAGTCGGAAGGGAAATCACCCGAACCGCTGCAGACCTGCCGCTACGCGAACGCCTGCGCGCCGCCGGAACCGTTTTTTACTGCGAATCGGCGGTAACCGAATGGTTCGGTGACCGTGCCGGAATTATGGATCTGCTTGATGGGTCAATAACGGAAAGAGAATTCGACAGCCTGGTTCTTGCAACAGTCAATGTCTCAGTAGACGATGTCCAATCGGAACTTGGGGATCAGGCGGATTTTGACATTCATGTCATCGGTGATTGTCTAGCCCCTCGACAGACACCTGCGGCAACCTATGAGGGGCGCATGATCGGTCTTCAGCTGTAAGGTTGCGAAGCCGGGAAAACACCACACCGAATAATAGCGCTACCTCATGATCCGGATCGAAGACGAACCTGCGCGATCAAGCGCAGGTTCGTCCGATTTGTAAGACTGATGAATCCGAAAATCAGGACGGAATCAGGCACTCGCTGCTTTATGTCTCATCCGGAAGTACATAAATTTTCACAGGTATTGTCGCACCTGGCCGGCGCTTCATGCTCCAGGTGAACAGTTTGTTCTGATATTCATACGTAACATCATAACCATCCACCCGCTGTACCTCGACTGCCCTGTTAACAGTGGAGCACTGCACCTGTGTGGTCGTCGTAGCCGATTTCTGTGCGTTCTTTTTTTCCAGGTCGCTTGCAACTGAAGCACCGAGAATCGCGCCTATGGTTGCACCGGTATCACCACCATCGTCGTCAAGCTGCTTTCCGATGGCACCACCGATCAGCAAACCTAGAATTTCCGGTGTATCCGAACTGGTTGACCCGCCGCCGGTGCTAACCTGCACGTTACGGCATTCTTCCACAGGTCGCTGCTCAATAACTGTGACAAAGCGTTCGTCGACCCTGACAACGCGAGCTTCTCCGTCGATAGACGGGGGATTATCCGACGCAGAGGAAAGTGCCGGAGTGATCAAACCGATCGCACCTGACAAAAATGCGATGGTAAATAACTTAATCTTGATCATTGCTGTTTACCCGTAAAGTGTGATCGAATTTGAAGTTCAAATTCACCATTTGCTGCTGTTGCAATGGTAGAAAGTGAAATCGCATACCTAATAGTATAGTAGGTTGATTGACGTAAAATTGTCTAATTCTTGTTGGACAGAGCAACGGTCCGCCAAGAACCTGGATGCGATATACGTCGAGACATAGCAAATATAAGCGATCCAAAGAACTTATTTGGTATTTCCCCTGGGATTATGCTCCGAAAACCAGCTCCGCTCTTTCTCTACACGCTCCATGGATTGATTGTTGTCAATCCGGCCGCCTCAAACGGCGAAGTGTCTCTTGTCGCAACCATCATTGAATTGGCCGCGGCGGTTGCCGCAATGTACCCGTCGGCTGCTGAAATTGTCTGTCCGGCTGATCGCGCATTCGCCATCAACTCCGCGTAAGCTTGAGACTCGATTAGATTGAACGACAGAACACGACCAGCAAACCTCGGCAAAACCTCCCGCTCCAGACTGTTGCCTAACAACTCTCGGCGACGACCGTCAGGAAGTGAACGAACCCCAAAGCGGAGCTCAGCGACTGAAATTGCGGAAATGTACAGCGTCTCCAACGCCTGTGCGTCAAGCCATCGGATAACCCGTGGTTCCCGAATGTGGCGCATCGGTTCTGAAAGCACGTTTGTATCAACCAGAATCATTCGAAATCGATCGGTCTATTCGATCCTTTATCGCGATGGGTAAAGGTTTCGAATTCCTCATCCGTCAATTTGATCCGACGACCGATATCAGCCAGTATCGACCCTAACCGAATTCGATCATTCGACAGGACCGCGTCCTCCAGGATGGCGCGCACTTCAGCTTCGGCACTGCGGTTGCGCTTAGCGGCACGTACACGGAGTGCGCGATGCACCTCGTCAGGCACATTGCGAATGGTAAGAATTGCCATAGTCAAAATCCTGAATTGCTTTCATTGCTTTCATTGTATTATTTTGACATCATATTGTGTGGATGTTTGTGCGGAAAACAATTCGCACTCATCGAAATAAGTCAATGAGTAAATAGGGAAAACCTGTACCGAATTTCCCCGGTTACAGTCAGGGTACACGCTCGGAAATATTGACACTCACTTCGGGCCGGTCTTCGGGCCGTATCGGGCCAACTTCCCCAAAAAAATCTCCACTCGTCGCGACCGGAGCACCTGACTTGGTTATTCTGGCTACAATCACAACCTCTTCAAACGAAGACAGTTTGAGGTTTTCCATCATGGCGAGGCTATCGTCGAGGTCAACCACCAAGGGGAGGTCCTTGACCTGACTGCGAACCACCGCCAGTGGCATCGGCGGACCCTCGCTGGCCCGAGCGAACACGTAGAGTGTGTCTTCAGCGTCGCTCTCCTGCAGTACAGACGCCTCAGCGGATACACTGACACGCACCGAATGGCTATCCGCATCGAAATCCCCTGTCGGAGCGGATTGTTCGGCAGATGCCAGCTCGGCTTCCGCACCAGCGATCAACCTTCGGATTTCCAGAAGAAATTCTTCGGTGGAGATCACCGACTCCGCTTTTCGCCAGTGTTGCAATGAGGCCTGGTAGTCGCCGCGGGCGGCGGCCGCGATACCGGCCAGCCAAAGCCCACTGCCATGATTCGGGTCCAATTCAAGAGCATTCATGATCAGTGTTTCCGGCTCACCTGTGAGAATGCCGTCATTTGCCATCGCCAAGGCATCTGCCTCTCGTACCAGCAGGTCGGCACTGTCGCCGGAAATTTCCCGAATCTTGCGATATGCCGAAGCTGCCTCACCGAATTGCTGCTGTGCGACGAATAATTGAGCCAGTGTTGCCCAGCCTTCAACATCTTCTGGATTGTCCGCCAGATGGGTCAGCACACGTTGTGTCATCTGTCCGAATGAGATCGACTCACCATTGATCTGGAGCTCGGATTGCTCACTATCTACAGTCTGGACCGGTTCAGGAGTGTTGACAATTGCGGGATCGCGGATCACGTTCGGTTCGCCGATTACCAGATAGAGCAGACCCGCTGACACCGGAATCAGGATGGAGGCAAAGACGGCAGTCCACTGTCGAACTCGCACACTCCGTGTGTCATCATCACCCTCAACACGATCTTCAGCCCCTTCAACGTCATCAAGTAAGTCGCGTTCTATTTCCTTTCGAATTGATTCCGTATCCTCGAAGCTGGATTTGTCGTCAGTTCCCCGGCGTTCGAGTTCATCTAGTCGCTGCCGTGCGATTTCTATGTTTTTCTGTCGTCGACCGATTCGTATGCCACCGGTTGATTCGCGCAATATGACAGGTACTACAAACGCTATGGCGACGCACACGAGCACTGCCGCACTCAGAAAAAAAACTATGGTCATGCTTCAGCCGATCACTCTTCGAGCAGTTGCCGGGCCTGTTGCCTTTGGTCGGCGTTCAATTCCAAGTTCGGCTTTCGACGAAGTCGGCGCGAATAAAGAAGAAAAGTTATGACAGCGATTATGAGGATTATGGCGGGTCCGAACCACAGCAGCATGGTTGTCATCTTCAGTGGTGGACGATACAGAACGAATTCACCATATCGGTCCACCATGTAATCGATTATGTCCTGGTCAGACTTGCCTTCGAGGACCATTTTATAGGTTCGATCTCGTAAATCTTGAGCAAGCCCGGCGTTTGAATCGGCAAGATTCTGATTCTGGCACACCATACAGCGCAATTCCTCGATCAGACCCTGATATCTCTCCTCCTGTTGCAGGGAATCAAATTCAAGCAAGGCTTCTGCCGCCATGACTGCCGGCATTGAGACTAAAAGACCAAACAACAAAAAAATGCGAAGATTCAACTTGTGGCGTCCCCGAAATAAGGCAGAATCTCTTCTTGGACGGTCTTGTCGGAAATCGGACCGATATGCTTGTAGAGAATTATCCCGGAACTGTCAATGACGAATGTTTCCGGTACCCCGTAGACACCCCAATCGATGGATGCAGCCCCCTCGTAGTCGACCGCGGTCACCGCATAGGGATTCCCCCAGTCGCGCAGCCATCTTCTGGCATCCTTGCTCTCGTCCTTGTAATTCAGTCCGACAATCGGTATGCCTCTCGCTGCCAGGTCAATCAGGAGAGCATGCTCATCCCGACAGGCAACGCACCAGCTTGCCCATACATTCAAAATCCAAGGTTGGCCGATCATCCGATTCGGCCCGAAAGTTTCCTGATTCGAATACAGCCGGGGCAGCTCGAATGATGGTGCATTGTCACCAATCAGCTCAGAGGGTACGTAAGTCGAATCCAAAAACAGCCCGCGCACAAAAAATCCTGCCACCACCAAGAATATGGCCAGGGGAATCAGAGATAGCCATCGGGCCGGAGACAACCGCTTGACCATCAAACCTCAGATGCGGTAGCGATGTTGGCAGCTGCCGCGCTTCGCCTTCTAAGAACGCTGAAGCGCTGATCAGTCAGTGCCAGCAATGCGCCGATTGACATCAGGATCGCGCCGCCCCAAATCCAGCGTACGAACGGCTTCACATGTATTCTCAGACTCCAGGCTCCATCATCACCCAGTGGCTCACCCAACGAGACGTAGAGGTCCTCAAACAATCCCGGTCGGATACCAGCCTCAGTCAAAGGCTCGGACTGAATCGGATAGAAACGCTTCTCCGGACGTAGTGTGACGATATGTTGACCGGCCCGACTTGCTTCGACTGTACCCATTGATGAAATATAGTTGTCGATCGGAATCTGTCCGACACCGACAAATTCAAAGGTTAACCCCCCCAATTCATAAGAGTCGCCGGGAATCATTTTCAGATCCTTTTCCTGTTCGAACAGACTGACCATTGTCACGCCAACCACAAAGACCGCGATACCGAGATGCGCGATGGACATGCCCCAGATTCCGCGGGGCTGTTTCAGCAATGCCTGGAACTTGTTCGGCCGGTGTTTGACACGGTCAAGTAAACCGTATACGGTCGATGCCGTTGTCCATATTGCGAGCGTCAATCCAACCGCTGCCAGCCACTGATACGGACCATCGGCAAGAAATGGCAGTCCGATACCCGCAACCAGACTTAGGATCAGAATCGGCCACAATCCCTGCATCAGGCGACCGATTCGATCTTTCTTCCATCGCGCCATTGCGCCTACCCCGACCAATGCCGCAAGCGGCATCGTCAGAGGAATGAATACGGAATTGAAATAAGGAGGCCCGACCGAAACCTTCCCCAATCCGAGTGCATCAAGGAAAAGCGGATACAGGGTGCCGAGCAGAATAGTGGCTGCGGCGGTGACAAGAAAAATGTTGTTCAACAGAATTCCAGCTTCTCGGGAAACAATCGCATAGCTCCCACTGGAGCGGATACTCGGTGCTCGATAGGCGTAAATCGCGAGCGAACCGCCAATTACGAGAGAAATCAATATAAGTAGGAACACACCTCTGGATGGATCGGTTGCGAACGTGTGTACGGATGTCAGGACTCCGGACCTGACGAGAAAGGCGCCAATCAAACTGAGTGAGAACGCCAGCATCGCCAGCAGTACGGTCCAAGATTTGAACAGCCCCCGCTTTTCGGTCGCCGAGAGTGAGTGAATCAGAGCGGTACCGACCAGCCACGGCATGAAAGACGCATTCTCGACGGGATCCCAGAACCACCATCCGCCCCAACCGAGTTCATAGTATGCCCACCAGCTCCCGAGCGCGATTCCGAGAGTGAGAAAAACCCATGCCAGATTGGTCCATGGTTTGGACCATCTCGCCCAGGCGGCATCCAACCGCCCGCTGATCAGAGCAGCGACCGCAAATGAGAATGCCACTGAGAACCCGACGTAGCCCATGTAAAGCATCGGGGGATGGAACACCAGGCCGGGGTCCTGCAATAGCGGATTCAGGTCTCTGCCCTCCGCCGCCGCAGGTATGATTCGTGCGAATGGATTGGATGTCAGGATCAAAAACAGCAGAAAACCAACGCTGACGACACCAAGCACCGCCAGCACCCGTGCCAGAAATGTATCCGGCACCTCCCGGCTGAACCAGGCGACCGCGGCTGTCCAGCCACCCAGCATCAACACCCACAGCAGCATCGATCCTTCGTGAGCTCCCCAAACACCTGAGATGCGATACATGAGTGGCAGCGCGGTGTTGGAGTTCTGTACCACATAGTAGACAGAAAAATCGTAGCTGATGAACGCGTAGGTCAGACACGCAAATGAGATAGCCAGAAACAGCAAATGCGCACTTGCAGCATAGCGTGCACCTGCCAACAGGGATGGCGTTTTCAGTGCCACGCCAGCGACCGGAAGTGCGGTCTGCATCACTGCCATGCACAACGCCAGGATCAAACTGAATTGGCCGAGTTCCGGGATCATGTTTAGTCGTCCGGTTTATTCCGTCTGTAATGTCTTCGCGGCTTCCAGCGCGTCCGCTACTTCCGGCGGCATGTAGTTCTCGTCATGCTTGGCAAGAACTTCCCTCGCAACAAAGGTACCTTGCGTATCGAGTCGGCCTTTGGCCACGATCCCCTGTCCGTCTCGAAACAGGTCCGGCAGAATTCCGGAGTATCGAACGGGTACGGTCTTTACTGTGTCAGTCACCTCAAATGTGACCAGCATGTCTTCGCCGGGCCGATCGACGCTGCCTTCTACAACAATGCCACCAATTCGGAATTCCTTGTCGACCGGCGCGCCGCCCGCGACAACCTCGCTGGGACTGATGAAGTAGAGCAAATTACTTTGAAAGGCATTGAGTGTCAGCGCGATTGCAATCGAAACACCGACCACAATCAGCCCTGCCATACCCAGCCGTCTCGCTCTTCGAGGTGTCACAATCCTACCCGTAATTCTCGTTCGACGGAATTAACCGCAATCCAAATCCCAAGCCAGTTGGGAGAAATTTATCTGTAGTGCCGGGGGTGAATTGGAGATTGGAAAAATAGCGTAGTGCTGATTCAATTCAGCAGACAAAATCAGCCAATTCTCTCCCATCAAGTTCTTGCAAGAAGCGATCTCCAAAGAGATTACATAATTTCAATCAAATCTTACAAGAGATTCCAACAACGCCATTCTCTGTATTCTGGCAGATGTTCAACAGTCTCCAAAATCTGTTCCGGTATTTTCGCCAAATTCAGATTTTGTTTTAAGTGAATTTTAGCAAAAAAACAGTTTGCTGACGGTTAATGTAGGAAACTCACAACGACACCGTTGCAGAACAGACAGATTTTTCGGGCACGAGGAGCAAAACTTGGCATACCAAACTTCGTCCCTTATGTTTTCGGACAAGATAAGGTTTGTGTAGCGAATCGTAATGCTGTCGCTTGATATCGAACGCCACAACGCCCGGCAAAACAAACTGATTGCGTGTCGTCAATCCAGGCCAAATCGATGGACGGATATGAATAATTTTTTGAATTACAGCCCAAACAGCAGATACATCATGACAATCATCACGGTCAGAAATATGACTGTCATACCGATACCGGCACGCATGAAATCAACCACCCTGTAACCGCCGGGTGCCTGAATCAGGGCATTGACCTGATGGGTGGGAATCAGAAATGAATTTGACGTGGCGAGTGCCACTGTCAGCGCAAAGACGGCTGGATTGGCACCGATCTGAACTGCGATATTGATCGCAATTGGTACCAGCAGAACTGTCGCGCCGACATTCGACATAACCAGTGTGAAACCCGTAGCGAGAATTGCCACAGCCAGAAGCATGACGAATACGGGCATCCCTTCCAGAAAACTGACGAATTGCTGGGCTATCCAAAGAGCGGTCTGAGTCTGTTCAACAGCAATACCCAGAGGAATCAGACTGGCAAGCAGAAACACACTCTGCCATCCGATCGACCGGTAGGCCTCCTCGATTTTTATGACACCGACAATGATCATCAAAACGGCTCCGGTCAGCAAGGCAGCCGAAAGTCTGAGATCCGAAAAAATGACCAGCCCCAGCGTCGCCAAGAATATCAGGCAGGCATGTGTGAACTTTTCCGGCCTCAAGTCCTCTCTCGGATAGTCGGTAGCCACAACAAAATCCTGCGATTCGGCAAAGCGCTGCAGATTGCGCCACTGGCAATGCACGATCAATGTATCTCCAGCGCGCATCCTTACGTCGATCAGATCTTCTCGAATCGGCTTCTCATTGCGGTATAGGGCCAGGAGCGTGACATGGTAGTTTCTGCGAAATCCCACATCACCCATGGTTTTGCCGGTAGCCGGCGAGGATGGTGGAATGACAATTTCCGCAATACCCGAAGCGGTGGGGTTGAATGCCTCCTGAAAAACCCGGATCTCATTTTTCAGATTCAGGTCATAGAATTTGACATATTCGGCAACCTTCTCATATCGCCCCATGATGGCAAGGTCGCAATTGGCGACAATTTCGGTGCCACGCTCGGGCTCCACGACCAGGGTCGTGCCGTTATGGATCGCAATTATGCGTTCCTCATAGCCCCATTCGTCCTCCAGCTCACCGATGGTTCTGCCGATTATTTTGCTGTTGCCGTTGACGGAAAGTTCGTAGACCTGTCCGGTAATTCCGTAGATATCCTGGACATATGACGTAACAGCACCGGTTTCAAGCGACTTCTGGGTTCCGAGCGGAAGTACGTATTTGCCGAGAAAGAAGAAGTAGCAACCTCCTGCAATCAGCAGCACAATGCCAATCGGAGTCACAGCAAAGAGCGAAAACGTCTCCATCCTTTCAACATGAGCCGGCAATTGGGGATTGGCGTAGATTATCAGATCATTGAGCATGATCAGCGGACTTGAGCCGACCATGGTCAGCGTACCGCCAAGAATCGCACAATACGCCATCGGCATCAGAAGACGTGAGTTGGAGACTCCGCTGCGCCTGGAAATACGATCGACAACCGGCAGGAAAAGTGCAGCTGCACCGATATTCTGCATAAATCCCGAAATCACACCGACGGTGCCCGATACAAGGCTCATGACGCGCCGCTCCGCACTGCCGGCGACTCGCAGAATTCGCGCTGCCAGTCGGTTCAGCGCACCAGTCTTGTCAAGACCTGCGCCGATGACCATGACTGCGATAATGGAAATGACCGCATTGCTTGAAAATCCATCAAACAGCTGATCGGTTGGCACCAGCCCTTGAAAATCTGGAATCAGGCTGGTCAGTCCCAGCACAACCAGAACCAGAATTGCGACGACGTCGACACGGACGAGATCGGATATGAAAAGCATGATCGTGCACCCCAGAAGCGCAAGCACGCCGATCATCTGCGCATTAAGTGCAACGGACTCTGTCAATTCCGCCAGCTCATTCAGGTAGGATCATACGATTACTGACGTACTGCTCTGGCTTGTACAAAATGACAGCGCGGCCACTTCATACGAGTAATGCCAAATTTATGAAATTGAGCTTTCTGTTCGGGTACATCCTCGTTATGCGGTGTCCCAGATGCTATTGTCAGGCAGGGGTAAGGTTCTTAATGACTTGATTATATAGGATTCTTTTGATTCTGTCACCGACGAATCGGTGGTTTTTGAGGCGAAAAGCGGACAAAATCCTGCTCATCAAGTCGATTTTGACGAATTTCTACCCCATTATTCACCCGCAGTCACTTTGGCACTTGAACGAGGCGCTGCCGTGGCGGACATAGATGACGCTCTGTTCAAGGGACGACCATCGGTTAGATCGATGGTGCGTTCCTGTCTGGCCTAGTGTGACGAATAGCGCCACTTCGCGGTGTCAGGTTAGCCTGTCAGCGAGATAACAGTGCCGTCACTCCCGGGTTTTAACCATGCAGCATTTGCAGAATTGAACCCAATGATTGCGGCGAATTTCCACTCGGCATTTCGCACCAGTTCCATTGCATCGGAATCCAGCGCCAGTCTTCGCACCTCCTGTCTGAAAATGACCGGAATCATCCGGAAGGTCGAGATATTGATCGCAAGTCAATTACCCTTGATCCTTTTCTGTAAAAAGTAAACGATATTCGACAACGATGATGCAAATTTTCCGTCGCGGAAACCACACGGCAGCGCCAGTACATCCAGGAAGAAGCAGGATGTGGTGAGGCTGTTTTGCGAAGCCGATGCCGGTTGTGAGAGTCAGCAATGTATCGGTTGACATGGTGGTACCTGTTCCACCTCCGAGTACCGGTACCGTGAAACCATAGAGTATGCGCATTGTCGCTCCGCGCAGACATCTTGGTCAGTTGAGTGTGGGGCAGACAGAGCCGGTATTTGAGAAAGTCACGGTCGAACTGGGGAAAAACGAGTTATCCGATGAGTCGGTTCAAAACCGATTCGGGATTCAAATCGTATGCATGGAAAAAACGGGAGTGGTCGGCTACCGCCTTTTGAAGGTGTCCGCGAACAACTTTGCGAGCAACTGACTGAACTGGCGCGAGGCTGTTCACCGCTGCATCAAGCAACTGTCAGATCAAGCTGCCACCGCCGGTTGACAATAGCAGTCGAGTCACGCCTGATCGAGCGAAGAGAAACGATGTTGACGCACACGATTCGCCAAATTTGATTGCCGGATAGCGCATTTTGATAAAATCTAACATTCCCGACACACTGATTTGGCGAGGTAATACTGATGAAGTTCAAAATTGCCTGTATCCAGAATTGCGCTACTGACAATTTGGATGCGACGATCGACGATTCCATAGCATTGACACGGGAAGCGCACGATGCTGGTGCCCAGCTGATCTGCCTGCCTGAGTTTTTCTCATTTCTGAATCTTGACGCGAGCGGCCTCGACGTCGCACCGTTCCGAGAAATCGAACATCCGACATTAGCAGCTTATCGCAGTGTGTCCAAAGAACTTGGTGTCTGGATTCTGTTGGGATCGATCGCGGTATGGGACGAGACCGGAAAGAAGCGAAATCGCTCGATCATGCTCGATTCGGACGGACAGATCGTCGCACGCTATGACAAGATTCACATGTTTGATGTGAACCTTCCCAATGGTGAAATCTATCGCGAGTCCGATGTGTTTGTACCCGGCGATTCGGCGGTTACCGCCGATCTGCCGTGGTGTACGCTGGGTCTTACAGTTTGTTACGATCTTCGTTTTCCACACCTTTACAGATCGCTCGCACATGCCGGCGCTGGCGTAATCTCGGTACCGGCGGCTTTCACCAGAACGACAGGACGAGCCCACTGGCACGTCATGTTAAGGAGTCGGGCGATCGAGACCGGCGCATATGTTGTCGCGCCATGCCAATATGGTGATCACGGCAGGGCCAAGACTTACGGGCATTCCCTGATCATTGATCCCTGGGGGAAAATTCTAGAGGATGGCGAAGAGGAAAGCGGTTATATAATTTCGGACATTGACACTGAAGAGGTGGGAAAAGCTCGACAGATGATCCCGGCGCTCGAACATGATCGGGATTACAGCAAACCTGTTCAGCACCTCCTTCGGGAAGCTTCATGAATGCGGATCGAGCGAATCAGAGGCAATTCGACTTTATAAACACTGGATATGGATTAAGGACATGAGTGAAACTGTACTGAACACCCTGATCATTCTACCGATCGTGATTACCTTGGTGATCATGTTCGGTTTCCGAGGGAAAGGCCCCTCAACGGTGGATGACGATTGATGCCGCGAGTCGGCAACTTTCAGTCTCAGCAATATCGAACAAAGATTCCTGCCCGGAGTTTCGGATCAAACCAGGTTGACTTCGGTGGCATGACCTGGCCTGCGTCAGCAACATCGATCACTTCCTGAATCGCGGTATCGACACAGGCAAACCCAACCCGCCAGCCTTTCTTGCAACGCTCGATCAGCCCTGCGATACCTTCGACACCCGGTGTATAGTTCAGGCGTTGGTCAGAGCGCGCATCACGTATCCCAAGTATCGGCGACAGCACCCGGTCCTGCAATACTGACACATCAAGTGACCCCGCAGGATCGTCTTGCGGCACCATCTCCCGCGGAATATGCAGACTATAGGCCTGTTCGTCAACCACCATGGTCACTTCCCGGGCCTTCTTCGGCAAAAGATGATCGATGTCTTTCAGATCGCGGGACTCTACACGAATTCCGCTGGCTTCGATCGCACTGATGAATTCAGAAATCTCCAGACCATTGAGGTCGCGGACACAACGGAAATACGAGAAAATTCTCAACTGACTTTTCGGGAAAAGCGCGACCAACATCTGATCGGCTTTAGAGCCCTCGACAGATGCTTCACGCTGACTTGCGATCTCGGCAAAACGCACTCCTGATGCACATCGATGATGTCCGTCGGTAAGATAGGTGTATTCAATATCCTCAAAACTCCGCCGCAACTGCCTCTCAACTTCCGGGTCATTCACCCGCCATATGGTCTGCACCACATCGTCCCAGGCCGAAAAATCCAGGATCGGCACCTCGCTCATGACCTTTCGCTTCGCCTCGGAGATTTCATCTGTGTCCGCATAGGCAACGCAGATGGGACTGGAAGTGATGCCGACCGATTCCTGATACCGGGTCAGCATGTTCTCCTTGTCAACCTGAGTGTCCTCGTGTTTCTTGAGCTTTCCTTCAACATAATCACTGACAGGAATATCCGCGATCAATCCGGTCTGCTCGTGACCGCCTGCCCGAAGTCTGTAGAGGAAGTATGACGGTGAAGGGTTTTTTGCGTATACACCATTCGCCATCAACTGGTTGAAATGAAATTTGTTGTGATCCAGAATCTCAGTGAGCGTCGGAGGTGACTCGGGAAATTCTTCCAGCGTGCGCATCACGTTGACATAGTTGTCAGGAAACTTCGCGGCAAACTCGCGACGCTCCGAAGGGAGCATCGCGTCGTATGCGGGTGTGACCACGCTGTGAACATATTCCGGTTTCACCAGAAAGCCATCAAATTTGGAAATGACCGGCATGTCGGGCAATCCTCGGATTATCGGACCCGGAATCGGTCAGGAGTTCGACGAGCGAAAATCGTTCATGAAGTTCGCCAGTGTCTCAGCACCTTCCATCGGCATGGAATTGTAAATGCTGGCACGCAGTCCTCCAACACTCCGATGGCCTTCAAGGTTGACCAGGTTGACCGATGCCGCCTGTTCGAGAAATTTGTTTTGCAATTGCTCATTGGGCAAGCGGAAAACCACGTTCATCAAAGATCGACTCTCACCCTGCACCGGACAGTCATAGAATCCATCGCTTGCATCAATCGCGTCGTACAGATGTCCTGACTTGGTTCGAGCGATTTTCGCGAACTCGTCAACTCCGCCGCGTTCCTTGTAGTATTTGAGTACCTTACCGGCAACGTAAATTGCGAATACTGCGGGTGTGTTGAATCGCGAACCACTCTCGTGATGCCGACGGTAATCCAAGTAACTCGGCAGTTCCCTCGGCCTGTTTTCAAGCACTGATTTCCTGACAATAACCAGCGCTACCCCGGAGGGGCCGATATTCTTCTGCGCACCGCCGTAAGCGACATTGATCAATTCCCAAGGGATAGGTCTGGAAAGGTAATCTGACGACATGTCCGCAACCAAAGGCACACCAAGATCCGGCCAGTCAAACAGCCTCACCCCGCCAATTGTCTCGTTGGTGGTTACGTGCAGATAAGACGTATCAGATTCAAGTTCAATCTCTTCGGCTCTCGGCGATCGGGAAAAATTACCATCGCTGCCATCCCAGGCCGTGTATACATTCCCGTAGACTCTGGAATCTTTCATCGCGAGTTTTGCCCAGTGTCCGGAATTCACAAATCCCGCCTTGTCATCAGGAGCAAGAAGATTCATAGCTGACATCCCAAACTGCAACGTCGCACCACCTTGAATCAGGAGAATTGTGAATTCGTCCGGAACCTGCAACAGTTCCTTGACAAGATCGACAACTTCGCAATGCACTTCATCGTAGTGTTTTCCTCGATGACTGTGTTCAATGATCGACATCCCGGTGTCTTTGTAGTTTGCAAGCTCAGACTGGGTTTCCTCCAGAACCTCATACGGCAGCGTACAGGGTCCCGGACAAAAGTTATAAGCACGTTTTGGCAAAATTCACCTCCAACAGTTTCAAATAGTTCAGTGATTAGAAAGGAAGTTTACTCGTTGACTTGATTGATGATGTCACCTTTGGAAAAGGCTTTGATTATCTCAATAACGCCGTCCGCTACCGCGTCCTGCGCCTGATCGGTCGACGCACCGATGTGATGCGTTCCATAAACATTCGGGTGTCGGGCCAGCTCTGAATCGAATTCACCGCTTGAAGCACCGGGCTCGTTCGCGTAGACATCCAATCCGGCTCGCAATCCCTTGCTGTCCAATGCATTGAGCAACGCCTGTTCGTCGACCACGTCGCCGCGCGATGTATTCAATAGAACCGCACCTTCACGCATCCAACCCAGAAATTCCTCGTCGACCAGATTTTTCGTACCCGGTGCGGCGGGAACATGTACGCTGACAATATCGCTATTCCTTACAAGCTGCTCAAGGCTATTAACAGTCTGTACACCGAGCGATTGCATCCTCTGTAACAGTTCAGGTGAGCGACCCGGCTTCTCGATCATGATGACTCGCAGACCGAACGCACAGGCACGCTCCGCGACCGCCATGCCGATTGACCCGGCACCTACAATCCCGATGGACCGTCCAAACAATCCTTTGGCATTGGAAAAGGTTTTTTTGTTCCACAGTCCTTCCTTCAATTGCCGAATATTGTCCGGAATTCTACGATCGATCGCCAGCAACAAGCCCAATGCCAGTTCAGCGACCGCAATGGCATTCTTGCCGGGAACGTTGCAGACTGGAATCCCCCTTTCCGATGCAGATTGCTTGTCAATCGTGTTGGTTCCGGCACCGGCACGGATCACAAATTTCAACTGATCGGCTGCATCAAGCGTTGGCTTTTCCACCTTGGTACTGCGTACCACCAGCACTTCATAACCAGCAATCACACCTGGAATATCATCCGCTTGCAGGTCGGGCTGAAAGCTCGTTTCGTGACCATTGCTCTGCAGCTGCTCGAGTTGTTTGGATGGAAACTTGTCGGCAAAAAGAATTTTCATTTAGAATCCTTGAATCAATGATTTGAAACAACAATGGGAGAAATTTGCGCTTATCCCAGCATGATTTCCTGCCTGCTCAAATGAAAATATCCCAATCGATCACAGATAGAGCATTTCGCGTGGACAACTGCCAGAATTACGCCCGAGCATAGAGGCAGGCACAGGAAAAGGCGATTATACAAACAACTATGATTTCGTCATTTAAATTTGGTCGAAAAATCAGCAGAATCTGCTACTGAATGAAAGGGATTGACGAAACTCTGAAAGAATACTTGCTAAATCGAAATTGTGAAAACGATTGATTCACGGTACCGAGGAGGATTTCGATAGCAATGCGAATCCATTTTCATGAGCTTCTTACGTCGCAGACATCAGATTGACGGAATGACAGTCTATCGTTGTTCCTTCTCGGCGAAAGTCCAGCACCACCTGTATCAGCACATTCAAACTTGCGACATCCGGCACTCAGAATCTCATACGCCGAGTTGGCTGAAATACTCTGCGCAACACATCAGAAAATACGTTCCATTTATTGTGGAACGTATTTGTGATTTTTTATGGAAGTCATTGTAAAATAGGGATGTTTTCGTTCCATTTTCTTAATAGTTACGTTCCATGCCTATTGATGACAAAGCCATTCTCGACTACATCGCAGACCATCCGAATGCCAGGCGCGAGTCCATAAGACACCATATCGCCGCTGAGTCCAGCAGTCAGACAATTTGGCGTAATCTCAAGCGACTCGTGGCAGAAGGTCATCTTGAGATCACAGGAAAGGGTAAAGGTACAGGATATATTCTAGCGGGACCGTCTGTGGTACGCATGCATCTGAGAATGCCCCACAATCGGAGAAAAATCGCTTTCTACAACAAGGAATTCATTGATCGTTATATTCCCGACAAGACTTTCTATTTGTCAGAATCCGACCGGCAACGCCTCTACGAAGCTGGTCAACCGATTCCAGAACCAGCTGCAGGAACGTACGCAGTCCGAATACTGGAACGTCTGCTTGTGGACTTGTCATGGGCTTCATCGCGGATGGAGGGGAACACCTACGACATACTTGAGACAGAGCGACTGATTCGCTTTGGACAAGAAGCATTTGGTAGGGATCGAAAGGAATCTGTAATGATTCTCAATCACAAGCAAGCCATTAAGCATATTGTCGAACATCTCGCAGAAATTTCCATCAACCGGAAAGATATATTCGACATTCATGCCCTGCTCGCTCACGGACTACTCACGGACTCTGCCATGGCGGGCAGACTGAGGCTAAGGCCTGTAGGAATTAAGCGTTCAAGCTATCAACCTCTCGAGATTCCTTCCGCAATTGAAGAGGAATTCGACATCCTCATTGACAAGGCGGCAAAAATTACCGACCCGTTTGAGCAATCTTTCTTTCTTCTTGTTCACATTCCGTACTTACAAGCCTTCGAAGATGTCAACAAGCGTACCTCGCGCATAGCTTCCAACATCCCTCTTTTAAAAGCCGATCTGGCACCGATGTCATTCTTGGAGGCGGATGATGCCACCTATGTCGATGGAATACTGGGCATCTACGAGTTGAACAACGTATCACTGCTGAGAGAATCTTTCGTTGACGGCTATATCGCCTCCGCGGAAAACTATAGGGTGATGCGAGCGGAACTGGATTCACCGGATAAGGCAGCACTTGCCTATCGTGATTTTGTTCTCAGTGCGGTGCGTTATAGCATATTGAATACGAAGGAGTTTCGTCCTCAAGAAGTCATGCGTATGGCTGTAGAAGCTGGAATACCCGAGGAAGATCGCGAACAAGTCGTCAGTTTCGTCGGAGACGAAATACGTGGACTGCACGAAGGTAATTTAATTCGCTACCGTTTAGACTTGGAAGACTTGGATGGATTCGCTAACCCATAGACATCTGTCTGAATTCTTTTGGAATCGTTGTGGAAGCCCTCTAATTGACTCCTTAAAAATTTCGTGGCAATTCAATCGGAATATCTGACTTACATGACCGATATACGGATAACGGAGTCTGTCGGCATGCTTGATTTTACCGCCTAAATTATCTTGGTTGGGGCAGTTTGAGGAGAGTTATTGAACATGGACCAACAGCGAAGAAATTCCATTCGATCTGCAAATTTACACCGGATCAACAGGATGCTCACCTCTCATCGGTGACTGTCACACCCCAGAACGGCTAATATCCACGGTTGGAGACGAAATAGCACCGCAACGCAAATCCTATCTTTAAATTCGACTTGATAAAAATTAAAATGACTTATCACTGATTGAATGGTAGTTGTTGAGAATTTATGTATTGTTGGTTGTTTTATCATTCATTCTTGATTTCGTTGCAGCGAATAGAGTACGCCCCGTGAAGAGAATGTCACAATGAATATTTGCGGGTGCCTAGTTCACACCACGCCGGAATTGGTGTCAGCGGCTTCGGATGAGATGGCTGCATTTGATGGCGTAGAAGTACACGCCCAAACGCCCGATGGCAGGATCGTGGTAGTCGTTGAGGACACTCCGGCGCGACTTGCTTCCGAAACCATTATGGCCCTGCATCAGATTCCCGGCGTCATATCCCTCACACTCACCTATCATCATTTCGAAGAGCTTGACGACCCGAAAGCAGATTCGTCGACGCAGTCTCGGTATTCAATCGGAGGTTCATCCCATGAACATATCTGAATCGCGAAGAACATTTCTCAAGGCAACTGCGGCGACCGCCACCGCCTCCGCCGCGGGCATTACGCTGGCTCCAAGTCTGTCAAATGCTCAGTTGCAGACATCTGATATTCGCTGGAGTAAAGCCGCCTGCCGATTTTGCGGCACGGGTTGTTCGGTGCTGGTAGGCACCAAGGAAGGTCGTGTGGTGGCGACCCAAGGCGACCCGGAAGCCCCTGTCAACCGCGGACTTAACTGTATCAAGGGCTATTTTCTGTCCAAAATCATGTACGGTGAAGACCGGTTGACTCAGCCCCTTCTTCGCAAGGCAAACGGGGTGTTTGACAAGAACGGTGAGTTTGAACCGGTATCGTGGGACGAAGCTTTTGATGTGATGGCAGAGAAGTGGAAGACTGCAATCCGCGACAAAGGGCCGACCGCTGTATCGATATTCGGTTCCGGTCAGTGGACGGTTTGGGAGGGTTATGCCGCGGCTAAATTCATGAAGGCCGGCTTGCGCTCAAACAACATCGATCCTAATGCACGGCACTGCATGGCTTCGGCTGTCGCAGGGTTTATCCGTGCCTTTGGAATTGATGAGCCCATGGGGTGTTATGACGATCTTGAGCACGCCGATACCTTCGTGCTATGGGGCTCAAACATGGCCGAAATGCATCCGATTCTCTGGTCGCGCCTGACGAATACGCGGTTGACCAAGCCCGGTGTGCAGGTTCATGTGCTATCGACCTTTGAACATCGCAGTTTCGAGCTGGCTGACAATGGGTTGATCTTCGTACCGCAAACCGATCTTGCGATACTGAATTACATTGCGAATTACATCATCGAAAATGGCGCGGTGAACGAAGAGTTCGTCAGCAACCACGTCAACATCACCAGGACCGCAACCGATATCGGGTATGGTCTGCGTCCAGACCATCCGTTGGAACAAGCTGCTGAAAACCCGGCACATGACGGCAAACATGGCAAACTCACACCGATTACTTTTGACGAATATGCTGCTGCAGTCAGCGAGTACACGGTTGACAACGTATCGGAGATGTCAGGCGTGCCAGCTGCGAATCTCGAACGACTGGCCCAGCAATATGCGGACCCTGACAGAAAAGTCATGAGTCTATGGACCATGGGTTTCAACCAACATACCCGTGGTTCCTGGGTGAATGGACTTTTGTACAACGTTCATCTGCTGACCGGCAAGATCGCCGAGCCCGGCAACTCGCCTTTCTCGCTGACGGGTCAGCCGTCGGCCTGTGGCACCGCACGAGAGGTCGGCACATTCGCGCACCGTCTACCCGCCGACATGGTAGTTGCCAAAGACAAACACCGGGAAATCTGTGAAAAAGCCTGGAATATCCCGGCAGGCACAATTCCGCCAAAACCGGGATTTCATGCGGTGCAGCAACATCGTAAGCTAAAGGACGGCGAATTGAACTGTCACTGGGTGCAGTGCAACAACAACCTGCAAGCCGCTCCCAATCTTAACGAGGAGGGGTTGCCGGGTTACCGAAATCCAGACAACTTCATTACTGTTTCTGAGCCCTACCCGACGGTCACTGCCATGACTGCCGACCTGATACTGCCGACGGCCATGTGGGTGGAAAAGGAAGGTGCCTATGGCAATGCCGAACGCCGAACCCAGTTCTGGCATCAGCAGGTGGATGCGCCGGGCGAAGCACGCTCCGACCTGTGGCAGATCATGGAATTCTCCAAACGCTTCGTGACTGAGGACGTTTGGCCTGAGGAACTGCTCAGCAAGCAGCCGGACTTGCGCGGCAAGACGCTTTACGAGGTGCTTTTCGCGAACGGGGTTGTCGATAAATGCCCTGTAAGCGAGATCGCCGAGGGGTTCAACAACCAGGAAAGCGCCCACTTCGGCTACTACGTGCAGAAAGGGCTTTTCGAGGAATATGCCGAGTTCGGCCGCGGCAAGGCGCATGATCTTGCTGATTTTGATAGTTACCATCAGGCGCGTGGTCTACGCTGGCCTGTCGTCAATGGCAAGGAGACGCTCTATCGTTTCCGGGAAGGGTATGATCCGTACGTCGCGGCAGGCAAGGGGGTCGAATTCTACGGGAGGCCTGATGGACGCGCAAACATCATTTTTGCACCTTACGAACCGCCTCCTGAAGTCCCCGATACTGACTACGACCTTTGGCTGGTTACAGGTCGCGTGCTTGAGCACTGGCATTCAGGCTCAATGACGCGGCGTGTGCCGGAACTGCATCGATCGTTTCCTGAAGCGTTGGTTTACATGCACCCGGACGATGCGCGAGACCGGGGTGTTCGAAGGGGACAGGAGATTGAGCTTTCTACGCGTCGCGGCGCGGTTGTCAGCCGGGTGGAAACACGCGGCAGGAATAAGATGCCGAAAGGCGTGGTGTTCATGCCTTGGTTCGACGAAGGGCAACTGACCAATAAGTTGACATTGGATGCAACTTGTCCGATTTCGAAAGAGACCGATTTCAAGAAATGCGCCTGCAAGGTGCTGCGCGCCTGACCTGAAGTAACTGTAAGTCAACGTAAGGAGCACTCAAATGAAGAAACCAACCAGACTGAGCTTGCTCATCATGGCAGCGGCAGTCGCTTTGGCCGGAGTTGCACTGGCACAGGTTGCGGAGGTGACAAGTCTTCGGCGGGCGGCGGTGGACGAACCCGTTAGTCTAGGCAATTTGTATCGGCAGGTCGAGCGTCGAATGCAGCGCAACTACCGTCAACAGCCACCCCTGATACCACATGGAATTTCTCAGTATCAGATTGATCTGCGCACCAACCAGTGTTTGGCATGCCATGATTGGACCAAAGCCGGCGAGCGGGATGCACCGACGCTGTCAATGACACACTACCTTGATCGGGACGGCAACGAGCTCGATCATATCGCTGGAACTCGATATTTCTGCAATCAGTGTCATGTCACTCAGGTCGACGCACCGGATTTGGTGAACAATCAGTTCCGGTCCTCCGCTGAAAGGTGATACACGCTTTTGTTTGAGACTGGGGTATGGCGGATTCCAAAGACACATTCGGCCGACTTCGACGACTCTGGGACTGGTTCTGGAGCCCGAACGCCTTGCTCAGTGTGGGCTTTACGCTGATCGCTGGCTTTATGGGAGGCATCCTATTCTGGGGTGGGTTTCACTGGGCTGTCGAAGGTTCAAACTCCGAAGCGTTCTGTGTTTCGTGCCATAGCATGGAGACCAATCTAGGTGAATATCGAGAGACAGTGCATTACAACAACTATTCCGGTGTGCGGGCGGTCTGTTCCGATTGCCATGTACCTAAAGAATGGAATCAAAAGATGAAGGCCAAGGCGATCGCAGTGAAGGATGTCTTTTATGAAGTTGTAGGCAGTATTGACACACCGGAGAAATATGAGGCACGACGAACGCATATGGCCAAGATGGTCTGGAAAAAAATGAAGCTCTCGGACAGCCGGGAGTGTCGCAATTGTCATGCATTCGATTACATGGACTTCACGTTGCAAGAGGCGCGAGCGGGAGCTGCGCATCAGCGCGCGATCGATCAGGGAATGACCTGTATTGATTGCCATCAGGGCATCGCCCACCGGTTGCCGCCTAACTACCTTGAAGAGTACGAGAGTGTCGTTCGTTCATTGTCAGCCGAAGTCGAACAAAACGTACAAAGCGACATGTTGCTGAATGTTGATGTGCTTCGTCAATACGCAGCCAATACCTTTGATTGACAGGCTGAGGGCTGAGTAATGCTTGAGATACTCGGATCCATCGCGGGCAACTTCCTGAGTTTGCCCGGCGTGCTTGGTCTGACATTGGGATTACTGACTCGTCGTCTGGTTCTGGCTGCACTTGTCGGTGGCCTGGTCGGCGTTTCAGAGGCGATGATTTTTGTTCAGTTTGATTTTGCGAACATAACCGGCTTGGAAATGTCAATCGGTGTGCTTGTCGGAATATTTGCCGGCACAGTCGGCTCTCTGATCCGCCGAAAGGGTACGAAAGTGAGGGCCTGACCTCAGTGTCGCTGTTAGGATTGACCTGAGCCGGAACGAAAAAATCCGGTTCGATAAATCTCAGAAGCGACGGAAAAGTTCCATGACACAGTATCGCTGTGAATTCCAGTGGCTGTTTTCATTTGCCTGAATGATGGTTCTCTCAGAATCCATTCAATTACGAATTTGATTTCAGTGTTATCGCGGCGGTTGGGCAAATGGACGCACAAGCGCCACAACCGGTACAGGTGTTGCTGTCGACGGTGATTGCGCCAACGCTTCCTGCACGCAATTCAAAGTGGAGTGCCTCTTCGTCACAAACATCTACGCAGCTCCGACACGATACACCGCTGAGCAGCAGGCAGGCTTCGCCTAATGTTGCTACGAGTTCCCAAGGTACTTCAGTTGCATCACGAAAGACTGATTCTGCGCATACCTCGGCGCATGCCCCGCAAAATGTGCATTGGCCTGAACTGAAGCTCAGCACCGGAGTACCGGCAACCCCTTTGAAGAGTATGCTTTCCGGGCAGGCATCAATGCAATCTCCACAGGAAGTGCAGTGCTTGCGGATGGTGGCCTCATCTGTCCATGGTGGTCTTTGTTCATCGCGCCGCCACGAACCGGACTGCCTTTGAGGCTTGGTTCCGATCAAGCGGCTTATCAGGCTCATATTCACATACTCACTTCAATCTATATGAACGGTCGAACGATCGTCCAACTAAGTTTTACCTGGTTTGGCGCAACATGTGCAGAACCCTGTCGCTCAGGCAACCCGAATGGCGATGAGCGAATCGAAACCCCGGGAGAACATGACTGCAGGCAGCTGGAGATTCGGCAGTGGGCTTCGGCACGGTCGGCGAATCCCATTTCAACAACTGCTCACAATAATGTGTTTCTATCCTCAGCCAGAAACCATCTGTTGAACCTATAACCAGTGCAAG
Source organism: Arenicellales bacterium (assembly GCA_963662635.2). Taxonomy (GTDB): domain Bacteria; phylum Pseudomonadota; class Gammaproteobacteria; order Arenicellales; family JAJDZL01; genus JAJDZL01. The sequence continues at coordinate 1,475,945 of CAXXFC010000006.1, forward strand.
TCGACTTGCCATATCCGAAATAAATGATTCCGTCCCTTTGATCAACAGATTCAGATGTTTAGTCGAAATTCCCAACCTTACAGCCAACTATTTCTCTACAATCCATTTCCTCGATCGTGTTGTCTATCGTAACGCTGCGAGATGACATCCAATTCGGCTCGATTTCGTTCATCTTATCGGCCATGGCAATATCCAATTTCGACAATCTTTTTTCAGACTCATTTACCCAATTGCTGTTGTCATTCGTATATGGCCCTTATTCGGTGACAAACATCAATCTTTTGCCCTTCGATCATCACATTGCGAATAGCGTCCTTTTCAATCTCTTGATTGATAAGATGACTCCCCCACTCGAACGGATATCACGTTCAGTATTTATCAGCACCTGAGCGGGATGAGATTGAGATGTAGTTCAATAATACGACAGTTGGCATGGGCATTGCAAAGAGCGCGGCGCGAAAGAGTCTGGGGTGTCAGGGGCCGCTCAAATGAATGCGGGAACTGTGGTGGAACCCATGCTACGAGGGGTATAAGATGGATTTCAAGGACAACAAGAATTTGTAGGTTTGTGTCCGAAAATACTGCAATGCGTTCGGTTTATCGAACAAATGGCAGCATACAAGTGATTGATGGAAATGTACCATCTGAGTTTAGCATTCAAGATGTAACTAAATTAAGCGGAGACCCCTAACCCTTGACTGAAATTTCTAGCTGACAATTCCCACCCACTTACCTCAATCATCAAAAGTAAGGGGTTAGATTTTGACCGCCCTGAAATGTGTTAGCCGCAGTTCGCCGGCATCGACAGCCTTCATCTTCAGAGTTGAACTTTGCAAACGATTGTCGGCCATTTCCTCGCCGAATTTCTCCACAAACTCTGATCGACGTTCACCGCTGACCGTGCTGATTTCATCGCGTACGGCACTGCCGTACCAATTACGCGGATTTGACAATATCCAGCTACACAGACGGCTTTTTGATCGCTGCATATTGCCGGTTGACCCAGGCGCGGCTCTTCCGGCACCACAACTCCCATCCGTACCTGTCAGGGGCTTGACGGTTGAATCCGTGAGACTCGCGACACGGTGAACGCCGTCAGCACGGGCGGAATCCGTCACCTGGTGTACAAATGTCCGCATGGGCTGTATCTCGCCCAATGTTCTCTCAAAATGCTCCAGACTGTCTGATTCTCCCGCGAAACCTCACACAGCTCGCTGAAATATCCTGGGCTTAAAATTTCGGAAAATTATCGTCAAGGGAGCAATCTCAGACTAGCCCACCACGGGAGGGGAATTGGGGATGTAATATACTATTGATCAAACTAATGGGGATGTAATAAACTATTGATCAGACTAATTCCGGATTAGTTGGGTTGCCCAATGGGTGAAATCTCGTTGGATCATACCTATTATGGCGACAATGTGTTTCTGATTGTGGGCTTCTCTTGGTCGGGATTTAGGTCTGGGATCAGGGATGAAACATGGTAAAGGATCATCACCAATGTCGTATTCCGTGCATCCACCTCATTTGGTTGCGCGGCATTGTCACCCGCATTCTCTTCTGTGACCCACGCCGCGTACTCGGTGTCACTAATGAAACCGTTGCCGGTCGCAAAACCATTTTTGAGGTTGTTCTGGCGGGCTGCATCCCCCGTTTGTGCCTGAAGTTTTCAACGCGTCATATACGAATTTGCACCCTTCTCGGAGCTACAGTCATAGCGCGTCTTCCTTTGTACTTTGCGACTGGAATTCTGCTGGCAATGCTACCGACAATTTCCTATGACGCATCGGCCCAGGCGACTACACCCGAATGCACCAACTCGCCGGATACCGGGGAACGGGTGCTCTGTCAGGAATCGGCCAGCTCGACGGACGACATCACGATCACCTTGAGCGGGGAGAACATTACCACAACGGAGCCTCGCGAAGAAGGCATCAAGGTCATACACAAAGGCTTGGGGGACATCACAATTACAGTCAAGGGCAACACAGGTGTCAACGGACAAACTGTTAGAAGTGTGATCAATACCAGTGACGCGAAAGGAGTTTATGCTGAGATTTCTGGGACACCGACCGGCATGAGTGCTGGAAGGAAAAATATCGTCATCACTGTCACCGATACCGACATAACTACCGGGTATACTCCTAGCAATGTAAGTAACTCCGGCGACGGAATCTCTGCCTGGTACAGCGGAACGACACCAAACAACATGAGGGCCAAAGAAAACATAGGTGACATAACTATCAATGTTCGAAATACAACCGTGACACTGGAAGGACCTGGGAGTGGCAGGGGCATCAGCGGACTTCATCAAGGTAGAGGAAGCGTAGGCTTAGATATAAGGAACACGCACATAAAGACGAAAGGTTCCAACAGTTATGCGATCTATGGAAAAATCGATGACATCCCGGATGCCGCAGACAATCGCGGCAACATCACCATCTACGCTGATGATGTGGAAATCAAAACCGAAGGCCAATATTCACACGGTATTCTCGGCGTGGCAGACCCGGGCGTTATAGGTAATATTGAAATCGACGTCTTAAATTCAACAATCGAGACAAAGGGAACCGCCGCCCCCATCTATGGGTCACACAAAGGTAAAGGTAATATCGTCATTACTGCTCGCGGCGGAAGCAGAATCGTCGCGTCTGGTGCCAATAGCGTTGGGATACATGCGAGACAGACCTTTGAACCCGAAGATCAACGCGGCGAAATAACGATCAATGCGGGCGGAAGCATCGATGTCATCGGGATGGGCGGTCAGGGCATTCGGATAGGATGGATTGATGGTGATGTAGCGAAGGGAGCAGCGTCGTTCGATGAGCACGGCTATCGCCGGCAGAAGGTGTTTGTGAAGGGTTCTGTCCGTGGCGGTGCCGGTATCAGTGGCGCGGGTTTGACCCTCGCTGGCGGCGGCCGAGTCTTCATCAAACCCAAAGGCAGCGTTGGTGCGAGGTCCGGTGTGGCGGTTCACGTGAGCGGCGCAAAGGACGGGGACCCTACGGTCAAGCCCAAGCTATACATTGAGATAGAACCGGGCGGACGACGAATGGCGGAAGTCATCGGCGATGACTGGATCATCAACGACGAAGGCGAAACTGCTATCGTGGTCAATGGCGTCACACTCCACGACGGCGAAAACGGTGCAACAGGTGAGACGGTCGACAACGGCATATTTGTCGTTGGCATGAAGCCGCAGGGTGTCAGGGTGACAGACCGAACAGTCCCGGGGAAATTTGTCACCGAGCTTTCTACAGTACCCGCTGACAGGGATTTTTCGGCGAATGATTTCGTAGAGAGATACATACTTGGGGCGGCTTACGAAATCTCGTCGGGTTTTCTGCTCCATATGATCAACCCGAGAATTCGTTCCGCATGGGTGAGGGCAGACAGGGACAATCCGACTTGGATAGCAGTATACGGAAGCTGGGACAGATTTGTCCCAGCGACCTCCCGACTGGGAGCACAATACATGTCAAAAGATCTTTCACTGGAAATCGGACGCCACTTCGAGCTTGGAGACAGCCTGGACGGCTCAGTCGCCTTGGGCAGCATCTTATGGGGTTCGGCTGAGGTTTCGGCTCCTTTCGGGAATGAATCTATCGAAGTCGGTGGAACGTACGCGTCGCTTAACCTTCGCCGAGAATGGACAAGCGGTATCTACGCCAGGGGTGACCTGTCATTCGGAAGATACTCTTTGGGCTTTGCATCAGACAGGCGCGGCCGTCTCAAGACCGGTGCAAAGGCACATGCTCATTCCCTTCATGTCGAAACAGGCTGGCAGACAGGGTTGAACAGCGGGAAAACTCTCTCAACCCGGATTTGGACGAGTCAGTCGCGAGCTGAAATTACCGATTTCATCGATTCCGTCGGCAACCGCGTGTCTTTTGACAATGCAACGCAAAATATGGGTGGAATAGGGCTGACCGTTGGAAAGGTCTATGGACTTGACCGCTTGGATAGGGTGTTTTCGTTGGATGCATCGATTGATCTGGAGCGCACTCTCTCGAATGCAACGAGAACAACTCGAGTATTCGATGAAAAGATTTTCTCGGTAGCGCCTAAGAACCGCATTCGCGTGAATTTTGGAGGCACCTGGCGCAATTCCCGACACGAACTCAGCGCATCAGTCGCAGCAATCGACACTGATTCAGATGACCTGCACTATTACGGGCAAATCGCCTACAGGATAAATTTCTGAGGCACACCTGCGGGGGTTCGCAACATTCTTGCGAACAGAATCCTGTACACAGAATTGGTTGCGGTACGCCACACAGCAAATCAGAAAAAACATTCCGCTTTTTATGGAACGTATTTATAAACCTAGTTTTAGCCTCCAAAAAATATGAATCATTTCATTCAACACTCGTTGAAGGTGCGTTCCATGTCTCTTGACGACCGGACCATCTCGACTTCATCGCAAGTCTTTCAATTGTCACGCCTGCAACCTCAAAGGCAAAACGGTTAGATTTTGACCGCCCTGAAATGTGTCGGCCGTAGTTCACCCGCATCGACAGCCTTCATCTTCAGAGTTGAACTTTGCAATCGATTGTCGACCATTTCCTCACCGAATTTCTCCACAAACTCTGATCGACGTTCGCCGCTGACCGTGCTGATCTCATCGCGCACTGCGTTGCCGTACCAACTGTTTCGGTCCCGAGTACGCACTGAATCAAATCCAACTTCAGTGAGCAAGCGCCGCAGCTCAGCGGCCGTATGGAAGTGAAAGTCCAGTTTGGAGAAGTCAAGCCAGTCACGAACCAGTTCGGATTGGTTGGTGTTGTCACTGCCCAACCAATCACAACCGACCAGAATGCCCCCTTGGCGAAGAACACGATGTATGTCCTCGAAAATCGAACGCTTGTCCGGAATGTGAACGATCACATCTTTGGTGAACACAACATCGAATTCGGAATCGTCGAATTCGAGAGGTCCCGGCTCAACCAGCCGATACTCAATCTGCTCGGCTAATCCGACAGCTTTCGTGTCATGACGGGCCCGACAGATCAGTGCTTCGATTACGTCCATTCCGATAACTTTCCGAGCCTTGTGCTCGGTCACCAACCAACGATCGATACCACCGATTCCGCAACCGATATCGAGTACTTTCGTATCCTTGATACTCATACCGCGCAATATCTCATCAATCTCCTCGCGACCGCCGGGCGACAGAAACCCCTTGCCCCACATCCACTCGAGACCTCTTACAAAATTTTCGTCGTACGCCATTACTCTTGAATCGATTTACTGGGTGACAATACTCGTATTGCACCTATACTTATATGGAAACCTCCCCGATTGCAAGTTTGAGTTTGCCAATCGATGAACAAAATGGGTTGCGGTCTTATATCCGGCTTCTTTCATTGGGGGACACATCAACCGGTCCCCGAGCCATGATGATTTTCGCGCACAGGCTCCTTATCTATAAATCGGCTTGCATGCCGCCGTAGCACAGTCCAGGCTCTTCCTGCGCAGGCATCGCCCTTTGTGTCATCAGTTCACAGTCTCACCAATGCAATCTCCCCGACCTGTAACCTTATCATCTTCCGCCGTGCCGGTCACCGGGACCGGTACGGCCATATGTTCATTCTGTTGATCATCTCTACGCCGTGATTCTCCGGGGATCGTATTCAACCCCCTTGGCCAATATCACCCAGCTGATGCGGGCCATCTGGTTGGCCACCGCCACCACCGCCTTGTTGTGGTTGCTGCGCCTGGCAACACGTCTGGCCTTTCGGTGAAGCGGATCGTCACTGTCCGGATTACGTGCGGCCGCAAAACACACCGAGCGGGCGCCGTGGATCAGCATCGTGCGAACGCAGCGGTCACCGCACTTGGAGATGCCGCCGGACCTCTCCTGTCCGCCGCTGCTGTGCTGGCGGGGCACCAGCCCCAGCCAGGCGGCGAAGTCGCGCCCGCATCCGAAGTCACCACCCTCACCGGACACCGACACCAGTGCGCTCGCCACAATCGGACCGATGCCCGGTACTGTCTGCAACCGCCTCACCTCATCCATCTGCGAACCCAATGCCTTGATCCGGGAAGTGTAGAACTCCACCTTGTCGCAGACATTGCCCAGCTGCTCAGCCTCATGCGCCAGCATGTGCCGGAACTCGGCACTGACCTGACTCAGATCCAGCCCCGCCTGAAGCGTCGGATCATCACCCAGCACCCGCCGCACCAGATCATCCAGCTTCGATCTTGAGCGCCCGGTCACCAGACCCCGTTCCGCCAGGTGTGAGCGGATTGCGTTGCAGCACTGCGTGCGGGTGCCGATCGCCTGCTCGCGAAGTCCGTGCAATGTCGTCAGATCCTGCTGCGCCACCGACTTCACCGGCACCGCATGTACCCGCGGCCGCAGCGAGGCCTCGGCGATCGCCACCGAATCGTTGGCATCGGTCTTGTTGTTCACCACATAGGCCCTCACCCACTTCGGCGGTAAAAGCTTCACCGGCAACCCCAGCTCCTGCAACTTGCGGCCCCAGAAATGCGCACCGCCGCACGCCTCCATCGCCACACAACGAACCTTCGACGCATCCAGTGCGGAAAACCAACCCAATACCTGACTGCGTCTCAGTCCGGTCTGATTCACCACCCGCATGTTGCGGTTCAGCTCGGTGCAGTAAAACACGTTCTTTGCCAATTCCAACCCGATCGTTGTGTTATCGTATGTATCCATGTGAACCTCTCACCTCTCGTATGTTGATTACAGTTCATTATTTTAAAGCGAGGGTGGGAGGTTTCCATATCATCTATAAAATCAGTTTCTTCCGATCATCAAATCGAATTCACATCCAGACGGAGAATATTCATTTTTGTCATGAGCAAATTACAACAGAAAATCGACAATGGCGATTTCATCATCACCTGTGAGCTGACTCCCCCTAAAGGAACTGACTTGACGGCATTGTTTGCGAAAGCAGACATGCTCAGACATCAGATCACTGCGTTCAACCTGACAGAATCCCACGCTGCCAGAATGGCTATGGACCCCACTGCAGTCGCCCATCTGCTGCTCGATCGCGGAATAGAGCCGATTGTTCAGATGACCTCCCGTGATAAGAATCGAATCGCCATTCAGGCCTGTATGCTGGGTGCCGCCGCGCTTGGCGTACCGAACCTGGTGTTCATGGGCGGCGACCCTCCCAAAGCAGGTGATCACCCGGATGCCAAACCGGTTTTCGACCTATTTGCGTCACAACTTCTGGATGCGGTGAATGCGATTCAGTCAGGTACCGACTACATGGGCAACGCTCTCAACGGAACACCGAAATTCTGTGTCGGCGCAGTTGTCAATCCCGGGTCGCCAAATCTGGAGACTGAAATCGAGAACATGTATCGAAAGATTGAGGCCGGCGCTTCTTTCCTGCAGACACAGGCTGTTTATGATGCCGGTCAATTCCAGTCGTTCATGCAAAAAATCGGTGATGTCAACATACCCATTCTGGCGGGTGTGATTCCAATCAAGTCTGTGAAAATGGCGCAGTATATGAATGAGAAGGTTCCCGGTATTACTGTACCCGATGCGCTGATAAGCAGAATTGCTGAACAAGGAGACGACCGGAATCGGATCGCTGAGACCAGCATCCAGATGTCCGGTGAACTTGTCGGTGAACTCAGGCAGGTCGCCGGAGGACTGCACATTATGGCTATCGGTTGGGAAGACCGAATTCCACGGATACTGGAATCCGGTGGAATCAGTGCCTAGCGCGAATAGAACTCGCTTTCCTGACCGGCATCCACCAGCCAGTTCCATAGATGGTCGGCAAAACTTCGTCTGACAACAATATCAATCGTCACCTCAGACGCTGACTGGGCCAACAGGGTGACATTTGCCCGCGCCAGCATGGTCTGGATACAGGCACCTGCTTGAAAATTGCGCGGATGAAGATCGTATGACACGCCTCTACCCAATAAGTCGGCGGCTTTCGGTCCGGCTGCACGAACGATGGTTTGAGCCGCGCTGATATCGACGCAGGTTACAAATCCACCACCCGAAGCGAATTCGTTCAAAGCCCGGTCCAGTAAGTCTTTTGCATGGAATGGGGTAACAATCAGCCATTCGTCGGGACCAAGCCACGCACAGAGATTATCTTCGTGTACGCTAAAAATATTGGGTTCCTGCGGCACATCGAAGCCCAACAATCGACGGAACCTCGAACTCGCCGGTTGGTCATCGGGCTGAAAACGAACGTTATAGTGCCCCAGAAATGGCAGTTCGGTGAGGGTAACATCTTTCAACTGGACGCAAGGCGCATCCTCCCCATGGATGGAATTCAGAGGCGATTGCATTGGTGCCTGCTCAAACATTCTGCCTTTCCCCCTCACGATCGTAAAAGACAGGATTGCAGATCGATACCGGTACTGTTTCGCCTGTCATCAGAATCGAATGGATTCGCGCGCCCATTCGGGATCGTCCACCCTTGACCACCGCCAGCGCGATGGACCGTCCCAGGCTCGCACTGAAGTAACTGGAGGTGACATGACCGATCATCGGGGTGGGACGGGTATCGGATGGCTCTTCCACGAGCTGCGCCCCTTCGGGCAACACCTTGCTCGCATCTTCAGTGAGCAACCCGACAAACTGCTTGCGATCCTCCCGAATGCAGTCAGCCCGGCTCAACGATCGTTTCCCCAGACAATCTTTATTTTTTGAGACAATCCAGGACATACCCATATCGACAGGCGTCATCGAGCCGTCGGTGTCCTGCCCGACGATGATGAACCCCTTTTCGGCACGCAGTACATGCATTGTCTCTGTTCCGTAGGGCGTGATACCAAATTCCATTCCGGCCTCAAACACCTTCTCCCAGACTGCTTTGCCATAATCCGAGGGTACATTGATCTCGTAGGACAGCTCACCACTGAAACTTACACGAAAAATCCGCGCATCAACGCCTGCCACCACTGAATCCCGAAAAGTCATGAACGCAAACTGATCATTGGAAGCATCCAGTGTCGGTGCGATCTTCCCGAGTACGTCTCGCGCTTTCGGACCGGCAATCGATATAACGGCCCATTGATCGGTCACGGACGTAAAATACACTTTCATGGACGGCCATTCGGTCTGCCGCCAACGTTCCATCCAGGACAAAACCGCTGCTGCCCCGCCGGTTGTCGTCGTCATGTAGAAGTGGTCATCACCGAGTCTGGCGGTTACACCATCATCCATGATCATTCCGTCCTCTCCCAGCATCAGTCCATAGCGACAGGATCCAACCGGCAGTTTCGACCAAGAGTTTGTATAGACATAATTCAGGAAATCCGCTGAATCCGGACCGTAGATTTCGATCTTGCCCAATGTCGACGCATCAATGACACCAACCTGTTTTCTTACGGCCATGCACTCGCGGTTAACCGCCTGGTGCATGGTCTCCCCCGGTTTCGGATAGTACCACGGCCTCTTCCACTGCCCTACATTCTCGAATTCCGAACCATGCTCGACATGCCAGTCGTGCATCGCTGTCTTGCGAACGGGATCAAAAAAAGTCGGACCGATCTCACGGCCGGCGATCGCGCCGAATGTCACCGGGGTATAGAAGGGTCTGAATGTCGTTGTACCGGTCTGCACGAGGTCCTGACCGATCTCCTCGGACAGGATGGCCATACCGTTGATGTTTCCCAGCTTGCCCTGGTCAGTGCCGAAGCCGAGCAACGTATATCTCTTCAGATGCTCGATTGACTGGTATCCTTCCTGCACCGCGACCTTGATATCCTTGACAGTGGTATCGTTTTGAAAGTCCACAAATCTTTTTGATCGATCTGAAGAACCTGGACCCGGCACCTGCCACAGCGGTCTGATGTCGTACTCGTTGGCGTAATCAACGGATACTTCCTGGATCTCGGGTAAGTCGACCGTCTGGTATCCAGCGTTCTCAGACGCTGAAATACCCGCCCGGTAACCACCTCCCACAGCCTCCCGGGCAGAAAAAATACCACTGGCCGCACCAACCGAACATTCATTCTGTACAGCCGGACCGGGCACAAAGCATGCTTTCTCCATATCAAATACCGGTTTGGCCCCTGACTGCGCGTGCAGATGCACCGCAGGACTCCAGCCTCCGGAAACAGCGAGCAGGTCGCAGTCGAATTTCTCGGAGGTTCCTTCCAGCGATCTGCCATCCGCTGAAAGTCTCATCACCTCCACCGCCGAAACGCTCTTGTTTCCCTGTGCACGGACAACTGCCGAACCCGTGAGCATCCTGACTCCGCGGTGCGCCAGCGTGTCAAGCAATGGATCGGAGACATCGGGACGGGCGTCTACCAGCGCGGCGACCCGAATACCGTTGTCCAGCATATGCACAACACTTCGATAGGCGGTGTCGTTGTTGGTGAATATCACGGCGTTCTGTCCCGGTGTGACCGCGTAACGATTGATATAGTCTGAAACCGCCGACGATAGCATGATGCCGGGCAGATCGTTGTCTGCAAAAACCAGTGGACGTTCTATCGCGCCGGTTGCCAGAATGACCTGCTTGGCCCGAACCCGCCAAACCTTTTCCCTGGCACTGCGGGTTGTCGTATCACCGAGATGATCGGTCAGACGTTCGTTCATGACAAGGAAATCGCCATCGTAATAACCGACGACTGTGGTACGCTTGAACAACCGCACCTCTGAAGAATCCTCAAGCTCGCGCAGAACGTGACCTACCCATTGCAGATGCTCCTCCGATGCTGTTCGCAGAAAGCCACCGCCAAACTGCTGACTCTCATCCGCCACGATGACACGCGCGCCTGCGCGCGCCGCCCCAAGTGCCGCGGCCAGCCCGGCCGGGCCGCCACCGACTACAAGCACATCACACCAGGTATTGATCTTGTCGTAACGATCAGGATCAGGTTCGGAACTCGCTTTTCCGAATCCGGCCGCACGTCGGATCACTTTCTCATAAAACATCCATCCTTTTCGCGGATACATGAAGGTCTTATAGTAGAACCCGGCCTGAAGAAATGGAGAGAACCAATTCATCAGTGATAGGGCATCAAATGAAACACCGGGCCAGCTGTTGACGCTCGACACTTTCATCCCGTCATAGATCTCTGTCTGCGTCGCACGCAAATTGGGAATCGAGCGCGCCCCTCTTTCAACCTGAAGAAGCGCGTTGGGTTCCTCAGCACCGCTACCCATGATTCCTCTCGGCCTGTGATACTTGAGACTTCGGGCTACCAGCCTTACGTCATTTGCGAGCAGTGCCGATGCGACAGTGTCGCCGGAATAGCCACCGTAAGTCTTTCCGTTGAACCGGAAACTGACAGGCTTGCTGCGATCAATCTGTCCGCCGGTAGAAAGTCGGTTCTTCTGATTCAATCTCGGTCCTCCGGTTTCGGGTCAGTGTGCTTGTAGGTCGCACCGAACTTATACGTGACAGTATCTCTTTGGGCGTTGAACCAGCGCCGGCATCCACCGCTATGGATCCACTGTTCGGATTGCCAGCCCTTGGTGTTGTCGCGCATGAAAAGGTAGTCAGCCCACTCTTCGTCAGTCAGTTCATCAGGGTTGAGCGGACGAACGATGTGTGCCTCCCCACCGCAACTGAACTCGGCTTCCTCCCTGAGACCGCACCAAGGACATCGGATCAGCAGCATATGCGTTTCCTCATATCGAGTTGAAGTTCAGTGCGCGACACCGGCAGCTCCATGTTCGTCGATCAGCGCACCGGAAACGAACCGGTCAATCCCGAACGCGGCATTCAGACGATGTGGCTCGTCACGCGCAATCGTGTGTGCGAACACCCAGCCGGAACCCGGGGTCGCCTTGAATCCACCGGTCCCCCAACCGCAATTGAAATACAGCCCATCAACCGATGTTTTGGAAATGATTGGACAGGCATCCGGGCAGACATCAACAATCCCACCCCAGTGTCTGAGCATGCGTACCCGGCTGAAAATCGGGAACAGTTCAACGATTGCGGTAATATTGCCTTCGATTGTCGAAAAGCTCCCTCTCTGACCGTACCCCAGATAGGAATCCACGCCTGCACCGATCACCAGCTCTCCCTTGTCAGACTGGCTGATGTAGCCATGTACCGCATTTGACATGACAACAGTATGCAGGATCGGTTTGATCGGTTCGGATACGAGCGCCTGCAAAGGATGACTCTCAATCGGCATCCGAATGCCGGCCATTTCCGCTATGACACTGGAATGTCCGGCCGCAACGACACCGACTTTACCGGCACCGATGAATCCGCGTGTCGTCTCAACGCCTTCGACCTTTCCATTGCCTCTTCTTATGCCCGTCACCTCACAGTTCTGAATGATATCCACCCCGCGTCTGTCCGCAGCGCGAGCAAACCCCCACGCCACCGCGTCGTGTCTCGCGATTCCACCGCGTCGCTGAAATGATGCCCCGAGCACGGGATAGCGCGCGTACGGAGAAGTATTCATAATCGGGACAATTTCACTGATCTGCTGTGCAGTGAGAATCTCGGAGTCAATGCCGTTCAGCATGTTCGCATTCGATCGTCTGTAGATATCCCGCATGTCCTGCAGATTGTGTCCCAGATTCATCACACCCCGCTGACTGAACATGACATTGAAATTCAGCTCCTGTGACAGGGACTCCCACAGCACAAGCGATTTCTCATAGAGATGAGCCGCCTCGTCCCACAGGTAGTTGGAACGGACTATAGTTGTGTTACGTCCGGTGTTACCGCCACCGATCCAGCCTTTCTCGACGACCGCGATATTGGTGATGCCGTGTTCGGACGCCAGATAGTATGCGGTGGCCAATCCGTGCCCGCCACCACCGACGATAACAACATCATAGCTGGGCCTGGGGGTCGGATCGCGCCACGCCCGCGACCAGCTTTTTCGTCGATCGAGTGCATGGCGGGCTAATGTGAAGATCGAATAATTCTTCACCTCAGACCTCCTTGTCTGTCACGGGTGTGGTATCTATTGATAGACCGGAAACCGACCGCAAAGTTCCAGAACATTTTTCTTGACCTGGTCAACGACAGATTCGTTGTCCAGGTCATCAAGTATGTCGCACATCCAGTGTGTGAGCGTGGACATCTCGTCGGTTCCGAATCCCCTGGTCGTCGAAGCCGGCGATCCGATTCGCAGTCCGCTGGTCACAAAAGGTGAGCGCGGATCATTCGGTACCGTATTCTTGTTCACCGTGATGTTGGCTGCACCCAGCGCGGCGGAGGCATCCTTGCCGGTGATGTCCTTGTCAATCAGGTCAAGCAGAAACAGGTGGTCGTCTGTGCCACCCGACACCACCTTGTAGCCTCGTTCCATGAAAGTCGCTGCCATTGCCCTGGCATTGTCCAGCACTTTTTGCTGGTACGCCTTGAATTCGGGTTCGAGGGCTTCCTTGAATGCCACCGCCTTGCCGGCGATCACATGCATCATCGGGCCACCCTGCCCGCCGGGAAACACCGCAGAAGCCAGTTTTTCTGAACTCCGTCATTCTTGCGAGCCAGGATCAGACCGCCTCTGGGGCCTCGAAGCGTCTTGTGCGTGGTTGTTGTCGTCACGTCGGCGATCGGTACAGGATTCGGATAGAGTCCAGCGGCAACCAAGCCGGCGACATGCGCCATGTCCACGAAAAGGTAGGCATCGTTGTCGTCGGCGATCTGACGGAAACGTTCCCAGTCCATCACCCGAGAATAAGCCGAAAAGCCGGCGATGATCATTCTGGGTTTGTGCTCTGCCGCGAGCTCGGCAATCTGTCCGTAGTCTGCGATACCTTCGGAATCGACACCGTAGAGTACGGAGTTGTAGAGTTTCCCGGAGAAGTTGACTTTTGCACCGTGCGTCAGATGCCCGCCGTGATCCAAACTCATACCCAATACAGTATCGTGCGGTTCAAGCAATGCCAGGAATACCGCTGAATTGGCCTGTGAGCCTGAATGTGGCTGGACGTTGACATAATCCGCATCAAACAGCTGTTTGGCCCGTTCGATCGCAAGGTTCTCGGCGACATCGACGAATTCACACCCACCGTAGTAGCGTCGGCCGGGGTATCCCTCGGCGTACTTGTTGGTCAACACAGAGCCTTGAGCCTGCAACACCCTTGAGCTGGTATAGTTCTCTGATGCGATCAGTTCAATGTGCTCTTCCTGGCGCGTTTCCTCATTCTGGATTGCCTCCCAAAGCACCTCGTCATAACTTTCTATGGTATCGGTTTTCCTGAACATTCATGTCTCCTTAATCATCTTGGCAAATGCTAAACCAATCGGTGTATTTCTGTCGGTCCCTATTGTCAATACATTGTAATTGATATTACTGTCATTCACTTCAAATTCCGATGTTGCGAGGTTGAAATCAGCGTTATTATTGCATTTGCAGAAACGCTTGGGAACGCCTAACGCGAACTATGGGTGGAGTATAATTTTTGACATCATGCTTGTACAGAATCAAATCACACAGAAACTTACAGATGCGCTGACACCGATCCATCTCGAAGTAGTAAACGAGAGCTCGATGCATAGTGTCCCGCCAGGGTCTGAGTCCCATTTCAAGGTTGTTGCGGTTTCGGCGAAATTTCAAGACCAGTCGTTGGTGTTTCGCCATCGCCTGATCAATGAATTGCTGTCGGACGAAATCGCCGGGCCAATTCATGCGCTGTCGCTTCATACAATGACGCCCGATGAATGGAGATCGCAAAGTCATTCTATTGCGGATTCGCCGCTATGTTTAGGTGGTTCCAAGCGGGAAAAGAGCGAAAGCTGACACCAATACAATATTGCTTGGTTGTTGTCGAAGAGGCTTGATGAGCTGCGACGACAGAATCGTAACTTGAGCTTATCAATGTTCCCCTACAGATCTAGTGATATTCGAGGCGATAGGTCTGATCTGCGGACAAGCATGACACTCAAGTTAACGAGTGCAGGTAGCTTCTCGGGCAGTTTGCTTCTGCGATTCGATAACATAGGTTGGAAGCATTTGCATGATGTAATATTTCCGAACGACAAGAATAGTACAGTTGCGAATTACACAAAAACATCCCGCAATGCTTACACATGTTGAAAGACATGTTACGAAACTTCAGTACAGCAACTTTCAGCAGAAACTGTAATGCGATTTCACATAGTTGTTAATTTAATTGTTAGCCTTTGACGCGAAATTGAAAGCAAAGGAAAAACGATTTCTAGATTCTCTCGAAAGCCTGTTTACCGGTGCCGAGGTAGATGGGGAATCCGGATTTGTCAATTTGATGCGTATGAAGCATCAGTATTTTCAATCAGTTCGACCGGAGCTGATAAAAACCATTGATGCCAGGGTAGACCGAAACGAAGAATTCCGGGAAGAGCTGTTTGACAAACTCTATACATTTTTCAGCCGCTACTTTTGTGAGAGCGGGTCCATCTATTTCCGTCACCTGCCAGCATTTTCGAAAATATATGAGCGTGTGTATGCCGATGGCAATGATGCAGCACTGGCTTGGAAAACCAGAATGCTCTACTATGTGAAGTCCGATGTATTGATTCGTTCGATGCCTGTGACCATCACGGACAGTACACCACCCTTTGGAAAACGTCGATTCTATTTTGACGCTTCTGAAATCGAACACAAGCAGAACAATGAACGTAAGATTTTTGTTTTTAAGTTCAAGAATATTGAAGTGACTGACGATTATCCGGTGGTTCATTTGCGCGTGACTTACTCAAGAAACGGCTCTAAAACCGACATCGAGGACATCAGAAAAAAGGCAAGAAAAGGCGATGATATGAAAGTCGTTGTTTCAGTTGATCACCTCCAGAAGGCATTCCGTGTATTTACCAAGCAAACAGAAGCTGACTTTTTCATCAACAAGGACGCTAACGGATTTCTGAAAGAGCAGTTCAATTTGTGGAATTATCAATATCTATTCAACGAAGAATCAATATTCGAACAGAAACGGCTCAGTCAGCTGCAGGCATTGCGAGATACGGCGTACGACATCATTGACTTGATATCGCAATTTGAGGACGAGCTGCGAAGGGTATGGGAAAAGCCAAAATTTGTTCGTAATGTGAATTACGTTGTAACGCTAGACAAACTGTCGTCGGAGCTCATTGATAAGATCGCCGATCATCCAGACTTTGGGTTGCAAATTGCAGAATGGCGACAACTTTGTCTTGTTGACGAGGACTTTTCCGATGCAACCTTGTCGAAAAACGGACTGAATCTTAAAATCGACAACGGTGTTGCAGATGAATGTAAGTTCCTGCCATTAGACACCAAATATTTCCCTGACCTAACCTGTCAAATTCTTGATTCCTTGGGCGAATTAGACGAAGTAATCGACGGCGAGATCGTCTGCAGTGAAAACTGGCAGGCTTTGAATACGCTTCAGAATAGATTCAAGGGTCAGGTTGATTGCATTCATATTGATCCACCCTATAACACTCAAACGAGTGGGTTTCTATATCGAAACGAATACAGGCATTCAAGTTGGCTGACGATGATGGAGAAACAGAGTTCAAGTTGCCAACGAATTTCTGACGGATGAAGGTGTTTTTCTATGTCATATTGATGAACATGAGAATGAAAGATTGCATCTATTGATGGAGGACTCCGGGTTGATTGACTCCGGTACCATTGTTTGGGATAAGGGAAATCCAATGACAGGTGGAAGAGGGGTAGCAACTCAGCACGAGTACATTCAATGGTGGTCAAATTCTGACAAGTATTTGACGTTTGAAAACGAAAACTATGGAAGAATTTTGAAGAAGGCAGAAGAACTATTCGAATCTTCCAGTGGTGTTATTGATGAAGAATTGATGAATCAGTTTTCAAAATGGGTGACGACCCAACCAAGTTTTACCGGCGGCGAATCAGCCTATCGATATATGGACGAAAACGGTCGAGTATATATGAGTGTGAGTTTGAGGGCACCAGAACCGAGAACTGATCCTAAATTCTTCATTCCACTGGTGCATCCAACAACCAAAAAAGAATGTCCCGTACCCCCAAACGGATTCTCCCGTACGCCGGAAACACTCAAGAAAATGTTTCAACGGGGTGAAATCTTGTTCGGTAAGGATGAAAAGACTCAACCTAGACAAAAACGCTACTTGACTATGAATTCTACAACGCAAGTCAATTCAGTCATCAAAGACGGAAGACGCGGCAAGGTGGATTTGGACAAATTAGGATTGCAAAATTTTCCGTATTGCCATTCGGCCGGTTTTTATAGCGAGTTGCTTGAAAAAGCGACTGACTCCGATTCTGTGGTTCTAGACTATTTCTCCGGTTCAGGGACAACTGGTCATGCAATACTTACTCTTAACCGAAAAGACAACGGAAACAGAAAGTTCCTGCTGTTTGAAATGGGTGAACACTTTGAATCAATACTGATTCCACGAATCAAAAAACTCATTTACTCCGACGACTGGCAAAATGGACAACCCGTTTCAATGCAAGGCGGCAGTCACTTAATCAAGTACTATTCACTTGAGCAATACGAAGATACGTTGAGAAACATGCGCTACAAGGATTCCGGACAACTGGAAATTGACAGCATGAAGAGTCCGTTCGCACAGTACTTGTTCTTCGGAGACGACAAATTGAGCGGGGTGGTACAGAGGTCTTATGACTGACGCAATTGATATCAATTTATCCGAACTCTATCCTGACATTGACATTGCAGAGTCGCTGTCCAACATTGTTGGCAAGCACATCCGTCGGGTTTCGGAAGATTACGTAACTTTTACTGACGACTCACAGGAAAAGACCAACATCTCAACAATGTCCAATGAAGAGAAAATGCATTTTATTTCCTTGATCAAACCATATCTTTGGTGGGGTGAGCACTAATTGGCCGCCTCTATGTCAATAATCTGAAATCAGATATGGAGTCGACAACCTTATGACATCGCCGATCCTTGAGCGCATAGCAGAAAGCATGAATTACGGCGACCTGCCAGAAACCTGGCAGTTTCCAGATGTCGATAAATTCTCAGAGGACAAAACGCTCTACGATTACCAAACCAGTGCACTGCGCAATGCAGCGCGAATTCTATATCTGTACTGGAAGTATGAATGCGGCTATTCAATAAATGAGCCACCACGGCAAACCCCTACACGCAAATCCATTTTTGCGAGATATTACGGAAACAAGCTTGATAACCTTTCGATCAATAAGTATGAAACAAGAAATGACCGCAATATTCTTCGACAAAATCCAGTTTTCAACATCTTAAGCGAATTTGCTCCTGACGGCTACGACGAAGTCAGGTTTGAAGCACTAATCAATCGAATGGGTTTTTGGATGGCGACAGGCAGTGGCAAGACCCTCGTGATGGTGAAATTGATAGAGTACCTTCACGGATTGATTCAGCGTCGAGAAATCCCACCACACAACTTCCTCATTCTCGCTCCGAGCGATTATTTGATCAAGCAAATTCAATTTACCATCGCGGAATTCAATCAATCGGGACTGTATCTGGATTTGGTTCCGTTAAAGCAGCATGGAAGGCTGCGACAGAGACGGATAGGAAATACGGCGATCGTCTACTACCATCGAAGTGATAATGTTTCCGACGTAGAGAAACAAGCACTGATCGACTTCCGCCGCTACGAAAACGACGGAAAATGGTATGTTTTTCTAGACGAAGCGCACAAGGGTGGAACGGAAGAATCAAAACGACAGGCATACTATTCGGTAATGTCCAGACAGGGTTTCCTGTTCAACTTTTCTGCGACATTTACTGATGCTCACGATATCGCGACAACGGTGAAAAAGTACAACTTGGAGGAATTCGTTCGCGAAGGACACGGAAAACGAATTTGCCTGATAGAGCGCGAGTTCAGGTCATTCAGAGGCACCAAAGATAACATCGACCATGAAGAACGACGTAGAATCGTTATGAAGTCGTTACTCAATCTGGCATTCGTGATTGTATGCGCAAATCGGATACGCAACTCCCCTAAATCGGAACGCATGTATCACATGCCTTTGATGCTGACGTTAGTGAACTCTGTGAACACCGATGTGGACAAAGACAAAAACGATCTTTGGGCATTCTTTCAATCCCTACGTGAAATCGCTACAGGAAACGTCAGCAAATCGTACTTCAGTGAAATAAAAAAGGAACTGATCTCTGATTGGGCGGAATCAAACTTCATGTTTGAGGAAGAATCTAGAGCATCGTTGGAGGAAAGTTCAGCAATCCTGAAAGACATGTCTATAGCAGACCTGCGTGAAGCGGTCTTCCTGAGCCGAACGAAAGGCGCGTTGCAAATGATTCACAGCAAAGACAATAAAGAACTTGCGTTTCAGCTCAAAACTGCAGATTCGCCTTTCGCATTGATCAGAATTGGAAACACATCCAGATGGCGTAATCAACTCCTTGTTGACTACGAAGATACGACAAGTTTGCGCGACCAGTCATTCTTCGACGAACTGGAATCGAGCTCAATTACGATACTGATGGGATCTCGTTCATTCTTTGAGAGTTGGGATTCAAATCGACCCAATGTGATCAATTTCATCAATATCGGTGTAAACGCCGCTCGAAAATTCATTGTGCAGTCGATAGGGAGAGGTGTCCGTGTCGAACCGATTCCACTTCTTCGTCGCCGCCTTGAATTCTTGCCGCCAGCTCTGGCAAATACCGAGGAAATTGCCAGATTGAATGGACCAGTTGAAACGTTATTCATCTATGCGACAAATCGGAAGGCGATTCGGTTCGTACTGGAGGGATTGGAATCAGAAGGACTCCGAGGGTTCAGGGAGATAGGTGACATTGCCAAGAAGACAAAGAAACCAAGCATCGACGGCAAGGAGATGCTTCTTTTAGTTCCCGAGTATCGAGAGGAGCCAGGTAAATGGTCTGAGCAAGCAAAATTCTCAATGAGCTCAAATACACTCGACAGATTCAGACAATTCTTGGATAACTCATCAGATTCGCTATTGATGGTCCGAGACAATCTCCTATCTACGAAAATCGAACAACTGCGTAACCGCACGATACCTCGATACATCGACACAACAGGCAAAGACTATGCAGACTTGCACTTCCTGCAAACTCGCCTGATTTGTCATTATGAACAGAAAATAAAACTGGCTGATGGTGTCCGGAAATTAAATGACGAGGACGATATCGTTCATTTCCGGAAAATTCGAGTGAACTTGGGTCAAGACGAAACTCGTGATTTACAGAAAAAAATTTCACTGACACAGGTAGATGCAGCATCAACTGAAGAAAAAAAGAAATTATCCAAGCAGTTCGCAGATGGAGAAATTGAATGGGATGAATTTTTGGATCGTACAAGCGGAGTCTCGGAATCTTCATTCAAAGGTTTAAAAATCAAAAACATCAAGGAACATTTTTACGTTCCGGTGATGTTGGATGAACGCGGTGATGCTGACTATATTCAACATATCATCAAGGAAAAAAGTGAGATTGAATTTCTTGAAAATCTGGAAAACTGGTTGCGGTCGAGTCAACCGGATTGGGATTTCTGGATGTTCAGCAAAATTGATGAGTATCTTGACAACGTGCATATCCCTTACTACGATAAACGGAATAATACACACGCAAGATTCATGCCGGATTTCATTTTCTGGATGACAAAGGGCAACATATACCAGATTGTTTTTGTCGACCCGAAAGGAACTGAGCACACTTCGTCTACTAGAAAGGTTGACGGATTTATTAAATTGTTTGAATGTGGTGAGCAACCGAAACAGTTCAAATACAACAACTATGAAGTCAGCGTCAAACTCATTCTTTTCAACAAGGATGATTCTGCGCCGCAACTATATGAACGATTCTGGTCGGCCGACCCCAGTACGATATTTTCATCCTAACAAAGTAGTAGTTGAGTTTTTTCGGATGTAACCACGTTGTATTTCGCCATACGTGGGGCAGACGTGGTGCAATCTGTACAGGCGAGAGTCTTTACTCCTCAAGACGTTCTTTCCAGAGGTGGGTGTGTACAATTTGGCTCTCAACATATGGAATGAAGTTATAATTTTATTATTTTCTATATTATATGGTTCTTAACCATATAATAGGAATAATTGTAAAATTACAATTGCTAAATTAATATGCCTGTTACCCACCAAAGAAAACCAAGACTCAAATCACTCCTTGACAAAGTTCCACCGGGTTTCATGGTCGAATCCAGTTGGCTGATGAACCAGGGACTAGATCCCAAATCTTTACACGACTACGTGGCTCGCGGCTGGTTGGAGCGGGTTATTCGCGGCGTTTACCGCCGTCCTTTGCCAGAAAATGTTCTAGACAGTGCTACAGACTCATGGGAAATTCCACTTCTCTCGCTACAATGGATTATGAATTACGACCTTCACCTGGGTGGTGTGAACTCATTGGATTTACATGGGTTCAGTCACTACCTGAGATTGGGTAACAATGCACGTATCCATGTTTACGGAAACGCTCCTAGATGGTTAAGGCGGTTACCGATACCAGCGGAGTTTGTCGTTCATCAACGCACACTTTTCGGTGATGACCCTATCGGATGTGGAGAAGCTAACAGTATTTTCCAAAGCCCCGTGCCAGTATCTAATGTATGGAGTTGGCCGATAAAAGCCTCTGTACCTGAACGCGCCATACTCGAGGCACTCGATCGGATTCCACACCACGCGAGTTTCGACTACATTGACAAAATATTTGAAAATCTGACATTACTCCGACCGCAGCTGATGATGACATTGTTGGCTGCTTGCCAGAGTATAAAGGTGCGACGATTGTTTTTTGTCTTTGCTGACCGGCACGGGCATGCTTGGCGCAAAAGGTTGAATGCTTCTTTGATTGATTTCGGCTCTGGACCGCGTGCGCTAATAAAGGGCGGCAAAATTCATCCAGACTACCGTATCTACGTACCGAAAGAATATTTGCCGACAAGCGAGAAAACGAAATTTTTAGATGGTCAATCCGTATATTGAACAGGTTCAACTGGTTTCGAACTTATTGCCAGTGGTTGCCGAAGAGAAAGTGTTTGCTCTTAAAGGAGGGTCAGCAATCAATTTGTTTTATCGTGACATGCCCAGACTCTCAATTGACATTGACCTCACTTACTTGCCAATTGAAGAACGGGAAACATCGCTCAAAAACATTGATACGTCAATAAATCGAATTGCAACGACAATTAGCAAGCTCTATCCGAGTGCAAGAGTAAATTGCTCTACCTTCGGCGATAACGTCAATACACGAATATTTGTTCAGAGAGATAGCACGAAGATCAAAATCGAAACCTCTCCAATTATACGTGGGACAGTATTTCCACCAATAATGATGGGCACTTCCGAAGCTGTAACACAAATGTTCGGTTACATTCAGATGAATGTCCTCGATTTTGAAGATCTCTATAGCGGAAAGTTACATGCAGCCCTAGACCGTCAACACCCGAGAGACTTATTCGACATAAAGCAACTTTATGAAAACGAAGGACTGACCGACGACCTGTTTCGCGTGTTCATGGTTTACGTAGCCAGTTCTAACAGGCCAATGCATGAATTGCTTGCTCCGATATTCTTACAGCTTGACGAGCTTTTCGACGAAGAATTCAAAGGTATGACGCTAGAATCTGTGAAAAAAGAAACACTTGAAAAAATTCGTGCACAACTATCTGCTGACATTAGAAGTCGCCTATCAGGAAACATTGCGTCTTTCTTGCTTTCACTCCATAACGCCGAACCAGAATTCGATTTAATTGATTTGCCCGAGTCCGCGTTGCTTCCAGCTGTCCGTTGGAAACTTGTCAATCTAGAATATCTGAAACGAACCAACCCCAAAAAACATGCGGCCCAGAGAAGTGCACTTGAAGATCTGTTCCAGTAAATTTGTCGTGACCTCGAATTTATTTCCTAGATTGTTGGAAATTTTGAATGCCATTCTCACTTAGAGACTACAAAACGCTTCTTTAACTCTCCCCGTCGAGCAGTCCCGCGTCAGATAATTCTCCTCGTTGTTTTTACCTGACCGTCCAATATGAACACCTCGGGTAGCGGCGGTTTTTATCGTCAATTGACGAGGAGTTTGATCATTCTGTTTGATCATTTAATTTTGACACGTCCCTTCACACTAATCTTTTCTACAAGCCAGTCAGGCATCTCCCTTCCCCAGTCGTAGCTGACAATCCCCTGCTGCCATTTGTGCAGATAGTAATTTCGGTATGATTCCACTGGATCTTCCAACTGAAATTCATCCGGCATTACCAGTGGCGGATAGTTGATTTCCGAATGACTGGCCTTCTCAACATTAATTGGTAATTGTCGAAGAGGCTCGACGAGCTGGGATGATTTGTGTTGCTTGCCCTGCCGACGAAACTCGAACTCAATGCACAAAGACACGAACAGGTTCCATGTCCACAGGTAATTGTCGGAATTTTCGCGAACCCACCTGACTGTAGGGTGATTGAAGTGTGAAGGGCGATACATCCCCCGGTCCAACGCTCGCTGACTGAAACGGTTGTCGTCACCGTCCAAAACATGATGTGCTGTTGACAAAATCTGGGCTGTCTCCAGTACCATTCTCACAACATGCTTGTCGCCGTGGTATTGAGCGGCTAACCTAGGGTTTTCGTCAAGGTAGAAAATATTCACTCTTTACATATACCATCGGACAATCAGATTTCAATGACCGCAGAACCATTTATTCGTCCGAACCGTACATCATCCAGCGCGTCATTCACATCGTCCAAGGTATAGGACTTAACAGTGGATTTGATTTGAACATCTGAAGCCAGCTTCAAGAACGATTCACCATCCTCACGGGTCAGATTCGCGACTGATCTGATTACCCGTTCTCCCCAAAGTTGTTCGTACTGAAACGAAGGAATGTCGCTCATGTGAATACCCGCACATACAACGACACCTCCCTTTCGGACACTGTTCAGTGCCAAAGGCACCAGTTCACCCGCCGGAGCAAATATGATGGCGGCATCCAGCTCGACCGGAATCGTCTCGTCGGCACCTCCGCTCCACTTCGCACCAAGCGTACGTGCGAAGCGCTGAGTGGCTGTGTCACAGGAACGCGTTATCGCGTACACATCTTTTTTCTCGTAGAGGGCGACCTGAAGAAGAATGTGTGCAGCTGAACCGAATCCGAAGAATCCCAGTTGATCTGATTTGCCGGTCATACGATAAGCACGAAAACCGATCAACCCGGCACACAGTAGCGGAGCGGCCTGCAGGTTCGTCAGTTTGGAATCGAGTGGGAAGCAGTAACGCGCATCCGCGACACAGTATTCTGCAAATCCACCATTCAGGTCATATCCTGTGAATCGCGCCGAATCACATAGGTTTTCCTGACCGATGTCACAATATTCGCAAGCACCACAGGTTGAACCCAGCCATGGAACACCGACCCGTTGTCCAGGGTGAAAGTCCGGAACAGTGGATTGAACAACTTCACCGACAATCTGGTGGCCTGGTATGCGCGGTAAAGCCGGTGTCGGCAGATCGCCGTCGACGATATGCAGATCCGTCCGGCAAATCCCGCAGGTGCGGACACGGAGCAGTAATTCTCCAAGTTCCGGTACAGGTATATCAGCCTCACCGACCGTCAACGGCTTTCCAATTTCAGTTAGAAGTGCGGCACGCACAGCTGATTCAAGAGTGGTTGGTTACTCCATGAACAATTGAGAGCATTCGTGCGATTTTGCAATTTATTCGGAATCCTTGCGTCGAATGATCTGCAATACACGAACAGTCATGACAGTTTCGGAATTTTGGTTGATCATCGAACACTGCAGATCGACGTAACCACGATCCGTTTTCTTTGAAGAAGGTCTGGTACTGAGCACTTCAGCAACCATGTGAACAGTGTCGTTGGGATACACCGGACGCAGCCATCTCAGTTCGTCCATTCCCGGCGAACCCATCCCCTGCTTCAGCATGCCTTCCTGGATGTACATCCTGAAAACCAAGGCCAGCGTCTGAAATCCACTGGCAATCAATCCCTTGAATTGGCTTTTCTTTGCGGCTTCGACATCAATGTGGAAGGGCTGAGGATCATACTGAAGTGCGAATCGGATTATTTCGCTTTCGGTGAAAGTAACTCCGGCACTCTTGAACTTGTCTCCGACATTAAACTCCTCAAAATACATTCAGCCTGAACCCCCTAGTTTTGATCACTCTGCTCGCCATAATAACGAACCATCGAATCCCGCCCGCGTCGGTAATGATATTTCATCTGTTCTGGGTCATATCGATATTCAGTTCCGACAGGACACCGAATTCTGGATATACAACTGAATGAACACGGAGAAGACTCCCGAATTCTGAAACGGGCGCATGCTTCCAAATTGAATGATCCGATCTCGCCGACTGCATCCACATGACATGCCGATATGCAGGGCTTGTCAGTGCAATTCCCACAGGGAGATTCAGTCGGTGAACAGTCCGATGCCGGCAATCGTGTCCGAACAAGAAACATTGCCCTGAACGCATACCAGGTTCCAAACTCATGATGAATGGTTATTCCCAGAGGAGATGGATGACTCCATCCGGTTCGCTCGGCAACCGCACGAAGTGAGACCGGAATATCAGTCGGATAGATCAACTTAAAGTCTGTTTTCAAATACTCTGTCGAGTAGATACTCGCCAGATGAATACTGAAGTCATCGACGGGATCATGTCCGTGCATGCCGAATTTCTTCAGCGCATGCCAGAACTCAGCACCGGCGTTCGCAATCAGAACTGCGCTCGGATAATCTTTGAGCAGTCTTTCGTCAATCGCCGGTGACAGCAGATCTTCAAGTGTCTGCGTATCAAAAACATGAAAGAGATTGATGCCATTGGAAGCGAGATATTCTCGTCCGAGCCTTGGATTCATATCTGATATTTAAGTGAGATTTGTCGCTGCTGCGTCTAGATTCGTAAGCCGCAAATTATGCTATACATTCGCATTGGCATTCCAGAGAATCCCAGCGTGTGCAAATTCGTTGATATTCTGATGATGTATATATACTACGAAGTTTTTGATCTTATGTCACGAGTGGCAGCATTCCGCAAATCGACTCGATGAATCAGGATATCAGCATTATCGGACACCGAGGTGCAACCGGACTGTTTCCCGAGCAGAGTCTGGCAGGATTCGCCAAGGCACTGGAGCTCGGTGTGGATGGCTTGGAGATGGATCTCGCGGTCACCGCAGACCGAAAGGTAGTGGCCTATCACGACGCGGAACTCAATCCTGCTATCACACGCGGTTCCGACGGGATTTGGATTGAGGACAGAGCCTGCAAAATCAGTGAGCTCACACTTGAACAGCTCAGAAGCTATGACATAGGCCGGATAAAACCCGGCTCCGACTATGCCAAACGTTTTCCAAGTCAAACGCCAGCTGATGGCAGTCGTATACCGACACTGGAAGAGATCGCGAATTTGGACCAAAAGTTCAGACGAAATCCCGCCTATTTCATCGAGATCAAATACTATGCTGTAGCGCCATTCTCGAATATCCCCATTGAGGAATTTGTGGAAACAATTGTTTCCGAGATCGAGAGATTGGGTATTTCGTCCGCGGTAAGAATTCACTCTTTCGACTGGAAACTGGTGCACGCTTTTCGCAGGCTTGCACCACACCTGCAATTTGCCTATCTAACCTCTCAGACAGAAAGCTTCAATACTGTTGCAGGTCAGATTGAATCAATGAGATCTGGCGATGCTGGTAGTTGGACTGATGGAATGCTCCTGTCGGACTATGGGGGCTCCGTTCCAAACATGGTCAAAGCCGCGGGCGGCACCGACTGGCACGCGAATCATGAATCTTTGACAATCGAACGTATCGCTGAAGCGCATTCTCTGGGAATCCGCGTGTGCGCCTGGACAGTCAATCGGGAAAGTGAATTCGAAAGGCTGGTGAATGCTGGAATTGACGGGATCATCACTGATTACCCAGACCGGCTGATTGCGTTTCTTGACGGATGAGTTGCGCTTTAACTGGATTCCTGTACCAGTCACAACAGTACTGCCTAACCGACCATCATCTGTTATATCGTTTCCAATGATTTCCGACAAATCCGCTTCGAACGAAGTGTGCAACAAGGGAACAAAATGGAAATTGACGACATGGAACAATGCACTTCGTCTGAACCGATTCATGAGGTCGAATAATCTATTGAATCATGGTCAATAATCAGAACTAATCAATAATTCCTCAATTGCTCAAAATGAATGATTCACCATACATTGTTATATGGAACAAACCAATGAAGTCCATCCCGACCAAGACATCGTGGTCAGCAGGATTGTAAGGAAGTTCACCTACGTCCAGACTATCACCTCGCATGACACGTTCGCTACCTATTTCACCGCTCGGTAATTTCACACTATGTGAAATTGGTATGTCCAGTCTTATCATATACCGTCCCGTCTTGATTTGATCTCCGCTTACCGGAATAACATCAACATCACCAATTGGTTGTAAGCCAACTTCATTGACAACCTTTGTGGAAATCATTGTCATCTGCGCGCCTGTATCCAATAAGGTGTCATAAGAGAAAATATTTCTTACTTCGTTACTGCTTGGATCAGACACCCATACCTTGAATTTGTCTATTTTGGACTTTACCAGTAAATGTTGCCATGTTTATTCGGCTACATTCGGCGCTTGTTGAACGCAAGAAGTGAAAATTCCTAATGAAATCGGTGCTTCTCCAAAAGTTTTAATCGCGAAATTTCCAATTCCATATCGGTCGCATCCAGTTGTGTAAGCATCAAATTTATCGTTATAAATCGAAACTAATTTTCCATCATGCAACAGTGCTGTGCGTCCAATGTTATCGGTTTCGTATTCACCTTTTATTTTGTCGAAAGCGTCTAAATTCTTTTGAAGTTTACTAGCTGCCATAACTTCTACCTCCGATCAAATTTATATCTTTGAGATTCATACCAATCCTATCCACTCTATTTGATCTGCGAAATCTGCGGTATTTTAAAGCTGGAAATAAAATCACTCTGCAAACTCCTCGATATAACCGCACTAGTGTTTGTAGTTGAATTCAATAAACGTACTTCTGTTCGCATAATTAAGCATATTTTCAGTCAATTCCATCCCGATAGCACGGGGCTTCTTTGACACATTCAACAACGAACTGTAATCTGGCCTCTCATCATTCCGTTTGTACCCGCCAAAACCAATTTATCGGCTATGTCGCAGCGCTCATTCAGTTTCTGATAAATATATTTCACTGAAATAGGTTCTTTGAATCTCGATTTTACCAAAATACGTAATTATTTCCTCACCGTAATTTGAGAATTTGAGAATTAGCTTTGGAGTGAAATAAGTTTCCGAATCAATGAACTCCAGTTTTGCTGGTAGCCGAACGGATTGAATGCTACTGTCGGACTATGGGGGCTCCGTTCCAAACATGGTTAACCCCTATTTCTCATAGTACTACTTGCGGATCGATATTTTCAGCTGATCCGGGCGGCTTGGGGTCAGGTGCCACCGATTTCCGAAGGGATCCGGTCAGGTGGCGTCATTTGCGGCACGCAACACGGCGATTCGCCGGAATCGGTACAGCCGCGCACCGCACGATGTGCGGACAACGTGCGGTTGGACGACCGGTGACGATGATCAGCCGTCAGGTTGGAGCGATGTTCCGCCAGGCATGGAAGAACACGGCCTGATGTGCGAAGGCGCTCGACAGGGCGACATGGATGCGGCGTGCCGAACGTTTCACCTGGCCGCCGATCTTCAGCAGTTTCAGACGGATGGTTGCCGGCTGGCAGTTCGCCAGCGAGGTGCCCTCAAGGCGGCGTCGAAGGTGAATGAACAGCACCTGCGCGATCGCGCTCAGATAAAGCCGCAGGGCGTTGGCGTTGAAAAGATTGCTTGAGCAGCGCTTGGCGAACAGGTCCACCTTCACCTCCCGCAACCGGTTCTCGGCATCGCCCCGGTGGCAGTAGAACTGCTCGTACAGCCGCTGTGCGGGATGTCCGTCGGCATCCAGCGAGGTGACGATGTAACGCGCATTGTCCTTGCACACGAAGTGCCCCTGCGACTCGTCACAGTGTTCCGGCAATGCCTCGGCCTTGCAGATGACCCGCCGCTTGCGGCTCCACGTATCCAGTGTGCGATACTCGAACTCACAGAACCGGCGTGTCGCCTCGCCGGTGAGTCCGCACTCCAGCGCCGCCAGGTTGCGGGCGACGATGCTCTCCTCGTTGAGCCGGTTGTTTTTCGCGATGCCGATCACATAGTCGACCTCCGGTGTCCGCTCGCACCAGCACAGAATCTGGTCGCGGCAGAATCCGCTGTCGGTGCGCACCGTGATGTGCGTGTCCGGCCAGTGTCCGCGCAACTGCGAGACCACCTGTTCGAGCAGATCCTCCACTCCGGCGGCGGCGTCACCGGCGGCGCTTCTCAGACGCACCATCACCGGAAAGTCGTCACACAGCACCAGCAGCGGCATGTAGCAGTACTCGCGGTAGTAGCCGTGGTAGAACCGGTGTTCCTGGCCACCGTGCAGCTCGAAGTCGGTGGCATCGATGTCAAGCACGATCCGATCCGGCGCCTTGCCCCGGTAATCGACGAAAAGCTCCACCAGCAGCCGGTCGAGCCGCGCGAAGTCAACCTGAACCTTGCGGTGCTTTTTGACATTGCAACCGGCCGCCGACAGTTCCAGCCGGTTGAGCGTGCTCTTTCCAGCCAGTGCCTCGCAGTCCGAACGCTTCGACTCCACGCAGCCCAGCGATGCACCGAAAAGACTGTCCTTGCGCAAATGATCGTGATCGTTGAGGTCCTCATAACCCTGAACCAGCGCCAGGATGCGCTGCCCGACCAGCGTCGACAGCGAATGCACGATGTGTTTCGGACTCCTGAAGTCGTCGAAGCAGTCGGCCACGCGGCCGAATAGATTCAGCCGCTCGGCGATGGCGGAGGTCAGCACGACACCGCCGTCGGAGGTGATCTCACCGCCGGAGAAATCGACTTCGATACGACCCGGCCGGGCATTGTCGGGGATTGGACAGACGATTTTCGATGGGTTACAATGTGTGTTCATGCGGGAACTGCTCTCCGGTTGCTTTTATTTTGCAATATCAACCAGTTATACAGCTTTTCCCGCATCTTTTCAACTATATAATGAGAAATAAGGGTTAAAGCCGCGGGCGGCACCGACTGGTACGCGGATCATGAATCTTTGACAACCGAACGTATCGCTGAAGCGCATTCTCTGGGAATCCGCGTGTACGC
The DNA here is from genome assembly GCA_963662635.2 of Arenicellales bacterium. Classification (GTDB taxonomy): domain Bacteria; phylum Pseudomonadota; class Gammaproteobacteria; order Arenicellales; family JAJDZL01; genus JAJDZL01. The sequence goes on from CAXXFC010000006.1 coordinate 1,506,055, forward strand.
CTGGACTGTCAATCGGGAAAGTGCCTTCGAAAGGCTGGTGAATGCTGGAATTGACGGGATCATCACTGATTACCCAGACCGGCTGATTGCGTTTCTTGGCAGGTGAGTCAATCAGCTTTTGACTTCAGGTAAGAACTTGTCAGTCTATTCGGTGTTGTTTTGGCTGAAATTTGCCGTCGATCTCGAGTCAAATCAATTGCGAAAAATGGTTTCTACCAGCATGATTGATCCTTGTATACAAAAAATTTTAAGTGCTTGATAAAAAAGCCGAAACTCGACTTTCTGGAATTCGTAGCAATCGATGCCAGTCATAGGTACCCGGTTCAAGATGGGGCCTGGGAGAAGATATGTCCTATTCGCATATAGCTGGAGTCACAGCCAGAATCGTTGAGAGAAAAGGAGCTTCAACAACTTTCAAATGGTCAAAAATTGAAATTTCCAAAAGTTCGGTAATCAGCCTACCACAGACTGCAAACCTGATGGTACTCTCACTCGATCACTGAAAGCAACCCGTTTTGCATTTGATCAATGATGAAATCAGCGATGGCTCCGGGGTCGTCCAATGCAATTGTTTCCATACCCTGTTCAGCAAGTTCAGAAATATCAGTTGCAACTGCAATGACATTTTGGTCTTTTTTTGCTAGTAAAGGACGTGTCAGCCCAGATCGATAGACCTCTATCTTGGTAAAAGGTTCATGCTTGAACCCCTCTACAATCACCAGGTCCAAGTCCTGACCAGCAAAATTCTTCAGCAACTCGAACAGCGGCGGCTCCTCTTCGCGTTGATTCTCCATCACCCAGGCAATACGCTGTTTGGATGCGACCATCACCTGTTGCGCACCCGATTCCCGCAGCTCGTAACTGTCTTTGCCCGGTGTGTCTATGACAAAATTATGATGCGCATGCTTCAGTACGCCGATTTTCAATCCCCTTTCCTTAAGTATCGGAATCACTCTGGTAACCAGGGTCGTCTTGCCGGTCCCGCTGTACGCAGCAAATCCGATTATTGGAATTCCCTTTTCACTCATACTGGCTTATCCGGTGTTGCGCTTTCTCTCGGTCCTGTTCGGTATTGATATTGAGAAAACATTCTGGAGAATCAGCGAAATCCGCTTCCGCATACCGATGTTTCACAAACCACTTGTCGATTTTCCTTTCTCCGGAACGTAAGAATTCATTCAGGCTGTCCAACAGTTCGGTTTTTACCAGAATATATGTCGGCTGCATTCGATCAGAATCCCGGGCAACAACAATCTCAACGTCTTCCTCGGCCATCTGTGCCATACGGAAAACATAATCACTGCTCAGGAAAGGGCCGTCACACGGTACTGTGATAATCCACGGAGTTTCAGCAACAGCCATTGCACTGGCGAGTCCCGCAAGCGGACCGAGAAATCCGGGAGTCTCGTCCTGTATCACCCGCACTCCGAAATCTCTGTATACCTCTATATTTCTGTTTGCGTTTACCACAACCTCGAAGACCTGGGGCTGAAGCCTGTCAATGACGATCTTGCACATCGCAATTCCATTGAGTTTCACCAGACCTTTGTCGATGCCGCCCATCCTGCGAGCTTGACCGCCGGCCAGAATTACGCCGGTTACACGTTCATCAGGTATTTTGATTTCGTGTGCCATGAAATTTAAATCAATTTGCCGTTCGCCATTTTGATTATTCTGTCCGGCTGATAGTACTGTGCGGATTCATGGGTCGAAATATATACCGTTATCCCGCTGTCTGCGAGATCGCGAATCAGCTCAAACGTCTGTTCCCGAGAGTCTCGATCCATTGCGGATGTCGGTTCGTCAAGCAACAGCAGCCGCGGTTCCAGAATCCGAGCCCGGGTCAAGGCAACCCGCTGCCTCTCCCCACCGGACAGGTCCCTTGCGTTTCGGGAGGCGAGCTGAGAAAGCCCGGCCCATTCGATCGCGCTCTGCACTCTTTCGCGAATCTCCTTGCGTCCAAGTCGTCGCACACTGAGCCCATATGAGATGTTTTCGGCGACTGAACGATCAAACAGATACGGCGACTGATGCAGGTACACAACATCTTTTCGAAAACTGCGGTATGCCAGTCTCCAGGACATTCGTTGTCCAGCGATCGTTACAATCCCAGCATCCGGTGCGATCAATCCGGCAACAATCTTCATCAGAGTGGATTTGCCCGCACCGTTCTCACCGTGTACAACAGCGCATTCGCTGCGATAAACAATCAGTTCGTCAATGTCGAGAACCCTGCGTCGAAGCAGTGATTTCTGGATATTCCGAAAGCTGATCAGTTCCTGCGCGTTCATCTGACTCCTGACATCTGTTTCAATGCCTCGCCATATCGCGCCCGCGAAACATCGCGACCATGAAATTCAGCGCCAGCGCCAGTGTGATCAATACCGCACCGAGCGCGATGCCCTGCTCAAAATTCCCTTTCGACGTTTCAAGTGCGATCGCAGTCGGAATATTACGCGTCTCGTGCAGGATATTACCACCCACCATGATCGAACAGCCCACCTCTGACACCACCCGTCCAAACGCAGTCACGATGGCTGCAATCAGTCCGAATCTGACCTCCCGCATGATTGTGAACATCGCACGTATGGTGCCAGCACCCAAGGTGCGAGCGGTCTGCCAGGCACTCAGATCCACGGCCTGCAAGGCGACATGCGTCATGGCCACCAGAAGCGGAAACGCTAGAATCATCTGTCCGATGATCATTGCGGTCTGAGTGAAGAGCAATCGCCACCCCCCAAACGGGCCTGAACTGTATAGCATCATATACAGCAGCAAGCCAACCACCACTGCCGGTATGGCGATCATTGAATTGAAAATAGTGATCAGAATACGCCGTCCGGGAAACTCTCCGTAGGCCAGCGTGAACGCGACAACCAAGGCGAGCGGAACGATGAACAGGATTGCCCGGAACGAGACAAGAAATGAAATTCCGACAATCTCCCAGGTATCGGGATCGCCGGTAAACAACAGTTTCAGTGCTTCAACACTTGCTAGGATCAGACCGTCCATGATTCACGTTATACAGTCTGCGGGATATCAATTCGGAACCTAGTTGCCTGATTCGTTCGCAAGATCCGGATTCTGAAGTCAGTTTACCGCGTTCTCAATCAATTACAAAGAACAGTTGCTCACCGTTTACCTTGTAGTCGGAGATGATTGATTTGGCCTCTTCAGACTTCAGCCACTGGATCAGTTTCCTGGCACCATCGTAGTTGACATGAGGATGCCGTTTCGGGTTCACGGCAATCACTCCGTATACATTTCGTCCATCCATGGCCGACTCGACATGAATCGGCAGCGACAGGCGATTGCGCATGAAAAGATACGTTCCCTTGTCACTCAGCGTGTAGGCGCCGAACTCATTCGCAATCTGCAGTGCCTTGCCCATACCCAGTCCAACTTCCTTGTACCAGCCTCCTTCGGCTTCGATCCCCTCTTCTTCCCACAGACTCAGTTCTTTCTTGTGGGTTCCCGAATCGTCTCCCCGCGATACAAATGTTGATTCACTCGCGGCTATTTTCTCTAGCGCTTCGCTCAGGTCACTGAGTCCGCTGACAGTTGCAGGATCGCTTTGCGGCCCGACAATGACGAACTCGTTGTACATGATCTCCTCTCGGTCAACACCGAATCCATCTTCAATGAAATCGAGCTCCGCGCTCTTTGCGTGAACGAGAATCATGTCCACATCGCCGTTGCGGGCATGATTGATCGCGCGTCCGGTGCCGCTGACGATGGTGTGTACATTGATGTCAAACTTTTCTTCAAACACCGGCAACAGTTTTCTTGTCAACCCCGAATTGTCCGTGCTGGTTGTCGTTGCCAGTCTCAAGATGTTCTCTGCGGAATCGACACCGGCACTTGAAAAAAGCAGCACCAAACAGATGATGACATTGCAAACACTAATTTTTTTCAACAGTTTCATATGAGAACAGTCGGGAATGATGTTGAATATCTGGGCAATCGTCAATACCTGCCCAACGAACAGCGATATTGAGTCGATAACTACCGACCCATCGAGCCGCATTGAGTTATCAACAAAAAGGCATTGAATACTGCATAACCGTTAACAATATTAGACTACAATTTTTTTAGTGTGTTTTACCGATTGAGTTGTGCCGTCGGCATTCGCGCACGGGCGCAATCTGCAATCGGTGCGCCATATTACGTTTGATCGGTTTATGGAAAATTGAATACGAGCGAAAGAAGCAAAATACCCGTTGCGATCATCGGCGGCGGGTCATGGGGTACAGCGATCAGTGCGTGGCTTGCGCGTAACGGTCATGATGTCCGATTGTGGGATATTGATGAGACCGTAATCGATGATATCAACACGACTCGATGCAACAGCCGCTATTTGCCTGACATTGAGCTTCCATCAAACGTTCTTGCGTTCAAGAAAATCGAATCGGCGTTGAATCAATGTCAGATGGCTGTGCTGGTGGTACCCAGTCGTGTATTCGAGACAGCACTCGGCCAAGTGCGAGACAACCTTCATGTCATGGACTCGGATGCTCCTCCGACCATCGTATGGGGTACGAAAGGATTTTCAGCCCAAACCGGAGGCTTGCTCAGTGATTCTGCGGAAAACATACTCGGTGGCCAAACGATTACAGCCGTACTATCGGGCCCAAGTTTCGCCTTTGAGGTTGTGCGAGGGCTTCCTGCCGGATTCGATCTCGGGTCCCAACACGCTGACAGGATTGAAGACATCGCAGATGTTTTCCGAAATGAGACAACTCTTGTCTATACAACAGATGACATCTTCGGCGTTCAGGTAGGCGGTGCGACAAAGAATGTCATCGCCATCGCAGCGGGTATCTGCGATGGAATGGGACTGGGAATCAATGCGCGCTGCATGCTGATAACCCGCGGTTTGGCTGAGATGGGACGACTCAACTCGGCACTGGGTGGGAAAGCTGAGACGATGATGGGTCTATCCGGAATGGGTGACCTGGTGCTGACATGCTCCGGCGACCTGTCACGTAACCGTCGTCTGGGTCTTGCACTGGGGCATGGAAAGAAACTGGATGAGATTGTTGCGGAAATCGGGCAGGAGGTGGAAGGAATACAGTCGACCCGGGAAGCCTATTCGATCGGTAGGAAACTGGATGTTTTCATGCCGATGACGGAGCGAGTCTACAGAATTCTATACGAAGGATTGTCACCGCATCAAGCGGCTCGCGAACTGATGGCAATTGGACCGAGTTTGAAATAAGAAAACGACTGTATCAGTTTGCATCTGAACATCAATCACAAGCCGAAGTAATTGGACAAATTGGAGTGGTTCGTGCTGTTAGCTTGGGGAAAATATGATAAATCAACTTCTGATTTCCACTGCCTTGAACATCACTGTGCAGATGTAGCTGCCTGTTTCCAGATTTTGATTCGAGAACCAATTCTACGTCATCGTTTTGCTTACGCTGCAGATTTGAATGAAATAGACAGTGTCACGGAGTCTCGATTAGCAGTAATCGCATTTTTACATGACTTCGCGAAACTAAATTCAGGCTTTCAGTTCAAGGTTCGTGATAGTAGTAAATTACCTCCGAATGCCCCTCCCAAAAGTGGGCATGTTGGAGAAGCATTCTATTATTTTTCCAATCCAGAAATTGAAGCGGAACTCGGTCTATCAAATCTGAGTAGCAGCTGGGGAGAGTCGGCATTCTATGAATTGCTACATGCGGCACTGTCACATCACGGCTGGCCCGCATCCAGTCCAACTATAAGCGGTACAGGTCCACCGTCTATTTGGAAGCCCTATAGCGGATACATCCCTGTCGATGCAGCAAAACGTCTTCGCAATTGCATTCAACTATGGTTTCCAGAGGCTTTTGACGATGGTCCACCACTACCTGAATCCCCACTCTTTACCCACTTGTTCGCTGGACTAGTTGCTATCGCCGACCAAATTGGATCGTCAACGGAATATTTCAGGTTTCATTCCATTCCCGATGATTCCTACATTGACCACGCAAGAGTCATGGCTGAAAGGGCAATGCAAAATCGTGGGTTCAAAAGAGCAAATAGAATAAAGTCTACAGCTACTTTTGACATAGAAAGATATTTGAATGTTGATTCATTGCGTCCATTACAAAAAGCCATAGAGGATGTGTCGACAGACCATCAATTAATGATTCTGGAGAGCGAAACAGGTTCTGGCAAAACGGAAGGGGCACTAATACATTTTGCTAATCTCTGGAATGCTGGAATAGTGGATGGGTTGTATTTCGCAGTACCAACACGAGCTGCGGCAAAACAGCTTCATGAGAGAATCCAATCCGCACTCCAGAGATTGTTCATTAATGCGGATCATATTGAAACTGTACTTGCATTGCCTGGTTATATTAGAGCTGGTTCGGCACACATAAATCGAATAGAAAATTACGAAGTATTTTGGGAAGACAATCCAGACGAAAAACTGCGTGCGGCGAGGTGGTCAGCCGAACGAGACCGTACATTCCTCTGCTCAACTGCTGCAGTTGGAACAGTCGACCAAGCTCTTTTGGGTACCCTGAAGGTGAAATGGGCGCATTTTCGGAGTTCAGCTCTGGCACGTAGTCTTTTGGTAGTGGATGAGGTTCATGCTAGTGATACCTACATGACTGAAATTCTTCGTCGATTGTTACATGACCACATAAGGTTAGGGGGACGCGCAATGTTAATGTCCGCTACTTTGGGGGCTGTGGCAAAGAGCAGATTGATCAACCAAAGCAATCGAGTCGATCCTCCCAATTTTTTCGAATCAATATCGGAGGCCTACCCAGCTCTGACAATGGTAAAGGATTGGACCCCAGTTGTTAAGAAGATCGAAAATTTTGGACAGGATAAATGCATCATGATGCGATATGAACCTTGGCTTGGTTCGTACAATGAAATTGCGAAGTTGGCAATTTCCAAATCTGAATTAGGTGCAAAAGTGCTAGTAATTCGGAATACGGTAGGTACAGCTCAGGCTGTTGTCAAAGAAATAATTGCACTTGAAAAAGAGGACTTATTGTTTCACGTTAGTGGAATACCAACACTACATCACAGTCGTTTCGCAGCAGAAGACCGGCACCTTCTGGATGCAGAAGTCGAAAGAAACCTAGGTAAAAATCGAACTGGTGGTGGATGCATTGTAGTTGGCACTCAAACTCTTGAACAATCACTTGATATTGATGCAGATTTTTTAATCACTGACATATGTCCGGTCGACATTCTCTTGCAAAGAATTGGTAGACTTCATCGACACCAAATTTCAAACCGACCATTGGATTTTCAACAGCCAGGTTGCATTGTGCTTGGCCCTGTTAATGGACTACTTGAAGGAATCAGAGGAAATTTACTTCATCACGGAATAGGAATGAATGATAAAGGTGGCATATACCGAAACGTAATATCAATTGAGCTGACTCGCGAACTAATCCAAGAAAATAAAATCTGGAAGATTCCAAACATGAACCGATACCTAGTTGAGCAAGCCACTCATCCGGATAGAACTGGACGCAAAGCCGAAGTGCTCGGCGATGAATGGATAGAACATGAAATGCGGCTATTCGGTACCGGTTCTGCCGAGTTGCAATGTGCGAGAAATCACTCTTTCTGCAAGCAAACACCATTCAATGAACTGGAGTTTTCTGCGGACGATGATCACATTCGAACTCGGTTAGGTGAGGACGGTCCCCGAATTTTGCTTGATCAACCGCTATCTGGGCCATTCTCGGAAAATGTACAAACCTTTAACTTTCCAATGCACCTGATCGAAATGGAAGATAAAATTTCTGGTTTCACCGCCGAACAACTCGAAGACCATATAAGAATTAATTTTTTGAAAACTTCGTTCCGATACGATAATCTTGGATTACAAAAACTTGCACGGTGAATGATCCGGTCCCTATCTTTTGAAAATGAAAAATCTTCTAACCGATCCATTGATTCAAATTCTTTGGGAAGATGGCAACAAGTACTTGAAATCCATTCCCGAGATATATCATGAGCTCAAAGAAGATAAAATTGTGGCATTTCCAGGTCTACAACCACATCAACGGCACGCTTGGCATGCTTTCCTTGCTCAATTAGCCGTTATCGCGCTAGTTACTTCAAATCGTACTGATATACCCAACACTTCTGAGGATTGGTACAATTTGTTGCGAAACTTGACGAGATCGGACTACCCGGATGATGAGCCTTGGCTACTGGTTGTAGAAGACTTAGCCTTGCCAGCTTTTATGCAGTGTCCGATTCCTGACCGAGATGCCAACTTCAAGCACGTCTCAACCCCCGATGATATTGATATTCTGGTTAAATCAAAAAACCATGATCTAAAACAAGGGATTGCGATACAAAGTAACTATGAGGATTGGATTTTTGCTCTTGTAAGCCTTCAAACCATGTCTGGGTTTCTCGGTTCCGGAAATTATGGTATTTCAAGAATGAATGGAGGATTTTCATCCCGCCCGTGTTTAGGATTGGCCCCTGCCGATGGCAACATTGGTGCACATATTTTTTCAGATATACGACGTATGTTGAAAATTCGCGAAAGACTATTGGATGAATTTGCCGAATACTATCAGCCGGAAGACGGGTTCGCATTGCTCTGGCTGCAACCTTGGGATGGCATAGAACAGCTAAGCTTGAAGAAACTTGACCCTTTTTACATAGAAATTTGCCGTCGGATTCGTGTGTGCTGGGACGGTTATAAAGTTGATGCGCGTACCACGAGTTCAAAAAACACTCGAATATTTGCAAAAGAAGCGAAAGGAAATTTAGGAGATTTCTGGACACCTGTGCATAGTGATGAAAATAAAGCTTTTTCAATAACATCTGCCGGATTTCGATATAACCTACTCGTCAGAATTTTGTTTGAAAAAAAGTTCATATTGCCAGCATCTACACAGATTGAAGAGGGCACCTCGAATCGATGGCGTTTAGTTGCAAGAGGTGTTGCAGCAGGTCAGGGCAAGACAGAAGGTTACCACGAGCGTAAAGACATTGTATTCTCAAAAGAAACAACCCATGCGTTCGTCCAACCGACACAACTTGACAAGTTATCCGAAATTTCAAAACGTCAAATCGCAGAAATTGCGGAAGTGGCAAATGCATTGAAGTTGGCTATCAGTGTTTACGCAAGCGGAGGTAAAGAAACTGCTGAGTTTTCGAAATCAGACCGAGAACAAACCTGGCCATATATTCGTAGATTTGACGAGTTCGCTGACTCTCTGTTCTTTTCCGCATTAGATGATCGATTCAGTTCAACAGACGAAACTGAGGTTAATCGTTTCCGATCCAATTTCTTAGAAAATCTAATTGAAAGTGCTAAACAATTACTCGATCAAGCCTTGAAGACTACTCCGTGTCCGTCAATCCGTCGACACAGGGCTCAAGCAAAATCGGAAAGCGCATTCCGAGGTTACCTTAGACGCAAGAATGGCGAATTCGCTGACGAGCCAGACTTATTAAAGAGGATTTGACTCATGTCTAACGAAGTATCTAATGTAGACAATAGAAAGTATACACAACCCGATATAAATGCGGTCATTCCCGAACTAGCCACAAGAATTGCTAAACTTGATTCAGGGTCAAAAGCCGCGTTGCGACGCGGTCCCTACGCGGGTGCTGGCGCGGCAGTTTTCTGGCAAATTCTGGCAAAATATGATGTTCGAGAATATCATGAAAAATCTTGGGCGACAATTGTTCAAGCAATTGCGATTCTGACTCAAAAAGGTCCTGATGCATCTTCAGCATACGTGCCAACAATATCGTTCGGGTCCGCCCTGTACAGAGCGAATATTTCAGAACTCCGCTTGGCACATCTTCTATCGGCTCCACATGATTTGCGTCATTCACTTATAACCCGTTTATGCAGAAGATTAATTTCAGCGGATCAAAGCGCATTTGATTTGCGAACATTGGCACAGTTCATATTGTTCCGACGAGAACACACCGATAGGAAAATCGCTCGCGATTACTATCGAACAGAACGTTTTGAAGAACATTCCTAATCAAATTAGATCAACTGAAAAAATTCCAAGGTAATGCAACTATGACTAAGGCAAATTTTATTCAAATCCACAGCCTACATGGATATTCCTCCGTTTTGCTGAACCGAGACGATTCCGGGCATGCCAAACGGATTCCCTACGGTGGAACAATAAGAACGAGAATATCTTCGCAATGTTTGAAGCGCCACTGGCGCGTAGCGGATGACGAAAATTCGTTGAGTAAAATCGATGGCGCAACAGCTGCATTCCGGTCGCGAGAAACAGTTTCCAAAAAAATAATCGATCCTCTAAGAAATGAAGTTGATAATGAAGAACTGATCGAAGCGATCAATGATGGTATGCAACGCGCTGTTTACGGAGAGAAGGCTCAAGACAGTCGTAACCGTCAACCTTTATTACTTGGAGAGCCTGAAATCAACTATTTGGCGCAAGAAGCAAGAAATTTAGTTGATCAGTATGACGGCGATATCGAAGTAATAAAAAAATGGGAGAAATCATTTAAGTCGAATCTGAAAGTCATGAGAGAAAATTGCAGCCTACCCGCAGGTTTGGTATCTGCACTTTTTGGACGCATGGTGACATCCGACACAGAGGCTAATATCGACGCGGCGATTCATGTTGCGCATTCGTTTACGGTACATGCAGATGCTAGTGAAAGCGACTATTTCACTGTTGTAGACGACCTTCGAAGCATGAGTGAAGATACTGGCGCAGACCATATTGGCGAAACCGAGTTGTCATCAGGCTTGTATTATGGTTATGTTGTGGTTGACCGTGGCATGCTGCTTCGAAATTTAGCCGATGACTGTGATATGGCGGGAGAAGTTGTCAGACGATTAATCCATCTCATCGCAACTGTATCGCCTGGAGCAAAACTAGGGTCAACTGCACCCTATGACTATGCAAGCTGGATGCTTGCCGAAGCAGGAAGCCGTCAACCGCGAAGCCTTGCCGAGGCATTTAGAGTTGCCTGCAGTCCATTGCTAGAGGACAGTGAGGCGGCAATTGGTCAACACCTCCAGAAACTTGATGAAGCTTATGGGCAACACGAACAACGTCGAGTAATGAATATCTCCGGGGCAAAATTACTGAACGTAACACAATTGCCATTAGCGGAAATTGCAGAGTGGGCAGCAAATTCTGTCATATTCGGCGAATGTTGATGCGTTGGTTGCACTTAAAATTCAATGCCCCGTTGGGATCATTCGGCGGTGAAACAATAGATTCGTTCGGAGTCACTCATGATTTTCCAACCAAATCCTTGTTGGTGGGATTATTTGCGAATTCGCTCGGCTGGACTCGCTCAATGCGCAGTGAACACCAGCAACTGCAAGACCGAATTATTTTTGGTGCCATGCAACGTCATCAACTAATGAACGGTCGTCTGACTGATTTTCAAACAGTCAGACTTGAAAAACACGAGAAGGCTTGGACTACAAGCGGTATACCGGCAGTTCGCTTAGGTGGATTGAACACTTACACTGGTTCTCATCTACGTCGGAGAGATTACCTAGCAGACATGAAAATTTCGGTTGTTGTCCGACTAGAGCCTGATAACCAACACCCGAAATTAGAAGAAATTGCTCATGCACTCGACTATCCAGCGCGTCCATTATTTATAGGTCGAAAACCGTGTTTACCATCGGGCTATTTTGTCAACGATTGGGTAAACGCAGATGATGTGTATAGTGCACTTTGCGGTTTGGCCAATGAGAATGAAGTGAATTTACGAGCATCTTGGCCTGCTTCGGAGGGAGGCGAAGACCATGCAGACAGAATTACGTTAATTACTGATGAGAGAAACTGGATTACTGGAATTCACGGTGGGGGTCGAAGAGTTTGTGAAGGTAGGGTTACCAACCCAAAATAAACGTAGTGTACGGATAATGACGACATATCTCACATATTTGCCAATTGATATGCGAAAGTTCAATCGTTGGGCCGGACAGCGTGGATTGATTCGTAAAGGAATATATGACCAAGGCTACGCGATGCATGTATTATTGTGTAATTTATTCGGTAAGAACAAGCTCCAACCGTTTCGAATATTTGCTTCGGAGCATCAGAGATATGGAAGTCTTTATGCATATTCCGAGATGGACGCAAGTAGATTGGCACACGAGGCGAATTTGTATGCAACTCCTGACTGCTTATCGGCAACTCAATCATTAAGGGGGCTGCAGTCCAAAGAAATGCCAACCAATTTTCCCACTTCACAAAAATTGGGTTTTGAGATTCGAATTAGGCCTACACGACGGTTGGCTCAAAATCTTTCAGATCCCAAGTCTGGGAAATGTTTTGCGAAGGGAGCTGAGTTGGATGTTTATGTCGCATATGTTCTTAGACAATTATCAGGTCACCCGAATTCCGACGAAGATTCATTAAAATCAGCTGGTATCACTCGGTACAGCTGCTACGTTGATTGGCTCTCGGAACGATTCAGCGATTCAGTGGATGTCTTGAAAAATGATTGTCGTTTAACTTCATTCAAGCGTACTCGCTGTGTTCGTGGTAGCGGACCGAATATTGAAGGGCCGGATGTCATCATCCATGGGAACCTTAAAGTCAAGGAACCGGATAGTTTCAATCACAAAATTCGAAATGGACTGGGAAGACATAAAGCATACGGTTATGGAATGTTGCTGCTCAGACCACCAACCGGTGGCAGATGAAAATTCAAACTGTTAGGAATTCAGTAATATCAGAATAAATGCTTATCGGACGTCTAGGACTTGATACTGCACGAATCCCCCACGCCGACCGAGCGGGACTTCTTTGGTTGTCGCGCGGGCATCTGAATGTCAGAGATGGCTGCTTGAGTTTCGAACGAAAATCTGAAGCAGATAACGATGCACCGTTCGACCCGGGGCACTATTCAATCCCTTTTCAAAACATTTCGATGATACTGCTGGGGCCTGGTTCAACCGTCAGCCACGATGCTTTGCGGCTGATTGCAAGGCATGGAACTGGCCTCGCAGCGGTTGGAGAAAATGGCGTTCGTCTCTACACAGCACCACCACTCGGAAAAGACAGTTCGAAATTAGCTCGCCAGCAGGCAATTGAGTGGGCACAACCCGACAGAAGATTGCACATCGCTAAACGGATGTACGCGTGGCGTTTGGGAAGGGTTTTACCTCATCGGGATATTTCGGTACTACGAGGGATTGAAGGTGCGCGTATGAAAAAGAGTTATCAATTGATTGCGGAACAAATCGGGATTACATGGAATGGCCGCCGTTATAACCGTTCAAATCCATCGTCAGGTGATTTACCAAATCAAGCACTCAATCACGCTTCTACGGCTGTTGAAGCCGCCGCCGCAATAGCGGTATCGGCAACTGCGACAATTCCACAACTCGGATTCATACATGAAGACCCGGGGCAGTCTTTTGTGTTAGACATATCCGACCTATTTCGCGATTCTATAACCATACCTGCGGCTTTCAGAGCGGTAAAACTTCTGAATGCCTCACCACATTACACTGTTGATCGAATTACACGACGTGAAGTCGGGAACGTACTGGAAAGAGAAAAAGTAATTCATAAAATGATTGAACGTATCAAAGAACTATTTGAGAAAAACGAAAGCGAATAATCATGCCAATGACAATTATTGTAACTAGAGATGTGGAAAGCCGATATCGGGGATTCCTGACATCGGTTATGTTAGAAGTTTCGCCGGGGGTCTACGTGTCTCCCAACCTATCGTCTGGTGTTCGTACAAGAATTTGGAAAGTTATAGATGATTGGTTTGCCATATTGAGAAGGGGTTCAATAGTTATGATTTGGCGAGACAATACAAAATCTGGTGGTCTTGGATTGAGCCATCTAGGAGATCCTCCGAAAGAAATTTTCGATTCTGACGGAATATTACTGCTCAAACGACTGTAGTTCTGTCATCTTGTTCTTTTACAATTTAATCATAGTCTTATCAACTAGAGGTTTCCCCGCATGAGTGGGGATAGACCCGGATGCGGTTCGCAACCTGGGACGCAACAATCGGTTTCCCCGCATGAGTGGGGATAGACCCCGGGGCCGCAAGGTGCTGAGCTGCACGGACGAGGTTTCCCCGCATGAGTGGGGATAGACCCAACACAACCACCACGATCGGAACGATCGAGCAGGTTTCCCCGCATGAGTGGGGATAGACCCATGACGTTTGGGAATTTGAATTGCTAATATCGGGTTTCCCCGCATGAGTGGGGATAGACCGTTCAATGGCGAATATATACAGGTTCCCATGTAGGTTTCCCCGCATGAGTGGGGATAGACCTTGATCTCGCCGGTCTTGAATGAGTCCTCGACCGGTTTCCCCGCATGAGTGGGGATAGACCCGTGGACGATATGCAACCGCAACTTTTTTGACAGGTTTCCCCGCATGAGTGGGGATAGACCCCCGAAGGACCGGACGGACTGGGTATGGCGGCGGGTTTCCCCGCATGAGTGGGGATAGACCCAAGCGGGTCCGCATGAAAGCCAGAAGCGCGCGGGTTTCCCCGCATGAGTGGGGATAGACCTTAGATCCGGACGGGAATGTAGGTCCCTGTCTAGGTTTCCCCGCATGAGTGGGGATAGACCCGACTTTGACCGCATGGTGCACCAGATCAATGCGGTTTCCCCGCATGAGTGGGGATAGACCTTCTTTTAGCGGTTCTGCCTTTCTTGACTGAACGGTTTCCCCGCATGAGTGGGGATAGACCCTTGTAGGCGATGAATTTGATATTGATTTTGACGGTTTCCCCGCATGAGTGGGGATAGACCCCAACTAAATAACCGGAGTTAATGAAATGTCTAGGTTTCCCCGCATGAGTGGGGATAGACCCCCTGCGAAAAACCCCCGACCATTGTTATCCTGGGTTTCCCCGCATGAGTGGGGATAGACCCATGAACTGCTGGACAGTGACCACCCGCTCGCCGGTTTCCCCGCATGAGTGGGGATAGACCCTTGACGCAAGCAGAGCGGTTTATACAACACATGGTTTCCCCGCATGAGTGGGGATAGACCCTATGAGTATCTTGCCGGAGGTGATGGAGGACAGGTTTCCCCGCATGAGTGGGGATAGACCCATGGGAGTATGTATTATGACAAGACCAGAATCGGTTTCCCCGCATGAGTGGGGATAGACCCGGTGGAACGTGGAAGCAGGCAGCTATCTCACGGGTTTCCCCGCATGAGTGGGGATAGACCCCAACCATTCCAACTGGAGGTTATCTACGGATGGGTTTCCCCGCATGAGTGGGGATAGACCTGATGTAGTCGCCGGGACGACCCTTGGAGCGCAGGTTTCCCCGCATGAGTGGGGATAGACCTGCGGATGTCACGCTGACCGATATCGAGTCATCGGTTTCCCCGCATGAGTGGGGATAGACCGAAAAAACCCCAGAGCGGGATCGGCACATCCGCGGTTTCCCCGCATGAGTGGGGATAGACCTGTTGACGCGGACGATCATCTCGCGCACCCAGAGGTTTCCCCGCATGAGTGGGGATAGACCCGTCGGCATGACCGATCCGCCGATCGGCTGGACGGTTTCCCCGCATGAGTGGGGATAGACCCTTGATGATGTGGCGCTGGAAGCGTAATGTCAGGGTTTCCCCGCATGAGTGGGGATAGACCTCATCCATCGAATTAACGGAGGCATTCGAAATGGGTTTCCCCGCATGAGTGGGGATAGACCCCAGCTGATGCGCAAGTATCTCGGCATCCGCCGGTTTCCCCGCATGAGTGGGGATAGACCCTTGGAGAGCGTTACCTGAGACAGAGGGAGCAGGGTTTCCCCGCATGAGTGGGGATAGACCCTCGCGAGCGACGACATGCACTGCCCGCATCGCGGTTTCCCCGCATGAGTGGGGATAGACCCAGTTCAGAGGGTGTTACGTATTCTTCTGTGCCGGTTTCCCCGCATGAGTGGGGATAGACCCAGTTCAGAGGGTGTTACGTATTCTTCTGTGCCGGTTTCCCCGCATGAGTGGGGATAGACCCTCCAAGAATCCGATCGGCATTTGGGTAGCCGGGGTTTCCCCGCATGAGTGGGGATAGACCTTCAACGGGCTCAAGTCAAACATTGGCAGCTACAGTTAGAAATTAGATGAGATTTTTGCGGAGGTCGGATAGGAGGCAGAGAGTATACAGTCAACCAAATAAGTCTATTTGATCGGCAAGAAACTGGATGTTTTTTTGTGCCGATGACGGAGCGAGTTTACAGAATTCTGTACGAAGGGTTGTTATCTCATCAAGCTGCTCAAGAACCTATGTCGACTGGGCCAAGTCTGAAATAATGTACCCGAGTACCTTTCAACGCACTTGAATTCAAGCCTCAAACCGACATCCCTTTTAACTGATTTTGATATATTGAGAGTAGACAGTTTCGATAGTTGGGGGGAAAGAATTCGATGTTTCGGAAGTCGGTCAAAAAACCTAAAGTTACCATCTCATCAAAGGGCATCATTTCAGTTGACGTGGAACAGTTATTGCAATCTCCTAAAGTACAAAAAACAATAAAAAGAATGGCTGAAATCCATAGACAGTCGGAAGCGTATCAAAAGTCCTCGGAATCTGTCAACAGTACCAATTGATCAGCACGGTACCAACTAGTGCTTTCAAGGCCTGGAGTTTTTTCTTCTTCCCTTGTTGTGTGGATATTGGTTCCTTACACATTGCAATTTAACTAAATTTCACAGTCTGAGAGAATCGGGTTATCACGTCCTCTTTCGTTCCGCGATTGCAGGGCTGGGATTTTTTGTCCTGTCTCATCTGGCCGTACAGACAGTGGAGTTGGTTTTTCCCGCCAATCGCATTTTTCCTGCGTGGCGGGAACTGATACCGATAGAGTACTCAGTGACTCTAACGTTCACTGTTTTCTTCGCCGTAGTGTCGCCAGTATTCTTCAATTACTTCTATGACGAAATTGACACCGCAAGAGAGGTTGCGGAGAAAAACGGTGACTTTATCGAGCTGTTGATCAAACAGTCAATTGACGAAGATCTACTTGTTGAACTATCGTTGCACAGCGGAAAGAGTTACGTCGGTTATGCAATTAACAGTCGGCTGGCAACACAGAGCAAAGTTGACGTTGAACTGGTTCCGATAGCAAGTGGGTACCGAAAGAAAGAAACTCTCGAGTTGGACATTACAACCGATTATTCTTCAGTGATAGAAATTTTTGATGATATGGATGCCACAGATTTTCGAATCGCTATTCCTATGTCCCAAATAGTCTCTGCTCGACTATTTGACAAGGAAGTTTACGCTCATTTTCAGAAAGTAAAATCAAGTGCAAACGTATCTACTTGAGCAGTGTTTACATATATTCTCAACAATTTGTCTATTCATATGCTACCTGATAGACGAATTGGCGCACCAATTGCACTTTAGACAACACAAAGTATCGTTACTTGCAACACTGCGTATCGGTTGTTGATTCCCGTCTATTGCCTGAATTTAAACTCCCTGACGGACCTGCCCGCACCAAGGAGTTGGCAAAAGGTTGCTCGCCCTAACTCATCAGCTTAGAGTTATTTTGCAAATTTAAAAGTTCATTTCCGTCGTTGATTCTGCATAATTTCACACTGAAATCAGAAAAAATAGTTTATCATTTGTTCTGCTATTCACTGTCTTTCATCAAAGTCGGTACTTGAAACCGGCTTCGAATTTATTTGTCTACAGATCAATGGCGGAATACATCCAAAACAATCATATGATGCGGTTGAAACTGCCCTTTCAGTCGGGCACCGGTCGGATACTCGTCACACAGGCAGTCGTGACGCTGATCGGTACAGTCGGATTCAGTTTCTCTTCCTTTGTCGAAGCCTATTCGGCATTGCTGGGCGGCATTGCCTGCATTATTCCAAGTGCCTATTCCATCTGGCGCGTTTTCGGCAGAAACCGACTCAGCGAGAACGATCCCAGAACTTTCGGCTTGATGCTGCGCGCCGAAATGGTCAGGTTCGCCATCACAGCGATGGTATTCGCCGCCATTTTCCTGTCAGTCAGCACCATCGACCCGATCGCCATGTTCGCAGTCTTTGCGGCCGCCATGTTCATCGGCTGGATTGATGCCGGTCTGCGAATCCGATAATGCCGATTACTCTACCGATATAACAGTACAAGAAACATGGCGACCAACGGCGAACTGACAGCATCGGGCTATATCAAGCACCATCTGCAGAATCTCACCTATGGCAACCATCCTGAAAACGGATGGTCGATCGCACACAGTGCGCAGGAAGCCAGTGAAATGGGTTTCATGGCCATTCACCTGGACAGCATGTTCTGGTCGATTGCGCTGGGAATCCTGTTCTTGGTCGTATTCGGTGCTGCAGCGTCCCGCGTAACCAGCGGCAACCCCGGCAAATTTCAGAATTTCATTGAATGGGTCATCGACTTCATTGACGACAATGTGCGCGGTTCGTTTTCAGGTAAGAGCGACCTGATCGCCCCGCTCTCACTGACACTGTTCGTCTGGATTCTGCTGATGAATCTGATGGATCTGGTTCCGGTTGACTGGATACCCGAAGCCGCAAAGCTCATTGGAATCGAATACATGAAAGTCGTGCCGACAACGGATCCGAACATCACGTTTGCCATGGCATTGTCGGTCTTCGTGCTGATGATCTACTTCAACATCAAGAACAAGGGTGTCGGTGGATTTGTCGGCGAACTGACATTGCAGCCCTTCGGCAAATGGATGATTCCAGTCAACTTTTTCCTTGAGATGATCGGTCTGCTCGCCAAACCGCTGTCTCATTCACTACGACTTTTCGGCAACCTTTACGCCGGAGAGATGATTTTCATACTGATCGCACTGCTATACGGCTCGGGTGTCGTGCTGGCAGTGGTCGGTGGCGTCCTGCAGTGGGCCTGGGCTGTATTTCATGTCCTGATCGTCCTGCTTCAGGCATTTATATTTATGGTGCTGACCATCGTCTATATGGACATGGCTCATCACAAACACTAAATTATTGATTTGAATGTAATTCACAATGGTTTGCTAGATCGGAGATAACATTATGGAAGCAGCATTGTATTTTGTCGCTGGTGCCGTCTTACTCGGCATGGGCGCTGTCGGAGCCGCAGTCGGTATCGGAATCCTGGCCGCGAGATTCATCGAGGCAATAGCAAGACAACCGGAATTGTTGCCTATGCTTCGCGTTCAGTTCTTCATCATGATGGGGCTGGTGGACGCGGTACCCATGATCGGGGTCGGTATCGCATTCTATATACTGTTTGCCGTTGCCTGACGCGAGACGGTCGCAGACGGACCAGTATCAATCAACTGGTGGTAGCGAAATATCATGAATATTAATCTGACCCTGATTGGACAGACGATTACGTTCATCATATTCGTCTGGTTCTGCATGAAGTTCATCTGGCCGCCGATCATGAACGCGCTCAACGAACGTCGCAAGACTATTTCCGATGGACTTGCCGCCGCCGAAGAGGGGCAGCGGGAACGGGAACGCGGTCGCAGCGATGCCGATGAACTTATCGAGCAGGCAAAGTCACAGGCGCAGGAAATCATCGCCAGAGCGGAAAAAAGAGGTTCAGAAGTCGTTGCCGAAGCAAAGACGGACGCTCGAACCGAAGGCGAACGAATTCTTACTGCAGCCCGTGGAGAGATCGAGATGGAAGCCAATCGAGCAAGGGAAGAGCTTCGATTGCAGGTCGCTCAACTGGCACTTTCCGGTGCCGAGCAGATCCTGGCCAGAGAGATCGATCAGAAATCGCACGAGCAGATGCTCTCCGAACTGGCCGAGAAACTTTAATCCGGTAGATTTTACCCGTGACCGAATCATCCAACATCGCACGACCGTACGCACAGGCCATTTTCGAACTGGCACGAGATTCCGACCGGTTCGACCAATGGTCTGATAGTCTGAAGTTCCTGTGTGAGATCGTCGAACATCCCGATATCGGAATTTTGATCAATGACCCTCGTGTCACGCGTAGCCAGGTTCTGGATGTCATGCTGGAGATTGGCGCAGACGGTTTCGATGAGCAAACCCGAAATCTGGTTCGAATTCTCGGGCACTACAGACGCCTTGCGGCTGTGCCATCGATCACCAGTCAGTACGAGTCTTTGCGCGCAGTCGAGGAGGGAATTATCGAGGCCGAGCTGGAAACAGCGTTCGAAATCGACGACGAACACCGGTCCACCCTCATCGCCGCACTCCAGAAACGGTTGGGACGCAAAGTCAGGCTGACCAGCAATGTAAACCCCGATTTGCTGGGCGGTGTCGTGGTTCGGGCAGGCGATTGGGTGATCGACGGGTCGGTACGGGCGAGACTGGAAAAACTCTCCAGCTCGCTTGGCGTGTGATATTCACGAATTAACATTTACATGAAAGCGTAACTGCCATTATTGCACTCAGAGGAAAAATCAGATGGCGATGCAATTAAATCCATCCGAAATCAGCGAGCTGATCAAGGCTCGCATTGCGGATTTTGACGCAACAGCACAGGCGCGCAGTGAAGGCACTGTCGTGCTGCTCACGGACGGCATCGTCCGCATTCACGGACTTGCGGATGCGCTGCAGGGAGAGATGCTGGAGTTTCCGGGCGATACCTTCGGTCTCGCACTGAATCTCGAGCACGATTCAGTCGGTGCGGTCATACTCGGAGACTACGAACATATCACCGAAGGTGACACCGTGCGCTGCACCGGGCGAATCCTTGAGGTTCCAATCGGTCCGGGACTGCTCGGTCGAGTGGTGGACTCCCTGGGTCGCCCACTCGATGGCAAAGGACCGATCGATGCAGCCGCGTCAGCCCCGATTGAGAAAGTCGCACCGGGCGTCATTACCCGTCAGTCAGTATCGCAACCGGTACAGACTGGATTGAAAGCCATTGATTCAATGGTGCCGATCGGACGCGGCCAGCGCGAACTGATCATCGGTGACCGCCAGACCGGCAAGACAGCGGTTGCGATCGATACGATCATCAATCAGAAAGACACCAATATCAAGTGTATCTATGTCGCCATCGGACAGAAAGTGTCCAGTATCGCGAACGTGGTACGTAAACTTGAGGAGCATGGCGCCATGGATCACACCGTTGTGGTATCCGCTTCGGCTGCCGAAAGCGCAGCCATGCAATACATCGCCCCCTACGCCGGCTGCACCATGGGTGAGTATTTTCGTGACAACGGCGAGGATGCACTGATCATCTATGATGACCTGACCAAACAGGCCTGGGCCTATCGTCAGGTATCGCTTCTACTGCGTCGGCCTCCCGGCCGGGAAGCCTATCCGGGTGATGTGTTCTATCTGCATTCGCGATTGCTTGAAAGAGCGTCCCGAATCAACGCGGAGTATGTGGAATCCCTCACCGATGGAACGGTCAAGGGACAGACTGGTTCACTGACCGCGCTCCCGATCATCGAGACACAGGCGGGTGACGTATCCGCATTCGTTCCCACCAATGTGATCTCGATCACCGACGGTCAGATTTATCTTGAGAGTGACCTTTTCAACGCCAACATCAGACCGGCCATCAACGCCGGCCTGTCTGTGTCGCGTGTCGGCGGTGCCGCACAGACCAACATCATCAAAAAGCTTGGCGGTGGTATACGGCTGGCACTGGCACAGTATCGCGAACTGGCGGCGTTCTCTCAGTTTGCATCGGATCTTGACGAGGCGACCAGAAAACAGCTCGAACGCGGACAACGGGTGACGGAAGTCATGAAACAGCCGCAATACGAGCCGCAATCGGTGGCGGAAATGGCATTCGCGCTGTTCGCCGCGAACGAGGGATATCTCGATGATCTGGAAGTCAACCAGGTCGTCGGATTTGAACAGGCAATGCAGTCGTACCTCAGATCGAACTACTCCGATCTCCTGTCCGACATCAACGGCACTCCGGAATACAGCGACGAGGTAGCCGGTAAGATGAAGGATGCGATGGACGATTTCGTCAAGAATGGAACCTGGTAACCAAACGATTCGGAAAACTCAACACCTGAACTGAAGGACTCAGCCCGATCATGGCAGGCGCAAAGGAAATACGGACCAAGATTCGGAGTATCCAGAATACTCAGAAGATCACTTCCGCCATGGAAATGGTTGCTGCGAGCAAGATGCGTCGCGCACAGGAACGCATGCGAGCCGCCCGCCCCTATGCCGAATCGATCAGAAAGGTGGTCAATAACCTGTGGCACGCAAGTCTGGAATACAAGCACCCGTACGCGGTCGAACGCGAGGTCAAATCGGTCGGCTATATCGTAGTCAGCTCGGATCGCGGTCTTTGTGGCGGACTCAACATCAATCTTTTCCGTAATGCACTTGAATCCATTTCGGAATGGGAAAGCAAGGATGTGCCGATTAAGTTCGGGATATTCGGCAACAAGGGACTGGGGTTTTTCCGGAGAATGGGTGCCGATGTCATCTGTCAGGCGTCCCATCTCGGTGATGCGCCGCAGATCGTTGAACTGATCGGAGCAGTCAAGGTGATGCTGGACGCCTATGAACAGGGTGATATCGACCGGCTCTATCTGGTCAGCAACGAATTCGTCAACACGATGACTCAGGGTCCGACAGTCGATCAGATCCTTCCGATCAAGGTCGAGGAACCGGATGAGCAATTGACGCATCACTGGGATTATCTCTACGAACCGGAATCGTATGAGGTCGTGGATACCTTGATGACACGATACATTGAATCGATCGTGTATCGGGCAGTTGTCGAAAATATTGCGTGCGAGCAATCGGCCAGGATGGTCGCGATGAAAGCCGCTTCCGACAATGCAGGAAATCTTATTGATGAGCTGAATCTGATTTACAACAAGGCAAGACAGGCCGCGATCACCCAGGAGATTTCGGAAATCGTCGGTGGTGCCGCCGCAGTGTAGATTCGATCAGGAATATATTACGCAACCAGACAATATCAGCAGCAGTAAACAAGAGGCAATCATGGTACAAGGGAAAATTGTCGAAATTATCGGAGCAGTCGTGGATGTTGAATTTCCCAGGGCTGAAGTTCCGAAGGTATATGACGCACTCAAGGTTGACGAGACAGGTCTCACCCTGGAAGTGCAGCAGCAGATGGGTGACGGTGTGGTCCGCACGATCGCCATGGGCTCCAGCGACGGACTGCAGCGGGGACTTCCGGTCACCAATACCGGTGAACCGATCACGGTACCCGTCGGCGAACCGACATTGGGTCGCATCATGAACGTTCTCGGTGAGCCGGTGGACGAAGCCGGACCGGTGGAGTCGGATAACCATTGGCCGATTCACCGCAAGGCACCCGGATTTACTGATCAGGCGACCGCGGTTGAAATTCTTGAAACCGGTATCAAGGTGATTGATCTTATCATGCCGATTGCGAAGGGCGGAAAGATCGGCCTTTTCGGAGGAGCCGGTGTCGGCAAGACGGTGACGCTGATGGAACTGATCCGAAACATCGCCATCGAGCACGCAGGCTATTCCGTGTTCGCCGGTGTAGGAGAGCGAACCCGGGAAGGCAACGACTTCTACCATGAAATGAAAGAAGCCGACGTGCTCAACAAGGTGTCGCTGGTATACGGACAAATGAATGAACCGCCCGGCAACAGACTGCGGGTCGCACTGGCGGGCCTTACTATTTCAGAGTTCTTCAGGGATGAGGGCCGCGACGTTCTCCTGTTTATCGACAACATCTATCGATATACCCTGGCAGGTGTTGAGGTATCGGCACTGCTTGGTCGTATGCCTTCCGCGGTTGGTTACCAGCCGACTCTGGCAGCGGAAATGGGTATCCTCCAGGAAAGAATCACCTCCACCAGAACCGGGTCGATCACGTCGTTCCAGGCGGTCTATGTGCCGGCGGATGACCTGACTGATCCTTCTCCTGCAACGACATTTGCCCACTTGGATGCAACTCTCGTCCTTTCGAGACAGATTGCGGAATTAGGGATCTATCCGGCGGTGGACCCATTGGATTCAACCAGTCGACAGCTTGACCCTCTGGTGGTCGGACAGGAACACTACGATACAGCGCGGACCGTACAGGGAACACTGCAGCGATACAAGGAGTTGCGGGACATCATCGCAATTCTGGGCATGGATGAGCTTTCGGAAGATGACAAGTTGACAGTGTCCAGAGCCAGGAAAATCCAGCGTTTTCTGTCGCAGCCGTTCTTTGTTGCCGAGACGTTCACCGGAAGCGCCGGTAAATATGTATCCTTGGCGGACACGATCAAGGGATTCCAAGGCATCGTCAATGGCGAGTATGATCATATTCCGGAGCAGGCGTTCTATATGGTCGGGCCGATTGAAGAGGTTGTCGAGGCACACAAGAAAGCGGCATAAGACAGTGTTGAGCGCGAGTGATTGATGCAATATGGCTGAAATTCGAGTAGAAATCGTCAGCGCTGAAGAGGCGATCTGGACAGGAAGCGGTACGATGGTATTCGCACCGGCGGAAATGGGTGAGGTTGGCATTGCGCCTCAGCATGCACCCATGATTACGCGACTCAAGCCGGGTGAGGTGCGGGTGCAGCTCGAAAACGGTGACGAGCAGTTTTTCTTCGTATCCGGTGGCCTGCTTGAGGTTCAGCCTCACTTGGTTACGGTACTCTCTGATACCGCCGTCCGAGCCGCTGATCTGGATGAGGCACAGGCACTCGAAGCCCAACGTCAGGCTGAACGTGACCTGCAGGACAAAACTTCAGAAATGGACCTTGCCAAGGCCAAAGCGGAACTGATTCAGGCAACTGCACAACTGCGTGCGGTTCAGAAGTTGAGGCAGAAACGCCGCTGATTACCCACGGTCGAATTCGCTCCAACCGCGAAACAGCACATTCATGGATTTTTGATTGACGCGGACTGAAGTCATCATTCTCGCGGCAGGTCGGGGTGTGCGAATGAACTCCGACAAGCCCAAGTCCTTGCACGAAATCGGTGGTCTGCCGATGCTTCAATACATTCTGTCAGGTGCGAAAAGCATCAATCCTGACAGAATTCATGTGGTGTACGGTAGCGGCGGCGCGCAGCTACTCGAGCGATTTTCACATGAAGATGTAAACTGGTGCCTGCAATCAGAACCTCTGGGGACGGGCCATGCCGCCCAACAAGCAATCACACACGTTGAAAAGAACGCAATTGCGTGTGTTTTGTACGGCGATAATCCTTTCGTGTCCGCAGAGACGATTTCGAAACTGGTAAAGCATGCCTCGGCAGATCAACTCGCTTTGCTGACAGCGGAATTGGAAGACCCGACCGGATACGGCAGAGTCAAGCGAGACATCGACGGCAGGTTGGAAAGAATCATCGAGGACAAGGATGCATCAGGGTCTGAACGTGATATCAAAGAAATCAATGCGGGCCCCCTGGCTGTGTCGGCATTACTGTTGAACGGATGGCTGGCTCGACTCAGGAATGACAATAAACAACGGGAATACTACCTGACTGATATAGTAGACTTTGCTGTATCAGATGGAATACCCGTCGCCACAACCCAACCGTCCCAGGTGACTGAGATTGCGGGTGTCAACAGCAGGATCGAACAGGCGAAACTGGAACGAATAATGCAAAAGAAAAATGCAGAGTCCTTGCTGAATCGCGGTGTCGAAATCGCCGATCCCGCAAGATTCGATTTACGCGGTAATTGTGTTTCCGGCAAAGACTGTCGAATCGATATCAACGTGATATTGGAAGGTGAAGTTCAATTGGGAGACAACGTCACAATTGAAGCCAACAACACCATCAGGAACACAGTCCTGGGAGCGGGTGTCACGATTTTGCCGAATTGTATCATTGACGGCGCACAGATTGAGTCGGGTTGTACGATTGGACCTTTTGCCAGAATTCGCCCGGGTACGGTAATCGGTCGGAACTGTCGGGTGGGAAATTATGTCGAAATCAAGAATTCGACACTCGGAGAAGGAACCAAAGTCAATCATCTGGCTTATGTCGGTGATTCCGATGTGGGTCAGAATGTCAACATCGGAGCGGGAACGATTACATGCAACTATGACGGCAAGCGAAAGCACAAGACCGTTATCGGCGACAACGCATTCATTGGATCCAACGCATCATTGGTGGCACCGCTGGTGATCGGAGCGGGAGCCGTTGTTGGCGCCGGTTCAACGATTACCAAGGATGTAAGTTCAGATCATCTGGCTGTCGAGCGATCCAAAGCAAAAATGATTGATCGGCGAAAGCTCCGACAGAAGTAGCGGAGCATGCCACTTTATCGTTCTGATTGACCCAAAACTGATTTTCCCGGAAAGGCTGATCGACTCAAGGATCTGCTGGATATTAAAGCCCTGCACCAAACGGGAAATTAATGACTCGCGAAGAAAATTCCTATACTACTTTCAAGGTTATAATTGCACTGTCACCAAAACTCCAATCAACCATCTCAAGCCCCAAATTATGTGCGGAATCATTGGAGCAGTTTCACATCGTAACGTCGTACCAGTTCTCCTCGACAGTCTAGGCATCCTCGAATATCGCGGCTACGATTCGTCCGGAATCGCAGTGATCAACTCTGACGGTGCTATGGACCGGGAGCGAAAGGTTGGCAAAGTCAAAAATCTTGCGCACAGTCTGAGCAACGGGAGCAGAATTTCGGGTACAACCGGCATCGGTCATACGCGCTGGGCCACGCATGGTGAAGTCAGTGAAGCCAATGCGCATCCACTCACCTGCCACGAAAAGATTGCTGTAGTCTGCAATGGCATCATCGAAAACCACGAAGACCTTCGTACAGAACATTTGAGCCGAGGGTGTGAATACAATTCAGATACGGATACTGAAGTAATCTTGCATGAAATTCACAGATTTCAGGAGTCTGGACTCAATCTTTTGGAAGCAGTCAGGGAAACTGTCGAGAGGCTTACCGGTTCATATGCATTTGCAGTAATGTCGATCACATATCCTGAAAAGATCATTGTCGCCAAGAACGGCAGTTCATTGTTGATCGGCCTCGGCGAAAATGAAACATTCATCGCATCCGATACATTGGCACTCGCAAAAATCGCCAAGACAATGATTATTCTCGAAGACGGTGATATAGCGGAAATTTCAGGACAATCGGAGACAGTTATTTTCGACCGCTCAGGGTCCCGGGTTCGAAGATCCGATGAGATCATCCCGGTCAACGCAAAAAATGTCGAACTAGGTCCTTATGCTCACCATATGCAAAAAGAAATCTTCGAACAGGCGGCCGCAGTCTCGAGTACGCTGAAAGATCGAATTACCAGCGACAGCGTTGTAGAAAAAGAAGTATTGACTGGTGGGAAAACTGAGATATTGGACCACGTAGAGGCAGTACGAATCGTTGCTTGCGGCACAAGTTTCTACGCTGGATCGATTGCAAAATTATGGTTTGAGTCGTTTGGAATACCCTGCGAAACGGAGATCGCAAGTGAGTTTCGATATCGAAAACCAGTAATCCACGACAACACACTGCTGATCGCAATCTCCCAATCCGGTGAAACCGCGGATACGCTCGCCGCTTTGGAGCATGCTTCCAATCTCGGATGCCGATACACGCTTGCAATCTGCAATTCACCAGCCAGCAAGATGACACGTATGGTTGATTTGGTTCTTCACACGCGAGCGGGACCAGAGATCTCAGTGGCTTCAACCAAGGCGTTTTCTACACAAGTTGTTTCCTTGCTGCTATTGATGATTCTGTTGGCCAGACGTAGAGGCATGACTGCCAGACAGGAGTCAGAGATCGTTCATGAAATTCGCGCACTGCCTTCTCGAATCGATGCGGCACTCCAGATGGACCGCACGATTCATTCACTAGCGAAGCAATTTGTGGATAAGGAACATACCTTGATGCTTGGCAGAGGTACACATTATCCGATTGCTTTGGAAGGCGCCCTGAAACTGAAGGAACTTTCATACATTCACGCTGATGCCTATCCCGCCGGTGAACTCAAACATGGCCCGCTGGCACTGATCGACGCAAGTGTGCCTACCGTTGCGGTCGCGCCTAACAATCATCTGCTGACAAAACTGAAAAATAACATTCAGGAAGTCAAGACCCGAGGTGGCAAACTCTTCGTATTTTCCGATGCGGGTGACTCCATAAAAAGTGACGAACTGATTGAGGTAATCGACGTAATTCAATCAGGACCTTATACATCTCCCATTATTCACGTAATCCCACTGCAACTGCTGGCTTACCATGTCGCAGTCATGCGCGGCGAGGACGTGGACAATCCCAGAAATCTGGCGAAGTCTGTGACGGTGGAATAAGTTCCAAAGGACAACATATTGTTGATGGTTTCTTATGTCTTACAGTGACTTTGAGGGCATCACACCCATGGTATTCAAACCATTCTGATTCCCAGGAATCACCGCATACAATCACCAAACAGAAACACGATGTAAGAAAGGGTTATCGCGAGATTGCCCATTGGTGAATAACAATGGTCAAGTCATTCCAAGAGGAAATGAGTTCTTATCTAGATTTACCGGAAAACCTTCCTGTTCCAGAAGACGACGGGGCATGTGATCACTTGATGGGTTCCAGATTACCGAACATTGCCCTGCCAACGACCGAAGGTGATTTAGTGAATTTATCCCAGCAAAAGAGAACAACGGTGATTTATTGCTACCCAATGACAGGACAGCCGGGCGTGCCGTTGCCAGATGGTTGGGATGAAATTCCGGGTGCTCGTGGATGCACACCTCAGAGTTGTTCATTCAGAGACCACTTCTCAGAAATATCTGCGCTTGGTGCCGATGTTTTTGGAATGAGCACCCAAAACACGAGCTATCAGAAAGAGATGGCCGAGAGACTCCATCTGCCATTTTCCGTCATAAGTGATGCAAGGTTTGAATTTTGTGAGGCGCTTAATCTCCCTACATTTAATCCGAAGTTCCAGCGATATTTTCAGCAACTTTCCGCTTTCCTCCCTTCAAGTCATTGATATGATTCAGTTTGTTTCCCAAGCCGATCGGAAACGGATGTTTTTGTGTAGCCATGTAAGTGTTCAGATGAATATCAATAAAACAATAAAATAAAGCATCCGGTACGGTCTGCATGCTATAATATGTAGCCATGTATATCGACATCGTACCGAACCGCAACTCGCCGCCGGCCATCCTGCTGCGAAAATCCTTCCGCAAAGACGGCCGCGTCTGCAAACGCACCCTCGACAACCTCTCCGACTGGCCGCCGGAGAAAATCCAGCGGCTCAGACAGGTGCTCAGGAACGAACCCCTGGTGCATCCGGATGAGGCCTTCACCATCGAGTCGTCCACGCCGCACGGCCACATCGAACTGATCCTGGAGATGATCCGCCGCCTCGGACTGCCGCGGTTGATTGCGACACGTGACAGTGCCCAGAGAAGACTCATTGTCGCCATGATCGCCCAGCGTATCGTCAGACCGCAGTCGAAACTCGCCACCGTGCGTCAGCTGTCGCAGACCACGCTGGCCGACGAGCTCGGGCTGGGCGACTTCGATGAGAACGCTCTCTACCAGGCCATGGACTGGCTGCATGAGCGCCAGGGCGCCATCGAGGGGCGACTGGTGCGGCGTCATCTGGGTGAGCATGCACCGGTGCTCTACGATGTCTCAAGCAGTTACTACGAGGGCGCCACCTGTCCGCTGATGCGTTTCGGTTACAGCCGCGACGGCAAGCGCGGGCGGCCGATCGTGGTCTACGGCATCCTGGCGGACGGTGACGGGCGGCCGCTGGCTGTGCAGGCCTATGCGGGCAACACCGGGGACACCCGGACGGTGGCTGACCAGATTGATAAACTGCGGCGGCTGCACGATCTGGAAAACCTGGTGCTGGTCGGCGACCGCGGCATGCTGACGCAGACACAGATCGACATGCTGAGGGATCATCCGGGCATCGGCTGGATCTCGGCGCTCGGCCATGACGCGCTGCGGGCGCTGGTGGACGAGGGCAGTGTGCGGCCGGGTCTGTTCGATCGCTTCGACCTGGCCGAGATCCGGTCACCGGGCTATCCCGGTGAGCGGCTGGTGGTGTGCTTCAATCCGTTCCTGCAGGAGCGTCGGGCACAGCAGCGCGGGGAGCTGCTCGACAGCACCGAACAGGCACTGATGAAAATACAGCGCGAGGTTGCGCGGCGCACCCGCAAGCCGCTCACCGAGCAGGAGATCGCCCACAGGGTCGGCCGGGTCGACAACCGTTTCAGGATGGCCAAGCATTTCGAGTATGTGATCCGGGACGGTCACTTCGAGTTCTCGCGCAATACCGGTTCGATCGAACGGGAGCAGGCCCTGGACGGGCTGTATGTCCTGCGTACCAGCCAGGATGCGGATCAGCTTGCGGCACCGGATGTGGTGCGCGGCTACAAGAGCCTGGGCAAGGTCGAGCGGGTCTTCCGCAACCTGAAAAGTGTCGATCTTCAGATCCGCCCGATCCGCCATCGCACCGAGGACCGGGTGCGTGCGCATCTTTTCCTGTGCATGCTTGCCTGCTATGTGCAGTGGCATCTGCTTGAGGCCCTCAGGCCCGTGCTGTATCACGAGGAGCAGCCGGATCCGAGACACAATCCGGTGGCGCCGCCCGAGGCGTCCGCCGCACTGAAACGCAAGAAAGCCACTCACCGGACCGAAGACGGACTGAAAGCGCACAGCTTCGCCACCCTGATCGACGAGCTGGGTACCCGGTGTCGCAATCAGTGTCGGTTCAACCAACTGCCTGACGCGCCGCTCGTGGCGCTGACGAGTGAAGCCTCACCGATCCAGAAGCGTGCCATGGAGCTGGTGAAGGTGTACCCAGTAGCGTAACACCCACTTGACCGATAAGATTTTTATAATCAGTTACATACCGGCCTGATGCTCTGGAACTTCGGTTTAATGTGAATGGTATGAGGTTAGTGAAAAGAGTGAGTATGATTGTCAATGAAGGCATAGTAATTGGCGTTCACTATCCGGTCTTTCCAAGTAATTCAGATCCAGAATGGGTCATTTCATACCTATCTTCATGACAGAAGTGGCAACCCGCGCCTCAATTTGGAAGCGACTGTGACCGTTGAGTGGTTTCAAACGGTCAGGAATTCAGGTTCTCGCTTCGCACAAATACCGGTTAAACCCAAAAAACAAAACCTCGCCGGCTGAACAAATCGTCAGCCAACGAGGTTTATTCGTTTCCGGGCAACTGGGTGATTGATCAGATCAACACCCGGTCACCGGCTGTTTCACAGGCTAACCGCCTCCGGACCTGTGATGTTCATCTTCCTCTCTGAGCTGTGCTGACTCCCGGGACAGCTGGGTAACATGCCAAGCCAGCCAGAAGACAACACCCGCTAACACGAGTAACCATTCGGTTCCCACGAAAGGATATATAGGACCAATCTCGGCAATATTGCCAGCCCAGTCCGTAAATGATCCTGTCATCATTTCAATATACCTCCAAAACTATCAGTTAACCGCTTCTGGCAGCCGCTTCCGCGTCCATTATCGCCTGTTCATCTGCGTCAATTTGCGCCTGTACGTAGGTATCAAGACCAGCAATTTCAACAGAAGGCGGAATACGAAGGATGCCAAACACGTTCAGAATCTTTGCGATTATGAATCCTGGAATCAGTCCCAGGACACCGAACATGATGATTGCACCGATGAACTGCCCGATCGGATTGATCGTGGCAAAACTCGTATCCGGCGATGAGGGGTAACCCCAAAGCATGAATCCAGCAACCACTACACCGAAGAATCCGGCATAACCGTGAACTGCAACCGCACCGACTGCATCGTCGATCTTGAATCGTCGTTCCATGTAATAATGCATTTTATACATGAATATGACACCAATGATGGCGATGAACATCGCCTGGATCGGATGGTAAAGATCGTTACCGGCCGAAGCCGCGATAATTCCCGCAAGACCTGACGAATAAGTCCAGAACGCATTACCCTTTGAAACCCAGTATCCGGCAAGCAGACCACCTGACAGTGACATCAGGAAGTTGAATGTGATCGCACTCAGGGTTGTCGGACCCAGGTAGATGTTGGTGGCGGAGAAGAACTCGCCATCACCTGCTTGAATATCCCAGATCGGAATATTACAGGCAACATAGAATCCCCAGAAACCGGTATAGATCAAAAACAGTCCGATCGTGACCAGCCAGGGATTTCTCGGATGGATATCCCGAGGTGTGCCATCAGGTGCGAATTTCCCGATACGGGGACCGAGAACGATTAGAACACCCAGGGCGAAACCACCGGCTATTCCATGAATCACTCCCGATGCGTATGCATCATGGTATCCAAGCAACTGAACCATCCAGCCTGCCGAGTGCCAGCCCCAAGCCGCGTCAATGATCCAGAATACCGAACCTATCGCTACTGCCAGAATCCAAAATGCACCCGACTGGATTCTTTCGATTACTGAACCGGAAACGATTGATGCTGCCGTCCACGAGAACAAGAGGAATGCGGCCCAGAATACACCGTTGATACGCTCCCATCCATCTGCGCCGGCACCCATGTGAGCACCCATGATTGGGCTCCACGGTTCGGCCCAAGGTGCTGCTTCGATGCCGCCTGTGATCCCAGGACCATTGGGAAAGGCAAAATAAATCCACCATCCAAAAAAGAAAAATGTAATCGTTACCAAGGGAATCAGCATTGTGTTCTTCATCAATGTATGAACGTGGTTTTTCCTGCGGGAAGCACCGACCTCATACATGCAGAACCCAACGTGAATCAGGAACATGATAACAACGGTAAGCCAATAGTAGAACTCGGTAAAAATTATTACGAGTGCCGTTAATTGGTCGTCCATCTGTTAACTCCTCACTATTGTGAATACGCAAGTGTTAATTTCCGAGCGCTTGCAGTATCAGAAAAATTCTGACACGGACCACGCCATTTTTATTTATCGGATTCCAATTTTACCGCAAATTTTCTACTGATTTGCAATGATGTTGTCCAAAACGTCAAATTCAAAAGGAGCGATTGTCGATACATATCACTCGGACCAGAGAGATTTTCAACGGCTAATCGAAAGGAATTTCTGCAATATAACTGGATCACTCGGCCACCCAGCTGACCTGATCAGAACTGAGTTCCAGGTCGACAGCGGCGGAGATCAAGGCCTGGGTGTAAGGGTCTTGAGGATTGTCGTAAATCTGATCGGTACTGCCTTGTTCGATAACCAGTCCTTCTCGGAGCACGATTACCGAATTGGACATCGCTCGGACGACAGCAAGGTCATGACTGATGAACATGTAGGCCAGGGAATGGTTTTTCTGAAGACGACGCAGCAACTCAATGATCTGTGACTGAACAGACCGATCAAGTGCGGATGTCGGTTCGTCCAGAACAATGAATTTCGGTTTCAGGATAATCGCCCGCGCAATCGAGATTCTCTGTCGCTGTCCACCGGAAAATTCATGTGGATAGCGATGACGGGTATTGGCGTCCAGCTCCACCTCATTCATCACCTCGATGACTCTTTGTTCCCGCTCGGAATTTGTCATGTGCCTCTCATGCACACGCAATCCTTCCGCAATGATTTCGGATACTGTCATTCTGGGACTGAGACTGCCATAGGGGTCCTGAAATACGATCTGCATTCCACGACGCAGTTCTCGAAGATCCTTCGACTTTCTTCCCTGAATCTCCTCACCCTCAAACCGTATGCTGCCGCGACTGCTGATCAGCCGCAACAACGCCAGTGCGAGTGATGATTTTCCCGACCCGGATTCGCCGACTACGCCAACCGTCTCGCCTTCGCGCACCGTCACACTGACATCATCAACCGCCTTGATGTGGCCGACTGTTCTGCGCAGGACTCCCCGTCGAACCGGAAACCACACCCGAACTGACTCCGAGTCGATGATAACGGGTGCTGCAGCACTTGGTTGTTCCGAACGGCCGGAAGGCTCCGCGTCAAGCAGCATCCGCGTGTAGGCATGCTGCGGTGATCCGAACACCCGGTCCCGGGTTCCGGTTTCAACAAATTCGCCATGACGCATCACGCATATTCGATCCGCCAACTTGCGCACGATATTCAGATCGTGGCTGATCAGCAACATTGACATGCCTAATTGTTGCTGAAGATCGCGAAGCAGTGACAGGATCTCCGCCTGAATGGTGACATCCAGCGCTGTTGTCGGCTCATCGGCGATCAGAAGCCCGGGTTCATTGGCGATGGCCATGGCAATCATCACCCTTTGACGCTGACCGCCGGACAACTGATGCGGATAGGAATTCATGCGTTCCCTGGCATTGCGGATTCGAACCAGCTCAAGCAGCTCGAGTGAACGGTCGGCCGCATCAGATTTGCTCATACCTCGATGGATGATCAATGTCTCGCTGATCTGCTTGGAAATCGTATGAAGAGGATTCAGCGAAGTCTGCGGCTCCTGAAAGATCATCCCGATACGATCGCCCCGATAGTCCTGCAGCAACTCCTGTGACGCACCGAGTAATTCCTGATCTTCGTACAGAATGCTGCCCGACGGATGATAGGAATTCGGATAGGGCAACAGCTGCATGATGGATAGAGCTGTAACAGTCTTCCCGGACCCGCTTTCACCGACGATCGCCAGTGTCTCACCCGGAGATATGTCGAACGATACATTTTTAACCGCGTCGCTCGTTTCCACGACAGTCCTGAAGGAAACAGACAGATTCCGGACTTCCAGCAATGCGGCATTTTCCGGTTTGCTGTTCACTGTTCGGTTTTCCTCGGGTCGAAAGCTGCCCGCACCGCATCGCCGATAAACATCAGCAGACTGAGCATCACCAAAATTACGAAAAAGCCGGTTAACCCCAACCACGGTGCCTGCAAATTGGCCTTGCCCTGGGCAAGCAGCTCACCTAAAGAGGCAGAACCCGGTGGCAGTCCGATTCCAAGAAAATCCAGGGAGGTCAGAACGGTAACCGACCCTGCCAGCGTGAATGGCATGAAAGTCATCGTTGCCACCATCGCGTTCGGCAGTACATGCTGGAATATGATCCTGGAATTCTTCGCCCCCAGTGCCCGAGCCGCCCGGACATAGTCAAAGTTTCGCGCACGAAGAAACTCCGCACGCACCACGCCGACGAAACCCATCCACGAAAACAACAGCAACAGTCCCAACAGCCACCAGAAATTGGGTTCGACAACACTGGCCAGAATGATCAGTAAATACAGCGTGGGCAGTCCGGACCAGACTTCGATGAACCGCTGAAACAGCAAGTCCAGCCAGCCACCGAAAAAACCCTGCACCGCGCCTGCGGCCACACCGATTATCGCAGATATGACCGTCAGCGTGAATCCGAACAGCACGGATATCCTGAATCCATAGAGCAACCTGGCCACAACATCCCGTGCCTGATCGTCCGTACCCAGCCAATGCTCCAAGTCGGGAGAGGACGGTGCCGGTGATGGCAGATTCCAGGCCACTGTCTGGTGATCGTAACGAATCAAAGTCCAGATGATCCATCCGTTCTGCTGAATCAATTCCTCTACATATGGATCCTTATAGTCCGCTTCCGCCTCGAAAATTCCCCCGAACTCCGTCTCCGGATAGGACTGGATGATCGGGTAATAGAAATTATTGTCGTATCTGATCAAAAGCGGCTTGTCGTTGGCGATGAACTCCGAGAACAGTGAAATGCCGAACAATACCAGGAACGCCCACATCGACCAGTAGCCGATTCGATGTGCTCGAAAACTGTCAATTCTCCGCCTGGCCAGCGGAGTGATCTGCATACCCATGAATCGAGAGTGGTTGTTGGTCAGTGAATCCTGCATCCTGTCAGGTCTCCCTTGACTCGAAATCGATGCGCGGGTCAATGAACATATACATCAGGTCCCCTACTAGATTCATCGCCAGACCGAGCAGTGAGAAAAAGTAAAGTGTCGCAAACATCACCGGATAGTCCCGCTCAAACGCAGCCTCGAATCCCAGCAGGCCCAACCCATCCAGTGAGAAAATGATCTCGATCAGCAATGACCCGGTGAACAGGATCGAGATGAACGCGCCCGGGAACCCGGCGATGACAATCAGCATCGCGTTGCGAAATACGTGACCGTAGAGTACGCGGCGTTCCGTCAGTCCCTTGGCTTTGGCGGTCAGAACAAACTGTTGGCTTATCTGGTCAAGAAAAGAGTTTTTCGTCAGAATCGCGAGTCCGGCGAATCCACCGATTACCATTGCAACCACAGGCAAGGTGATGTGCCAGAAATAGTCCAGAATCCGATGCGGCCAGGTCAGACTTTCCCAGTTGTCGGATGTCAGTCCACCGAGTGGGAACCAATCCAGGTAGCTGCCTCCGGCAAAAACCACCAAGAGTAACACCGCAAACAGAAATCCCGGTATGGCGGTTCCCATGATCACCGCTACTGTAGTCCAGGTATCAAATCGACTGCCGTCGCGCGTCGCCTTGAGTACGCCGAGAGGAATGGAGATCAGATACACCAGAACCGTCGTCCATAAACCGAGTGAGATCGACACCGGCATCTTGTCCAAGACAAGATCGGTAACCCGCTGATCCTTGAAGTAACTGCTGCCGAAATCAAAGAAGATGTAGCTTTTCATCATCTGGACGAAGCGGATGTGCAGCGGCTTGTCGAAGCCAAAACGCTTTTCGAGTTCGGCGATGAATTCCGGATCCAGTCCCTGCGCACCGCGGTATCTGCTGATCGTGTTTTCGACGGCTATCGAGACACCCGTGGTATCCATCTGCTCAATGGTCTCACCGGTTCCGGTGCGCGTCACCCGCTCGACAATATCACCACCGACTCCGGTGATTTCGGCAATGATCTGTTCGACCGGACCGCCGGGTGCGATATGGATAACGATAAAGTTGATGACCATGATGGCGAACAGCGTCGGAATCATCAACAGTATGCGGCGAATGATATAGGCGGTCATCAGCCAATACCCTCTACGTCGTCAAATCCATTCATATACAGCCTTCGAAATGTAACGCTGAACCGACATTTTCACCATCGGATGAATCACTGGGTGCCCATCTTTTGCCTGAGTTGCTCCGCCTTGTCCTCATCGTGCCACCAGCGAGACGTCACGGCGCCTTGCATGACTGGAACCTCAGGCCTGGAGAATTTGTCCCAATACAGGATCCTGTCGAACCTTATGTGCCAATTCGGAATCACGTAGTAGCCGAATAGCAGCACCCGGTCCAGTGCACGGGTTCGCTGAACCAGGGATTCCCGGTCAGATGCCTCGATAACCAATTCGATCAGCTCGTCAATGACCGGATTCTTGATGCCCGCATAGTTACGGGTTCCGTACTGATCGGCTGCATATGATCCCCAATAACTTCTCTGCTCATTGCCTGGGGACAGCGATTGCCCCCAACCACTGACGATAATGTCAAAATCCTGCTCGCGAATCCGGTTCACATACTGACTCTGGTCTACTGTACGGATGCTCGCTTCGATACCGAGCCGCTCGAGGTTTTTGGTGAACGGAAGTACGATTCTTTCAAATGCCTGCGATGTGAGCAAAATCTCGAACTTCATCACCTCCCCGGTCTGCTCGTTGACTAGTTTCAGATCCCTGACTTTCCAGCCTGCTTCCGCCAGCATTTTGCGAGCCGTCAACAGATTCTGTCTGGAATTACCGCTGCCGTCGGTTTGGGGAACGCTGAATTCTTCCGTGAAAATCTCCGGGGATAACCGATCACGATATCGTTCCAGAATCTCGAGTTCTTCACCCTCAGGCAATCCCCGGGATGCAAGATCAGCGTTGGAAAAGTAGCTCACCGTGCGCGTGTACTGTCCATAGAACAGGTTCTCGTTCGTCCACTCGAAGTCGAACGCGTAGGCGAGTGCCTTACGGACCGCCCGATCTGCGAATATTCCCCGGCGTGTATTCATGACGAATGCCTGCATTCCGGTAGACATCTGATGCGGAATCTTCTCTTTGATCAGCCAGCCATTGTTGACCGCCGGGGTGTCGTAGTCGGAACTCCAGGCCTTGGCCTGATTCTCAAATCGTAAATCGATATCTCCTGAGTTCAGTGCCAACCTGATCGCGGTGTCATCCCGATAGAAGTCAGTTCGGATAATATCAAAATTGTTCAGTCCTTGATTGACCGGCAAATCCTTGCCCCAGTAGTCCTCAACCCGTTCCTGAACAACGTAGCGACCGGCCTCGAATTCCTTGATCCGGTATGGCCCGCTGCCGAGCGGCGGTTCCAAGGTCGTTTTTTCGAAATCCCGGTTCTCCCAGTAGTGCTTCGGCAGTATTGACAATTGTCCGACGATCAGGGGCAGCTCCCGATTTTCCGTCTCCTTGAAATTGAATCGAACTCTTCTTTCGCCAAGTTTCTCAGCAGATATCACATCTTCATAGTAATACCGCAGAGCAGGACGCCCCTTGGTGGTTATGGTCTCAAACGACCAGACCACGTCATCAGCCGTAATGGGAGTGCCGTCGTGCCACCGTGCTTCCGGCCGCAAGTTGAAGATCACCCATGAGCGATCATCAGGCACCTCGAGTGACTCGGCGATCAGTCCGTATTCCGTGAATGCCTCATCAAAACTGCTGGTAAGCAGGGTCTC
Source organism: Arenicellales bacterium (assembly GCA_963662635.2). Lineage (GTDB taxonomy): Bacteria > Pseudomonadota > Gammaproteobacteria > Arenicellales > JAJDZL01 > JAJDZL01. The sequence continues at coordinate 1,544,478 of CAXXFC010000006.1, forward strand.
TGTTGATCCGGTACCGATTGCATTACCCTTGGGGATCAATGTGTTGAAACTATCGAACGTTCCGCGCGACGCCTGAAACAGCGTGCCACCCTTGGGTGCATTGGGATTCACATAGTCGAAGTGTTTGAAGTCAGGTCCGTACTTCGGTGCTCCGTGCATGGCAATGCCATGAACCGGTTTTACCGTCTGCTCGGCCATTGCTGCGTGAATACCGAACATCAAGGCCACCGCGCCAAACAAGACCTTAAACGCCAACTTCCTTTTAGCAGTCTGTCTGCTAGTAGATATCAGAGCTTTCAATTTACATACCTCTCCAGTCGTCGGATGTTGGGACTTATATTCCGCATGTCAATTTTATTGGAATTGGCAGGTGATACGATTAAATCCCGATAAATTTTATTTGGTCATCAGACTTTGATACCCACTGTGCGCAACGTCTTTGAAATCTTGTCATGGGTCCAGATCGATCAGTGCTGACTCGAATAGTCTTGCGCGATGCTGTCGAATACGAACGACTCAGCAACCCAGTGAGTGAAGCCTCAATCCAGTGGAAACCTTCCTGTCTGAAAAACTACAGCACCGCCGTCAATCTGACGATCTGGACTTCCACTGTGACACGAACGTGGCACCACCCGTCGGTGCGGGAAAATCCCGCCCTTCAGTCCAACCGCTGCCAAACGGAAGACGGCGAATTGATCCCGACCTGCGCCCCAGCCGGTTCAGTACAAACGAAGTCGAATTCATGACCAATCGATACATCGGCGGACATACAGACAACATCTTCCAGGCCCATAGCCCGAGGCGCGACTTCCGGTCAATCAGTCCACGCTCGAATATCTGATTTCTCAGCGACCGCAGCAATTTCGGCAAGGGAATCCTGACAGGACACACCTCCTCGCAACGACCGTTCATTGTACAGGCGTTGGGTAGGTTGGCCGCATTCTGCAGTCCGACCAGCAACGGTGTCCAAACCGATCCCATCGGTCCAGGATACACCCAGCCGTAAGCGTGTCCACCGATGGACTGATAGACGGGGCAGTGGTTCATACAGGCTCCGCAACGGATGCATCGCAACATCTCCCAGAACTCACCCTCAAGCATTTTTGACCGGCCGTTGTCGAGCATCACAACATGGTATTCCCGGGTGTCATCCATGCCTTCTGCACTGGCGGAACCGCCGTATATGCTGGTATAGGATGACATTTCCTGACCGGTCGCACTGCGTGCGAGTATTCGCAGGAAGACAGAAAGGTCGTCTATCGACGGAATCAGTTTTTCGATCGAGGCTGTTACGATATGCACCTTCGGTAATGTGCTCGTCAAATCGCCATTTCCCTCATTCGTCACAAGTACGGAAGAGCCGGAGTCCGCCAACAGAAAATTGGCGCCGGTAATTCCGACATCCGCTTTCACAAACTGCTCCCGTAACACTGTCCGGGCCTCATTCACAATGGTCGCAACCTCCTCCACTTTCTCTGTTAGCCCATATTTCGCGTGATGTTCATGAAACAGTTCGGTAATCTGGTTGCGAGTTTTGTGGATCGCCGGTGCGATGATGTGGCTCGGACTTTCTTTCGCCAGCTGGATAATGTATTCACCGAGATCGGTCTCCACGACCTCGATACCCTGCCCTTCCAATGCATCATTCAGACTCATCTCCTCTCCGATCATCGACTTTCCCTTGGTAACGCATCGGGCGTCGACTTTCCGGCAAATGTCCAAAATAATCTCAACGGCCTGTTCCGGTGTGCTGGCCCAATGCACATGACCGCCGGTGTCGGTTACGCTTTTCTCATACTGTTCAAGATAGCGGTCCAGATTCGACAGCACCTGGTTCTTGATTGCAACTGCCCGATCACGCAAGTTTTCAAAATCTGCCAGTTCGTCGACAGCCAGCTTGCGCTTGTCAACAAATCCACCGCGGGATTTCCGCAACGCAGCCTGCAGTTCCTCATTCAACAGGGCCACTTTGGAACGGCTTTTGAAATGCGCAGAAGTGACTTCCATGAAAATTCCTAGCTGCGCGGCTGTCCGATAGCCGGCTGGTCTGCCTGACCGGCGAGAACTTCGGCGATATGCAGCACGCGAACGTGACTGCCACGACGCTTGAGCGTGCCCGCAATATTCATCAGACAACCCAGATCACCTCCAACAAGGATGTCAGCACCGCTATCTTCAACATTTTGCGCTTTTTCGGTCGCGATCCTGGTCGAGATCTGCGGATACTTGACGCAGAACGTACCACCGAACCCACAACATGCGGTGGATTCGTTGCATTCCGTAACGGTCAACCCGTCAATTCGCTCAAGAAGTTGACGCGGCTGACTCCGGATACCCAGCTCCCTGAATCCCGAGCACGAATCATGGTAGGTGCAATTCATTTTGTATCGGCTACTTAACTGAATGTTGGCGATATCGGTCAGAAACTGAGTAAGCTCATAACACCTGGAAGCTAGATCTTTGGCTCTTTGCGCGAATTTCGGCCTATCAGCCAGGATTTCAGGGTAGTGAATCCTCACCATGGCTGCACAGGAGCCGGAAGGAGCAACAACATAGTCGTAGCGCTCGAAGATTCTGACGAAGCGTTCGGCAACACGAGCGGAATCGGCCAGTGCGCCGCTGTTGTAATGCGGTTGCCCGCAACAGGTCTGCCCGTCCGGAACCTCTACCTTGTAGCCAGCCTGTTGAATGAGCGAAGCGGTCGAAAAACCAACTTCGGGTCTGACCAGGTCAACCAGACAGGTGGCGAAAAGTCCGACTATCCCTTTCGTGCTTGCCACGGTGGCTTACCCAGGTAGTCGAGGATCAGTTAAGAATCTTGTTCGGCAACCACATCGCGATTTCCGGAAATGCCATAACCAGCGTCAGACCTATCAGTTGCAGTCCCACGAACGGCACAATGCCTTTGTAGATCTGCTGGATCTTGACGTTGGGTGGGGCAGCGCCTTTCATATAGAATAAAGCGAATCCGAATGGCGGTGTCAGAAAGCTAGTCTGCAGGTTGACGGCAACCAGTATGGCAAACCAGTAAACGATGTCAATCTTCGCCAGATGATCTCCGAAATCGAGAAGCTGGACAATCGGAGCGAATACGGGCAGCACAATCAGCGTGATTTCAATCCAGTCAAAGAAAAATCCCAGCAGGAATACGATTCCCATCAATGTGAACAGGATTCCCCAGGAACCGAATCCGGTGCTCTCGACAAATTCAATGACGATGTCATCACCGCCCAACGATCGGAACACGTAGGAGAATGCGGTCGCGCCGATGAATATAAAAAACAGCATGGCTCCGGTCAGTGCGGATCGTTCGATGGCTTCGCGCATCAGCTTGAAGTTGAGCCGGCGATTGATAAACGCCAGCAACACGGCACCTGCAGCACCGACTCCGGAAGCCTCGGTCGGTGTTGCCCAGCCGGCGACAATTGAACCCAGTACAAGGAAAATCAACAGAACAGGTGGAATCAGGCCGCGCATAACCATGACTATAAATTCTTTTGGTGTCTGCGGACCCATGTCTTTCGGCAGTGGCGGAGCCAGTTCAGGTTTGAACGATGTGACGGTCAATATATAGATCCCGTAGATTGAGGCGAGCATCAGCCCCGGGAATACCGCAGCCACAAACAGGTTTCCAACCGAACGGCCCAGCAAGTCAGCCATAATCACCAGCATGATGCTGGGTGGGATAAGAATTCCGAGCGTACCGGATGCGGCGATTGTTCCGGTTGCCAGCGGCATGTTGTACTGGCGATGCATCATCACTGGCAACGCCATCAATGTCATCATCACAACCGACGCGCCGATGATGCCGGTCGTTGCAGCCATAATGGTGCCCATCACAGTAACGGACAAAGCCAATCCGCCCGGCACCCGCCTCAACAGGACCTGCAGGCAATACAGCAAATCGCGTGCGACACCGCTCTTTTCCAGCATGGTGCCCATGAATATGAACATCGGAATAGCCACAAGAACCAAATTGTCAGCAATTCCGCTCCAGATGCGCCCGACTATGTTGAAAAACTCGATGGGTACGAATACATCCAGATAGACTCCCAGATAGCCGAATCCCAGTGCGATACCACCGAGAACCGCAGCCACCGGATACCCGGAAAACAGCAGGATAGCCAGTGCCAGAAACATAAACAGCGGCATGAAATCGATGAAAAAATCCAACATGGCCAACTCCCTTAGTCGCGATCGAATTGAGGTATATTGACTTCATCGAGATGAACAGTCTCAACCTTTTCTCGCTCGTTGACTATCTGTTTCAGTTCTTCCGGTGCAAACAGCTGCACAAGCTTGCGAAACGTCATGCAAATCGCACTGAGCAGCAACACGAAAAAACCGATCGGCAATGCAGCCTTGATGATCCATCTATACGGCAGTCCGGTAGCGGATTCCGCCATCTCATTCTGCATGAATGAACGATGCCACCAATCGACACCGTAGAAAATGACAATCACCGTGTATGGGATCAGAAACAGCAGACAACCGACAAGTTCAATCCACAACTTGGCACGATCACTAAGTCGTTCTCGGACCAGATCAATGCGCACATGTGCGTCCTTGAGGTAGGCATAACCCAGACAGAACAAAAATAGAATTGCGTGAAAGTGCCATTCCAAGTCCTGCAGTTTGGTTGAACCAAGAACAAGAAAACGGCGGGTGATTACATCAAAAACAATCACAATCATCAACAGGACAGCCACCCACGCCGCCACCCGGCCAATGCCAACAATTATGGATTCTACAATCTCATCCAACCGAAGGAGCAGTTTCATGTTGACGCGCCTTTTTCCTTTCTGCGGGCGATCATGAATTCACCTGCTGAAGACGCACATTCGCAACTCCAGCAGGTGATTGTTTTTGCGTGTAACCGAAAAATCAGCTGGTCTGCAACCGATTGTTACAGATAGCCGAGGTCACGCCAGATGGAATAGCTTTCCCGAAAAGCCGTGAAGTGATCCCAGACTCTCTTGAAATCAGGATTGGCTGCACTCTCTTCGGCAACCACTTCATTCCATGCCGCTTCAAGCTGATCAAGGATTTCTTGCGGCCAGCGATGAATCTGCACACCTTTTTCCTGCAACTCCGCCAGGGCCGGAGCCTGAATGGCTTCACCCTCAAGCAGTCCGTAGCGGAAATTGTCACCACAGGACAGTTCGAACAGTGCGCGTTGGGTATCCGTCAGACCTTCCCACTTCTCCTTGTTCATCAGAACTTCAAACAGGGTTGATTGCTGATGCCAGCCTGGGAAATAGTAATGCTGTGCGATCTGGTAGAACCCCAGATTGAGGTCAATGGCCGGCATGGAGTATTCGGTCGCGTCGATTGATCCCAGTTCAAGTGCGGGGAAGATATCGCCGCCCGGAATCAACTGGGTGGACACCCCCATCTTTTCCATCACCTTGGCACCGAGACCGAAGAATCGCATCTTCAATCCTTTGAGATCGTCAACTGAATTGATCTCGTTTCGGAACCAGCCGGATGCCTCCGGCGCAATCACACCGCAAATCAGTGAATACAGTCCATGTTCGGCATAGATCTCATTCATCAGCTCCTGTCCACCGCCGAAATAGATCCATGCGCCGTATTCAGCTGCTTTGGGTCCGAAAGGAACCGCAGCAAACATGGCCAGGGCGGAGTTTTTGCCATACCAGTATCCGGGAGTCGACCAGCATGCATCCACTGCCCCCGTCGCAACGGAGTCGAAACACTCACGTGGTGGAACAAGTGCGCCGGGTTCAAAGTACTTGAGTTCGATCTCGCCTCCGGAAACACGGTCAAGTGTCTCGGTGACGTGCAATCCCAAGGTGCCCAGCTGCGTCAGATTTTTCGGGAACCAACTCGCCATTTTCCATCGAAGCTTGTCAGCGGAAACAGGTGCTGAAGCAAGTCCGGCAAATGTGAAAAATACCGCGATCAGTACCGCAATTAATTTTCTGGATTTCATTTTTCCTCGTACCTCCTAACAGTTTTGTCTATCTGCCAATGTGCAGCTTAAACGAAATCATGTTTTGGAATTAACATATATGAGAATGAAATATCATACTTATTTACTTCTATAGAAGTGAGACTATTTTCCAGAGAATCCAATTCAATCCTGACTGTGCGAGTGCGAAAGCCAGCAATATCTTGAATTGATGCTCAAGTCATCGTAATTGGTTGATGTCTGCGATGGTGGCATTTCAACATTTTTGTATCATTCAATGGCGATCCGTCTTGATGGCACAAATTTGCTTTGGACGCACCGCTTTTAGCAAATCAACCAATTCAGGAGTCGAAACCGTTGACTGAGAAGGGAGATGCCGACACCCAATTCCAAATGGGGTTCAAATACCACCTCGGCGAAGGGGTTCAGAAAAATCCACACGAAGCAGAACGATGGTACCGTCTGTCCGCTGAGCAAGGAGAAGCCAGTGCGCAGTTCAATCTGGGACTTTTGAAAGACGGGGGTGAAGGCGTTCCAAAAGATCCGGCCGAAGCAGTCCACTGGTACCGTCTGGCCGCCCAACAAGGGTATACCGATGCTCAGATTTATCTGGGCTTCATGTATCACCAGGGTGATGGAGTTCAACAAGACCCGATCGAGGAGATCGAGATGCAGTACCTATGCGAGATCAAATCAGATCAGAAATGACAGCTGAACAAACCGACGACGCGCGCAAAGTTACAGGAATTGGCGGTCCGGATATCTCCGGAACATCCAGACCGATAGATTATCTCGCGGAATTCATGTCGCTGACCGAATTCGATTGCTTGGGATTGCGCTAATCAAACCTCAACTGATGGATTAGTTGGAACTTCCAAAATTCTCGTTCAACCACTCCACTCAATTACCAGACAAAACGACAATTTCTCGTCGGATAATATATCTTTCGCGTCAAAAGCATTAAAATTACTTCGAATTTGAAATTTTCGGTCTTCCACCAGTGAATAAAAATCACACAGAATCCGTTACAGATACCTTGAATCGACCGATCAGGGACATTCGTGTCTCAATCACCGACCGGTGCAATTTTCGTTGTGTGTATTGTATGCCGAAGGAGTTCTTCGGATCGAATCATGCTTTCCTTCATCGCAAACAACTTCTCACCTTTGAGGAAATTGAGCGATCAGTCCGAGCTTTCGTAGCCAATGGTGTCAAAAAGGTTCGAATCACCGGTGGCGAACCCATGGTCCGAAAAGATCTCCCGGACCTGATACGCGTTCTATCGGAAATTCCGGGAGTTGAGGATCTGAGCATGACGACGAATGCTTCGCTTCTCACCCTGGAAGCGGCGCAACAGCTACATGACGCCGGACTGCAGCGTATTACCATCAGTCTCGACGCGATCGACAACGAAGTCTTTCATTCGATCAACGATGTGAAATTTCCGGTAAGTCGAGTGCTCAAGGGGATAGAGAATGCAAAAACTGCCGGTATCACTCCAATCAAGGTGAATATGGTCGTCGCTCGCGGGATGAACGAACAGGAAATTGTTCCGATGGTGCGTCAGTTTCACAATACCGATGTCATCTTGCGCTTCATCGAATTTATGGATGTCGGCAACACCAACGACTGGCAGATGGACAAGGTTATATCCGCAAAGGAAATACTTGAAGCAGTCGATAGCGAGTACCCAATTGAACCAGTCTCACCCACCTACAGAGGTGAGGTTGCCAAGCGTTGGAAATACAAAGATGGAGCGGGTGAGATCGGAATTATTTCGTCCGTTACAGAGCCCTTCTGTGGCGCATGCCATCGTGCCCGGCTGACAGCCGAGGGGAAAATCTACACCTGCCTTTTCGCAACCAGCGGATTCGATCTTCGCGAGCATATCCGAAACGGAGCGGACGTCGAACAGTTAGCTGGTATTATTCACGAATTATGGCAGTCCAGGACCGACCGCTATTCCGAACTCAGATCCAAGAAGTCGGTGGCCACTCCGAAGATCGAGATGTCCTATGTTGGAGGGTAGGAATTGAAAGATTGACTGGAATCGATTCAATCTTTCAATTGCTCGCAAATTCTCTCTCCTGTCGGAGTTTTACTACTTACATACTCCGTAAACTCGGGCTGGGTCGGAATCAACTTGTGAGGTGGAATCCGGCACGAAATAGATATGTCTGGACAACAACGGGTAGTGTGTAAGGTTATGGTCGAGATGTCAAAAATGCCCTTTTTCGAAGTTCGATAACTGGAATGAATTTAGAGAAAAAACGCCTGCATGGGCAGTATTACACAGATGGGAACCCATTCGTGCATCCAGCATTTTTAGAATGGGCTGAGAAATCGAAACTCTCGAAGAAACGAATCCTCGAACCGTTCGCAGGTTCAAACAAAATTATCCGCCATCTGCAGAGTATGAGCCTATGCAGTTCATTTGATTCCTATGATATTGAACCCGGACATGAACGGGTTGACAAAAGAGATACTTTTGATGATTTTCCTGTTGGCTACGAAGTTTGTGTAACGAACCCTCCCTGGCTCGCAAAAAACAGCGCAACAGTGCGCGGATTGCCGTTTCCAGACTGCAATTACGATGATATGTACAAGTGTGCGTTGGAACTATGTCTTGCAAATTGCGATTGGGTGGCTGCAGTCATTCCTGAATCCTTCATCAGGGCAAATGTCTTCAAAGAACGACTCGATCACTTCGTTTCGTTGACGGCGAATCTTTTCGAAGATACAGGACATCCAGTTGGTCTCGCCATGTTCGTACCGGAGCAATCTGACGATGTCACAGTCTGGTCCGGTGAACATAAAATTGGGAAGCTTTCCGCACTTGAATCCCTCCGACCCGAACCTGATCCCAACGGCGTTCCCGTATCATTTAACCAACCGGAAGGGAATGTCGGATTGATTGCACTGGACAACACCCGGTCCGCTTCCATTAGATTTTGTGACATTGAGGAATTACAAGATTACAGGGTAAAAAAATCAGGCCGGCATATTACGAAACTGTTGGTCGATGGCAACATCGATATCAACCAATGGAATAAGTTTTTCAATTCATTTCGAAATGACACCTACGATGTGTTACTGACGTGTTACAAGGGCATAAGGAAGGATGGCAAATATCGTCGGAGATTGGATTGGCAAATGGCAAGAGGAATCATCCATCATTCTTGAACCTCCTGATTGCGAACAAACAGGAAGCCGGATGTGACTCCAAGAATCTGATGAGGTTGTTCCGCATTGTGCGACAGTATGTTTCGTTCAGGTTTCAGTTGGCAAGCTGAAAACCTGCGTCCGACAGGGCATCGATCAGCTCAGCGTGCTCAGAGGACGACAATTCTGTGAGAGGTGGGCGAACGCGTCGCCAATCGGGTTCCCCGCGGAATTCAGCATGCACGGATTTCAGTGCGGCCGAAAGAGGATAGCGAAAAGCGATCTCCCGGATTCGATCTGCACAGCTTTGGGCTTCGGTGGCATCATTGCCGTCAGCCCACAGATCGTAGATGCGCCGAATTCCATCAGGATTGATGTCGGCTGTGGCTGTAATTGTTCCGGCACCGCCGATCTTCAGCGATCGCAGCAACAAAACGTCAGTTCCGGGGAATATGCTGAGCTGTGGAAAGTTGCGAATATACCCTTCGACACTATCCCAGTCACCCGATGAGTCTTTTAGTCCGGCAATCAACTCACCGTGAGATTCGATCAGCGATTCGATCAGTTCATGGCAGATCGGCACCGTACTCATTTTCGGAAAATGATAGAGCACGACCCTGATTTCAGGAGAGTTGGCCCGGTCCAGAGCGTCGCGATAACTACGACCGAGCCCTTCTACGGACGGGTCTTTGAAGTAAAACGGCGGAAGCATGAGGACCTTGTTGCAACCCGCTTGTAACGCGTGTCGAGTTACAGTGACTGTATCTGTAATTGATGGAAATCCGTTTCCGATCATCAATTGATCCGGCGCGACACCTGATTCAATCACCTGTTCCAGCGCAATCATTCGTTCGTTTGCGGAGAACGAAGAGGCTTCACCGGTCGTACCGAACAACCCGACACCATGACACCCTGATGACAGCAACCAATTTATGTGAGTACATAATTCGGAGAAATTGATGGAGCCATCCTCGTGTATGGGTGTCAGACAAGGTGCCCAGACACCGTATAGATCAGAAATTCCAGCCTGAAGCCCAATCGATGATTCGGTTGCAGGGGCCGAAGTGCCGTTATTCGGTCTCGCAGAGTCGGTATCCAATGAGTTCATTTCCTCGTCAGCCTAATGCTTTGTGTATCGGTTTCCTATTTCTTGACCAGATGTTCGAGCAGTCGGGGCATGAGCTCGACCAGATTACACGGCCGACTTCGATAGTCCAATTGGTGCTCGATCAGCATATCCCAGGCATCAGCGCAAGCTCCGGATGATCCGGGTAAACAGAAAATGTAAGTGGCGTTGGCGACTCCGGCAAATGCTCTCGACTGGAGCGTGGATGTTTTGATTTTTTCGTAGGACAGCACTCGGAACATCTCTCCGAACCCGCTGATTTCCTTGTCCAGCAAGGGACGGATTGCTTCAGGCGTTCCGTCTCGTCCGGTAACGCCGGTTCCTCCCGTCGTCAGGACAACCTGAATCTTCTCATCGACAATCCACTGACAAACCTGGGCTCTCACCCTATGAATGTCATCTGGAACAATCTGCTTGTCGACACTGACATGTCCTGACTTCTTGATTCGATCAACCAGCAATGATCCGGACTTGTCGTTTTCTTCCGTACGAGAATCTGAAATAGTCAGAACCGCGATAGATACCGGAATGAACGATCTGGACTGATTTTTCGCTGTCATATTAAATTCGGTCCGTTAATTCAAAATTCGGCAATACTTCTCATCTCACCGACACTGAGGGAGCGGTCATCGCAGTTGAACAACATTTTAGCAGTTCAGTGCCGATAGGGGTTTGTTGAACACAGACTGATTGCGCATTCAGAGGGAAGTCATATTTGAATTGTGCATGAATCTGTCAGTGAGATCAGTAAATCCACTAACGAAGACAATTTTATTGACAAAAAATTACAAAATCTGAAAGAATTAGGAGACCCAGCTAAAGATCTGGCGATTCGGGCAATCAAATCAGCTCGTGCTCCTGTAACGTCCATCATAATCCACGCTGTCCATATCGATAGTCAGGTAACACGACTCAAGTCTGATGCGGTCGTTATTTCGATTAGAGTCCAAACCTCCTTCTCATCGGGATGGTAAAATCAATCAAGAGGAAAATGGTTAAAATAAATGACCAGTTATTATTGATCAGGCACGATCGCACTGGGACAACACTCATGAAGGCATTGGCAATAACAAAATTCAAGGAACAATGTCTGGCACTACTTGCTCAGATCGATGATGAAGGTTGGACCGTTAACAAGCACGGAAAGCCGATTGTTCCCATTGTTCCGTACTGTCTTCAGAATGCGGGTATGATAGGTAGCTTGAAGCAAGAAACCAAAATCAAGGATTCAATATACTCAAGCGGTTTACACTGGAACGCGAATCGCGAATGATCAATCTAGACACTCATATTCTGATCTACGTGCTAGGCCACGAACTTGATTCCAAGGAAAAGCGATTGTTACAGGGAAATCCACGGTCAATTTCCACACCGTGCTGTGGAAACTGGCAAAACTCGTGCGACTAGGCTGTTTATAAATTGATCTCAATAACTGTGAAATCGTTCTCGCATTAAGCCGGATACGAATATGACCTAGTGTCATGTATCAGAAGTACGTTTACAGTAGGTTTTCAATGACTCCAATATCTCATCCGCACTCTTCGTCCAGATAAATGGCTTGGGGTCCTCGTTGTAAACCTCAAGATATTCGTTGATCGCCGATTCGAGCTCCCGCGTACTGTTGAACGATCCCCGTCGAATCTGTTTGCTGGTGATCTCAGCGAACCACCGCTCCACCAGATTGATCCAGGACGCGCTGGTGGGCGTGAAATGCAGGTGAAACCGCTGTCTTCGGGCCAGCCAGTTGTGCACCAGTGCGGTCTTGTGCGTGCCGTAATTGTCCAGCACCAGATGAACATCCAATTCCTCGGGCACGGCCTTGTCAATGATCTCAAGGAATCTCTTGAACTCGACCGATCGATGGCGTCGATAGCATTTGCCGATGACCTCGCCGGTTGCGGTGTTCAGCGCCGCAAACAGTGAGGTGGTGCCGTTTCGTCTGTAATCGTGCGAACGACGTTCCGCCAGCCCGGGTCGCAATGGCAGGATCGGCTCAGTTCGATTCAGTGCCTGAATCTGCGACTTCTCATCCACACACAGCACCACTGCGCGCTCCGGCGGCGACATGTAAAGACCGACTATGTCGCGCACCTTCTCAATGAACTGCGGGTCTTTCGACAGCTTGAAGGTTTCAAACCGATGCGGCTGCAGCGCAAATGCTTTCCAGATCCGATTGACCGTGGTGGAGCTGATGCCGCATTGTCTCGCCATGCTTCGGGTGCTCCAGTGGGTCGCATCCCGCGGCGTGTTTTCCAATGTTTCCGTAATCACCCGCTCAATATCGTCATCGCTGACAGTGCGGGGCGCCCCGGGGCGTCTCTCATCAACCAGCCCGTCACAGCCGAGTTCCAGAAAACGCCGCCGCCATTTGTTCGCCGTGGGACGGGTGATGCCAAGCCTTTCGGCAACCTGGGCATCACTGAACCCTTCCGCGGAACCGAGCACGATACGCGCCCGCAACGCCAGCGCCTGGGCGGTCTTGGGACGCTTGGACCAGCGCTCCAGCTGCGCCCGCTCCTCAGCAGTGGGTGTCGGAATCTCTCGCGTATAATGATTGGCCATAACGAAAACTTCTCTCGAATAAAATTCATTACGGTAATTATCGCACATTCTTGTTTTACTGTAAACGAATTAACGATACAGGACACTATCGCATCTGAATTCGCACAGGTATCAACACAATCAGACTTGCAAGGCGACCCAGCCGATGAAATTATTTCTACAACCGGTTTCGTGCAAAATTTGCCATTGCTCACGCAATCCGATTACCCGCGCTCATATATGGCAAGAACAAAACTTAAGGGATTATATCGCTGGCTACACAAAGCACCATCCGTCCGACACTCGCGGAATGGTATCATTCCAATGAAGTGCGATACGCTACTCTATAATTTTGGAAATTAGCTTGGCAGATTGCCCGAGTGATGAACAATGCGCATTGAGAAACTTATCGTCTCGAACTTCAAGAAATTTGAAGAGAAAACCTTTGAATTCCACCCGCAATTTACGCTGTTAGTCGGCGAAAATGGTACTGGAAAGACTGCCATTCTAGATGCGCTTAACATCGGTGCTGGAGCATATCTGCTTGGCATTCCGGAGATGCAGGCACCATCGATTAAACGGAAATTCATACGGAGAGAGACTCGGCAAAATGGTGAGTTTGCAACTTTTGAACCGATTGTGCCATGTGCGGTCAGCTGTACCGGACAGGTGCATGGTTCGAACCTGTCTTGGACACGGACGCTGAGTTCATCCCGAGGTCGGACAGACCGAGCCGGTGCAACAAAACTCAGAGTGCGCGTTGAAGAAATTTATCAGGCAAACGGACAAGAGACGAACTTCCCGCTGATAGCATGTTATGGTACCAATCGTCTGTGGATTGAACCTAGAACAGGTAGCAGCGTCAGTTCCGTTGTGCGTCAACCCATTGGAAAGCAGTCCCGGTTCGAAGCCTATCGCGGATGTCTCAATACAGCAATTTCGTCGGAATTTGTTCGTCGGTGGGTGAAGAAAATGGAATTAATCAAGCTCCGCAAAGAGCGGAGGTTGAAAAGTATTGACGCCGTGTACTCAGCTGTCATCGGTTGTGTCGAAGGAGTGCGTGAGGTGTGGTACGATTTCGAGCACGACGATATTAGCCTCGAATTCGGCAGTGGGGAAATGAGCCTTTTTGAAATCCTCAGTGACGGACAGCGAAGTATGACAGCACTCGCAGCTGATCTAGCTATGCGATGCGTACAATTGAATCCGCATTTAAGCAGCGAAGCACCTCATGAAACTGAAGGAGTCGTGCTTATTGATGAACTAGACCTTCATCTGCACCCTAATTGGCAACGCGGTGTTGTACGCAATCTAGTGTCATTGTTTCCCAAATTGCAGTTCGTCGCCACAACGCATTCACCGTTCATTGTTCAGTCGTTAGATGGCCAGGGGCTGATAAATCTCAACGATGTCGGAACGCTTGAGGAACGCAGAGAGATATTCAGCATTGAGGATGTAGCCGAAGAAACCATGGGAGTGGAATCTCCGCAACGAAGCAAGTGGTTTCTGAAGATGGAAGCGGCAGCGCTTCATTACTATAAATTACTGGAGCATTTGGACAGCGATGATCCAAAAGTCGAGGAAGCGAAAGCTGAGTTGGATAGAATTGAGAATCGATTCTCGGACTATCCGGCTTACTCGGCTCTGTTGAAATTGCATAGGTCGGCTGCTCAGTAGCCGGCAACGAAGAATCGCGATGCGATCCATCAATCGCGGACCGTGGCCAACAGAAAACAACGGCCGACGCGTTTCTTTCTCCAACTATAGGCACGCTAAAGTAAAGTTGTTCAAGAGAATAGGAGACTATTGCAGCTATTGCGAGCGTCGCGGGGATTTGCATGTGGAGCATGTCGTCCCGAAGTCGAAAGTACCGGAACTCGAAACTGAGTGGGGCAATTTCCTGCTTGGATGTGTCAACTGCAACAGCAATAAATTAGAAAAAAATCAATCCAGACGAGGCTATATTTGGCCGGACTGCGGCAATACGTTCGGCGCATTCGTATACAGCGTCGGAGGGCAGGTTCGTGTCAACGATAGCTTGAGTAAAGGAGAGTATAAGAAAGCATACGCATTATTCAACTTGGTAGGGCTCGGCAAGGCGGGAACAGACACGGATAGACGCCGCCACAAGAGACGTGAGGCTTGGGATTTAGCAGTTAAAGTATCGAGCATTGATTACCGACGAAAAGCATCAGGAATTGGCTGTCGAGCTTGCAAAATCAACTGGTTACTACAGTGTCTGGATGGCCGTGTTCAGTGATGACGATACTATGCGCCAAAAGCTGATTGATGTATTCCCTGGAACTCGGCCATAATTGACTAGGTATCCGTTGAGTGGGGACTATATCGCGGACTGCACAAACCCACAGAAAGCCACAGATTACCGGTTCATTTTCTGGAAATCCTTTTAGCCATTTTCCCCTGGTGTATTTAACCCAGTGAATTCTGACGAGGTAAACGACTCTACTGCGGCGTTCAATATCACTATCAATGGTGTAGAATTAAGCACAGAGTATACCCTACAGATATTCTTGGTTTTCAGTTGCATCGAAGTAATTCTTGAACAACCCTTTGTGATGCAACTGACTATTGACAATAAAAAAATCCAATAGAAACTCGGAATGACAATCAATTTGGCTTTGAATTGATTTTAATGATCCCAACCAACCTCGACATCATTAATTTGAAAATATGAAACTTCGGAGAGAACGTTATGGCAGAACCTCATATTGCCCAAAGAGAACCATACGAAATGAACCTTGAACCCGGTGATTACTGGTGGTGTCGTTGCGGGCTCTCAAACAAGCAGCCGTTTTGTGACGGATCACATAAGGAAACGGAATTCAGTCCGGTACAGGTGACAATTTCTAAATCACGTAAATACTGGTTTTGTGGATGCAAACACACCCAGAAACAGCCATTCTGTGATGGAACACATAATTCGCTCGATTGAGTTTACGCTGAACAGTGCTTACTCCCATTTACAGTCGGCCAGATTGAATTACTGAATCGTCACCGTGAATCGCAGAGTACTGGCATTTACGCCTGGCGATCCTGCCGGAATAGGACTAGACCTTACACTGCAGTTGGCAAGCCGATGTCAGCGGCACCGTATTGTTGTAATCGCAGACCGGAAGTTGCTGGAAGAACGTGCGAAGCGCCTTCACGTCAATCCTACAATTCGCGACTACGATCGCAGTCACGAACCAACGGGCGAAATGGAATGTCTGCATGTTGACTGCGGTGTGACGGTACATCCCGGACAAGCCGATACCGAATACGCAACGTATATTCTTGAAACTCTTGATACTGCAATTGATGGATGCCTGTCAGGAGAATTCGACGGGTTGATAACCGGCCCGGTAAACAAGCAGACTATCATCAGCTCGGGTACCGCTTTCACGGGTCACACCGAGTATCTGGCTGAAAAAACCGGGTCCGGCTGCCCGGTCATGCTTCTTGCTCATGGAAATCTTCGGGTGGCATTGGCGACAACCCACTTGCCGTTATCAAAAGTTCCTGAAGCCATCACCCGGGGTCGAATCTTGGACATCGCAAAGGTGCTACATCGAGATCTTTTGAATCGTTTCAGAATCGCCTCTCCCCGAATCGGATTGTGCGGGCTCAATCCCCATGCTGGAGAGGGTGGGAAATTGGGCATGGAGGAGATCAATGAAATCATCCCGGCAATCGGGGAACTCCAAGCCGAGGGAATGGAGATTTCAGGACCTTACCCGGCCGACACCATATTCACTGGCAAAATGTTGGACCGGTTTGACGCGATCCTGTCCATGTATCACGATCAGGGATTACCTGTGATAAAACACGCCGGTTTCGGGGAAGTAGTCAATGTCACCCTCGGCCTTCCAATTATCAGAACCTCTGTTGACCATGGAACGGCTTACGATATCGCGGGAAGTGGTCAGGCTGATGCAGGCAGTTTGTTGAGTGCGATCGCCATGGCTGCCGAACTTAGTTCCGCTGTCGAGGCATGACCGCTTCAACCGAAAGAAAACGGTTGGGACAGCATTTCCTGACCGACCCCCAGATCATCGAAAGGATTGTCAGGTTGATCAACCCGAATACTGACGAGATCATGGTTGAAATAGGACCGGGCCGCGGTGCGCTGACAGAAAGACTCGCAGGCAGAACAGCTGAATTTCACGCAATCGAACTTGACCCTAAACTGTTCGAGGAGATCCAGCGTAAAATTGGTTCCGAATCGGTACACATTCATCACGGCGATGCATTGAAGTTTGACTACGGTTCGCTGATATCCGGTGACCAGAAGCTTAGAATTATCGGTAACCTACCTTATTCGATCTCCTCACAATTGATCATGCGGTTACTGCGATTTGCCGATGGAATCGAGGACTTGGTTTTCATGCTTCAGCGTGAAGTGGCAGCCCGACTCACTGCGCTCTGTGGCGGTCGCCACTACGGAAGATTGACAGTTAGTGTAACACGAGCAATGCATGTGGAGACAGTTTTTGATGTCCCTCCAAGTGCATTTTCTCCTCCACCCGAAGTACAATCCACTATGATTTACATGCGACCGAAACAGGTCGCAGAAATTGATTCGAGAACTGAAAACGCATTCGCCGATTTGGTTCGACTGGCATTCAGCAACCGACGCAAAATCTTGAGAAATTCCTTGGGAAATATGCTTGATGAAAATGACTTCGCCGAGTGCGCCGTTGACCCGGGTCTACGCGCTCAGAACCTAACCGTCGATCAGTATATGCGTCTCGCCGAATGTGCGGTCTCCAACAATCTCGACATCCGATGAAAAACACCAGACAAGTTGGACAACACATGCTTTCAGGATTGCTGTTGATTGCGGCGATCATCTCGCTCACAGGCAACTCTCCCACCCAGGCAAATTATTTTGACTGCAGTGTCATCTACGACGAATTTGACCAGCTGATGTTGGCCAATTTTCTTGTTGAGCCGGGGCGCTATGTGGATTCGCTAGAAGGCAGCATCACCCGACAGGAACATGTCCGGTATCAACTGAATGAATTCAAACTGCGTAAAGGTCGCGAAAATTCAGGTATCGGCATCTTCGTAACGAATCAGAATCTGCACGGAAAAATGCTCTACGTATGGCAGGATATTGCGTGGGAGGAAAGGATACCCCTGGTGATTGAGGAGATAATCACGTTTGGCCGTGTCCGCGATGGTTATGCCCCCGTCCGGCGAAGATCGGTTTACCTCACACCCGGCTCAGCGGTTGACCTCGATAGCGCGACCGCGGTGGAACCGGAAGATGAAACTGCGGACCTTGTATATGTTTACGAACGCGGTGTGTATTCGGTTCAAGGCATCGAACCATCGCGGGTTTACTTTCCAGTAGAATCCATGTGTCACGAACTGGGGTCGTAAGACGGTTCACCGCGCAATCAGTTGTTCAAGATGCTTCGTCCCCCACGTCCTCGGCAGAATATGCTGAACTGATTTCTGGCATCGTCTTTCGAATCCAGTTTTCCGCCATCTTGTTCATCTGCCTGGGCTTGAGGTTTTCGGGATAGATCGGTTCGCCGATTCGTACACGAATGGTGCCGGGGCTTTTTCTGAATTCCCTGCGACGCCAGTAGTCGCCGGCATTGTGCGCGACAGGCACCAGCGGAACACCGGCGCGTATCGCGAGCAGCGAGGCACTGGCCAGATAGGTCCCATGCTTGCCCGGATCAATTCTTGTACCTTCGGGAAATACAACAACCCAGCGTCCTTCATCAAGCACGCTCTTACCCTGCTGAATGACATTTTCCAAAGCCTTTCTCACTGCACCCCGATTGATCTTGATCGGATGCGTCGCCGCCAGTCCCCAACCAAAAAAAGGAATATACAGAAGCGAGCGCTTCAACACCCAGGCCTGTGGCGGGAAAATGGTCTGGTACGAGATGGTCTCCCAAGCCGATTGATGCTTGGAAAATATCACGGCAGGAACAGACGGCAGGTTTTCCAGGCCCTCCACCTCATGGCGCAGTCCGCATACAACCTTGAGCAGCCAGATCACAAAGTGCGCCCACAGACCGATCACTCTCGAACGAAACTTCGGTTCGCAGAAATAGACAGCAACGGCAACCGGCCAGTACAGCAGAGCTGCCAAAACCATTCCCGTCATGAATATCAACGCTCTGATATTACCGATCACAGCCAGATCCAATAAGCGAAACTGAATGATCTTGAAAAGGACTCGTACCGTTCAGGATTCAAAATCTGAAACCCGCAAAGTCCCATCGATAATTTTTCCTTTGCGCTCCAGGATTCTCGTCATTTTCGCCCAGAACGCTTCATTGAGGTCAAAGTCAGCTGCGATTGAGGTACCGAGGAGTAGAATCAGCAAATCTGCACACTCTTCGGACAGGCTTTCGGTGCCTTTTCCCTTGGTCACGGCCGCGGAAATCTCTCCCAGTTCCTCAGCCATCAGCGCGACTCGAAACCGCAGATCATGTCCACCGGTATTTGCGAAGTCGTGTTTGGCGTGAAACTCTCTTACAGCATCCAGCATCTGTTCGTATGAATCTTTACTCATCAACTATACCTTGGCGGGTTTGAGAAGAGACAATTCTGCGACCTCGCGAAAAAGACCGCTTACAAACCTGACGAGAGCCACACGATTTCGGCGAATTTCGGGGTCTTCATCCATCACCATCACATCGTCGAAAAACCGATCAATCGGATCGCGCAACACAGAAAGCTTGAGAAGAATCTCGCCATGCTGGGATTCGCGCACCAAAGGAACGATCTGGGAACTGAGTTTCAATGCATCCTCATATAACCGCAGTTCGGATTGATCGGCCAGAAGATCGGGATTCACCGCAACGGTGTCCGGGTCAGTGCTCTGACGCAGAATATTACTGATTCGCTTGTTGGCTGCTATAAGGTCGGAGTACTCGACCAATTCCCTGAACTGACGCACAGCTTGGATACGCTTGTCGAATTGGAGTGGTCTCACCGGTCTCAACTCGTAGACCGCGGCAAACTCGTCCGCGGAATACCCTTGATCGAGGTAGTAGGTTCTGAGGCGTTCCAGCATGAATTCGAAAATTTTCTGTATCTGAAAGTCTTCCGGTGGAACTTTTATAGCGCTCTCCAGCTTTTTACTTAGATTAACGTATATAGAAACAGATTTACTCAGCAACTCGAACAGGTCCAAGTCGATTCGGCATTCTATGATGATTCGCAGTACCGCGATCGCCATTCGTCTCAACGAGTAGGGGTCGCGGTCACCGGTGACTTTCTCACCGGCCGCCATAAGTCCCACGATTGAATCTAGTCGATCTGTGATGGCAATCACTCTGCCTATATCGGAACCGGGCAGCGAGTCTGCTACATTTCGCGGCAAATAGTGCTCTTCGATAGCCTTGGCTACCGTCTGCAATTCCTCGTCAGCCTGAGCGTAATATCGGCCCATCACACCCTGTAAATTCGGAAACTCGCCGACCATTTCGGTTACAAGGTCCAATTTAGCCAGTTGTGCTGCTCTATCCACCTCACGCTCATCCATTCCAAGCTTTGAAGCAATGAATATTGCCAATGATCGAACTCGCTCTGTCTTCGAATAGACTGACCCGAGAGATTTATGAAACGTAAGATCATTAAGCATCGGAGTTCTTCCTGTAAGTGAAGTGCAACGATCCTGTTCCCAGAAAAATTTTGCATCAGATAGCCTCGCCCGCAGTACACGTTCGTTTCCTTCGGTTATCGATTTTTTTATTTTACGTTTGATTTTTAATCTTTCATTTTCAATTCTGTTGTAGTCCTCAAGGTCGATCGTTTGCACTTCTATACTGGCAGATCGTATGTTTGCAATCCTGTTATCATCCTCACTACTGATCGTTTCTATTTCTTTATCCACAATACTGTCAAGTGGTTTGTTTGCGATGCCTATGAATCGGTTGGTAAGATCTCCTTTCTTCTTATCAAACATTGGAAAAAACTTCTGATGATGCCGCATTGATGTAATCAGAACTTCAGAGGGAAGATCCGAGAATGATTCGTCAAACGACCCACAAAATGCATGGGGATATTCGACTAAATTGGTAACCTGATTCAGCAATTCCTCGTCGTCAAGGGCGGTCGCATCAAATTCTCTTTGAAGCATACCCATCTGATCGCGAATCATGTCCTTTCGATTCTGCCAATCAGTCACCACCGAACCCTGCTTAAGCAGGATGTTGCAGTACTCGGACGCGGATGGGATCGTTACCGGATCCTTTACATGAAACCGATGTCCTCGACTCAGTCTACCTGCCTGTATTGCGAAAAATTCGCATGGAATGACATCATCGCCGTGCAACAGTACGATCCAATGAACGGGGCGAACGAACTCGCTGTCGTAATCCGCCCAACGCATTCGCTTCGGCACCGGCAGCCTGGAAACAGCATTGTGCACACAGTCCGGTACAAGCTCATCGGCATTGCGACCCACCTCGGTAATCTCACAGGACACGAAACTGCCTTTGTCCGATTGCGTGATTGTGAGTTCGCTGACATTTACGCCACAGGCGGCTGCGAAACCAATTGCTGCCTTGGTCGGTTCGCCGTCCTCGTCATAGGCTCTGGAAACCGGAGGTCCGCGACGCTGGACAGTCATATCTTCACGTCGAGACCGGACATTGTTCACCACAACAGCCAGACGTCGAGGAGTTGCATACCATTTTGATTCCGCTTTAGAAGAATCAATCAGTCCTGCTTCCGATAATTCCTTTTTCAGCTCACTTTCAAGGGTTGAACCCAATTGATGAATCGCGTTCGGGGGGAGTTCTTCGGTACCGATTTCGAAAAGCAGGGGGCGAGATGCCTCTGGATGACTGGAATTCTGTCTCTCGTGTGACTGATCGTTACTGGTCACAGAGGTATTTTCACCGTGTGGCAGATTTGGGAACTGTTTCGCTTCACGGCTCTTGTAGTAGGCAGTCGCAACTTCTCGCGCGAGTGCCCTGACCCGCCCGATGAATCGAGCCCGTTCGGTTACCCCAATGACTCGCCTGGCATCCAGCAGATTGAATGTATGCGATGCCTGAAGCGTCTGTTCGTACGCCGGCAGTGACAATCCAAGCGCCACCAGTTTTTTGCATTGCGCCTCGCAGGCGTCGAAGCGTCGAAACAGTTCTTCGGTATCGGCTTTCTCGAAATTGTAGGTTGACTGTTCCTGCTCATTTTGCAGGTACAGGTCACCGTATCTGAATCGGTCGTTCCACTTCAGGTCGAATACGTTGTCGACACCTTGCACATACATGGCGATTCGCTCAAGTCCGTAGGTGATCTCGCCCGTTACAGGTCTGCATTCAAGCCCTCCGACCTGCTGAAAATAGGTCACCTGCGTGATTTCCATTCCGTTCAGCCAGACTTCCCAGCCGAGACCCCAAGCACCTAGAGTCGGGGACTCCCAGTCATCTTCGACGAATCTGATGTCGTCCTTGAGTGGATCAATACCCAATTTCACCAGAGACTCAATATAGAGGTCCTGAAAATCACTCGGTGATGGTTTCAAAACCACCTGATATTGAAAGTAGTGCTGCAGTCGATTCGGATTTTCACCGTAGCGACCGTCAGCTGGACGTCGGGATGGCTGAACATAGGCTGATCTGCAAGGTTCCGGACCGACAGCTGCCAGAAATGTCGCAGGATGAAAGGTCCCGGCCCCTACTTCCATATCGTAAGGCTGCAGAATCACGCATCCATTCTCCGCCCAGAATTCACTGAGTGAAAAAATGATCTGTTGAAAATTCAAAAAGGTCCCCTGGAAAACAATAGAGTCAATTTGGACGATTGGCAGTCCTGTTCAATGGAATTCGAGCGTATCAAACCGAGGATATGAGACCGAAGTTCTGGCTTGTACGTTCAATTATATCTTTATAGGATTTCTGTTCTTTTGCAGAGTTCTTTTCAATCCGTCGTTCCGGGCCCCACCATAGGTAAAGCCACGAATTCAGGATGAGGCGAATCTGATAACCCTGACTTTCAATATAATGCGCACTTTTTTGGTCAACTCTCTCGGAAACCCAATCCAACCGATATCGTGCAAACCCCTCCGGCCCGGTCGCAACATGGCGCAATGCAACCTGTGTCCTATTAAACCATGAACGTCAATACTGCATACTACGTTGAAACAGTTCGACTGAAATTTCCTGGGGTTGCTCCAATGCTTGACAATGTTGGAAATTGCTTCGTAATTCCTTGATGCGTCGGCTTCTTCAACACGGAGAATTTACTCGCACTCTCGTACCCGTCTTGAGTCTCCTGATGCTGGGGGTACTGTGGGGTGGCAGTATCAATGGTGCAAAATACGTCGCGCTCCAAGGCGTATCGCCATTCAACTACACATTCTGGGTGATGACTGTCGCCAGTGCCATACTGGTTTCCATCAACCTGTTTCGCGGTATCCATCCACCAATCAGGCATATTGGATTCTATTTTCTCTGCAGTCTGTTCGGGCTGACCTTGCCCCAGATGTTCATGTTCACCGCGGTGAAGTCAATTCCAGCCGGGGTCATGACACTTTTCATCGCGCTGACTCCAATTACAACCTATATTTTCGCGATGCTATTACGCAGTGAACAGCCTCACCGTCTGAAAACATTGGGGGTGCTGCTTGGGTTCGGTGGAACCTGTCTCATTGTCATCCCGAATGCCTTCAGCGGATCTGAAATCCCCATTGCCGGTATGCTGATTGGACTTCTGGCACCTTCGACCTACGCCATTTTCATCGCTGGGAGCGGACGGTACAGACCTGCAGAGTTGGAAATGGTGCAGCTTTCAACCGGCATGGCGGTGGCCAGTGCCGCCACATTGCTGTTGGTGATATTCACAGTAGATTCCTTTTATCCTCTTTGGAGCAGTTTCGATCTGGTGGGGTTGCTGATCATCTATCACGGCGCTGTCACTGCAATCGCCTATACCACCCTGTTCGCTCTGGTGAAGTACTCCGGACCTCTGTACGCCAGCCAATCGACATACTTCGTAACTGTTTCAGGAATCGCGATCGGTGCCTACGTCTACAAGGAAGTCCTGCCGCTGTCGATCTGGGTCGCAGCAGCATTGATCGTCGCCGGAATAGGACTGATACAAAAAGCGAGAAACATCTCAAACCTGTAAGTTTGCAATTCGGAAGTTGTCCATATAAGCAGTGAGCACAGTTTCCGGCACAGCCGTGACCAAAGAAATAAAAATTTTACGATATCAACTATATCAATGAGTTGCAAATTTGTTTCTAAAAAGTACAATAGTTGCGAAATTCATACTTCTTTCCCTTTCCTGATACCGTGAAGACCCAAAGAAAAGCAGTCGCGCTGATATCCGGTGGCCTGGACTCCATGCTCGCCGCCCGTATCATGCTGGAGCAGAATATTCATGTTGAAGGACTGAATATCTTTACGGGATTCTGTGTGGAGGGACACACTCATGCGATCCGCAACAAGGACCGCAAGAAGCAAAAGCGCAACAATGCACTGTGGGCAGCCGAACAGATCGGGATCAAGCTTCATATCATTGACGCGATCGAGCCGTACAAGGAAGTCGTCCTCAACCCAAAACATGGCTACGGCGCCAATCTCAACCCCTGTCTCGACTGCAAAGGATTCATGGTCGGCAAAGCCAGGGACTGGATGGAACAAAACGGATTCGATTTCATCATTACCGGAGAGGTGATGGGACAACGGCCGAAGTCGCAAAGACGTTCAACGTTTCCTGTCATCGCCCGGGAATCAGGCGCATTCGACCGCTTACTGCGTCCGTTGAGTGCGAAACTGCTGCCGCCGACTTTAGCTGAGCGCGCAGGATGGGTCGATCGCGAAAAACTTTTCGAGTTTTCCGGGCGATCGCGTCGCGGCCAGATTCAACTGGCAAACAAGTTTGGCATTACCGAATACTCACAACCGGCAGGCGGATGCTGTTTCCTGACCGATGAGGCCTATTCAAGAAAGCTCCAGGACTTCTGGGACCATCGTGCGGACCGAGACTATGAGCTCGACGATATCATGCTGCTCAAGGTCGGACGCCATCTTCGCCCGACCGATGACTGGAAACTGATCATCGCCAGGGATTCCGGCGAGACCAACTATCTGAGCGGATACCGATCCCAGTTCGCACACTTCGCGATTACCAGTCATTCCGGACCATTGACACTTGTCGATGGTGATATTCCGGATGCCGATGTTGAAATGGCTGCCCGTGTTGTCGCCCGTTTCGGCAGCTCGC
This sequence comes from Arenicellales bacterium, assembly GCA_963662635.2. Taxonomy (GTDB): domain Bacteria; phylum Pseudomonadota; class Gammaproteobacteria; order Arenicellales; family JAJDZL01; genus JAJDZL01. Next base: position 1,569,446 of record CAXXFC010000006.1, read on the forward strand.
GCGACGCCGATAGTGTCGATGTCTGCTTCACACGTACGGATGGAAGTCAGCATACATTGACTGTATCACCTATACGCCCTTCGGAAATTCCTGAACCATGGTACGTGTAGACCAGACACTCGATGCGCGCAACCTGATCTGTCCCATGCCGGTCATCCGAACCCAGGAAAGGGTGGCGACGCTTGATGCAGGACAGATTCTGGAAGTGCATTGCACCGACCCCGGCGCACTCGTTGACATCCCTGCATGGTGCAGGGTTCATGGACACAGGGTTCTCGTTGCCGAGACCCTTGGTAACGAGTCCGTCGTCCGACTTGAGGTGTGCGACTAACCGTCCCATCCGACTGAAACTCCGTCGGCGACGATTCGCTGTTTTCGTCAGCTTTCCGCATTCCAACATCGGATCGGATAAGTGTCATCGAATTTATTGCGTTATTTTGGTGCATTGTGAAATATTTGCACTAAAATAGTGCTATTGCGGCAATAAACCAGTGACCATTCGCCGATTTCACCTTGGCACAGAAATTGCTGATAAATTAGAGTTACGTAACTTTTATCTGTTTTTGGAGGAAAAGATCAATGTCAGTTGAAAATGTTATGCAGATGATCAAGGATATCGATGCCAAATTTGTCAGTCTGCGCTTTACGGATACCCGGGGCAAGGTACAGCATCTCGATATTCCCATATCTGCGTTTTCGGAAAAAATGTTCGATGAGAATGTCATGTTTGATGGATCGTCCATTGCCGGATGGCAGCCGATCAATGAATCGGATATGGCGATGAGACTGGATTCGACAGCGGCCATCATTGACCCGTTCACACAGGAGCCTACAGTTGCGGTCCGTTGCAGTATCTTCCATCCGACCAAGAATGAGTGGTACGAAAAAGACCCGCGCAGCATCGCTCAGAAAGCGGAGGATTACCTTTTGTCAACCGGTTTGGCGGATACCGCCTATTTCGGACCCGAGCCGGAATTCTTCATCTTTGACGGTGTTCGCTGGGGCACTGCAATGGAAGGCGTCTTCTACGAAATCCAGTCGTATGAAGGTTCATGGAACAGCGCTCAGGATTTCGATGAGGGACCGAATCTTGGACATCGTCCCACCGTCAAGGGCGGATATTTTCCGGTCCCGCCAATTGATTCATTGAGCGATATCCGAGCAGCGATGTGTCAGGCCATGATCAGCATGGGTGTTGATGTCGAAAAACACCACCACGAAGTTGCGACAGCCGGTCAGGGTGAGATTGGTGTGGTCTTCAACAGTCTGGTCAAGATGGCAGACCGCACGCAGATCTATAAGTTCTGCGTCAAGAATGTTGCCGCCGCGCATGGGATGACCGCCACGTTCATGCCGAAACCCCTGGTTGGTGACAACGGTTCTGGAATGCATACGCATCAGTCGCTGTTCAAGGACGGTAAAAATCTGTTCGCGGGTGACAGCCATTGTGGCCTGAGTGAAATGGCGCTGCACTACATCGGCGGCATTTTCAAGCACGCGAAAGCGCTGAATGCGTTTACCAATCCGTCAACCAACAGCTATAAGCGTTTGGTACCGGGTTTTGAGGCACCTGTCCTATTGCAGTACTCGGCATTCAACAGATCGGCTTCGGTTCGAATTCCGTTCTCACCGGAAGGTGGGCGCCGGGTTGAGATTCGGTTCCCGGATCCGTTGGCGAATCCATACCTGGCGTTCTCAGCGATGATGTTGGCCGGACTTGACGGTGTTCAGAACAAGATCGATCCAGGTCTTCCGGTGGAAGTGGACTTGTATGAACTCTCTCGTGAAGAGGAGAAGAGCATCCCACATGTCGCGACTTCCCTGCGTCAGGCACTGGAAGCGCTTGATTCCGACCGAGATTTCCTCAAGGCCGGAGGGGTGTTCACAGACAATACCATCGATTCCTATATCGACCTGCTGTCAGATGATGTCGATGCCATGCAGTTGGTCACGCACCCGCTGGAATTCGAGATGTACTACAGCGGATGATCTTTTGCCGACCATCTGGCTTTGGTGAGGCAGTGCCGTTGATTCGAGTTGAACAGCTCGCTTGACTGAGTTACAGGATCTGGGAATTCTTTCGAGTTCCCAGATCTGCTTGACACCGGCACTCGGATTGGTACTGGTTCAGTCTGGCGCTGTTGATTCATATGAATGTTAATTCCAACTCGATTTCGGAACTGTTCGATTCGGTCGAGAAACTCCGCCAATCACCGGGAATTCTGCACAACCTCGGTACTGCAATCGTAATTTGCAACGAATATCTGAAAGTCGTGTTACTCAACCCTTCTGCCCAATCATTGCTTGATGTGAGTGAGAACCAGGCTCTCGGAGAAAGCATTCTGACCTATTTCGGGCACGATCATACGGAGAAATTCCTCAATCGATGTCTGCAGGAGCCCAGATCGACCACGTTTCGTCATATAGAACTGATTGATGCCAGTCATCGTGTCCGGCCCGTCGACTGCATTCTGACTCCGACATCCATCAAAGGTTCGGTACACCTGATATTGGAGTTCAATGAAGTCAATACGGTTGTCCGACAATTGCTTGAAAGTTCTGCGACGACAGGTCAGACCGCGAATATGGCAGTTCTGCGTTCGGTAGCACATGAGATAAAGAACCCTCTCGGTGGTCTGCGCGGCGCAGCACAGCTGCTGGAAGGCGAACTGAAAGAAAATTCTAATCTGAAAGAGTACACAAACATCATCATCCGGGAAACCGATCGGCTGTGCAGTCTTGTTGACGACATGTCGGGGCCACAAATCCCACTTCGGATGACGAGCATCAATATCCATCAGGTACTGGAACACGTCTGTAGATTGGTTCTCGCAGAAAAGCCCGAAGGCCTGGATGTGATGCGAGACTATGACCCAAGCCTTCCTGAAATTTCAGGTGATCAGGAACAGTTGATCCAGGTGTTCATCAATATCGTCCGAAACGCCATGGAAGCTTTCGACAACTCGGGTAAGCTGACAGTCCGAACACGAGTCCAACCCCAAGCCACGTTGGGCAAGAAACGCTATCGAAGTGCGGCGAGAATCGAAATTGAAGACAACGGACCCGGCATACCTCCGGAAATATTTGACCAGATATTCTTCCCGTTGATCTCGGGCAAGGCGCAAGGAGAGGGCCTGGGTCTGGCCATCGTCCGACAGATCATCACCCGGCATGAAGGCTCGGTGACTTTTGACAGCAAACCGGGACGGACCCGCTTTACAATCTTGCTGAAATTCGCAAATCAGACCGAATTTCCCGAACGGACTGCACTACTCAGGGATACGGCATGAATATGAATTCCGCCGAACCTGTTTGGATCGTTGATGACGACGAGTCAATTCGCTGGGTCTTGACCCAGGCCCTAAAAAAGCAAGGTATCGAATCCAGATCGTTCTGCAGTGCCAGCGACGCGCTGGATCAGTTCGATCAGGAACTCCCGCAGATCGTTATCACCGACATTCGCATGGAAGGTATCGATGGATTTTCGTTTCTCAACCATGTGCAACAATTGGTACCAGGACTTCCTGTCATTGTCATGACCGCGTATTCCGATCTTGATACAACCGTCGAGTCGTTTCAGCGCGGTGCCAGAGAGCATCTGCCCAAACCATTTGACATCGAAGTGGCGGTCACTCTGATCAGGCAGGTTATGGATGAGGTTTCAAACGGCACCGGAGCGATTGATTCGGAAGAACCGGCACGCACATCGATGATCGGTGACTGCGTAGCGATGCAGGAAGTTTTCCGCGCAATTGGCAGACTATCCAAGTCCGACCTGAATGTCTTGATCACAGGAGAATCGGGAACCGGCAAGGAACTGGTTGCGCGGGCGCTTTACGAAAACAGCCATCGAAAAAACCAGCCGTTTGTCGCGATCAACGCGGCAGCGATTCCAGCCGACCTGCTGGAGTCAGAACTTTTCGGGCACGAGAAAGGCGCATTTACCGGTGCAAATCAGCGTCGCATCGGTCGATTCGAGCAAGCAAACCGCGGCACGCTTTTTCTCGACGAGATCGGTGATATGCCTCACGACCTGCAGAGTCGCCTGCTTCGGGTGATGTCGGAGGGCAAATTCTACCGCGTCGGGGGCGTAAATGAAATCAGCGTGGATGTGCGAATTATCGCCGCCACCAATCAGGACCTAGAGGCCCAGGTTGACAACAAATCGTTTCGCACCGATCTATTTCACAGACTGAATGTTGTTCGAATCGCACTTGCTCCGGTACGCGATCGTGGAAATGACATTTCACAGCTGGTTCGTCACTTCATGAATCAAGCTGCAAAACAACTCAATGTTGAGGAAAAGTCATTCAATCAAGGCGCCATGCAGTGTCTGTGTGCGTACACATGGCCGGGCAATGTCCGAGAAATCGAAAACTTCTGCCGTTCGATTACGGTAATGAGTCCTTCCAGAATCATCATGTCTCGAGACCTGCCGCCTCAGATTGAAGAATGCCGTTACAGCGCACGGAATCTTGACCTGGCTCCTGACTGGGAGCAGTCGCTTCAGTTCGCGATCGAGCAGATGCTCGAATCAGATGAACTAGCAGAAAACGGCAAGGTAAGAGATGAAATCGAACGCGTCATGCTTGAGTGTACGCTGAAGAATACAGATGGCTCGAGACAGAAAACCGCCGACATTCTGGGTTGGGGACGAAACACCATCACTCGCAAAGTCAAGGATCTTTGACTCATCGCATGCATTTCAACTTTGGGAAGTCGGACTGAATTGATCCGGTGACATTTCCCATAGGTGGTATCGCCCGACCCGACATCAATTTCGATTCGGATTGGGCAAAAATTAGTAAAATATCTGCTCTTTACACTTCAACTCTTGGTCCTGTACCAATGCCTGGAAATTTCATTTTTACATCAGAATCTGTATCTGAAGGACACCCCGACAAGATGGCGGATCAGATTTCTGATGCCATTCTCGATGCCCTGATTAAACAAGACCCGCATTCCAGAGCCGGATGCGAGACGCTGGTCAAGTCGACCGGTACAACCAATGGATCTGCTGGACTGCAACATCACGCCATACTCGCCGGTGAAATCTCCTCCATTGCAGAAGACATTGACTACGACATGATTGTTCGAAATACCATCAGGGGAATCGGTTACGATTCGGATGCCCTGGGTTTCAATTGGCAGACAGTCCAAGTCACCAACCTGCTCAATGAGCAGTCGTCAGACATCGCACAAGGTGTCAACGAAGGTGAGGGTGAAGATACCGAACAAGGCGCAGGTGATCAGGGATTGATGTTTGGTTTCGCATGCGACGAAACAGACGTACTGATGCCATGGCCGATCACTTATGCACACAGACTGGTCCAGCGACAATCGGAAGTTCGAAAAAGTGGGAGACTCAGTTGGCTCGGTCCCGATGCCAAGTCCCAAGTCAGTGTGGTGTACGAAAACCATGTTCCAGCATCGATCGATGCAGTGGTACTTTCAACACAACATGATGCTGACACCTCTTCGCAACAAATCAGAGACGGTGTGATCGAAGAGATAATCAAGCCTGTCATACCGGACCACATGATGCCTTCGAAAGATAAAATTCTGATCAACCCAACCGGTAAGTTCATCGACGGCGGCCCAAAAGCCGATTGTGGACTCACCGGGCGAAAAATCATCGTCGATACGTACGGTGGCACAGCCCGTCACGGTGGTGGCGCATTTTCCGGCAAGGATCCCTCTAAAGTTGATCGCTCGGCTGCGTATGCAACCCGGCATGTGGCAAAAAATATTGTCGCGGCGGGACTGGCGAAACGCTGTGAGGTGCAGATCGCCTATGCCATCGGAGTCGCGAAACCAGTGTCTCTGATGGTCAATACATTCGGAACCGGTAAACCCGGTCTGGATGACGACCGGCTCTCTGCTATCGTCAACGAGATATTCGATCTTCGGCCGAAGCAGATTATCAACGTTCTCGACCTATTGCGCCCGATATACAGAAACACCGCGGTCTACGGTCACTTCGGAAGAACCGAATCGGAGTTTTCCTGGGAACTTACTGATAAGGTCGATGAACTGAGAGAAGCCGCCGGTTGAATCGCGGCAATAGATTATTTGGATTTGTATAAATGGAGGCGGATATGACCGCAGTGCTGAAATCAGTTACGGAAGATTTTAAGGTCGCAGATCTTGGACTGGCGCAATGGGGACGAAAGGAAATCGCCATTGCCGAAACGGAAATGCCCGGTTTGATGGCACTGCGCGGCAAATTCGCCGATAACCAGCCTCTGGCAGGCGCGCGAATCGCCGGCTGCCTCCACATGACGATTCAGACAGCAGTTCTGATCGAAACACTGCAACACCTGGGTGCTGAGGTCCGTTGGTCTTCATGCAACATTTTTTCCACCCAGGATCATGCAGCGGCCGCAGTTGCTGCGACGGGCACACCCGTCTTCGCGTGGAAAGGTGAGACAGAAGAGGAATACTGGTGGTGTGTGGACCAGACAATCTTCGGCCCAGATGACTGGCGTCCGAACATGTTGCTGGACGATGGCGGAGACCTGACACTGGTCATGCACGATAAGTATCTGGACCTGATGGCTGATGTACGCGGATTGACCGAGGAGACAACGACAGGTGTCCATCGGCTGTACGAAATGATGAAGGAAAACTCGCTTCGATGTCCGGCATTCAACGTCAACGATTCGGTCACCAAGAGTAAATTCGACAATCTCTACGGTTGCCGCGAATCTCTGCTTGACGGAGTTAAGCGAGCGACGGACGTGATGATCGCAGGGAAAATCGCGGTTGTGTGCGGATATGGTGATGTCGGCAAGGGATGCGCTCAATCTCTGCGCGGCCAAGGTGCCAACGTACTCATTACCGAGATCGACCCGATATGCGCGTTGCAGGCATCCATGGAAGGTTACCGGGTGGTCACCATGGAAGAAGCCGCACCCGTCGCGGATATATTCGTGACGGCAACCGGTAACTGGCACGTGATCACGATGGATCACATGCACAAGATGAAAGATCAGGCGATCGTATGCAACATAGGTCACTTTGATGGGGAAATCGATGTCAACTCACTTCGCGAACTGGATTGGGAAAACATCAAGCCGCAAGTCGACCATGTCATTTTTCCGGATGGAAAACGTCTGATACTGCTTGCCGAAGGGAGGCTTGTCAATCTCGGTTGTGCCACCGGACATCCGAGCTTTGTGATGTCGAACTCATTCACCAACCAGGTGCTGGCTCAGATCGAGTTGTGGGATAACGCGGACAAATACCGCAATGAGGTTTACGTACTGCCGAAATTCCTGGATGAGGAAGTCGCCCGACTTCACCTAGAAAAAATCGACGTTACGCTGACTCGCCTGACCGACGAGCAGTCGCGATATATCGGTGTTCCGGTCGAAGGTCCCTACAAACCGGAATACTATCGCTACTAGGAACGTCCGCGACGTTCCCGGCTCTTTTTACTTTCCTGCCGAAACACCAGCCAGAGACTGGCTTTCCAACATCGTAATGGTGTCCTTTAGTTGAAGCTTTCGCTTCTTCATTCGCCTGATCTGAAGTTCATCGACGTTTCGATCTTCCGACAACCTTTTCAGTACATCGTCAAGATCCCTGTGTTCTGTTTTAAGTTTCTCAATTCTTGTCTCGATATCCTCGGTAGTATTTTCAAGCATTTAATTCTGATCCCTAGAACGTTAGATAGGTTTATTTCATCAATTCGAATTTCCAATTTTCGCCTGCTCGGATTACGACAGCTGACGAGGCGGTTTGCCACAGTATACAAGCCATTATAGTATCCGAAAATTTTCTGTTGTGCAAAATTAAACCGCTATTTCCATGTACATTTCATCGCGTCAGTTAAAATTGTCAGTCAATGACTCTGACTCCTGTTTCACGATGATACCGGAGGCTGGATATTGCTCTGAAAATTGCGAAAATTTGACGCTAAAATGTGAATCGAACTGATTCGCGTGCTATAGTTAAATAGCTTGATGAGAAAATATTGCGACTGGGCGAAATTTTGTGAGCCAATGACAAATTAGCTTGGGTTTGCAAAATCAACCGAAAATTTATGGTTAATGAAGGAAGAATGGCAATGAAGAAAATTCTACTGACAGCAGCGATTCTATTGAGTGTATCGATGGTCGGCTGCGATCGAATGAAAAGCGCGTACGACAAAGTCAAATTCTGGGAGAGGGATGGGAAGTCAGACGCTGTGCAGGTTACAGTGACGAACATCACACCCGGTGCATATCTTACGCAGATTCTCGCTGTAGGCCACAATAGTAATCAAGGCCACATGTTTGAATACGGTGGCGCAGCGACTGCAGAATTACAGGCTGTTGCCGAAGGTGGCAACATTGAGCCCATTGCTGGAACATTCAATGCAACTGACAGTCAGATCGTGAAAGATCCAAATGCCGGTTTGTTGGGCCCGGGGGAGTCAACCACCTTTAAGATTGATCACATGTACACCCGACTTTCCCTGATAGCCATGATACTGCCGACAAACGATGGATTTGTGGCGGCGGACAATATTTTGCTCCGGGAAGGTACCCAAGAACTCTACGCGATTGACGCTGGAACCGAAGCCAACGATGAGCAGATCACCGGCGGTGGAGCCCCCAATACACCCGGAATACCAGCCGACCCAGGCGGTCAGGCCACCGCCGGAGCGACTGGAATCGCATCGGTAGCGATTGAGGGTAAAGTTGATCGACATCCGGGAATCAGCGGTGGTGAGGGATCGGCGCTGAATCCGGAGATACATGGTTGGACTGGTGCTGTTGCCGTGCTGAAAATCGAGATGTAGCCATCTCAGACAATACAGCAAAGTTAGAAGTTAACAAGAACTTGGAGGATTCACTGATGACCAGCAGTTCGGAAATGCTTGCACTGGACAAGTCTCATCTCATTCATCCGCTGCACGCGACAGGCGCACACGATAATGCCAGAATTTGGGTGGAGGGTCGCGGATCAACACTGATTGACTCTAACGGCAAAGAATATATCGATGGCTTGGCCGGACTGTGGAACAATACCGCAGGACACAGTGCTCAGGAACTCATCGACGCAGCCGCACAACAGTACGCCAGATTGCCATACGCTTCCGGCTATGTCGGTAGTTCCAACCAGAAAGCGATCGAACTTGCAGAAAAACTCGCGTCGATCACTTATCCCAGCATCAACCGTTTCTATCTGACATCGGGCGGCGGTGAGGCGACAGACTCCTCCATCAAGATGTCCAGGTTCTACTGGAAGCTCAAGGGTAAGACGGAGAAAACCAAAGTCATCTCAAGAATGCTTGGTTATCATGGCGTCACATTCGCAGCGATGTGCGCCACTGGTATTCCTCCTTACTGGCCGATGTTCGAACCCAGAATTCCCGGATTCTCATTCGTTCCATCACCATATCCATATCGGTATGAATCCGCCGATGCCAGTGTGAGTCAAGGTATCGCAGCGGCGAACGAACTTGAAAACAGGATTCTTGCGGAAGGCCCCGATACAGTAGCGATGTTCATCGCAGAACCCGTACAGGGATCTGGAGGTGTGATTCCTCCGCAGGATGATTACTTTCCAAGAATTCGAGAGATTTGCGACAAGTACGATGTCCTTCTGGTAGCCGATGAGGTGATTACCGGATTCGGCCGCACAGGCAAGATGTTCGCGTTTGAACACTGGGGCATTGAACCCGACATCGTACAGTTTGCCAAAGCAATCACATCAGGATATTTTCCATTCGGTGGAATCGGTGTCAGTGACGCGATTGCCGATGCCATGGATGCCAGCAGCGAACCGTTCATGCACGCCTATACCTACAGCGCTCATCCCATAGGCAGTGCCATCGCCTGTGCAATGATCGATCTGATCCAAAGAGATGATTTTCCAGGTCAGGCGGCCGAAAAAGGCAAACGTCTGATGGACAATCTGCAAACCGCACTGGGTGATCATCCACACGTCGGTGATATCCGAGGTCTGGGCCTGCTGGCAGGTGTCGAGTACGTCAGGGATAAAGCTACCAAAGAAGCTTTCGATCCGGCTGAACAAGTCGGAAATAAGATTCTGAACGCAGCCATTGAGCGCGGTTTATTCAGTCGTGTGAGAGGCGATGTGTTTTGCCTGGCACCACCGATCGTTACCGAGCAATCAGAATTGGATCGACTCGCAGCCATATTGCGAGCTGCCACAATTGACGTACTCGGAACATGACCGTATGAGTTCAAAAGGCCGGTCCAGCATCCGAACAAACAGGAGTTCGGTCCGTCAGCAATCGGTTCGAATGATGCCCTGAGATCGGTGTTGGAAATTGGACATCAAATCGTGCATTCGAACCATTGTAGACTACCCCGAAGCCGGTGTGCGATTTCGCGATATCACGCCACTGTTGAAACACCCTGCAGCGTTTCGATTGTGTGTCGACCGACTTTACCAAAGATACCAGAACACCGAACTTGATGTCATAGCCACGCTGGATGCCAGAGGTTTTTTATTTGGGTCTGCCCTGGCATATCTACTGGGTGTGCCGCTGATCCCGATTCGCAAGCAGAACAAGTTGCCAGGTGAGACAGTCAGCTTGGAATATGAATTGGAATACGGCACCAGTTGTATTGAGATACACGCCGATTCAATCAAGCAAGACGAACGTATCATTCTGGTCGACGATCTGATTGCTACCGGTGGAACCGCGCAGGCGGCGATTGAACTGCTGAACAAAATCGGCGGCAACATTGTTGAGTGCGCAGTGGTGATCGAGTTGATTGAACTTGGAGGAAGATCGAAGATATCGCCAGTGCCTCTTCACAGTCTCGTTACATTCACCGAAGACGAGACCTGAACATACTTGTCCTTCCGATATGCATTCGCAAGTTCAGGTGATTTGTATACATCGAGGCACACTCGTCGAAAAATATGTGCTTGAAGATCCGTCTGATTCCGTTGCTCGATACCGATTGAGCGTCGGGGTAAATTGTGTCTTCATGGGGTACAGCGTTGCTGCGAGTGTTCTGAACCTCACAAAACGGTGCAGTCGGACGCGAAATCGGCTACAACGTTAACCCCTCTCCTTAAATTTCATAAATTAAACTGTTTCCGAAGATGGTAGAATAGACACCAGACTTGAAATCTCACCCGAATGACCTGCACAACAAGTATCCGAATTGCTTGCGGCGATCATTTTCACCCAAACCTCGGCGGATTTCAGTCAAGCGGAAGGGTTTCGGCCCTTTGTCTTACACCTACGGTAGCGGTGTGCCTTTATGTCTGTTACGGCGGACTGGATTGCGCGCCGCGATTTCCCAACCGAATCCGAGCCGCACGGCCGCAACAGCGATTTGGGCTTCAATGTCAGATAACAGCGAGTTGCGATGGCGCGGGAGGAAATTGTCTTGAGGAAAGATGCCGATACAGGTCCGGACGGACAGAAAAGGGAGTCGGGTGATTGGCAGATATACGATCTGTCGTACAAGCAGATGTTTTCGCATGCGGAATTGGTGAAGGCATTGCTGAAGTCCATACTGCCGGAGGAAGTGGTGGCGGTGTTGGATTTGAAGACGCTGCAGCAGTGTTCGAGCGAGTTCGTGGACAGGCTTCGCCGCAGGAGTGCCGATATGCTGTGGCGCTGTCGTACACGCGGCAGCGGCGACCGCGCATACTTTCTGATTGAGTTTCAATCGACATTGGATCGGTGGATGGCGTTTCGCATGCTGGAATACTCCTGCATGCTGCTGGGGCGGCTTACGGGTGAAAAGCGTCTGCCGCCGGTGTTTCCGATCGTAATCTACAGCGGTCCGGAAAAATGGACCGCGAGGACGGATTTGAGCGAAATGCGGGATCTGCCCGATCCATGGTGGGAGGACTTTCAGCCGCAGATACGGTATCTGCTGCTGGGATTGTGTGAGACAGGCAGACGACATCTGCCCGGCCCGGATATGTTTTCGCACATGCCGTACGTTGCGGGTTCCGACGGTGAGCAGGAGTTCGATCGGCGTCTTGCCGAGGCCATTTCTGTGGGCCTGACGCATTGGACAGAACAGCGATTTGCGCATTTTTTGGAATGGGCAATCTATACGGTTGAAATACGATATACTCCGGATATCGAGGAGTTGAGGAGAAAACACGACAGGTGGAAAAGTGAGGTGTTGAGCATGAGGAACAGCGAGGTATTGGAAACGGCCATGCGGTTGCAGCAGAGTTTCGTCGACGATGGCATACAGATTGGCATCGAGCAAATTCAGCGGCAGGTGGCGATGGATATGATCGAGGACGGTGTGCCCGATGACAAGATTCGCCAGTATCTTCGTCTGGACACGGAACAGCTCGAGGAGGTCAGAAGGAAGGTCAACGGCGCATGACTCGAACTGATGCGCGAAACGCAACCGACCGGCTTCAACTCATAGCGGAAACTTGCACTGCATCAAATTCGCCCACCTTTCCGCTACGGATAACGCATTTTTTAGAGCTGGTTCAAATCTCGCTAGCGCGAAGTTATGCCAACCTTCTGAATGGATAGAATCTGGAATGACAACCAGCACGCGTTTTACTAACGGTGCCCTCTCGCTCGTCAAACATCAATCAGCAAACTGAAATCCTGCGTCCAGCAGGGTATAGACTAACTCGGTGTGCTCAGAGGACGACAGCTCTGTGAGAAGTGGGCGAGCATGTCGCCAATCAAGTTCATCGCAGAGCTCGGCACACACAGATTTCAGTGCGACCGATAGAGGATAACGAAGCGCGACTTCGCAGATTCGGTCCGCAGGTTTTCGGACTTCGGTGGCACCATAGCCGCTAACCTACAGATCATAGCTATACCCAATACCTCCGGGATTGATATGAGCTGTAGCTGTAATTGTTTCAGCACCGCCGATCATCAATTTTCAGGTGAGACCCCTGACCCAATAACCTGTTCCAGCACAGTCATTCGTTCGCAGAGAACGAAGAGATTTCAATCGTTTTTGAATCTTTATAACATACATTTGTATGTTATCATATCATTTCATTTAATCAACTTGGATTTACGTTATGGCTTACACAAAACCTGGAACAACCCGGAACAGAATCTATCGGTTCGTACGCGCACGGTTGCTGGAGGGTCAGCCACCCACTGTGCGAGAAGTCCAAGAAGAGTTCGGGATGCGATCAGTCCAGTCCGCCAGAAATCAACTGGACATCCTGGTCCGTGAAGGGTTGCTGATCAAGCAAGCCGGTAAAGCACGCGGATTTCGGTTACCCGGGATGCATCGTCCGGGCAGTCTGGCCCCCGTTGCCGGAAACGTATCGGCAGGACACCTGAATGTCGCGGTTGAGAATATTGAAGGCTACATTCATGTCCAGTCATTTTCGGACGAGAATACACTTTTCGCGCTTCGCGTCAAGGGTGAAAGCATGGTTGATGCGGGCATTTTAAATGGAGATATCGTACTGGTCCGACACCAGGCGGAGATACACTCGGGTGACATCGTTGTAGCGATGGTTGACGATGAGGCAACTGTCAAGGAGTATTGGAACGTAGAAGGGAAAATACAACTGCGACCGCGAAACAAGAGTTATCCGACTCTCTTGCCGGATCCGGAAAATATTGTCATTCTCGGAAAGGTCATCGAAGTACGACGTCATCTGGAAGCAGGCCAACTGGTCGGAGAGCATGTCAATGCCTGAACCAGCTCTGCAGCCGCTATCGAGACTTGTCCAGCCTTTTTCGGACAACAAACCCGGATGGAATCTTCAGGAGGTTCAAGGCAGGCTGGTTGAGATTTCCGAACCACATCCGGTTGCAGGACTCAGTTTTTGTTTCCTGCTTGTGCACGAGGTACAGATGACAGGCGGTTGCGCGGCCTGGGTCGGTTCCATGAACAGCACCTTCTATCCACCGGATGTAGAAAAAGTTGGAATTGATTTACGCAATCTGCCCATATTGTGTCTGACTGATGTCCAAAGTCTGGGAAGGGCGGCTGAAGTCCTTCTGCGATCGGGTGCATTCCAGCTGGTATTGCTGGATCTTGGCCGCGATCCCGTCATACCGGTCGCGCGCCTAGCACAACTCAATGGACTGGTCCGCAAGCATAATGCCTGTGCTGTATTTCTGACCCGGAAACAACACGGCGAACAGTCGATGGGGCCGTTGATTTCACTGCATGCCCGAACTTTCCGACAACATGTCGAGACCAATTCCTTTTCCTGTGAACTCCAGATTCTACGAGACAAGCGGCGCGGAAAGAAATGGACCTGGCAGACCTGTCTGTCCGGTGTTGAAGGATATTTTTGACAGCATATCAATGAATAGCACATTGTCTGAAATCTGCATCGCCTGTGTCTGCATTCCCAATTTCCCCATGCAGCTGTCCAAACGCGATCTGCCAGCAGATTTCAAGATGCCCATTGCGCTCATTGATCGGAATGACAGCCGATCGAACATCATGTCAGTCGATCGGCTGGCGGCAAAACAGGGGGTCTATTCCGGAATGTCCTATGCGACCGCAATTACCCTGTGCCCCGAACTGCATGCAGTCTGCACGCATGCCGAACAGATCAACCAGGTTCATCAACGGCTTGTCCGACATCTGAACGCATTCAGTCCTGCTGTGGAACCGGTACCGGAGATTCCGGGAGCCTATTATCTCGATATCCGCGGTATGCACCACCTGGAACCGGACTTGCATGCATGGGGACGGCGTATGCAGACCATCCTGTACGAACGCGAACAATTGCGCTCAAGTATTGTCTTCGGATTCACTCGCTTCGGAGTTCGAGCTGCAGCATACTCGGCAGATTCCATCATCGTATTTGAATCCGCTTCCAGCGAGTTGCAGGCGGTCATGTCAATACCGCTTACGAAACTCAACCTTTCTGTACGACCACTTAAGGAACTCGAAAAATTGGGTGTCCACACTGTCGGCGATTTGCGAAAACTGCCTGAATGGGAGATCAGATCAAGATTCACAGAAGAGCTGTTTGACTTGGTACGGAAAGCGAAATCAGACGATGCGACGGTTTACGGTGTCGAGCCTCCCAAACCTTACCGCGTGAGAACAGATCTCGAGTATGTGGAATCTGACGCAGACCGAATTGTCGAGATCATTCAAAAGCTCTGTCGACCTGTGCTGGGCGAGATGAAAAAACACTCTGAGGGGGTGAGCAAGTTCGACATCCGAATGACCAAGGACCTGGGCGGCACATGCAGGGAACAGATCAAGACCGCTGAGCCTACGCTTGATGAACCGACACTTCTTGATCTTCTCCGGTTGCGGTTGCACGCGATCAGTCTGGACGATGGTATCACTGCACTGGCGATCAATATCATCCCGGCGACCCTGCCAAGTTCCCAATTGAATCTTTATCAGGATTTCGCCAAATCGGAAAATGACCTGTTGGCCGCGAACAGAGCGCTGGCACGCGTCCGCGCCGAATTCGGACCGGACCGCGTATTGCAGGCACATTGTCTGGCCTCGCATTTGCCGGAAGAGTCCTTTGAATGGAGATTGTTCGATCAGATCAGAAAACCGTCACCTGCAGAAAAACGGACTGCGCGCCTCATTCGCCGGATACTCGAACGACCAAATCGAATTTCCACACCGCAACGTGCCAAGCTGCTTCGTGTTTTTGGCCCCTATACGATCAGTGGATTCTGGTGGCGTGACCGGAAAATTCATCAAAACGAGTATTTCATAGAAGATTCAAACGGCTGTACACAGTGGATTTTCTATGACAATGTCAAGCGCCAATGGTATGAGCGCGGACTGGTCCAGTGACCATGTCAGCGAAACTCACCTATACTCCCTTGTGGTGCAAAAGCAATTACTCGTTCTTGAAAGGGGCGAGTTTTCCAGAACAGTATGTGAGTGCGGCAGCACAGCTCGGGCTCCAATCGATCGCACTGACCGACATCGATGGAATATACGGCATTGTCAAGGCGCATCTGGCTGCAGTTGAGCACAACATCCATCTGATCGTCGGCTCACAGATCACGATCAACAACCCCGGTCTACCGGTTTTCAGTATGGTGTTGCTTGTTCGGGACCGGGTTGGATACGCGAACCTCTGCAGCCTGATCACTGTTGGACGACGACGATGTGAAAAAGGCAAAAGCGAGGTCACGCTTGAAGAATGCTGTCAGCACTCGGAAGGTCTGTACGCGGTATGGCTTCCCCAAGGCATCAAGGCTGTGCAAAGTCAGGATTCAACCGACGTTCTCAACATGATGAGGCAGGCATTCGGTGAGCGTCTTTTCATGATGATATGCCGACACCGACAAGC
Source organism: Arenicellales bacterium (assembly GCA_963662635.2). Lineage (GTDB taxonomy): Bacteria > Pseudomonadota > Gammaproteobacteria > Arenicellales > JAJDZL01 > JAJDZL01. The sequence goes on from CAXXFC010000006.1 coordinate 1,585,673, forward strand.
GGGTGAACCCATTGTCGAAACTCTGACAAGAGCCTGCGCACAGCGGTACAACATCCCAACCGTTGCGGCGCTGGAGATTTTGTATCACGACCGAAACCTGCGCCCGGTTCAGGACGTACTGTCCTGCATCCGAAAGCACCGGACCCTCGCCAACTGCCAGGACCTGCTTGAGTCGAATGCCTGCCACGAACTGATTGATGCAGACCGGTTCCAAGAAATTTTCAAAGACGACCCCGCTTCGGTAGAGGCCACTATCGAAATTGCCCGTGACTGCCGTTTTCGAATGGATGAAATGCACTATATCTACCCTGAAGAGAAAGGCCCAGACGGGATGACTGCCAGCCAGCGTCTGCGAAACTTTACCCGACGCGGCGCACTGCACCGATATTCAGGCAATCCGCCGAAGGTGGTCAGCAACCAGATTGAGAAGGAACTCGAACTGATCAGGGAATTGGGCTATAGCAGCTATTTTCTGACCATGCACCGAATCGTCGAGTGGTGCAACCGACAGAACATCATGTGCCAGGGGCGCGGATCAGCTGCCAATTCGGCTGTCTGCTACTGTCTCGGCATCACACATATTGATCCTGTCAACATGAACCTGCTGTTTGAGCGATTCATGTCACGGGAGCGGGATGAGCCACCCGATATCGACCTCGACATCGAGCACGAGAGACGGGAAGAGGTTATTCAGTACGTCTACAGAACCTATGGCAGGGACCACGCTGCCATGGTGGCCGTTGTCATCCGATATCGAAGCCGGTCGGCGATACGCGATATCGGTACGGTTCTCAGCCTTCCCGAACACGCGATACAGCGACTCTCGAAACAGGTCAATTCATATGGTGCTGTCGAGGCTGATGATTTTGTCCGCGCGGGTCTGGATCCCTCGTTACACGCTCATCGTCTGCTGATGGCCTTGTCCAATGCCATTATCGACTATCCAAGGCATCTGTCCATTCATCCCGGCGGGTTTGTGTTTACGACTGGTCCAATTTGTCAAATGATACCGGTAGAGAACGCGACCATGCCGGGACGAACTGTCATTCAGTGGGAAAAAGACGATATTGAAGCCATGAGGATTTTCAAGGTAGACCTGCTCGGACTCGGTGCACTCACCCAACTGCATCGGTGTTTTGACCTGATCGCAGATCATCGGAACATCACTGTCAGCATGAACAGCATTCCCAATAATGACGTACAGGTCTTCAAGATGCTGTGCAAGGCAGATACTACGGGTGTCTTTCAGATTGAAAGCCGCGCGCAGATGAGCATGCTGCCCCGACTGAAGCCCCGGCAATGGTACGATCTTGTGGTACAGATCGCCATCGTCCGTCCTGGACCGATTTCAGGCGGCATGGTGCATCCTTATCTGCGCAGACGCGCAGGGGAAGAACCGGTCACCTACCCTCACCCTTGTCTGGTTCCCGTACTGGGTAAAACGCTTGGAATCCCGATCTTTCAGGAACAGGTCATCAAACTGGCGATGGTCGCGGCGGACTATCAGCCCGGAGAGGCTGACCAATTGCGACGCGATATGGCGGCCTGGCGCAGAACCGACCGGTTGGAGCAACACCGCGAGAAACTGATCTCGCGGATGACAGCGAAGGGTATCGAACAGAAATTCGCTGAACAGGTGTTCAATCAGATTCGAGGATTCGGAGAATACGGTTTCCCGGAATCACATTCCGCCAGCTTTGCCCTGATCGCCTATGCCGCTTCCTATCTGAAATGTCATTATCCGGCCGAGTTCGCATGCTCACTGCTCAATTCGCAGCCGATGGGATTTTATTCTCCGGCAACGATCGTCGAAGATACCAGAAGACATGGTGTCCGAATTCTCCCGATGGATGTGTTGCGCAGCCAACGAGACTGTACAGTTGAAAGCGACCCGGAAAGTGCCGGTGGCTTCGCCCTTCGAATCGGACTGCGTTATGTCAAAGGGATCAACAGCAAAGACCTGGCCGCACTGGCATCGGTTCCCGAGAACCTGCGCTCGATTGAGGAGCTGGTCCATCGGACTGGAATATCCAAAGCTGCCGTACAAAAACTGGCTGAAGCCGGTGCATTCAGGGATTTGAATCTCAATCGCAGAACCGCCCTGTGGGCGGCGCTTGGTACCGGTGCCCGGAAAGATCTCATTCCTGCTGCCGGCAGCGCGATCAAATTCGCTCCGCTGAGCGCGCATGAGTCCACCACCTGGGACTATCAGAGCACGGGTGTCAGCAGCAGCGGACACATGCTGCGACACTATCGACAACAGATTCAGGCACAGGGACTGCCGGATGCCGCTGAAGTCAGCAATATGCCTGATGGGTCCCGTGTGCGGTATGTGGGGATTGTCATCTGCCGACAACGTCCGTCCGGTGCCGCCAGTGTGGTTTTCATGACGCTGGAAGATGAGACCGGCTTTGTGAACGCGGTATTCTGGCCGCGCTGTTTCGAGCGTTATTCGGCTCTCGCCAAATCGCTCTCACTGATGGGTATCGAGGGGACTCTGCAGGCTGCTGAAAATGTGGTTCATCTGATCGTCGAGCATGTCTGGGAACCGATTGAGCTGGTCATGTGGAAGGATTTCAAGTCACGCAATTTTCATTGAATGTTTCCCAAAATCGGACAATCCGGCACAAAGATGTAGAATCAATCGGAACTGACACACAGCGGAAGATATACAGATTATCGCCAACCATACAGCTTGGGTTCGATTATGTCCGTGCGATGCCAAATTGCAGTCAATCCGGGTCCTGCTTGCCTATCTGGCATGAGTGGAACTTAGAGTCCCGCCAATTCTGATACATACTTGACCTAGTCCGTTTCTCAGTTTCTTAGTTTGCGGTATTAGGCTTGTATCCATATAATCCAATTCTTTACATCTCTGACCTACCCCGAATGTGTGGTATTTCGGCTCGGTCATTAATTAGACCAAGAGATACAGTGAACCAAGAACACCATAAATTTGACCGACAGTCGAACTCGTGTTTCGGAAACAGCAGAAAAATTGGAATATAGAACATTAGGCCGCACCGGGGTGCATGTGTCGAGCCTGTGTCTCGGCACTGACAATTTTGCTGACCCGACACCTGAAAAGGAAGCGACACGTATTCTTGACATGGCATTGGATGCCGGTATCAATCTGATCGATACCGGAGATATCTACGCCGATGGTGAAGGTGAACGAGTCATCGGACGCGCCATCAGGGCAAACGGAAAAAGACAACAGGCACTGATCGCGACAAAGGTCGATCATGGCCGACGCCGACCGGGGTATTCATTGGACGACCCGGCCCTGTACGGACCAAATGATCACGGTCATTCACGATTGAATATCATCCGCGCCTGCGAAAACTCACTGCGAAGACTGCAGACCGACTACATTGATCTGTATCAGATTCACCGTCCGTCTCCCGACATACCCTGGGATGAGCAATTGGGTGCACTGACTGACCTTGTCCGGCAAGGTAAAGTTCGCTATATCGGTTGCTCTACACATCCAAGCTGGTCTGTCATGGAAGCCATTATGCTCAGCGAGCACAGGGGCTACGCACGATTCGTCTGTGAACAGCCACCCTACAACCTGCTTGACCGTAGAATCGAAAACGAACTGGTACCACTGAGCCAAAAACATGGCATGGGCATTATTGCGTGGGCACCGATGGCGATGGGTGTGCTGGCGGGACGGTACACATCAGAATCCTCCTATCCCAAAGAATCGAGGGCAGCCCTGCGAGGCGGTTTCTATGCTGACCGTGTAACCAAGCGCGGCATTGAAGTCGGCATGCAATTTTCGAGAATTGCTGATGGCCTCGGCCTGACACCCGCTCAGCTGGCGATTCTCTGGGTGAAGGATCAGCCGGGAATCACCGCGCCGCTGATCGGACCCAGGACAGTTGAACAGCTCGCCGATCTCATACCTGTCAAGGACATGCACTTGGATGACGAAACTCGATCGGCATGTGACGCACTTGTACCACCGGGCAGCGTTGTCGCGAATTTTCACAACACCGCGAATTGGATGAAAACGCGCCTGTCCTGGGAGATGCCACAGTGAAATTCTCAAACGTCGTTCATGCCATCGATCTTCATGCCTGCGGGGAACCTGGCAGAGTGATTGTCGGCGGCATCACGGATGTACCCGGCGAGACGATGTACGACAAAATGTGCTATCTTGAGCGGGAAGGTGATGATCTGCGCAAGAGAATGCTGCGCGAACCTCGCGGTTACCCTGCTGCAAACTGCAATATTGTCTTGCCATCTCGAAACCCGGATGCAGACGCGGGTTTCGTGATCCTGGAACAGGTTGAATATCCATTGATGTCCGGTTCAAACATAATCTGCGTTGCTACCGCACTGATCGAAACCGGTATGGTTGAGGTTTCGGAGCCGGAAACAGTACTGACCCTGGAGGCACCTGCCGGACTGGTCACGGTTACCGCAGAAGTTACTGATGGAAAAGTCAGGGGAGTGACGTTTGAAAACGTACCCGCGTTTGCGGTTCATCTTGATGAGGTCATTGATGTGCCTGAGCTCGGAAAAGTGACAGTTGATGTCGCTTGGGGCGGTATGTTCTATGTGATAGCCGATGCTGAGCGGTTGGGGATTGAACTGGTTCCGGACCGTGCTGGAGAAATCACCCGTGCCGGTGAGATGATCAAGGCCGCAGCCCGCGAACAGCTGCCATGTGTACATCCGGAAAACTCAAATGTATCAGGGGTGACAATCTGTGTCATGACTGGAACACCTACAGTTGACGGTGCCACAGCCAAGAACGCCGTGGTTGTGTCCTCCGGTCAGCTGGACTGGGAGCGGCCTACGACGTGGACTGGCGTTTTGGATCGCTCACCGTGCGGCACCGGAACCTGTGCTCGCATGGCCGCACTCTATGCAAAAGGTGCGCTTGGACTGAACGAAGACTTCCATCACGAGGGAATTCTAGGAACAATTTTTACCGGTCGGCTTGTTCGTGAAACCCGAATTGCTGACCTTGCGGCTGTAGTTCCAACAATCCGGGGTCAAGCATGGGTAACTGGAATAGCTCAATATGTAGTGGATACCGAAGATCCATTTCCCTGTGGATTTACGGTGGGAGACATTTGGGGTGGCTCCATCGACCGGCCGCTCGCTCATTGATTTTACGAGTGTACGCCATGTGAAAACGTTGACGACACGAAATTTAATGCTAAAGAAAAATTAGCAGATTCACCAAAAGGAGGAAACCTACCATGCATGTAAAAAAAGCCATCGTCGGCATTACAACTTCAGCCATTCTGGCCGTCGCAGGAACGGTTGGCGCAGCTGACTACACATTGAAACTTGCACATAACGGCCCCGAACAGCATCCGTTTCAAGATGGAGCGGTTGCCTTCAAGGAACATCTTGAAGCGAGTACAAATGGTGCAATTGAGGTGCAGATTTTTCCAGGTGAACAACTTGGAAGCGAAGAGGAAACCAGTCAGATGCTCAAACAGGGCACCTTGGAGTGCGCTGTGGAAAGTGCGGGAGGCGGACTGGCACCCTTCGTGCCTGAGGCGGATCTGTTCAATTTACCGTTCGTATTCAGCGACATCGATCACTTCTATCGGGTTATGGACGGTGCAGTCGGTGCCACTGTGGCTGGGAAGGTGGAATCGGCTCTTGATTCCGCAGTCCTCGGTTGGTGGTTTTCAGGAATACGAAACGCATGGAACGATACCAAACCCATCATGACGCCCGCCGACATGGCTGGTCTGAAAATTCGTGTGATGGGCAGTCCCGTACTCATCGATACATTTAACGCACTGGGTGCACAGGCAACCCCAATGTCATTTGGCGAAGTCTATACCAGTCTTCAACAGGGCGTGATCGACGGAGCCGAAACCGACCATGTAGACTTGCTGGTCGAGAACTTTTTCGAAGTCACAAAATATGTTTCGCTGACTGGTCATATGTATCTGGCAGCTGCTTTGATTTGCAGCAACAAATCCCTGTCAGGCTTACCGGTTGTGATGGAAGCCAAAGTACGGGCGGCAGCCGATGCAGCTACCCAGGCACAGCGTGCAGCCATGGATAAAATGGCCGGTGAGGCTTTGGCCCAATTGAAAGAAAAAGGTCTTGAATTCAACGATGTGGATCTTGATTCATTCCGAAATTCTGTTGGGTCGGTGTATTCGAAAAATGCAGAGCGAGTCGGCGGCATGGAAATGATCGACTTGGTTGCCAGTCAATAGATATTGTTGTCTGATCGATTTCGATCTTTTTTTATCAAACCGGATCAAGGGGAGGGCTTTGAGAATCGCCCTTCCCTTTTCCATCACATTTCAGAACAACGCAACCAGAAAGGTTCCAAAATACGAACGCGGAAAAATGTTCCGCCATGATCAAGATCCTTCGATACCCGCTTGAGACGGCAATTTGTTGCATTCTCGCTGCGTTGACTGTGGTCGTATTCAGTCAGGTAGTAGCCAGATATGTCCTGCAGGCGCCGCTTTCCTTTTCAGAAGAACTCGCCCGTTTTCTTCTGATGTGGCTGTCCATGCTGAGCGCAGCGTATGCGTTCAGGATGAAATCTCATTTTGCCCTGCGCATACTCGTGGAAAAAATGCCTGAATCCATTCAACGCAAGGTATCGATTGCTGTGCATATTACAGTGACATTGTTCTTCCTGCTGATTCTCTATCAAGGCGTGAAATACGTCCTCGGTGTTTCGGGTCATATCGCACCCGCACTGCAGATACCCATGGAAATACCCTATTCATCAATCATTGTTGGCAGCGCTCTGATCGTGTGGGATAGTTCAAAAGCGACATGGCTGGAATTGATGGGGCTCAATGCCAACCTGCCACCCCCTTCGGAAACATAGTGGCGACTGCTGTTGTAATCATATTGTTTGTCGCACTGCTGACATCCGTACCCATAGCGGTTGCTTTGGGGCTGGCTTCGTTGGCCGGACTGTGGTTGATTGCACCGGGTTCGCTGGTGTTGCTTCCTCAGAAAATCTTAAGCGGAATTGACGCATTCACTCTACTTGCGATTCCGCTATTCATCTTGGCTGGAACCATCATGGGTCGCGGCGGCATTGCCAGACGAATTGTGAATCTTGCGCTGATTTTTGTCGGCCGCGTCAAGGGCGGGCTGGGATTCGTTGTCATTTTATCGACCATGTTTTTTTCCGGTGTTTGCGGCTCGGCAAGTGCAGATACCGCAGCGATCGGCTCAACGACCATGCCTGAAATGCTTCGGCGCAAGTACCCCAAACCCTTTGCGACAGCATTGCTGGCCGCTTCAGGTGCCACTGCATCCATCATACCGCCATCCATCGACCTGATCATTATCGGCGTCGTTTCAGGAATTTCCATTGGCGGTTTGTTTGCAGCCGGATTGTTGCCGGGGGTCTTCAACGCCATTGCACTCATGGCGTTATGTTATTTTTATGGACGACGTTTGGATCTGCCGGTCGCAGAGTCGACTTCTTGGAAGGAGAAATTTCAGGTTGTTGCCGACGGTGGCTTGGCGTTGTTGATGCCGGTAATCATACTCGGCGGGATTCTCGGTGGAGTCTTCACACCAACCGAGGCATCCGCCATTGCGGTGGTTTATGGCTTGATTGTGTCACTATTCATTTACAGGGAATTGTCGATAACCGAACTGCCGGACGTATTTCTGCAAGCCGCCCGTTTGACAGGAATGGTCATGCTGATACTTGGAATGGCATCGGCGTTTTCGTTCGTGCTCGCTTTTGAACGCATCCCACACGAACTTGCGGCATTGATTGTCAACTATGCGGACCGATGGGTTGTCTTTGTCATCATCGTCAACATCGTATTCTTTCTGCTGGGAATGATTATGGATGCGCTTCCCGCACTGATCATATTGATGCCGATTCTAGTTCCAGCAGGGGTCGCACTCGGAATGGACCCCATTCATATCGGAATATTTGTTGCGGCGAACGTTACGATTTCACTCTTCACACCCCCAGTGGGTGTTTGCCTGTTCGTTGCATGTGGTCTCAGCAAATTGCCGATCGAAGCCGTGTTTCGACCACTTCTGCCGTTTCTGGCAGTCTTGCTGCTAACCTTGCTGACTATCAGTTATGTGCCTGAAATTACTTTGTTCGTTCCGAGATTACTCGGTTACTGAACGATGATTGACAACTCAATGGAGGAATATCCCACAGTGGAAAAAGGAAACGCTATTGTCATTACCGGTGCGACTCGCGGTTTGGGTGCGGCACTGACCGAGCATTTCGCCTCGAAAGGAAGAAATGTTGTGATGAACTACCGCAATAAAGCTGCCGCCGACCGCGTTGTTGCGCAGGTCGCTGAAATGGGCAGTTCGGATCATGTCATACCGGTTCAGGCGGACGTTCGCGACCGTATCGCGGTGAGGACATTGTTTGAGGTTGCTGATTCGGAATTCGGAGGTGCAAATGTCTTGATCAATTGCGCCGGCATGAATCTGGACGCACCCTTTCTCGAAATTACAGACGAGAATTGGGATGCTGTCGTCGACACACACCTGAAGGGCACATTCATATGCTCGCAGGAATTCGTGCGGCATGTCGGAGAACGCAGAGCGAACATCATAAACCTTGGAGCGTCATGCGGAATTCAAGGCCGTTTGAATGGCGCCAACTTTTGCAGTGCCAAAGGTGGTGTTCATGCGCTCACAAAATGCATGGCCCGTGAACTGGCACCGCGCATCCGTGTAAATTGTCTTACTCCCAATGCCGTCGATACAGAAGAGGTGCGAGAACGTTATGCGCTGGATACTGAATCCGGGTTGCAGAAAGTATTGAGCGTAATACCGATGGGTCGTTTAGGTGCCCACAATGAGGTCACGCACATGGTGGACAGTATCTTGCAGGCCTCGTTTACCACAGGGTCGACATTTTTCGTCAATGGCGGCGAGTATATGTAAGGAAATTTGTCTTGCCATCGCAAAACGTTCGACGCTAAATCTTGGTTTCCGTGTCAGCGTCCTGTCTCACAATCGGACTACATTCTTCATCGGTTTGGTGCCGGTGTACGACTACCAGTGGTGGGAACAGCTTTATAAAGCAATTTTTCAAGGGCGACCAATTAGTCATTCTGTACCGCGCTCATTAACAAGTACAATAGCATTCTGATTTCTGACCATTGAATTTCAGGGCGAATGCAATGAATGAGAGTTTGGCTACATGGGAGTTGATTGCACTGGGTGCGATTGGATTGGTCGTAATCCTGCTATTCTTTCCCGGGCTAAGGCGGCTGAGTGAGGAGAGCAAGAAAGCGGAAAAGGACTGGCCCGGCTTTCTGTTACCGATCGGTGCGGTCATTCTGCTTGTTGTTGTGCTTGTCATGATGGTCTGATACAAATATCGATTCCAGAATCAGAGTTCCAAACATATGTCGAAAAAAGTCATTAACCTGCGGCACATGCAGGAGAAGCGAGATGATCATGTCGCCAAATTTCTTGATCGCGAACAGATCACACAGTTGCATGTCAATCCAGCCCACGGCGTCCCGCTGCCTGAGGATTCAAGTGGCTATGATGCGCTGATCATCTATGGCGGTGTCCAAAGCGCCAATGATGGTCCGAACAAACCGTATATCGAACAGGAGATTGACTGGATCACTGACTGGCTTGCTTCCGGTCGTCCGGCACTCGGTATCTGCCTCGGTGGACAGCTGATCGCCAAGTGTCTCGGTGCGCAGGTTGCACCGCATCCTGACGGAATCAGAGAGGTCGGATTCCATGAGTTGGAACCTGTTTCAGAGTCTGATGCTTTCCTGCAAGCACCCGCTCACTTCTATCAATGGCATGGCGAGGGGTTTACTGTGCCGGATAACTGCGAACTTCTGGCAAGAGGAAAACAGTTTCCCAATCAGGCATTTCGGTATCAGTCCAATACCTACGGATTACAGTTTCATCCGGAAGTATCGCGTGCGGTTATGAAAAGCTGGTTTCAAAATGGCGGCGAGGCCCTGTCTTTTCCGGGTGCCCATTCAGCCGATCGACAACTTCAGGATGAGTCACAATACGGAGCATCAATGGAAAACTGGTGCCTTGACTTCATGCAAGACTGGGCCGATCGCTGGTAGCATACAGCCGTACACCCTGGTGACGAGCTCTGATGCACTTATATTCATCAAACCAAGTCGAACGAACTTATCTGGTGGACTACCAGCCACCACCGTTCCGGGTGTCGGACATCAATCTGGAATTTCAGCTGCACCCGACCGAAACACTGGTCAAGTCAAGGATGACTGTCATACGAACGCCGGAAGCAGGTGGGAAATCCTTCCTGCTGAATGGAAAAAAATTAATGCTGGAGTCAGTCCGGATTGATGGAGAAACACTCGACGACAGCCACTACAGTCTGGACAAGTCCGGACTTACCGTGCATGATCCACCGGACTCATTTGAACTGAGTATCACGAACAGGGTCAATCCATCCCAGAACAAGGAGCTTTCGGGACTCTACGTTTCCGGCGGTATGCTCTGCACCCAATGTGAGGCAGAGGGATTTCGCAATATCACCTATTTCCCTGACCGACCTGACATCCTGAGTCGATACTCAGTCACCATCGAAGCATCGCGCTCTGACTACCCGGTTCTTCTATCCAACGGAGAACTCGTTGACAGCGGAATGGTTTCTGAATCGAGACACTTTGCTTCCTGGACAGACCCTCACCCAAAACCCAGTTACCTGTTTGCACTGGTAGCCGGCGACCTCGCAGTGCTCAAGGATCAGTTTGTCACTCGAACCGGCAGATTGGTGAACCTTGAGTTCTATACTCCCGAAGAGCACCTCGACAAATGCCACCATGCGATGAACTGCCTAAAACGCGCGATGAAATGGGATGAGCACAAATACGGGTGTGAGTATGACCTGAATCGGTACATGATTGTCGCGGTTGATCACTTCAACATGGGTGCCATGGAAAACAAAGGGTTGAATATCTTCAACTCGAAATACGTTTATGCAAAACCGGACACAGCAACCGACCAGGATTTTCATGCGGTGGAGAGCGTCATTGCCCATGAATACTTTCACAACTGGTCGGGAAACCGAGTGACGCTGCGAGACTGGTTTCAGCTCAGCCTGAAAGAAGGATTCACGATTTTCCGCGAACAGCAGTTCAGTGCGGATATGGGATCTGCTGCGGTGCAGAGAATTCGTGACATCAATATGGTCAAACTCCACCAGTTCCGGGAGGACGCGGGGCCGGCAAGTCACGCTGTTCAACCCGACTCGTACCTGACGATCGACAACTTCTACACGATTACTGTCTACAACAAGGGCGCGGAGTTGATCCGGATGCTGTATCTGATGATCGGAGCCAAGGCGTATCGCGCCGGTACCGACCTTTACTTCAAGCGTTACGACGGGTTGGCCGCAACTGTTGAGGATTTCATCGTTTCAATGGAAGAGGCAAGTAACCGAAATCTTCAGCAGTTCCGACTGTGGTACCAGGTCGCCGGCACGCCGAAAGTCATTGTCGCGAGAGAATATGATAGGGAAAACAATACCTATACATTGACGTTTGAACAGAATGGACCGAATTTCACGAATGGCAGTGAGTTTGAGCCGATGCATATTCCGATACAAATTGCGTTGCTCAATCAGGATGGTACGCGGGCGCCAATCACGTCTGATACTGGCAACAACGTATCAGACAACGAAATGCTGATCGAACTGACAAGGCAAAAACAGTCGGTCACATTTCACAATATCGATTCCAAACCGATACCATCACTTTTGCGCGGATTCAGCGCGCCGATCATACTTGAAGACCCGGAGTCGGAAGATGAGATGTATTTCATCATGGCCAATGATGACGATGCGTACTGCCAGTGGAATGCTGGACAACACCTGTCGAAGATGCAGGTACAGAGCCTGATTGCAGATCTCCTGCACGGTCGGGTACCGACTGTCGATGAGAATTTCCTGAGTTCAGCCGGCGCGGTATTGGCCAAAGCCATTGACAAACCACAATTCAGTGCAATGCTGCTTGAAACGCCGTCCGAGATTTCGATCGCCCAATCCATGAAAGTCGTCGACCCCATCGTCATTCATGACGCACGCAAGTTTCTGGTTGGGGAAATCGCCAACTATTTCAATTCGGAGATTCTGGACCTGTACAGTCAGCTCCAGGGTGACTGGGGCGATTCCGAGCAGGCTGTCGGCAAGCGGGCGCTTCGTAACCTGTGTCTGTCATACCTGATTGAAATCAATGACACCGGAGCCCACGAACTTGCGTACCGGCAATTCAAAACCGCGACAAATATGACGGACCTCTCAGCGGCACTTACAGCGCTCGTGAATTCGGATAGTCCGAAACGCCAGATCGCTCTGGATTTGTTCTACGATAAATGGCGCGACGATCAGGGCGTGATCGACAAGTGGTTCCGTATCCAAGCGACAGCAGCAAGGGCGGATACCTACCAGAATGTTATTGATCTGTCGCATCACACCGCGTTCAGCATTTCCACTCCAAACCGGGTCTACTCGCTGATTGGTGCCTTCTGCAACTCGAACCCCTACTGTTTCCATGCGAAAGACGGGAGCGGGTATGATCTTCTCACCAAGTATGTACTGGATATCGACCAGGACAACCCACAGGCTGCAGCACAGCTGGCAGGTGCATTTTCGGAAATTCGAAGATACGATGAGCGAAGACAGAGAGCCATGCGGCATCGATTAGAATCCATCGCATCAAACAAGGCACTGTCAGTCAATGTGTTCGAGGTTGTGGAGCGAATCCTCAAATCGTTCGGCACATGAGCTGTTTGGATCAATCATGTCAAAATCAAAGAATACCCAGCTCACCCGGTCATCCAATAAGGACATTGATGACTTTCTGCGCAAGGTTGAACTGACACCGCGTCCGGTACCGAGTTCGAGACGCGGACGGTTGATTTTCGGCATGGATGCGACGGCCAGCCGCGAGCCCATGTGGGATCAGGCCTGTCACATTCAATCTGAAATGTTCACGGAGACCGCGGCGCATGGCGGACTGGATGTGCAACTATGTTTTTATCGCGGATTCCGTGAGTTTTATGCGAGCAAATGGGTCAGCGCGGCATCTGAACTGCACCGGCTGATGAGCAGCACGCGCTGTGCAGGTGGACTGACACAGATTTCAAGGCTCTTGGATCAAACAATTCGCGAGACAAAAAAGTGTCCGGTCAACGCGCTGGTCTTCGTAGGGGATGCCATGGAGGAAGATGTCGACCGGCTTTCAGACAAGGCGGGCCAGCTGGGATTGAATGGTGTACCGGCGTTCATGTTTCACGAAGGTTACAATCCGATTGCCGAAAGGGCATTTAGGGAAATTGCCACACTGAGTGGAGGTGCATATTGCCGATTTGACTCCTCAAGCGCCAAGCAGTTACGAGATCTGCTCGCCGCTGTCGCTGTATTTGCCGCTGGCGGACGCAAGGCGCTCGAAAATTTCAGCAGCAGACATCGCGGAGTGGCCGGTCAGCTGACCCATCAGATCAACCGAAAGAAAACATGATTCTGCGGCTGATCCTAATATTGGCCGTTGTAGTCGGTCTCATGTGGTTTTTCGGTCGCCTTGGAAAAACAAATCCCCAGGACCGCGTCAAATTCCTCAAGCTCGCCGCCCTGTATGGTGGCGCCGGAATCCTGCTGGCCCTGATCCTGACTGGAAGACTGCCGGCAATATTCGCGATCCTGGCGGCAGCGGTTCCCTGGATCCAACGAATCATCATGGTTCGAAGTGCGTACAACATGTTCAAGTCGTGGCAAGGTCCTGTACAAGGATCCAAACCCGGGCAAACTTCCGATGTGCGAACCAGGTTTCTCGAAATGACGCTTGATCATGATACCGGGAATATTACCGGTACAGTCAGATCGGGCGAATTCAAAGGTCGTACACTCGACGATATGGAAATCACCGAACTGGCTGATTTGCTTGTGATCTGCCGAAAAAAAGACCCCCAGTCGGCTTCTGTGCTGGAGACTTATCTCGACCGCATGCGCCCCGATGAATGGGGAGAGTATGCGGACGAGCATGAAGAGCATCAGGCCGCCACCGGTGGGGACGACATGACGCGAGAGGATGCGCTGCAGATTCTAGGTCTGAGCGAAGGCGCCACACGCGAGGAAATCGTCGAGGCACATCGGGTGCTGATGCAGAGAAATCATCCCGACCGCGGCGGCTCGACCTTTCTGGCTGCTCAGATCAATCGCGCCAAGGACTTGCTGCTGTCATGATCCGCGGGAGACGAACTCTTTATGTCGCACTGACGACACTGATCCTCGTCACAGCTGGAACTGTTTTTGCTCAAAACCCGGTGACATTGAAGGAGCAGACTATGACCCACCCGCGCACCGGACAGGTTCAAGTCATGGTTCCGGAAAACTACCATCTTGAAATTCTGAACGATCAATTGAAACGTCCAAGAATGATCACATTCGCACCGAACGGCGATCTGTACATCGGGTCAGAATCTCGCGTGTATCTTTTCAGGCCACCTTACGAACATGCTATTGATTATCTGTACCTGGATGGATACCCTCACAGCGTAGCCATCCGCGGTGGCGAAATGTTCATTGCAACAACCGGTGCACTTTTCAAATCCAACTATGACCCCGAAGCACGTCGAATCACAGCACGGGATCTGACCTTGGTATCCCGGCTGCCGGGCGGATTCGGACATAGTTCAAGAACTGTCGCAGTCAGTCCGGACAACGAGATATTTGTCAGTATCGGCATCAGCGGCAACTGCAACAATCAAATGATTTCGGAGAGCTATCCGTTCAAGGACCGGCGCGGCGGTATGTTTCGACTCGATGAATCTTCCGCTCCCAATCGGTTGGTGCCCTTCGCTTCAGGGCTGCGAAACCCGGTGGGATTCGACTGGCATCCAACCAGTCACGTGATGTACGCCAGTAACAATGGTCCCGACCATCTTGGGTTTGAGCAGCCGCCGGAATATTTCTCCAAGATCACGCCCGGATCATTTCATGGGATGCCATGGTATCAATACGATGGACAATCTGTCATGAAAGACCCTTGCATCACTGCCAAAGCACCATATCCGGCGAGTGAGGTCAGTATTCCAGTCGCCTTGTTTCCATCCCGAAATGCACCACTGGGTGTCGCGTTCGTTCCGCCCGGCGCCATGGACGAACGATTTGAGAGCAATGCGATCGTAGCCCTGCACGGCTCCTGGGGTACGCAGCCGGACGGGTTGTTTACCGGACCGGCGGCCAGTCGCCGGCCTCCCGCAGTCGTGATGGTGCGATTTGTCAATGAGGAAGGAGTCGGTGTCGAACCGGTAATCACTGGTTTTCAGAATCACGACGGACGCCGGTGGGCACGACCTGCCGGCGTTGCCGTGGGGCCCGATGGTTCACTCTATATCACCAGCGATAGCGGTGACTTCCATGGGCTTCTGCGACTGCGGCGCACCAGCGATTGATTTCATCAACCAATTCGAAATCGGCAATTGGTTCAACAACAAACGAAAGAGGTTTGATCGAAATGCCAGATGTCCCTCTCAACTTCTCAATTTCAGAATATGAGGAGAGAATAGACAAGACGCGCCGAGCAATGGAATCGGCAGGTGTCGAGCTGATGATAACTGTTGACCCGTCCAACATGGCGTGGCTGACGGGTTATGATGGGTGGTCCTTCTACACACCACAGTGCGTGTTGCTGACTCTGACAGAAGGGCCGATATGGTACGGCCGGGCCATGGATGCAAAGGGTGCGCTTCGTACCGTGTTCATGCCGGAAAGTGATATCTGGTTCTTTACGGACGATTACGTCATGACACCGGAGCGTCATGCGATGGATCTGCTGTCGCAGAAGATCACTGATCGAGGCTGGGGGTCATTGAGAATCGGTGTCGAGATGGACAATTATTACTTTTCCGCCGCAACTTACGCATCGCTCAAGAAAGGACTACCAAATGCGACTTTCATTGATGCCAACCTATTGGTCAACTGGCAACGTACCGTCAAATCGGAGCAGGAACTCATCTATATGAAAAGGGCCGGGCGCATCGTTGAAACCATGCACGAGATGATTTTCGATACCATTGAACCGGGAATGCGGAAGAATGATCTGGTCGCGGAAATCTATCACACCGCTATAACCGGCACAGACGGACACGGTGGAGACTATCCGGCGATCGTTCCCATGGTGCCGTCCGGAGTCGACACCTCGGCCGCCCATTTGACGTGGAATGATCTTCCTCTCAAATCCGATGAGGGTACATTTTTTGAGATTGCCGGGTGCCATCGTCGCTACCACTGCCCACTATGCCGCACGATCTATCTCGGCGAGCCACCACTCAAATTTCTGAACGTGGAAAAAGCGGTGCTGGAGGGGATGGAAGCTGGTCTTGAAGCGGCACGTGCCGGCAACCTTGCCGAAGACATCATCATCGCATTCAATCGCGCACTGAACAGGTACGGAATCACAAAAGACGGCCGCTCGGGCTATCCGATCGGTCTGAGCTACCCGCCGGATTGGGGTGAGCGTACCATCAGCCTTCGCCTGGGTGACAGGACCGTCCTGAAAGAGAACATGACATTTCACTTCATGACCGCATTGTGGTCCGATGACTGGGGATTTGAGATCACCGAAAGTATCATCATCAAACAACAAGGTCCGGAACTTCTGGCCAACTATCCTCGAAAACTATTGGTGAAAAAATGAGCTCGACCATCCAACTGTACACGTGGGGTACACCAAACGGCAGAAAGATCTCGATTGCCCTCGAAGAGATGGAGGTTGATTACGAGGTTCACCGGATCAATATCCTCAGGGGCGAACAATTCAGTGAAACCTATACCGCGATCAGTCCGAGCAACAAGATACCGTGTATTGTTGACCCTGAGGGTATGCACGGTGAATCTATCTCAATCTTTGAATCCGGTGCCATCCTGATCTATCTTGCACGAAAGTTCGGGAAATTCGGCGGGTCGGATGTGACCGATGAACTGGCGGTGCTGCAATGGGTCATGTGGCAGATGGGTGGTTTCGGACCCGCGCTGGGACAACTGCATCATTTTCGAAAATTCGCGAAAACCGAGGTGCCCTATGCCATCGAGCGGTTTGACAATATCGCAGATCAGGTTTACCGTGTGCTGGACGCCCGTCTTGAGTCACGCGATTACGTAGCCGACGACTATTCCATCGCGGATATGGCCATCTATCCTTGGGCCGCGCGCTTCGAGTGGCAGAGTATCGATCTCGGAACGTATCCCAACGTCAAGAGATGGTTTGACATGCTGTCGGAGCGCCCTGCAGTGAAACTGGGGATGCAGGTGCCGTTTCTGAACTGAAACCGCCACGAATCCAGGGCAGATGCGTCATGTCAGATTCGAATCCTAAAATTACTTTGTTCGGTGGTTTCAGCAACTTTACCTATTGCGCTCTGAAGCATCTGGTTGAAAATAAATTCTGCCTGCAACGTCTGGTGATTTCCGCATTCGGACCCAGCGAAATTCCGTCTATCGATTTATCGGAAACATTGTTTCAATCAAGAAACCCCGGAATTTTTGAACTGAGCGACGAATACGGGATACCGATAACCTATAGTCTGCAGCAGGATCTCTGTCTTGAAGGGATTCTGTCGGAACACCCATCGGACATATTTCTGCTCGCCTGTTACCCGAGATTTGTGCCGGTGTCGATCACCACGATACCGACTGTGGCCTGTATTAATGTTCATCCGTCTCTGCTACCTCGATACAAAGGGGCAAATCCAATTTTCTGGCAGTTGCGTAACGGAGAGACCGAAACAGGCGTGACGTTACATAAGGTTAGCCCAGAAATAGATAGCGGGAACATCCTGACGACAAAACAGATAGCCTACCCGGGTGGCTCCAGAGTCCGAGACATTGAAGACTCACTCGTTGGTTCGGCGATCGAGATACTGAAATCACTGCTGCATCGAGACCAATTTGATTGGACCGGACACGGACAGGATGCATCCCGGGCAACATGGCAACGAGTGCCGTGTAACGATGATTTTGCAATTGACGCTACCTGGCGCAGCAAAACCGCTTGGAATTTTGTTCGAGCCTATGCGGGAACCGACCGGCCAATAAAATATGTCAGTCAGTCGCAAATTTTTTGGATTGGTGACGTGCTTGAATACGGAGAAAACGGAAAATTTTCAGGTAAATTATTAAAAAATAGAACAATTTTGGCGGAATTTATTGATGGATATGCTGTTTTCACTGTTGAAAACCCTGAAACTAAAAAATTATAATTACGTATAAACAATCATTTGACCGCCATAACATCGGTGTCCGACCAGCTGATGAGAACGAATTCCAACTCCCGCAAACCGGTAGTTCACGGCTACAGAACGACCAGTCCACCACCCCGGCGACAACCTCAGTACGACCGGAATCAACTCGTCGAAAAGCGAAAACCATCTGCCGGTATATTCGGATACCTAGTCAAATCCTGTGTGGTGGTGACGCTATTCGCCGGATTTCTTCTATATCCACCTGAACCGGCGGAAACTGACAGCATCAAGTTAACCAGCATTTGGAACTTGGATACCCATCACGTCGCCCATTCAATTACGCCACTTGTCCGCGAAAATGAATATCCCGAAATAGTCCCTCTACAAGCTGACAACATGACAGTTGAGGCCGTGGTGGAATACAACCTCGACCCGCAATTCAAGCAGCACATTGATGAGTTGCTTTTGAACTACAGGCCGGATTTTGCAGCAGTAGTGGCGATTGAGCCCAAGACCGGGAAGATTCTTGCGTTGAACAGTTTCGTCCGGGATGGGGAGCCTGTCGGCAATCTGACAGTCCACTCGGGCTTCCCCGCAGCCTCCCTGTTCAAGATTGTCACCGCAACAGCAGTCCTTGATCAAGGTGTCTCGACCCCGAACACGCTCTATGAATACAACGGGAAAGATACATCTCTGTACAAAAAGAATGTATTGCGACACAAGAGAAATAAATGGACCAGGACTGTAACCTTGGCGAACGCGTTCGGGCGGTCCATCAATACCGTGTTCGGACGCATGGGAGTCTTTGAAGTGGGGGGTGATGGACTTATTGATTACTCCAAGGTTTTTGGATTCGATCATTCACTTCCAATTGACCTGGTCGTTGATCCCAGTCAGGTACAGATCGATCCCAACGATGAATGGCAGATCGCCGAAGCGGCATCAGGCTACACAAGATTGATTACGATGAGCCCATTGCATGCCGCGACAATGGTGGCGGCCATCGTCAATGATGGTGTGATGGTTGAGCCGCGATTGATCAAAGATGCGCACTACCCCGATGGTCCGCTTCTTTACAGTTCTACACAAAACTCCAGGCAAATACTGGAATCATCAATCGCACAAGACATGAGAGTCCTGATGCGGGAAACGATCACAAGAGGTTCGGCACGGAAGCGGTTTCGAGGTTTTTTCAAAGGCGAGTATGCTGATCTGGATGTCGGTGGCAAAACCGGTTCTCTAACAGGCAACAATCCCCGGGGACGAACTGAATGGTTTGTCGGGTACGGCGACTCAGGAACCAAACAAATCGCCGTTGCGGCGGTCGTCGTCAACAAGGAAAAATGGCGTATCAAGCCTTCTTCGTTAACGCGCAAGATTTTTGAGGAATACTTCAAGAATTCCGGTGCCAGTGGCTGATAATCTCAACTTGTCTGAATGAATCTGTTGATGGGGATTATTTTGAATATTGGCTGAGTCAGGTATGACACGGGTTACATCGTTTTGAGCAATTGTGAATTCTACTGCCAAGCCTAGATTAGATGGCACCGGCAAATGAAGTGGGAAGCAAATATTATCGAAAAGGAATCTCGGAGGTAGAAGTGTTTGACAAGTAACTCACTTGTTCTTTGTTTCGTGATATAGCTACTTGTGTCATATAACCCTCAATTTAATCTGGCAAGTCACTCGCAAATAGTTCCCAAAAATTGGCATACCACAGGCAAAATAGGCGAGCGTGTCAAGTTGTGCTTGGCCAAACGATTACCGAGAGATAAGCCTAATACCTGACCAATTACGGACCGGCAGAAGGTTATGCTAACCACTATAGCGACTAGCACGAAAGTTAGTGAATCACCCCGCCTGAATTCATGAGGTAAAGCAAAACTACACTTCCATACTGCTCGGTTACCAGGCTCTGCTGATACCCGTAGCACAAGGGAGCGGTCATTCAAATTGCAATTGACGCTTGACCTCGTCTTCAAACGGAAAGCAGGCTAACGAACTGATTTCGATAATTATTCGGGATCCATCAACTGATAGAGCTTTCCTTAAATTCTAAAGCTCAACTATTGAATTATTGTCAAATTACGCGCTAACTGACAAAGAATAGAATTAAAATTAAAAGCAGTCATAAAACAATAAATCAAAGGTAGCACAAAATCGAGGGAGTTTAAAAATTGAATCCTATGAAAAGTCAAACTGAAAGCAAAGAAAAACCCACTTTCGACGAAAAGAAGTATCAAAAAATGTATCAAGAAGCCATTGCTCGTCCTGGAATTCGAGAGATAGTTCAGGTTTATGGCAGTTGGAGTAAGGAGAGTCCGAAGAAAATTTCATTTCCCTCAGCTTCAGATGATGCTTAAATCAAACTGAAAAGTCATAAAAAAATGCCAATTTGGAGCGAATTACTTTCGGAACTTGACGATACAAAAGATGCCAATGGAAATGTTGACTACGATCGAGTTCGACGGAAGTATCTAATTAAACTCCATAAGCATACTGGACGGCATGTCATACTATATGCTTCTGCCTGGATGCAGAAAAATGCCTTAGCGGTAACGATTACCGACGAAGACATACAGGCATTTATGGAAGTCAGTTATAAATTGGGAGATGGTAAAGGACTTGATCTAATCCTGCATAGTCCTGGAGGTTCTCCGAGTGCGGCTGAAGCGATTGTTTCGTATTTGCGCTCCCGTTTCGACGATATTCGAGTTATCGGACCGCTCAAGGCTATGTCCGCAGCTACTATGGTAGCGTGTGCCGCTAATCAAATGGTACTTGGTAAACACTCTTTTCTCGGACCGATTGATCCACAGATAATTGTTGAAACTTCACTAGGTAGGCAAATGGTGCCTGCTCAAGCTATTCTTGATCAGTTCAAAATGGCTCAGAATGACTGTAAAGATCCTAGTAAGTGCGCGTCTTGGCAACCAATGCTCAGCCAATATGGGCCGGGTCTGTTAGTTCAATGCAAGTCAGAGTTGAAACTATCTAAGATCCTAGTACGGAATTGGCTTGAAACTTATATGTTCGCTAATGAACCTAATGGTAAGGAATTGGCAAAAAACATTTCCAGTTGGCTTGCCAAGCATAGCAATTTCAAAAGTCACGGCCGACCAATTCCACGTGACCGTATCAAAAAAATGAAATTACGTGTGAAATACCTTGAAGATGACCAAAAATTACAAGATCTGGCACTCTCAGTTTTTCACGCTACTACACATACATTTACTGGGACGCCGGCTACCAAAATTGTCGAAAATCAGCTCGGCCGAGTATGGATGAAAACAACTTAAATTGGAATTTTTAGCGGTTCTTCTTGAAATCATGCGTCAGTATCTCGATCTTACCCGATACGTCCTTGATCATGGACAGAGAAAGGAAAACCGAACAGGAATTGACACGCTTTCCACTTTCAACTACAACTACCAAGTTGATCTGCGCGAAGGTTTTCCGCTTCTGACAACCAAAGAAATCTCCTGGAAAAATATCCTGATTGAAAATCTGTGGTTCCTGTCAGGCAGTACCGATATCAGCCTTCTACGCAAACACAACTGCAAATTCTGGGACCCTTGGGCTGACTCGAATGGCTATGTCCCCAGCGCCTATGGAAATTTCTGGCGATCATTTCCTTCTGTGAACGAAAACGGTACACAGTCCAACGATCAGATTGCATGGGTATTGGAGAGCATCAGAAATAACCCGATGAGCCGAAGACATGTCGTATCCGCGTGGTATCCGAGCAACGCGCAAAACAGCGACCTGCCGCCATGTCATGCGTTTTGGGCACTGAATGTACAGATGACTGAAGATGGCGGACCGATTCTATGTCTGCATCTGACCCAACGAAGTGCAGATGTCGCACTCGGTGTCCCTTACAACATTGCCGGCTATGCTTTCATACTGGAGCTGTTCGCCCACCTTACGGGAATCAAAGCGGGTATATTTGCACACACGCTGATCGACGCGCATATCTACACCTCCAAACCGGATGGTTCGTGTGCCGAATATGACCATATACCCGGCCTCAGGGAACAGTTGAGTCGGAAACCTCGAAAACTTCCGAGACTGACCATTGATTCCTCAATCCGTTCACTGAAAGATATTGAATCACGCCTTGATGCCGACCTTGACGAAATCTTCGGAACATTCAGACTCGACGGCTATCAGCCCCACGAGGCAATAAACTTCCGAGTAGCGGTCTGACAATTGAAATGACGCGTACATGCGGGATCATTGTCGCAATGAACGCTGACTGCGTCATCGGCAAAGCGGGCACCACCCCTTGGCACTACTCCGCAGACCTCAAACGCTTCAAACGAACGACACTGGAATCGACGGTCATTATGGGCCGCAAGACCTGGGATTCGTTACCGTTCAAGCCACTCCCCAAAAGACAGAACATTGTGATCACGCGCGGAGCCAGTGTCGGCGAAACATCATGCAGTTCGATTTCAGAAGCGATTGAAATCGCACGGTGTGAGCGTATCTGGGTCATCGGCGGAGCCGAGATCTATGCACTGGCGATGGAACACTGTAACCGAATGGACATCACTTATGTTCCTGACAGAATCGATGGTCCGGATTGCACCTGCTTCCCGACGGTAGATTGGAGTCGGTGGTCTTCTGGTCCCAGAATACAGTTCGAGGATGACGAAAGGTTATTCCATCAGCAATTCACACTGAAATGAATACACCAACATCGTGAAAATCAAAACGGCTGATATTGAGGTCAACTACGAACTGAAGGGTCGACAGGATGCACCTGTCGTCGTATTAAGCCACCCCCTGGGGGCGAGTCTGGAGATATGGAACCCACAGATTTCCGCCCTGTCGAACCACTTTCAAGTTCTTCGCTACGATGCACGCGGTCATGGTGGGACATCGGCGCCGACATCACCCTGCACGATGGACATGCTGGTCGCCGATGCGCTGTCACTGCTCGATGCCCTGGAATTCGACAAGGTGCATTGGGTCGGATTGTCAATGGGTGGAATGATCGGTCAGGGGCTGGCAATTTCGAATCCGGAACGTCTGTGGAGCACGAGCTTGTGCAACACGATTTCCTGCACACCGGAACATGTACGGAAAATATGGAAACTCAGAATGCAGTCGCCTCGACGCATTACCATGCAAGATGTTGTGGACCATGGAATAAAGCTCGCGCTCACCGAAAAGTTTCGGAACTCACATCAGGACCAATGCGAAGAAATCAAGCGACAGTCTCTGTTGACACCGTTTGAAAGCTATGTGGCATGTGCCAGCGCGGTAATGAATTGCGATTACACCGACCGATTGAGCACGATCCGTACGCCAACATTGGTGATCGCCAGTGAGCGAGATATGGCGATTCCGTTTGAGGATTCGGAACTTCTCCACAAATTGATAACAAATTCCATCATGGTGACAATTCCCACCGCAGCACATCTTTCCAATGTCGAGGAGTCGGAAAGATTCAATGAGATTCTGCTTTCATTCTTGAATACGTTGCCGGGTCACCCCTGAAAACAAACTGATCAACCGCGGCCTCCCCATTTGTTGCATCATTGACGCCATGCATGCACATTTAAGGTGCGTACACTACCGATTCTCTGCAAAAATGCAGTAACTTTGCTGGCATGAAAATTGCTGATTAATCATTATGAAATTATCTTCAGGAGGTAAGACATGAAACTCGTGACTGCCATTATCAAACCGTTCAAACTGGACGACATACGCGAGGCTCTTTCCGAAATCGGCGTTCAGGGAATGACCGTTTCAGAGGTCAAGGGATTCGGGCGGCAGAAAGGGCACACGGAACTATACCGAGGTGCTGAATATGTCGTCGACTTTGTCCCGAAAATCAAAATCGAAGTCGCCATATCTGCCGATCAGGTGGACGATGCCATCGACACCATCCGACGTATCGCGCTGACCGGTCAGATCGGTGACGGAAAGATATTTGTATCCGAACTGGAAAACGTCATTCGAATCCGTACCGGAGAAATGGATGACAGCGCCATTTAACTGATTGCTTCAAGAGGTCCGACAATGAAATCGTCAAAACTTATTTTACCTTCCCTAATTCTGCTGCTCGCCATACCGACTGTGGTTCAGGCACAAGATGCGCTTAGCCCAGGCAATACCTCTTGGTTATTGACATCCACCGCATTGGTGCTGATGATGACGATACCAGGGCTGTCGCTGTTCTACGCTGGCCTGGTGCGCAGCAAAAATGTACTGTCCATACTGATGCAATGCTTCACCATCACATGTGTCGTAAGTATCGTTTGGTTGGTTGTCGGTTACTCTCTCGCTTTCGATGATCTGGGAAACGGAATCATAGGCGGTTTCGGTAAGTTTCTGTTCGCGGGTGTTGTGGAAGAAAGTATGTCAGGCGATATTCCGGAATCAGCGTTCGCACTGTTCCAGGTCACTTTCGCAATCATCACGGTTGCCCTGATCGTCGGTGGATTTGCCGAACGAATCAAATTCGGCGCAGTCGTTGTCTTTGCGATACTCTGGATCATCTTCGTCTATGCGCCGATCGCACACTGGGTTTGGGGCGGCGGTTGGCTCGGTTCTCTGGGCGTACTGGATTTCGCAGGTGGAAACGTGGTACACATCACTGCCGGTGTATCTGCCCTGATCGGCGCCTGTGTCCTAGGCAATCGCAAGGGGTTTCCCAGCGGTGCGATGCTTCCTCACAACATGACTCTGACCATGATCGGAGCAGGAATGCTCTGGGTCGGGTGGTTTGGATTCAATGGCGGCAGTGCCGTCGCCGCAAACGGAGATGCCGCGATGGCCATGCTTGTCACTCACATCTGTGCCGCCGCGGCTGCCATGTCTTTCGTCATGACCGAATACCTTGTGAAAAAATATGCTACAGCCTTGGCTGCTGCGACCGGCATGGTCGCCGGTTTGGTGGCAATCACACCGGCATCCGGATTTGTCGGTCCCGCAGGAGCTTTGATCATCGGAATCGTCACCGGTCCGATTTCGTACTATGGTGTGCAGGTGGTCAAACAACGACTGAGACTGGATGACTCACTTGATGTATTTCCAGTTCATGGTGTGGCTGGCATCGTCGGAACCATCCTGACGGGAATATTCGCTTCCGCCGAACTCGGTATTTTCAGCGGGCAGGGAATGGACAATTCAATCGGTTCACAAATTTTCATTCAATTCGTCGGCGTCGCGGCGACAGTGGTCTACACTGCCGTTGTCACCTTCATCGTATTCAAAGTTACCGGGTTGCTGGTCGGAGGTCTCAGAGTTGATGAGGAGTCCGAAACCCAGGGATTGGATGTATCTACGCACGATGAACGGGGCTACCACTTCTAGACGATAAAAAGTCGTACTGCTTTGATTCCCCCCGCTTTAGGGTCCGTTGTATCAGCCTCTACACGGACCCTACGTTTTTTATGATCGTTCGATTCAATCCTGTCTGACAGTCCCCGCATGGAATATCATTAGAACCGGATCAACTCAATGAACGATCAGGTATGCCCGTCAAAATTCTCGCTTTCGCCGGTAGCACCGGAACGCTGTCCCTCAATAAGAGACTGGTAAGCCATGCGGCGCAGTTTGCTCAGCAACTGGGTGCCGAGGTTAACCTGATTGATCTGAAGAACTTTCCTTTGCCCCTGTACGATTCAGATCTCGAAAGGGAATCAGGTGTGCCGGAAAATGCATTGGCCATCCGCGCCATGATGATCGAAAGCGATGGAATACTTGTAAGTTGCCCGGAATACAACAGCGCGATCAGCGGAGTTTTGAAAAACACCATTGACTGGGTCTCGCGCCCGGTACCCGATCAATCGGCACTGGCGGCTTTCACAGGAAAAACTGCTGCCCTGCTTGCTGCATCTCCCGGTAAACTCGGCGGTATCAGAACTCTTGCGAGTGTCCGCTCCATTCTATCCAGTCTGGGGATGATCGTAGTTCCGAAGCAGTATGGTTTGGGTAGTGCCGCCAGCGCATTCGACGAAAACGACACCCTGATTGACGAGTCGGCACATCGCGGCGTTTCTGCCGTTGTCGAGCAGTTGATTCATGTCACAGAAGGTTTGAATTCCTGACAACTCTGAGCGCGTATGATACTGACAGATTTTGCTGAATCCTATCCCGCAAGAAAGGAACGACTGTCGACCCAGATGAAAGCCGCATCAGGCGGTGTTCGTCTCGTAAAAAACACTTCAAATCTTTTTCGCGACCGAGTTGATGTCGAGACGAGCCAGTTGACTGTCCGCGATTTCAATCACCTGCTGGCAATCGACAAGGACCGGCAGACATTGACTACGGAGGGTATGATCACTTATGCCGACTTGGTGGACGCCACCTTGGAGTATGGATTTCTTCCCATGGTCGTGCCGCAACTGAAGTCCATCACGATTGGTGGAGCCATCGCAGGTGTCGGAATCGAGTCAACGTCCTTTCGTTATGGTCTGCCCCACGAAACTGTACTGGAGATGGATGTTCTGCTGGCGGACGGATCAGTGGTTACATGCACACCTGATAACGAATACTCTGATTTGTACTACGGACTGCCGAATTCGTATGGGACACTTGGATACACTCTTAGATTGAAAACACCGGCGCTACCGGTCAGACCGTATGTTAGACTCGACCACGCACGTTTCCACGACCCAGACGAGTTCTTCAATGCCATACAGCAAGCCAGTGATTCGGATATTGATTTTCTTGACGGCACTGTATTTCAGTCTGGTGAATACTACCTGACTACCGGTCGATCCTGTGATTCAGCACCATTCGTCAGTGACTACACCTATCTCAACATTTACTATCGTTCTATCCGTGAGAAAGAGACGGATTATCTGACCGTAAAGGACTACATCTGGCGATGGGACACCGACTGGTTCTGGTGCTCGAAAAATCTGTACGTACAGAATGGTCTGATGAGAAGAATTGTGGGCAAGGAGCGGCTCAATTCAGTGACGTACACCAAGGTCATGCGCTGGAATTCAAAATGGGGAGTTACCCGATTCCTGAATCTACTCGCCGGATATCACAGCGAATCTGTCATTCAGGATATTGATATTCCCATCGATCGGGCATCTGAATTTCTCGAATTCCTATTGGCGGAAATTGGCGTGCTTCCGATATGGATTTGTCCTATCGGGACAACTGAGAAATCCACGCGCTTTCCCCTTTTTCCCCTGAGTTCTGAAAAGATGTATGTCAATTTCGGCTTCTGGGACTCAGTCAAATCTCGACAGCGCTCACAGCCCGGTCATTTGAACAGGAAAATCGAAGCGATGACCGCAAAACTGGGCGGAATAAAGTCTCTGTACTCAGACTCCTATTACGATGAGGAGGACTTCTGGCAGACCTATCGCAGCGAACAGTACTGGCAATTGAAAAAAAAATACGATGGCGACGGAAAATTCCTCAATCTGTACGAGAAGTGTGTATTGCGAAAGTAAAGAGAATAATTCAATGCAGACCCCTTTGAGAATCGCCTGTGTCGGGGAAGCTATGGTTGAGTTTTCATTTGATGGCGATCAGCCCAAGATTGGGTTTGCGGGTGACACGCTGAATACAGCTGTATACTTGCGTCGTTTCGCACCGAAGAAACATGACATTGGCTTTGTCTCGGTAGTCGGGACGGACCCCCTGTCTGATAGGATGTTGAAATTCATCGACACCGAAGGGGTTTCAACACGTTGCATTAGGAGGCACCCTGACAAGCTTCCCGGACTGTATACAATCAGCAACAATGCCGATGGTGAAAGGACGTTGTTCTATTGGAGAGAGAATTCAGCCGCCAGTACCCTGTTTGATGATGGATTCAGGGTGCTGGACAATTTTGATGTAATCTACCTTTCAGCCATCACACTGGCCATATTGCAGCCGGATGTCCGGTCCCGGTTGCTGGACTGGCTGGAAGGATGGAAAGGTACGGTTGTTTTCGACTCAAATTACAGGCAGCGTCTATGGGAGAACACTGAACTGGCGCGAAATGCGGTCTCGCGAATCTGGAGGAGAACTGATATAGGCTTACCGTCTCTGGAAGACGAAATGGAGCTGTTCGAAGATGAAAGTGAATATCAAGTTCTGGCAAGATTGCGGGAGTCTGGACTGAAAGACGGGGTACTCAAACGCGGAACCAAGGGACCGCTGACACTTTCCAGTGTGGAGTGCAGCGTAACAGATTATGCCGTTGCCGACAAGGTAGTCGATACCACAGGTGCCGGAGACAGTTTTAATGGCGGTTATCTGGCAGCCCTCTATTCGGGAGCCACACAAAGGGAGGCGATGATTGCCGGTCACAATCTCGCGGTTGAAGTCATTGGACGGACTGGTGCGATTGTAATGGATACATAGCTGCAAAGGCATAACCTTCGGTGGTGAAAACTTCAGGGAGTGCCTGAAATACCAATCAACGTGTGATAGGTCGGTCAGGCCGAGTGCGAAAGTATCGAATTGCTTCCCGCAATGCACCAATATTGCAGATTAGTGCTCGTAACTGCTACCGCTAGACAATTCAACCGCTTCGGCGGCGATGCGAGCAATATCGCTGAATCGGGAGGTCCGTACCAATGTTCGATTTGCCATCCAAGATCCACCGCAGGCAAGAACATTGTTCAGTGCCAGGTAACTCGTCAGATTTTCGGGGAGAATTCCGCCAGTCGGTAGAAACAGCATCTCAGGATAGGGACCAGATACTGCTTTTAGGAACGGTACACCGCCGCTGGCTTCGGCAGGGAAAAACTTGGCTACTCCAAGATCAAAGCCCATTGCCCGTTCGATATCCGTTGGGTTGTTGACTCCAGGAATAATTGGCATGCCCAACTCAAGACTTGCCTCCACTACAGCAGGATTGAATCCAGGCGTGACAATAAACTCACTGCCGGCTTTATAGGCCAATTCAACCTGCTTCTTTCTCAGAACGGTGCCGGCACCAACCAGCATTTGGGGAATTTGTTCACGCACAATTCGAATCGAATCTGTCGCCGCATCTGACCTGAAGGTAATCTCGATGACTGGCAAGCCACTCTCAAAAAGAGTAGTTGCCAGGCGGTACGCTGATTCGCTTCGGTCCAGGGTCACGATGGGCAACACCCTCGCTGCTCCCATTCGCGCGAACACACTCTGAGATTTATCTGTCATTGATATTGGTGTAGTGTCGGCAGGCATTACTGTAGCAACTGAACCAAGTCGTGCAGTTGGAGGTACGTTTCGTCAGCGTGTGATTGGGATGAAAGATGCCCGATGTGTGTCTGTCATTAAAGTTTGACTGCAACTCCGCTTGCAGTGGGTAGGTGCGGTTTACAGATTTCCGCTGCCATTCGCATAGCTCTCAATCTCCCAAGGGCTTAGAATCGTCTTTATCGCGGGTATGGACCAGCTGATACTTGATACGCCGCATCGACTCCACTGCAGAGTGTCCGCGCAGTCTCGCTACTTCAAATGCGAGAATATCGATCAGCACAAGCATGACGTAACGGGCTGGTGTCGGGCTGAAAATGCTTTCCGGTTCCTCAGTCTGGAACGGAACCGTATCGGAAGTCGAACGTGCCAACGGCGAATCTGGTGCGGTGACTGCGATCGTGTGCGCCCCATATTGTCCGCCCACCTCGGCAGCTTGAATGATCGGTTCGTACTCTCCCGTGATCGACAACACCAGTAGAACATCACCGGCCTTCAGGGTCGCCGCCATCATCAATTGAAGTTGCGAGTCATTACATGCAGTGGCATGTAATCCAAGCCGGAACAAACGGTTTTCGGCCTCCATGGCTACCATCGATGAACCACCGCCACCGCCGAAAATCATGACGCGCTTTGCGCGGGCTATCGACTTGGCAACTCGCTTCAACGTCTCGTCAGAAACCTGTGTGACCAGCGAATCGATGGAACTGTGTATCTGGGAGACAATCTCCGTCATTGCCTCGCTCGCCCCGATTGGAACAATTCGGGGATGGAGGTAACGGTCACCGACAGCGAGTATCTTTGCAAGGTCCAACTTCAACTGGCGAAGTCCCGCACAACCGACCGTACGGCAAAACCGCGTAATTGACGCTGTGCTGACCCCGGCGCGTGCCGCTATGTCTGTCGTACGGGCATGAATGATGAAGTCCATATCAGAAAGAACCAAGTCTGCGATTCTCCGCTCGGCAGGATTCATCTTCGGGCCAAGCCGCGCGATGCGAGAGAGCAGGTCTTCCGAAACCCTCTTTTCGTTACTTGACAAAAAGCCCTCCAAACCCTGTCGGACAATTCGAATTCCAAGAACAGGTTGCCGGACCTGAGGCAATTTTCATTTGTAAATTATTACCATATTTTTGCATTTATGAATTTATTTTTGTAATATATGAAAATAATTATTGTATTATCTTTTCGGATTCATGATAAAAAATTCCGTATTTCATTCAAACAGGAGGTAAGCATGAATATTTTTCGAGTCTCCATGCACTATATCGCGGTTGCCGCTGTTCTAGTGCTCAGTTCCGCGGTTTCACTACCGGGGTATGCGGCCGAGACACTCCGCTACGCGACAGTTGGTGAACCACCAAGTCTAGACCAGCATGTGGTGACTTCCGACCTCGCCACCACAATCGCCCATCATATATTCGAAGGTCTATACACCTTCGACGAAAACTACGAGCCTCAGCCGTTGCTTGCGAGTGGTGAGAAGGTTGGTGATGATAGCAAATCCATCACCATCCACTTGCGAGAGGATGTCACGTTCCATGATGGTCAGGCTATGACCGCCGAGGATGTTGTCGCATCACTCAAACGCTGGGGTGCACATGGATCCCGTGGCAAGTTGTTATTTTCCAACGTTTCCGAAGTAACTGCGACAGGTTCGCACAGCGTAACTCTGAAGTTCAGCAACCCGTTCGGTCCATGGAAGAATCTAATGGCATTCATCAACGGAGGTCCTGCAATCTACCCGGCAAGGATTGCATCCGATGCCGGCAGTGAACCGATCAACATTGAAGATTATATCGGAACAGGGCCTTACCAATTCGGAGAATGGAAACCGAACCGCCATGTAGAGCTGTTGAAGTACGATGGATATAAGAGCCCGCCAGGAGCAGCAAGCGGATACGCCGGTGAACGTGTGGCGCACTTTGATCGCCTGCATTTCATCCCGGTCCCGGATGCGGGAACACGGGTTAACGGTGTTGCGGCCGGCGACTACGATTATGCCGAGAGCATGCCGAGCGACTTGATTGACGAACTCGACGCAAGTTCAAGCTCCCGGGTAGTCTTGAACGGTGGACCAATCTTCGGGCTGGTGTTCATGAACTCAAAGGCCGGTCCGCTGATGGATAACTTCAAGCTGCGCCAAGCCATTCAGGCCGCACTCAACAAAGAAGACGCATTGCGCATTGCGGTCGGTCCGGAAAAACTGTGGCGCGCCAATGGTTCTTTCCTGCCCAAGGGGAACGCATGGTTTTCCGAATCCGGCACCGAAAGTTTCAGCGAAGGCAACGCTGATAGAGCAAAAGCACTCGCTGAGGATGCCGGTTATGACGGCACACCGATCAAATTCCTGGTCTCGACCAACTACGCCTTTCACTACGACAAGGCGGTCGTCTATACTCGGCAGCTCCTGGAGGCGGGTATCAATGTCCAGATGGTTGTAGTCGACTGGGCGACGCTGATCAAGAAACGCGCGCAACCCGAAGAGTGGGATTTATTCTTCACTCACCACGGCTTCGTGCCGGACCCGATCCTGGTTTCGGTAATGAACGACAACTATCCGGGCTGGTGGGCAACCCCGGAGAAGCAGCAACTTAAAGCCGCGTTCACCGCCACCAATGACCCGGTTATGCGAAAGGCAACTTGGGGCGAGATTCAGGCACTGATTTACTCTCAGGTGCCAACCATGAAAACCGGCG
The DNA here is from genome assembly GCA_963662635.2 of Arenicellales bacterium. Taxonomy (GTDB): domain Bacteria; phylum Pseudomonadota; class Gammaproteobacteria; order Arenicellales; family JAJDZL01; genus JAJDZL01. The sequence continues at coordinate 1,617,727 of CAXXFC010000006.1, forward strand.
ATATCTATACTTATAATATCGCGTCACCCATGCTTTCGGGCATTGAGGCTACCACTTTGATTTGGCCGCATTTCTGGGGTGTTTCGAAGTAGAGCCAAAGAAAATTCCTGACGGCGCCCGGTCAGCGACTCGGCGCCGTCTTGCCTAGAAAGGACTTGGATTAATCGGCGCGATGATCGCCACTTCTTCCCAGTGGTATCGATCGCTGAAAGCAACCGGAAGTAAATAGTGCTCCGCTATCTGATTCGCCGAATCGGGACTTTCCTGCCGACTTTGCTGGCAGCCTCGTTCCTCATCTTTGTGTTCATCAGGCTCATACCGGGCGATCCGGCAGCTGTAATGCTGGGGGACCAGGCAACACCTGAGGCAATTGATGCGTTACGGATCGAGATGGGACTCGACGAACCGCTTCTGGTCCAGTACATACATTGGCTGTCAGCCGCACTCAAGGGCAATCTGGGTGATTCCATTTTCTTTCAGATCCCCGTGCTTGAGCTGATCGTGGATGGCCTGGAGACCAGTGTCTTGCTGGCACTCATGACGATGGTTTGGATCGTCGTTTTCGGTCTGCCGATAGGAATGCTCGCAGCAGTGCGCAGGGGTAGCTGGCTAGATCAGAGTCTTTCAGGCGTTTCAATGTTCCTGGCGTCGTTGCCAACCTTCTGGGTAGGTCTGTATCTGATACTGATCTTCGCAGCCATACTGGGATGGCTGCCCAGTTCCGGCTATCCATCGATTTTCGGAGAAGGCGGACTCGCAAACCTACGCTATCTGCTGTTACCGTCCATTGCATTAGCGGCGCCAAATGCCGCACTCATCATTCGCCTGACTCGAGCGAGCATGCTGGATGTATACCGTGAGGACTACGTGCGCACCGCTCGGGCCAAAGGAATCCACCCGCTCCGGGTGGTCGTCCGCCATGTTTTCCGCAATGCTCTCCTTACCGTGGTTTCCGCGTTCGGTTTCACTCTTGCCGCCCTGATCTCTGAGGCAGTGGTGACAGAAACCGTATTCTCCCTACCGGGTGTCGGGCGCATGGTTGTACAGTCGATTCTACGACGCGACTACCCTGTCATCCAAGGTACCATTCTCATGATTGTTCTGCTCTACCTTACAATCAATCTGGTGGTGGACATTCTCTACGCCTGGCTGGACCCGAGGGTAAAGCTGCGATGATTCGCTCCTTCCCAACTATTGCCTTTGGTGGGCAGAAGCTTGCATTCGCAGGTGCAGTGTTCATCGCAGTGGTGGCAATCTGCGCGTTCTTTGCACCATGGCTGGCACCGGCGGACCCGGTTGCTATAGACCCTGTCGCGCGCCTGTCCCCGCCAAGTGCAGAACACTGGTTTGGCACTGACCATTTTGGAAGGGATACTCTGTCCCGGGTGATCCATGGATCACGCATGGCGGTGCTCATCGGAATCGGTGTCGTCGTCATTGCGCTAAGCGGAGGAGTCACTTTCGGTGTGTTATCGGCAATTTTTCCGCGCCTCGGCCTTCTCTTGATGCGAATTATTGACGTAATGATGGCTTTTCCAGCATTACTCCTGGCTCTGGCGTTGATTGTAATCTTAGGTCGCGGTGTCGAGAATTCCATCCTGGCAATTGGCATAGTTTACATAACCACCACTGCCCGCATCGTCTATGGTGTGACACTTCGGTTGATTTCCGAGACATGGATCGATGCAGCGCTTTCGATGGGTGCTCGTACCCCTCGTATCATTTTCCGGCACATCCTGCCGAACCTGATATCACCGCTCTTTGTCCAGGCGAGCTTCTTGTTCGCCTTTGCCCAGCTGCAAGCAGCCGCGCTGGACTTTCTCGGGCTTGGTGTACCGCCGGAAACCCCGACTTGGGGCAACATGATCAGCGAGTCAAGGATTTACATAACCCTGGCACCTTGGCTGCTCTTGTTTCCGGGTCTCATGATCGCACTTGCAGCCTTTTCACTGAATCTTGTCGGCGATGCCGCACGCGATCGACTAGACCCTCGCCTGCAAGCGGCCTTTGTTGGCCGCAGTCGATCATGAACAGGCTGTTATCGATTCGAGAACTTTCGCTATCCAGTCGCGCAGGCGGTGGACTGCGTACCATAGTCGATGGTTTGTCCATTGCTGTATCGGAAGGCGAGTCCCTCGCTCTGGTTGGAGAATCAGGCAGTGGCAAGAGTATCACGGCACTTGCAATCATGGGATTGCTACCTGAAACTGAGGTGACTGTCAGCAGCGGGAAGATTGAGTTTTCCGGGGAAAACCTGCTCGCCTTGTCCGCCTACGAACGCCGTCACATCGCCGGGACCGGTGTTGCCATGATATTTCAGGAACCGATGACATCGCTCAACCCGGTGATGCGGATTGGGGATCAGATTGTTGAGATGATTCGTGCACATGAGAGGGTTGGCTCACGGGCCGCCAAAGCCCGTGCCACCGAACTTCTGGCGGCTGTACGCATACCGGAACCCGATATGCGTTTACGCGCCTATCCACATCAACTCTCCGGGGGTCAGCGACAGCGGGTGATGATCGCCATCGCACTTGCATGTCGACCGAAGCTTCTGATCGCGGATGAACCGACGACAGCCCTGGACGTAACAGTACAGGCACAGATCCTGGCACTACTGCGGAATTTACAGCAAGAACTGGATATGGCTATGCTGTTTATCACGCACGATCTCGGTGTCGTCGCCAACATAGCGGACCGTGTTGCGATTATTTATTGTGGCCAGTTAGCTGAGACAGGGAGTGTACAAGAAGTGTTCAGTACCCCGTCACATCCCTATACCCAGGGGCTTCTCGACTGCATTCCGAACGCATCAGAGTATGTCGATGAGCTGGTTACCATACCCGGACAGCTGCCTGCCGCCTCCGAGCCACTCGCGTCATGTCGATTCGCGCCGCGTTGTCCGCGTGCAACCACCGATTGTCATCGCGTACAAGCGCCATCTGTCACAATCACGGCGTCGCATTTCGCCCAATGCCATCATATCGGAAATACCGCCGCGCCATGAACAACAGGTATGCACCTCAATCACCATTGCTTGAAGTAGAAGCGGTGACGGTTACCTACACATTGCCATCGCATCGCCTATTCGGGTTAGCACGAAAGTTCAATGCCGTCGACGGGGTCAGCATGTCGATTGGGCATGGTGAATCATTCGGGCTTGTCGGTGAAACAGGGTGCGGAAAGTCGACGCTCTGCCGGGCTGTTTGTGGTCTGGTAGCGGTATCTGGCGGAGCAGTTCGGTTCAATGGTGCAGATCTGACCTCGAGTGACAAGAAGGAATTTCGATCAGTTCGTAAAGACATGCAAATGATCTTCCAGGATCCCGGGGGTTCGCTCAATCCCCGGATGCGTGCCGGTGAGCTTATCGCCGAACCCCTGGAAATTCACGGCATTGGTGATCGTCGTTCGCGTCGACAACAGGTTCTGAACATTCTCGAATCCGTAGGTTTGGCAGAAAACGACTCTGATCGCTATCCTCACGAGTTCAGTGGAGGTCAGCGACAGAGGATCGCAATCGCGCGAGCCGTAGTGACCGAACCGGTGCTGATTCTTGCTGACGAACCCGTTTCTGCGCTGGACGTTTCATTACAGGCCCAGATCCTCAATCTAATTTCCGAGTTACGCAACAAGTTCGGCCTTACGCTACTCTTCGTCTCGCACGATCTGAATGTGGTTCGTTACCTTTGCAGCCGCGTCGCTGTCATGTATCTCGGACAAATTGTCGAAATGGGTCCAACCCAGACTGTGCTTGACTCGCCGCGACACCCATATACAAAGGAATTGGTGGCTTCCTCTCCGATTCCGGATCCGAGTCGGCCAATCAGACTTCTGGCACCGGCCAGCGAACCGCCTAATCCTGCCGCACCTCCGCAGGGCTGTCGCTACCATCCGAGATGCCCGTATGCGACGGCACTCTGCCGTACCGAAAGCCCAGAAGTACAAATTATCGACGGCAACCGGCAAGTTTCCTGTCACCATGCCCAACGCATCGACGAACTGGAAGAGAACCTGACATGAAGCTTTTCGTTGCCTCTCTCGCGAATGAAACCAATACATTTTCACCGGTATTCACGGATTTAAGGGATTTCCGAGATACATTCTATTTCCCACCCGGAAAACATCCGAACATTCCGTCACTTTGCAGCGCACCTTTCATTGCCGCACGCGAATACAAAGAACGCGTGGGAGACGAGGTTGAGATTATCGAAGGGACTGCAGCGTGGGCCGAACCAGGCGGGATTGTCAGTCGCGAGACCTATCTCCATCTGCGAGATGAAATTCTTGACCAGTTGCGCGAGGCGCTTCCTGTAGACGGGGTATTGCTCGGATTGCACGGCGCTATGGTGGCCCAAGGATTCGACGATTGCGAAGGGGACCTGCTTACGGAAATCCGACGGATCGTAGGTACCGAAACGGTAATCGGAGCTACATTCGATCCTCACAGTCATTTTACACAGCGTTGCGCGGAAGCTGCAGATGTGACGATCACATTCAAAGAGTTTCCCCATACCGACATGATGGATCGGGCCCGCGAACTGGTTGAAATCGTTGTGCGAGCGGCACAGCGGGAGGTTAAACCGAAAATTTCCCTGTTTGACTGCAAAATGATTGATGTGTTTCCAACGACGGAAGAGACGATCCGCGCTTTCGTTGATCGGATCACGGAATTGGAAAAGGCTAACCACCATGTTCTGTCAATCTCTGTCGTACACGGATTCCTCGCTGGTGATGTGCCGGGAATGGGTACGAAGGTTATTGTTGTTACAGACAACGATCAGAAACAAGGTGACGCGTTGGCCCGCAAGCTCGGACTGGAACTCTATGAAATGCGTGGGAGGACGCGGATGAAATTGCTCACTCCGGCGGAAGCCCTAGACAGGCTTGATCAGAAGTCAGGGAATGGCCCGCTGGTGATCGCAGATGTCTGGGATAATCCGGGTGGAGGTATGGCGGGGGATTCGACTGTAATTCTGCGTGCAATCATGGATCGCGAAATCGCTGGCGCTGCAGTCGCGAGCATCTGGGACCCGGTTGCAGTGCAGTTCTGCTTCGCCGCCGGCTGTGGTGCCAGTATTCCGCTGCGGTTCGGTGCCAAGTCAGGACCGGGTCTTGGTGAACCTTTGGATGCCATTGTAACAGTCGCGGGTTTAAGTGAAGAAAGCTCCATGCAGTTCGGTGGATCAATTGCGCGACTCGGCAGGTGCGCCGCAATTCGGCTCGGTGTGGACTTGGAGGTTGTGTTGTCCGAAAATCGGGTGCAGGCATACACACCCGATATATTCACCTGTGTCGGAATCGATCCAACGGAAAAGCAGTTGCTGGTCGTAAAATCTACCAACCATTTTCGTGCCGGTTTTTCCGATTTAGGTGATGAGTTCCTGTACGTAGACAGCGGCGTTCCTTATCCTCACGATCCGCGCACAACGCAGTACAAGAATCTGGAACGTGATATTTGGCCGATTGTGGCTGATCCGACACACGATTGCTAAATCCATCGCATCCCCGGATATACTGGAAGCCACCATGAAGCAGCTCTACGCTATCGACAACCCAGATGAAATCCTTTCCCCGGGACTGGTGGTATTTGAGGATATAGTGCGAGAAAACATTGCGCGCATGAAAGAAGTCGCTTGTCAGGACCGGCGCCTGCGACCACACTGCAAGACGCACAAAATGGTTGACATTGTCAAACTGGAAGTAGGCATGGGAATCCTCAAACACAAGTGTGCGACATTTGCCGAAGCGGAGATGCTCGCGATCGGTGGAGCGCAAGAAGTATTGCTCGCATATAACCCCGTCGGGCCGAATATCACACGCGCGGTTCGATACCGACAACGCTATCCGAATGTGCGGTTTTCCGTTACTGCCGACCACCCCGAACCAGCAAAGGCACTTAATGAAGCAATGGCGGCAGCTGGAATTGATATTGATGTTTTCGTAGACATCGATACAGGCTTGGGACGAACCGGATTGGCGCCGGGTCGTGAAGCGCAGGCACTGTACGAGCAAATCGATCAAGCAAGCAATCTCAGGCCCGCGGGACTGCATGCCTATGATGGCCAGAACCATCAGACTCGACTTGACAAACGGAGAGTTGCCGTTGAAGAGTGCTGGAACTCCGTTCAGACTCTGAGAAACAAACTTGAAAAATCGTCGCTTGCCGTGCCAGCAATCGTCGCCGGAGGAACCGGCACATTTCCGTTATATGCTGAAATAGACGACCCTGCGCTGGAATTGAGTCCGGGAACATGCGTCTTGCATGACGACGGTTACGAACAGTTGTTTCCTGATATGCAGTTTGTTCCAGCAGCCCTGCTCCTGACTCGTGTTGTCAGCAAGCCGTCACCAGACAGAATCACTTTCGATTTAGGTCACAAGGCCTGTGCTTCTGACCCACCAGCTGGCAACCGATTGCGTTTCCCCTTCATATCCGACGCTAGAGAATTGCTGCATAACGAGGAGCACCTCGTGATCGAAACGGCAAAAGCAGCCAACTACCGGCCAGGCGATGTCGAACTGGCGATTCCAACTCACATCTGCCCGACATCTGCATTACACGAACAGGCTTGGGTCGTCAAGAATGGTGTGGTCTGCGATACGTGGAAAGTTACAGCAAGGGATCGTCAATTGAGTTTATGAGAACATTTTTCTGAACGTCCTCGTGTCGGTAATTCGATTTGATGATTGATCACTTTGGATCCCAATTCAACACCAAGAGGCGATTGTACGCCTTCGTAACCGGAAAAAATTTTTATCACAAATTTTGCGGACCACACCCAACATTCTTGATTCCGTAATCAGTTACAATGTTGCTGACTATGCGAAATTAAAAGACTTCCTTGATCGCATGATACTGCCACGGCACATTGATGTGCTTGAAATTCTCGAATTTATCTTCCAAGCAGTAGTTCGACTCTCGTAAATGAACCTTGTACATAAACGCAGTTGTCCAGTTTCGATCAATTGCAGCAATTACCGCCTCATCGTGATTTGAATTTATTTGAAAATAGTGCGAAGAATTTGAGTTGACATTGAAAACTATGAGTGAATCGCAAATAACAGAGTGGAAACTAAATTGGTCCGACAAATACCTTAAGTGGTTGTGCGGATTCGCTAACGCTCAAGGCGGCGTTCTGGAAATCGGACGCAATGATCGTGGAGAAGTGGTGGGAATTGATAATTCCGACCGGCTTATGGAAGAGTTGCCCAATAAACTGCGAGACCTACTCGGTATCATGGCAGAGATTGATCTCTTGAATGAACACGGTCGGTCTTACTTGCGAATCACAGTGGAGCCGTATGACGTTCCCATAAGTTATAGGGGAGAATACCGCTACCGAAGCGGTAGCACAAAGCAGGTTCTAAGAGGTGCGGCCCTCAATCGATTCCTGTTACGCAAAACCGGAAAGCGATGGGATGGAGTACCAACTCCTAACGTGGGGCTCAATCATCTTGACGAATCGACATTAGCTCGTTTCCGCATGCTAGCGACGCGCACGAATCGTCTGGCGGAAGGTATACTTCAAATGGGTGATTCTGAGTTGATCGAAAAACTTCGCCTGACTGAAAACAAACTCTTGAAGCGGGCAGCTGTTCTTCTTTTTCATCCAGACCCCGAACAATTTTTCACCGCTGCGTCGATAAAAATCGGTTATTTTGAAAGTGAAACTGAGGTGCTTTTTCACGATGAAGTAAGTGGCAACCTTTTTGCGCAGATTAGCAAAGTCATGGATTTGCTAAGGACCAAGTACCTTAAAGCAGTAATTAGCTACGAGGGGATTCAACGTATCGAAACATTTCCAGTACCGGAAGATGCACTCCGGGAAGCAATGCTAAACGCAATCGTTCATCGGGATTACGCCATACCAGCTCAAATTCAGATTCGAGTTTACGATGACCGCTTGTCGATTTGGAATCCCGGAGATTTACCCGAGGATTGGACGGTGCGAGAGTTATTAGGTCCACACTCATCTCGACCCTACAATCCGGATATTGCAAACACATTTTTTCGAGCGGGCGAAATAGAATCCTGGGGTCGTGGCATCCAGCGAATTTTCGCATCTTGTCGTAAAGTGCGGTCACCTGAACCAGAGTTTCAAGTAGGACGGAGCGATTTTTGGATTAAGTTTAAGTTTTCGGATTCGTATGTCAACCAATTGACTTCTCGATCAGTGAATGAAGGAATCAGTGACACAAGCAAGATAGCCAGCAAGGTACTGCCAGCAATCACCCAAGAAATTACACAAGAAATCACCCAAGACCAAGAAAACACCCAAGAAATTACACAAGACCAAGAAATCACCCAAGAAATTACACAAGAAAACACCCAAGAAAACATTATTGCTTTACTGCGAAAGCAGCCCGATCTTACTCACAGTGAATTGGCAACTAAGGTTGGCATCACCTCCAATAGTGCAAAATATTACCTCGTCACACTAAGAAAAGCGGGTCGAATTCGCCGTGTCGGTTCAACCAAGAAGGGCCATTGGGAAGTCATCGAAAGTGACCTAATCAAAACACCACCAACAATCGCCCAAGAAATCGCCCAAGAAAACACCCAAGAAAAAGTTGTTGCTTTACTGCGGGAACACCCTAACCTTACTCACAAGAAATTGGCAACCGTGATCGGAGTCACTCCCGATAGCATCAAATATCACCTCGACAAACTAAGAGAGGCAGGTCGAATTCGCCATGTCGGCCCAACCAAAAAAGGACATTGGGAAGTCATCGAAAATGATATCGATCGAAGTGAATAAGTATCAGTACGGAACTTTACCGAGAATGAATCATAACGCCTACGTACAATGACAACCGCTAATGGTGTCCTGTATCGCACTCAGTGCAAAAAGAATAAAATCGATTGAAGCAATGATTAGGGTAAACTCGATCTACTTGATCGCCGTCTGTTTTATGGCTTCATTGAATACAGCAAATGCGGACATGTTAGAGACTTCATCAGACAAACTTGCAGCCTTGATTCAGGAAGGCGTGGCTGTCGTTGACGTACGAACGCCCGACGAATGGCGGACAACCGGTGTAATCCCAGAAAGTCATTTGTTAACCTTTTTCGACAATCGGGGCAACTACGACCTGAACGACTGGCTTTCCAAGTTCACCGAATTGGCAGATCCTGATGACGGTGTTGTCATCATCTGCGCAGTCGGAAACCGATCACGAGTGATCAGTCATTTCCTGAGTTCGGAACTTGGATACCAGAAGGTGCATAATGTCACCCAGGGAATAGAGCATTGGATTGGCGGCGGCCATCCCGTAAAGAAATGGCCGTAACGTCTAGCGTTAGAGCCTAGCTGCTTCCGATACGATCGATCTGCGCAACCTCCGCCGCCGAAAGCTGAACATTCACCGCATTCGCACTGCTGACAGCACTTGAAATTCGACTTGCTCCCGGGATCGGCAGTATGTTATCGCTTTTCTCCAGCAACCACGCCAGCACGATCTGATACGCTGTTACTTCGTGCGTTTCCGCCAACTGCGAAAGTACAGGTTCGTCACGTAAAACAACGTGGTTGGTGCCGCCGCCCATTGGACTGTAGGCGATATAGGTAATGGATTGCTGCCTGCAATAATCAATCAGTCCATTGTCTAGGTCTCTTTGGTGAAACACGCTGCAGCGGTTCTGCACCGACGAGATTGTGGCGATCGACATGGCCTCGTCTATCTGGTTGCGATCGACATTGGACAACCCGATATTCTGAATCTTTCCTTCCGATTTGAGCCGTGCAAGCTCCCCGACCGAGTCTGCAAATGGTACCAGTGCGTCCGGTGCATGAAGCTGATACAGCGCAATCGTCTCTACATTCAGGTCTTCCAGACTTTTTTCACAAGCACTACGCAAGTCCTGCGGTGACCCTCTTCTTTCCCAGCGACCTTGAGGGCGAACCAGGCCTCCCTTGGTAGCGACAACAATATCGCTGTCATCTATCGAATCAAGCGCCGATGCAATCGTACGTTCGTTCAGACCGATATCCTGATTATCCGTGCAATAGACGTTTGCAGTATCTATGAAATTCATTCCAGCGTCTATTGCGGCATGAATGACAGCAACCGCATTGTCCAGTGGCAGACTGCCGCGGATGCCAAGCGGCATGGCTCCCAGACCGATTGGAAATGCCTCTAAATTTGTTTCGCCTATTTTTCGTCTCATTATGTGAATTCCAATAACAGATCAACTGCGCTAATGTTACTTAATTTGGAAGCGTCTTTCACAGGCAATGACGAATAATGTATCGAATCTGCCGTACCGGCTGTATTCGACGTTAGAATCTGGATTATCCGCAGTCGCAATCGCTCGCGCGATGCTCACTTTCGGATCAACCTCTATGAATCCGCTCGTTGATCGCTGGTCACCGTGATTCGATGCATCACCCGACGGTGTGGCAGGTAATCTGCAAGAGCATAGTGCATTGTGCAACGATTGTCCCACATGGCAACAGTGTTCTCGGTCCAGCGAAACCTGACCTGGAACTCCGGCTGGATGACATGATCGTAGAGATAATTGAGCAGTCTGCGCGACCGTTGTGCGGTCTCGCCTACCACTTGAACGACGAAGGCCGGATTGTAATACAGAATCCGTCGACCTGTTACAGGATGAACTTTTACCATAGGATGAACAGCACTGCCAAATTTCAGATGTGCATCGACCAGCGCCTTCGCATCTCCATCCGGTCGGCCAACTGTGAAGTCATTCCGAAAATCTCCCATATCGTGAACGGCGCGGCGGCTCTCGACTTCCTGTTTCAAATCTTCGGGCAACGCATCATAAGCCGCAGTCAACGATGCCCAGATCGTATCGCCGCCATAGGGTGGTATCACTCTGCTGTACAGGATCGATGCAAATGGAGAATTCTCTCGATATGTGATGTCGGTATGCCATGTATCTATAACAGGCGGGTTGTTCGGACCGAATTCAATAATAATGATTGCAGGAAATTTCTCCAACCCGGGATAGACAGGATGCTGTCGGTCAAGCGTTCCGAAACTTTCTGCCAGAGCGACATGAACGTCCGGAGTCATGGCCTGATCGCGAAAAAAGATCACTTGATGCTCAATCAACTGCTGATAGAGATCATCGCACAATTCGGCACTTGGCGAGTTTGAAAAATCCACACCCTTTATTTCAGCACCGATTACAGGCGTAAGTTTGGTAACTTCCAAACTGCTCATGGGAAAATATTCACATTCGTACTCAACTGACAACAATACGAAAGTTGTCGGCATAAAGAATATGCCAATTCTATTTTAATTTCCTGACAAATAATGCAATTGTGTGTGACTCTTGCTGTCAGTACCCCCGGTGGTTGAGATTGGTACGTTATCGATCACATGGAATCGTAGTTTCAATTCAACTCTGCTCTCATCTCAAGTAACTATAATTCAATCGCAATGTGTATGATCCATCACCCCATTCAAACTCGAGCATGTAATGATGTACGCTGAAAACTATCAGGACAGTCCCTATTGGTGGGAGGAGGCGCCGAGGCGACAGTTGCCCTCTATAGCCGAATCGGAGTTGCCGAAAACGGTGGATGTCCTGATTGTCGGTTCCGGATACACCGGACTGAACGCCGCGTTGCAGACTGCTCGCGCAGGACGGTCAACACTGGTTCTGGAAAAGGATCTGGTTGGCTACGGATGCAGCAGTCGCAATGGTGGACAGGCAGGGACAAGTTTCAAACCGAGTTTATCCAAGCTTGAAAAGAAGTTCGGCCGCGATACCGCGATCAGGATGTCGCGTGAAGGACATCGTGCTCTGCAGTATCTGAAAGATCTGATTGAATCTGAAAACATAGACTGTGATTTCGAACAGAATGGAAGACTGATCGGTATCCATAAGAAACGCTCATATGAGCGCGTTGCACGGGATTACCAATCCATTCCGGACGAAATCAAGCATGAGTTTCACATGGTTCCAAAAGCCGAGCTTCGGCAGGAAATAGGATCGGACTTCTTTTTTGGGGGTTGCATATTACCATCACATGGAGCATTGCATCCCGGCAAATATCACTCCGAGCTGCTGGAGAGAGTCCTGAGATCAGGGGCGACTGTCATCGACCGCTGCAACGTCACCCAACTGGAGAGGATTTCTGGTGGATTCAGTGTCCATACGACCAAGGGCACATTCAACGCGATCGATGTGATTCTGGCTACGAATGGATATACGCAAAGCCAGTTCCACTGGCTCGATAAACGAATACTGCCGATCGGCAGTTTTCAGATTGCAACCGAAGCCCTGCCCGATTCGGTAACTTCGGAACTCAATCCCAATACGCGTGTCATTTCGGATACGCAATTGGTTGGAAATTATTTCCGCCTGTCACCTGACCATAAACGACAGATATTCGGTGGTCGCGTAACATTCACGGAAGCGACTTCCGAATCCGGTTCCAAGGTTCTCTATGAGCAAATGCTGAAAATCTATCCGCAACTGACAGGTACGAAAATCACCCATTCATGGGTTGGATTTGTCGCATACACGACAGACATCAGCCCTCATATCGGTGTTCAGGATGGCGTGTATTACGCCATGGGCTACTGCGGTTCAGGGATTACGCTGTCCAGTTACTTTGGAATGCGAATAGGACAAAAAGTCCTTGGGACAAAAGAAGGGGATACCGAACTGGACCGACTGGAATTTCGGCCCTGGCCATCATTCATCCAGAAGAAACCGGTAATGGCGGCAGCGACACAGTTGACCAGACTGGCGGAGAATTTCATTTGACGCCGCAAGCGAAACCGACTTGCGATTTCACTGCTTTGTGAGTTTTTCGGCCAGATTCGCCGTCACCGCATCAATTCCTGACTTTTTGATCTCGGAATTCAGAATCGTACGATAGTTGATCGCGAAACTGACTCCCTCAAAAACCACGTCGTAAACTTTCCAGCCTTTGCCATCCTCATTGGTCATACGAAAGTCGATTTTCACTTCATTGGACCCGGGATATTTGACAGCCATGGGCACAACGGCACGTCCCTCTCTGTTGCCTCGCTTGGCTTGCTTGATTGTTATGCTGTCGAGATAGGTATCAAGCTTGTCTTGATTGCTGACAATCGCGGTGACAAAAGTGCGAAGAAGAAACTGCGTCAGAATTCTGGTAAATTCGGCTCTTTGCTGTGCGGATGCTTTTTTCCAATGTGCCGCGAGGATCAGCTTGGAAAACTTGTCAACATGCAGCTTGGGAAGCAATTCCCGATGAACCACATCAGTTGCTACCGTTCTGAGCGCTTCGCTGTCGCCCGAGTTGGCAACGATTTCACCATATATGACATGGATGGTATCCGACACTGTGACCCTGGCCCCGTCAATATTCGCTTCAACGGAACTTGCAGCCCCGGCTATAACAAGCAAGGTGGCGATAGGGGCCAGATAGAAATTTTTCAGATTTCTTTTCATGAAAACGGATTATATTCGTATATTCGGGCTTCAATTGCTATCTGAACGGATTTTTCGGGAAATGTATCAAAAATACCTGCAGCTGCTTCACTTGGTCTATGAAATGCAGGCATCGGAGCAAGGCATCACCTACGCGCAGATACAAGAAAAATTCGAAGTATCCCGTCGGACCGCTGAACGGATGGTCAAGGCCGTCGGTGACTCGTTTCTTGAGATCGAACTGGCAACCAAGCGCCCCAAACGATGGCGTCTCAAACGCATCATTCCGACTCCCAACCTCACTCTTGAACAGATTTCCATACTGCAGGCTGCGGCTCGTATGTTTGAGGAAAACTCCATGCCCGCATACGCCATGCAAACAGAAAATCTGATAAAGATGCTTCGTGCCAATATGGATTCAGCGGCTCGGCAAATTGTGGGACGGGATTCCGAGATACTGTACGAATCAGAGGGCTTCGTGGCGAGACCCGGTCCTCGGGAGTACGTCGACCCGGAACTCATCAGGGAATTGCGTCACGCCATCCTTGCCTGTCAGACGGTCAGCATCAAGTACACCTCAAGCAAAGAATCCGAACCCAGGATACGTACAGTCCACCCTTATGGATTCCTTCACGGAGTACGTCAGTACCTGGTAGCGTTCAATCCCAACCCGACATCAGGTGGATTCCGCACCTACACGATGGCGAAAATCAGAAGTCTGGAAGTTCACCAGCGTCAGTTCTTCGAGCGCAATGGAGATTTCAATTTCCAAGACTTCCTCGGAACAAGTTTTGGTGTCTTTCAGGAGAAACCTTATAACGTCGTGTGGCGGTTTGATGCAGATGTCGCGCGAGTCGCACAGGAGTGGAACTTTCACCGTTCCCAGAAAATTCGACGAATGCGGGACGGTCGGTTGGAAATCTCATTCAGAGCGGGGGGAATCAACGAAATGGCTTCGCACCTCATCACTTGGGGAGACAAAGTCGAAGTCGTGAAGCCAAAAAAACTGATCGAAAGGCTACGCGAGATCAGGGACTCCATCCGAGTACCGGACTGAACCTGTATCGGAATTTTACGAATGGACTTGCTTTGATTCCCGTCTGCGGGAATGCAGGACCGGTTCTGTGTACCCGTTGGGCGATTCCACTCCCTTGAAAACCAGGTCCAGTGCCGCCTGGAACCCGACACTTGTGTCAAAATCCGGTGACATGTTCAGATAATCGTCAGCCCCTTCATTCTGTCTGTCAACAATCTCTGCGACTCTCTTGAATGTATCAATCACCTGATCGCTCGTAACCAGACCATGCTGAAGCCAGTTTGCAATCAGCTGACTGGATATTCTGAGTGTGGCCCTGTCTTCCATGAGGTTGATTTCATTGATGTCGGGAATCTTGGAGCAACCGATTCCCTCCTCGACCCAGTGGACCACATAACCCAGGATGCTCTGAGCATTGTTCTCCAGTTCCTTCTCGATCACATCCTGTGAAAGCTCCTCTCGCAACACAGGTTGCTCAAGCAGATCATCCAGCTTGACTCGTTCCCGGGACTGAATCAGGCGCTGAACCTCAAGCACATCCACTTCGTGATAGTGCAGGGCATGGAGTACAGCCAATGTCGGAGACGGCACCCAGGCGGTATTCGCACCCGACTCGGGATGTCCGCGTTTTGTGGCGTACATCGCCTTCATCAGATCAGGCATCGTCCACATGCCCTTGCCGATCTGACCGACGCTGTAGACTCCTGTATCGACACCCACCTCAACATTCCAGTCTTCATAGGAATGAAGCCAATGTGCCTTTTTCATCTGATCCTTGGTAATCGTCGGCCCCAATGTCATCATTGTGTGGATCTCGTCACCGGTGCGGTCCAGGAATCCGGTATTGATGAATATCACACGATTTCTGGCTTCCCGAATGCACTCCTTCAGATTGATCGTTGTGCGTCGCTCTTCGTCCATGATTCCAATCTTGAGCGTGTTCCGGTTCAGTTTCAGAACGTCCTCTACGCGCGCGAATAACTCGACGGTGGCTGCGACTTCCTCCGGTCCATGCAATTTCGGCTTGACTACATACACACTTCCACAACGGCTGTTGGGAAACGCCTTCGCTCCTTCGCCTGTCAGATTGTGCTTGGCACAAAGACTGATCAACATCGCATCCAGAAAGCCTTCGGGAATCTGCTCACCCGACTTGGTTTTCACAGCGTCTGTATACATGTGGATACCCACATGTCTGACCAGCATCATGCTTCGCGCTGAAACAGTCACCGACATTCCATAGGGATTGGTGAACTCCATATCCGGATTGAGCGAACGTTCAATGACCTTTCCACCCTTCTCGAATTCCGTAGTCAGAGTGCCCTTCATCAAACCAAGCCAATTTCGGTATGCAACTGTCTTATCGGCAGCGTCCACTGTCGAAACTGCGTCTTCAAAATCCTGGATCGTAGTCACAGCAGCTTCCATGGCCACATCACAGATACCGGCAGGGTCGTTCCGACCGATCAGCGAGCTTCGATCGATCAGAAGACGAAAAAATAGTCCATTGTTGTAGAGCAGTATCTCGGACGGGTCATACATCAGTCCGAGAAATCCGGCAAACTGTCCAGAGGATTTCAATGTGGTGAAACTGCCGTCCTTGAGTGTCACATTCAGTTCTAGTGTTCGGTGCCCGGCAGGTGCAATGAAGTATTTCTTGGCATCGGCGTGACTACCGAACTGCAGCGGCACTACCCGATCCAGGAATTTGCGAGTCCACTGAATGACCCTGCTACCGCGCTCCGGATCATATTGTGCTGGCGGATCACTCGGCTCCGGCTCAGGTTCGGCAACACCGGATGTATACAGTGCGTCGTACAGACTGCCCCATCGGGCATTCGCCGCATTCAGTGCGTAGCGGGCATTGTCAACCGGCACGACCAGCTGTGGTGCGCTGACATCGGAAATTTCCCGGTCGACATTCTCCACCTCAACCTTGAACGGCTGACCCTCGTCGATCAGATAGCCGATCCGCGATAGAAAATCCCGATTTTCCTCTACCGTGTAGTCTTTGGCATGATCAGTGGAATTCCAATCGTCGATTTTCTTCTGAATCTCATCTCTCTTGTTGAGAAGATAACGATTCTTATAACCGAGGTCCGAAACAATTTTCTCCAGTGAGTTCCAGAAGTATTCAGGCTCCACTCCGGTTCCCGGCGCGACCTCTTCAGCAACAAGGTTGTAGAGCTGATTGCTGATACTCAAACCGCCACAGGTGACATATTGTTTGTTACTGCCTGACATAGTGCGCATATTTTATACTCCAAGTTCAAAATTGCTAGGTCTCTGATTTTTATCCGAACACCTATCAGGATACGGAAGCAGAAGTACAAGCAAATCTATGTGTTGACGTTGTCGTTCACAGTTTGACTGTAAAAGTCGTAGGTGGTTGGCAGTTCCCAATCCTGAAATCATCAAACAGATGGCTTCCTCCCCCAAAGCAAAACTCTTCCAATAAATTCACGAATTTGGGATGTTTTACCAGTAAAACTAAATGCATAATACCCTTATTTGAATCTAACCAAGGTATGCTCTGATGAATCTTCTTATTATTGGACTGGCTCTATTCGTAGGCTTGCATCTAATTCCTTGTATTCCGCCTTTGCGTACTGCACTTGTTTCAAGCCTCGGTGAGAAAAAATACCGGGCGTTATTCGCAGCCTCTTCATTCGTAGGTCTGGCACTGATCATTTGGGGATTTTCCAAGGCGGAATTTCAACCTGTCTACCAGCCCTTGATCTGGGGTCGATCGCTGGCGTTTGGATTGGTACCCATCGCAGTGATTCTCTTCGCAGCAGCAAACATGCCAACGCACATCCGGGCATTTGTACGCCATCCTATGCTGGCAGGATTATTTCTATGGGCGATCGCACACCTTGCAGCAAACGGAGATTTAAGCTCGATTCTTCTGTTTGGAACGTTGGGCGCCTATTCCGTAGTCGCGACAGCAAGCGCTATCGTGCGTGGCAAAAAGCCTTCCGAAGATAAGGCTCCACGCTGGGCGATGGATGTCGTGGCAGTTGTGTCGGGGACGGTAGTCGCTGGGTTATTCGCTAAGTTTCACGATGTTTTATTCGGAATGCCGCTGATGTAGATTCAATAGACTGAAATATCCTTAACTTTGTATGGTTTGTTCAAAAATGCCTTGGACTGATTCAGTTTGACAGGATGAAATCAACCACTTCGCGGCGGTTGGCGGTACAGATTCCGAATTTACAAAAACGATATCCCGCTGGTACCGATGCGGATCGGTAAGCTATCGGGAATCTCTTTCCAGGAAAGGTGTTGGTTCAATAAAAGGATAGCGTGCTCTGGCCTTGGTACCAACTGCGCTTGAGTTTCTCACAAATCGCCGCTCATCATCGGACCGTACACAATAGGCCCAACTTGGCTCTCCATCAGTTGCTTTCTGTATGATTTGTCTTTGTCTCTGACTGTCCAGGCATGACTGATGGATTGAGTCAGGATTCCAGTTCTGCATCAACTCATCGTGGAGACTTGCGGCATCCTGCGCATAATCGGGGTGATCAATCAGATTCTCGACTTCATGTGGATCGCGCGAAAGATCAAAAAGCATGGAGGGATGTCCGTGTGTGTATATTAGTTTCAGACCGTCTCTTCGAACCATTCTACATGGTGCGTTGACACCCTCGCCAGTGTATTCTGAAACCACCCGGTTATCCCAATCGGTTCGCCCTGACATGATTGGAAGTAGACTGTGACCGTCCCAGACCTGCTCCCCGGTGGCTATATTTCCATCGCCACCGATTTCTACAAGAGTCGGAAGCAGATCGACCAGCGAAACCAATTCCGGAACCTCACCGCGTCCCTGCACACCGGGAATACTGATGATCAGGGGAACTGCAGCTGACCACTCAAAGAACGCCTGTTTGAACCACATTCCGCGCTCGCCGAGCATTTCACCATGATCGGAAGTGAATACAACCACGGTTTCGGAGTCAAGTTTGAGCGCTTCAAGCGTTTCCAGAATGCGTCCGACTTTGTCGTCGATATACGAACACATCCCGAAATAGGCGTGACGCGCGGTTCTGATGTGCTCATCCGTCACATCATGCAGGTCACCGCCATGTGCATAATAAAGCCATCGGCTCATTTCATCCATGTCTTCCAGACTGATTTCCGGAACAGCTGGCATCGGAATCTCATCGTGAGAATAAAGATCCCAATGTTTCTGAAGTGTCACGTACGGTGAATGCGGATGCGTAAAGGATATCCAGAGCATGAACGGGTTGTCGCTGTTATACCTGGCAAGATCGTAAAGCTTCTGTATACCTGCGAATTCCACTTCCTCGTCATAGTCAATCTGAAGGCTGCGAGTGCAGATTCCGGCATCCACAACCGCGCGCATGTTGATACCGGTCGGGCGATATCGCTCACCGACAATCCAGTCCGGCGTCCACGCAAAATTGGAAGGGTAGATATCTGTTGTGATTCGCTCATTGAATCCGTGCAACTGGTCTGGACCGATGAAATGCATCTTCCCCGCCAGTACGGTGTGGTAATCCAATTGGCGCAACCAATGTGCCAAAGTCGGAATCGACGCGGGCATTTCTGTCGCATTGTCCCAGACACGGATAGCGTTCGCATAGCGACCGGCCAGCATCGAAGCCCTTGAGGGAACACATAGCGGAAAATTGCAGTATGCGTTCTGAAAGACCGTGCCATTTTCAGCCAATCTATCAATATTGGGGGACTTGACGAGTGGGTGACCATAAACAGACAGTGCTTTCGCACTCATCTGGTCAGTTTGAATCACAACAATGTTCGGCTTTTTCATGTCAGCAACTCAGATAGACATTCGATTGTCTGAGACCTGTTGAAGCGCGGAGCATTCGCTGCTCCGCACTTCACTTTCATACTTACTGGATGGTCATACCGAGCTTTTCGGTCAGGGTCTTGAAGGCCAGGTATTGGTTTTCAACAAATGCCTTCGTTTCAGCCGGAGGCTGGACATACGGGATTGAGCCAAGACCTTTGGTCAGCTTCAACCACGCTTTGTCCTCCGCAATTTTCGCAAGTACCTCTACCCATTTGTTGACCACTTCATCGGACAGCCCGGGCGGTCCCCACAGACCACTCCAGCCAACCACTGCCTGCAGTTCCGGATAACCCGCCTCACTGACCGTCGGCACATCCTTGATCGAAAGCACCCTTTCCGGTGTTGTTACAGCGAGCGCTTTCAGTTTGCCCGCCTGAATGTTGCTTATGACACCGGACAGATTCTGAAACAGCATGTCAACATGCCCACCGACAACTGCGGCTGCAGCTTTACCGCCACCTTTGTATGGTACGTGTTTCATGGCATCGGCACCCATGCCGAATTGATCCAATGTCATTACCATCGCGACATGCAGGAGTGTTCCCACACCGGCGGAGGAGTAACTGAGATCGGCACCGCCTTCAATTGCCGCCTTGACGTCATCAAGAGAGTTGTAAGGTGAATCTGCCGAGACTGCAAGAACGAAAGGATTCAGTTCAAGCAATCCGAGAAAAGTGAATTCATCCCACGCGTACGGTATCGTTCTGTTGATTGCCGGCACCGCCGCCTGTGATCCTACCCGAGCGAGCAGCATGGTGTAGCCATCTGGTTTTCCCTTGGCAACTGTGGTAGACCCGGACACGCCCGCCGCACCGGTTCGATTCACTACGAGAATCCCGTTTCCAAGATATCCCGGCGCAGTCGCGGACAGGGTCCGAGCTGCCAGATCAGCCGCTCCACCAGGTCCGTACGGTGAAACAAGTGTCACAGGTTTTGTTGGATACTCGGCTGCTGCGATACCGGAAGCGGCGATCATCGCCACACCAATCAGTACCGACATAGCCTTGCGAATCATATTGCGCATAACTTATTCCTCCACAATGATTTTCGCTGGTAATTTATTCTTGACATCTACAGTCATGAGGATTTAGTATAATTTAATTACTTACAGAAAGTAAATATAGATATATGCAGTCTGTTTCGAGTATTCGGCACCATCAATCCGAGCGAAATACAAAACGGGTATTGTCGGAGATTCTTCTGCGCGGACCTCTGCCCAGAACCGAAATTGCACTGCGGGTCGGTATCACCCAGGCATCAGTATCCAGAATTACCCGCAGCCTTCTGGATGTAGGTCTGATTCAGGAAACCGGTCACTTCCTCGATGATCCAAAACCTGGTCGGAGACGAATCGGAATCGAAGTCTGTCCCGATGGCGGTTACTTTGCCGGTATCGCCATCAATGCCTTCCAGCAGGATGTCGCAATATCGAATATGGCGAACGAGACAATCGCCGAAAGTAGAATTCAGTTCGCTGAACTGGAAAACGCTGAAAATGTTCTCAATACCTGTGCGCAGGCACTGATTCAACTTATCGAAGAATCTTCTGTTGAACTTGACCAGCTTGTTGCCTGTGGCGTGTCGATATCCGGTGCAGTTGAACCCGGGCAAGGACGATTGCGCGATTCACCGACATTGGGCTGGAAAGATGTTGATGTAAGAGCATCACTGGAGTCAACCCTCAATCTTCCTGTTGTCATAGAAAGCATACCCAACGCGAAAAATTTTGCTGCGCGCTGCTTCGGCCCGGCCAAGCACGTCAACAATGTAGTACTGTTCAACTGCTCTCTCGCGATTGGCTCCAGTGTTATTGCCGATGGAGCCCTGCTTCGGGGTGCCGACTCGAATGTGGGCCTGGTCGAATCATTGCTGATCCCGGATATCCATTCAACCGGTACTTTGGTTCCATTGGATTCAATCGCCGGAGGATATGGGATCATCGGCGACCCCGCGTCATCCAACTCAGTTGCAAGATTCAGGATGGCGCAAAATCTGATGGACGTAATCAGACGCGATTCAAATCAGATTGCCGGGACGATCCGGTCATTGGAAGAAGCGGGTCGGGGACTGGCCTATGCGATAATGTCCGCCAACTCATTTCTGCATCCCCAGATGATTCTCCTGTCAGGCCCGTTGACCGAAAGTTCAATCTATCGAAATGCAGTCGTAGAACAGACTGCGAAGTTGGTTGATCGACAATTTGCCGATTCAAAATTGAAATTCTTTGTCATCTCAAGTCACGAAGCCGCACACTCGCTGGCAATCCATCACTATCTTTACGAAATCGGAGATCCGTCGAATTTTCCGACAGTAAGCGAGAGGGCTGTCGCTTGAAAGAATCCAGATTACTCGGTGTAGCTGTTGTCGCAATCGGTGCCATCGGGCTCTTCGTCCTGATTCCGGTGGGCATCGTTTCACCATCTGATGTGCCGGCACTGGCATTGGCACCGGAATTCTGGCCGTTCGTAATTGCTTCGGTTTTTACATTGATGGGCATCTTTATGACGATCGCACCCGGCTCAACCGATCAGGAAACGGTGACAGAACTCCGCCTGATGCGGACTCGAATTCTGCGCCTGACGGGGTTCTTCGCAGTCCTGTTTGGCTTCTATTTCGTCGTTCCGTATGTCGGCATGGTAGTGCCGGCGATAGCCATCATTTTCGGGCTGTGCTGGTTTACCGGTGAAAGACGGTGGCTACTGTTGCTATTGATTTCTCTGCTGATCCCGTTCGTGCTCACCCTGTTTTTCATATTTGTCGCGAATATTCCAATACCTCTGGGAATATTTGAGTTCATCTATGGCTGATACTGAGTGATGTTTGAACAGATTGCACAAGCCGCGTCGCTATTTTTCACCTTTCAGAACGTACTGATCGTCCTGCTTGGCGTTCTTATCGGAGCGATCGTCGGCGCCATACCCGGTATGACAACGCCGATGGGAGTGGCACTTGCACTGCCGTTCACGTTCACTCTCGAACCTGTCACTGGAATTCTGCTTTTGTTGGGTATCTACAAGGGTGGCTTGTACGGCGGGTCAATAACAGCGATTCTGATCAAGGCACCCGGTACGCCTGCCGCGTCCTGTACCGTACTGGACGGTTTTCCATTGACGCAGAAAGGCGAAGCACGCAAAGCCTTGGATATGGCCCTGTACGCGTCGTGTTTTGCCGATTTCATCTCGAATCTCTCATTGATTCTTCTGGCTGGCATACTGGCCGGTTTCGCGTTGAAATTCGGCCCTCCGGAATTTTTTACCCTGATCCTGTTCTCACTGACGATCATCGCCGGGGTATCCGGCGACAATCTGATCAAGGGGATCGTTTCGGCATGCCTGGGGCTGATGTTCGCGGTGATCGGGCTCGACATGGTTTATGGAACCAACCGTTTCCTGTTCGGAAACTGGAACCTGATGGGTGGCCTGGCATTCATACCGGTTCTGATCGGGTTGTTCGCGCTACCGGAAATCATTCACTTTTACGCTCGAAAGGCTTCGGAACAGTTCAAACCCGCTGCGATGTCCGGCATCGGCGCAACCTTCGCGGATTTCAAACGCTGTTTCAAGAGCATTCTGCGAGGGAGTCTGATCGGTGTGGTTCTGGGGGCGATTCCTGGAATCGGTGGTGCACCATCCGCCTTTCTCTCCTACAGCGAAGCGCGCAGGACATCCAAGAATCAGGAGAATTTCGGGAAGGGTGAACTTGAAGGTGTCGCTGCAGCCGAAGCCGGGAACAACGGTGTCGCCGGAGCGACCATGATTCCGCTACTTGCACTCGGCGTACCCGGTGATGTCATTACAGCCGTCATTCTTGGTGCATTCATGATTCACGGTTTGAGACCCGGACCTCTGTTATTTGTGGAAAACCTACCCTTGATCTACGCGTTATTTATCGGCATTATGTTGAGCAGCGCGTATCTGTTTATTGTGGGTAAATTCACAATCCGCACGATCAGCCGCATTTCGGAAGTTCCCAACACGATACTCTATCCAATCGTACTGGTATTCTGTCTTTTCGGCTCATTTGCGATCAACAACAATCTGTTTGACGTTCTGGTCATGCTGTTGATGGGTTGTGTGGGCTATCTGATGCTGCTTTTCAAGTTTCCGGCACCGCCGTTTCTGATCGCGTTTATTCTCGGACCGCTTCTTGAAGACAATTTCAGGCAGTCACTCATTCTGTCGGACGGTAGCCTGGCAATATTGATCCGTAGTCCAATCTGCTGGTTTTTCTGGGCACTCACGATTCTGTCCGTTGTGTTCCTCGTCAAGAGCAGATTCAAGCAGAAAATCCCTTTGGGCTGACGCTCTTAGTCAAGTGACAATGTCTGGACAATCAATCGGCGACCGAAAGTTTTCGTTCGCGGTCATTGCTGACACCCATCTCAATTATGAGGAGCTCGGTACCAACTCGCCGTTTGAAGTGAACCGATTGGCGAACCGAAGATTGCGGTATGTCATTGACGATCTGAATACCCGGGATCTGGCTCATGTCATTCACTTGGGCGATATCGTTCATCCTGTTCCCTCCAATGGAGATCTCTATGTCAATGCGGCCAGCCAATTCCATGAGCAAGTCTCCCGTCTGAAGCATCCCATACACCTGATTCCGGGAAACCATGATGTAGGCGACAAGCGAATGGCCTGGAGTCCCGCGGGGGGCATTCGGGAGAGCTATCTCGAAATTTACTCACAACACTTCGGATCTGACCGATTCGACTTCGAACATCAGGGCATCGCATTTGTCGGGATCAATGCGCAATTGCTTGGCTCTGAGCTCGAAAGTGAAACAAGTCACCGGGAATGGCTTCGGAATACACTGAGAAGAAATTCCGATAACAGGGTGTTTCTCTTCAGCCACTATCCTCCATTTTTGTACCATCCGGACGAAGATGAGCACTATGATAATTTGGGCCATCAGGGACGGGAAGAGATTCTGAATCTACTGGAAGAATTTTTGGTTGAGGCGCTGTTTACAGGACATGTTCACCACTTCTGGTACAACAACTATAGCGATTGCGACTGTTATCTGTTGCCATCGACAGCGTTTACCCGTCAGGATTACAGCGAGATGTTTCGCGTCGCCCCAAATGACAACGCATTCGGTAGAGACGACAGGGACAAACTCGGTTATCTGATTGTCCACGTACATGAATCCGGGCATACCTTTGACATGGTCAGGTGTCGCGGGCGACAGACCGGTTTGAATTCATCGGTCTCTGTCAGCGGCGGTCAAATTGACCCCATCAATCCGACGACCAACCAGTATCCGGTATTGGGATTTGACTTACGGCATGACTGGCTAGAACCTGTCCAGATTCCTCCATCCGGTGGTTTGGATGAGTTCGACCGTAAGGTGGTTCGCAATGATTACCCGCTGTTGGCGCTTTGGGAGATGGGTGTACGAAACCTCAGGATCCCATTGGCTGACCTGGTTGACAGCGATCGCAGGTGTAGATTGATTGAACTTACCCGACTTGGGTTCAGGTTCACACTATTTTCCCACCTGCCCCCAGAATACCGGATAGCAGAACTGGTGCTGCAAAACGCCGACCTGATTGAGAGTTGGGAAATCGCTGGAAAATTCAAGGAGACTTCCGATTTTTGCGATGCGATCCGGGGCATGATGAATGACAGTGACCGAAAGATCAGACTCTTTTTCTCGCCCCTGAAGAACAAGGAAGATATTATCCAATCCGGACTAACCTACTACCACGTCATAAACCATGGATTCACGAGATCCGATTTTGAGGGTAGTATTGACGAACGCTTCAGCGGACTGGCAACATTCGATAATTTCGATGGCATCGTAATGAGATGTGGAATTGATGATTCCGTCCAATCCACAATAATGCTGGCGACAAATATTCAGCAGACTGTAGGGTTGAAGGTCTCGGTACACCTGCGCCTGACTGAAGACAGTCCAGCCGCTTTTCAAGACAGCGAAGTGCTTTTGTGCAACCGACTGGCCGAAAGCATGTTCTGTGCCTGGCACTTCGGCGCGGATAGAATATTCAGCGACACCCTTACGGATAATGATCGCGGTTACTTCCCGCGAATTGGGTTATTGGACAGGGAGTTCAATCCTCGATCAGGCGCGACGCTGGCAAAGATAATTCATTCGCTGATGTCGAAACTGGGTCGGACAGTAAGTGGCGCCACCAGTCACATGGAAAACGGACTCTCGAGTCTATATTTTAAGACTGAATTCGGCGAGTCGACCGTGTTTCTGTCGAGGTCGGCTGAGAATCAACTGTCGGGTAAGGATCTGGAACAGCTTGTCGAAAAAGGTGGATTCTGGTTGAACTTGGAAACCGAGCATCTGGATGAGCGACCTCCGAAATTCAATGGCCTCCCTGCCATCTACGTAAAGTTCTCGTAACTCACCTTGGCGACCCAGTCGCATGAACCCGACTTGCCGAGTCGGGTCAGAACCTCACCATTTGCGCTTTCTGATCCGTCTGGTTGCATCTTCAGTTCCGTCGTGGAACGAACCAAACCATCGGTCCCATGGCATTTCCAACGTACCGTAATTGCATTTGTAGTGTTTGTGGTGCAACTGATGGAAATAATCGCCTAACTTCAGCCGTTTCCTTCCACCGACTTTCAATGCCTCAAATCCGCTGTGCGACACCGCTGGCCCCAAGCCCTGAAAATACGCATGGAAGATCATATGAATTGGATGCGAAGCGATCACAAAATGTATTGCGAAACTGGAAAAATACAGAATATGTTCGATTGGATGCATCGAAATTCCGGACCAGGGGCCGATATTTACGTTCCGGTGATGCAGTGCGTGTGCCAGCCTGAAAAGTGGCGGCCAGTGCAGCAGGCGATGAATGAAATAGAAGTGCAGGGAAGACCAGACCGGAATCAGGAGAAACATGAGTACGAACCAGACCGGATTACCCGCCAATGTCAAAGCCGGTACGAAACTGTTTGCACTTGCCCAAAAATAGACTACCTCGTACGCAGTCCATATTGCGACACCACTAACCAGGGTCCAGAACATGTTGTCCAGAACCTGGTTGCTAAAATCATGTATCTTGCTGTTTGCGTCCTGCCCTTTCCTTTCATACTTCAGATCATTTTTCTGTTTCTTCAGCATATAGAAGTAGTAGTGAAGGCTACCCGCAACAAGGGACATAAGAATAATGTTGCGTAGCCAGATCTGAGCGATCCAACCGAACGCGAATTCCTTCATTGTCCCTTCAGGCGGTTGGAAAAAGAAGTAGATGATCAGGGTGATTGCAAGCGTAATGAAATATAGACTGATCGGTTTCCATACCGTACCCAGCCAGCGAAGTGAACCATTCAGATTCGGTGGCCAGTCGAACAACGGACTAAATCGAACGGGTAAATCTGGAACATAATTCCAAAGCCTGCTGTTGGCGATTGTTGACTGTTGGTCATTCACGACTTTTTCTCCATGAAAACATCCGACGATGTCGTTACTTAAGTGCGGTGAAAACTCAGAGCGTCATTGATCAAATCATGACATGCGCGGACGAAGATCGTTCACTATCGTTCCTTGACAAAACTGTCTCTGGTTGTGACTGATTGAAGTCGACTTCATGTATTCTCCGGTTACACAACTCGGGTATTCGAATCAGACAAATTTTATGACCACAATGTATTGTGACTATTCCTTTGTCGGCAATTATTGCCTAACCCAAACCCAATTTTACTCAATTGTATTTATGGATTTCCTCGAACAGTTTCAAGGGACTCGCAAAATTTACAGTGTGAATCAGAAAGCATTTTTTCTGTTGCTTCTGTTTACCTCTGAGTTGGATTTGTTCGTAAATCACCAGTACTACTGCCAGAAATAAAATGATCGTTCAATCCAAGAAAAATGCACCGTGTAATTCTAGATAGGCAATAAGCAGCGATCGAAATTCTACATGAATTATGCTCGAATACATTCTTCACAAGTAGCCGTTTTCGAGCCAAGCGGGCTACAAGAAAGGTGAGAATCTACATGAATAATCAAATAGAGACACCGGAGCCGCGGAGAATGGCGAATTCTCCAAACTATCCGATTCCAAAAACTATCGAATTTGAGCCAACGATAATGCTGGTTGGTCATTTGTATGACAGTGCGCACCACCACCCGATGCCCACGATCTCAGCATCTCAACCACATGTACCTCACGGTCCGGAAAATAGGATTCAACCCTTGCTTTAGCCGCCGCGTCAGTTTCAGGATTGTCAAACCCCACTAACAGGACGAACCCGTTGCCGACAATCCAGTTGACGTAGTTTGTATCAAAGGTCATTCCTCGATACTCGACTGTAGCCTCCATCGGGTCCCGTATCACCTCGAACCCTGCAGCCTCTATTGTCCGGGCAGCATTTTCATAGACCGCATCGTCACGACCATCACCGGGTTTGCATCTTGATTCCGGGGTACATTGGGAAACCACCACAGTACTCTCATTTATGTATCTCGCAATGCCGTCGACATGTCCTTTGGTCAGATCAGTCTCCGGCACACCTTCGATCAGGACGACTTTTGAAACGCCGAAATGACGTTTCATATCCTCGACGACCTGCTCTTTCGTATACCCGGGATTTCTCTTCGGGTCACTCAGTACGCTCCAGTTCGCGATCACTGTATCCTTACCGTTGAACTCCAGGTTTCCCCGCTCGTGCACAATGTCAATTCTATCTACGGGTAGATCAAGGATTTCACCGACTCTGTCGGGAATGGCATCGTCCTGCGAAAAAGGGATGTCAGCTCCGAATGCACCACCCCAAGCGTTGAATTTCCAGTTCTGGACTCGCATCCCACCATCCGCGATCACATAGACCGGCCCGTTGTCTCTCATCCACGCGCTGTCGTTCGGAACGATGTGCCAGACAATATTCCCATGATCGGGATCCGCGCCGACACCTGAAATCGCCTTCTGAGCCTGTTTCCTTATTCTCTCGGAATCACACAGAATATGAAGTTTTTGATACTGCGTGATCACCGCAGTCATTTCAGCGAAAGAGTCTTCGAATACTTTTTCATACGGTCCCGGCCATTGCAGCCAGATCGCCTCTTGCGGTTCCCATTCCGCAGGCACTCTGATTTTCATACCGCCATCCTCAGTTGCGAGTGAATTCATCGACATCGCCATAAGGAATGGTCCTATCGAAGCAATAATTGCCAGACGTATGAAGTAGAACCATTTTCTTCCCTGTATCGTCCCCTTGATGATCTGCGAGGTAGTCATACGATGTCCGGAGTGTAGAATTGAAACATCTGCGATGTGCAATAGATTGTAACCGTGACTGTCTGACAACTTGCAGATTTTGAGTACAAAATTATTTATTATGCTGTTGAGTAAAAAAACATAACAGCATAAATTAGTTCGAATGTCATTTTATAAGCGTCCGCAATTTGCCGAGATCCGCCAAAGACTGAATGAAAAACCCGAGCGCATGTTGATTATTCGGGGGCCACGTCAATGTGGCAAAACAACCTTGATCAAACAGGTGCTTGAGGACGTTCGTCTACCTTGGCAATACGTCTCAACCGAAAATCCGACAGAATCATCTCGGTATCCTGAAAATAGTAGGGTTAATTCCGAAAACAACTGTTCAGCAGTTCAGCAACAAATCACTGATGTAAACACTAACTGGCTAGTCGAAAAGTGGCTAACTGCGCGTAAACAAGCCAACAGTTCGAAACGAGGGGCAGTTCTGGTTATTGACGAGATTCAAAGGCTGGCGAACTGGTCAGAAACAGTAAAGGGACTTTGGGATTCCGACAAATTTTATGGCCGTCTCGTGCACGTGGTGCTGCTGGGGTCTTCACCGTTACTTATGCGCAAAGGCATGAGTGAAAATCTTACTGGTCGATTTGAGATCATACGTCTGTCCCATTGGTCGTACGAAGAAATGTCGGAAGCGTTCGGATTCAGTCTTGAACAATTCGTCTTTTACGGTGGGTACCCAAGTGCGGCGCCTCTAATCGAAAATGACCAGCACTGGAAAAAGTATGTCCGCGGACTGATCGTAGAAACGGTGATTGAACGCGATGTGCTGGAAATGCAGCGAATAGACAAGCCTGTACTCCTACGACAGTATTTGGAAACTTGCGCTACGTATTCGGGTCAAGTCGTATCGTACAACAAAATACTTGGACAACTGCAAAATGGGGGCAACACGACAACATTAACAAACTATTTATCGTTAATCCAAGAAGTCGGATTGATCGCTGGAATACCCAAGTATACGATCGGTGAAATTCGTCGAAGGGCTTCCAGTCCGAAATTGAACGTTTTGAACTCTGCGATCATCTCTGCATTTTCAAACTACACTTTCGAGGAGGCTCGGCTTGACAGAAGTCACTGGCGACGATTGGAGGAAAACGCAGTCGGTGCACATTTACTGAATACTGATGAAGGTTTGATTCAATTTTTTTATTGGCGGCAGAACAACAAGGATGTCGAATTCGTACTTCGGTTGGGTCACAAAATAATTACGATCGTAGTTGAAGGCGTCAAGCAACAAGGAGACTTGCATGGTGTCAACGAATTCTGCGAACGTTATGATGTCCTTCGGAATATTGTTGTCAGTCCGAATGCAATTCCGCTATCGGAATTCTTATCATATCCAGTTGAGCATTGGTTCGCAAGATGAAATATTCATGAAGGTCTGGAAAAAGCATGAGGATTGAAGCCGCTTCCAGTCCATACGTAGCAAAACAATTCCGGTGTCTGATCAGGTCGTTAAATTTATAGGAACGCGAACTGTCGCTGGCTGGATAAGTGGATGCCCGGCAGTACCTACTTTCACACCACATGACTCCGCAATTTCGTCGGTATGAAGCGTTCTGGAAGTTTCGGACTCGATCTGTTCTCTTCAGAAATAGCTTAACTGGCTAGTCAAGTTATGTCTAATCCAGATTCATCGTTATCTCGACGAAAGAGTCTCCGTAGATGATCATACTTGCCACCCGGGTCGGGTTCTGCACCTGTGTCATGATATCCGTGCCAAGGTTCAGTATTGTCACCCACCAGTAGGAATTTTGGGAAGGTACAGGTTCCGTAGGCGATTTTTTCAAGGAGTCCACCAGCACCAAACTCGTCGTAGTTGCAACCCCATCCATGGTCTTGAATGAGCGCAAGAAATGGTGGGGATGTCGTGTCGCCTTGACAGTACAGAGCGTCGTAAGTTGCAAAACCGTCGGCACCGACAAACAGAACGGCGAAGCGCGAAGCGCCGTGCGAACGGTCTTGGTTCTTATCACGTTCGAAAACCGCATACGAAAAATACGGTTCGTGGATTTTGGCATTCTCACGAGCCCGGTCATCTAATAAACAGGTTGGCCATGAAGTAAAATTTGGAAATAAATCGCATGGTTCCAATTCCTGCACTTTTCCTAAAACCGTATATCCTTGAAAACACCGGCCGGGGCGGCGACGTAATTCTTCGTACATTTCTTCCATCCGCACGCCGTAGTCGACATATATGTAAGCGTGCGTTGCGCGGGCTAGGTTGCAGACTCTCACAGGTTGATCATCTATTCCGTCTTCCAGTCTTCCCGAACCTGGGTAGTACACGGTTCTTGAAAAAAAAGCGTTCCGATCAAACGGGCGTTCAAGCCAATCTGGTGTCGGCTTATAGTACGGTAGTAAATATTCTTCGATGGTCGACATTTCCTTTCTACTTTAAGCCATCGAATTAGATTCAGCCAAGTTTTCGATGCAAGTTGCAGTTAACTTGGAGAGTATAGCAAGCTACCTCTACACGACTTGGAACCAATACACATTGGTATCGCGCATCTCAAATGCGATTCGCACATCTGCGTGCAAGGTGTTGTAAATTTCAAGATGACTCGCTGCCGTCGCTACCTCAGTTGCTACCCACTATCCGTACAAGTGTATGCCCGGCAGTACCTACTTTCACACGGAAACTCTCCGCACTATCATCGGCGCTAAACGTTTTCACTACTGAGTTCGAGATGGATTCAGGTGGTACCCATTTGCTATGGCCGCCGGGCAAATCGGGGGATTCAGCTCCATTTAGGATAACTGAATCAAAAACAATTGGTAGTCAAAGCGCTAGATATGCACTTTTGTGGACATATAGCCACTCGAACAGCTCGAGCGTTATATGGTCAAGCCTCACGGGCAATTAGTACGGGTTAGCTCAATACATTACTGCACTTACACATCCCGCCTATCAACGTTGTAGTCTTCAACGGCCCTTCAGGGATCTCTAGGATCCAGGGAGACCTAATCTTGAGGGAGGCTTCCCGCTTAGATGCTTTCAGCGGTTATCCCGTCCATACATAGCTACCCAGCAATGCCACTGGCGTGACAACTGGAACACCAGAGGTATGTCCACTCCGGTCCTTTCGTACTAGGAGCAGCTCCTCTCAAGTCTCCAGCGCCCACAGCAGATAGGGACCAAACTGTCTCACGACGTTCTAAACCCAGCTCGCGTACCTCTTTAAATGGCGAACAGCCATACCCTTGGGACCAGCTCCAGCCCCAGGATGAGATGAGCCGACATCGAGGTGCCAAACACCCCCGTCGATATGGACTCTTGGGGGGTATCAGCCTGTTATCCCCGGAGTACCTTTTATCCGATTAGCGATGGCCTTTCCATACAGAACCACCGGATCACTAAGACCTGCTTTCGCACCTGCTCGACGTGTCTGTCTCGCAGTCAAGCATCCTTGTGCCTTTACACTATCCGCACGATTTCCGACCGTGCTTAGGATACCTTTGCGCTCCTCCGTTACTCTTTGGGAGGAAACCGCCCCAGTTAAACTACCCACCACACACTGTTCCGGATCCGGATAACGGACCTCGGTTAGAACCCCAAACATATCAGGGTGGTATTCCTCTTTTTGGCTCCACCGGAACTAGCGTCCCGGTTTCTCCGCCTCCCACCTATGCAGTACAGGCATGTTCAAAATCCAGTATGAAGTTGTAGTAAAGGTTCACGGGGTCTTTCCGTCTAGCTGCGGGTACGCTGCATCTTCACAGCGAGTTCAATTTCGCTGAGTCCCGGGTGGAGACAGTGTGGCCATCGTTACGCCATTCGTGCAGGTCGGAACTTACCCGACAAGGAATTTCGCTACCTTAGGACCGTTATAGTTACGGCCGCCGTTCACCGGAGCTTCAATTGGAAGCTTCGCCCGAAAGCTAACCTCCGCATTTAACCCACCGGCACCGGGCAGGCGTCACACCCTATACGTCCTCTTACGAGTTTGCAGAGTGCTATGTTTTTAATAAACAGTCGCAGCCACCTCTTTGTTGCAACCCCCTTCTGCTCCAGCCGCAAGGGCCTTCACATACCAGAGGCACACCTTCTCCCGAAGTTACGGTGTCATTTTGCCGAGTTCCTTCACCCGAGTTCTCTCAAGCGCCTTGGGCTTCTCGCCCCGCCCACCTGTGTCGGTTTGGGGTACGGTCACGTATAACCTGAAGTTTAGAGGCTTTTCCTGGAAGCATGGCATCAATCACTTCGCAACGCAATGTGCTCGTCATCACGCCTCGGAATATGCATTTCCGGATTTTCCTGGAAATGCTCCCTACACGCTTAAACCGGGATGTCCAACACCCGGATGATCTAGCCTTCTTCGTCCCCCCATAACAGTTATACGCGGTTCAGGAATATTAACCTGATTCCCATCGACTACGCCTTTCGGCCTCGCCTTAGGGGCCGACTCACCCTGCGCCGATTAACGTGGCGCAGGAAACCTTGGGCTTCCGGCGAGGGGGTTTTTCACCCCCTTTATCGCTACTCATGTCAGCATTCGCACTTCTGATACCTCCAGCATGCCTTACAGCACACCTTCGACAGCTTACAGAACGCTCCCCTACCATGCATGCACACACAATGCGGTTTGATGTCCGAAAACATCAGCCTACTTTGTGTGCTTAACGCACGCATCCGCAGCTTCGGTACATTGCTTGAGCCCCGTTGAATCTTCCGCGCAGGCCGACTTGACCAGTGAGCTGTTACGCTTTCTTTAAAGGATGGCTGCTTCTAAGCCAACCTCCTGGCTGTCTGGGCCTTCCCACATCGTTTCCCACTGAGCAATGATTTAAGGACCTTAGCTGGCGGTCTGGGCTGTTTCCCTCTCGACCACGGAACTTATCTCCCGCAGTCTGTCTCCCGTGATTGCACTTCTCGGTATTCGGAGTTTGCAATGGGTTGGTACCGCTGGATGCAGCCCTAGCCATAACAGTGCTCTACCCCCGAGAGTGAGACACGAGGCGCTACCTAAATAGCTTTCGGGGAGAACCAGCTATCTCCGAACTTGATTAGCCTTTCACTCCTACCCACAGCTCATCCACTGATTTTTCAACATCAGTTGGTTCGGTCCTCCAGCGCGTGTTACCGCGCCTTCAACCTGGCCATGGGTAGATCGTCCGGTTTCGGGTCTACTCCCAGCGACTGATCGCCCTATTCAGACTCGGTTTCCCTACGGCTCCCCTAAACGGTTAACCTTGCCACTGAGAAGTAAGTCGCTGACCCATTATACAAAAGGTACGCCGTCACCCTGTCCAAGACAAGGCTCCGACTGCTTGTACGCACACGGTTTCAGGTTCTATTTCACTCCCCTAACAGGGGTTCTTTTCGCCTTTCCCTCACGGTACTGGTTCACTATCGGTCGGTAGGGAGTATTTAGCCTTGGAGGATGGTCCCCCCATCTTCAGACAGGATTTCACGTGTCCCGCCCTACTTGTCGCACACCTGGTTCCACACATGACCTTTCGTATACGGGGCTATCACCCGCTATGGCCGGACTTTCCAGACCGTTCTACTAGATCATGCGCTAAAGAGTGCTGGCTGTTCCCGTTTCGCTCGCCGCTACTCTGGGAATCTCAATTGATTTCTATTCCTCCGGTTACTTAGATGTTTCAGTTCACCGGGTTCGCCTTCATACCCTATGTATTCAGGTATGAATACCGCCGAAACGGTGGGTTTCCCCATTCGGAAATCTCCGGATCAAAGCCTGTTTGTCGGCTCCCCGAAGCTTATCGCAGACTACAACGTCCTTCATCGCCTCCTACCGCCAAGGCATCCACCGTATGCGCTTACTCGCTTGACCATATAACCTCGAGATGTTCGCTAAAACCTCCCGCGGCAATGATCCTCTTGAATGCTGCATACCCAATGCGACATACATGATTCAACATGTATGCGCATTCGCGCCTTTGACTACCAAATTGTAAAAGAACAGAAAAAACGGTTGCTGTCTGCTTACGCTTTTGCCTCACCGTCAAACTGGTGGAGCTGATCGGGTTTGAACCGACGACCTCCGGCTTGCAAAGCCGGCGCTCTCCCGGCTGAGCTACAGCCCCTTGAATTTCACTACGGCTGCCACCCCTTCGGTTGCAGTGCACCGCCGGGCATTCCAGCCACGTGTTGGTGGGTCTGGAGAGAGTCGAACTCCCGACCTCACCCTTATCAGGGGTGCGCTCTAACCGTCTGAGCTACAGACCCGTAAACCATACAGCTTGTGTGGGCGCTTCATCAGATAAACACTCATTCAT
>CAXXFC010000006.1:1655000-2687031 GCA_963662635.2 Arenicellales bacterium
CCATTAAGTAATGAGTTATTCAATTACTCAAACAATATCAAATACCGAGTGAAATTACAACAATCAGCAAATCACGACCTTAAATCCTCAGGTGCAGACAATCCCTTGAGCTGATGCTTATTCGCAGAAGCATCAAAATCAGTCTCAGCAGATCAAAATTAATCTTAAACAGATTAGGATGGTGTTGATGAACCAGTGGCATTTTTATCGAACACTGACTGCCTACGCGGTTCCGCCATTCCAGTCTACTTCGCTTCAGCTAAGCCGAGGTCCACAAGATACGGAAATCCGCCTGACAAATTAAGTCCGCAGAACTGTTTGGAATCATGAGTTGGATAGTCTTGTGCCAGCCAGTTCTTTTTTTATTGACAAAAGAAAAATCAACTTCTATCGCCCTTGGTGGACGTTCAGTCATTCTTTTCAGTGCCAAGTTTCGGAGTTGCAGTATGCAAAATTCCTGATTATCGAGAATTTCTCAAACAAATGTAAGAAAGTCCCAAATAGTCTGAAAATTAATACAAATCGGATATTTTTCGCTCAAACGATCTGGTTTATGATTCACAAACTAGCTTGGCCGCAAGTGTTGTCACTAATTGTTGATATTCGACTTAATACAAATGCAGGTGAAGAAAATGGCAAAAAAAGTCCGATACTCCTTAAGAAATCTGTGGATTATTCTCACTGGATTCTTCTTGACTCTAATCTTGCCGATCCTTGGGAGTCATCATGATGGCGGCAAATTTTCGTATATCAATCCCATAAATTCTGCCTACGGCGATGGCGACGGAGATGGTGATGGCGATGGCGATGGTGATGGCGATGGCGATGGTGATGGCGATGGTGACGGAGACGGAGACGGTGATGGTGATGGTGACGGAGACGGAGACGGCGATGGTGATGGTGATGGTGACGGAGACGGAGACGGCGATGGTGATGGTGATGGTGACGGAGACGGCGATGGTGATGGTGACGGAGACGGAGACGGCGATGGTGATGGTGATGGTGACGGAGACGGAGACGGCGATGGTGATGGTGATGGTGACGGAGACGGCGATGGCGACGACGATTGGCGGCGAAACCGTTAGTTACGACGGAAAATTTTTGAATTTTGATTCAGGTTTAGGTTGGTTCTCTCCTGTTTGTCCTATCAGAGTTTGAAATTTTGGGGGTAATTCGATGCACAACTTTAAGCTCGTTGCAAGTAGCGTTGACACTCAGCCCATTCGGAACGAACTGAAAGCAGCATCACACATGTGGTATGCAAACACCAGCCGACAGGAAAACGTTCGCTGTCAGCGGCATACTGTAAATATTTTTTTACGGGTTGCGAAAAAACCTCTTCCAGCGGGTGAAAATAATGCGAATAACGTTCATGAGAGTGTGACAACACGAACAGCAAACGACATGTTCGCCAACACCTATTCGTTCTGCCTAGAATTTGCCCGCGGAATTGGCGGTGAACTTGGAAGGGCAACACTGGTCGCATTGTTGCCAAACTGCCAAGTTTATCCCCATATTGATCATGGAGAATACTACCGAATTAGAGATCGGTATCACCTCGTCATCAGCAGTTCAGCAGGTAGTCCTTTAACCGCAGGGGAAGAAACAGTTGTAATGCGTGAAGGTGAACTCTGGGTATTCAACAATAAAATCAAACATTCGGCAATCAACTCATCAGAACAGCAACGCGTTCACCTGATTTTTGACATTCTTCCCTCACCCGGTAGGTGGATATTCTCACCCTGACAAATTACAGTGTATAGCGATTGTAGGGCTCGGCTGACTTCACTCGGACACTACCAACCCCGATATTTTGCTCTACTTGAGTCTACCTTGACTCGATCTTTACTGGCAACCGCAATATCTTTATCGCTGCCAGCAGTGCATGTGCATTGGAATCAAGTCTTACAGTATTGTCGTACGCCTCTGTCCTAAGGCAACCCACTACACGAATTTTCCTCGAAACGTAGAATGTATCGAATCGATCACGAAACTGAAGCTGATACAATGAACGAATCCCACGGCATATCGTTTGTTCATATGTAGAAACCCTGGGTTGGTCTCCAAATTTATATGCAAGGCTTAACGCATCGGCCAATCCCTCAAGATATACACCGGTTGATGCTGCATGTGGTGGCCCAAAATCTCGACGCTTCGGATTGTAGAATCTACCACGTAAGTCGGGAACCATATTGTCCCATTGCTGCATCATCAACAACCAATCGCTGAATTCGAAAATAAAAGGTGCGGTTTCACGCCGTCCAGTGGCTGCAATGAACGATGCGCAAGCCTGAACGTACCACGGTATGAATGCCGGGTTACGATCTCCCATATGACGCTTTCGACACTGTAAAGCCACATCCTCAAATTGCTTTTCTGAAGGTGCTTGTTTATGTTTCCGAAAAATTAATTCCGCCCAGAACAAAAGTGCCTCGCCGAGGTAAAAGTTCCAGTTTTGCCCATCTCGTTCTCTAGGAAAGAAAAATGTCCGAAATCCGTTTTTCCGATCGGTTAATGACATCACACCTGCGGCAAGCATATCCAGGTGTTCACCAAACTCTTCCCCTGCTTCACATTCCAAAATGGCTAAACCCGCCAAGGCGGCCGCACCGAGTTTCGCACCAGTACTTTCTACAATCGCGCCCCGACCATCGCCGAATTCTCTAAAGTAGCGTGACAAATTGAATCGAAGATTACGTTTTGCTGCCGACGAAAAATTGCCATTATTCTTTAATCTTCCATATCGAGCGAGAGCTATGGTCGCAAGAAATCTACGAATCGCGTTGTCGGCGACAGAATATTCTCCCCGACTCGGCCAGTATTTGTACGGCAGCTCGCCCTCGGTCGATAGATTATTGATCATCGATGTGGCAATACCATCTGCAAGTCTCGAAACCATCGGAATGTCAATCTGATTCGTCGACTCGACCAAAATTGAGCCTCGGAACAACCTCACTGGTTTTGCATGACTGCCAAATAACAGGTATTGCTCAGTAGCGAATGCTCGCAGTCTCGCCTGTGCGTCGAATTCTTCGCGGCTTAAGGAGTGTGACTGTAGGAATTTTTCGACAACACGTTCGAACGACAGATTGAAAGCGATCATTGTCGTGGGAGCGTATCGGGTTACTTCGCCATGATAGGTAATTTCTATACCAACGATACCCCGCGCCCTATGAATGAACACTTTTGAAAACTGATCAACGGCGACTTCGCGGAATTCGCTCGCTATACAAACTTCAACAACATCACGCTCTTGTGCGGATACGTGTGCGCGAATTTGGTTTAACGAAATATCGTCAATCCATCCACTGCGTTGAAATTTTCCATTCCGCCTGACACAATACCAGATACTGTTCAACGGTTGATTTATCTAGAAGATCACTATACTGATTACGTTTGTGCAGTCTTTGTCGCATCAACGCCGGTAAACATCAGTACTGTCTGGAAAATCTCCGCAACGAATTCTGAGCGGCTTTTCACGCCTGCCTTGGCATACAGTGAGGTCGCTTGCAACCGAGTTGTACTTTCTTTAACTCCACGTAATTCTGCGATTTCGGAAAACCGGTAACCCTTGATAATGAGCCACGCAATTTCCTTTTCGCTAGGGGTCATTTCCCACTCTGACATTTGCAAATTCAAGATTTCTACAAGATCCTGCGCGAGGAGATAATTTCTTTGTTCTTCACCATATAACCGAACACGGACTTTGACGAGATAACGCACACCAGCAATCAGCGCCATAGAAACTCCAATAAAGGCAAACACTTCCAGTGTGAAGTGTAGAGTACCTATTGGGTCTTCATACAAGAGATCGTAGACAATATCGTAGATGAAATAAATAATAGTCGCGATCATCCCCGCGAAAAATGGTATTGATTTCTTGAGGATATCTTTGGGCGTATCTCTCAAAGAGCCTTCGCCAAAGTTTTTTTGAAAAACTGTCAATTCACTACTTTTCGTTGGATTATGTTTATGAACTGTACGTACTATATTGATTTTTTTAGTTTTCACTGCAATTTTATAATATTGCATTGATGTTGTGTTCAGTGATAATTCAGGGTGACAGACCGGGTTGTAACCGTAGGTTGACAAACTGACATACAAAGGTTAAGTTGCTACAGGATATGAATTCGTCAGCGACAAATTTTCAGTATCCACTACTGTCGATTCCACATTAAACAAATCAGTCAATACCCGACGGAGGTTGTCTATTGACTGCTTTTGTTTGATTGGTTCTCCGAACATCCACGCAATCGGTATGGCTTCAATACCATCAAATAACAATACTCTGTCTGAACAGCTAAGACAAATAAAGGAAACCACGCGGGTTATTATGAGGCTGAAACAATTTGATTTGCGACACGGGCAAGTGCCCATTATCAGGAATTTTCAGCCGCGAGTCGGTAATTTTCCGACCGGACCAGGACATGCGTCAGCAGCATGACAAAGCAGGCCAGTACAAACACCTTGTTCACAAACCAGTTCATCGTCCATAGCGTCCACTCCGGTGCCTGAAAGAACAGGACAAATTTCACCACGACAATGGCGATCTCAAGCGCCGATATGATGATCGCTGCAGGCATCAGATAACGCGGTCTCACAAGTAATGCCCACCCCAACCAGATATGCGCCACCCACCAGAAATCCCATAAGATCAGAGAAGCTATGGGTTGGCTGGAGTGAACCGCCCATATGAACGGAATGATGAACTTGACCAGCAGGGTCCAGGCGGACAGCAGGAACAGGAAATGCGCGAAAAATGCTCTCAAGCCATCTCAAACCGCTTTGCGGCATCACGGGTATAGGCAGCAATCGGAATGTTGTTGGGACAGGCGCCGATACAGGGCTGATCGACACACTCGATACATGCGGTCGCCTGCTGATCCAGTGCCTGGTAACCCGCGACAGCCAATGCCCGGTCGCCGTAATCGGCATCATACATCCGAACCCTGAGGATTTCTGGAATCTGTAGGTTGTTCGGGCACGAGTCAATGCAGACACCGCAACCGTGCTGGCAATAGCGATTCGCCTGCAGTGCCGTGTAACGTGCCAAAAGATTGAAATCGCCATCAGCCACCTTGCGATATCCGGAGGCACCGATGTATTCGTCTATTTCCGAGAATCCGGTCATGGAGATTGCGGCCGAGTCGACGAGTCCGCCAGACAGAACCCATCTGAGAGCGGCCTGCGCAAAAGTCGCGCCGTTACGCTCGTACGGACGCATGTCATGCAGTCTCGCACCCATGAGTGTCTTCATCGCGACGACACCAGTTCCCTTCGCACGCGCTTTTTTCACCACCCGGATCAGTTCCGGCTGTAAAGCCACATAGTGAAACAGGTAGCGAAGCTCCTCTTCAAAGGTTGGATCCTGAGAGAAATTGAAAGCCACCAGAGTCACGTCCACCAGATCGTTATCCAGTCCGTAGTCCAGACATTCGACAAGCCGTGAACCATGTCCTGACATTCCGCGATATCTGATCTTTCCCTGTTCAATCGCCCGCTCGGTAAATATTGCCCATTCGGGATTTTTTATACGATCGAGATCATTGACTGCATGGTTGTAGTAGATATCCACGTAGTCGGTACGAAGCCGTTTGAGACTGTTCTCAAGTGCGTTCATCATCTGTTTGCTGGATTGACCTGCCCGCGCCTTGGTCTTGGAGGCAATCACGACCTTGTCGCGAACTCCGGACAGCGCCGCTCCTACCGCGTATTCTGATTTTCCTGCACGGTAACTTTCCGCGGTATCAAAGTAGGTGACACCTCGATCATAGGCATAGCGTACCAGTTCGGAGTCAGTCAGGCGGCTGCATCCGAAAGCAATATCCGATACCTTCAGGTCGGTTTTGCCCAGCGGAACGTATCGTCGAATTTCCGGCGATGTACCTTCTTCGGCGGAAACCGACATGCTTCCGGAAGCCATCCCAACCGTCGCGGCACTTCCGAACTTGAGGAATGTACGTCTTAGCATTGAATAATGTCGTGCTTGTCAGAATACCAGTATATGACTATGGGTCAGACAATACACCATTCGAAGTCTAACGCATGGTTTTTGAGCTATCGGTTCAAAATCAACGATTGGTCAACAGTAAATTCGAATATCGAAAGGGCATTTCTCGAATGCCTTTATCGCGCATCTTTAATTCCGCAATAGAGCTTTCAGTTCGCCAAATTCTTCAGTATTGTTAGTCCAAAGAAAAATGATATGTTTCATAGTAGTTTAAATTATAACATTTGATGATTTGTATCAATTAAGTTGATTTAGCATGAAATTATTGATATAAAACCTCGAAGTATAGTAGTCAACATTTGAGTTTATGTATCAATGACTGGGAAACTATCACAGCGGAAACAGGCTTACAAACTCTTCCAGGAACTGGGAATCGTTCGTCTGCGTGAGTTCCTCGAAAATGGTGTAACCGCTGCCACTGTCTCACGAATGGTCAAGGACGGTGAAGTATTCCATCTGGACCGAGGAATATATCAACTGATGGACGCAGAGCTTGAAACTCACCATTCCTTTGCAGAAGTCGCCAAACGCGCTCCAAATGGTGTCGTCTGTCTGGTGTCCGCGCTCGCGTACCATGATATGACTGACCAACTGCCTCCCTGGACTTGGATCGCAATCGGATACAAAGACTGGAAGCCCAGAACTGGCAATCCACCGATACGGGTTGTCCGGTTTGCTGACAAATATCTCAATGATGATGTCATTGTCGAGAACATCGAAGGTGTCCCGGTAAAAATATTTGATGTGGCGAAAACAGTTGCCGACTGTTTTCGGCATCGCAATAAGATTGGATACGATATTGCTATCGAAAGTCTGCAACAGGCTCTGCGTCAGAGAAAAGCAACACCTGCTGAAATTGCCGATCATGCGATAAAACGCGGTGTATTCAACGTTATGCTTCCCTATATTGAGGCACTGACAGCGAATGGCTAAAGTTATCAAGGATCTTGGCGCTTCGGTGCGCGCCCGTCTGTTGCGCGTCAGTAAGACAATGGGGGTGAATTTTGACTTTATATTGAACCGATACGCAGTGGAACGCTTTCTCTATCGTCTTTCACTGTCTCAACATTCCGAGCAGTTCGTTCTCAAAGGAGCGACGCTGGTTCTGTCGCGGTTTGATGCTCCTTTCAGAATTACGCGCGATCTGGATCTTATGTCACTCGACAATTCAACGTCAGAAAATTTCGAATCCCTATTCATGGAAATACTGGATATCGAAGTTGACGATGGCATCGATTTCAAAAAAGAAAGTCTAAAAGTACATCGATTCGATGATACAGACCCTTACAGCGGTGTCCGATCGCAACTATTGGCTGAGCTTGACGGGGCTCGCATAAAATTCGGAATAGATGTTCAGCATGGTGATGCCACCGAACCTGGTTTGGAGGAAATCGAATTTCCTGTCCTTCTTGATATGCCCGCACCATACATGCACGGCTATGCATTGGAAACGGTAATCGCAGAAAAGTTCCACGCAATGGTTACACTTGGTATGTCAAATAGTCGGATCAAGGACTATGTCGACATATATCATCTGAGTCAGTCATTCAAGTTCGAAAGACTGCGAATCGCGGAAGCTGTCTTGGCAACTTTTGCGAGTCGACAGACCGAAATCCCCACTGACACCCCACCAGCACTTTCGGAAGCCTTTGTCCAAAATCCGATGAGAATCAGACAATGGGAAGAATTCAAGCACAAGTCGGTTTTCTTCGATCCGGGATCTCTCCCTGATGTGGTGAATGCCATAGAGAAATTTATCATGCCGGTGGCAAGAGATGCGATCGTTCTGTCAAGGAAGCGAGGCGGCAAACCAGTCGCTCATAAGCGAGCACTGCCTTACCTGATATCGACGGGCTAAGTAATTCGCGATTTCGCAGCAGTCGAAGTCAAGCCGACCAGCGAACCTAATCACTGTCCACGTTCTGATATATCATTCATGGTGTTTCTGGCAGACACTAACTCATCGTGAGAATTGAAATATGGCAAAGGCGATATTTACGGTTAGGAGAAACTCAAATTACGACGATTTGCCCGAATACCGCTACCATTTTCCGAAAAAGTATCTTAGCAGGGTCAAACCATTAGTCAATGATTGGGTTGTTTACTACGAACCGAGTCGTGCAACAGCTGATTCCAAACTTAGAGATGGACGTCAGGTATATTTCGCAATTGCTAAAGTTGACTCACTTGAATCGGATCCTAGACTAGATGATCATTACTACACCTACGTATCCGACTATCTAGAATTTGATCGTTGTGTTCCGTTTAGGGAAGGCGAACACTTTTACGAAAGCAAACTTCAACATCCAAATGGCGGCCCAAACGCAGTAGCATTTATGAATGCGGTGAGACCGATTTCTGATAATGAATACACCCATATACTTCACGCAGGATTCAAAGAGTTAATTGTTGGTAGTCCGCAACACACAAGAGAACCGAGAGGCACACTTGAAGAAAAGCCCAGAGACTTTGAACGGAAGATAATTCAGCAAGTCGTCAACAGACCGTTTCGCGATGCCGCTTTTTCGAAGCAGGTGAAAACGGCATACAAAGATACATGTGCGGTGACAGGACTCAAAATTATCAATGGTGGAGGTAGAGCCGAAGTTGAAGCAGCGCACATTCGCCCGGTAAGCGACAATGGTCGAGATTCAGTAAGGAACGGTATTGCTTTGTGTAAAACAGTGCACTGGATGTTTGATCGTGGCTTGATTTCTATTGATGACGACTACACGCTGTTGGTGAAGAAAGGAAGCATTCCCGATTCGATGCTAGCCATGTTCAGACCAGATAGAAGGTTGTGCGTGCCTTTATCAACGACAGTTGCGCCACATCCTGAATACTTACAGTATCACCGCGATACAATTTTCAAGGGTTAGTAGCAACTAAAAAATGTGTATTGGTTTGTGTCTACCAGAAAACTCCTCGGATCATAGTGGAAAATTATTGAGTCTGAAGGTTTACTCGACTGCGACCGCTGCAAGTTCACGAATTTCACAGGTGTAGGACACTAATACAATCAGCACCGACCAAACCAAATTCCCGCCGAACTGTAATTTCGGTAGCAATCAGGTTGAAATCCAGTCGGAATTCCGAGTAACTCTATAATCTCGTCAATCAGAGTGACCTTTTTGCCGCATTTGCTCTCTTCAAACCCTCTAACCGAAGTTGTAAAGACTGCAACAGTACGAATTTCTGCAATGAACCAGTGTAGTCGTATAAAATTTAATTTAACAAAACAATTAACATGGATGCCCTTATTGGACAATTCGTACTTTAAGGGCTTTTGAAATCAAGTTTCCAGTACCAAACCATTACCAGATGGGGTGTAGCCAAGCGGTAAGGCACCGGATTTTGATTCCGGCATACCCAGGTTCGAATCCTGGCACCCCAGCCAATCAGTTGGCAGCTCAAATTTACTGACCATCAGCATCAATAGACTGATATCGACTTGAGATTCGAGGTCCGCATATGTTGATTGAAAATATGATGCTTCTGACGGGCAACTCCAACCGTCAACTTGCCCTCTCCATCGCAGATTATCTGTCTGTACCAATCGGAAATGCGACTGTCGGTCGCTTCAGTGACGGAGAGATTTCCGTGGAGATCAGCGAAAACATCCGTAACATGGATGTATTCATCATTCAATCGACCTGCTCTCCTACCCAGGACAACCTGATGGAGCTTTTGGTAATGATCGACGCCGTCAAGCGATCGTCTGCAGGCCGCATCACATCAGTCATACCTTATCTGGGATACGCCAGACAGGATCGACGGCCCCGTAACTCCCGTGTACCGATCACCGCAAAGTTGGTGGCGTCCCTGATCCACACCGCCGGTGCCAACCGCGTACTCACC
Source organism: Arenicellales bacterium (assembly GCA_963662635.2). GTDB lineage: Bacteria > Pseudomonadota > Gammaproteobacteria > Arenicellales > JAJDZL01 > JAJDZL01. The sequence goes on from CAXXFC010000006.1 coordinate 1,664,869, forward strand.
ATGGATTTGCACGCCGACCAGATCCAGGGATTCTTCGACATTCCGACTGACAACGTTTATGCGAGACCTGTCATCATCGGCGACTTGTGGAAACATCGTCCGGAAAATCTAACCATTGTCTCGCCGGACGTCGGCGCGGTGGTACGTGCGCGGTCAATCGCCGAACAGCTTGAGGCGCAGTTCGCGATCGTTGACAAACGAAGACCTCGTCCCAATGTTGCCGAGGTGATGAACGTGATCGGTGACGTGGAGAATCGTACATGCGTCTTTATTGATGACATCGTGGACACCGCCAACACGCTCTGCCAGGCGGCCGATGCTCTTAGCCAACGAGGTGCGCTCGCGGTCAAGGCGTACTGCACGCACCCGGTACTGTCGGGACAGGCGATCGAGCGGATCAATGACTCTTGTATGGACGAGCTGGTTGTATGCAACTCGATAAATCTTTCCGAAGAGGCAAAGAAATGCGATAAAATTCGCAGTCTTGATGTTTCACAGCTGATCGGAGAAGCGATACGCCGGATCTACATCGGCGATTCGGTCAGTTCGATTTTTGTCGATTGATTTATCATATCCGCTCCGAATTTATAGACAAGGAACTTGCAGATGAGTACCAATTTCACACTCGACCTGACACCGCGGGCCGAATTCGGCTCGAGCAGCAGCCGTCGGTTGCGTCGCGCCGGTCATGTCCCGGTGGTCGTGTACGGCGCTGGAAAGAAAAATGCGCACTTCACAACCGACCACAACGCACTGATTCATAATCTCGATACCGAGGCGTTCCACTCCGCGATTATCGATATCAAGGAAAGCGGCAAGACACAGGGGGCCATTTTGCGGGAAGTGCAGATGCATCCGCATAAAACCCAGATCCTGCATATCGATCTGCAACGCGTCAAGGCAACGGAATTGATCTCCCTCAGAGTGCCGCTTCACTTTATAGGTGACGATGTCGCACCGGGCGTCAAGACATTCGGCGGCATTTTCTCTCGTTTGATCAACGATGTGGAGATCCAGTGCCTGCCGAAAGACCTTCCTGAATATCTGGAAATTGATGTCAGTGAACTCGAACTGAATCAGGCTGTACACATTTCAAATATCGTTCTTCCGGAAGGTGTTGAATTGTCGTCCGCCTATCAGGACAGTGATGACTTCGCGGTCGCCTCTGTGACTCCACCGCGCGTCACAGTTGACGATATTGAGGACGGGGACGAGGAAGCGATCGATCTGGAAGGCGAGCCCACAGCGGAAGCCGAAGATTCAGATTCGACCGACGATTGAATTCGAATGCCTGTTATTCAGGCACTGAAATTGTCAAACTCGTCGGTTTGACAGTCAACTGCTGCGCCAGCGGCGGAACAGGATGCAGACTCGGGCAATCATAGGGCTCGGCAACCCGGGCCGGCAGTATCAGAACACCCGTCACAATTGTGGGTTTCGTTTTGTCGAAAGGCTGGCATCACAGTGTCAGGTTTCGCTCAAGCTCAATCCGCGCCTTCAGTGTCATCTGGTCCGTACAAGAATCAATGAAGTTGCGGTCTGGCTTGTCCAACCTATCACATACGTGAATCGGAGCGGGTCTGCGTACCGTCTCGTCACCGACTACTACGAAATAGACCCCAGGAATACAATCGTCGTTCACGACGAACTTGACCTGCCAACCGGGGTTGTCCGTCTCAAGACCAAGGGCGGTGGCGGAGGACACAATGGCATTTCAGACATCATTCAGCACTGCGGTACCGGGGAGTTTCTAAGGGTCCGGATCGGGATTGGCCGACCACCGTCTCGTGCCGCAACCGTACCCTATGTCCTGAGCGTGCCGCCGCAATCGGAGCAAGCCCTCATTGACGATGCGATTTCCGATACTTTAGTGTCTTTGGATGACATTCTGGCTGGAAGGATTGAAATCGCAATGAATCGTCTGCATAGCCGCCCATCCGGTGAAGACGAGAAGTCTTCCTCCGACTCGAATCACTGACCACCAACCAGGAGAATTGGAAGAATGGGGTTTCGGTGCGGAATCATAGGCGTACCGAATTCGGGCAAGTCAACGCTGTTCAACGCGCTGACCGGATCAGACGTCCCCGCGGAAAATTTTCCATTCTGTACCATTGAACCCAACGTCGGATCTGCTGCAGTGCCGGATTCCCGTCTGCAGGTCATTGCCGAAACCGTCGGCATCTCCACTGTCATCCCGGCTGTCATTGACTTTGTCGATATCGCAGGACTTGTCGAGGGCGCTTCCCGAGGGGAAGGACTCGGTAACAGGTTTCTCGCGCATATCCGTGAAATGGATCTGATCGCACACGTTGTCGGTGCATTCGACAATGAAAGGGAATGGCAGTCGGACATTGATGTGATCAATCTGGAACTGACACTCGCAGATCTGGATACTGTGGAAAAAGCCGCCGACAAGGCAATCAGACGCTCGCGCACCGGAGACCGCGAACAGGCGAAACTTGCTGAAGTTCTCGCGCGGGTTGCTGCCGGACTGAAAAGAGGTGTGGCGATCAGGGATCAGATACTGGAAGAAAAGGATCAAAAGACTATCGAACATCTCTCCCTGCTCACTGAAAAACCCAACTTCTACGTAATGAATGTGGATGAGAGCCGGTTGCAACATAAAGATTTTGCAACGGTACCTGAACCCAATGATCCTGTCATTTCGATCTGTGCGGAACTCGAATCCGAACTCTCGCAGCTTTCGCCGCGGGAACAGACTTCATTCCGCGAAGAACTCGGAATGAAAGGGTCCGCCCTTACCGATGTGGTTGCCTGCGGTTACCAGGTTCTGGGGTTGAGTACATTTTTTACGTTCAACGACAGCGAAGTTCGTGCCTGGGTGATTCCGAAGGGAACCACTGCCCAGCAGGCCGCCGGCAAAATCCACACTGACATGGAACGAGGGTTTATCCGGGCAGAAGTCATGTCATGCGACGACCTGATTTCACATGGCAGTGAACACTCGGTTAAAATGGCGGGTAAGGTACGATTTGAAGGCAAGTCGTACGAACCGGAAGAAGGCGAAATCATTCGAATTCGATTCAATAGTTGACTCCGACCGATCCAGCTACTGCCCATCCCAGCGCACTGCGCGCAGCCATCAGTAGTGCAAATCGACTTGATGAATCGACCAGTGTAAAAAACCTCTTACGCCGCCGCATCCTGTCTCCCGATCAACGCATACTTGCTCGGGGAAAATCTTCCGAAATGGTGCGATCGATCAGATCCCAGAGGAAATTCGGGGTGATGTCGAAGTTTCTGACCGAGTACGGTCTGGTTTCAGACGAAGGTGTCAGACTGATGTGCCTGGCCGAAGCACTTTTGAGAGTACCGGACAACGCAACTATCGACACCCTGATCAGGGACAAGATATGCGGAGGCAATTGGAAGCAACATGTGGGAAAGTCGGATTCGGGTCTGGTCAATTTTTCAACAAGGATATTTGGACTGACAGCAGCGATTCTAGACGAAAATGGTCATACCAAAACCGACGCGTCACTAAGGCGAAAGTTACAGAAACCCGCGACACCTGCCATTCGTTCATCGGCAACCCGCATCATTCGATACAGCGCGAATCAGTTCATTCTGGGCACAACGATTCAGAAAGCCTTGAATCGCAGCCGAAAGTGGACGCGTCAAGGCTACCGCTACTCCTACGACATGCTGGGAGAAGCCGCCATGACATCAAAGGACGCACAACGCTACATGATTGCCTACAGTGAAGCGATCCGCTTTCTCTCAATACACAGTCAATCGGACGATGTCCGAGACAATCCGGGTATATCGGTCAAGCTTTCGGCACTGACTCCGAGATTTCAATGTTCCCAAAGCGGTCTTGTGCTGGATTCACTGACAGATTCCGTTTTGGAACTCGCTCAGCTCGCCCGAAATGCGAATATGGGTCTGAATATCGACGCTGAGGAGGTTGACAAACTCGACCTGACTCTGGATGTGATTGAACGCGTGATGCAAAACGAACCCCTTAAGAACTGGGACGGATTCGGAGTGGTTGTGCAGGCATACTGCCCGCATGCCTATCCGATGATCGATTGGCTATATGCGCTGGCGAGGAAGCGCGACCGTCGGATCATGGTACGGCTGGTCAAAGGCGCGTATTGGGATACGGAAATCAAACACGCCCAAGTTCTGGGAGTCGAGTCGTTTCCTGTATTCACGAGAAAATGTTCCACCGATGTGTCCTTTCTCGCCTGTGCAAAACGACTGCTCGAATTCAACGACCGAATCTATCCGCAATTTGCGACACATAACATACATTCGATCTGTTCAATCATGGCGATGGTGGAAAAGCATCAAAGGTTCGAGTTTCAGCGACTGCATGGAATGGGTGAGGAAATCCACAAGGCTGGACGAAACCTGTACCGATATCCATGCAGAATCTACGCGCCGGTTGGTGCCCACGAGGACCTCTTGGCTTATCTGGTCAGAAGAATTCTTGAAAACGGCGCCAACAGTTCGTTTGTTCATCAGATCGCAGATTCAGACATCTCGACCGAGGATATCGTGTGCGATCCGATAGATGCTGTCATCAAGTTGGAATATGCCATCGCGAATCCATATATCGACCAGCCATCACAGATATTCGGGCCGTTTCGATTGAATTCCAAAGGTGTTGATTTGGAAACACAGTCAGACCTCGCAGCACTATACGAAGGGATGTCTCGATATTCGGATGCCCGATGGAATGCGAAACCCAGTTTTCTGACAACATCGACGGACAGCACATTTCTGGAAGTGCGGAATCCTGCGCGCCTCGATGATGTGGCAGGTGCAGTCGTTGAAACCCCTGTTGATTCGATCGACGATCTCATATTGGAAGCACAACATGGATTCCAATCATGGCACGGTACGCCAGTCGAGGTCCGGGCCAGGGCATTGGACAAGATCGCTGATCTCTACGAAGCCAATGCACATGAACTGATCGCGCTGATGATTCGAGAGACTGGAAAGACCCTTTCAGATAGTGTCGCGGAATTAAGGGAAGCAGTCGACTTCTGCCGATATTACGCGAATGAGGCAATGAGACTCGACAACATTGCAAACAGTGATGCAAGAGGCATCATCGTCTGCATCTCACCTTGGAACTTTCCCCTGGCAATTTTCACCGGTCAAATATCAGCCGCCGTGGCAGCTGGAAACTCTGTAATCGCAAAACCAGCCGAACAATCGGTACTCACCGCGTCTGTCGCTGTTGAATTGATGGTTAACGCCGGCATTCCGAAAAATGTCGTACAGCTGTTGCCAGGCCGCGGCGAAACTGTCGGTACCGCACTGGTCGGTGACAAACGCGTGGATGGAATCTGCTTCACCGGCTCAACAGAAACAGCCCGGCTAATTCTGAACACCATGACAGCTGAAGGCAACTGGCAGGCACCCTTCATCGCCGAAACCGGCGGACTCAATGCCATGATCGTGGACTCTACCGCCTTACCGGAGCAGGCCGTACGCGACATTGTTGCCTCTGCCTTTCAGAGTTGCGGGCAGCGCTGTTCAGCCCTGCGTATGCTATATGTCCAGAAGGACATAGCGACCCGCTTTCTCGACATGCTGTTCGGTGCAATGGATGAATTAAGAATCGGTGATCCCTGGTCAGTCTCTACAGATGTCGGACCGGCGATTGACGAAACAGCCCAACAGGTGCTTTTGAAGTATTGCAAATCTATGATCGAAGCGGGTAAGTTACTGCACCAGACTACTGTCCCGAAACAATCAAACGGTTTTTTCGTGCCGCCTGCAGCGTTTCGAGTCTCGGGAATTGAAGAACTGGATGGGGAGGTGTTTGGTCCGATTCTGCACATTGCTACATTCGAGTCGACTGAAATCCCCGAAATAGTAAAGACAGTTAACGCCCGCGGCTACGGACTCACATTCGGACTGCATACCCGGATTGAACAAAGATCCGAGACTATTTCCAGAAACGTGAATGCGGGCAACGTCTATGTCAACAGAAACCAGATTGGCGCGATAGTCGGATCTCAACCCTTTGGCGGACGGGGTCTGTCCGGAACAGGACCTAAAGCGGGTGGCCCTTACTACGTTGCGAGAATGCGCGAGTTCGGTCGCTTTGATGACGGAGAACCAATCGGAATAGATGTTGCTCGCGGCGATCTCGGTTCATTGATTGAGATGTTGGCGACAAAGCAATCTGCCTGGAGTAGACAACCGGATCGTTTCAATAGACTGAACGAGGTTTCGAGAGAAAGATCGGATCTTGTGAAACACATAGAGTTTGCCAACGAGCATACGCCTGTGTTCCAAGAGTTGGATGGCCCTACCGGTGAGAGCAACCAACTCTATCTCAGTCCCAAAGGTGTATTTATTTGCATTGGATCAATTGAACATGTACTGCACGCCTTGGTGGCTGGAAACGCCGTCTTGGGTGTGAGAGTTGACGATGCTATATTTGGGAAGTTACGTGAGTCCGACTTGCCTGTCGCGTCAAGCGACATCCTGCCCGACAAGAACACCTTGATGTATTCCGAAAATCTGGCGGGGGTGTCAGTCGGTAACTGTACCGAGGATCTCAAGAGGCTACTTCGAATCGAATTGGCTGCACGCCCAGGAGCGATTGTCGGTTTCGTCTCAGAACGGAATGTCCCGTGGCAGTTCTGCCTGGAGAAATCGATTTGTACGGATACCACTGCTGCGGGTGGCAATGCCAAACTGCTGCTTGAATCGGTCACTGCTCAGGACACCAAACCAGCGATAATAAACTGAACAAAATTACTATGGGACAGTGAAGGTCAACTGTGATGAAGACATGAATACGCAATACGACATGATTGTGATTGGTGCTGGAAGTGGTGGGATCGCATCCGCGCGCCGGGCAAGTGAATACGGCGCGAAATGTGTCGTTATCGAAAACAAGAAACTCGGAGGCACATGCGTCAATGTCGGATGCGTACCGAAAAAGGTGATGTGGACAACCTCCAGAATTGCTGAAACTTTGGAAGATGCACCGGATTATGGTTTCCAGATTGAAAATAGAGGTTTTGATTGGGCAACAATCAAGCGCGCTCGTGACGAATACATCGCGCGCCTGAACAAGATTTACGCCGACAATCTGGACAAGGCGAATGCAGAGACGGTATTGGGTACCGCTCGAATTCTTTCTCCGAATTCTGTTGAGGTCAATGGCACAATCTACAATGCACCTCATATCCTGTTTGCTACCGGCGGACAACCCACAGTACCCGACGTACCCGGATCGGAACTGGCCATCACGAGCGATGGCTTTTTTGAGTTGGAGGATCTTCCGCGAAAGGTTGTGATTAACGGAGCAGGCTATATCGCAACCGAATTCGCAGGAATGTTGCATGGATTGGGTAGTGAGGTCGTTATGGTTTTAAGGAAGGACCAGCTGCTGAGGGGATTTGATTCTTCAATGACATCAATCGTCACGTCGGAAATGAAACGAAGCGGCATCAGTATCCTAACCAATACCTCTATTTCTTCCCTGAAAAATAAAGTGTCAGAACTGACTGTCGAACTCAATGATGGAACATCAATCACTGACGTTGAAAAGTTTATTTTTGCCATCGGTCGCAGGCCGCACACACAGGGACTGGGCCTGGAGAACACTGACATCGAACTCGATGCACGCGGATATATCGAAACAGACAAATATCAGAATACTGCACAGCGAGGTGTATACGCTGTTGGTGACGTCACCGGACGAATTGCGCTTACACCCGTGGCCATCGCTGCCGGCAGAAGGTTATCGGACCGTCTTTTCGGAGGCAGGACTGATGCTCACCTAGACTACGAGAACATTCCTTCGGTAATCTTCAGTCACCCACCCATCGGAACTGTCGGTTTAAGTGAGGAGGCAGCGCGTGCTCGATTTGGCGATGATGTCAAGATTTATGTCAGTGAATTTCGAAACATGTACTATCAGGTCACCCGTCGCAAATCCCCCACTTTGATGAAACTGGTCACCGTAGGTACCGAAGAGAAAGTGGTCGGCTGCCATGTTGTCGGTGACTTTGCCGATGAGATCATTCAGGGTTTTTCAGTCGCGGTCAAGATGGGTGCACTCAAACAGGATTTCGACAACACTGTTGCTATACATCCAACAGCATCGGAAGAGTTTGTAACAATGAGATAGATGAATCTCATCAGCGGAAGTGACGATCTTTGGTGGAGTGCTTCTCGTAGAAAGTGGGTTTTGTCGATAAGATTTGCGTGCTTACAATTATTTACTGGCAGAATACCTCGATTTCACTCAATAAACGAATGCGAATCGCAGAAAATGAGCGTGGGGATAAAAATGCCGCGATTGGCGTGCTGTGCACAAGCCCTACGCAAATTAGCCATGGTCCTAGCATTTTGTGACCCTGAGCCGCAATTCAACACGATTACATCGTTATCGGATAATTTCCAGAATCTGACAATCGTATAAACTATTGAGGCCTCTGCCAGACACTGGTCGACGTTGTCAAATATCATCATTAAGCGGAACTTCACCCCCATAATCAACATCGGGCATTCAGCAAATCACTGATTTTAAATCAGAAGTCGGTGTCCTGCGGGTGATATCAACCTGTCCCCGCACTGGGTACATATTTCTGTGGGTCGATGCCGAGCAGATCCAGTGCCCTGGCCTGCAGCGGAGTCGGATCCGACAGCATCGGCACGATGGCATCCACCGCCCCGGGCAACGACACATGATTCAGCGTCATCGTGGACAGGTCACCGATCAGGGTCTGGAAGCTGTGCACCGCAAAGCCGTCATCGGTGTGCTTGGAAGCGGCCTTGCGTTTGGCCCGGTCGGACACCTCGGCCCGGGCCACCGGTGACTTGCGGGCGGCCCTGGCGGCCTCGCGGTCGTCATCGTCGAACAGCAGCGGCGCCAGCCGCTGTCGCATGTGCCATTCCACATGATAGGCCAGCATGCAAAGGAACACATGCGCCCGAACATGCTCGGCGCTGTAGACATGGATCGGACGCACATCCAGATGCGACTTGGCGGTGCGGAACGCCCGCTCGACCTGCGACAGGCTCTTGTAGGCCTCCACTGCGGCATTCGCCTCCATGTCGGTGACGCTGGTGCGGATCGCATAAACCCCGTCGAGCCGTGCCTCGTCGGCGATCTGCCCGTCCAGCCGCTGCCAGCTGATCTGCCAGTCGGTGATGCTGATGTCGAAGTGCTTGGCCATCTTCCAGCGGTTGATCTCGGCACCCACCCGCCGGGCGATCCTGACCTCACCGGACAGGGTGCCGCGGCACACCGACTGTTCGATCTGCCGCAACGCATCTTCGGTTCGCTCCAGCAGCTCCTGACGCTTGCGGCCGCGTTCTTCGCGAAGTCTCGCATTCAGACACACCAGGATCGTCTCGCCGGGAAACGCCCCGCTGACGACCGGTGTCACCGAATCGGGCTCCAGTGCGTCAACCGCAAGGCCGTCGCCATCATCGTCCGCCGAACGCTTGAGCAGCTTGCGCAACCCATTGGTCCTCAGCGCCGAGATCCAGTCCAGTCCGGCCGGTTGCAGGTCCGCCCTGATGCGGGCGCTGGTGATCATCCCGCGGTCGCCGACCAGTGCGATGCGCTCGATGCCGAAACGCCGCTGGATCGTGTGCACCTGACTGGCCACCGTGTTGGGGTCGGCGGTGTTGCCGCTGAACACCTCGACCGCCACCGGACAGCCGTCGGGCGCACACAGCAGACCGTACACGATCTGCATCTTGCCCTTCTTGCCGTCGCGGTTGTGACCGAACGCGGCCAGCGGACACTTTCGCCCCTCCAGGTAACTTGAGGTGACATCGTACAGGATCAGCATCGCACCGCGCACATGGCGGTTGGCCAGGCTGCGCTCGATCCACGGCTGTCGCTTCCGCAGCCAGTCGAGCATTGACAGCATCTCGTTGCCGCTCACCTCGCCGAGCTTGAGCATCTCGCCGAGACTGCTGTCGGCGGTGTCCGGCGACAGTCGCCTGGCGGTCGCCAGTTTCGAGTCCGGTGACAGGATACGGGACACCACCGCAGCCAGCGCCAGGCTGCGAAAGCGGCCGGGACTGCGATCCAGAATGCGTTCCAGTCCGATGGCACGTGCGGTGCCGAGCACCGCAGTCACATGGCCGTGCGGCTGTGCGCGACGGATGCTGAACGCCTCATCGACCGATGCGAACGACACGCCGCCGCGCAGCACTGCGTCGATTCCGTTGATGACCGTCGCCGGCATGTCGGTCAGGGTGGCGATCCTTTGCTTGCGGATGCGCCTGCCCTCGCGCCAGTATTTCCTGAGCAGCACGGTGTCGCGGCCGCGCTTGTTGGGGATGGTGTCGATTCGGTATGCCATGACCGGAAACATCTGAAAATATGCACTGGGTACATAATAGATGAGAATGCCGATGGTGTCAAGCACGAAAATATGAAAAAGAATCAAAGGATGTCGAAAGGAATGGCTTTGACTCTGGTTTTTGTCAAAGTCATCGGGTGTCAGTGAACTGGGTACGGATATCCAGTGGCAGAAATGATGATTTTGATATTTTGTCGGGCAGAAACAGGGAGTTAGGTAAATTCATTCCGGTAAAATGGGGGTGAAGTTCCGATTGAGAGAGCTTGAAAATGAAAGCAATAAAATTTTTACTTATCATGTCAGTGTTGTTGATTACTGGCAATGGATTCGGTAATGATTCCTCATGTAAGATTGAAGGTGACGTTGTCGTTTTTGAAAATTTTGGATTGACTCATATGCAGGGCGAGACTACTTGTAAATCCGGAGTTATTACGGTGAGGATGTACGATGGTAATGATAAATTTGTAGGTCGAGAAGAAACTTTGATTAGTGGATATTCATTTGAGATTTTGACTCAAAGAAAAATCCCGAAAAATTTCAGAATTAAATATTCCATTGAGACTTATTGACTTGATTCATTTGAAACCAACTAGTGGACCGAATCATTTTCGAACGAGCATATATCAAACGGGTATAGTGAACACCATGTTTGGTATTAGTAAATGCCAAGGACAACCGGGTTTGACACAGATAGAGTTTGCGAATTTATTTGGTGTTCATCGAACCTTCGTCAATCGACTCAAGTAAGATTCCAAATTGAGTCCGGCCTCTGGCTGTCTTCAATTGACCATCATACAGCCCGGCTAAAGTCAATACGCCTCAGCACGCTGGTATCTACAGACTGTCGTGCCTTGAACAAATCGTAGCTTTTTTGTAGTGCCAGCCAGCTTTCGGCAGAACCACCCAGCACCTCCGAAAGACGAATCGCCATTTCCGGAGAAACACCTGACTTACCGTTCAAGAGCCGGCTGAATGTACTGCGAGCGACTCCCATTCGGTCCGCGATGCTGTTCGATGTAATCCCCTTAAACGGATCAATGTAAGTGCGTTGAATCAGTGCCCCTGGATGAGGAGGGTCATATTGTTGAAAATCCATTAGTGATAATCCTCGTAGTTCACCATGTTGGCATCGCCTCCGTCAAACTGAAATACGATGCGCCAATTTCCGGATACGTCAATCGCCCAAAGTCCGCTTCGGTCACCTGTTAGTTGGTGCAACCGATATCCTGGCTTATCCATGTCTTCGATGGTTTTCGCAGCGTGTAAAAACGCTAGACGGTCGGCAATTCGAGTTGCGTGATTCGGATGAATTCCTGCCTTGCTTCCGCTGATGAAGTATTTCTCAAGTCCCTTATGCTTAAAACTCTTTATCATATCAAATATTGTAGTAGAATTCCGTGATGCGCAACACGGAATTCTACTTACAACAATTGTAATACAACAATACTAATTTAATGAGTCCTAGAAAGAGCGAATTCAGTCCACGGTGATTATTCACTCTGTGTAGAAAGTCGACAGTATCGGAGAAGTCTGTAACGATGAGATAGGTGATGTTGTAGGATATATACTACCCTACACATGGGGAAGAAAAGAAACTATGCAGACTAAACCTCAAGCTGAAAAACCAGATCCCGATGTGGTATTGGCAAAAGCTGTACTGAAAGTATCGGAACAATTTGGGTTGAAGCAAAAGCAATTGGCGAAAGTATTGGGAGTTCATCAAACCTTCGTCAGCCGCCTCAAGCAAAATCCCAAATTGAGCCCGTCATCCAAACGGGGTGAACTGGCATTGATGCTGATACGTGTAGCTCAGGCGTTGTCGGCACTTACTGGGGGAGACGAAGTGTGGATAAAGCGTTTCATGCACTCTCCGAATAGCGTTACAAACGGAATCCCAGCAAGTCAAATTGAAACAATACAAGGCTTAACGATAGTTCTTCGGTACGTTGAAGGAATCAGAGCACGATAAGACGATACGGCAAGTGTGTGAAGGCCAAAAGCAGCTTGATCACCAAAAGGGTGCGACGCATCGAATTGCCAAAACCCGAACAGTCGGCAACCTGTGCGTATTCAGATCGATTATTCGAGCAGAAGTTGCTGGAAGAGTTGATTCAAGATTCGAAAACCACCTAACCCTGAAGTAGCAAGCAGTCTTTTTGACTTGATCCACGTGCCGCCCCAGTCGGAGTACCGAAGTATCAAAGTCTATCGATTGAATCCAGACCGATGGGCCCACCCGGTCATACGCATTTCCAAACCAGCCATCAGTGCATACATACCGATGCCTTCAACCGCCAGAGCGATGAGACACGCAAATACCAACGGCACCTCAAAATTCGCCTGAGCTGTCAGCATCATATGGCCGATTCCCGAATTCGCGGCGATCGTTTCCGAAAGCACCGACCCGATGAACGCGAGTGTGATGGCGACTTTTAGTGCGCCGAAAAAGTAAGGCAGGGATCTCGGAATCCCAACCTTGGTCATGATGTCGAGTTTCTTGGCTCCGAGTGCGCGCAGTACATCCTCCATTTCAGGCTCGATGGTGGCCAGCCCCGTCGCCACGTTCACAACGATCGGGAAGAATGAGATCAGGAATGCAGTTAGTACCGCCGGCAACCAACCCGCACCAAACCACAGCACAAGAATCGGCACGACCGCGATTTTCGGAATAGAGTTGAATCCGATCATCAGCGGATAAAGACCCGAGTAGATTCGTTTGTCCCATCCGATGAACAGCCCCAACATCAATCCGAACACGATCGCCAGACCGAATCCAGCGAGTGTCGTCCACAAGGTCTGAACGGAATTCCACCACAGTGCATCTGAAAACTCGTACATCGCATATGTAATGTGAGTGGGCGCAGGAAGAATGTAGTAAGGGATTCCAAATAGTCGAACGGTAACCTCCCAGATCAGGAAAAGCCCGATGGTACAAAGCCAAGGAGACAACTTGACCCAATCAATTTGAATTCCGTTTGATTCGGAGCGATTTAGCATCTTAGTCTAACTGCGTGCTTCAGCGATGTGGCCGCGCAACTCCTGTGTAAGATCTGAAAATTCCTTTTCGTAAGTCACTTCGATCGGGCGTGGTCTGGGAATCGGGACATCGCGTGATACGATGATTCGTCCAGGCCTTGCGCTCATCACGTAAACCGTATCTGCCAGGAATACAGCTTCGCGCAGATCGTGGGTAACCAGGATAGTGGTGAACTGCTTATCCAGATGAAGATCGCGGATGACACACCAAAGCTCCTCTCTGGTAAATGCATCCAAGGCCGCAAACGGTTCATCCAGCATCAGCAATTGTGGGTCGTGGATCAACGCCCGGCAAAGCGACGCTCTTTGCTGCATGCCACCGGACAGCTGCCAAGGATACTGGCCGCCCGCCCCATCAAGGCCCACTGACGCCAGCAACTCATCTGCCATTTGGCGATAGGAGGCGCGGCTTCTTCTGATCTTCTGCCGATGCGGGTTGACAACTTCCATCGGAAGAAGCACGTTATCGCGTGTCAGTCGCCAGGGCAGCATCACTGGATTCTGGAATGCCATTCCAGCGATGGAAACAGGCCCATCGACCTGTTTGCCATCCAAGCGCACTGCGCCTGATGTCGGAAAGTGCAATCCGGTTGCCAGTTTCATCAGGGTGGATTTGCCACAACCTGACGGACCGACTACCGCGATAAAATCTCCTTGGTTGACCTGCAAATCGAGGTGCTCGACTGCCAGCGTGCTCTCATTTCCAGATTGAGCCGTGTAGCGAAGCGAGACATCCTCAATTTCAACAAACGCGTTCAAGGGATTTATTGAACCATTCTGTCTTCTGCTGCAGGCAGAAAGCTTCCATCAAAAATATCTGCCCCATTCGGTCGTGCCGTGAAGTCATAGGTAAGTGCGATCTGATCAATCGATCGTTCAAGTCGATCCATATCGACCCCACCGATGCCATTCTGAAGAACTTCATCAGTCACGATGTTCTGATCAATTGCCATCTGCAATCGCTCCAGCTCAACCTCTTCTCGAGCTACGTCGTTGTGATTGATAACATGTTTGACGGCACTTGCCGGATCAGCAATAGCTGTCTGAAAACCTTTTACCGTTGCGCGCAGAAACCCTTTTACGGCATCGGGGTTTGATTTGGCGAATTCCGGATTGACAATGATTACGTTGCCATAAAGATCCAGCCCATAGTTACGCATCAGCAGTACCGAAATGTCTTCCTCTGGAACTGCGTTGGCTTTCAGATTGATGAAAGATGAGAATGCATATCCCGTAATTGCGTGTACATTGCCTTGTGCAAGCATCGGTTCGCGCACCGGAAATCCTACGTTTTCGATCGTGACCTTGCTTGCATCAATATCGTTGGCTTTGACGAAAGCCTTCCATTGAGCATAGGCGCCATCAGGTGCTGGCGCACCGAGTATTTTGCCTTCGAGGTCTTTCGGCGCATTTACTCCAAGCGACTTGCGTCCGATGATCGCAAATGGCGGGGCATTGTAGATCATAAATACCGCCATCACAGTCAGATCCGGGTTCTTGTCGCGAAACTTGATCAGGGAATTGATATCTGAATTTCCCATTTGGTATGTGCCGGAGGCAACACGCGGAATCGCATCGAGCGAGCCTTTTCCGGTATCCATTTGAACATCAAGTCCTTCAGCCTTGTAAAGGCCTGTATCCCAAGCCAGAAGCAGTGGCGCAGCCGGACCTTCCCACTTCCAGTCATTGGCAAACTTTATTGAAGTTTCCGCTACTGCGACACCACAAAAAAATAATGCGAGTATCGGTACTAATATTAACTTTTTCATAACTCTCACCACAAAATCACTGTTTGAGTGTTCAAACCCAAAATCGAGTTGAACTGATTAAAGAATTTTACCCAATAAAATCAAAAAATTTCTCTATTTGTTCAAATTGTCGTGTCTTTACAAATTAGACTCCTGGGACAAAAACCATTCTGCGGGAGTCACAATGCGTCGCGAACAGCGTGAATGACTGCATCCGTCTGAGGCCTTTTCTGATGCCAGATGAAAAATGATTCTGCCGCCTGCTCCACGAGCATTCCCAATCCATCGGTAGCCAGTTTAGCACCACCCTGCTTCGCAACCTTTTGAAAATGCGTCGGCACTCGGCCGTACATCAGGTCATAAGCCAATTGCGTATCCGCAAACGTGCCTGACGGCAGATCAGGCGCATCATCAGTCAGCCCGCTTGATGTGGCATTGATTACGATCTCAAAAAACTGACTTCGTATGTTGTCTAGTCCACCACCTGTAATCGGACCCATTTCAGAGAATTGTCGGGCTAAATCAATTGCTTTATCTTTTGTTCTATTGGCAACAAATAAAAATTCGGGCTTCGCCGACAGGATTTCTCCAAGAATGCCACGTACCGCGCCGCCAGCACCGACTACCAGAACTTTTGCAGATTCGATGCTGATCCCGAGATTCTGTTGAATGTCTGTGACAAGCCCGATACCATCAGTATTGTCGCCGGCAATCCTTGCTCCCAGAGATAGTGTGTTGACCGCACCGGCAAGCCGTGCCCGGTCACTCAACTCATCTGCCAGTTTCCATGCATTGAGCTTGAACGGAACAGTGACGTTGAGACCTTGTCCACCACCCGCGTAAAATCCACTGACCGCCTGCTCAAAACCCCCTACGTCTACATGGACTGCGCGATATTCAAGCTCGATGTTGAATTGTTCCGCGAACAGGGTGTGAACTATCGGGGACTTGCTGTGCCCGATCGGATTGCCGAAAACTGCATAGAGAGACCTCTTCGGTTCGAAATCAAAGATGTCAGTCATCGCAAATCACTGGATTAGATTGAATTTACCGGCCATGGGTCCAACTGGCTTCAGACTGAAGTTATACGACAACTCTGCATGCTGCTCGCGACAAAACTCGCGGACAATAAACCGTGTACAGATGGATTGATCCATCCCGACAACTGAATTTGTCGAAAGGGGCAAATGTCCCTCAGAGGCTTTCATACCCAAATCAAGATTCTTTAGCAACAGCCGGTCACCGGTTACTGACCTGTTCTCTCTTCAGACATAACTCCTTTCCAATAATATGAAATTCACCAAACTCAATCGGCAAGAAGACGGCTGTTGTTCAAATCATAAGGCGGTTGGTCCAGAATCGTCGCTGGGAATCGGCGGCCGATTATTTCTAACTCCACGCACTGCCCGACGGATTCACTTTTTTTATTCAGGTATGCAAGAGCCAGCGAAAGTCCGGTACGGTGGCCGTAGGTACCTGATGTCACGATTCCAATTACCTCATCGTCTGCGAATACAGGATGAAGATAGAATGGATCAATTCCTCCATCTGAATCAATTTTCAGCATCTCCATTCGCCAGCGATCTTCGTTAGTTTCGCGACGAAGCATCGCGTCGCAGCCAGCGAATTTTCTGTTTTCGGTCGTGACGAGATGTCTCAAGCCTGACTCAAGTGGCGTTCGTTCCGTAGTCAGATCCATACCCCACGCCCGATATCCTTTCTCCAGTCTCATCGAATCGATGGCAAAGGCACCGAAATATCCAATTCCGTACTTTTGCCCTGCCTCTTTGAGTACAGAAATAATTGCCGACGCGTCGGATTTGTGGATATGAAGCTCCCAGCCTGACTCCCCGACATAGGAAATTCGAATCGCCAGTAATCTCCGTTGTCCGATTTCCAGGGGCCTCCCGCTCAGCCAGGGGAACACTTTCTGAGACAGATCAACCGATGTCAGTTCACCCAACAGTTTGCTGGCTGCTGGACCCATAAGCCCAATGACGCAATGGTCAGATGTCTCTGACTCGATCCTGACATCCAGTCCACCGGCACGACTGCGAAGCAATTCGAAATCATGACGCAGTGCGACCGCGGCAGAAGTCATATAGTAGTGATTCATCGCCTTTCGAAGTACCGTAAACTCAGAAAGCACACCGCCGGACCGGCTCAGAACATGGAGAAGGCCAACCCGTCCGTCATTCTGTGGTGGTCGATTTGAGCCAAGTGTACTTAAAAATCGATGTGCGTCGGTACCCGTCAGCGAAAACTTACTCAGAGCAGTCAAATCACATATTCCGACACCTTCGGCGACGGTACGACATTCACTTGCCACCGCGTCAAACCAGTTGGTTCTTCGGAAACTGTTGGTAGTGTGTTCGCGATTCCGCAGACTTCCAAACCAGTTCGGCCTCTCCCAACCATATACCGCACCAAAGACAGCACCGCCATCTTCAAGCTGAGTATGAATATGCGATTTCAGGCAGGGGCGGCCCGCCTTTCTTTCCTCACGCGGATAATGGATCGCAAATTGATGGGTGAAGCTTTCCTTTGCTTTCGCCACTCTGTATCGGCGATCGGCAAATTCGCCGAAACGCCTCGAATCGATGGAAATCGGATCCATTGGCGGCTCACCGCCGACGATCCACTGTGCAAGAATTCGACCGGCACCGCCGCCTTCCATGACGCCCATTGATGAACCCGTTAGCAACCAGGCATTTCGGAGTCCGAAAGCTGGTCCGATCAGGGGGTTGGCATCAGGGGTGAACGTAATCGGGCCATTAACGACATTCTTGATACCGGCCGATCCAAATGACGGTACTCTAATGGCTGCTGATCGAACGATAGACTCCACCCGATTAAAATCGGGTGGCAACAAATCAGCGCCAAAGTCGTCCGGTACGCCATCAATCGACCAAGGTTGTGCATCGCGTTCGTAAGGGCCAAAAATAAATCCATCGCGTTCCTGTCGGATATACCAGCTCTCTTCCGGATCTCGAATAATCGGCAAAACCCGCTCCAGAGTCTCGACATCACGCATGGAATCAGTAACAAAATACTGATGGAGAACAGGAACAACCGGAAGATCGACACCCAGCATGTTTCCGATTTCGCGACACCAGGTACCCGCGGCGTTGATCACATGCTCACACATTATTTCCCGGTTCGGAGTGATCACTCGCCATTCGCCACTTCGGGTTTTTTCGATCTTGATAACCGTATCGTTGCGATAAATTCTCGCCCCCAGTGCGCGTGCTCCGCTGGCAAGCGCATGGGTGGCCTGACTCGGGTCCACATTACCGTCGGCTGGCTCGTAGATCCCCCCGATCAACCCTTCAATACTCGCAAGGGGATGCAGTTGCCTGATCTCACTCGGTGTGACAATCTGAAAATCATGACCGGCAAACTGTCCGATTCCCCGAACGTGTCGAAACTCATCCATGCGATCGGCACTTCGCGTAACCCGGAGTGCGCCTGTTCGCCGAAAACCGACACTCGTTCCGGTTTCCCTCTCAAGTTCGAAACTGTATTGACGGATGCTGTCGGCGCGCATCTGCATGATTGTCGCATTGTGAGCGAAATGAGTGCACAGTCCGGCCGCATGCCATGTGGAACCATGTGTCAGGTCTCGTTTCTCCAGCAACACCGAGTCCGTCCAGCCCAACTTGGCGAGGTGATAAAGAACCGACACCCCCATGATTCCGCCGCCGACAACGACTGTTCTTGCAGCTGATGTCATTGGTTTCATCCTCTCATTCGCATGCCGTCGGGATCGTAAGGTGCATCAGGGCAGATACGTGTATCGTAACTGTTTCCAGCCACCTCGATCGTGAAGTTGTTGTCGAAGATGTGCGCCAACGACTCTTCAGGATTGCAACGAATCAACGCGAAAGAGAGCAGCTTGCCCGTTCTCGGACCAAATCCACCTGAAGTAGTGATACCGATAACTTCATCTTCAAAGACAATCGGCTCATCATGCAACAGCAGCGGTCGCTCACCGGATTCGACTACGACCTCCAACAGAATCAGGCGCTGATTTATTCCTGTATCAATTTGTTGCTGAAGTGCGTCTCGCCCCAAAAATCGAGGCTTGCGCATGTCGACCGTATGACTGATCCCGGCCTCAAGCGGTGTCACATCGGGCCCCAAGTCATGTCCCCAATGCCCAAACTTCTTTTCCAACCGGCACCCGTCAACTGCAAGAAGTCCGAGATGCCCGACTCCAAATTCACTGCCGCATGCCATCAGTTTTTCATAAACTGCCTCTGCGAAATGACTGCACATATAAATTTCCCAGCCAAGCTCGCCAACATAACTGCGTCGAAGGGCAACTACTGGTACTCCAGCGATTTTCATTCGACGACAATCGCCGAACGCGAACGACTCACCCGAGCAATCCTCGTCAGTCACTCTCTCCATAAGCTTCCGGGATTGAGGACCCATCACTCCGATGACTGCCTCAGCAGATGTCACGTCGTCGATCGATATCGACGGGTAGTCTTTCAGCAACTGTCGAATAAGTCTGAGGTCTCGGTAGCGTGCGGCCGCTGCTGAAATGATCCGAAAATGATTCCCATCTAGCCGTAAAACTGTCACCTCCGCCTCAATCCCACCGCGCTCATTCAGCATGACGGTATAACGCGATCTATCGGGGCTGATATCCATGTCTGCAGCAAAGAGAGTCTGTATTGCGTCCAAACTGCCAACGCCCTTCAGCTCGATCTTTGTAAAAGGTGTGAGATCTGCCATCGCCACCCTGTCTTTCATTCGCAGTGCCTCTCGGGCAGTGTATTTCCACCACGACTGCTCTTTGTATGTGTGAATGAGCTTTTCATCCCGTCGGCTTTCCGCGAACCATAGCGGCCGCTCCCAACTGGCCATAGACCCGAAAACCGCCCCTTTCTTGTTGAGCGGTCCATGCAACGGTGTACATCGTACGTCTCTGCCATATCGGGGCTGTTTCAATGGCCAGTGCATGGTGAATTGATCGTTGACCGCCTCACGCATACGCTCTTTGAGAAAGTGCGGATCGGACCATCTGGGATCGGCACGTGCCACATCAACTTCCCAAAGGTCGTAGGGTGGACGGCCGTTTTGAATCCAGCCGGCAAGCGCATGACCGACACCCGCTGACGACATCACACCGACAGAATTGAATCCGGCAGCGACATAGAATCCTGCAACATCTGCAGATTCTCCGATCATCGGTCGTGTATCGGGTGTAAAGCTTTCCGGACCATTCATGAATGTGTGAATACCCGTGTTTTTCAGTTCAGGCACACGTTTCAGCCCCGCCCGCATGATGGGTTCGAAGTGACTCCAATCCTCGTCGAACATCAGAAATGGAATGTGCGGTCCGGCTGATTCCGGGTCCCATGGCTTGGCGTTGCGCTCAAACCCGCCTAAAACCAGCTTGCCTGTATCACCCTTGAGGTATAAGTCGGAATCAAGATCCCGTATGACTGGAACAGGATCAGGCAGGCTATTCATGGGTTCGGTGACAACATACATGTGCTCAACCGCTTGCAACGGCACGCGTACACCGGCTGTCGCGGCCAAATCCCTGGACCACAGACCAGCACACAGTACAACGATGTCCGAATGAAACCGACGCCCATCCTCAAGCACGACACCTTTGACCGCGTTTTGTTCAACAATGAACTGATCGACGCCGCAGTGTTCCTCGATCACAACACCGCGACTTTTTGCGCCTGCCGCATAAGCTGTACACAAATCAACAGGCGACACTTGTGCATCTTCAGCAACCCACAATGCCCCAGCGAGATCATCAGTTTGGATGAAAGTTACAGCGCGAGACAGTTCTGAAGGACTGATGATCTCTGTATCAAGACCAACTGCTGCGCCAACAGCACCGATTCTTCTCAGTTCGGTCAGGCGTTCCTGAGTCTGTGCCAGCCAGTAACCGCCAGTGCGTCGATAGCCGATCGACTGTCCGGTCTCCTGTTCAAGCTGCGGAAACAGCTCAATTGCATGCCTCGCAAGACGCGTCATGTTCAGTGATGAGCGGAGCGGTCCGACGATTCCCGCCGCATGCCAGCTCGTTCCGCTGCTGATTTGATTTTTCTCGAACAAGTGGACAGCGCGCTGACCTTCGACGCCCAGATGATAGGCAACCGAAAGCCCGATGGCACCGCCGCCAACAATGATCACTTCCGCTCGATTGTTCATCCCAAACAAGAATATGGAAAAAAGACCTGATTCAGTTCGACCAACTGTCGCCAACCGACCTTACAATACATTTGTTGAAAATTACCTGAAAATATAATCCAAGTAATGAGCAACCTGGAAAACGAAAAACAGTCAGCACGAAGAATCGGCGGGCGGCGGGCCAAACAGGATCGTCTCAAAACTTACGACAAACCCGGTTCAGGCAGTCCATACATCAAGCGTAATGTCGGTAAATTTTCGTTGCTTGATGAGGAGAGTATGGAACTGATTGAATCGAATGCAGACCGAATTCTTGCTGAAGTCGGAATGGACTTTCGAGACGACCCCGAGACATTGCAGATATTTCGAGATGCAGGTTGCGATGTGCGCGGCGAGCGAGTACGGTTTGACCCGGGATTCTGCCGGCACATCATTAAGCAGAGTGCTCCCCGAATGTTCATCCAACACGCCCGCAATCCCTCCAAATCCGTGATGATCGGTGGTGATAATTCTCTGTTCTGCCCCAGTTTCGGACCACCTTTTGTGTACGATATGGACCGTGGCCGTCGCTATGCGACTTATGAGGATTTTGAAAATCTGACGCGTATTCACTACATGCTCAACAGCATTCACCATTCCGGCGGCGTAGTCTGTGAACCGGTAGACCTGCCGGTTCATGTCCGGCACCTGTATATGGCGAAAGCCCACCTGACCTTGACCGACAAGCCATTCATGGGTGCCGTCACCGCGCAAGAAAGAGCTGAAGACACTGTCGCCATGGTGAAACTGGTATTCGGTGAGAAATTCGTCGACGAAAACTGCTGTCTTTACAGCGTGGTGAATACCAACGCTCCTCTGGTGTTTGATGCCACAATGCTTCACGCGCTCAAAGTCTACGCTCGTGCGAACCAGGCTGTCGTCGTCTCTCCGTTTGTACTGGGTGGCGCGATGAGTCCGGTTTCGGTTGTGGCGACATTGGCGCAGGTGCTGGCTGAGGTACTGGCCGGACTGTGCCTGATTCAGTTGATCCGTCCCGGTGCGCCTGCGGTTTTCGGTACATTTTTCAGTCCGATCTCGCTGCAATCGGGGGCAACGACATTTGGAACACCGGAGGGAATGCAATTCCAGATGTGCGCACGCTCGCTGGCTGACCGGCTCGGTGTTCCGCTTCATTCGGTCGGCGCCCTCACCGCATCGAAGGTACCGGACGCTCAAGCCGCATATGAAAGTTCCACGCAGTTGCTCGGATCGTTTTTCGCGGGCACCCATTTCATCATTCATGCAACCGGCTGCCTTGAAAGCCTGCTGACCACAGGATACGAGAAAGTGATCATGGATGCCGACCGATGCGCCATGCTTGAGGCTTTCGCCAAAAATGTCGATCTCTCGATCGAGGCACAGGCATGGGACGCATTCCGGGAAGTCCAGCCAGGAGAGCATTTTCTTGAATCAAACCATACACGACGCAATTTCGAGACCGCGTTCTTCCAATCAGCGATTTCCGACAGTCGATCGTTTGAGCAGTGGGAAGCGGACGGTTCGACCTGGCAACACCAGCGCGCCAATGAGATCTGGAAGAAACTGCTTGTCGAATATCAGCCTCCATCCATCGGAAAAGACCTATCGGAGGCCATCGACGATTTCATCAAGCGCAGAAAACAACAGATCAACAAACTTCTTTGAGATACTCGGAGTGTACCAATGGATATCCATACAGACTGGTCAACATCAAATGTAATCGAGAAACGTGAGCGGTATTACGCAGCCTCGCAGAGAAAGTTCCAGCCTTACCGGAAACCACTGATACTCAAGCGCGGCAGCGGACAGTATCTGTGGGACGAGCTTGACAACCGCTACATCGACCTGCTGGCTATGAATGTGTGTGTGTCGGTGGGACACTCCCATCCGGAAGTGAATCAGGCGGCCAGGGAACAGGCATCGACATTGTCTCACTGCACGACCATGTTCTATCACCCTGTTCCGGCACACTACTGCGAGGAACTCGCCGCCACCATGCCGCCGGAATACGAATGGGTTGTCCACCTGACCAACAGTGGTGCCGAGGCAGTGGACCTGGCGCTCATGATGGCTCGGGCACATACAGGACATAAGGACATCGTTGCGCTACAGGGCAGCTATCACGGCCCGACGTACGGCGCACAGTCGGTTACGGGAATCTCCGGCTTCCGTCACGATGTCGCACTGCCCGGAAATGTTCAGTTCGCGCCTACTCCCAATGCCTATCGCGGTACTTTCGGTGATGATGTCGAAATGTACCTGGATGCCCTGGATAACACAATTCAATTTTCCACATCCGCCAGGCTCGCCGGTATGATCATTGAACCCATTCAAGGGTATGGCGGCGCAATTCCGATTCCAGCCCGTTACATCGCCGGTGCGGCGGAGCGGATTCGGTCGGCAGGCGGATTGATGATCATCGATGAGGTGCAGGCGGGTGTCGGCAGAACCGGGAAAGGCTTCTGGAGTTTCGACTACCTTGGTATCGTTCCCGACATCGTAGTTGCCGCCAAAGGTATCGGTAATGGCTACCCCCTGGCAGCGGTCATCGCACGACGGGAATTTGCTGAAGCGATGGCAGATAAGTTTCTATTTCATACCTATGGTTCAAATCCTGTCAGCTGCGCCGCCGGACGGGCCGTATTGCGGATCATCGAAAAAGACAGACTGCAGGACAATGCGGCCCAGGTCGGCAAGCTGCTCCTGGAAGGATTGAAGAGTGTGCAACAGGATTACCCTGTCATCGGAGATGTCCGGGGAACCGGTTTGCTGCTGGCAGTCGAGCTCGTCAAGAATCGCACCACCAAGGAACCGGCGAGTGAAGAGACTGCGGCAGTGTTCGAAAGCACCCGAAAATATGGCTTGGTCACCAGCAAGGCGGGACCTCACCGAAATGTACTGAGGCTGGTGCCTCCGATGTGCCTGTCTGAACAGGACGTGCCCGTCATAATTGACGCGATGGCACGATCATTTTCTGAACTCAGGTAGCCAGCTGCATTCAGCCGCCGAAGAAGAAACCGCCGATGATGCGATTCGGGTTGAGTGTGAACAGACCGGCAACTATGATGCCGATAAAGCATCCGATCATCGCTGAAAAGTGAGCACGGCGGTTGCCTCGACGGATCATGATTATTGAATAAACCATGGCAATCATCGTAAAAATCGACAGACCGTGGATCCAGCTCATGCCGCCGTCTTCACCGAGTCCCCTGATACTGAAAGACCCGATTGCAACCATCGACATCACGACTACCCAGATTCGACCAAGCAGTTTATGTCGCTTGGTACCCTTGGGCAAGGAGAGAACCACGATTCCGAGAATCAGTGCGCTGACCGCCGCCGCAATATGAGTTCCGATAATTGCCTGCACTGTCACTCCGTTTCAGATCATAGGTAGGCGAGCACCAAGCCGCCAAACACCATCGCACCAAACCAGCTGTTGCCAAGAAAAGCCGCAAAGAACTTCTCCCTATCATCCACTCTGCACGAATACTGGTGCCAGACCGCGACTGCCGAGGCACCACCGAGGCCAAGAAAATAGTACCGGTCCAACTGTTCAATATATCCCACAAACCCCAAGATCAGCAATGTCAGCACCTGACAGATCCCGATGACCAGCCGATCACGACGTCCCGTCAGTACAGCGAGCGATTTCACTCCGATACGGACATCATCATCACGGTCGACCATCGCATAGAAAGTATCGTAGGCACCGGCCCATACCACATTGGCCAGAAGCAATAACCAGCCGGACAGCGGCACAGTATTCAGATGTGCCGCGAATGCGATTGGAATCCCCCAGCCAAATGCGATTCCCAGGTAGAACTGGGGCAGGTTGGTAAAGCGTTTGAGAAAGGGATAGGACGCAGCAAGGAAAAGACCCGCTGCTGCGAGTAGAATCGACAGTGTATTCAAAAACAGCACCAGGATCAGGCTGATCAGCGCCAAAAGCGCAATCAGGCCCATCGCCTCTCGGACCGACACCTCACGGGTTGCCAGCGGGCGATCGCGGGTACGTTCGACGTGCGGGTCGAAATCCCGGTCCGCAAAGTCATTGATCACACAGCCACACGAGCGCATGACAAACACACCGATAGCAAGTATCAGAACGATGTACGGTTCTGGTGACCCGCCGCCTGCAATCCATGCCGCCCAAAGCGTCGGCCATAGCAGCAGGAGACTGCCAATAGGTTTGTCCAGCCGCATCAGACGGGCATAAGCGCCCAGTCGTTCAGACAGCACTGTACTCACCCTCCCTCGGAGTCCAGCGTCGAATCAGTTCCTGTGCATTTTCCGGATGCCGTTTCAGGATCATCTGTGCGGTTTGGTTAACTTCGTTGATCATATTGATGTCACGCGGCAGCTCGGCGATCCGGAATAACTGTGAACCGGTCTGGCGTGTGCCAAGCAGCTCACCCGCCCCTCGCAGTTTCAGATCAGTTTCAGCGATCTTGAAGCCATCCGTGGTCTTTCGCATCACCTCCAGACGTTTTTTTGCTGACTGAGACAGCGGCGCCTTGAATAACAGCACACATTGTGCCCGCTCAGCACCCCGACCGACGCGACCGCGAAGCTGATGCAACTGTGAAAGCCCCAAACGATCGGCACTTTCAATCACCATCAGACTGGCATTGGGCACATCGACTCCGACCTCGATAACCGTCGTGGCGACCAGTACATCGATTTCCCCATCCCTGAACGATTTCATTATCTTGTCTCGCCTGTCACTTTTGAGACGTCCATGAACCAAACCGATACGATACCCGGGCAATGCCTTTTTGATTACCTTTTCCGTCTCAACGGCAGATTCGACATCCAACACCTCGGACTTCTCGATTATCGGGCATACCCAATAGACCTGCTGACCACAATCCCGCTGTCTCCTGACCAAGTCCAGCGCGTCCCGCCGATTGCTTGACGCCATGATTCGCGTCTGAACGGGTTGTCGACCCGGTGGGAGTTCAGTGATACTGGAGACATCCAGATCAGCATAGAAGGTCATGGCCAGCGTACGCGGAATCGGTGTCGCGGTCATCACCAACTGATGAGGAACCAGATCATCGCTTACACCCTTCTGTCGGAATGCATATCGCTGTCCGACGCCAAACCGATGCTGCTCGTCAACGATCACCATGCCCAGGTTCTTGAATTCAACCTTCTCCTGAAACAGTGCGTGGGTACCGATAACAATGTTCGCCTGCCCGGAACGTATCGCTTGTTCGATTTCTTTTCGCGCTTTCGCAGGCAATCTGCCGGTTAGAAGATGCACTTCGATACCAAGTGGCTCGAACCAACCTGCAAATGACTTCAGATGCTGTTCCGCGAGCAGTTCGGTCGGTGCCATGATCGCAATCTGAAAACCTGAATCCACTGTCCACGCAGCTGCAGCAGCGGCAACCAGCGTCTTGCCACAACCCACGTCACCTTGCAGCAGACGAAGCATGGGGGTGGACTTCTTCAGATCATCAAGAATCTCATAGATGACACTGCGTTGCGAATTCGTCGGCTCAAAAGTCAATGAATCCCTGAGCTGTCTCGAAAGAGTTCCTTTTGGACGCAACGATGGCGCACCGACTGATTGACGCAGTTCCTTGTGTCTTCTTCTGGCGATCTGGAACGACACCAGCTCCTCAAAAATCAGCCTGCGGACCGCCGGCTGATGATTCTCTTCGATCTGTAGTTCAAACTCCCCCACCGGTGGTGCATGTACCATCATTAGTGCATCCCTGAGTCCAACCAGACCATTCTCCTCGCGTGTCTGATCCGGAAGCGGGTCGCTGATGTCCCGCTTCAGGAACAAATCCAATGCGGATTTGACAATGTTACGCATCTGCCCCTGTCCGATTCCTTCTGTCAGACGATAGATCGGAGTGTAGCTGTCGTTCTGGATTTCGGGCGGCGGGGAATTGTAAACTGCGTATTCGGGATGAGCCATCTCATACGCATTGCTGATCAGGCGGACCTCACCGAAACAACGAATCCATGAACTGCTCTCCAGGTTCTGCTGCTGTCGGGAGTTGAAATGGAAAAGACGCATGCGCATTGAGCCCGTATCGTCTTCGATGTGTGTCACGAGACTCCTACGTCGACCGAAATTGACTCGTACATTGACGATTCGACCGGTAACCACTACAACTCGGCCAATGGATATCTCACCGAGCGGGGTTGACTTCGTACGGTCTTGGTAACGGTACGGCAGATGAAGCAACAGGTCTTTGACCTGGAATATACCGATTCTCTCCAGTGAGGATGCCAGTTTGTCACTTACCCGCGGCAGGACGGTAACAGGCAGTTCTTCTGGATTTTGCTGGACCTCCGACTCCACCGCAACTACAGCGCCATGATAGCTTCCATCTCAACGCCTACGCCTTTCGGTAACGATGCAACACCAATTGCCGCGCGCGCTGGATAAGGCTCGTCGAAATATTCCGCCATGACTTCGTTGACAGTCGGGAAATTTCCCAAGTCTACGAGATAGACGGTCAGCTTGACAATGTCATCCAATCCGCCGCCTGCAGCATCGGCAACAGCTTGCAGGTTCTGAAAGACGCGGTGAATATGCGCACGAATGTCGCCATCGGCAATTTCCTGTGTTGTCGGGTCAAGCGGAATCTGACCTGATATATAGACCGTGTTGCCTGTTCTTACAGCCTGAGAATAGGCACCGATGGCTTTTGGTGCCTTGTCAGTTGAGATGATTTCCCTTGTTGCCATCCGAAGTATCCTCCCGGGTGAGACATTCGTGCCCGAATGCCAAGAAAATTCTGATCGAAATCGGTAACGGCCCCATCAACCGTCTGATACGTCATGTCAAACAGGAATTTTATTGCATACGAGGCACGAGTATTACGCCAACCTGTATCTCTGAATATGGAAAACAGAAGGTACTTTCTTGATCTTTCGAATGATTCTCGCCAGATGCTGGCGATCAGACACATCGATATCAAACTCCAATGTGACCGATGCCCCATCGGTGGTGACGATTCGGCAATCTCCGATATTCGCATCCATCGATGCAATGTCCGTCGCAATCTGTCCCAGCAGACCGCTTCGGTCCTCAGCATCAACACGTATGGCAACACGGAACACGCCTTCAGGCTTTTCAGTCCAGTAGAATTTCTGCCAGCGTTCGGGGGGAAACTTTGAATGCCGAACATTGTTACAGTCCGCGATGTGAATAACGATCCCACCGCCCGCACTCCAGAATGCGACAATCGAATCATTCGGTATGGGGTTGCAGCACTTTGCGTATTGTACGACCATGCCTTCGGTACCATCGATTGACACCGACATGACGCGGCGGTGGAATTTCTCGTCCGCCGAGGATTGATCCGCGAATAACTGCTTTACAATGACCGGTGCGAATCGACTTCCATTCCCGATCTCCTGAAGAATCGTATGCCACTCGTCAAGATGCAGTTTCTTCGCCAGACTGTCCTTCATTTCATCGGTAATGCCGGAATACTTTATTTTCTGACTCTTGAGTTCGTTTCGAAGAAGTCGCTCACCCATCCTGACGTAGTCTTGCGCCGTCCTGTCTTTCAGCGCGCGACGAATCGCCATTTTCGCCTTCGCGGTAACCACGAATTTTTCCCACTGCGGATCGGGGTTCCCGAATGCCCGTTTCTTTATCTCCACCTGGTCACCGTCCTGGAGCACCGTGTGCAGTGGAACTCGCTCGCCTCCGATTGTGGCGGACTTTACCTGGTGGCCCAGGTCGGTATGGACCGCATAGGCAAAATCGATCACGGTAGCACCTTTTTTCAGACGCTTCGATTCTCCTTGGGGCGTTACAACGAAAACGCTGTCAAAGTATAGATTACGCTTGAGATTCTCAAGAAACTCGCGTCCAACCTCATTATGATTGACTGAATGATCCAGCAAATCCTTCAACCATGGAATGTCGCCAAGCGCGCGAATTTGCGACGGTCGTACATTGGTCTTGTAACTCAAGTGCGAGGCGATGCCGAATTCTGCTATTTCGTGCATCTTATGTGTTCTGATCTGTATCTCCATTATGCGTCCGGACTCATCATAGACGCTGGTATGCAGTGACCGATAACCGTTTATTTTGGGGATAGCAATATAGTCGTTGAACTCGCGGGAGATCGGTTTATAGTTCTTATGAATGACGCCCAGCGCACGATAGCAGTCATCTTCACTGTCGAGCACCACACGAAACCCGACAAGATCCTTGATGGAAGTAAAGGAGATGGATTGATTTGACTCACGTTTCCGCCGCATCTTCTCATGTATGGCTGAGACATTTTTCTCGCGCCACGACACCTCCGCTGAAATGCCGTGTTCTTTCAGAATGTTGGCGATGGTCCTGACGTGGCGGTTTATGGAAACTGTGGCTCGAGATTTGACGGTTCTTCTAATTGCGTTGGCGATAGTGCGGTATCGGGAGGGGTAGATGGCCTGAAAACATAGATCTTCCAATCTCCGATGCCACTCATGCATACCCATCATGTAAGTCATCGGAATGTAGATGTCGCGAGTCTGATTGACGATTCTCTTGCGTTTGCCGAGGCGGTGCACGTCCAGTGTTTCCAGATTGTGCATTCTGTCTGCCAGTTTGATCAGGATTACACGGATATCTCCTGCCGCCGCAACCAGCAGACGTCGAAAATTCTCTGCCTCCTCATCGTCCTTGTCCTTGAATTCGGTTCCTGTGACCTTGCTTACACCGTTGACCAGATTGGCGACATCCTCCCCGAATTCGCGCTTGAGCGTTTCCCAAGTCACATCGGTGTCCTCCAGGGTGTCGTGTAAGATGGCAGCCATGATGGTATGGCTGTCCAGCTGGAGTTTGACAAGTAGTTCGGCGACCGCCAGCGGGTGGTTGATGTATTTCTCGCCCTTGATCCGCCGCTGTCCAGCGTGAGCCGCTGCGCCTATCTCGTAGGATCTGCGAACTTCGTCAATTTCGTGTTTGTCAAGATAGTCAGCCAGCAGGTTGCAAAGATTGTCAAACTGCCGTTTTTCCCTGTCTGGTATACCAAGACGGCGATACAGTTCAATTAACTTGCTGCTCGATGTCTTGATCAGCTGGTTCGCTGTCGGCATCTTCTGGCGTGTCGTCTTCAACTCGCGGCTCATCCAGTTCCTCCGATTGAAATTCGAAAGGATTGGCAATGGTCGGCATGTCGTCCTCGTCAAGAATGCTCGCTGTGATCAGGCCATCGGCAATCTCGCGCAGGGCAATCACCGTATTCTTGTCATTGTCCCGCTCGACCAGAGGTTCCGCGCCAGCAGCCAACTGCCGTGCGCGTTTGGTAGCGATCAAAACCAGCTGAAATCTGTTTTCAACCCTTTCAAGACAATCTTCTACAGTAATACGTGCCATTTTTTACCTCTGAGAGCTACGTTGTCAGGAACTGACGGAAATGTGTTCAATAGGTTAAGTGAATAATTATATATGTGTAAATTTTCGGTTTTCAATTTATTGTCCGATTTCGCTTTTGAGTATCAGGCAAACTGATTGAGGGAGCCAATATTTTCTTTTGAGAAACAACTAAGGGTTGGCGAATAAATAACTTTAAAGTTTGATTCTGTATTTAGCCACAGAACACGTCGATTGCGTCTGCATCTGCATCATCAGCTGAAATTATTCCCTTTCTTTTCTCGGTTTTCAAGCCCGGTTTTGTAAAATGATGTCTGTCAGACAGGCTTTTCTCCGTTATTATGTCATAATAGAGATATATACTATCGAGAATACGCCATATGGAGACACCGATGCGAACCCAGACCTTCACAACCGCTCCGATCATCTCACTGCTCAGACAGCAGACCGTCGCCTCCCTGCCGCAGATCATGCAGGCTCTGGGAACCCCGAGCCACCGTACCGCCTGCCGCAGGCTCGCCGAGGCGAACTGCCGGTCCAGCTACTCTCACCGCGGACGCTTCTACACGCTGGATGAGCTGGCATCCTACGATTCCAACGGGCTTTGGTTTCATGGCGATGTGCGCTTTTCCCTGCATGGCGGTCTGATGGCGACACTGGAAGCGCTTGCGTCCATGTCCACAGGCGGGTATTTTGCCGCCGAGCTGTCCGAACTGCTTGCGGTCGGGACCCAGGATGCGCTTCGTATCCTGGTCCGTGACAATCGGCTTTCGCGCCGGCAGGTCAGCGGGCGTTATCTTTACTGCAGCGCGGATTCATCGCGGCACGACCGGCAGGTCAGCGCCCGCAGGATGGTTGAGTCGTCGGCAAGCTTTGATCTGGCGGACCCGGACCCGACCGATACGATGGTCCTGCAGGCGACCGCAGCATATTTCGGCTCGCTCGATGAGCGCCAAAGGCGGCTGTTCGCAGGCCTGGAGTCGATTCGCCACGGTCATGGCGGAGACCGTCGTGTCGCCGGCACCCTGGGCATCTCGTCTGCGACGGTGGCGACCGGTCGCCGGCAGCTGCTCGGCGGGGACATTGATCCGCATCGGGTCAGAAAGCCGGGGGGCGGCCGCAAGTCGATTGAAAAAAAAACGACAGCCTCATCGAACTGATCATCGCCCTGATGGAAAACGACACCGCAGGCTGCCCGGTCAGCGGGCAGCTGTGGACCCGCCGCACCACCGCTTCGGTTGCCGAACAGGTTCACTGCCTTTACGGCATTGACATCTGTGACCGTACCGTCTCGCGGCTGCTCAGGGAACACGGTTATGCATTGCGGGTCAACCACAAGTCGATTGCGAGCTGCAATCCGGCCCGGCGGGATGGACAGTTTGCCATGATTGCCGTATTGAGGGCACGCGGGGAGCGCAACAATATTCCGATGATCAGCGTCGACACGAAAAAAAAGGAACTGGTGGGCCGGTTCAGTAATGCGGGCGCCAAGTGGGGACGCACGCCGGAGAAAGTCAACGACCATGACTTTCGCTCGCACGCCGACGGCATCGCAGTGCCCTATGGCATCTATGACCTGCATGCCAATGCCGGGAGCTTCTACGTGGGCTGCTCACACGACACCCCGCAGTTTGCGGTCGAGTGCATCGCACAGTGGTGGCACGGCGAGGGCCGCCTGCGCTACCCCGATGCCACCGAGATTGTCATCCTCGCCGATTCCGGCGGCAGCAACGGCTGTCGGCCCCGCGCCTGGAAGTATTTCCTGCAGCATGTTCTCGCCAATCGGTTCAACCTGCAGGTCACCGTCGCCCACTACCCCGCCGGCGCCTCCAAATACAACCCCATCGAACATCGGCTGTTCAGCGAGGTCTCCAAACACTGGGCCGGCGTCCCGCTGGAAAGCTTCGAGATCATCCTGCGCTATCTGAAAACCACCACCACGCGGACCGGACTCTCCGTATCCGCAACCCTGGTGGAGGATGAATATGAAAAAGGCATCAAAATCTCACAGCCGCAGATGAAATCGCTGAACCTCGAATACAGCAACACCATCCCGCAATGGAACTATTCAATCAAACCGCAGATGTTAAACGATACAATGTCTGCCGACACCGGCTGAAATTGAAAAGTTATTTTTTCGCCAACCCTAAATTGAATAATATTTCGGTTCCGAGCTTCCGAAGTCGGCTGTAAGTTGAGTGAATTCCCAAAAAATGACAGCACGACAAACAATCAATGTCCTTTTCTTGTGCACGGGCAACTCGGCGCGTAGCATACTGTGTGAAGCCGCACTCAATTCAGTCGGAAAAGAGAAATTCAAGGGATTCAGCGCCGGAAGCCAGCCCAAAGACGAGGTCCGCCCGATGACGCGCAAAACGCTCGAAAAATACGGCATCTCTGCAGAAGGCTGTCGTTCAA
Organism: Arenicellales bacterium; assembly: GCA_963662635.2. GTDB lineage: Bacteria > Pseudomonadota > Gammaproteobacteria > Arenicellales > JAJDZL01 > JAJDZL01. The sequence goes on from CAXXFC010000006.1 coordinate 1,697,919, forward strand.
AGAGCTGGGACGAGTATTCTGGCGTACCTGCAACGGTTATGGATTTTGTGGAGACAGTTTGCGATCACGCGGCCGCCGAAGTTTGTCCGATGTGGCCGGCATCACAAGTCAAAGTACATCGGAGCATTCGCGACCCGGCAACTGTTGTCAGCGATTCGCTCGCACAGGAAAATGCATTCGAACAGGCGCGGCGAACTGCAAGAAACGCCGCATCCGAAACAGTGAAAACAGTTGATGAAGAACGCGATTTGGAAGTGCTGTCACGAAGGCTGAATTCGATTTTCCTCGACCCGCATCAGTTCTGATACATTCGAGGGCAGTTTCGAGTGCGCGTCCTTAAGCGCTGACTCTGACCATCAGGCAATCCGTTTGAGCAATCCAACAGGCTTGATGGACTCGATGTGGATATGCGATAAAATTAAAGCATCATGACAGCCAGCAACTCCAGCAAGGTTTCAGTAAGAGTTTGGGATTTGCCGATTCGAATCTTTCACTGGTTGTTGGCTGTGCTGGTCGCTGTCATGTTCATCAGTGCAAAACTCGAGAATTTCGATGTTCACATCATTGCAGGCAAGAGTATCGCCATCCTTCTCGTGGCCAGAATCATATGGGGATTCATTGGCAGCTCGAATGCTCGCTTCTCGGCTCTATTCTTCCATCCCCGCGAGTATGTGAGCTATATCGCTGAACTGCCTCAGAGAAAACCCGGTTACAGTGTAGCGCACAGTCCGATCGGATCTCTCGCGGTTATTGCAATCCTTTCGATCATATCTGTCCAAGTCGCAACCGGACTGGTTGCATCGGATATCGACGGACTGATCGAGGGGCCCTTTGCCTACTACGTAAGTTATGACACCAGTCGCTGGGCAACTGATATCCACCTGACCAATGAAACGCTGGTTCTCTATATCATCGGCCTGCATCTGGCAGCCAACGCATTCTATTACATCTACAAGAAAGACAACCTGATCGGTCCCATGATCACCGGTGCCCGACAGGTTCCACAAAAACTCTCGTCAAATCAACCGGTCATAGCACCGATCTGGAAAGGTATAGCCACCATCCTGGTCTCCGCGGCTGTCATGCTGTGGACTTTCGATCAATACGGCTGATACCTCGATAGGCTCCCTATAAGACTGACTTTACTTGCCTGATGTCAACCGATCGCGGATCAGTGATCGTGTTTCTCCCGAAATGTATCGTGACAATTGCGACACCCGTTTCCACCGAGCTTTTTGACGCTTGCGCCAATCTCATTCTTGTCGCCTGATTCGAAAGCCGCTTCGAGTGCCAATGCCGGTTCCACCAAACCATTGGCAGCAGCAACGAAGTCGTCCCACTTCTCCCAGATTACGGCTTTCGACTCGCTGTCCTCAAATTGTGCGTGACCGGTATCTTTTGGAAACAAATCAGGTAGGTCAGGTGCTTTTTCCGCAATGTCCGCCGCCATGGCACCCAGCTCAAGCGGTTCGCCGTCTCCCCTTTTCAGATAGTTCGAAAACGCTTTCATCGCGCTTCCCATACCCTTCATGAATTCGCTTCTGGATTCCAGAACAGCCTCTATATCCTCAGCAGACTTGGCCTTCGAGGCATCATAGGCGTGTACGATCGAACCTGTCATACCCAGTGCAAGCAATAAAATAATCGGAAGTTTAGTTGTGATTTTCATAGTTCCATCTCGATTTACATGAATTTGTAGAAATTATAAAGGCGGCTTCGTAAATTCAAAAACTAAATCATCTGTACGATCAGTTTTCTGATTCAGATATGGACCCCAGTAAAGGTGCCGCCCAACTTTTATGGATGCGAATGTCGTCCAGACTCAGACCGGAGAACTCGTAGGGCAGTACAAGCCAGCGATCGGTTTCATTCACAAAGTAGTCCGGTGCCGGACGCCCCGCCACCGAACGGTACCAGATCGCACCCACTCGGGTATCCTCAGGCATGTTCCGACGCAGCTTACGACGCAGTTTTTCCTTGACCGCCTGAATGCTGTGACCACTGCTGAACACATCATCAACCAACAACAATCGATGTTCGGACTCCAACCGATCTTCCAGATATTCCAACCCGTGAACTGCGATACCGGCGGAATTCTTGATCATATCGTCGTAGTACTGCATACCCTGGTAGGATGTACGAATAGCAATATGATCGGAATGGATACCAAAATACTGCAGACACTCCTGCACTACGATACCCACCGCACTGCCGCCTCGCCAGATGCCAGCAATAAAATCCGGATGGAATCCGCTGGTAAAAATTTGACGTCCAAGCCGATAGCCGTCCAATATCAACGACTGTTCGTCAATGTAAAGTTTTTCAGTATGCGGTGGCGGCTCCATCGATTAAAATTTTACCATGAGTGAGAAAATCTATATTCAGGCGCAGGACCTACTTAGCGATGCCGTTCGGCTCGGCACAATGGTAGCCAACAGCGGATTCAGACCCAGCTTTATTGTTGGCATCTGGCGCGGTGGAACGCCAATTGGTATAGCAGTGCAGGAAGTGCTGGCATGGGCTGGTATTCAAACAGATCATATCGCGATTCGCACATCGTCCTATGATCATGCCATAGATCAGCGAGGCCAGCATGTGCGTGTACACGGTCTGGACTACCTAGTGGACCGTGTGAACGCCGAAGATGGCATGCTGTTTGTAGATGATGTCTTCGATACAGGATTTACCATACAGGCTATCGTTGATAAGTTGCGTCGTAAAGCCCGGCTGAATACACCGCGTGAAATTCGTGTCGCAGTCCCCTGGTACAAACCCAAGCGTAACCAAACCGACAGGATACCGGAATACTACCTGCACGAAACAGAAAAATGGATCAAGTTTCCACACTCCCTTGAAGGCTTGAGCGATCATGAGATAAAGAAATTCCGACCCGAAATCTGGTCGGTATTAAATGAATGACAGAATGAATTTTTGTGGAACGCGGTTGAATGTTTTGCGTCAGATGATGTCGCTGCGAATTTTGTGTTCGCTGATTACTTGCCGTGCAACCTAGACCGGAAAGTCTGGCAAAAGGCAGAATAACTGTGTCCACGAATCACAGCAATTCAATTTCAATAAACGTGAATTCTGTTGAACTGTTATTGATGACATTGTGCTCAACGCCAGCGTTTCTGAAATAGGTCTCTCCCGCAGAAAGCTCTCTGATCGTCTCATTTCCATCATTGTCAACTATCAGCAGGCTACCGTTCGATACGGATACTACAACATAGTCGGTCTCATGACGATGATGTCCTGTTTCAGCGTCTGGTGCAAAACACCATTCCGTAACCCTGACCCGATCATTGTCAACTATTACGGTAGGAGTGCCTTTGGGTCTCGACGTATTCATGGTTTTCACTATTCCCTGGAAATTGGTTCAAATTATTTCCTTCATGGTCGTTGTAAAATTCGAAATCACTTTCACACTGACAATTTCCATTTCGCAATACCATGAACTTGTGTCTATTATTGTAAAGGCTCCATTACAGTGAAAATATACGTAAGAGGGGCAATATCTTGGTATTGTCCACTTTTCCCTTGCCGGTGATTGTGTTTTCCTGATCGGTCGATTGCCGGTGATTGTATTACATCCGGTCGCGCCGGCGGCGATGTCCGGTGACTGTCGGGCGGTTTATTCCCGTTGGCTGACGAGCGTGGCGAGGGGTGGTATGGCAGGTGCATCCGGCACCCTGAAGCGGCAGCCGAGGTAGTCCCAGAAGCTGATGTTCAGCTTGTGGCAGGTCTTGAGCAGTGCGAGGCAGGCATCGCGTGCGTCGCGTCCGGCATCGCTGCGGGTGCCGGCGGAGATCCTGCGCCGGGTCACCTGTGCCCGGATGTCATTTTCCGCCAGATTGTTGTGCAGCGGCGTTGTCGGACGGTCGAGCACCCTGAGCAGTTCCTGCTTGTTGTCCGCGAGCCGTTTCAGCAGCTGGTTGAGCATGTGGTGGCAGGTGGTGTCATTGAAGATGTCATCGAATCGCCGGGACAGGGCCATGGCGGTGTTCGGGTCCGGTTCGGTTCGGTAATCGAGGAGCTGTCGGTAGAGTGTCCAGATTGCATCGCGCTTGGATTCGACGGCATCCCGGTGTCCGGGTCCCGAGGCGATGAGTTTCTGCAGCAGCCGTTCGGCATGCACCCAGCAAAGCGCATGCTCGCCGATGTTGAACTGACCGGCATCGTCGCTGAGGATGACGGTGTCGGCCAGTGTCGATGATTCGCTCAGAGCGCCCCACAGTGCGCCTTCGGTGGCGATCACCGCCTTGCGGGCGCCGATGCCCAGCCGGTCCAGATGTGCCTGCCATTCGGTCTCGCAGTCGAAGCGCTGTCGGCCGCCGTGGCGCAGCAGCTCCACCGTGATTTTCGGCAACCGGCAGTTGCGCATGTATTCGAAGGCCGCCCCGTTGAGGACATGGTCGCTGTCGCCGCAGCCGAGGATCTGCAGGAAGTTCAGGCGGCTCTTGGACTGCCCGGTCGCAAAGCCGGTGAAGCGGTCATTGCCGATCACCGTGCAGTAGCCGTTCCGGTTGCGGTGCCGGGCACCGGTGTCGTCGACATGCAGCCAGTCGGCGCCGCCGATGCCGGCCGAAAGCACCTGTGCGGCCTCGTCCACCAGATCGGCCACTCCGTCGGTGAGCATCCGCACCACCGTGCGCTTGGAGATGCCGACACCCCAGTCGTTGAGCAGTGTCACGATACGCGGCAGCGTGGTCTGTCCCTGATGATACAGCGACACCACCAGGCGGCGCAGACCGCTGCCGTACTGGCCGTTCACATCCTCCGGCAACGGCGCCACGATGCGTGTGCCGTCCGGTGTCCGCCAGCGTTCGCGCAGATACTCGATCACCACCGGCCGCACCGCCAGCTCCTGAACCGTGTAGGGTTGGTAGCCGTCGCGCACACTGCCCTCGGGCACATCCGGCACCTCGATGAACACCCGCTCGGTCCGCGCCTTCGGACTGTACTGCCGGGGCTTGCGCCGACCGGTCCTGCGGCCCGACCCGGTCTTCGTTTTGCGGTTCAGACCGCTCGGCCTGACCTCGGGACGCTTCGGCAGGTCCTTCAGACGCCGAACCTCGTCGGACAGCCCGCGAAGATCCCCGCGCAGTCGCGCAATCTCCTCATTCAGTTCGGCAATGCGGCCGTGCAGCGCGTCATTCTCATCGCGCAGCCGACGATTCTCCTCCGTCAGGCGTTCCCCATCCTGATGCGTCACCGCACATCACCCGACAGGATCGTCCTGAAACCGGCATCCAGAGGATACACGTAAACCGCTTTCGGCTTCCCCCGGCCGCGGCCGCCCAGGGTGTGACCGACATGGCGCCAGTTCGAGGCCCGGTAGCAGCTGCCCGCAAAGCGACCGTCAACATAGGTCTCGGCCAGCACCGGCCGCACCCCATGCCGCGTCTGCCAGTCATCGGCCAGCCGCCGAAGCACAATCGACAGCGCCTTGGACGCAAGATTGCGCACCCTGACCCAGGGCAGCACCACAAACCGATTGTTCTGAATCACCCGCTCCAGATGTGGCCGGTAGCCTTCGCCCGCCCAGCCGATCCACTCGTCGCGGCACCGTACCGCAACCGCCGCATAGGTGAACATCACCAGCGCCAGCCGCCGACCCTCCCGGTCGGTCACGAAATAACGAAGGTGCGGGCCGATCGGACGCCGATAACCCAGATAATGATAACGGTCCACCAGCTCGTTGAAAACACGCACCCCGCCCGGATCGCCGACCGGCCGCACATGCACCGGCATCAGCTCCCGCAACGACACCTCGACCGGCGAACCGGAATCGCCGTCACCGGTGCGGGCGACAGTGCGCTGCGAGGTCCGCACCTTGCTGTGATCCCGGTCCGGCAACGTCACCAGACCCAGCCCCTCCATGCGCTCCAACAGCCCGATGGCCGACTGCACCCGATTGTCGCCGTTCGGCGTGTGCCAGCCCAGATGCTCGCATACCGTGTGGGCCAGCTCGCGCCGGCTCAGCGCCGAAAAGGTCCGCACCGTCTGTCGTACCTGTTCCAACTGCACGGCCGATACACAACCGCCCGCAAACACCTCGCCGGTCAGCTCGACCATCCGCCGGTCCATCACTTCAGTTCACGATGATATTCCATGGATGATATGATGCCACAGACCGCGGCGGGAGTCAAGGGCCGGACCGGAAAAAATCCAGCGCATCCGATACAATGATGATCAACAACAGGTTACAGACCCGGCCCGGCAAACCAGACTGAAACCACGATTTTGCCCCTCTTACAATATACTGTGAAATTTATTGTTTTCAGCGGGCGAATTGATGACAGCACATCTGCTTGATCGTTACAGCGACGAAATTGATCGTCTTCAGGAATCCAATCTGAAGCGAGAGCTTGTCACAATCAGCGGCGTGGATTTCACCTCCAATGACTTTCTCGGTCTGAACCATGCCGAACCCATCCGACTGGCGGTCCGACAGGCACTGAATGACGGCATTGCATTGGGTGCGGGCGGATCGCGTCTTCTTCGCGGAAACCACCAGGCGCATCAGCAGCTTGAATCAGAAGCGGCGAAACAATTCGGCTGTGAGAAAACACTTTTCCTGTCCAGCGGATACAGCGCGAATGTCGCCCTGTTCACAACCCTGCCTAAAAAGCAGGACCTGATTGTCTATGATGCCCTGTCGCATGCGAGCATACGTGAAGGAGCGTTCAACACGCAGGCGAAGAGTGTCAAAGCCCGCCACAACGATCCGAACGCGGTTGAACGTTCAATCGTCAGGTGGCGTAAGAGCGGTGCTCCATCAGCTGTTCCATGGATCGCGGTAGAGAGTCTGTACAGCATGGACGGCGACCGTGCGCCACTTGAAGAACTGATTTCGATCGCAGACCGCCATGGCGCGATGCTTGTGATCGATGAAGCGCATGCCACCGGGGTTTTCGGTACCCGCGGTCTTGGACTGACGGAACCCTACCAGGGTTACAGCAACCTGATCGTACTACATACATGTGGCAAAGCTCTGGGTGCGTCCGGTGCGCTGGTCTGCGCGTCCTCTGAAATCATTGATTACCTTGTCAACCGGTGTCGTCCGTTCATCTATTCGACAGCACCACCGCCAATTATCGCAACGGCAGTGATGGCATCATTGACAGTGCTGGTGTCTGAACCGGAACGAAGACAGAAACTTCATCGGCTGATCGAGACCGCCAACCGCGAACTTGAACGGCTCTTCGGAATCAATGGCAGTGGTTCGCAGATCATTCCTTTCGTTATCGGTGATGAGCTGCTGACTCAGCAGGTCGCTCGTGCAATGCAGGGTGCCGGTTTCGATGTTCGGGCCATTCGGCCACCAACTGTACCGGCGGGAACGTCACGTCTTAGAATATCGATCACGCTGAACGTAACCGAACACGATATCTGTGAAATGTTTGAAACCCTCCGCAAGATCATGAGTCGACTTGAGATTGAACCGAAACAAATCTGAGAAGATGCCAGACCCAGCGAACAATAACGCGCGCGGATTCCTGATCACCGGTACCGATACCGGTATCGGCAAAACGGTTGTCAGTGCGATGCTCGTCGACGCCCTCGGCGCCACCTACTACAAGCCGGTTCAGGCGGGCCTTGACGAGGAAACCGACACCGAATTTGTACGACGAGTCACGGGCTTGCCGCCAAGTCAGTTCATCGCTGAGGCTTATCGGCTGAACACACCTGCCTCACCACACCTCGCGGCAGCAATTGATGGTATTGAAATCGACACGGAGCGACTGGCGTTGCCCGATACATCAAATCCGCTCATTGTTGAGGGTGCCGGCGGTGTCATGGTGCCGCTGACCGCAAGCTTACTTTACATTGAGATGTTCCGACACTGGCGATTACCTGCGATTGTCTGCGCGCGCACTTCATTGGGCACCATCAATCATACACTGCTGACCATCGAGTCGCTGGGTCGCTGGTCGGTCGATGTTCACGGCGTCATTTTCGTCGGAGACCCGCACCGGGAAAACGAGAAGATCATTCCGGAAATGAGTGGAGTCAGAAGACTTGGACGGCTCCCGTTCCTGGAATCACTTGACGCTGAATCACTTCGAGCTGCGTTTCAGCAAAACTTCGACATTGACCAATTTACGAGAGTTCTCACATGACCGAGCCTATGTCGCCTATCTGGCATCCATTTACACAACACGCACTGTTTCCGGACTTTCTGGAAATCGATCGCGCACAGGGTGCCTATCTTTATACAACTGACGGACGACAGATCATCGATGCCATCGCATCCTGGTGGGTGATTACCCATGGTCACTGTCATCCGGCAATGCAGGAGGCCGCGCGATGTCAGATTGAGCGGCTCGATCAGGTGATATTCGCCGGCTACACACACGAACCGGCAGAGGAGACCGGACGCCTGCTTGATGAACTGACACCGGACGGTCTGGACTATGTGTTCTTCTCCGACAGCGGCTCGACCGCGGTCGAAGTCGCTCTGAAAATGGCTTTGGGGTATTGGCACCATATCGGGTCTGACCGACAGCGGGTACTTGTTCTGGAGCACAGTTATCATGGAGACACCATCGGCACCATGTCCGTCGGAGAACGCGGTGTGTTCAACCAGCCTTACGATCCTTTGCTGTTTTCAGTTGAGAGTATACCGTTCCCGGCCGACGGCAGAGAGCAGGAGACCATTGACGCACTTGAGCGCAGTTGCCGCAGCAAGGATGATGTCGCGGCATTTATTGTGGAGCCTTTGGTTCTCGGTGCGGGCGGCATGCTTATGTATGGTGCTGAGACCCTTGCCGAAATGAAGCGCGTCTGCGACAGATATGACGTGCTCTTCATTGCCGACGAGGTGATGACAGCCTGGGGACGAACCGGTACATTGTTCGCGTGTGATCAGGCTGGGGTTGTGCCCGACATCGCATGTTACTCGAAAGGTATCACCGGGGGCTTTCTGCCATTGGCTGTAACCATGTGCCATGAACGAATCTTTCAGGCACACTATTCGAAGGACCGCAGCCGGACATTCTTTCATTCAAGCTCATATACGGCAAATCCGATTGCATGTGCGGTAGCCGCAGCCAATCTAAAAATGTGGAAGGACCCCCAGGTGCTTGACCGCGTGGACCGGGTCACTGAAATGCAGAAGCTCAAGTTGTCGCAACTTGAGGGTTCACCTTGGCTGACCGCCCTTCGCCAGCGTGGAACAATCGCGGCGATGGACGTGCGTGTACCCGATAGTGGATACCTGTCAGGAATCGGTACCGAACTGTATCTCAGATTCCAGAAAAGTGGGGTTTTGCTGAGACCGCTTGGCAATACGATTTACATACTGCCCCCATACTGCGTTACGCCGGATGACCTCGACAAGGTCTACGAAATCATCTCGGATACGGTGTCAGACTTGTTGCGGTAGCGGACTCATTCCGGCCGCTTCAACATTCTTTTCGCCGAGCAATTTCTCAATCGCACCCAGCAGTCGGATATAGAGCACTCGCTCCTGACTCCAAAGTTGCCGTATTGTCCGCAGGTTGTAGTGTCCGTCACCATCCAGTCGTCGAGCCATGCTGTACAGGTGTCCCTGCTCTTCGGCCAACAGACGCTCAAGAGAGATATCCAGCGCGTTTCGATCTAGTGCTCTCTGCAGAAGGTTGTAGGCCCACACGGCACGGAACTCGACCACGAGAGACATGTAGAGATAAATCGTCCGGTAGTTGGCACTCCGTCCGAATAACCGTACCATGCCGGCTTCAAGTCGATTGAAGTAGGCTCGCGCAGATGCCGGTGCAAGCAGTGCATCGGCAGAGTAGTCCATTTCCTGATCGTGTACACGTTCGGCATGCCGCTTGAAAAAAACCGCATGACCGGTCTCTTCGTTGAGGTGTTTCAATGTCGGGTAGTCCATTACAGTCGCACGCTGGGTAGCCATGATCTTGTAACTGCCGATGTGTTCCATGTACGACAGTGTGTTGAGGAACAGAATCGCGTCTCGTTCGTTGCCACACAGACTCATGAACACTGACATGCTCCAATTGGCGAGATCGTCATTGCTGCGCTTGAACTCGTTAACCAGTTCGTTTACCGCAACTGTCATGACACAACCTCCTGGGGATATCGATCGACATTGACTGCTGAACCACTCGTCGACGGTAACATATCCTCAAGCCCCAGTTTGGCGAACAGCGCCTCATCGTGGTCATATTCGACATTGTCGGTTGTCAGCAGCCTGTCTCCGACAAATATTGAGTTTGCACCGGCAAAAAAGCAAAGTGCCTGGAGCTCTTCCGACATCGACCTGCGACCGGCCGAAAGCCGCAACACTGACTTGGGCAGCATGATTCTCGCGACCGCGACGGTACGGACGAACTCTATCGGCTCAACCTGCTGAGCCTTGGCCAATGGCGTACCCGGTATGGGCACGAGCATATTGATCGGAACGCTTTCCGGCGGATGCTCCATGTTTGCCAGCACCATCAGCATACTGCCTCGGTCCTGCTGAGACTCACCCATCCCCAGTATTCCTCCGCAACACACTTTCATCCCTGCCTCGCGAACATAGCCTATTGTCTGCAACCGGTCCTCAAAAGTCCGAGTGGTGATGACCTGATCGTAGTATTCGGGTGATGTATCAACATTGTGGTTGTAAAAATCAAGGCCGGCCTGCTTCAGTCTGACAGCCTGATCGCGATTGAGCAGCCCCAATGTCATACAGGTTTCGAGGCCAAGTAACTTGACTTCTGAGATCATGGTACACAGGCTTTCCATATGACTGGGCTTGGGCCCTCTCCATGCGGCACCCATGCAGTATCGTGTCGCACCTTCCTCTTTTGCCGCCTTGGCATCGGCGATGACATCCTCGACCTTCATCAGCTTGCTGGCATCGACTTCTGTCTGGTAGCGAATCGACTGACTGCAGTACTTGCAATCCTCAGGACAGCCGCCGGTCTTGATATTGACAAGCCTGCTTTTCTGCACCTGATTGGGCGCGAAGTTTTCTCGATGGACGGTCTGCGCCTGATAGAGCAAATCGTTGAAGGGCATAGCAAACAGTGCCTGTACCACCTTGTCTGACCAGGTCTGTTTGTCGGCGATTTGATTCATAGCGACGGCTTAGTTAAGTGACAATAGAATGTTCGGTCGGAAACCTACAGAATCGATTCCAACGAAACAATAATATATTACTTATGCAACCGGGCTATAAAGGAATTCCATGCCGGTAAGTTTGCCTGATCGCTTCGGTCAATTCGTAATTCCTATATATTCTGTACACAGTATTACGCTCATTGGACATGGACAAATCAACAAATTCACAGCGCCGCGAAGACCTCGGTCTCATAACCGGACAGGGCAGTTTCGTCGATGATATGCACTCACAGAGGCTTCTTTTCGGACATGTCGTGCGATCTGCGTATCCGCACGCTGAGATTCTGGATATTGATGTAGAAGCCGCAAAAACACAACCGGGTGTCCATCTGGTGGTGACTGCCGCTGATCTCGACGAGGCAGGCTACGGTCACCTCCCTTGCGTCTCCAACCTGACCAACCGTGACGGCAGCTCAATGTTCAAGCCGCCACGTCCTGTTCTCGCACGAGATCGGCTACGTTATGTCGGCGAGCCGATAGCCTTCATTGTTGCCGATACCATACACAGTGCGCTGGAAGCCGCGGACCTGATCGATTTGGATGTTCGCGAACTTCCCAGTGCTTCAAGCACCGAAAAAGCGTTGCGTGCTGAATCCAGCATATGGAAAGATGCACCAGACAATGTTTGTTTTGACTCAAGCCTGGGCTCAGAACGAGAAACAGAAGAACTGCTGCAACAGGCAGAACATGTCGTATCGATCGAAGTGCATCACCCTAGAATGTCAATCACTCCGATCGAGCCCCGGGCCGCTTTGGCTGAATATGATGCCAATACAGACCAGTACACACTCCATGTCCAAACCCAGGGTGTGCACATGGTGCGTCGGGTTCTGGCGAATGATGTCATGAAAATCCCGCTGGAGAATCTCAGGGTGATCACCCGCGATGTCGGTGGCAGTTTCGGCATGAAGATATTCACATATCCGGAATATGCACTGGTTCTTTACACAGCCGCGAAACTCGGTAACCCTGTGAAATGGACCGCGACCCGGTCGGAATCGTTTATATCAGATGCACATGGCCGAGCAAGAATCGATCGTGCACGGCTCGGACTGGACGCGGAAGGAAAGTTTCTCGCACTGCAGATCGATGCAGAAGCTGATCTCGGCGCGAGCCTTTCTTACGTCGGACCATCGATTGCAGGCCAATATGCGTATACGGTCATCGGTCACAACTACAAATTCTCGTCAATCAGCTATCGCTGCAAAGGTGTGTTTACCAATGCAACCCCGACCGATGCGTATCGCGGCGCCGGCAAACCGGAGATGGTTTGCACGGTCGAACAACTGATCGACAAGGCGGCTCTCGAACTGGGGATGGATCGCGTTGATCTTCGGCGTAAAAACATCGTCCAGCCCGAAGACCTGCCATATTCGATGCGAAATGGGCAGGTGATTGACAGCGGAGACTTCGGCGCTTTGCTCGACTTTGCGTTAGAGAGGTCTGATTGGCGAAATTCCTATCAACGACGCAAAGAAGCCTCGCAACTTGGCATGTTACGTGGCATTGGACTTGGTATGTACATGCATTCCACAGGTGGCTCGAAAGATGAGACCGGTAAAGTCCGACTTTGCCGGGATGGAAGGGTACGTGTCACTACAGGTACACAGTCCGGCGGTCAGGGACATCAGACCACCCTCGCATCGCTGGTTGCCGAAGTGTTGCAGATAGAACCTTCGCGTATTGAGGTGCTGCAAGGTGACACAGACGAGATCCTGTCGGGTGGTGGAACGGGCGGTTCATCCATGGTCTCGATCGCTGGTGTCACGGCACAGAAGGCGGCTTTGGACATGCTGGCAAAGGCTCAAGAGGTGGCATCGCATTTACTTGAGGTGTCGACCGCGGACATTGAATATGATTCAGGCGAATTCGTCATTTCAGGGACTGACCGTCGCGCAAGTCTGGGGGATATTGCGGAATTCGTCGAAGAATCGGGAGAGGACACACCCAACTGTGTGGGTTCGGCACCGTTCGAAGGTACGAACACCACCCACCCGTGCGGCGCATATGTAGTCGAAATCGAATGTGACCCCGATACAGGCGTCATCGAGATCGTTCAGATCGTCGGTGTGGACGACATCGGACGAATTCTGATGCCGGCCATCGCGGACGGCCAGCTCCACGGGTCATGGGCTCAGTCTGTCGGGACTTCATTGATGGAAAGCATGCAGTTTGATGAAGATGAGGAGGGACATGTGCTGTCAGGCTCCCTGATGGACTATCAGTTGCCGCGCGCGGCAGATTTGCCTTTTTTCAAGCTTGAGAAACATACGACATTGTGCAAAACCAATCCATTGGGTGTCAAAGGTGTCGGTGAGGTGGCAAGTCTCGGCGCGCCGGGTGCACTTGAAAATGCAATTTCAGATATGCTTGGCGGTGGTTTGGAATTTGTATCGCTGGCCGGTCCCGCAACACCACAAAGAGTCTGGCGTGCGATTCGTGGAGTCACTCCAAGGTAGCGATCAGACCGTCATTCATTGTCGTCGCGGGCGACACGTCCCAGATAACCGCCGTGATGGCGCAGTCCATATTGCTGCTTGGTGATTCCCTTCAGCTCCATCAATGCAAGAGTAATCGCATCAGCGATCGCATTCATGACAGCAATGCTGGAAGATGGCGTCAGACCCAGTGGACACGGTTCCTGGATGGCACCCATTTCAAGAATCACATCGCTGTGAGCCCGGAGTTCTGAATCCGAATGGGAGGTGATGCCGATTACCTTGCCCAGTCCCAGGTGCTTTGCCAGCTGCAGCATTTCGATGACTTCGCGGGTTTTTCCACTGTTGGAAAAAGCGACGATGCAGTCGCCTTCGGAAATCACACCGAGATCACCGTGCGCGGCTTCGCCCGGATGAAGATATACAGCCGGTGTGCCGGTCGAGCAAAGTGTAACAGCAAACTTGTTTGCTATGATTCCGGCTTTGCCCATTCCTGTTGTCAGCACCTTACCCTCACAGGCACGCAGTAGATTGACTGCCGTCTCGTAATCTGACGATACCCTGATGGACTGGATGGCTGAAGATTCAGCATCCAGGACATAACGAATTCGTTGCATGACATCCATTGATTTGGAACCAGCCGCGGATCAAAACTGGATGGAATTATAATCCTCAAGAATATCCAACTGTTGCAAACTATTGACCACCATCTGCGAATTGAATGCTGCAAGAGTCAAGGAGCCCATGCAGAATCGATCCTTATCGGAATTGACGAATGTCGCCTGGGTGCAATCTTCAGAATTCACAGCTAGAAATTAAGTCGGCAATGATTATTCGGTTTGAGTTAAGCCAATGAACAGGAAAGAAAAATTTACGGCGAAGGATTTTGATCCAGATACAGTCCCCGACCTCTCCGGAAATGGTTGGCCGGAAAAATTTTGCAGAGGCAGAGGTTCGTCGAGGATGTCCATTGTCGGAGAACCGCAAGGTGACAACCACGATTATGCTTTCGAGAGAGGTGGTCGATCACTTTCGAGCCGATGGTCGAGTTTGGCAAACACGGATTGATGAAGTATTGCGTGAATGGATTAAGCGGAAAGATTCGGCGTAATTGATAGCCAAACAAGTCAAATTCGATCAAGAAATTCCATCATAAACTGATACACGAAAAATCATCTCTCTAAAAGTAGCAATGTGCTTTGGAAACCAGTCCTCAAAGCCCTGCGGCTCGCCGGCGAAACGACGAGGATTGTGAGTTGGTGATAATAGCCAATCAATATGCAGCGTTATCCATTTCATGAATCTCATCCTGACAAGGAGCAATTTATTCGTCGCGTTGCAATTCAGCGTGCGATTCATATTGTGTCAAATCAAACACTATACTTGAACATAAGTAACTTAAAAACAATTAGTTACATCACATTTAATCTGAATTTTCGCAAACTTTGAGAAACATTGCCGGGTTAAAAACAAAAAAAGTACTTGCATTATTTTGATTTTTGTAAATAATTCTAATCCCTACTCCAGAATATGTCCTATTCAACCAGAGAAAAAATTCTCGTATGTCAGATTCAATAGTACACATCAGCGACACGTCATTTGACGAGGATGTTATCAATTCATCCATCCCCGTAATCGTCGATTACTGGGCAGAGTGGTGTGGTCCATGTAAAATGATCGCTCCGATTTTGGAAGAGGTTGCGGTTGAATATGCCGGCTCGCTGAAAGTTGCCAAACTGAATATTGACGACAATCCACTTACACCCCCGAAGTATGGGATTCGCGGAATCCCGACGCTGATGATTTTCAAAAATGGCACGGTAGAGGCTACAAAAGTCGGTGCTGTCTCAAAATCACAGTTGACAGCATTTATTGACGGAGCAATTAACAATTGATCTGAGAAAGGTTATAATCTCCGCTGTCAATTTAGAATTCTAAATTCCGGCGGGTCGAATCGACCACAATTCTCTTCCCTTACATCCAAGTTACCAACTACTCACAAACACTTTCTTAATTCTCGGCGGCGCCTGCTGCCATATAACCTATTGTGTTATCACAGAGGCATTTTCTATGGGAATAAGCTTAACGGAGCTAAAATCAAAATCACCGACTGAACTGGTCGAAATCGCCCGTAGCGTAAACATTAACGGCGTGGGCAGGATGCGAAAGCAAGATCAGATTTTCGCAATCCTCAAGGCTGAAGCCCGAAACGGCGGCAGCATCACCGGCGAGGGCGTAATGGAGGCGCTCCAGGACGGATTCGGTTTTCTTCGATCGCCGACAAGTTCCTACCTTGCCGGACCTGACGACATCTATGTATCTCCCAGTCAGATCCGACGATTCAATCTCCGAACCGGAGACTCGGTATCCGGACTGGTCAGGCCACCCAAAGATTCGGAACGATATTTTGCGTTGCTCAAGGTGGAGAAAATCAACGATGAGCATCTGGATAAACTCAAGGACAAGGTTCTGTTTGAGAACCTCACTCCCCTGCATCCGGATAAACGCATGCGACTCGAACTGGGCAATGGCAGTACGGAAGATCTGACAGCAAGAATTATTGATCTCGTCGCACCCATCGGAAAGGGTCAGCGCGGACTGATTGTGTCCGCACCAAAGACGGGTAAGACCGTCATGTTGCAGCAGATCGCACATTCAATCACCGCGAACAATCCGGAAGTGGAACTGATCGTACTTCTGATTGACGAGCGCCCGGAAGAAGTGACTGAAATGCAGCGTTCGGTCCGTGGAGAGGTTGTCTCCTCGACATTCGACGAACCCGCCTCACGCCATATACAAGTGGCTGAGATGGTCATAGAAAAAGCCAAACGACTGGTTGAACACAAACGTGACGTGGTCATACTTCTCGATTCGATCACCCGACTCGCACGCGCCTACAACACGGTAGCTCCTGCGTCCGGAAAGGTTCTGACGGGTGGTGTTGACTCAAATGCCCTGCAGAGACCGAAGCGGTTTTTCGGTGCGGCAAGGAACATCGAGGAAGGTGGAAGCATTACGATTCTTGCTACCGCGTTGATCGAAACCGGCTCGAAAATGGACGAGGTCATCTACGAAGAGTTCAAGGGTACGGGAAATATGGAGATTCACCTTGACCGCCGTATTGCTGAAAAACGTGTCTATCCGTCGATCATAATTGCGAAGTCCGGAACACGACGCGAAGAACTGCTCACTGAGCCGATGGAGCTCAAGATGATTTGGGCAATTCGTCGATTGCTACACTCGCACGACGATATCGAGGCGATTGAACTGCTGTTGGAGAGGCTTCGCGCAACAAAAACCAACGCGGAATTCTTCGCTTCGATGAAACGCGCATCCTGATAGGACGACCGAAGTTATCAGGATTTAATCGATAGGGAGACATCGTCAAAATTCTTAACACTCGGATAATTCCAATTTGATAACATATTGTCTCTCGTAATTTTGTCAAAGAGCTGCACTGTCTGAACAATAATTTTCGGTCATTCTTCGAAAAACCTAAAACAGGTATACGAAACCCATGAAACAAGGCATCCATCCGAAATATTCGACCATCAAAGTAACCTGCGTCTGTGGGAATAGCTTCGAGACGAGTTCCACCTTGCAAAAGGACTTGAACATCGAAATCTGTTCCGTTTGTCATCCATTCTATACCGGCAAGCAGAAGATCATTGATACCGCAGGTCGGGTTGGACGATTCAAGGAGAAGTACGGACTCTGAGAGTTCTTCCTTTCTGTCGTCAGCAAGTCCGACCCAGCTCTGATGACATCCCAGTATAGTGCCCGGCACACAACCCACCACAGTTTCAGAACATGTTGAATGGGCGCTTGCGCGTCTCGAACAATCTGATTCGTTCTTCGGACACGGCTGCGACAACGCTCGCGACGAGGCCATCTGGGCAACATTGCATGTAGCTGACCTGATTGATCATGAATTCGGAGACATCTGTGATCGAAAACTAAGCAGCGAGCAGAGTTTGAAGGTTCAGGCGCTGATTCATGCTAGAATCGATTCCAGAAAACCGTTGGCCTATCTGATTCGCGAGGCGTGGTTTGCAGGATTTTCGTTCTATATCGACGAACGCGCCATCGTACCTCGGTCACATTTCGGTGATCTGATCCAGGACGGTTTGGTTCCGTGGGTCAAGCCCGATTCCGCGCGCCGCATACTGGACCTCTGCACCGGCAGTGGGTGCATAGCGGTTGCGATGGCACTGCATTATCCGAATATGCTTGTCGATGCGGCTGATATCGACCGTGATGCGCTTGATGTGGCGGGAATCAACATCGCGCGTTTCGGTGTTGATGAACGAGTACGATTGATAGAAAGCGACCTATTCGAAAACATTAAGGACAATCGCTATGATCTGATCGTATGCAATCCACCCTATGTCAGCGCTTCTGACGCTGACAACCTGCCGGCGGAATACCAGCACGAGCCGCGATTGGCGCTGGAAGCAGAAGATGAGGGTCTCAAGATCGTAAAGAGGATACTTCAAGAAGCAATTCAACATCTTTCCGATGACGGCCACTTGTTGATAGAGCTCGGCGAATCGGCGGAAACTCTGGAGTCAGAGTATTCAGATGTGCCGTTCTTCTGGCTGACTTCCAGAAGCGGCGAATCGGTAGTATTGCTGATCAGTGCCGAACAACTGAGGACATATGAGTCCAGATTCGGTCCGGTCTGAAAATTAATTTCGACTAGATTTCAATCATTTCGAAATCGTCTTTCGAAGCGGAACAGTCAGGGCACATCCAGGAGTCCGGGATGTCTTCCCAGCGAGTTCCAGGCTCTATCCCTTCTTCCGGCAAGCCAAACTCCTCCTCATAGAGGAAGCCACATACCACACACATATATACCTTGTAGTCCATAGCAGAGAACTTGGATTCAACCATTCGGTACGATGATCCTGAAAGGCTGTCAGTATCAGTGAGTCAGACTGCTCATGCAGACGCCGGAACAGTGGGTCACTTGTCTTTGTCGGTTGGCTGGATGCCGTACATCTTCAGCATCTGCTGCTGCATGTCGGTCCACAGTTGGAAATTCTTTTGCGTCATTTCACTGACTGAGGCCATACCGCTTGCGTTCAGCAACTCATTCAATTGGTTCTGATAGGCCTGCTGTTGGCCATTGACTATTGAAACAGTCTTGCTCAGATAGTCTGTAAAGACATTCTGAAACGCACCGCCATAGAACCGAATCATCTGACTCAGAATTTCGGTCGTAAACATGGGCTGACCACCTAGTTCCTGCTCGGCGATTACCTGAAGCAGAACCTGTCTGGTAATATCGTTACCTGTGGTGACATCGGTTACCACAAACTCAACCCCGTCAAGCACCAGTTGCCGCACTTCCGACAGATTCACATACTTCTTTTCGACAGTGTCATAAAGACGTCTGTTCGAATACTTCTTGATGACTCTTGGATCTTCCATGGCACGTTCAATACATATGCTGGCCGCCGTTGATGTCAATGGTCGACCCGGTTATGAACGACGCTTCCTTATCGACCAGAAACAACACGCCTCTTGCGATATCCTCTGCACGCCCTAATCTTCCAACCGGAATGGTGCGAATGATTTTTTCGAGCACTCGTTCCGGAACCGCGCGTACCATGTCGGTGTCGACATATCCGGGCGCAATTGCATTGACAGTAATGCCTTTGCCGGCACCTTCCTTGGCAAGCGCCTTGGTGAAACCGTGGATACCGGATTTTGAAGCCGAATAGTTGACTTGACCATATTGGCCGGCCTGACCGTTTACCGAACCTATATTGACGATTCGTCCGAAGCCGCGTTCGCGCATGCCTTCGATCACACAACGGCACATATTGAAACAGGACGAAAGATTCGTCTGCAGAACCTCGTTCCACTGCTCAAATTCCATCGAATGAAGCGTCCTGTCTCGGGTGATACCGGCATTGTTGACAACAATATCGATATTACCGAGATCTTCTGTGATTTTGGCCACACCGGCATGACATTGCTCGAAATCGCTTACATCAAATTGATACGCAGGTATTCCAGTTCTCTCACTGAACTCGCGGGCGCGTTCAATATTACCGGCATAGTTCGCAGCGACACTGTATCCCGCCTCAGAAAGCGCGATCGAAACCGCTTCGCCGATACCCCTGGTACCGCCTGTAACAACTGCAACTTGTGAACTCATACATACATCCTTGATGCTATTTCAAAAATGATATTTTACCACTGTCGGTCGTGCGCACGGCCGTCTCCAGTTGTTGAAGTCCTAGTCGGTCAGACAATCTCCGATAGCGCTTCCAATACCTTGGCGGGGTGGGCGGCTGCTTTCGGAACTCGTTTCCAATGGCGTACGATCTTACCTTCACGGTCAACGATCACTGTAGACCGGATCACGCCCACAGTTTTCTTGCCATACATCATCTTTTCACCGTACGCGCCGTATTCACTCATGACTTTGTGTTCCGGGTCGCACAGCAGAGTGAATGGCAAACTGAATTTCTCAACAAACTTGGCGTGGGATTCAGCGTCATCCGGCGATACCCCGACCACTTCCGTACCAGTTGCGCGAATTTCATCCCAGATATCCCTGAAACCACACGCCTCTTTCGTGCAACCAGGCGTGTCATCACGCGGGTAAAAATAGATTACAACGTTATTGTCGCGGAAGTCAGTTAACGACACATCACCGCCGTCCGTCGACTTCAACGTAAATTCCGGGGCGTTCTGCCCTACAGTAACAGCCATCATTAGTCTCCTTCCATTTGTAATCAACTGTGCAACGATTATTGTGTTTCCGCTCAAAAACTGAACACTGCAAAATACCGAGACAAATCAAATTCATCAAATTGCACAATGCACGATATCTATCTGAATCAAGCAGTTTGCCAGAGACATTTCAATATATTCACTCAGCGACTTATTGTCGAGTGCCCAGGACGGAAAATTACGACTAGTTGAGAGCTTGTTGAAGTGTGTTACGATTACTTTACAGCTGGTCTTGTAAAAGTGAATCGCTGGACAACCAATCACCGAAATAGTATCTTTACTCTTACTATGAGCAGAAAGTTTTGCCGTATCAACCATCACTTTCTTTCCAAATCAAAATAAGTAACAAGGCCGATCAAAATCATCTGCGTACAAAGGTCAAGGATATCGGAAAGAAAAGTGGGCATGATGGATTGCACGACCAGACTATCGTAATTGAATTCAATTCCTGAATACTATGTTTAATCCCTGGGTGACACAAGATCCCGCTGACATCTATTCGATGTGGAGTAAAGCGTGGTCAAACACATCACCGCCATCATCGGTTTACGCGCAGATGCACGAACTTGGCAATGCCTTCCGTTCCATGTTTGAAGCAGGACAGGATCCGTCTGATCACGCTGTCAGACAACAGCAAATGGAACAGATGGTGAGGCAGTTCACCATGAATCCGATCCTACCTAACTTCCCGTCGATGACGGAATTTACGAATCTCAACCCTTGGCAGCAGTTTTTTGACCAGAGCAAAACGCTCATGGGCTCAACGTCGACGGTCGGCCAGCCACCGGCGCTGGGTATCGGACGAGAATACCAGGAAGACTGGACTGAGTTCCTTCGTCTGCAGAGGGAGTATGAATCAGCTTTTCGGGAGTTCACCGCAGTGTTCGAAAAATTCACAATCGGTGCGAGCGAACGCTTTATTGAATCACTTTCGGAAGTTGATGAAAACACAGGCTTTGAGGATGTGTGTCGAAGGTGGATTGACTGTTGCGACGATGAGTTTCAGAATATCGCGGGTACCAAGGACTATTGCGTTGCGTATGGCAATCTGATCAACGCCTACCTGCGACTGCTTCGTCATGGTACGAAGATGCAGGAACAATTGACCGGTATGATGGGACAGCCTACCAGAAGCGAATTGGATAGCATTCATCTTAAAAATAGACAGGCGGGTACGGAAATTGAGAGTCTCAACCTCAAAATAAAGGATCTGGAGAAACGTCTGGAGAGTGTACAGACCTCTCAGCGCAAACAAACGTCTAGAAAATCGAGCGCGCCGAGAAAATCAGCCCCCCGAGACAAGAAGAAAAAATAGCGATTTCCGATGCAGAACTTCGAAAAAATTCTTGAGGAATCAGTCCAGTTCCAAACAAAGCTTGCGCAAGGCGCACGGGTCGCTGCAGGTCTCGGTGAGATCCGCGTCGGCACGACTCCCAAAGATCTGATTGATCGTGTCGACAACCTGTGCCTTTACCGATATCAGCCTCTTTCAGAAACCGTGGCAACTGCCAACCCTTTGCTGATTGTTTATGCTCTGGTCAATCGCCCCTACATTGTGGACCTCCATCAACAGCGATCACTGGTTCAGGGCCTGCTCGCTGAGGGTGTTGATGTATATCTGATCGATTGGGGATATCCGGGCCCCGGCGACCATCATTTGGATCTTGAACAATATGTCTCTGTGCTGATCGATCGGTGTGTAGACCGAACACTGCAGCACTCAGGCACATCAAAAGTGAACATTCTCGGCATCTGTCAAGGCGGAACCATGAGTCTTTGCTACTCGGCTCTGGAACCGAGTAAAGTGAACAATCTGATCACCATGGTCACGCCGGTTGATTTCCACACTTCGGACAACATACTCACACACTGGTTTCGCGAGATTGACGTGGACCTTCTTGTAGACACAATGGGCAACGTTCCGGGAACGCTGCTGAATGGCATCTTTCTATCGCTGAAGCCGTTCAAGCTGGGTGTCGAAAAATATCTGGATTTTGTCAAGATTTCCGATAACCCAGAAAAAGTGGAGAACTTCATGCGTATGGAAAAGTGGATTTTCGATAGTCCTGACCAAGCGGGCGAGATGTTCCGCGATTTCCTTAAACTTTTTTTTCACGAAAACCGTCTGGTAACAGGCGGGTTATCTATCGGCGGTCGATCTGTGGATATGAAGTCTGTCACTCAACCGCTGTTGAATATTTTCGCCAAACAGGATCACTTGGTGCCACCGGCATCGTCGCAGGCGTTGAAATACCTGACCGGATCGAAAGACTATTCGGAACTCATCTATGACACGGGTCATATAGGCATCTATGTTAGCGGTAAAGCCGGACGTGACATTCCTCTGAGAATATCAAACTGGCTCCGAGAACGGAACTGACGCAGACCTGACCGAATCAATTCTTTATTCGGAATCTGATCGATGGGTACCCGATGCTTTCCAGGAAAGCGCTGGTTTCGCTCAATGCACTCAACTGGTCAAAAGGGCCGAGCCGGACCCGATAAAAATCTCCGCGATCCTCGACAGTCACCTTCTGGATGAATGCCTGCTGACCGTTCAATGCAAGATTGACCTTGACCGCATCCGCATCCTCGAATTTGTTGAACGACCCGACTTGCAGCACGTACTTGGAACCTTCAGGCGCTGGTGAGGGTTGAGCAGCGGGTTCCGGCTGCTGTTTCTGCTCTTCAGGTTGCGATACCTTGGCTGTCTGCTTTTGTGGTTCCGGAGCAATTGCCTGTGGCAACACGTACTCATCTTCCAGTAAAAACTCGTGATAGCCGAATTGAAGTTTTGGCAGGGAGTCGGTTATAGATTTCTCGATTGTGCCTTGTGACTCGGTCGCATCATCACTGTTTTCAGCCAAATCGATGAGACTCTCAATTCCCGCCCCAATATCTGAAGGCCTGTCCTTCATTACCCCGAACGTCAGTGCGGTCGATATTACGCCGACCAGGATGCCCAGTACGAACAAGCCGAACCCCGATGATTTTCGCCCGCTTCCTTTTTTACTCCGCTTACGCGCCATTGTTGAATATCCCGTCCTTTAGTTTGATTGGTTAAGACACAAGATTGAACGCTGGTGTTTCGCGTTCGACTCTCTGATTTGCCAAGTCGAAATATTCGGTCGATATCTCATAACCGACATAGTGTCGGTTCGCTCGGACAGCCGCCACCGCCGTCGTTCCAGCTCCCATGAAAGGATCCAGCACCACATCATCAGAGTAGGTGTACAACTGAATCAACCGCCAAGGCAGTACTACCGGAAACGGTGCAGGATGCCCAACTTTCGACGCGGACTCGGTGGGAAAACTCCAAATGCTCTTCGTGAACTCCAGAAACTCATCTCCAGTGATTGTTGCTGATTTTGACTTGTCGCGCGACTTGTTTCTGGAAAAATCTTGTTTGGAGAAAATCATGATGTATTCGTGAACATCGCGCAAAACCGGATTTGCGGGGCTGCGCCAACTTCCCCATGCACATGAAGAACCGGCGCTGGCAGACTTGTTCCATATGATCTCGCCCCGCATGAGAAACCCGAGCTCTCTCATTTCGCTGGTGATCATGGCATTCAACGGAAGATATGGTTTGCGACCCAGATTTGCTACGTTGATGCAGGCCCTACCGCCAGGCACCAAAACGCGATGCGTTTCCCGCCAGACATTGTTCAGCATCTGCATGAACTCGGCTTGTGTCAGATCATCATCGTAATCCTTACCGACGTTGTACGGCGGTGAGGTAACCATGAGATGAACACAGTTGTCAGGCAATTCGTGCATCCGTTCACTCGAATGGTTGAAAATACTATCGAGCGATTGCTCAGGGACAGACTGTTCAGACGAGTCTTCAAATTGACCGCCAGCAGCGTCCCTATACAATTTTCGCAGGTAGAATTCTTCGGAGTTGTGCCCAACACGACCGGTTGAGCCGAATCCCTGCATCTTGGTCTGACCCATCAACTCCTACCTGTTGCCAATGGATGTCCGTTCGGATATTGAATTTGCGTTGATTGAAAAGCGGTCTGTGTCATTGAATAGTCCACCCTAAATTGGAATTTACCAGAACCCCTCGAATCGCCGGTAAAACTATATATCATTCGGCTTTGACTGTCAACTATTTATATTTTATCAATAACTTACATGGAAGCAGGTGCAGATACACCAATGATATCGAGACCGTTCGCAAGCACCTGCCGCACCGCGTCGATCAGGTCGAGTCGAGCACAACGTAATGCATCTTCACAGTCGAGTATTCGTTCCTTGTTATAAAAGGAATGAAAATCGGTTGCGACATCCCGCAAATAATACGCGATCTGGTGCGGTTCATAGTCATTTGCCGCACTCTGGATCACATCGGAAAATCGCGACAGGCGCCGAAG
Source organism: Arenicellales bacterium (assembly GCA_963662635.2). Classification (GTDB taxonomy): domain Bacteria; phylum Pseudomonadota; class Gammaproteobacteria; order Arenicellales; family JAJDZL01; genus JAJDZL01. The sequence goes on from CAXXFC010000006.1 coordinate 1,722,598, forward strand.
CAGGTCCATCTCCGAATCCTGCATCAGCAAGGAATGGTCGCCGCTGGTCCGTACAAGGCCGCGTTCTTTCATCTGCCTCACGACACTGCAGATTCGTGCATGGGCGTACTGAACGTAATAGACCGGATTCTCGCCGGATTGTCGCTTTGCGAGTTCAAGGTCAAAATCAAGATGCTGTTCTGATTTGCGCAGGATATAGAAAAATCGTGCCGCATCCCGCCCGGTCTCCTCAATCAGCTCTTTCAGCGACACAAACTCTCCGGACCGCGTCGACATGGACATCTTGACAGAATCGCGAAACAGTGTCGCAAACTGAACCAACAGTATCTGAAGCCGTTTCGGATTCTCACCCGAAGCCTCCATCGCTGCCTTCATCCGCGAGACATAGCCATGGTGATCCGCACCCCAGATATTGATCACAAGATCATAGTCCCGCCTCATCTTGTCCAGGTGGTAAGCAATGTCCGACGCAAAATAAGTGAGATCACCATTGGCCCGAACCACCACTCGGTCTTTCTCGTCGCCGAATTCGCTTGAACGAAACCAGGTCGCACCATCCGCCTCATAAAGAAACCCATGCTCGCGCAACTCCTTGATTGCGCGATCCACGTCACCTTGCTCTGATACCTGACTTTCATAAAACCAACGATCGTGTTCAACTCCGAAGAGTATCAGGTCGGAACGAATCATCTCAACCATGTCATTCAGGATATCGTCGCGAAGCTGGAAGAAAACATCTTCTCCCAGTATCTGCCTGGTGCGGCTGATCAACTCCGTCAAAGCGGCATCCCTGTCGTCGAGCCGAATGTCAATCTGCGCAGCCTCGGCACTCACAAGCGAAGAACCATCCTTGTGCTTGAGCTTTCGTGCGCTCTCAACGATATATTGGCCTTGGTAAGCTCCATCGGGAAGTTCGATTTTGAGATCATGAATCTGCAGGTACCGAATCCAGACACTCACACACAGGATATCCATCTGGCGACCAAGGTCATTCACATAGTATTCGGTGTCCACGTGATGGCCTGCCGCCCGCAACAATCGTGCGAGCGCATCACCAAATGCCGCTCCGCGACCGTGTCCGACATGCAACGGGCCGTTCGGATTGGCCGAGACAAATTCAATCAGGATACGGCTCAAACTGCCCTGTGCTGACTTGCCGAAATTGTCACCGCGCTCAAGAATTTCGCCGACCAGCCCTGTCAGCGCTTCTTTTGCCAGAAAAAAATTGATGAATCCAGGGCCTGCGATTACCGTCCGTTCCACAAAGCTCGCCGACGGGAGATTTGCCTGTATTCGGGTTGCCAGATCACGCGGTTTCATACCGCTTGCCCGAGCCATACTCATTGCCAGACCAGTCGCATAGTCGCCTTGGCCTGCGCGACGGGATGCTTCGACCGGTAGGGTTTCGGGAACAGCATCGGCTGACAGTTCCTTCAATGCCACCATGCGATCAATGGATTGCGCGAGCAGATCCTGAATTTTCGCTTTCATATAGTTTGGAATTTCACATTAAGTCGACAGGGTCGACATCCAGACTCCAGCGCAACTTGCCTCGTTGAGGAATTTTTCGCAGCATTTGTGTCCAGATGCCGAGAAACCGCTTCAGCGATCTGGAATTTTCACTCGATACAAGCAGTTGCGCCCGGTGTCGGTTGGATATCTTCTGTATCGGGGACTGTACTATATCAAATAGCCTTATACCGGAACAGGATTGGCTCCTCAGGATATTCGCGGCATTGTCGAACGCATGACTGAGGAATTCCAATTCTTTTCCGGCATTGGGTGAATTTGCGCGAAGCAGCGCATAGTGCGTATAAGGTGGCTGTCTTGCCATCTTCCTCTGATACAGTTCCTGCTTGGCAAAGTTGAGGTAGTCGTGGGTGAGCAAGCTCGAAAAAACCTCATGATCCGGAAATAATGTCTGTATGTAGACGTCACCCGGTTTTTCGAATCTGCCCGCTCGGCCAGCCACTTGCAGTACCTGCTGAATCATGTGTTCTGTCGCCCGAAAGTCCATGCTGTAGAATCCGGAATCGACATTGAGGATGCATACCAAAGTGACATTCGGAAAGTCATGCCCTTTCGACAACATCTGCGTGCCGATGAGAATGTCCACTTCGCGGTTGTGGATTCGCTGAAATTTCCTTTCAAAATCGGCATGGGATTGGGTGGTATCGCGATCGATCCGCATTACGCGTGCACCGAGAATCTCACTTCGAAGCAGCTGTTCAATTCGCTGCGTCCCCTCTCCCAACTGACTGATACGGTCCGACATGCAGTCAGGACACTGACTTGGCATCTCGAATCTGGCGAAACAGTGGTGGCAGTGCAGTCGCCGGTCAGAGACGTGATAGATCAGCTTCGCATCACAATTCGGGCAATTCGCCATCCATTTGCAGTCTGGACAAATGACCACCGGTGCAAACCCACGACGATTGATGAAAATCAGACTCTGCTCGCGGCGATGCAGACGCTTCTCAATTTCACTCAAGATCGGAATCGCCACCCCGTCTCTGAGGATCGACATGTTAAGGTCGACAAGGTTCATTGACGGCATCTGGATGTTTGTCGCGCGCTCAGGCAGGTCGATCTTTTCCAGTCGGCCTTTTTGTGCGGCGAAGACCGTCTCAATCGACGGCGTAGCAGTTCCGAAAACCAGCGGAATCTCTAATGTTGCGGCACGGTGGATTGCAACCGAACGTGCGTGATACCGCACTCGCTCCTGTTGCTTGAATGATGTGTCATGTTCTTCATCGACGACGATGATTGCGAGTTTCCTGAATGGAAGGAAGACCGCTGAACGTGTTCCGATCACGACTTTCGCATCTCCGGTACGTGCGCCCCACCAGGTCTTGTGTCGCTGGGTGTCTGTCATCCCGGAGTGAAAACACGAAGCTGTGACACCCAGTGCGCGACTGACACGCCGTTCGAGTTGTGGAGTCAGCCCGATTTCCGGAACCAGCAACAAGGCTTGTCCGCCGTCACGGAGAACCTTGTCTATGGTGTGAAGATACACTTCTGTCTTGCCGCTGCCTGTAACACCGTGAACCAGAAAACACCGGTAGATGCCCAGTGCGCCAGCGATCTTTTCGATAGCTGTGACCTGAGCATCTGTAAGATCCTGAATCAGTTCCGTGTGACCGGCATACTCGAAACTCTTGAGAGGTTGTGCTTCCACCAGTTTTTTGGATATCAACTGTCGAATTGAACTTTGCCAGCTATTGCCGGTCTTGCTGAGTTGTGCCCGGCCGACCGGTCGGGTCGCGGACTTCAGAATCTCAACGATCGCTTTTTGAACTCGCGCTCTCGAAAGCTCGCCTATGTCAAGGTTACGGCCAATATCGGATAGAACATAGCCCAATTCGATGTTTGGCTGCAACGACTTTCCGGTTCGAACGGCGTTAGGCAGCGCTGCCCAGATGACCTCACCGATCGGTTGGTGATAGTATTGTGACACCCATTGCAAAGTACGAAGCAAGTCCTCGTCGATGACCGGTTCGTCTTCAATCACAGAAATAATAGGCTTGATTTTGCCGAAATCGATTTTCGACTCAAGCTGCTGTTCGACGATAATACCCAAGCGCGTTCCACGATGGAACGGAACTACAACCCGGCAACCCACTTTCGCTGACTCAAGCGATTCGCACTGATAGTCAAACAGGTCCATGTGGCGTATCGGTAACGCAACACGGACAAAGTACTGATTTTCGGATTCCGAACTTTGCGATAAAATTTCGTTCAACTCGTTCAATCTCCTGCTGACGACCGGCAATCAATCCCAATCAATTTTAGACCAAAGCGCGAGACTCGCCTGACAATACGTGACCTAATGGACACAGCCTTTCCTCAATCACCCGTTTGGTCGGAAATCAGTTCGTGTCTTCGGGATAGAATTCGGACTGTCACACCCTTGTCGAACAGCAGTTTTACCCGTAATTTCTCCATCCAGTGTGAATCCAGTCAACACTTCCTCAAATTAAGCGCCAACCATGATAGTCTGGAGGCCGAAGCTGATGGTCTCAATGCATTGTCGGTCTCAGACTCGATACGCGTTCCAAGGCTCGTGGCCAGCGGCAAGGCAGAATCCATTGGATTTCTAGTCGTCGAATACCTTGCGCTTCAAAATCGTGATTCAGACTTTGTCCGTCTAGGGCATGACCTGGTCAAACTCCATCGCTCATTGGGCACACCTTATGGGTGGCACCGCGATAATTTCCTGGGCGGCTCAATCCAGATCAACTCACATCATCACAACTGGACTGAGTTCTTCAAGAACAATCGTTTGGGTTATCAGTTCGAACTGGCGTGTAGCAACGGCTTCGGTACCACGTTGGAGGCGTTGCGGGATCGGATACTGGACCGTGTGACAGCTGTCCTTGATTCGCACAAGCCCGAGCCATCACTTCTTCACGGTGACCTGTGGCAGGGTAACTATGGATTCATGGAGGGCGGAGTTCCGGTTATTTTCGATCCTGCTGTCTATGTCGGAGACCGCGAAACAGATCTTGCCATGACCCGACTCTTCGGCGGGTTTCCGAAGTCTTTCTACGAAAGCTATCAGAGGGAGTGGCCGCTGCCTTCAGGCTGGGAACAGCGACAGGTCATATACAACCTATACCATATTCTCAATCACGTGAATCTTTTCGGAGGCGGCTACCTGAGACAGGCAGAGTCGATGTGCAGGCAATTGCTGAATGACATATAGCGATGTTGCTACCTTATGATGTCGTCCACATAAGGCCTGTTGTCGCCGGTCCTCAGACTTTCGAAATAACGTGTGAGGCATGCTCGAACCACCGGGAAGGCCAATTCATCCCAGGGAATCGCGTCCTCCGAAAACAATTCGACATCAAGGCTTTCCTCACCAGGCGAAAAATCCGGTGATTCGAGATGAGCGCGATAGATGAAATAAACCTGGCTGACGTGGGGAATGTTATAGACCGCGAACAGCTCATCAATCTGCGCCACCGCCTTCGCCTCTTCATAGGTTTCGCGCGCGGCCGCATTGTACGTGGTCTCGCCCAGCTCCATGAATCCTGCGGGAATTGTCCATAAACCATATCGTGGCTCGATCGCTCTTCGACACAATAGAATCTGATCTTCCCAATTGATTATGCAACCCGTGACAATCTTGGGATTCTGATAGTGTACAGCGTCACAACTGTCACAGACATGGCGCGGAAGATTATCGCCTTCGGGCACTCTTCTTGATACCGTCGCGCCACAAAGACTGCAATAGTTCATCTTTTTCGGATCCCAATAATTTGACTGGCCTGATCGTGCAATACAGTATAAACCGCGATTCGTATTCACATTGAATGTCGTAGCACATGACAACGTTTCTGATCATCATTCCGTTCTTTGCTGTAATCGCGTGCGGGTTCTTCGCATCGCGGCGGAAAATCATTGATGCGGCAGGACGAACGGGACTCAATCGTTTTGTCTACTATTTCGCGTTGCCGGTTCTGATATTTTCGCTGATGGCGCAAGCTGACCTCAGGGGTCAGTTTCAATGGACCTTTGTCGTCGCCTATCTCAGCGTGGCCATTACGCTGTTTTTCTTGTCTTTCGTTGTCGCTCGTCTGATTTTCCAGTTGGGCCAAGGCTTTTCAGTGGTGTTTGCAACAGCGTGCATATACGGTAATACCGGGTATTTCGGCCTACCCTTTGTGATCATCGCTTTCGGACAGGATGCGAGCGTCCCGGTGGTGTTGTGTACAACCATTGATCTTGCTGTCATGTTACCGCTGGCTTCGGTGCTGCTTGAGAAGACTGAGACTTCAAGCGGAACAGGAATCAGCAACATTTACACAACGTCACTCCTGTCAGTCATCAAGAATCCCTTGATTGTTGCGGTAGTTCTGGGAGCTCTGTTCTCATTATCGGGACTACAGATTCCAGAGGTGGCTGATCGATTCGTGGTGCTGCTCGGATCTGCTGCGGCACCTTGTGCACTGTTCGCACTTGGCTCAAGCATCGATGAGGACCGTGCTGATTTTCTACAGGCGCAGATTTTTATCATCAGTCTGATCAAGCTGGCGATCCATCCTTTGCTTGTCTGGTTCGCCATGTATCATCTATTTTCGGTTGACACGGACTGGGCAAGAAGTGCCGTTATCGCGGCGTCCATGCCGGTTGCGGTTACCGCCTACATACTCGCGCAACAATACAACACCTACATCGCGCGCACTTCCGCCTCCATTCTTCTGTCAACCGTGGTTTCTGTCGCGACACTTGCATTCATTCTGACGCAGGTCGCCTGACTGGATACATCGACCCCCACGGTACAAACGAAGCAGTTATCATATTATTGACTGTGAGAAACCAGCAGTGGCTCGTCTCAGTGACGACTCTCTCAACCTATTGACTCTATTAGTTTTTTGAATTCGATACCTTTTTAGATAGGAATTGCGGTCGTGAATCTTCTGGTTGATATCGGAAATCAATACGTCAAGTGGTCGTTAGGAGACAAGCAAGGATCCTTTGAATCATCGCCACCATCGTCGCTCGAGCTTTACTATAAGGACCAGCTGCGTCCGCTTGACGGTGTGACGGGAGTGTATTTCGTCAATGTTACCGGTCGCGGGGTGTCCGAAAAATTCAGGAATTGGGCACGGTCGATTTGGAACCTTGACCCGGTTGAAATCTTCCCTCAGCTGGAGCAGTGCGGTGTCAAAAACCGCTACCGACAAATCAATCAACTTGGCGCTGATCGATGGGCGGCAGCCATCGGGGCCTGGCACACAACTCAAACCGCAACGGTTTTCGTCGACTGCGGTACGGCCGTTACCGTCGATGCATTATCCGATTCGGCGGAATTCATAGGTGGGTCAATTATGCCGGGCATTCGATTGTCCAAGGAATCTCTTTATCAACGAGCACCGGGAATCAGTGAATCATCTGGTGGAATGCCCACTGGCATACCGGCGCGTGCAACTGTAGAGGCTGTTTCAACCGGTGTAATATTCTCCTTGGTGGGCGGAATTGAGATACTGGTCGACAAGTATCTAGAAATCACCGGTGAGTCTTCAAGACTGCTGATTACAGGCGGCGACGCGCAAATCATTCAGAAACATTCCTCAAAGAATTTCGAATACGTACCGAATCTGGTGTTGGAGGGACTAACAAAAATCGCTGACCCGAATATTGAATGAGCGCCTGTTCCTAATCCGACGTAAGAATGTCTTCCACTCGCTCTCGCTGTCGTGCAAAACAGGCGCTCTGTCACCCGTTCAGCATGGCCTGAACTTAGCCGGATTGCATTGATCGTATTCTTGGCACAGCGTTTGCGACAAATGATTCTTCCACTTCGGAACTGTCGGTCAGGTCGACGAAATGACAACCGCCTTCGAAGTCGCACTCCGAATACCTGAAGTTAATCGCACAAAATTTCCTCAAGGTCGGAATCTCCGTCAACTGTTCAGCACTTTCCTTTCGCAGATTGCCACGAACACGCGAATCCAACACCAGCATACGGGGAATATACTCGCCGTCCATAGAAAGGCACCCTCGCATCCTGAAGGCTGTCGCACCCTTAGAGCGGTGCAACGCTGTGGCCAATCGCGACGAAAGACACTGGCCTTCGCAATAGACCCCCGCGTTGGTGATCAGAAGGTTCGACTGTGCGGCGAACTCACTGGCTGCCAGTATGCCGCGGGCTATCCCTGCATTCTCATCCAAAACCAGGTAGGACAGATCCGCCTCCAATTTATTGTTTTGACGAACAACTTCGCGGTGACGGACAAGATTTTCAGGCGTTGCGCCGATCAGGATTTTTTTGATGCCAGCCGATACCATCATTTCAATGGTAAAACTCACGCGGGGTATGTCGTCGAGTGTTTCTGTATGGTTTCCGGTTACCGTTATGGGCAGATAAGCCTGCGACCACCTTCCTAGTGCAAAAATCAATCCCTTACAGTTCACCGAAAACCCATATAAACAGAGACTTGCTGTTCGTCCGACAGTCCGTGAAAGACAGCCCGCAGGCGGCTCAATTCCTCAACAGATACGCCGCTGGTGAGCGGACCCAATGCAATCAAGTCGTCTCGCTGAAGCAGTATCCCTCTTTGTGCCAGCGCATCACGTATCTCCAATACAACATCCAGCGGATGAGCCGCCGCTGAATTCCGGTAATCGGAAATTGTTGATTTGTCCTGATCGTACATTACGACTGAATATTCGGCAAGTCGATCATCCCAGTCGACACCGGAAATAAGCTGCAATTCACCGCCGAGCACGCACATTCGCACTTCGAGATTTGCTGCAGAGGTTACTGCATGGCGGTGCGGCTTGCCGTCAGCCAACAGCGCATCAGACAGCCGAACACCCGGAATAACGGACTGTAATGCTGCCAGTGCTTCCATCCTGTCGGTCGCGATATTCAGTTCATCAGAACCGACACGAAACAGCAGCTCCGCAGAAGCACGCATGCGAATACCGTACGAACGGTCTATGACCGCGCGAGTGCCGGTAAACATGTTTTCCAGCAAAATGCCGGTTAACGGGCCTGCTGTCCCGTCGCCGCTCATCGCCGCGTATCCGACATCCATCCCCCAGGTCGGCCGCAGTAAGGCAATATAGAAGTCCTGAACCGCTACAGCGAGTGCGGGACTGACATCTAAGTCGCTTTCCAGTTGGTTGGTTTTGCTAAAGGCCTTGAATATTCTGTTCGCGGTCTCCTCCACAGAGGATGCACCAGCCAGATCGCTGGTACCTGCCGACAGCAAAAGACAGACGAACAAACATGCTGTGTGGAAACGAGGTTTCATGCATAAGCGAATTTTGATTTCAATCGCGGTAACCCAATGTGATGAATTTGAATAAAATAGGGTAATATCCCATTTTTTACTTCGTCTTTTCAAGGTCATGAAATGATACTATCTAGCACAGATTTTGACAATGGAGAGCAAATTCCGGAAAAGCTGGCTTTCTGCAAGCCGGACCCGGGTTCCAATGTAGGGCTGTCGACCAATTGCAACCCTCACCTAAAATGGATTGGTGCCCCGGACGGCGTGCAGTCATTCGCACTGCTTTGTTGCGACCCGGATGTTCCAAGTCGTCCGGATGATGTCAACCAAGCAGGAAAAACTGTGCCTGAAAGTTTACCGAGAATTGATTTCTATCACTGGGTGCTGATAGATATTCCGTTATCAATCACCGAGATTGCTTCAGGGTCCCATAGCTTCGAAGTCACACCCGGCGGCAAATCGGCAGATGATGCGCCATCCGGCATGCGTCACGGAATCAATGATTACACATTGTGGTTTTCAGGTGACAATGATATGGGCGGTGAGTATTTTGGCTACGACGGGCCTTGTCCGCCGTGGAACGACAGCATCATGCATCACTACCATTTCACTGTCTATGCGTTAGATGTCGAAAGTCTGTCTGTCAGCGGCTCATTTACCGGACAGCAAGCTGCCGAGGCCATGCAGGACCACGTCCTCGATCACGCTTCGTTAGTCGGCACCTACGCGCTCAACCCAGAATTACGGTAACCCGTGACCGGTTACACTCGTTACATTCTATCCGTTGCTGCTGTCTCATTGATTTGGGTGCTCACCGGTTGCGCGACGTTCCATACACCGACTGCCTGTAACGCGCTGGACCCCGAAGAATACACGGAAACACCCGATCCATTCGAGTCGGCCAATCGCGCTGTGTTCAAGTTTAATTTGAGTTCAGACAAAGCGATCTATCAACCCGTCGCTAGAGCCTACAAAAAGATCACACCTGACCCGGTAGAATCCAGCGTTTCCAGTTTCTACAGAAATCTTAAGGAACCGCGCAACATGATCTCGTCTCTGTTATCCGGAAGGTTGGGAATAGCGGCTCAATCGGGTGTGCGGTTCACAATGAATTCAACCATCGGTTTATTCGGCTTGTTTGATATGGCAGACAAAATGGGAGTTCCGTACACCGACTACGATTTCGGCCATATGTTCGGATCCTGGGGAATCGGTGATGGTCCCTACATAGTTTGGCCATTTACAGGTCCGAGTAATTTGAGAGATTCTGTCGGCTCTGCAACTCATCTGCATGTTACCTATGTGGAGAAGCGTATCAAGAAGTCGGAACATCAAACGTTGGTTCAAGTCGGATCTGTGATTGACAGCAGGGCTCGCCTGCTGCCATTCACCGACCTGCTCGATCAACAGCCAGATCCGTATCTGTTTGCCCGGGAAAGCTATCGGCAATCCCGTTTGAATACAATCTGCAATCCTTAAATTACCTTTTTCCTTCAGATACCTGTCGGTTATGGCAACTTATGCTGTCGGCGACATTCAAGGTCGCTACAATGATTTATTGCGTCTGCTTGATCGCATCAGGTTTTCTCATGAGTGCGACAATCTCATATTGCTTGGTGATCTGGTGAATCGCGGACCGAACTCTCTGGAGGTGATACGTTTTGCCATGTCTCACGCGTCATCAGTCAGAACCGTGCTCGGAAACCACGACCTCTATCTGCTTGGCGCCTTGGAAAATGTCGTCGAGCCTCGCGAGCGAGATACATTTTCAGAAATCTTGACCGCACCTGACCGCCAAAATATTCTGCAGTGGATTTGCCGCCAACCCATGGTGATAGACGAGCCGAACATCAATATTCTCGCGGTTCATGCCGGAGTTCATCCGTTCTGGACCCATAATGATATTCTGACATATGCCAAAGAGGTCGAGCAGGTGATTGCCAGTCCTGATCGATCGGAATTTCTCAGGCATATGCTTGGTAACAAACCCCGTCGTTGGTCAGATTCCCTGTCAGACTGGAGACGCATACGTATACTGATCAACGTCTTCACCCGCATGCGATATATCAAGCGAAACGGAAAACTTGACTTCAAGGAATTCCGAAACCGAGGCAAGCAACAGAAAAATCTCATCCCGTGGTTCGAATTCCCGGGGCGAGTCAAGATCAAACCTACAGTCGTTTTCGGGCACTGGTCGACACTCGGTGTCTATCAGCAACCGGGAATTCTTGCCATGGACTCGGGTTGCTGTTGGGGGCGATGTCTGAGCGCGGCAAGACTGGACGGCGAATCGTTTGCAATCACCCAGGTTTCCTGCAAGAAGTAGGCGTCACCTCGACCGGAACCCGGATTTTTTGAAAATTTCATTAAATGACCGCGAATGTACGAACTACAATGAACGATTCACAACCACCTAGTCAGGAACACAATGTCCAATGCTCATAAAATCGACATCAATGTCGAAACTCACTACATAGCCAACAACTCCAACCCCGCGGAGCATAGTTTTGTATTTGCTTATGTCATTACAATCACAAACTCAGGGACAGTTGGCGTGCAGTTGATGACTCGACACTGGATCATTACTGACGGCAACGGCGAAGTGGAGCATGTTCGCGGAGACGGAGTAGTCGGCGAACAGCCGCACCTGATGCCGGGGCACTCGTTCGAATACACAAGTGGTGCGGTACTGGAGACGCCGATAGGAACGATGAAGGGGAGTTATCAGATGGTCACCGATGAAGGTGAGAGTTTTGATGCGGAAATCCCGCAATTCGTGCTGTCCGCGCACAGCACTTTGCACTGAACCACGGACGGTCAGACATCCAGATTCTGGACTGACAGCGCCTCTGTTTCGATGAACTCGCGTCTCGGAAGCACTTCGTCGCCCATCAGCACCTCAAACGCCTTGTCTGTTCGCATGGCATCCTCGATCTTGACTTTCCTCAGCATGCGCTCGCTGGTATCCATCGTCGTTTCGCGCAACTGATCTGCGTTCATTTCACCGAGTCCCTTATAGCGCTGGATGGATATGCCGTCTCGTGCATCGTCAAGCAACCAATCGAGTGCTTCCATAAAACTTATATCGCCGACAGATTTGCCACTCTTGGCGACTTCGACCGTACCTTGTGCATATTTGCTCAACTCTTTCTCGAATCTGACTATTGTCTTATAGGCCTGTGACCGTATCAATTTGTCGTCTACCTTGGACTCAAGTCTATCTCCGAAATGCTCCCTGACGATTCGTAGCCGGTAACGCTGATGCCCGTTATTCTCACCGTCAGGCTCGACATCGACTTCGTAATGTGTATTGCCATTCAGCTCCTGTACGAGATTTTCCCGTAGCTCCCGCGCAATCGCCATCACATACGATTCATCTTCGAATTTCGTGGCATCCAGTGCTGACATCTTGGACAAGACCGCCAAAATATCGCTATCAAATGATCTCTTCAGTGAATTCATGGCACTTTTGGCACCGACATGGAGCTCACACAGCCTTTCCAACGCATCACCAGTCAGGGTCAGTGCTTTCGGTTCGTTTTCGGAATTGAATCGAATTTCGCTGTCGTTGACAGCGACTTCCAGAATATACCCGTTCAGTTCCTGATCGTCGTTAAGGTATTTTTCGGACTTGCGATATTTTGCCTTGTATAGTGGTGGCTGTGCGATATAAAGATGACCGCCCTCGATAAGACCAGGCATCTTGTTATAGAAGAAGGTCAGAAGCAAGGCGCGAATATGTGACCCATCCACATCGGCATCCGTCATGATGATGACACGGTGATAGCGCAATTTTTCGATATCAAAATCAGGTAATACACCTGTGCCCAATGCGGCGACCAAGGTCTGAATCTCGTCGGAACGCACAATCTTGTCGAAAGAGGCTTTCTGAACATTCAGGATCTTCCCCTTCAAAGGTAGAATCGCTTGAAATTTTCGGTCTCTCGCCTGTTTGGCCGAACCACCGGCGGATTCACCCTCTACAAGAAACAGCTCGCTTTCAGCTGGATCTTTCTCCTGGCAATCAGCCAGCTTACCGGGCAGACTGGTTGACTCAAAAGCGCTTTTGCGAGCCATCGCCTTTTCCTTTTGTGACTTTTCTCGAATGGCTGCGGCGCTGTTTACCTTTTCGCAGATTAACTTGGCAATTTTCGGGTTCTCTTCCAAGAATTCAGCCAATCCTTCGGAAACCACCGACTGAACCGCACCTTCAACATTCGATGAAACCAATTTGTCCTTGGTTTGCGAAGAGAATTTCGGGTCGTGGAACTTGATTGACAATATCGCTGTCAGACCTTCTCTAGCATCCTCCCCGGTAACCTTGATTTTCTTGCTTAGCCCCTGTTTTTCCATATACCCCGTAATCGTCCGGGTAACCGCCTTACGGAATCCGGTATTGTGGGTACCACCGTCACGCTGATAGACATTGTTGGTGTAACAGCGAATATTCTCGTTGTAGTATTGTTGGCACCACTGCAGCGCAGCGTTCACCTGTACCCCATCCTGTTCATCGCTTACTGAAATAACCAACTCGTTCAGCGGATGCCGCACACGGTTCATGTCCGCTACAAATTCAACGATACCGCCTTCGTGGTGCATGATCTGTCGCTGACCGTCGCGCTCATCATACAATTCGATTCGCACACCGGGATTGAGATACGACAACTCCCTCAATCGCTGGTGCAGGGTATCGAATCGAAATTCGGTATCCGAAAACACTTCGGAAGAAGGCAGGAATCGGATGGTGGTGCCTGTATTTTCGGTTTCGCCGATCACTTTCAGCGGCTCTACCGGCACGCCGTCGCGAAACTCCTGGTAGTGAATCTCACCTTCTCGATGAATGGTCATCGACAGATGCTCTGACAGTGCATTGACAACCGACACACCGACACCGTGCAGCCCACCCGATGCGTCATAGGAAAGGTTGTCGAATTTGGCGCCGGCATGAAGGATAGTCATGATGATCGTGGCACCAGGTAAGTCTTCGCCGTTTTCGCCCTCACCCTTCATGATCCCAGTCGGAATTCCACGGCCGTTATCAGAGACGGAGACCGAACCATCGGTGTGCACCATGGTTACGATCCGGTCACAAAATCCTTGCGAGGCTTCATCAATCGAATTGTCGACTACCTCGGTTACCATGTGATGGAGACCGGTTCCGTCATCCGTATCCCCGATATACATGCCAGGGCGTGTACGTACCGGAACAAGTCCTCGCAAGACTTGGATATTGGTGTGGTCGTAGGTGTCGTTTACGGGCTTATCTGATGTCATATAGAGCAGAATTTCTAGAAAACCCGGACTATGGCCAAGCCATCGGCCGGATTAATTGATTAAAAAATCAACTTTTATTGATTTTCAGCGATCCTTCAACAGCATCACGAGAAAATTTGAGGACTCATTTCCAGGAAACTTGAGCAGGCATGCGGATTGGGCATTTTTCAGGTTGAACTCGACCTTGTCATAGTCCTTCATAACCTCGAAAATGTCCAGCAGATATTTACCGTTAACCTGAAAATCAAGAGACTCCCCGTTCTGTTCGATGTCCATCTGCTCATCAATCTCTGCCTGCGAATTTCTGGATGTTCGCGCATGAATTCTCAATCTACCGTCTCTAACTTGCATTGACGTTGGTACATCCGGACCTAGAATTGCAACAATTCTGCGAAGCGACGCAATAATATTCTCCCGAGCGACCAGAAAGACACGCGATAGATTCGCTGGAATCACACCACGCCAGTCTGGATAGGTGCCTTCCAAAAGTTTCGAAGTGAACACAATGCTTGATGTACTCGCTCGAACGTGATTTGAATTGAATTCCAGCGTAACCGGTGACGAAAAATCAGCGAGCAGCTTGCCCAGGTCGAGCACTGTTTTCCGAGGCACTATAGCACGGTGCATGCTGTCATTCAGCCCGGTCACCACCTCGGTGTGGCACACGGCCATTCTATGACCATCGGTGGCTACCGTCCTTAGTTCAGATTCATTCATTTCAAACAGCATCGCGTTGAGGTAGTACCTCAGATCCTGGGACCCCATCGCATGCTGAGCGCGTTGCACAATGGTCCGCAGGTCGGAACGACTGATTTGAAAATGAATATCCCACTCACCTGCATCCAGAATCGGAAACGGACCATCCGATGTGTCCTGGGCCATTGCCTGCAGACTAAGATGACTCTGTCCACTCTCACCGCCAGAATTTTCCGCTCCCTCTGACTCGGTACGTGAACCGAGACCATCATCCAGTTTGTTGATGTTCATCATCCCATCTGAAAAATCAAATTTCAACTGGCAATTGCTCGGTTGCTGACGGCAGAATTCCTGTACCGTCAGCCCCGGGAAAGCGACCCGTCCAGACTCAGTGACCTGAATATCCGGAACAAATTCACTTATCTCAACTTCGATGTTGGAACCAGTCAGTTGAAACCCGTTTCTGTCTTCATTGACTGTCAGAAGAACATGGGAGAGAATTGGAATTGTAGGATTTCGGTCAACTACGGTATTGACTCGATTCAGGGGATTGAGAATCTGGTCTCGTTCAACAATAAACTGCATAAAAATTCCAAAGGTATTAATTATGTTTTTATTTGGCTTGTTTGCAACTAGAAAAAGTTGATATAAGCCAATTTAATCAAGCTGTTAATTCCAGTATTGCCTGTCGAAAACCTTCTGCAAAATAATTGAGAAAATGTGTGTCGGCAAATCTGCTAGATGGTTCTCGCAGAGCCTCAAAAACTTATGCACATATTATACACTGAAATGCATACAGACTGCTGTCAATAAGTCGTTGCTGCAGGTCGGTGAAGTCACGAAGAAAGGATGTCTTTCAGAGTATTGAATTCAGTTCTGAATTCGCTGTCACTCTTCAGTAGGCTATCGATTTTTTTGCTTGCATGCACCACTGTTGTATGGTTCTTTCCACCGATTTCACGAGCAATGCGGGGAAGGCTGTGGGTTGTCAGATTCCTGGACAAAACCATTGCCACATGCCGGGCGCGCGCGATGTTCGCTTTTCGGCTATTTGAAAGGATATCGTCGACCCGAATTCGGTAGAAGCGGGCAACTTCCCTGACAATTGTCTGAATATCAATGGGGCGGGCATTGAACTCGAGCATGTCATATAGAACCTGCTTGACAACTGAGATAGTAATTCCCTTGTTTGTGAATCGATGACTGGCGATCATCTGGTTGAGCGCACCTTCCAGTTCACGCACACTGCCGTAAATTTTTTCTGCGACGAACCTTGAGACCTCGGGGTCAAGACCTACGCCGCGCCTTTCAGCTTTGGATTCCAGGATCGCTATACGGGTTTCGAGTTCCGGCGGTTTGACTCGAATTGCGATTCCCTGTCCAAGTCTGGATTTCAGGCGATCCTCCACTCCCTGAATCTCCTTGAAAAAACGGTCACTGGTGATGATGATCTGCTTGTTTCCTTCCAACAGTGCATTGAACGTGTGCAGGAATTCCTGTTGCGAGACATCCGCACCGGCAAAATGATGGATATCGTCGATCAGCAACACATCGAGGTCATGGTAGAAGTTCTTGAATCGCTCGATACTCTCACTATCTTTTCTTTTCATCAGCGTGACCAGATGGCGGACGAAATTGTTTGCACGGACATAACGGGTCTGCTTTTCGGGAAATCTCCGGACCAGCTCATGTCCGGCCGCCTGCATCAGATGTGTTTTTCCGTTCCCGACGTCTCCGTAAATGAACAGTGGATTATGGTCGCGCAGCCCTGGCTCTTCGGCTGCTCTCTGTGCCATGTACCTTGCCAGTTGATTGGATTCTCCCACGACATGTTGGTCGAAAGTGTATTCCGAAGTGAGCTTTTCGAATCCAAAGGGCTGTTTGTTGTTCATCGCTGTCGCCTGACGACTGTTCGGATTGGTTTTACGACCAAAGGAATTCCCGTCGGAATTGGTCCCAGAATTGGAGACCGTACCTATTTTTACTGAAATATCATATTTTTGCCCGGTCAGAAATTCAGCGATCTCCGCGATTTGTGAAAGGTAATTCGATTCGATTTTCCGCTTTGTGAAGCGGTTGGGTGCGTTTAGTACAAGGGAAGTGCCGGATTCTACCGCGCTCAAAGAGCGCAGCCAGGCAGTTACTTCGGTCTCACTGTGATCTTGCTCCAAACGCGAAAGAGTTTGTTTCCATAGAGTTGAAGGCATAATTATTCAGACCATTTCTAGTTCCTTATTTCGGCTTGAAATGAAACATTTGTTGCACGAGAGTTCAGTATCTTGATACTTGAATGAAGCATGGCGTTCCATAGCCGATTGTAATGCACTGTTTACGGTCTCTGTCAAACTTTTTCAGAGTGATATTTCGTGTTTCCGCTAAGAGATTGATTTTAATTGCCCTTCCAAACCATCACTTGAAACTGCCAGCGAAATTCGCACATTTCATTGTCGAAATATTCGCGTGAAAGTCAATCGGCGGACAATTTTTTATGCTTTTAATGCTGTTCGCTTATTTTTAAATATCGCACTAATCTATTGATTTATATTAATAATTTAAGAATATTTTTCAGAAACATGAGTTGTATGGTCGGTTTGGCATGATAAATTCAAGGCGATGGGATCAGACAATCCTATATGGGAACGGACTAAATTCGAATTTCCAGAATCTTGTGTTTGTGAGTCAAATTACACTAAAAACCAATAGAATAAAATACGTCTTTGCCGGTAAACACGCCCCACCTGCAACGAATCATTTTTGTCTATCTGGCATGCAGGCCAAGTGGTGCGACTTCCAGTTTGTCTACAGTCACTCTCAGGTGCTCCGAAAGAAACTAAAGATCCCTCAATCGAACCCTTCAGGAGATGAATCGGTATTGGCTTTGGAACAAGACAACCAGATCGTCGGAAAAGTCCACGAGAATAATTGGGCGATCAGTTTAATTGCTATACTGTCTCAATCCGATTTGAGTTTGTTTCAGTTCAATATAATCGACAAAACTACCACAAAGCTAATGACGGAGGTGATTTTGTGCAGACTAACGCAGCTGTAGCCTATGAAGCAGGCAAACCGCTTGAAATTGAGACGGTAAACCTTGACGGCCCGAAAGCTGGAGAGGTATTGGTGGAGATCAAGGCCACCGGTATATGTCATACCGATGAATTCACACTATCTGGCGCAGACCCCGAAGGGCTATTCCCGGCGATATTGGGTCATGAGGGAGCCGGTGTGGTGGTTGATGTCGGTGAAGGAGTTACCAGTGTGAAGGCTGGTGATCATGTAATTCCGTTATACACACCCGAATGCAGGCAATGTGAGTACTGCACCAGCGGTAAAACCAATTTGTGCCAGGCGATTCGGGAAACACAGGGTCAAGGCCTTTTGCCGGATGGAACCAGCCGCTTTTCCCTGGGCGGCAAGCCTCTATTTCACTATATGGGAACATCGACGTTCGCGAACCACACTGTCGTACCTGAGATTGCAGTTGCGAAGATTCGTGAAGACGCGCCATTCGACAAAGTCTGTTACATCGGTTGTGGTGTGACGACCGGAATCGGTGCTGTCATGAATACCGCCAAAGTGCAGCCAGGCGATAACGTGGTCGTGTTTGGTCTTGGCGGAATCGGTCTCAATGTAGTCCAAGGCGCAAGAATCGCGGGTGCTGACATGATTGTTGGCGTTGACATCAACCCGGCACGAGAAACGCTTGCAGCAAGCTTCGGGATGACCCATTTCGTCAATCCGCACGAAGTAGAGGGCGATATTGTGCCATACCTCGTTGCGCTGACAGGCGGTGGAGCAGACTTCAGTTTCGAGTGTGTCGGGAATGTCGAACTGATGCGACAGGCACTCGAGTGTTGCCACAAAGGCTGGGGCGAAAGCATCATCATCGGTGTTGCGGGAGCCGGTCAGGAGATCAGTACACGGCCATTTCAGCTCGTCACAGGCCGGGTCTGGCGCGGTACCGCGTTCGGTGGAGCCAAGGGCAGGACTGATGTACCCAAGATCGTTGACTGGTATATGGATGGCAAAATCAATATTGATGATCTGATCACCCACAAAATGCCATTGAATAAAATCAATGATGCGTTTGACCTGATGCATGCAGGCAAATCCATCCGCAGCGTCGTCGAGTTCGCGTAAGTCACTATGGAAGTCGTCAGCGAGCACCGCTGTTTCGGTGGTTTGCAGGGCATCTATCGCCATCAGTCCCGGCACACCAAGACTCCGATGCAATTTTCGGTATTCATACCTTCATCGGCTGGTGAGGGTACGCGCCCAGTTCTGTGGTTTTTGTCCGGCTTGACCTGTACCGAGGAGAACTTCACGGTCAAGTCAGGTTCACAGAAATTTGCCGAGAGCCATGGATTGATTGTTGTCGCACCGGATACAAGTCCCAGAGGTGCAGGAGTCGAAGGCGAGGATGAGAGCTATGACTTTGGAACAGGTGCTGGATTTTACCTGGACGCCACTCAATCACCTTGGAGTGAAAATTACCGAATGTATTCCTACATCGCCCGAGAGCTTCAGGATGTGGTTTGCGAAAATTTTCCGGTCGATCGTTCACGACAGGGAATTACCGGGCATTCAATGGGCGGGCATGGCGCATTGACAATCGGCTTGAAGAATCCTCAGCTGTACCGATCAATATCGGCTTTCTCCCCGATCTGCTCGCCGACTCGGTGCCAGTGGGGCCAGAAGGCATTGGGTGGGTATCTGGGTGACGATAAGAGTGCGTGGAATCAATACGATGCGGTGGAACTGATCAGAGACGGTCATCGAAGCGGCACGATTCTTGTCGATCAAGGTGATGCGGACAATTTCCTTGACGCGCAGCTGAAACCCGAACTTCTGACTTCCATTTGCAATGATACCGGTCAGCCTTTGCAGCTGCGCATGCAGCAGGGCTATGATCACAGCTATTATTTCATCTCCAGCTTCATCAAGGACCACATCGAATTCCATGCCTCACATCTGAAGTAGACACCTCTGAGAACATCAATATTTGTCCCGAGTTCATGTGTTCTGCCTCGGGCTATCAGTTCAGCCATTTTCATTAAGAGGGAGTATTTGCGCAATAGGATTGAGTAGCATTAGTATGGCAATCACATCGCACAAATTTAAAGCCCGTTTCGTACTTGATTGCTATAATTTGGCAGTTGCTGCCCATTCCAGGAAGCACGGATTGTCTTGTCGCAGCAATCGGACAGCAGAATTGAAAACAGAATATCGTGGTTTGAATTTATGAAACGTACCTTTCAACCGAGCAATTTGAAAAGAAAACGCAAACACGGGTTTCGTGCCCGCATGCGAACCCGCGGCGGTCGGGCCGTGATCAATGCACGACGAGCGAAAGGCCGCTCAAGGCTCAGTGCATGAAAAACACTCAGCACCGAGAGGACATTGCTTTCCAGGAAGCCTCAGATTAAAGCGGCGCGCTGAATATCGGACGGTTTTCGACAAGAACAAGCAGTTTTCAAACCGGTATTTTCGGGTTCTGGTGCACGGCGAACCGAACCGAACAGGCTCACGTCTCGGAATCGTTGTTTCTCGCCGAGTATCCAAAAGATCAGTTGAGCGAAATCGAATCAAGCGTCAGATACGTGAGTGTTTCAGAACCCATCAACATAACTTGATTAACCGCGACATGGTGATCATCGCACACCATGCTTGTGAGTCGGCACCAAATACTGAATTGCGCAACAGACTGATCAAACTATTCAAACAGTTGGAAAATTGAAGAGAATTCTTGTTCAGGCCATACGTGGCTACCAATATGTAATCAGTCCGCTGTTCGGTCCTTGTTGCCGGTTCCACCCGACATGCTCCAGTTATGCGATTGAGGCGATCAAAAAACACGGTGCACTGAAAGGGATGTTCCTTACGATTTGCCGAATCGGCCGATGCCATCCTTGGCATCCGGGTGGTTTCGACCCGGTGCCGGAGGCCGGTGAAAAAAGCTGATGGACTTTAGACGCGCACTGCTGTCCATTTCACTCGGACTGATCTTGCTGCTGATCTGGCAGGCGTGGCTGGATTTTCAGCAAAAGAAAGAGCAGTTCACGCCGGTCGTCCAAACCGATTCTACCCCGAGTGTCCCGACATCACCCTCCTCCAATGATCAGCCTCAGACTGCCGCAATTGGCGAAGTTCCCGAAACACCAACCGCTCAAGCAGCAAGCGCACCTGCTGCTGGAGTTCCAGCAGCCAGTTCTGTACTGGAATCAGCACAGCGCATAAAGATTCAGACTGATCTTCTGAAAGTCGAGATCGATACCTACGGCGGTGAAATTCGAGAAGCGAAACTGCTTGAATACCCGGTCGAGGTTGATATGCCAGATGTTCCGTTTCGACTGCTGACGGATACCGGACCTGGAATCTTGGTGGCACAATCAGGCCTGGTTGGAACGGGCGGTGAATTTCCGAACCACAAGACAGAGTTCAAAGCTGAAGCGGAATCCTATGAACTACTGGATTCAGATAGTTCGCTTGAAGTGCCTCTTCGTTGGACATCGCCTGACGGCGTAAACTATGTGAAAACATTCACTTTCTATCGAGACAGCTATCTGATTGATGTTGATTTTAACGTCGACAACAGAAGCGGAAGTCGATTGGAAACTTATCTGTATGGACAATATCTGAGCACTGAGTATGTCGAGGAAACCGAGGGATTTTTGTTTTTCAAGGCTTTGCCGAGCTACAAGGGAGCGGCACTTTACACACCGGAGAACAAGTACGAAAAGATAGACTACAAGGAAATTCGAAATGACAGTCCGGTGTTTGAAACAAATTCCGGATGGGTGGCAATGCTGCAGCATTATTTCATGACCGCGTGGCTGCCTTACGAAAACGCACCGTATGAGTTCTATACCAAGCCCCTTCATGACGCCAGCGGGCAGACACGTTATCTGGCCGGCTATGTCACTCGTGCTCCGACGATTGTCGAAAACAATTCTGTAGGAACACTGCGTACCCAGATTTATGCGGGACCGAAGGAGCAGGACAGGATCAAGGACCCGTCAGAAGGACTGATTCTGACGGTTGATTATGGTTGGCTGACACCGGTATCCTCGCCTCTTTTCTGGATTCTGCAGAAAATTAACGACGTAATCAACAACTGGGGATGGTCGATCATTCTGCTGACACTGCTGGTCAAGATTGTGTTCTATCCGCTGTCGGCTGCCAGTTACAAGTCGATGGCGAAAATGAAAAAACTTCAGCCGAGACTCAAAACTCTCAAGGAGCGGTATGGCGATGACAAGCAGAAACTGAACCAGGAGATGATGCAGATCTACAAAAAAGAAAAGATCAATCCGCTTGGTGGCTGTCTTCCGATATTGATTCAAATACCTGTTTTCATTGCACTTTATTGGGTTTTGCTTGAAAGTGTCGAACTTCGCCAGGCCCCGTTCATTTTCTGGCTTGACGATCTTTCGCGCGCTGATCCATTCTACGTGTTACCGGTATTGATGGGCGCGTCGATGTTTGCACAGCAATTCTTGAATCCGACTCCGTTGGACGCGCTTCAGAAAAATATCATGATGAGCCTGCCGATTGTGTTTACATTTTTCTTTTTGTGGTTCCCGTCCGGTCTTGTGCTTTACTGGCTCATCAATAATGTCCTTTCAATTGCACAACAGTGGTACATTACCAGAAAGTTGGCGACGACCTGACCGTTGAAGCCGATACTATTGCCGCGAGTTCTACCCCCGTCGGCATCGGTGGCATCGGAGTAATACGAGTATCGGGGCCGAAGGCGTTCGATTTGGCACAAACCATAACCGGTAAAGCCGTTGTCGCGAGACAGGCCATTTTCAGCGGTTTCTTCGGTAGCGACGGGGAACTGATTGATGAAGGAATTCTTCTCTTCTTTCCGGCACCTGGGTCCTACACCGGAGAAGATGTGTGCGAGTTTCACAGCCACGGAAGTCCTGTCGTGCTCAATCTGCTCTTGTCGAGGCTGCAGGAACTCGGCGCAAGACTGGCAGACCCTGGAGAATATACCCGAAGGGCATTTCAGAACGGCAAACTTGACCTGGCCCAAGCAGAAGCGGTTGTTGACCTGATCAATAGCTCGACAGCCGTAGCTGCGCAATCTGCCATGCGCTCTCTGAGCGGGGAGTTTTCCGAGCGGGCACACAAGATTGTGGAAAAAATTGTCAATCTGAGGATGTTCATTGAGGCCGCAATCGATTTTCCGGAAGAGGAAATAGATTTCCTGGCGAATTCGGATATTGCACTGACAATAAAACAAATCAGGCAAGATTTGAAGGAACTGATTAATCAGTCAACCGCGGGAAGCCTGCTACGCGAAGTTGTCACGGTTGTGATCGCAGGTCGCCCCAATGCAGGAAAATCGAGTCTTTTCAACCGGCTGGCATTGCAGGAACGTGCGATCGTAACACCGCACCCCGGAACAACACGCGACACTTTGGATGTTACTATCGATGTAAACGGACTGGCGGTGCGGCTGATTGATACAGCTGGACTGCGGGACATTTCAGACGCAATTGAAAAGGAGGGGATTTTACGTACGAGACAAGCTGTGCAGTCGGCTGATGTCGTCCTCTATGTGATCGACAGTGAGCAGGGAGTAAGTGACGAGGACCTTCAGGAGATCGAGGCTCTGGACTCTGCGCGTCGCTCCATTGTATGGAACAAGACCGATCTCATCGGACAAGCTCGGCCTACACTTGAATCGGGGCATTGTCACCAGACTCATGTTTCCGCGTTAACTGGTTTGGGCATGGAAAAAATTTATAAAATAATACAGCGGATTGCGGGTTATGAAATGAACGAAGAAGGACTCTTTCTCGCTCGTCGACGACATCTTTCCGCGATGAAGCGTGCCAGTGAGTTCGTAACGCATGCACAGGATGCTCTCGCACGACAGTCGGCAGGTGAACTTGCAGCCCAAGACTTGTGGGATGCGATGAAATCGCTCGACCAGATTACGGGAACGCCTTCCTCGGACGAATTGCTTGGCGAGATATTCGCAAATTTCTGCATTGGCAAATGAGCGAGTTAATTGACACTCTGTCCGAATCGAACTGCAATGATGCCTAATTTGAACAAATCTCAAACCATTCTCCTGCAGATGCTGATCGTATTGGTGGCGGTCGCTTCGGTTGCAATCTGGCAGTACGACTACCTGGCCGACTTATACATTCGAAATCAGGTCACCCGAATCGGATTGGTCATCAATTTTGCGATCGTCGTACTTTTTATCTCAGGTCTTTCGCAGTTGGTACGGCTGTTTTTTCTCTATGATCGTGAGGAGAAGGCACTGCAGCAGTTTTCTGACGCGGTTTCATCAGAAGATATGGAGCACAAACTTGATCAGCTGTCCCAGAACACCATCATCGGGCAGCGATATCGGATTGTGAGTGATTTTTTCAGTGCACGCGCTGAATTCAATCACAACGCGCTTGCTGCAACATTGCTCGCACATGAGACGAGCCGCACCAGTTTTGCCAAGTTTGTCAACAACATACTGATACTTACCGGTGTTTTCGGAACGATAATTTCGCTGACTGTGGCGCTGCTGGGAGCGTCGACAGCGATTTCCGATACCAATAGCCTGCGAGGTATTGATATTGTCATTCACGGCATGTCGACAGCATTGTCCACTACCATGACCGCGATTCTGGCCTATTTTCTGTTCGGCTATTTTTACCTGAAGTTGCTCGACACCCAGTCCTACGTCCTTGGAAAGATCGAACACGTAACAGCCACAGTATTGGTACCACAGTATCAAGCCGCTACCCGTTCACCCGAACAGAATTTAAGCGCGATGCTCGCCGGGACCGTTGAAACAATCAATAAATTTGACACTTTCATTCGTCAAATTCAGGAAATCAGTGCCAAGCAGGACGAGGTATTCACCAATTTTGAGAAATTGACCGACCAGAATATGCATCTGCTAACGGATATTCGCGGCATATTGCGTGCTGGATTCAGATTGCGTGACGAGTCTGACGAAGAAAACTGACCCCGGAGGGGAAAGACATGACTTGGAATACTGGCGGATTCGTTGATCTTCGCGTTCATCGGGCATCTGAAGCCAGTCACTCAGACGATAGCATATGGCCATCATTCACGGACATCATGATGGTGATCGTGATGATATTTCTGATGGCCTCGGTCATATTCATGCTACGAAATGTTCAATTGGGGAAAGATCTGCAGTCATCCCTCTCGGCTGAAAGCGAAGCAACCCAGGAAATTCGCTCACTTCAAGAAAGAACTGCCTATCTATCTGAAATAATTAATCAAACAGAACAACGAGCAGTCGATTCTGAACGCCTCAGGAAAGAAACAAGCATACTCGCGGAGCAGCGCGGTACTCGAATTGCTGAGCTCGAGTACGAGACAGCCGATCTTTATCTCACACAGGCGCAGTTGAATTTGGAATTGGAAGGTCTCAACACCCAACTCAGCGAATCTCGCGTCGAACGTGCGCAACTGACCGAACGTATCACATCAATGAACTCGATTATCGCGGACTTGGAGTCTGTCAGTGAGACCAAGACGAAGGCCCTGGCTGCTCTGCAACAGAACTTCGACAAAAAGCTGATTGAGCTTCAGACCGTAGAATCAAACCTTGAGGAAAAACAAATTGAAATCGCAACCCTGCAGGATTCTTTGCAAAATCTGCGAGCGGTTGAACTTGAACAACAAAAAAACATCGCGGAACTGATTGAGACCCGGATGGCATTGGAATCGTTAAGCGAACTACAAAAATCACAAATTACTCAATTGGTTCAATTACATAATGAACTTGAACAACAGTCTGAAAAGCAGCAGTCAGAGATTGCCCAACTGACAGAAAGGCGAGATGAGCTGCAATCGCTGAGCGAAGAACAGGTCGCACGTATCGCGACACTGCTTGAAAATCGTGGGCGACTTGAGTCTGCCCTTGAAGAGCATCTATCACAGATCACACAGTTGACCGTTGAGCGCGGTGAGCTGGAAACGTTAAGTGCGGAACGGTTAGCCCGGATCGGAGCGTTACTGGAAGTCCGGACCAGGCTTGAAGCGACGACAAAAGCACAATTGGTACAAATAACTCAGCAGGAACAGAATCGAATTGAGCTTGAGAAACTTGCTGACGCGCAAAAGGAACAGATTGAGCAACTGACCCTGACACAGACCGAACTGGAGAATCGCGGCGAAGAGCTTCGGACAAAAGTTGCGCAGCTGAGCACGACCATTGAGAATTTGGAAACTCTGCGAAGTGAGCAGCTGACCGAGGTGGCGCAACTGATTGAAGCGCGTAGAGAGCTTGAGGAAGTAAGTCAGGACCAGGTGCGGCAGATTACACAATTGATTCAGCAGCGTACCGAACTGGAAGTGCGAGGCAGGGAACAGCAGGATACGATCGTTCAATTGGACGATGAACGAAGTCAGTTGCAAACCCGCGGTGAAGAGCAAGCTATACAGCTTGCCAGATTGAGCCAGGAACTTGACCAACGCGAAAAGGAACAAACCAGGCAAGAAAGAGAACTTGCAGTTATTCGGACAGAATTGGACGAACGCAGCCGAGCATTGGAGCTGGTCACATTAACCAGTGCGCAGCAGGAAGCAGCGATAGAGCAGTTATCCCAGGCCGGTTCGGAACAGGAGTCAGATATCAGTCGACTGACTGCATTAGAAGTTCAGAATCTGGTCACAATCGAACGTCAACAGCAGGAAATTGCCAATTTGCAGATGCAAATCAGCCAGTTGAATCTAGCAAACACTGATTATCAACGGCAACTATCAGCACTAAATCAAACACTTGGAAGCATTCGCACAGTTGAACTGGAGTTGCGAGAACAGTCAACAGCCCGCGAAGAGGAAATTAATGTGCAGCAAACGCAGATCGCGAAGCTTGAGGGCGACCTTTCGACAATGTTTCAAGAGCGAATCGACCTTCAGAACCTGAATAAAGCTTTGGAAAGAGAGATATCATTTCTACAGCGCAGACAGTCCGACCAGGAAACACAGCTTGAGACATTGCGCTCTGTAACTGACCGACTCAGCGCGGATATTGAAAACAGACAGCAGAAGATTGATACACTGACAGTTCAGAGGGAAGATTTACGGGCTGACAGACAGAAGTCGCAAAGCGAACTTGAGGAATTGAAGCGGGCCTATCAGGACCGATTGAACGAATTGGCGCAGTTGGAAGTCGCATTTTCAGAAAGAAGTCAGGAAGCACATGATCTGAGATCGGATTTAGTCGAGCTTCAGGAAGAGACACAGTTGATGCTGCGCCCGGCAAGAAGCTCCACGAACCGTTATGTTGTAGAAGTGCGTTACACAAAAGATGAATTCGGATCACAGGTGATTTCCTATAAGTTGCCGGATCAGACTGTGGCGACGTTTGTTGATCGTGAACAATTGGATGCAGTTCTTACAAAATTGAAATCTGAGCGGCCGGAGGGACTGTATACGCGCATTGTGTTTCCTCAACAGGAACTTTTGACATTCGAGGAGGCCTGGGGGTTTACTCAGCAGATTCTTTCCCGATATGACTATTATCACCAATAATCCAACAGCAGCCGACACATGAATCATCCTGAACTTTATGACGTGATCGTAGTCGGTGGCGGACATGCCGGGGTGGAAGCCGCGATGGCGGCGGCGCGCACCGGTAGTGAGACCCTGTTGCTCACCCAGAGCATCGATACCATAGGACAGATGTCGTGCAATCCCGCTATTGGTGGGATTGGAAAAGGCCATATCGTACGTGAGATTGATGCTTTGGGCGGCATCATGGCGAGAGCGATCGACAGAAGCGGCATACAGTTCCGGCGTCTGAATATCAGGAAGGGTCCAGCGGTTCGAGCCACTCGCGCTCAAGCCGACCGCGCGCTGTACAAATCCACAGTTCGGGCAATGTTGGAGGAGCAGAATCGGCTTACAATCTTTCAGCAGGAGGTTGAGGACCTTCTGGTCGAAACTGGCACTGTTAAAGGTGTATTGACGCGATTTGGTATTCGAATCAGGGCGCAGACTGTCATACTGGCGACTGGTACGTTTCTTGGTGGCGCCATTCATATTGGTCTTGAGAACCACAGTGGCGGACGTGCTGGCGATGCCGCTTCAAACAGACTCGCGAAGCGTCTGAGAGAGATGATGTTCCACGTGGAACGTCTAAAGACCGGCACACCGCCACGAATTGACGGTAGAACCATCGACTACTCCAGGCTCGAAGTCCAGACCGGAGATGATCCGTCACTGGTATTCTCGTTCATGGGGTCTGCCAATGAGCACCCCCGACAGATTTCCTGCCATATTGCACGCACAAATGAGCATACCCATGACATTATTCGCGGAGCGCTTGATCGGTCAGCCATGTACGGCGGTGCAATCGATTCAATCGGGCCTAGATACTGTCCGTCGGTCGAAGACAAGATCGTTCGATTTGCGGATCGGACATCACATCAGATTTTTGTTGAGCCAGAGGGTTTGGATTCGGTCGAAATTTATCCGAATGGTATATCTACCAGTCTGCCGTTTGACGTTCAGTGTGAGTTCGTACGATCAATGGAAGGATTTGAGAATGCGATTCTGACACGCCCTGGGTACGCGATCGAGTACGATTTTCTTGATCCGACAGGACTCAAACCGACCTTGGAAACGAAATTGATGGCGGGATTGTTTTTGGCGGGGCAGATAAACGGAACTACCGGGTACGAAGAGGCCGCCTGCCAAGGATTGATCGCCGGATTGAACGCATCAAGATCGGTACAATCCAAGTCACCTTGGTGGCCGGGCCGAGACGAGGCGTATATCGGTGTTCTGATTGACGACCTGGTTACCAAAGGCGCAGATGAACCTTATCGCATGTTCACATCAAGAGCTGAGCACCGTTTGATTCTGCGCGAAGATAATGCAGACCTGCGCCTGACGGAAAAAGGCCGCGAGCTCGGACTCGTATGTGACAACCGCTGGTCACTGTTTGTTGAAAAGCGTAGTGCTCTGGTAAATGAACGAGAAAGGCTGGAACAGTATGCGATTACACCGTCAAAATCAAATCAGGTGGCGATCAGTCACATATTGGGGCGAGAACTGACAAACGATACGACGTTGTTCGATTTGCTGCGAGATGCAAATGTCGACTATGATTCAGTGATGAAAATTCCGGGTTCCGGTGTTCCTGTTGAAGATGAGACGGTAAAGGAACAACTTGAAATCGAGGCCCGTTACGAAGGATATATCGAAAGACAACGGTCGGCGATCAAGAGATCCCTGCATGCAGAAAGTGTGAATTTACCGGACTCCTTGGATTACACCCTGGTACACGGGTTGTCCAATGAGGTCCGACAAAAACTACAATCCAACAAACCGGATAACCTTGGCATGGCTTCCCGAATACCGGGCGTGACACCAGCCGCAATTGCCGCTCTTTCTGTACATCTGAGAAAGCAGGCGATGTTGAAATCTGCTTGAATTAGGGTTGTGCTGCCTATCGACTCAACAGAAAGCCAGATGGAGAGCCCAGTTACCGAACGGGCAAATTCGTCTGCAGCAATGAGTCGGGTTCAGGCTTATAATATTTTACATAACGGATTGAAAAAATTGAATATATCACTTGAGGAGGATGCCATCAACCACT
Organism: Arenicellales bacterium; assembly: GCA_963662635.2. Taxonomy (GTDB): domain Bacteria; phylum Pseudomonadota; class Gammaproteobacteria; order Arenicellales; family JAJDZL01; genus JAJDZL01. The sequence goes on from CAXXFC010000006.1 coordinate 1,751,917, forward strand.
GTCTGGATCATGTGCAAGCGCTTGTAAAGTGGAATCGGGTCCATAATCTTTCGGCAATCAGGAGCATGGGCGATATTTTGGTCAAGCATCTGCTGGATAGCTTTTCGATTCTTGAGTACGTAAAAGGGAAAGATATCATTGATGTGGGAAGCGGTGCAGGATTTCCCGGCATTCCGGTTGCCTTGGCCAAACCCGAATCGCATGTTGTTCTATTGGATTCAAGCATGAAAAAATCCGAATTTCTCAGGCATTCAGTTGCCCAGATGAGTCTGGGCAATGTGACCGTGATGTGCGAACGAGTGCAGGAGTTGGCGAAAGCCCGAATGAAATTCGATACCATTCTTGTGCGGGCGCTGGGCTCACTGGACACAATCGCAGATTGTTGCCTACCAATTCTCAAGTCGAATGGACGTCTTCTCGCAATGAAAGGTAGATATCCGGGTCGAGAGCTGGAAAATCTTCAAACGGTATGCGATTCATCCATTCATCGGCTATCGGTCCCTGGCTTGAATGAAAGACGACATCTTGTTGTTTTGAAAAGAAAAACGATTTAAATTCCGATCAGAGTCATGAGTCGTGTTTTAGCCATTGCGAATCAAAAAGGCGGGGTTGGAAAAACAACGACAGGCATCAACCTTGCGGCATCGCTGGCACGCGCAAAGCGTAAGATCTTGCTTGTTGACTTGGATTCACAAGCAAACGCATCAGCCGGAATGGGATTTGCGACGAGTAGAAACGTGCAAGGAATTTATGACGTCCTCATTGGTACCGCAACCATTTCTGAAGTTGTCACACAAACAGAATTCGGTGCGGATGCGGTGTTTTCCAGCAGGGATCTTGCCGGTGCACAAGTGGAGCTGCTCGATTTGGAAAATCGTGAGTACCTGCTCCGACGTGCATTGAGCTCTCTTAGGGATGCCTACAGTTACATCCTGATTGATTGTCCGCCATCGCTGAACATACTGACGGTCAACGCATTGGTGGCGGCCGATGGTGTAATTGTTCCCACTCAATGCGAGTTTTTTTCCTTGCAAGGATTGATTGACTTGCTTGATACAATTGAATCAGTTCGTCAGTCGTTCAACCCGAATCTGCAGTTGGACGGAATTCTGCGCACCATGCATGACCGCAGAAACAAACTGCACCAGGAAGTTTCAGAAGAATTGAGCAGTCACTTCAATGAACAGGTCTATCGTACCTTCATACCTAGAAACATCAAGCTTGCCGAAGCGCCCAGCCATGGCAAATGCGTACTCGATTACGATAATAAATGTGCAGGATCAATGGCTTACCTGGCATTGGCAGGAGAAATGTTAAGTAAGGAAGAGTTAAGATGAGTAGTCAGGATAGATTAGGACAAGGTTTGAGTGCGCTGCTCGGATCAGCCGCGATGAAAACAACCGCGGCACCGATAGGGAATGTGCGCATGATCGCTATCGAAAAGCTACGCTCAGGCGCCTATCAGCCACGCATGGAAATGGAAGAGGAACCGCTACGACAACTGGCGGAATCCATTGAGGCACACGGCATTATTCAACCGATCATTGCGCGCGAATCAGATGGTGGTGTTGGATTCGAGATTATTGCCGGGGAACGAAGATGGCGTGCGGCTCAGATGGCCGGCTTGCACGAAGTGCCGGTGATTGTCCGTACGCTGAATGATCAGTCGAGCATGGCGATGGCGCTTATCGAAAATATACAAAGGGAAGACCTGAACCCGGTTGAAGAGGCGAACATGATCAAGAGGTTGGCCGACGAATTCAGCCTCTCGCACGCTCAAATCGGTGAAAATATCGGCAAGTCACGCGCCACCATCACCAACATGCTGAGACTTTTGTCATTGGCTGCTCCGGTGCTCGAAATGCTTCAGAATCGGCAGATTGAGACAGGTCACGCTAAAGTCTTGCTTGCGTTAAGCCGTGAAGATCAGATTGATGCAGCACAGGTTGTTGTGCAAAATGCCTTGAATGTGCGAAAAACAGAAGAATTGGTCAAACGGTGGGGTAATCGCGACAATAAGTCGGTTAAAATAATGAAATCCAAGGACCCCGATATTTCCAGGCTTGAACGTGAACTGTCGGAAAGGATTGGAGCAAAAGCGAATATACATGACCGAAGTGGAAAGGGATACATCAAGATCAACTACCAGAATCTTGATGAGCTTGATGGAATTCTTGAACGAATAAATCTGAACATCGATTGAAGACAGAAACATTTATGGAAAACGACACAAAATCGCAGATTCCGCACATCGCCAAGCTGGCCATAGTCATTTTCTCAGCATTGGTTATAACCGGTTGTGCCGAAATTGGAGGAAGGCAACTGTCATTGCTGCCATCATCCCATGTGTTGGACCCCTTGGAAGTGCCTCCGGGCATGACTCCTTTGCCAGAAGCCGAGCAGTTCCGGGTTCCCGCTGATTACGATCCGGCTGATATTAAGCCCGAAGATCTTCAGCCGGAACAGTTCAGAAACTACGCGACGTGGATTGAGTTTGAAAAATTCAAGGAATTTCAAAGAAATGATCAGGGTATCGGCGTTGATAATGATCAGTATCGCGAGGCGGTAGCACGCGGCGAGGATTTCTTCAAGGTTACATTATTCGATTCAGGACAGGATTCTACGCGGCTGCGGGTGGTTGATTCTTCAGGTTCAGTATTTGAGCGGATGAAATTTGTCCTTGAAGACATGGGCGTCAAGGTAAACGATGCAAACGAGGAAATGGCCAAGTTCGTTGTCTCTGGTGTCGACATCAAAAAGTTGCCGACCCTGCTCCAGCGAATGGGGCTGAAAGAGTATCGTGGAAGAATTGATGAGTTGCATCTGGTAACGATTAGTGCCACCGAAACACATGTGCTTGCCAAAACAGAATTCAACATAGAGGTAAATACCGAGGGCAGCAAAGAATTCATGACCCGACTGAGGTACTACCTGCTAACGAGCTATCAGCAGGATGAGGCTGGAACAGCGCTGGCGAGTATTTCTGCAGGCAAGTGGCTGACAATGGACCAGGGGCGACAGACAATTGTACTGGCCGAGAATTTTGATTCGGCTTGGGTTCGGGTTGGACGAACGCTGGAAGCTTCTGGCGTGAGTATCGAAGACCTGGACCGCAGCCAGGGCTTGTATCTCGTCAGCTTCAGCAGTTTGGAAAAGGACAAAAAGAAAAGATGGCGACTCGCATTCTGGAGGAAAGACAAAAAAGAGGTGTCACAGAAACATTTCAGGGTGTTGGTGACAGACAATGGAACCCAGACGAGAATTCATGTTGAAGGTTCGGGAGACGATGAGTCCGATGCCAAATACGGTGAACAGCTGTTGGGGATAATTTACGAACGGTTGCTGACCTGAACCAGACGGACAGGCGTAAGTTAGGCAGGAAGCTTTCTCATCACAAAATTAACCCCGATAAGGGTTCGGTATCGGCTCAATACCCGTCCATACCGACTTCACCTGCAGAAAATCCTCTACTGCATCGGGTCCCAGTTCTCTTCCGTATCCGGAGTGCTTCATGCCGCCAACCGGAGCGGCGGGGTCGACACTTCGATAGTGGTTGATGTAGACAGTTCCCGCGTCGATTCTTTTCGCTATTCTGCCCGCCCGATCAAGGTCGGATGTCCAGATTCCCGCGGCTAGGCCGTAGTTTCCATCGTTTGCAAGTGCCAAGGCTTCCTGTTCATCGCGGAAGGATGTGACAGCAAGCACCGGACCGAATATCTCTTCCTGCCAAATTCGCATACTGGGTTTGACGTTGTCAAAGACTGTCGGCTCGACAAAAAAGCCGTCTGGATAATCCTCAGGATGAATTCTGTTTCCCCCTGCCCGGCATACAGCACCTTCTCTTTTGGCCGTTTCTATGTGTTCCAATACCTTATCCAGTTGCATTTTGTTTGCCAGCGGACCTACTTGTGTTGCCGGACACATCGGATTGCCACTTTGCAGGGAGTTTGCGCAGGATATGATTCGGTTGACCAGAGCATCTTTGACTCGATGGTGTACGATCAGTCTGGAACCAGCGACACAGGTCTGCCCATTGGATAGGTATATGCCGGAAAGAATGCCATTCACTGTGCTGTTTAGATCCGAATCATCAAATACTATCTGAGGCGACTTCCCTCCCAGCTCCAACGTACTGGGAATAATATTTTCGGCGGCCGACTTCGCCACCAGCCGTCCACCCAAGTCAGACCCCGTAAATGTGACTTTTCGGGTGAGTGGATGACGGACAAGCGCGTCTCCAATTTCATGTCCGAATCCGGTTGTAACATTCAGAACACCGCATGGGATACCCGATTCACATGCGAGCCTGGCAAACTCCAGAGTTGATACCGATGCATGTTCTGACGGCTTGACAACTACGGTGTTGCCTGCAATCAATGCAGGAGCCAATTTCCACGCCAGAATCATGAGAGGCGAATTCCATGGCGTGATGGCGACAACAACACCGTATGGCACGTAGTGTGTTTCACTCTCAACTGCGGGGTTCGTGTTGTTCTGTGCCTGCGGTCCTATATTTTTACCCTGTTCGGCAAAGTATCGGAACCAGCTATGCAATCCTGCGAACTGAGCGCGAACCTCGGCAATGCGTTTACCGTTGTCGCGAATCTCCGATTCAACCAGTTCCGTCCATCTGTTTTCCAAGGCATCCGCAAATTCAACTATCGCAGACCAGCGTTGATGTCCGGTAAGGGCGGACCATTCACCAAAGGCACGACGAGATGACTGTATCGCCTCATCCGCAACTTTCGCATCGCCTCGCGCAATTGTTGCCCAGACATCACCTGTGGTCGGATCAATACTGTCTATAGACTCACTGTTCCCGGCATTTGTGAAGTGGCCGTCTATGAAATGGGTGTAGTGTCGGATTTTTTGGATCATTGCGGTCCGTATAGATGAAATTCAAAATAAAATTTGTATTTTATTAAAATACAAATTACACAAGTGTTCGAGCTCACTGCTTACAATGATATTGGGTTCATATTTAAAAAGCATGGAACGCGGTACGGAAGTTGACCAGTCCAATTGTCCACGCAAGGTGTGTATACCGATTAGATTATTGCAAATACAACTCTTTTAAGCTTGTAATCCAGCGAAACTAACCATGACGTCTTCCATGTCAATCAGAATCAGATCACTATAGCGAGGACTTTCCGAATGGCTGACCTTGAAACAGTACTGCGAGAACAGCGCGAGGCAAAGGATAAAGCACTTGTGGAGTTTATTGGGCCGAGTGCGGCTTATTATCGAAAAAAATTCAAGACTATTGACGAGACGAGAGGAATCAGCTTCACGTTCAACTGGACTGCGGCAGTTTTAGGCACTGTGTGGTGGATATCACGCCAAATGTGGTCTTGGTTCTGGCTCTTTCTGTTTGTCGAGTCCATAGCAATCGTTCAGATATCCCGTGGTTTTCTTGCCAACTTGGGAGCTGAGGAGTTCGCACGTGCGCAACGATTGCTCAAAAGTGCGGAAACACGAAGAATTGAAGCGGAACAGGCACTGCAGAGCGGTGCGGATAACGCGAGTGCTTTGGCACAATCGGCTACTGCGCTTGAAAACGCCAGCAGCAAAGCTTTTGTGTTGGCAGAACAAGCAGCGGCACAGGATACGTTGCTGGTTGTTTTCGGAATTGCATGCCTGCTCGCGGTCAAACTGGTTCAGGGGCTGATCGCGAATCATGCGCTCAAAGGTCGATTCGAAAAGTGGAATGTCAATCGCTCCATGGGTAAAGGAATTCTCTGGAAACTGGCTCTACCCATGGCAGGCGTAAGTGTGGTTACGGCCGGAGTCTGTGCATATCGGTTCACGTCTGAACAGGTTCCGGAATGGCTTCAGGGTGTGCCCGCAAAGATTGCATGGCGGCGAAATTCCGAAACATGGGTTGACAACATGTTTCAGTGGCTGACTGAAACATTTGCCGGGTTGTTTGGTAGTGTCACGCGGTTGATCCGTATGATTTTGGATTTTCTGGAGGTGTTGATGATCGGAACGCCCTGGCCGATCATGATGGGTTTGATTATTCTACTCGCGTACAAGGTCGCAGGGATCCGAGTGGCAATTTTTACGGGTTTTGCATTGGCTTATCTTGGGATATTGGGATTCTGGGAGCAAAGTATGCTCACTGTGTCGCTTCTCGGATCTGCCTGTCTGCTTTCATTGATCATTGGAATTCCGTTGGGAATCCTGTGTGCCCGAAAGAAATCTGTTCACACCGCGGTGTGGCCGATACTTGACCTTATGCAGACGATGCCTTCATTTGTTTACCTGATTCCGGTGATTGCATTTTTCGGAATCGGCAAGCCTCCCGGAATCATTGCCACCGTGGTCTTCGGCATGCCGCCGGTAGTTCGTCTGACGGTACTCGGATTGCACGGGGTGCCCGAATATGTTCGAGAGGCCGCGCAGGCTTTTGGCGCCTCAAAGACTGACCTGCTTTTCAAGATTGATCTACCGCTTGCACGTCCATCAATCATGACAGGTATCAATCAGACGATACTGATGTGTTTGTCAATGGTTGTAATTGCATCACTGATAGGCGCGAAAGGCCTGGGTGAAGAAGTACTCGATGCGCTCAGCTATGCGAATGAGGGCAAGGGAATGTTAGCCGGTTTGGCGATTCTGTTCTGTGCGATGGTTCTGGACAGAATCGTACAGGGACGTAGTACCAATTCAAAGGAGAAGCTCGTTTGAACGAGCCAAAAAGTACGTAATTGTTTATTTGGAGGAAATCGATATGAAAATTATCAGAAACTTGCTGATTGCGATGGTGGTCAGCATCTTTTTCGTAGGCAATGCCGTTGCTACTGAAAAAGTGGTGGTCGGCCAGTTGAGTTGGGGCTATGCCAAAATCATGGCGCATGTCATCAAACTCGTTGCCGAAGAAAATTACGGAATTGAAGTTGATATTGTCCCCGGCAACCATGCTGTTTTCTTTAAGGGAATGGGCCAGGGGAAAGGCGAGGTCGACATTCATCCTGATCTTTGGTTACCCAACAATCAGGGATTGATTGACAAGTATGTTCATGAGGAGGGAACTGTCGCATTGACTGACGTAAAATTCCCTGCAACCGATGCATTTTGCACGACACAGGAAGCGGTCGACAAATACGGTCTGAAATCGGTTTATGATCTGACCAGACCTGAAATCGTGGAATTGACCGATCGCAATGGCGATGGCAAGGGCGAAATCTGGATGGGTGCTCCCGCATGGAAATCCACAAAAATCCATCAGGTCCGCGCCCGCGATTATGGATTCGCCGACCTTTACGAACTCACGGTAAGTGAAGAGACGGTCATCCTTTCTCAGATTGATGCTGATGCGAAAGCGGGCCGGGTCATTGTATGGGCATGCTATCTGCCGCATCATATTTTCAATATGCACCCGCTGGTGATTCTGGATGAGCCAGCGCACGATCCCGAAAAGTGGCAGGTGGCGAATCTTTCGGAAGATCCGAACTGGTATGAGAATTCCTATGTGGCTACTGCATTTCCCCCGATCAGTTCGCAGATTGCCTATTCCACGCGACTTGAGACAGAGGTTCCCGATATGGCGAAACTGCTGAATGGCATCAAGTGGTCACAGGAGGTGATCAACGAATGGTCATTCGCGATCGGTGTGGACGAACGCGATCCCGCGGAATATGCCCGAGAGTGGGTGGATGCCAACAAGGAGCTTGTGCAGTCTTGGCTTGGCGGTTAATTTCGCAAATTTGACAACTTGGGTGAGTGGCGCCACAGTTCTCAGGTGCCACTCCTTAAGGTATTGGCAGTATTTCAACAGTTGGTTGATTTATGAAAAATCAAGTGATCAATGGGCCTGACAAATTGAAGGCATTGAAGCGACGCGGCGTTACGCCAGACATCGTATACGACTATCTTCTCGACAAAATTATCAATATGCACTTGTCATCAGGTGCGCGAATTGAAGAACGTGTCATTGTGGAAGAACTTGGAATATCCCGTACTCCGGTACGCGAGGCTTTTGTACGTATGGCCGCCGAGGGATTGATTGAAATACTACCCAATCGAGGTGCTTGGATACCCCCACTGGACATTGAGGAGGTTCGATCATTTCTGGAAAGTTTCGAATTTCTCCTGCTTGCGACCGGTCATCTGGCCACTCAACGTCGCACAGAAGACGATCTGGAAAACATCGTACAGCAATGCAAAGCTTATCAACAAGCCGGCGAGCGACGTGATGTCAAGGCCATCATCAAAATCAACGAAAAGTTTCATCTGGCGATCGCACGAGCTGGACACAACGGACACATGGAACGACTCATGGCGGATCTGCTGAAGAAAGCTCTCAGGGTCGATTGGTTTTGGTACTCACCGTCGATCAATACCGGCTTGGATGAAGCCATCACAATAAGCGTCGATGAACACCACCGACTGACTGATGCCATCAAAGATCGCAATTTTACTGCTGTTGAGAACGTTACGATTGAGCATGTGCAGTCTTTTCGAAAACCGATCATCGACTATCTCAACCAAAGCGCGGCGAAAACTTTGGATTACTCGAACCTTAAATAAATCATTCTATTGCAACGCTTCGCCTAGAGATTTAACTTTTTCATAACCAATGAAAATCCATGAGTAATTCCAGTCTTCTCAGTGACATTGACCACGCTCGGCATCTGCATTCATTTACCGACCTGAGTCGGTATAAGTTGCAGAATGCATCGGTGATCTGCCGCGGAGATGGTGTTTTCCTATATGACGCTGATGGAGTCGAATACCTGGATGCCATGGCTAGCCTGTGGTGCGTCAATCTTGGCTACAGCGAACAACGCCTGATCAATGCGGCTTTCGAGCAAATGTCACAACTGCCCAAGTGCCATACTTTTCGTGGACGCAGTAACGACAAGCTGATTGCCTTGGCGGAAAAACTTATCGAAATCTCACCAAGCCACCTTGCTAAAGTGTATTTTGCAGGATCGGGGTCTGAAGCGAATGAATCAGCAGTCAAGATCGCCTGGTCCTATCACAAACAGCGTGGTGAGCCTCAACGACGCAAGATTATCTCAAGAATTAACGGGTATCACGGTTCGACAATTTTCGCCTCGCAATTGTCAGGCATGAATGCTATGCAGCAACACATCAACACGAGCAACTCAGATGTAATTTATGCTGACTGCCCGGATTATTCTGCTCATGGATTGCCGGGCGAAAGTGAGTCTGAATTTGCAAAAAGACTGGCAGACCGGCTTGAACACCTAATTTTGGAGACTGGACCCGAAACTTTAGCGGCGTTTATCGCAGAACCAATTATGGCCGTCGGTGGAGTTATCGTTCCACCGGAAAGCTATTTTGAACGGATACAAGCTGTACTCCGAAAATATGGAATCCTCACGATCATCGATGAAGTAGTATGCGGATTTGGACGGACGGGGAATATGTTCGGGTCTCAGACGTTCGGCATCAGGCCGGACATCATGACAGTCGCAAAAGGAATCACCTCGGCTTATTTTCCGATGTCCGCGGTGACAGTAACCGATGAAGTCTATGAAACTCTGGTTGAAATGAGCGCACAATCCGGTGTTTTCAGTCATGGGTTCACCTATTCCGGACATCCGGTAGGCGCGGCCATCGCGCTGGAAGCCATTGACGTTATCGAAGAAAGAGACATTATCGGACATGTCAGGTCTGTCTCCGGAATCTTTAACCGAGAGCTTGTGAAACTCCAGGCGCTGTCAGGTGTGGAAAACGTTCGGACTGTTGGGCTGATGGCGGGATTCGACCTTGTTTCAAACAATTCAAACGGACAATTATTTACATCCGAATCTAATGCAGGGACGAAACTCGTGGATATTGCAACAACGAATGGACTGTTCATCCGAGCGGTAGGCGACACCATTGTTATGGCGCCTCCGTTGATCATAACTGAGGCACAGATTATCGAATTGGTTCGCCGATTGAGTGATTCGCTTCAGGAGATGATCGGGAACACATCACCTGTCACGTCTGAACGATGCTGAACCAATCGAATGGTTCACTAACAAAACCGATAAAACAACTGCGCGTCAGACCGATACGTTACGCCTGATTTCCGGCGGTATCTACCTCCAAACTGAGACAGTGCTTTTATTCGCTGGGTTGATTGGTGGGTTGGGCGTCCGGATTGTTTCGCAGCCATTCCTGATATTTCTGATATTGTTGCCACTCTTTCCAGAGCAGGTACTCCCTGTAAGCTTCGTCATCTTCACCTGGTACTCCACGCGCACCGCCTTGATTGAACAAGAACAACGGTGACCCCGCGGTGTTACCACCTCCTTTTGGCGTATCGGGAATAGGTGGATGATCCGAGCCCTGTTTCGCCTGTCTGTCGCCACCACACCCCAAGAGTGCTCCGAGTGCGAATACTACTGTAGCGAATAGAATCAAGGAAGATTTTTTCGACATTTAAATGACTGCCTGATCAGAATTTATCAACAAATGACTTCAAGAATCGCAGGCTATTATAGTGAACAATTTGAGTACTGGCGTATTTCGTCACCAGACTGGGAAAATTCAATCTGTCGGATCAACTGTCCGACATGTGGGGCTATTCGTCCGACAATCAGATCAACGCCCGCTTCATTCGGATGAATACCATCTTTCTGATTCAATGAAGGTTCGGTTGCGACTCCATCAAGAAAAAAGGGATAAAACAGCAAACCGTACTCCGCAGCAAGTTCCGGGTAGATGCTGTCGAACTTTTCATAGTAATCGGCTCCCAGATTGCGGGGCGCCTTAGCACCGAAAAATAGAATCGGTAAATTTCTTGATTGGATCTTTTTGATCATTTCAGTCAGATTGTGACGGACGGATTCAACTGGTACAGCGCGAAACGCATCGTTATAACCCAGAAAAAGTATCACACCTGAGTATGGATCGGACAAAACCCAATCGACTCGTGCGAGGCCGCCGTTGGTCGTATCACCGGATATTCCAGAATTGACGATTCTTACCGGGCAGCCCCTCTCATTCAGTATGTTCTGAAGTTTTGATGTGAACCCTTGCTCTGGTTTGAGTCCGTAACCGGCGATCAGACTGTCGCCGATTGCGACAATCTTTATCGGTTCCGGTTGAGCGGCATCAATTCCAGCGGGCAACACACTCAAGACAGTGAAAATGAACGTCACTGATCTTACAAATGAGTTACGAAAGGTGCTATTCATTTTCGATGCTGATCTGATTGAGTTGAGCTTCGTAAAAGCCAAAATAATGATTTACCTACTATGCTTTCAGACCCGAAGTCTTGGCGGGTCGCGGTCCGAACAGGGCGGTACCTATTCGGACATGTGTTGCGCCTTCCCGAATCGCAACTTCCATATCTGCAGTCATGCCCATTGACAGGGTGTCAAGCGGATGTCCCTGTTCGACAGCCAAGCCCAACCACTCACTCAGCCGGGCGAATATAGCACGTTGCTCATCAATATCGTCGACGGGTTCCGGAATGATCATCAATCCTCGCATGCGAATGCGGGGAAGGCTTGCGATTTCGTCCAGCAATGGCAGCAATTCCTCACCGGACACACCGGATTTTGTCGCTTCACCCTGAAGATTGGTCTGGACGCATATGTTCAGGGGTGGCAGGTCATCAGGTCGTTGATCGTTCAGCCGTCTGGCGATTTTGTACCGATCGACACTGTGCACCCAGGAAAAGTGGTTCGCGATGTCCTTCGTCTTGTTGCTTTGTATGCTTCCGATAAAGTGCCACTCGATATCCAGATCAGACAGCAGCTGCTGTTTGCTGATCGCCTCCTGTACAAAATTCTCCGCGAATATACGCTGGCCGCATCCAGCCAGGGTTCTGATTGCTTCTGCCGGGTGACGTTTTCCGACGGCGACCAGTTTTACGGATCCGACCTCTCTGTTCATGTGCCTTTCGGCGGAGCGAATGCGGTCGACTACCGCTCGATAGTTTTCGGCGAGATTCAATGTGATCATGAACAGTTGTCGGCAACTAATGCCTGAAACTCTATATTGGATGTCTTGTCCACACTCCTTATTATCGCCAATCAAACCGCGCGAATGCCATGTTCAGCGCATAATTTTCCATTGAACATTACAATAGTCTGCGCCAGCTGGCGTTCAGGCATGTAGATGCAGTCAACTTGAAAGTGTCTTTAGATTCGGAGAACTTCACCTCGTGAGGGAAGCGGCCTTACAAATTATGACTGAGCCGTTTTTTGTGCTCGGATTACTCATTTTATTGTGGGTTGTGGTTTTTTTGCTGGTGAGGAGGCGTTCATCCGCCAGCGTCGGTCATGACGATAGATCCGACCTGCTTGAGCAGGTGAACGAAAAACTTGCCTCCCAGGAACGGCTGCTGACCAGTATGTTGGATGAGCGTCTGCAAAGAAGCGGTGACAACGTTCGACAGACCCTTGAAAGAACGGCCTCTGAAACCTCAAAAACATTGGGCGACCTCAGAGACCGGCTTGGACAGATATCTGTACATCAGGAAAATATCAATGAATTGTCGGTCAGTGTCACCCAATTGCATCAGGTGCTCGCAAGCAACAGGCAGAAGGGTGTTTTCGGAGAACAGCAACTTGAGGACATTGTCTACAACGTGTTACCGGCGCAGAACTATGAATTCCAGTATACGCTTTCGAACGGCAGACGTGCCGATCTGATGCTGAAGATACCCAATCCGCCCGGCCCCATTTGCGTTGACTCAAAGTTCCCAGTTCAATCTTTTCAGGACATTCAGGATGCGCGCGTCGCACAGGACGCGGCCGGCGCCCGCGGAAGATTCAAGACAGCAGTCAGGAAGCACATCGCGGACATCGCGGCAAAATACATCGTAGCCGGAGAGACCAGCGATTTTGCGCTGATGTTTCTGCCATCGGAAGCGATTTTCGCTGAGATTCAGGGCAATCACCAGGATCTCGTGAAAGAGTCGCAGAATGCTCGGGTGTATATTGTGTCACCTACAACCATGATGGCAACTGTAACAGCGATCCGCGGTATTGTTCGAGATGCCGAACTGAGCAATCAGGCTCAACAGGTCAGAGAAGCACTGCTGAAAGTCGCTGGTGAAGTTGAAAAACTGGACGGGCTGGCCACTAGACTGAAAAAACACTTTGACCAGCTACAGGGCGATGTATCCTCGATTATCCGCAGTATCCACAGTGTGAGGGACAAGATCGACCTTATTGGTGACACTGACCACGAAAGCGAGGTCAATCAGAAGGACTCGCAGGAAGCGAATATGCAGGGATGATCTTAAGCCGGACGGTTAATTTGCAAACTTGGCGTGAACGACCGCACGCTTCTGATTATTCCTAAAGATCAGCAAGGAATGCTGTATCGTTGACTGCGATGATTCTCAATTTTTTTCAACGCCGTACAGGTTATGGTTGACGTATTTGACAAAGCGAAAAGAAGCCAGATTATGGCTTCCATTACGGCAAAGGATACCAAGCCGGAAATAATGATTCGCAGGGCACTCCATCGAAAGGGTTACCGGTACAGACTTCATGGCAGAGCCCTTCCCGGCACACCGGATCTGATATTTCGAAAATTCAACGCGGTGATCATGGTCAACGGTTGCTTCTGGCATGGGCATGACTGCGCCTTGTTCAGGATGCCGGCAACCAACCGAAAATTCTGGAGCGACAAGATCACGAACAATAAAAAACGCGACCAGAGGGTTCGGGCAGAGTTGCTTGATTTGGGGTGGCGGGTACTCATAGTCTGGGAATGCAGTATGAAGGGAAAGCAGCGAACGGTATTTGACGATTTGATTCTGACAATAGAAAACTGGTTGCTGAGCGACCAAAGTGAGCTTGAGCTCAGTGCCGCCCATTTCAGTCTGGATGGCTAACAACCCAGAAACGAATTTTTTGATTGAATTTGACTTCCAATGGTTGAAATCAGTTCAAACAGTCATATTTAGAAGGTTATGCGGGCGTTCAATTTCCGTGGTCAACTGCGTTGGTCGTTTTGTCGAGTTTTAATCATTGTTTGTATCCAGCGAAGAGTCAAGAAGGTGAATAGAAAATCTCAGTCCATAGTTACACTCAATGACCTGTGGCTGGTGCTCAAAAGTCAGGCCGGGGATGTCGAGATATTACGAGGTGTCGACCTCGATGTGCCATACGGCGAGAGTGTCAGTATTTCGGGACCGTCAGGCGCCGGAAAAACCAGTTTGATGATGATTATTGGCGGCATGGAAAAGGCCACCAGGGGGAGTGTTGTCGTTGCTGGAGTGCGAATCAACGATTCGACGGAAGAGGACCTTGCCAGATTCCGCAGACAAAACGTTGGTATCGTTTTTCAGTCATTTCATCTGATTCCAACCATGACAGCATTGGAAAATGTTGCCATTCCGCTGGAATTGTCGGGAGATAAAGATGCATTCGATCGGGCCAGAAATGAGCTTGCGGAGGTCGGCCTTCTGGCCAGGCTCGGCCACTATCCCAGTCAGCTTTCCGGTGGTGAGCAGCAGCGTGTCGCAATTGCCCGCGCATTGATCGCACAACCCGACCTGATTCTTGCGGACGAACCGACCGGTAACCTTGACATGACAAACAGCGAACGAATCATGGATCTTCTGGTCCAACGATGTGCCGACAAGAACGCTACGCTGCTTCTCATTACGCACCAAAAAGAACTGGCGCGACGCTGTACCCAACATGTGGAAATGTCGGACGGCCGAATCATGACCAATTTGGAAGGATAGAGTCCGATGCTTTCGACCGTCCTTAGAATCGCTTACCGCGACTTGCGACGCGGGCATCGGGGGTTTTGGATATTTCTCAGCTGCCTGGCGCTCGGCGTGGCGGCGATTACCGCCGTCATGACAATGTCTGCCAGTCTGGTCAACGGAATCGCAAGAGATGGCAGGATACTGCTCGGCGGTGAGATTGCGATCGGGCAGCAGTTTCATGATCTGACCGAAGAACAGCGTTCCGGAATCCAGGAATACTCGCAAACCATGACCAGATTTGTGGAAATGCGAACCCTGCTGCGCAGCGAGGATGTCCGAAGAAGTGTACTCATTTCGCTGAAGGCGATTGACGACAACTATCCAATTTACGGGGAGTTTGTTGTGCGTGACGGCGGTAGTGTGAACGAATTGATCGATCGGGACGGAGAAACATGGGGCGCGATAGTCGATCCGGTTCTGGTCGATTCAGGTCGGGTATCGGTCGGTGAACAGGTGTTTTTCGGAAACGCGGCTTTTACTGTCTCCGGAGTGATAGCAAACGAACCGGACCGTATTGGCAGCACCGGTAGTTTTGGTTTCTGGCCGCGTGTAATCATCAGTGACGAGGCGGTTGAGGAGGCTGGATTGGTGGTGGAAGGTAGTCGAACCTACTTTGACTACCGCATCAAGCTGAAAGAGACGGTAGACCCTCAGGAACTCAGGGCACTCCTGTCCGAACAGTATCCTCATCTGGATGTCCGCGACTTTACCAACGCATCACCAAACCTGGCCGAAGTGATCGAAAGGATCGGAGTGTTGCTGGCACTTGCCGGTCTGACAACATTGCTGATCGGTGGAGTCGGTGTAAGCAACGCCATTCGTGCCTACATGGATACCCGACTCTCGACAATCGCCATACTGAAATGTGTCGGTGCCCCGCAACGTCTCGTCTTCAGTATCTACCTGGCTCAGATTCTATTGCTTTCCGGTGTTGGCATCGCGTTGGGCATGGCTTTCGGAATTTCTGCGTCACTGGCAAGCGGTACCATCATTGAGAACTTGTACTCGGTCCCCATCGCGTTCTCGTTCAGTTTTCCCATTGCAGCGATCATCATCACCTATGGCATGCTGACCGCCATACTGTTTACGCTTTGGCCGCTGGCCTGTGCCCTCAACACCATGCCTTCCGCATTATTCCGAAATGCGGTGAACGCAGAAAAACGCACAGCCTCATGGCTGTATGGTGTGATTTCTGCCCTGCTGGCTGTCGTGCTGGCCGTGATTGTGATCATGACAGCGTATGAAACTCGGTTTGCGGTCTGGTTTGTGGTCTGCGTCAGTGCTGCGTGGGTCGCATTCAGGCTGGTAGGGCTGATCATTACCCTGATGTCTAGGAAATTCGGTTTCCGGCAACTGCCTGCTCTTCGGCTGGCAATCGCCAACCTCCACCGTCCAGGGTCTGCCACCTCCGATATCGTACTGGCAATCGGTCTGGGACTGTCGGTGCTGGTGGCGACCGCAATGGTGTCGGCCAACATGGACGAGCAGATCAACAATCTGATTCCGGACAACGCCCCGACTTTCTTTTTCCTGGGTATCCAATCAGAGCAACTTACCGAATTCGAGGAATTGGTGAATGCTGCCGATGGTGTATCGGATTTGAACGTATTGCCCTATATTCCAGGGAGAATCACACAGATCAAGGGAATGAACCCGCTTGATGCTTTGGTGGATGAAGACAGCCGATGGCTGGTCGATGACGACGGTGAGCGCATATTCTCCTATACAGCCGACCCGCTTGAGGGTACCGAGGTGATCAAGGGTGATTGGTGGGATCCCGAATACTCGGGACCACCTCTGCTTTCGATTCATCGGGATGTCGCGGAAGGATTTGATGTCGATATCGGGGATACGATTGCCATGAACATTCTGGGTCGGGAGATTACCGGTACCGTTCACAATGTCCGCGATCTGGAATGGCGGTCCATGCGTCTGAATTTCGCCATCATGCTGTCACCGTATCCTCTGAGTACGATTCCCCACTCGAGTGTCGGTACAGTGCGCGCACCACCCGAAGTGGATTACCAGCTGCAGGAGCGGGTTGCGAGCAGTTACACCAACATAACCGTCATTCGCATCAAGGATGCCTTGGACCGGGTTTCCAACCTGATGGCGCAGGCAAGGACAGTCGCCGGCAGTATCAGTATAGTCACAATACTGGCAGGGATTCTTGTGCTGGCGGGTATTGTGATTTCGGAAAACCGTCGAAGGGCTTATGAGAGCGTATTGCTCAAGACGATCGGTGCGTCGCGCAGATATGTACTGGCAGCATTTTCATTTGAATATCTTTTGCAGGGCGTGATTACCGCGACAGTTGCTGTTATTTTCGGAACGGTCGCGTCCTGGGCGGTGGTTTCAGGACTTATGGGGTGGGACTGGCACCTGATTCCACTTCCAGCATTGAATACAGCGATCCTGGGATTGATCATTTCCCTGGTTTTGGGAATGCTGGGTATCCTGAGAGCGCTGAGGCACCGGCCGCTGATGTATCTGAGAAACGGATGATTATTCTGTTACATTGATCACAATATGCGCATACCCGAGTCAAAACCGTTTCTTGGGGTAATCTGCAAACACAAGTCAAATCGAATTAGCCGCGCCTGTTCCATCACACCAGTCGAACTTTGATGAGGTCCGCACAGGTGCCGGAATCAGACAAAGTCCCGTTGTTGGCATGGAA
Source organism: Arenicellales bacterium (assembly GCA_963662635.2). Lineage (GTDB taxonomy): Bacteria > Pseudomonadota > Gammaproteobacteria > Arenicellales > JAJDZL01 > JAJDZL01. The sequence continues at coordinate 1,769,298 of CAXXFC010000006.1, forward strand.
ATATAGTACGATTGCAGCATTTGGATACTGCTGATGCGGAATTTGGGTACCCACCGGGAATTCCGATAATTTAAAATCATAAATTCATTCCATTTTTCCACAGTCAACGGAGCCTTCCAAACTGACTTACTCTATCGAAGAATCGCTCGAACTCATCCGTCGCGGAACCGATGAGATTTTGTTGGATTCAGAACTGGTTGATCGGATTAGTACTGGACGTCCGCTGTGTGTCAAGGCGGGATTTGATCCCACAGCACCTGACTTACATCTCGGACATGTCGTTCTGCTGGAAAAAATGCGACAGTTTCAGGAGCTCGGACACAAGGTCGTCTTTCTGATCGGCGACTTCACTGGACGAATTGGCGACCCGTCCGGAAAGAACGCGACTCGGCCGCCGATGACCACTGAAGAAATCGAGGCGAATGCAGCAACTTACCGAAAACAGGTATTCAAGGTACTTGATCCGGACAAAACGGTTGTCCGGTTCAATTCGGAATGGTTCTCGGGGGAAAACTCGGCGATGATGATTCAGCTGGCTTCACAGTATACGGTTGCCAGAATGCTCGAACGGGATGATTTCAAGAAGCGGTTCGCAAATCAGCAGTCGATTGCCATTCATGAATTCCTCTACCCGCTAGTTCAGGGCTACGATTCAGTGGCGCTTGAGGCGGATGTAGAACTCGGTGGTACAGATCAGAAATTCAATCTTCTGGTCGGAAGAGAATTGCAGCGACAGTATGGACAGCCACAGCAGATCGTCATAACAGTACCTATTCTGGAAGGTCTGGATGGTGTACAGAAAATGTCGAAGTCACTTGGAAACTACATTGGAATTGATGAACCGCCAAGTGAGATTTTCGGCAAGTTGATGTCACTATCCGACGAACTGATGTGGAGATACTTTGAGCTACTCAGTGCACGCCCGATGACGGAGGTCGAGAAGTTCCGACAGCAGGCGGCTGAAGGTGCCAATCCACGGGACTTCAAGGTTCTGCTGGCTAAAGAAATGGTTGAACGGTTCCATTCAAGAAACGACGCGGAAAGCGCGCATGCACAATTTGTCGCCAGATTTCAGCAAGGCATTGATCCAGATGATATCGAGCAAAAGGATGTATTCATTGAACAGTCGGGTATCGCGCTTGCGAACCTGCTGAAAGATGCGGGTTTGGTCGCGTCGACTTCGGATGCGCATCGCATGGTGCGGCAAGGTGCAGTGCGCATGGATGGTGAACGTATCAGTGATTCGAGGCAGGAAGTCGCCGCTGGAACATCGCATGTCATTCGGGTGGGCAAACGACGCATTGCCCGGATTTCGGTACTGACAGACTCGACGTAGTGAATATCGCCTGAATCAGGCGAGGCACTGATCCATCCAGTTCCGATAAAGGATTTCCGCGGTAGAAGATAGGTCGTCTTGGTACCGTCGAGCTTCGTTTCTCAGATTGTCCGCACCACCGGCGCCAAATGTAGCGGTCAGTGCCTGTTCGTACTCCGGAACCGCGTTCCACTCGTCAATCGTCTGCGGCCCGGTCTCGACGTGGAACTGAATGCCAAGCGAAGTGTCTCCGATGGCAAATGACTGCACGGCGCACACCGGCGACGACATCAGCACACTGGCATCATCAGGAAGAGACTTCACTTCCGCTCCATGCCATTGCAGCGTCTTGAAACTCTGAGGCAGATTCTTCCCGAGCGCATGCGCCTTGCCGGAATCGGTCAGGTCAACATCAAGCATGCCAACTTCCGGAATCTGTGCCTTTCCTACCGATCCGCCGGTAGCCTCGGCGAGCAGCTGATGTCCCAGACATACCCCGAGAAACGGCATGTTGCGAATTCGAACAGCTTCGTGAATAGCCTCTTTTTCCGCTGCCAGCCACGGGAACAGATCTTCCTGCCAGACATCCATCGGACCACCCATCGATATCATCGCGTCATAGTGCGAGATGTCCGGAATTTGCTCTCCTTCGTCCAGCTCAACGGCATCCCAACTGACACCATCCTGTTGCATGAAATCTCGGAAGATTCCCGGATGCTCACAGGCTATGTGTTGGAGAACAACAATTCGATAATCACTTGCCATGTCTCATACTTCAGCCAGCGGTTATTTCGACAAACTAGTGTCCGGTCATTCGACTAACTTCGGGTAAGGTCGTTTCAACCTGATGTGCGCATCCCCGGTGGTGAACTGCCAGTCTATCATCACCTGCAGATGATTCCGATCCACCTGGCACATCCTCACTGACCTCCTGCATCACCGCGCCTGCTGCTGTCCCTGCCCCTTATCCGCAACCAGTCGCAGATGCCGCGGCACCGCCCGCTGCATGACACCATTCGCACCATGATCGCCGCACGGCCTGAACCCCACCGGCGGCCGGGTCCACTCGAACACACCATCCGACACGTCAATCAGGTGAATGCCCGACTGCCACACCAGCTCACGCTGCTCCCGGTCAATGTTGACCACCGCAAGTATCGGATACACCGGCCTTGACTCATACTCACGCCTGACCGCGCGAAAAGACCTCACCAGCTCCCAAACCTGATCCAGATGCTCCGGCGCGAACCTGCTCTTGATCTCCACTATATAGGCCGCACCGGTGCCGTTGCGGGCGACAGCCCAGCCATCCAGCTGCAGACTCCTGCTCTCGTACGCCGCCATGTAGTCGGCATCGAAATGCTCGTCCAGTATCCGCCGGATCGAGGGTTCCGCAAGCGCCTCGGTGTAACTTCCGAGCCGGTTGCCGTATCCGCCGATTTGCTTGCCATGCTCTTTCGTCTTCTCGGCCAGCTTCGCCAGATCTTTCCTGAGTTCCTTCCAGCCCTCCTCGGACTCCTTACGTATCTTTTCGGACTCCTTCCTCATTTTTGCGACACGCTTATCGGATCGCTTCCACCTCTCTTCCGATTCCGCACGCATCTTTTCCGTCTCCGCACGCATTTCAGCGGCACGCTGATTGATCCGCTCGGTCTCCTCGCGTATCTTCTGAATCCTTTCCTCAGTCGTCAGGTTCTCCTGTTCCGGCAATTTCGACACCTCGCATGTCAAGTTGATCTCTCCATCGGCAATATCCAGTCAAAAGTCTGATGCCCGGTCCGGTCTCCATGATACTACGATACGGCAATTTGATCGGGTCGGATTGCCCGGCAGTCGTCCGCTTGAACAGTGACCGGAATGCTCGATTGGATGTCCTTGCCGCCCGACTGGCAAACGACCGCTTTGTGGACGCAGGACCGAAGTGATGAGGGAGGTCAGTCGGAACTTCGCCGCCCGGCAGTCGGACCGGGATCGCCCGTTCGCAGCGACAGAACCGCAATTCACAACCGCTGGTTCGCTCTTTCACGCGGTCCAACCCTTACCCGACATTGGTCAAATGACGATGCACTATGATTTTGATTATGATTTATTGTTGGATGATATTCATGTTCTCAATCATCGCGAACTAATCTGGATTGAAAATGTATTTTGGTACAGCTGGACAAGGAAGTAATTCCATTCCGATGAGCAAGTGCCATAGAAGTTATGCGCCATTGGCGATGGAAATAGATCGACAATAATTCTCAGCAAGAATACTTTATAATTATTTTTCATAGAATTTAATGTGAGTTACCGTTTATCATAATTAGTAATCGTTTTTCGCAGAACGGTCAACAAATCACTGTTTCTGCATAATTGTAACAATTTTGTCATGGATACCGCTTTTCAAAATTGTTTTTCAGGTTTTGTTACTATTTTTCAGGAGAGGAGTCTTCCTGTGACAGCGTCATTGGCTGGTTATGCTGCACTGATCAGAGCATACGATCTGCAAGTGCCTCTTCCTCGGAACCTCTGTGCCATTGGTGAACGGCACAAGTTCATGGAAAGAGACGGCTGGCGCATCTATACGCCGCGCTATATGCCAGACGCAAGTCTGGAAGGACACCTCACTTTCGCTCTGAAATATGAAGGGCTTGATCTGGCAGTTCTCAAGAGGCTGTTTGCCGCGATCGGCCCCGTTCCACTGGTCGAAATAGTCAAGAGCAAGCCTACGGGCACTTACGCTCGACGTATCTGGTTTCTCTATGAGTGGCTGACCGGGGCGCGACTTGATCTTCCGAATGCCGCTAGCGGTGCATACCCGCTAATTGTTGATCCCAACCAACAATATGACATCTCAGCGGAAGTGTCTCCGAGGCACCGAGTCAAGAACAACCTGCCTGGAACACCGGCTTTTTGTCCGTTGGTATTCCGCACGAGAGCACTGGATGATTTTATCGCCGCGGACCTGCCCTTGAGTGCTCGGGAAGCCATCGCCGCTGTACCGCGCGATCTGCTGGCGCGTACAGCCACTTTCCTGCTTCTGGAGGATTCAAAATCGAGTTTTGCCATCGAGGGAGAGCGTCCTCCGCAGAATCGTATCCAGCGATGGGCTCGCGCAATTGGTCGCGCGGGACAGCAATCAATAGACTGTCACGAACTTCTGCGATTGCAACAGATTGTGATCGGAGATGCCCGCTTCGTCAATCTGGGGCTACGGACCGAAGGCGGCTTTGTCGGTCAACACGATCGCCATTCGCGCATTCCAATCCCTGACCACATCAGTGCACGACCGGAGGATCTGGCGCAGCTGGTAGAGGGATTGGTCGCCTTCGACCGAGAATCCGCCCAGCAGCTCGACCCAGTTGTTGCAGCATCGGTTCTGGCTTTCGGTTTTGTGTACATTCATCCGTTTGAAGATGGAAACGGCCGACTCCACCGCTACCTGATTCACCATGTTCTGGCACACCGAGGCTTCAGTCCACCAGGACTCGTGTTTCCGGTATCAGCGGTGATTCTGGACCGGATCGATGACTACCGAGCAGTGCTTGAAGATTACTCTCAACGCCTGTTGCCACTGGTGCAGTGGGAACCGACGGAACACGGTAATGTTCGGGTGTTGAACGATACTGGCGATTTTTACCGGTTTTTCGATGCCACACCGCAGACCGAGTTTCTGTATCGCAGTGTACAGCGGACTATCGAACTGGACATGCCGAAAGAAGCGGAATTTTTGAAGCGATACGATGCTTTTCGGAACGACCTGAAGCTCATTGTCGATATGCCAGACCGCCTGTCGGATCTACTCTTTCACTGCATCCACCAAAACGCGGGTACGCTTTCTCGTCGCAGGCGGAAAAGAGAATTCGCTGAGCTGACAGACGACGAGGTCTCGCATATCGAGGAAATATACCGTGAAGAATTCATCGTGGACAATAGTCGAACGCGAACAGAAGTTGCTCCGAGAGGTTGAGCAGCCGCGATGGTCGTCATCGGCAACGAAAGGAAATGTGATACGATTGCATCCGCAATTTTAGCGGCAAATTCAATAGATACCCTGTCATGTCGGCAACCAATAGAGACGATGGGAGCTGACGAGTAACCACTGGTCAATCTCGTTGACAGCGGGTTACAGAGTTAAAAATTTTAGAAGTCATTGACTATCACTAAATGGTACAAATAGGAGCAAAGACAAATGGCTGTGACAAGAAGCCGATACAACCCAGACTATGCGGTATCACCCGGAGTTGTACTCAAAGAGCGGTTGGAAGTACAAGATATTTCACAGACCGAATTTGCTAGAAGATGCGGGTGCACTGCGAAACTCGTTAGCGAAATTATCTCCGGCAAAGCACCGCTCGAACCGGAAACTGTGCTTCAATTTGAAAAAGTGCTTGATGTCGATGCTAGCATCTGGTCCGGAATTGAAACTAACTATCAGATTCACAGAGCACATAAAATAGTTGAGGAGGGATTGGATCAACCATGACAGCGATGAGATTTCATTCTGAACCACTTCAGGATGCCTGGCTGGATGCTTACGGACATCTCAATGAGGCCTACTATCTTGTTCCGTTCACCAACACAACATGGATCATGCAGGATCATTTCAAGATTGGTGTTGATTATTTTGAGAAAACCGGATGTGCGCTTTATACCGTGGAGACCCATCTGCGATACCTCAAGGAAGTCAGGAAACCTGCGACGATCGATGTGGAAACCATGATTCTCGGGTCGGATCCCAAAAAGATATGGTTTGCTCACGTGATGCTGGTGCAGGAGAAATTATGTGCGACAGCAGAGTTCATGCTGCTCCACTATAGTACCCGTGAAAACAAGACAGTTCCCTTGCCGCAGGAGGTTCAGGCTATGCTGGCTGAGGCGGGGATTTCACCGCTGCCGGATTGGGTGGGACGGCGAATCTCACTGCGTAAGCAGTAAAAGCAATTCCTGACCAGTATACGCCACTCGTGCACGATGTACTCTATACTTTACTATCTTTATATCCAAGTTCAAACCGGTCGGTATGACAGAATAAGTCACCTAACGAGGAGTATCAATCAATGAAGAAACCAAGTATGATTTCGTGGCTGGTAACAGGTCTTGCAATGCTTTTTTCCGTCAACTCCGTAATGGCGGAAGATTGTGAGGATCTTGTACTAGGCGCTGCCATATCACTGACGGGTAAATATGCCACAAACGGCGTTCACGCAATGAATGGTTATGATTATGCCATTCAAAAGATCAAGGAGGCCGGTGGTGTAAAAATCGGCGACAAATGCTACAACTTCAGTGTCATTTACTATGATGATGAATCCAAGGGCGACCGTGGCGCTACACTGGCTGAAAGACTGATTAATCAGGACAAGGTGCAATATATGTTGGGCCCATACTCGTCGGGCCTGACAAAAGCGATCGCACCGGTCACCGAAAAGTACCAGATTCCGATGGTTGAAGCAGAAGGCGCAAGTCGTTCGCTGTTCAACAAGGGGTACAGGTATCTGTTTGCTGTGTTGTCGACATCTGAGCAGTACCTTGCTTCTGCCATTACGTTGGCAGCCGAAAAAGCCACTGAGTCCGGCAGTTCTCCGGATGCGGTCAGAGTCGCGGTTGCGGTCGAAAACGATCCATTTTCCCTCGATATCCGGGCCGGTGTAATGGAAGATGCAGCCAAATATGGCATGAATGTCGTGATTGACGAACAACTTCCCCGCGACCTTTCCGACATGAGTGCTATTCTGACCAAGGTCAAGCTGGTGAAACCGGATGTATTGGTTGTCAGCGGACACTCCAAAGGCGCGGCGACTGCGGTGCGTCAGATTGAAGAGCAGAACGTCAAGGTTCCGATGATTGCGATCACACACTGTGAAGCGGCTGACGTGGTTGGAAACTTCGGTGCCGCTGCCAATGACATTCTGTGCTCAACACAGTGGGCTGAAACCCTGACCTACGAAGATGAGATATTCGGTACCGCAGCGCAGTATGAGCAGGAATTCAAGGCTGCCTATCCCGAATACGCTGAAAGGAAAGTTCCGTACCAGACTGCGCAGGCATCAGCTGCTGTCTACGTGTTCAAAGACGCATTCGAACGAGCCGGGACGCTGGACAAGGAGGCTGTACGCGATGCGATAGCCGAGACTGATCTTTCCACCTTCTACGGTCAGATCAAGTTTTCAGACGCTGGCAACAACATCGCCAAGCCCATGGTTCTGCGCCAGATTCAGGATGGCGAGTACAACGTCGTTGCACCATCCGCATTCGCATCCCATGCGCTGAACTGGCCGAGAAACTGATTGTCACTCGACACGGGCAGACCGGATGCCGCGGTAACCGGTCTGTCATGTCGTTTCGGAGACAATCTGAATTTACCTGGAAGCCGTGGCATGAAGATAAGGTGAGAGCCTATGGACCAGATTCTGTCTAATATCTCACTGCTTCTTCAGTTTCCGATCGTCAATCTGAAAATTGTCATCGACGGATTGATGATCGGTGCCCTGTTCGCACTTTCAGCGTACGGGCTGGCTCTCGTTTGGGGTGTGATGAATGTCAAGAATCTCGCCCAGGGAGATTTCGTCATTGCCGGAGGCTACATTGCCTGGTGGCTGGCAAAGAACGGCGTACATCCCCTGCTCGGTGTCCCCGCCGCATTCATTGTAATGTGGGGTATCGGGTGGGGCATCTACAGACTGGTCATCTGTCGGGTGATCGAACGGGACCTTTTCACGTCGCTTCTGGCAACGTTCGGTCTCGCAATCATCATCGCTCAGATTCTAAATCTGCTCTTCGGTTCTGATACACAGAGCATCGCGCTCGAATACCCCACGCTCTATTTTGCGGATGGATTCATTGATGTCCCGATAGCCAAGCTCCTGGGTGTTCTGATGGCGTCGGTTCTGGCGGCCGGTGTAATCACGTTCATGAAGGTCAGCCGTATGGGACAGGCGATACGCGCAACCGCCCAGGATGCCCGGGCCGCCAGAGTGCTGGGTATCAATACCGAAAAAGTCTATTCCTTTACATTCTCACTGAACGCCGCAATCTGCGGTGCGGCTGGTGCGATAGTAGTCATGGTCTGGGTGATCCAGCCGTTTTATGGAATCACCCACTCCATTCGCTCGTTCGTAATCGTAACTGCGGCGGGTCTCGGTAACCTTCCAGGGGTAATCGCAGCTGGCCTTGGAATTGGCGCTCTCGAACAGTATGGCGCGCACATTTTCGGAATCGGTTATCAACAGGCGGTCGCTGTCTTGTTGTTGCTGTTGGTTCTGCTGATTCGGGTACAACAGCAAAAACGGGTTCGCAAGAGTCTGCAATAAGGGTTTGTCGTGTCCGTGAAACGTCTCGCTTTTTACGCATTTCTGATTTTCTTTACGCTGGCATCACCGTTCCTGTTGCCGGACTATAAGACTCAGTTGGCTACGCTATGGCTGATGATTATTGTTGCGATCTCCTGGGACATGACTGGCGGGCAGATGGGATACAACTCTCTGGGGAACATTTTCTTTTATGGAACCGGCATGTATGTCGCCGCCCTCATTGCCATTGCGATTCCGTTCGACGTGGGTGAATACACCAACGCGTTCAGCGATAAGATCTACAAGTTTACCGATACCGAATATTTTCTGGGTGCTTTTGTCGGCATCCTCGGTGCCGGGTTGTTTTGTGCACTCAGCGCACTGGTGATCGGATACATAACGTTCGGACTTCGCGGGCCTTATTTCGCGATCGGCACACTGGGTATCGCCATCGCGGCAGGTGAGCTGGTTTCAAATTGGGACTGGGCCGGCGGCGGTCAGGGAATCTCTTTGCCGGTGTTCCCCTACGATCTGGAACTCGGCAAGATCATGTTCTATTACCTGTTTGCGGCAACCGGAGTCATTCTGTTTTTGTTTGTCAGGTGGCTTTATCAGACACGGTTCGGCGCAGCCATCAATGCCATCCGTGATGATGAGGAAAAAGCTGAGGCGATGGGCATTCACACGCTCCGTTACAAACTGACAGCCTGGTCAATGTCCGCTTTTTTCGTCGGCGTGGCGGGAGGGATTTCCGCGTTTCAATTGATTCATTTCGAACCGCTCGAGACCGCCTACCAGACCATCAACCTTGGAATTTTCATGGTTGTGTGTGTGCTGCTTGGAGGGAAGGGAACGCTCTGGGGTCCTGTGATCGGTGCAATCCTTTTTCACCTGTTCAAGGAAGTGACGTGGAATTACCTTCTCGGATGGCAGTGGGTCGCGTTAGGCGTCCTGATCGTCGTAACCGTTGTGTACTTCAAAGATGGCATTACCGGTTGGCTTAAACTGGTTCGCCCGGAGTGGTTCGGTATCAGGGTCGAAGCAAAAAATCAGGGAAGCCCTGCATCATGACTCCAATTATCAAAGTAGACCAGGTATCCAAGTCATTTGGCGGAGTGGTTGCCAATAACGAGATATCAATGCAGGTTGAGCACGGCAGTATCACAGGCTTGATAGGACCAAACGGGTCGGGAAAGACAACCCTGTTCAATTCGATTGTGGGTTACCACCCGATCGATTCCGGATCAATCAGGTTTGAGGATGAGGAGATTTCCAAGAAATCGGTACAGGAAATTGCGCGTCTGGGGTTGATCAGGACGTTTCAGCAGACTCGGATCTATGGTGCGATGAACTGCGTTCAGAACATGCTGATTTCGCTGCCACACCGGAAGATGAAGTTCAGCGAGTCTTTCCATCGACATTCCGGTTCGGATTTTGACAAAGCCGATGCCATTTTGGATTTCGTGGGATTGTACGAGAAACGTTTTCTGACAGCAGGGTCGCTGTCTTTCGGGCAACAGAAACTACTGGAATTCGCGATGGCATTGATGAACGAGCCAACAGCACTTCTCCTGGACGAGCCAACAGCAGGTATCAATCCGACTCTGATCAATGGTCTGATCGAAAGATTGAAGCGTGCGAACAGCGAATTTGGCATCACTTTATTCGTCATAGAACACAACATGCGGGTCATCATGAATCTTGCCGACAAGATCTATTGTCTGGCTCACGGAGAACTGCTGGCGCAAGGTTCACCTGATGAGATTCGTAACGATCCTCGCGTGATCGACGCGTATCTGGGTGCGCATTGAGTCTGACTGTGGCAGAGAACAACGACAGTAAACCCGTTGTCGGCTATGGCGGTGGTGATGTAGAGACAGTGATCTCGGTGGATGAGGTCGCACGGCAGGCTGCGCTGATCGCTGAGCCGACGTCGATCGAAACATTGGATGAACTTGTTTCCGGTGAGCCTTTCGTATCGATAGACAACTTGAACGCCGGCTATGGAAAAATGCAGATTCTGCACGACTTCAGTCTTCGTGTAGGGCGCAAACAGTCGCTGTGCCTGATTGGACCCAACGGAGCTGGTAAATCAACCATCCTGCACTCGATTTTCGGTTTCACAAACATTTTCAGCGGCAGTATCAAGGTAGGATGCGGTGCCGACAGCCAGGACGTTACTGCATTGACACCGAACGAGAAACTCGCCAATGCTGGTATCGCTTACATACTGCAGAGCAAGTCCATCTTTCCGGGTATGACAGTTGAAGAGAACTTATGGATGGGTGGATTTCTGAAGGACAGCCCACAACAGGCCAAACAGACAGCAGAGATGATATTTGATAAGTATCCAAGACTTGCGGCGCGCCGTAAGCACCAGGCGAAGGTTCTGTCAGGTGGTGAAAGGCGTCTGTTGGAAATCTCGCGTGCGTTGGTGATGGAGCCCGAACTTCTGCTGGTTGATGAGCCTTCAATCGGTCTGGAACCGCGATTCATCGACATGGTTTTCGAGATACTGGATGACCTTCAGCACAAGGAAGGCAAGACAATCATCATGGTTGAGCAGAATGCCAAGAAAGGCTTGGAGTTTGCCGATATCGGCTATGTACTGGTATCAGGAGAACTGGCAATCGCCGGCGAAGGCAACAGCCTTCTGAAAAACCCCAAAGTGAGCGAGCTGTTTCTTGGCGGTTAGTCCGAACCGCGGCGAGCGGTTGATCAGGCTTGTTCCGATTCTGCCGATTGTGCGCTCTGATTGAATAGCGCGTCAATCAATTTCTGACACTTCAGCACACCAACCGGTTGATCGTTATCATCGACCACACTGACATCCTGATTGACTGATAACACCTGACCGGCGACCTGAGCCAATCGATCAGACACTCGCACGACAATGTCAGGATGGGTAGGAGCACCGATCTCATCCATGACGTGACCCACCGGCAGAAGTTTACCTCTGGATACATTCTTGGTGAACTCACCGACATAGTCGTTGGCCGGATTGGTGATCAGCTCCTCAGCTGTTCCGATCTGGACGATATTTCCTTCGTTCATGATGATGATTCTGTCTGCGAGCTTGATTGCCTCATCAAAATCGTGCGTAATGAACACGATGGTCTTGTTCAGCACGGACTGCAAGCGAATGAACTCGTCTTGCATTTCATTGCGGATCAAAGGGTCCAGTGCGGAGAAAGGTTCATCCAGGAACCAAAGGTCCGGTTCCACCGCCAGCGAGCGGCCGATACCGACGCGCTGCTGTTGACCGCCAGACAATTCCCGGGGGTAGTAGTCCTCTCTGCCTTCCAAACCGACAATCTGAATGATCTCTCGGGCGCGACTCTCTCTGGTGTTCTTGTCAATGCCCTGCACTTCCAAGGGAAAGGAGATATTCTGCAGGACATTGCGATGCGGCAGAAGAGCAAAGTGTTGAAACACCATTCCCATCTTGTGGCGCCTGATCTCGATCATTTCGTTCTTGCTCGCCTGAAGCAGATCGATACCATCAAAAATAATCTGTCCATGTGTGGGTTGAATCAACCGGGCGAGACATCGGATCAATGTGGACTTGCCCGAACCACTCAAGCCCATGACGACCAGAATCTCACCTTCCGACACGTCAAACGTGGCATGCCTCACGGCCGGAATGTATCCGCCTTCCCTGATGGCCTCGTCACTCGGCGCGTAGTTATGACTTTTAAGGAACTGCACCGGATGATCTCCGTAGAGCTTGGTTACATCCTTACAGGAGAGTTTTACTTTGTCACTCATCTTGCTCAAAGTTCAAGTTGACCGGTTCACAAGTCAATTTATAGCATTACGACCGCAAAAATAAAACTGGCTGCGATGATGCAGCCAGTTTTAAAATGAAATCAAGACCAACCACAATGTGGCTGGACTTTCGTTCTGCTCAGGTTACTGAACCCAAGGTTGCCACGTATCCTTGTGCTCGTCAAGCCAACGCTGCGCAGCGGCGTCAACTTCCATACCGTCAGTGTCAACGTAGTTGGACTGCTTGGCGATATCAAGATTCGTGAAGTTGATCTTGCTGGCAACTGCGAACGCTTTCGGATTTGTTTCCTTGAATTCGTGTGAAACGCCGATCTTCAGGTAACCGTCTTTCGGATTGCCGCAGTCGTAGGCCATATCCGTGTTCATCCCCCAGGCCGGGTCTTTTGTGCAAGCTGCATCGTACTCGGGGAACTCCACGAACTCGCCTTCATAGAGCGCTTCAATGAAGTTGGGTGTCCAATTGAAAATCACAACAGGCTGATTCTGCTTGATTCCGGATTCCAACTCTGCCCAGATCGCGGCAGCGGAACCTGCATTCTTGACCACAAAGTTCATCCCAAGGGCCTCGACTCTTTCGGCATCGTTTTTGAGCCAGTCAACGGGGCCGCCAATGAATACGCCCTTGCCGCCGGAGTCCGCTCGGGTAAACTTGTCAGCGCATGCATCAAGTGCCTTCCAGTCTGGAAGTCCCGGACACATTTCCTTGACAAACATCGGATACCACCACTCTTCACGAGTCTTGGCATCATGTGTGGCGAGATCAATGACGCATCCTTCATTGACAACTTTCTCGAAAGCCGCACCGAATGCACCCTGCCAAACCTCATGGACGATGTCGATGTCGTTTTCGCACATGGACTGATAGACTGTCTGGCTGTCCATCGGAATATATTCGACTTCCTCACCGACCATTTCGAACAAAGCGCCGACAATTTTGGCACCAACCAGTTGACTTGACCAGTTATGAGTGGGTATTTTTACTGAATCAGCGTTGACAGCGCCGACAGCGGTAACACTCAACGCGGCGATCACCGCTATAAGTATTGATTTGAAATTTTTCACAACGTAAATCCTCAAAAAGTATATGATTGCAAGTTTATTCATGAACGCGAGTAATTTTCACCCGCAAATGATTCGGCTTATTGTATACGAAATGCCAATTGGTGGAGCCCAGAATTTTTTGTCGGATAAAGCGCTCTGCAATCAATGAGAAAACCGAAGATTCACAAGCAGATTTTATAGTCTGAATTCTGGCTGCCATAGCACTTGAGATGCTCGCCCGATTAATGCAAGGTTGCAGTAGTTGATGATTGAAAAGTTGACAGTTGGTTCCAGGCGGTTTGCATTGTTTTTAGTTGCGACGCCTTTTCTGGTACTGATCGCACTTCGACCGATTCTTCCGGACTGGGCAATCACACCGCCGAAGAGCTGTCTTGCGGGTTGCGCAAATATCGATGGAATCATTCCGATCGTCGATATGGTCAACGCGATAATTGATTTTCTAAGAAAGTACGAGATTTTCGGTCTGTTTACATTCAAGGATATTACCCGTGCCATAGCAGACGCGATCAAAGTGCCTTTGGATCTTTCTGAAGGTCTGCTCCACAAAGGTTTTACCGATATAGGCGTTGAACCGATCGCCTGGGTGATTCTGGTCGGTTTGGCCGCGATATTCGGTTGGTATCTCAAAGGTTGGCGATTGGCATTGCTCGGTGGTGGTTGTTTTTTCTATCTCGCGTTATTCAGCAAGCGTGGAATCTGGGATCTCTCGATGCAAACGCTTTCGGCTATATCAGTATCGGCACCACTGGCCGGAATCATTGGGCTATCACTTGGAATTCTCGCTGCAAAGAGTAGAAGGGTCGAACACGTGCTTTGGCCGATTCTGAATGTGCTTCAGTCGTTGCCACACTTTTCCTACCTCATTCTTGTGGCGATATTCTTTGGAGTCGGATCCAAGGCTGGGGTGATCGCTACGGTAATCTTCGCGTTTCCACCTATGACCAGACTGACCCTTCTGGGTATCAAGGGGATTCCTTCCGAAGTCATTGAAGCTGGCACAATGGCCGGCTGTACGCCTAAGCAGATGTTGTTCAAGGTCGAACTTCCCTCTGCCAGGTCCGAAATCATGCTTGGTGTCAATCAGGTCATCATGCAGTGTCTTGCCATGGTAGTCATAGCTTCGTTTATCGGTCAGTCCGGTCTTGGATATGATCTGCTGACCCGATTGCAGAGACTGGCAATCGGTCAGGCCTTGGAAGTCGGAATCGCGGTCGTCCTGATCGCCATCGCGCTCGATCGTTTCAGTCAGGCCATGGCTGAAAAAACACCCAGTCACTTGCGACATGGGCCTATCTGGGTACGGCATCCATTCATAAGCGCCGCCGTCGGGCTGATTGTCGCGACATTCGCTCTTTCATTCGTCACCCCACACGCGGTACGTTTTCCCCAGGAATTGACCATTTCCACATCCCTGTTCTGGGATGCGGTAGTGGACTACATCACCTTGAATTTCTACGGACCGCTGGGTGCTTTCCGAGACTTTTTTCTGGTCTATTTCCTGATACCGGTCAGAAGTGCCATCACTTCAATTCCCTGGATTGCCATTGTTGCCCTGGTTGTGTGTCTTGGCTGGCGCATGGGGGGATGGAAGCTGGCGCTGCTGGTCGTTTCTTATGTCCTGTTCATTGCTGTCTCGGGATACTGGGTCCGAGCCATGATCACGCTTTACATGGTTGTTGTATCACTCATGATTTGCGCGCTGATTGGTATACCGATCGGTATCTGGGCGTCGAGACGCGACTGGTCAACCAAGCTTGTGCAGAATCTGTGTGACACCTTTCAGACCTTTCCGTCATTCATCTATCTGCTTCCAGTTGTGATGTTGTCCAGATCAACGATGTCTCGGCTATTTTCGCCATCATCATCTATGCACTGATCCCGATCACCCGCTATACGATTTTCGGATTGCGCAACGTTCCGCATCACATCATAGAGGCGGCAACAACGTCTGGCTGCACGGAGAGTCAGATTCTGTGGAAAGTCAGAATGCCGATCGCGATGCCTGAGATCGTTCTCGGACTGAACCAGACATTGATGTTCGGTCTGTTCATGGTGATGATCGCAGGATTTATCGGTACCGTCGACCTGTCGCAGGAGATCTTCCGTGCATTGACATTCAACGACGGCGGCAAGGGCCTGGTTATCGGTCTCTGCGTTGCGTTTATCGGACTGACAGCTGATCGACTGCTGGTCGAATGGGCGGAACGCCGAAAGCGTATGTACGGAATCGCATGATTCGCTTTGCAAGTACTACGCAGTCTATCGCGTAGCAGGTTAACCATGTCTGACAGTCTTCGGATTTGAATAACTGCGAGAATCCTTCCTTTACGGGTACAAATGAATAGCCATTGGGATGAGTCAGAGAATCTGGCTGAGAAATTCCTTGGTTCGCGGGTCCTTTGCTTCAGAAAAGAACGTTGATGGCGGGCCATACTCGACAATGATTCCGCGATCGGTGAAGTAGATACAGTCTGCGACTTCTCGGGCGAAGCCCATTTCGTGAGTCACCAATATGCAGGTCATTCCGTCCTCCGCCAGGTCTTTGATCGTGATCAGGACTTCCTTGACGGTTTCCGGATCCAGTGCCGCTGTCACCTCATCAAACAGCATAACCCGCGGATTCATTGCCAGTGACCGTGCGATTGCGACGCGCTGTTGCTGTCCCCCCGACAGTTCTCCCGGATAGCTGTCTTCCTTGCCGGTTAGATTGACTCGTGTCATCAGATTGATTGCCCGTTCCCTGACTTCCTCAGGGTTCTGCTTGAGCACCTTCACCGGTGCCATCATGATGTTCTGCAACGCAGTCCTATGCGGAAAGAGGTTGTACTGCTGAAACACCATGCCAACCTTCTTTCGCAGCTCAAGTTTATCAAGCTTGGGATCATGAACCTCCTGCCCTTCAACCTTGATTGAACCGGAATTGATGTCATTCAATGCGTTGATGCAGCGAATCAATGTAGATTTTCCCGAACCGGAAGGTCCGATTACACAGACCACCTCACCCTTCATTACATCCATTGAAATCCCTTTCAGAACTTCAAGTGATCCGAATGATTTGTGCAAATCCTTGATCGATATGATAGGTTCGGCTTCTGTCCAGTTCATAACCATTCGTTACCTTTTTTGTTGAGTAGGCCCGCTACGAATCGGAAGTGATGCCACAATGTCAGAGTTTGACAGCATAACGTTTTTCCAGTCGAATCGTCAATCGGGCAATCGGATAACAATATGCGAAGAATATCATCAGTGCGAAACTGTAAAACGGTACAAGCAGTTCGGGATGATTGTTTTCTGACTCAATTGCCTGCCGGCTCAAGGTTATGAGTTCTTCCACACCCAACAGCGAACACAAAGGCGTGGCCATTGTCAAAATCGCATACCAGTTCATCCATGGTGGGATCATCCGCTTGAAGCACTGCGGCAGAATGATCTGCCAGAGTATCTGCCGTCGGCTGAAGGCCAAAGACTCGGCCGCTTCCCACTGGCCTGTCGGCACCGATTGGATTGCACCGCGAACGACTTCGGATATATTCGCCATAATGGGCAATGACAACCCAAACACCGCTTTGAACCAGTCGGGAACGGATATGATCATGCTACCGATCGTAATCTCGAATGGCAGGGCCAGCAGCACGATGAATAAAAGCACCAGCCAGGGAGAGTTGCGGAATAACTGAGTCGCAAATTTGGCCGCGAACTGTACCACCCAAACCGGCGAGATCTGGGCCAACCCGAGCAGAACGCCGGCCATGGTGCCGATCAGCATTGTCAGAACTGAGATCAGCAGGTTAAACAGAAAACCGCTCAGGAACAAGAAAGGAAGCCATTTGAACAACGCATTGATGGCATCATCATAGCCATAACCCGCGGCCAGTGCCGTGAGCGGCCAGATCAGGCATAGTGCAAATGCGACAGGAACAATCCAAGGGGTTGCGCTGACCAGCCAGGTACTGAATCCAACCAATCCATTTTCGTCGGTGCCCCGATATCGATAAGGCAACAGCACCGGCAAATCGGTGTTCGCCCGCGCCTGAACTCCCGGTATCGGCCGCGAGCCCATCAGGATGCTCCGTAGCCAGGAATTTTCATGGATTTCTCCCATTTATGCATGCCGGCAACGAGAATCCCGACCAGTATGATGAATACGACGAAGAGAACCGTCATCGTCGGGTAGAGCGCACTTGGGTAGTCGTTCCAGATTCCCACGCATTCGTAAAGCAGTTCGGGTACCGCAATTCCGATCGCCTGAGTGGTGGTTTTGATCAGATTGACCAGATTATTGTTCAGTGCCGGGAGCGAGACCCGAAACGCCAGTGGCAGCACCAATTCCACGTACGACTGAAATCTCGAAAAACCCAGTGAATCAGCTGCTTCCCGGGTAGATTCCGGGACTGCCTCAATTCCGGCCCTGAAGATCTCAACATTAAATGAACCGGCAAAGAACGACAGTGAAATGATGGCCCAACCGACATTAGAGATCAGCGGTACTTCGGTCCAGCCGTCGGGTCCGGTGATAGTCGGTGTGATCTGCCCAAGTGCGAAATAAAAGAACAGCAGCTGGACAAACGGTGGTGTGTTGCGGAAGAACTGAATGTATCCCTGCACCAGCAACCGTACCCAGCGTTTCGGCGAACCTTGCAGCCAGGCGCCAACAACACCGATGACGACAGATAGCAGTACACAGGCTATCGACAACAGAATGGTCATTTTCAATCCGCCTACAAGTCGCCACCACTGAAACGAATCGTAGAAGAATATGAAGTTCCAGCGAGGATAATCGTCCGCAAGCTGGAGAAAAAATGACGTGATCGTCTCAATCATTCAGACGGTTTGCCGATTCCGATTGTACAGACTGATACCGGCGATGAAGCCATGCTTCACCGCCGGCAGAAACTACTTTGAACTAGTTGCTCAGCCAGTCTTTGTATTTTTCGTGATGGTCAGCAAGAAATGCGGTTGGCTTGATACCCCACTTTTTCTCCCATTCGATCAATTGACCACTCTGGTGCCAATTGAAGACCATACCGGACATGAAGCGGCCGAAAATGCAATTATTCTCAGCAAGTGGTACCGCCAATCCCCACGGATTGTCATCTTCGGACATGAGCGGCATTTCGAATGCATCGAAATCCCCTGATGCAAGATCGGAACCGATCGAAGAGTCGTCATAAACCCATGCTACACATTTTTTATCGCGCAAGGCCTGTTTGGCTTCGGCATTACCTGTGAATGCGACAATATTCACACCATACCTTTCGGTGACAATTTTGTTATAGAAAGCACCTTGTTTTCCGCAAACCGATTTGCCGCGCAATTCTTCCCACTCTTTGAATCCAAGTGCTTTGGGCGACATGATGTTGGTGCCTGATGTGTAGTAGTTCGGCTGTGGAATTCCAACAATTTTACGCCGGTCATCGCGGTCTGACATCGTTGCAATGAACATATCAGTTTTGCCCTGCTCAAGAAACTGCATGCGGTTGGAAGACTGGACCGGAACCAGTTCCACTTCCACGCCCAAGGTAGCGCCGACATCCATCGCCATGTCGATTTCCATGCCTACCAGGCTCCCATCGGCATCACGGAATCCCCAGGGTTTGTAGTCCGCTTTGACACCAATCACAACCTTGCCGCGGTCCATGACCTTGTTCCACACATCATTCGTACATTCGGCGATTGCGGTGCCGACAAATCCAAATGTCAAAGCGATCAGTGTCGTCAGTGCAATAAATTTTCTTTTCATGGTATCCTCCAAAATTTAAACTCAAAGACAAATTCTGAAGCGAGTATTTTTTTCTCTTTCAGATTTATTATTTGATGAAAACAGATTCAGTATTTTACCCGTACACGATCAACTTGACAGCACTCGGGCCGATACATACTTAATGGTTAAGTATAGCACTCGCTTTTTCAATTTCAGTAGTGTTTGTCCCTGCTTTTGCTGTCTATTGACAGAGTTTGGTTGAGGAGCTTACTCTACTGGTAAACGACTTGCATAACTGATAGAAGTGAAAAAGAAAGGCGAATTGACGGATTCTGAAAATTTTTCGACGCTAAAGCCGATTAATTGACTGATCGCAGTTCGGAGGCGAGCACCTCTGCTTGTACTGATCCAGACCGGGGTAACATATAAATTCAAAGCCAGCTCTCCTTATTGTGTATAATTGTTACACATACACACTAGTTATCAGGAAAAACAGGATGGCGAGGGTACAGCTAGTACTGCCGGATGAAGACCGCAGCCAATACATTCATCAAGCCAGAAAGGAAGGTCTGACACTGAGCGCGTGGCTTCGCGCTGCTGCTGCTGAACGGCTTCAACGGAAATCGCGAGTCCAAACGTTTGAATCTATTGCGGATCTAGAGGCTTTCTTCACCGAATGTGACAAACGTGAAAGCGGTGGAATAGAGCCGGACTGGGAGCAACACGTCTTCGTAATTGATGAAGCGCGCAAACGAGGTTCGGCAGGTTCGTGACCTTCGTCGACACCAATGTTTTCATGTACTCTGTCGGAAGGGCACATCCGCTAAAGGAAGTTGCGCGGGAGTTTTTCATTGTTGCGAGTCGCGAGCAGGAACCCTTGTGCACATCTGCGGAAGTATTGCAGGAAATCTTATATTGCTACCTTTCTGTGAATCGCATGAATGCACTTGAGGCAGCTATTTCACTTATCGTCAAGGCGAAAGTAGAAATCTGGCCTCTGGAAAGCGAGGACGTGCTTCTTGCTTATCGACTTCACGAACAGTTTCCCGCGCTGACAGCGAGGGACCTTTGCCACTTCGCAAGTTGTCAGAGACGCGGAATAGACCGAATAAAGACTTTCGACAAGGGGCTTGCATCAGCAGCAGGATCCAAGATGTGAGCATTGACTCCATTCATTGCGGAGTTTGCAGGTTCCCGACCATTGTGTTATCCCTATGTCCGGATTAATGGCTGTCAACCGGTAGAACCTGACGGAGGGGTTTATACTATTGGCACGATTATCAACCTTCCTGCCCCGTAATTTGTGGACTACATCAGCACGCAAGGGAATGCTCCCGTTTTTGACTTTGAACATGCCGCAACATGTGGACTGGCGGCGGACGGCGGCTTGTACGTTCCGGCGTCTTGGCCGAAGTTCAGTCATGATGAAATCGCTTCGCTGAAGGGGTTGTCGTATACCAAAATTGCTGAGAAAGTGATTGCCCGTTTTGTGGGTGACAGCATCTCGCCCGATGAATTAGGGCAACTAATTGAATCCGCATATACGGATTTCGATAATCCGCAGATAGCGCCTGTACGCCAGCTTCGGGAGGGTTTGTACCTGCTGGAACTGTTCCACGGTCCAACCCTGTCATTCAAGGACTATGCGCTGCAGTTTCTAGGGCGATTTATGGACTGGAGCCTTCAGCGAAATGATCAGCGTCTCACAGTAGTCGGAGCAACGTCGGGTGATACCGGGTCTGCTGCGATCAGTGCGGTCGGTGGATGTCCGACGATCGAGCTGTATATGCTGCACCCGTTTCAGAGGGTATCAGACATGCAACGGCGTCAAATGACGACCAATCAGGACCAGAACATCTACAATTACGCGGTCGACGGGACTTTCGATGACTGTCAGGCCATGGTCAAGGATATTTTCAATGATAAAGAAGTCCGCGCGTACCGATCGCTCGGCGCGGTAAACTCAATCAATTGGGGAAGAATTACCGCACAGGTCGTTTATTACTTCCACGCAGCAGTTCAGCTGGGTTCTCCGGATACTGCGGTTTCCTTTGCCGTACCCACCGGAAACTTCGGCAATGTTTTCGCGGGATATACAGCCTCTTGTATGGGATTGCCGATCGAGAGGATTGTAGTGTGCTCCAATGAGAACGATATTCTGACCCGATTCTTTGATAACGGTGTGATGAAGAAACAGGGTGTAAGACAAACCGTGACACCCAGCATGGATATTGAGGTGTCCAGTAACTTTGAGAGATTCCTGTTTGACCTGCTTGATCGCAACGGTCAGCAAGTGACTGATTTGATGCGTCGGTTGCGAGAAGACGGACAGTTTGAGGTTGACTCAGACACGTTGGAACGGGCACGCGGTCATTTCGATGCCATTCGGGTGGATCAGCAGAAGACTTGTGATGCCATCGCTCGGCTGTATTCAGATACCGGCATGATTATCGACCCGCACACTGCTGTGGCACTTTCGGCCGCCGATCGATTTGATGCCGATGCCAGCAGTCCGTTGGTGGTGGTATCGACCGCCCACCCCGCAAAATTTCCGGAGACGATCAACCGATCAGTCACTACTGACGTGATGATTCCAGCACAATTGGCGAGTCTGCTGGATTTACCGGAGCGGTATAGACGAATTTCCAACAATACGGACGAACTGAAAAAACTGATGCTTGCTGCTTGAGAAATGTACCGAAAAATAAACTTCGCTAAACCGGGATATTCGGCATTTTCCAGAATGCCGATCGCGTATTTTGCTCTGTGGCTGGCGATCATTTTCAACCCGGCAAGTGCTGAAATAAGATCTGATGCGTCGATCGGAGCCTCTCTCGATGGAAGTTTTACGCAAGGCGGACTTGTTATCGGTACAACCGAGGTGGGGGCGAAGGTTTTGTTTGACGGTAATTCGATTCGCGTCTCGGAGCAGGGCAATTTCTTGATCGGGTTCGGTCGCGACGCCAAACTCATTTGGCCACTGGTCATTGAGCATCCTGACGGCCAATTGTTCGAGAGTGAAATCGAGATTTCAAAGCGTGAATACGACATTCAGCGTATTGATGGTCTTCCACCGAGCATGGTTACCCCATCGGAAGAGGACCTTAAGAGAATTCGAGAGGAGACCGCACTGATCAAGAAAGCGCGAATGATTGACGATGAAAGAACGGATTTTCTCGAACCGTTCGACTGGCCGGTCCATGGAATCATCACCGGTGTTTACGGCAGCCAGCGAATTTTGAATGGTGAACCGCGCAGACCGCACTACGGAATTGATATTGCCGCACCTGCCGGCACACCGGTTCTCGCACCGGCATCCGGCATCATGACAGTCGCACATCCTGACATGTACTTTTCGGGTGGCACGGTGATCATTGATCATGGACATGGATTGTCATCAGCCTTTCTGCATCTTGAAAAAATCCTGGTCGAGGAAGGAACGTATGTGAAGAAGGGACAGGCGTTTGCAACGGTTGGCTCCTCGGGACGGAGTACCGGGGCACACATCGACTGGCGAATTAACCTGTTCGCAAGTCGACTTGATGTCGGGTTGCTTGTTGGCGAAATGCCTGCGGTCGATTGAAATCTATGGTTTATAGGTGATGTAATGCAACTCATATTGAAGTATCGCGGCATTGTCATTGGCATCTTGGCGATGAGTGCGATCATCACCATTTCCAACATACTTGTCCAATACCCAATCAATGACTGGCTGACTTGGGGACATTTCAGCTTTCCGATCACATTCCTGATCGCGGATTTGCTGAATCGCAGACTCGGTCCCTCACAGGCCCGTACTGTCGCCTATACCGGATTTATGGTTGCTGTGATACTGTCATTCTGGCTGGCGACACCGCGCATCGCGCTGGCATCCGGTCTTGCCTTCATCTCAGGTCAGTTGACGGATATTACGGTCTTCCACCGTCTGAGAAAACTTCAATGGTGGCGAGCGCCACTAATTTCCTCGAGTATCGCCTCCACTGTAGACACGATCATTTTCTACTCGATCGCATTTGCCGGTACTGGTTTGCCATGGATTACGTGGGCGATCGGTGATTATGCGGTTAAACTGCTGACGGCGGTTTTCCTTCTGCTCCCGTTCTTTGTCATCACAAACAGAATTTGGTCCGGTCGAGACATCGAAGCAGGCGGTACGTGACTTGCTGGTTTTAGCAGGTTCAGAAGGGTGAACCCTTCGACTGGATCAGCTGCCGATACCCACACAGATTCTGCAACGATATCCCGGCGGCTTTTGCTGCAGAATTTCCTCGGTGTGATATTCGGACTTTACTTTCATGAATACCGCACCTCCGGAGCCGGTCATCCTGGCCTCTCCGTACCGGTTAAGCCACTCCAGCGCGATCCTGACTTCGGGATAAAGTCGGCACGCAGTCTGCTCCAAATCGTTGAATACAGCACCGTGGTAGAAGTCCTGCGATGAAATGCGATCGCGGTACGGCGAAAGGTTACATTCCTGAAACACCCGTCGGGTAGAGACCTCAACCGACGGTACAACCACCAGATAAAGACGCTCTGACAAAGATATCTCTGAGAGGATCTCTCCCTTACCCTCAGCCCACGCGTTTTTTCCATGGACGAAGACGGGAACGTCAGCTCCAACTGTGGCACCGATTTCGGCCAGTTCATCATCGGAGAGTTTGAGGTTCCACAGGTGATTCAGTGCGATCAGAGTAGTAGCAGCATCTGAACTGCCGCCACCCAGACCACTTCCAACCGGAATGTTTTTCTCCAATCGAATATTTACGCCTTCAGCACCCGGAAACAGATCTCTGAGCGCGCGGGCAGCCTTCACGGTCAGGCATTGCTCTTCCGGAATCCCCGTTACCTCGAGCGGTCGGCCAATCGTTCCATCGCACGTGACTTCGAATGCCAGTTCATCCTTCCAGTCAATGAACTGATAGACCGTTTGCAGTTGGTGATACCCGTTCTCCAGACGGCCCACGACATGAAGAAAGAGATTCAACTTGGCGGGGGCGTGCCAAATTTCCAATAAAATTCTCCGATCAGACTCTGGTAACGGTTATGCCGGAATCATTCGATTCCCCAATCGGAGATGACAATTCGAATCTCTTCGATATTTTCATCAGACTCTTGGGAGGCTGCCGATTGCACATCTGCAACAATATTCAAACGTGTAGGGAGTTGATAACCGCCGACCTCCTTGTATTTGGAAAACTTGATCGTCCAGCCGGCTTGTTGGATAGTGATCAGCCGACCTTCGACATCCCACACGTTTACCGAGGCGAAATTCGGATCGATTGCGCCGACCAACCAGTAGGTGAGCGCCTCCACCGGCAGCGATTGTCCGGTCCGCTGTTCAAGTACAGCCTGTATGCTTGAACCAATGATCGTCCTGCCCTGTGTGTCCTCCAGCACAACACCATCTGAATCCTGAACTATGCGAATTCGACGTGAACCGAAATTTCCATACAGTTCCAGTTGATGTGCATCCCCGTTCCGAACCCACAGCATTCTACCGATTTCTCCTTTTGATCCGGCACGAACGCTGATTCTCCCCCGCAGGTTCCAGTGATCGACCGCAGATAGAGTCGCAGCATGTGCTCGATAGACATCAAGGTCTACCGACTCGATGGCGGTTTCAATGGTCGTACAGCCTGTTGCAAGAACCAAAAGCAGCGAAAGTATCAGTGCGCGGATCATCAGTTGACGAATCTTTCAACTGTTTCGATCAATATTCTGTCCTGGGGTGACTTTTTGAGAGCTCGGTCCCAAATCCTTCTCGCCTTATTCTGGTTCCCAATCACCCAGTACACCTCACCCAGATGAGCAGCAATGACCGGATCATCCCGCTTGTCGAGCGCAGTTTCCAAAAACTCAATTGCGGAGGCCGGATTACCGAGTCTGAACTGAACCCAACCCATGCTGTCAAGAATGTAAGGATCGTTGGGCTTTAAAGTCAGTGCCCTCTCGATCAGTTCCAAAGCTTCATTCAGTCGGTCGGTCTGATCCGCCAGTACATATCCCAACGAGTTGAGGGCAACGGGGTTGTCGGGATTTTGGTTGAGCACCGCCCTGATGTCAATCTCCACCAGCCCGACCAGGTTTAGTTCGGCCGCGATATAACTGCGAGCCAGCAGCAAAGAAGTATTACCGGGAAAAACCTCCAATGCCTCATCCAATGTCTTTCTCGCTTCATCATACCTGTGGGCATCCTGATAAACCTGGCTTGTGGCCAGAGCCAGCCGAATACGCTCTCGATCATTGTCGGGTCTGTATTCTTTCAGCAGCGATATTGCCTTTTCTACATTTTCTGTTCTTGCAATGTACTGAGCTGACAGCGAAACTCGTTGAAAAACGAATCTTGGTGATCTGATCTGGTTGATCCATTCCTTGGCATCATCGTATCTCATCTGGGTCAGAGAGATTTCCGCAAGTCCCAGCAAAACGATTTGATCTCGCGGTCTGAGCTCCAGGTAATCAAGATAATTTTCGTATGCCAGGTCGAGATAGTTCGCCCGGGAGTGCAGGTCACCCAGCTCCAAAAGAGATTCCGCTCTATCGATCAGTTCAAACTGACTGACCGCTTCTCGGTAAAACCCACTATCCGACAGATATTCTGCGTACGTCTGTCTCAGTCGCGGTGATTCAGGATTGAATCGCAGATGTCTCCGCGCGAACAACTCCGCCTCTTCAGTCCGATCGGTAAAACGAAGCAAGCCGAATTTAGCGTTTGCCAGCAAGTCTGCGTCTTCTATGACTTCCTCGGCCGCTTCCAGCAAGGCATCGGCTTCCTCATTGCTTTTACCGGCAGAGATCGCAAGATTGATCTGGATCAGACGACCGGTCTGGTTTTCTGGGAATCTCGACATCACAACGCCGAAAAGATCGTATGTTGCTTCGGGGTCCAGATTGGAGTTGATGATTCGTGCAATCTCCTGGGTCAGGATTGACTGATCAGTTCCCAGTTCCAGCGCCTTGTAAAAGTCGAGCGGAGCATCACGGTAGTCACCGGTGATAACTTTGACTGCACCTCGCCAGTACCAAGCCTCAAAATTCTCCGGGCTGAGCTCCACCCACAGGTCCGTTGTATTGGCAGCAACATCCAAGCGGGAGTTTTCGATCGCCAGTTTTGATACTCTGGCTACAATTCTAGGGTCTCTGGTTTCGAATCCCACCTCTTCGAAAATTTCAATGGCGGTATGGGGATCGTTGCGGAAATAGGACATCTCGGCAAGCATGAGTTTCGACAGCAGATCCGCATTCAGCGGAACGTCCGGCAGGACTGGCGCTATGGAAACTTCGGTAACGTCGGCCGAGTCAGTCTGGGTTGTCATTGTGGTGGCAGTACAGGCACCCAAACCGATTGTCGCCAGCACAACAACTGCGAGTTTTTCTATTGATCTTGCCTTTGGTTCTTTCATTGCTGAAGTCGCGTCTCGGTTACTGGACTGCCGTACCGATGATCTCAAATATTTGGATGGCCGGGTTCAAATCGTCTCGTAGTGTCTGAAGTCGTTTAATCCACTTCATTATAATGTGAGAATTTTGAGACTTTCGGATTCGTGAGACAGGCTCACGCCCGGAAAATTCCGCGCCAAAGGGTTCGATTACTGTATTCGACAAAGTGACAAAGCCCGCCAATGAAAGATTCACTGAGAAATAAACTTGATGTTCTGACAGATCGCCATGATACGTTGAGCACACAGCTGTCGGAACCCGAAAATCTGCGGATTCCAGAACGCTTGCGACAGCTTTCGATCGAGTTGTCCGAGATATCTGAAATTGTCCAGAAGTACCGCGAGCATTGCAGTCTTGAACAACAGATGCAAGAGGCGAAACTTCTCCTACAGGATGACGATGATCAGATTCAGGCCATGGCTCGGGCGGAGATTCTGGAGCTCGAAGCGGGTATTCAGAAAACCAGTGAGCAGCTTCAACGATTGCTTCTGCCGAAGGACCCAAATGACAAACGCAATATTTTCCTTGAGATTCGCGCGGGTACGGGAGGTGACGAGGCGGCGATTTTTGCTGGTGACCTTTACCGAATGTACCGGATCTATGTGCAAAACCGGGGTTGGAAAGTTGAGACAGTCAGTGAAAGCGAAGGTGAGTACGGGGGTTACAAGGAAGTAATCCTCAGAGTAATCGGTGTGGGTGCTCATTCGCGGTTGAAATTCGAGTCCGGTACACATCGGGTACAGCGGGTGCCCAAGACCGAGACGCAGGGCAGAATTCACACGTCGGCCTGCACGGTTGCTGTGTTACCGGAAACCGACGAAATCAGTGTCGACATCAATACCCAGGACCTGCGTGTCGACACGTATCGCGCGTCCGGTGCCGGCGGACAACATGTCAACCGAACAGATTCCGCTGTTCGGATAACGCATCTGCCATCAGGTATCGTGGTCGAGTGTCAGGATGAGCGATCACAGCATCAGAACCGTGCGAGAGCCATGGTCATGCTTCGGACGCGTCTGCTGCAGGCAGAGATTCAGAAGCAACATGACGAACGCACCGAAACTCGCAGACTCATGGTGGGCTCCGGTGACCGTTCCGAAAGAATCCGCACCTACAACTTTCCGCAGAGTCGCGTCACCGATCATCGGATCAACCTGACGCTGTACCGACTCGAAGGATTCATCAGCGGTGACATGGATCAGGTCATTGACCCACTGACCGCTGAACATCAGGCCGCGTTGATGGCCGACATGGAGCTGGACAGAAGATGAATCCTCCAACCGTGACGATCGGGCAAGCGCGGCGTGCCGGAAGCAACCGGCTTCAATCCATAAGCGATACCGCGAGACTTGATGCCGATATCATCCTGTCGGAAGCAATGCTGATGCATCGAAACATGTTGAAGTTGATGCCGCATGTCGAGCTGAACTCTATCCAACAGAACAAGTTTGAATCTTTGCTCTCCAGACGAATGGCGGGCGAACCCATCGCTTACATTACAGGATCAAAGGAATTCTGGTCGCTTGATCTCTGCGTCAGTCCGGCGACGCTGGTACCGCGCCCGGAAACAGAGCTGGTTGTCGAGCGTGCTTTGGTTCACTGCAATGATCTGGACTCGCCCGATATCGCTGATCTGGGGACGGGTTGCGGCGCTATCGCTCTGGCATTGGCCGTTGAACTTGGCGATTCGGACATCACTGCAACAGACATATCAAACGAGGCTCTGAAGGTCGCCCGTCAGAATCAACGAAATCTGAATCTGGAAAATGTGAAATTTATTCAGGGAAACTGGACCGATACGCTGTCATCCTTGCGGTTTGATGCAATTGTTTCAAATCCGCCTTATATCAGGGAGGGCGATCCATGTCTGTCGGACATATTCATGCAGCATGAACCCAGACTGGCCCTGACCGGAGGTAATGACGGGCTGAGTGCGATTCGTCGAATTATCGAATCATCAGTCAGATATCTGAATCCCGATGGATGGTTGGTTGTCGAGCACGGGTTCGATCAGGAGGAAGCGGTTCAGGAAATCTTGATGCGCCATCGTTACTCAGATATTTGTACTTTCAATGATCTCGCAGGGCTACCGCGAGTCACTGAGGGACGGATGTCGGAATAAATAAACCCTACAGTTTGAATTCCGCAACGACCGGAGTGTGGTCTGATGGTCGCTCCCACTTTCTGGGTTCCTTGTCGATCGTGCATCCCGAACAGACTTTCCGAAGTGCATCACTGATCATGATGAGATCAATTCGAAGGCCGAGATTTCGACGGAAGCCGGCAGCACGATAGTCCCACCAGGAATAGCTCTCGGCTGGCTGGTCAAACTCGCGGAAAGCATCCACCAATCCCAAGCCGACAAGTTCCTGAAAGCAGTCGCGTTCCGGCTTACTGCACAGAATCCTGTCTTTCCATAATTCCGGGTCGTGCACATCCTCATCAGCAGGTGCGATGTTGAAATCACCTGTAACGACGACCCTGTCGTAACGGGACATTTCCTGTTCGACGAACGCCAGAAGGTGCTTGAACCATTCCAGTTTGTAAAGATACTTCGGATCATCGACTTCTTTTCCATTTGGCACGTACACATTGATGACACGAACACCGTTGGCTGTTACAGAAAGAACCCGTTTTTGCGGGTCGTCGTAACCCGGCAGGTCGAAGACTAGGTCCTCGACCTCCCCCCGCACCAGTGTTGCCACACCGTTGTAGGTCTTCTGCCCCGAAAAACTGGAGGTGAATCCAATTTCCGAAAGCGAATCTTCCGGAAACTTCTCGTCTATGGTTTTGGTTTCCTGAAGACACAGTACATCCGGCTGATGTTCGAGACTCCAGTCTCTGACATGGGGCAGGCGAACATTCAGGGAGTTGACGTTCCAGGTGGCTATTTTGAGCACTGTAAATTTCCTGTCATACCTCGAAAGGTCCGACGATAAAGACTTTGATGCACACAATGCGTACTATGATACCAGCAGAGTTGACAGAGCGTGAAGTGCAGGTCCGGACAAACAAGCGGAACGACGCATTTCAGATCTGAAATTTCTTCTCGGTCAGTGTCGTATCGTTAGGCTAGAAATCGAGTCGAATGGGAATTTGTCGTCTTATAAGCGTGGGTATATAGGCAGTATAATGGGCAGTGAAAAGACAAGGAGAACGGAGGCGTGTATTGGATTAGTTTCCCGACACGCGTATGAGCATTGCTTTTTACTTAAAAAAGATTTTCGTTTCCAATTGTGTCATGTGGAGCGGCTTCCTAACTTATACTAATCGCCGAATTCACAGCAGACAATTATTTACATTTTGATTGTGGCTATGTAGCTCAGCAGGTTAGAGCACGGCACTCATAATGCCGGGGTCGGTGGTTCGAGTCCACCCATAGCCACCACACAGCAATTTCCATCACATGGCAGTCAAAATGCATTAAGACTGCGCTTCTTTAAGGTGTTCCCGATAATCGCTCCGCTCTATAGTGAACCCTACAACCAACCCTGCGACCAAACCCCAGAATGGCGCACCGATGTTCCAGATCGTAATATCAGAAATTGTCACCACCAGCGCGACCAGGGAACCCATCTGAAACCGTCCGGAAAATGCCGTCACAAATGATCTCTGAAGGACTGGCAGCAAAGCCAGTCCGCTCAATACCGCGATAAACTCAGGCGGTAGTTTCAGGATCAGCCAAGTGGCAGTGAACGCCATGAGGCCAAAGGCGATACTCATAATGCCAAACAATATACCCGCGGTGTATTGTCTCGCTGGTTCACCGCCGCTGACGAGCACCGCGTTGGCCGGTCCGGTCACACAGGCGGATACGGACCCGAAGACTGCGTTCACCAGCGATCCGATTCCACAGGCAGTCGTCATCGCATTCGCCGGAGGTTTGTGACCGCTGTTTATCAATACCGCAAAACCTTGGGCATTTTGGGCGACCAGCACTGTTACAGCCAGCGGAATTACAAGCTCGAACAACGCCTGCTGAGAAAATTCCGGTGCATGGATCACCGGCCAGTCGAACCAACGGCCGATCTGCTCACCCTCAAAGTTGCCGGTAGACATGACAATCACAATCCCTCCGACCAGGGCCGCGACAACCGGAGGGCAAATGGCTGTCAGCTGCGGTACCAGCAAAACTACGAAGTAGGCAATGACCATGACTGCCGCGAGCAATAGTTCCTTTTCAAACGCCAAAACCAGGTCGAGCCCGAACTGGAGAAAAATTCCGGCAACCATGGCCAATACAATCGGCATCGGTGTGTATTTAAGCGCTTTTCTCACTCCGCCGGATAACCCGATCGCCCCGACGAGTATTCCGGTCACCCAAAATGCCCCAATCACTTCTGGAAAACTCAGATGATCGAGGGAAGACCCCAGCAGAACAGAACCCGGAATCGTCCAAGCGAAACTCAAAGGCTGTTTGTACGCGATCGAGAATACCAGTGTCAGCCCGCCTCCCACCACGCAACCCGCAAAAATCCAGGATGCTATCTCGACCTGCGATAGGCCACCTGCAAGGCCGACTGAAACAATGATTGCGACAGGTCCTGTACACGAAAACAGAATCGCTACAACGGCATTCGCGATGTAGACGGTACCAATGTCGCGGAAAAAGTTGCTTATGCCCACAACCGGACGCTGAATCGGTTCCAGAATCATTGGGCTGGTTTTGTTTGTAGCATCGGTACGACCGTCATCGCAGAACTGATCCAATTCCTGCTCGGGTCGAACAGTTTTTAATGTGGGGATAATCTTTTACCATTCCGATATTGCCGAGAATACTGACTTGACCAAGGCTGCAATTCGACAGAAATTAACACATACAGTCGCGTTGTTGCCATGTTCCGGCATTCGACCGACAGTCCAATGATCGGAATCCAATAATTTTACAAGCAGTTTTGATTTACTTGATAAAATTTAGTTCGCTTTCACTCGTCGTGATATCCAACGCATTCTCGTTTTGAATTTTGACTGCATTCAATCATAATCCCATCCCATGAAAAACAAGATTGAGTCGGACCAACCATTTCTCGGTTTCAAAATCGAGGGTATGCACAGCTTCGCATCACTGTCAATGCTTTGGTAGTCCATAAAGCCACCCTGCTTCGATTCACTTCATCATTCATCAGGAAATATCTTGTATTTCACCAGTCTGACAGAGCGCGTCGGTGGTAAGGGTTCGGACGCGTGGGAGATCCACTACGCGGCAATCGAGCGCCAGCGTCAAGGCACTGAAATCGTCATACTTTCGATTGGTCAGGAAATGATTGAGAGTACGCCTGACGTTGTCATTGAGTCCTCATTTGAAAGCATAAGCAGCGGCCGGCACCACTATAGTGAAATCGGCGGAGAACCGGACTTGAGAGAAGCTATAGCGAAGCGATTTTCTGACGAGTCGGGACTGACAGTGTCTGCCGCCAATTGCGCGGTTCTCGCCGGTGCGCAGAACGCACTGTTTGCCGCCTCCCTGTGTACACTTGATCAGGGGGATGAGGCGATCATCATGGAGCCCTACTACGCCACCTACCCGGCAACATTTTCAGTTGGCGGCGCCAGCGTTGTTTCTGTCACAACGCGAGCTGAAGATGATTTCATGCCGCGGGTTGAGGACGTTGAGGATTGTATCTCCAACCGAACCCGTGTCATCGTCGTTAACTCACCACACAATCCGTCCGGAATCGTCTATGACAAAGACTTCATGCGATCCATGGTCGACATTTGTCGGGAACGCAACATCTGGCTTATCAGCGATGAGGTCTACAGCTGTTTTTTACCGCCCGGCATGCATCGCAGTCCTGCAACGTTGCCGGATGCATTTGATAATTGCATTACTGTATCCAGTCTATCCAAATCGCACCGGATGACAGGATGGCGGCTCGGCTGGATCATTGCAGCGGAGCCAGTCATCGAGAAGGTGTTCAACCTTTCAACCTGCATGAGCTATGGATTACCGATGTTCATCCAGGACGCGTCGATTACGGCGGTGGAGCACACCGACAGTATTGCCGGTTTGGTACGCGACGAGATTGACCGCAAGAGAAATTCGGTTGTTTCCTATCTGAGCGATATAGACGGTATAGGTGTCTGTGGCTCTAGATATGGTATGTTCGTCATTTTTGAGGTCAAGGACCTGGGTATTTCCGGTATCGATTTCGCTTGGCGTCTGCTGGATGAATATCAGGTTGCCGCTTTGCCCTGCGATGCCTTTGGCGACAGCGCAAAGGGCATGATCAGGCTCAATATCGGTGAGTCCGAGTCAAATCTGCGCACTGCTTGTGAACGCATCCATTCTCTGGCAGCTTCCCTGAAAGACAGCAACCGGCAAGCCGTTGGCAACGATTGAGTTGTCAACTCCTTGAATTAATCCCTTTCAGTGCGATATTAGTACCGTTGAATAGATCACTGCAAGTTCTATATCTGCAAAATTATTTCTTGTTTGATCAATATGTGAAATAATATTCGGTTCAATTAAGCCAATTTCCCAACTTGTAAAAAGTTTATGCTAAATTCACCGCCATTCAGTTCTGAGCTGGAAGAGTTTCGCGGCACTGTCCGGACGTTCATTCGAGAGAATCTGCCGGATAACATTCGAAAGATGGTAGCGGTCGAGCAGATGGACCTGCCTCGTGAGGCGCAGGCCAGGTGGCACAGAATCTTGCGCGACCGGGGTGGATGGTGCTGTCCTTCATGGCCGTCGCAGTACGGCGGACCGCAGTGGAACGACGCGCAGCAATATATTTTTGAGCAGGAGTTGGCGCTGAATGATGCACCGCGTCTGATGATCTATGGTGTCGGCATGCTGGGCCCTACACTGTTCAAGTATGGGAGCGAATCCCAGAAACAGACAATACTGCCCGATATTCTTGATGCCAATACATTCTGGTGTCAGGGATTCTCCGAGCCCAATTCCGGATCAGATCTCGCCTCACTGAAGTGCGAGGCACAGCGTGTCGGAGACGAATACGTCATCAATGGTTCAAAGATCTGGACCAGTGAGGCACATATCGCCGACTGGATATTCGGTCTGTTTCGAACGGGCAAGGGAGCCCGTAAACAGCAAGGTATCACATTCTTGATGATTGATCTGTCGGGTTCCGGAATCACCATCGATCCGCTGTTGCTGTTCGAGGGGACACATGAAGTCAATCAGGTGTATTTCGAAGATGTCCGGGTTCCGGTGGCAAATCGGGTTGGCGTTGAGGATGATGGTTGGGAAATCGGGAAATATCTTCTTGGCTTGGAACGTTTCGGGACCGCTGAAGTTTCCCGCACCAAGGCCAGTCTTGAGCGGCTGCGCCGAATTGCCCATTCAGAAGTGCCGGGTGGTTCGCGACTGATTGACGATGCGTCGTTTGCCGAACAGTTCGACAGGTTGGAAATTTCCCTTCATGCGCTCGAAATGACCGAACGAAGATTTCTGCTTGACGAAAACACTTCGAAGTCGCTCGGCGCGGAAGCCTCCATGCTGAAGGTGCGCGGGACCGAAATCCAATGCGATGTGTTTCGCCTGACGGCGCGGGCCGGTGCTCACCTCTCACAAATCGATCTGCCCCGCGATCAGATTGATAGCGATTTGAATACCCCGTACTCGCTCGGTCACACCGCCAGAAATTACTTTAACTACCGCAAAACACCGATCTATTCCGGATCAAATGAAATCCAACGCAATATCGTCGCCAAGGCTGCACTGGGACTTTAGTCGTGCATCAAAGTGAGAAAATCGAACAGTGCAATATGATTGAGCGGGCTGCATCGCGATTCTTGCAGAATCGCTATCCGTTTGAAGTTCGCCAAAAACTGATCAATACGAATTCCGGATTCTGTCATGATCAATGGCGGGAAACCGCTGATCTCGGCTGGATGCATCTGCCCGTTTCAGAACATTTTGACGGGCACGATGGTGATGCTGACTTCGTCGCGGTCCTGATGCGTGAGTTTGGTCGTCACAACTACCAGAGCCCGTATTTCACCAGTGCAGTAGTCGGAGCGAAAGTGTTGGAAGTCATGGCGGAAGAACCGGCACGAACCGACATGCTGCATCAGATTGCGGAAGGACCGGCGATCGTGTCAGCTGCGATTTATGAAAAGCAATCCAGATACGATCT
The DNA here is from genome assembly GCA_963662635.2 of Arenicellales bacterium. Taxonomy (GTDB): domain Bacteria; phylum Pseudomonadota; class Gammaproteobacteria; order Arenicellales; family JAJDZL01; genus JAJDZL01. The sequence continues at coordinate 1,803,981 of CAXXFC010000006.1, forward strand.
CTGCAATACCATCACATCAGCGAAGGAATCGGGTAACCGCTATACATTGCAAGGTTCGAAAGTCGGTGTGCAATACGGAAACATCGCCACACACCTGCTGATTCTCGCACGAACTTCAGGCAATCAGCTTGATTGTGAGGGTTTGTCGATTTTTCTGGTGCCGATAGATTGCGAGGGTATCAGTTTTGATCATCATCGTACCCACGATGGCGGACGGGTTTCTATCGTTCATTTGAATAAAGTCGCAGCGGAGCGCGACAGTCTGATCGGACCCAAGAATCTGGCTTTGCCGAAGCTGCAGGAATCCCTCAACTTTGCCATCGCCATGCTATGCGCCGAAATGACTGGTGTGATGGATTCGACATTCAATATGGTACTGGAATTTGTCAGGACCCGTACCCAGTTCGGCAGCAGTATCGGATCCTTCCAGTCAATCCAGCACCGACTGGTCGACATGTACATGCGCTGCGAAATGGCAGCTTCCATGAGCAGCGAAGCGACGCGAGCGGTCAATGATCTCACCGGTCTGGAACAGGACCGGCTGGTATCAGCAGCCAAGGCGGAGATCGGGAGGCTGGCGATTCTGAATGCAGAAGAGGCGATTCAGTTGCACGGTGCGATGGGAATGATGGATGAAATGCCTGTCGGCCATTATCTGAAGCGCGTCTTTGCGCTGAATTCTCTTTATGGAGATGCCGAGCATCATCAGGCCCGTTATCGCAAACTGAATCAGGATTGGCAAACTTAGCAATAAGACGACGCGGTGTATGCCACTGCAGGACATCAAAAGCAACACTGTGAGACATCAATGAAGTATGAAAACATTTTGCAGACTGTCGGTAATACACCGGTAGTGCGATTGAACAAGTCATCGGCACCGAATGACGTCGAGGTTTGGGTCAAGATCGAAAGTTTCAATCCTGCAGGTTCCGTCAAGGATCGACCGGCGTTGAATATGATTGACGACGCAGAAAAAAGAGGATTGATCAAACCGGGTGACACAATTATCGAACCGACTTCCGGCAATACGGGAATAGGTCTTGCCATGGTGGCTGCCTACAAGGGGTATCGCGCGATTTTTACCATGGCGGAAGACATGAGTGAGGAGCGAAAAAGAATCCTGACCTCTTTTGGAGCTGAAATCGTACTGACACCCGCTGACAAGGGAACCAAGGGCGCTATAGAAAGAGCGAGAGAGCTCGAGGAGCAGGAAGGTTATTTTTTCGTCGGCCAGCATTTCAATCCTGCCAATCCGCAGTCACACCAGGCGACGGCAAATGAGATTGTCGAAGATTTCGGTGACAGCCTGGATTATCTCGTATGCACGACCGGAACCGGCGGTACCATCACCGGAATGAATCACTATCTCAAAAAGCAGATTCCCGACCTTACGATTGTTGCGACCGAACCTGCTGATTCGCCGATACTGTCTAAAGGCATCGCATGCAAGCACAAGATCATGGGAACTGCACCGGGATTCATCCCGGAAATCCTTGACACAGATTCATATGATGAGATTCTTCCTGTGACGACCGAGGAGGCTTATCGGACAACACGCTATCTCGCAACAGTCGAGGGAATATTTTCAGGCATTTCGTCGGGTGCGGCGGTTTTCGGAATGTTGACAGTGGCACAGCGAGAGAATTCAGCGGGCAAAACCCTGCTAGCGATCCTGCCGGATACCGGCGAACGCTATCTCAGCACAGATGTCTGGGATTGACATAGCTTTGATCACGCAGAATCAGACCCCGCTCAATGGTCTCTCCGAGACGCTGTTGGCGTAAGTCAACTCTTTTAAGTCATTCGTTTACAATATGGAAAATGATTTTAAATCTGTTCTTGGTCTCATATTGCTGTACCGTATGAGTCCGCGCACAGTTTTTCCGACAGACATGCCATAGTGGACAAGAAACTTTACATCAAGACATTCGGTTGCCAGATGAACGAATATGATTCGTCAAGGCTGGCAGAGTCGCTTGCGGTTTCCCATGGTTACTGCGAAACCGATGCACCCGAAAATGCCGACCTGTTGCTGCTGAATACCTGCTCGGTGAGGGAGAAAGCACAAGAAAAGGTATTTTCGTTGCTTGGTCGATGGCGGCCTTGGAAAGTGAATAACCCGAATCTCGTTATTGGTGTGGGAGGTTGCGTTGCCAGCCAGGAAGGCGACGTAATTCTGAAAAAAGCTCCATTCGTTGATTTTGTATTCGGGCCCCAGACCTACCATCGAGTCAGTGAGATGCTTGACGAGGCCATATCCGCGCGCAAGCACAGCGTGGATATCACTTTTCCGGAAATTGAGAAATTCGACTGTTTGCCACCGAGACGTGTGGACGGTCCCCGTGCCTTTGTGTCAGTCATGGAAGGCTGCAGCAAATACTGTAGTTTCTGTGTTGTGCCCTATACCCGGGGGGAGGAATATAGTCGACCGTTCGACAGCGTCATTACAGAAGTCTACGAACTTGCCGAACAAGGTGTGCGGGAAGTGACACTGCTGGGACAGAATGTCAATGCCTATCGTACCGCCAACCATTTGGGCCAGGACATAGATTTTGCCGCCCTGTTGCGGTACGTCAGTGAAATTGATGGCATTGGCAGAATCCGCTACACGACTTCTCATCCGCTCGAGTTCACGGATAGACTGGCGAGGGCTCACCGCGACTTGGAGTCGCTCGCAAGACATGTTCATCTACCGGTACAAAGCGGTTCGAATGGTATTCTGACGAAAATGAAACGCAGATACACACGTGAGCGCTATCTTGAGATCATCACCAACCTCCGTAACCACTGTCCGGATGTTAGTATCACATCGGATTTCATCGTGGGGTTCCCGGGAGAGTCAGAGGAAGATTTTCAAGCGACAATGGATTTGATCGACGAGGTCCAATTCGATCAGTCTTTCAGTTTTCTCTACAGTAAACGACCGGGCACACCAGCTGCGCAACTACCGGATAACACCCCCCTCGAGGAAAAGAAGGACCGCCTGCATCGCCTACAGGATAAACTGAACACATATGCCGCCGAAGTGAGCAGTGCTATGGTACAGTCGGTTCAGACAGTACTGGTTGAAGGACCGTCAAAACGCAGAAACGGTCAGTTGTGTGGCCGGACTGAAAACAATCGAGTGGTCAATTTTGATGGGCCGATCAACTTGGTTGGAAAATTCATCGATTTGCATATTACTGAGACCATGCCAAACTCGCTTCGCGGTGTTGCCGTTGCAACACACATCCAGGAACAAAAAACTGCCCGAATTGGCTGATCCATCAAACATATCCCAGGTCGAGAACGTTCTCGTATTGACCCCCGCCGACAGCCGACGGCTCGCCAACCTATGCGGACAATTCGATGCCAACATCAAGTCTATCGAGGGACACTTCGGTGTCCGTGTCTCGAATCGGGGAAATCTGTTTTACATCGAGGGAGACGAGAACTCCGTTCGTGATGTGGAATCTGTGCTTCGTGTTCTCTATGATGAGACTGAGAAGTCCGACAGTCTTGATTCCAATGATGTTCAAGGTGTGATTTCCCGTTTGAATCAGAAGCAATCGAGCAATCAATCCTTTTCCCTGAAAATCAGAAAAAGCACCATTCGCGCATGGTCGAAAAATCAGGAAACCTATCTGCGCAGCATAGAAAAGAACACCATCACGATTGGTGTGGGACCCGCTGGTACCGGGAAGACCTATCTGGCGGTTGCCAGTGCTGCACATGCACTGGCCAACGATTCGGTCAGTCGCATTGTTCTTGTTCGACCGGTTGTCGAGGCTGGAGAACGCATCGGGTTCTTACCTGGTGACATCGAAAAGAAGGTTAATCCGTATCTGCGTCCTCTCTATGATGCATTGTATGAAATGTTGGGATTTGATCGGGTTGGCAGGCTGCTTGAACGCAATACCATTGAGATCGCACCGCTGGCGTTCATGCGAGGCAGAACACTGAACGATGCGTTCATCATTCTGGATGAAGCCCAGAACACGACGGTCGCTCAGATGAAAATGTTCCTGACTCGCGTCGGATTCAATTCCCATGCAGTCATTTCTGGCGATATCACGCAGATCGACCTGCCACGCAGCACTCAATCCGGACTTAAACACGCATTGCGAATCTTAGGTGACATCAAGGATATTTCCGTTGTCAGATTCAACAATTCTGACATCGTGCGCCATCCTTTGGTTCAGACAATCGTCGATGCCTATGAACGCGATTCCAGTCAAACGGACTGACCGACGGTGAAGATGTCCGTGAACATTCAAATTTCAAGTTCGTCCAAAGACCTGCCTGCCGATACAGACATTGACGATTGGATACGTCAGACACTGACTCACGTCAACCGCGTCAACGCTGAGGTGACGGTTCGGGTGGTGGATGAGACGGAGATTGCCGACCTGAACCGAGTCTACCGGGAGAAGAACACACCTACAGATGTACTTGCATTCCCGCATCGGCTTCCAGAAGGAGTTGACGTGGATCTTCTCGGTGACGTTGTTGTCTGTGCCGGGGTGATCAATCGATACGCGATCGATCACAGAATTTCCCAACCTGCCCATTGGGCGAGAATCATTGCTCATGGGATTCTGCATTTGTGTGGATATGACCATGCCGAACCGAACGATGCGATCAACATGGAAAGGGCGGAAACCGAAATCCTAGAAAAAATAGGACTTTCTCATACAGAACTTTCGAGACCGGCATCATGAGTGATAGAAAATATTCCATCAACTCTCTTTCTGCGAAGGCGCGCAACAAGCTTGCCCACGTGATCGCGCCATCACCGGAATCTGTGGAGGAAGTGATTGAACTTGTGGACCGCGTGACCGAAAACAATGTTGTCGCGCCCGATGTCAAGGAAATTATTCGGCGTGTAATTGGGGTTTCCGAACTCAGAGTGAAGAATGTGATGATTCCGCGCGCGTTGATGGTTACCATCGATGTTGACTCCGGTGTCGACGAGATTCTTAATATTGTTACAGAATCCGGCCATTCGCGATTTCCGGTATTGGGCGGACACTCGGACAATGAACAGCAGGGAATCCTTCTGGCTAAAGACATTCTGCAATACATTCAAGACGATTCCATCGAGGATTTCAGCCTTCATGACAATCTTCGAGATGCGATGTTGGTACCGGAAGCGATGCGCCTGAATACACTGCTCAAACTGTTTCAGTCAACCCGCAACCATATGGCAATAGTTGTCAACGAATACAATGGAATTGCCGGACTGATTACCATTGAAGACGTGATTGAGGAGATTGTCGGCGAAATTGAAGATGAGTCAGACTACGACGAAACCGAGAGGATCACAAAGACTGCCGACAATCAGTACATGGTTCACGCCCAAACAGAAATTAGTGACTTCAATGAGACTTTTAACGTCAATATCGACGAAGATACCGACACGATAGGGGGAGTTATATTAAAGTTGGCCGGTAAGGTTCCGGATGAGGGGGAAGTTTTCGATTACGAGGGACTGCGTTTTAAGATCGTCAGTGCCGACCAACGGAAAATTCGATCTTTACAGGTAACCCTCAAGGATTCCGACGGGTAAACCATTCGATACTGACAGCCGACGATCTGACGGTAGTAAATTGAAGTCTGACCTGCTGAAGATTCTGTCGGCGTTCGGTGCCGGGCTTGTCACCAATGTCGCATTTGAACCCGCTGGTGTATTTCCTGTAGCATTTCTCACGCTCGCGGTCCTGTTCTGGATATGGAGCGATTCATCAGCGAGAATTTGCGCGTGGAGCGGTTTCATGTTTGCTTTGGGATTCTATGGCTTCGGAATCCACTGGATTTACAACAGTCTGCACGATTTCGGTGGGGCTGCACCGGCACTCGCCGGATTCATGGTTTTTACATTGGCTTGTTTCATGTCGTTTCTGGTGGCTATTGGCGGGTTACTCCAGGCACGGTTGAAAATTTCAATGACATTTCGTTGCCTTGCTGTGATTCCCGCAATCTGGGTTACTGTGGAATGGATACGCAGCTGGATACTGACGGGATTTCCGTGGCTTTACGTAGGGTACAGTCAGACCGACAGCTGGCTGATCGGATGGGCTCCGATTCTCGGCGTTTCGGGAGTGAGTTTCATGGTTTGCCTGATTGCAGGGATATTGGTGCATTCATACAGAAATGGATTTCGGGTCGATATTGTCGTTATCGCACTTGTTGCCGCAGTGGGCGGGTATTTGGGCAAGATGATTGACTGGACGACCGAAAGTCATCCACCGGTCGATGTGGCGATAGTACAGGCTGATGTCGACATTCTAGATAAATGGAATTTTCAGAACGCCCGATCGAACCTTGAGTTTTTTGTCAGGCAGACTGAGGCATTGAAAAATCAGGACCTCGTATTATGGCCGGAGATTGCCGTTGTTCAGACGGACAAGCGACTCGAAAAGCTTCAGTTGTGGAGACTGTTGAAAGACCTTGAACCGGATGTATTGCTGGGCGTTGTTGAAGAACAGGAAACTGATGACGGTGCGATTCACTACAACAGTGCATACGGCATCAGCGACGAAGTTCAGAAATACCGCAAGCGTCATCTCGTTCCTTTCGGAGAGTTCATTCCGTTTCGGTCTGTATTGGGCTGGCTGGACAACTACATTGTCATTCCGGAATCGGATTTCGCGTCATATCAGGGGATCCAGGCCCCGCTGATTCTGGCCGGTCAGCCTGCCGCGATCTCAATCTGTTATGAGGATGCCTTTCCCCAAGAGTTTTTTCAAATGCTTCCTGAATCGACCTATATGGTGAACCTTAGCGAAGATGCTTGGTTCGGCGATCGGCTCGCACCGTTTCAGAGGTTGCAAATGTCGCGTATGCGGGCGATGGAAGCCGCCCGCCCGATACTTCGGGCTGCCAACAAAGGTATTTCAGCAGCGGTCGATCACAAAGGCAATGTCATGGCCCAATTAGTACAAGACGAAGGAAAAGTACTGAAAACACAGATTACGCCCAAGTCGGGTTCAACACCCTACATCAAGTTCGGAAATATTCCGGTGCTGCTGCTGTGTGCATTAGTTTTCATACTCGCGGTTGTACGCAGGATGCCTGTCCGAGAGGCAAGCTAAACGAGCACCAGCGCGGCAAACCCGAGTATTGCGAGGAATCCCACTACATCTGTGATGGTGGTCAACGCGACACCGGCTGCCAGTGAGGGGTCAATCCCGATCCGTTCGAGAAGCACAGGCAGTACCACCCCCGATATCGAAGACACACAGATGTTGACCAGCATCGCAACCGCGACGATTGCCGCAAGTCCGTAATTCTGGTACCAGAGAACGGAGATGAATGCGACAACCAAAGCCCATACCAGTCCATTCAGTCCTCCGACCAGCAGTTCCTTCTTCAGTACATCCTTCGCGTTTGCGATGGAAATCGTACCGACACCGAGCCCGCGAATGACATTGGTGAGAGTCTGGGTACCAGCATTGCCCCCCATGCTTGCAATGATTGGCATCAGAACAGCCAGCGCGACCAGTTTTTCGATGGCCTCCTCAAACTGGCCGATTACCCAGGATGCCAGAACTGCCGTGACCAGGTTGACACCAAGCCAGATCGCACGCTTTCGTGCTGTCTTGAAAACCGGCGCGAATATGTCCTCTTCGTCATCCAAGCCCGCTGGAGCCAGCAGTGTGCGACTGGCGGAATCCTGAATGACATCCACCACGTCGTCAATCGTTATTCGCCCGATCAGACGACCGCTTTCATCAATGACCGGTGCCGAAGTGAGGTCATAGCGTTCGAAAGATGTCGCGACATCCTCTTCTGAATCGGACGGCAGGAAAGTCTGAGGATTTTCGTCCATGACGGCCGATACCTGTTGATTCAGATCCGACGTGACAAGACTGCGCAGCAGCAAGGTGCCCCGAAGCATCCCCTCTCGGTCTACGACATAAAGTTTATCGGTATGCTCGGGCAAATCTCCCCTGAGTCGCAGATACCGCATCACAACGCCGACCGGAATGGTCTCTCGCACAATCACGGTGTCTACATTCATGAGCCGGCCGGCGGTTTCCTCCTCATAGGACAGTACCGCGCCAAGACTCTCTCGCCTATCCTCGTCGACCACCACCATGACATCAGCGATGATCTGGGACGACAAATCAGGCACCAGTTCGGCAATATCGTCGATGTCCAACGTCTGAATCGCGCGCACCAAGGTGTTTGAGTCCATATAGCTGATCAGGTTTTCGCGGACACCGTCAGAGACTTTGGCGAGAATCTCGCCCATGTCTGATTCCGCGACTTCAAACCAGATCAGACGTCGCTGTTCAGGAGGAATGCTTTCGAGTACCTGCGCGAGATCGGCCGGATGAAGCTGATGAATTGTGTCACGCAACTCACTTGCCGTACCGTGTTGCAGGCGCTGCAAGACAAACTCTCGAATTTCGGTATGTTCGCCGGTAGTCATGGGATTTTTGTGAATCAGGTGCGGTGAGAAGAATAACCGCTACTTTTGGAAACTATAAGTTTAGCACACTCCTTTTAGCACCTTATATTTCGGAATTGAATAGCGTTTTCTTAGTCCCGAAATCAGACAAAAAGTCGTGTGATCGCGTGGTTTCACAATCAACAGAGATTATTCATCTAATCCAGCCCGGTGGCTGCCGACTTTGAAATTCTTCTAAGCAAACACCTGAGCAGACTCACCTGCAGAGTCAACCCTATTCAATTGTTCCAGCAATTCGAGTCGTTTTGAAGAATTTTGACAATTGATGATCTCGCTGACATGTCCGACGACTTGTTCGACGGAGCTGTTCATCACAACCTGCTTCACTTCCAGCAACGTCGCAGGGTCCATGCTGAAAATTTTCAGTCCCATACCCAGCAGCAATCTGGTGTAGTTTCTGTCGCTTGCCATTTCCCCGCACAAGGACACCGGTTTGTCGAATTTTTTTCCGGCGTCGATTGTGTGCTTGACCAGAGTCAGCACGGATGGATGTAAAGGGTCGTATAGGTAATTGACCTCGTCGTCCACCCGGTCGATGGCCAAGGTGTACTGAATAAGATCGTTTGTGCCAATTGAAAGAAAATCCAGGTGCTGTGCAAACTGCTCTGCAGTAATTGCGGCTGCAGGCACCTCGATCATTCCTCCGATCGGAACCGTCGAGTCATGCTCTATATTCTCCTCCCTAAGATCGCTTGCAACTTGTGCGAACATTGCCTTGACCTGGGAGAGCTCCTCAAGGTTCGACAGCATCGGAATCATGCACTGTACCTTGCCGTACACCGCAGCACGTAGAATTGCCCTTAGCTGTGTGCGAAATATGTCGGGAGAACGCAGGCAGAATCGTACGGCACGCACGCCAAGTGCGGGATTGATTGCAACCTTTCCCTGTCTGCGTCCGCCATCCACCTGCTTGTCCGCCCCCAGATCAAGTGTCCGGATGGTGACGTTGTTCAGTGCCTGTACCACCTGTCGATAAGACTCATACTGCTCTTCCTCACTCGGTGACTGTTCACGGTTCATGAACAGGTACTCGGTTCGATATAAGCCGACGCCGGTCGCACCTGACTCCAATGCGGTATCAATTTCCGACGGCAGTTCGACGTTTGCGAGCAAGGTCACTTCGTGTTCGTCAAGCGTAATTGAATTCAGATGTCGAATCGTCAAAAGTCGCCGGTGCTGTCGATCGTACTCCTGGTGTCGAAGCGTGAGTTCCTCAAGTGTCTTCTCATCAGGTTCAACGATGACCTGTCCGGTTTGACTGTCGACCGCGATGGTTGCGCCATGTGGGATGTGTCTGACCTCACCGTGCAGACCGACCACAGCAGGAATCTTTAGGCTTCGGGCAAGAATTGCGACATGGGATATCCGGCTTCCCAAGTCTGTTACGAATGCCCGCATTTTCAATTTCATGAACAACACGGTATCCGCCGGAGTCAGTTCATGAGCCACCACGATGTATTCGCTGAGGTCCTGTTCAGTTCGACTGTCATCTTCACCCCGCAAGACAAGCAGCTGGCGATGGATCTGTGAAATGACCTGACTGACGTCATCTTTTTTGCTTCTCAGATATTCATCTTCCATCGACTCGAAAACTTTGACCAGATCGTCCCGATGGATCATAAGAGCCGTCTCAGCACTGACAGACTCTCTATATATGATCTTTACTGTTTCTTCCCGCAGTGTTGCGTCTTCCACCATCAGCACATGCGCTTCAAGAAATGCATCGATTTCGTGAGGTGCGTTCTCAGGGACCTCGTCCCGCGTTTTCCTGAGTGACTCTGCGGTACGCTTTAGCGCAAGATCAATAAATTCAACTTCTTTTGATAGCTGGTCGTGTTCAATGACATTGAACGATGTTTCGACCGCCGCCGTATCCGCGACAAAAGCGGTTCCTATCGCGATTCCAGACCCGACACCCGATCCTTGCAACAAAATCACTATTCATCCTCCCCGAATCGCGAGTCAAAGAGTTGCTGAATAGCTTCGTGGGCGATCACTTCATCCGCTCCCTCGACCCGAAGCTCCAGTTCGGTTCCCTGCGTCGCAGCCAACATCATCAATCCCATGATGCCTTTGGCATTGGCTGAATTGGTGCCGTCTATAAGAGTGATCTCGCTCTCAAATCCAGAAGCCACGCGAACGAGCTGTGCAGCTGCCCTGGCGTGCAGACCGAGCTTGTTGCGCACTTGGACGGTGCTTGATCTCATGGCTTAATAGAGCTCATTGTGTCGCTTGATCACGTTGTGCCCGCGGTCGGAAAATCGTTGTACAAGCTGTTCGACAACATACACTGATCGGTGACGACCGCCAGTGCACCCGATTGCGATGGTGAGATAGACGCGACCGGCATCGTGAAACTTTGAGAGCCACTGGTGTACAAACCCATCGATCTGATCGATCATGTCCTGAACTGTGGGTTTGGTGGAGAAATACTCTTTGATCGGATCTTCCAGCCCATTTAATTTTTTGAGTTCCTCAATCCAGTAGGGATTGGGCAGACAGCGTACATCGAACACAAAGTCGGCATCCAGGGGCGTGCCGTGTTTATATGCAAAGGATTTGAACAGCAGTGATGAGTCGCCAACACCAAAACCTGCGGCGTCTTCCTGGATCAGGTTACGCAACTCGTGCGGTGAAATACTTGTCGTGTCAAAGTGTTTGGAGGCTATTTCCGATAGTGGAGCAAGCAGCTGTTTCTCTGTCTGAATACTTTCAAGCAGTGACATCGTACCCTCCATCAGCGGGTGAGTTCGCCGCGTCTCTCCATAGCGCTTGATCAGCGCACTCACTTCAGCATCGAGGTAGATGATCTCAAACTTGATTCCGCTTTGTCGCAGGTATCGAACGTTGACATTGAGGGAATCCAGGAATTTGCGGTTTCGGGAATCGATGCCCACCGCCGCCCTGCGAAAAAGCTCATGTTCGGATTCCAGCACTGAGTTGATGAATGGTTCAAGCAGCACAATCGGAAGATTGTCCACACAATAGTACCCAAGATCTTCCAGCGCGCGCATCGCGACACTCTTGCCCGAACCGGACAATCCGGTGATCACCTTCAGATACTTGGTGTCCTTGTCATTCTTGGTGCTTTGTTCCACGCGATCCCGCCTCGAATAAGTGAAATCCGGACGCCCGGTGATTTCGACGATTTACTTTTCGGCTCTCTCGATCTCAGACTCGATATTCGCAAGCATGTCGTGAATTTCGTCTGAGTTACCGGCTTGCATCAGCTTCGAATACAGATCGTACTGCAAAAAGGCTTGAGCCAATCTGGACAGAACCTTAACATGCGAACCTGCACTTTTCTGAGGAACCAGTAGACCGCAAGCCACACTGACAAATTTCTCTTCCCTTGAATCCACGCACAAGGGAGTCTCCATGCGTAATATGACACCGAGCGATTCAGTTAAAGATTCCAGACGACAGTGTGGAATCGCCACACCGTCAGTAATCCATGTACTCCCAATCTGCTCGCGTTCCAGCAATGCCCGAAAAACTGTATCCCTGTCCAATTGATGCGGGCTGTTTCGAGCGAACATCCCCGCCATCTCTTCAATCATTCTTTTTAGGGTCGAAGCCTCACTCCCTGTGCGGATCCTGGTCGGTGCAAAAATATCCGCCAGCCGCACCGGGTGCAGGGAATCCGCTTCGGCTGACGAATGGTCCGGACCGTCGCTCATGATCAGTATCTGATGGTTCGTTGGCCGTCACTGTGTCGTCCATGATCAGTGCGAAGTTCCTTGTGTTTGATGACTTGTCGGTCGAGCTTGTTGGACATGGCGTCAATTGCCGTGAACATGTCCGGTGCCTGTGACTTCGCATGAATAGACACCTTACGTGCGTGTATTGTCGCTTCCGACTGGTATGAAGATTTCTCCTTGTGCAGAATCACCTCGACCTTGGTGGGTTGACGAAAATGGTTTTCCACTTTCTTCAAGCGCTTGTTTACATATTTTCGGAGTGAATCTGTAACGTTCAGATGATGTCCTGTGATCGAAATTTCCATAACAATACCTCTAACTCACTCTAGGTTTGACAATTGGTTCGTCGCGAATGAGCGACGGACCTTACAAGACGGTACACGCATCTCAGCCCGATATTTGGCGATTGTCCTGCGCGCGATATGAATTCCGCTGTCCCACATCCGTTGTGCGATCTGCTGATCGCTCAACGGTGTCTGTCTGTCTTCAGACTCTACAATCTGAAGGATTTTATGTTTGATCGACATCGCTGACTCGTCCTCACCGATGTCACTCTTTATGCGAACTGAAAAAAAGTGTTTCAACTCGAAAGTGCCTCTTGGCGTCATTATATATTTGCTCGAACACGCGCGGCTTACGGTTGATTCATGCAGATTGAGAGATTCCGCCACCTGCTGCAATGTCAATGGCTTCATGGCATGATCGCCATACTCTAAAAATGCTGTCTGATGCATGACAATGGTTTTGGCCACTCGCAGAACTGTATCGTTTCGCCGACTGAGATTGTCGATAAAGGTCTGTGCACTGGCCAGATTACTCTGAAGATACTTCCGTTCGGCAGTCTTGATTCTATTGTCAATCATTGATCGGTAGCTTTCCGATATCCTCAGTTTCGGGAGAAACGCGGAGTTCAGGTAGACGCCCCACCGCTCTTGTTTTTTGCGTGCGATGACATCAGGAACCACCGTCAGCGCGGCTGACCCAAAGTTGCCGGCCGGTGAGGGATTCAGTGACTGTATCAGTTCGACAGCAGTGCGAACCGACCGCAAATCACATTGCATCTCAGAAGCGATCTGTTCGATTTGCATCTCAGCAAGTAATTCGAGGTGATCGTTCAGTATCGTTTTTGCGTCATATCGCACAGATACCGGGGCCTTTACCATGTCCAGCTGGATAGACAGGCACTCCGTGAGATTTCTCGCTGCAATGCCCGGTGGGTCAAATTGCTGTACAACTATGAGTACAGCCGCGACTTGTTGCCGGTCGATGCCTCTCGGCAGGAATTCGGCGATTTCCTGAACTGATTCTGTCAGGTATCCGCGTTCATCAATGGAATCGATGATCGCGTCGGCAATGGCGCGATCCGATTGCGAGAATCCGGATGCCAGTACCTGCTGAGCAAGATGATCGCGAATAGACATGTTTTCCATCCGATTGGCGGCGAATTCGAGCATCTCATTGGAGTCGAGGTCAGTAGAATGCATGCCATTCGATGGCAGCTCTCCCCTGCGCCATGTCACATCATGGTCATCCGGGACTTTCCGCTCAATCTCTTCAAGAAGTGGATTGGAGTCAAGAACATCCCTGATTTCTTCCGCCAGTTCGGAACCGGATAATTGCAGAACTCGGACGGCGGTGCTGAATCGCGCGTTGAAAGTCTGCTTCTGGCGCTGGCGTAATTCTGCAGTCTGTCTCATAATGAACTAAACATTCATTCTACTGCAATACGAGAAAAATACACAAAGGATTTCGGCAATTGGGGCGATATTCGACGAACGCCTAAACAATCTGACTGAAGAGACCCGGAGCGAAATCTGTTATGGCCGGGTTGGACCGGCACAGCCTCACCAGTCTGCTAGATGTGGAAGTTCTCACCCAGATAGAATTTCTTTGCGCCGTCATCCGCCAGAATCTGATCAGCAGTGCCCGAGGCAATAACGCTGCCCGCATTCATAATGTGCGCTCGGGTGCACACAGTCAGTGTTTCACGTACATTGTGGTCGGTGATGAGAAAACCGACATTTCGCTGGCAGAGCATTTGAAGCAGTTCGGTCAGTTCGATCACCGCAATGGGGTCAACGCCGGCAAACGGCTCGTCCAGCAATATGAATCTAGGCTCCAGTGCGAGTGATCTTGCAATCTCGACTCGCCTTCGTTCACCACCGGATAGTGTTGAGGCTTTCTGATCGCGCAGGTGTTCGATATGGAATTCCTCCAGTAAGTCCTGCAAACTTTCCTGTCGTTCGGCGTACGTGGATGATTTTATGGTTTCCAGCATTGCCGTTATGTTTTCTTCGACGGTGAGATTGCGGAATATCGATGAATCCTGGGGCAGGTAACCGACTCCCTTTCGAGCTCGAGCGTACATTGGCAGGTCCGTGATATCCTCCCCATCGAGCAGGACTGATCCGCTGTCGCACTTCTCCAACCCGATCACGGAATTGAAGCAGGTTGTCTTGCCCGCGCCATTGGGACCCAGCAGCCCGATTATTTCACCGCTGTCGACATGCAGACTGACTGAATCGACAACTTTCCTGGATCTGAATGACTTGGAAATATTGACAACTTCCAAGCGACTGAGCTGGACATTCATCCTTTTCTGCCTTTCTTGCGGTTCATCTCACGCACGCGCAGCAGGCAGCCAATCAGTTCTGGACCTGAATTCTGATCGTCGTACGATTGTCGGAGGGCGTCACACCCTCATCGTCGGACTCAGATGTCTGTAGCTCCTTGGTTGTCCAGTTGTATGCGGCAGTTTGAGTATTGATGACGATATCACCTTGCTCGAAGGTGACATCTCCTCGCAGGTAGATCTGATCAGTGGAATAATGCACAATAGCCTGGTTTGCGACACCGCTGGCTGGCTCCTCATCCGATTCCCGGATGGAGAACTTTATCGGATTGCCGGTTGCAGTGATTTTGTTGCTACCGTCTTCCTGCGTCAATATCTCGACGCGTTCCGCAAGCAGTTTCACGTCCTCACTGGAAAGGTCAACCTCACCTTGAAACACAGTGATCGCACTGTCGTGATCGTAGGTTGCTGACACAGCGGTAATTGTCACCTCGTCATCCGCGGTCAATGTGATGCACCACACTGCTGCGCTGATTGCTAAAATTCCTATTACTGATTTGCGAAATCTATTACTGGGTTTCATTTTTCACCAAATTAATCCTTGTTCCACGATTCAAAGTTCAGTTGCCCAAATCTCCCAATTGAAATGTAAAATTATTGGTTGTCGATTCCATAATTTTCCGTTTATCGGGGTTGACGAGAGAAATATTGACGTCTCCGGTCAACGACATTTCCTGACTGTCCTCATAATACTTTCCGTTGTTTGCCGTAAGCACGCGTTTGAATCCCTTTGAGTCAGTCTGTGACACTCGGGGTTTGATCAAGTCACTGTGGCCCTTTTCAGGAAACTGTAACAGACTGTCTGCTTCAATCGTATAATTTACTTCCGTATCAGGTACAACGCCGTTGATCACGACATGCTGAATGACTCGGTTGCGTTGAAAAAAATCAGAATCATTTGATATGTCGCTGTCTTCCCGAATGAGCAGGCTTGTAAAAGCAATCAGACAAATTGCGACAATCGAGGCCACACCCGCTAACCTTTTCAGTCGTCCGCGCAGCAAATCCCTGGGTTCACTCACTTTACATCGCAGTACCGGTCATCAAAACTAAAAACCCACCCAACTATTTATCCGTTGTCGGAATCAAGTAAATCTATAGTTTCAATCGAAGAAGTTGGTTTCTTCTTCGGAGAGAAGAAAGTCTACGCTAATGTTAGCATAGAAATACCTCTTCGTGGTATCAGTGTGATCATGGGACCGAGTGGCTGTGGCAAATCCACACTGCTGAACCTGATTTGTGGAAGATTACGCCCGAGCAGCGGTAATGTCAAGGTATTCGGACAACAAGTTTCAAATCTGAATGAACCTGATCTTTTTCGGCTCCGTCGAAGAATGGGGATGATGTTTCAGTCCAATGCCCTGCTGACGGATCTGAGCGTTTTTGAGAATGTCGCATTCCCTCTGCGTGAGAACACCGACCTGCCGGAAGAACTGATCCGAAACCTTGTGCTGATGAAGCTCGAGCAGGTCGGCATGCGCGGGACGCAGGCACTTATGCCATCAGAACTGTCGGGTGGTATGTCACGTCGCGTTGCGATGGCGAGAGCGACTGTCATGGATCCCGAACTGCTGCTTTATGATGAGCCCTTTACCGGATTGGACCCGGTTTCGCTGGGGGTAATCACCAAACTGGTCAGAGAACTGACGGATGCTCTGAACACAACCTCAATCGTGGTAACCCACGATGTCGAAGAGGGACTGAGTATCGCGGATTATGTTTACCTGCTTGGCGATGGGGCGCTGCTGGCAAGCGGAACACCGAAGGAGTTGCTCGAAAGTTCCCAACCCGAGGTCAGACAGTTCTTACATGGCCTTCCCGACGGACCGGTACCGTTTCACTACCCTGCCAGTGATTACCGAGGTGACTTGCTTGAACATTAACCCCGTCACAAACTGGATCGGCTCAATCGGATCAGCATCGTTGGGTGTTGTGGAGCGTCTGGGTTACGCGGTGATTTTCCTATTGCGATGCGTGGTCCGATTTCCCAAAGTGATCGTACGGCCTTCACTTGTTGTTCAGCAACTTTACTCGGTCGGTGTTCTGACGGTGGTGATCACGATTGTCGCGGGTGCTTTCGTGGGTATGGTCCTGGGATTTCAGGGCTATTACACCCTGGTCGATTTTGGTGCAGAAAGTTCGCTTGGGCTGGTCGTGGCGTTGAGTCTTACCCGAGAGCTCGGACCGGTTCTGTCGGCCTTGCTGTATACCGGCCGGGCAGGGTCGGCGCTTACCGCGGAGATCGGCCTGATGAAAACCACCGAACAACTGGCTGCTCTTGAAATGATGGCCGTCAACCCGATCCAGCGAGTCATCGCCCCGCGTCTATTGGCCGGGATCATCACCGTACCGTTGCTGTGCGCGATGTTCACCTTCGTCGGAATACTCGGCGGCTATTTCATCGGAGTGGTACAGCTCGGCGTTGATGCGGGTGTTTACTGGTCGACGATCAGTGATGGTGTGGATCTGTATCAGGATGTCGTGAACGGAATGATCAAGAGTGTTGTATTCGGTGTGATCGTGACCTGGATTGCGGTATTTGAAGGCTACGATTCCTATCCGTCAGCTGAAGGTATCAGCAGTGCCACAACGCGAACAGTCGTATCGGGTTCTTTGGCCATTCTGGGCGTTGACTACATTCTCACCTCGCTGATGTTCAGGTTCTGATCGGGAAGAGCGCTACAGGCAAGCGAATTCTGCGAGTTTCGTTTTTCGACCAGACGACAGAGAAGACACTTCAGGTATCGGTCGAACAATTAATTCCATGGCAGTCAGTACACGTCGAGTAGGATCAAGTTTCATTGTCGAGATCGACAATCCTCCGGCTAACGCGATTGGGCTCGATGTACGGGAAGGGCTGCAACGATCGCTGGAACAGCTTGAGTGCCAGGAAGGTGTGTCGCGGGCGATCCTTATAGGAAAGGGCGATGTATTCGCTGCAGGCGGAGATGTCCGGGAATTCGACTCGCCACCGGTCGCACCGCACTTGCCGGATCTGATCGCGCAGATTGAGGCGTCGGAGGTGCCATGGATTGCCGCCATCAACGGAACTGCGCTGGGAGGCGGGTACGAACTCACACTCGGGTGCAGGTACCGCATCGCAGTTCCGGGGTGTCAAATCGGATTTCCAGAGGTGACGTTGGGCCTGGTACCAGGTTCAGGCGGAACCCAGCGACTACCGAGATTGATCGGCATCGAAGAATCGATGACTCTGATATCTGAAGGTAAACGAATCTCGTCCAAAGATGCACTGGCGATTGGTCTTGTGGACATGATTTCGGAAGATCCGCTGACGACAGCAATTGAACTCGGTGAATCGACGCTTTCGAATGCAAAGAACATCTATCGACTGCCTGCACCGGAAGTTACTACTGAAGCTATCGAGCTCTGTGGGAAGATTACACCTCGAAAAAAAAATTTCTTAGCTCCTGGAAAGGCGATTGAGCTTGTTCTGAATTCTGCCGAACTGCCGCTTGCTGAAGGTTTGAAATTGGAGCGGGAGACATTTCTTGAGCTGCGCAATAGCGAGCAGGCGCGTTCACTTCGGCATATTTTCTTTGCCGAGCGCAAGGCAAAATCCGAGCAAATTCCAAATATTGATACCAAAGTGAATGATCATGTCGCGGTCATCGGTGGTGGGACAATGGGTTCAGGAATTGCCTATGCGCTGTTGAACGCCGGTTACCGTGTGACAGTGATTGAATCGGATTCTGAATCCATCGATCGGGCGAGTTCAAATGTATACAGGATTGTCGACGCCAGCATCAATCGCAAATACATTACACAAGCGGACGGGTTGAACTATCGAGCCAACTTTGTGGCCGGTTGCGACTATGCGAGTATTGCGGACGCGTCGGTAGCAATTGAAGCGGTATACGAAGATATGCAGGCCAAAAAGTCTGTCTTCGCAATGCTGGAGGCAAATGTCGCAGACACTGCGATTCTGGCATCTAACACATCTTATCTCGATCTCAACGAGATTGCGAGTGTTCTGGAAGATCCATCTCGTGTGGTTGGTCTTCACTTTTTCGCGCCGGCCCATATCATGAAGCTGTTGGAAATAATTCGTGGTGATGCCACGTCGGAACGTGCGCTTGCTGCAGGGTTTGCCATAGCCCGACGATTGCGCAAAGTGCCGGTGGTCGCCGGCGTTTGCGACGGCTTTATCGGAAACCGTATTCTGGCCCGATATAGAGACGCCGCCGACTCACTTTTGTTGGACGGTGCATTACCTTGGGAAGTCGATCAGGCCATGGTCAGTTTCGGTTATCCAATGGGACCCTACGAAGCACAGGATCTTTCCGGACTGAACATCGCCTACGCAAATCGCAGGCGTCAGGATACCACACGCGACCCGGAACGTCGATATGTATCAATCGCGGACAAAATGGTCGAAAGTGACAGGCTCGGTAGAAAATCCGGGCTTGGTTGGTATCAGTACCCCGGGTCAGGTAAAAAACAATTTGATCGACGAGTCGAGGCGTTGATACTGGAAGAATCCAGACGCGCTGGAGTAAATCGTGTCGAATATTCACAGAACGAAATTCAGGATCGTCTTTTATTGGCAATGATCAATGAGGCGGCGGATGTCCTACAAGAGGGGGTCGCACACTCTGCAGCTGATATCGACTTGGTTACCATTTTCGGTTATGGATTTCCGCGCTGGTTAGGTGGCCTCATGCACTATGCTGATTTCATCGGTGTGGATCATATTCTGGCCAGGCTGGAAAATCTTCAGAAGGAAGATCCTGTCGTATGGGCACCGAGTTCGTTACTGTATCAATGTGTCGCCGATAATCTGAAATTTTCCGATTATCGTAAATGAGGCAGCGGCGATACCTCAGAGTAACACTTTGAAGCTGCTCGTCGAGAACATCTCTCAGATTTTTTCGATCGCGATGGAGATTCCCTGTCCCACACCGACGCACATTGTCGCCAACGCCACGTCACCGGAACCTTTCAATTCGAGTGCGGCACTGCCGGTTATGCGTGCGCCGGACATCCCAAGGGGATGCCCGAGTGCTATCGCACCACCGTTTGAGTTGACATAATCGGCATCATCGTCGATACGCAGTTGACGTAGGACTGCAAGCGCCTGACTCGCGAACGCCTCGTTCAGCTCGATCACGCTGAATGTCTGAGGAGTCAAATTCAGTCGCTCACACAGCCGGCGGGTGGCTGGAACAGGACCGATTCCCATAATCCTGGGTGGCACTCCGGCTGAAGCACCGCCGAGTATTCGGGCTATCGGTTGCAGATCAAACTGGCGGATAGCCGTTTCACTCGCCACCACTAATGCGGCAGCTCCGTCGTTGATTCCGGAAGCATTGCCCGCAGTGACACAGCCATTCTTCCGAAAAAATGGCGGCAACGCCTGCAGACTCTCAAGTGTTGTATCGCGAGGATGTTCGTCCTGTCTGACAGAAATGGGTTCCGCGTTCCGCTGCGGGACCTCAACTGAAACGATTTCCGTTGCAAGTCTTGCTGCAGCCGCTTTGGCGCGGGACTGGCTCATTAGTGCGAATGCATCCTGGTCTTCGCGCGAGATCCTATACTCCACAGCAATATTTTCCGCCGTTTCCGCCATCGAGTCGACTCCATATTGCTGTCTGATAACCGGATTGACGAAGCGCCAGCCCAAGGTCGTGTCGTATATTTCCGCTTTGCGCGAAAACGGCTGGGCCGCTTTCGGCATGACGAATGGGGCACGGCTCATGCTCTCGACACCTCCGGCGATGACAAGATCTAGTTCACCACTACGAATCGATCGGGCCGCTGTGATCAACGCGTCCATTCCCGACCCGCACAGCCGATTGATTGTCGTACCCGGAACTGTATCTGGGATTCCCGCAAGCAGGAGTGCCATGCGGGCAACGTTTCGGTTGTCTTCTCCGGCTTGGTTGGCACACCCCAATATCACTTCGTCTATCTTTGTGGGGTCTAGGTTGGCATTACGCGCAATCAGCGCCTTGAGCGGAATCGCACCGAGATCATCGGTTCGAACTCCGGAAAGCGCACCACCGAATCGACCGATCGGTGTTCGGATGTAATCACAGATAAAGGCTTCTGACATTGGAAAACATGAACTCTGGTTGGGTTGAACATTTGACTGTAACTGACAAACAATTATCCAATAATTCCAACCGAATATTAAGGTGTGAAGAAAGAGGGGCAAAGGTGTGGTGGCGGTCCGGTTTCAAGTGGTTTTTGACACTGATGCGGGGTTCGGTTTTCAGCTGTGACCTCGCATTTGGTCTGATGGTGCGAGATCTGCGGGATATTGACAGGAGTCAGCGCATGGCGCTTGCGATCGGTTACAATCTCCTTATCAATTCGATCGGACACGTATAGCTTCCATGCGGATGGTCGGCAAGCAAAGAACAACCCATCTGAAATGGAGAGAGACAATGGACAATGAAAAGACGATAGAGGAAGAGATCAGAGAATACCGGGCGCAGTTCGAAAGGCACATGGCGTCGATTACCGCCAAGCAGGACAGGGCCGAGGACGAGGTGGCGGAAATACACGCCATGCAGAAGAGAGCTGAAGCCGAGGTGGCGGAAATACGCGCCATACTGAGGGAAAACTCAAGACAGTTGAAAAAGACGGAGGCGATAGTCAGCAAGAATGCCTACAAGGTGAGCGAGCTGAACAGCAACTGGGGCAGGTTTGTGGAGTCCCTGGTCGAGGGCGACCTGCTCAGGTTGCTGAACGAGCGCGGGATCGAGGTGCAAGGTATCCTTCCCCGTTCGCAGATGTCCTATGTCCGGGACGACGGTATGCGCAAGCACAAGGAGTTTGATCTGGTGGCGGTGAATGGTGAGGAAGTGGTCGTGGTGGAGGTCAAGACGACCCTGAGGCCGGATGACGTGGAGCGGTTCGTGGAGGTGATGGGGGATATTACGAAGTATTTTCCGGACTACAGCTCGAAGGCGGTATATGGTGCGATGGCATATATACGTTGCGATTCGGATTCAAATTTGGATGTCGAGCGAGAGGGCCTGTATGTGATTCGGGCGACCGGCGACAGTGCCAGCATTGTAAATGCCGAGAATTTCAGGCCGGAATCGTTCACGAATGTCGCTTCGCGGCAGCCGCGTCGGCATCTTCGGGCGGTGCCCACCGGTTGACGTTGCAGTGCGAAACGGCACCCTGAGTGGCGCCCGGGTGGCACAAGTGGGAAAGGGAGAAAGAGTCGCCGGGCGGTCTTGGTCATCGACACCGGTTAGACTGTCTGAAATGAAATCCGTGACGTCGGCTGGTCTGAACAACATGATTGCCGCTCGGACACGAGCGCAATACCGCGATTTTGCCTCTATTACGAGGTGAATACACCGGGATACTGTTCCTGACAGAACTGCGATACGGGATTTCGATACTTTCTTCAGGCATATACAATGATTGGACGTACTTGTAATGTCAAACCGCAAAGTCTATAGGGTTTGTGTCAATTGAAATTCATCTCGCGTTGTCGAATAAGGTGATGGAAGGTACGAAAAACGAAAATGCCGCAGTTTGGTTTGTTGACCGGCATGTTGAAGAGGGAAGTGCCGGCAAGGTGGCGTTCAAGGAGATGTACGGCGAAAACAGAACTCTGACTTACGGAGAGCTGGCCGAACGTTCCGGGCTGGTGGCAGATGCCTTTTCCAAACTGGACATTCGACGCGAGGAGAGAGTTGCATGCCTTGTGCTCGACCAGATTGAATATCCAGAGGTATTCTGGGGGGCACTGAAATCCGGAGTTGTTCCGGTGTTGGTCAACACATTGCTGTCAACAGCGGTGTATGGTGCTATCCTCGAAGACAGCAGGTCAGTCTGCCTGATTGTCTCATCTGAATTGCTTGAGAAAGTACTGCCGGCAATCGAGAGCAACCCTTACCTGCGCGAAATCGTCGTAGTCGGCGATCATGCACCGGAAGGCATGTCAGTCTACAGCGAATTTCTGGCGGATACAAAACCGCGTCAGGCAATTCAAGCCGACCGGGACGAGTGTGCATTCTGGCTTTACTCGTCGGGTTCAACCGGAAAACCCAAAGGTGTGCGGCATGTCCACAGCGCGTTGCGGGCTACGGCTGAAACCTACGGCGCACAAGTCCTTGAAATCGCAAAAGATGATGTAGTCTTTTCGGCAGCCAAGATTTTCTTTGCCTACGGGCTTGGGAACTCGATGACATTTCCGATGTCAGTCGGAGCCACCGCACTGCTGTACAACGGGCGGCCCACACCGGACATCATTCTTCAAGTCATCGAACAGGAACAACCGACGGTGTTTTTCGGCGTTCCGACCTTGTATGCGGCAGTGATCGCCAGGTTGGAAAACACGGATACGCCATCATCCAATTTACGAGTCTGTATCTCAGCGGGTGAGGCATTACCCGAAGAGATCGGGCTTCGTTGGCGGGAAATTTGGAATGTCGATATCCTCGATGGAGTCGGGTCCACCGAAATGCTTCATATCTTTCTCAGCAACCGATCCGATGATGTCGTATTTGGTACGTCGGGTACTGCTGTGCCCGGTTATGACCTACGTTGTGTGGATGAAGATGGAAACGAGATAGAAGTCGGTGGAATCGGTGAGTTGCTGGTGCGGGGAGATTCAGCCGCCGACGGATATTGGAATCAACGCGAAAAAAGTCGACTGACATTCGAGGGCGAATGGACACGTACCGGAGACAAGTTTGAATACTCCGGTGGGGGACGCTACATCTATTGTGGCCGGACGGATGACATGTTCAAGGTTTCAGGTATCTGGGTGTCACCGTTCGAGGTGGAACAGGCACTGGTTGCACACGAAGCCGTTCTCGAAGCTGCAGTTGTAGCGGGCAGAGACAAAGACGGACTTGAAAAACCAAAGGCATTTGTTGTACTCAATGATGGTGCGAATGAGTCGGATGTTCGAGAGGTGCTCAAGGATTTCGTTAAGGACAAAATCGGGTTATGGAAGTATCCCCGCTGGATTGATATCGTGTCCGAACTTCCTAAAACAGCGACGGGGAAGATTCAGCGGTTCAAGTTGCGGGAACATCAATGACCCGGATCGCCTGGGCTGATGGCGCCACTGGTTTCGTTCAAGCTGACGGGCGTTCTCTCGAATATGCCTGTTACGGCCCGGATCCGAAAAGCGCACCCACGTTTGTCATGTTGCATGAAGGCCTCGGCTGTGTGCGCCTGTGGCGAGATTTTCCAAAGATGGTATCGCAATCGACCGGGTTCGGCGTATTCACTTACTCCCGAGCCGGTTATGGTCAGTCCGATGCAGTAACACTGCCGCGTCCGTTGGACTACATGACAAAAGAGGCGCAGGATGTTCTTCCGGATGTTCTGAACTCGATCGGCCTGAGGCACGGAATCCTTCTTGGTCATTCAGATGGAGCAACAATTTCCGCAATCTACGCGGGATCGGTTTCCGACCTTCGAATTCGAGGCCTTATTCTGATCGCTCCGCATTTCTTTGCAGAAGAGGTCGGCTTAGTGGAAATCGCACAAGCTAAAGAAATGTTCGAGACAAGCGATATGAAATTCAAAATGGAGAAATACCACCGCAACCCGGAAGTTGCATTCCGCGGTTGGAACGATGCGTGGTTGCATCCTGACTTTAGAAGATGGAATGTGAGCGATGTCATCGATCACCTTCGTATTCCTGTACTCGCTATCCAGGGTGAAGACGATCAGTACGGGACACTGGCGCAAATCAGTGAAATTGAAAATCGGATCAATTCACCATGCGAGAAATTGATTCTGCCGGAGTGTACGCACTCGCCTCACCTGAACCAGCCGGCAAAAACGATCGCAGCTATAACCGAATTTTCAATACGACTTGAGAAATTCGAAAGTGAGCTCGTAAATACTACCTGAACGCGACCTGGTGTCACAGAAATTTATTCAGAACAGTTAAGCAGGGTAGCATGATTCGAATCACCAAATTGTGTCATTCGGTTGACAAGATATAATTCGTTTTCCTGACTGCCTGTTCACCCATATCGATCTGCGTTTCGAAATGGAAGTTCAAACATCATCAGCCGCAGTTTCTGCTCTTGACCTATTGTTTTCGGAGCAGCCAAGAATTCGAGATAAAGCATTGAAAAACTTCATAGACTTTCAGACCGACCCATCAAGATACCGACACTGGCGTGTCGACTACGATGGCGCGATTGCCAATATCTACATGGATGTCGACGACAACGGTGGGCTTTTTGATGGGTATGACCTGAAACTGAATTCCTATGATCTCGGTGTCGACATTGAGCTCGCAGATATCGTTGAGCGCATGCGCTTCGAACATCCGGAGGTAAAGGTTGTGATACTGCAATCCGGCAAGGAGCGGGTTTTCTGCGCCGGAGCCAACATTCGTATGCTCGGCGGTGCATCGCACAGCCACAAGGTCAATTTCTGCAAGTTCACCAATGAGACTCGGAATGCTTTGGAGTCTGCCGAAGCCGACAGCGGACAGAAGTACATCGCAGCGATCAAAGGTGCCTGTGCGGGAGGCGGTTATGAACTGGCCCTCGCGTGCAATTACATCATGCTGACAGATGACAGGAATACCTCCGTTTCCCTTCCGGAAGTACCCCTTCTTGCTGTGTTGCCCGGAACAGGCGGTCTCACCCGTTTGACAGACAAGCGCAAGGTGCGTCGCGACCTGGCAGATGTTTTCTGTTCAACAGAAGAAGGGGTCAAGGGAAAACGAGCGCAGGAATGGCGACTGGTTGATGAGGTGATTGCGAATTCCAGATTCGATCAGGCGGTAACGGAACGCGCCGGTGAATTCGCGGTTGAATCAGACAAAGCGGACGTGTCCGAAGGTATTGTGCTGACCGAACTGGATCGTACGTTTGAGAGCAATGGAAATGTGAAATACTCCGCAGTCAATATTGAAGTTGACCGTGCATCCAGAAAGGCAACCATCACGATTCTCGGTCCGGACTCAACACCTTCGGACATCGAATCGTTTGTTGACGAAGGTGCAGACACCTATCTGCTCCGCCTTGCCCGCGAACTGGACGATGCAGTTCTTCATCTGAGATTGAACGAACTCGAGCTTGGACTCATCATTTTCAGGTCGCAGGGTGATCACGAAAAGTTCATTGCTCACGAAACCCTGCTGCTGAACAACGCTCACCACTGGCTGATCAATGAGGTGTTGCAACTGTGGAAACGGGTATTGAAGCGAATGGATATCACGTCACGTTCAATGATCGCCACAATAGAACACGGCTCATGCTTCAGCGGAATTCTGGCGGAAATTCTATTTGCTGTTGATCGCAGCTATATGATGAAAGATGAGTTTGAAGACGACGACCGGCCGTTCGCCCATATTTCATTGACCGATGCAAATCTTGGAATGTTTCCAATGGCCAACGGCCTCTCGCGGCTGCAGACCCGCTTTCTTGGCGATCAGAATTCTCTGGAAGCGGCAACAGACCGAAAGGGTGGAAACCTTGATGCCGATGATGCTGAAGAACTTGGACTGGTGACGATGTCGCTGGATGAATTGGACTGGGATGATGAACTTAGAATATTCATGGAAGAGCGAGCTTCTTTCAGTCCCGACGCCATGACAGCAATGGAGGCCAATTTGAGATTCGCAGGTCCCGAGACAATGGAAACACGGATATTCGGGCGTCTGACCGCCTGGCAGAATTGGATTTTCAACCGTCCCAATGCAGTCGGACATGAAGGTGCGTTGCAACGATATGGCAGTGGCATGCGCGGCAAGTTTGACATGGAACGCGTCTGAATTGATTCGCAAAAATTGCAATTGAGGTAGTCAAGTGGAAGATCACGTAAAGGTCGATTACGACACTCGGATTCCCAACAATGTCGGTTTGAGCGCCGACCGGAAGGTTCTCCGTGCCTTGGAAAAATGGCATCCCGGTTTTATCGATTGGTGGAACCAACTGATTCCAGCGCGATATCAGGAGTCCATGGTCTATCTTCGAACCGCGGTCTCGGCAGACTCGAAAGGGTGGGCAAAGTTTGACTATGTGAAGATGCCGGATTATCGCTGGGGTGTACTTCTGGCACCGCGCCAGGAAGACCGTACAATTCCCTGTGGCGAGCACTATGGCATGCCTGCCTGGCAGGACGTTCCCGGAGAATATCGAAACATGCTCAAACGTCTGATTGTCATTCAGGGCGATACCGAGCCTGCTTCTGTAGAGCAGCAGCATCTGCTTGCCCTAAGTGCCCCGTCGCTGTATGACATGCGCAACCTCTTTCAGGTGAACGTCGAGGAAAGCCGTCATCTTTGGGCAATGGTATATCTGCTCTTCAAGTATTTCGGCAGGGATGGCCGTGAAGAGGGCGAGGACCTCCTGCGTCGTTCATCCGGCTCTGAGGAAACACCGCGGCTGCTTGGCGCATTCAATGAAAAGACACCGGACTGGCTATCCTTTTTCATGTTCACTTTCTGTACCGACCGTGACGGAAAAATGCAACTGGAGAGTCTGGCGCAATCGGGTTTTGATCCTCTCAGTCGAACCTGCCGCTTCATGTTGACGGAAGAGGCGCATCACATGTTTGTCGGTGAGAACGGCATCACGCGAACAATACAGGCGACCTTGGAAGCGATGAATCGCACAGGTATAGATGATTCGTATGACGTTGACAGAATTCGCAAACTTGGCGTGATCGATCTGCCGACAATTCAGAAAAAACTGAATCTGCACTTTTCGCTCAGCCTTGATCTGTTCGGTCAGGAAATGTCAACCAATGCCGCCAACGCCTTCAATGCGGGAATCAAGGGACGCTACATGGAATCCAAGCTTGCGGATGATCACAGGCTTGCGGATGACACGTATACCGTCCGAACCGTCAAGAATGGCAAGATTGTTGCCGAAGAGGTCCCAGCACTGACCGCAATCAATATGCGTTTGAGAGATGACTATATTCTCGACGCATCAAGAGGTGTCAAGCGATGGAACAGTCTGATCCGCAGAAACGGGATTCAATTCGAGGTAAAACTTCCGAATGAGGCCTTCCATCGTCAGATTGGTGTATTTTCCGCTGTTCATGCGGACGTGGACGGAAACCTGATCGGTAAGGAAGAGTGGGATCGGAATGTCAGCGAATGGCTACCGACGAGTGACGATGATGACTTCATTCAATCGTTGATGGAGCCCTGCTATGAGCCCGGTCAATTTGCCAGCTGGATTGCTCCACCGAGAGTGGGTATCAATAACATGCCGGGAGAATTCGAATACGTCAAGTTGCACATGGCGTAAGTGTTCGATGCGCTGGACGTGTAGTTTGAGGATTCCACCAACATGCACGAGTCTGCCGGCCGGTCGCTCAAAGGTGGATCGGTTGCTGCCGAAACTCCCTCAAAATGGAGTTTGTTTCGTTCAGCGACTGCTTTCCTTGACAATTTCCTGAACGACAGCCTGCCCTATCAACTCAATACCGGCAAAGTTCTTGATACGCGGCTCTACAGTGGTAAATGTTTCAGGATCGAATATATGTTGCCAAAGACCGCAGGCATCCGCCAACGCGATGATCATGATATCTCTCGGGTCGGGAATGTCGTTGCCCAATAGAATACCGGCGATTCGACGCAGTACATCGCGATCTGATTTACCGGATTCATAGGTAATCGTATAGTCGCCGACAAATCGCAACAATCGGTTCCGACGCCGCAAAAGAATGCCACGCTCAACCAGGCTTTCGGTCAGTCGGTAGACAATACCTTCAGCACCCGTCGCAAAAACACGAACCCAATAACTTATCGTGCGTTTTTTTGAGTCAGCGACGATCTGCTCCAACACAATGTCAAGTAACGGCTCGTTCACTTGCTCTTTGTTAACCACAAACAATCCTTCCAGGTCGGTATCTATGCGATTGTTGATCGCAAGTTCCATCAGGAGCGCACCACTGAGTGTGTTGCTGATTGTTTCGGACGGCAACTTGTCCGTCAGTCTGCCGGTATCCAGATCCAGCATTAGGATGAAAATTTCCTCACCGATGGTGATCATCCGAAATTACCTAACACCCAAATTTCAAAAACTACCAGTGAAAAGAAACGAATTGGTAGGTGTTTAGACTTCCAAGTTGGCTGAGTGTTTATCTTAACGTAGGTTGTTGGATATTTTACATTATCCAACCGGATATTTAATGTGGTTTATAGAGTTGAGGGATTCACGGCGACTCTCGTCACAGTGTTGTCACACTGGATGGACCGACACAAAGTTATGAACAAACCGTCCTACTTGATCGCTCAAATCTCAATATTAGAAACGCTGTCCCCGAAACACGCTCATCGATGTTGAAGTGGACTGTTCTGCCAGCATCCAGAACATGATCTTGACAAAAGGATATACTCTTTCGTATGATTCTACTATATACTATTAACGGAGACCGCAAATGCAGACTGTTTCTCTGATGACTGCAAACCAAAATTTTTCAAAATTGATCAAAAAGGTCGAGCGCGGCGAGAAATTCGTAATTACCAGACGCGGATTACCGATCGCCAAGCTGACACCTCATGGGCTGGACAAGACAGATGATCCCGATTGGGTTTCCGCGTATGAACGGATGATCGCACATATGGATGAAGGTGTATCACTCAAAGGCCTTAAAGTTAAGCGTGACGAGCTTTATGACCGTTAAAGGACGTTTCACTCTGGATACTAATATCTTGATATATGCTATTGACCGGGACATGGGTCAAAAACATGGAATCTCAAAAAACCTGGTGGGACAGGCTGCCTTTTGTGATTGTGTCTTAACGGTTCAAGTGCTCGGAGAGTTTGTTTATGCAACAACCCGCAAGAATCTGCTCGACATTTCTCACTCAAGGAATTTCGTGAACAATTGGTTAGAAGTGTTTCAAACAGTGTCTGCGACCGACTCAACGCTTCTGGAGGCGATTGACACCGTAAATTACCATCAATTGTCGTTCTGGGATGCGATGCATTTGGTTACTGCCAGACAGTCGGGTTGCTCAGCAATCCTTAGTGAAAATATGCAAGACAGTCAGCGGCTCCAAGGTATTGAAGTCATCAATCCCTTTGCTTCAGGTGCCTCAGCGCGCCTTGAGAGTTTCATTAAAGGGGATTTTCAATAATGTAAGCATTGATCTTAACTATAACGATTGCCGCAAGTGATAGTTGTGCACTGTCTGATTGGAAACAGACTATCGTCCGAAGTGTCAGTAATCGAATTTTTTTATGAGCAACCAGCTAAGCCGAACAAACCGAACATTTGCGGTCAGCTATAACTTCGGTGGTTTCGCTACCATTCGAACACCTTGTCCATTCCCACCATTTTTACACCCGTGAGTGCGGATGCCTCCAAAGATAGGGCGCGTAAATCTTCCGATTCCAGATTGTGCACCGATGACTTGCCGCATGACTTTGCCAACATGGTGATTTCCATCGTAATGGCTGTCAGAAATCTTGCAACCCGCTCCGCACTTGCTGCAACATTGACTCTTTTCTCCAAATCAGGATCTTGGGTGGTGATGCCAACCGGACACAATCCTGTGTGACAGTGGTGACAAGCACCCGGTGATGTGCCTAGTTTCCTGTAGTCCTGTTCATATCTTGGTGAGTTGCAGCCCAGTGCGATCATTGCGGCATTGCCGATCATCACCGCGTCCGCGCCTAATGCCAGGCACTTGGCAGCGTCAACACCCGAACGAATACCGCCAGAAATCACCAGTGATACCTTGCCCGTCATTCCGCATTCATCCAATGCTTCCCGAGCCGGTCTGATCGCTGACAGCGTAGGGATGCCGGTATGGTTCAAAAGAAGTTCCGGCGACGCGCCTGTACCACCCTCGGCTCCGTCAACCACGACAACATCAGCACCTGCCTTGGCCGCAATTGCAACATCGTAGCGCGGCCGCGTCGCTCCAATCTTGACGAATATGGGAATACGGAAGTCAGTCGCCAGACGCAGTTCCTCAATCTTTACCGCCAGGTCATCCGCGCCAAGAAAGTCCGGATGACGGACAGTGGAGCGCTGATCGACACCTTCCGGCAGAGTTCGCATCTTGGATACCCGCGGTGACACTTTCATTCCAAGCAGCAATCCACCGGTGCCCGGTTTGGCACCCTGGCCCATAACCAACTCAAACCCGTCGGCCTGCCTCAGGTGATTGACATCTACGCCATACCGCGAAGGTGTCATCTGATAGACCAGGCACTGACTGGCTTGCCTTTCCTCGTCCAGCATGCCGCCTTCACCCGTACACGTCATGGTGCCCACCTTGGAAGCGCCGTAGCCGAGCGCCATCTTGGCGCTGGCGGACAACGCGCCGAACGACATGGATGCGATGTATACGGGAATTTTCAGTTCAATGGGCTTCTCAACACGACCGGTTCCAGCACCCAGAATGGTGGTTGTATCGCAATTCTCCCGATAACCCTCAAGCGGCAGTCGGGTCATCGTGGCGGGTACAAATGTAAGGTCATCGAACGTAGGGAGGCGCTTGTTGAAAGTGTTGTAACCGCGTACCTGATATCTGCCCAGTTGAGCGAGTGCCTGAACTTCTGCTATGGCATCCGGTGTCCAACGGGCTGACCCGCCCTCATCATAGGATGAGGGCACACCCGCCGGCCTGTTCGGAATCGCATGGTCGTTGAATGCGATTTCCTCTTCCGAAGGAGGTTCTGGGAATTGATAGGATTTGTCTAGATCATCAGCCACGCGTTTGCCTCCCGACTTTCGAAATACCAAAGGCGTTCGCCTGAGACGATTTTCTGCCATTCGCGACTCGAGTCCGCCAGTTCGTACCGGCTCAGAAGTGATTCGACTGATTCGACTTCCTCCGGCAGCGGTTCAACGATTTCTGCATCAACGCCCAGAGATTCGATATCGCCGACAACCCAGACTTCACCAGCCCATAGCGCATCCGCGCACGAGATGCCTGCACCGCCCAATGCGATGATTTGTCCTGCATGCGACATGAAGCCGGACTGATATCCCAGCTTGCCCTCTACGATGATGGTGCCGCCTTTCATCGCCACGCCACATCTCGGTCCGCTGTCGCCTTTGATGTGTATTGTGCCGCCCAGCATAGAGGCACCGGTTGCCATACCTGAATATCCGTTGACAGTGATGTGTCCGTCAGACATGCCCTCGCCGGTCCCCCAGCCCGCATTTCGTTCAATTTCAATGGTTGCGCCGTTGTTCAGGCCACCGCAATAGTAGCCGACACTGCCTTCAAACCGAACATTCGCACTGGCCGGCAGACCAACGCCGAGATTATGTCGAGACAGAGTCTCGCGAACGTACACGCTCTGTCCGTTGAGCGCCGCCGCCTTGATCTCATCGTTGATTTCGCGGATGTTTCTTCGTCCCGCAATTATTTCGACTTCTTTCATGCTGCCCTGAGATGCTCTGTATTTACTGGCCATATTCTGACCATTGACGGTCCGTCGTAGTTGACAACATCCAACGCGTCCGGTAACACACATCGGACAGCCTGCTCTTCTGTAGCTGCTGTCAGTTCGTCATTTTCCTCAACAGTGACCAGCGGTTTCATTGCAAATCGATCTTTTGCGAAACCGATTCCTTTTCGGTCGCTGATCATGTAGGTGAAAACTCCGTCAATTTCGACGATTGACTGTTGCAGTGCCTGTTTCAGACCCAGCCCTCTTCTCATCTGGTCAGAGATCCATACGGCGATGAGTTCACTGTCGTTTTGTGTCAGGAAACGATAACCGACAGACTCCAGGCGGTCACGCCATGTGTAGTAGTTTGTGATCTGTCCGTTGTGAACGATGGCGACATCCGGAAAAGGGCGCGCCCAGAATGGATGACTCGCGTCCGGGAGTACGTCAGACTCGGTCGCGAGTCGTGCGTGTCCGAGTCCGTGAGTACCGCACATTGCTCGCAACTCATGCTTGTCTGCAACCGCCGACGCATCACCTGTATCTTTGATGATTTCGAGTGACTTTCCGACGGACTGCACCGCAATCCGGTCTGCAATCTGATCCGCGTCCACAATCCATTTGTCAAGATAACGCGGTTCCCTGATGAGCATTCGCACCGAATAGTGCGCCTCTTCGGTTTCGTTGATCTGTGGCTCTTCAAGCAGATCCGAGTCATGTTCTTTCAGTATGAGACGAAATTCTTCAAGATCCGCGTTCAGATTCTTTCGATTGAACCCCATGAGTCTGACTTTGTATCCGACGCGACATGGGTCAGAGTAGACTGCAAACCCGGTGGAATCAGCCCCCCTGTGAGACTGGGCGTCCATCAGCTCCACGAGATCTGTTCCGATCGGCCCAAATTCGCTCAATATTCGTCCTGCTATCCCGCACATAACATCCTATCCCGTCACAATTGAGAGGTTCTTCTTCATCAATCCAAGTCTACAGTTTCCGACTGTTCAACCAATTCCCGATTCGGTTTTTCAAGCGCACCCCTTTGAAGCTCAAGTCCGTCCTGGATATGGTTCCTCATCCACTGTATGGCAAGCTGTTCGTCTTTACTTCTCAGTACATCGCAAAGCTCCAGATGACCTTCCAGGGACTTTTCCAAATCTGTAGGACTGAATTCCGCGAACAGAAAATACGACCTGCTTCGATTCCATATACCGTCAAACATTTCCACCAGAACGGCGTTGTCTGTCGCCAGTACAAACTCCCGGTGAATTGCAAGGTTGGCTTTGAAGTAATCCATAAGCGACTTCTGGACATCACCCTCGATTTTCTCGACGACTGACTTCAGACGGTCGATTTCGTCGGCTTGGGCATTCTGACTGAGCCATCCGAGCGCATAGCATTCGACAGCTTCGCGTGCCTGATACAGTTGCCGTACCTCGTCGTCGGTGTATTCGCGCAACTTGAACCCACTTCGCCCCACTCGCATCAGTACGCCCTCACCTTCGAGCCTGAGCAACGCGTCGCGGACAGGCGTACGACTCACCTCCATCCGGTCCGCAAGATCTTCCTGAATGATTCTTTGATGGGGATCGAGAGTACGATTCAGTACCGCTTGCAGAATCTGATCGTACACTTCATCCGACAATCGGGACA
Organism: Arenicellales bacterium; assembly: GCA_963662635.2. Taxonomy (GTDB): domain Bacteria; phylum Pseudomonadota; class Gammaproteobacteria; order Arenicellales; family JAJDZL01; genus JAJDZL01. Next base: position 1,837,752 of record CAXXFC010000006.1, read on the forward strand.
GATGCCTGATTTTGCTGAATGTCTCCATGACTAGAAACCTATTTCGTTCTTGGCATACATCGAGAGTTTCCTGCTACGGTCAGGCACGATCACCAAAATATGATTCCTGGATCGCCTTGTCTTTGCGCAGTTCATCCGCGGTACCACTGCCGATGATCCTGCCAGCTTCAAGCAGATAGATGTGCTGGGCGAGACTGAGCGTAAAATTGGCATTCTGCTCGGCGATCAGAATCGTGAGGCCAAGTTCGGAATTGAGCCGCGTCAGGGCGGCTGCGATATCCATGCAGACTTTGGGTGAGAGTCCGATTGTCGGCTCGTCCACCAGCAACATGCGGGGACTGTTCATTAACGCCCGCCCCAAAGACACCATCTGTCGCTCACCACCGCTTTGAGTGCCGACTTCCTGGTTCTGTCTTTGTTCCAGAATCGGAAATAGATCGAATACCAACTCAAGGTTTGATTCTATTCCGGCGCGACTGGTGTAGGCACCGACCAGAAGGTTCTCCCTGACGTTCATCTGTGTGAAAAGATTGCCTCGTTCCGGGGCGTAGCCGATGCCCAGACGCACGATCCGCGAGGTGGGCAGCTGACGCAGGTCCTGATCCTCGAAAGTGATGTTTCCGGTTGCATGATTCAACCCCAGTACTGCGTCCAGCAAAGTGGACTTGCCGGCTCCGACGGGTCCGATAATTGCAGCAATATCGCCCGCCTCAACCTCAATGGAGGCACTGTTCAAAGACATGGCCTTGCTGTAAAACACGGTCAGATTTTCAATTTGCAACATCATCGCTTTATTTGAATCCGCTATTCCTGCTCCCAGCCGGTGCCCAGATACGCGTTCTGCACATCCTTGTCCGCAACGACTTCCCGAAAAGTGCCCTCAGCCATCACCTCACCGAAATTGATCACCATTACGCGGTCAACCAATGGCTCCAATGCCTTGAGGTCGTGACTGACGATCATGTACGTCGTACTGTGTGTTGCCCGCCTGTTTGTGAGCAAATCCGAAATCTGCTCGATTTCCCCGACGGTCAGTCCGGCGAAGACCTCATCCAGCAGCAGGACATTCGGTTCGGTGGCCAGGGTGCGTACCAGTTCCAGGCGGCGCAAGTCGCCCATGGCCAACTCGTATGGAAACCGTTGCGAACGTTCACCACCAAGTCCAACGCTTTCGGCAATTTCCTGCTCCTTTTCGTCGTCGGCCCCGTGAAACAGCATATCGAGCAGGCGATTGGGCATCATACCGACTCGAATGTGCTCCTGAATGGTCAGATCATGAAAGGGACGCGGCACCTGATAGGTTCTCGCCAACCCGGCGAGTACACGCTTGTGAATGGACAAGCGATCGATACAGTTTCCGTCAAGAAATACACTGCCCTGATCGGGTGTGATCTCTTTGGTCAGTAGATTCAACAGTGTCGTTTTTCCAGCACCGTTGGGACCGATAATTCCCAGGGATTCCCCCGGATTTACGTGCAGGGAAACATTCTTGGTCGCCAACAGTCCACCGAAAGACTTTGTCAGCCCCTTCGCTTCAAGCATCGGCCGCGGGCGACTCTTGCCGCTTGTCGACAATGTGTCGAGAACCTGATTTTCGATGAAATCATTCATGTCGATTTTCTTCGCATGAATCCCTCGACAAACCAATTCACCGTGATCTCGATCAGTCGATGAATTCCACGAGGCTGAAGTACGTAGAGAACCAGTGTCGCAGTGCCGTAAATCAGATAACGTTCTGAACCTGGAATGTAAGGTCTTAGAAATTCGAGAAGCAGTGTGAGGAAGAAAGCACCCATGATGGGACCGGTAATTGTGCCTGCACCGCCGAGCAGACAAGCGACCAGGATGGTGAAAAGAAAACTGACATCGAACAGCCCACGTGGTGCGATCGACCCCAGATAATGTATGTACATCGCGCCGCCGAGTCCGGCGATCATCGCGCTGAGCGTGAACGCGAAGAGTTTGAGTTTTGTGGTATCCAAACCACAGGCGCGGACTGCCTCCTCGTTCATTCCGATCGAACCGAGCGCAGTACCGAGTCGGGTTTTGAAAAGCAACCACATTGCAAGCCCAAGTGTGAACATCACACCGAATGAAAGATAGTAGTTGCTCACTGCACCTGTGACGATACTCGGAAGTCCCGTCAATCCACGCGTGCCGCCGGTGATGTCCGGAGCCACGACCTGCACGAGTCCGTACATCAGTTCCATGAATGCCAGAGTAACCAGTGCGAAATAGGTGCCCCTTATCCTGAGCGCCGGGAGGAAAAATAGAGTACCTGCGATCATGGTTGCAAACACTGCCGCTGGGATTGTGATGTAAAGCGGCAGACCGAGATGATGTGTCAAAAGGGCAGTCGTGTATCCGCCGATGCCAATCAGAAATGGATGCCCGAAACTGATGTATCCGGTTCTTCCCGACAGGACATCCCAACTGATCGCGAATATTGCAATATAGTTGGCAAAAACAAAGATTCGCACTGTCGCGGTACTCGCGAACAATGGCAACGCCAGCATCGCGATGCCAAATATCATCCACCCGAGGAGTCCCTTGTTCGTACCTTTTGCGAACACGACTATAGCTCCGCTTTACCGAACAGTCCCTTCGGTGCGATGATCAGTACCAGTATGATCAACAGCATCGTTGCAACGCCTCTGAGTTCCGCGGCAATCAGCGTTGTCGTGATTGTTTCCAGCATCCCTATGACGTGTGCGGCGACCAGCCCACCGAGTATGCTGCCGATGCCGCCCACAATCACGACCGCAACCGCGATGATGAGCGGTGTTACCCACATAGCCGGTGCCAGTTGGGTATAGGTTGCCAGGAAAATTCCGGCCATTGCACCCAGACCTCCTGACAATCCCCAGATAATCAGGTTGATTCGGTCCGGATCGATTCCAGATATGACAGCCCCTTTGGGGTCCATCGACACCGCGCGGATGGCACGTCCGATGTGTGTCTTACCGATAAACAGAAACAACGCTGCCAATACCACCCAGCTGGTTACAGCCGCAACCACGAGGTTGTAGGTGACAATCACATCACCGACTCGAAGAACACCTGGAATCAGCGGCCACATGGATTTGGGAGACGGTGAGAAGACAACGACGATTGCCGCCTGCGTGACGATCGCGAAAATCAATGTGGATATCTCGATCGCGATTGCATCCCCCTTGAGTTTCCTGATCAGGATGACGTAGACGATCAACCCGAGCAGGACACCAGCGGCGGTTGCAATCATGAAACTCGGCAACTTCCCGAGTCCCATAATCTGCGCAGTCTGATAATAGATATAACCACCGAACATAATGAAGGCACCGTAACCTAGGTTCAGCACACGACCGACGCTGAAAATCATGGTGAATCCGATTGCAATCAGCGCGTAAAGCCCACTGAGCAATAATCCCGGTAACAAAATCTGTATCAGCACAACTGAATCTGAAAAGTCAAACTATCCGAAAGTCAGTGACCCGTCTCCGGCGAATGTCACCGGAAACGGGTCAAATTTCTCGGTTACTTCACCCAGGATGGCTCCTGAAATTTCCCGGTTGCGAACTTGGGCGGATATATAACGGCAGAGGAACCATCCTCATACCACTGAACCACGACCATTGCCGGAGAACCATCATCAAACGGCGGTGTGATATCGAACTTTATGTTGTGCGTATATTCACGCTGAGTTCGGGGCTCAATCTCACCTCGCTTCCAGAATGCATAGCGAAACCATAGCTCGCCGTCCTTGTACAGCTTGAGATCTTCATTCTCCATTTCACGAATCCAGTCATCCAACGGTGCGAAGCCACCGGCCCGCTCCGCGGCTGCGAACGCCGTGTAGATGCCATAGTAGGCGTTGAATCCGTTGAAGTGCGGATAAATCGGACGCTCGTTCCCATATCTTGCCTGATAGCTTTTGATGAACTCAGCGGTTCGATCATCCAACGCCATGCCCACCGAAGGTACCGGGCTCAGTGTAGACGTTCCTGCTCCCAGTCCTCCGGTATCATTCCAGAAATCCTGTCCGAATGCGGCGACATTGACGCCCGTCATCGGGATCGGCACCTGCAGTTTCACATACTGTGATGCCGGAACCTGGCTTCGAACGGAAGATACCAGATAGATGAAATCGGCACCCGAGTTGACTGCCTTATTGAACAGAGGCGCGAAATCTACCGTATTGGCATCATAGATGATCTTTTCGCTGATCTCGATTCCAGCCTCAGGTGCAAGCAAACCTTCCACCAAACCGGCGATGGACACACCGAATGCCGTGTCTTCGTACATCAGCACGGTGCTGGTGTATCCCATTTCCTTAGCCAGAACATCCTTACCGAAGTCAATGTAGAGTGTTGCCAACGCCTCATCGCATGCGATGTTCATGAAGTACATCTTGTACTTGTCGTATTCGTTGACCACAAGATCGATAATTCCGACATATGATGTCCAGGTGTCCAGTGTCGGTGTCTTGTATTCCGCCATACGCGGCAGCCATCCGAGCGAGACGTCATCGATACTGCCGGAAATGATGAAATCAACATTTTCGGTCTCGACGAGATACTCGTACGCCTTGATGCCTTCGGCTACGTCCTCACGGGTATCGGCCTTGACAAACTTGATCATTCGTCCGTCAAGGACGCCCCCGGCGGCGTTAAGTTCGTCAATCGCGATCTCAGCACCTCTGATTGTGCTGAGACCGGTATCGGAAGCAAACGATCCGATGTATCCAACGACAATCGGGTCTTTGTCTTGAGCGATTGAAGATCCGCTCATTCCAAATCCCAAAAGCATTGCCGCAAACGCCAGCAATAGTCTGGATGATTTAGATATTTTCATTGCTTTTACTCCTGATGTGTAGATAAATTGAACACAGCCGGCTTCTTCAGAAGCAGGCCGTGCGGAAAAGTCGCTTTGCCCAGCGATAATTCATTGCAGACGCCAGTTAGAAGCGAGTATTGGAAACCTTCTCGCACTTGCGTCAAACTCAAATTCGGCGAGTGGCAACAAGGCCTCAGATATTGCCTATCGGTAATCAACTTCACCATTTTCGTCATGAATCAGTGCGTCAAATTCGATTTCAACCATCATTCCGGGCATCGTCAATCCGGCCTCCACGCCTGAGGTAACCGGATCAATGCCCTTGAATACTTCACCATGCGCGCGCACGAAATCACCTGCCTTGGAGATGTCTGACAAGAATGCACGCGTCCGTACGACGTGACGCATTTCCGCCCCAAGCTGTCGCAATGCGGATTCAGTGCGCTCGAATATGTACTTGGACTGTCTATATGCGTCATAAGGTGCATGCAGACGACCACTCGGTTCAATTGCGGTGGTACCGGCAACGAAAACAAAAGGTCCGACGCGCTTGGCACGACTGTAGGCACCAATTTCCTCGAACCGTCCGCCTGTTGAGACTTTCGCAACCGTCATGAGTTCTTCTCCAGTCTCGAATGAACTGCACTAGCGGCCTTTTGAAGTTCTGCCAGCTCATCCGCACTCAGTGACATCTCAACAATATTCAAAATTCCGGTTTGCCCGAGTTCGCAGGGCACACCGAGCACGGTATCGTCAATTTCGTATTCGCCCTCGAGCAAAACCGATACTGGAACCGAACCGGATATGGCGCCTCGAATGTGATTGATCAGCTCCACGGTTGCGTGAGCCGGTGCGATTGTTGCCGAACCCTTCTTTCGCAAGGCTACCACAGCGCCTCCTGCTGCTATGGTCTGATCGCGGCACGCCTGAATCTGTTCCTGATTCAGAAATTCGGTCAATGGTCTTTCGCGTATCGTGGCTTTGGATACGATAGGTACCATCTCGTCCCCATGGCTCCCCAGCGTAATCGCTTCGACATCTGCCGCGTCAACATCTGCCGCCATGGCCAGTGCATTGCGGAATCGAGCACTGTCGAGTGTGCCAGCCATTCCGAGTACACGTTCACGAGGGAATCCGGTGGCTTGAAGCATCAGGTGCGTCATCTCGTCCAAGGGGTTGCTGACCACGATGACGATTGACTGTGGTGCGAGATCAGCGATGGTGGTACCAATACCTCTGATGATTCTGGAGTTGACTTCGATCAGGTCAGACCTGCTCATACCCGGTGCTCGCGGCTGACCGGCAGCAACGACTATCAGTTCCGAACCTACCAGAAGACGCATGTTCTCGTTACCTGAAACGTGCACTGAGGTTCGCGTTGAGCCCCGCGAATGCTCTAGGTCAAGCGCTGTGGACTCAGCGAGGCCCGGCAGCACATCAACCAGTACAACGTACTTGGCCAATCCCTGATTTACACAAAGGTGGGCGACATTCGCTCCGACTCCGCCGACACCCACTATCGCCAATTTGTCCAGTATCCGAGCATTGGTGTTCAATTTTCTTTGCGGGGGTTCCCAAGTGGGGTTGCGCCGATACAGGATTCTGCGCATCGCCGTGGTACCATCGAGACGATGATAGGCCGGTGACTCAACCGGGTGGTCTAGCAACTGGACATTGAGTCGCTCCGCGGTTTCTCTCGCCTGTGCCGTGACAATGTCACCCGAACGAATCTCGATGAACTGTCTACCGCGGCGGTGAGCTTCAACAACCTGTTCGTTGGCGATAACGGTGGATTGCGTCACTGTTCACCCCGCCCTTCAATTGATTCAATCCCCTCACAAGCCGAATTGATGGCGATTTTCACGGATTCCTCGGTACCCGATATGAACAGTCTTCCGTATCGTCCCACAGCGCGAACCTGCACCATGTCAATGACCGAAGCCTTCTCCGCCTCGTTCGCAGCAATGGAGATATAAGCGGCAGGCGAACACTCGACGATACCGAGCGTCTGTCCGGGAACAACCAAAGATCCCGCTGACCACTTGTTCAGCAGCTGTGCCTGATAGGGTTCGACCGATGTGATGATCTGGGTCGACTCGATTCTCGGTTTGATGCGATCATGTAGACTCTGTCCGATTTCGGAGAGAATCGCATTCAGAGCGGCACTGATATGTGAATTGGATGGTGATCGCAGGATAAAGAATCCGTATTCACGCTCAACAATCTGACTGGTTGCCTCAACCGGACTCGCTTTCAGCGCGATGTCAATCAGGCTGAATACTTCATTGCCGGGAGCGAATTCGCCGATCAGCACGGTATCTCCGGCGAGTGGAATCGACCCTTGCACTGTCGCACCGTTGTAGGCGGCGAATTTGGGTTGAAGGCGATCGATTTGCATCAACGCGCGAATTGTCAGATCTTTTGCCAAACCCTACTCTCCATACATCTCATTGATATCGCGCCAGGGCCGCGATTGATAGGCGACACGCTTGATGTTGATCAAGTGCAACGCGGTGACGTTGTCCGAAACGATTGAACCGGATGCGGTTCCCGTTCCCAGCATGAAACTCGGTTCCAACGCTGTGGAAAATCCCATCGCGCCATGGAGTGCCGGTGAGTTCACAATGACCCTGTTGACCGGAACTGTCTGACTGAATCTGGCGACGATGTCAGGATCATCGCTGTGAACGACACCTGTGTGCCCCCAACCACCGAATCTGGCAATGTCAGTACAAATCTGCATACCCTGGTCTTCGGAGCGGGCCTCGTACCACGCCAGAGCGGGGTTCAGCTTCTCGGCGGACAACGGTGCCTGCCATCCGATTTCAGTCTGCTCACCTACCAGCACGCGGGTTCTCGGTGGCAGCTCGATATCAGCGAGCGACGCAAGTGTTTCCGGAGACTGTCCAACCCGGTCGGGATCAATCATGTTGCCGCGAGGAAAAATCGCTTTGGCGAGGCGACCCGCTTCCTGATTGCTGCAAAAGTAGGCGCCTCGAAGTTTCATTTCCGCTTTCAGTTCGCGAATGATTGAACGGTCCACTGCAATTGCCTGTTCGGCTACGCAGGCAGTACCGTAATCAAAGCATTTCGATGAAATGATTTGCTCGGCCACCTCCGCGAGGTCATCTCGTTTGGAGGCATGTACGTAGCAGGGCACGTTACCGGCGCCGACTGCAAGTGTGGGTTTGCCGGACGAATATGCGGCTTTGACCATTGCAGGTCCGCCTGTGGCCATGACGACAGATGTACGTCTATGTCGCATCAGTTCGTCGGTGCCATTCAATGTGACTGTGTCAAGGCATTGGACCAGGTTCTTCGGCGCACCGGCACGTTCGGCGGCTTCTGCCATTATCTGGGCTGTCAGGACACCGCACTTGACGCCTCTTGGATGCGGCGCGCTGATGACCGCATTGCCGGCCTTGACCGCACTCAGAGTCTTGTAAATCACTGTTGATGTCGGATTGGTGACCGGAATCAGCGCCGCTACGACTCCCATGGGTTCACCGAAGGCGGCAATTTTTGCCGCATCATCGCGCCACAGCAGGTTCAGGGTCTTGATGTCCCTCAGCCATTCTGCGACTGACAGCGAATTGAATAGATTCTTTATGCGCTTGTCCGGCACGTTGCCGTAACCGGTCTCTTCAACCGCCAGTTCAGCAAGTCGATACGCTTCGGGTTCAATTGCCCTGGCCATCTGATCGACGATGTTGTCGATATCCGAGGGGTCGTACCCGCGGAATTTCATAAAGGCTTCCCATGCAGCGTCCGCACATCTGCGGGCGTTTGCGATTGACAGAAGGTCAGTGTCCATCATCTTTCTCCGCGTGCTACCGATTCCAGATGTCGGCGTGTAATATCCGCAGAACCCGCATCAATACCCATGGTTTCGAGTTTCCTCCCCGCAGTTTCCAATTTTCTGTTCAGACTGGCACCAGCGAGCGCGATCATTGAATCGGTTGCCGGAGTAGCGACACCGGCAAGTCTTGCCGCTGACTGAAGTGGTACGAGCGATCCGACGACCGCACAGTGCAACAGGTCCACCGCTTGCCCCTGGCTCGGAATCTTTCGGCTTCCACTACCCGCGATGGTCCCCGAGTATCGTTCAATCCAATCATTGCTGTCAGGGAGATCACGGACACCATACTGTCTGGCCGTATCACGGCGTTCCTGCAACAGTGTCTCCAGCAATGTAAGACTGCTCTCATTTTCGATAAGCGAACGCACGGTGCGACGTTCTTCAAGCGCAACCGCGCCTTCTGGCAGCGTTTCACCGGACTGGTGAATCAGTGAGCCACCCAATAGGAATGCGACGCTTTCAACCGCTCCGCCTGCGTCCGACAATCCGCTGTGGATGACCGATGGCGCCACGGTGATATCGTCATAGATTGAATTCAGAGTCTGAATGCAATCGGTGCGACCGGTCGGCAAAACGGCTCCAGTCGTAACGTTGCAGGTTGACAGGTGAAGTGTACTGGCGTTTGTTTCAGTCCAAAACGGCAGGTGCTGCAACTCCACAATCGTATAGTCGGCACGACAGCCTCCGACATGCAACAACCAATCAGTTTCCAACGCGGCAAAGGTTCTCGCCGGCGCTGCGACAAGAATCTGCCCATCGCGAAGATGGTCAACCAGCACCATCGCATAAGTTCGTTGCTTGTGAACCGGACCGGTAAGAAAAATCATGTCAGCTGAGGCGACCGCAGTATCCAATTCAGCGGTTGTCCGAATGGACGGTGACTGATCGCGATCAATCTGATAGGTACCGGCCGGACCGTCGCCGCGCAAGGTGATACCACCTGTCGAGCGAATCGTGCCCATGTCCGCCCCGTAGGCGCTGAAGAGCGTGACCGAAAACCCCTCGGCCAGCAACAGTGCGGCCAGGAGCCTGCCGTCGGCACCGCCTCCGAGTACCGTTACTGCAGTATACGATGCGGCCTGCGGTGTCGGCTTTTTCGCGCCGCTGCCCTGTTCGACAGCCTGTGTGAACCGTTCAAAGTCAGAAACCATAATCAGTGATCAGAAAAGAATCATCGCGGTACGATCTGATAGTAGACTGTTGGTCTTCGACATGCGCGCTCGCGCAATCGTCAAGACCCTCGATGTACGAACCTTCAGCCGCTCAGATTGTCGAGAATCGACTCAACTTCGTCATGCGGGCGCGGGATGAGGTGCACGGAAACCACTTCACCGACCTTGTTGGCCGCGCTGGCCCCGGCATCAGTTGCCGCCTTGACGGCACCCACTTCACCACGGATCATGACGGATACCAGTCCGCCACCGACTTTGGTCTGTCCTAAAAGACTGACGTTTGCTGCCTTCACCATTGCGTCAGCAGCCTCAATTGAGGCGACGATTCCTCGGGTTTCTATCATGCCGAGCGCGGTTTGACCGACTTCTGCACTTTTTGCCATTTAGGGCCTCCTTGTAATGAAAGAATGCAAAATCAATAGAATTGATGATTATTTTCGTGTAAGGGTAATCTCATCAATGATCGCGACAATCGTCGCGTCCACAGCGATATTGGATACCCCGGCTGGTATTCTTGCGGCAGATCCGATTACCACCAGAACGAGTTCGCCGGTGCCGGCGCCGATGCTGTCGACCGCCACGACGGAGGGTTCGAGCAGATTCCCCTCGCCATCCTGAATATCGACGACCAGCAGTTTATGGCCTGCCAGTTTTGTATCTTTGACACTTGCCGTAACGGTTCCGATTACTCGCGCAATTCGCATCAGAAATTCTCCAGATATCGTTCAATTTCGGTCGGTGTCACCTGTGCGGCAAGAAAATCGACCTCGCGCTGTGCCTGCTGTAGCAATATGGTCAGACGGTCCTCACCGATGACATCGTGGAGCCATTCGGATTCCTGCGCCTGTTGAATTGCCGACACGATATCCAGCGGGATTGGATCGGCATCGGCCAGTTCGTATGCGTTGCCATCGCACATTTCAGAGGGCCGCAGATTCTGCTCGATCCCATCCAGCCCGGATGCGATTTCGGCAGCCAGCAGATAGTATGGGTTGCAGTCAGCGGAACCGTCGCGCTTTTCGATTCGCACAGCGTGATTTGCGCCTTCGATCACTCTGAGTGCGACTGTACGATTGTCCATCCCCCAGGTAGTGTTGGTCGGACAGAAAGTATAGGGTTGCCGGCGGCGGTACGCATTGGGAGTTGTAGCACTCGCTATTGCTGATTCCGCCATCCGTGCCTGCATACCGGCAAGATAGGATTTTCCGAATTCCGACAGTCTGCCATTGCCGTCGGAGAATTGATTGGCACCGTCTTTCCAGACGGAATGATGCGTATGAAAACCGTTGCCTGATTCGTCAGAAAATGGCTTCGACATGAAAGTCGCGTGATAGCCATGTATTCGGGCAATGTCGCGTACTATTTCACGAAACATTACGACCCGGTCGGCGACCAGCAGCGCGTCATCATAACGCATGTTGATTTCAACCTGTCCGGCGGCGTACTCGGGGTTGGACTGCTCGATCGGTATGCCCACATCATTGAGCTGACGACGAATGGGTCCAATCACATGCTCAAGCTCGGCGGCCCGAGTGAGACTGTAGACCTGGATGCCGCTGTCCCTGGGTTTCATGGTTTCCGGATCCAGCAGGTAGAATTCCAGTTCAGCGCCGACCAGTACCGACAGATTCATCGATTCTGCGCGCTTCATCTGATCGACGAGCGCACCGCGCGGATCAATCGGTACGGGTTTGTGGTCCATGCCTTCCAGATAGCCCAGACAGATTGCGAGCCCGGGTTCCCAAGGTGTCGACACCGGTTGCGAAAGAGGAAACATGTGCATGTCGGGATACCCGTTGTCAAAGTTCACGTAGGGCGTATCCCAGACATCACTGGTCATATCCAGTGCCAGCAGGGCGATAGAAAGTGCATTTCCATTTTTACAGACATTCGGCCAGTTGCTGGCGGGAATTCGCTTGCCGCGCATGATGCCGTTGAGATCGCCAGCCCCCATGGCAACTGTATGTGTACCTTCCGGTAGAGTCTCAAATTTCTTATCTGTCATGCCGTTCTTCTTTCCGTTCGAAAACTGGTTGTTCACTCAAATTATGAATACTGTATACAGTATACGCTATACTAAGTCAAGCGTAGTAAATACGAATTGAGTCGGTTCGTAACATAAAATAGATTTACTGATTACGAACAAGCTTTAGTTTTGTTGAATTGGATGATTGTTGAGTCAGAAATTAGCTGTTTTCCTGCCTGTTTTAAGGGTTCGGAATCATTGAGCAAGGCATGCTGATCCATAGGGTTCCGAAAAGATGAAAGGTAGTGAGATTGTAGTAGTCGGTGCGGGTATTGCCGGTGTGATGAGTGCCTTGAGCCTGCAGCAGAAAGGGCATCGTGTCGCACTGGTTGATCGATGGGAGCCTGGACATCCGCGAGCTTCATCGACTGACTACAATCGACTGTTTCGTAATATTCACGGTGCGGACCGCATGTACACATTGTGGGCGAGGCAGTCGAGATTGCGTTGGATGGAACTTCAGGCAGAACTGAATTGTGTGCTCTATGTCGAATGCGGCGCGTTGGTGATCGCAACGCAACGCCATTCTGATTGGGAAGACGCGACATTCGCTACTTTTGATGATTTGGGTGTGCCCTATTTCAAATATGACGTTGATGAGCTGTCAGTTCGATTTCCGCAATTCAAATTCGACAATGTCGCTTACGGACTTTACGAGCCGGAAGCGGGTGCCCTGATGGCGCATCGGGCGATTGTCGAGTCGACAAAAAAGTTTGTTCGCCAAGGCGGCAGCGTCCATCGCCACCACGTTCGGACTGACGAACATGAAAGGCTGCACATCGACGGCAAACCCCTGGAAGCTGATCTGGTTGTCGTGAGTGCCGGTCCGTGGCTTGGAAACATGTATCCGAGAACGATCGCGCCGATTCTGGATGTCGTTCGACAGAATATCATCTATACCTCGACACCCAATGCCGACACGAAGTACGACAGTACCAGCATGCCATGCTGGATTGATCACGGCCACTCAGCTTACGGTGCACCTTCGATTGAGGGTAACGGTGTCAAGGCGGCGATTGCCTGGACTGAGGCTATCATAGACTTGGACAATGATGAACGGATTGTCGATCAGGCAACATTCACGAGAACCCGACAATATCTTCGAAATCGCCTGCCGGGGCTGGCCAGGGAGAGAGCTGTCGATCAGAAAGCATGTCAGATAGCCATGACGCCGGATACGCATTTCATCATCGACCATCATCCACAACATGAGAACGTTGTGATCGTAGGCGGATGTTCGGGGCATCTATTCAAACACGGTCCGGTACTGGGTGATTTTGTTGCAGGGGTGGGCTTGCGCGAATTTGGTACCGCGGAGCGATTCAAGATAAATTCGAGATTGCGACTGTCGTTGGAGGATTCACCATCGGGGCGATAGCGGAATATATGAGCGGGTGAAGAGTTGCGCCAGCCAGAAAGGCAACTTCGCATGGAAGGCTTGATTCAATGTGCATTGGGATAGATATACATATTATTTTCAGTCGATAATTTCGTGTTGAGTTGAGACTTTGAAGTGATTGTAGTGATAGAAACTTATAAATGATCAGGAGGTTGATCGAACATGAATCAGTTGAATGACAACCGGGGTTTGGCGATGACAGTCGCAAACCAAACAGCAGCGGACCATTTTGAAACCGCGCTTTCTCAGATGCTTTGCTATACGGGTGACCCGGTCGAGACGATAGAGAAAGCCATTGCCGAAGATTCGGAGTTTGTTTTGGGCCACTGTCTGCGCGCACATGCCGGGGGTGTGATGGCGGATGCGGCATTTTGTGATCACGTGCGGGAATCGGTTATCAACGCTGAGGCATTGGCGGATAAAGCCAATGATCGCGAGCGAAAGCATATTGCAGCTGCCCGCAGCTGGCTTGAGGGGAATTTCAATCAGGCGACCGAAACCTTGGAGTCTGTGCTGGTGGACTACCCGAGAGACACGCTGGCCTTGCTGATATCACATCTGTTCGATTTTTACCGCGGTGATGCGCACAATCTGCGCGATCGGATTGCCCGGGTATTGCCGCAGTATTCCGAAGATAGCGCTGAGTATGGCTACGCGCTCGGAATGTATGCATTTGGATTGGAGGAATGCAACGAATACTCGATCGCGGAAGAAACCGGCAAGAGAGCAGTTGAAATGAACGCCGGTGATGTATGGGCGATTCACGCGGTGGCACATGTGATGGAGATGCAGGGCCGGCAGGATGACGGTATTGACTGGTATGAATCACGTGTTAATGATTGGTCTGTGGACAATGGATTTGCAGTTCACAACTGGTGGCATCTTGCTCTTTACTATCTTGACCTTCACCGAATCGACAAGGTATTGGAGATCTATGACAATTCAATCTTCGATGGCACTGTTGCGTTGGAGATGTTGGATGCAAGTGCATTGCTTTGGCGGTTGCATCTGATGGGAGTAGACACCGGCAATCGCTGGACTGTATTGAGTGACAAGTGGGCTGAGACTGTAGAACAGGCCGGTTACTACTGTTTCAATGATGTGCATGCGGTATTGGCGTTCGTTGGAAGCGGCAGGTATGATTTGGCCGAAAAAATGGTCAATCAGTTGAGAAGCGGTGCGTCGAGTTCAAACGATTCCGGTAGTATGATTCGTAATGTCGGACTGCCGGTCGGTGAGGCCATAGTGGCGTTCGGAAGAGGTGACTACGGCGGTTGCACGGACCTGCTTTCCAAGGTTCGGTATACGGCCAATCAATTCGGTGGAAGTCATGCGCAGCGAGATGTCATCTCGCAGACGCTGATTGAATCTGCCGTTCGGTCCGGTCGGCTGAATTATGCACGTGCGCTTCTTTCGGAACGGGCTGCGAAGAAGTCAACGAGTCCGATCACCTGGCAGAAGACAGCGAGCGTACTGGAGCAGCTACAGTGTGGTGATGAAGCAGAACGTGCGAATCGGAAGGCGGAATCATTGCTTGCTTCTTCGAAAATGTCGGTGCATTGAGTGGAATTCTGAATTAGGTGAAATGAAATTGCTCATTGAATGTGCTGGTGTAAATTTTCAGATAAGGTGGTACTGATAACCTTTAAATTTGTGTAAAATCCAATATCCGAATGCAAAATTTTACGATGATGGCAATCAACATGTAGACTGAAACCACGGTACAATTCTGCGATTTGACTGCATCATTATTGGGCCAAGTCAATAATGGTTTAAGCCCCGTCGTTCGGAAGAGACTATCTCACAAAAATTCTGAATAGTTCAGGAATATTTGGGAAATAACCGACTTAAGAAGCATTAGTGAAATGAAGTTCAAACTTTATTGTGGGTTATCCAGTTTGAAACAGATGATATGTTTTGCATTTGTCTTAGTATTTGCAGATTTCGATGCGTTTGCAGCTGAGGCGAAGCGCGAGGCATTAAAGGTATATGGAAAATCATACCCAGAATTTGCAATTTTTCACCACGATGTAAGTATAGTCAAGCAATCAGCTTCGCCAGTGAAAATTACGGGCGCCAGTGTGACATACGTACCTAAAGCGGTAGCTGATACGGTTAGATCTGCGAAAGGAGAGGTAAGCAAAAAAGATTGGTGGAATTACGACAATGAAGGCTTACTAATTCAGCTGAATTCAATCGGTGAATCTGCGGTAGCTGTTCAGTATGGAGTTCATATCTATAACTCTTTTAACGAATACTTGGGTGCGTTTGCCGCAACACACATGGATACTCCGCAAGATGGCATGACGTGGCTGTATCGGCATAGTGATATTTTTACCTTCAAAGGGTATGGATATGCGTTTACATTTGTAGCTAAGGTAAGGTTAAAGGATGGATCGATATGGACATTTGACGCGGAGGAAGTGAAGTCTCAAATTGATCCAATAGTGATACGGTTGAAGTTAGATGAAGAACGATGACTAAACGCGAAAAGACAAATGCTGCAAATTACCTGAACCCATCAGAAACGCAACTACTGAACAGGTTACCTAAGTGATTATGAATAAGCCGCCAAATAAATAATGGCGGTTCATGAAGAAACGACAGGATAAGAAGTAAACATAATAATTGGACTCTTAATCGTAATTTATTCTTCTATATTTGATTGAATTAGACGGGGCTCATAAATTACCTCGTCGACAGATTCTATGAAATAATTTTCAGATAAGATTTGATTGTCGTAGCCATATTTAATTTCAATTTTAACTGTGCAGCGCAAAGCATCGCCAGGACGCACATCAATTTCTCTGCTTTGGAATTTATCCAGCCAACCAATATCTTTAATGGACGCAGATATGATTTTATTACCATGTTTCAAGTCCCATTTTGTGAAGCCAAGATAATCTGGTTTTTTTACAACGAGAATTAGTTTACTATTCTCCGATGTCATTGTTTCTTTTGTAAGTAGATCCTGAATTTTTTCGGTTTCAATATTCAAACTTAGATCAAAATCAATCTCCTCATCTTGAGTAAGATATTTCATTGAATCTGAATCAGATAAGAATGATTTAGCCTCATTTATATTTGTAGCGATGTTAGCTATATCTTTAGTATCTAATTCCCCATAGAAAGGCAGTTTCCTCACCCCAGTCTCTTCTGCTAACTCTCGAACATTTCTTTGTAGCGATTTAATCCGAAGTTCCAGCGGCCAAGTCAGCATAGGTGCCTGTTCTGACTGATAATTTCAGAAAATCGGGTTTCCCGCTACTGGGCAGGATCAGATGTTTTTCACGGTCACATCGAGAAGATCGAACGCCTTTTGCTGATAACCGGTGGGCTGGGTGACCATCCAGTATTCGGCCTTTTTCATCTTCAGCGGCCGGATCCGGTTGCGCCCCACCGTTGCCAGGTCATTTATCAGCGTCTGGAAGCTGTGCACCGGCTCGCCCCGGTCGGTGAGTCCGGTCCTCGCCTTGCGGCGGGCGGACGGTGATTTCCTGGCCGGTGTGACCGTCAGCCGATGCGGCCGCTCATCGTCGAACAGCAGCGGTGCCAGTCTCTTCCGCATCTCGAACTCGACATGGTAGGCCAGCATGTACAGCAACAGATGAGCCCGCACCCGATGTTCCCGACGGTGATGGATCGGCCGCACCTTCAGGTCCACTGTCTTCATGCTGCGGAACGCCCGCTCGACCTTGGACAGTCGCTTGTAGCTGTCCACCACCGAAGCGGTATCCAGCCGGTCCTCGGCGACACTGGTGCGGATCACGTAGAAACCGTCCAGCGCCGCCTCCCGCTCGATGCTCTTCTGATTTCTCCGGTAGCGGAATGACCCGACATCCACCTCCACCTCGAAGTGCTTGCCCACCTTATGTTTGTCAAGCGCCCGCGTCACCCGCCGATGAATGGCGTCGAGTTTTTTCAGCCGGTACTTCGGCCGTCCGGTGGCCTCGACAATGCCGTCCAGCAGAACCTCGGTCGCCTGCAACAGCTCCGAGCGCCGGTTTTTCCTTTTCTCCGCCAGCAGCGGATTGCGGCACACCACCAGCCGCTCGCCGGGATACAGCGCCTCACAGCGGATCTCCCCCAGGTCACGCTCGTCGAACAGGCTCGGCTGCAGCGCCCCGTCATCCACCAGCTTGCGGATGGCACCCGACTTCAGCGTGGTGATCCAGTCATACTGCGCCGGTCTGAGATCCGCCTCGATGCGCGTCGCTGTCAGCATCCCGCGGTCGCCGACCATCACAATCTCCGACAGTCCGAAGCGCCGCTTCAGTGTGTTCACCTGCGCGATCACCGTGTCCGGATCGGACGTGTTGCCGGCAAACGCCTCGATCGCCACCGGCCGCCCCTCGATATCGCACAGCAGACCGAACCCGATCTGCTTCGTACCCTTTTTCCGGTCCCGCGAGTGCCCGTATTCGGCCAGCTCGCAATGCTCCCCGCACACCCAGGTCGAGGTCAGGTCATACATCACCAGCGAACCTTCCTCCAGATGTCTGGCAGCCAGCTTTCGCTCGATCCGGTCCTGACGCTCCTCCAGCCAGTCCATGGCGTCATACAGCGCATTGGCATCGGCATCGGTCACCCCCAGACACTCGCCCAGGGTGTCGGTCACCGTCGCCTGGGAAAGGCCGCGGCAGGTGGCGAGTTTCGAACGCGGGTCGATGATGCGGGCGGCGATCATGGCCAGACACAGCTGTCGCCTCGGCGACGGTTTGGCGGCGATCATCTTGTCCAGGCCGAGATTGCGGATGGTGCCGAGCACTGCGGCGACGTGGCCATGGGGGACAGTGCGCACGATGTCGAAGTTCTCGGGCATGGCGCCGGAGCATTTTTTGAGTTCGGCGCGGACCACCGCGATCACCGACGGCGGCAGTTTCGACAGGTTGGCGAGGGTTCTCTTCCTGGTTTTTCCGTCTTCCCAGTAGGATTCCCTCACCAGGATGGCGGGCGGCGAGTTGCGGTTCTTGACGGTTTCAACATACATGACTTGTATTATAGGTCAGGTGTTTAATACATGCAGGTCAATCTTGCATAATACGATACTGTTACATGGGCAGGACAGGACACAAAAAAATTGATCGAAAGTTGTTTAAAATCAACTGTTAACATACCATTTCAGGCCGAAATCGGCTGGAACTTGGGTTTAATACTTGCTATGTCCTCGTGTTCTTTATTCGTCCAATCAATGATGGCATATTTTGCTTTCACGAGATATTTGCCAACTATAGGTCGCCAATTCATGTTTCTCAAGTCATCATCATTCGTACTTTGAAGCACACTTTTCAACCAAACCTTGATGCTTCCCGTTTCAATTTCTTCTAGGAGCATAATTGGTGAAATATTTGAATCTACTGCTTTGCAAAGAATGTGATCAAGTTCCCGAAATGATCTAATGGCTTGGTCTATGGCTTGAAAAATGCGCTCCGGATTTTTGGTCCCGGGATCAAATGCAATGTAAATCGCAAAGTCTGCATTTTTCGGAGTTTCCGGCATTTTGGATGAGATTCTTGCAATTCCAGACATTGATTGACTGGTGACTTAGAAAAGTAAATATTTCAATTTTATCTATTTTCGAATACTATTGAGGTAAGCAAATTGCCACCATCAGCAATGTAAAAAATAGTCAACTTCTAGAAATTTGTACGATGTAGCAACAAAACAGTTTCCCAAAGAGAGGTATCGAAACATGCATAATCCACCACTGAGTATAGCGATAGAACAGGCTGTTGAGTTTTACGAAAAAAATTATATTGCGATTGTTTCCTTCTTTTTATCGCCCGGTAAGCGACATACTTTAGGGTCGAATCACGACCGCATATGCCGATTCTGTGAAAAGGACGAAACTAAAACTTATTTTAGATCCAAGGCACATGCTATTCCTGAATTTCTGGGAAACAAGAGCATTTTTTCGAACTATGAGTGTGATGATTGCAATCAGTTCTTTGGGTCTGGGATCGAAAATGATCTAGGAAACTGGACCAAGCATAGTCGTACATTTTCAAGAATTCGAGGAAAGAAGGGTGTACCCAGTATAAAAATTCAAGGGCTACGAATCGACTATGACTATGAAGGTTTCAAAATTAAGTGCAATGAGAACGATTCTCACATTGAGATTAATGAAGATAAACGTCTAATGAAGATTGATCTGACCCAAGATATCTTTACCCCTGTTGCAGTTCTGAAGGCATTTGTTAAAATCGGTCTTACTCTACTTCCATCGGAAGAAGTACCCAATTTCAAAGAAACGTTATCTTGGATTCGTAATCCAGACCATACTCAACCTTTTGTTACTTCGATGCCTTTGATTCATACCTATCGGTCGGGATTTACGAGAAACGACTTACTCGTTGCAATGGTAATGCGGCGAAAGGAGTTGATTATGAATTTGCCTTATGCCTTTCTCGTGTTGGGTTTTGGAAACGACGTGTATCAAGTATTCATTCCGTGTCCAAAGCAGGACCGTGAGATCGATAGTAAGCCGCTGACAATTCCGCCATTTCCAATACCGGATGGACTAGATCCTGAAAAATATGGTAAGGCGCGATGTAAACTAGTTGATCTTTGTGGGAGGCAACCAGAGAAGGGGGAAAATGATTCAGTTGTAATGGGATTCGATTACGTGGAGATCAGTTATTGAAGTAAGATAAGGAAATTGAAAAATGTCATTAAGGAACGCTGGAAAAGAAAGTTGAACCAAAAGAGCGACGGTTTTCCTGTCAGAGAGGTTTCCCCAAGCTATGATGTCAAATGGTTGCGGTTGGAAGACTTTCTCTTAACATTTTCCACTATTGCGTTCACGCATGTGTGAGTTCGCGGGTAAAGTCAATTCTACGGTGCTGACAGTAATTGGAATACCTACAAACGATGTTACTTCAAGAAATTATCAATTGAACGCAGTGAGTATGGTTCAGTAGAAAAAGTTAATTACGCTTTTGGTAGTTTCTTCAGATATTGCTACACCTACTTTTGCAGTTTTGGTAAATTCTCCAAGACGACCCGCTTGATGGTTACATTTGATGTCGGTTCTGGTGATTCGTAGCATTTTGACTTTTAGCGTTTCATTTTGATTTCTCACGCCTAAACATGCTCAATGGCATCTCCATTATGCGCTCTTCAACATCATTCAGTGTAATTGGTTGTGATTGTACGAAATTCACTTTAATACTCGCCAAATGTTGTCGTAGTTCTTCTACCGGGTGGTTATTCCTCAATTGAATAAGTTTAACTCCGCTATTTGCTGCTGTTTGATATGCTGTGCTTTCTTTCGGGAGTATATCCATTAGGATAATCCCATTCCTTTCCATACGCCCAACTTTGTCACTAATTACTTCGGAATTACCCTTGCCTATCAATCCAACTTCCAATCGAACAAATCCTCTAGGCGGAACTTCACCCCCATAATCAACATCGGGCATTCAGCAAATCACTGATTTTAAATCAGAAGTCGGTGTCCTGCGGGTGATATCAACCTGTCCCCGCACTGGGTACATATTTCTGTGGGTCGATGCCGAGCAGATCCAGTGCCCTGGCCTGCAGCGGAGTCGGATCCGACAGCATCGGCACGATGGCATCCACCGCCCCGGGCAACGACACATGATTCAGCGTCATCGTGGACAGGTCACCGATCAGGGTCTGGAAGCTGTGCACCGCAAAGCCGTCATCGGTGTGCTTGGAAGCGGCCTTGCGTTTGGCCCGGTCGGACACCTCGGCCCGGGCCACCGGTGACTTGCGGGCGGCCCTGGCGGCCTCGCGGTCGTCATCGTCGAACAGCAGCGGCGCCAGCCGCTGTCGCATGTGCC
Organism: Arenicellales bacterium; assembly: GCA_963662635.2. Lineage (GTDB taxonomy): Bacteria > Pseudomonadota > Gammaproteobacteria > Arenicellales > JAJDZL01 > JAJDZL01. Next base: position 1,858,825 of record CAXXFC010000006.1, read on the forward strand.
ATTCCACATGATAGGCCAGCATGCAAAGGAACACATGCGCCCGAACATGCTCGGCGCTGTAGACATGGATCGGACGCACATCCAGATGCGACTTGGCGGTGCGGAACGCCCGCTCGACCTGCGACAGGCTCTTGTAGGCCTGCACTGCGGCATTCGCTTCCAGGTCGGTGACGCTGGTGCGGATCGCATAAACCCCGTCGAGCCGTGCCTCGTCGGCGATCTGCCCGTCCAGCCGCCGCCAGCTGATCTGCCGGTCGGTGATGCTGATGTCGAAGTGCTTGGCCATCTTCCAGCGGTTGATCTCGGCGCCCACCCGCCGGGCGATCCCGACCTCGCCGGACAGGGTGCCGCGGCGCACCGACTGTTCGATCTGCCGCAACGCATCTTCGGTTCGCTCCAGCAGCTCCTGACGCTTGCGGCCGCGTTCTTCGCGAAGTCTCGCATTCAGACACACCAGGATCGTCTCGCCGGGAAACGCCCCGCTGACGACCGGTGTCACCGAATCGGGCTCCAGTGCGTCAACCGCAAGGCCGTCGCCATCATCGTCCGCCGAACGCTTGAGCAGCTTGCGCAGCCCATTGGTCCTCAGCGCCGAGATCCAGTCCAGTCCGGCCGGTTGCAGGTCCGCCCTGATGCGGGCGCTGGTGATCATCCCGCGGTCGCCGACCAGTGCGATGCGCTCGATGCCGAAACGCCGCTGGATCGTGTGCACCTGACTGGCCACCGTGTTGGGGTCGGCGGTGTTGCCGCTGAACACCTCGACCGCCACCGGACAGCCGTCGGGCGCACACAGCAGACCGTACACGATCTGCATCTTGCCCTTCTTGCCGTCGCGGTTGTGACCGAACGCGGCCAGCGGACACTTTCGCCCCTCCAGGTAACTTGAGGTGACATCGTACAGGATCAGCATCGCACCGCGCACATGGCGGTTGGCCAGGCTGCGCTCGATCCACGGCTGTCGCTTCCGCAGCCAGTCGAGCATTGACAGCATCTCGTTGCCGCTCACCTCGCCGAGCTTGAGCATCTCGCCGAGACTGCTGTCGGCGGTGTCCGGCGACAGTCGCCTGGCGGTCGCCAGTTTCGAGTCCGGTGACAGGATACGGGACACCACCGCAGCCAGCGCCAGGCTGCGAAAGCGGCCGGGACTGCGATCCAGAATGCGTTCCAGTCCGATGGCACGCGCGGTGCCGAGCACCGCAGTCACATGGCCGTGCGGCTGTGCGCGACGGATGCTGAACGCCTCATCGACCGATGCGAACGACACGCCGCCGCGCAGCACTGCGTCGATTCCGTTGATGACCGTCGCCGGCATGTCGGTCAGGGTGGCGATCCTTTGCTTGCGGATGCGCCTGCCCTCGCGCCAGTATTTCCTGAGCAGCACGGTGTCGCGGCCGCGCTTGTTGGGGATGGTGTCGATTCGGTATGCCATGACCGGAAACATCTGAAAATATGCACTGGGTACATAATAGATGAGAATGCCGATGGTGTCAAGCACGAAAATATGGAAAAGAATCAAAGGATGTCGAAAGGAATGGCTTTGACTCTGGTTTTTGTCAAAGTCATCGGGTGTCAGTGAACTGGGTACGGATATCCAGTGGCAGAAATGATGATTTTGATATTTTGTCGGGCAGAAACAGGGAGTTAGGTAAATTCATTCCGGTAAAATGGGGGTGAAGTTCCGTCTAGGCGTCCTAATTTCAGCATCGGTTTCCCGCGAAACTTCTTCATCGGCCAAAATATTTAGTCGAAAGTCTCCACGACTTTCTGCCAAGCCTATGGCTGTTAAGGCTGCCCCTGCTATCGACCGCTCGAGGGATTTACCTACTTTCGATTTTTGAGATCCGCGAATGGTCAAAGTTGCGCTGCCACACCACAATAGCAATGCCATTTCCCTGCTATGAACTTCGGGCATCGCTTCGATTTTTTCCATCATCCGGTCAAATACAGACGGATACTCACTAACCTTGATCCCTAAGTTTTCAGCTGTCTTCTTCGTCAAACCGATTAACCATTGTCGAAGTCTTGCATCCTCTTTCGAACCCTCTACAACTAATTCCTTTATCGCAGATTTCCATTTTTCATCATCATGTGGATACTTCTTAGCTAATTCGGTTAACTTCCTGTAAGTGTCAATTATTTTGTGCCGAGTTTCGTCCTCATAGAACAAACGGTAATTCATACCCGTGAGTATTTTGGAAGTTGCTTCACGTAACCCTGCTGGGGAAAATGGGTCAACCCATTGAGGTTGAGGGGCTTGTTTTTTTGGCATTAGACGACACCAGAGTAATACTGATAGTCGAGAATTAATGGTTTGTGATCAATTAGTTCTGTATCTTTGAGTTGAATATTGAAATAGGATTGCGAATTTTCAACAAGCATGAACCTTCGACCTAATTTTCCTGATACCCTACCCACTGTTCCCGTCCCGGAAAATGGATCAAGAACCATATCACCGCGAAACGAATAATATTTGATAACCCGTTCTGCCAGAGCATCTGGAAATACAGCCGGATGCTCCTTGTGATTACCGGGATGAATTTTCCAAATATTTGTTTTTTCATAATCATCAGAAATCAACGATGCCTTAATCTCATTCTGATCAGGGTGATGTCGAATGTTCCAATCTAACAATTTTTCAGTTCGCTTTCTATAAACAACAATGTTTTCGGTTATTGTAACGGGCTTGTATTGTAGTGGTTGTCTGTCTGCAGCGAATCTCCTGCCTCTACCCAAGTTCCACCCTGCACCTTCTGGTTTCTGCCATATGATGTCGTCTATAAACTCATATCCAATTTCATCTAACACTCGGTGTAGATCAAATGTGATTGGAATTCTCCGACTTGACGCATTCCTGTTCGGACGACGCACAAGTACAGGACTTGTGTTAACAACCAGGAATCGTCCTTCTGACAAAATATCATGGCACATGGTGAAAACATTGCGCAACATGTTTAGGTAATCAGAATATTCTTCGCTTTCGTGACACTCCGGTTTGGCGTTGAAGTAAGGTGGAGATGTGAAAATCAGCTGGATGCTGTTTATAGGGTAATCAGAAAGCACATCGGCAGCGTCTCCCAGAACTATTTGTGATGGTATCGGCCGAAACGATATAAGCGAATTAGATTTATGCTTGACCGTGGGTTGTATATGCTTGCATCGTTTTTTAGCTAACTCTAGGTTTGTGCTGAATACTACCTTATCCTCCTCAACACGTACTTCACCAACGGATTCTTTTCCGTTGTGTGGAGCCACTAACGGAACTCGCCATAGTCCTAACCTATCATCGTATTCTGGTAGACCGATTCTGATGTTTTCAGTACGTTTTTCAAGCCATTGTTCTACTGTATTTCTGACTGTTCCAGCGGATTGTCTCACTCTGTTAATTCCTTGAATTGTCAATTCTTCCAAACCGTCCGTTTAGCAATTGTATTGATTGAACGGCTTTTTCCTGAAACCGAAATTTTATCGGCAGTTCCACGACCAGCGATCAGCTTGTCGTTAGAGTATTTGTTGTGTTCCTTACCCCCCCCCCAGTGAAAGTTTTATTAACTACGAAGTGACCGCAAAAGAGTGGGTAATTTTCATCGTCAAGTGAAATCTCTAATCTTGTGCATTACCAGTGTTTCAGAATAGACTGAGAATTCGGTACGACACGAGCGACACCGGTATGGCTGGCTTCTGCATTATTTTTCGAATCTGATGTATATGTTATCAAAATTACACGACGGAAATTACACTATGATCGACCATCGAACGAATGAAAAATATTCTTCAGCTATCTGATCATTCGTAAGCTTGTCTATTAAATCAATAAACGATAATCCTGTGCGATAGCGCTTGAACGGTGATTTCCTAACCATTCCTTGTATTAGTTTCGTCATCTTCATTGGGGAACAAAAAGGTAAATTAAATCTACAGATTTTTACTTAGTGTAGGAAATATTTATCACAATAAAAAGCCCTGCACAAAGGCAGGGCTTTTTCCGATCATAAAGAACGGTTTGATTACATCATTCCGCCCATGTCCGGTGGTCCTGCCGGCATGGCAGGCTTCTCTTCCGGAATCTCCGCGACCATGGCTTCCGTTGTAATCATCAATCCTGCGATTGATGCAGCATTCTGAAGTGCTGCACGGGCAACCTTGGTCGGATCCAGAATTCCCAGATCAATCATGTCGCCGTATTCGCCAGTTGCAGCATCGTAACCGAAATTACCTTCGCCTTCCTTGACTTTGTTCAATACGACTGAACTGTCCTCACCGGCATTGGCAACAATCTGTCGCAACGGTTCTTCCAGTGCACGCTGGACAATTCTGATTCCGACGTTCTGATCATCGTTCGCACCAGTTAGGCCGGCAACGTCATCGATTGCTCGTACCATGGCCACACCGCCGCCGGGAACAACACCTTCCTCGACTGCGGCACGGGTGGCATGCAACGCGTCTTCGACTCGGGCTTTCTTCTCCTTCATCTCGACTTCAGTCGCCGCACCAACCTTGATCACTGCGACACCGCCAGCGAGTTTGGCGACGCGTTCCTGCATCTTCTCTCGGTCATAGTCAGAAGTCGCTTCCTCAATCTGGGCGCGAATCTGATTCACACGGGCGTTGATGTCATCGGTGTCACCGGCACCATCGATGATGGTGGTGTTTTCCTTGGTGATCTGAACTTTCTTGGCCGAACCAAGATCGTCGATTTTGGCATTCTCAAGGCTCATGCCCACCTCTTCGGAAATCACTTGACCGGCAGTCAGAATGGCGATATCCTGAAGCATTGCCTTTCTTCGGTCACCGAAACCAGGTGCTTTCACACCACAGACCTTGACGATTCCGCGGATGTTGTTCACAACCAGGGTTGCCAGTGCTTCACCTTCGATATCCTCAGCGAGAACCAGCAACGGCCGGCCGGATTTGGCAACCGCTTCCAGCAGGCCGAGCAGGTCTCGGATGTTGGAAATCTTCTTGTCATGAACAAGAATAAGCGGGTTGTCCAGTTCAACTGACATGCTGTCCTGGTTGTTGATGAAATACGGGGACAGATATCCACGGTCAAACTGCATACCTTCAACGGTGTCCAGTTCGTTCTCAAGTGTGGAACCCTCTTCGACTGTGATCACACCTTCCTTGCCTACGGTTTCCATCGCTTCAGCAATGATTGCTCCGACTTTTTCGTCGGCGTTCGCGGAAACAGTTCCAACCTGGGCAATTTCCTTGTAATCAGAACAAGGCTTCGACACTTCCAGCAGACTCTCAACAGCCCTACCAACGGCTTTGTCAGTGCCCCGTTTCAAATCCATGGGATTCATGCCGGCGGCAACCGCTTTCAGACCCTCACGCAGCATCGCCTGAGCAAGCACTGTTGCAGTGGTGGTTCCGTCGCCCGCCACATCTGAAGTCTTCGAGGCGACCTCTTTCAGCATCTGGGCTCCCATGTTTTCAAATTTGTCTTTCAGTTCAATTTCCTTCGCCACTGAAACACCATCCTTGGTGACTGTCGGCGCACCGAAAGACTTTTCCAATACAACATTACGGCCTTTCGGGCCCAATGTTACTTTCACAGCATCGGCGAGCACATTTACACCGGTAATCTTGCGATTACGTGCACTCTCACCGAACTTGACTTCTTTAGCAGCCATAATTTTGATTTACTCCAAATTTAATCGTTGCAGATAAATGATTTACTCGATTACCGCCATGATGTCGTCTTCACGCATCATGAGGACTTCCTCGCCGTCCTGTCTGAACTCGGTACCGGCGTACTTGCCGAAAAGCACCTTGTCGCCAACTTTGACGTCGAGAGGACGAACACTGCCGTCATCCTGAATCTTGCCATTACCAACGGCAAGGACTTCACCCTGCATGGGCTTTTCAGCCGCAGTATCGGGAATTACGATACCGCCAGGACTTTTACGCTCGTCTTCGACCCTGCGAACGACTACACGATCATGAAGTGGACGAATTTTCACTTACAACCTCCAAGTTAAGGATTGAATAGTTAAAATTTGTGAACTTCTCGCGCCGAATATTCGACGCGCAATTCAATTTACTTCGGAACAAAAACGAAAATGATTCAACCAGCTAACCGGTTGAACCAATATTTCGACAATAATCTCCGATACACAAACCAAGGATTGTTAGCACTCACCTTAATTGAGTGCTAACAGATTATAAGGACTAAATTGTCAATGTCAATGTTTATTGTGAATAAATTGATATCAGGTGGGGATTTGACTCTCAACAAAGCTGGATCAAGACGGACACGGCTTGATCTCCCAATTAACTGCCAGGTCGGTTTCACTCATCGCTAAGACGATGTTATCCGTAGACTATTTCTCGGTGCCTCATAATTCGCCAACTACGTCTCATAAAGCACGTCGGAAAATCTCTCCGTGGTCTCCGCGCGATTTCGAAACCGGGCCTAGTCGAGATCACGTTTTAGCAGAAACCGGGTGAGCGTTCGCTGGCCATCTTTCTTCTCGCTTGCATAAGTCGCAATCATCACGTCCTCGCGGCCGAGAAAGAATTCGATGAAAGCGCCGTTTTTAAAATTGTGCTGTAGTACGCCGTCCTTGATTCCAGACTGTAGCTTGGTCTGGCTAAAAATTTGAAACCTATATTCGCCGTCCACCCTCTGGGAGGAAACACTACGGATTCTGACGCTGGCGGGAAAGTCGTAAGCACCTTCCCACTTTCCGACAAAATCGCTCGTGGGTCGGGTTGGATCTGGCCGATATCGAATCGCATGCGACTCCTCCCGGAGACTGACTCCCTGACCAGCAAGATATGCGCCCACAGCCGGTCCCCAGTGTTCGGGAAACTGCTCGGCGGCATGTCCGATTCCATCCGGAAAGTCGTCGAAGAAGACCCCCTTGCCACCCGCTTTCACAAACTTCTCGAAGTACTTTCGGGTGTTTGCCAGTGAATAGAAGGGATCGCCGGGCGCGTAAACCCAAAGGGTGTTTTTTCCGAACGGAACGCCCCGGTTGAACAGCGTCTGGTTGACGTGATTATGTTCGGGGTTCTTCCCACCGATCCAACCGCCTACAAAATTGATTACGCCTCGATATAGATCCGGGCGTTGGCCGGCATGTGCGACACTCAGGATTCCACCCCGACTGACGCCGCTCGCGACGATTCTCTCCGGATCGACAAACGACCATTCGCGTACCACTTCGGTAACTGCGTCGATATCCGTCAGAGCACGGTCAGCACCAGGCAGTGAATATCGGGAACACACAGCGTAATGGTCCCGCTCAGGTGTAAATCCTTCGTCGTACATTCCTTCACTTCCGCCACGACCTCGCCGGGAGGGCACCACGACACACCAGTTTCGGCTCACGAAATACTCGATAGTACCGACGGGCGCCCAGTACATTGCGAACAGTTCCGGATTATCCCCCCACCCGGTCGACCCGTGGTGGTTGATCAGAGTAGGAAAGGGCCCCACACCATCCGGCCGGTAAATTCGCACGGCGAGTTGGACACACTCTCCATCGAGTACGAGTGGCGCCATCAACCGTTCGGAAATCACCTTGGGTGATTCTCTCATTTCGAAACCAATAGCCGTAACTGTAACTTAGTCCAGCAATAGCTATTGGAAACTTATTCCAACAGCATTCAAGCGACCGATGGTAGTCCAGCCAACGCCATCGCGACCTCTTCTCCGGAATATGCCTGATCGTGTATGTTTCCAGAGAAATAATCGGTGTATGCCTGCATGTCGAAATATCCATGACCACACAGATTGAAAACAATCGTCTTTTCAGTGCCTTCTTCCTTGCACCGATTGGCTTCATCAATCGCGGCCGCAACAGCGTGATTGGCTTCCGGTGCCGGGAGAATACCTTCGCTCCTAGCGAACTGAATTCCGGCATCAAAGGTCTTCATTTGCGTATATGCACGCGGCCGAACAAATCCGAGTTCTGTTACCAGACTCACCAAAGGTGCCATTCCGTGATACCGAAGACCGCCTGCGTGAAATCCGGGAGGAACGAATTTCGAACCCAGTGTGTGCATCTTCACCAATGGCGTAAGATTACCGGTGTCGCCGAAGTCATAGGCATACTGGCCTTTTGTCAATGAAGGACAATTCGCAGGTTCGACTGCAATGACATCGACCCGCTTGCCGCCTCGGAACTGTTCGCCGAGAAATGGAAATGTAAGTCCCGCGAAATTGCTGCCGCCACCCGTACAGCCAATGACTACATCAGGATAGTCATCAGCCATGTCGAACTGTTTCAGTGCCTCCTGTCCGACTATTGTCTGATGCATCAGGACGTGATTGAGTACGCTGCCCAACGCGTATTTGGTATCGTCTCTTTGAGCGGCTGCTTCAACCGCCTCACTGATCGCGATACCGAGACTACCCGTGCTGTCGGGGTTCTGCTCCAGTATCGCCCGACCGGAATTGGTTTGGTCACTTGGGCTCGCAACGCAAGTTGCCCCAAAACTTTCCATGAATGCTCGCCGATACGGTTTCTGATCATAACTGACACGCACCATGTAGACTTCTATATCAAGACCAAAGAAAGAACCTGCCAACGACAGCGCCGAGCCCCACTGTCCCGCACCTGTCTCGGTCGAGATGCGTTTGACACCTTCATTCTTGGAATAGAAAGCCTGCGCAATAGCTGTATTCGGCTTATGCGACCCGGCTGGGCTGACACCCTCGTATTTGTAGTAGATCTTTGCAGGAGTATCGAGTGCCTTCTCCAATCTTCGTGCGCGGTAAAGAGGACTCGGACGCCACTGAACGAGAATATCCCTGACAGGTTCGGGAATCTCAATATAACGCTCGGTGGATACCTCCTGCATGATGATTCCCATCGGAAAAAGCGGTGCCAGATCGTCCGGCCCGACAGGCTGTCCCGTTCCCGGATGCAGCACCGGTGGTGGCGGCTTGGGAAGATCGGCCGCGATGTTGTACCAGAATTTCGGAACTTCACTTTCGGGAAGTTGATATTTGATTGTCTCCATGTAGTCCTCCTTAAGTCGAAATTGAATTGACTTGTCGCACTATTGTGAAATCCTTCATCGGATTCCTCAATTCAAACTTAAATTCACTGTTGTCCCAATGCCTTAAAGAAATGCTCGGTATTCTTCGTAAAACAGATAGTCAGTACTCAAAAGTGTTTTCTGATTCGTTTCTCCTGCTCTTTATATACAGCATCATCCCAATCTTCAGTAGTATTTTCAAATATTCGCATTTGATTCTTTTGATGTCCCAAGTGCTCGTATAACCTTTCCACTGTAGCCTCATGAACTTCAATACTGCCATCTGAAAGAATGTGCTTTACGGCCCAGCCCGAAGCGACAAGCGTTCGTGCGACTAATAAAGCCCGATGGCAGAAAATAGGGTCTTTTTCCGCACACATCAGTGCGATGTTCTTATGTTGGCTTACGTCCTTCACGCGCTGGATACCTAAATCAAACAGTTCCGTTCGGGCCATCTCACAGTATTCCTTGTCTGACCTCCCGCCGAGTTTCTCACCGAGAAAGACATACTCAATTCCACACTTGTTCAACTCGTCGCTCAAATTTTCTCGATTGAAATTTGGTCGCCACCTGCTATAGGGCATTGACCGCACATCCCCCAAGATATTTATATGGTGCCCCTGCAATAGTTCAACAAACCGGGCTGTATTGTGCGTAGAATGACCAATCGTAAATATCCCAGTTGATATTTCTGTCTGGCTCATGATTTTTTTCTATTGCAGTGCAATCAGCTTGTAAAAATTCGCTTATTTTGCCAAGGCCGACTATAAGATAACTTTCTCCCAACGAAAAGTGCCAATCTTTACGAAAATCATCAACACGAACCAGTTATAGAGAGCCATCTTTCCTGATGCCAACTAGGTTTTAGTGGCTTCTCTGTAAAGACAGGAACACTTATGTGGCTATCGTATGTCGTCCGTTGCGACTGTGTAAAAGCGATTTATCCAGTGACGATACACCTGAAAGGAGCGAATAGTATGTAGGAATTGCTTGTGAGGAATTCGAGAATTTTGTTCGCGAGGTGTTTGGAATGGGAAATCTAGACTTTTGTCTTTATACCTGCTTGTTTTAGTATTCCATTCGCTACGTGCCTACCTTTAGGTTAGAGGGGATACATATCTTCCTGTTCGAATTTTCTTCTCCTTCTTGCGCCCAAAATTCATAGCTCCCCTTTTCCTGCCTTAGTTTACGCCAACCATTGTTTTTCAGTAATTTTGTAACTTTCCTATAATACGACATCTACGTTCAAACTGTTGCAAGAGCTTCAACAGTTTTTCCAGTCATCGCGTAAGTAGTTCTCACCTCATTACTTACAGATTCTGACTCCTTAGTTTCTGAATTTATATCTACTTGCACCAAAACTTCTCCAGCCGTAATGTGAAGATTCTCCGCAAGTAGATAAGGTATCATCTCTTCTCCTTCCTTAAGCAGTTCAGAAACTGATTCAGCTTCAAGAAACAAGCCAGGTATATCCTTACTTGTTCCAACCCACACCCCGCATTCTTGGTCGTAAAACAATTCTAAAGAAAATTGATTTGCCACCGTATTGGTATCCACAATGCCTCCCCAGCTAGGTCACTTTAGTGAACAGAATTCCGCTACGAGTATATTACGGTAACTGAATCTAAGTTTTCAAGCATCGAAAATTGCAGAATATTTTGTTGAAGCACAACTGATTTACCGATCAAGAGGTGATCGTGAACTATGGGTCACCTACCACGTTTTTTTGAAAGCTAACAGTCCGCAGGCAAAGGGGTTTCTCTGCTAGATTCTTTAGGCATAAAGATCATTCTGTCTATACCTCGATTAGTTATACAAAGTTTATGTCATATCTAGGTAAACTAACTATAACTTTATGTGTTGTAAAGATTGTGTTGTGTATGCCTTGATTAGTTATAGAAAGTTTATGTTATGTTTCGATAAACTTTCTATAAGTCTGAATGGTCGTGCCTCACGAAGTCTTTCTTTTTGTTTTGAAATGACCAGAGTGTAAACAAGGCACTTTCTTGGAGCAGCCACTTCAGATAATTTTCGACGAAATTTGGTTTTTAGTTGTCTACCCTATATCAGAAATCCTAACTTCACTTATCCTGTTAACGAATTCACCGAAAAATGGTTTGGTGGTTTGGTTCCAAAGCGGATTCCATTAGTTTCAGCAGTGCCGACTATGTGGCTTAATCATACATCCCAAGACCTCCTTTCAGTAAGTTGAATCGCCACTATTCTTGCCGTCCGAGACATTTTTCTTACAATTCAGATCACTTGTGGACTCTCATTGCTTAATTTATAACCGAATGCAGACCTCATAATTTATTTCAATACTTTACGTTATTATATTGGCTGTTTTTGAACTCCGAAACTTGGTATAATATACGCGCGAGATCAGCAAAAAATTTGTTTGACAATACCAGTTTGGGGTAAATATTTTAATTTGCCTGCAAAAAAACTACCAAATTTAATCAATGTGTCTATAACAATTAAAGAAGTAGTTTCATCTTTTCTACTTTTTTTTTATTACTCTTTAAATCCATATCGAGTATTCCAACTTCAATTCCGAACTTCTGCGTTACCATTCGTATCGGAATTTCAGCCAAAGAACATCGCCTACCCCTGTTGATTATTCGGTGGGTCTGCAGGTCTATTGAAGGCTGATGTATTTTATTGATTTATTCGCGGGGCTTGGGGGATTCCATCTTGCTCTCAAGCGTCTAGGCCATAAATGTGTATTCGCTTCTGAAATTGATCCACGACTCTCAGACCTATACGAAGAAAATTTCAATATTAAACCTGCGGGAGATATTCGGGAAGTCGAATTAGATGAAATCCCCGCGCACGATATCTTGTGCGCAGGATTTCCTTGCCAACCATTTTCTAAAGCTGGCGGTCAATTAGGATTAGACTGTCCCCAATGGGGTAATTTAATTGAAAATGTTATCCGAATATTGCACTACCACGAACCCAGATATTTCATCATTGAAAATGTTCCAAATTTAGTTCGACATAATGACGGTGTAACGTGGGAAATAATCAAGAATAAACTCCAAAATGCTGGTTATGTTGTCCAGGACCACAAGTTCTCACCCCACCAATTTGGAATTCCTCAAATTCGAGCGCGCACATTTATTGTCGGTGAAAGGAACGGATTGAATGGGTTTCAATGGCCGACACCTTCATGCAATGGAGAAACTTCGATTGAGACAGTACTCGACAGTAATCCAGAAGATGCAGAGTATCTTGCGAAATCGCACATAAATTATCTTGAATTATGGCAAACTTTTCTTGATCTGATTCCGAAAGATGAGGAATTTCCCTCGTTTCCTATCTGGACGATGGAATTTGGAGCCACTTATCCTTATATTGACTGCACCCCGTACTCAACCGGCTATACGAACTATGATGATTGGCTAGGCAGTTTTGGGCATCCACTGCGCGGTTTAGATTCTGAAGCAGTAGTTTCCAATCTACCCCGTTATGCTACGGATGCGACTGAAGTGTTTCCAGATTGGAAAATCGACATTATCCGAAAGAACCGAGAATTCTATCTACGTCACAAATCAATAATTGACCCTTGGCTACCGAATATTCTTCCGTTTGCTCCGAGTTTTCAAAAGTTCGAGTGGAACTGTAAGGGATGCGACCGTAATCTTTGGAAGTACCTGATTCAATTTCGAGCTTCAGGTATACGAGTCAAGCGCACTACAACCGCTCCGTCTCTAGTGGTACCGACAAGTCAGGTGCCGGTAATTGCTTGGGAAAAACGCTACATGACACCCCGCGAATGCAGTCAACTACAGAGTATGGGAGAACTCAAATTTCTGCCGTCAACGAAAACCGCAGCTTACCAGTCGTTAGGAAACGCTGTCAATGTCGATGTAGTTGAAGCAATCGCCCGCGCATTGCTTTCGACGTGTGACAAGTCGACTTTGGCTAAATTTGAAACATCCAAGACTCTGGGAAGGAATTTTCTAAATGAAGATTTTCACGAATTAAATTTAGAAGCACATGCCAGATAGTAACAATTCCTCGAAACTCAGCAGAGTTAATATTCGTCCAGGGGTCAGTGTCCTTTCGGTTTTACGACACCTAAATTACAAACCGTGGTTCGCTCTAGCCGAGTTTGTTGATAACGCATTCCAGAGTTTTGTTCAGCGTCGTCGTAAATTAGAGGCAATTCATGGGAATGATTTCAAAGTAGAAGTTGAAATTACCATCGTTTCTAGTAACCCCGGACGAATATCTATTAAAGACAATGCAGGTGGTATTGCTTATTCGGACTATCAGAGAGCATTTAGGCCTGCGGCTGTACCAACAGATACATCAGGCTTATCAGAATTTGGTATGGGTATGAAAAGTGCGGCATGTTGGTTTTCACCAAGATGGTATGTACGAACAAAATCTTTGGGTGAGTCTGTTGAGCGAACGGTAAGGTTTGATGTAAATCAGATAGTTCACGACAAAATCGAGGAGTTGGAAATCATAGAAGTTCCATTGGACGAAAATCTTCATTTTACCGAAGTGATTCTGGAAGATCTTCATCAAGTACCTGTAGGTAGAACTGTTAGAAAAATCAAAGATCACTTGACCGATATATACCGAGAATTTATCCGAAAAGGAGAGTTAGCACTTTATCTGAATGGTGAATTGCTGACTTATTCTGAACCAAAAATATTGGAAGCACCATTTTTTCGACAAGAAGATGGCGAGCCATGTAAATGGTACAAAAAAATTAGACTTGATTTTGGTGAGGACTTGAATGTAACAGGCTTTGCTGCTTTACGCGACCCTGGTAATCATAAAAGAAGTGGTTTTGCACTTTTCCGACGAGGTAGGTTGATACAAGGAAGCGGTGATGAGGGATATAGACCAACTTTCATTTTTGGACAACCAGGTAGTTTTCGTTCTTTACGTCTTTTTGGCGAATTGCATTTTGTAGGATTTGAGGTGAGTCATACAAAAGATGGATTCCGTTGGGATGAGAATGAGCAACCATTTCTTGATTTATTGAAAGAAGAGCTTGATTCTGATGATCTGCCTCTACTTCGACAAGCTGATGGTTATCGTGTCCTTGCGCCCAGAAGAGAACGCAAGCAAGCGGCACAAGAGGCTACTGACCGTACTGCAGCATTAATGGCAAATGAAAGGTTATCTGAGACCTTAAATGATGTTGCAAATGAACCGCCTCTTGAGACACCTACGCAACCGCTTTCTGATCAAAAAATTCTGGCAAATCGAGAGTTCACTATTAAGTTTCGTCATGAAAAGTGGCTCATAAAGATTGAACTTACAGACGAGCCCCAGGAAAGTCAGTGGCTAGATATAAGTAACCAGTCTAGAGATCTTTCTAATAATGAAATTGAAATTCGTGTCAACCTTGCCAGTCCTTTCATGGTGAGATTCGCACAGACAGACCCAGATGATGTTGAGGTGCTTCTTCGAATTGCGGCTGCCTTAGCTCTCGCTGAAACGCTCGCACGATATACAGGACACAGACATGCAGGAACAATTCGACGTAATTTTAACGAAATACTTCGAGAAGCATTTTCACAACAATAAATTGATCTAACGAACACATGCACAGAGAGAAGGAAAAATAGATTGTGACTACTGAAGAAAAGCCAACCGTCATTATCCCGCTATCTATAGCCGATGAGTCGTCTAGTCAGTGGCAACCTATAGTTGGAACTGAAACAAAAGATGTCATCGAAAGAAGTCAATTGCCGAAAGAAGCAGGTGAAGCTATAGTGGATTCGGCTGTATCTATCCTATCGCGTTGTATAAATCCCATGAATCAACAAAGTGACCCAAATACTGGGCTTGTTGTGGGCTACGTACAGAGTGGAAAAACACTTTCATTTACAACTGTTATGGCGCTCGCACAGGATAATGGCTTTGGCTTAGCAATCGTTATTGCTGGAATCTCGAAAGCATTACTTGATCAATCAACAAACCGACTGCGTAAAGATTTAGACATAGACAACATTGAAGGCTTTTCGTGTTGGTCAATCTTTACAAATCCCACCAATACAGATAGTTTCAGGAGGGCTATTCAGACAGATTTTGAGGAAAGATGTGACCCTGAAGTGCCTGCCGTTGAGAGCCCGATGGTTCTCATTACGGTGATGAAAAATCATCAACATTTAGCCAATCTCGTAGACCTTTTGAGAGTTTTAGATTTGGATGATATACCGACACTAATCATAGACGACGAGGCTGATCAGGCAAGTTTGAATATTCAGGTAAATCGCAATGAAGTGAGCTCGACATATGCACGCATACGTGAACTTAGACAAGCAATTCCGAACCATACTTTTCTTCAATACACAGCAACTCCTCAGGCACCATTATTGATAAACATCATTGATTCTCTATCTCCAGAATTTGTGGAGATATTAGAACCTGGTGAACATTATGTAGGAGGTCATAAATTTTTCCATGATGAGTCTTCACTTGTAGAGACAATACCGCAAGATGAGGTGATAAATGACCACGGAGATCCATTTTTTGAACCGCCACAATCTCTTTTGAGGGCACTGCGTATTTTTGTTGTTGGAGTTACAGCGGGGCTGATTCAGGGACGTAGTAAAACTAATCCAAATAGATCAATGCTTGTTCATCCCTCCCGGACAACGGCACTACATGAGAATTTTCGACAATCGCTTGAGTGGATTTTTGAGGATTGGAGAGGTTTGGTTAAACTTCCAGAGGGAGATTCTGATAGAACTGATTTCATAGACGACTTCCAAGAAGCGTATGACAACTTGCATAAGACTGCTCAAAACCTCCCATCATTCGATGAGATCATTAGTTATCTGCCAAGGGCGATTCGAAAAATCAGAATCGAAGAGGTGAACTCTAGGCAGGAATCGGGGACTCCGATCATTTCTTGGAGTGCTAGTTACGGATGGATACTAGTCGGTGGACAGGCAATGGATCGAGGTTTTACGGTAGAAGGGCTGACAGTAACATATATGTCACGGGGTCCTGGTATGATGAATGTAGACACGATTCAGCAGCGAGGTAGATTCTTTGGCTATAAACGCCCGTATCTCGGTTATTGCCGAGTTTTTCTCGAGCCAGGCGTGGAAATGGCATTTAGAGAGTATGTTACGCACGAAGAAGAAATGCGCCTGCAACTTCAAAATTGGCGAAGTACAAATAGACCGCTTAGTGAATGGAAGCGAGCATTTATACTTTCACCAAAATTGCGACTCTGTAGAAGAAATGTAATACAGTCCAGTATCACACGCGGAAATTATGCAAATCGATGGTTCATACCGACGATTGTTCTTGGAGCAGGCTACGTAGTTGAAACCAATAGAGAACTAGTAGAAGGTATCCTAAAAGATTTGACTTTTGAAACTGACCAAGGTAACCCGAATCGAGAACCAGCTCAAACACACAAAGTCAAACAAGATTTAAGTCTTGTGGAGATAGTCGAAAAACTTCTCATCCCGCTTGTATTTTCCTCAGTTCGTGACACAAGTGAAATGACTGGAGTGTTGCTCCAACTCTCGCATGCATTAGAAAACAATGAGGATGAGCAGTGTGCAGTTTATCTGATGAGCCACAATTTTCAACGCGTAAGAAGCGTAGATTCAAATGGCAAAATTTCTAATCTATTTCAAGGTGAATTTCCAGTAGATCCTATAGAAATCAGAGGCACAATCTATCCTGGTGATAGAAAAATTCATAAACCAGATGAAGTAACAATACAAATTCACTCTCTTGATTTAATTCAAGACAAAGTCAAAATTGCAAAAAATGTTCCGGTAATTGCAATCTGGATTCCTAAACGAATGGAAATGAGTTGGGCAACTCAAGTACAGTCAGTATAGATGCGATTTGAACTAACCAAATTACTCGCGGGGGTCGATGTTCCAAATTCAATTTCCGATGAGTTACGATACTATGTGAAGAATATCCCAAATTCCTCAAGTAATTATTTTGGGCGCACAAGTTTGGGGTTGCCATGTCTTCTATTGGGCACAAATGACAGCGATATCAGAGCACCAATTCGGCTAGCAACTATAGAAGTATCATTCTCTATTCCATGTAATCTAAATATCTCAAGTAAACGAAACAGTGTGGGAATTTTTACAGTAATTACATGTGCTACTCCAGACCGAGTTATACAAGAATATTTTGCCGAAGTGTGTGAGACTATTCTTCAATTCATCGGAAATTCACCGAGCTCACAAGAAATTGCTGAAGCAGTACATCGTCTTATTGAATTGTTTCAAAAAATTTCCAAGCCATCTCATCGATCTATAGTTGGATTGTTTGGAGAACTCTTCGTTATTCACTCTGCGGAATCTCCAAAATTTGCCGTTCAGGCATGGAGAAGCAATATTGATGATCGATTTGATTTTTCTATAGATGACATTCGATTGGAGGTGAAGTCAACCGGTTCTCGGCTACGATCACATGAATTTTCTCTAGAACAATGTACACCGCCACCACATAGCTCAGGAATTTTAGTATCGCTATTTGTAGAAAAGAGTGGGGGTGGTATGTCGATTAATGAACTCGCAATTGGAATCAGAGAACAACTAGAAGGTGCACCTGAACTATTGTTCAAATTTCAAGAAACCTTGGCTGAAGGACTGGGAGCGGGGGCAAAAATAGTTTTATCATCGAGATTTGACATGAGTGTAGCAAAGTCTTCCATTCAACTCTACAAACTTGAAAATATTCCTGCTGTACGGACTGTACTTCCAGCAGAAGTAAGCAAGGTGCGATTTCGCAGTGATCTTTCGAACGTTCCAAGTATGGGAATATCAACTGTCAAATCTGAATATCCTCAACTCGCAAAATTACTACCAGTCTATTAGGATTAACTAGTAGTTTCTAAGTATGCTTGGGATTCAGACTTTCGGGCTGGTTTATATGTTTAGTCAAATTAACTCCAGCGGATTGCCTTTGCGACTGTCTATTTCGTTAACACAGACTCGGGGAGCAATCTTCTTATGACTAAACCTGAACTGACTGTAATGCAAGAATCTAATTGCGATCTTCCGACAAATCGGTGCTTGTGAGTGTTCGTTAAGAATTACTTCTATCGGAATTTCTGTGACGGTATAGATTTTACCTTCCATCCAAGTCCGAGCGAACGCCTATCGAGTATTGGTGACAAGGGACGGTGTGTACACGTTGTTTTCATTCCTTGTTTAGGAGAGTTGAATTAGACATGGGAGTTTCTCTGTGCGAGTGGCATTCGGCAGTGTGACAACACAGAATGAATGAGCGTAATTCAATGAAAACCATATTGATTCTGTACTACAGCCGAGATGGTAGCGTCGAAAAACTCGCGAAAATGATCGCCCGCGGAGTAAACAAAGTGGACGGATGTGAATCAAAACTGAGATGTGTCCCGCGAGTTTCAACAACCACTGAAGTGCTTGACGACGAAATCCCTTCAGCTGGTCACCCGTACGTAACGGTGGAGGACCTTGAAACTTGCGACGGCCTAGCACTTGGTAGCCCCACCCGATTTGGCAACATGGCGGCACCATTGAAGTACTTTCTTGACTCCACTAGCTCATTGTGGTTATCGGGCACACTTGCCGGGAAGCCCGCTTGTGTCTTTACCTCAACATCATCCATGCACGGTGGACAGGAATCCACACTTATTTCGATGATGATACCGCTATTACATCACGGTATGTTCATCGTTGGTATTCCATACACCGAAGCGGAATTGTCTGATACCAGCACCGGTGGGACGCCTTACGGCGCTACTCATGTCGCGGGTTTTGCCGGCAACACGACATTGAGCAAGGACGAAGAAGTACTTTGTATGGCACTGGGCGAACGGTTGGCACAAACAGCAGGTAAACTCCGGTAAAGTCAGTACGAAGTCGGCTTAGCATCGAAAAGAAGGGCTTTTTTTGTCTTTTTACCCATCCTCTAACTCTAAATGAAAAAATTTAGTTTTTCATTCATTTCTCTTCAAGCGGGGCGGGAAGTTTCCAATAGTCCTTGCACAAGATAGTTTTGCATTTTGGCGGATATTGTTAATTGGTAATTTAGTTAGTTTAGGTTGAATTTTCATTTCATCGGCCTCTTGAATCCCTGTAATTTGATTCATTCTTTCAACACTCAATGGATTTTCTTTCTGTTTCCAATTCTCATCTGATGTATCTAGAAATTTTGTTTCGTCTAACTTTTGCAACTGATCTAACTTGTTGAACTATATAAAATCCCTGTCAAATTGATATCTCGTCTAGATTGTTTAGTGGGTACAAATTCAGTAGAAATATTCGAATTAGATATATTGATTATTGCCACCACAATTCCTAGATCACTTGATGCAGGCTTGTTCTGGTAACCCCCAGAAAGTTTTGGAACATATTATTTATTTATTGACTTTTCAATTAACATCTTGCGCTACGAATCTAGAAATACACAGTAGTGGCCAAATTCAATATCTTTCGTTCGCAAATTTGGAGTTTCTTTTTTTTTACGACCCCTGATTACACTACTATTTCAGTAACTGTTCTCTTACCGCTTCAATTCCTCGAAAATTCGCAATTGGTATCAATTCTTCCAATTGATGTATGATAAAAATTATAGTTGTTGAATTACTAGTGTTTTTGGGAAGGAGTCCAAAGGCTTCTAGTTGTTTGCATCTTTCAATAGCTTCTGATCTTAGCTGAGTTTGACCGATGGCACTAAGTAAATAACTTTTTTCATAATCTGAAACACTAAATTTCAATAGATCTCTAAAATCATTCATTAATTCGATTGCTTCTCTTGTTTCTTGTCTTTGTTTTTCGAGAATTTCATATTTTGAATTTTGTCGAAAATTGTAAACCCATACTAAACCAGGCCAAACAGCTACCAATAAAATTAATACGAGAAAAATCACTATACCGAGATAAATCGAATGGAGACTTACGACTGATCCAATCAGTTCGACTAACACTTCTCGATTATCCCTGGAACTCCATTCCAGAATTGTCGTACAAATACCTGCAAAACTGCCTGCACCTATTACAACACGCCAAATTCTTCGAATCGGGGTTAACATACATTCATTATTAATACACCTTCTATATTCGTCAAGTATTGCATAATTGTTAACTTCAAATTGCTGTTTTCAGTCAATTCATAAAATTAACATAAATAAGGTTAAACAAATATATAAGTCACAAAAAGAAGCCACTTTGCATGTGGTATTCTGCTCCTGTCAAACCGCTCTCTTGCTCATGAATTCATTCGATCTGTTCGTATCGTATCGCATCAATACCAACCATGCCTTCAAGTACCGCTGAAACAGTCGTAGTCGGAATGTCCGGAGGAGTTGATTCGTCCGTATCCGCCGCATTATTGCTGGAGCAGGGATACAACGTTATCGGACTCTTCATGAAGAATTGGGAGGATGATGACGATGATGAGTGCGGCGCGGCTGAGGACTTGGCAGATGCCCAAGCCGTTTGTGAAGTTCTGGACATACCCTTGAAGACGGTCAATTTTTCATTTGAATACTGGGAGCGGGTCTTTACCGGATTCCTAAAAGACCTTGAACGTGGCAAAACCCCAAATCCCGATATTATTTGCAATGTTGAGATCAAGTTCCGAGAATTCCCGCTCTGGGCGATGAAACTCGGTGCTGATTACGTCGCTACCGGTCACTATGCGAGAATTGATCACAGCAATGGTACGTTGAACCTTCTGAAAGGAATTGACAGGGACAAGGATCAGACATATTTTCTCTATGGATTGAAGACTGATGCGTTACAGAAAGCAATTTTCCCAATCGGATTCATGACCAAGGAACAGGTACGATCGAAGGCTCGCGAGTTCGGATTCGAAAACCACGACAAGAAAGGAAGTACTGGCATCTGTTTCATTGGACGAAGAAATTTTCGATCGTTTGTACGTCGCTACCTGAAATCTACCGAAGGTTCGATCACCGACCCAGAGGGCGAAGTACTTGGTAAACATGAAGGAGCGTTTCTATATACAATCGGACAAAGAACTGGACTTGGAATCGGCGGGCCGGGTGATGCCTGGTATGTCGCGAGCAAGGATGTCATGAGTAACACATTGGTGGCAGTGCAGGGTCACGACCACCCACTCCTATACAGTCGGCAGGCCGATATATCCAATCTGACCTGGATTTCTATGAAATACAGATTGCCTTATCCTGCTCGCGCGAAGGTGCGATACCGGGGTGAAGAGCAAAACTGCCTCATCTGTCATTCGCAAGATCAGGGCTATTTTGTGGAATTCGAACAGCCTGTGCGCGCAGTCACTCCCGGACAATCCATCGTCTTTTACGAGGATGAGATCTGTCTCGGTGGTGCGGTGATCGAGGCCACGCGCTCCTGACATGCTTGCCGTTGGAATCACCGGAGGGATCGGTAGCGGAAAATCCGCAGCCGCGGATCGTTTCGCGGAGCTGGGAGTTCCTGTCATTGATGCCGACGTGATTGCGCGGCAAATTGTGGAACCCGGCCGACCTGCGTGCAAGAAAGTGATTGAAGTTTTCGGTGCCGAATTCGCCACAGCCGATGGTGGACTGGATCGAAGCAATTTGAGAAAAATGGTTTTTTCCGTCCCCGAGAAGAAAACTCAGCTTGAGAGCATACTGCACCCTGAAATTCATGCAGAAATTCTGCGTCAGCTGTCTGATCTGTCTGCGCCGTATGCTATCGTTGTGATTCCTCTGCTGGCGGAAGGCAATCGTACATATCCACTTGATCGGGTTTTGGTCATTGATGCACCTGCGAAGTTGCAGATCGACAGGGTGTCCAATCGCGACAACGAATCTGCACAGGAAGTCGAACGTATCATTCACCTGCAAGCGACGCGAAAGGATCGATTGGAGATGGCAGATGATGTCATCTCAAACACTGGTACAAAACAATCGCTTAGAAATTCCGTGGATGAGCTTCACGGCAAGTATCTGACGATTGCAGACGACATGGGTGACTAGTGTCCTGTATCGTTAATTCGTTTACAGTAAAACAAGAATGTGCGATAATTACCGTAATGAATTTTATTCGAGAGAAGTTTTCGTTATGGCCAATCATTATACGCGAGAGATTCCGACACCCACTGCTGAGGAGCGGGCGCAGCTGGAGCGCTGGTCCAAGCGTCCCAAGACCGCCCAGGCGCTGGCGTTGCGGGCGCGTATCGTGCTCGGTTCCGCGGAAGGGTTCAGTGATGCCCAGGTTGCCGAAAGGCTTGGCATCACCCGTCCCACGGCGAACAAATGGCGGCGGCGTTTTCTGGAACTCGGCTGTGACGGGCTGGTTGATGAGAGACGCCCCGGGGCGCCCCGCACTGTCAGCGATGACGATATTGAGCGGGTGATTACGGAAACATTGGAAAACACGCCGCGGGATGCGACCCACTGGAGCACCCGAAGCATGGCGAGACAATGCGGCATCAGCTCCACCACGGTCAATCGGATCTGGAAAGCATTTGCGCTGCAGCCGCATCGGTTTGAAACCTTCAAGCTGTCGAAAGACCCGCAGTTCATTGAGAAGGTGCGCGACATAGTCGGTCTTTACATGTCGCCGCCGGAGCGCGCAGTGGTGCTGTGTGTGGATGAGAAGTCGCAGATTCAGGCACTGAATCGAACTGAGCCGATCCTGCCATTGCGACCCGGGCTGGCGGAACGTCGTTCGCACGATTACAGACGAAACGGCACCACCTCACTGTTTGCGGCGCTGAACACCGCAACCGGCGAGGTCATCGGCAAATGCTATCGACGCCATCGATCGGTCGAGTTCAAGAGATTCCTTGAGATCATTGACAAGGCCGTGCCCGAGGAATTGGATGTTCATCTGGTGCTGGACAATTACGGCACGCACAAGACCGCACTGGTGCACAACTGGCTGGCCCGAAGACAGCGGTTTCACCTGCATTTCACGCCCACCAGCGCGTCCTGGATCAATCTGGTGGAGCGGTGGTTCGCTGAGATCACCAGCAAACAGATTCGACGGGGATCGTTCAACAGTACGCGGGAGCTCGAATCGGCGATCAACGAATATCTTGAGGTTTACAACGAGGACCCCAAGCCATTTATCTGGACGAAGAGTGCGGATGAGATATTGGAGTCATTGAAAACCTACTGTAAACGTACTTCTGATACATGACACTAGAGGATGAGTGACTGCAAAGAAATTCAGCCGGATCTGATGCCGAATGCACAGACGGGCAGGTTTCATGAAGAGTCCGGGCAGGAACTCGGCGAACGACTGCAGTTCCTCCCTCATCAGCCGAAACAGATTGTAAATGTCGGGTTCCGTGCCAGCACGCTGAGTCGGTTGTTACGGTCGCACTTTCCCGATGCGTCGATGAATGCGAGCGATAAGTCGTTAATTGCAAACCCTGAAACGGAACACAAAATCACTGCATCCGATTCCCAAGATGGAGTCTCCGAACTGGAACAGATGTCGCTTGATGACGAATCAGCAGATTTGATCGTATCCAATCTTTCGGCTTCGTTTTGTGACCCAAAAGTATTTTTTTCAGAGTGCTATCGGGTACTGCGTGAAAATGGCACGCTCCTGTTTTCGATGTTCGCGACGAGATCGTTTCAGGAATTCCGACAGGCTTGCAGGAATTCGGGGATCGTGCAGGCTCATGAAAAATTTCCCGAAATGCACGACATCGGTGACTTTCTTCTGGCTGGCGGCTTCGCAAATCCCGTTGTTGACATCGACTGCAAGTGTTTGCGTTATCCCGACGTTGAATGTCTTATGGAAGTTCTCGAACAGTCCGGAACCTATGCCGCGTTGCTGCGCGACTCCCAACTTCCATCAGCAAAAAGCGTACAATCAAACTTGGCTGGGCAGTTCAGCGATCTGGATGACAATGGCAATATCATACTGACAGTAGACATAATTTACGGTATTGCGTGGAAAAAGGAATTTGACGCCAGTACTGCTCAGGTGCATTTTCATCCAGTTTGAGCGTGGTTGCCTTGACGAAATTTGATCTATTGGCGAGTTTCTCATGAATCTGATGACATCTCAGGAATATTGCGAGTCTTTGCAGGAATACAGTCCGAATGTATATGTTCGCGGTTTGAAGGTAGATAGCGTGGCGAGCCATCCAATGCTCGCACCCGGAGTGAATGCCATCGCGATGACCTATGACTTTGCGAGGATGTCCGAGCACCGAGACTACGCACTCGCCGAGCAACACACCTCAGGCAAGACGGTCAACCGATTTGTACACATAAATCGCAGTGCAGACGATCTTCTTTCGAAGTTGGAATATGTTCGAGCAGTCTGTCAGCTGACTGGATGCGCCATGCGATATTTGTCCATGGACGGCTTGAACGCCTTGTACCAGGCAACGTATCGGATGGATGCCGAACACGGCACCGAGTACAGTGCTCGTCTTGTCGAGCAGATGCACCGCATCCAGGAAGAGGATCTGACAGTCGGTATTGCGATGACTGATGCGAAAGGCGACCGCTCGCTGAGGCCCAGCGAACAGCCCAAGCCTGACAGCCATCTGCGTATCGTCAATCGAAGACCCGATGGGATCGAAATCTCCGGTGTGAAGGCCATTGTCACCGCGGCACCGTATGTGCATGAGTTGTTCGTGCTGCCCGGACGGAACATGACACGCGAGGACAAGGATTTCGCGGTGGCATGTCAGGTGCCGATTGATGCGAAAGGACTTACGATAATTGCCCGGCCTGCGGGTCGTCCCGGCGACCCCACTGCGGAGTTCAGCAACAGATTCGGCCAGTCAACCGGTGTGTGTATTTTCGAGAATGTATTTGTACCATACGATCGGGTCTATATGTGCGGCGAATGGGAGTATGCCGAATATCTCACCAAGACGTACGCCAATCATCATCGACACACCTGTATCGGTGCCCGGGCTGGTTTCGGTGATCTGTTGATCGGCGCATCCGGAATGATGATTGAGACAAACGGACTTGATGTCAACGCGGAGCCTCATCTGAGAGACTCGATGGTTGAACTGATCAAAACCGTAGAGAGCTTCTATGCATGCGGTGTTTCAGCTTCGGTCTACTGCACCACGACACCGGCAGGCAACTGCGAGCCGGATGCGGTCTATTCGAACATCGGCAAACTGATGCTGGCGAATTCAATCTACGACATGCATCGAATCGCCAACACTGTTTCGGGCGGTCTGATCGTCACACTTCCGCACCCGGATGATGATCACAATCCAGACACGATGGACAAGCTGGATACTCTGATGTCAGCAAGTCCCGATATCCCACCGCATCGCCGGGCGACTGTCGCGCGGCTGATCGAAGATCTGACCGCCTCCCATTCCGGAGCCTGGTATTCGGTAATCAGCGTGCACGGTGGAGGGTCCCCAGAGGCGATGAAACGGGAGATTTTCAGGAAGTACCCCGTCGCAGACAAAGCAGAATTCGTACAGCGTCTGATTGAACGCGGTGTTCACGAAAGTTCCGAGAATACCACCAAACAACCCGGACAGTGCTGCGATACCGGTTGTGAACCACCTGAGAAGTCCACGATTCCGACTCGTGAGAAACCACAACTACTTCATTGAGGCGGGTCCGGTTCGCCCGAAGCAAGCATAGCCGGTAATTTAGCGCGTAGGTCTTCGCGAAGAAGCTCGGAGATCATCAGATCTCCAAAGCCTTCGGCGATCGCATTCTCAAAAAGCGTCAATGCCGAATCACTCATTGATGAACCAAGTCCTGCCTGCCGGATCAACTGTTCGATATATCTTGAGTCTTTCAGCGCGTTTCTCACACTGAAGACATAACCTTCGTAGTCATTTTCATCGACGATCTGTCCGATGATCCTGTTCAACGCGACCGAATTTCCCGAACCCCGGCAGATGATTCGATAAAACTTCTCCCAGTCAATCCCAAGTGAATCAGCAGCGTGGAAAGTTTCGATGATGGACCTTACCATACCGAGAACGAGGTAATTGCTGATCAATTTGGCACGACCACCTGATCCTACCGGACCGAAGTGCAAAGCCGATGAACAGAATTTCCTTAGAATCGGTTCAATCCTTGCGAAGACTTCGCTATCAGCGCCGACAAAGGCACCAAGTTCACCTGCATTGGACTGAGCTTTTCCACCAGCCAGAGGCGCTTCAGCGAACAAAACCGATTTCTCCCTGAGACGTTCCGCCAAGACCAATGTCGCAGAGACTGAAGACGTTCCGGTGTCAAGCACCAGATGACGGTCATTCAGGACAGGCCAAATCTCGGTGATGGTGTTACTTACATCTTCTGAGTTTGGCAGACAAAGAATCACTATTTCGCTGGCTTTGACCGCTTCTGATTTCGATGTGTACAACCGTGCGCCTGATTGAACCAATCGCTCTACATTGTTTACGTTCCGATGCACTGTTACCGACACCTGATGGCCGCCATCAAGCAGATTCGATGCGATTCCGAACCCCATGGCGCCAAGCCCGATCACAGCTATTCGTTCACTCATGACTACTTCCCAAACGTGAAATATGGTCGTTTTACCCGGTTAGTTCACTGTACATTGTTCCAGTACGTGTTCGGCCGCTTGCTCTGCACCGTCAAGTACAAATGTTACCGCAGACAGTTCTTTCAGTGTTCCTCTGATATTCACGATATAAGAATCCTTCGCGTCTCGGATAAATTCTATTGCCGTTGCGCCTCGCAATATTGTGTGTCCGACATCAGCGTAAACTATCCACGGCCGCTCTTTGGGTGAGTCTGAATCAAATTGGTGAGTGAAAGGAAAGGAACCGGAATAATACAAATCATCAGTATCCCAGACTATACGAACAAACAGCCTGCCACTCTTCAGTTCATCGGTGTTACAGAAGAATTCCAGATATGTCCTGAAATCCAATGCGTAAGTTCTGGCAATGGGGATTTGCCCGTTCAGCACCATCCAGTTACCGAACTTTTCCTGTCTGTCCTGCGCATAACAGACTGCCGCGAAGAGCCATGTGAGAATTACTTGGCAGCCGATCACTGTGAAACCAATTCGCATTGTTTAATCTATACCACTCAATGACTTACGAGTCCAACAACAATTTCGAACCCGCTCTAGCATTGAACCCTGCACTCACGAATATCCGCGCTGGAGTTCTTAACCGTTCAAGAATTTATTTCAAGTTTGGCGAAATTCATAATTTACAATGAATCCTGCACAAATCTAAACGCTTTCGTACCGAGGAAACCTTGTACAATGAATAGTTTACTGTCAAAAATAAATGTTCTAATTCAATCGTAGGGAGATGCAATGAACGGTTCAATGATAAAAATCGGTGCATCGGACGGAGGAGAGTTTGAGGCCTACCTGTCGACACCAGCACAGGGTTCCGGACCGGGCTTGATCCTGTTGCAGGAGATTTTCGGAGTCAACCAGTATCTTCGGGATATGGCGGACCAGTTTGCGCAGGAGGGATATGTTGTATTGGTGCCGGACCTGTTCTGGCGAATGGAGCCCGGGGTCGTTCTTGGTTACAGCGATGAAGATTTTGGCAAGGCTTTCGGCTTTTACCAGCAGTTCGACGTCGATCAGGGCATCAGAGATGTCGGCGACACGGTAGCTGCCCTGAGATCAATGGAACAGTGCAAGGGAAAAGTCGGTGCACTTGGATACTGCCTGGGCGGCAAGCTGGCCTACCTCACAGCGGCTCGCACCGACGTGGACTGCGCTGTATCGTATTACGGGGTCGCAATCGAGGCTTCTTTGGACGAGGCGGTAAACATCAACTGCCCGATGGTGATGCATTTCGCATCAGAAGACCGGTTCGTCCCACCGGATGCAGTCGATGCCGTCCGTAACGCGTTTGAAGGACGTTCGGATGTCGAGATTTACTATTATCACGGTGTCAATCATGCCTTCGCGACACCGGGACGTGACAGCTATCACAAGCCGTCGACTATGATGGCGTATTCACGAAGTCTCACGCTTTTGCGCAGCATATTGGGCCCGATCTATGATCTGAGCCAATTGTGGGACAAACACTGTGAGCACGAGTTTGTCGGCCGAGACGTCCCTGCCACGATGGCGACAATGGTTGATCAGCCTTATGTAAACCACATCCCCACCATGACCGGTGGCGTTGGCAACCAACAACTCAGCCGATTCTACCAGCACCACTTTGTGAATTCGAATCCGGCGGATACAAAACTGATTCCCATTTCACGGACGATAGGCACTGACCGGCTGGTCGACGAGATGCTGTTCTGCTTCACCCACGATTGTGAGATTGACTGGATGCTGCCGGGTATAGCGCCAACCGGTAAATATGTTGAGGTGCCTTTGGTGGCGATTGTCAATTTTCGCGGGGACAAGCTGTGCCACGAGCACATTTATTGGGACCAGGCGTCGGTTCTGGTACAGATCGGCGTCCTGGATTCGGATGGTTTACCAGTAGCGGGTCAGGAAACCGCTAAAAAACTCATTGATGAAACCTTGCCTTCCAACACGCTCATGGCGAAATGGGCGACCAGCGAAGGTAAATAGATTACCTGATCATACGCAGGAGAAAATAAAAATGCGACTCAAATCTCTAATTGTTATGTTTGCATTGTGTTTCGCCACAGTGGCGCACGTGCAGGCAGACGACGACACGCTGACCATTGCGTACAACGTCAACCTCCCATCTTGGGATCCGACAGTCGGCTTATCGGCAGTCAATCCGACTATACAGTCCATCTATAAGTCCGTTTTCGATCAATATGTCGATCAGAATCCGGACCTGAGTTTCAAGCCGGGGTTGCTGACCGGTTGGGGTTGGAACGAAGATCGGACAAAGATTTGGCTGGAAGTCCGCGATGATGCCTACTGGCACGATGGTAGCAAAGTTACCCCTCAGGATGTAGTTTGGTCGCTCGAAAGAGCCGGGCATCCTGATACAGGCAACCCGATCATGTTTGTTTGGAGCAAGGTTGCCAATTTCAGTATCGATGGCAATCGAATCACGGGCGATGTTGTCTCGTTTGAGCCAACACTGTTCAAATGGATGGCATTCCTTACCGCATACGTTCTTCCGCAGAATTATTACGAGGAAGTCGGAGCTGAAGGATTCGAGGCCGCGCCTGTCGGTTCCGGTCCATACATGGTTGACCAGTTCGAACGGAACAGCTTTGTAAGGCTGAAACGTTTTGACCGGTACTGGGGACCTCAGCCGGAATTTGAGACGGTCATTTTCAAATTTGTAACGGACGCAAGCAGCCGCGTCGCGGAAATCGAGAGCGGCAGTTCCGATATCACAATCGAGATTCCGTATGAGGAGTACGACAGATTGCGAGCCAAGGAAGGACTGGTTGGCCGCAGCACCCCGGTTTCCGACATCGGTATGATTTTCATCAATGATATCGAGGTGATGGAGGATGCCAATGTTCGCAAGGCACTCGCTCATGCTATTGACAAGAACGCGATTGTCGAGCACCTGCTTCGCGGCTATGGAGTCCCGATTGACACCTTGCAGGCGCCGCAGTACTCCGCGTTTGACTCTTCGATCAGTGTCGCACACGATCCTGAGAAAGCCAAAATGCTGTTGGGGGAATCCGGTTATTCGATAGACAATCCGGTCCGTTTCAAGATTCAGACTACACGGGGGTTCAAGCCCAAGGACTATGAGATGATCCAGGCCATTGTCGGCATGTGGCGAAAGGTCGGTGCCGAAGCTGAAATCGAGGTGTACGAAATTGCCAAGCACTTCGAACTTCGGGCACTTGACACGCTTGCACCGGCGGCATTCTACAACTGGGGCAATGCTATCGGTGATCCGTCCACGTCGACTGGATTTGCCATGTTCGGTCCTTCACCGCATTCGACCTGGGACACCGACGATCTGGACGCAATGATCGGCCCGCTTTGGGGTGAGCCGGATGAAGCCAAACGCATCGCAGGCTATCAGGCGGTAGACCGGTATATCGCAGAAAACGCCTACGTCATTCCGCTGCTGCAGTTCGTGCAGCCCATCGTACACCGGGATGGCATTGAAGTGACACCGCATGTGGCGAACTTTGTTCTGCCGCAGTCGGTCACAAAAACCAATTGAGTGTCACCGGCAATATCCAACACATAAGTGATCCGCTGCCTGAAAAGGCAGCGGATTGATTCATGGCCTCGCGTTTTCTCCTGCGACGGCTGTTACTGATTTTGCCGACACTGTTCGGCGTTTCCATCATTGTGTTCGTCCTGTTGCGGGTCGTGCCAGGCGACCCGATTGCCATGATGATTCCACCGGGTGCCAGCCAGGCGGATATCGACAACCTGCGACAACTCTACGGACTCGACAAATCAATATTGGATCAGTACCTGATCTGGTGCAGTGCTGTAATGGGCGGCGATTTCGGTATTTCAATCAGCCTGCGGCAGGATGTTGTTCACCTGATTCTCTCGCGTCTCCCGGCGACCCTGGAACTGGCTCTGTCGGCAATGGCGCTCGCGGTAGTGCTCGGCATCGCGCTGGCCATCGTCGGTACCTATTGGCAGAACCGCTGGCCTGAGGCAGTAGTCGACGGTATCAGTGGCTTCAACCAGGCCATTCCAGATTTTCTCTGGGGATTGATCTTTATCCTGGTACTTGGGGTGTTGTGGCCGATTCTGCCAATCTCCGGTCGAATCGACCCCAGAACAGGTATTGAATTCACCACCCAGTTCTATCTGGTCGAGAGCATACTGCGAGGTGAGTTCGCAATATTGATCGACCTCGTGAGACACATGCTTCTGCCAATGGTTGCACTGGCCCTTCCACTGACCGCCGTCATCACACGAACTCTCAAGGCGTCTCTGTTCGAGACAATGACACAGGACTACATCCTGCTCAGTGAGATCAAGGGGTTCAGCAGATGGCGAATTCTGATCGTCGAGGCATTGCGCAATGCACTGATTCCCACAGTGGCTCTGTCCGGGGTCCAGTTCAACTTCCTTCTTGGTGGCACAGTGCTGATTGAGCGGATATTCAGCTATCCCGGCATCGGAAATATGGCCATCGGGGCCGTCATTGACCGTGACCTTCCTCTGATACAGGGGCTGATCATCACCTTTGCGATCATCTTTATTTTCACGAACCTGCTGATTGACCTGAGTTACCGTCTGCTCAACCCGAGAGTTGCCAATGAATGAGTCCGGTCGCAGATTCGGAAGCCTCAGTTCCGGCCATATACGTGTCTATTTGGGAGGATCGGTTGTCTTGCTGATGATCATAGCCGCGGTGTTCGCTCCTTGGATCGCACCCCACGATCCGCTGGAGCAGGATCTGATTAGCGGTCTGCTCCCGCCATTCTGGTCATCCGATTACGATTCAGCCTATTTGCTTGGTACCGACAGTCTGGGAAGAGATCTTCTGTCAAGATTGATATACGGTGCGAGAATCGCACTCATTGTCGCCATCGTAGCAGCGACTCTCGCCGCAGTGCTCGGTACGGTTCTGGGCCTGCTTGCCGGTTATTTCGGTGGCCTGTTCGATACCACCATCTCCCGTATGGTGGATATCTGGATGTCGTTCCCGCCGGTTCTTCTTTCGATCATCCTTGTCGCCGTCATCGGTACCGGGCTGCATTCGGTGATCATCGCCATCGTTGTGATCGACTGGACGAGGTTCTGTCGGGTCGTACGAGCGGAGGTGTTGGTACAGAGAGAACAGGAATACATCACCTCGGCAGTTACAATCGGACTCGGCCGCTGGACAATTCTGTGGCGGGAAATTCTGCCGAACATTGTGCCCCTGCTGATAACCCTGCTGACACTTGAGATGGGTATCGCCATTATTGTTGAGGCAATCCTCAGCTTCGTCGGCCTGAGTGTGTCGTCAGATCAGGCGACGTGGGGAGGTCTGATCCAGGAAGGTCGGCTATATGTGCATCAGGCATGGTGGGTGATGACGTTGCCGGTTCTATGCATCATCGCTTCGGTTTTGGCGTTCAATGCACTTGGCGATGGCTTGAGGTCAATTTTGGATCCTGTGATGCGAAGATGAAGTCAATATTGAACATCGAGGACCTCCATCTGGAAGTGAGGCAGAATCAGCTCGCAAACACGGTATTGAGCGGAGTCGACCTTTCCATCGATATCGGAGAGATTCATGGACTCGTCGGTGACTCCGGTGCCGGTAAGAGCATGCTGGCCAAGGCGATCCTTGGTATTCTGCCAGCGGCGACAAGAATCAGGAAAGGCGCGATTTATTTTGACGGAAAAGATATCACCCGTCTCGACCGCAAACAGCGTCGATATCTCGCCAGTCGGCATATCGCCATGATTCCGCAGGATCCGATGACTTCGCTGAATCCAGTTCGTCGGATCGGGAAACAGGTATGTGACGTATTGCAGTTGCATATGGGAATGGATCGGGGAGAGGCGCAACAGGAAACACAAAGTCTGCTGGATCAGGTGCAAATCCGGGAGCCGGAAACAGTGATGCGAAAGTATCCGTTCGAACTGTCTGGTGGAATGCGACAAAGAGTGCTGATCGCGATCGCTTTTTCATGCAAGCCGGAACTGATTATCGCGGATGAGCCGACCACCGCTTTGGACGTCACGGTACAACGGCAGATTCTGCAACTCATCAAGTATCTCCAGATGAATTCTGCAACTGCGTTACTTTTCATCTCGCACGATCTCGGTGTTGTCGCCAAAATCTGTGACCGCATCAGCATCATGCAAAGTGGACGCGTTGTCGAGTGCCAGACCGCGGAGTCACTTTTTGACCAGCCACAGCACGCCTACACCCAGTCACTATTGGAGACGACTTCGAAATATTATCGATTCGATCGCAGTACCAATCCTCACAGTGAGACAGTTGCCGAGCATCAAGATCATGCCTGAGACCACGAAACCGGAACACTCGTTACTCGATATTCGAGACTTGCGTCTTCATTTGCCCGATCGCGCCAGAAAACCCCTGTTCGGGTTTGCTCCGAACGTTGAGATTCTCAAGGGAATCAACCTGAGTGTGAAAAGAGGCGAATCTGTTGGGATCGTCGGTGAATCCGGTAGTGGTAAGACATCGTTCGGCCGCACAGTCATGCGACTGTACAAACCGACCGGAGGTCAGATTCGATTCAAGGGGAATGACATTACTCACCTTTCGGAGAGCGAACTTCGCCCGATGCGTGCCGAAATGCAGATGATCTTCCAGGACCCCATGTCGGCACTCAATCCCCGACACCGGATCTATGTGATACTGACACAGCCACTGTGGGCGTTCGGAAAAGTCGACAGTCGGAAAGAATCAGAACGGATTTCCCGCGTCCTGCTGGAACGTGTGGGTCTTCCGACAGCTTTCGTCAATCGCTATCCTCATGAATTGAGCGGTGGCGAACGCCAGCGTATCAATATCGCGAGAGCGGTCGCTGTTCGTCCGGAACTGCTGGTCGCCGATGAGATCGTCTCAGGTCTCGATGTTTCCGCGAAATCACGTATATTGGATCTGCTGCAGGGCCTGAAGGAGGATCTCGGACTGGCATTGATCTTTATCAGTCATGACCTTGCGGTTGTTAATCACATCTGTGATAAAGTACTTGTAATGTATGGCGGTGAGGCAGTCGAAACCGCTGAAAGTCATGAATTATTCCATTCGCCGAAAGCGGACTACACCAAGCGTCTGCTCAGTGCCATACCACTGCCTGCAGTTGAGCACGGCTGGCTGCACGACAGTCAGTCCTTTCAGAATGCCGGTGATCTGTCGATGAAGGAGGAGAACAAAGTAAAAATGGACAGTCAATTCAACATTTCCGGCTGCGTTGCACTGGTAACAGGAGCAAATCGCGGTATCGGGCGAGAATTCGTCAATGCTCTGGTTAATCGCGGAGCGAAAAAGGTATATGCCTGTGCACGGTCCACGGACGGCGTGGCCGATCTTGTCAACAATCACCCGGGTGCAGTTGAAGCAATCGAGCTGGATGTCACCGATCACGAACAGATTGCAGAAGTTGCGCAACAATGCGATGACGTGACTTTGCTGATCAACAATGCGGGGATCAACCGTCTCAACGCGTTCGTTGCCGGCGATGACATTTCGGCCGCACGCGCGGAAATGGAGACCAACTATTTCGGAACGATGGCGATGTGTCGGGCATTCGCAGGCGTGCTCGGGCAAAACGGTGGCGGTGCGATTGCGAATATTCTGTCAATTCTGGCGCGTGTGAACCTGCCCATGATGGGATCACTTTGTGCGTCCAAAGCTGCTGGACTCAGTCTGACACAGGGGGTTCGGGCGGAAACCGCGAAGCAGGGTACTTTGGTGCTCGCGGTCATGCCGGGTGCAGTGGACACAGACATGAGCCGTGATTTTCCACCTCCGAAAATGCCACCGTCGGAAGTGGCTGAGCAGACGCTTGATGCCTTGGAGTCCGGACTGGAGGAACTCTACCCGGGAGATATGGCTGACGGCGTGTCGAAAGGGCTTGATGCCGACCCCAAAGGCGTAGAGAAGGACTTTGCCCAATACCTGCCCTGAGTTTGAGCGGTTCGCGGGTCAGATCGTCCAACCGCCATCGACAACGAAAAACTGTCCGGTTGCGACTTTCGACTCATCCGACGCAAGATAGACGATGATCGGAGCAATATCCTCCGGTCGCGACATCCTCCCTGTAGGTTGACGGTTCAGCATTTCCTGGTAGGCCTTTTCATAATCGCCGCGAGCCCTCAGTCGTTCCTCGAGTGACGGGGTTAGAACAGTCCCGGGACACACTGCGTTGCACCGGATTCCCAGTTTTATGTAGTCTCGGGCGATGGCTTTGGTCAGACCAAGCACTGCACCTTTGGTTGCGCCGTATACACAGCGACTGGCGGCACCGGTGATCGCTGAAACAACACTTGCCATGTTGATGATCGAACCGCCTCCGTTTTCGATCATTGCCGGGAGAAAAGCCTCAATCACCCTGGCGTGACTTCGCACATTAATTGCAAGTGACTTTTCCCAGATGTCATCATTGGCTTCTTCAAGAGTACCGTGATGGACATATCCGGCGCAGTTGAATATCACGTCAGGTGTCGGCACTGTCTGCGGTAACCGCGCAATCGCTGCACTATCAGTCACATCAAGTTGAAGGCAACGAATGTTGTCATTTTCCTTCTCCAGACTGGTCAGTGAAGGCGTATCGATATCAGATGCAAATACTGTAGCACCTTCATTGGCCATAGCAATCGCACTGGCTCTGCCGATACCCATCCCAGCCGCCGTCATAAAAACTATTTTGTTTTCCAATCTGCTCATAGAAAGATAATTCGTGATTGTGATTTTCAGTTTGAATTTATCAATTTAACGTACTTTGCATCGCATGTGAGCAATAATTTTTCTGTTAAAATTTCATTCAAATGTCTGTACTGAGTTTGGATTCCTAACCTACCTGTCGCACTAGACACCAAATTATGCGCTGGAAAAAAACTGTCACAATGATCGAGGCTCATGCTGAAGGTGAGGTTGGACGTATCATCACCAGCGGAGTGATTGATATTCCCGGTGCCACGATGGTCGAGAAGCTCGATTACATGAATACCGACGGTGACGACCTGAGGAAGTTTCTGGTACTGGAGCCCCGTGGCTATGCGCAAATGAGCACGATGTTGCTGCTGCCTCCGACAAGACCTGAGGCAAATGTTGCCATGATCGTTCTTCAAGGCGACAAAGCACATGCCATGTCCGGTTCCAATGCAATCTGCACTGTGACCACGATATTGGAAACCGGTATTGTCGAGATGCAGGAACCTGTGACGTCTGTAATTCTGGATACGCCTGCCGGACTCATTTCGGCCAAGGCGATTTGCTCCAATGGAAAGTGTCGGAGTGTGGAACTGGAGATGCCGTCGTGCTATGTGGACTCCACGAATGCAGAGGTCGAAGTGGATGGGTTCGGGTCTGTTCCGATCGACATAGCATTCGGCGGGATATTCTATGCGCTGGTTGACCCCGCTGCCGTCAGTCTGACGATTACTCCGGACTCTGCACGGGCATTGGTTGATGCCGGATCTAGAATTCAGCGCGCCGCCAACAGTCAGCTCACGATAGCGCATCCGGAATTTTCCGCGCTGAACGGTCTTTCATATGTCATGTTCGTCGGCAAGACTGATGACGGCCGACTGAAAGGCGCTACTATATTGCCACCGGGTCGAATTGATCGGTCACCATGTGGTACGGGTAATTCCGCGCGGATGGCCTTGATGCATTCAAGGGGCGAGGTACAGGTTGGAGATGAATTCACCGCTTTGTCCATCATCGACAGTGAGTTTGGCGTAAAACTGTTAAGGACGACAGAAATTTACGGAAGAGAAGCGGTTGTGCCGTCAATCACCGGCAGAGGCTGGATTCATGGAATGCATCAAATCGGGCTTGATCCCTCTGACCCTTATCCGAAAGGCTATCTGTTGTCTGATTGTTGGGGGGAAGCGTTCGACCTGCTTAACTAGATATTTCTATTTCAGCGGATGTTGTGGCTAATTCTAGCCGTTCTATCAAACAACCGTCAAACAAACTATTCTCTGTATTTTTATGTTAAAACAATTACTTAAATTTTGATAACCGAACAAATAGGCTAAATTATCAAAAACCCATCAAACAACCGTCAAAAAACACTAGCTTGATTCATCAACTATTGAGCTAGCCCAGAAAGGCAAGTAAGTTCGATTTCGTGTGCCTGCAGACGGGTCTTTTACAACAATTTTTCTGTCCTCAATGGCTTCTTTAATCAAACGAGAAGCAATTGCAGCATTTTGATCCGCAATTCCAAACCGTTTTCGCAATGAAGCGTTTGTCATTTCACGATTATCGACGCGACAAAGACAGGCGTGAAGGTAGCATGCTCGGATACGATCACGCTTGCCTAAATCTTTAAGATCTTTATATGCAAAGAGGAAGACGCGCGTAAAATCTCCTGAAGATTCAAACAATGGGGCAGGTAACTTAAACGACTCTACTTTGAGAATTACTTTGTCAATTCCACTGCCGCGTTCTTCACAAATTTGAAAACGACGCATGAGAGAGGCCAAAGTTTCGTTCCGTGATTTAGGTGATGTATCCAGAAAACGATCCGTGGAAACCAGAGGTTTCCCGGGGTTGGTGAACTCGATACGATCTTTGAATATTTCGACCATCGGACCCGTACCAGTAGCAAAGAAGTCCTGATGAATCAATACATTTGCCACTAGTTCTCGTATAGCCAGTTCTGGATACATTGGTACTGTCCTGCGAAGTGCTTGCCCAATGACTTCGCTACTTGGAAGTAAGCCGTTGATATAACTAACGAGATCTTCAAAGCTGGCGGCATAACCCTTGACACTTGGTTGATGCTCCTTGAGAGTTTCGATGCGATTTGTACCACGGTACTGAATCACGCGCACGATCTTACGACTGAGACTGCGAAAATCAGTTAGTCTTCTTGCCAAGAGAATTGCACCAAGGTTAGTTATATTCCAACCTCCTGCTGGGCATTCCTCAATCAAGCTATCGTTTGACAAGGCTTCAATAATTTGGTCGTGGTTGACTGGTAATGGTAATTCCAATAATTCAAAGTATTTCGTATAGTCCAACTTACTCAGGACTTGATCGACGGTTAGATGTTCAGCCACAACTAGATCTTCAAACGGTGTCTGATCAAAAATTCGCCATAGTGCTCTTTCTCGATCAGGTGCTTCGATCAGTGGTTTTTTGACTTCTCCTATACGAATGTATTCCTTGCCACGGAAACGCACCGGATAATGGCTAGCGCAATCAATTTCCAATATTACTACCAGCCGACCGTCAATTTTTACGGTGTCAAAGCGAAATTGAATCTTCGGATTCAACAGTCGCAATAACCAACTCTCCAGCGGCTCATTCCCCATTTTGGCATTTGCTGGACGAAACCTTGTACCAACTATCTCGTGTGACCTATTTTTAACACCCCAGATTAAATATGCATGTACTTCATCATTCAGCGCGGCAGCATTGGCAAGTGCAGAAATATATTCACCGATTTCTTGAGGGTCTGTATTATTTACTTTGAATTCCACCCACTCCGACTCACCCGGAAGTTGGCACAGATTCCGAACCAAACCAGCAAGATATTCTTTAGAATGGACAGTACTCATGTATGGATTCAAAATTAAGTTAATCAGTTTAGGCCAATTTCCGATAATTCGCTTTCGGATGGTCTCGTATTTTCAATTCTGGGGGAGTTCCCATGCTTTCGAGGTGAAGAGTCCACCCTTATATGATGTAACTCGCCTCAAATGAACAAAATACTTTCCTTTCAGCGATTAGTTTCCTCTGACCTTTCGACATGTTATGTGAAAGGCGAAATCAGAGATGATGTCGACTTGTGGTAAGACAATAACAATAATTTCTGTTATTTTAACACGGCTGAAATTCTATATTTTCAGTCGGTTACTCAATTTCTGAGATAGGAAAAATCGCATCGATTTTATGTGGCTTAGAGTAGGATCGAAGATGAAATTGTGAGTGATTAAGTCTCTTGGACAAACTGAAATTTGGATTTTATAAATCAAGAATTGAATGCCGATTTCAGTAGTAATCATGGCTAATTTGGCCGTTCTATCAAACAACCATCAAACAAACCGCCTATCGTTATTGTATTTGAAATCAATGAGTTATGTTTTTAATGCCTCCCGAAACAGTCTAAAATGTTGAAATCTATCAAACAACCATCAAACAAAGTCCAGCTATCAGGTTCAGATCAATTTTTGAATATTCGCTTTGGTGGCAGTTTCTCTACGTGGTATGGAGGTTTTATGCGCAGTTAAGGTAAAGTGACGGGAGTCGCAATCCGGTGTGATTTACTTCTTCCGTTGGTAATGCTTCACTGTCGGTGATTAGGCTACATCCTATCGATTCCCATAGGTACCGATTTTCAATTTCCAACTCGAAAAGCTTAGGTTTGACATCAGTTGAATTTGTACTGATTCTTGGAGAATCGCCGAGAATCTTTTCACGAGTACATGAGCAATCTCGAACTATTAATATTCAAGATTCAGTAAGCCTATCCGATAAAACATCAATGAAGAACCTCAGCCGGTTGGATCGAGTTCGACCTCATCCTCGTCTTCTTCTTTATTCTGCTTCTTGGCATACGTAAGCTTGGAGAAATAAAGTCCGATTTCGAACAGTATCCAGACCGGTATCGCCAACATAGTCTGCGAAAAGACATCCGGTGGCGTAAGAAACATACCTACCACAAAAGCCGAAACAATGATGTAGGGGCGCTTGGCAGAAAGACTCTCTGGTGTCGTCGCTCCGGCCTTTACTAGCAGTACCGTCGCGATCGGTACTTCGAATGCAATACCGAAAGCGAAAAACAGTTTCAACACGAAACTTAGGTATGCGTTGATATCAGTCATTACCGCAACGCCTTCCGGTGCTGTTCCGGTAAAGAACGCGAAAATTAGCGGGAAGACGACGTAGTAGGCGAAAAGAATGCCCAGATAGAAGAGAATACTGCTCGAAACAAGAAGTGGTACCACTGCCTTCTTTTCATGTTTGTACAGTCCTGGCGCAACGAAAGCCCAAAGCTGATAGAGCAGATAAGGCATTGCAATGCCGACAGAGAACGCGAAAGCAAATTTGAATGGGACGAAAAACGGTCCATGAGGTTCTGTTGAAATCATGGTGTTGCCCTCCGGCAGAACTCCCATCAATGGAGCCGCCAGATACTCGTAGAGTGTGTTGGCAAACGGTGCACAGGCGACAAATATCACCAAAATGGCAATCACACCACGCATCAGGCGTTGGCGCAATTCCACAAGGTGAGAGATGAAAGTGGTACCCGTTGCGTTGGGGTCCTGATTATCGTCAGCCATACGTCGTCTCAGCCAGTTGCCTTGGTTTCTTCAACCACACCTGTCTCCTCTTCCTTGGCTACAGGTTCAGGTTTCTTGAAGTCCGCCTTCACAGCGACCGTCTCATTGGCATCGGTAATTTCTTCATTGAGCGAAGTAGCCGCCTCTTCGAACATTGCTTTGGTTTCCGTCATATCTTTATCGACAACGGATTTTGTGTCCTCCAGATCTTTCTTGATGCTTTTCAGCTCCTTGAGTTCACTGGCATCGAGTTCTCGATCAATATCACGCTTGACTTCGGCTAGGGTTCTTCGTGCTTTGCCGACCCAAAGACCAATGCTGCGCGCAGCACGCGGCAATCGCTCTGGCCCGAGTATGAGCAACGCGATCAATGCAATGATCGCAATTTCCCAAAAACCGACATCAAACACGCTGGAACAACCTCACCTGACAACGCAATGAAGTAAGATCAAGCTTTTTCTTTCTCAGCTGTCTCGACTTCTTCCGTGGCAGCCTTGGCACTGGTATCTTCCAGTGATTCCTTGGACTCGTCTTCCTCGTCCATATCTTCCTTCACGGATTTCTTAAAGCTCTTGATAGCTGTTCCGAGATCGCCGCCCATACCTCTCAATTTCTTTGTGCCGAACAACAACACAACGATGACAAGTATGATCAGCAACTGCCAGATGCTTATACCTCCTGGACCAAACATTTCCCCTCCCGGTTCAATTTTCAACCTCAAATAAAACTGTAATCAATAAATTATCACTCAAATTAAAAAAATTAGTCAACTTCGTGACTTTTTCTCTTCCAGTCCGGACACACCGAATCGTCTGCTGAGTTCGTCAAGTACATTATGATGTGTCAGATCGAATCGTGACAACAACACCAGTGAGTGAAACCACAAGTCAGCCGTTTCGTAAACAATTTGCTGGATATCTCCGGTTGCGGCCGCTTCCGCTGTTTCGTTCGCCTCCTCAACTACTTTTGCAGACGTAACTTCCACACCCTGTTCGTGCAGCGATGCCACGTAAGATCGATCAGGCTTCTCATCCTTTCTGGACTCGATGACTTCCATCAATACTGCAAGAATATCGTTGTGCACAATACTTAAAGCTCTAATTCCTGTAAATGTCTTCCGGATTTTTCAAGACAGGATCGACTTCGCTCCATTCACCGTCTTTCAGTTTCCTGAAGAAGCAAGACTCGCGACCTGTATGACAGGCAATGTTTCCATGTTGTTCGACTTGCATCAATATCACATCGGCATCACAATCCACACGTATCTCGTGAACGGTCTGCACATGTCCGGACTCCTCTCCCTTATGCCAGAGCTTTTTGCGGGATCGCGACCAGTACA
Organism: Arenicellales bacterium; assembly: GCA_963662635.2. GTDB lineage: Bacteria > Pseudomonadota > Gammaproteobacteria > Arenicellales > JAJDZL01 > JAJDZL01. Next base: position 1,899,880 of record CAXXFC010000006.1, read on the forward strand.
CTGCCCGTCCCTCAGACACCGTCAACCGCAATGACTCGGGCGACATCCAGGCCACCATCAGCACCTTGCCGGATTCGGCATCCTGCGCGATAGCCGGAAGCAATCCGTCGTCGGACCACTTCAACCCATCGCACCAATCATCTGCCATACCATCGCTCCTGAATTAGTTCGCAAACTTCAATACCCCTTGAACGCATGTGTTCTTTCGCCTGCGCGATTGTATATTCACCGAAGTGAAATATGCTTGCCGCAAGCACCGCGTCAGCGTGACCGAATTCAATTCCATCAGCCAGATGGGACAATTCACCGACTCCCCCCGATGCGATTACCGGAACTGGAACCGATTCAGACACCGCCCGCGTCAGTTCCAGATCGAATCCGATCTTGGTTCCGTCCCGGTCCATGCTCGTGAGCAGGATTTCGCCTGCTCCCAGTTCGCACAGGTGAGTCGCCCAATCAATGGCATCCAGTCCGCGCGGTGTTCGACCACCATGTGTGTACACTTCCCAGGCAATCGGCTCGCTATCGGGTATCCGACGAGCATCTATTGCCACGACAATGCATTGCGAACCGAATCTGCCGGCAGCCTCCTTAATGAATTCGGGGCGTTCCACGGCCGCTGTATTGATCGATATCTTGTCCGCACCTGCATTCAATAGGTTTCTAATATTATCCACATTTCTCACTCCACCTCCGACAGTAAGCGGAATAAACACCTGTCGGGCGACATCTTCGACGATGTTGATAATCGTATCACGACCGCTTGAACTGGCTGTGATATCAAGAAATGCAATTTCGTCTGCGCCCTGTTCATCATAAATGCGCGCAACCTCAACGGGGTCTCCGGCATCCCGGATATCGACAAACTTGATGCCTTTCACCACGCGACCGTCGTCAACATCCAGACAGGGAATGATTCTTTTGGCAAGAGGCATATCAGACCGCCTCACCGCGAACAGCTTTTTCGCACCTGGAAATCAACCGCATTGCTTCTGAGTAGTCCAGTGTGCCCTCATAAAGTGATTTACCGGCGATAGCCCCCATGATGCCATGATCGCTGACTTCGAGTAAGCTTTCGATATCCCTGATGTCCCTGATTCCGCCTGACGCAATCACGGGTATGGATAGCTTCGATGCCAGAACAGCTGTCGCCTCGACGTTGACTCCAGTCAACATACCATCGCGCTCAATATCTGTGTAGACAATTGCCGACGCGCCGTTTCGTTCCAATTCTTGAGCCAACTCCACAACGTCAGAGCCCCCGCTGTCAGCCCATCCCTCAACGGCTGCCCGACCCTCGCGCACATCAAGGCCCGCGATCACCTGTCCGGGGAACTGTGAATCGAGCTCGCTGACGAAAGACGGGTCGTTAACGGCACGTGTACCGAGAATGATAAATTTGACCCCGGCTTCCAAATAACTTGTGGCTGTCGCGACCGTCCTGATTCCGCCGCCGACCTGGATTTCTATCTCAGAATGCTTTTCGGCGATCTTGCCGATGACACGGGCGTTGACAGGTTTTCCTTCAAAAGCGCCATTCAAGTCAACAATGTGAACTCGTCGCGCACCACAGTCAACCCACCGGTCAGCCTGACTGACCGGATCGTCCGAATAAACAGTCGCGTCTAGCATTCGTCCCTGTTCGAGTCGAACACAGCGGCCATCCTTGATGTCAATTGCGGGAATCAGAAGCATGATTGCACAGGCAGGTGATGGATTAAGAAGTGAGATTATACGCCCGCCGGAGTGGCTTTAATTCAGCGGGTAACGTTCCAGTCGATAAAGTTGGCCAGAAGTCGTAAACCCTGCTGTCGACTCTTTTCCGGATGAAACTGTACGGCGAACAGGTTTTCTTTGGCTGCAGCGCAGACAAACTGCATACCGTAACTGGCGGTCCCGGAAACTTCAGCTTGAATGTCTGCCTGCGCACAGTAACTGTGCACGAAGTAAAATCGAGTATCCTGTGGGATTCCATCCCAGAGCGGATGCCTCGCAGTCTGATGTACCCTACTCCAGCCCATATGCGGAATCTTGATACGTCGCCCTGCATCAACTAACTGGTCGTCGAACTTTCGCACATGACCAGATAGGATACCCAGCCCTTCGACACCGCCGTCCTCTTCGCTGTGAGCGTATAGAGCTTGGAGTCCGAGACAGATACCGAGTACAGGCTTGGTTTCGACGGCAAATTCCACTGCCATTCTGACTTCGTCGTCTTGAAGTTCGTTCATCCAGGTACCGATCGCACCCTGGCCGGGGAGAACGAGCCGGTCTGCGTTTCGAATTTGTTTCGGATTATGTGTCGGAATCACATCCGCGGTATCGGCTACCTTCTCGATGGCATTGATTACAGAGTGAAGATTACCGGTGCCGAAATCGGCGATCACAACTTTGGACATAACAGCGGACTGCTGCAGCGGATGCAGCTGAAGAATGTTCTAGAGACTTCCTTTGGTCGATGGAATAGAACCTTCGGACCTTGGATCAAATGAAGCGGCCATTCGCAAAGCCCGTCCAAACGCCTTGAATACAGTTTCAGCGATGTGATGTGCATTTCTGCCACTGATATTGGTGATATGCAAAGTGATATGGGCGTGATTGCAAACCGCCTGGAAGAACTCGCGAATCAGGTCGACATCGAAATCGCCAACGCGTGCACGCGGGTATTCAACGGAATATTCGAGTGATGGCCGGCCTGAGAAATCAATCACCACTCTGGACAGTGCCTCGTCCAATGGAACATAAGCGTGACCGTATCGAACAATACCGGACTTGTTACCGATAGCATCGTTCAGTGCCTTGCCCAGGGTGATTCCGACATCCTCGACTGTGTGATGTGCATCAATGTGAAGATCGCCGACTGCCTTGATCTTCATATCAACCATACCATGTCGCGCGATCTGTTCAAGCATATGCTCGAAAAACGGCAACCCGATGTCGAGTTCTGAATTTCCGGTTCCTTCAAGATTCAGCGAAACCGCAATATCGGTTTCCTTGGTCTTTCTGTGAATGTCAGCTGTTCGGTCTTTAGTGTTCGCGTTCAAATTCTTTGACCAGATCTATGGCCACCATCGGATTTGTAATGAATATCAACATTATAGGAACTCAATGAGGGGTATACCAAAATTTGTAGATGTTAAGTAAAGGCTGCCTTGACCGGCAATTTGTGGCTCGACCCCAAAATGTGCAAACAGACTTGGCAATTATTTGATCACCAAATGACAGAATTAATTCGTGTACGTATAGTACCATGCCCAATACAATATTGTGTCTTACTGCGAATCGTTGGACACGCATACGCCGATTTTGTGTCAGTCTTCGATCTCTCCGTCAACAACTATCCAGTCAAAACCATGATTGGACCCGGAAGCGTCAACCAGACAATATTACGTTGAGAAATTTGTCCGTTGAAGCGCCCCATGTCTCGATGTGCTTGCACTGTTCGTTGCCAAAATCTGTAGAACTGCGTTTACATAACCCTGAATTATGCTAAGAATCCGAAAACGCACGAGGAATGCCGCTGCAACTAATCGCACAAATACAGTAGTACAGGACAAGAGTCTGGAACTCGTGAAGTTTTTCTGAACCAGCTATTCACTGATTTTATGAATCGAATTGGCTTCGACAACACTAATTTTCATCGTGATGCGTCTTGCTACATGGCATGGCGCCCTGCGTGAAGTGGGACGATACCCAAAAAAACCAAAGCACCAAATACACAAAGCGCAGTGCCCACGATACCCTTCAGCCAACGCAAACTATTGAGTCTTTCCTGCTGGTCCGCAAGTGTACCCATAACAAACAGCATCGGCAATGTACCGACACCAAATGCAAGCATGGTCAAACCGCCACTCAATGGATCTGCTGTGGTCGCTGCCAAAACGAGGGTTGTATAAACCAGTCCACACGGAATCCAACCCCATAACAAGCCACCGATGATCGCATGTCGATGCAATTGCGGCGGTAGAATTTTCGAGAACATCGGCACAAGCTTCTGCCACAATCGCCCGCCCGCTTTTTCGACAAAATTCAGAAGATTCCACCACTGTGCGACGTGACCACCCAGAATCACCAGGAACAAGCCTGCCGTGTAAGACCCGATTGCTTGGGCACGGGCTATTGGAAACAGATCGACCGCTTGTCCGGTGACTCCGCCAACCACAACGCCGGCGATCATATAACTCGTGACTCGTCCGAAGTGATAGCTACACCAGTAAACTGCTGAACGTCTGAATGATGTTCGCATTGAAGCAGAAATTACCCCGACCAGCCCGCCGCACATCACGATGCAGTGAACCGACCCCGCAAGACCGGCAACAAAGCCCGCCAATATCGTCACGTCACCTGCTGACACTGGCCGACTGTACGGGTTTTAGGAAAAATCCTCCTTCGGCGGGATGGAACAGCGTCCCTTTGAGACGCCATGTCTCTGTACCGGTCATGATGTTCCACTTTCCAAATGCAAGTTGCGGAGGTAAGGCAGAATATATCCCCGAACCTTCGTGTACCAAGGTAACCAGGACATCTCGATTTGAAACCGTGGGATGATAGAACCCCAGTTCGAGCTTATCCGGCCATGGTTCATTTGAATTGCTCCGAAGCTCAAAGCGCAACCGATCGTCTATGATGCTTGCCATCGCTTCGAGACCGATACGTTTCGCATTCCGGTCACGCGCCAACTCCCGATTGATTTCCAGTCCCTTGCGGTAATAATCGTCCACAACCACACCATCAAAAGTCTTAACGGAAATCCAGACAATCGACAGAGTCACAATGATCGAAACCAACGGGATTCCAATAACCATCCATACGATTGGAATCTGATACCAGCGATACTGTGAATCGGAGTTTGTCATCACAGACAATTACACTTTTCCTTTGCGACAGTAGTCACCAAATTACGCGCACCACATTCCCTAAGGAGCGAGGAAAATTGCTTCTGTCTCGGAATTTATATCCGGATCATCCAAAGCAACGATACGAAATAATATTTCCTTACCGCCATGAAAGTCCACTTCTGCACGAACGGTCAGAGTAACGTCGGATACCTCGCCTGCAGTGACCAAAGATTGTTGTGTATCAATCAGAATCTGTGGATTATCAAGCCCTGAAATATTGATTTGATATTCATGTGCGCGCAAGTCCTTGTTGATGACATGTGCACTGAAGACATTCTCGATCAGTCCACCGGACAGTTCCCGGTACAGCACATTGCGGTCTCTGGACACATCGAATTCAACCAAAGTTCGACTCGACAAGCCAAATCCAAAGCCGGCAACCAAAGCCAGCAACAATACACCGTATATGACACTGCGCGGTCGGATAACCCGTGAGACCTTGTTGTTTAAGAGGTTTTCGGTTGTATATCGAATCAACCCCTTGGGATAGTTCATCTTTTCCATGATTCCGTCGCAAGCGTCAACACAAGCCGCACAACCGATACACTCATATTGCAGTCCTTCGCGAATATCAATGCCGGTCGGACACACTTGAACACACATTTGACAGTTGATGCAGTCGCCCAGCCCTTCAGCTCGATAATCAATGCCCCGCTTTCTTCCGCCACGCGGCTCACCGCGAGACGGGTCGTAGGAAATGACCAAAGTATCGGAATCAAACATCGCACTCTGGAAGCGGGCGTAGGGACACATGTACAAGCAGATTTGCTCGCGCATCCTGCCGGCATTGGCATATGTGGCGACAGTAAAAAATGCCACCCAAAACAGTGGCCAGGGATGCAGGCTAAAGTTGATCAGTTCACGGAAAAGATCGTCTATCGGCTTGAAATAACCAACAAAAGTAATCGCCGTCAACATTGATACTGCCAGCCATGCGCTGTGTTTGATGAGTTTTAGCCAGACCTTGCCGAGTGAAAGGCCCGACCGGTCGAGTTTCATTTGCCGAGATCTGTCGCCTTCGACGCGTCGCTCGATCCACAAAAACACTTCTGTCCATACCGTTTGTGGACAGGCGTAGCCACACCACAACCTGCCCGCCAGAGAGGTGACCAGAAACAGGGCAACACCTGCTATAACCAGCAGAGCTGCAAGAAAGTAAAGTTCCTGAGGCCATATCACCAGATCGAAAATCAAGAATTTGCGGCCAGGCAGGTCGAACAAAACGGCTTGTCGACCGTCCCAGTTCAGCCAAGGCACCAGAAAGTAGATCCCAAGCAGTCCGACAACGCCGGTCAAACGGAAAAATGCAAACTTGCCGTGAACTTCTCGCGGATAGACCTTCTCGTGGGAAAGATATAGCTGGTGTTGTGATTCTGCCACTTTCAGCAACTGGTTTCGGTCAGTGATTCGGGAAACTATTGCGCTGAATGTGATTCCTGAAGTGAAGGAATTAATTTGTGTGAAATATCAGTTCGAAAAACTGATGACGTAGCCAGCCAACAAACTGGACTTGACTTCACCCAAAATATTCTTGTGAGCCGGCATTTGGTTGGTCACACCGTTCGCGATAACGTCGACAATTTCCTCAAAAGTACTGCCATGCACCCAGATACGGTCAGACAGCTTCATTCCGCCAAGCATCGGATTGCCCTCGCCGTTCAATCCATGACACGCAACACATAAGGTTTTATATTGTGTCGCTCCGCGTTCGGCACTTTCCGCGTTTACGACTTCACCGCTCAGTGACATCACATAGTTTGCAACATCTTTGGTGGCTTCCAGGCCACCTATAACCGGTCCCCATCCCGGCATTACACCTGTTCTTCCCTCGAGTATGGTATGAAGAATTGCTTCGGGCGAACTGCCATATATCCAGTCATTGTCTCGCAAATTGGGAATTCCCGGAGCTCCGCGGGCGTCCGCGCCATGGCACAGCGCACAGTTTTGCGAAAAAAGGCGAGCGGCAGTTTTCATCGCTTCGGGATTTTTCGCCAATTCCACGGGTGTAAGCTGTCCATATGCTTCGAACGTTGCAGCATAGGATTCATTCGCTGTCGAAATTTCTTCCTCATACTGTCCGATCTGAGTCCAGTTCAGGATTCCTCCATTCGGTAACATTCCCGGGTACAACACAAGGTATACCGCGCCAAAGATCAGGGTGATATACAGCAGATACAGCCACCAAGCAGGCAAGGGATTGTCATATTCGGTCAAATCTTCATCCCAGACATGCCCGGTTGTTTCGTCCGCACCACCCGATGTAGTCCGGTTGGTGATCGCCAGATAAACGACAAACACCAGACTGACTACTGTCAGTACAAGTATCAGATAGGTCCAGAACTGACTTGTAAAATCCATTATCTCTTCCTGATGTGCTGTGGCCTGGTACCGTCATCCTCAAGCGGAATCTGTGCGGCGTCTTGAAACCGACCTTTCTGCTTGCTGCTCCAGGCCCAACAGACAATGATGACAAATGTTGTCAACAACAAAACGGTCCATATGATATGAATCCACACCATCTTCATCTACTCGAACTCAGGATGGTGCCAAGACTCTGCAAATAAGCGACAATTGCATCCATTTCGGTTCTGCTTTCCAGCACTGCCGGTGCACCTTCAAAATCGGCATCACTATACGGATGCCCCAGTTTTCTTAGCGTTCGCATATTGGTTACGGTCGCCTGCACATCCACCAGTCGCTCAGCAAGCCATGGATAGCCAGGCATTATTGATTCCGGAACGACTGCGCGAGGATCAATCAGATGAAGCCGATGCCATTCATCGCTATACCGACCACCTACACGCGCAAGGTCCGGTCCGGTGCGCTTCGAGCCCCACTGGAACGGTCTTTCGTAAACAGACTCTCCTGCCACAGAGTAATGCCCGTAACGCTCAGTCTCCGCACGCAACGGGCGAATCATCTGAGAATGACAAGATACACATTGTTCCCGGATGTAGATATCGCGACCTGCAAGTACCAAAGGAGAGTGCGGCTTGAGCCCTTCGATCGGCTGTGTCAAAGAGATCTGAAAAAAAAGCGGAACGAGTTGAACGATTCCCCCGATACTCGCCAGCACGAGTATGAACACAATCATCAACCCGATATTCTTCTCACTTCGTGACAGCATGGGAGACCCGTTCCAGATTAAGCAGGTTTTGGAATCGGCGCTTCGACTGCATCGCCGGCCTGAATTGTTTTAAGCAGGTTGTATGCCATAAGCAACATACCCGCGAGGAATAGCGCACCACCAAGAAACCGGATGACGTAAAACGGCGCCATCGCCTGCACACTTTCGAGAAAACTGTAGGTCAGTGTGCCGTCCTGGTTCACAGCTCGCCACATCAGTCCCTGTGTAATACCGGATACCCACATCGAAGTCGCGTACAGCAATATTCCGAGACATGCAATCCAAAAATGAATTTCAGCCATCTTGATGCTGTACAGGACTTGTCCATAAAGACGCGGAATCAGGTAATACAGTGCTCCGATCGAAATCAGCGCGACCCATCCCAAAGCTCCTGCATGGACATGCCCAATGGTCCAGTCGGTGTAGTGCGAAAGTGAATTGACCGTCTTGATCGACATCATCGGTCCTTCGAAGGTCGCCATCCCGTAAAACGAAATTGACACAATCAGAAACTTCAATATCGGATCAGTTCGCAGTTTCTCCCAGGCACCTGACAGCGTCATGATGCCGTTGATCATCCCGCCCCAGGAAGGCGCCAGCAGAATCAACGAAAATACCATGCCGAGTGACTGTGCCCAGTCCGGCAGCGCGGTATAGTGCAGGTGATGCGGTCCGGCCCAGATGTAGGTAAAAGTCAGTGCCCAGAAGTGGACCACGGACAATCGATAAGAGTAAACCGGCCGTTCCGCCTGTTTTGGCACGAAGTAGTACATGATGCCGAGAAATCCTGCTGTCAGAAAGAATCCGACTGCATTGTGACCGTACCACCACTGCACCATGGCGTCCTGGACACCTGAAAACAGCGAGTAGGATTTCAGGAACGACGCGGGCAGTGCGGCGCTGTTGACCACATGCAGCATGGCGACAGCGAGGATAAACGCGGCATAAAACCAGTTTGCGACATAGATATGTTGGATTCTGCGTCGCATGATGGTACCGAAGAATACAATCGCATAGACCACCCAAACGACGGTGATCAAAATATCGATTGGCCACTCAAGTTCAGCATATTCCTTGGTCGTGGTAATTCCGAGCGGTAGCGTAATCGCCGCAAGTACGATAACCGCCTGCCATCCCCAAAATGTAAACGCTGCCAGTCTGTCGCTGAACAAGCGAACGTGACAGGTTCTTTGAACCACATAGTATGAGGTTGCAAAAAGTGCACAGCCGCCGAATGCGAATATGACGGCATTGGTATGTAAAGGTCGCAGGCGACCATATGTGAGCCAGGGAATATCAAAATTCAATGCTGGCCATACCAACTGCGCGGCGATAAGGACGCCAACCAGCATTCCGACGATTCCCCACACAACCGTCATGACAGCGAACTGTCGGACAACTTTGTAGTTGTAGGTCAATTGATCAGCATCCATTCCATCAACCAAATTCGAATCAGTGTGTAAAACTCGGACCCAGTCCGAAACCCCAGAGCGTTACTGTCGCAGCGAGCACACCGACCAGCGCCACCAAACACACTGCAAGAATAGCACTGGCCATCAAAAATGCCCGTTCACGCGGCAAACCCATCAAGATCTCGGTGCCCGAATAAAGCAAATAGATCGAATATGCCAATGCTGGCAACCCAACCAGATAATTCAGCCACAGTACAGGATAAAGTTGAACAACACCGGTCAGGAATAAAGGTGTGGGAGGATACGCTGCCAAACTGATGCACGTACCCAGAGAACAGTCAGTACCATAGGTCGCGCTCATCCAGTGAATCAGTTTCCCAAGCGTTAAGATGCTGGCGAATATGACAACGTAGTAGATGATCGAAATTGGTAAGGCACTGGCCGTTGTCAGACGAACAGGGTCAGTATATCCAATCGTCCAACCGACCTGTGTCGTCCCAAAATAAGCACATGCCGGTGGAATCAGACCGAGAATTGCTGTGTGTCCAAGCAAAACCCTGACGGCCCCGTGCCTGTCATCCCGGATTTTTTCCCATGTCCTTTGCGGGTTAATCAACAAACCTATAATTCGATACATTGGTATTGCTTCGCTTAGTTACTTGTGGCGAGTTGATTAACACTCTATGATACAGAAATTAACGTGGGCTAATGACAGAATTGGCTATTGCAACAAGCCCTCGGAAGTGATGGGTCAGCTGTTTTATGATTATGACCGGCATTCAACATAAGGATGGATGTCACTGCCACCTGAATTGCTCCGTTGCTTTTGCGCGATCCGGCAACATTCACTCATCTGGCCGAGTTCCTTTCTCAAATGACCGACTGTTTCCACTGTAGAACACCGATTCAAGCGAATTGCAAAGCGACCCGTCAGATCGCTGGATCAACGCAATCGTTTTGTTGTGAAGGATGCGCGACAGTTGCCGCGGTGATTCACGCAAGCGGGCTTGAGACTTACTACAAAAAACGCACCGCACTGCCGCGTCCGGTTGATGAGTCCGGGCACTCTATGCCACTGGAATTCTCGGAACTTTTCGACGATCAAGTGATTCAGGATCAATTTGTTGAATCGGAAGATGGCGAAATCTTAAACGCGAAATTCATCGTTCACAACCTGCACTGCCCCACCTGTGTGTGGTTGATTGAAAACCGTCTGCAGCTTCTGGCAGGCATTCGCGATGCAAAGATTAACTTTCGAACCCAAAAACTCACTGTCAAATGGCGGTCAGGCCAACTCACGCTCTCTGATGTCGTCAAGTGCGTTCAGGAACTCGGTTATGGCGTTGTGCCATTCAGTCAAACCATCTATACGGAAACAATTCGAATCCAGCATCAGGACCTGTTGAAGCGACTGGGAATTGCGGGTGTTTTCGGGATGCAGGTCATGGTGATCGCCGTCGCTTTGTATTCGAGCGCTTGGACCTCGATTGAAAACACATACGAGGAGCTTTTTCGCCGTCTCAGCCTACTGTTTGTTCTGCCGATTCTGTTCTACTCAGCCGCGCCGATTTTTTCTGGAGCACTGCGTGACCTAAAACAAAAGACTGCAACAATGGATGTTCCGATTGCATTGGGGTTGCTGATCGCCTTCGTTGCAAGCCTTTCCGCAACTATATCGGGTGAGGGCGAGATCTACTATGACAGCATTGCAATGTTCGTTTGTTTCCAATTGATTGCGAGATTCATGGAACATGGCGCCTACCGACGAATGACCGATCGCATCACCAACCTCAGTGCGTCTTCACCTAGCTATGCATGCCGTTTGACTGATCTGGAAACGTCTGATTCCATTGAAGTCGTACCCGCTCTTCGACTGGCAATCGGAGACCGCGTTGTCGTCAAACCGGGTGAAATAATTCCGACTGACGGCACAATCGAGTCGGGAGCAACGGACATTGACGAAGCGATTCTTACGGGAGAGTCTAATTTACAACGTCGCGGCGTTGGTGATTCAGTATTCGGCGGTTCGGTCAACGCAACGAATTCAATCATTGTCCGGGTTGCCCGCCGAAGTTCGGAATCGGCATTGGCCTGCATAGTTGAACTGCTTGAAAATTCGATTGCAAAAAAACCGACGAGCCATCGTCTGACCGACCTCATTGCGGGAAAGTTCTCCGTTGCTGTTGTATTGCTTGCTGCCTGCGTCGCAGGGTTCTGGATTTTGAATGGAAGTCAACAATGGCTCTCACACACAATTGCGGTTTTGGTTGTTGCCTGTCCCTGTGCGCTCGCGCTCGCGGTACCGACCGCGCTGACAGCAGCGGTCAATGCTGCCGCGAAGCGTGGAATATTGCTGGCTCACCCGAATTCGGTCCAAGCTCTTGCCAAAGCGAACACTTTTCTTTTTGACAAGACCGGAACCCTGACCCAGGCTCAAGCCCGATTGAACCATATTGAAACATCAGGGGAGCTGAGTCGGACTGAAGCATTGAAAGTTGCCGGTTCGCTCGCTCAGTATTCCGACCATCCGATTTGCAAGGCATTGACGGATGAGGTTCAGGATAGGTTCATCGACATACACGACATTGAATCGCAGCATGGCGGTGGAATCCAGGGAGTCATTGATGGGAGAAAATACTTTCTGGGTTCTTTCGACTATATCGAGTCACAAGCTCCTGGAGTGTATGGGTTGAGGTTGCCAGAACGCTTCGGTCTGGTTGCGTATCTTTGTGACGAAATTCGCGGGATTGCAAGTTTTCACTTTGAAAACGCACTGCGGGACAATGCAAAACCATTAATTGACCTGTTGTCCGAACCGGATACCCGTCTCGGATTGCTCACTGGAGACCGACAGAGTGAAGCTGAGCGCATTGCTGCTGAATTGGGGATTACCGAAATTCATGCCGACTGTTCGCCCAAAGACAAACTTGACATCATTGAAATGTATCAGACAGAGGGAGCCTGCGTCGCAATGATCGGCGACGGAGTCAATGATGCACCAACATTGGCTGCTGCGAACGTATCAGTCGCACCGGCTAACGCGCAGCATATCGCAAAAGCGCATGCGGATGTCCTGCTGTTGGATGATCAACTGGGCCTGTTGGCTGTCGTGCGAAATATTGCCCGTTTCACGCTTAATGTCATGCGAACCAATTCGATTTGGGCAATCGCCTACAATCTAATAGGTATTTCACTCGCTGCCGCTGGATTTGTGCCGCCACTTGCCGCAGCAATCGGTATGTCGTTGAGCTCTTTGCTGGTAGTCGGAAACTCGCTCAGAATTATGTCAGACCGACTGGAATTCAAGTAAGGCCGTTATGGAAATCCTGTACCTGCTGTTGCCGATAGCCGTCATTGTTTCAATCATCATCGCGGTATTTTTCCTTTGGACGGTCAAAGCCGGACAATACGAGGATCTGGAAGGTGAAGCTCATCGGATACTGATGGATGATGATCGGGTAGAAGCATCCGTTTCAGAAGAGGCCAAAAAATAATCTCAATAACGTCTCGGGAGCTTCAATAAAACTTGTCTACTTATAGATGCCTGCCAAGCGCGGCTAAAATTTACCGGTTTTCATCGTCGGTACCGACAGTCAACCGTAAACAATTGGAAAGCAAGGGATGATAGCCATGCAGATTCTTGATCAGTATCCCATCCTGCTGCAAGGCTTCAAAGATTCTCGTTGCGCTCTCGTCTGTAGTTGCCAGAGGACAACTATTTGCGATTTCGTGTGCATTGACATTCAATCTCAAAATTGGTGAAGAAGCACACTAAAGTTATTGATTCATGATGATTCCCTCATCCTTTGCTCTTTCCAACAATCCAATCAGAACGAAACTCTGTTTTTCGCTAGGAACTACTTTCGGAATTCTTGTAGCAATGGCCAATATTTCCATTTCTTTAGGTGAAAAAATCGATTTCTCTGAGCAACGGTCCAAAAATTCCTTCCATTTAACTCCGGAAATCGATATTACCTTTTCTTGTGCTTCAAATCCGTTATCGATCTTTTGAATTCTCGTCGCTGTCTTCCAATCTTCGTCTATCTGATGTTTTTCGAAAAGTCCTTCTCTAATTTCCTCCGTAAGACATTCTTCAAAACTGTTAAATTTAGATTTCAATTTCTCCCAACATCCATCTTTTTTACACCATTCTGTTACGTTGGATATACCTTCTGGTGTTTGAGTGATAATATCGTGAACGAATTTGGCGGTTATATTTCTGTTTTATCAAATCACAGTGTTTGAACGAATAGACGTGATTGTCTTAATCCTGCACGGACACCTCTTACCGGCAAACTTGGGTTCAAGCCCACAATATCGATACAGGAGCAGCAACCATTCGATCACCAAACGGCAGAATTTTGTCATGGTCGTATAGAACCAAGCCCAAAATAAAATTGCTACCACATGCTGCAGCAAGATGGCGCATACCTGAGAAGTCTTTACTGGAAACAGTTGCTGAAGCTTTGACCTCAATCCCTACAACACGACCGCGCCTGTCTTCTATCACAATATCAACTTCATTCATCTCCTTGTCTCGAAAATGCGAGAATTCATAACGGTCACTGGCCCAACTTGAAAGTTTGAGTAATTCGCCAAAGACGAAACTCTCAAGCAGCGGTCCCAAAAGTACTCTATTGCCAATAAGATGTTCCGACGAGATTCCTCTTAATGTAGCTAGTAGTCCTGAATCCAGAAAATGCACCTTGGGAGACTTGATGAGACGCTTCAATCTGTTTGAAAACCAAGGCCGGAGAGTTCGTACGATGAACAAATTTTCTAGAATACCCACATATCTTTGAGTGGTGACCTGGTTCATATTTAGTTTTCCACCAATGCTGGAGTAATTGACAAGTTGCCCGGAATACTCCGCTAAAACGCGCAATAATCCCGGCATTGAACTCAATTGATCGACTCGTGCGACATCGCGGACATCATGTTTAACGATGGCTTCAACATAGTCCAGATGCCAATCTTGTCGACGTTCCGAAGTGGTACGAACCAAAGCTTCGGGGTATCCGCCCGCGAGCACGATACGGGTAAGGTCACTGCCAACAACAGGTGGCGCAAATTTCGGTATCTCACCGGCGAATATCCGCTCTAGAAAAGAGGACTGATTCTTTTGCAATTCCGCCTGAGCTAGAGGAAACAAGTGAATTGTGCTCATACGGCCGGCGAGAGAATCAGCAATATTCGGGAGTTTAAACAAGTTTGCGGATCCAGTTAACAGGAAACGACCCGGACTTGGGTCAGTATCCACGGCCATCTTTAATGCCAGAATGAGATCAGGGATTCGATGGACTTCGTCAATGACTGCTCGGTCGAGATCGCGTACGAAGCCAACGGGGTCGATTGTGGCAGACTTGAAGACAATCGGATCATCCAGCGTGAAAAATGGCACGCTCTCACCTGCAATTTGTCGCACGAGCGTAGTTTTACCTGATTGACGAGGGCCACAGATCAGCACAACCCTGGTATCATTCAACGCAACGTGAACGCGATTTTCAATAAAACGAGGATACAGTTCGGATTCCATAATCCCGGCTATTTTAAAATAAAAGATACGACTAATTCAAATTATTACTTTGTCCAATTTAAATATAAAAACGAATATCTCTGTATATGAAGCAGTTTGAACTTTATCTTCACTAAGACAAAGCAAAGCTCCCATTGTTCCTCAAACGCCTGACCCTCCTCCAATTCCCGAATGAACGACTGCGTGTTTCTTGTGTTGGTAATTCGGTGTTGCTTAAGTTGAATCCTACCTGCAACAGGACGGTGCGAACCACGGTCGAGGGTATTTATGTTAGCCATCTCTGGAGCAAGCATTGTTTTTTTACCAACTTAACGTTGTTGTCGGCGTTAGCTGTTACTTAGTCGTAGCACAATCGGTGGCGGGTGGAATTGTCCGGCCGCTACGCTCAATCTGGCCGGGAGTCATGCCTCACGGTCAATTGGCTCGTATTCCAACAATGTAGCTCGTCCAGTGATGCCAATAACTCGGATACAACATTCTTGGCCCAATGCATCCATCAGATGCATTGTCTCCCCAAATTCAAATTCTACTGGTTGCCGTTCGCCGTCGTTGATGGCGATGTTGTCTGCATACAGGTAGGAGCGATTGAGCGTGTCAAGAATTGGATTCAGCATTCCTGATAGATTCGGAACTTCCCCCGTCGAATTTCGAAAAATAACCGAACCCCCGCCTGCGAGCGGACGTAATACGATATGTAGTTTACGCTCCTGAGGAACCCATCCAATTTCATGATGTGCGGCAAACCCTGTCGAAGCAGCATAAACCGTCATCGGTAGTTCAACGGAATGTAGTTCCAGTCGTGCCATACCATGTTGGTTTGTTGACGTAGCTACCCAAGTTTTGTTGGGAAACAATGCCAAAACGTCCACACCGGACAAGGGCTGTGATTCGGCTGAAACAGTAATTGAAACTGCACTATCGTTTTCTTTGGCCGGTTGTGAGGGTTGCCATAGTAGATTCAAATTTCTCCAGGGAATCAAAGTACCGTCTTTGCGCTCTTGGAAACTGTCTCCGCCGTATACGACAAACGCATTGAGTGATTGCGGTAAGTGTTGCAGATGCTTTTTTACTTGCCTGGTACCACGTAGCATCGAACTTGACGGTGTGGATGCGGACTTGGCTTCAATTAGCAGAATTTTCTCCACATCAGGGATTACAAGATCAACTTCGATGCCATTGTGGTCTCGATAGAAATGGAGCCCATCACGCACACCTTGGTTGAATCGACTCTTCATGATTTCCGCCACTACCCATGTCTCGAAAATCTGTCCACGCAGGGGATGTGAAAGGATGTGTTCAGGCTTACGAATATCAAGCAAATAGCACAACAGTCCGGTATCAAGGAAGTAGAGTTTAGGCATCTTGGTCACTCGTTTGCGCGGATTACCGTGAAATGGGAATACACGAACCAGAATGAAACTGGCTTCCAATACACTGATCCATTGCCTCGCGGTCGGTTGGGAAATCCCGCAATCCGCCGCTAAGTTTGAATATTTGATCAGACTGCCACTTCGTCCGGCACAGAGTTGGATAAATCGCTCAAATGTCTCGAGATTTCCGATGTTGCTAAGCGTGCGTACATCTCGTTGCAGATAGGTTTGAATGTAGTCGCCAAGCCACTCCGTGGGATTGTGACCTTCGGCGAATATTCTTGGATAACCACCGGTATAGAGTGCCTGTTCAAGATCTTTGGGATACTGTGGAAATTGTCTGATTTCATCCCAAGACAATGGGTGCAATTGAAGTAATGAAGTTCGTCCAGCCAGAGACTGGCTTACCTGCTCCAGCAAAGTGAAATTTTGTGAGCCGGTTAGAATCCAGCGACCACGCACTGGTTTTTCGTCTACAATTACTTGGATGTAAGACAGCAGTTCTGGAACGTTTTGCACTTCATCAATGATGACACCGCTACGAAACTGCTTCAGGAATCCGAGCGGGTCTTCACTCGCAAGTGCCCTGCTATGGGGTAGTTCCAAATTTACATAAGTATGATCTTCAAATACGGATTTAACCAGCGTAGTCTTTCCACTTTGCCGAGGTCCGGTTATCGTCAGGACCGGCGATTGCCCTGCTGCCTGCCTGAGCTTTGGTTCCAGATTTCGATTTACTATCATGGATGGATGTTCTGTTAGAAAACAGTATAAATTAATATTATACTTTTAATTATACTGTTTTTATAGATTTGTAACCTCTTCCGATGGAGATGATAACTTTCCATCGAAATCTGGAAATGCCCACAAACGGTGAACCTTCGAGGGAAACTCGACCTGCCCGAAGCATATTGTGAGAAATTCGGACAAAATTCAAAGTATGACGGGTGTCTGGTGGGTGAGGATTACTTTACATAGTTCGGCAAGAATTGGTCGGTAATAGTATCCTGATGTCGAGCCGAGACACCAGCACAATAATGGGAAATTCGCGTCCAACGCATTATGATGTTGAAACACTGTCTCCGAGGGTTCTAATCAAACTTATTGAGTTACAAGTACTTAACAAGTACCGCCAATAGCTGTCTGTTCTCATCTTCGGAACCGACAATCAGCCGTAAACAATTCGAAAGCAACGGGTGATAGTCATGCAGATTCTTGATCAGTATCCCGTCCTGCTGCAAGGCTTCAAAGATTCTCGTTGCGCTCTCGTCCGTGAGTCTGATTGCGGTAAAGTTGGTAGACGGGCTTTAGATTCCTAATTGCCACTCTGGTGTTAATGCGAGCAGGGTGTCCTGAGCACCTTTACATTCATAAACAGGATATTCTTTACGAAGTCTGGTCAGGTTCAGGTAAGAATAAAGACTGAAGTCGTTTTCACCGTTCTTTATATAAACCCCATATCTGATTCCGTTGGTCACCACAACTGTTTTACAGTTGGCTGCTCGTCTAGCATACGACTTTGCTTGCTTAAATCCGGAAAAACAGGAAAGTTTCATTCGTTTTGATTCTATAACAACTGACAGATTCTGATTTGCGCGAGGAAGCTTTAAGAACAACGCAAGATCAACATTATGCCACTCAATTGCCATACGTTGAGGTGTCCACCCGAGAACTCGAAGCAATGGAACTGCGAGATAACTTCTCGTTTCGTACTCAGACGGTGTTTCTTCCTGTTTCCCATACCAGTTCGCAATCCGGATTAGATCGTCGACTTCATCAAGTAGAGAATTTATCGAACTACTCGCAATTCCCTGATCAAATAAATAATCAGTTATTTCTTCAATATCAGTATCGTTTTCTGAGTTCTCAGGTGGTAAGATTATCAAGTCACGATTGTACTGGTGTTCCTGAATATCCAACTCGCGCAACCATTTTTTTACTCTTTCAGATTTTACTTCATCAGAAGTCAGCTCTTGCGTAGTGTCACCAAATTTCAAAGTGTATGGTGGAAATGGCTGTGGTTTTAATGGGTTTTGCCACAGCCAGCGCACTCGTCGTACATGCCCGATGTCCCATCCATCTATATCATTGAACTCTTCGCGGTAATCATAACCGTCATCTATTTCTCCTACGGCAAAAATTTGATTAGTTCCCAAGCGTAGAACTACCAAATCCCTATGGTTCATATTTACACAGAACCGTCTTAAGTCAAGGCCCTTTCTTTTTAAGGAGTCGTAGTTAGTTGCGCAATCCACGAACGAACCAAATTTAGTTGGTCCGTTCAGAATGACATCCCAACGCAAACATATGCCAACATAATTTCTATCCTTGTCTCCGGCTGCCTGTTGCCAAATTGTCTTATTCTCTATATCCATTTTCTTTGTCCAAATAGTTCAAAAGTCTTGCCATTCATTAGATCGTTGACAATCAAACTCAAAATAGCCCGGTAGCCTGAATTTCACGTATCCCGACTTCTATTTATTTACAATTTCGTAGAAGTGATCAGTTTTTTGCGAAGTGCAGGGTTATGTTGCGTAAGCCACAATAATTCACCGACTTCCATCGAGTTTCCAGGAGTGCCTTCCCACGACGGATAGTGGTTTCTGGTTTCGAGAAAGAATCTTGAAATTTGATCGTCATTTTCCTCGTTTTCGCTGTCGAAATCAAACACAGTGATGATCTCATTTGCATAGGCATAGACATACAAGCGACGTCCGTCATGCAGTTGAATCGGATCTACGTAAGGAACACCTTCAAGAAATCGTGTCAATAAACCGCATCGTACCATGTCGGGCAGCGAGTCGTCTGCACAGTCAAGCTTTTTCATGACATCGACCAAAACGCGGTGAGGAATCTCGACTTCCCTGACATCCTGAAAACGTCTGGTATGACGGGTTCTGTCGGAGTTCTCTGACCCATCTTTCGCTTTCCCAAAATCGGTAACTCTGCGGTCGCAAACGTCAATCTTAAATATAGCGACTGGCTTTTCTTTCGGATCGTACAGAACATGGATTTCCGCCTTCCCTGATTTGACTTCCTGAAAGTATTCAACGGTTGTATTAAAGTTGCTCAAGCAGTTGTCAAATATATGGCGACCGAGATTCTGAAGTTCTTTTAAATCTGTTGGCGGAAGCAGGAAATAACCGCGGGAGAGTTCAGTTCGTACTTTCGAACGACTCCGCGACTTTACCGGTTCCTCGCCTAGCTCATTGCGGTTTTTTTTGCGCACTTAACAAATTGCGCAATATCGCGGTACTTGAGGCTACTGATAATTCTCTTGGCAGCATGTTTTTTCGCTGAGTTTTTCGAATTCTGAGAATCTGCCGCGTCGATAGTAGCCTGCACAGCTTGAACGGCTCGTGCAATACTGTTCCTGTTGGAATTATTCTGAACCCATTCCCACAAGCGGTCCTCGAATTCCATTAATTGCGCGAATTCAGGTAGCCTCTCACGAAGCTCCTGGACTTTCATTTCTAACAGTAAAGTTTTCTTAACAGTCTCCGTTTTTGGTGACATTGGCACTGCTGGTCCCCGAGTTCATACGGATCAGAATGGCGATTCCATAGAAACTTCTTTTTAACATCGATTTAGGCTTCATATAAATACTTAAATACTTTATAAGTTATATATTGTCGAAGTAACAGTGATATTCAACAAATACAGATTAGATTCATTATAAACAACAAATTGACAATGTTGTATAATTTTCTTGGAATTCGTGCAAATAATTCGCAATTGGTTGGAGGCTATCAATGAGAGAAAAATCAATGAGAGTTGATGAGTTTGAAAGAAAGGTCTTTGAGCTCGAAGAAATCGTAATTAGAATTCGAGCAAGCAACGATGTTAAAGTGGGTGAATATGATTATGAAAGACAAGCTAGTGGTGCAATGTCCGTTACGAGCTGGATACAAACCAGAATAAAACCTCGACTTGGAGAAACTGAGTTTTCAATAATCGACGGAAACTATCAGTATCCACATGGTCGCACCTTATTGCGGCGACTAAGAAAAACTTATGAAGCAGGCAACTACTAACCCAAAATCTCGTCAATGACAACCAAAAACATCTCACGAAGTGGTGAGCTGTTTTTCACGCACCTGATGCAATTGAAGCCCGACGTTGAACCGCACTTTCACACCGTCACAGACGATGGCAGCGATGGCTCGCGAAACAATTCGAAGATTCAGCACGGACTGTAAGAGAATATAAATGAGTTAACTTGAATTAAAAAATTGTGTGATATTGAAACCAACGATGACAAAGATGGGGTCGAAGTTGAGCGAGTCTAATCAAATGATATCGAAATCGACCGTATTTTCTGCGAGAATTTTTCACATAATGTCCGAAAGTAAAAAAATTCGCGATCTAGAATGAAGTAAAAAATATGAAACCCATTCGGCACGACAGGCGAAAGGTAGTCAATATTGACGTAGGGGAATTCAAACCACTGTTGGACGACGATGGACGAGTGGATGGAAAGGTACTCCAAATTATATGTATCGGTATATGAAGCAGTCTGAACTTCATCATTTGTCTGGACAAAGCCAATTTCCCAATGTTCCGCGAACGCCTGACCCTGTTCCACTTTCTAAAAAAAACCACTGTGTGTCTGTTGTATTGGCAAACTGGTGTTGCTTGAGCCGAATTCTACCGGCAACAGCAGGGAGTGTAATCTAATCAGGCTTTTCGACGCTGCCAGATACAGACATTCGTTTTAATCTGTTTCAATACCGGTAGGACGAGCTCAGATTTACCTGACTTGTACGGTTCGGGGACAACTATCAGCCGTTTCGAAAATCTATTCAGTATTTCGAGTAGTGTAGACCTCCGGGTAAGTTCGTAACTGTCACTGATTTGGAAACTTACAAGCACCTGTCAAGTGCCGCCAATAGTTGCCTGTTCTCATCGTCGGTACCGACAGTCAACCGTAAACAATTGGAAAGCAAGGGATGATAGCCATGCAGATTCTTGATCAGTATCCCATCCCGTTGCAACGCTTCGAAGATCGTCGTCGCACTCTTATCTGTGAGTCGGATTGTGATAAAGTTGGTCTGCGTCGGATAGACTTTGATACCGCTCATGCGCTGAAGCTGCGAGAACATTGAATTCCTGAGCCGAATAACGGTTTCAGTACTGAGACCAATTTCTTCCCAATTGTTCAATGCAAAGACAGCGCTTTCCTGGGCCAGTACGCCGATGTTATACGGGAAGCGAATTTTCTCGAATTCGGCTGACCAACTGGGATGACTCATCATGTACCCAACCCGAAGCCCTGCGAATCCACTCTTGGATAGCGTCCGCACGATTACAAGGTTTTCATATTGCTCCGACAAGGACATGATGCTTTGCCCTGAATAGGCATGGTACGCTTCATCGACAACAACCAAGCCGTCAGAAAGACGTATGGTCTCCTCAATCAATCGCTCATCGAAAAAATTTCCCGTTGGATTGTTGGGGTAAGCGATGAAAATACATGCCGGTCGATCACGTTCAATTGCTGAGAGCCAGGAATCCTTTGGCAATCGGAAGTTCTCATCCAAATCAACACCGACGAAATTACCTCTGGTGTACTGGGCGATAATCTCATACATGGCAAACGACGGTTGCGGTGCCATGATCGTTTTTCCGTAACCACCAACCGCCATCTGCAGCAGTTGCAGAAGTTCATCAGAACCATTTCCCAAAGTCAATTGCAGGCTGTCGGGAACCTCAAACACTTCCCGCAACTTGTTTTTCAGTTCTGTCGCAGTCGGATCCGGATAACGATTGACCTCAGCTTCGGCAATGTGCTCCAGCCAGTTCTTCTTGAGAGATTCACTGAAACCATAAGGTGATTCCATCGCATCAAGTTTTACGCCCCCCGTAAACGGTACAACTCGATAGGCGCTCAGGGAACGAATCTGCGGATGCACCAAGCCGGTTGGATTTTGCACCTTGCTACTCATTGTCGAGATTTCGATACTCTGCTGAGCGCGCGTGGGCAGTGAGCTGCTCCTCATGTGCCAGAATACTTGCGGTTTTGGCGAGCTCCCGCGACCCCTCTCTGGAGCAATGAATGATCGACGACCGTTTCATGAAGTCGTAAACTCCGAGAGGCGAGCTGAATCTTGCTGAACCTGATGTCGGCAGTACGTGATTCGGACCGGCGCAATAGTCACCGAGAACTTCCGGGCTGTCTGGTCCAATAAATATCGCACCTGCATTACGAACCATCTGCGCAATTTCTTCCGCATTTTCCAGCATCAAACCGAGATGTTCGGGTGCCACACGATCGATTACAGCTACGAGCTCCTCGCGATCACGCACGTGAACCAGTGCACCATTGTTGGCCAGGGAATTCGCAATGATGTGACTCCGTTCCATTTTGGGCAGCATGGTCTGCATGCAGTCCCGCACTTCATCAAGTTTATCCCGACTCAGCGAAAGCAGAATTGACTGTGCATCTTCGTCGTGTTCTGCCTGGGCGAACATGTCCATGGCTGCCCATTCGGCATTGGTGTTCTCATCGCAGACTACTACAACCTCTGAAGGTCCGGCCACTATATCAATCCCGACATAACCGAACACTTGGCGCTTTGCAGACGATACCCATGTGTTTCCGGGACCTACAATCTTGTCAACCTTTGGAACTGTCCTGGTACCGAAAGCAAGTGCCGCCACTGCCTGTGCACCACCTATCGTAAATACTCGATCAACGCCCGCGATGTGTGCGGCAGCAAGAACGGAATCCTTGATTACTCCACTTGGAGCGGGCACCGTCATGATGATTTCGTTGACTCCCGCGACTCGCGCAGGCAAAGCGGTCATCAATACCGAGGATGGATACGCAGCCTGACCACCCGGAACATAGATACCCACCGTCTCAATTGCGGTCAGTTTCTGACCCAGACGAGATCCGGAATCCTCCTCGTAGATCCATGACTGCTCAACCTGACGTTTATGAAATCGACGGATTCGATCGGCTGCTTTGATCATGGCGTCTCTTAGCTCGGAATCGATGCGCACAGCAGCGGATTCCAACTCATCCGCGTCGACTTCAAGGTCTGTCATACTGTCAGCATCACAGTTGTCCAAACGTCGGGTCAACTCAAGCACCGCATCGTCACCCTCGTGTCGAACTCTCGAGATGATGTCGGCTACTGTCTGATCGGTTTCGTATGTGAACTCTACACCTCGTTCCAGAAGTTCAGAGAAATCCTCGTCAAATTGACTATCGGACGTTGAAAGCTGTCGGATCTCAAGAATCATTGTTCCGCTTTCGCGCAGCCAGTTCGAGCTTCGATACGATATCCTTGAGCAACTTCGCCTTCAGTCGCATGGCAGCCTTGTTCGCGATCAACCGTGCGCTGATATCGGCAATACTTTCCACCTTGACCAATCCATTGCTGCGCAAAGTCTCACCAGTCTGGGAAAGATCGACGATTCGATCAGCCAATCCGCGCGATGGCGCGAGTTCCATCGATCCGGACAGGTGCATTACATCGACATAAACACCTTTGGCCGCGAAATGTCGACGGGTGGTATTAACGTATTTTGTTGCCACCCTCAGCTTTCTTCGGTGCTCGTCCTTATCGTTTGCTGATCGAATTTTTTGTGCAACCACCAATTCACATTTTGATATCGCCAGGTCAACCAGCTCGTAAAAACCTCCATTCTGCAACTCGAGCAATACATCTTTTCCGACGACTCCAAGGTCGGCTCCACCCAGTCGCACATAGGTGGGTACATCCGTACTTCTGACGACAATCAGTTGAACATTCTCATTATGGGTGTCGAAAAGAAGATTACGCGAATTGCTGATATCCTCTACCGGTGCGATGCCAGCATGTTCAAGCAACGGGGTGACGGCTTTGGCAATGCGTCCTTTCGAAATTGCGATCGCAATGCGATTGGTACGATTTTCCATCGTAATCTGACCTTGGGGATTCAAAATGTGAGGATAGGTCAGCTACCGCTGACGTGCTCCGCATTAGTGTTCAGATGATCGCGAGATGTGCCATTGTCGTGAACGCGTCGAATCTGTGCACCGAGCAACGCTAGTCTTTCTTCGATGCAGTTGTAACCGCGATCGATATGATGAATACGTTCAATAGTTGTTTGGGACTCGGCCGCCAGTCCCGCAAGTACCAAACTTGCGGATGCCCGAAGATCAGTCGCAGTCACTCTGGCGCCCTGTAGTTTTGAAACGCCGTTAACCGTGACAGTACTGCCGCTTGTCGATATGTCGGCTCCCATTCGAATTAGTTCGTGCACATGCTGGAATCGATTTTCAAAAATTGTTTCGGTGACCGAACCGGTACCGGTGGCAATACAGTTCATCATCAGAATCTGTGCTTGCATATCTGTCGGGAATCCAGGAAATGGGGCTGTTCGGACATTGACCGCCTTAGGGCGTTTACCGTTCATGGAAAGTTGAATGTAATTCTCTCCCACAACGATATCGGCTCCTGCATCTTGCAGCTTATCGATTACCGAAAGTAAATTTTCGGGTTGCACGTCGAGAACGCTGATATTGCCACCTGTAACGGCACCAGCCACCAGGTAGGTACCCGCCTCGATTCTGTCCGCGATCAGGTGGTGAGTGTGCTCTTTCAGGGACTCCGATCCCTCAATCTTGATCCGACTTGATCCCGCTCCTTCAATCTTCGCACCCATTCCGATCAGGCACTCCGCCAAGTCCGCAACTTCCGGCTCCATCGCTGCATTGTCGATCACAGTGGTACCTTTCGCCAGGCAGGCTGCCATCATCAGATTTTCCGTTCCGGTTACCGAAGAAATGTCCATAAAAATGTGAGCACCATGCAATTTATTCGCGGTTGCCCTGATGTAACCACCTTCCAATTCGATATCCGCACCCATCGCTTTGAGCCCCTCAAGGTGCAGATTGATCGGTCTCGAACCAATTGCGCAACCACCGGGCATGTAGACTTCGGCGTGGCCGAATCTGGCCAGTAACGGACCGAGCACCAGAATCGAAGCGCGCATGGTTTGAACGATCTCGTAGTTGGCTCGGAAATTCTTGACATTCTTGGAGTCAACCACCACAGTCATGTTTTCCTGAAGTTCGACCTTTGCACCGAGTCGACTCAACAAGTCAAGCGTCGTGGTGACATCCTGAAGATGAGGAATATTACTGACGCGGAGCGGCTCCGACGACAGCAGGGAGGCGATCAGACAGGGCAGGCCTGCATTCTTGGCACCGGATATGCGGACATTGCCATTTAGTGGAAGACCTCCGGAGATAATCAAATTTTCCATTGCGAAAACCTCTAAGGATTTTCTGCGTCCGGCCAACCAAATAACTATTTCGTCAATTTGCCGGATTCAGTTTGGATTGAAGTTCGCCGTTTTGATACATCGACAGCAGGATATCGCTGCCACCAACGAATTCGCCGTCGATATATACCTGTGGTATCGTCGGCCAGTTCGAATATTGTTTGATGCCTTCTCGAACCTCCATATCACTCAATACATTGACAGTTTCGTACTGTGTGCCACAGGCTTCAAGAATCTGTACAGCTCGACTTGAAAACCCGCATTGGGGAAACTGTGGTGTCCCTTTCATAAAAAGGACTACGCGATTGTTGCTCACAGTTTCTTTAATACGTTCTTCGACGCTCATGTTTGCTTCTTCTCCTATCAAATTTCAAAAAATATGTGATTCAGGATGACTGATTGTTCCACTGCTCCGGAGTATAGGTTCGCAATGACAGTGCGTGGATGGTTTCTTCCATCTTGTCACCGAGTCCTCCATAAACCATACGATGCTGCTCGAGCATGGATTTACCCGCAAAATCAGGACAGACAACCACCGCTTCAAAGTGTCTTCCGTCTCCGACCACATCAGCAAACGATCCGCTCAAACCCTCTTCAATCCAGATTTTTACCTGTTCAGGCGCTACCATGGTTGTTCCTTTTCGATATTTTTAACGAAACAGCATTTCAATTGGCTATTTTACCACATCAACGTATGACCAATTCTCCGTCCGCGGTTCCAAGTGGTTGCATTTCTTGACTTCCCGGCTTGATATTCTGTGCTGAAAAGAGCTGTTGCAGGAAGTATTTCAGTTAGGGGGCCAGTTCTTTTCTTTGCATTCGGTTGGAGAATGGTACAGACGAAGTTTCGATACCTGAATTCACCCGGTTCCCGGAATTGAATCTGTCTCCGCCCGATAAATATCATCCAACTTGTTGACTCGAGCGATGCGCGTCAGTACATCCGGTACATTTGTAAATCTGAGAGGTGTTTGGTTATTGCGAGCCTGCGAGAGCCACCCGACACAGAGTGCTAATCCGGCACTGTCGGCATCTGTGATACCGCCAAGTTCAATGTTGATACTTTTATTCCCAAACGATGAAAGATTCACGCTTCGATGTACCGCCGCAACTGTATCCAAACGCAATTCACCGGATACGTGTACCCGAACGACACCATCTTCAACGGATGTTTCAACTTTCGCGCTCAAATGGGTCAGCCTTGTGTTGTCACCCGAAACAGAAACTCGCCGATCACATCCTCAAGACTGAATGATGATTGCGTGAACTCGATCAAGTCTCCGCTTTTCAGAAATATATCTTCAGCACCCTGTTCAAGTCCGATGTATTGTGCACCAAGCAAGCCTGATGTCAGAATTCGAGCACTCGAGTCGATCGGGATGCGTGCGAACTTATCGGATATGGTCATTTCGACCTTGGCGCTGAAATTATCCAGATCGACCGCAATTGCTGATACACGACCGATGTTCACTCCGGCAATCGTGACCGGAGCTTTGATATTCAGACCCCCGATATTCTCGAAAGTGGCGTAGACCTTGTAGTCATCCTCGATCTCAAAGATGGACGCACTATCGACTCTGAACGCGAGCGACACGATCGCAGCGATACCTGCCAGAACAAACAATCCGACCCAGAATTCAGTCAGAGATTTTTTCACGTCTTAATTGAATGGGTGGGAAGTTGTATGATTTGATGAAAGCCTGCAAACACGTCAGTTTTGATCAACGCACACTGCAATTGATGTTAATCCAGTGCAGTGAAATTATATCAAACACTACTAAAACCGGCATCAGTGCTCGCACCCTTGGGTGTAGTTAAGCTTCTGTTCGTCCAGTTATACTGGCAGGGTGCTTCTTGTTCTGAGAGGCTCGATATCAGAATCAGGGAATATATCGTCGCGATAGAATCAACACAAACTTTAATATAATTTAACCTTGCGGTTGAAAATTCGTTGAATTGTCTCCTGTGCTTTTTCAAGGATGTGCTATCGCGCAAACAGACAAATGAATTGGTCGAGTAATAACTATCAGTTTCCTAAATTGGGGTCATCGCGCATTGTAGTAGCGAATTTTCTGCGCAGGTACGCGGATTACGCATTGTTTTTAATTCCTGTTTCGTTAGCGGTTGCGCTTTCGTTATCCATAGGGCCAAACGAGACGGTCAACGACATCGCACTCAAAGAACAAGCGACAGAGTTAATTTCCACAGGACAGTCACCCGCTCCAGTTCATGCCGGTGTCGACGATCCAAACAATTGGCAGGAGGTATCTTCAAACGATACCGATAGAAGCACCTCCAGCAGTGTCGAGATTCCCTTAGAGAATCCTGTTTCGGAATTGACGGAATCGAGACCTGAACCAGTCCTTCGGGTTTCTGAGGATACATCGGATTTTCAACAACATGCTGTTGCGGAGGAAAACTCAGAATTCATACTTCCAGATCAGGAAACACCAGCACCAAAGGTTGCGACTGTCAACGAAGAATCTGTCGGAGAGTACGATCGGACAGTAGCTGAGAAAGAATTTCAGTTGGAAACACCTCGGGCAGACTCCTCGCTGATCAATTCAGTTTCGCAATTGAATGGATTAGTTCGTGAACCGGTATTTCAGGCCTCTGAAGATTCGTCAGATTCATACCCGGATACCGTTGCGGAAAATATTTCCGAACACGCAATCACCGATCAGGAAGCGCCAGTGCAAAAGATTGCAATGGTCAACCGAGAATTCGTAGGAAAGCACGATCCGACAGTACTGGAGAACAATTTTCGGATGGAAACTCCTCCAACCGATTCCACGCTGACCTTGCCGGAAGGTTCGGAAGTGAACTGGTCCACCACAACGTCCGCTCAGGCTGATGCGCTATCGAATGTTACCAATGAAAGCATCACCGGCGATGTCCAAATTCCCCCGATCAATTCAGCTTCGGAATCAGCTGAAAAGAAACCTGAACCGGTGATTCAGATTACTGAGGAAATGTCAGAAATACACCGGAAAAGTGTAACAGATGCAATATCAGAATTCACGATAGAGATCAAGGAAGTTCCCGCACTTAAGGTCGCGATGGTCGACCGAGAATTAGTTGTGGGGCGTGATCAGCTGAAACCTCAGATTGATCTTCAGCGGGAAACGGTACCAAGCGAATCAGCGCTGAATTTTGCGGAAGACTTGGTATTGGACCGGTCAGCCACAATACCCAAGCGGAATGATGAATCCCCGGATACTATCAGCGAAAGCGTCGACAAGAATATCGTCAAACCATTGGAGAGTATCAATACGGAATTGGCAGCAAAGAAACCTGAACCGGCACTTCAGGTTTCAGAGGAATTTTCAGAATCTATCCAAAATACCGTAGTGGATGAAAAGTCCGAATCAACAGTCGCTGATCTGGAAGTTCCGGAACAGAAGATTGCGATGGTCGACCGGGAACCTGTCGAAGTGCCCGATCAGACAGTACCTGAGAATGAACTTCAGTTGGAAACGCCACCGGTCGACTCCGCGCTGATTTTGCCTGAAGGCTTGGAATTGGTTTGGTCAACCACGGTCTTCAAACGCAATGACACGCTTTCAAAAGTCTTGCAACGCAACGGAATCAAACTAAAAACGATGTACCAATTGCTTGATGCGCCGGGAACCGACATGCTCAAGATCGTCTACCCTAAAGATCAGTTGACGATTGCACGAGGCGGTGGGGGTGAATTGGTTGGAATTGAATTTCGGCGTGAAAAAAAGGGCGTTCTGATGTTTGTTTTTACTGATGACGATGTTGAGTTGATCGTTCCGGCTGTCGCTGAAAATGCAGGTTCGCTTCGGAATATATTCGACAAGCAGCATCGCGTCGCAACGCAAGAAAAGCAAGAAAGTTTCGTCAATGCAGTCGCCGCCGTTAAGGAGCAGGAACTGAAGTGGCTTGAAGTGACGGTACGCGATGGCGATACACTCGGTCGAATATTCGGTCGACTTGGTATTTCAGGCGCACTTGAAGTGGCACTTGCTCCATCGGGTAACTGGTTAAGTTCCGGACTGATGCCAAAACAAGAAATTCGAATTGCAACGCGCGCTGATGACACTTTCGCCATGATCGAAGTTTTCGATTTCAAATCAGAAAAAATTCGCATGGTCATTGCAGATGGTGAAGATTACACGGTCGGTTTCCGGAAAATGCAACCGGAAATTCGGGAATATCAGGCTTGTGCGAGCGTTAAGAACAATCTTTATAGTGCCGCCAAATCAGCGGAAATCCCGTTTGAAGCGGTTGACGAATTTGCGGATATTTTTGCATCAAGGATTGATTTCAGCCGTCAGTTGCAGAAAGGCGATCGCTATTGCATGATCTACGAGCGTAAGTTTGTGAAGGAAAGAATTGTCGGTCGGGTGGGAATTGTTGCTGCATCATTGGAACAGCAAAACCATAAAACCCAGGCTTTCCGGGTCACCGATGAAATTGGTGATACTCGCTACTATGATCAATACGGTGAAAACATGCTGGGTCATTTTCTGCGGGCACCTGTCAAGTCGGCTCGGGTTACGTCGGTCTTCAGCAACAATCGATTCCATCCAATCCTGAAAAAGTATCGCAAACATCAGGGAGTCGACTATGGTGCCGCGAGAAATACACCGATCATTTCGACCGCAGACGGTGTTGTAGTCAGGCGCGCCAACAACCCGAGTGGATATGGAAAAGTGATTGTTATCCAACATGGAAGCAAGTATCAGACACTGTATGCGCATATGAACAAATTTGCGAAAAACACCGGTACCGGCAGTTATGTCAAGCGAGGGCAGGTCATCGGGTATGTCGGTTCAAGCGGGCAGTCTACGGGTGATCATGTGCATTACGAATTTCGTGTAAATGGTGTCCATCGGGACCCACTGAATTACCCGATGCCAAAGGGCAAACCGGTACCTGCAGAATTGCGCGAGGAATTCGACCGCAAAATCGCGGTCCTGTCGCCCAGACTGCAGGGTATTGATCACACCATAGTGGCAGCCGTCTCTTCGAACCCTCAGCAGTAGACCACCCGATGAAACATTGTTGGGATGGTGTTGCGGATATCCGGATGACCGATGACTGAGATGTATGTCGGTGTGATGTCCGGCACAAGTCTGGACGGCATCGATGCAGTGCTTGCTTCATTTGAACCCGGGAATCCTGTCCGCGTACATCACTGGTTGTATGAGCGTTATCCCGAGGATATCTATTTGACTCTGGGAGCGCTACTTGAAACGCCTCAGCCTGATACGCCTCTCGCGCACGGAATTGACCGGATGTTGGGTGATCTATACGCCGATGTCATACTGAGATTGATCGGAAACTATTCCGGGGATGGGATCCGCGCAATCGGATGCCATGGTCAAACCATCATCCACCAGCCGAATGCTGATCCTCCATTAACGTGGCAAGTCGGAAACAGTGATGTCGTTGCCGAAAGGACAGGCATTCCGGTTGTGTACGACTTTCGAAGTGCTGATATGAGAGCAGGTGGACAAGGTGCTCCTTTGGCACCAGCGTTTCATCTCCATGCCTTTCGAAGTGACAAGGAATCGCGTGCTGTTGTCAATATTGGAGGAATTGCCAACGCGACCTGTTTACCCGCTAATGCGTCGCAGAGTGTTATCGGTTTTGATACCGGTCCGGGTAATGCACTTTCTGATCAGTGGATTCGCGAGCACAGGAACTTGCCTTATGACGCGCATGGTACCTGGGCTGAATCCGCAAAAAAGGATGAGGGCCTGTTGAATCATTTGATGAACGATCCGTATTTCCAATTACCGCCCCCGAAAAGTCTGGATAGCAGGAAGTACGATATTCACTGGCTGAAAAATCAGATTCATGGATATGGAGAAGACCTGGATGCTGCCACTGTTCAGAGCACAATTGCGGCCTTTACCGCCCGATCGATTGCGCGATCAGTCGAAATGTGGATGCCCGAAGTCCGAAAAATTTATCTTTGCGGCGGCGGTGCACACAATCGGGCGATAGTAAGATATCTTCGAACCGACTCGGGGATTGACGTCGCTAGCACCAATGACTTGGGCATCCCTCCAGATCAGGTGGAAGCTGTTGCTTTTGCCTGGTTTGCACGATGTCGGATGCTGAATCAGCCAGCTAATCTTCCGTCTGTCACCGGTGCCGGTAAGGCGGTGATTTTGGGTTCGATAGCCAATCCACCAAAGCGCATGTGATTGCCGGAGCGTCAGTATCGAAACTGACGCTTCGGCAGAGTTGATTCAGCAGTCAAGCGTGCTGTCGCGTTCCCAGTCCGAAACCTGCGAACAGAACTGATCCCAATCCGCCAATTTGAGCTTGCAGTAACTGTCCAGGATGTCCGATCCCAAAGCAGAGCGCAGAACCTCACTTGCTTCTGTAGTCCGAATTGCGTCCAGCAGGTTCAGCGGCAGTTTCTTGACGTCGCCCGCCAGTTCGGGGTTGGCGTACATGTCGATGTCGAGCCGCTCACCGGGGTTTCGATTGTTCTCGATTCCGTCCAGTCCACCAGCCGCGATGCCCGCCTGCAGCAGATACGGATTCGCGGATCCATCCATGAGTCTCAGCTCGAATCGACCTGCATCCGGGATTCGGATCATGTGAGTTCTGTTGTTTCCCGTATAGGTTACCGAATTCGGAGACCAGGATGCGCCGGAACGGGTGCGGGGTGCGTTGATACGCTTGAAACTGTTCACCGTTGGGTTGAATAAAGAGCACAGAGCTTGCGCGTTGTGCATTATCCCGCCCAAAAAACTGTAAGCCAGCGAGGAAAGTCCCACTTCGTCTGATTCGTCGAGAAACAGGTTCTCGGTTGCATCGGAATTCCAGATAGATACATGCGCATGGCAACCGTTACCCGTCAGGTCGGTAAACGGTTTAGGCATGAATGTCGCTCTCTGTCCGTTTCTTTCCGCAAGAGTCTTGACCATGAACTTGAAAAACACATGACGGTCGGCTGTTGTCAGCGCATCGCTGTAATCCCAATTCATCTCGAATTGACCATTCGCATCCTCATGATCGTTCTGGTATGGATTCCAGCCCAGTTCGATCATGGCGTCACAGATCTGGCTGACAACGTCAAAATTCCGCATCAATGCCGTCTGGTCATAACACGGCTTCTCCTGTGAATCTCGGGCGTCGTGAATGTTCTTGCCATCCTGTTCCAGCAGCATGTATTCACATTCCACGCCGGTTTTCATTCTATATCCGCTTTCGGCCATCTTTGCCAGCTGCCGTTTAAGAATGATGCGGGGGCACTGTTCCACTTCGACACCACCCATCCAGAGATCGGCGGCAAGCCAACCGACATCCCGCTGCCAAGGCAGAATTATCAGGCTTTCGGGGTCAGGGACGGCCAGCATATCCGGGTCTGCAGGTGTCATGTCGAGCCAGGTCGCAAACCCGGCAAAACCTGCACCTTCCTCCTGCATCCCGCCGATAGCGCCTGCCGGCACCAGTTTTGCCCGTAGCCCTCCGAACAGATCAACGAAGCTGATCAGAAAATATCTGATATTTTCCTCTTTCGCGATTTTTGCAAGATCCATAGTTTTACTCCTTGTTTGCTTTCTGATTGAAAGGTTCAGTATTCCTTGATAATTGGGTCAATGTGAATTTGTCTATTGGTCGTGTTATGTTTTGCCTGGTATCCATGAGGTGCCGGCCAACGGAACCTGAGCCATCGCGGCAGCTTCGACAGTCAGTGCAACCATATCTTCAGGTTCCAGATTCAGGACATGGCTCTTTCCGCATGCGCGGGCCAGTGTCTGCAGTTCGAGTACCATCGTCGATAGATAATTCTTGAGCCATCTCGCCCCTTGTTTCGGATTCAGGCGTGATTCCAGTTGTGGGTCCTGCGTTGTGATACCGACCGGACACCGGCCAGTGTGGCAGTGGTGACAAAATCCCGGCGCGGTACCGATTGCAGCATAGTCATCCTCGAAGACCGGGCGATTGCAGCCGATGGCAACCATCGCTGCGCTACCGATCGAAACAGCATCAGCACCCAGTGCGAGTGCCTTGGCAGCATCGGCTCCTGATCGAATTCCGCCGGATACAATCAACTGGACCTTGCGATGCATGTCGAGATCGATCAACGAATTGACGGCTTGTCGTACTGCGGGCAGGGTTGGTATCCCGACATGTTCGATAAATACATCCTGCGTGGCCGCGGTACCGCCTTGCATTCCATCCAGAACGATGGCATCGGCACCGGCTTTTACCGCAAGCGCGACATCGAACTTCACCCGGGTCGCTCCAACCTTGATCAGGATTGGAATCCGGTAATCGGTGATTTCGCGGAGTTCCTGAATCTTGATTTCGAGGTCGTCAGGGCCAGTCCAATCCGGATGTCTGCAGGCGCTTCGCTGATCGATGCCCGTCGGCAAATTCCGCATCTCTGCGACACGTTCGGTGATTTTTTGGCCGAGTAGCATTCCCCCACCGCCCGGTTTGGCGCCCTGTCCCACAACAACTTCCAATGCATCGGCCCGGCGGACATCATCTGGATTCAGTCCATAGCGTGATGGAAGAACCTGATAGATCAAAGTCTTGGACGAATTTCGTTCCTCATCGGTCATCCCGCCGTCACCGGTGGTGGTGCTTGTGCCCATCTCACTGGCCGCCAGGCCGATCGATTCTTTGGCGTTGGCGCCGAGTGCGCCAAAACTCATTCCGGCAATGGTAATCGGAATATCAAGATGAAGCGGGTGTTTGGCGTAGCGGTCGCCGATGATGATGTCTGTTGCACAGGATTCCCGATAACCCTCAAGCGGATACCGCGACATTGAAGCACCCAGGAAAACCAGATCGTCGAAATCCGGGAGCGACCGTTTTGCGCCAAAGCCTCGAATTTCATAGACACCTTGATCGGCAGCCCGATGAATTTCTGCGAGCACATGTTCCGGAAAGGTGGAGGATGCACGCAAAGCACGTGCGTCGTAAGGTGGTTTTGCGCTATCTGATGGCATCGGCATTGTCAATTTTGAAGTTGTAAAGAGTTCGGGCGGAACCATAACGGCGGAAGTCCGCAGCTGGAAATTCAAACCCTGACTGTTTCAGAAGCCTGTCCAGTGCCTGAAGATGTTCAGGTCGCATTTCCTTTTCGATGCAGTCCGAACCCAGACTGTCGACATCGCCTCGAACGAACACCTGCGCTTCGTATATCGAGTCACCAAGATCATGTTCTGCGTCACCGCACACCACAAGACGTCCTGACTGTGCCATGAATGCGCTGAAGTGTCCGACTGAGCCGCCCACTACAATATCAATGCCTTTCATCGAAATACCGCATCGAGAACTGGTGTTGCCCCTGATCGTCAGTAGTCCACCGTGACCGGATGCGCCGGCGTATTGGGAAGCATTTCCTTCGATCAGGACACTGCCCGAAACCATGTTTTCGGCAACACCCGGACCTGCATTGCCGCGTACGATGATATCGGCATTCTGGTTCATGCCTGCGCAGTAGTATCCGACGTGCCCTTCCACCGTTACCTGAACCTGGTGTGTCATGCCTACAGCAACAGCATGGCACCCCTTTGGGTTATGGATAGTGAACAGTTCGATTTGACTGTTTTCGCAATCATGTAAAGCTTGATTGACGTGTCGCAGGGAGTCTGTTGTCAGGTCGAATTTCATTGATCCCATACCGGTTTCTAGACGAGTCAGTCGCGTTCCCAACTGTAAATTTGTGCTGGTGAAGGTTCCCAGATATTTGAATGCTTGGCATCCGGAAGCTTTGCGATTGCGCGATATTCCGACGACATTGCGACCCAGTCATCGTTCTCGGCGAGTACGGCCGGTTTGCAGGCGATGGGATCGCGAAGCACGGAAAATCCTTTTCGACTTCCAATTGCAAATGTGTAGAAACCATCAAGTCCCTCGATTGCGGTTCGAAGTGCATCTACCACCGAATCGCCCTGCGACAATCTCCAAGTAAGAAATCCGGCAGCCACCTCACTGTCATTGTCCGTCTGAAACTGACCTCCCTGACGGATCAGGTATTGTCTGAGCCGATTATGGTTGGACAATGACCCGTTGTGCACAAGGCACAGGTCAAGACCGGTTGAAAAAGGGTGAGAGTGTTCGGTTGTGACCGCACTTTCGGTTGCCATTCTTGTGTGTGCGATGGCGTGAGTGCCGGCAAAGTTCCTGAACCCGAACCGGTCAATCACTTCTGTGGGGTGTCCTTTTTCCTTGTATATCTCAATTGATTTTCCGATGCTCATGACTCGGAGTTCCGACCAATGTTCTCGAATCCATGGTTCTACCAGATCAACCGGAATCTCACTCGAAAGGATGGCGTGGCTGGCGTGGACTGACAAATCAAACTCGCGTTCGAAGTGAGAAGAAATTTCGACTTGCCGCTGGCTCCATTTTTCAGCCGGGTCGGTACTGAATAAAGAGACTTTCGAACCGTTCTCAGGTGCTGGGTTTCGATAGATGGCGAGACCTGCGCTGTCAGGCCCGCGGTCACCCATTTCCTCCAGCATGTCGGCTACGAATTGACCGAGCCGCGGTTCAAGGTCATGATTTTTTAGATATATACCTACAATTCCGCACATTGTGGATCGCCGAATACAAGTTAAGATGATTCAAATAAAGTTGTTTGGTTAATATTGAACGACAGGGTGGAATTTTCAGGTCTACCTGTCTCGCCGGCGATGCGAACATTCAACCGGCACAAAATCGAAAATATATTGTAAACTGAAATTAATCGTGTTCCGATATTTACATTCAACTAAAAATACTTCGCAGAATTGTCACGCGGCTGAATTGACTGTATTCCGCGAAGGACTGACCGAACAGGTAATTTGATGAATTTTGTCGACGAAAAAGTTGAGTTGTACGCAACTGCCCATTCCCAGCAACCGTCCTCACTCGTGAAGGAGATTGACGACTGGACAACAGCCAACTCGGATGCATCGAGAATGCTCTCCGGTGCTTTGCAGGGCGCGGTCTTGCAATTGCTAGCTCGAATGGTACAAGCCAAGCGAATTTTGGAGATCGGGATGTTCACCGGGTATTCTGCGCTGACCATGGCAGAGGTTCTGCCGGATGAAGGGGAGTTGATTACGATTGATATCGACGAGGAACGGGAAGCGATTGCAGATTCATTTTTCTCAAAAAGCCCTCATGGTGGAAAGATCAACATTCGCATCGGTGACGCTTTGGATGTCATTTCCGACCTGGACGGTCCGATTGACTTGGTCTACATCGATGCAGACAAGTCGAATTATGTGAATTACTATGAAGCTGTCATGCCATTGGTCCGTGTGGGTGGAGTCATCGTTGCGGACAATGTGTTGTGGAGCAGTGCGGTGCTTGATCCACAGACCGAGGACGCGCGCAGCCTTCATGAGTTCAATGAGCGTGTGTCGGCCGATGATCGGGTGATGAACGTTTTGCTGACCGTTCGCGACGGCTTGATGGTCGCACAGAAAATCTGATCGTAGCTCACGTTTGCTTTTGCATTCATTCAGAACTGAACTGCATCGCGGGACAGACGTGCCCGCTCGAGTCCCGACATTCCATTTCCACCGTCCCAGACAGATCCCGCGCACAGTCTGTGCAGGGTCAACGGATGCCAATCTGGCAAATTGCACCCGGTCACCGACAGTCGTACATTGCACATCTTGCGACTCAATTTTGGGATTGTCTGCTTTGAACGCTGGAATGAAGAAAGCAAGTTTCTAATTTTGTATTATTATACGGACAAGAAAATTCGCACAAGCAGTCAGATCGAACGCTGCTGAATTCCCGGTAAGTTGAGTTTGAGGCGTTGAGGAGTTTCCAAATGCAAATTCCTCAATCGCAGTGATTTTGTTTTGCATTTTGGAGGGTAGTATGAAGATATGTGTTGTTGGTGCCGGCTCGATGGGTGGCATGATGGGAGTCAAGCTCCACAACATCGGCGAGGATGTGACGCTGATCGCACGCGGTCCGCATCTAGCGGCAATACAGGCGAATAATGGCCTTGAACTGGTCATGAATGACGGTACGGTCGAGTTCGCGGAAGGCATCAAGGCAACAAACGATATCAATTCTGTCGGCGAGCAGGATCTTGTAATACTCGGTGTGAAGGCTCATCAGATCGCGCCAATCGTGGATGAAATCAATTCCCTGCTCGGAGAAAATACCATTCTACTTACCATACAGAACGGAATTCTGTGGTGGTACTTTCAATTGCATGGCGGCGAATTCAACAATCGTGTATTGCAGACAGTCGATCCGGATGGAACCATTAGCGGTAGTATCGATCCAAAACACATCATCGGTTCCATATCCTATCCTGCCGCCGAAATCAGCGAGCCAGGCGTGATCAGACATATTGAAGGACTTCGAGTACCTGTCGGTGAAATCGACGGTGTCGAAAAGCAGCGCACCCGAGATCTCTGCGATCTGCTGAACCGGGCTGGTTTCAAGTCAGTCATTCTTGAGAGCATCCGTGCGGAGACTTGGCTGAAGGTGCTTGGAAATCTGAGTTTCAATCCCGTCAGTGCCTTGACACATTCAACTCTGGTAGATATCTGTCAGTTTGAGCCCTCGCGAAATTTGATTGACCAAATGATGACTGAATGCCGCGAGGTTGCTTTACGATTGGGTGTCGGTATACGTCTTTCCAACGAGCGAAGAATTAACGGTGCGGAGAAAGTAGGCAAGCATAAGACTTCAATGCTGCAGGATGTCGAGGTGGGCAAGGCGCTTGAACTGGAGGCTTTGATCGGTGCGGTAATTGAAATCGCCGCGATGACGGGTACGAAGGTGCATCACATTGAATCTGTGTACGCATTGGTTCAGTTGCTCAACCACATGATGCAACAGGACGGTTTGTACGTGCAGGCACGACCACTCGAACAATAATTTTTGGGAATTATATATCTGACTATGCAAAAAACCGCCGGAATTCCTCATAAAATACTTGATAAATAACTTCATATTATGTATAATAAATATATGATTTTGAATGTATTTAAGTATGAATAAAAGTAAAGGAAAAAGCACCCGGCAAATCCTACAGGAAGGGCATCTCGCTCATCGCCCTGTTTGACATGTTCCCCGACAACGAGACCGCCGAGAAGTGGTTTGAGGAGAACTGATGGGGGGGGGGGATGATTTGGAAAATCTGCATTGTCCGAGATGTTCCGGCATCAGGGTGAGCAGGGTTCCCTCCGGAAAGCCGATGCCGTACTGGTGCGGTGATTGTCGGAAGAATTTCAGTGTCCGCACCAACAGCATTATGGAGAGGACCAGGATCGGCTATCAGAAATGGGCAATCGGGTTGTTCCTGTATGTGACCAACCTCAAGGGTGTATCCTCAATGAAACTTCATCGGGATCTGAACATCACGCAGAAATCCGCCTGGTTTATGCTGCATAGATTGAGGGAGGCATATTCACAAAACAGGGATATGTTTGATGGCATCGTTGAGGTTGATGAAACTTTCATAGGCGGACTGGAAAAGAACAAGCATAAGGACAGAAAGCTCAACGCCGGTCGCGGCGGAGTTGGAAAATCCATAGTGGTTGGA
This sequence comes from Arenicellales bacterium, assembly GCA_963662635.2. Taxonomy (GTDB): domain Bacteria; phylum Pseudomonadota; class Gammaproteobacteria; order Arenicellales; family JAJDZL01; genus JAJDZL01. Next base: position 1,939,009 of record CAXXFC010000006.1, read on the forward strand.
GCAAAGGAGCGGGAAAGCCGGAAAGTCAGGGCGCAGGTCATTGAGAATACCAGGCGAAAGACCCTGCACGGCTTCATTGAGGACAATGTGGAGCCGGGTTCAGTCGTCAATACCGATGATTTCAAGTCCTACGAGAAACTGGATGGCTATGACCATCAGTTCGTCAAGCACTCGGTCGGTGAGTATGTGAATGAGATGGCGCATAACAACGGAGTTGAGAGTTTCTGGTCAATGCTGAAGCGCGCGCACAAGGGAACCTATCACAAGTTCAGCAAAAAGCATTTACACCGTTATGTGAATGAGTTTGTCGTAAGGCATAATGTGAGGGAAATGGATACCATCGGTCAGATGGAGATAATCGTTGCCGGGATGGTTGGCAGAAGGATTATGTATAAGGAACTGGTATCGGGCGAGGATGGCAGGTTGGACTGAGCGTATAAATAATGATTGGAGGTGGCGGATATGCCAAAAAAGTTCAAAGAGTTTCTTGAGGAACAGAAAAAGAGTTCCGTTGAACCGGAATATGACACCACGCGGATGAACGACGCGATGCGGGAAAGGATGAGAAAGTCCCTGAGACGGGGGAACTACACTCCGATTGATGACATTGACGCATACATAGATCGGTTCAGATGATAATCCATGATTATATTCTGTCAGAAGCCCACAGAAAAAAGCAATACAGAAGACATGTATCGCGGGAAGATACATATGATGAGGATATGACACATCATAATTATGGCGATGCTATTCTCGGTGACATCGGAGAAGTAATGAAACTGATGGCATCAGGAAAAGATTCCGTTCTGAAATCCGACCACAACTTCCATGAGCTGGATGACGAGCTGACAGGTTTCCATTCACTCCATCGTTACAAGGGCGAGAGAAAGGACGGACCGAAGGATGTTGTGATCCTGTTCAAGGTGCATTCCAACGATCATCTGGTTCTTCACGGCATCGGAAACCATGCCTATGTGTATCCGAAATACCAGACGATACAGACCGACAAGAAACAGAAGCGGAAAAGAAGACGACGGAACTGATAAGGCGAGTGATGTAATGGATACGAACACCCTGTATTATGGCGATTGTCTGGACTGGATGCGGAAATGGGACGACAATAGCGTTGATCTCATTTACTTGGATCCGCCATTCAATTCAAACGCAAATTACAACATTCTGTATTCCATGCGGGGGGGGGGCATCCTACCGTTTATCAAGTTCATTTTCAGGTTCACTGGCATAACTTGAACGAGCGGCAGCTGATCGATTTGCGATGTTTGAGGGAGCCGTTGGGAGGCCGGCACATAAAGCTATAGTTGGATTGCATAAAGTTCTTGGTGGGTCCGGGATGTTGGCGTATCTTACCTATATGGCTGAACGCCTTGAGCATATGAACCGATTACTTAAGCTATCGGGTTCAATTTATTTGCATTGTGATGATGCGGCTGTTCATTACCTCAAAATTTTGATGGATGCGATTTTCGGGGCGGATAAATTTTTGAATGACATAGTATGGAAACGAGCCACATCTCACAATGACTCAAAGCGATACGGACGCATAACTGATCATATTCTGTTCTATGCAAAGAGTTCTGATAAGAATTTACGATTCTGGGATGGTGATTCCATCGCTAACAGGAAAAGCGATGAAGAACTACGCAAAGCGTATCCTTTGGTTGATGAGAGTGGACGTCACTATCGGAGTGAAAATGTTACTGGGGCTGGGATTACCGAAAGGGGAGAGTCAGGTCGAACCTGGAGGGGTTACGAAGTATCAGAAAAGGGAAGACACTGGGCTCCACCAAAAAAATCGTCTTACGCACAATATATTGAAACCAACTTCATTGAAAATTATCAGCAGATTGAAGGTGTGCACGATAGACTGAACGCACTTGATAAAGCAGGATTGATTCATCATCCGCAGGAAGGAAAGTGGCCGGGACTTGTCCGCTATGCCGGAGCGGATAAAGGCAATCTACCTCAAAATCTAATTCTTGAACCTGTCGGTTTTACCAATTTCAATGCCAATCGCGGTGAATATCTTGGCTATCCGACACAAAAACCGGTGGATCTGTTAGATAAGTTGGTTCTTGCCTCCTGCCCAGTGAATGGTGTTGTTCTTGATCCATTTTGTGGATGTGGGACAACCATTGTGTCGGCTGGCAAACTGGGCAGAAAATGGATTGGAATTGATATTTCTTCATTTGCCATTGATCTGATTAAAAAGAAAAGGCTACAGGACTTCAATATTCCAACAAAGGGCATTCCGTATGATTTTGCTTCGGCAAGGCGACTGAAGGAGGAGAATCCATTCAATTTTGAATCGTGGGCAATCAACAGATTATCCGGATTTGTGCCCAATGCAAAACAGGTTTCAGATGGTGGAGTGGATGGCCGCGCCACTCTCGCTTATATACCAGATGACTTTGATTCCAGACTTGGATTGGCGCAGGTCAAAGGCGGCAGTGGCAATCTTCTGGGTGGTCTGAGGGATTTTCTGCATGTCTCTGACAGAGATAGAGCAGCGGTCAGCTGTTTCATCACTATGAATGAGTTTTCGTCACGAGAAGCAATAAAGGAAGCGGCCGAACATGGAAAAATCCATATCAATGGTCATCCTTATCAAAGAATGCATCTTTGGTCAATTGAACATTTTTTTGAAAAGCGTTTTCCAAATTTGCCGCTGATGAATGATCCTTATACAGGCAAACCAATACAACCTACATTGTTTGAAGCGTGGAATTGAAATGAATAAAGAAGAAAAGTTGAATTTACCGGACAATGACATCCCGGACGAAGTCATTCATAGGGCAGAAATGATGGCAAAGGCCATGTTCAAAACAAAACCGATTTCGGACAGGAAAAATAAATGATAATGATTGTCGTTTATGAGTTTGCATAGTCAGGTATGTAATTCCCTAATTTTTTACCTCTTGTCTGCCCGTTCGCGGGACAAATGTTGGCTGGCGATGAAGCGCTAAGTCAACAGTTGGAATGTCGGCAAGTTGGAGAGGACGGTATCCCGTTATTAAAAACGCGTTTCAAAAGTGATGACTAAGGCGGTTGTTGTGATGCCTTCAGTGAGCCTGATTGATTCACACCACCTACACTTTACTGAGTCTTATCAATCTAGGATTTGGGGTGAATACTTGTCTGAGTCCGAAATTGAAGTCCATAACATTCTTTGAACTCACCGTGGAAATGCAGGAAAAGCGATGACAGTCCGCCAAACGAATGTCAAGCGAACAAATTTATTATTTATCTTAGGAGAGCCAAGTGAACGAATACCAGTCAACCGACGATCAACTTAAGACATTACTCGGGCTGACACATGCCCCGATCGCAATCACATTTCTCGATGCTGTACCAGACAATATTCCTGGAATTGGGGTTGCCTATCCCGAGCCGACCGAAGACGGTCGTACTGGTGCTGTGGCAGCGAGCTGCGTATTTTGGACGAGAGCACATGACAGGACTTTCGCAACCACTCCATCGGATCACGGCAATTGCAGTGTCGGTAGTCTAACCCATGGATTGATTCCGCTGGAAGAAGCGGCAACCCGCGCAGATGTTCAGGCAATCTGCGAGGCGAAGTGGGTAGATCCGGAAATCTTTCCACACATTCCGACTGTTGCCGAGCGCCCGGAGAGCATAGTATACGGTCCGTTGTCGGATGCGACATCCGACCCCGACATCGTTCTTTTGCGTCTGGTCGCCAAACAGGCGATGCAGTTGCATTCGGCCGTTCCTTCACTTCAATTCGAAGGTAAACCACAATGCCACATCATACCCATTGCACGAGAGCAGCAAAACCCGGCGGTCAGTGTCGGATGCATGCTCAGTCGGGTACGAACTGGAATGAACAACAATGAAATGACCTGTGCCATTCCATTCGGACAGTTGAAGGATATTATCGAAGCGCTCACAGAAGTATGTGCCGCTGATCGTATGGTAGCGGGCTACGCGAGCCAGGATGCCGCGCGATTCCGTGAATGATTGAAGCTTTAAAATTTTTGCGGATTGACGGCTAACAATAGACGAGGAAAGTGATATAAATAATTCAAATTTTGTATGTTCGAATTTCGCCCTGAAGAACTGGATTTATCCAGTATAGAAATCCAACAAGATGACAAAAATACAGCAATTGCTGAAGTCCCAACTTGGAATTGACGGCCCTGAGATTCACCACAATCTCTCGTGGTCGGATTTGTTTCAGGCGTCGTTGAAATTCGACCGCGGACGTATCGATCCGCAAGGTGGATACAGCGACCAAAAAGCGTATACCACCAAACTGAAAGGAGACGGTCCGATTGTATTCCGTACAGACCCGGACTGCACTGGCCGTCCGGTATCTGATACATACGCAGTTGCTTGGCCGGAAGTCGAGTCCGAAATCTGGTGGAAGGACAGTCTTCAGAAATACGACCCTGACAAATACCAACAATTGCTGTCCAGGGTAATTTCACATCTTAATCAACATCGCGGCAGACTGTTTGTGCAGGATGTCGTAGTCGGTCAGGATCCGGAATGTTCGATTCCGTATCGAATCATTGGTCAATATGCGATTCACTCGATGTTCGCGAGAAACATGTTTATCACATCAAACACGAACATTGACACTTGCGACGCTTCTGACGATGGTTGGACCATGCTGAATGTCCAGACGTTTGAATGTGATCCCGAACGCGACGGTTGCCGATCCAACCGGGTCGCCATTCTGGACTTTCGGAATCGAATCTGTCTTGTCGCAGGCAGAGCTGATTATTGTGGACTGGTCAAAAAGTCAATATTCACTGTGATGAATTACCTGTTGCCGAAGCGAGGAATCCTGTCCATGCACAGCTCAGCAAATATCGGCTCCGAGAACGACTCCGCAATTCTATTCGGTCTGTCAGGAACCGGAAAGACCACTCTGTCTGCCGATCCTCAACGTAAACTGATCGGGGACGACGAAATTTGCTGGACAGATTCCGGGATATCCAATCTCGAGAATGGTTGTTACGCCAAACTCATTAATCTGGACAAAACTGCTGAACCGATCATCGCGGCAGCACTGTCCATGAAAGGGACGCTGATTGAAAATGTACCGAATCTTGAAGGTATTCCGTATGAAGAGACAGACCCACAGGATTTCGATCTTTATGACAAGTCCATAACCGAAAACACGCGATTCTCGTATCCGCTTTCATGCAATCCCAATCTTGCGGAAGGGGGACGAGGTGACCATCCCACCACCATAATCATGCTGACAGCCGATGCGTTCGGTGTTCTGCCCCCGATTTCCATTTTGGACGAAGACGAGGCGATGTACCACTTTGTTCAGGGGTTCACTGCGCGAGTTGCCGGGACGGAGGTTGGACTCAAGGAACCGGAAGCCACCTTCAGTTCGTGTTTCGGGTCTCCATTCATGGCACATAAGCCCATGGTCTATGCCAATCTGCTGAAGAAAAAGATGCAACTTTCCAACGCACGTTGCGTGCTGTTGAACACAGGTTGGATTGGTGGTTCCGCCGGAAACGCACCGCGTATATCGATCAGCGCCACCCGTGCACTGCTTGATGCCGCGATGCGCGGAGAGTTTCACAACGGAGCTTCAGGGATTGAATTTTCAAAACATCCGATACTCGGAATTCGTCACCCTCTCACCTGCCGAGGAGTTGATTCCTCAATTCTCGACCCACGAAACTGTTGGAGCGATAAAGGTGCGTATGACCAAACCACTCATCGATTGAGGGACATGTTTCGCCGCAATTTCAATAGACATCAGTTCGGGAACGCTGGCATACCGGAAATGATTTAGCGTGACCTATTCGTCTGCCAGTTCGCATTTCTAAAACCACTTTGCAGTTGGGGAGCTGTCAAGTAATGACTGCATCGGAAGAGCCTCCTTTTTCTGAACTGCGCAGGGAAATGATATTGGTCATCGCAGCTCATGCAATGGCGTCAGGTGACCTTACGGGTCGTCCTGTCCTGTCCGATACTGTCATGACTGCCATGCTGAATGTGGAGCGTCATCATTTTGTGCCGGAAGACGTACGACAAATCGCCTATGACGACTCACCACTTCCGATTGGACAGGGTAAGACCATTTCCCAGCCATTCATTGTTGCATTGATGACGGACCTGCTTGATCTGGAGAAAACAGATCGAGTGCTTGAAATCGGATGTGGGCTCGGGTATCAGGCGGCAGTACTGGGATACCTGGCGCGGGAAGTACACACAGTCGAAATCATTGAAGAGCTTGCTGCAGGTGCCCGTGAAATAATGCCCAGGCTAGACATTGACAATGTTCATGTTCATTTGGGCAACGGTGAATTCGGGCTGAGTGAGCATGCACCGTATGACAAGGTGATTGTGTCCACATCGGCCGACCGAATTCCACAGGCTCTGATTGACCAACTCAAGCCCGGGGGACGACTGATCATGCCTGTCGGGCCCGAGGACAACCAGAATCTGGCGTTGGTCCAGAAAGGAAGTTCAGGAACCTATACAGACAGTATTCTACCTGTTCGGTTTTCCCGAATGATAATCTCGCACTGACTGCGACAGGCTGAGACTTAGGGACGTTGAATCAGATAGTATTCGGATCAGATATCGATGACTGTTCCATCGAATTCAGGCCGTTCCGAATTCATCTTTCCAGAAACTAAACGCTCAAACGCTATCTTCAGGGCTCGTCGTTCATGATACTGGTGCATGACATGGATGATGAGCTTCAGCATCGTTTTCGAGAATCTTCGGCCCGTATCCCCGAGCCTGGCAGATGAGGCGTGCGACTTTCTTTTGTGCGGTTTCTGTCTGGTGCCAAGCAACGGTTTTTCGCTGTATTCGTGCCTGCTGACAGGCCGGGCACTGACTGCGCGAGGCGGGTCCATCCGTGCACAGCGACGCCGATGTGCGCCGCTGGGTTCACTTACATCGCGGTGCAGTGTGAGGGGTGATATTCGAAGTGTCTGTCCGCGGGCCTGAATTCAATGTGCCTTGGTGCCAGCCAGCCATTTTCCGTCGCTGATGTTGGTGCCGGGTGCCAGTCCCAGCCATTGGCGGAACTGAAGCGTCCCGACTCGTAACCCGCGTACATTTCATTGCAGTCATCGATGAGAGGATTGTCGCGGGACTGCCGGTTCATCGGACGCATCCAGTCCAATGACAACCATCCTTTACCTGACTATTCAGCTGTATGGCATCCACCTCCAGCTAGGTTGTGATCGTTCCCGTGAGCACCAGTGCGTCGTCAATGGCGGCCGCAAGATGTACAACAGCTCCGTCTGACCTATTCATATTTATGATAAAAGTATTTGCATTTATCGTTTCTTGCAATGTTCACATGATTTCTAATTTCTTTTGTTATTCCGCGGAGAATTCTCAGCTGGTGCAGGTTGTTTAGCCAGCCTTTGTGGCGGCAGTTCAATAAGGAACTCAGAGTACATGATCTCCGGGAGCGGATGTCAGTGACAGACACCGACAAAAGAAAAGGATTTCACCATTTGCAACCCTATCAACGAGTTATAGATTCAACTCACCCTCGGTATGACGATGCCGTTCTTCCGGCTCATGACTTCGGTCATTACCGAAAGCACGGTCCGGGAAGTGGAAAGTGCGCTGGTGGGTTCGCGTCTGTGCGGCACAATCCTTGTCAACCCTGTCCTTTAGTGGTTGCGTCTCACCCGATGGGTGAAACGTCGGATCTATTCTACCCACTATACCAGAAGGGCTTTTCTTTATTTTCGGCGAGTCTATCTCTGAGTCGGGGCCGATTGCCCGACCGATAACGATATCACTGACATAGCCGACTGTTTCTCAAGAATTTCAATGGAGTGAACACGATGAGAAGGACAATCAACAGATTCCGGCCTGTTCTCATGTCTGCAGTGTCGGCGATCGTCCGACAGGAAACTACGAAGGATCGTCGAGACATGGGGTTTCTGGATCGCCTGGTAAAACGTATTCCCGATGGAGGTTATCGTGGTGCAAAACTCCGGAGTGCCGATTCCGGCTCATCACTGATCGGGGGGGGGGTACATCATGTACGCTAAAGCGCAGTCGGTAATGCAGATACGTAGAAAGAGAAGGCTTGCAGTCGCGATTTCAATAATTGTCCTCGCGGCACTTGCTACACTGCCTATGGCGGTACAGGCAACGGTACCGTCAAAGCCTGTTGCGCCGATACTGACGCCGGGCAATGCGAGCCTGGTCGTGTCGTGGACGGCACCGTCGTCCAGTCCGGCGATCACCGACTACGGACTGCAGTACAAGAAAAGCACCGATAGTAGCTGGACAGCTTTCACCTCTAACGTCACCATCACCTCCCCGACGACGATCGGCAGCCTGACCAACGGCACCGCCTACGACGTGGAGGTGCGGGCGAGTAACGACAACGGGACGAACTGGTCGAATTGGTCGGACTCGGCGACGGCTACGCCTGGAACGCCGCACCGCCCGATGAAAGTCAGCGCGACGGCAGGCTATAAGAAGTTCACCGTAACCTGGAGTGCTCCGGAGACAGGCCCCGTCCCCACGGGGTATGAAATCAAAATCAACCGTAAAACCACAGCCGGTGACGGAAATTCCGGCTACTCGGGCTGGGGCAAATATTACAGTATTAATAATCCCAGCTTGTCGACAAAGAGCCACACCTTCACGGCGGTTAACGTTTTAGGCTGTAACAATTGTAATGTGGAAGCTGACAGATGGCACCGGTTCGCAATAAGAGCTGTAAATGACCACGGTGGGGGTCCCCAGTACCGTGATCCAGTTGGCGATTGGTGGTACACTGAAGTCAAGACAGGGGTCGTGACGTTGACCGCGAGCAGTGTGGAGGCGAATTCCGCGACGCTAACCCTGGAACACGACGGCTCGGCATGGTGGTACAAACGCTCCGCGCCGAGCCCCGGCCACCAAAATCCCTGCACCAGCGTAAGCGCCAACACATCAAAGGTTGATAATGTGTCGATCCCGTTTTCGAACACGAATGTCACCTACAAGGCCTACAGCAACAGTAGCTGCACGACGGAGCTGGCGACTACCGAGACATTCCTGACCAAGCCCTTCAAAGCGTCAAAACCGAACGTCGGAAATGGTTTCGGTAGCGGTAAATTGCGACTCTCATTAGTTTACGCCGGCAATGGGGTTCTGACCTGGTATTATAAGTATGCGAAAAAGGCCCCGTCGGACACTGATTTCGGCAGTTTCACGGATGATTGGACGAAAATTCCGTCCATAGACTTGGACACTACTGAACCTAAAGCACCTAAATACACAGTCACCGGTCTGACCAACGGTACACAATACATATTCAAGGTATACGCGCAGAACGCCACTGGCGATGGCGAGGAATCAGCCCCCTCAGACAAAAATCCGGTGACCGGTAATACGCCGCTTGATGAGGTGATTCAAGCGTATAATGTGGAGGCGACCAGCGCTGAGGTGGAACTTTTAAACTACCCAGGCACAATGCGTCTAAAGCGTACAGCGCCGACAACAGGCGCTTGCGTGGGGCCGACGGGATCAGACAGCTGGGAGTTATCTAACCTGTCGCCCAACACGCACTACATCTACACGGCGTACAGCGACGAAGACTGCTCGACCGAGCTTAACAATAAGACCGTGTCATTCCTGACCAAGCCCGGCAAAGCGGAAAAACCGCAGGTCACTAATGGGGACGGTAGCGGTAGATTGAGACTCAGTTTCTCGTCCTCCGGTTCTGGGGTTCTGACCTGGTATTATAAGTATGCGAAAAAGGCCCCGTCGGACACTGATTTCGGCAGTTTCACGGATGATTGGACGAAAATTCCGTCCATAGACTTGGACACTACTGAACCTAAAGCACCTAAATACACAGTCACCGGTCTGACCAACGGTACACAATACATATTCAAGGTATACGCGCAGAACGATACTGGCGATGGCAAGGAATCAGACCCCTCAGACAAGAATCCGAAATCAGATCCCAATAGTGAAGTGACCGACAATACACCGCTTGATGAGGTGATGCAAGCGTATGATGTAGAGGCGACCAGCGCGAAGGTGGAAATTTTAAACTACTCAGGTACAATGCGTATAAAGCGTACGGTACCGTTGCCAAAAGGCAGTTGCTTGGCACCGATCAAAGAAAATAACTGGGAGTTAGATAACCTGTCGTCCAACACCAACTACACCTACACGGCGTACAGCGACACAGCCTGTTTGACCGAGCTTAACAATAAGTCCGTGTCATTCCTGACCAAGCCCGGCAAACCGACGACGCCGACCGTCACCACAGGTGCGGGACGGGGCAAGCTGACGATCTCGGCCTCGGTGACCGGTGAAGGGACACTGACCAAGTGGCAGTATCAGCACAAGGCCGCCTCGGACACCGGTTTCAGCACCTGGAACGACATTTCGCCCTACACATCCACGTCAATGACACACACGGTCACCGGCCTGACCGACGGTGAAAGCTACGAATTCAAGGTGCGGGCGTGGAACGCCAGCGGCAGTGGCGCGGCCTCCGACAATTCAGCATTGACGGAATTGGTTCTGCTGCAGCCGTCGGCATGGCTGGCGCACTTCGGAAGCGCGGTGAGTGCCGGTGTGACGGACATGATCGCCGATCGGATCGATCAGTCGGCGACACACGGCTCAAACCTGACGATCGCCGGCCAGCCCGTGAACCTGAATGACCGGTCGTCCAATCCTTCGGCAGGACACCATGGAACCGCGTTCGGACAGCATCACGTCGGACCTTTGAGAGTCTTTGACCACCACAGTCAGACAGAGGACGATACCACCTATCGCGGGATGACAGCCAGTGAGATTGTCGCGTCGAGCTCGTTCAGTCTGAATTCGTCAGAAGGAAACGCGGATGCTTCAGCCGATGGCAGCTGGACGACCTGGGGCGGCGGTAGGTTCTCGTCGTTCGAGAGCGGCGGAGACGACAAGACGGATGGCGACCTGACGATGGCGATGGTGGGCACCGACTATGAGAGCGAGGGTCTGCTGCTCGGTCTGGGGCTGTCGCACGCCCGCGGCGACGGCAGCTACCAGGACAAAGACTATCAGGTCGAGGTGGACTCGACCGTGACGGGTGTCCACCCCTATCTGCGATATACAGTCAACGACCAACTCTCGGTCTGGGGCACGGTCGGGTTCGGCGACGGTGAGCTCGAGCTGAAAACGCCTGTCGACGTCGAAAGGGTCGGATCCGATTTCAGGATGAAGACCGGTGCGGTCGGTGTGCGTCAGGAACTTGAGAGTGTGAACCAGACTGATCTGACGCTCAAGTCCGACTATCTGGTTACGCGTGTCGATTCAAATCGTACGGACGCGGTGTATGCGGTATCGGTGCGAACCAGCCGTTTCCGGCTGATGCTGGGGGCGGCGCGGGATTACGCGATGGAAGGCGGTATTTTCAGACCGTCATTGGATGTCGTGCTGCGAGAAGACCGGGGCGATGCCAGTGTAGGAACCGGTGTCGGGGTGATGGGCAACTTCCGGTTCACCTATCCGGCCCGGCGTCTGACGCTTGAACTGGATGTGCAGGGCCTGGCCACCCATGAGGATGGCGATGCCGAGCAATGGAGTGTGGGCGGTCTGGTCCAGATTGATCCGGACCGCTTCGGCCACGGCCTGTCATTAAGCATCCGGCCCTCGGTCGGTGCGGATATCGACAGTACCGGTCGGGTGTGGGAGACACGTAAGGTCTCGGACCTGACGGACGAGGACGATGCAGACCCGGCATTCAGCATCAGTACCGAAGTCGGCTACGGCATGGATGCCCTCGGTGGGTTGCTGACGTTGTATACCGGCCTCTCCGATACCGAAGGTGAGAATCAGGTTCACCGCCTGGGCGGCCGCTTCAGCCGGGGCAGTCGCCTGAGTTCAAGCCTTGAGGTCTTCAACGACAGTGATTCGAACAGCGGGGTTGCACTGACGGGCTCGGTGGTCTGGTAACCATTACAGGATGCAGGCAGTTTGTGGGATTTCCGTCTCACATTCTGCGAAAAGGGATCAGGTAAGTCGGTGTTTCTAACCATACCGGCCTGCCCCACAATTCCAACGGGATCCATCGAAATGCAAACCCGAACTGAAAAAGCTAATTTTCGGATTCGAAATTAAGGTGGGTTTTGATATGCTCTGCCAGCCGCAGTGTATGATTTTTCACGAGCATTTCGGCATTGTCGGCATCGCGAGCCTCGAGAGCTTCAATGATATGCATGTGATCGATCACTGAATGCTTGGCCCGGTCGGGGTCGGAGATGCTTCGCAAACGAATGGTTTTCAAATGGAGAAACAGGTTTTCAGCAATCTCAATCAATGGTTGGCAGCGGCTCATTTCAATGATGGTTCGGTGAAACTCGATGTTCGTTTCCGAGTATTCATTGATGTGCGCATTGAACCTTGAACCATCGTAGGTCGAGAAGAGTTTGCGGAGTTTTCCGATTTCCTCATCAGTCGCGCGCTGTGTCAGCAAACGTGCAGCCATGCCTTCAAGAGCTGCCCAGACGTAGACCATATTCAGAATTTCATCAATCGATTTTCGTACGACGAACGCGCCCCGATGCGGAATAGTCTTGACAAAACCCTCGTTTTCAAGCCGGATGAGACTTTCCCGAATCGGCGTTCTGCTCACACCGAGCTGATTCGCCAATGTTCTCTCATCCAAGCGCAGATTGACGTCCTGTACATAGACATCCAACGACGAAATGGCATCGCGCAAAGAACGATAAACGCGATCTTTCAGAACGTCCGGATCCTTTAATCGGTCAATGGCAAGATTCATCAGAATTTGTTATAAAAGCTACAAAAAGAAACGCTAAAATGAATTCGCTTCTGAACAGCAATTCGACTACTGGATTGCATCGAGTTCAGTTCGGAATTCTCGCTGGTTGAAGTCCGTATTATATCTGCCAAGTAGGCAATGATTCAATAAAAACAATGACTTTTGTATTTTGCAGTTAGGTAACTGGGCAGGTCATTAATGCCCGGGTGTCCAAATTTAATTGTCCGATGGAGTAAAGAGAAAGAATGGGTTCGAAAAAAAAGGCGAAACCACTAAGTCGCTATATCAGACGCTCACTAAAACAGTATTTCGATGATCTGAATGGTACGGACCCAAGTGACCTTCACGATCAGATGACGCAGGAACTGGAAAGACATCTGTTTGATTATGTGTTGAAACATACAAACGGAAATCGCAGTCGTGCTGCAGCGATACTGGGAATGTCCAGAAGCACTTTGCGTAAGAAACTGACTCAGTATGAACTTGGCATGGACGAGTCTCAAACGCTCAGCAGAAACTCTGAGCGCTGAGGAGAGAATCGATTAACACCGAAAATCTGATAAAACCTTCCAGGGCGCTGATCAGCGTATCCGACAAGACCGGTATCACCGATTTTGGCAAGGCACTTGCTGAGAGTGGTGTAGAGATACTTTCTACCGGCGGTACGGCTCAGACACTTGAAGGTGCTGGCATCGAAGTGAAGTCCGTGTCCGCTCATACCGGTTTTCCCGAAATGATGGATGGGCGTGTCAAAACCCTGCACCCTAAAATTCATGGGGGCATATTGGGCCGTAAGGATGTCGACCTGAAGGAAATGCTGCGAAATGATATCCAGCCCATTGACCTTATTGCGGTCAATCTGTATCCGTTTGAAAGTGTGTCCAGTGACCCAGCCGCCAGCTTCGACACCGTAGTCGAAAATATTGATATCGGCGGTCCGGCAATGATCAGGGCGGCGGCAAAGAATTTTATATGGGCATGTGTCATCGTTGACAGTTCCGACTACGAGGTGGTGATCGAGGAGATCCAGTCTCTTGGTGGAACACGTCTGGAAACGCGGCGCCGACTTGCGACCAAGGCATTCGCTAGAACCGCCTACTATGATTCGGTTATAGCAGGCTATATGCAGGGTCGCGATGAGAATAGCTCCGATTATCCGGACACACTGAGTCTTCCATTTCGCAAGAAGTCGGACATGCGTTATGGAGAGAATCCACACCAGTCAGCTGCATTTTATGTTGCAGGCAGCGGTACGACAGGATGGTTTGAGAATGCGACAATGCATCAGGGTAAGCCGCTGTCTTTCAACAATGTCGCGGACGCGGATGCAGCCTACTGCTGTATTGAGGATTTTGACGAGCCGGCTTGTGTAATCATCAAGCATGCTACGCCCTGTGGTGTGGCGTGTGCAGCCGACGTTACAACAGCGTACGAGTCGGCATACAAAACCGATCCAACTTCTGCATTCGGTGGAATTATCGCGGTCAATCGAACACTCGACGCGTCGACGGCAGCCCGGATACTCCGCAATCAGTTTGTTGAAGTCATATTGGCTCCGGATGTGGAAAAAAAAGCGCTGGTGCTACTTGACCGCAAACAGAACATCCGGGTGCTGGAACACCCGCCCCAGAGGTCGCAGTCGGGAATGGACAGGGTTGTGAAAACAGCCTGTGGAGGTGTACTGTTGCAGGATTCGGACTCACAGATTCTGGCGCATGACGAACCTCAGGTGGTTTCTTCGAGAACGCCGAACGAGCGCGAGATGCAAGATCTGCTGTTTGCCTGGCGGGTAGCGAAACACGTCAAATCCAATGCGATCGTATATGCGAAGGACCTGGCTACAGTCGGTATCGGAGCAGGTCAGATGAGTCGGGTTGATTCAGCGCAGATCGCCTCACTGAAGGCGGCTTCAGCCGGATTGGAAATAGCGGGCGCGGTGATGGCGTCGGATGCTTTCTTCCCTTTCCGGGATAGTATAGACACGGCGGCAGGTGCAGGGATAACAGCAGTTATACAACCCGGCGGTTCCATGCGTGATAACGAAGTGATTGCAGCCGCAGATGAACACGACCTTGCGATGGTGTTCACGGGTATGCGTCATTTCCGACATTGATTGCGGTACTGATTCGATGCAGGTTCTTGTAGTCGGTAGCGGGGGACGTGAGCATGCGTTGGCGTGGGCAGCCAGGCAATCAGATCTTGTCGATCACGTCTATGTCGCACCAGGCAATGCCGGAACATCGCTTGAACCTGACACCACCAACATCAAGATCAGTGCGGAGGATATTCAATCTCTTTTGGCTTTCGCACTGGAAAACAAAATTGATCTGACTATCGTCGGTCCGGAAGTTCCTTTGACGCTTGGCATTACCGACCGATTTGTCGCGCACGGTCTTCGATGCTTTGGTCCCTATGCGAATGCAGCACAGCTGGAAGGATCCAAGGATTTCACGAAGAGATTTCTTCAACGTCACGGTATTCCGAGTGCTGAATTTCAGACATTCGATGACATTTCGGCTGCATGCGAATACATCGACCGTCGTGGTGCGCCTATTGTCGTCAAAGCGGACGGGCTGGCTGCAGGAAAAGGCGTTATTGTTGCAGAGAATGCAGATGAGGCGAAAGAAGCCGCCGCGGACATGCTCACCAACCTTAGGTTTGGTGCGGCGGGAGAAAAGGTAGTGATCGAGGATTTCCTCACCGGGGAAGAGGCGAGTTACATCTGTATTGTCGATGGTGAAGATATCCTCCCGCTCGCTTCTTCGCAAGATCACAAAGCGGTGTACGACGGTGACACGGGTCCGAATACCGGCGGAATGGGAGCCTATTCTCCGGCACCGATCGTCGATCCTACATTGGAGCGAAGAATACTTGACGATATCATTCAACCCACCGTGAAAGGGCTGATGAGTGAGGGAATACGATATACCGGATTTCTATATGCCGGCCTTATGATTGACGACAGAGGGAATCCACAGGTCCTCGAATACAATTGTCGTCTGGGCGACCCGGAGACGCAACCGCTTATGTTTCGCCTGCGATCAGACCTGATCGAACTGATTCTTGCGGCGCTGGACAACATACTTGCGACCGTGAGTGCCAACTGGGACGAGCGCGTGGCGCTCGGCGTGGTTCTGGCTGCTGAAGGCTACCCGGGAAACTATTCAAAAGGAAAGCGTATTACCGGTTTAGACGAAGTGGGTGCGACGGATGTCAAAGTCTTTCACGCGGGCACCGCGTTTGATTCGGATGGCAATCTGGTTGCTGACGGCGGTCGTATACTTTGCGTAACTGCGCTGGCATCGACGGTTAAGCAGGCACAAATTCGGGCATATGAGACGATTTCAGAAATATCGATGGATGAGATGCATTTTCGCACCGATATTGGTAACAAGGCTTTGGCCTACACAACGGTAAATTGATTGGTAATTGGGAGGTTACATTGAATAATAGCTTTGTCGCTGTCATGATCGGGTCGGATTCCGACCTGAAAGTCATGAAGTCAACATTGGATGTATTGGATGATCTGGGTGTTTCGTGGGAGATCAGGATTCTGTCAGCGCATCGAACACCGGATCAAGTACGCGAATATCTTGCCAGCGCAGATGCGCGTGGTTGCGCCGTTTATATTGCGGCGGCTGGATTGGCCGCGCACCTTGCTGGCGCTGTTGCTGCACACACACTGAAACCAGTGATTGGTGTGCCGCTTGACGCGGGTACGCTGGGTGGACTTGACGCACTGCTTGCGACTGTTCAGATGCCCGGAGGTGTACCGGTTGCGTGTGTTGCTGTCGGCAGTGCCGGCGCGAAGAACGCCGCTTATCTGGCGGCTAGAATTCTGGCATTGGGAGATGATGCGGTCGCTGACAGCCTTCACAGGTATCGAGAGGACAATCGAGCATCGATTCTAAAGAAAAACGAGCAATTGCAAGCCGACCTCAAGAACTGATGTGAGCCAGTTGAATGCGACCGGTGTGGCCAGAGCTGCCAGATTGATCGGGTTGGGAGGTGTGGTTGCCTACCCGACCGAAGCGTGTTTTGGTTTGGGGTGCGACCCCGAAAATCGATCGGCGTTGAAACGAATACTGGAAATCAAGAGTCGACCCGCGGGTATGGGGATGATAGTGATTGCGCATTGTATTGAGACTCTGTTGCCCTATCTTTCGATCAGACACGAGGCGATTCTCGATGAACCGCTGGCGAGTTGGCCAGGTCCGTATACGTGGATTTTTCCAGCCAGTCGGAAGGCTTCGCAACTGTTGTGTGCGAATCGCAGCACCATTGCAGTGAGAGTCACCGCCCACCCCATCGCTGCACAATTGACTCGACTGTCAAACAGTGCCATTGTGTCAACATCGGCCAATGTACATGGCAGATTGCCGATCCGAGACTACGGAATGGTTCGAAGACAAATGAGACCGAAGCTTGATTTCGTCGTTCGAGGTCCAGTCGGTGGACAAAGAAATCCGACACAGATCAGGGACGCACAGACCGGCCAACTCGTGCGAGCTGCCTGATCCGGGAGTTCCGGAGTATTTTGAGGTGACGGTGACAGCACAACAGAAAACCGAAGTCGAAAGCTTCCTCCGGTGTCTGCAGAACCGGATCTGTGATGAATTGGAGCGCTTGGATGGTGTGGGCAAGTTCGATAGCGACGAGTGGGATTTTGCCGATGGGGGCGGTGGCGATTCGCGTGTATTGGAATCGGGAAATGTCTTTGAAAAAGCCGGTGTGAATTTCTCTTCGATTCGCGGCGCGAGCTTGCCGATGGCTGCGACAGAAAAGCGGACACATCTCGAAAGTCGACCCTTTACCGCAACCGGAGTCTCACTCGTAATCCATCCCCTCAATCCGTACGTTCCCACGACGCATATGAATCTTCGATTCATTGACGTTGAAGGAGGCGATTGGTGGTTTGGCGGTGGATTTGATCTGACGCCGTACTATGGATTTGTTGAGGATGCGGTTCACTGGCATCAGACCGCAGCCGCAGCATGTGCCGATTTTGGAGAGGATCTATATCCGCGACTGAAAAAATGGTGTGACAAGTACTTTTACCTGAAACACCGAGATGAGAATCGCGGAATTGGAGGGTTATTCTTCGATGATTTCAAACAATGCGGTTTCACTCACAGTTTTGAGTTTGTTCGCAGCGTCGGATCTCACTTTCTGGAGGCGTATGTACCGATCGTAAAAAAAAGAATGGATCTGGATTATGGTGATCGAGAAAGAGAATTTCAGCTGATTCGTCGGGGTCGCTACGTAGAGTTCAATCTTGTATATGACAGGGGCACTTTGTTCGGACTTCAGTCAAACGGCAGAACGGAATCAATATTGATGTCACTTCCGCCGAACGTTATATGGCGTTACAACTGGCAGGCGGAACCAGGGTCTCGGGAACGGGAGCTGGCGGATGTATTCCTCAAACCACGAGACTGGCTGAGAGAATCCGGTAATCTGTAATGGGCAGGATGATTTTTGCTGTCTATCGCATGGTGATGCTTCTGCTGTTGCCTGCAATTTACATTCGATATGTGCTGAAAGCCGGATTCACACCCTCCTATCGGGAGAGAATTGCAGAGCGGTTCGGGATCCTCCCGGATAGCATATCCACCGGAACGATATGGGTTCATGCGGTTTCGGTCGGCGAGGTCAACGCCGCTGTCCCCATGATAGAAAGTCTACTGCAAACTCAGAATCGACAGGTGCTGATCACCTGTGTGACACCAACTGGATCAGCGCAAATCAAGAAGTCACTCGGTGATCAGGTTACACATGTCTACGCCCCAGTCGATGTCGGAATCGTTGTACGAGCCTTCCTGCGAAAATTGAAACCAGCGATGATTGTGATCATGGAAACAGAGATGTGGCCGAATCTTGTTCATTGCAGCACGTGCGCAAATATTCCAGTGCTTTTTGCGAATATGCGCATTTCGGACCGGACTTTTGCAAGAGCCGCCAGACTCAAACCATTCAGCCGATTCGTCCTGAATGATGTAAGTGCGTTCTGTGTCCAAACTGAAGACGACCGTCAACGAATCGTCAATATTGGAGTGCCTGACTCAAAGATCAGCGTTACAGGCAATCTCAAATTCGATGTCACCGCACCGGAAGAAGTATTGGCCAAGGGAAAGCAGATTCGAGCACGTCTGGGTAAAGATGAAGTTAAGGTCATGATATTGGGGAGTTCGCACGATGGCGAGGAAGCGGGATTTCTTGATGTGTTCGAAGGGATGAAAGATGAGTTCCCGATGCTTCTCGGAATCATCGTACCGCGACACCCGGAACGCTTTGACGCAGTCTATCAAGCCATATCCCGACGTGGCTTGCGTGTAGTTCGCAGAAGTCAATGGGATGGCCAGTTACCTGACGAAGCCAATATTTTATTAGTTGATTCGATGGGTGAGTTGATGGAATATTACGCCGCCAGCGATGTCGCCGTGGTCGGCGGAAGCTTTGTACCTGTTGGCGGTCACAATGTTCTTGAGCCTCTGATGACGGGTACCGTATTGATATTCGGCCCGCAGATGTCGAACTTCCGACTGATTTCTCAACTTGTACTGTCAGCACAGGCGGGTCTTCAGGTGTCTGATATGGACGAGCTGGCGATGAGTGCTGGCAAACTGCTGGGAAACTCTGGCTTACGGCAGGAGATGGTAGTCAAAGGATATCAGTTACTGGCGGAAAATCGAGGTTCAGTGAAGCGGACATGCGACAGATTGCTGTCAGTATTGTGAATCTTTCAGTTTCAGGCTTATTCAAGCAGGCTGTTCATGAGCTCCAGGTCGACCAGGCTCAGCGTGCCGACCAGTTGTCTGATCAGGATTGAATTTTTCAGATAATCGTAACGGGCGCGGTGTAGGTCACGAGTAACCTGAAATAGATCGTGTTGTGCGTTGAGAACATCGATAGAAGCGACAGTGCCTACGTGAAAACTCTGATCGGTCACATCCAGAGCAATATCGCTGGCTTTTCTTGCTGCTTCAAGCGCTTCGATCCGATTGTAGAGACTCACGAGATTGAAGTATGTGCGTGACACATTGCTTCTGATTTGCTGAGTCACCGCAAGTTGCTTCTGAACCTGAGACTTGTGGTTCAGTGCGGCCCGTTTCTTGAGTTTGCGATTATGTCCGGCAACCGAAAACGACTTGCTGACACTGAGCGTAATCACAGATCGCTCCGGGTTCGGGTTTCTGGGTTTGTCGCCATATTCCCGACGAGTCAACCCGAGTACAACGTTAGGGCCTGTGTCTGCACCGGCGGCTCGAATTGAATTTTTCGATATCTTGACCAATTCACGTTGGATAGCCAAATCCGGGTTGTTTTCCAAGGCCAAATCAACCCAGTGTTTGACGTTGTCCGGCATGAGTACGGGCATTGCCAGATTTTCCGCCAGCCGATTCAGGTGATCGGGTCGACTGCCTATAATTTCGATCAGAGAGAGCCACGCGGTTTCGATAGCGCTTTCATCGCGAATTTCCGCTGCCCTGACCAACGCTTCTCGCGCCGTTGCATTCTGTATGTCACTGTTGGTTCCCAGACCAACATCAAAACGTGTTTTGGTGACTTTCAGGAACTCAGTGATGGCCTTGACTTCGCTGGTCGTGGTATCAAGATCATCCTGTGCCGCAAGAATTTCGAAATAGGCGTTTACAACCCTGCGATAGAGATCTTGCTGGGCTTTCTGAAGTTGCAGTTGCCCGATCACCACATCTGATTCAGCAATATCGAGTGCTGGCTTCAGTGCGGTTGTGTAAAGTGGAACGTTGAGAGAAATCTCACCCGAAGTGGAGTTCACTTTATCCGCTTTTGAGACGCGTTGTTCATTGAAATTAGCTCGCAACGACACGGTGGGGAGAGCCCTTGATCGTGAGATTGCAGTCTCCATGGAACTTGCTTCGGAGGAAAACTTCTGCGAGCTTAGTGTGGCATCATTTACAAGAGCGAGTTCGTAGACATCCAGGAGGTCTGACGCAAAGACTCCTGAAGCGAATACACTGCAGATTATGAAACTGACTATTCGGTTGATTCTCATCAAATTCGGGCTATTTACAGGCGATTGGGATATTGGCTATTCACCAACTTGAAATGTTTGAAGTTCGGATTGAACAGTAACTATATCGGTCTGATATGGACTGAGTGAAACGACCACGGGTTCTGTTTATGATGATACTAGAATACGAAACGGCTTGGCTGTACGATATTGTCCAGCGCCGGCAAGACTGTCTCAAACAAATAAGTGGTTTTCCATGCGACTGATCCTGTCTTTTCAACCAGAACAGCGTCCATAATCGGCTCCTCGCCGACTATGGCAACCAATCGCCCGCCGACATTCAACAGTTCGCGATAGCTGTCTGGCAGCTCAATGACGGAGCCGGATAGAAAAATACAGTCGAATTGATGCTCTGACCGCCATCCTTGCCCGCCATCACCTTCAATCACCCGCACATTGTTGGTTTTGTTTTCAGCCAGATTATTGTTTGCCATATCAGCAAACGCGGACCGAATTTCCACTGTTTCAACAAACTTTGCACAATAAGCCAGCAGTGCGGCCATGTAGCCGGTGCCGGTTCCGATTTCCAGAACCAGATGATTGGGGTCTGGCTCAAGTGCCTGGAGCATCCTGGCTTCAACTTTAGGTTGCATCATGACCTGGTTGTCGCCGATCGGGATGTTCATATCTGCAAACGACAGATCATGATGCTCTTTCGGAACGAAATGTTCCCGCGGTACAGCCGAAATCGCATCCAGTACTTTCGGATCCAATACATTCCACGGTCGAATTTGCTGTTCGACCATGTTGAACTTTGCTTGTTTGATATCCACTATTGCGTTGGATTCCCGGGATTTTGACCGAAGCGCGAATTCCTGAAAGATTTATAATGGCTGATTCGGAAGATCAGTCACCCTCACTGTCATTGATTCAGTGGAACTGCTCGGACGGGACGGTGTATTGATCGCCTTCCAGATCACCGAACAGTTTTGTGACTGCCGGATGATCGACGGGGTTGCCTGTTTCGTCCGGCATCAGGTTTTGTTCAGAAACATAAGCGACATATGTGGTTTTCTCGTTCTCAGCCAGCAGGTGGTAGAACGGCTGATCTTTCCGGGGACGAATGTCATCCGGAATCGCATCATACCATTCCTCGGTATTGCTGAATTCCGGATCGACATCAAAAACCACTCCCCTGAAAGAGTAGTAACGATGACGAACAATCTGGCCCAGTTTGAACTTTGCTGATACTGACATTTTGACCTTACCGATACAACAGTAGATTGTACTTTCTAATATGAGTTCCAATGTGTCAATTTCAACTTAATTCCAACTTTAGTGTGCGTCGGGAAATTACATTACCAACCATGAGGATAGTCAGCCTGTGACTGATGTCACTAAAATTCTCGATGGATTGAACGAGCAACAGCGAGAGGCTGTTGTAGCACCTCCGGGGCCATTGCTGATCACCGCCGGGGCGGGTAGTGGAAAGACGACTGTACTCACTCGTCGGATTGCCTGGCTGATTGAGGCTAACGGTGTTTCTCCACATCGAATCTTTGCGGTCACCTTTACAAACAAAGCCGCGCGGGAAATGAAGTTACGTGTTGATAGTCTGCTCGGAAGGAATTCCGCACCTTATCAGATCGCAACGTTCCATGGGTTCTCAAATAGATTTCTGCGTATCCATCATGAAGCGGCCGGATTGCCGCGAGACTTCACAATACTGGACCAAGATGATCAGAAGTCGTTTATCAACCGGTTGATGAAAGATAGTCAGTTGAATGTTCGCAACAAAACACCCAGGGATGTCCAGTCGTATATCAATAATAAAAAGGAACGACAGTTGCGTGCTTCGCAAGCGTATAACGATTCACATTATCTGAACGAGATTATCGGTCCGGTCTACGAACTCTATGAACGGGAATGCAACATCCGGGGTCTGGTGGATTTTGCGGAAATCCTGCTTCGCACTGTTGAGGTGATGCAGCGCAATCAACTTGTGCGAGACGCGATTCACGAAAGGTATCACCATATTTTGGTTGATGAGTTCCAGGACACCAATGAAATCCAGATCGAATGGCTGAAGTTGTTCAGCAGTCATCTAAACTACATTACCGCAGTCGGTGATGAGGATCAGTCCATTTACGGCTGGCGCGGGGCTGTGGCAAAGAATATGCTGAGTTTCCAATCAATTTTTCCAAACACCAGGCTGGTTCGTCTGGAAAAGAACTATCGCTCGACGCAAACGATTCTGAGTGCTGCCAACTCAGTCATTTCACGCAACCGCGACCGGTTTGAGAAAAATCTGTGGACTGATCAGGAAGGTGGAGATCCGATTGGCTACTACAGTGCTTACGATTATCAGGATGAGTCGCATTTTGTCGCAAACAAAATCAAAGCGCTGTATGAGACTGGGTTGCCATATTCGAATATGTCGATTCTTTACCGGACTCATGCGCAATCAAACATCTTCGAGTCTACACTGTCCTCATACAAGATTCCGTTCAGGATTTATGGCGGTGTTCGATTTTTTTCGAGAATGGAGATAAAGCACTCGCTCGCGTACTTGCGATTGATTGTTGACCCTGACAACGATTCGGCGTTTCAGAGAATCATCAATGAGCCGCCACGCGGTATTGGCGAAATTACGCAACGAAGGGTTTTCGAACTTTCCCAACGCGAAGATGTTTCCTTGATGGAAGCGGCAAGAATGATTGCGCACGACGACTTGGAGCAGGTGAGAATAAGAAAGCCTCTGAAGGCGTTCGTCGAATTGATAGAACGAATGGATTCTGACTGCTCAGAACTTACCCTGAGCAGAATAATCGCACATGTCAACGTACATTCCGGACTTCGTGATTATTATCTTTCGAAAGATACGGAGCTAGACAAGCCTCGCGTCGAGAATCTCGACGAGTTGATCAACGCGGGTGAAAATTTCGTACGAACGAGCATGGGTGAAGCGACATCAAATGAATCGGTCGGTGACGGGCGTGAATCAATCACTCCGTTTTTGGATAGCGTAACACTGGATGCAGGCGATACATTTGATGAGGCACCCGACACCCTGAGTCTGATGACACTGCATCAGGCTAAGGGTTTGGAGTACGAAGTAGTTTTTCTGGTTGGTATGGATGAAAAGCTGCTACCACATGCAAACTCAATGATTTACGGTACCCCAAGTCAAATAAGCAACCAAATCGAAGAGGAGCGTCGCTTGTGCTATGTGGGTATGACACGAGCAAAAAATCAGCTGTACCTGACCCGTGCGGGATACCGCCTGTCATTTGGAAATCTCGATTATTACAAACCGTCTAGGTTTCTGAACGAAATTCCTTCGGAGTATCTTCAGAAAGCAAAACTTGATTCTGAGAGCGAAAGAGCGAGTTCTGATATATCGACCGGGTTGTTTGATTCGGAGGATGAACTGGAAGACTTGCCGGGAAAGTTGATGCGCCACAAGAAGTTCGGTGAAGGAATTGTCATCGACGTGACTGCGGAGCATGCAAATACAATAATCAGGATAGATTTTGAAGATGTTGGCGAAAAACTGCTCGTGATGGAATTGGCTGGTCTTGAGTTCGTCGATGATTAGATTGGCCGAGTCGAGTTCGGATTGATTACGCGATTTCAACAGCCCGAATCATTTCTTGGATTCCACTGTCTCAGTCACCGGCGCGCTTTGTCTCGAGATAAGCATGTCGCGCCGTTCGAATCAGCACGCCGAGCTCGCACGGGAGTTCATCCTGCTTGAGGCCGAGTTTGTGACATCGGAGCGCATTGACGAGCCAAACTTGTCCGGCCAACCCTCACCGCGACCTGACCGGTTTTGTTGCCATTAATCGGATCAAATACATAGGAGTACCGCCCGCCTGGCGATCAAGACATCCTGTGACAACAACCAAATCGGGTGCGAGCACCGACGCCTAAATCTGTTAAAACGTTTCGCGATCAACAGAATAGATGCGGTGGGTTGGGATCGGGTGTTACCGAGCTTCATCGATGCCTGCGCGTCAAGATTCAAAGATGCACTTTTTCGGTACGACAATACTGGTATCCGGAAGCAACCACTTTGGACTGCGATTGCGGTATTCGACCTGACGAAATCGCCGGTCAACGAATCGGATAGTACAGAAGTCATCACTGAGGGATAGTCCCGGGCGATAAAAATGCTCACTGTATAATTGAAGCCATGCACTTTTTCAACACCGCCGGGCCGATCAGGCCCGATATGAACTATCACATTCCGCCTCTGGAGCGACTAGACCGTAACGAGTTGCTGGTGCTTATTGAGCGAATGCGCTACTTTGTCCTGCATGCACCGCGCCAGACCGGCAAGACTTCTGCGCTGATTGCTTTGCGAGACGAGCTGAACTCGTCCGGGCGTTACCGTGCCGCGTATATCAATGTCGAACCGGCTCAGGTTGTACCCGATAATCTCAATACCGGAATGCGGTCAATACTATCTTCCCTGAGTGCCGAATCTGAGGATAATTTGAACGACCTGTTCGTGTACCACAATTGGCAGGGGATTCTGGAATCTGCTGGAGAAGCAGATGCGCTTCGAGAAGTGTTGAGACGCTGGTCGGCAGCAGATGCCCGTCCGTTGATCTTGATGATTGACGAAATCGATGCGCTGTCCGGCGACTTGCTGATATCGGTGCTTCGCCAGTTGCGGGCAGGTTATCTGCAGCGTCCGGAGAATTTCCCGCAAAGCGTGATTCTTTGCGGGGTGCGCGATGTACGCGACTATCGGATCCGCTCAAGCCGGGAAGACCAGATCATCACCGGTGGCAGCGCCTTCAATATCAAAGCGAAATCATTGCGTCTGGGGGATTTCGACGAGTCGCACACAAGGACCCTGCTCGTGCAGCATACTGAGGAGACCGGACAGGAATGGAGCGAGAACGCATTGACAGAGGTATGGGAGTCGACCCGGGGCCAGCCGTGGCTGGTGAATGCGCTGGCTCATGAGGTTTGCGAAAAGGTGGGAGACCTAAGCCAGCAGATCAGGCGTGACGACATCATTGATTCGCGAGAGGTGCTGATCCGGCGTCGTGACACACATCTGGACCAGTTGGCCGACAAATTGCGCGAGCCGCATGTGAAGCGGGTGATTGAACCGATCTTGAGCGGTGAATCGGATACAGACGCGTTTGGGTCCGACGATGTCCAGTATGTGCGCGACCTCGGGCTGATCCGCCAGAGTCGACCGATACAGGTCGCCAACCCGATCTACCGCGAGATCATCCCGCGCGAGCTGATCAACTCGACCGACGAGATCATTCCCTACGAGACAGCGTGGTTTGTGGAGGATGACAGGTTGGTAATGGATCGCTTACTGGAGTCGTTTCAAGAGTTTTTCCGCGAGAATTCCGAGCACTGGGTACAGCGTTACGACTACCTTGAGGCGAGCCCGCAGATTTTGCTGCAGGCATTCCTGCAGCGCATTGTCAACGCCGGCGGACGGATTGAAAGGGAGTATGGTGTGGGACGCAAGCGTATCGATCTCCTGGTTGTATGGCGCGTGGGCGATACCAGGCAGAAAATCGTAATCGAGTGCAAGCTGCGGCGAAACGGACTGGATAGTGTATTGGCCAAAGGTTTGGATCAGATCAGTGACTACATGGACCGATGCGGCACCGATGAGGGTCATCTGGTGATATTCGATCGGTCAGAGAAGCGTACCTGGGAGGAGAAGATATTCCGGCAGAGTGAGATGGCGGGAAACAAGCCAGTGACAGTCTGGAGGATGTAGAGTCCTGATAAGCCGTCGGATAGCAGTTTTTCAGGTCGGTTGCAAATCGCTCACGAAAATTTTGCCTGTCGGCATTCACTGACAGGTATCGGTTCGGACAGATGCCGTATGAGAGATGCTTCTGCGTGCACCGCGAACCGCCACTGATTGCGGAATCCTTGGTAGACGGATCGTAATAGCTATGGGATGATCGCAAAATATATCAACCCATGATCTGACTTGCGTTAGCTGTCTCAATCGGTCACTCACTTCTCGTCCGTCGATGAAATCCACTTCGTTCGGGTAGGCGTAACAACCACCGCTTGCGAATCATGAATAAAATTCTATCACGAGCAATTTGAAACGCTGTACCCTCGCAGATCTCATCTCCGCGTCTGATTCGATTGCTCAGTTGCAAGTGTATAATGCTCTCTCCAATTTCTCTGAAATCAGTTAGATCGATAAAACGGTCGATTAACTACAACAGTGCGCTGTATCAATGAACAAAACACAACAGACTGTTGAATTCACCCAAATGAAGGAAGGTTCATTTGACGACTACCAGTTGCTCCACAGTTACGAACGGAAATTTTCAAAAAAGACGGCTGACCGCGTGCTTCAGCATCTGTTGGATCTGGAGGACAGTTTCGCAGGATACAAGGTTTCCAGACTGGAACACGCCCTTCAATCTGCGAGTCGAGCGTGGCGAGACGGCGCAGGTGAGGAAATGACAGTAGCCGCCCTGCTGCATGACATAGGAGACATGTTAGCTCCAGAAAATCACAGTGAGGTGGCAGCGGCCTTACTTCGGCCCTATGTCTCGGAGAAGACCTATTGGATTCTGAAGCATCATGGGATTTTTCAGGGATACTACTTTTTTCATCATGTAGGCGGTGACCGAGATGCTAGAGATCTTTACAAGGATCACGAGCACTATCAGGCATGTGCTGATTTCTGCGAATACTGGGATCAAAACAGTTTCGACCCGGAATATGATTCTCTTCCGCTCGAATTTTTCAAACCCATGGTTCAACGAATTTTCGACAGGGAGCCGTTCGGTGACCATGTGAAGTGACACCCGACTATCAACCAACCAACAAATTCAAACTATATGACTACTTCATTCAGCGATCGAGACGGCGTCATCTGGAATGACGGAAAACTGGTGCCTTGGCGCGAGGCGACTGTACACGTACTAACGCATTCACTGCACTATGGCGTAGCTGTATTCGAGGGTGTCCGTGCCTACAAGACCGACAAGGGACCAGCGATATTCCGGTTACAGGACCATACGGACCGATTTATGAATTCTGCACATATCATGCGCATGGATATGCCATTTGATCGGGATACACTGAATGAAGCCCAGTGCACGGTGATTCGTGAAAACAATCTTGAGAGTTGCTATATCCGACCGATCGCATTTTACGGTTCGGAAGGCATGGGGTTGCGGGCGGACAACCTGTCTACACACGTGATGATCGCGGCATGGGACTGGGGTGCATATCTCGGTGCTGATGGCCTGGTAAATGGAATCAAGGTCAAGACATCCTCCATTGCACGGTTGCACGTCAATGCACAGATGTGCAGAGCAAAAGTCTGCGGGCACTATACCAACTCCATTCTTGCGCTTCGGGAAGCAATGGAATATGGGGCCGAGGAAGCAATGTTGCTTGATACCGATGGCTTTGTCATGGAGGGTTCCGGCGAGAATCTTTTTGTTGTACGCGACAATAAGGTGCTCACGCCGGATCTTGCATCAACATTGGAAGGCATAACCCGGTCCACCGCAATCGAGTTGCTTCATGAGATGGGCTATGAGGTGCAGGAGAGACGCATTACGCGGGATGAGGTCTATATCGCCGATGAAGCTTTTTTTACCGGAACTGCCGCCGAAGTCACACCCATCCGCGAGCTTGATGGACGACTGATCGGTGGTGGCAAGCCCGGACCGATCACGCTTGGGCTGCAAGCCAAGTATTTTGAAGTGGTGGAAGGACGAAGTGAAAGGCATCAGCATTGGCTGACGTACGTCTGACTGAAAAACGATGAGTTCTGATACCTATCAACCCAAGCAGGGTGAGACTCCTAATTCGGAGATGCTGATCAAGGTCACCGAAGACGATCTCCCATTGCACTGTCCGTTGGAAAGCATGAGATTGTGGGATTCACATCCGCGTGTATATCTGCCGATCGAGAAAACCAGCAGCGCGCTTTGTCCGTATTGCGGAACTCACTTCGTGCTGGTCAAATGAAGGACTGTTGCGCCATCTGTTGCCTCAATATCCATTAGAAGTTCATGACTTGACCTCTCATTTCAGTCTGAGTCTTTCGACATCAGCTGAACGGAATCGGTGAACGCGATCATGTCTTGGACAAATCAAGTTCGAGAATTCGGTCCGATTGACAATCGCTTCAGGCGTTACAGCAAGATTCTCGCTGATCTACACATCCGGATCAGGCTGTTCCGAAAGGATGAATCTATATGGCTAGACATCATAGAGCCGCCTGATTCAGCAGCGCGTTGCATGGATTGGACGGATTCGTTGAGGCGTTCGATGCCGATTGTCTCGGATGCTCCAAAATTATCTTCAGAACACGGCACGCTTGTTCTGATTGGAACTGGGGGAGCAAGTTTATCGGCAAAATCTTACTCAAGCGTACTCGGACCTGAGGCGGGCAAAAGATTACAGGTTGTCGACAGTACGTCACCTCAATTTCTTCGCTCAATTCTTGAAGGTGCCGCTTCGCCAAGTAAATTTTACGCAGTAGCGAGCAAGTCAGGCGGTACGATTGAAACTCTTGATATCGCTAGAACCCTGTTTGAATGTGTTCGCGCACCGGACAGGTTTTGTGTTGTCACCGACCCGGAACCGAATTCATTGAGAATTTGGGCGGAAGACAACGCGATTTCGGTATTTTCCTCCGACCCCTACGTGCCCGGCCGTTATTCCGCACTCAGTGTGCTTGGCCTATTGCCGTTGAACCTGCTCGGCCATGATCTTCAGGAGATTCAAAGCGGTCATGATCAATTCGTCCAAGAAGTATCGAATGACAGATCACACGTCAGTCAGCAAGTCGATGAAACGGCGGCGATACTTGCAGCACTTGCCTCTGACTCAAGTAGCAGGATCATGCTTGCTGCTGAAGTTCATCTGCTTCCGGTACTGCAGTGGATTGAACAAATTGTTTCCGAGAGTCTCGGCAAATCTGGATTGGGTATCCTTCCGGTTGTTGAAATCGTCCAGTCCGAGGGTTCTCCGAGCAATAGGTTGCAGGTACGGGCGACTTCGGAAAATATCGAGGTATGTTCGATATTTGATCACCAGCTGAACACCCTGCAACAGACTGCAAAGTTATTTATGTTCTGGCAGACGGTAATCTCAATAACAGGTTACCTTTTGGACATTGATCCATTTAACCAACCGAATGTCGAGCAGAGTAAACTTAATGTGCTGACAGCTCTTAGGGCAAAAGATATGGAAGCCGAAAACATTCAAGGCTCAGATATAGCGGTTGAGGAAACGGAAAAGTCCGTGAATGCGGTACGATCCATTCTACGGCACGTCAGAGAACATGCCCAGAAACATGACTACATCTGTCTGCTTGCGTTCACTGAGCCCAGCAGCGAGATGTTTGATACTCTGACGCGGTTGAAAGTAAGATCGGGCGAGCTCACCGGTCTTACGGCGGTTCTGAATTTTGGCCCGCAATATCTGCATTCGACAGGTCAACTTCACAAAGGTGGCCCCGGAACCGGTCACTATCTGATAATCGGTGTCGAAGAAAGTGTGGATTTTGCGGTCTGTGACCGAACTTATACGTTTGGTGAGTTGTTCAATACCCAACTTCGCGCAGATTTGGAAGTTCTCCGTGAGTCTGGACGTCCGGTACACAGTATGAAGCTGAGACAGCCTGTATCAGAAAGTCTACGTGAAATACTCGAATTACTTTAGAACTCACATACCTATCGAAACTAACTTCAAGTAATTGAAATGTCTTCAATAAGTCTGAGCCAGCTGCTGAACACCGTTGCGGATGCCGGTGCCGACTTGTTCAGAAAATCTTCTGCGAAAAAGACCACACCGGCAATGTTGAATTTATGGTGCGAAGAATTGCTTTCGGCCGCAGGCGAAGCGTCGGGAATTACTATCGCCCGACAGATCGTGAACGGGTACTCCGAATTGTCAGACAACGAAAAGCTTGAATTTTTCCGGGTCTTGAAGACAAGCTACGAAGTTGATATCGACAAGATTCTAAAATTCGCTAACGACTATCGCTACAAACGGGATGGCGACAGCTACAGCAAACTGTTTTCGGCGGTGGAGTCCAAGAGACAGGAAATTTTCCGAAGAATCAATCAGGCACCAGACGGTATTTCCACATTGGTTTCGATGCGCAGTGACCTGTTACGCCTAAAGCGCAAGGATTCGAGCCTAGCCCTGGTGGAGAATGATCTGGCCCACCTTCTGAATTCCTGGTTCAACAAAGGATTCCTGACTTTGCGCAGGATTGATTGGAACACTCCCGCAGCCATACTTGAAAAGGTCATTCACTACGAAAGTGTGCATGAGATAAAGGGCTGGGGGGACTTGCGGGGCAGGTTGGCCGAAGACCGTATGTGTTTCGCATTTTTCCATGGCACGATGCCTGACGAGCCGATAATTTTTGTAGAGGTTGCGTTAGTCAATGGCATGACAGAATCAATTGGAGCGTTGATCGATCGAGAACGAAGCCGGACGAATCCAGCGAAAGCTGATACAGCTATCTTTTATTCGATCAATAACTGCCACGAGGGATTGCTTGGAATTCCATTCGGCAGCTTTCTCATAAAGCAGGTGCTTCTCGAAATTCGAAGTGAGTATCCGAAAATAAAGACTTTCGCCACACTTTCACCGATCCCTAGATTTAGAAAATGGGTCGCTGGAGCTTTGGAGGACCCGCAAGGTGATCATGTGACAGATGTTGAGCGGAATGTATTGGAACTGCTTGATCAACCGGACTGGTACCAAAATGAAACCACAGCACAGCAGCTTCGTCCAATTCTCATTCGTCTGGCGGCGAGGTATTTTCTGTACGCAAAGTCTGGAATTGAGCCATATGACCCTGTCGCCCGGTTTCATTTGCGAAACGGTGCAAAGTTGGCACGAATAAACTGGCTTGCAGATTTATCCTCGAATGGATTGAAGCAATCTGCCGGAATTTTGGCCAACTATGTTTACGACTTGGATGAGATCATCAAGAATCATGAGGAGTATTCGAGCAACCACAAAATCGTGGTTGCACCGACAATCAAGAAACTTGCGCGAAGACAGACTGGCAAATAAGCGGTTGTCAGTCAGGTCAGCAACCGTAAATTCAGATTAATCCAATCCGTGCAGATAGGTTGAGAGATCTTGAATCTGCTGCTCAGAAAGACGAAAGGCGATGGTATTCATCTCCTCGTTCTTTCGTACTCCAGATTTAAATTCGCGTAATGAAACGATCAGATAGTTCTTGTATTGACCTGAAATTTTCGGATAGCGGGCAGGAAGTCCGTCTCCTGAAGGTCCGTGACACGCCATACACGCGGGTACGGCATATTGAGTAAGTCCCCGTCTGTAAATTTCGCGACCTCTTTTGGCGGCAGCCAAATCAGCTTCATCAATACTCGCTTTGGTAAATTCGAATTGGGAGTAGTAGGCGTCTAGGTCCAGCATGTCCTGTTCGGTAAGAGCCAACATCATCCCCGCCATTACTGGATTCGGTCTTTCACCTGATTTATAGGCGGCCAATTGGCTCGCAACGTAGCCAGGAATCTGCCCCGCAATTTTTGGGAAATCAGGTGCCACGCCGTTACCGTCGATACCATGACAGGCGACACACGTAACAGACTTTTCCTTGCCGGCTACGGCATCACCGGCCGCAAACACCAAGTTAGTCAGGGCAAAAAGAAGCCCGATGGACGAAATCAGAGTTAATAACTTCCTTAACATTGACAATCTACGCTGCGTTGAAATTCCAGGAATTTAATTGGTTGACTCTGACGACTATCGTCAGAAATTAAAATCACCCGCTAAATATATCATGAATTGAAACGCACAATTGATTTAGAGACACTACTAATCCCATCCCCCGAAACCCCACTGCGAATTTCTATTCTTTTTTGGTTTAATCACATTACGGGTGACTACAGCTTCAGTTTCGACAGCTCTATAAATTCGTCCGCGACGATCGCCCTCAGCGACAAGCCGACGAGAATTCGTCAGATGCTGCAGTCTGTATTGGAGAGTTCGACGGGGTACGTTTCCAGTGATTTCCGATTCAATCGTCTTGAATCCGATTCCTTCCGGGTGACCGGAAACAATCAGCAAGATCTCTTTGAGATCTTCTTCTGGCATCTGTCTCGGCATGGCAACACAATATTATATGAAGATGTGAGGTACAAATTGAACGGTTATTGCGCTTTCTAAAGTTATCGGCAATAAAACATTTGCGTGAGAATAGTATCGGCAACATCATCCATATTATACTTGCGCATAAAACAGATGGAAAGTGCAACATAAACCCTAATATGCGCAACTATTTAGATTTAGTGCAATTTTATACGTAACTTTTACGCAACTAATAATATATGCGCAACTATGGTCTGTTCTTTTCTCATAGTTGATGCATTACTCGGATTCGGAAATCTATTTCACATCCTTTACCCAAACAGCAAACCCTGTAAAATGGAATCGGTGATCTCCGTACTCCGCCAAAGCGAATTAGTTGGTTGGTTAAAGATTGGGGAAGACTCTTGAGCACAGTGGGGATTTGTGACCATAAATCTGAACAATGCGAAGTTTGTAACCGCTGCATACAAGCCGTCGCAGTGGATGCAGGATCTTGGTAGCGAAGTTGCATTCGCGGGCCGATCAAACAGCGGTAAGTCAACCGCACTCAACGCCATTGTCGGTCACAAGCGGCTCGCGATCACCAGCAAGACGCCCGGCCGTACACAACAAATTGTGTTCTTCCAGATCGATTCTCAGCGGAGGCTCATTGATCTTCCTGGTTACGGATACGCGAAAGTTCCACCGGAAGTTCAAGAACACTGGGCGAGTGTCATTGAGCAATATCTAACCACACGAAGCAGTCTCCAAGGGATGATCATGACCATGGATATCAGGCATCCCCTGAAACAATTGGACAGTCAACTGCTCAATTGGTGCATTGAATCATCAGTAGGTGTTCATATCCTGTTGACGAAAGCAGATAAATTGTCCAAATCGAAACAGGCAAACGCAAAAAGAGCCGTCGAGAGTGAGTTAAAAGCTGTAGAAGGTGTCACTCTGCAGGTGTTTTCCGGGAGAACCGGACTGGGTGTTGATCAGGCTCGCGAACGAGTCGTTTCACTGCTCAAGGCCGACTCCAGCGGATAGAGCTCAGTTATTCGTGTGCTTGTGTCCAGTTCGTTCCTGCTGGAAGATTCGCGACCAGCGGCAACAGAAGCTCAATTGCTGGTTGGCGAACTACACTGAGGCGTCCTCCAATTGGGAAAAATAGAGCTTCCCTCGCATGCCTCCGTTGTCGTGATTGGCGGAGGAATTATGGGTTGTTCGACTCTCTATCATCTTGCGAGCGCCGGAATCAGTGATGTAATTCTACTTGAACGCAACGAACTGACATCGGGTACCACTTGGCATTCTGCTGCACAGGTTCGAGCGCTTCGATCAACAAGAAACCTGACAGATCTCATTCGCTATTCAATCGATCTGTATTCCCGGCTTGAATCGGAAACAGGCCAGCATACAGGGTGGATCAATAAAGGTTCGCTTTCCATTGCCACCACTGAAGATCGGCTGATTCACATCAGGCGTCAGGAGGCTTTGGCACATTGTTTCGGAGTCCGCGCGCATTCAGTATCGGTCGGAGAAGCAAAGGAACGATGGCCACATATGAATGCCGATGATGTCATCGGAGCGATTTGGTCGCCCGACGACGGGAGGGTCAGCCCGTCAGATTTGTGCGCCGCGATGATCAAGGGCGCAAAAAATCGAGGTGCCAAAGTTTTTGAGAATACCATCGTTCAGGGCATCACTACGCAGAACCGCACTATCAGGTCAGTGGAAACGAATCGCGGCTCGATGAGGTGCGATGCCATTGCGTTGTGTACCGGTCTATGGAGTCGTGACATGGGCAAATTGGCTGGTGCGGATGTACCCGTCTGGCCGTGCGAACACTTTTATCTGCTTACCAAACCGATTGCAGGGATATCCGGAAACCTACCCACCCTTTCTGACCACGATAGTTGTCTTTACATTCGCGATGACAGCGGAGGGTTGCTGGTTGGTTGCTTCGAACCAAGAGGCAAGCCAATTTCACCGCAACGCATCGGAGAGGAATTCGCGTTTCAGCTGCTTGAGGAGGATTGGGACCATTTCGAGCCAATGATGATCAACGCAATGCATCGTCTGCCTGCGCTGGAATCCGCAGAAATAAAAATGTTGCTGAACGGTCCGGAGAGCTTCACACCGGATGGGTCTTTCTTGTTGGGAGAATCCGCCCAAACCAGCGGGTTGTTTCTTGGATGCGGTATGAATTCGGTTGGTGTTGCAAGCAGTGGCGGGGCAGGTATGGCGTTGGCCCAATGCATTCAGCACGGACATATGCCGACGGACCTGAGCGAGGTTGAACCGAACCGTTTCGCACCTGAATTCAATTCAATCGAATTGCTTTCAGCCAGGGTGCCGGAGGTTCTGGGAAAGCACTACGAAATCACTTATCCGGGTCGTCAATGGACTACCGGACGCAATTTGAGGAAATCGCCTCTAGACAAGGTTTGGGAAAATGAAAATGTATATTTCGGTCAGTTTTATGGTTGGGAGCGTCCTCTTTACTTCAACAAGGCTTCTGAGCCTGTGCTGTCATTCGGCAAGCCGGATTGGCACAAGAATGTGGAGCGTGAAGTTGGTGCGGCACACACGAACGCCGCTTTGTTTGATCAATCTACATTTGGCAAGATTGACGTGGAGGGTAACGACGCCTGTAGCTTTCTCAACCGGCTTTGCGCGAATCAGATGAATCGAAAAGTCGGAACTGCAATCTACACCTCCATGCTCAACGTACGCGGCGGTATCGAAAGTGACTTGACTGCGGTACGAATTCGTGCCGATCACTACCGACTTTACGTCGGAACGACGTCGTTGAAAAGGGATATGGCCTGGCTGAATCGACATTTGCAAAGTGGAGAGAGAGTAAAACTAACCGATTCGACTGATGCGTATGCCGTTATCGGGTTAATGGGTCCTAAATCCCCCGAATTTGCTGCGGCTGTCGGAGCTGACGCGCTGAACGCCCTTGGTTATTTCGAGGCAGGCAACACAAACATCGCCGGTCACCCTGTCTTAGCGGTCAGACTTTCCTATGTCGGCGAGTGCGGTTGGGAGATGACTTGCCCCACTAAAAATGCAGAGGAAATCTATTCGATTTTACGTACCCTCGGTGCTCAACCTGCAGGTTTGTTCGCACAGACTTCCATGCGAATTGAAAAGAGGTTTCTCGCTTTCGGTCACGAACTTGATTGTGATATCACGCCGCTTGATGCTGGCTTGGCTTTCACGGTTGACTGGAGTAAAGACTTTATCGGTAGGTCAGCGCTGCAAGCTAAGCGAAACGCAGGTGCTGTGAATAGGATTGTATCGATAGTATTTGATGATCTCGATGCGGTTCCGATAGGTGATGAAGCGGTGTTGAAAGACGGAAAAATTGTTGGAAAAACGACTTCGG
The DNA here is from genome assembly GCA_963662635.2 of Arenicellales bacterium. Lineage (GTDB taxonomy): Bacteria > Pseudomonadota > Gammaproteobacteria > Arenicellales > JAJDZL01 > JAJDZL01. Next base: position 1,975,255 of record CAXXFC010000006.1, read on the forward strand.
CGGCTTTCGGGTTTCGCATCGGTGCACCCATTGCGCTTGCGGTAATTGGCGATTCTTCGGTGCTGGAAAACGCTACCTTTGTAAAAGTCAATATCGCTGGAACCCTGCTCGGTGGGCGCGTGCTGACTGCTGCCGCGTTCGACCCGACCGGGTCGCGAATGAAACGAATCTGAACAATTCGGTAGACTATCGATCAGCTGCGACGAGAATTAACTGAATTCATCGTTGAAGCGCCACTAGCGCGATTCCATCGGATAGCAATCAGTTATTCGTGCGCCTGTGCCCAGTTCATTCCGATTCCCGCATCTGCCACCAGCGGCACCCGAAGTTCCGTTGTACCTTCCATGATTGACTTCACGTTTTCGCAAACCATCTGCTTTTCGGACTCGGCGACTTCGAGAACCAGTTCATCGTGCACCTGCATGATCATACGGGAAGTTGGTGCATTGTCCAACAACCAACGATCCACTTCGATCATTGCCAATTTGATGATGTCGGCCGCTGTTCCCTGAAGCGGTGCGTTGATCGCGGTCCGCTCCGCATGCTGGCGGCGACCGAACTGCTTCGAATTGATGTCGGCCAGATACAGACGGCGACCGTAGATGGTTTCGACATAACGGTCGTTGCGCGCTTTCTCTCGTGTCGAATCCATAAAATCCCGAACTTTCGGATATCGAGCAAAATACTGATCGACGTAGTCTTTCGCCTGGTGAACTTCAATCTGAAGTTGACGCGACAACCCGTAAGGCGACATCCCATACATCAATCCAAAATTGATTGCTTTGGCATGGCGCCGCTGATCGGCACTCACCTCGTCCAGAGTGGTGTCAAATACCTCCGCTGCGGTGAATCTGTGAACATCCTCACCTTTTGCAAATGCATCGATCAGCCCCGGGTCCTCCGAAAGATGCGCCATGATACGAAGTTCTATCTGTGAGTAGTCGATAGACACCAGCACAAAGCCCGGTTCGGCGATAAAGGCCTCCCGAACTCGTCTGCCCTCGGCAGTTCTGATAGGTATGTTCTGAAGATTGGGGTCCGATGACGATAGTCGACCTGTTGCGGCAACGGCCTGATGATAGGAAGTGTGCACCCGCTGTGTAATTCCGTCAATCATTTCCGGAAGCTTGTCTGTATAGGTGGACTTCAGTTTGGCAACACTTCGATGGTCCAGAATCCATCGGGGCACATCATAGTGAATCGCAAGATCGCTGAGCACCGACTCAGAAGTGGACGGCTGTCCGGTTGAGGTTTTCGATGCAATCGGAAGTCCCAGAATTCCGAATAGAACCTCTCCGATCTGCTTTGGTGATGAGATGTTGAATCGGGTACCTGCACTTTCGAAAATTTTCTGTTCGATCAATTGCATTTCACTGTGGAGTTCGGCGCTTTGACGAGCCAGTGAATCTCGGTCGATCTTTACACCATGACTCTCCATATTCAAAAGTACCGGCATCAGCGGCATGTCGATCTTCTCAAAAACAGTCTGCAGACTTGAAATTGATACGATTTTCGGCCAAAGATTCTCGTGCAGTCGGTAGGCGATATCTGCATCCTCTGCAGCGTAATCAGTTGCGGCATTGATTTCCACCCGGTCGAATGTGAGTTGGTTCTTACCCTTTTTGCCGGCAACATCCTCATACTTGGTCGTTGTATGGTCGAGATAGGCCAGTGCGAGATTGTCCAGACTGTGCTTGGATACAGCCGTGCTGTTCAGGACGTAAGACTCGATCATTGTGTCGTACATGCAACCCTTCACATTGACACCGTATTTGGCGAGTACAACTGCATCAAACTTCAAGTTCTGGGCGATTTTCGCGATATCTGGATTCTCGAATATGGGTTTAAGCTGTTCCAGTACGAAATTCCGGTCCAATTGCTCCGGTACACCGGGATAGTTGTGGCCGACCGGTATGTAGAAGGCTTCATTTGCTTGCATGCTGAAGGACAGTCCAACCAGATGTTCGTATCTCATATTGAATCCGGTCGTCTCAGTATCGAAGGCGAATACTTTGCATTGTGAAAGTCTTTCGACAAGGTTGCTGAATTGATCGACTGTTGTCACAGCATGGTTAGTTGCAGTCTGTTTCGGCTGATCTTGATTGGCATCCAACTCTGCCAGCCACGATCTGAATTCAAGGTTTGAATAAATTTCGCGCAGACGTTCTACATTTCCCGGGGATTTGACAAATCTATCGAGTTCGAATTCAACTTCGACATCGGTCTTCAGGGTAACCAGCTGTCTTGCAAGTTCCAGTTGCTGGAGGGAGTTTCGAAGGTTATCTCCGGTTTTTCCGGTGAAACCGTCGGCATTGTCGATTATGCTGTCCAGTGAGCCGAATTTGTCCAGCCATGTTGCCGCAGTCTTTTTACCGACCAGCGGTACTCCGGGAATGTTGTCGGACGAATCTCCTACCAGAGACAAAAAATCGATGATCTGATTTGGCAGTACGCCGTACTTCTCCTTCACTTTCGAGGGATCGAGAAACAATCCTTTTTGCTCATCCAGCATGACGATGTCGTCGGTGACCAGTTGAGCGAGATCCTTGTCGCTGCTTGCAATGACAGTTTGCAGTCCTGACTTGGCCGCTTCGACAGCAAGGGTACCGATTACGTCGTCCGCTTCCACTCCCGTGATTGAAATCGACTTGATGCCCATTGCCTCGACCAGTTCACGTACGATTTCGTATTGTGAGCGTAAGTCATCCGGCATCGGTGGGCGGTTGGCTTTGTATTCGGCATAGATGTCGTCTCGAAATGTTTTGCCTTTAGCATCAAAAACAACTACGAGATAGTCGGGAGAATAATCCCGAATGATCCGGTTGAGCATATTGGCGACGCCATAGACTGCACCTGAGGGTCGTCCATCCGACGTACTCAGATTGAAGGCGTGAAACGCACGATACACGTAGGCAGTGCCGTCAACCAGGATGATTGTTGGATTCTGTTTTATCAATTCAGCGACTCGTAAAAAGAACTAATGTCGTAACTTATGTGTAGTGTCGTAAAAGTATAATGTAGTTCCGTTGATAATTTCATGCAGCGGGGCCATTTGGATGGAGAGATATGTCGTAACGCTCACACAGTCGGAACGGGAGGAGTTGACGGAGATCACCCGCAAGGGTTCGTGCAAGGCACAGAAGGTGGTCAATGCGCTGATTCTGCTCAACTGCGATCAGGGCGAGTTCAATCCACAGGCAAAGACCGGGGAGACGATCGCCGATGTGCTGCAGATCAGCCAGCGCAAGGTGGACCGGGTGAAGAAACGTTTTGTCGAGGAGGGTTTTGAGATATCGCTGGGCGGCCGTCAGGGTCGTCGTGAACATTACGAGCGCAAGGCGGACGGCGAGGTGGAGGCGCACCTGGTGGCGTTGTGCTGCAGTGAGCCGCCTGCCGGTCAGGCGCGCTGGACATTGCGGCTTTTGGCCGACCGGCTGGTGGAGCTTGAGGTGGTTGACAGCATATCCCATGAGACGGTCAGAAGGGTGTTAAAAAAAACGAGCTCAAGCCGTGGCGGCGCAAGGAATGGGTGATTCCGCCGAAAGACAATGCGGCGTTTGTGGCGGCGATGGAGCGGGTGCTGGATGTCTACCGTCGGCCGTATGATCCTGACCATCCGGTGGTGTGCATGGATGAGACGCCGAGACAGCTGATCGGTGAGACGTGTGTTCCGATTGCGGCGAAGCCCGGACAGCCGGCCCGACACGACTATGAGTACCGGCGCAACGGCACCTGCAATGTGTTCATGGCCACCGAGCCTTTGGCCGGCAGGCGGTTCACGAAGGTGACCGAACGGCGTGCGAAGGTGGACTGGGCTGAGTTTCTCAACGACGTTGCGCGGCACTATGAGTCGGCGATGAGAATCACGCTGGTGATGGACAACCTGAACACGCATCAGCCCGGTGCCCTGTATGAGGTGTATCCGCCGGCGCAGGCCAAGGCTTTGTGGGATCGGTTCGAGTTTGTCTACACGCCGAAGCACGGCAGCTGGCTGAACATGGCGGAGATCGAGATCAACGTGATGGTGAACCAGTGTCTGAACCGTCGGATCGAAACGATCGGGGAGGTCAGTCGGGAAGTGTCGGCCTGGCAGGCCGGCCGGGATCGTCTTCAGGCGAAGATAGACTGGCAGTTCACGACCGATGACGCGCGCGTCAGGCTGAAACGCCTCTACCCGACATTAGTCGAGTGACTGGACACTAGTTGGGTCAACTATGATTATTTCATAATTCGGTCTGGTTTTGGGTCGAGTGAAGCACTCGTTTGCGAAATTGCAACGGGTATCGACGAGCAATCTCATATTGACTCCTGGTCAAGCCGGAATGCCAACATGAACTTCGGGGGAAGATCATCGAAATCGTCAGCAATTTCAATCATGCCTTTCATCGAACCTATTTTCGGCACATTGGGAATTTGTTGCACGGGGTGCAATGTGAAAACCGGTTCACCATGACGGGTAATCGTCACGGCTTCGCCAGATTCTGCTTTGCGTATGACTTGACTGAATTTCGATTTTGCTTGAGTGATGGAAATGTTCATAACTTCAATGACGATTATGACTATTTTCGTAGTCTTTATATTCAATTTGAATTCTGAACACATTTTGAAATGGGTAATCCCACGCGTACGACTCCTGTATGATTTAGTCTGTTGAAAGGTAAACTAATCGGTTGAAAGGTATCTTCCGTAGTAAGTTCATGGTCAAATCATACACACTCGTACGTCAGCGCCCACAAATGGAAAATGAGGCTTTCTTTCGTCGAGTATTGAATTAACATACGTACCCCAATAGACCGTTCTTCCAAATTCACAAATCACTCAAATCTCAGACTCCATGATCCGCGTTGCCAATCTTACGAAACGGTTCGGACAGACCATCGCGGTTGATGACCTGACATTTTCTGTGCGACAAGGTGAAGTGCTGGGCTTTCTGGGACCGAACGGTGCGGGCAAGTCGACGACAATGAAGATGATTGCCGGGTTCCTCAAGCCTGATCTCGGTTCAGTGCATATCGACGGTATTGATATGGCACAAGATCCCATTGAAGCCAAGAAAAGACTGGGGTATCTTCCTGAAGGCATCCCGCTTTATGGTGATATGCCGGTACAGTCGTTTTTGACCTTCATTGCCAGAATCCGTGGTTTCGACAGATCTCAACTTGCAAATCGAATAGCCGAGGTCATTGCCGATGTTCAGATCGGTGATGTGCTTGAGCAACCGATCCATACGCTGTCAAAAGGCTACAAGCGCAGAGTCGGGATTGCGCAGGCGTTGATTCATGACCCCCAAGCACTGGTGCTCGATGAACCGACTGACGGACTGGATCCGAATCAGAAAGATCAGATAGCTGCCTTGATCGGGAAGATATCTCAGAGAAAAGCAATCATTCTGTCCACGCACATTCTGACTGAAGTTGAATCAGTCTGCAATCGTGTGATGATCATCAATCAGGGGAAGGTTGTTGCTGACGAGCCGCCCACTGCTATGGCTGAGGTGTCTGAGTTTCACAACTCGGTTCATCTTCAGTTGAACGAATGCAGTCCGGAGGACATCCAGCAACAACTTTTGGGTATTGATGAAGTCGCGGACGTGTTGTATAACAAAAACAAAGGGTCATTTCGATTGGTTTCGAAAAATGGCTGTTCGCTGGTAGACCGAGTGTGGGAAGCCGCGCAGGCAAACGACTGGGACGTTCGAACTTTATCTGAAGAGAAGGGGAAACTTGAAGATGTATTCCGTCAGCTCACGGGCAAACGACAATCTTAGCTCAACCTTGTTTCGGTTGGGATCCGCTCTTGGCATCTTCTTCCTGTCGGCCACAGCAGTTCAATCCGATCAGGACGTCACGCTGGTTGATGTGGTCGAGATCGCCAATCGTCCCGCGGTCGTGACAGGTGAGGTGATCAACACTTCTGATGATGTCCAATCTACTGAAACATCAAGTCAGTCTCCCGACACTGACGAAAAGCCCGACAATATGAATTACACCGAGTACCGGTATGGTGCAAGTACAGTCAGAGAATTTCGATCAGGCGATACATTGATGTATATCGAAATCATTCAGGACAATGGCTCCTCATACGTTATCAACCGGGCTGGCGATCAAAAGCCCGAATCAACTCGTAAACGATCTGGCATGGTTGTCACACGCTGGTGATGACAGGTTCCAACCGTACCGGCGTCTATGTCGGTGAAGATCTGAAACGCTACGGTTTTCCCGCCGGTCATCCGTTCGGCGTGGACCGTCACGATGCGTTCTGGAACGAGGCTATCCGTATCGGATTGGACAAGCAGGTCGAAGTTCTCACACCGGTAGCCTGCGGGGAAGACGACCTCGTGCGATTCCATGATCCCGGCTACATAGAATTCCTCAAAAGAAAGTCCAAAGAAGGCACCGGTTATCTGGACGGTGGGGATACACCGGTATTCCCAGGTGTATTCGAAGCGTCATCTTTTGTTGTTGGCAGCGATCTCGACGCGATCGACAGAATGATGAAGGGTGAGTTCAGCCGGATATTCATTCCTATAGCCGGACTTCATCACTGTGGTCCCAGTGCAGCAGCCGGGTTTTGTGCGATCAGTGATCTTGGCGTTCTGATCCAGACCTTGCGCGAGCGATATGGCATTCAACGAATCGCCTATGTGGATATCGATGCGCATCACGGTGATGGCGTGTTCTATGCATTTGAATCAGACCCCGATGTCATCATCGGCGATATTCACGAGGATGGACGATTTCTGTATCCAGGCACCGGATTTGCTTATGAGACCGGTAAGGGAGACGCCGCGCAAACCAAGCTGAATATTCCGGTGATGCCCGGCAGTCGCAATGACGTGTTCTTTGAATCTTGGGGGAAAATTGAGGAATTTATTCGTGCGTTCAAACCGGAGTTCATCGTATTGCAGGCAGGTGCAGATAGTATCGTCGGAGATCCGATCACGCATATGGAATTCACACCCGAAGCGCATGGACACGCTTGCCGCCGATTGTGCCAGATCGCCGACGAGTTCAGTAATGGTAGAATCATCGCGACAGGAGGAGGTGGATACAACAGACGAAATATCGCCCTCGGTTGGTGCGAGGTTCTGCAGGCAATGGTTGATAGTGCATAACTGAACCCACAGAAGCGAGATGCAATTTCATCATCGGAGAAATTTTCAACAAACAAGATAGCCTTTACTTTGGTGGTGATATCCGAGTCCAAACACTGTAACATTCTTATCCGGATATTTACTCAGTGTTGGACTAAGCGAATACGAAAAGAAAAACCTTAATTCAGGGGGATGCTAACAAACTATATAAGATACGTCCGGACATGAATGATCGTGTTCGATTTAATTTTGAACTACACAATTTGAAGCAAAGATACATTGTCTCTTCTCACTAGTCCCCTGCATAAGATCCATCTCGAATTGGGTGCCAAAATGGGGCCTTTTGCAGGCTATTCCATGCCAATATGGTACCCGGAAAAAATCATTGCCGAACATAACCACACGAGAACACAAGCAAGCTTGTTCGACATATCGCATATGGGACAAGTCAGCATTGTTGGAGCTGATGCGGCCAGTGCTCTTGAAGCTTTGATTCCCTCAGATCTTGTAAATTTGCCATTCAAAAAAATGCAGTATTGCTGTTTTACCAACGATCAAGGCGGAATTCTTGACGATTTGATTGTCGCAAATCTAGGTTCGGAATTTTTCGTGGTGATGAATGCAGCCTGTAAGCGACAGGACTTAAAATATTTGCGTGACAATGTTGAGACAGCTTCGGTCATAGAACATTCCGAGAACATTCTGTTGGCACTGCAGGGACCGAAGGCAGTGGAAGTGCTGGCAAGATTTCATTCTGAAATCGCTGATCTTGATTTCATGACGATTGATAAGTTTGTCTTGAATGGAGTACCTTGTATTGTCAGTCGTTCCGGCTATACCGGAGAGGACGGATTTGAACTCTCAATTCCTGCACAGAATGCAGATGAGTTGGTACGAGCACTTTTGACACAACCCGAAGTCAAACCCGCTGGTCTCGGCGCACGAGATTCATTGAGGCTCGAAGCAGGGTTGAGGTTATACGGGCAAGACATGGATACAACGACAACTCCTGTTGAAGCTGGCATTCATTGGACAATTTCAAAAACCCGGCGAATCGGTGGCGAGCGAGAAGGTGGGTTTCCAGGTGCCGACGTAATATTACAGCAAATTGCCAAAGGTTCGAAGCGACGTATGGTTGGCATGCGCCTCGACACAAAAGCACTTGCTCGCAAAGGAACCAAAATTTGTTTGGATGACGGTACTGAAATCGGTGTCGTAACCAGTGGTATGTTCGCACCTTCTGTGCAAGCACCGATTGCGATGGGGTATATTGAAGCGTCGCATGCGAATGTTGGAGCTGTCGTCAGCCTTCAAATTCGAAACAGTTTGGTTTCGGCTGAAGTCGTAAGATTGCCTTTTGTCAAACATCAATATCGCACTATTGCAAAGATATCAGACATCTCAACTGGAGGGAATCAGAATGAGTGAGATTCGATATACACAGGATCATGAATGGGTTCGAGTTGTTTCAGAGAATATCGTTGAAGTTGGTATTACCGATTTCGCTCAAGACCAGCTCGGTGATATCGTTTTTATTGAATTGCCGGAAGTCGATGTCAATGTTGACGCATCGGATGAAATTGCGGTAATTGAATCTGTCAAAGCTGCAGCCGAATTGAGGTCGCCCGTATCGGGTACGGTCATCGAAGTCAATGAAGAACTGGAGGATCAACCTGAATTGGTCAATGAAAATCCGACGGAGGATGGCTGGTTTTGCAAATTGGAGATGTCCAGTCCGGAAGAGCTTGATGATCTACTGAATGAAGACGAATACAGCGAATATGTCGCCAGTCTCGAATAAATCACTATTGGAGATGAAATCACTTCATTTATATGAGAGCCCCGTATCCCACTCAATTTATCGAAGCTATCGTGTAACGAAAAATCCACAAAACGAAAAGTTATGGCACGATAAAAAAGTCCGATGGGTGCTACAGGTACAGAATCGCGCTCAACTAACTGTTCCGGATGTTCCGCTTCAACTAAACAGCACTAGTTTTTAGCTTTAACCTGCCTGCGTTACTCAAGCGCTTTTGACCAGGGGGGGGGGCAGTTAATCCCGATTATGCACACAGGCAAAACAGTGCGCAGGATGAAAATGTGTGAGCCAGTGCAGTTCCTCAATGTGTACGATGGATGACTTTTGATGTTGCAAGTCGCAGGTCAAGAAAATTGATGGTATTCGACATCCATGGTTGGATTTAGTGAAACTCTTTGGCGGCAAGGCACTAAAGGTTGCTAAAACCAATAACAAGTTGGTTTTCTTAAGTTTCATCAAGGACCCTCGCTGTATCGGTACATGGCGTAACCCCACAGGTCGAATAGACAGCAAATGCTTTCATTCCGTCGACAAAATAATTACATTAATCCGAAGTTCTATTTACAAATAACCGATGATATATTTACAAGTAACCGAGAGTAGACTTACATATTACCGATTTCCCCTAAGCTATTTGATTGCCTGCCATGCCGCTTTCAAGTCATTTTCCGCGATACATTCAGCAGAATGCACTGAAGACGTGGCAAGTGCGCCGCACCGCATTGGATAGGACACTTTTTGGATGAGTTGTCCCAACTGGCAGAATCGTACGCTGTTTCATGGTGACAATCTGAAGTTCCTGCGCGCCATGAATTCTGAATCGGTAGATCTGATCGCTACCGATCCGCCATTCAACAAGGGTCGAGACTTTCATGCCACGCCCGACAGTCTCGCAGCCGGTGCGAAGTTCCAGGATCGGTGGTCGTGGGAGCGCGATGTGCATGAATCCTGGACGGATCAGATTACGGATGACTACCCGCGTCTGATGGAAGCCATTGAGTCTGCCCGGTTTGCCCATTCGGACGGCATGGGCGCGTATATGTGCTTCATGGCAGTGCGTATGCTGGCCATGCACCGCGTGCTCAAGCCAACAGGCTCAATTTACCTTCACTGCGACCCCACAGCCAGTCATTATCTCAAGGCTGTCATGGATGCGATATTCAGCTGGCGGAATTTCAGGAACCAGATTACCTGGCAGCGTAGCAACAGCCACAACACTGCCAATCGTTATGCCAACGTTTCAGAAATAATCCTGTATTACACAAAGTCCAGTAAATTTGTGTGGAATCAACAATACCAGGCATACGGCGAAGCTCAACGAAGCCGGTTTCGACACAAGGATGACGACGGAAGACTCTACAAGCTCGAGAATCTCACAGCATCCCGGACCAACTCTGATTCAGGCAAGTTTGACTGGCGGGGAAAATTTCCGCCACCATCGAGGGGTTGGGGATACAGGTTGGACCAGCTTGAGGCATGGTGGAAGGAGGGCCGCATTGTTACCAAGCGCGACGGAACACCCCGCATGGATGGACTGAAGGTATATCTGGATGAGTCGCAGGGTAAGCCACTCATCAATATCTGGACTGATGTTCCGCGAATTGCCAACACATCAGCGGAACGCACAGGCTACCCCACCCAGAAACCCCTTGCGTTATATGAACGGATCATCAGGGCATCCAGCGATGAAAACGATATGGTCCTGGATCCCTTCGCAGGCTGTGCCACGACCTGTGTGGCGGCTGAACGACTCAATCGGCAATGGGTAGGAATTGATATATGGGACAAGGCGCATGAGACGGTCGTTCAGCGCCTGCACGACGAAGTGGGATTGTTCGGTGATGTTCGCTATATAGACGTTATCCCTGAGCGCACTGATGACGGAGAGACCGCGTCGCCGTTTCTGCGTGTGAAACAGCGTGTTAAAGAACCGGAAGGTCCAAGATGGACGCGGGCTCAGATGTATGAGCATCTGCTTGACCAGTATGGCTCAAGGTGTCAGGGATGCGACAGGGTATTTGACGATCCAAGATACCTGGAACTTGATCACAACACGCCGCGTTCGGATGGCGGGATGAATCACATATCGAACCGGGTTCTGCTGTGCGGTCCCTGCAACAGGGCAAAGAGCAACCAGTATACGCTGAGCGGATTACGCAGGCTGAACAGAAAAAACGGATGGATGGCAGGATGAAATTACGTCTGTCAACTGAAATGGATAATTCCCAAACTTAAACGAAGGAGAAATCGACATGCCTTCGATTGAATCAAACAAATACTTATCCAAATTCTTACCAACCCTTGGCGAATTGGAAATCGAGAACGATTTTGTTCGTAGGCATATAGGTCCGGGGACATCCCAGATAGAGCACATGCTGGAGGTGCTCGGCATCAAGTCTCTTGATGAATTGATTGACCAGACGGTTCCGCCAAATATTCGTTTCAATCAGCGTCTGGACCTGCCAACGCCCGAAGGTGAGAATGAAACGATCAGCTACATACGAAGAATGCGAGAGCGTAACGTCGTCATGACCTCCATGATCGGTATGGGTTATCACGCAACTGTACTGCCGGGGGTAATTCGACGAAACATTCTTGAAGACCCCGGTTGGTATACGGCATACACACCCTATCAGGCTGAAGTCAGCCAAGGTCGTCTGCAGGCGTTGTTGATATTTCAGGAAATGGTCGCTGATCTGACAGGAATGGAATTGGCCAATGCGTCGTTGCTCGATGAAGCGACAGCTGCAGCGGAAGCGATGACGATGGCAAAGCGTATCGTGAAAGTCAAGTCATGGAAATTCCTGGTCTCAGACGACTGTCATCCCCAGACAATTGCCGTAGTACAGACTCGTGCGAGATCACTTGGATATGATGTTGTAGTCGGAGATATCGAAGACCTGGTCGAAACAGAAAACAACTACTTTGGCATCCTTTTGCAGTATCCCGCGTCCAGCGGCAGACTGTTCGACATATCGAAAGTTGTGGATCGTGCTCATTCAGCCAAGGCGATTGTCACAGTCGCGACCGATTTACTCGCCCTTTGCCTGCTCAAACCACCAGGTGAGTTCGGAGCCGACATCGTAGTCGGTAACAGTCAAAGATTCGGCGTACCGATGGCTTATGGCGGCCCGCATGCTGCATTTCTGGCGACTCGTTCGCAGTTTCGCAGAACTATTCCCGGTCGCCTGATCGGAGTGTCAGTCGACTCACGCGGCAAACCCGCGCTTCGTATGGCTTTGCAAACGCGCGAGCAGCACATTCGTCGAGACAAAGCCACGAGTAACATCTGCACCGCTCAAGTGTTGCTGGCGGTAGTTGCCGGCATGTATGCAGTCTATCATGGTCCGGACGGACTGAAAGCCATCGCCGCGAAAGTTCATCGATTCATGCAGATTGCAACGGAGGGAATTCGCCGGCTAGGCTACGAAACGGTACACGACAGTTACTTCGACACTGTCACCATCAGCGCACATGGTCAAGCCCGTCGAATCGCAGCACGCGCTCGCGAAATTCGAATCAACCTGCGCGTTGTCAATGCCGACCAGCTGGGAATTTCGTTTGACGAAACGACGAAACGAGTACATTTGGAACGCTTGTGGAGTATTTTCGACACTCGCGCTAGTTCCAGATTCACCATTGACGAGATCGATGCCGAAATAGAAAACTCCATACCACAGGAGCTGAGGCGAACCAGTGCGTTCATGACTCATCCGTTTTTTACTCAGTATCATTCCGAAACGCTCATGCTTCGATTCATCCGTCAGCTTGGAGGCAAAGACATTGCGTTGAACCGATCAATGATTCCGTTGGGTTCATGTACGATGAAACTTAACTCGACAACGGAAATGACACCGGTTACCTTTCATAAATTCAGTGCGATTCATCCATTCGCACCGCTGGACCAGACGCAGGGATATCACCAGTTGGTCGAAGAACTGGAATCCATGCTCTGCGAAATAACCGGATTCAGCGCGATTTCGTTTCAACCCAACGCAGGCTCACAGGGTGAGTATGCCGGACTGTTGGTAATCAAACGCTATCTGGAAGAGCAACGACAGGGCCACCGAAATATATGTTTGATCCCCCAATCCGCACACGGTACGAATCCGGCCAGTGCTGCTTTGGCTGGAATGCGTATTGTTGTCGTGAAGTGCGACGATCAAGGCAATGTAAAAGTTTCGGATTTAGCGGAAAAGCTGAAGAAATATAGTGGCGAAGTAGCAGCTTTGATGATTACTTATCCTTCGACACATGGCGTATTCGAAGAGGCGATTGTAGATATTTGTGACATGGTTCATCAACACGGCGCGCAGGTTTATCTGGATGGTGCGAATATGAACGCCATGGTCGGAATCGCGCGCCCCGCAGATATTGGTGCAGACGTTGCTCACTTGAATCTTCATAAGACATTCTGCATACCACACGGCGGCGGCGGTCCGGGTGTGGGACCTATCGGAGTCAAACCGCATCTGGCACCTTATCTGCCGGATCATGTTGTCGTCGAAGGTGTCAATCCTTACGCCAGTCATAAACCGACTGTCGGTACCGTCTCCGCGGCACCTTGGGGCTCTGCCGGTATATTACCGATTTCCTGGGCTTACATATCATTGATGGGTGCGAAAGGACTGAAGTTCGCCACCCAAATTGCCGTTCTGAATGCGAATTACATGGCGACAAAACTAGACCCCTACTTCCCGATTCTCTACAAGGGAAGAAATGACCGGGTGGCTCATGAATGCATTGTCGATCTGCGGCAAATCAAAAAGTCTACCGGAATCACAGTTGAAGACATTGCAAAACGACTGATCGATTTCGGGTTCCACGCACCAACGGTCTCGTTTCCTGTGGCTGATACCATGATGATCGAGCCAACAGAAAGTGAAGCCATGCGTGAAATCGACCGCTTCTGCGATGCTCTGATTGCGATTCGGCAAGAGATCGACGACGTTGAGTCTGGCAAACTCGACCCAGGCAACAATCCATTGAAGAACGCACCGCACACATTCGATCTGCTCATTCAGGATGATTGGGATTTACCTTACTCGAGGCAACAGGCATTCTTTCCTTTGGAGTGGGTATGGCACGACAAATACTGGCCGCCGGTCGGCAGAATCGACAATGTTCACGGAGACCGTGAGCTGGTTTGTAGTTGCCCTCCGATTTCTGCTTGGACTGACGATGGGGTGGACCAGTCTGAAGCGGCTTAGTCCACTATTGAGGTGATGGATGGATGTACAGAAAGTGGCTCTCATTTCTTGATTGACCCAGTTTTCGGGGTTTGAGTGAGTCACAGTTGATTAATCGATGGGATTGACGGAGTGAATCAGCAGTGACACGCCACAGCAAGAACAGAAAATTGCCTTTTCGTATAGAGTTTTTGACAATAATTCATTATTATCTTGTACAGTTGGGTTGAAAGGCTTAATTTCAAATTGCGATTGCCTTTCCACTTTTTCAATTTACTTTGATCTTTGATAGGAGATTATTCAATATGGAACGTAGAAAATTTCTTAAGACTGGTGCCCTCGCGGGTACCGCAGCGGCAGCCAGTACTTTGGCGGCACCTGCAATTTCCATGGGGCACAAGGAGTTCAAGTTGGTTACCTCATGGCCCAAGAATTTTCCCGGCCTTGGCACCGCGGCACAGCGATTTGCGGACCGGGTTACCAATATGTCTGATGGCAAGATGACCGTCAAGGTCTTTGCCGGTGGCGAACTTGTGCATCCGCTGAAATGCCATGACGCGGTTCAGGAAGGAACTGTCGACATGTATCATTCGGCGGAGTATTACTACCAAGGCAAGGCACTTGCGTATTCGTTTTTTGCGTCCGTGCCGTTCGGTCTGATTCCGGCAGAAATAGACGCCTGGATTCATCACGGCGGTGGTCAGGAACTGTGGGATGAAATCGGTGCTGAATTTGGCGTCAAACATTTTGCATGCGGAAATTCCGGTTCGCAGATGGGTGGCTGGTTCAAGCAACCGGTGACTTCGGCAGAAGACTTCAAGGGCCTGAAGATGCGTATGCCTGGTCTCGGTGGTCGTGTCATCGACGCCATGGGTGGCTCATCGGTCACACTTGCCGGATCGGAAATCATGCCGGCACTTCAGGCGGGCACCATCGATGCCACCGAGTGGGTCGGTCCCTGGAACGATCTGGCGTTCGGTTTCTACAAGGTGGTCAAGTTCTACCACTATCCTGGATTTCATGAAACAGGCACAGTGCTGAGTTTCGGGATGAACAAGGGTGTATGGGAAGGATTGTCAGCATCGGAACAGGCGATCATTGAAAATGCTGCCACAGCGGAAAACAATTATGACTTGGCTGAATTCAATGCCAATAACGCATCCGCGTTGGACACTTTGCTCACCCAGCATGGTGTTGAGCTGGTGGAATTTTCCGACGATGTTTTCATGACCATGGGTGAGGCCGCTCGCGATGTTCTATCCACGGTTGGAAATACTGACCCGGCAACCAAGAAGGTCTATGACAGTTTCATGGCTTTCCGGAAAGATGTAATCGGGTGGTCCAAGTTGTCTGACCAGACATACATGAACAAACGCGCACTGGTGGATTTCTATTCCTGATCGTTGTTTGATCATTTGTGGCCAGATTAGATGAATCCGCTCCATAATATCGGAGCGGATTCATTTTTTTACGGTCACAAAATTGCTTCGGGGTTGGTCCTATAAGAATGCAGTGTTTTGGAGCGAGCACTACTACCTGTGAGACAGTCAAACCATCGATTGTTTGTGATGTGGTGACAAAAGTCATTGATACGTAACTGTGGCGGTTTCCTGTGAATATTGACTTCATAGAACTTTGGCACTCACTGGAACGCTTGCCGCTTCTATTCAGCATTACGGTCTATCTGTTGGTTTTGGCGACCGTCGCTGCTTTCTTTGCCATTCCCGTCGTGCTGATGTTTCGCTCTGAGCCACATCAGATCATTCGTAGCTTTCACGCGGACAGAGATGCTGCGAAATCGATGGAAGGCTACCGAAGTGTGTTGCGTTCAGTGGCTTCCTGCCTGACACTTTTCAATACCGTGATTGGTAGATTTGCTGCATGGCTGGTGCTGTTCATGACGCTGATGCAGTTTGTGGTTGTAATCATGCGCTACGTATTTGCCTACGGATCGATACAGATGCAGGAATCGATCTGGTACATGCACGGCCTTCTTTTCATGCTTGGTGCCGGTTACACGCTGGCGAAAGAGGGACACGTCCGGCTAGACGTTTTTTACCGTGAGGCGAAGGAACGCACCAAAGCCTGGATCAATTTGGTGGGCTCATCGGTTTTTCTGTTGCCTTTCTGTATTGTAAATTTCGACTTTGCGTGGTCTTTGGTTCGCAATTCGTGGGCGGTCCGGGAAGGCTCGACCGAAACGGTGGGACTCCAATATATCTATCTGTTCAAAACGGTGATCCTCGTATTCTCGGTTTTGCTCGTCATTGAAGGTATTTCTTTGGCGATCCGCAGTATTCTGCAACTCACAGCTCCGTCCGATGAGTCGCTTCGACAGCAGGCACAGGAATGATTGAGTTTATTACGACACCTGAATTTCTGTGTGCGGCACTGTTCGTCTCGGTGATCATTCTATTGCTGTTCGGCTTCCCCGTGGCATTCAGCCTGGCAGGTGCCTCAATGCTTTTCGCATTCATTGCCGCCGCGTTTGGATTATTTGATCTTGCCTATATTTCCGCCTTGCCGCAAAGAATATTCTCCATCATGCGCAACGAGGTACTTGTCGCTGTACCCCTTTTTGTGTTCATGGGGGTAACTCTCGAAAAATCGAAAATTGCAGAAGAACTCCTGGACAACATGGGTAAGTTGTTTGGCAGTATAAGAGGCGGACTGGGATATTCGGTATGTATAGTCGGTGCATTGCTCGCTGCTTCGACCGGTATTGTCGGTGCAACCGTTGTTACCATGGGGTTGCTGTCGTTGCCGACGATGCTGCGTCGCGGCTATAACCCTTCGCTCGCCTGCGGATCAATCTGTGCTTCGGGCACGCTCGGTCAGGTCATACCACCTTCGATTGTGCTGGTACTTCTGGGGGATCAGTTGTCAACCGCGTTTCAGCAGGCACAGTTTTCAATGGGGAATTTCTCACCGGATGCACTGTCGGTCAACGACCTGTTTGCAGGTGCCCTGATTCCAGGTCTGGTGCTCGTTGGCATGTATATCATCTACCAGATCATCATCGCGATCACCCGTCCGGAATCCTGTCCTGCAATACCACGCGATGAGGTGAGGACAGAAGACGGTAAATCCATGCTGAGAACGATGGTGTCAACATTGTTTGCGCCATTGGCTCTGATCGTAGCGGTGCTCGGCTCAATCCTGGCCGGACTTGCCTCTCCGACAGAGTCGGCCGCCATGGGAGGAACCGGTGCGCTGATGATGGCCGGTTACAGGGTGGCTCCCAGGCGCGGGCGCCTGATCGTCATCGGAGGAATTTGCCTCGCAATCATGCTGTTGATCACAGTTCTGTTTGATCTTCGCATGCAAAGAGAGACGCTGACCACGCTGGAGTGGGCAGCTGTCTTTGTGGCATTGGTTTGTGCAGTCGGTCTGGTCCTGGGAATATTCACTGCCATACTGCGCGTGTATGGCACGCGTGATCAAAAGGGTGAATCCATTCTGCCGCAAATCATGCAGCAGACTCTGATCGTGTCGACCATGGTGTTCGTGATCCTGATCGGAGCATCCATGTTCTCGCTTGTGTTTCGGGGACTGAACGGTGACGAGGTTGTTGAGTCTGTGTTGCACAATCTGCCTGGCGGAACACTGACAGTATTGTTGTTGATCATGCTGGTGATGTTCTTGCTGGGATTCATTCTCGACTTTTTGGAAATTATTTTTATTGTGGTGCCGATTGTCGGACCGGTACTGCTTCAGATGGAAGTCGCACCGGGTGTGCCGATGAGTCCGGTGTGGTTGGGTGTGATGATGGCAGTCAACCTTCAGACTTCATTTCTGACACCACCATTCGGATTCTCGCTCTTCTATCTTCGCGGTGTGGCGCCTTCGACCATCCAGACAATGCAGATCTACAAAGGTGTTATCCCCTTTGTGCTGATCCAGTTGTCGATGCTGGTGGTGCTTTGGTTTTTCCCGGCACTTGCTACATGGTTGCCAAGTGCGATATACGGGCCTTAGCCCATCGCCAATCAAACCGGTGTATCTGTTGATCCTTTATGAATGAAATCGGCGGAATACAAAATTAAGGGAATAATGTATTGAAGTTAAAATCGATATCGTCCTGGCTTTCCAGCTGCACCAGTTCCTAAGAGCTTGGAATTGGAACCTCACGGGAAATTGACTCGCCATATCGAAAACTCTCTATGAAGAAAGTTCTTTACATCAGTTCTCCCATATGTTCAATTTACTGTAAACGAATCAATGATCCTCGCCACTCGTTATCGCCCGTCATGGTAAAACTTCCAGACAAAATATGCAGCTCTAAACGGGATCGTCAGGTTTACACTGCGAATGTCGGAAGCAGCTCACCAGATGATCATTCACCAAACCTGCTGCCTGCATAAACGCATAGCAGATAGTGCTGCCAACAAAGCTGAAACCTCGATTTTTCAAATCCTTGCTCATCGAATCCGACAAGGCGGTATTCGTCGGCACCTGCTGCGGTGCTGACCAGTTGTTTTGAATGGGAGATCCATCAATAAAATCCCAGAAATACTGATCAAGATTTAATCCGGCCTCTTGCATGTCCACACAAGCCTGTGCATTCTGGATGAATGCCCTGACCTTCAGCCGATTACGCACGATTCCCGGATCATTGAGCAACACCTGAACCTTATCGTCGCCATAGCGGGCGATTCGCTCGGGATCAAAGTTTTCGAACACTTTTACGTAGTGCGCTCTTTTGCGCAAAATGGTGATCCAGCTCAACCCGGCCTGTGCCCCTTCCAGACATAGCAATTCGAACAATTTCCTGCTGTCATGCTCCGGATTGCCCCATTCCAGGTCGTGATATTCGCGGTTCAGCGGGTCATCTTCACACCACCAGCAACGTACCAAATCAGTCATGGCAACAACTCAGGAAAATCTTGATTTCAAATTTCATCTTGTATGTCGCGCCTTTCATAAATTACAGCGGATTGCAGAAATTCAGACAGTTGTCTACAACACTGGCACCACGTCCGCTAATGGTACCGCCTCGCTCCCCGCCTGGACACGCGTCGTCCAGCTGTGCCAGGCTCACCAGGGTGTCGTTTTCCACCATATATCCTTTACTTATCAAAAAGTTTGTGTTGATTGATTTATACAGTCAAACATACTTATGATCATTGACAATTGGGAATTGTCTTGAGTGGCAAAATATCTGTGATGCGTCAATTGAGGTGGATTCGAGGTTGGGTGATGATTTTTCATTCACGGTAAATTCATACTCAGCTTTTTCTGAACTGAGCACTGCATCCGAGTCAGTACTTCAGCCAATATCAAGGTGCATTATGCCCATTGAGCTGATCAATTGAACGATCAATCCCTTCAGACAGCTCCGTGTAAATATCGCAAAGTTTTCGCCAAGTATGCTCTGGGATGGCAACAACTCCATTACAGATCCTTTTGCGATTTCGCGCGCGCTGACCTGGAATTTCAACACATTCAAATCCTGGTGCTGGCGGACATTCGCGAACTTCAGCCAATATTGCCTCGACAGCTTTTGAGTATGCTGAACTCGACTGCAATGTCTCAGTATCTAACGTGATGATCAGCCAGTTTCCTTCGGTTTTTGGCTCTCCCAGTAAAGCGTCTGCAACGATCTCACCAACCAGACCGAGCCCATAGCCTTTGTGTTCACCCGCAGGAAGAATGGCACCACCATTGAAGTAATCCTCTGGGTTCGTGGTTGGATTTCCTTCGCAATCAATTAGATATCCTTCGGGTAGTTGTGCTCCAGCTAAACGCGCAGCATATACCCAGCCGCCTGCAATCTTTGAGGTTGCAAAATCAACCACCACCGGATCTTCATTTCCACCCGGCATCCCAATGGCCCAAGGATTGCTTGGAAACAGGGCCTTGGCACCACCATACGGTGCAACCTGTCGCCAGAGCTGTCGGTTACCACCTCCAATACAGATTGTCATAAATCCTTTTTCTGCGGCATCATCTGCATAAGCACCTAGTCGTCCGGTATGTCCGACATTGCGAACCGCAACGACCGAAACACCTTTTTTTCTCGCCTGCAGCATACCTCGTTCGTAGGCTAATTCCATGGCTGGAATTCCGATACCTCCACCTCCATCGACAGCTTCCCAGCCATTGTCACAGGTCACTATCTTCGGTGTTGCGTCAGATTTCATGAATCCCGATTGATACTGCTTCGTATACTCTAAAGCGCGCATCACTCCGTGGCTTTCCACCCCACTGAGGCTGGAATCAATTAAATGATTGGAGACCGAATTCGCAATCTCCTCCTCACAACCAAGAAGTCTAAATATTGCAGAAATTTTGGTGAATGCATCATCACTAGAAATTTCAACCCGATCGCAGACAAGTTGAAACTTGGCAGAAGGGTTCTTCATCAATCTCGCACCCCCATAATACATTTGGTTTTGTGGTGTGAATGTTCTGGAATCTTTTTGTCCTTACAACCGGTGATTAATGCCTGCGGGACAATTCGGCGACGAACTGTTTATCCTGCAACCAGTTGGCTGATGTGATTGGTCGACAGCCAAATCGACTTGGTCTGCATGAAACAGCGCGTCCCTTCCCTGCCATTTTCCCGTCCAAAACCGGATTGTTCAAAACCGGCAACCGGTGACTGTATTGCTGCATTGAAGTAGTTGTTAATATATACCGTCCCTCACTCAATCCTGTCTGCAATGCACATTGCTCGAGTAACAGCACGCGGCCATATCCCAGTTGCGAGTTCGTGGTTTGAATCGTTGGCGATTCGTGTAACCTCCTCTTCGGACTGTTAGGATTCGGTAGATGCGACTCGCCCAAACACTTCATACCGCACCAGATCTGAATCGTTCGGCACTTCACGAAAAATTGCCGGGTCAATGCAGCAACGTTAATTCAATTGTTCTGACTACAATAAGCACAACAAATCAATTCAAAGGTGGAGACAATTGATTCCAATCTCGGGTTATACAGACTGATGGTGTGTCGGTCACAATCAGACAATTCGGTTCAAAGTTAGCAGCGAGCTTGACGAACCCCATTCAGTCCGGCTCGTTCAAATCACCTGCGCAGACCCCAATCCAATTGGACCCGGAATAATTGAAGAGGATTTAGGCTCAGTCTATTCTGTCAATTTCCGTCACGAAAGCAACCTGTCAAACTCGGTTCCTACGCTCGGGTAGAGGTGAAAGACAAATTGACGCATCAGGATCCTTTCTCAATCGCCAACTATCAGAAATACGCATTTCAGGAGCTTTTCAGACATTGGCCAATATTCTCAAAAGAGACATAAGCAAGTCTGGCAAGCTGTATTGACGATAGGAGCGATATTCAAATTCCGTTAGGCGGCGATGTGTGCATTGAGTCTCATACGAACGAAAACTTGTGCAGAATGCAACAAATCTTAGCTCTGGCTTTGCTGGCTTAGGTGATCAGAACAGCGGCGCGTGAGCCGCTACCAGGGCAACCTGAATTTCCCGAATCAGTTTTGTAGTTGCCTGACCGATCAGATCGAGTCGGATGATTTGTTCGATTCTGGGACGCAATCGAGTAAGTTCTGCCTGACCGATCAGTGTTCGAAGCATGTTGCTGGCATCAAGCAGGCATACAAGGACGATATCTTCCTGATCCGGAATATCATCGCTGTACAGAAGATTCAACACTCGCCGCTTGCTTTCTCTTTCAACAGACTGATCGATCGTGGGATAGGATTCAGTTTTGACGACCCACAATATCCGTTTTTCCGTTCTGCCCAGAATACCCCTCTCGATTAACCGGTTGATACTGCTTTCCAAGATTTCTGCACCTTCGTCGGCAATCGCGTTGACCCAGTATTTCAAGTCCTGATTGCCGTTACTACTGTCAATCTTGGTCAGTATGCCATCAAGAACAGGTTCGCCGGTTGGGTCCTTATTGATGATATAGAACGAATCGATGTCGCTGTCTACCTTGTTTCTGATTGCCAATTCCATCAGAATAGCACCGGCAAGCACAAAATGCAGTGTCAACTGAGGAACCTGAATCAAAGTTCCTTTTTTTTCGTCCAACAGCAGAAGCAAAACCTCTTCTGCGAGAGTGATTTTTCTATCTTCTATGTTTACGTTCAAGTATCCAATCCTTTTGGGGCGTCAATTTTTCGAATGAAGCCACTTTCTGACTTTCAAACTAATTTTAAGTCGAATAAATACCCAAATGCAAATTTAGCATTTTCCCCTGTAACATTCGGCTGTTACTGTATTATTCTGACTGATTCAATCGGCGCGGTTATCAGTCAGACTGAAAATTGCAGATTTCAATGGTGAAATTTGTGAGTTAGTCGGACTAAAATGAACTTGGGCTGCGGAAAGACGGACCAGAAGAATAGTATGACAGATTCGGAATCGAATTCGAAAAACGGCGCAATATCCGAAATTGATAGTGTCAAACGAATTTTCTTTGACGGTTACTGGATACGCTACTACGTTCCGCCTCAGGAGACATGGACGGCGAAGAAGAATTTGATTTCCGGACTGACGAGAAGGACATTCCATCATACAGAACCCGGTATCAACACACCGGGAGAGAATCTTGATCGTGCACGAGCCGCCTACGAGGAGGCGGAATCAGAAGAAGTGAAACGGGTCAATGCCGCGATGTTGGCAGGTGCTCTGTTCAATCGAGCGACCGACATCATCACCTCGGTCGTGGAGCTTGAGGACAAAGGTGTCCACATCAGTTTGGACAACGAACTGGTAAAGCAGTGCGGGGAGTGTCTTTCCGAGGCGATGGAATTGGGAAAGTCGGTTCGACATTTCAGCGGTAACGAGGGAATTGACGAATTGTGGGGGGAGCCGTTGAAGGCATTTTCGCTGTCTACAGTCGACTTCTACGATTCAAGGTACGTCAAGATTGCACAGACCATGCGGGATATCGACAGGATCAATGAAGTGCTGACGCAAACCCTGGAAGCTTTCGAGGAGTTCGACTATGCATGGCCGATTTTGGTGGATTATGCAGAATTTGCGAAACACAATTGTGAAATCATGAAAACTGATCCAGATTATTTTTGCATTTGGCCTAAATTTGTAACAAGTTCCGACCGGTTGCAGAAATTGGTTGAGACAATTCTTGATGAGAACAGAGGTCACATTGAGCAGGAAATTCTCGATGGTTGCTCGTTGTTCGAGCAGGGACGAAATCTGATCGCATATATATCAAGCGCTCGTGTTCCGATGCCAAAAACAATGAAACGCTTTTTCGATGACTGTGATGAGTTTTCGCAGAACAAATATCGTGCACAGGGAGGATAAAAATGACTGTGAATGAACAAAGACGAAATACAGTGCGTTCCACTGTCGAACGCATAAGAAATATTGAGGCGACGCACGGAGTAACCAGAACCGGACTTGAACAGATCGAATTTCAGCTGCGGGAACTCGCGAGTCATGTGGATTGGTTCACCGAGAGCGAGTTTCCGGCACCGGAGCAGAAGTCCGAAGATTCATCGTTTGTCTATCGAATTTCGGAAGACGCGCAGGACAATCGCTTTGCTTTGTATATCCAGTCGGCGCGCGCGCCGACAAATACTCCCGCTCACAACCATGATACATGGGCGGCGATAACCGGTATCCGGGGTGAAGAGCTCAATCGATTCTATCGGCGCAGCAACGGTGGTGTCGAAGTGGTTGGGTCACGCATGGTGCGACCGGGTTCCGGAGTCAGTTTTCTTCCGGATGATCTGCATTCCATTCATATTACCGACAACGAGGCCGTCATAAATTTTCATATGTATGGACTCGGTCTGGAATATCTGACTGAGCGCGAATACTATGACACAAGGTCCGGCAGCTGGAAGAAGTTCAGGGACCGCAGTAATATCGTTGATGCGGGATATGTTACGCGATGAATCACGAGATCAGTGCCGAAAAACTGAAACAGCGCATCCTGGCCCATGACGAAATTGCGATTATCGACGTTCGAGAAGAGGGGATCTATTTTGACTGCCATCTGTTTTGGGCAACCAATATTCCGCTGAGCCGATTGGAATGCCTGGTTTCTGAGTTGTTGCCTCGGCTCAGTGTACCGATTGTGGTCTATGACAGCGGTCCGACAGGCAAGGAAGCTGCTGCTCGACGTGCATATATACGTCTGGAAGAGTTGAATTACACGGATGTCAGTATTCTCGAAGGTGGGATCCAGGGTTGGAAGGCCGCTGGATTTGAACTGTTTTCCGGATTGAATGTACCCAGTAAGACTTTCGGGGAGTATCTGCTTCAGCACAGACAGCCACCTGAAATACTTGCCGAGACACTTCACGCCCGCTTGGAAGCTAATGATGATCTTGTTGTATTGGACAGCCGTCCGATGGGTGAATACAACGAAATGAGTATCCCTAGTGCGATTGATGTACCCGGAGCAGAACTGGTCTATCGGGTGTTCGAGATCGCCTCAAACCCTGAAACTGATGTGGTTGTCAATTGTGCTGGCCGCACTCGCAGCATTGTTGGCGCGATGTCGCTGATCAACGCTCGAATTCCAAACAGTGTAAGTCTGCTGAAAGACGGTACGATGGGGTGGCATTTGGCCGGTTTACAGCTTGACCGCGGTAAAACACTTGAAGGTGCGCCACCCTCTGAAGAGAATCTAGCCAAGGCGGTTGCTGCCGCAGACCGGGTTGCCAGACGATTTGATGTTTCTTTCGTGGACCATCAGACTCTGTCGAGATGGAAACAGGACCCGGATCGATCACTATATATTTTTGATGTCCGCACACAACAAGAGTTTGAGACCGGACATGTGGTGGGATCAAGACATGCCCCTGGAGGCCAATTGGTGCAGACTTCCGACGAGTTCATTGCAGTACGCAATGCCCGTACGGTGTTGGTAGACGACAAGGAGGTGCGTGCAATCATGACTGCGTCATGGCTGATGCAGATGGGACACCGCGATGTTCATGTACTCAGGGGTTCTTTTGACGGTCTGGAAATCGAAGCCGGTGTAAAGAAAGTACCCATTGTCGGCTACACGGAGTGTGAGACGATCGAACCGGGTGAGTTGAGAGCGGCATTACAATCGGGTGAGAAAACGATGGTGGTTGACCTCTCTTCAAGCCGAAACTACCGCCGCGGTCATATTCTCGAAGCACACTGGTGCATCCGACAAAGACTTGAGTCCGCTTTGGTTTTCCACCAACCGGTCGGACTGCTTGTACTCACTTCAGAGGACGGTATCCTGGCACACCTGGCAGCCGCCGATATGATCAAATCGGATTCCAGACAATTGGTTAGGGTTCTCAATGGCGGAAACCACGGTTGGAAGGCTGCTGGCTTCCCGTTGATCGACGGTATGGACAATCTGTTGACAGATGTAATTGATGTTTGGGACAAGCCATATCATCACGACACAGATCAGGAAGAGAGAATGAGGTCCTATCTGGAATGGGAGGTCCAACTCATGGATCAGGCGGATCGCGACGGTACTGTTGAATTTTACTGTTAGCTGAATTTATGTGTGGTAGATTCAGTTTGCGACTCCAACAAGGGTCTCCTTGACAATAAACTTCACCACATCCACCAACGCTAATTCATTCGATCGGCCTTCGTTGATTGACTGATTGTATACAGACAGTTGCTGGTGAGCGCTCGTGCCGCGTTCAATAATGTTTCTGATGTTCTGTACTTCTTCGACGCAGTCGAAATATTCCGCATCTTCAGATGTTATTTCGATGATCTCTTCTGCGAGATCTGGGAAGTCAACCATTTCGCGTCGTCCGAAATCGATCAGTCCGCGGTCAATACCGTAACGCTGCGCGCGCCACCGGTTCTCCTGAACCAAAAACGTCGAGTACTCGCGCCAACGTTGATTTTGCAACTTCAACCGATGCAACAGCCTCATCCAACACCGATAGACACACGCGATCGTAATCGCGTCTTCGATGTTGGTACAGATGTCCGTCAACCGCATTTCAAGTGTTGAAAATTTCCAGCTGGGCCGGAGATCCCACCAGATCTTGGTTGCATCCTCGATGATTCCGAGATCGACCAAAGCGTTGACGTGATTCATATAGTCTGTATAACTGTGGAACTGCGGTGGCAGTCCGGTTCTTGGCAATTGATCGAATACAGATACCCGGTACGACTTCATCCCTGTATCCTCGCCTCTCCAGAACGGTGAAGATGTACTGAGTGCAAGAATGTGAGGCAATACATAGGAAGCCTGGTTCATCAAGTCGATTCGCAACTCGTTATCTGGAATTCCGATATGGACGTGCATGCCGCTGATGTAAAGTCTGTGTACAAGACGCTGCATCTGCTCAGCAAGGTCCAGATATCTCTCGTCATCTGTCAACAGCGTCGAGCCGAATGAAAAAGGATGGGTTGACGAAGCCATAATCAAGCAGTCATGCTTGCGGGCGATTCTGGCGATCGTACTGCGCAACCGCACGAGTTCTTGTCTGAGTTCCTGTGTGCTGGTACAGACTTTGGTACCGACTTCAATCTGGCATTGCAGAAGTTCTTTGGTAACCTGCTTTCCGAGCTCCTTCGCGCAATCTGCCATCAGAGCCGGAGGCATCTTTGAGACGAGATTCAAGGTGCCTATGTCGATGACAAGGTACTCTTCCTCAATTCCGATGGTGAATTCGGGTTGATTGCTCACTGGATTATTCTGAATGAAGGGTTGGATGCGAATGACGAATATAGTAGAAGATCAATTCTATTGGGAACTTCTATGCTTTTACAATATCGAACGGGTACGATTGAAAGTGAAGCACGGACTTCCCGGTGTTCCTCAGGTTGCCTGCCGGGCAACATTGTCCCAATAGTCGTCCCAGTTCCGGTTTGCCCGATACGGTCGAAGAGCCAGCATGCGGTCGATACTGGCAGGATTCCACCATCTTCCCGCGAGCTTGAGCCGGGCCTGTATCACATGACGATGCCCGCTTTCCACCGCGCCGGATCCGATCGGCAGTTTGCTTTGCCGCGCACCACGATAGTCCACCTGCTCCAGTCGGTTGTGCAGATATCGATACGACTTGCGTACCGGCGCATGGTCCTCATCTGCTCCGAAATCAACCGCCGCACGCTGCAACGGCAACGAAACCCCGCGGCACGACACACCGAAACGCACGCACAACTCACGAACCGTCGGACTGCCGCGCCGATACAGCGTCTCCTCGATCATGATCTCCCCGAAGGTGGTGTGCCACCACAGTTATTTATTCCCGCAATCCGCAACTCATCGCCACAACCCTCCATCAGGTCCATGACTTCCTCAAATTGGTTCGCCAGCACCGGATTCTCCTTGCAGAACCGCAACAGCTTCGCCTCCCTTTCAGTCAGTGTCGAATCCATGAACAAACTCACGGTCTGTGATTCAAACTCCCTTATATTTTAAACTTTTGCTTCACTTCCAATCGCACCCATATCGAAATATCGAACAGAAAAATTCATACTTGTCGGATAAAATAGACGATACAACTTTCAAAGCGTTTGAATTCGGAATTTATAATTTTGAAAAGCTAAATCAGAAGTGTACGGATGAAGCCTTCAAAGAGCTCAGCAAGAGATATGAATACAGCCCAAAGAACTCAACAGCAACCACTACGTGAAGAAAGGGGATGGCCTCCCTGGCCTAGTAACGTTACGCCGCCACCGACTAAATCGGGCCTGAAATAATTTTTGATCGTAGGACGATTGGAAGTTGCTAGCCAGTACTAATCGGGCAGACTGGTTTGGGGCGGTCTGCATTGTTACTGTTTAACTGTCCGGGGCTGGAAAGGTAATAGCTTTCGAATTAGGTTGAATCCTCTCAAATCAACAGTTTTCGAGGGGAAAGTTCTTAAACCACATATTCTGACCATTGCCTGCCCGGCTTTCCGAAATCGAAAACCCAAAAATTTTTTGGCTGCAAGTACCAGTAAACATCTATTTCAAACCAAGTGGGGATCCAATATGAATTTCGATTTTCGCAGTGATACTGTCACCAAGCCGACTGAAGCGATGCGCAAGGCAATGTACCGTGCGGAAGTGGGGGATGATGTCTACGGAGAGGATCAAACTATCAACCGACTTGAAGGCATCATGGCAGAGAAATTCGGTATGGAAGCCGGGGTCTTCGTCACCAGTGGAACACAAGGCAATCTGCTGGCCCTGATGGCCCATTGTTCCCGCGGGGACGAATACATTGTCGGGCAGTTGGCTCATACTTACAAATATGAAGGTGGCGGTGGTGCGGTTCTTGGAAGTATTCAGCCGCAGCCGCTCGATTTTGCCGAAGACGGATCAATTGATCTGGAATCGGCGCGTCGTGCAATCAAGCCCGACGACGACCACTTCGCCAATACACGGCTATTTTGTCTTGAGAATACTCAGGCTGGCCGAACACTGTCCATGGAATATCTTGATGACGCTGAACAGTTTGTCCGGTCGACCCAACTCGCTTTCCACCTGGATGGTGCGCGGGTCTTCAATGCTGCTGTTTTTCACGGCGTTGAAGTTAACAGGATCACGAGCAGGTTTGACACGGTCTCTTGCTGTTTCTCCAAAGGTCTAGGTGCACCGGTCGGTTCGATTTTATGCGGTGGTCGAGAACAAATTCGAGCGGCAAGACGTTGGCGCAAGCTTGTCGGAGGCGGTTTGCGCCAGGGCGGCGTTATCGCAGCCGCCGCCTTGCATGCGGTTGAAAATCATGTTGAGCGGCTACAGGATGATCACGACAATGCGAAATGGATCGCGGAGCAACTATCTGAAGTTGATGGCATCGATGTAATCTTCCACAAAATGCAGACCAATATGGTTTTTGTATCGGTGCACGACGGTAGAGTGCAGGAACTGGCTAAATTTCTCCGCAGCCGTGACATTATTGTCACACCCGGCGAACCTATGCGTCTGGTGACACACCTTGATGTCGATCGCGATGCAGCGATTCATCTGGTCAATGCAGTGAAGGAATTCATGGGTCAGGCACGCGCGGACATGTCAGCCGCGACTCCCGTTGGTTCTTCTTCCTACGGATTCAGCAACAACACATAAAATCTCAAACATCATGGTTGCGCCGACAAGCGCGGTGTTACCTGACGGATCGAACGGTGGTGCGACTTCGACGACATCACCGCCGATCAGGTTGAGCCCCTCAAGCGCACGGATCATCATCTGCGCTTCCAAAGTGGTGAGTCCGCCCACTTCGGGTGTTCCTGTTCCAGGTGCGTATACCGGATCTAGTCCGTCCACATCAAAGCTGATGTATGTTGGACCGTCACCGACAATTTTCCGCGCTTCCTCGATAATTGACTTCCACCCGCGTTCCGCAAATTCTTCCATATAGACTACGCGCATACCGGTGTCGTGGCTGAACTTCCAGATATCCAGGTCATTGAGTGAGCCGCGAATTCCGATTTGGACGGTTCTCTTTGGATCAAGGAGATTTTCTTCGACCGCTCTTCGGAATGGCGCGCCATGATGAAATTTAGATCCCAGATAGTCGTCGCCCGTATCGCAGTGTGCATCGAAATGCACCATGCCGACAGGTGCCTGCTTCGCGATTGCCCGGAAAATGGGCAGTGTTACAGAGTGATCACCACCGGCAGAAACCGGAATGATGCCGAGGTCGTGTATGCTTTGAAAATAGTTTTCGATCTCATCGAGACTCTCTTCGAGATGAAAGGGTTTCTGAATCCACGCATCACCCAGGTCGGCAATTCGGCACAGATCGTAAGGACAGATTCCGGACGATTGATTCATTCGCCGCATCAGACTGGATTGATTTCGGATTTCACGCGGACCATGTCTCGCGCCGGTCCGGTTGGTGACACCACCGTCAAACGGTACACCGACCAGTCCGATATCGACATCCTTCCAATCTTCCGAGTGAGGTACCCGCATGAACGTCGCAATCCCAGTGTAGCGAGGACGTTGAATCGGATCGTTAAAGGCTTCGTATTCATACATGATGTGTCTCTCCCGAGTGGTTTTGTTCCAACCAAATATGTTACTGCAAGGCAGGGCGAATGACACCCGCGTGTTTGTTTGCGCAGCAATTCTCATTATGTGATTGTGTTCATGTCAAGGCCCTCCGAGCCGTGAAAGAAAAAGGATTGATAATTGGAATGGGAAGGTGCGGCCGTTCCGGGCCGCCTGTCTTACGGAGGTGCGCGCGGACGCCGCGGATGAATGATGCTGTCAAGCAGGTCGTGCCAGCCGCTGTAGCAGTTGTATTCGTTGAGCACCGACAGGGTGTTGAAGAAACGGTATCGGGTGGAGATTCGGTCTCGGGCCTGTCGCCACCGCGTGCAGATCCGGTCGCACACGGTATGGAAGCCGAATGCGATCAGGTTCAAGGTCAGCAGCAGGTTGGACAGTCCGTCGGTGCCGTGTCCGAAGTTGTGCTCCATGTGATAGCCGTTGTTTTTCAATATGTTGAACGACTCGTTCTCGATCTTCCAGCGTGCCCGGGCGGCGTTGGCCAGCGCCTCGATGTTGTCCGCGGTGGGTTCGATGGAGGTGATGAAGCTGTTCTCATAGGTGGTTTTCCCGCGATACTGTATCTGCATCGAGAGCCAGTACACCTGCAGTGCGTCAGCGGTGTCGCGGATCGGCAACGGCCACCGGCACCAGCGGTAGGTTCGGGTTTCGCGTCCGGCACCTTTCTGTCGTCGGGGACGGGTGACCCGGCTGTTCAGCTGCAGTCCGTCGAGGAAGCTGTAGAGCGTTTTGTGGGAGGAGGGTTTGGCAGTGAACAGGAAATCACAGCCGGCCTCGACGATTCTGTGGCAGATCGGGTGATGGGCGAGAAGGTCATCGGCGAGGATGACCGGTCTCAGATGACGGTAGTGTGGCAGATGATGTTTGATCCAGCGGTGGGCGGCCTTGGTCTCACAGTCCTGTTTTTTGTCGCCGTCCTGCGGCGTGATGAACTCCGGACGTAATGGCACCACCTGGTTGTGGCCGTCGGCGACCAGGGTGGCGCACAGCACCGAGTGATGATACGAGACGGTGTCGGATTTCCCATGGTATGTGGTGGAGCACTGCGGACACCGGATTTTGTTCGAGTGATGGAACTGCGAGCCGTCCAGGGCGATGAGGATGCGGTCATCGAGCCGGGTGAAGTCGCCAAGTGCCTGATATTCAACCAGTTTTCCCAGTGCCATGTCGAACGCCGGATACAGCAGCCGGCAGTCGATGTGGTCGAGTTTCTCTCGGATGTGGTTGTCGGTGGGAATGCGTGCGACGCCGAACAGCGTGTGGCAGGCGTGACGGTTGGGTGCCTCCAGGAATCGGCGCTGGTGGTCCAGGAACGAGGGACACTGCATGAAGAATGCGCTGAAAGCCGCCATCGCGATATCGGCGAACCGGAACTGGTGGTTTTTGCCGGTACGGGGGTCGGGCAGGGTCTCGAAGATGGCCCGCAGCTCACCGATCAGGTTGTCGACTGTGAAATCCACGGACTGTGGTTATACCACAAACCGATCCAAAGTACAAGTCCTAACCTGTTGTTTTTATGTATTATTTTATTTGACGACTGAAATGAGGGCAAATTTTCCCGTGATGATCAGTTTAAAATGAGAATTGCTGTTGTTTGCGACCGTTCTCACTTCCGGCCTGAACCAGGGTTTCAGTTGCAGCAATTGCGATTGTGTCAGATTACAGTGTGTTTCGATTTGCCAGCCCATCGCCACTTCTGCGGCGCGTTTTGATCCATCATCGATTTTGAGCGCGAAACCCAGCCCATCGCAATCCGAGGACATGCCTGCGTATACACCCTCGGCACCTACTTTTACCAGAGCCAGATTTTCCGTCATTCTGGGTACGACAGTGCAGAAGCGATTCTCGCCACCTACAAGTTCAGGAAATTGCGTCATTGCGGAGCAGATCCGTTGTGCGGAAGTGCGACGAACATTTGAACTGAAATTCGCAGCGGCCAATCGGGCAAATGCCAACGCTACGCCGCGAAGCGACATCCCAGTGACAGGAATTCCACAGCCGTCCAATCCAGCTGGTCCTTCGTGCATAGACTCGTCACTCAGTTCCTCAAGTGTCTGAAGTACACGTCGCTGAACCGGGTGTTCACGGTCGATATACCCTTCAATCGGTAAGTCCGCGTGACATGCAACTGTGATAAAGCCGGTATGTTTGCCTGAGCAGTTATTGTTAAGTGCAGTAGATTTGATTCCGCTTCGAATCATGTCATTCCGTGTTTCGCGGTGAACGGAATCATGAGCACCGCATTCCAGGTGTGATTCATCCAATCCAAGGTGTTCAAGCCATTGCCTGACTGAATCAACGTGTGAGACCTGACCTGAATGTGAAGCACAGGCAAGTGCGATGTGCTGATCACGCAGTGCGTATCGCTCCAATGCTCCGGATTCAACCAGAACCATTGACTGGAGCGGTTTGATGGCCGAACGGGGATAGATTGGACGGCCTATATCGCCGTATTCCGCTACAGTTTCGCCACTGGAGTTTACGACCGCGACAGCACCGCGATGAAAACTTTCGACCATATCACCGCGTGTGACTTCGACAAGAATCGGGTTGGCTAATTCCTTCAAACAGGATGCCTGCAAGGTTGGTTCAGCACTCGAAATATCCGATGGAATTTCGTATATGATAGAGCGAACATTATAAAGGATGGAGCCAGTTGGAAATATGAGCGTGCTGATTGTCGAGCGGGAAGAAGATTTGAAGATTCTGCAGTTGAATCGACCGGATCGTGCGAATGCGCTGAACGCGCAACTGGTACAGGCCTTGATCGATGAGATCGACAGGTCGTCCGATGACGGAACACGGACACTCGTCATTCGCGGTTCAGGTCGTTCGTTCTGCTCCGGGTTCGATTTGGGAAATCTGGAAGAGGCGACCGATACCGAAGTCGCGGAACGGATTGTCAATGTCGAGAAAATGCTGCAGGCCCTGCATCATGCACCCTTTCTGACAGTGGCTCTGGTACAGTCCATGGCGTTTGGAGCCGGTGCGGACCTGGTTTGTTCCTGTCATGTGAGAATTGCTGAGCCAGGCAGTCGATTCTGTATGCCAGGACTGAATTTTGGAATTCTGCTCGGTACCCGCCGCTTGAAAGCACGAATAGGGGCCGACAACGCAGTGAGTGTCTTGATCAATACCCGGGTCTTTTATGCAGAAAAGGCGGTTGAGATGGGTTTTCTGACGCACGTCGCAAGCCAGGAATGCTGGCAGCAGCATATTGAATCCGCGAGAGCGGCGGGAAGTGCGGTTGCCGATGGACATGTCCGAAGAATGTTGAACGTAGTTGTCAACGACACTCGACAGGAGGATATGGCAGATCTCATCGATTCGGTGACTGAACCGGGATTGGTTCAACGAATAGTCGACTACCGCAATTCAATGCGAAAAAAATCAGGAAAATCTCAAGGTTGAATCGATGAAACACATACGTGAATTTCTAGTCTATGTCGGACCGTTGCGCTCCATGCTCTACATACTCATGCTGATTCTTTTTCTGTCAGCATTCTTTTCGATGGGTGAGACCCAGAAATCAGGATTCATGATGTTTCCGACACTGATCGCACCGGCAATTGTCCCGATGCTGTTTTTTGTGAATTTGCTGGACGCAACGATGTGCAAGATCATGATGTCGGGCAAAGACGAGACGCAACGCAGACGGTACCGTCATATGATCTGGTGCGATCTGATCAGTCTGTTCGCGCTATTTGCAGTCTGGACCCCTTTTTATAAGAGACTTCTGCAGCTCTGAACCATTTCAATTGGATACGACTGGAATCGGCTTTGCCAGTCCAGTGACGATTTCCGTATTGTCGGTGTGATTGAATATCGACGGGGAGATGATGATCTTACAGTCGCGGCTTGAACCGCCAAGCACGATCTGTTCACGGTCCATGACAGCACTGTCAACCCACAGTGGCAGATTGTCAGGCAGCCCGATGGCGGTGACTCCGCCCAGAGTCATCCCTGTAATTGCCTGAGTTTCCTCTGCACCTGCGAACGAAACCCTTCTTGCCACTAATTTCTTTCTGATCGTGTGATTGACATCCAGTCTGCAGTGCGCGAGTACAATGCACGCTGCAAACTTGGGCTCCCCTGATTTTGACTTGACGACGATCGTGTTGGCACAGTCTTCAAGCGCGTAGTCGTAGTGCTTGACGAAAATTTCTGTGTCTGCGAGTTCCGGGTCGCAAGGAATCAGTTGATAGGGAACTTGCAGTGCATCCAGAGTGCGCACAAGCGTTTCTTTCTGTTTGTCGGTCATGTTGTCGGAATTGATCGTCGATTCACCAAACTCAGCAGAACAATACCGCCGATTATAAGAGGTAGAGATAGAATCTGGCCCATTGTGACCCAGTCGAAGAGAACAAACCCTAGCGGTACATCCGGTTCGCGGAAAAACTCTACGGTAAAACGGAACAATCCATACCCTGCAAGAAAGATGCCGGTGACAGCACCGGCCGGTCGGGGTTTCGCGGAGTAAATCCATAGTACCAGGAACAACACCAATCCCTCCAAAACTGCCTCATAGAGTTGTGATGGATGTCTCGGAAGCTGATCCGGGTCCGCTGGGAACACAATTGCCCACGGGACATCTGTGGTTCGTCCCCACAGCTCCTGGTTGATGAAATTTGCGACCCGCCCGAAAAATAATCCTATTGCACACAGCGGACTGGAGAAGTCAGCAACACGCAATACTGGAACATCAAATCTTCGACTGAAAATCCAACCTCCGGCAAACGCGCCCAGCAAACCACCGTGAAATGACATACCGCCTTGCCAGACTTTCAGAATCTCTATTGGATTCCCGAAGTAGTGTTCAGGCTGGTAAAACAGCCCGTAACCGACTCTCCCGCCAATAATCGCTCCGAGTGCTACATAGAGCACAAGATCGATGACATTTTGCGATTTCAAATATGCGCCGGGAAGTCCAGCGCGAATTCTGCCCAGAACAACGGCTGCTCCGATCCCGACAGCGTACGCAATCCCGTACCAGCGAATCTGTATGAATTCAAAATCGATTGCAACGGGGTTGATGTCAGGAAACGAGAACATAGGAACTGCTTGGGAATTATATGAAAGTCAAATTTTACCTGTCATTGTGCAGAAACTGTTATGTTGAGGTTACTTTTCGATTAGGTCAGGGAGAAGACTGATGAGTAAGGAGTCAAAGAGGTTTTGAGCGGTACGAAAGAGTTTGCATGACGGCCGTTAAGCCGACCTCGATGTTTCCGGCTGATGAGGCTGCTGACAAGTGAGTTACCGGTATTAGGCGAATATGGAAGGCATACTGTCCATACCCAAGTTCTACCGGGGTTCATTCCGGCATACTGCAAGGGACAGAGACTCATTGGCACAGGCGATAGAAAACGTCTTGATATCGTAACCGCGTCAGTAGATTATTGCTATTGTCGACCCAATAGAAAGCAGGAATTAACTTATGAATTCCAACCAAAGCAGAGTAGAATCGGCAATGATTCGTACAATTGAAAGTAACAAATTCAATTATACGTTATAATAATGACATGATTGAAAGAGAAATAACACCATATCTGGTCAGGTTGTTCGGGCAGTACCCATTCGTTACTGTAACTGGTCCGCGCCAGTCTGGAAAAACGACGCTTTGCCGTGCAACGTTTCCCGAACTGAAATATGTCAATCTGGAACTGCCGAATCAGCGAGAGTTTGCGGACTCGGACCCTCAGGGATTCCTTGCACAGCTGGGTGAAGGAGCTGTCATTGATGAGATTCAAAGGGTTCCGGACCTTTTGTCCTATCTACAGGTGTTTGCTGATGAATCTGGAAACGACAGCCTCTTTGTATTGACTGGAAGCGAACAGTTTCAGCTCTCGAATGCCATCAGCCAATCTCTTGCCGGACGTACGGCATTACTTCGATTGTTGCCTTTCACATTGACTGAACGCAATCAGACTGGAGCAAGCAACGATATCGACGACATTCTGTATTCTGGGTTTTATCCCAGAGTTCACGCCAAACAGCGCAACCCCACTGAAACTCTCGGTGACTATGTGGAAAGTTACGTAGAAAGGGATGTTCGGCGAATCGGTGAAATTCGAAACCTCTCAGGCTTCAGGCGATTTGTACGACTATGCGCCGGACGCGTCGGCCAGCTCGTCAATCTCTCACAACTGGGTGCTGATGCCGGAGTTTCCCACACGACAGCACGTCACTGGCTGACCGTTCTGGAAGCGAGCTACATCATATTTCAACTTCCGCCGTTTTTTGCCAACCTGAGAAAAAGATTGATCAAATCGCCAAAACTCTACTTTTACGATGTCGGACTGGCTAGTTATCTAATCGGAATTGAGCATGTCAATCAAATAAGCACACATCCGCTTCGCGGTGCTCTTTTCGAAAACGCCGTCGTTGTGGAGGCGCTCAAGTACCGATTCAATCAAGGCCGCCGGTCAAACCAATCTTTTTATCGGGATATCCGAGGTTTGGAATGTGATCTTTTGTACGAATGTGGTCAAAACATCGGTGCATTTGAAATCAAGTCGGGTGCCACCATTTCTTCCAGTTTTTTCGACTCTCTCAAGAAAGTATCGGAACTGTTGCCGAAAATCTCAACGAGAACGGTAGTCTATGGTGGTGTTGAACGGCAATTCAGACCGGACAGTCAGGCCGTTCCACTCTACGCATTGCCAGAAGTACTTTCCAAGTTGGAAAATAGCACACTCGTATGAATCAACCGATAGGCGAACTTCAATCTTGTTGGAGTCCGACTAACTGATTCACTGCAATGTGTCCAAAGTCATCAGGTCATGCGCCGCCGACTGTGTCAATTCACTCGATTCCGGGTTGTTGCCGGAAACCTTGATGGACTGGAAACAAGGCAAAAGTGAAACAAGTCTATCCGCAAAAGCATTTCATCGGAATCATTTGCAGGGCAGATCAATCACAACTGCCGGAAGACAAACAATTTTGTAAGACGTTTCAATCGGTAACTTATCCGAAAAGTACCACAAGTGGCACGCGCGTTCCTGTTCACTCTTTTGATATCTTGTCTATTTCGTCAGCCACCCAATCCACAAAAGCCTTTACGGACGCAACACTCATCTGATTCGAATTGTCATCTGAAAGTATGCCGATCACATTGTGCGGAACCACTTTGCGAATACCGACATCATCCGCAAGCAGATATTGCGCAGCGGTTTCGTAGCTTTCCGGCTCCGGGTCACCGTTAAATGTCGCATAACCCTGTATGCTGAATTTCACGGACTCCCTCGCAGGAACAAGCGATTCCTCAGTGAATCCTCCTCCTTCCAGCAGTACTGCCGCCTTGAGTTTGTGCCGCGCCTGATCAATATATGAATTCGCTTTTTTCAGCCGAATCATGCTTAAATCTTCTTCGCCATCGCTGTCTGCTGAATAGATTTCTTTGAAGTTTGCAGTCGGATTCGGAATCATTCCAGATGAGGCGAGTTTCATCATGGCTTGATAGGAGCTGAAATCGATGGCGCTGACTTTCATGTCCAAGTTTCCTGATAATTCGTTTTCGACTCGTGTGGTTGTTTTCGCAGATGCGTCAATGACAATCAGTACAGAGTCGCCGGATACGAAAATGTGCCTCAGAGCACCACCGTGTTCGGCAACAAGCTCGTCTCGCAACTGATCGAGCGTCGAAGGCTGTTCATCCTCAACGGGTAATTCAACATCGCCGTCTCCTATGACCTCTTTCAGTTTCTCCATGAATGCAACACGACCACTGGGTAAATCCATTTCCTTGATTTTCCCTTGCCCGTCGATGACACCTTCCGCGAGCGCTCGTTTCGCACTCAGCAATCCCAGCATCCGATGTTCAATCGTAAATTCACTGATCAGGTTGATGACAGAGACAGGTCTTTCCTGATGTTTGCGCCAGACGCGGGAAATCCGCTGTTCAAGACGGGCAGGATTCCATGGCTGATCGATGTTGATCACGGTATCCGCTACCTGCAGATTAAGTCCGACCCCGCCTGACTCTGACGACAGAAACAGTCGGCATTCCTCATCCTCCCGGAATCTCAGGATTTCCTCGCGGCGACGGTGTTGCGGTACGCTTCCAGTATGCCAAGAAAACTCCATTTCCTCCTCAACTGCATATTCCCGAATCAAATCAAGCATTCGTACCCATTCCGAAAATACGATAATCTTGCGATTAGGATCCTCGAGCAGTTCAGGTATGACCCTTCTCAACTCATCAAGTTTCGGACATACACGAGACTCGCTGTCGAGAATATAGGCGGTGTCACAAACCATTCGCATACATGCCAGGTATCTTTGAAGTCGCTCGAACTCTTCAGGTGTCAGCGGTCTGCGTTTCTCGATGCTCGTCAGACGCCCGACCATTGCCTTGTAGTTTTCGTAAATCGGCTCTTGCTCCGCCGATAGAGGAACAAAAAAGTTCTTCACCGTCCGTGGAGGCAGATCTTTCTCAACATCCTCCTTTCTTCTTCGAAGCATTATCGAGGAGAGCCGGTGCGAAAGCTTGTCCAGATTCTTATAGCCGACCGGCTTGCCATACTCGTTAAGCCTGTAATATTCCCTGTTGAATCTGAAAAGCGGGCCTAAAAGATCAGAATCCAGAAAATCAACAATGGAGTAGACTTCATCAATTCGATTCTCAAGGGGAGTTCCGGTCAAGACGAACGCGTAATGACTTTGAAGCCGCTTGATTTCGGTGGCTGTTTTGGTTCGCCAGTTCTTTATACGCTGGGCTTCATCCAGTATGATCAGATCCGGATGCAGAAGTTCCTGGATTATTTCTCTGTCGTACAGTATCTGTTCATAATTGCACAGTGTGAAAAATGTACGATTTCGATAGGCCTTTTTGCGGGCGGTTATGTCACCGAAAACAATCTGTGTCGGCATGCCTGAAAACAGCCTGATCTGCTCTTCCCATTCTGTCTTCAGTGAAGCAGGCGATATCACCAAAACACACTGTATCCCCCTTAAATTACGTAAAAGCATCGCGGCAGCGACAGCCTGCACAGTCTTGCCCAACCCCATGTCATCCGCCAGCAATGCGCGTTCGCCGAAAGCCAGATGCAAAACGCCTTCAACCTGATAGGGCAATAACGGAAGATTGAGAAAATTCAGGTCGTATGTTCCAGTCTGCAGTCCCCGCTCGAAACGACTTCGTCGGCGTTGTTTCCGCCGTTGGTTGAGCTTGAACTCGACCCAGGCGTCCAAGTTTTTGGAAACTCGCAAACTGTCGCTGTTGAATTGTTCCAGATGCCTGAGCGAACTCAATGCGGCTTTAGAACCACGCCGCAGCTTTCTCGCCAACCGCTCAGTTTCCCGATTGATTTCCGAGTCGGAAATGACAGTTGAAGCTGACTGTGCAACAGCTACGTTGCGTTTGGTCCGCTCATCAAGAAAGACCTCTATCCGCGGGTTCGGGTAGTGTTGGAGTTTTTTCGGTAGATTTTGTCGGATGTGATGAACTGCACCTTCAATATGCTTGCATGTCCCCAATCGGTTTGTGAGGAAGTCGGTACACTCGCAAGAGTTGATACTTTCTGTCAGCGAACGAATCTCAACGATGTAACTGATGCCACTCTCCGATCGTACTTCGTAATCGGAGTAAACTTCACCGGATTCTTCAAGTGGTCTGACATCGCTGATTTCAGTTTTTCCTCTCCATTGACGTCGTCTGATTTCATCCTCATCAGATGTTGCCCATCCGGTGAACTGAGGGGGGCGTTCTTTCTGCTTTATTTTTGGTGGCGATTTCTTTACTGAGTTGGTCATTTGATCTTCGAACTAAGAGTCATCTATGTTGAACTGGTTGGCTGCAATTGAGATAGGATCATTTCGTCCTTCGAGTTTTCTACCGATGATGATAGGTCGATTGTACAATTTCAGGCTTTCTGACCTTGCCCAATTTCATCTGGACCCGAGTCGGAACTGAAGTCGGTCAATTCGAAGATTATGTGCGGTTCGGTTCCGGGAAAGATAGTACGAATTTCGCTGAGCTGATGAAGCAATGGCGCCAGAACACGCTGACTGGTGAAGTTGACGAAATCGGATGTGCGGGAGCGAAAGATTTGGCTTTCCGGTTTGGTGCTGTCTCGGGCAAACCACTTCTCAGCAGTCTCGTCAGCCTGCAGCTTTTCGATCGGCTCGACGACCGCCATGCCAGCTCTTTCGTACTGACCAGAGTCTTTTTACCCCTTGTTCATCAGTTCTTTCCCTGACTTTTGCGGAATGTCACCTGTAGCATGACAGAATTCAGGGACAATGACAAGATTAATCTGACTTTTGCAATTAGTTCCAAATTGTTTTAGTGAATATGCAACAATATATTTTTAATCTAGACTTCTTCCGGAACGAATCGGTATCCAATACTTGGGAATTAATTTGTTGACCACACAAAGATCGCTTAAGTCATAAAAAATTATTCATAGTTTTCCATTAATGCGATCACTAAGTGAATTTCATGTTGTCAGGAATATACGTCCCAAGTTCTTAGCATACATTTGAATCTGATTTACAGTTCCAAACAGCGTTGAATTCGAATAAATTGAAAATAATTATGATCCTTACAACAAAGTCGCTGATTCATGAGTAGTAATGAACCTAAAACAAATCGCCTGATTCACGAAACAAGTCCCTATCTGCTTCAACACGCCTACAACCCCGTCGATTGGTATCCTTGGGGGGAAGAAGCCATCAGCCGGGCGAGAGAAGAAAATCGTCTGATCCTGCTATCTGTCGGATATTCCGCCTGCCATTGGTGTCATGTCATGGAACACGAATCTTTTGAGGATGAGAAGGTCGCGAACATCATGAACAAGAACTTTGTTTGTGTCAAAGTGGATAGGGAAGAACGGCCGGATCTTGACATCATATATCAGACCGCTCATCAACTGTTCAACCAACGGGCTGGGGGTTGGCCACTTACCGCTTTTCTCACTCCCGATGACCATGCCCCGCTTTTTGTGGGTACATATTTCCCGCCGACAGCGCGTTTCGGGATGCCGGCTTTCAGTGATCTGCTGAAGAACATTGCCGCTAGATACCAGGAACGGAAAGGAGACCTCGACGAACACAATGCAACGATGAAAGATGCCTTCCAGCGACTTCGACTTGTTGACGGGGACTTCAACCTGCCGGTGGACAGCTCGTTGCTGGAAACGGCGGTCAGGGACCTCTTCTCACAATATGATCCGGTATACGGGGGATTTGGTGATGCGCCTAAGTTTCCCCACACCACCCAGTTACAGCTATTGTTGACATATTGGCAGGTCAGTGCTCGCGATTCACGATTTCTTGACCGTGCTTTGGACATTGCCGTCCATACACTCCAATCGATGTCCCAAGGCGGTCTGTACGATCATCTAGGTGGCGGATTCTATCGTTATTCGGTCGATGCTCGGTGGGAGATACCTCATTTTGAAAAGATGCTCTATGACAATGCACTCCTTATGCCGTTGTATGTCGACGCAGGAATTGCCGCTCAGAGAGTCGACTTTCACGAAACCGCGATTCAGACCGGATTGTGGGTCATTCGGGAAATGCAGTCCAAAGCCGGAGGCTATTTTTCCACACTTGATGCTGATACAAAGGGTATGGAAGGACAATTTTACGTGTGGAAGGTCGACCAACTGAAAGACATTCTTACGTACGAGGAGTTCAAGGCGATGGATGTTCGTTTCGGATTGCGCGGTGAACCGAATTTCGAGGGCAAATGGCACTTGAGAATCGCCAGTTCGTTGGACCTCACCGCCGATCGCGCCGGACTTCCACCAACTGAGGTTCCATCATTGCTTGAACAGGCGGCCAAGAAATTGTTCATTGCGCGAAGCGAGCGTACACGACCGGACCGGGATGAGAAAATTCTGACATCCTGGAATGGGCTCATGATCAAAGCGATGTCCAACGCGGGTAGGATGATCGATCGGCCGGATTTCATCGAATCGGCACAGAAGGCGGTCAACTTTGTAAGAAGCCACATGTGGAAGGAAGGCAGACTCCTAGCGACAGCGACAGACGGAGAAGCCCGACTGAATGCATATCTTGACGACCATGTATTTCTCGCCGAGGGGATACTGGAGCTGTTGCAGGCACGTTGGAGCAGTGAAGAGTTTGAATTCGTCGTCGAGTTGATGGAGGTATTGCTGAAGCATTTTGTCGATGAGCAGTACGGTGCATTATGCTTTACATCTGACGATCACGAAACACTGATAACCCGTACGATTCCAACCCACGACGACGCAACCCCTTCTGCGAATGGTGTTGCCGCACACACGCTGACTAAACTGGGGCACATGACTGGCGAGCAACGTTATCTCAATGCTGCTGATGAAATTTTACGCGCAATTCAACCGGCCGCGC
This sequence comes from Arenicellales bacterium, assembly GCA_963662635.2. Classification (GTDB taxonomy): domain Bacteria; phylum Pseudomonadota; class Gammaproteobacteria; order Arenicellales; family JAJDZL01; genus JAJDZL01. Next base: position 2,017,621 of record CAXXFC010000006.1, read on the forward strand.
TTCACATGCCGTCCTCTTTCGGTGCGAGTCTCGTCGCGATTGAAGAGATGGTCAACCCAGGTACCCACATTGTCATTCGCGGAGCACAAAATGAGATCAATCGATGGGCGGCCGCGTGTGCGAAAGCCGGATCTTCGAATCTAATGGTGTTTGCGATTCCTGATGACGTAGTTGAATTGCCTGGACTGCTGGCTGAGAAGAGGCCTTCCGATGACTCATCAACTGTTGCCTACGTCTGTTGCGGATTTCAATGCCTTGCTCCGCTTGACTCTCTTGACGAATTGCTTGAAGCGATCCCTCGACGCGAAAATCGCCAGTGATTGTGGCTTTACCTTTAGACCAGAACAGCAAAGTGCACAACTGAATTATGAGTGAGTGAATACCTGAATCTTTATATTTCCGAGATGAAAATTAACCACACTTCGTGGTAAATTTCTTTTGACCGACGATAGACAATATATTGGCTGAGAGTTTCAATCAGAATCTACGCGTTGTCTCACTTTAATTTTTAAGATCTTATCCGTCGAAGTTGACTGAGCCGGTTGGGTATCTTTTGTGCGGAGGGACACATTTCTGATCAAGGTGATGGGAGGTTCTTTGTAGCGGTTGAACCGAGCAATCTAAGTCAGTATGCCGCTTTAAATATCCGCTCCTATGCTTGGTTTTCGGTTATAACTTTTCTTCCCGAGAGTGCACTCCGATTTAACTATGGTATTTAATCTTCCTATTAATATCGAACATCTGCTGAATCAGCGAACTGTCGAAAGCGAGCGAATCGAATACAAATCCGACTGGAATCCCAAAGCCGTGATTCATACGATGTGTGCTTTTGCCAACGACTTTCAGAACTTGGGTGGTGGTTACATTGTAATTGGAGTTAGCGAGGAAAACGGAAAACCGGTTTTGCCTCCAATCGGATTGAAATCTGAAAGAATCGATTCAATTCAAAAAGATCTGTTGAATTTGGGGAATTCAGCGATAGCACCGGCATATCATCCGATAACATCCACATGTGTAATTGACAGTAAAACCATTCTGGTATTGTGGGTACCGGGCGGGGCAACACGTCCTTACCGGGCGAAAGTCAGAATTGGAAAAAATGTCCGTGAATGGGCTTGGTATATTCGTAAGGGTACCGGTACCGTAAAGGCAAAAGATGAAGACGAACGAGAGCTGATGTCGCTTGCTGCGTCCGTTCCGTTTGATGATCGATATCAGCAAACTGCCCAAATTTCAGATTTGTCACCGCATCTGATCAGAGAGTATCTCACCGAGATCGATAGTGATTTGGTTTTCGATGCAGGTCAACTTGATGCGGAAGCGTTGGGGAGACGGATGAATATTGTCGGTGGTCCCAAAGAAGTATCGTTTCCCAAAAATGTCGGTCTGATGTTCTTCAACAAATCTCCGAGTCGGTTTTTCCCCGCGACACAAATCGATGTGGTCTATTTTCCGGACGGTCCGGGAGGAGATCATTTTGAGGAGAAAGAATTTCTGGGACCGTTGGGAGAAATGATCAGGGAGTCAATCGACTATATTGATCGAAATTATCTGAAACAGATCGTAATCAAACACCCCGACCGACCCGAAGCAGAAAGAGTCTGGAATTTTCCCCTTGCTGCTATTGAGGAAGCGGTCGTCAATGCAGTCTATCATCGGTCGTACGAGATTCGAGAACCGATCGAGGTGCGAATAACACATGAGGATTTGGTAGTACTCAGTTACCCGGGGCCCGATCGTTCTATTCGACTGTCTGACTTGAATTCTGGAGGTGTAGTCAGTCATCGCAATAGAAATCGCCGAATTGGTGAGTTTCTTAAGGAGATGGAGCTTGCAGAAGGTCGTTCAACCGGCGTGCCCAAAATTTTTCGGACAATGAAAAGCAATGCGTCACCGAGGCCTCAGTTCGAAACTGATGAGAACCACAGTTATTTTATTGTGAGATTACCGGTTCATCCTGGAATCAGAAAGAATGATGACCAAGTAAGTGACCATGTAGCCGAAAAACGAGTTGAAGATGAAACTGTACAAGTGATTGACAATAAAACAGGAAAATTTACGAAACAGATGGCTCAGCAAGACGGTGACCAAGTAAGTGACCAAGTAAGTGACCAAGTTTGGGCATTGTTGGATGTGCTGTACAGCGGACCGCTAGGAGCTGCAGTTGCAATGAAAAAACTCAATTTGAAACATCGAACATACTTTCGGAAAAATTTTTTGCGACCAGCATTAGACCTGGGTTTGATCGAAATGTCTCAGCCGGATTCTCCGCGCAGTCCCAGTCAGGAATATGGATTGTCGGCAAGCGGACTCAATCTGATTCGCAATCGTTAGACTCCCGGCATTCTGTTTTGTCAACCTACCTTTCAAATGCAAGTTAACACGGAATCAGAAATTGTCTTTCAGGTACGTTCGTTAAATGCCTGAATTTTTGACAATCATTGATTTGGAATTTACACTGCCTCGGGCTACCGAACAAAATGCAGAATTCCTGAAATGGAGAAATTGAACCGTATAACCATTGACTATATTGACTATTAAGTTATCAGCTTGGTGTCATCAGAAGATTGCAAAATGACCAGCGAACCAAAGGCATCCAATCATGCTGACACCGATCAAACAGCCGCGGTGTCGTATAGGTTACCTGGCAATAAATAGGACTAAAAACTTCGTATTTTGTGGACTGTTTGTTTATCTTAAACCCGAGAGTAATCTGATTGAAATTGCGCAGGAGTTGATCGATTCGTGGAGAATTCGGTAACAGTCAACTCTTCGCAACCATGCGCCGTATGAATGCCAATATCAGAAATGCAACTGTTGCCACCGCCATCGTAACGATCAACCCGTTTTCGTTCCACACTGTCATTGCAGCGCCACCCGACGCAGGTGCAACGGAACCGCAGACACCCCACATCACTCCGAACGCCGCATTGCCTGCCGCTAACTGAGCACCGCGGAATCGCTGTCCCATAATCGTTAGTGCTACGGTATAGATGCCAGCGGTAGCGCCGCCCCAGATGAGCAGTACTGGCCAGATGATGATCTTGGTGCTGATGACAAATGGTACGGATATGACCGAAACCAACATCACCCCTGCGCAGAAAAATAAAAGGTAATAACGATTCATCCTGTCTGCCAGTGAACCGATAAATGGTTGGGCGATCATTGATCCGACCGCAATGACAGTCAGAAACATGGCGGCCCATTCTGTTGATACGCCGCTCTTTATTGAGTAAACCGGCATCAGTGTGACAATTGCCGCTTCCTCAAAAGACATCAGGGCTGCCGCTCCTACCAAGGTCGGTGCCAGCACGATGAATTTCAAGACATGAGAAACGCGTCCTCCGGAAAAATCAGGCTCAGACCCTCGTGTCCACCGAAGCGGGATTAAAGAAAGTGCGATAAACGCAAATGCTACGAAAAATGGAAGGTTCCCCTCGATACCCAGGAATACGATAAACAATGGAGATATCCCCAATGTCGCGCTGAATGTAAACGTGTAAAGTCCCAGGATCCGGCCTCGCGTCCGATCCTCCGCGATCTCATTAATCCAGGTTTCCGATACAACAAACAGAACTGTTCCTGCAATACCCATGACAAATCGACTGACGAACCAGACATTGAGATTGTCAAAGGTTATCATCATTATGATCATCGCCAGCTCAGTACAGATTGCGATGAAAACAAGACGAGCTACATTAAACGTACGTATGATCAGCGGTATCAGTGGGGAGGCAATGATTGAGGCAATGAATGGCATCATGCCCATAATACCTATCACGAATGGTGTGTGTCCCCGCGTCTCCATTTTCAGGCTGATCAGCGGGTATATGAAGCCGATGCTAAGTCCATAGACCGAGATGACCGCAATAATTGAAAGCAGTACCCGCCGGTTGAATGGGTCCGGAATGAGATCTTGAATGTAGTAACGCACTATATTGCGATCGCGATGCCGCTTCGTCTGCTGTCGCCGAAACCTTCAACTCGACCGCGGCAGTACTTGGCTGTGTGTACACCACCGAAAAACACATTGCGACGGTCAAATCTCGTACTCTCCGGGTAGTCTTCAATAACCTGGTCTATGGCAGACGACTCGAACAGACCCTCGTAGTAGGCTTCGCGCTTGTGGTAGTGCAGTCGAGGGGCTCTCACGGCATCCTCAACCGGCATTTTGAAGTCGATAAGATTTATCAGCACCTGTAAAATCGCAGCGGGTATTCTATTCGATCCCCCACTTCCGGTCGCGATCAGTTCGCCCTGATCTGACAGTGCGACTGTCGGTGCCATCATTGAACTGAGGCGGGTGTCGATAGGCCAACCAGTCAGACCATCGGGATTGACATCATGCTCCCCCAGCATGTTGTTCATCATGACCGCAGTGCCGGGAATGAGCGTGCCACAGCCCTCCCCATTACTGACAGAAACGGCCACTGCGTTTTGATCGCAGTCAATGATTGATACGTGAGTCGTTCCTCTCGGCGCTTTAGCATATGAGTCTGCGATTTGTCTGAACATCTTGACAAGTTCGGAATCAAAACCCATGTCATGAGTCGTCCTGTTCTCGCTCAATGCGTCACACGCGGCAAGTGTCTCAAAAATGGCAGCTAAGTGTTCAGACGTGCCGAATTCCCCAAATTCACCGCCGGAGTTATTTAGCCGCGATAGTCCAAGGGCAATAAGTATTCCTCCGCTTGAAGGTGCGGGATTGAGAAAAACGCGATAACGGTTGTACTGGGTACGAATCGGATTTCGAAGTTCGACCCGATAGTTGATCAAGTCATCGTAGTTAACAAGGCCACCGTCTTGGGCAGTCGTATGGATCGCGGTCGCAATTTCACCCCGATAAAACAGATCATCCCCTTCAATCGCCAACGTTTCAAGCAGGTCGGATAAATTCGGAAATACAATTGCCTCTCCGCTCTCGATTGTATTTCCCGGATTTCGTCGGCTTTCGTAAATGGGACGGGCAGTTTCACTGAGATAGATTGGAGTGAGTATCTTGAAGATGTGTGCCTGCATGTCGTTAACGACGATGTTATCCTTTAACATGTCCAGTGCGGGCTGTATTAGCTCTGTCATTGGCATTGTGGAGTGACGACGCGCAATATCAAAGATCCCCTTGACGTACCCAGGTACTGCACTGGTTCCACTTCCGATGACGAATTCCTGCTGTGCACTGCCGAAGTCACATAGGAAGCTCCGAGCATCCAGTTCTTCAAGTTTTTTGTGGATGCGGGGGGTCTGAACAAAAAAATCATGTAGAACGGGAACTTCGTCATGTTTGTGCGCCATCAGAAAACCGCCACCACCCAAAGATGCGAGAGCTGGCTCGGCAATGCTCATGACATACATCGCAGCGATGGCGGCATCGAATGCATTTCCACCGCTACGAAGAATCTCAGTGGCCGCATTCGCTGTTTTTTCATGCCCAGCTGTTACGATACCCTTGTTCATCGGTCTGTTACCAATTTGAGACTGAAAAAGATTAGTTCGAGGTTAATGGGTGTTCATTTGGTTGAATATTCGCCTTACGGTTCAATCTACTGTCTACATCTCATTGATTTCAGGGAGATGTCACTGGCTCCCACATCATATTCGCTACCGGGTTACTTTCTTGGTCTGAAGCAGGAAAAGCTCAAAAAAAAAGCTTTGGGATGGATCGAGCCTTTTCGAACATTTTGCTTAACTTATCGAAACATTTGATTTTCAGAAAATTCAATAGTTGTTCCTATGGAATCTGATCATGCTTGTTTTTGCACTTATATAATCAACTATATTATTATTCGCGGTTGTTCAATTTATACGATACAGAAACGAGCAAATGACAGGTCACATCAAGATACCAGAAAGCGGTGAGAAGATTACACTAGAAAACGGGGCACTGAGTGTCCCGGAAAACCCAATTATAGGATATGTAGAGGGCGACGGAATCGGCCCGGATATCACGCGGGCGTCAATGCGGGTGTGGGATACAGCGGTCGAGTTGGCCTACGGAGGAACCAGAAAAATTCACTGGTGCGAACTCTTCATGGGTGAGAAGGCCGGAGAGATTTATGATGGAGACTACTTTCCCGATGAAACGCTTGAAACTATCCAGGATCTGATCGTCGCAATCAAGGGTCCGCTGTCAACTCCTGTCGGTGGTGGCTTTCGTTCGCTCAATGTCTCGCTTCGACAGGCACTTGATTTGTATGCATGCATCCGTCCAGTGAAATATTTTTCAGGTGTTCCATCGCCGATGCGTAAGCCGGAAGAAGTGGATGTTGTGATTTTCAGGGAGAATACCGAAGATGTCTATTCAGGTATCGAGTTTCCAAGCGGCTCGCCGGAAAATGAGAAGTTGGCCAAGTTCTTGCGAGAAGAGATGGATGTCAGCTTTGAGGAGGGCGCAGGGCTCGGCATCAAGCCAGTCAGCGAAGCGCGTACGAAACGGCTGGTCAGAAAAGCTATTGAATACGCGATAGCGGGTGGACGCGAAAGTGTTACCTTGGTGCATAAGGGCAACATCATGAAATACACCGAAGGCGCTTTTCGCTCCTGGGGTTACGAACTGGCTCGTGAAGAATTTCCTGACGAGACGATCACGGAAGATGAAGTCTGGGATGAATTCGATGGCGAAGTGCCGGAAGGCAGGGTTGTCATCAAGGACCGAATTGCTGACATCATGTTTCAGTTGCTGCAGTTGCGTCCGGCGGAGTTTGATGTTGTTGCGACCACAAACTTGAATGGGGATTATCTTTCGGATGCGGTTGCGGCTGAAGTCGGTGGGATCGGAATCGCACCGGGCGCGAATATCGCCGACCACGTGGCGGTGTTTGAAGCCACGCACGGAACCGCCCCGAAGTATGCCAATCAGGACAAGGTGAATCCTTCGTCACTGTTGCTTTCCGGTGTCATGCTGCTCGAGTATATCGGTTGGCGCGAGGCAGCCGATTTGATCAATACCGCTTATCCGAAAGTCATCGCGAATGGAACAGTAACTTACGATTTCGCCCGACTGATGAGTAACGCGACTGAAGTGTCGACCAGTGAATTTGCGACCGCACTGATTGACACAATGAAGGCTTGATTCAATCCTTTGAGCGAAATTTCGGATCGGCGGCACGCCATAGATACCAGCTGGCGACGCTGCGGTAGGGTTGCCAGCGTTCGCCGTGTTGTTTCAGTTCTTCGGGACTCGGCATGTCATTCAGGTCGAACGCAACTTTGAAACCGCGCCGCACACCCAAGTCATTGTCGGGCAGAACGTCGCTGCGGCCAAGATTGAAGATCAGGAGCATCTGTACGGTCCACGGCCCAATACCGCGCACAGTTGTGAAGGCGTCAATCAGTTCCGAGTCGGTCATACTCCGAATGCCTGCAGGTGTCGGTAACAAGCCGGTATCTTCCTTCTCAGCCAAATCCCAGACTGCCCTGATCTTCGATTGCGAAAGACCACAGGCGCGCAACTGATCAAAGTCGGTGACCATCAACTGTCTTGGTTGTGGAAAAACATCATCGTAGAGTTCCAGAACCCGGTCCAATATGGCTTTGGCTGCATGCCCCGAAAGTTGCTGATAGACGATTGATCGCAACAGTGCCTCGAAAGCAGTCATATCCGAGCGCAGTTCCAAACGATACGCGCCGATCTCTTTGGTCAGATTGAACAGCAGACCATCAACCTTCTCAAAATGTCGAATTGCGGCTTCCGGATCGTAGGGGTATTGGCTCGAGCAATCGGATGTCCAGACCATCAGTTTTCAATTCTTTCAGCGAGTTCCGGGACGAGTCGAATTTCAATTCGGCGGTTAGCGGCGCGCCCTTCGTCCGAATCGTTGGAGGCGATTGGACGCAGCGGACCGTAACCGACTACCCGCACACTTCCTTCAGGAACGCCCTGTTCGATCAGGTAGTTGGCTGCTGTTGCCGCTCGGGCCGCTGACAGTTCCCAGTTGGTCGGATAAAATTGAGCGAGTCTGGCTGAAATCTGCTTACTGTCGGTATGACCTTCAACGCTGACGATTCTGCCTGGAAAATTGAGCAGCTGCTCTGAGATACTCGCCAGAGCCGCAAATCCGCGTTCGTTCAGTCTGGCCGAACCCGACTCGTACACCACATCCGACTCCAAGGTGATGGCGGAGTAATCGGAAATCAGCCTTTCCATCTGTGTCTGTTTGTCTTGCAGTTCGTCAGAAAGGGTGGCGGTCAGTTCTTTTTGAAACGAAATGAGAGCGTCGGTATCGGACTCGGTGGTACGAATCAGTTTACGAATACGTCTCAAATGTTTACTTGCGTAACGTAAGCGGGTGCTGAGATATTCAACATTCGCTTTGGTATCGAGCAGTTCCACGCTGGATTGATTCAATGCGACTGTCAAATTCTGAATATTGTTCTGCAATGACACGTTTTCGGTGACAAGGGCGTCATTTGCTTGCCTGCTGTCGGACAAATCGGTTTCCAGCCGAGATTTTTCTGCAAGTGAGTCCTCGTTCACGGTTTGCAAGCTGACGTTCTGGGCATTGGCGGTTCCAAGATCGGCGGTCAGGGTTTGGACTTTCTTGTTCAGCTGCGAATTCTCCGTTTGCAGTTTGTCTGTACCCGCACTCGCTATCTCCAATTCAGCTGTCAAATACAGTACTTCTGCATTCAAGTCGGAAATTTTGTTTTGCAGGTTGGCAGTATGACCAATGGTACTTCCTAGATCGGCTGTCAATGTTTGAATTTTCTCGTTCAACTCTGAACTCTCAGTTTGCGATTGGGCTGTTTGCGCATCCGTGATATTTTCGGCTTGCAGGTTGGATGAACCAGAATCCCCAACTTCCGGGTCACTTGTCGACACTTGCTCCGTTACAGCTGGAATCGAATTGTCCGGCTGGGACTCAACCATTTGCGCACTCGCGTTCTCCAGTTCAAGTGCGCGCGCTCTGGCCGCCTCCAGTTCAAGTGCGCGCGCTCTGGCCGCCTCCAGTTCCGCGGATAACGTTTGCATTTCTCCTTCCAATTTCGAGATGGTGAATTCAAGATTCCCTATCATCTGCTGCGATTCGCTCGATTGCGGATTGGAGGTTGCAACAACGGTTTCGGGGACGACGGTGTTCATTCCGCCATTTTGTACTTTGGCCAGTATCGATTCCAGTTCGGATTTGGCTGCGTCGTATTCGATGTTTGCCTGTTCCAGTTGCTGAATAAGTTGCTCAATTTCGCTGGATGTCCCACTGAGTTCGCCTTTGAGATTCTCATTCAGCGTACGCAGTGCTGTGTTTTCTTCGATTAGGCCTCGATGTGCCAGACTCAGATCATCGACTTTTTCTTGCAGACTTTCAATTTCACCGGCAAGGTCAGTGTCGGGCTTTTCAACGGTTACCGTTTGAATTTCAGATGTTTCATCATTTGAATCGAGATTGTAGACCCAGCTAAGAATAGCGACGACAGCCATCACAATTGCGATTATCCAGGCAAGATTGTTAGTTCGCACAGTCAGTTCCTCAATTGAACGATTGACAAGAATAGTCGGAATGAAAGCCTGTAGGGCACAGGTTCTGATTCAGAAATGCTGAAGATATGATTGCAGTGGTATACAGTTAAGGGACAATTATATATTTCATTTAACCTCAATCATGTATTGTATTGTGTTTAGTCAGCCGAATAAATTGAAGTTTAATCGAAAATCTTAATCAAACTACAAGCCCTTCAATAATTATTGTTGACTTGAAGCGTGATTCCGATGTGATGATCTCACCTCACACGCATGTTCCCTAAAATTAGCGATGAACCCGCCGAAACAACTGGACTCAGGAATTTTTCTCTTTTCCATCATCACTCAGTAGGACAGAATTCAGCCGATCTCCCAGGTTGACACACAACATTTCTCAACAGCATCCCACACTTCGACGACATCGGTTCTTTGTTTATAACCGGTCAGAGTCGCCTGACCTGAATTCCCGGAAATGACAGATTTCAGCGCCATCAAGCTCACCTGATGCGCGACGACAAGGACTTGTGGTGCGGTTTGTATAGCGCGAAATTCCCTGAAGAATTCTCCAACCCGTTTCTGCACCTGATCAAACGACTCGCCACCCGGTGCTGGGGTACGAAAATGTTCGAGACGCCAGAGTTCATAAGCCGTCTTGCCAACTTCTCGCTGAATTTCATTTTCAAGTCGTCCATCATATTGGCCAAGATCAATTTCGATTAATCGATCATCAACTGTAACGTTTGATGATTCACGTGCAATTATCTTGGCTGTTTCTACCGCACGTGACAGGGGAGAACTGTAGATGTTGTCTGTGCAGACGTTCTTTGAGCGAAGAATACTACCGATAGTTCCTGCTAGTGCTCTACCTTCAGGATTCAATGGATTGTCGATACGCCCTTGCCAGCGACGTTGCTGGTTATAATTAGTTGGTCCGTGCCTGATCAGTATAAGTTCCACTCGGGAATACCAATAATTTGAGGGAGCGAGTCAGTATCAAGTGTTCAGGAGAATCTGAGAATACTTTCTGAATATAGACCAATCAAAATTCGATCAAATGAAAAAAGCATTTTTTCTGGCAATTATCGTAGGGCTGATTTTAGTTTATTTTCTGTTTGATCTTGGGCAGTACCTCAACTTGGAGTATTTCGCCCTGCAACAGGAGAAAATTCTGGCCTATCGCGACTCATTCCCTGTACGCACTGCCGCCATCTTCTTCATTCTCTATGTCCTCGTGACAGGACTTTCATTACCGGGTGCGGCAGTCGCCACACTGATCGGCGGTGCGATATTCGGGCTTCTCTGGGGTACCGTCCTGATATCCTTCGCGTCCGTCATCGGTGCCTCTTGCGCTTTTCTGATCTCACGGCATATCTTGAGAGACACGATTCAGAATCGTTACGGCGAGCGATTACAGACAATCAACAAGGGGATCGAAAAAGATGGCGCGGTCTACCTGTTCACATTGCGAATGGTTCCGCTATTCCCATTCTTCGTGATCAACCTGGTCATGGGGCTGACACCGATGCGTCTAGCCACCTATTTTGTTGTCAGCCAAATCGGGATGCTACCGGGAACTGTGGTCTATGTCAACGCGGGCACTCAACTCGCCAAAATCGATTCGGTCGCGTCCATTCTCTCACCAGCCCTTATCGCATCATTCGCATTGCTTGGTATTTTCCCCCTTATCGCGAAGCTCATCATCAACAGCCTGAAAGCCCGCAAAACTCTCGGAAAGTTCAAGAAACCGAAAAAGTTTGATTTCAATACGGTTGTTATCGGCGCGGGGTCGGCGGGACTTGTGGCTGCCTATATTGCGGCCGCAGTCAAGGCCAAGGTCGCTCTGATAGAAAAGGGAAAAATGGGTGGCGACTGCTTGAATACCGGATGTGTTCCCTCGAAGGCCATAATCCGAACTGCCAAGTTCCTATCCCACGTACAGCGAAGTCACGAATTCGGTGTGCACACTGCCAGTGCTGAGTATGATTTCAAAGATGTGATGGATCGAGTTCGCGGGATCATCGGTGTGATTGAGCATCACGATTCCGTAGAGCGATATACGGGGCTGGGTGTGGACTGTTTCGCGGGTCATGCCTACATTGAGTCCCCTTACTGCGTGGATGTGGACGGTGAAAAACTGACCACCCGCAGCATTGTGGTCGCATCGGGTGCTGAACCAGCCATTCCGCCGTTACCCGGAATCAATGACATTCCTTACTACACGTCAGATACCATCTGGGAGATAGAGCAGTTGCCCGGACGACTGCTGGTATTGGGCGGTGGTCCCATTGGCTGTGAATTATCACAGGCGTTCGCCAGATTGGGTTCCCACGTCACCCAGGTACAGAGACTCGATCGCATCATGCCCAGGGAAGATCGGGAATTTTCCGAGATGGTTCTTGATCAGTTCAAGGGTGAGGGTATCGATGTGAGACTTGAGCACTCGGCCAAGCGTTTTATTTCCAAAAACGGTTCGATGGCGCTGATCTGTGACCATGCAAACCAAGAGGTTCAGATCGAGTTTGACGTGCTGTTGATCGCGGTCGGTCGACGTGCCAGAATTAAAGGATTTGGGCTGGACGAACTGGGGATTGAACTGAGCGACCATGGTACGATTGAAGTCAACGAATTTCTTGAAACCAGCATTCCAAACATCTACGCAATCGGCGATGTGGCCGGTCCATATCAGTTCACTCATTTCGGCTCTCATCAGGCAACGTCAGCCGCTTCAAATGCATTGCTGAGGCCATTTTACCGACGCCGGGTCGACTATTCAGTGATACCTTGGGCGACATTCACCGAGCCCGAGATCGCGCGTGTCGGACTGAACGAACAGGAAGCAAAGCAGAAAAACATTGACTACGAAGTGACGGTTTACGATTTCAAGGACCTGTCACGGGCGATTGCCGACAGCGAGACGAATGGTCATATCAAAGTACTGACACCACCGGGGAAGGATCGAATTCTGGGTGTCACGATTGCCGGCGAACATGCCGGTGACCTGATTCACGAGTTTGTGTTGGCGATGCAGAACCGGCTGGGACTGGGTAAGATTCTGGGAACCATTCACATCTATCCGACTCTGGCTGAATCGGCGCGGTTTGCAGCCGGTAGTTGGAAGCGCAATCAAGTCTCCGAGCGTACCATGCGCATACTTAAGAGATTCAACAACTGGCGCAGAAAATAGATAATGCCCGCTTCGGTCTATTTCGATGCGGTTGACTCTAGGCTATTGTCAAAAATGGTGTAAAGTCGGTAATAGTATCCTTTACGGTCCATCAGTTCCTGATGAGTACCGCTCTCGACGATGCGACCCTCGTTGAGTACGATAATCCGATCAACATTCTCAATCGATGAGAGACGATGGGCGATGATGATCACGGTTCGACCTGCACCTAGGGCGGCCAGTGCCTGACGCACCTCGAATTCAGACTTTGTATCAAGTGAGGAGGTTGCCTCGTCAAATATCAGAATTTGCGCATTCTTGATGAAAGCTCTTGCGATAGCGATGCGTTGCTTCTGTCCCCCGGAAAGCCGGACACCTCTTTCGCCTACCAGGGTATCAAACCCTTTTGGCAATTTTTCAATGAATTCCAGTGCGTAAGCCGAACGGGCGGCCTGTCTAATTTTTTCCTCTGTAGCATTGGAGATATCACCATAAGCAATGTTCGCCGCGATCGTGTCATCAAATAAAAATATGTCCTGACTGACGAAAGCGATAATTTTCCGAATCTCGGAAAGCTTGTATTCTCTGATATCGACGCCATCGATCAGAACCTGTCCACTCTGGATTTGATACATACGGGGAATGAGTGATGTCAAGGTACTTTTGCCAGCACCCGAAGCGCCGACCAACGCGATCGTCTCGTGCGGTTTGATTTCCAAAGTCACGTCATCAAGTGATGGGGTCTCGATACCCGGATAGTGGAATGTGATATTTCTGAATTCTGTTCGCCCCTCTACGTCTTCGTCATTGAGGTCCCTGACGCCAACCTCGGCTTCCGGTTCCTGATCAAGAAGGTAGAAAACACGCTCAGCTGCAGCCAGACCACGCTGCAGCATATCATTGACGTTCAAAAGCCGCTTCAGTGCGGTCGAGATCAGTGCAAGTGCGGCCATGAAGGAAACGAACCCACCCACTGTGAGCGGGTCCTGTAAATCTCGTGTCAGGCTGAAGTAGACAGTGCCCGCAATGACCATTGTCGTAATGAATTCGGCCATGGGAACGGTGAGTTCGTTAGCGATTGCCTGTTTGAACTTGAGTCTCCGTACTTGGTTGGCGACACCGCGCAACCGATCATGTTCATGTTTTTCCATCTGGTTGAGTTTGACCAGACGGTGATTCGCGGTGACTTCCTGCAGACGTTGCAGAAAGTTTGCGTTCATCTGCATGGTTCTGCGATGGAGGTAGCGCAACCGCGAGGCGATGAACCTCACAAGCAGGGATATCAACGGCGTCGCGATCAGGATGATCAGACTCAACACCCAATCCAGAATGAATATCCAGATCAATAGACCGATGATGGTGAGCGATTCTCGCACCACGGTGACGAGAACATTGGACGCCGCCTGCGTCAGTTCATTCACATCCGAAGATACTCGGGAGATGACCTGTGCGGCAGGATTGTTGTCGTAGAACGTTGTTGGAAGCGATACAAGCCGTCCGACCAGTTCAGTCTGGATGTCGTAAACAACTCGTCCCATCACCCAATTGGTACACACTCCGTTCATGTATCCTGCAATCCCGCGAACACCAAACAAAAGAATCAGAATGATAGGTGTCCAAAAAATGTACTTGGGATTTCGGTCGACAAAACTTCCATCCAGCAACGGTTTCATGAACATCGCGACGCCCGGTGTAGTCGCTGCGAATAGCGCCACGAAAGCGAAACCCATAAAGAAGTATAGTTTGTAGACCATCACGTACTTCAGAAGGCGACGGTACAGTCGCGTGTCCTGCAGAATGGAGAATTTGGCAAATTTGCTGGCCACGATTCGGTTCTACCTACTTGGTATCGCGCAGGACAACATATAGTCGATGATGCGCCTTAAATCGTTGAGAACTTTATCGGGTCTGTACCTATGTGCAGTAACGAAAGCAGATTCAGCTGTCTGATCGGAACGGTTTCGACAGAACTTCGAATTTGACTGTGAAATTGTAAAGTACACCCGCACAACGTTGAGGCAATTGATTAATTTCACGTCCGATCTCTGGGTGGTTACTGTGTTTTGGTCAAGCTGATGATTGAACGAAATTCGTCGTTGCTACAGTTGTAAAAATTTATTATATAATCTGCGCTTTCTCAGGATACTTACGCACGCAGCCGCTTACTGCGCGATCAATTGTCAGTTCACTTGGATTCATTATGAAAACTATTTCTGCGAAAGCCAGCACTATCGAGCGCGAATGGCTTCTGGTCGATGCCTCCGACAAGGTATTGGGTCGACTGGCTTCAGAAATCGCCAAACGCCTGCGCGGCAAACACAAACCGATTTATACACCACATGTGGATACCGGCGACTATGTGGTTGTGATCAACGCTGAAAAAGTTGTCCTGACAGGCAACAAGGAAAACGCAAAAGTCTATCATCGCCACTCGGGGCGCCCCGGTGGGTTGAAAACTGTTCCGGTCAGTACCATGCGTGAACAGCACCCGACCCGAATCATTGAAGCAGCGGTTCGCGGCATGATGCCGAAAGGACCGCTTGGCAGGGCAATGATGTCGAAGCTGAAAGTCTACGCAGGCTCAAATCAACCGCATGGAGCACAATCACCGAAACCCCTCAATTTATAGGGAATGAAGGAATGGCTAATATTCAGGCATCTGAAGTTTATTACGGAACCGGTCGGAGGAAATCCTCCACCGCCCGGGTTTATCTGACAAAAGGCAGCGGGAACATCGTTGCGAACCAAAAACCGATTGAGCGATATTTTGGCCGCGAGACAGCCCGTATGGTTATCCGACAGCCGCTGGTTCATTTGGACATGCTGAATTCTGTGGATGTCACGGTTAATGTACGCGGCGGTGGTCAAAGCGGTCAGGCCGGTGCCATTCAACTGGGCATTGCACGTGCCTTGGTGGATTACAACGAATCGAATCGGGCTGCACTTCGAAAAGGGGGCTTCCTTACCCGCGACGCCCGTGAAGTTGAAAGAAAGAAAGTCGGTTTGCACAAGGCAAGAAAACGACCTCAATACTCGAAACGGTAAGTAGCTTCTTTCACCCGGTAGCCAGTTTGGATTCTGATACTGGGGAATCGTCTAACGGCAGGACAACGGACTCTGACTCCGTCAATCCAGGTTCGAATCCTGGTTCCCCAGCCAGAATATCGACCCGCGCAGTTCATTCTCGTATGCCATATCCGCGTCTGAGCAGTATCATGCACAGCGTGAACAGGATTGCGATGCAAGTGCCGATTACCGCGAACGAAGCCAGCATTCCAACATCACTCGAGCCCAGGAAAGCAAAGCGGGCGACGTTGATGACATACAGGATCGGATTTGCAAACGAGACATACTGCCAGAATTCGGGTAGCATCTGGACCGAATAGAACACGCCCCCGAGATAGATCAGTGGGGTGAGCACGAAATTCGGAATGATGGAGATGTCGTCAAACTTACGGGCGAACATCCCATTGATCATACCTCCCAGAGAAAATACCAGCGCAGTCAGTATGAATATGGTTATGGCAATGATTGGCGAGACAATGTCGACGGTAGCGAAGAGCGAGGATACAGCCAATACGATCGTACCAACCAATATCCCCCTGACCATGCCGCCAACCAGATAACCGATGAGAATCACATAGTTCGGTGAAGGAGACACCATTATCTCCTCGATGTACCGTTGAAACTTCGCTGAAAAGAAAGACGACGCGACGTTGGTGTAGGCTCCGGTGATCACTGACATCAGAACCAGCCCCGGCACAATGAAATCAATATAGCTGTGTCCCTGCATCGGACCGATCCTCGGGCCGATCAGGTTGCCGAAAATCAGAAAGTACAGACAAGTCGTGATGACTGGTGGGATTAGCGTCTGTGTCCAGATTCTCATAAATCGGGCGACTTCTTTGCGAGTCAGCGTGTAGAGTGCGACACCGTTGTATTCAAAAAGCCTATTCACGTGTTTCATCCAATTGCAAGGTGGTGGCTTCTGTCTTGAGCAGTTCCATGAACAGTGTTTCCAGACGATTTGACTTGTTCTGAATGCTGACTACAGAAATTCCTGTCTGCGCCAGCTTTTCGAAAAGCGGATTGATGTGACTGCCTTTGGGGATGTCCACTTCGATGGTTCGTTCGTCTCTCAGTCGCATGGGTTCAGTAATTGCGTCGGGCAAAGTATTGATTGGTTGCTGAGTATGGAGTACATACGTTTCCTGCTGCAAGTGCTTGAAGAGAGACTTCATATCGATATCGAGGATGATTTCGCCCAGTTCTATGACACCGACGTGCCTGCACAACCTTTCCGCTTCCTCCAGGTAGTGTGTCGTCAGGATTATGGTTATGCCTTCCCGGTTGATTTTCTCCATATAGTCCCACATGAGCAGTCTTGCTTCGAAATCGATTCCGGCGGTGGGTTCATCGAGAATCAGTAATCGCGGCTCGTGCATCAATGCCCGCGTGATCATCAGTCTGCGTTTCATGCCACCCGACAGCTTACGGGACATGGTATGGCGATAGCTCCACAATCCCAGGACAGAGAGATATTTCTCAGCCTGTTTTTCCGCCAGTGACCGTCTCACACCATAGTATCCGGCATGGTTGATCACGATGTTCCACGGTGTTTCGAATTGACTGAAATTGATCTCCTGCGGCACCAAGCCGATGTTCGACTTGGCACTTTGAAAGTCCTTGTCGATGTCGGTTCCGAAAACGTATACCTTGCCCGAAGACTTGTTGACAAGGGAGCAGGTAATCCCAATCGTTGTCGACTTTCCGGCACCGTTACGGCCGAGTAGTGCATAGAAATCCCCTTCCTTTACGCTGAATGAGACATTCTTCAACGCTTCCCTACCGTTTTTGTAAGTTTTGCAAAGATTGTGTACAGACAGTGCGTTGTCTAATCCGGCTGAGTATTTCACGAGAGGGTGACGAATTCGATGGAATCAGGTTGAACGGAAATCAGACCAAATTTTCTTAGATGGACAAGTCGAACCGAGACATCGCGAGTACGGTTTTACCATGGGTGTGGATTTGATATGCAGATAAAATATGATGTTATGATAAGTCATTGATATTATTATACTTGATAACCCTTGATGATTGTATGGATTGCAGGTTTATCCCACCCTAAATTTCTCTGGCTCTGGATTGTAGCATTTCACATACAGCTGAATTTCAATCTATAAGATATCAAAACATGATGTTCACAGTCTGAGTCAAGCCCAAAATTTTATCGTTGAGCTGATATTTTTGCCTGTCAACAGATCAATTGATGCAGAAATGGAATTGTCCTGTTTGACCGGCCCTATAGAGATATTCAGGTAATTCTCTTTCACTCAATTTATTATAATATTTGTTATAACATCCAATGAATATCATGAATATGAATACCTCAGCAGAAGATGGCTATGATTCGACTAAAGGTAACAACAGTTGGAAATTCGCTTGGAGTGGTGCTTTCCAAAGAAGTGCTTGCCAAGTTGCGCGTTGAAAAGGGCGATATCCTGTATGGAATTGAAACCCCGAACGGCATTGAATTGAGTGCTTACAACCCTGAGTTTGCAGCGCAGATGGAGGCGGCGGAAGCCATTATGCGAGAGGACCGCGATGTACTCAAGAAATTGGCTGAGTAGTGACTGAGCCAAAATGGATTTCAGATGCCGTCGTGCATGCAATTCACCGCAGGCAAATTGCCGAACATGGCGGTATTGACGGTATACGCGATGCAGGCTTGCTCGAATCCGCTTTGTCGAAACCCGTGAATTTGTTCCACTACGCCGAACCCAAGCCTTCCATATCTGAAATGGCTGCCGCGTATGCTTTTGGAATCGCTCGTAATCATGCGTTCATCGATGGCAATAAACGCACCGCTTTGGTGGTTTGCCGTCTCTTTCTCGCACTCAATGGTGTGGAGTTCACCGCAACCGCTGCGGACAAATACCAAGTTTTCATTAAATTGGCCGCTGGCGAGATAACAGAGGAGGAATTAGCAGACTGGATTTCTTCTCACTTGTAAAGTGTATGTACCGTCAATTTCGAGATTCAACGGTGTAGATAGAGTTGATCGAAACTGTCCGTAATATCATGCCTAGCCGCCTATACTCCTCCCTGCAGAAGAATGCCAAGTGGTGATTGATCTTCGCTACGGTTGAGAACTTTTCGTTTCCGATCGCGTCGGATTCCAGCATCATAAAGCACGGCAGTGAAATATCACCGTTTTTCGACATATCGTAATTCCGCTTTGAGTTTAGGGTGTCATGATTTCGGCGAAAAAATTAATGCCCGTCCTATAATATTCATTACACAGACACAAGAATTCTATGTTTGAATTTTCATCAGATTCTGAGCGAATATGGATAGCACCTCAACCCTTGCCATTTCAGATAGTGCCGCCCGACGTGTTGGCAACTTGATGTCGGAATCCGACATCGGGCTGCGAGTCTATGTCGAAGGTGGTGGATGCTCCGGGTTTCAATATGGGTTTCAACTGGAGACCGAGCGGCAGGACGATGACTTCGTCATCGAACAGAAGGGAATAACAATGCTGATCGATTCCCTCAGCATTCAATATCTGATGGGTGCCGAAGTCGATTATCTTGATGACTTGATGGGTGCCAGGTTTTTGATCAACAATCCCAATGCGACCACCACTTGTGGGTGCGGTTCGTCTTTCTCGATATAACGGTCAGCCAGCTCGGTTGAGCCCGGTTACCGCTGATTCCCGCTAAGTTATGTTTGAATCGACTGCTCTTTTGCTGGGCAGTACCGGGGTCTTCTGTTTTTTTGTCGGTATCCTGATCGGAATTTGCGGTGTCGGCGGAATAATCATAATTCCATTTCTCGTCTATGTCGCAGGCATAGATATCCATACTGTCATTCCCGCCTGCATGGCGGGCTTTGCTTTTGCAGCAATTTTCGCGGTTTATGCTTACGCCCGTCAGGGATCCATCCGATGGGATAAGGCGATTTACCTGATTGTAGGTGCGGCACCGGGTGCTTATCTGGGTTCCATCACATTACAGGTACTTTCGTCGTTTGTCCTCGAGATTATTGTCGCTGCGCTGGTTATCTTATCGGGTATCAGGGCTCTCAGCCGAAACGCTTCGAAATCTGTTGGGTCCGGAATCGAAAATACCAGCGGCGGTTTACTGGTCTTGGTGGGATTTGTAGTCGGATACGGTTCCTCAATCAGCGGTACGGGTGGTCCTCTATTACTCGTTCCAACACTGCTTCTGCTTGATTTTCCAGTCTTATCAGCCGTGGGTCTGAGTATGGCGATACAGATTCCCATCAGCCCGTTCGCAACTTTGGGGCATATCATTCATGGTTCAGTGAATTGGCTGCTCGCAATTCCGATTGGCATTGGTGTGGCAGCCGGAATTACCTTGGGTGCAATCATCGCACATCGAATTACAGCCCTGTCGATGGAACGGACGGTCGCCGTGGTACTGCTGGTCAGCGGTGGACTGATCGTGACCGAACTTCTGATATAGACCGGGACTCGTCGATGGCTATAGAACCCGAATGGATTTTCTTTCGGAAGCCGAGAGCGTCAAGGAAAATTCCTGTCTGATAGTTCCCGCCTCCCAGATTCTAAGTCTATATTCACCCGGTGCTATATCCTTCCAGTGAATGGAAGTGGGTTCCCGAACCAGTTCATAGAATGGGTTCGACGGCACGAAGATCCATCCGTGCATGAACGGATGAAGATCACACCGAACACTCAGCATACCGGTTGCCTTGATAATCTTTCGGACGGTAATACTCTTTAACGGTGTCGCGACATTGAATACAGTATCGTTGTTATCAATGACATGAGTGTTGTGCAATAGTTCATCTCTATTTTCGATTTCTATTGTGCTGCCTGGTGAAATGATCTGAAAAGTTGGTATAAACTGATTGTCTTCAATGATGATCTGACTGATGTCATCATTCTCGGGTACAGGATTAAGAGGAGGGGGCCATTGTTCAAGGTAGATTATTACAGGCGCGACTTTGACCGAGTCAAGGTGAACTTCCACCTGTGCTCGGTTTGGGTCAATTGTCAGAGTGGGGATCTCGAAGTGCGAGCGAAAGACAAGTACGGAGATCGCGACCGCAACTACAATCACCGTGGAAATTACGAGTTTGCGTGATCGGCGCGATCGTCCAACGGGTTGCTTCTGTCTTGCCTTGCTCTGTTTGAGTGCATGACGACGTGCCCGAGCTTGTTTGGCGCGCTGAACGATGAGACGATACAGAAGCCGCAGCATGAATCCAGTTGTTGCGAGTCGAAAATAACTAACTGACAATTACAATCAATGGAGTATACCAATGAAGCAGTATCGGAGAATGAAAGACTTGGAGAACGGCGATGAATGACTCAGGTATTCCATTCTATCTCGCTCAGAATCACGAGGTCGAGGTTTTCAAGTCTGCCTACCGAAGGCAGCTCGCTGTACTGCTCAAGGGACCGACTGGTTGCGGAAAGACTCGTTTTGTCAGACACATGGCGGCGACCCTCGGCCGACCGTTGTACACAGTTGCCTGTCACGATGAGCTTTCGGCAACCGACCTGCTCGGTCGATATCTGATCAAGAATGACGAGACAGTCTGGCACGACGGGCCGTTGACACTGGCGGTCCGAGAGGGCGGGATTTGTTATCTGGACGAAATCGTTGAGGCACGCAAGGACACGACGGTGATTCTACATCCGTTGTGCGACGACAGGCGTACGATCTATCTCGACAAGACCGCCGAAGTGATCAAGGCACCGCCGGAATTCATGCTGGTAGTCTCATTCAATCCCGGTTATCAGAATCTCTTCAAGAATCTCAAACAGAGCACCAGACAGCGATTTGTGTCGCTGACGTTTGATTTTCCTGAAATGAAGCAGGAGGTTGAGATCGTAGTCACTGAAACTGGGGTCAGCGCGGATACCGCGGAACGATTGGTGAAACTCGGCAGGCGATTGCGAGAGGTGGAAGGCCATGATATTGAAGAGACGGCATCAACCCGTCTCCTGGTGCATGCCGCACATATGATTCAAGACGGTCTCAATCACCGAAACGCAAGCGAAGCTGCACTTGTAGACTCGCTGACCGATGATCCTGTCATTCGAGAAGGATTGATGGAGATAGTGAATGCCTACTTCTCTTAGGAGCAATTATTTCGCAGATGGCATATCGGTCTTGTGGTATGGATTGCTTTTCGGATTGGCGGGTCGGCTTCGCCATCCCCAGTATGCAGTGAAAGGTCGGGATCTGTGGCAGGGTTTGGACCTCTATTTTCACGCGATGGGTGGCGACCTTCAGCGCAAGGTGAGTTCCGGTGCCCAACTGAGCGCTTCGGTTCGTATGACCGCGCACGGGGGAGTTGATCTGCAGGCATGGTCCGAACCGGGCATACTGCATTTGCCGACGCGAATCAACCGTTATCCTGACCGTGAGCTCAATCGTGATCTTTACTATTGGCTGGCAGCTGTACTGGCGTTCAACGAATTTTGTCCGGGAACCGAAATACTGCCACCGGGTGTGCGCCATTTTTTGCAGGGCGCCGCCACGACCAAACGTTTGCTGACCGCCTTTCCAAGTCTGAAACAACGATATCGCAAACTTTGCGAGCAGGAGCTTGAATTACGCAGGGTTGCCTACCCCGACCCTACAGAAAAAACACGAAATCCGTCACTGGTACTTGAGACTGCAATTCGACGGGAGCTCGGTGCCGATATCAGCCATGTACATGAGTCACTGACCGAGATGATCAAGCAGGCGAAATCGGGTCGGACGGTTACTCCAGATTCGAATTGGGTGGGTAAAACTGTTCCCTTCCTACCGGTGCCGCTGTGGAGCTATCGGACAGCCCATGTTGAAAAATTCAGACTGCCACTGTTGAGAGGTACTAGGAAAAAACGCGAAGACGCATCAGAACAACCACAGAAAAAGGCTGTTTTTGATCTTGAAAATACCCCGGAACCAAAGTCGGGCCTTGCTGCGATCCGTGACCACTATACCTACCCGGAGTGGAACTGTCTGACCCATACCTATATGAGAGACTGGTGCAGGCTGATCGAGCAAAAGCCGAAAGGAGGGTATCACGCCGAGTTGGATTCCCAATTTTCCGAACTGGTACACCGCGTACGCAGACGATTTTCGCTGTTACGTCAGGAGTCGCAATGGAACCGTTTTCTTGAGGATGGAGAGGAGCTCGATATCGATACCTACGTGACATGCGCGGCTGACCGAATCGGATGTGGGATGCTTGAGTCGACCTACTACCGACAGAAGGTGCATCAGTATCGGGATATTTCAGTCATAGTCCTGATGGATGCTTCGCGCTCAACAGAAGCCTGGGTCGGCGGCAACCGGGTGATTGATGTAGCCAAGCAATCTATGGCGGTGCTGGCACAGGTTCTGGATTCGGTTGCTGACGATTTTGCGCTTTATGCATTTTCAAGTGACAGCCGACTGCGGGTTCGCTGTGATCGAATCAAGACCTTTGAAGACGCGTACGATGAGACAATCCGGCGAAATCTATTGGAAGTCAAACCGCAGAACTATACCAGAATGGGACCAGTGATCAGACATCTCGGTGCCAAGTTAAATGTACGGAAGTCAAGACAAAAACTTCTGGTTGTCCTAAGTGATGGAAAACCACATGATCCGACTGATCAGTACGAGGGGCGGTACGCACTGGAAGACACGCGTAAAGCCTTGATGGAGCAAAGGTCGAAAAGTGTGATGTGTTTCGGCTTGACGATCGACCAATCCGGCCCACGCTATCTGAGTCATCTGTTTGGTCCCGGGCACTACGCAGTATATTCGCATTTGCACTCTTTGCCCGATGTGCTGCCGGGGCTGTACGCACGGTTGACTGACTTGAAATTGCAGTGAATACTTCCGTCGTATCATGCAATTGAGAGTTATATCTGCTGCGTCGTTAGCGACTTATAATTCGTTTTGAAAAATAGTGATTCTTATGACGGGACGCGTAATTGACTCATGCGAAATTTGAACAGGGGGAGCGGAGACTGAAGTGACGAATAACCTGAAACGAATAATCTTATTACTGACTGTATTCCTGGCATTGGTCTTTGCGCCGTTTCAATTATTGCGGGCAGAAGGAATCGTCATGCTGGTTGGCGACGTGCTGCCGCTAAAAAATCAGGTTGTTTGGCGCAATCTCGTCAAGATCGCTGAAAGAAAACCCGGTGAGAATGTGATTGTTGCTGCCGCACACTCCCGCTCAAAACTTTACGGTGGATTCGCACAGCGCGCGTTTCAGCGCTATGGTGCGTCATCACAATTGCTGCCGATTGCGGAAGTGTTTCAGGAATTCTCGACGGATTATCGATTTGCCGGCGAGGACCGAACACTGACGGACCAGGTTCGGGCATCGAGTTCGGTATTTTTTGTCGGTGGCTTGCCTCAGCGGTTGTCGAAGATCATGTTTTCGGGCGAGGGCGACACGCCAAGTGATCTCGCTTCAGCTGTACAGGAAGCGCACGCATCCGGCAGTATGATTATCGGTGGTATCCCAGGTGCGACTGTTCTGTCAACTGAGGTCGATCCGATTGAGGCTCTGACTCGGGGCCGAATTGATTCCGAATTTCTGTTTCAGGGATTGGATCTGATCAGTCCGAATTGGTTTGTGGATCAACATTATTTCGGTAATGGAAGGTTTGCAACCGGGCTTGTCGCCATGCATCAGCTTGATATCAAGTTTGGGATCGGAGTTGGACTGGATACAGCAGCGGTTGTTCACAGCGATGTGGTCGAGGTGATTGGGAACCGAGGCGTTACGGTCATCGATTTGTCAGGTGCAGACTTTGGCCAAACAAAAGATGGTGTCATCATTCGAGGTGTTCGGATCAGCTATCTGGAAAACGGCGATCGATTTGAAATGCAGAACATGGCCGCAATACCCTATCAGGAGAAACTGAACGGTTTCGAGCTTGTACCGCATGTGATCGCCAGCGAGAATCCTTCAACTGATCGTTTCATCTCGTCACAGGAAATTTTTGCGCGCGGTGAAATCGTTCGGCTGATGGTTGAGGCACTTGAGGCAAAATCCGGGCAGTCACAGGCTTATGCCCTGCATCACGATAGTCGCGATGGATTTCATTTTCGATTCTATACTGGATCGGATAGCAGGGGATGGTGGGCAACCGACGACCGAGGGGACCATTACACACTCGAAAATATCTATCTTGATATAGAGCCGCTGAGTCAAGACTGATCTGCGGTCCTGAGGGAGAAACTGACATGAGTGAACATAAACACGCACATCCCCCGAAGCAGGAGGAGATCAGGGTGAAGGCACTGGAGTCGCTTCTGGTCGAAAAGGGACTTGTTGACCCACTGGCGCTCGACAAGTTGGTTGATGTATACGAGCATCGAGTCGGGCCGCAGAATGGCGCGAAAGTTGTTGCCAGGGCGTGGTGTGATCCTGCCTATCAAGCCAGGCTGCTTGAGGATGCCACGGCGGCCATTGCCGAGTTTGGCTTTGAAGGACGGCAAGGCGAAGACATGATTGCGCTGGAAAATACACCTTCAGTCCACAACATGGTGGTGTGTACACTATGTTCATGTTACCCATGGCCGGTGCTCGGATTGCCGCCGGTTTGGTATAAGTCACCACCCTATAGGGCGCGGGCGGTATCCGAACCGAGAAGTGTTCTCGAGGAATTCGGCGTCAAATTGGAAAAGCATGTCGAAGTTCGTGTCTGGGACAGTACTGCAGAAGTGCGCTATCTTGTGATCCCTATGAGACCTGAGGGAACCGAGCACCTCAGCGAGGTTCAATTGGCCGGTCTTGTTACTCGGGACTCCATGATCGGTACAGGAATTGTCAAACCTCCAGAGTCAGCCCAGTGAAAGGCGCGCACGATCTCGGCGGTAAATCGGGTTTCGGACCTATCAATCCCGAACAGGATGAACCCGTGTTTCATCACGACTGGGAGAAAAGAGCGTTTGCACTGACGCTTGCGGCCGGATTCTTGGGGAAGTGGAATCTGGACATGTCGCGCTATGCTCGCGAACGAATGGATGACGACAGTTATCTTGCGTCGAGTTACTACGAAAAGTGGATACATGGCCTTCAGACGTTGCTTGTGGAAAAGGGTATTTTGACCCAGGAAGAGATTGAGCAGCGAATGCGCCAAATCGCCTCGGATGGAAAACTCGATTGACCATGTTGAAAGGAAAGGATGTATGGGATACGCTCCATCGGGGTAACAGCGCTCGAATGCCAGCGCAGTCTGCGGGCAAGTTCGCACCCGGTAGCAGGGTGAGAGCCCAAAGCATGAATCATCCAGGTCACATACGTCTACCGGAATTTGTGCAGGGCCGCGAGGGCGTTGTCGCGTCTGATCAGGGGACATTTATTTTCCCCGATGAACATGCCAGAGGTAGCAAGCAATCACAACAGCTGTACAGCGTTCGCTTTGAAGGCGATGAGTTGTGGGGAGGTGAGTCCTCACAGTCGCCGACTGCAGTTTATGTGGATCTTTTTGAGTCCTATCTGGAGGCGGTATGATTATCCGGACAGAAAATCTGCAGCAGTTTTTTCAAGATGGAGAAGAACCGATATTTGAAGAGCCGTGGATGGCACGTGCATTTGCACTCACTGTAAAACTTCATCAGCAAGGTGTTTTCTCCTGGTCGCTGTGGAGTGAGTATCTTGCTGATGCCATCGATGCGAAGGCGGGGGACGATGGTGGGGGCTACTATGAAATTTGGTTGCAGGCTCTGGAAAACCTGCTATGTGATGAGAAGGTAGTAGATTCGATAGATTACACGCAGGAAATAAGACGAATTCAGAATACTGTCGCCACACCGGATCACTGACCTGCTTCAAGGACCTGAAAACCCGTACCAGTTAGAGAATATTCTGTCTTACAACTGTATAACACTGTACAGAGGACTTGAAGCGAGTAGCTACTCTACTCCATCGCTCAAATCAATCCATTAAACCGAAGTTCCAGCGATATTTTCAGCAACTTTCCGCTTTCCTCCCTTCAAGTCATTGATATGATTCAGTTTATTTCCCAAGTCGATCGGAAACGGATGTTTTTGTGTAGCCATGTAAGTGTTCAGATGAATATGAATAAAACAATAAAATAAAGCATCCGGTACGGTCTGCATGCTATAATATGTAGCCATGTATATCGACATCGTACCGAACCGCAACTCGCCGCCGGCCATCCTGCTGCGAAAATCCTTCCGCAAAGACGGCCGCGTCTGCAAACGCACCCTCGACAACCTCTCCGACTGGCCGCCGGAGAAAATCCAGCGGCTCAGACAGGTGCTCAGGAACGAACCCCTGGTGCATCCGGATGAGGCCTTCACCATCGAGTCGTCCACGCCGCACGGCCACATCGAACTGATCCTGGAGATGATCCGCCGCCTCGGACTGCCGCGGTTGATTGCGACACGTGACAGTGCCCAGAGAAGACTCATTGTCGCCATGATCGCCCAGCGTATCGTCAGACCGCAGTCGAAACTCGCCACCGTGCGTCAGCTGTCGCAGACCACGCTGGCCGACGAGCTCGGGCTGGGCGACTTCGATGAGAACGCTCTCTACCAGGCCATGGACTGGCTGCATGAGCGCCAGGGCGCCATCGAGGGGCGACTGGTGCGGCGTCATCTGGGTGAGCATGCACCGGTGCTCTACGATGTCTCAAGCAGTTACTACGAGGGCGCCACCTGTCCGCTGATGCGTTTCGGTTACAGCCGCGACGGCAAGCGCGGGCGGCCGATCGTGGTCTACGGCATCCTGGCGGACGGTGACGGGCGGCCGCTGGCTGTGCAGGCCTATGCGGGCAACACCGGGGACACCCGGACGGTGGCTGACCAGATTGATAAACTGCGGCGGCTGCACGATCTGGAAAACCTGGTGCTGGTCGGCGACCGCGGCATGCTGACGCAGACACAGATCGACATGCTGAGGGATCATCCGGGCATCGGCTGGATCTCGGCGCTCGGCCATGACGCGCTGCGGGCGCTGGTGGACGAGGGCAGTGTGCGGCCGGGTCTGTTCGATCGCTTCGACCTGGCCGAGATCCGGTCACCGGGCTATCCCGGTGAGCGGCTGGTGGTGTGCTTCAATCCGTTCCTGCAGGAGCGTCGGGCACAGCAGCGCGGGGAGCTGCTCGACAGCACCGAACAGGCACTGATGAAAATACAGCGCGAGGTTGCGCGGCGCACCCGCAAGCCGCTCACCGAGCAGGAGATCGCCCACAGGGTCGGCCGGGTCGACAACCGTTTCAGGATGGCCAAGCATTTCGAGTATGTGATCCGGGACGGTCACTTCGAGTTCTCGCGCAATACCGGTTCGATCGAACGGGAGCAGGCCCTGGACGGGCTGTATGTCCTGCGTACCAGCCAGGATGCGGATCAGCTTGCGGCACCGGATGTGGTGCGCGGCTACAAGAGCCTGGGCAAGGTCGAGCGGGTCTTCCGCAACCTGAAAAGTGTCGATCTTCAGATCCGCCCGATCCGCCATCGCACCGAGGACCGGGTGCGTGCGCATCTTTTCCTGTGCATGCTTGCCTGCTATGTGCAGTGGCATCTGCTTGAGGCCCTCAGGCCCGTGCTGTATCACGAGGAGCAGCCGGATCCGAGACACAATCCGGTGGCGCCGCCCGAGGCGTCCGCCGCACTGAAACGCAAGAAAGCCACTCACCGGACCGAAGACGGACTGAAAGCGCACAGCTTCGCCACCCTGATCGACGAGCTGGGTACCCGGTGTCGCAATCAGTGTCGGTTCAACCAACTGCCTGACGCGCCGCTCGTGGCGCTGACGAGTGAAGCCTCACCGATCCAGAAGCGTGCCATGGAGCTGGTGAAGGTGTACCCAGTAGCGTAACACCCACTTGACCGATAAGATTTTTATAATCAGTTACATACCGGCCTGATGCTCTGGAACTTCGGATTAAAGAACCCATGAATTCCTTTCTCATACAAGGACAATTGAAGCTGAATTGCTTCTTTGTCATCGCGTTTATGTCTGTTTTTCAAGTTGTCAGCGCTGACAGTGGGATTCCTCGTGTTCGTATTCTCAATCAGATTCTAGAAGTTCCCTCGAGATCTGAACCTGAAATCCTGGCGAGTCAGATTCTGATCAGGCAAGGGAGCGATGGATTCCGACTTCCTGAACAATTCCAGCAACTCTCCACCGAAATTCAGTTCGTTCTGGAACTCGTGCGAGAATCCAATCCTTCCATAGCCGATGTATCTGTTACCGAAGCCTATTCTCCCGGTGCTGTAATCGTCACGCCTCAGCCCGGATTTCTCAAGCGCGTTCAGTCAATGGTCGGAGGTGAAGCCGAATCAGTTCCGTTTTCGTCAGGTAGCCGGAGATTCGATCAGTTCAACACGAAATTCGGACTTTACGCGGTAAATATTTATCCGCAACTTAATGTGATGATTCTCTACTACGACCCGGGGATCAATCCTCAGTTTTTCTCGTTTCTACTCGCTTCTCGTTTCAGTGATCAAATCAAGTCTGCTGAGCCCGACTATTTTCTGGGAGATAGGTCCAAAATCAAAATCAGCAAATCTGGCGAAAACTGGTACGTCTTAGTCAGACGGGCATGGGGTGATTGTCCTTCCGGTTGTATCAATCAAGAACTGAATTTCTTTATGGTTACAGAAAACCTCGTCAAGTCTGTTCCATTCGAAGAGGCTCAAACTCTTGCTGAATTCGTCAAGCTGGTGGATTCACTTCGTCCCTTGAATCATCCAAATAATCTGCTCTGAGATTCGTTTTAGTCAAATTCGGAGTAGTCGGGAACTTAATTCGATTCACTACACAATATCAGTTGAGTATGTGAACTTCTCGGAATTTGGTCCCCCGCCAGCTGTAATACCCGCTTTAGCGATTAACGATGAAGAAAATCCGAATTTGAAAGTTCTAGTTTCAGGCCTAGCGACGGTCTGTTGACCAACTGGTCGACTTGGTCCTGATCTTCATTCAGATACCCATATTGCACTGTCTTGCCATCGTGCGATTATCCGAAGTAAATCGGAACTGTGTTGTTACTATCAAATGTCGGTTGTGTGTTTGACTGAGTAAACACTCGTGCTGTATCTACTTTTTTCAAACGGGATGGATCGATTACCTCAGCGATTGAGTATTGTCGGTCCGGCACTCTTTGTTGTTTCCATCATTTCGATCGACTCCACTGAGTTCAAGACAAAAATCGCCACGATCGCGAAGACAGCGAGCAGAATGATGGGAAGTATGATACGAAGAAAAAAGCCCACTGTCAGTGCAGTCCAACTGTTGAGTGAACGTCAGTAATCTTCCAGATTACTGTGTTTGTTGCGGCCTTCTTTGGTGGCCATGTAGTAGCGGCGCCAAGCGATGGCAATGAGCACGAAGAACGGAAGCAAAATACAGGCAAGAAAAACGAAATACAGGAACCACGGAACGCCCAGTGACATTTTCACATAGACATACGGACTGATCTGGCCCGCCGAAGGTTGTGACACCAGAAGCACGGCCCAAAGTGCCAGCGCGGTATAACGCGCTTTCCGTACCAGAATCACTAGCCTTCCTTCGCGTTCAGAATCTTGTCAATTTCCAGAGTCAGAAGACCGAGTTCGGTCTGCCCAGGGAAAATCGAACGGACTGTTCCCTTACCGTCGACCAGGTAAGTCCATGGCTCACCCGTTACGCCCCACTCAACCCAGACCGGACTATCCTTGTATCCATCAACATGTACAAATGCGAAACGGTCTCCATACTGTTCGGCCATGACTGCGACGCGGGTGATCTGA
This sequence comes from Arenicellales bacterium, assembly GCA_963662635.2. Lineage (GTDB taxonomy): Bacteria > Pseudomonadota > Gammaproteobacteria > Arenicellales > JAJDZL01 > JAJDZL01. The sequence goes on from CAXXFC010000006.1 coordinate 2,047,997, forward strand.
TCGACACACATCGTGCAATGTTGGGGAGTCCCGAAGACGACAAGGAACGGTTTGCTCCGACCGACAAGATCTGCAATTTTCCACTTGTAAAGCGGCACCTTGGTATCCATTGAGGAAATTTCGTACCACTTGTCCGGATCAGACACGGTCAGATTATTGCTTTTGGGAACCTGATCGCCGACGCTTACTTTCGCCTGCGCTCCCGGTTTCTCGCTGCAACCGGCTGTCAGGGAAAGTAACAGCGAAATCGCGATAACGGGATAAAATTTTCGAATCTTCATTTTCTAACTGAACTATACTAACCAACCACACATATTTTGACTGTTTAGTGAAAATAATGCAAGAACTACCACTACTGACAATTCTCGCTCTGACCGTATTCGGGCTGGGAGGAGCAATCGCTCTCGCGATTGTCCCTTGGGCATGCATCGGAACAGGATTGTACAATCAAAACAAGGAATACCAGTCTGGTCCGTCAGAAAACGAATCCTAATCGGTTCGTGCGCTGAAATTCTACTCGGCAACATTACTGTTGACTTTGAGCGCGATTAGATAGGTCGCCAGAAAATCAAGATCATCTTCAGATAGGTGGTTGTATGGCGGCATCTCCAATCGGTATGTCTTGTTGCTGACGCCCGGCCATGGAGATTTCAAGTAACTGATCAGCCATTTCCTGTCTCTTTTGCTGCCAATACCATCCAGACTCGGGCCGTACGACGCACCATTGCCAAATATTTCGTGACAGGCCAGACAACCTTCACGCCGATAAATGCCTTCACCTTTGAGGGAGCTCGCAGTTTCCTCATATATAAACTGGACCGGCGGCGGTTTCAGATAGATGATGCTCCCCACAACCAGGGCGAATGCAACTATCAAGACCGACCCTGCAATGACTATCCATTCACCTGCCGTGAATTTCATCGCGATGTCCGGAGTAGTCAGTTGTAACGGTCGTCGTCGCCTTCCGTAAATATCTGGTCTTTGATGTTTTCGTCAAACTGATTGTTTTTGTACGCCCAGTAAATGACGATAACAATGGCAATCAGCATGATCAGTCCAGTTGCCGCCCAGATAAACGGGATTAGTGTTTCAGGGTTCAAAATTTTCGCCTTTTTAGTTTAGGTTGCCAGCTTTAGGAGTCCGACGCCACGGGTTTGATCGGATAGTTGGGTGAGTTCGGATTCGCACGAAGACCCGACAGAAATGCAGCCAGTTTTGTTCGGTCGTCCTCTTCAAGAAGCCTGAAATCAGGTCCGAAATTCCCATGATGGGCAGTGCCCGGCACAAGAGTTTCCGGATCTGTCAGATATTGATGAAGCCATTCGCGTGTTCTTCGTGTGCCCACACCGTCCAGCACCGGTGCGACTCCGACTTCTCCGGTCCCCATCGCCCGATGGCAACTGTTGCATCCCATCTGTCGGTACACAAGATGTCCCTGCAGTCCTGTTTCATCAAACTCATAGTAGTTTTTTGGCGGGGGACGATCTTCTGCGGTGAATTGGCGATAGCCCTTGCCCACTGCGGCAATGACGACAACAACCGCAAATCCAAACATAATTTTTTCGCCGAGTTTCACAGGACCTCTCGAATGTCATAACCGCTTGCTAAAACACAACATGAAACAGTAGCTCAACCGCCGCGTATACCACGACGAGTACAATTCCGACGACACCCAGACATAATACGATTTTTTCAACCCGTTTGAGTTTCGTCAGTGGTCCCAACACAAAGCGTGACATGATGACGTAAACGAACACGCCGATTACTATCAGCGCAAATATCAGTGCTGATATTTGATCTGTAAATCCCACCGAAAGCAGGCTGGAATTTTATGATTGCGAATCCCCTTCGCTGCTCTTGCTATTGTTGCCGCGCTCTTTCCACTTTTGGATGTTGATGTACCAGATGATGCCTGCGATGCACGTGAGAACCACGATGATCTGAAACAGCACCATATAGTAACCCCAATCCCACCAGGGTTGTTTGCCCGTAGCACTGACGAAGGTTGTAGTGACAGAATCGTAACGTTGTCCAAATCCCGGCCACGGCATAGTCCAGAGGAAAGCCTGAAAGACGGTTACACCGGCGATGAGAACGAGCCACCACGGAATCTTACCGTTCCCTTCTTTTATGCCATCGTATTCCTCGTCGCCAAAGCGACCAAAAACTTCACCTCGATCTTCTAGTTCATTTCGATCTGCCATCTTCTGCAGTCTCCCATTCAACTTATTTCAATGTATCCAGATAAGCGATGATTGCATCCAGTTCGTGATCGGTCAGGTGCTTGAACGCGGGCATGATCGAACCCGGCGTAACCGCTCTTGGGTCTCGGTGATGAACATAATGCCAGGCTTTCACACGATTTCGACTTGCGATATGAAGCAGGTCCGGAGCCTTCCGATCCGACCCGAATAAACTGGGTGCTTCGCCCTGAACGTCACCGGCGACCGGAGGTTCACCGAAATACGCCCAGTCCTGAGTCTGTTCCGGCAACAGGGTGTGGCACCACCAGCAGCCTTCCCGAATGAAAATTTTCTTGCCCTTTCCGGCCAAGGTCGGCGCATCGTCTCCCCTCATCCAAGGATCGTGGATTGTCCACGCGCTGTGACCGAGCATTTTTTCCTTTTCAATGGCCAGTTCCGTTTTCGGAATCTCGTTCATGTAGGTTGAACCGCCGACAATCGTAATCGCCACGGATGAAAAGATCACCAAGACTACTAATACTGCACCAGCTACATATTTCGGCATGACTGATTTCCTCTAACGTCTATATTAACTGGTTGCAGGGGCAGGCGCTGCCTGACCACCGCTTGATTCGGGAACGATTTTCTTGCCATATTTCGCGGTCATCCACATATTGTATAGAAAGATGGGTTGAGCAAATATGATCAGGGCGCCGAACAACACCCGACCCACCATGTATGGATGTGTAGCGATGACCGACTGGATGTACGGTATCTCGTAAACTTTGGCGGCACCCTGCACCAGTCCGGCTGCAGTCAGCACCGACCAGAATCCGAGGAATCCGATTGCCATCATCCAGAAATGCAATCGAGCGAGTTTTTCGCTGTAGAGCTCCCGCTTAAGCAATTTCGGGAGACCGTAGTAGATCGCGCCAATTTCGATGAAACTCGAAAATCCCAATAGCGCGAGATGGGCATGGGCGACAATCCAGTGCGTTCCATGAATGTACCAGTTGAGTGAGCGGGTCTGTTGAAATGCGCCTTGGATGTTCAGCGGAATTGCGAACAGCACACCTGTCAGCGCCCACTGCAACGGAATGTTCTTTGTATACATCCACCACTTGTCCTTCATGGTCATCAGCATGTTCACCACAAATGCCAATGCGGGAATCATGATCAACACGCCAGATACAGAAGCGAAAGACTTCAGCCATTCTGGTATCGGCGCTCCCATCAGGTGATGCGCACCAGGCGTCGAATAGAATGCCGCGATTGACCAGAAGTGCAGGTGGCCGATCTTGTGGCTGTAAAGCGTATTGCCTGAAATTTTAGGAATGATGTAGTAGGCGATCGCCGCCGATACCGGCGTGATCCACAAACCAAGAATGTTGTGGGCATGCCACCAGGTCATGTACGCTTCTGCAAGTCCTGTTACCGGGAACAGATCCGGAACAGCACCGATGAAGTAGCTGAGAATGATGAACAGCAGTGCGGCACCGAAAAACCACATTGTCACATAAAGCCCCTGGGTCTGTCGGTTCAGCATTGTGAGCCATATATTGACCGCCAGCGGAGTGAAAACAAACAAAAGCACGAAAACGTCAAGCGGCCAAATCAGGTCCTGATACTCACGGCCGGAAGTCATGCCGTTGATCAGGGTGAAGAACACAGCGACCATTCCGATGTTCCAGGCCCAGCAATTCCAGGTGCCGAGTTTCTCGCTCCAGAGCTTGGTCTTGCATAGTGCCGGCGCCATGTAACACATCGCACCGGCGAAAGCCATCGAAATCCATCCAAAGATCACGAAATGTACATGTACCGGTCTCACCCGACCGAAGTGCAGCCAGGGAATGTCATTTGGGAAGACATCCGGCCATGCCAGTCTCATTGAGGTGATCAGGGCCAGAAACACTCCGATATTGAACATGACGATCGATGAGAAAAAGAAATGCTTTGCTGCAGTTCCTTCAGCATAATCGTTTCGTGTGAGTATGTTAGTTGCCATTATTTGTTTCTCCGAATGCAGTTGTGCCCGGCAATTGGGATCACTTGCCCTGTTTGATCATCATTCTGTTCATGTACCAGAAAGTCAGTGCCGATATTACACCGGTTCCGATCGAGATTACGAACCCCCAGACCAGCAAACCGGTCCACTCCTCGTGGCTGCGCATTCCAATCAATGGCAGGAATGCCAGCTGAAAGACAGTACCGAGACCGACACCGACAATGAATCCGTTGTACAAGAAATTGAGTAACCGATGCATCAATGACCTCCGTTACGCTTGAAAACCGTCAGAAAGATGTTTGTGATGAACAGCCAGTAGCCGAATCCCATCAGAATCGCGGTGGTGATGATCGCGATATGATGGATTGCACCGACCGCATCCAGTGCCTGCTGGTACGTCATTCCATCCAGCACCATGTTGCCTTCGATGATGCCGAACAATACCAGCGAACTGAAAAAACCGAGTACGCCTATCACGGAAAACCAAAAAGATGTGTTGGACAGCGTACGGCTATAGATTGGCCTATGTAGGATTTTTGGCAGAATGTAGTAAAAGATACCCATGATCGCCAGAGTGACTCCGCCGACGAGGTTGATGTGCGCGTGCGCCAACGGGTCAATCATATGACCGGCAGGACCGGTCGCACGGATCCATAACGCAAATTCAGGCAAGGTCTGCAGCACACCCTGAACCGTACCGATCAGCAGATTGACCACTGACATGACCATGAATTTCAGGATCAGTAGCGAATCGGTATCGATCGCTGTTTCCCGAACTGGTGAATCAACCATGACGTCTGCTGCAATACTCATTGTTTAACGGTGTGTGTATTTTATTGCGAGATACTTGATGTATTTGATAATCTGTCCGCGTTGGACTGCATTTAGGCGGTCACTCCACCCTTGCATCGCAGAGCCTCGAATTCCGTTCCGTATGGCTTCATCCAACTGCTCATCAGTTTTCGTTCCTATGACATCAACCACGAGGTTACTCGGCTTCGGCACCATGCGATAACTGAACTCACCGTTGCCACTGCCATCCGAACCGTGACAAAGCGCGCACAGCTGAATGTAGTAACTGCGTCCGCGCTCAAGTTCCGCAAGACTAGCACTCTTCGGCACCAGCTGATAGTCAATCGGTTCATGTACGGCAATTCCGATCTGTAGACGATCTTCCGGAAACAGTACGACCGCTGTCGAAGCAAGACATACTGCGAGCACCAGTCCTGTCGAAATCCAGATTACCGATGGTGACACGTTCAATCATAGTCCTATGCGTTAGGGTTTCCTATTGGTTTTGCAACTGGGCGACTTTGGTTTCCTGCATGGCCATCATCTTATTGCGCGCTGTTTCCAGGTCAAATTCAGGACGCAGTGAAATAACGTACCACACCAATTGCCAACGCTGGTCCTCATCCAGGAAATCAGCAAATGAAGGCATTGGTGTTCCGTCAAAGCCCGTTGTAAATGTCTGGTAGATACCTCTCGGCTCACTTGAGCCGACAAACTGGGATGCGTCAGTAAAATCTCTGGGAACGATGGGCAGTCCCGCATCGTCCTCCAGTCCCGGTGCCGAAGGACCGTCGCCCCTGCCGGTCGGACCGTGACACTGTTCGCACTGCATCAATTCGTAGACCTTTTTGCCGGCTTCAACCATGGCGATGTTCGGCATCGGTGGCTCACCGATTACTATGGGGTCTTCCTGCCACTCGGCTTCCTCTTCCCAACGGTCAGAAAAACTCTTGATATAGGCAATGACCGCCCAGCGGTCGCGTTCCGGTAGGAACTTGAATGCGGGCATGTCCTGCTCCAGTATCAGTCCTCGTGAAATGGACCGGAATAAGTCGGCATCCGTGGGTAATGAGCCGCTTGGTGTTGATCTGAGTTTGTATACCGCTTCAGTGAAGTCGCGCGGTTTGCGAGGCAGCTGATGTTCTCCAGCATATTGCTCGCCAAGTTCCCAGACCGCGCCATTACCGTCACCTTCGACTCCATGACAACCAATGCACAAGCCTCGGAACACCCACTCACCATGTTCGAGCAATCGAGCGGTGACTGGAATGCCTTCGCTTACGGGTTCAACATTTCCGGTTGCTGCCGAATAATCAAATAATGATCGTCCGGTTGTTACCTCACCGGCTTTTCCGCCCGCAGGTTGTAGTGACAGAGCGATCAGAGAGACGGCTCCGACTGCTACGACAAGTGAGGCTGTTGCGAGTAGTTTTTTCACGGGAAAGACAACTCCTTTGTGAACGAAAGTTGACATCTGCCTGTTGAAATGACGCCAACTGAAAAAACAAGAGGGTGCGAGACAATTCAAATAATCAAATTGCCGCCGCACCCCGAATTTTTTACTTCATCCTCCTAAGGATCAGATTTCCTCCAGGAGTGCAAGCATTACCGATTAGTGGCGTCCCGGATCCAGAACGGAACCGCGATTTGACCAATACATGTACGCTTCCAAAGCTTTCATCGCTTCACCATCCGGATCGATCTTCTCACCCTCATTGGGTTTTTCGATGCACCAGTTGATCATGTCACGCAAAGTGGCGAATTCGCTCATTTGCTCCTGGAACTTCGGAAACTCGTGAGGATGCACGTCCGATGAGAAAGGATGACACATTGCGCAAGCCATACCGGTACTCGACAGATTGAGTCCGGGTTCGGTTCCGCCGTGGAACAAATTGTCCCCGCGGATGACTTGCTCCATGAAAGCATCCGTGAATGCCTGCAGTGTTTCTGCATCATGTGCGACTTTATGCGCTGAAGCGCGATTCACCATAAAGGCAAAAGCCAGCGATACACAGACAACCGCAGTTACGAGGGCAAGCAGCCCTTTGGTTTTAGTGCTTAGCATGAAATTTTCCTCCATGTTGAATTAGTCGCCGGTCCAGCCGCGATCCGCGATCCTGGGTGACAATACCTGGTTTTGGTTGTCGCCAGTACCGGAGTCCGCGCGAGTGGTACCGAACACCTGTTCACGCCACATCATGTACTCATTGTCCACGAAGCCGTCCGCCATGCTCATCTTGCCCCAGCCGACACCATCGAAATGGTCGCCAGGATCAACTCGCAACATGGGTTGCGTGATTTCCGGAACACCTTGCGGTGCATACGGCCATGGCCAGGAAGTGGCCAACATGCCGATGCTGCGCATGCCACCGACCTCATTGTAAAGTGGCTGATGAACGTGACCATGAATATTGGTTATGTTCTGCCAGGGTGCAATGATCTCGTGAACTTGACGCCAATCCCGAATCCAGAAATTCCATGGCGCATAGCATTCCCAAAGTGGTGTATGCGAGAATATGATCACCGGCGCATCTTTCGGCCAGTCCGACAGGGTGCTGGAGAGCCATTGACGGTTTTTGCTTCCCAGACCGGACCAAGGTCCGGCTTGTGATCCGTCAAGTGCCTCCATGTGTCCCATTCGTTCCTTGGCGGTCATGCCTCTAGCTGTCCAGTAGTCAGGTGCGCTACCGACCGTATCAAGTCCGATAATCAGAACTCCCTTATGCTCAAATGACCAGGGTGACTCGCCGAAATGGTTGTTCCAGGCTTCACCCAAGTCCAGATACCAGTCATGTTCGCCCGGTATGAAGTGTTTCTGAATGGTTACTTCCTTCAGCAACTCAGCACCGAGTTCGAGCTCAACTGGATCACCGCGCTGGGCAAGATCTCCTCCAAAAATCATGAAGTCGAAATCGCTGCCCATTGCTTGAACTTCGCCGAATGCGCGAGTCGCCTTGTCGATGAATCGTTGATTCAGTGTTTGTGGATAAAGATGTGTATCTGACACCCACGCGAAACTGAACGATTCACCCGCGGCGTTGGCGACCTCCATGGAGGACAGGGTTTGAAAGAACCCTACCGCACTACCTGTGGCTATCGCACCTCCGGTCAACAGCGATTTGTGCAGGAACGTTCGTCGAGTGAGATCGACATTTCCTCCTACAACCTTATCGCCACTACCTTGTTTCCTTTCTGGCATAAACTCCTCCTGCTAAATAGCATAGCTACACAAAAATTGATTTTTTCTTATTGTTGTCATTCTAAGATTAGCGAACGAACCGAAATGGTTTTCAGCTGAAAACTAAAGTCTGTTTTCGACTTCAACCTCCAAGCTCGACCGATAATTCTGTTGTTTCACCGGCTTTGATGGTCACTGGTGTCTCGATTTCACCGATCTGCTCCTGCCATACGACGAGCGTATAGTCGCCCGGCGGGACATCGGCAATCGAATATGTACCATCACTACCAGTCTGCATAAAGTACGGATTCGGCACGACCACGACCCAGCCTAGCATCCAGCCATGTGCATCACAATCGGTTTTCACGGGACCGATACGTTTAAGGATTTTTGTAACCTTGGCATCCTTGAACGGCAATGCGACGTTGAAAGCGGTGGCTTTACCGTAGTAGCCATGAGTATTGTGCAATACTGGGTCGGAATTCAGGATATCAACCTTGCCGCGGCGGGCGACCTGCACGTGAGGTTCAAATATACAGGCAACATTGTTGATCAAGGGGCGTCCCATATCAGGCCAGGCCTTGCCTGATGCGACATCTTTCAGAAATACGACGGCATCCTGAACTGCACCACCGTCGCCTACCATCACCAGTGGTATCTTACGCGCCTTGCCGCAGACCTCTTTATCTTTCGTGGGAAGAACAGTTCGATTCTTTATAACACCGTTGTATGTAATTGTGCCCTGAACAGCTCCACCATTCGCGACTGCTTCTTCCTTATACTTGGCTGCGTTCGCTGTGGCTGTAAAGACAAGCGCTAGGGTGACGGTAAGTACTACTTTCAAACTGCGGCGCATTCTTCATCTCCTCCATAGTTCCTTTGAGTATTCCAAAGTGTTTTTAGTGTTCTATAAATTCTATATATATTCATAGAATATATTTGTCAATAATTATTTTTCTAATATTTTAACTCCAATTAACGTGCAAGTACACAAAATATATACGTCGTATATTTAATATTCTTGGAATCATGCGGGTCAACAAGTCCCGAGATGGGGTTTTGCTCAACTTTCAGTTTTGTCCTGTCGGTCGGACGACCGGAGATGATCTACGTCTTTTTCTGACTTTCGCAATCGTCGCAGTGTGAACACGAGATTCATCGCAAGCACTGCGAACGTGATGCCATATGCACTCCACACGAATTTACCGTGTCCACCCATGGCAATAAATTCCGCAAAACTCATTTGACCGCTCCGGCTTCCTGTACCCAGCGACTTGAACGTTCATACTCCAGAATAAGCGCCCGCGCACGAAGCATCAACAGGTAGAAAAAGAAAAACGTGAATCCGACCCACATCAGCAGGAGTGGTGCAAGCATACTCGAATGAATTGACGGCACACCAAACTTGGTAATCGATGCAGTCTGATGCAGCGTGTGCCACCACAATACAGAATAGTGGATGATGGGTATGTTCACCACACCCGCGAGCAGAAGAATCGCACCTGCCTGCTGAGCCTTGCCTCGGTCCTGAATCGCTGACTGCAAAGCGATGAATCCGAGATACAGGAACAGCAGGATGAGTTCCGATGTCAGACGCGCGTCCCATGCCCACCAGGCACCCCACATCGGTTTGCCCCAGATCGATCCCGTAGCCAGCGTAATGAAGGTGAAAGAGGCGCCGATTATTGCGGCAGCGGTGCTCAGAAGATGTGCGATCTTGATACGCCAGATCAATCCGACCGCAGCATTGAAAGCCATGAATACATATATGAACATGGACATCCAGGCGGACGGTACATGCACGAACATGATGCGATAACCGTCGCCCTGCTGATAGTCCGGCGGCGCGACAAACAGTCCCAGGTACAGTCCAGTGACGATAGTGACCGCGGCCAGGCTACCCAGCCATGGCGTCAGCCGACCCGCCAAACCGAAAAAGTACCTCGCTGAACCGAGGCGATGAAACCACAGAAACACGATCAGTCGCCTGCCATCAGGCGCAGAGAACCTGCGATAGCGAATGGTGCAACCGTGAGACTGAACACCAGGAAAGCACAAAGCAGTGACAGGTGCCCGCCGACAGGCTGTTGCGAAGCGGAAGCCATGACAGCCAGGACCGAAAAGATGAGGACGGGTATGCAAAGCGGTAGCGTCAACAATGACAGCAGAATGCCCGCTTTTCTCTGAGTCACGACAAGCGCCGCGCCGAATGCGCCGACAAGACTGAATACGGGTGTGCTCAATGCGATGGTCACGACAAGTATTGAAATTGAGTTGGAATCAAGATTCATTAGTATACCCAGTACCGGACTGACCGCAATCAGCGGAAGTCCGGTAGACAGCCAGTGAGCGAGTATCTTGGCGAGCACAAGCAAGGACAGCGCGGATGGTGCCAGCAACAGCTGTTCCAGGGTTCCATCTTCATAATCGTCGCGGAATATCCCGTCCAGTGACAGCATGGCCGATAGAAGCGCCGCTGCCCAGACCACACCGGGACCGATTGTCGACAGTTTGTCCAGGTCACCTCCGGCCGCGAACGAGAATAGTGTAACGGTGACGATAAAGAAAATCACAGGAGTCGACAAATCACCCGGATTTCGGAATGCCAGCAACAGATCGCGCCGCAAGAGCGTCAGGAAAGCGCTGTTCATGACCGAGTTCCCAGAGTGATCTCCCTTGCCCCGAATCGATCGTAGTCGAGTGGCTGGTGCGAGGTTGCAACACACAGTCCCTCGGATGCTAGATGCTCAGCGACCAGATCGGACACAATACGTCGGGCGGCTTCATCCAAACCGGTAAATGGTTCATCAAGTAACCAGAGGCGGGCGTTGGAGATCAGGAGTCGTGCCATTGCGACGCGGCGTTTTTGTCCGGCAGAAAGATATCGGCATGGAATATGCGCAAGAGTTGGGATGCCAAGCCTGTCCAATACCTGTGTCGGGCTCGGAAGTGAATGGGCCGAGTTGATTCTTTGATAGAACTGGAGATTTTCGAGAGCTGTCAGATCACCTTTGATACCATTCTCATGTCCGATGTAAGCCAGTGCTTGATGGAATTGGGTTTCACAGTCTGCAAGCGGCACACCATCCCAGAATATCGCACCATCATCGGGCCTGATCAGTCCGCAAAGCATGCGGAGCAAGGTTGTCTTACCGGCACCATTCGGTCCGCGAACATAGATGATTTCCCCGGGAAGTGCCTGGAAACTCAATTCCCGAAATAATTGATGTTCGCTTCTTGATCCAGCGATTTTTCGTGCTTCAAGCATTTTTTTGTAGCCTTGCTTTTGTCATGCGCCAAAGACATATTCTGATGGTTGAACCGGCTAAGAAATTGCCGCGGTTTCGTTTCGGGCCAATGTCAATGACTTCATGCAGGCGAAATAATATTTCGGGATGGCAATAAGCTTTGCCGAGAACCGCCTCGCCCTCTGTCGTAGGCACTTTTGCACAACCGCTGGTTTTGGTCTCGGCGTAAATTGTGAATTCAACTTGAGCTGTATTTCGCCGTCAGGAATTGCTATCTATTTAGGTGTCGCAAATATTCAACCAATTCATGCATGCGAGTTGTCGGATTATCCGTATTAACTTTATTTGCCGCAATCATCGCATTTTTACTATTGAAATATTGCCTGATCGGTTCTCGTTTCCAGTTTACAAAACCAATCCTTCATTCCCTTTGCGTAATTCTTTATATGTTTTTGCAAATCTCGAATCAAGTTATCGCATGCGCTCCTCGTAGCTGTACCAGTGTAAGGTTTCGTACTGTACTCAAAATGTAGCAGTAACCAATATTCAAAACAGGGTACAGAAGTAATGGCGGAGAAACCCCCTGCTGGTCTAGATATTTCACAATCGTTTATTGCTTGCAAATATCTGTGATGTGTGTCTTTATCGAAAAAGCAGTAGACTTTATCGTATGTGTAACCTTTCTGTTTTTCTTCAGAATACCGACGCTTGGCATATCGAACAACACTTTTTGGCGATGAGCCGCTATCACCGACAATATCTATATTCTCACGATTTAACTTCAGGTAACTACGTAATTCCTGCAAATAGATCTTCTCTGTCTTTGCTCCTTCACAGACAATAAGAACCCGATCATAATCTTCGCGTCTCGACCGACGACGAGCAAGAATTCTTGCTCGTCGCGCTTCCCGCTTATGGTGTAGATCATCACTACCCACTCACTGCTCCTGAGTTACCCTGACATCGCCAATATACGGCAAGGCTCCGTACCGGCCTGAAAGATACCTTTTCTCCAGATTTTCCACTTTTTTACGAGGTCTGAAATTGGTGAGAGGGAACAATTCAGTTGCTTGTGATTCGTTCTTTTCGCAGAACCAAACCTGATCCCTTCTCAATGTGTCTGAGTCAAGAACAGAAGTGTCGTGAGTTGTAAAGACAAGCTGAGCGTTACCTCTCCGACCGACGTGAAATAAATTGATCAGAAACTTTAAGATCAATGGGTGTAATTGGTCATGCAGTTCATCTACTACCAACACATAGCCATGCTCTAGGGTATCGAGCCAAGGTCCCGACAAGTCAAATATTTTTTGTGTCCCATCAGATTCGTCTTCGAGGTCGAAAATAACCTTTTTGTTTCTATCGTTAACGTGAGCAGTCTTCACTTTAGCAAAAGACTTGCCTTTCATATCTTCTTCAATTTGACGCTTAACTGATTCTGGGAAGTCACTCGGCAAACCGCCTACATCGAATTGTTCTATCTCCACTTCGATATCATCAATGCCAACGTCTGCGGCACGCATGAATTCCATCACTTTCTTCTTCGTCTCCTCTTGCTCACACAATTCAAATGAAAAGCCTTGACTCCAATATCCAACCCCCAACACATGAAGTTTCTCAGAAAACCACTTAAAGACTGGTTGCAGCTGCTGACTATTCAGTTGAATTGCAGTAGAAAGAAATAGGGCATTGGAGCGCGTAGCGTTTTGCCATAAATGTTTCTTTCCACCGAGTTTGTCCATACTTCCCCAAACATATTCCTCATTTTCGTCGTCAAATCGACGATCGATCCATCGCTGTGGTCGACCCTTGGGGTAAGCCAATAACCATTCTTCAATGATTCGCTCTCTGGTTGCCGCAAATCCATATTGATAACGCACGTTCTCGCTAACGAAACTCATTTCGAAAACAGAAGGATTTGTTACACTGTGTTCATCCAAACGGAACGGTACAGCTGGCAGAATATCACCAGATTGCGATTCAGATGCAGATCTGCGAACTAACCGTACCATGAATTGCATAGCCTTAATGAGATTAGATTTTCCTGAAGCGTTTGGACCAATAATTCCAGCACTACGCAAAAGGGATGGCGTACCCGGAACATTGTGATCTATGGTGTTGGTATCGGCCAATTCGTTACCGTGACCCTTTACCAGACTCAATCTGACAGGCTCTCTAAAAGACAAGAAATTTTCTACTGAGAATTCAACAAGCATGGATATAAATCAACACGAAACCAGATTAGCACGCAAATATTACCATTTTCTTGCATATATCTAACACTAATAGAATTGTCCAATGACAAATGAGCCTGAACGATGAGGTGCGTTCCAGCGACAAATGAGCCTGTGGCGCGCGGTTTTGGGGCATCATTGGAGGATGATTGTTTTGCTACAGACCGAAAAGTTGAAAAACCTGGAACAGGTCCGGCAGTTTGTCGAGGGCAGCGAGCCGGTGGATTATTCACTGACCGATCGCGAGTCGGCGTATCGGTTCATCGTCGAGGCGGTGGTGAGGTTCAGGTATCGCGATTGCGGCAGGTCGGATCGCGGCCTGCTGAAGGCGTATCTGGGCAAGGTGACCGGCTACTCGCGTGCGCAGGTGACGCGTCTGGTGGGTCAGTGTCTGAAAAGCGGTACGCTTGCGGATCGGCGCCGGCAGGGGCCGGCGAAGCCGTTTCGGGTGCGCTACCAAAGGTCGGACATCGTGTTGCTGGCGCACGTTGACGAGGCGCTGGGGCAGATGAGCGGTCCGGCGACGCGTGCGGTGCTTCGGCGCCAGTTCGAGGTGTTCGGGGATGCGGCCTACGCGCGTCTGGCGGGCATCTCCAACGGACATCTGTACAACCTGAGAAAGACGCGCACCTATCGCACCCGGCGCCTGGTCTACCAGGGCACCCGGGCGACACCGGTGTCGATCGGCGAGCGTCGCCGCCCGCAGCCGCGCGGACAGCCCGGATTCGTGCGCGTCGACACGGTGCATCAGGGCGACCGCGGCGGGGTCAAGGGCGTGTATGAAATCAACATGATAGACGAGGTGACGCAGATGCAGTTCGTCGGTGCGACCGAGGCGATTTCCGAGCGCTTCCTGATTCCGGTGCTGGAGGATCTGCTCGGTGCATTCCCGTTCCGGATCATCAACTTCCACAGCGACAACGGCTCGGAGTTCGTCAATCATACGGTGGTGAAACTGCTGAACAGGCTGCACATCGGCACGATGACCCGGTCGCGGCCGCGGCGCAGCAATGACAACGCGCTGGTCGAGGGCAAGAACGGCTCGGTGATTCGCAAGTGTCTGGGATACGCCCATATTCCGGGGGCGTTCGCCGCCGAGGTCAACGCGTTCACCCGCGATGCGCTGTCGCCGTGGCTGAACTTCCATCGCCCGTGCCTGTTCGCGAGCGAGACGGTTGACCGCAAGGGCAAGGTGCGCAGGCGCTATCGCGACTGCGACGTGATGACGCCGTATGACCGGCTGCGCTCGCTGGCCGACGCACATCGGTTCCTCAAGCCGGGGATCACGTTCGAGCAGCTCGACGCGATCGCACATGCACAGACGGATGTCGAGGCGGCGCAGAACGTGCAGTCGAGGCGGCGCGAACTGTTCGAAAAAATCGATTCCGCGTACGGTACATGTACAGTACGGGGCACGGCATGAATAAGTCTATGACCAACCATGTGCAAAACACTCGCACCGCCGACGAATATGTGCTGACGCACTCGTCGGTGCGGGTTTTACACAGGGATTGCTCACAGACTAATTCACACCGATTTCAGGCTCATTTCTGGATTGGAAAATGCTCTAATCCAAAGTATTTGGTAAATATGTTATTGTCAAATCGTAATGTGCCTTTTCAAGCTGATATCGACTGGAACCTCGGTCTAGAGAACGATTTATATGCCGCGAGTGTCATGACATATTGGTGTAAAGTGATAAAGTACATTCAGCGCAGTCCTGATGCGCTTTACTGATATCCGTCAAGAGCGGTGGTGGAAATTGCGGCGTATTTCAGCTGGAATCAGAGATGACTGGTTTTGTGGTGGAGGTGACTGGTAGTCTGATCAGCTTGATTGTATTGCTTTCGTCCCGGGGTTTTATTGCCAACCAATATCAACGCTGTCCGGATTCACATAGATTTAGAAAGAAATGACACCCGAACGCAGTAAGTTCGTTTCCAGAAACAAGACCTACGCTCGACGAGAAAGCAGAATCACGCAAGCGCAGCAGCGAGCGCTCAGGGAGCTCTCGCAACGCTATGTGCTGCAGGAAAACGAGTCCGTCATCAAACTGACCGAGCTTTTTCCCGGAGTCGATCGCTATGCTGTCGAAATTGGATTTGGTGACGGTGACGCCCTGGTGGAGCTTGCTGCCGAAAATCCGACCACCGGGTATATCGGTATCGAGGTCTATCGCCCCGGAGTGGGCAAATGCCTGATGTCATTGTATAACCGCGATCTTGATAATGTTCGGGTCTGTACCCGCGATGCTCGCGATGTTCTGAGCGATTGCCATCCGTGCGGGAGCCTGGCAGAGATTTTCATACTTTTCCCCGACCCGTGGCCGAAGAAGCGTCATCACAAGAGAAGACTGGTCAACCCGGATTTTGTCGATCTCTGTGCGGACTGCCTGCAAACTGAAGGGCGAATTTATTTTTCCACCGACTGGTCCGACTACGCGCGCGTCGCACTTGGACATCTTGAATCCAATGGCAACTTCGACAACGTTGCCGGGACAAACCGATATTACACTGGTGAGAGACTGCGCCCCCGCACGCGTTACGAACTGAAAGCGTTGGCGCGCGGCGACCGGATCTACGATCTGGTCTTCAGTCGGCGTGCACGGCGACTTGACGTTTGATGCATTCAGCAGTCTTAAAACTGCTCGATATTGTCAGCACGCCCGACGATGACAACGTCAGCAGGCCGTCGTGCAAAGATACCGTTGGTGACAACACCGGCAATGTCATTGAGTCGTGTTTCGATATCGGGTGGGTCAAGTAGGTCAAGGTTTCTTACGTCCAGAATCTCGTTGCCGTTATCCGTTGTGAATCCGACGCGAATCTCAGGTAATCCGCCCATACCGATGATTTCCCTGGCTATCTGGCTGCGGGCCAATGGAATGACTTCAACCGGAAGCGGGAATATTCCCAGAACATCGACTATCTTTGTTTCGTCGACGATGCATACGAATTTCTTGCTGGCAGCCGCAACTATTTTCTCTCTGGTCAGTGCACCACCCCCTCCCTTGATCAGGTGGCGGTTGACAGTGGCTTCATCGGCACCGTCGACATAAATCGGCAAGGGCCCGGTACGATTGAGGTCGAGTACCGGAATATTCAGTTCCCTGAGTCGGCGCTCGCTCTCGACCGAGCTCGCAACAGTACCGTCGATCTTCCCTTTGATTCCGGCAAGCAGTTCAATAAATAAATTGGCGGTTGAGCCAGTACCGACACCTACAACATCACCCATTTCAATATGATCAAGCGCAGCCTGAGCAGCCGCATGTTTCATCTTTTCTGTATTCAATTCGAAATTCACCTCTCCATTGTGTCTCAACCGGCATTGTACAGCACCGCCCCAATCTTGTATTTCGACTGTGCAGACTTGTTCTGAAGTTATGAAAATGGTTGGTTTTCGTTCACCTGGATTATGTGCAACACATGCTTTGCTCTTGAGCAGGCAACATAGTTTTCAATGTCATTTCCGCGCCCGCTCTTCGGTGATATCGGTGTCAGCAGAATGACGGCATCCGCCTCGAGTCCCTTGAATTGGTGCAAGGATGCGGTCAGTATGCTTTTGTTGTCTCGCCATTGATTGATGGCGTCAACGATTTCAGTGTCCTTCACCTCGTTCGGCCAATGTTTTTTGGCATATCCCGGTGTCAGTATGACAACCTGGGAACGCTTCAATCCATGCATATCAGCTCGGCAAAGTTCTTTGGCTATCCGATGCGCTGTTTGGAATGCAGACGGCCAGCCTTCCTCAGTATGAATCTGTGGTGGCAAACCGGAAGGCATGTCCTCCTTGGTCGTAATCTCTTCGTTGATGATGGCGGCGCAGTGTCTGGCGATTTCCGTTGTATTTCGGCAGTTGGTGTCCAGCTTGTATGGTTTTCCGAATTCATCCGGCAGTTCCACCGGATTTTTCTTGTCGAACTTCTGTCTCGGGTCAAAAAATACGTAGTAACATGATTTCTGATCAGGGTCGCGAAATATATATTCGATGCTATCCCACCACAGACTCGGGAAATCCTGCCCCTCATCGACGACCACCGCATCGAATTTCTGATCGGACGGCAGACGTTCGCAGGCTTCCACGAGACGTTCCGGTGCGACTTCATTCCAGAATTTCTGATCTGGTTCACTGCGAGAATCGACAAATTCAATTTCCGCCATTTTGCAAAAATCATCAGCAAGACTGTGATAGGTGTAGATCAAGAGCAAGTTGCCAAACTCATCCGATAAGTTTTCCAGCATCCAGTCTCTGAGTGCGCGGTTGTAACAGACCAACAGGGTTCGAATACCTTTGCCCGCCAGTTCTTGCGCTTTGGTGATTGCGAGCAGGGTTTTACCGGTCCCCGCACCGCCTCTGATGGCTGCAATATTGTGTTCGCGGAGCAATCTGAGCGAATTCTTCTGATCTTCGGTTGCGCGGTGTAGCATTGCTTCCTGATCTTCAATTGTGCGGCAAAGGAGAGGTATGATCTCAAATTTTGGCAACAGGGCATTTTGAAGCTGTGCAAGTTGCTGTTTGCTCATTCTGCATTTTGGTTTGCGGGCGAACCCCTGGAACACCCGTCTTACAGCCTTTTCCATCTGATTGAGAGTGTTCGCATCGAAAATTTGCTCACGCTGTGCGCTTGCCGGATGCGGACCCTGAAAGATACCATCTGGAAACATGACTGCATAACCATAGGTATGGGGAAAATCGGTGCAATCCAGATTTGATTTGATGTATTTGAGGATCGCGTACATATTGCGTCTGACCTGTTCGAACGGGTTATTGATTTCCTTGGTCCGATCGTCACCCGACAGAATGCGAACCCAAATACCCTCATCGGGCAGATATTTGATAATTCCGCCCTTCACTTCGACAAAAAGAAATCCATAGTTCGGATCGAGTATTACGAAATCGCATTCTCCCTCGACAAACGTGCGCGACTTGCGTTGTACCCAATTGAAGCTGTGAATCACGATGTTGCTATCAGGAAGTTGATCAACCAGTACAGTTGCGACTTTGCGCTCGGATACATTATGGATCTCCGACGGATTCAGTTTAGGAATGAGGCGTGCCATATTCTTGCTGCGACTCGGATAAATAAGTGTAATCCGAACACCTGTTCAGGCCGGAAGATAGCTGATGGTGATTGGGATTCGGGCATTATAATTTGCGAAGATTGATCACATCGACTTTTACTCCGGTTTGAATCCTTAAAAATGAAACTACAGATCCTAAATGACTTGCACGTCGAATTCGACGATTGTTTCGTGCCGGAGACCGATGCCGATGCAGTCATTCTCGCAGGTGATATCGGTGTTGGATTTGGTGGGCTGGAGTGGGCATCGAAGCGCATTCCGGACAAACCCGTCGTCTACATTCCCGGCAATCACGAATTCTACAATCATGACATCAGAATAGTGGATCAACTTAAGGCAAATGCCGCCGAACATGTCCATGTCCTGGACAATGATGAGGTGATCATCAACGGTACACGGTTTCTTGGCTGCACACTGTGGACCGATTTCAAGATTGATGGTGTGGAAGGTGAAATCCGGGCTGTTCTGAGTGCCAGGTCTGGTATGCCTGATTTCTCCCTGGTCAGCATCGATGGTAGAAAATTTGAACCCAAGGACTCAATCATGCTCCATGAACAAAGTCGGGCCTGGTTGTCCGATCGACTTGCAGAGTCATTTCCCGGATCCACTGTCGTTGTTACGCATCACGCTCCGTCGTCAAGATCCAGGCATCCGAGGTTTGAAGGCCATTCCTTGAATCCTGCCTTCATGAGCAACCTGGAATCCCTGATGGGTGGGGAGCGTGTCCAGCTATGGCTGCATGGACATATGCATGACTCTTTCGACTACGATGTATCTGGTACACGGGTAATCTGCAATCCGCGCGGCTACTCACCTCGCGCGCTGAATCCGGATTTCCGTTCAGATCTCGTCATTGAAATTTGACAGGGTTCTGATCCGCGCAGGATCGATCGGCCAATGCAAGCCATGTGGATCAAATCAAGGCATGTCGCATCGATCATTTCGATTGCATTGGTCGCGGCCTCAACAGACGTTCATGCCCAGTATGGGACACAAAGCCATTTGCTCTTCAACGGAATTGCAGCACCTTGGCAGATTGTCCTGACGCTGGGAATCTGTGTTGGGTTATTGATATCCATTGCGCCGTGCATAGCTACGTTGTTGGATGTGGCGGCGAGAGCTGTCGGATCGCAGGACACGCAACAGAATAACAATGCTCTGGGCAGGTTCATGCTATTTATGTCCTGCCTTGCCGGTGGCTTGCTGAGCGCGGCATTGATTTCAGGAAAAGTCGGTGCCGTTGAAATTGGCACAATCTTGGTGAATGAAACTTGGATGCCTATCGTTTGGGGATTAATTCTAATCCTATCGGCTCTTTCGCTTTTCGGACTCTACCAGATTCGAATTCCAGACCCATTATTGGCAAAGTATCAACGTGGACACTCTCCTTCAGTTGTTTTTCGAGTTCTGCTATTGTTTGTATTCGGCTTTTTACCCGTGCTCGTCCTGTTCGCAATCTTCGCGCCACTCTTCATACCGGTGTCTGTTATGGCAGAATCGACGCCGTTTTTTGCAGTCGTCCTGATTTTTGTGCTGGCATGGAGTGTTTTGCTGGTTACAGCGCCAAAAAGTATTGTGCCAATTTTTACATGGATTCAAGACCAAGCCAGCGATTGGAAACTTCAAGCCAGACATCTTTTGGGTGTTTTGCAGATCGCGGCGGTGATTCACCTTTTGGGTATGGTTCCCGATGTTCCCGTACTGCTTCTTTGGGGTCTACTGCTCGTTGTGACGGCGGTATTTCTCGGTGCGACTCAAAGAAGTATATCAACGGCAAATTCATCAAACCGATTGCTGAAGGGCGCTGGAATCGCGGTGATGGTCTGGGGTGGTGTTGTCTTGGTCGGTGCATCTGCCGGGAACCGTGATATTACCGACCCGCTGCCCCAGTTGAGCACGATCATCGCCGGTGGGGGCTTGACAGAATTGAAAGGCACGGGTAATACTGAAACAAGGGTATTCACCTACGTCACAAGTGCAGATCAGTTCGAGCAAATGCTGACCGGTGCGAAAGCAGCCGGTCGCCCCGTACTTTTGGACTTTTATGCTGACTGGTGCCTGGATTGCAAGAGAATGGATCGAAGTACATTCAAAGATCCGACAGTAGTTGCGCGCCTAAGAGATGATTTTCTGGCGCTCAAAATCGATGTGACCGACCCGGAAGACGAATTTGGGCGCGATACGAGAAAACGATTTGGGGTATTTGGTCCGCCGGCTCTCGTGTTGTTTGACAGACACGGAAATCATCTGGAAAATCTTCTTGCCTATGGGTATCTCAATACCAACGAACTGTTGCAGCTCCTATCGAAAATTCCAACTGCCAGTCCTGGTGCGTCCTGATTTAGTCTGCCGGATATATTGAAGAGTACTAACCCGCGAATTGCCCAACACAATTCCCACACCAATTGTGTCTTTTTCATCCGATGCTGTCGTTCAAATGCGCGCGTGGCAATAAAACTGATTGACTATAATTTTTGCTCGTTGGGTATCGCCCGAATCATTTTTCAATTCCCCCGCGACGTATGATCGGCTAGTATGAATAATTTTTTCCGCTCGATTTTTTCTCCTGGATCGCTATGGTGAAGGATTACCTTCAGCGAATTCTGCTGGCCAGAGTTTACGAGGTCGCGGAGGAGACTTCTCTGGATTACGCCTCGAACCTATCGCGTCGACTCAACCAAGACATCTGGCTCAAGCGTGAGGACGAACAGCCTATCTTTTCCTTCAAACTTCGAGGTGCCTACAACAAGATGACCAAGTTGTCGCGGGCGGACCTCGAAAAAGGTGTTGTCGCGGCTTCTGCTGGAAATCACGCCCAGGGCGTAGCACTTGCCGGTCAGAAACTTAACTGTCCGGTTACAATTTTCATGCCGATAACCAGTCCACAGATCAAGGTCAAGTCAGTGAAAGCGCTTGATGCGGAAGTCAAGTTGGTGGGAGACAGTTATGCTGAAGCGGGAATAGCTGCCACCGAGTACTGCAAGCGCTACAACTACCGTTTTATTCCGCCGTATGATGACCCTGAGATCATCGCCGGGAATGGAACCATCGGACGTGAGATCATGCAATCGGTTCCGGAAGGTCTGGATGCGGTTTTCGTGCCTGTAGGCGGTGGTGGGCTGATCGCAGGTGTGGCCGCCTACATCAAAAACGTCAATACAAAAGTAAAGGTAATCGGGGTTGAACCCGAGGATTCGGACGCGATGTACCAATCGCTGCAGGCGAATCGAAGAATCAAACTCAAGGATGTGGGAATTTTCGCAGACGGTGTTGCTGTCAAGCAGGTCGGCCAGGAGACATTCCGACTCGTAAGACACTATGTTGATCAGATCGTGCGAGTCAATACCGATCAGATCTGCGCGGCGATCAAGGATATTTTTGAAGATACCCGGAGTATTGTGGAGCCGTCAGGCGCATTGGCTGTAGCGGGAATGAAGGAGTATTGCAGAAATTTAAGCGGACGCAGGCGTAAATTTGTCGCGATCAATTCCGGTGCCAACATGAATTTCGACCGACTCCGGCACGTCTCCGAACGTGCGGAGATTGGTGAGCGAAGGGAAGCAATTCTCGCAGTTACAATTCCCGAGAGACCGGGCAGCTTCAAGAAATTCTGTTCCACCATCGGAGATCGAAACATTACGGAGTTCAACTATCGGTTTTCAGACCCGGATCAGGCACATGTCTATGCCGGTATTCAGGTGGAAAGCGAGAAGGAAATTATCAACTGCGTTGTTGATCTTGAAAGAAATGGATACCCGGTGCTGAATCTGACAGACAATGAAATGGCAAAAATTCATGTTCGACACATGGTCGGAGGCAGCGCACCGAACGCATCCAACGAGAAAGTATATCGATTTGAGTTTCCCGAACGCCCGGGCGCGCTTTTGGGATTCTTGGAGAAAATGGGCAGTTCCTGGAACATCAGTATGTTCCATTACCGCAATCACGGTACCGATTTCGGTCGTGTACTCTGCGGAATCCAGATCCCTCCCGATGAAATGACACAGTTCAGTAAATTTCTGGATATGGTGGGCTATACGTTCATCGATGAATCGGACAATCCTGTCTACAAGATGTTTCTGACTTAGGTTCCGTCCGAGGATTACAGTGAGCGGAACATTAAAACTGAATGACGTGGAATTTGTGGGAGTCTATGTTGTTCCCGGTGAACCACCTGTTGCGGCTTTGAGAGATTTGGCTGGCACGCAGTTGTATGACAGACAGGGTCTGACCTGGCGAATTCAGGAAAAGAGGAAAGTCGGCAGGAATGCGAAGGCCGAGGAACAGGCACTCGCCATTATCAACCAGTACGATGAGTCAAACAACGGATTCAGCTGACCGACCCAGATATTCAAAAAGCCGCGACAACGCAGTCTGCGATGTTCCATGGCCGTATCCTGATCAATTCCCCGAACTGCTGTCGAACGAAATTCATCTGTGGTCGGCATCTCTTGACGTGGGTCCAGAACGCATCAGATACTACGAGAGTTGCATGGACCTTCGGGAGATGCGTCGGGCCGAGCGGTACAATGTTGAGCTTTCGCGTGAGCGGTTTATCAGCGCGCGAGGCATTCTGAAAGAACTGCTCGGCAAATACGTCGGTGTCTCGCCCAAAATGATTTCATTCGCACTGGGGCGGCTTGGAAAGCCTTATCTGCCGAACGATATCTCCCCCGATCTCCAGTTCAATTCGACCGACACGCAGCAACAGGCGCTCTTCGCATTCTGCAGGTCAGCTGAAATCGGGATCGATATTGAATTTCTGACCAGAAATGTACGGCATCGGGAAATCGCACGACGAAAATTTTCCCGGCAGGAGCAAGATCAATATCTGCGACTTCCGACGTTGCAGCAAAAGGATTTTTTCCTGAATATCTGGACTCGCAAGGAGGCCTATGGGAAGGCGAGGGGAGTCGGAATCAGATACCGCCTCAACAGCGTCAATCTCGTGGATGATGCAGGTTCGGGCCGGCTATCCGTTAACGACGAGACAGGGGCAATATGGGAAATCGTTCAGTTTTCCCCTGAGCCTGATATCATCGCTTCCGTGGTGGTTGCGGGTACCGGGTGGAAATTCAGATGCTTTCGATTGCGGGATGCCGATCCGAATTTGTAGATGACTCAATTCCCAGCAGACAGGGACAGTATGTAATTCCACTGTTCCTCGGTCACCGGAGTGATGGACAGCCGATTTCCTTTCTGCACCACCCGCATGTCGGAAAGCGGTTCATGCTGTTTCAATTCTGTAAGGGAGATGATGTCGGGGAATATGGTATCGAGCTGAATATCGAACATCAACCAACGCGGATTGTCGGGATCGCTTTTTGGGTCAAAATACTTCTCAGTCTCATCGAAGGCAGTATGGTCCGGATAAGCCTCGCGGACGATTCGCATGGTACCGACGATTCCCGGCACTTTACATCGGGAATGATAGAAAAAAGCCTGGTCTCCGACTTTCATGTCGTCACGGATGAAATTACGCACCTGGTAGTTTCGTATTCCATCCCAGTGGTCTGTCTGGTCCGGTTCGGCCGCCAGGTCATGTATGGAGTAGACATCGGGTTCACTTTTCATCAGCCAATAATTCATGATTCACACTTTCAGGTTTGTAGCTTGGGGGAAGTATCCATACATTCACATCGTTGCTGTCCCAACATCACAAAGAGATTTTTGAGTGTTCTTGTCTTAATGGGAATAATTGACACAAACAGGGTGTCGGATACTTGAAATCGATCAAGATTTTTCGCCGGCAATCTCCGGGAAGTCAGCTCAACGACAACGTCTTGGATAATTCTATCATGTATGAAGGCAGTCTGGTTTGTTGCAGTTTATGATTTCTGTGCCCCTGCATACTTTCCTTCATGCCGTGAATCGACATCAAGGCAAACACAAAACCAATTCACGGTTTAAATTGGTAGCTCTGCTGATCGGTGACCGCCCCGCGCAACGGGACATCCCAGACGTTCCGGCCGATATGCTCCAGGTGTTGAAATTCGTGAGCGACACCCAATACATAGGGACGTTGCCAGATGCCGGGTAATTTCAGCTGGTGCAAAGATCTGTCGTAGAAACCACCTCCCATTCCGATGCGGTTACCCTGATTGTCAAACGCAACCAGCGGTGTCAGTACAAGGTCAAGTTGCCGGGCGAACAGCCACCCATCCCTTGACAGGCTGGGTTCGGGAATTCCGAAACGGTTGAGCCGAAGAGTCGCTCCAGCCGTGAATCTTCCGAACAGCAGTCGATTCTCTCCGCCCCTGTACAGCACCGGAAGATAGCAGTGCTTGTGTTTCGCCATCGATTTGATCAAGGCGCAAGTGAGATCAATCTCTCCGTCGTTCGGCCAGAAGAATGCGATTCTGCGACTGGTCAGGTAAACTGGATGTTTTTGAAGCTGCTCAGCAATTCGCTGGGACGCAAGCCGTTGCTGCTGACGTGTGAGAGATCTTCGGTGTAACCGGATTTCTCTCCTGATGCTCGATTGGTATGAAGACATCAATGGTGCAAAATTTAAATGCCGCCCGCACGTGCCGCGTCGTCACCGGAAAACCTTGAACCAACATGTTCAAGTGGGTGACTGGTGTGCCGACTTCAGGTGCTTTGCGACAAGGCAATGCTCACAACAGTCGACTCATTTTGTCCCCGAATTATCCTTTAGGTTCAAAAGCGATAGGTCGACTCGAACACTACAGGCGGCAGTTAAATTTTGCCGATTTCAAAGATTATAGAGTCAATCTGCCAAAGTCGCGTCGATTTTATCTATCAGATTGTCAAAATCGAACTGATTGGCCGAATTGTTATTTTCGATGATTTGGGCGGCGAAGTTCAATGCCGCGATAATTGCAGCCGATTCGAGGGTTACCGATGCGTTTACAGTTGAATTTTGAATATTGGAGATCTCTGCGTTCAGCACACTCGCGGCATTGAGCAAAACTTGCTGTTGATCCGGGGCACACGCAAGGGAAACATCCCTTCCCCCGATCTTGATCTTCAAAGTTTGTGAGGGGTCTTCCATAATGAACTGTTACTTATAGGGTTGATTGGCTTTCTTTAAGTCGCCGATGATGTCCTTTATTTTTCGACTTGCCCTACGGTTTCTATCGAAAAGCATTTGATTCGAAGCCAACAGCTCACTGTTCTTTTTACGCAACTCGACATTCTCCGATTTCAACGAATCGTAGCCGGCGATCAGTTCAAGGACTTTCTGTTCAAGTAAGTCTGATTTTGTTGTTTCTTCGTTCATGGGTTCAACTGGCAAATTCATATATGAGATTATGCTTTAAGTTAATGTTTTGTCAAATTGAATTGATGATTGATTTTATCAATATGTTTTATTCCAGATTGTTGAAAATGTCTCAGTGTAGGTTGGCAGGAACATATAGCCAGCGTTGAAATCCGTGAACCTCCAAATTCTATAAATTTTCGAGATACAGCATTCAACTCTTCCGCAATCCAAATCCTGTTTCGAATTACATCCCACGAAATTTTTTGATATTGCGTTGAATTGCTAAAATAGGTAATACCAATAGGAGAATTCTTAAACAGATCAATCAATATTCGGAGTATGTCATGGTTAATCGCAGAAGCGCACTGAAAGCGATCGGGTCGGTTCCTTTGGCGGTAGTGGCTGCTGGAACAGTCACACCCGCTGCAGCGACCGAGAACAATGTTGAGGCAGAACTTTGGATGTCAGACGGGTCGGTTTCGGGCTATTTTCTCGAGCCTGAATCAAGTCCGGCCGGAGCTGTCATTCTGATCCATGAATGGTGGGGGCTGAACGATCAGATTAGAAATGTTGTTCCCAGGTTCGCCGAGGCCGGATTCCTTTCCTTGGCCGTTGATCTTTATCAGGGGCAGGTCGCAAAGGACCCGGACACAGCACGCGAACTAATGGGAGACGTCCATCCGGATGTTGCAACAGAAACATTGACCACATGGGTCGACTGGTTGCGAGAGCACCCCAAAAGCAATGGTAAAGTCGGAACTGTAGGTTGGTGCTTTGGGGGTGGGTGGTCCCTGAATGCGTCAATTGCAACTGCTGTCGACGCAACTGTCATCTACTATGGCCGCTGTGCCAAGGGACGCGAGGAGGTACAGAGCCTCAACGGTCCGGTTATGGGCCATTTTGCGACTCGCGACGAATGGATCAATCAGGAAATGGTGTCGGGATTCGAACAGGCAATGGATGCCGCAGGTAAAACGTATAGCAATTTCTGGTACGAAGCGGATCATGGGTTTGCGAATCCTACGACCGAGCGTCACGATGCGGAAGATGCCAAACTCGCTTGGAGTCGAACTCTCGAATTTTTCAATCAGCATCTGAGCTGAGGTCGATATCTGAGATGCAAACGGGCCTCAAGAATGTAATTTTTGGAACCGGCCATTCCGAAGGCACTGCCGATGATATCCGAAGAATTCCGGAACTTCTTTCACAGCAGGTCGTCGGTCAGCAACACCTCATTGACCGTTTATTGATCGGACTGCTTAGTGGCGGGCATCTATTGCTTGAGGGGTTCCCTGGCCTGGCCAAAACGCGATCAGTCAAGGAGCTTGCAAAATTTATTCAGGGGGAATTTCATCGTATCCAGTTTACGCCGGATCTATTGCCAGCAGACTTGACCGGCACTGATATTTATCGCCCTGAAAAAGGCACTTTCGAATTTCAGAAAGGTCCGCTGTTTCACGAGATCATTTTGGCAGATGAGATCAATCGGGCACCGGCCAAAGTCCAGTCAGCGTTGCTTGAGGCCATGGAAGAACGGCAGATTACCGTCGGCAATCGAACCTATCCACTTCCGGACCTGTTCATGGTTCTGGCAACTCAGAATCCGATCGAGCACGAAGGTACCTATCCACTACCCGAAGCCCAGCGTGACCGCTTTCTGATGCAGGTGAAGGTAGGTTATCCAGACAAATCCCAGGAGCAGGACATTCTCAGGATTGCTCGCTCGGAGGCGCGGGCCGGTCAGGCGGATGAATCCTCTGACACGCTGCAGATCTCCTATAGTTCCATTCTTGCGGCCCGGTCGCAAATTTATGAAATTCACATGGAACCGATGGTCGAGCATTACATCATCGAGTTGATCGACGCATCACGCAATGTCGGGCGATACGATTCGGATCTTGCGCGCTGGATAGAGGTTGGCGCCAGTCCCCGCGGCACCATCGCTCTCGATGTGTGCTCGCGCGCCAGGGCATGGCTGGAAGCCCGGGACTATGTTTCTCCTGCTGATGTGCAGGAGATTGCGTTGGACGTATTGCGGCATCGGTTGCTGCTGACGTTCGAGGCGGATGCCGAAGACGTGGATGTCGATGAGGTCATTCAGAAACTGATCGCGGTGGTTGCGGTACCCTGATCGGAACGGCAGATCATGCTGACCGGAATCGACGTATCCACAGAACAATTGGTTCGACTGCAACCGCTGGCACACAGCTTATATTTGCCCGAGTATCTGGGTGCTCTTTTGGTTGGGGAGACGCGTTCAGCCATCCCTGGTCGCGGGATGGATTATGAGGAGTCCAGAAAATACACACCTGGCGATGATTCGAGAATGATTGACTGGCGAGTTACCGCACGCACAGGAACTGCGCACACCAAGGTATTTCGTGAAGATCGTCAGCGAATGGTATATCTGATCGTCGATATGTCATCATCCATGCGATTCGGCACTCGTACTGCGTTCAAATCCGTGGTTGCAGCAGAAGTTGCATCACTGATTGCCTGGGCGGCACTTCATCAGGGAAATCTGGTGTCGATTACAGGGATTTCTGATTTCCGAACATACCAATCGCGATTCGCATCAGTCGCACGCAGTTTGACCCGCCAACTGGCTGTACTTTCTGACCTGAGTCGGAAAACCGACGCTAACGGTGACTTTGACGGGTTGGCAGAATCATTGGCTTCAATTGCCAGACGAGTACGGTACGGTGACATGGTTATTGCGATCAGCGACTTTTCAAACCTCTCAGCTTCCGCAATCAAAACATTCGATTTTTTCTGCGCGAAAAAGGCGCTCAGTCTGATTTGGGTATACGACAGAGTGGAGCGTACCGCGTTGCCTTCGGGATATTATCGAATTACCGATGGTACCAGCTATGATGCGCTTCGTATATCCTCGAAACGGCAATCAGGAAATCTGCAACGCGTGCTGGATGAGAGAAACGACAGGTTCCGAGACGTGGTAACCAGATACCGGGTGCCTCTGATCGAGTTGAGTCCGGGTGATGATGTGTCGAAATCGCTGCATTCAGCTTTCAATCGCAGGTCGCATGTAAGGAGGCGAGTAACCCGCTAATGACATTGTCGCGATCAAAGGATTCTGACTCGATGAATACGCCATACAGTATCGGCACCACACGTTCGGCCAGTCGTCATGCCAGTTGACTCGTCCTTACTCAATCAGTTGCGGGATATCATTCCGCCGCCGGATCCTGGGTTTTGGCCACCCGCCGCTGGATGGTGGTTGCTCGCAATTCTGATGGTCCTGTTGCCGCTCGGATTCAGATATCTGCTCAACTTGATGAGTGAACGCCATGCGAGACAGCACATCACACGTGACATTTCGCTGGCAGCGACACTTCAGCCGGAACAGGCTGCGATCAGACTCTCGACCCTCATGCGAAAAGTCGCGATAAGCAGATTTCCCCACTCTTCGGTTGCAGGACTGACCGGTGAGGATTGGCTGAATTTTCTGGATTCCAGTGGTGAAACAGACCAATTCACGCAAGGCCCGGGACGTTTGCTGATTACCGCACCTTACGAACGAAACCATGTCTGTGATGTTGACTCGCTTACACAAGTGTGTATGAAATGGGTGAAGCAGGTCACCTAGGAAGTGATGCGATGTTGAAATTCGTCTGGATATGGATGCTTGTTCTATTGCCGTTACCCGTCATGGTGCGCTGGCTGGTTCCCAAAAGCGATCAGATATTACCGTCATTGAAGGCGCCCTTTCTCCATGAAGTGGCTGAGAGTGGCTTAACCGCTGACGCACCTTCCCCAGCGTCAATCGTTCTGGCTGCAGTGCTATGGATTGCGCTGGTGATTTCGTCTGCCCGCCCGGTTTGGGTACATGAATCGATGGAGGTACCGATATCCGGTCGAGATATCCTGATTGCGCTGGACGCATCAGGCAGCATGGATCAGCAGGATTTTTCGGAGAGCAAGCGTTCCAGATTCGAAGTTGTGAGACGGATTGCAGGAGATTTCGTGCTGCGCAGAAAAGGCGATCGGGTCGGACTGATACTTTTTGGCGATCTCCCCTATCTTTATGCACCTTTGACTTTTGATGTCGATACAGTACATGAGTTTCTCAGTACCTCA
This sequence comes from Arenicellales bacterium, assembly GCA_963662635.2. Lineage (GTDB taxonomy): Bacteria > Pseudomonadota > Gammaproteobacteria > Arenicellales > JAJDZL01 > JAJDZL01. Next base: position 2,078,038 of record CAXXFC010000006.1, read on the forward strand.
CGAACCCGGTTCGCCGGCGCACGAACGGCGATCGGGGACTCGATCGGGTTGGCGGTCAAAGTGCTGCGCGATCGACCGGCGGAGAATCGAATCCTGATACTGTTGACGGACGGTGAGAATTCCGCGGGATCGATTGAGCCTCTGCAGGCCATGCAATTGGCTGTGGACCATGGTGTTCGAATTTATACGATCGCAATTGGTGCGCTGCCGGATGCACCTTCCACAGCAGGTGGTATTGTTGGCGGTGTACTCGGCAGGATCGCAGTGAGCACCGGCGGAATCTACTTTCATGCATCCAATCCGCGCGATTTGGAGAGAATTTACGATGAGATTGACAGATTTGAACCGATTGAAGACGAGTCGGCACGTAAAGTGATTGCCAAAGAACTGTATCCATGGCCATTGACGTTGTCCCTTCTGTCGTTGCTGATACTCGTGTTTTGGAATTACATTTTGGTGTGGCTGGGTGATTACACTCGAAGGATCGCGGGCGATGTCATTTCCGATTGAGTTTGTATTCTTGAGGCCCTGGTGGCTGCTGTTACTCTCATTGGGACCGTTGCTCGCGTTCGCGATCACCCGACGAGGTTCAGACAGCTGGGCGGCAGTTTGCGAACCGTTGCTGTTGCGGCACCTGATTTCCGGTGGAGGCGGCAATTTGGCGATACTTGTTCGTATTTTGACATTCTCAACATGGACACTGGCGGTTATTGCACTTGCGGGACCGGCGTGGGACCGGGAGAAAACGGATCTCTTCGAGAATCTGGATGCGACTGTGGTTGTACTCGATCTGTCTCAATCCATGAATTCCACCGACTTGCTTCCCTCCAGGTTTGAAAGAGCGCGCTACAAGTCGATCGAGTTGATTGAAAATCAAAATACTCGGGCCACCGGCCTCGTTGTGTTTGCTGGAAGCGCTTTCGATGTCGTCCCTGTGTCGGATGATGTCGCGACTTTGACACACCTCATACAGTCTATGCAGACCTCGATGATGCCGGTGCAGGGTGGCAGAGCCAGTCTTGGCATCGAACGCGCCCGGCAGATGCTGAAAGGTTCGGGTTACCAATCCGGATCTGTTGTCCTGATAACTGATGGGGTGGACTCGACCGCTATGAAAGCGGCAAAGACATTGCGTGACGAGGGCTACAGTCTCTCAGTGATCGGAGTCGGAACCGAGTCCGGTGCTCCGGTTATAACATCGGATGGTGAGTTCCTAAAGGACTCGAATGGCAGGCTAATCACGGCGACCGTGAATCACTCGGAGTTGGCTCAACTCGCGGCAGCGGGCGGTGGAACATTTTCTACGATCACGGGACAAGTATCAGCTGTCATGCCCCAGGGATCTCAATTCGCTGCTGATGCAGCAGGTACTGATGAATTGGCGACAATTTCACAATGGAAGGATCGAGGTCCGTACTTCCTGATGTTTCTGGTACCTTTGGCTGCTCTCCTGTATCGACGAGGTTGGTTGCTGGCGATTGCGTTGATTTTGGTTATGCCGGCACAGCAGTCTTTAGCGTTTGAATGGTCCAACTTATGGCAACGGCCGGACCAACGCGCCGCGGCTTCTGTGCATGCGGAAAAATATGATGATCAGGTCTTGCAAAAATTCCCGCAGTGGAATGGCATCGCGCTTTACCGCAGTCAAGAATTTAGTCAGGCAGCCACAGAATTCTCACATTCGGACGATGCAGTCTCCATCTACAACCGCGGTAATGCACTGGCGATGTCGGGAGATTATTCCGAGGCGGTCGACCAATTTGAGACTGCATTGCAGATTGATCCTGATTTCGAAAGTGCCCGGTTCAATCTTGATATCGTGAGACGACTGTTACAGCAGCAGGAGATGTCGGGAAAGTCTATGGAATCGGAAAATCAGAACCAGACCGACAATCAGCAGGTGGAGACAAAAGGCACCGCGCCGGATGATTTGTCTGCCCCACAAAATCGGGGAAGCCAACAGGAAGGGCAGGATGAGGGAGATTTGAGTCGTCGCAGTGGGCAGCAAGCCATGGGTGGCGACAGAGCGGAAGAGGACGATAGGTTGACGGAGCGGGGCGATTCCAATGAACAGATTGAGTGGCAGGCCAATCTGGACGATGAGTTGAATCAGGTGATGGAACAGTGGTTGCGGCAAATTCCGGATGATCCGGGAGGGTTGCTTCGACGTAAGTTCCACTACGAATATCTGCTTCGCGATGAACCTCATCCGATGGTTCAGCCCTGGTAGTTGCGAGACGAATATGAAAGCAGTTTTCCGTATTTGGTTTTTTGTTGGGATGATTATGCCGGTCCTGGTGTCTGCGTCCAGCCATTCAAACTCGATCAAGGCTTACCTTGATCGGGAGGAAGTCTATCTGGATGAATCTGTCAATCTCATAGTGACTTTTGACGGCGTAGCTACTGATGTCAGCGGTAACCCCGACATATCCATACTCGAAAACGAATTTGACGTTGTGAGCGAATCTACGCAGACAAGTATTCAGATTCAGAACGGTGTCTCCAAGGTCGTACACAACTGGATTTATGGCATCAGACCTAAGAAAACCGGTACACTCGACATTCCGGGAATTTCTATCGGTCGGTACAAGACTGATCCAGTTCAGATCGAGGTCAAGGAATTTACCGGAAATGTTCAAAAAGCGGGTGAAGACCTGTTTGTGGAGATTGAGGCTACGCCGCAAAATCCCTATGTTCAGTCGCAAGTCATTTTTGTAGCCAGACTATTCACTGCAGTTGACATCGCGCAAGGCAGTCTTTCAGACCCTGTTGTGAATTTTGCCGATGTGCAGCAACTGGGAAGTGACCGCAGATACGATTCAAAGCGTGGCGGCAGGAACTATGATGTGATAGAAAAGCGTTATGCAGTATTTCCGGAACAGAGCGGAACACACGAAATCTCACCCGTGGAATTTACAGGTGTTGTTTCCAGTTACAACCAATCCACGCTGCAGACACAGTACCGACGAGAGCGCATCAGTTCCGAGCCAGTGGTTCTCCAGGTTCGTCCCAAGCCATCTTCCTACTCGGGAAAGACTTGGTTACCGGCCAGCGATCTGCAGGTATCGGATTCTTGGAATGGACGTCTGCCTGATCTGGAGATTGGCAGACCTGAAACCCGAAAAATTTCGATCGAGGCTATTGGTTTGCGTGCGATTCAACTGACGTCTCCAGACTACGAAGTAGACGGATCACTGCGAATCTATAGTAATAGTCCGGCGCTCAACACACATCAGACATCATGGGCAACCGTCGCCCAGCGCGATGAGGAGTTCGTTTTCATTCCCAACTCAATGGAGAACGTGACAATCCCGGAATTCAGGGTGGTCTGGTGGGATGTTGACGAAGACAAAGAAAAAGTAGCGGTACTGCCGAAGATGACGAATGTCCAGCCGGCATCAGGAGCGGCAGTACCAGCAGGTGGTGATTCTGAAGATGAACTTGTGACTTCGGCAATCACTGACACTCATTCAACCGTTGTGGTCGAACCTGACCGGACCTGGATGCTGATTAGTTTCGGAATGCTGGTTACGTGGTTATTGACACTCGCGGGCTGGTACTTCAATCGTAGGAAAGAAGCCGCATTGCACGCAGATGATTTCGACGTGAAAGACCGGCTTAATCTGACGATTCGAAAATCCATAAGCAATATCAGAAGCGCGTGTCGTGACAACGATTCGCGCAGAGCCGCTATCGCATTACTTGATCTGGCCCGATTGTGGTGGCCTGAACGATCACCGAGAAACTTGATTGATTTTGGGTTGCGGGTTGGCGACAGGGAGTTCAACCGAGAATTGCTGGACCTGGATTCGAAGGTTTATTCGAATGACTCTCAGTATTGGGATGGCGATCAATTCTGGAAACAGTTTGCACGTATCCGAAAGACTGTACAAGCTCCTTTGAAAAAACGGCGTGGAAAATTCTTTTTCGCGCGTTCAGAGCAACATTCCGAGGACTTGTGGTTCGAGCAGGAATTCTCGGCCGACTGATCACTCTGTCATGTTGTCAAGCGTACGACGAATCAGACTGCTTTTTTTTGCTGAATCAGTTGAAAAAGCGCGAGGCCGAAGAACATCACAAAGAAGACAAGAGTCCATCCTGGAATGCTCAGTCCGAGGAATGTCCATTGAGTTTCCGCGCATTCGCCTGTACCACCGAGAATAATTCGGACTGCATCCACAAATGGATTATTTGCCAAGATGAAGCCAATTCCGGGAAAGCATTCTGGAACTTTGTCTGAGGGTAGATATTGTAGCCACACATGTCTCCCCGCAATTGCCGCACCAAATACCGCAAACAACATCAGAGCAATGCTGTATCGGATTTTTCCGCGCTTGGAAGGATTATGTATAAACGCGGCGATACCCACCAATCCGATCAACATGATGGCGACTCTCTGCACCATGCATAAGGGGCATGGTTCAAGATACATCACATACTGCATATAGTAGGCAATTGCGATAAACACCGCACAGACGCAGAAGATACCCAGATTGTTGATTCTAAAACTTGTCATTTGGGTTGGGTAAATTTGGCTGATTGCTGCCAGTTGAAGTCAGACACCGCGGAGAATTATATAGAACACTGACGAAGAGTAGGATAAGTATATGATTGTGTTGATTTTATTATTCGCTCGGGGAAATGCACCTCGTCGCCCGGAAATTCCTCTCAATTCGTGTCCCCGGAACATTGACTGCTAAACAACCGCCTTTCGGGGTTACCGCGAAATTCACATATATGTTGCCACTCGACCAAATTCGCGCGTCTCGTCATTTTCACTGCCAATTTTGCGTCAGGCGATTTTGCAATGAATGACAAAATTGTTGAGTTGGATTCTGTATCCATGGGCATAGACTCTATTCATTTCAGATAACGATGATGGAAACGGATGCCAGTTGCGTCACTTTACGAAACGATTCACTTCTGTCAGTTCATACATGCCTTAATCGTGTGGCAGAGCATTTTCCAATCCAGAAATGAGCCTGAAATCGGTGTGAATTAGTCTGTGAGCAATCCCTGTGTAAAACCCGCACCGACGAGTGCGTCAGCACATATTCGTCGGCGGTGCGAGTGTTTTGCACATGGTTGGTCATAGACTTATTCATGCCGTGCCCCGTACTGTACATGTACCGTACGCGGAATCGATTTTTTCGAACAGTTCGCGCCGCCTCGACTGCACGTTCTGCGCCGCCTCGACATCCGTCTGTGCATGTGCGATCGCGTCGAGCTGCTCGAACGTGATCCCCGGCTTGAGGAACCGATGTGCGTCGGCCAGCGAGCGCAGCCGGTCATACGGCGTCATCACGTCGCAGTCGCGATAGCGCCTGCGCACCTTGCCCTTGCGGTCAACCGTCTCGCTCGCGAACAGGCACGGGCGATGGAAGTTCAGCCACGGCGACAGCGCATCGCGGGTGAACGCGTTGACCTCGGCGGCGAACGCCCCCGGAATATGGGCGTATCCCAGACACTTGCGAATCACCGAGCCGTTCTTGCCCTCGACCAGCGCGTTGTCATTGCTGCGCCGCGGCCGCGACCGGGTCATCGTGCCGATGTGCAGCCTGTTCAGCAGTTTCACCACCGTATGATTGACGAACTCCGAGCCGTTGTCGCTGTGGAAGTTGATGATCCGGAACGGGAATGCACCGAGCAGATCCTCCAGCACCGGAATCAGGAAGCGCTCGGAAATCGCCTCGGTCGCACCGACGAACTGCATCTGCGTCACCTCGTCTATCATGTTGATTTCATACACGCCCTTGACCCCGCCGCGGTCGCCCTGATGCACCGTGTCGACGCGCACGAATCCGGGCTGTCCGCGCGGCTGCGGGCGGCGACGCTCGCCGATCGACACCGGTGTCGCCCGGGTGCCCTGGTAGACCAGGCGCCGGGTGCGATAGGTGCGCGTCTTTCTCAGGTTGTACAGATGTCCGTTGGAGATGCCCGCCAGACGCGCGTAGGCCGCATCCCCGAACACCTCGAACTGGCGCCGAAGCACCGCACGCGTCGCCGGACCGCTCATCTGCCCCAGCGCCTCGTCAACGTGCGCCAGCAACACGATGTCCGACCTTTGGTAGCGCACCCGAAACGGCTTCGCCGGCCCCTGCCGGCGCCGATCCGCAAGCGTACCGCTTTTCAGACACTGACCCACCAGACGCGTCACCTGCGCACGCGAGTAGCCGGTCACCTTGCCCAGATACGCCTTCAGCAGGCCGCGATCCGACCTGCCGCAATCGCGATACCTGAACCTCACCACCGCCTCGACGATGAACCGATACGCCGACTCGCGATCGGTCAGTGAATAATCCACCGGCTCGCTGCCCTCGACAAACTGCCGGACCTGTTCCAGGTTTTTCAACTTTTCGGTCTGTAGCAAAACAATCATCCTCCAATGATGCCCCAAAACCGCGCGCCACAGGCTCATTTGTCGCTGGAACGCACCTCATCGTTCAGGCTCATTTGTCATTGGACAATTCTGGCAGCAGCGATCAGATGTCAAATACATTACAATCGGATTCGCCTGCGATGAACCGATTTTCATTTCAGCAATCGAAAAACACACCTTTGGACCCGGGTCGCGAAACTTTGTATACCTGCACGATCAGTGACGAACAGGGCTAAATCGCAATTTGTTTCGTTGGACAGATTGAATGCAGAATACCTGCTATTCCTAATATAATTTAATTTATAAAGCTACCAATCTGCCAGACAGTTTTGTCTCGAATTCGTCCAAGCGAATTCCGGGAGCTTGGCTTCGTCTGAATTGACCGAATATTGAATTATGCGGATATTGCTAATCAATCCCAATACCAGCGAATTTGTGACTGATCGAGCAGTCGATGCGGCACGGAAAGTTGCGACATTTGATACAACAATCGAGGGCGTGACGGGCAAGTTCGGTGCTCCGATCATCAACAGTGAATCCGACATTGCAGTTGGTTCTCATTCGGCGGTGGATCTCGCGGCAGCCCATTCGACAGGTTTTGATGGGGTCGGACTTGCTATTTCATTTGATACAGGTCTCGCAGCACTGCGCGAGATGCTGTCGATACCGGTTGCAGGCATGGCGGAAAGCTCGATTCGACACGCGCTTACGCTAGGTGAGAGGATTGCGTTGGTGTCGTTCGCCAAGCGTACGCGGCCGCTGTACGAAAGATTGGTACTGCAATACATGAACCAAGACAATCTCGCGGGTGTCCGATGCATGGAGGCACTTTCTTTCGCTAGTATGAACGATCCAGATTACCTGCAGTACAGAATAGCCTTGGAAGTCGCAAAAACCACGCGCGCACTGGAATGCGACGTAATTATCCTGCTCGCGACTGCATTTGCAGGTCTCACCGGTGAAGTGGAACACAAAGTCCCGGTCATCGACCCTGTAACGACAATGATCGATGAACTTGAGTCATCCGCAACAGATGATCGAATTTCTCGACTGCTCACCGATCAAACGTACCCCCAAAACAAGTTAATGCTTGGTGTGTCTGAAGAGTTGGGAAATTTCTACCAAAATTTACCGGTGGAGTGAATCGTTCCAGCAATGTTCCGCCATCTGTTGAGAAGAAGAGTCCGAGTAGAATAATCCGTCAAATTTGTTCTGCTATAATTTTTCGCCGTACTGTCAAAGTTCTGAATATCTGGACGGTATGGTGGCACTGGTTTGCACGTGACCGATAAACCGGTGCTGTTACTTTATATATGACAGCTCGAGGAGAAAAGATGGCTGACGAACATGTCGATCAGGACCGCCGGCGGTTTTTGACAGGTGTCACAACTGGAGTGGGTGCGGCTGGTGTCGCGGCTGCAGCAGTACCGTTTGTTGCCAGTATGACACCAAGTGCGAAAGCCCGCGCGGCTGGCGCCCCTGTACTTGTGGATATCGGGGATCTGGAACCCGGGAAACTGCTCAAGATCGAATGGCGAGGCAAACCTGTATGGATTATCAAGCGAACGCAGAAAATGCTCGACTCACTGGAGACGGTGAAAGACGAGTTGGCCGATCCTGATTCGGACCGAGAACAGCAACCTCAATACGCACAGAATGCCACCCGGTCCATTGAACCCGAAGTGTTGGTTTTGGTTGGACTGTGCACCCACCTCGGCTGTTCGCCGCTCGAAAAGCTCAAACCGGGGGAATTGGATTCGGATTGGCAGGGTGGTTTTTTCTGTCCTTGTCACGGATCAAAGTTCGACCTGGCCGGGCGTGTATACAAAAATGTTCCCGCACCGACCAATCTTGAGGTTCCCCCACATCGGTTCCTGTCTGACTCTCGAGTCGAGATCGGTGTTGATACGACTAAGGAAGACCTGGCGTGATAGCGAAACTTCGTAACTGGATTGATGAGCGTTATCCTGCGACGAAAGTCTGGGAAGAACATATCTCCAAATACTATGCGCCGAAAAATTTCAATTTCTGGTATTTTTTCGGATCTTTGGCACTACTTGTTCTTGTTCTGCAGATTGTAACGGGAATTTTCCTGACCATGCATTACAAACCCGATACCGAACTGGCATTTGATTCGGTAGAGCACATCATGAGAGATGTATCGTGGGGATGGCTGATGCGCTATCTGCACTCGACCGGTGCCTCATTGTTCTTTGTGGTGATCTATCTGCACATGTTTCGAGGGCTGCTCTATGGTTCTCACCGCAAGCCGCGGGAACTGTTGTGGATCGTTGGAATGGTGATCTATCTGACGCTGATGGCGGAAGCCTTTTTCGGCTACCTGCTGCCTTGGGGCAACATGTCGTATTGGGGTGCGCAGGTGATCATTTCGCTGTTTGCGGCGATTCCGTATATCGGCGAAGGCCTTGCCGAGTGGATACGCGGCGATTTCGTAGTGTCCGACGCAACCTTGACACGATTTTTCGCGTTCCATGTCATTTTGGTTCCACTGCTGTTGCTGGGTCTGGTATTTGTGCATCTGGTCGCCCTTCACAAGGTCGGGTCCAACAATCCGGATGGCATCGAGATCAAGGCGGACAAGAAAGAAGATGGAACGCCAAAAGATGGCATTCCGTTTCATCCGTATTACACAGTCAAGGATCTTTTTGGCGCAGGTGTATTTCTCTTTATCCTGTTCGGTATCACTTTCATCACGCCGGAGTTGTCGGGGTGGTTTCTTGAGCGCGCGAATTTCGAACCGGCCAACGCACTGCAGACTCCACCGGACATCATTCCGTTGTGGTATCTGACACCCTATTACTCGATACTTCGTGCGGTTACCTATCCGCTATTCGGTGTGGATGCAAAGCTGTGGGGAGTGCTCTCCATGGGGTTTGCGATATTTTTGTTCTTCCTGCTTCCGTGGCTGGACAGATCGCCGGTAAAGTCCATTCGATATCGAGGCTGGATGTTCAAAACGGCATTGACCGTATTCACCGTGTCGTTTGTGTTGCTTGGTTATCTGGGTACAAAAAATCCGCAGGCGATTGATTTGTTTCTATTTACCAACGTCAGGTGGGCGCAGATCTGTTATTTCCTATATTTCGCATTTTTCCTGTTGATGCCGATATACACACGGCTTGATCCTGTGAAACCAGTTCCAGACCGGGTGACGTTCAAATGATCAGATTAATCGTTTCAATATTGTTGATTCTTTTGACCGGGAATGTCTTTGCGGCATCAGGGGGTTCGGAGAACCTCGATTCAGTCTATGTCAATCTGGATGACCGCAAATCATTGCAGCAGGGTGCTGCGACGTTCGCGAGCTACTGTCTGTCTTGTCATGGTATCAAATATATGCGATATAACCGGATGGCGGACGATCTTGGCATCAGCGATGAAGTGTTGCGGGAGAATTTTCTTGTCGGTTCACAAAAACCATCAGATCGAATGGATATAAACATGTCAGAAGAGGATGCGAAGCGTTGGTTTGGCACCGCGCCTCCCGACCTCAGCCTGACAGCACGATCACGCTCTCCGGATTGGATTTACACGTTTTTGCGAGAATTCTATGTTGACGATGGCTCTGTGACAGGATGGAACAACGACCTGTTTGAGGATGTCGCGATGCCGCACGTGTTATACGAGCAGCAGCGGAATATCGAGCCGGAAGAGTACGACAGCCTGGTTCGCGATGTCGTTAATTTCTTGGTCTATGTGGCTGAACCGGCAAAACTTGTTCGCTATAACATTGGAATATTGGTGCTACTTTTTACGGGTCTTTTCACATTCCTTGCCTATCTGTTGAAGAAGGAGTACTGGAAAGACATTCATTGAATAACTTGAAAGTTCCATAGTTGCCCCTACATATAAAAAATTGCAATTCGTCTAATCACGCAGAGAATCGATTGAACTCGGAATATGGCAGAAGCAATTGAGAATCGAAGATCCGGGATGATTCTGTTTTCGACCGAGACTTGTATTGAGGGTCATGCATGCCGGATGGTACTGCACGAAAAGGAAGTGGAGTGCGAAGTCGAGTATGTCGATCTGAATCGCAACCCAAATCCCATCATCGAATTGAATCCATACGGTGAGAGTCCGACACTGATGGACCGGGATATGGTCCTCTATGGTTCCCATGTCGTTGCCGAATATCTGGATGATCGTTTGCCTCATCCGCCCCTGATGCCGCCTGATCCGGTGAACCGGGGCAGGGTGAGAATGATGATCTACAGAAGTCAGCGCGACTGGCTGCATAAACTCAGGCAACTGGACGAAAGGAAACAGAAGCCGAACAAGACGTTCCGTACCACGCTCAGTCGCGATTTATCCAGCCTGGCTCCTTACATGGCGGAACAGGAATTCTGGCTGGGCGATGAATTCAGCCTGGTCGACTGCTTCATTGCTCCGTTATTGTGGCGGCTGAAGCACTATGGAATTGAACTGCCGTCTCAAACACGTTCCATCACACAGTATGCCAATCGCATATTCGGCAGGGAATCGTTCCGGAAAAGCCTGAGCGATGCGGAAATGGAAATGCAGCTTGATTGATGCAACCATGCAAAACGAGATTTCCAAAGTGCCGTACTTGATTGACGCGATGCGAAACTGGGCGATGGATTCCGGGTACACACCGTATTTGACGATTCAGGCTGACTATCCCGAAGTGAATCTTCCATTTGAAAAAATCGAATGCAAAGACGGATTGGTTACTCTCAACATCCATGATCGCGCGTTGAGAGGCTACACGGTTTCCGAAGGTTGGATATTGTTCGAGACCAGATTTTCCGGAGAGAGTCATCACGTGGATTTACCCCTGGAGTCAGTGGTTTCGCTGGTTGTCCCCGAAGTGATGAATCAGATGGTTTTCAGAGAATATTGTCCGGAATCCGCGCAACACGATCATTCATCAGAGATATCGGACCAATCGCCACGCAAGGGCAAACCTCACCTGCGCCTTGTTTAGTGAACGATAGTAAACCAAAACATTCCCCAAGCGGTTCGCAATTGCCGAGAATTCGCAGTACGACTATTCTGTCAGTGCGTCGAGGCAACAGTGTGGTACTCGGTGGAGATGGGCAGGTATCGCTTGGTGATACCGTAATCAAGTCGAATACCAAGAAAGTTCGTCGCCTGTACAAGGACCAGGTAATGGCAGGATTCGCGGGTGGCACCGCGGATGCATTCACTTTGTTTGAGCGCTTTGAGGGAAAGCTGGAAGAGTACTCGGGGAATCTCGTTCGATCAGCGGTTGAACTGGCGAAAGATTGGCGCACAGACCGATTTCTCAGACGGCTGGAAGCATTGCTCGTGGTCTGTGACCTGCACGAGTCCCTGATCATATCAGGCAACGGTGACGTGATACAGCCTGAAGACGGGTTGATGGCAATCGGCTCTGGTGGCAACTATGCCAAAGCTGCTGCCAAAGCGTTGATTGAGTCAACGGACCTGAATGCCAGGCAGATTGTTGAGAAAAGTCTTGCCATTGCCGGTGAGATTTGTGTGTATACCAATCACAGCATAACGATAGAAGAGCTGGAGGCTTGATAGAAAGTGTCGGAGATGACACCTCGGGAAATCGTCCAGGAGCTGGATAAACATATCATAGGGCAACTGGACGCCAAGCGCGCGGTCGCCAATGCGCTGCGCAATCGGTGGCGGCGTCTCAATGTTGAGAATGAAGACATCCGCGCGGAAATCACACCGAAGAATATCCTGATGATCGGTCCCACCGGTGTCGGGAAAACTGAAATTGCCCGTCGGCTGGCGAAACTCGCGAGTGCTCCATTTCTCAAGGTTGAAGCATCCAAGTTTACCGAGGTTGGATATGTTGGGCGCGAGGTTGACTCGATCGTTCGCGATCTGTTGGAATTGGCTGTCAAGATGGTGCGGGAAGAGAATTTTGAAATGGTTCAGGCACGTGCAGAGGCGGAAGCGGAAGAGTCGGTGCTGGATATCCTGATTCCTCCCGCTCGTACTAATTCTGAAGACGACTACGAAATGTCCGATCCGAATTATGACGACGACGATATGCGAAGCGGCTTTTCGCTCCATCGTCTCGATGAGAAGACCGAAGTGGTACCGAAAGAGGACAGCGCAGCCAGAAAGGCATTCAGAAAGAAGATCAGGCGGGGTGAGATGGACGACAAGGAGATCGAGATCGAGCTCAGCACTTCGATTGGCGTTGAGATCTTTGGGCCACCGGGTTTTGAGGAAATGACAAGTCAGCTGCAGGGTATGATGCAGAACCTGGGAAATCGAAAGAGCCGTAAACGGAGGGTGACCGTTGCGCAGGCACTGAAATTGCTGACCGATGAAGCGGCCGAACGCATGGTTAACGACGAACAGATCAAGCTGGATGCCATCAGTCGGGTTGAGGAGAATGGCATAGTATTTTTGGATGAAATAGACAAGATTGTCGGCCGTTCACACCATGGTAGCGGTCCGGATGTTTCCCGCGAAGGCGTTCAGCGAGACCTTCTTCCACTGGTTGAGGGTGCCACAGTCTCAACCCGATACGGTATGGTGAAAACAGATCACATATTATTCATCGCTTCAGGTGCGTTCCAGCTGACAAAACCATCGGACCTCATTCCCGAGCTGCAGGGCCGCCTGCCCATTAGGGTGGAGTTGAACGCGTTGACCACCGAAGATTTCATTCGAATTCTCAACGAGACAGACAGCTCACTCACACAACAGTATTTCGAACTGATGAAAACCGAGGGGTTGGAGTTGGAGTTCGTCGACTCGGGTGTGCAGTGTTTGGCTGAGTTTGCGTGGCGAGTGAACGAGTCTACTGAGAATATCGGTGCCCGCCGGTTACATACGGTTATGGAGCGTCTGCTGGAGAAAGTTTCTTTTGAAGCTGCCGACCGAAGCGGTGACAAAGTTGTCATCGACAAGCCGTTTGTTGAACAGGAGTTGAAAGGACTCGTCGAAGACCAGCAACTCGCCCGTTACATCCTCTAGTCGCTTTCCTCTGACAGCATCGGTGCTGTCATTTCCACACACTCAGTTCGCAGTTCTGTCGCGGATTTCCGGTCGATGGCACCTGTTGTTTTTCTCGTTCTGTACCTGGATTCCTGCACTGACGCATACAGCCGCCGCGAATGCATTGTTCCCACATTCTACGGTGTCTTTCATCGTCGCACTTGTCGGCTGGTGATAGCCGGTCGAAAGTCTGACTGGCAGTCTAATCGCGCACTTGATTTCTCATGCTTATGACTAAATTCCGGAAACCATCGCGAAGTGAAAATACAGGTAAAATTTCGGTTCCGACGGTGTATGATTACAATTCAAGAAGCGGAGGATACGTTCAAGATTGAAAATGATTTAGTTGTTAAGGTTTATTAACAATATCATTTATTTATAGTTTCCTCGCTGAACACTATGGAACAACCATGGTTCCCAACCGCAACCATGGCATTTAACGGGAAGAGAATTTCATCAATGGATAATGTGAAACCTAATATTGAAGATCTGGACAGGAGGAATCGCGAAGTTCAGTTTTATATCGGCTGCATGCACGAAGAAGGTGATGAAATGCCTCAAGACTTCACCAAAGCCGCGTACTGGTATCGTAAGTCCGCGCAGCAGGGACTTGCCGACGCGCAGTACAGACTTGGCATCCTGTACTTGGACGGAAATGGTGTCAGGCAAAGCCATAGAAAGGCATTGCGTTGGATTTTCAAGGCGGCCGATCAGGGGCTGGATAAGGCACAAACCGAACTTGGTCTGATGTACCAGGTGGGTTTCGGCTTGAAGCAGGATTCGTGCAAGGCTGCCCACTGGTTTCGCAAGGCGGCTGATCAGGGATTTGCGGGTGCGCAGTGCGCCCTTGGTCAATCGTACGAATATGGAGACGGCATAGACAGGGACCCGGACAAGGCCATGCACTGGTACCGCAAGGCCGCCGCACAGGAAGATGTCATTGCGCAATTCCATCTCGGTTCGATGCATTACACAGGTGAAGATGTGAAGCAGGATTTCAAAGAAGCCATGCACTGGTACCGAAAAGCCGCCAGTCAGGAATTTGCCCCGGCACAATTCAACATCGGTACCATGTACAGCCACGCTGAAGGCGTGAAGCGGAATTTAAAAGAAGCCATACGCTGGTTTCGCAAGGCCGCCGATCAGGGATTCCCTTTGGCGCAGCATAATCTCGGTGAGATGTATCGCAAGGGAGACGGTGTGAAGGCAGATTTCACCAAAGCCGCATACTGGTTTCGCAAGGCCGCCGATCAGGGATTTGCGGAATCGCAGTGCAATCTCGGCATGTGTTACGTATACGGAGATGGCGTAGAGGAGGATATCGGCAAGGCTGAGCAATGGTTGCGCAAATCCGCTGATCAGGGATTGGTAAACGCGCAGTACGAACTCGGTTTCGTTCTGGAAATGAAAAGAGACAATGAAGAGGGTTTCGGCGAGGCGGTACACTGGTATCGCCAGGCCGCCGACCAGGGACTTGCGGACGCGCAGCATGAAATTGGCTGCAAGTATTACTATGGGGAAAGTGTGAGTCAGGACCGAAGCGAGGCTGTGCGATGGTTTCAAAAAGCCGCCGATCAGGGATATGCCAACTCACAGAACATGCTCGGTTGTTGCTTTGAGTACGGATACGGCGTAGAGGAGGACATCGGCGAGGCGGTACACTGGTATCGCGAAGCTGCCGATCAGGGATATGCTCCTGCACAATTGGCTCTTGGCGAATTTTATCTCGATGGCAAAGGTGTTGACCAGGACTCCAGGGAGGCCCTGCGTTGGATTCGAAATGCGGCGCAACAGGGCTATGTCGCCGCGCAGGCATTTCTCGGTGACATCTACTACGAAGGCGACGGTGTGAAGCAAGACTACCGCAAGGCCGCACGCTGGTATCGCAAGGCCGCTGAAAATGAAGATATGGAATCACAATTCACCCTTGGCGTAATGTACTTTCTAGGCGATAGCGTGAAGCAGGATTTCGACGAAAGTGTGCGCTGGATTCGCAAGTCCGCAGAGCAGGGAAATGTCGAAGCACAGTTTTTTCTTGCTGATATCTACTACGAAGGCGACGGTGTGAAGCAAGACTACCGCGAGGCCGCACACTGGTTTCGCGAAGCCGCCGAAAACGAAGATATCGTTTCACAACTCGCCATTGGCGAAATGTACCTTGAGGGCAGGGGCGTGGAGCAGGATTACCGCGAGGCCCTACGCTGGTTTCTCAAATGCGCTGAGACGGGAGATTTCGACGCACAATTCCACCTGGGTAACATGTATCTTGAAGGTAACGGCGTGGAGCAGGATTACCGCGAGGCCCTGTGCTGGTTTCTCAAAGGTGCCGCGGCGGGAGATATCCATGCGCAATATCAGTTGGCTACCATGTATCTTGACGGTAATGGCGTGGAGCAGGACTTCAGCAAAGCACTTCACTGGACCCGCGAGGCCGCCTCCGCGGGGCTCATTGGAGCGAAGGAACTGCTTGGTTACATGTACTTCAGGGGCGAGGGCGTTGCAAAGGATCTTGTTAAAGCCTATGCGTGGATGACTTATGCTGCAAAGCATGGCAAATCTTCTGCAGACTATGCGACGGAACTTGTTTCAGAAATGACGGAAGACGATATTGCCGAGGGGCAGAGACTGGTGAAAAAACTCGAGAAAAACTACCTTTCAGAAGTTGAGAAAGGGGTTTTATCGATGCTCGGTCGAAAAATCGATCAGACCAATTCCTTGACTAATTAATGTCTTCATGTCATCTAGATTGGACCAGGATTTTCCTACATGATTATTCGACTTGTTATTGGCCGTGTAACGCCTCGCTCGTATTATCGTCAGCCGAAATATAGTTTCGTTCACCATTCGCACTTTTGAGTGCCACCCTGAAAGTTTATCTCTTTCTTCGCTACACGTAGTGGTCCGCCGGTACGTGATGTGCCTTGCAAGGGGAAAACTACTTTCCGGTGAAGCTTGATTGAGTCAGGCTAACCGAAGTTACAGCATTTATGCGAAATTTTTTCCTCAGGGACTTGAAAAATGGAATTCTGATCCCATTTATTCAGCCAGATGATTCACGATGATCGGGAATCAAATTAACTGAATAAAATTTGAGGTGAAAAAATGAATCAACTTGTTAGAACCAGAGAATGGAACAGAAACCCTGTTTCTGTTTTTGATGCGAATTGGGATGTCTTCAATCCGAGTTCGATGTTTCGGAATCCGGCAAGACTCGGTGCCAGTGTGCCTGCTGTCGATATCAATGAAACTGATACCGCGTACGAGGTTGTTGCTGATCTGCCAGGGATTTCGAAGGATGCGCTGGACGTTTCGGTTACCGATAATGTCCTGAGTATTGTGGTCAGCGATCAGAAGGACAACGAGGAAAACCTTGAGGGCCGTGTGATTCGCAAGGAACGATACCGCGGAAAGGTTACCAGATCGTTCAAGCTGAGCGATGCTGTGGACAGCGAGAACATTCAGGCCAGTTACAAGGACGGAGTACTCTCCATCTCAGTGCCCAAGAAAGAATCCACGCAGTCCAAAAAGATTGAAATTTCTGTTCACTAACTCCTTTCTCCGCTCAATACCAGACAATTGAGCAACCAGTTGAGCGACTGTGCAAAATCAGTCGCTCTTTTTTTTCGTAGTAGGTGAATCTGCGAGTTTAAATTTTCGGATAATACAGACAATTTGAGAATCGGTGGTCGGCAGGTTATGACAGTCAAAAAATCCAGCATAAGGAAGTCAGCAAATATTCTTCTAGAAGGACTGCCTTATATTCATCAGTTTCATGGTCAGACTATTATCATCAAATATGGTGGTAACGCGATGAACTCGGTGGAACTGCAAAGGGATTTCTGTCGCGATGTCGTGTTGATGAAAAGTGTGGGGTTGAAACCTGTGGTGGTGCACGGAGGCGGGCCGCAGATCAGTCGAGCAATCGAAGCGGGGGGTCTCAAGTCGAGATTCGTCGATGGTCTGAGGGTGACTGACCGGAAAACTATGGACATCGTGGAAAAAGTCGTCATTGACACCATCAATCGCGACTTGGTGCAGATGATTGTTGAGGAGGGGTGGGATGCTTTCGGGCTTGGTGCAAATCTCGGTGGTACTTTCATCCAGGCGAAGAAACTGAACACTTCATATAAAGATCCGGATTCCGGAAAGCCAGTGGAGTACGGATTTGTCGGAGATGTTGAGAGTATAGATGTTCAACTGCTCCGACTCGATTCCAGCGACAGTGCAATCCCGATCATCGCGCCGATTGGAGTCGATCAGTACGGCCAGACTTACAACATCAACGCGGATACGGTTGCCGGTTCGGTCGCTGAGGCCGTTGGTGCTGAGAAATTGATCCTGCTGACAAACGTGCCTGGCATTCTGGATTCAGAAGGTGCATTGATATCAGCACTTACAACTTCACAGCTTGAAGGTTTGATTGAGGACAAGACGATTTCCGACGGAATGCTGCCGAAGGTACGTTGCGCAAAACATGCATTGGACCGTGGGGTACATACCGTTCAGATCATTGATGGTCAACTCCCCCATTCGGCCTTACTTGAAATATTTACCGATGAGGGTGTCGGAACGCTGATCACCAGTGATGAATCCTTGATTCAGCCCTGACAGCCCGCTGTCAGTCCAGCCCGGTAATTTAACCGGCATTTGCGCGAATCGGTGATGTGCAGGCGAAAAATACCTAGCCAGCCTCAAGTCTCGCTTACCGCGACAGAACCATTCTCTTTTGTCAGGTTCCTGGCTTTCTGGATGACTCCGATACCTATGAACATCAGCACTGTCGCGATCCAGACAAGCATTGGTAGAACTTCATCATAGACGTAGGCACCGACAAATATGCCGATTAAAGTGACTGAATAAGTAACTTGGCTTGAATAAAGTGCGCCTGACATCTTTACCAGAGTAAAGAACAAGCAGAATGCTGTAGCCGTCAGAACACCTTGAAATAGAGTCAGGCCGGCAACTATTGGTGGCGCATTCCAAAGCGGGTACAACGGCTCAAACAACAGCGTGGCGGTGAGCATGATTGCGGTTGCAGCGATCAGCATGCAGGTTGCCATGTCCATGACATGCAGGTCTGCCGGTCGGCAACGCGCGGTATAAACCAGATTGATCGCGTAGAACACCGGAGCGAGCAGCCCTACAAGGACGCCGCCTAACGGCGCCTGCATTTCAGCAATGGAGTCGGGCATCAGAATGAGAACGATACCGACGAAAGCTAACAGTACCCCCACTGTTTTCAACGAATGATACTTTTCCGTTCTGGACATCAGGGCGATTATGTAGGTAAATATCGGTGTCGCCGAGAGCAGAAGAACCATCAGGCCAGCCGGAATCTCGGAGACTGCGAAATACATGGCCGTAGTGGGAATTGCACTGCCCGTAAGTCCGCAGACTACGTAAAACAAAAGATGTCGGGGCGGCGGTCTTCTGCTTCGGATGAAATTTATGGTACCGATAATGAACGATGATATGAAGAAGATCCAGAATGAGTAGCTCAGCGGAGATACACCATGCAAATTGACATACTTGGCGATACTCGGTACGCCGCCCCAAATCAATCCCAGAACCACAATCAGGGCGACAGGCAAGTAACCAGTTGCCAGCGGGAGGCCTGTACGGTGAAACTTCACAATTTCTGGAATTGATAAATTGGCGCGCCTGATTCAATTTAGTGGCGTTGTGATCTCCACCCGACGATCAGGTTGGCAAACCTTTGTGGTCCGACACTCAGAGTCAGCTCTGTTCGTCTCCAGATGGCTGGCGAGGCTCGAACACCAGGGCCACTCCGTTGTTGCAGTAGCGTTTCCCGGTTGGTTTCGGACCATCTTTGAATACATGTCCGTGATGTCCGCCACATCGTGCGCAATGATACTCAGTTCGAGGCATAATCAGCTTGAAGTCGGTGCGTGTCTCAAGACTGCCCTCGATCGCGGTATGAAAACTCGGCCAACCGGTTCCACTGTCGAATTTTGTGCTTGAGTCGAATAACGGTAGACCGCAACCGCGGCATTTGTAGACACCATCAGCATCGTTCTTGTTGAGATTGCTGCTGAAGGGGTGTTCTGTTCCTTCCTGACGCAGTACGTGATATTCGTCCACACTCAGCAACTCTCGCCATTCTGAATTTGACTTGGTAATTTTTTCCATAACTAACGCGTGTTCTTGTCAAAATTAGAAGTTGAAATTAGAGCAACACAAAGATAGCAGAAAAATAGGCATTGCGAGTTAGTTTCTTGCAAAATTACTCGTCCCGAGCACAACTTAAA
Source organism: Arenicellales bacterium (assembly GCA_963662635.2). GTDB lineage: Bacteria > Pseudomonadota > Gammaproteobacteria > Arenicellales > JAJDZL01 > JAJDZL01. The sequence goes on from CAXXFC010000006.1 coordinate 2,097,679, forward strand.
CTAAAATTTCACCTTTCGTCGCTGGGAACAGATACCAAATAGTTTTGATCGGTTTTACGGATGATCCCGGATACAAACTACGAAGATCGCGGAAAGGGTGTATTCCTGGTTCTGACCGCCGGCATTTTTTGGAGCTTCGCTGGCCTTGCTGTTCGTCTTATCGAATTCGCCAATGAATGGCAGATCCTTTTTTTCCGGTCGACAACACTCGTTACATTTCTCGTTCTGTATCTGCTGGTTTCGCGCGGTCGCGCAGTTGTTGATGCAATTCGCACTTGCGGCAGGATTGGATTCTTCGCAGGCTTTTCACTTAGCCTTGCGTTCTGTACATGGATTCATGCGCTGACGCATACAACCGTCGCCAATGCACTTTTTTTGCTTTCTACCGCACCTTTCATAGCTGCACTCGCCGGCTGGTGGTTACTGGGTGAAAGAGTAACCAGCACACTCATATGGTTTATTCTCATGGCATCTGTCGGAGTTGCGGTTATGGTGGCGGAAGGATACCAGTTCGGCACTTTATTCGGAACGGTCATGGGATTGCTGTCTGCAACAGGTTTTGGGTTGTTCGCTGTTTTCCTCAGAATGGGAAAAAATACTGATCTGGTACCGGCGGTTCTGTGGGCGGGTGTGTGTGCGACAATTATTTCAGGTGTGATAATTCTGTTGACCGGGGCGGGTTTTGAGATCACGGTACGGGACTGGATGCTCTGTGCCTCCATGGGAATCTTTCAGGTTGGTGTTGGATTGGTCATTTTCACGCAGGGTGCCAAATATCTTCCGGCCGCGGAAATCACACTGCTTTCGCTTACCGAAATTGTGCTTGGTCCTATCTGGGTGTGGCTTGTCATTCGAGAAGTGCCAGGGATTCTGACTGTAATCGGTGGTGCAATCGTTCTTTTTGCCATTGCCGGACAGTCATTTTTCACGCTGAGGAAGGGGGGATAGATTGCTGTCGGATTACAATCTGACGTGATGCGTGCTAAGGCGGTGAATCTTCGGGCTAATGGAAGTGACTATAATATCGGCTCCCGGTATTGAGGCAAAACATGCTTTTCAGATTTTTGGTCACACATTCTGATTGCCATACAAGAACCGGGTCGATGGCAGATATTTCGGAACATTTCTTTCACACCTGTTGAGGAACAGATATGGCTTGGTGGGGTAAGGCGATTGGCGGTGTTTTGGGTTCAATGGCATTTGGCCCGATCGGGATCATACTGGGCATTGCGATCGGCAACATGTTCGACAAACGGCGGGCCTCAGTTGGCAGTGGTGGATGGAATGTGCAGGAAAGAATGCAGACTGTGTTCTTTACCGCCACTTTCTCAGTACTCGGGTACATAGCGAAGGTCGACGGTCATGTCAGTCCACAGGAAGTACAGTTTGCCGAGGAAGTCATGCGGAGCATGCGCTTGGACGCAGACATGCGCGAAGTCGCCATCCAGTTATTTCGTCAAGGTAAACAACCGGAGTTCGAGCTTGACCCGATACTGCAACAGTTCAACAAGGAATGTGGCAATCGAAAAAATCTCAAGCGAATGTTTGTCAACGTCCTGTTGAGCGGTGCCTTATGCGACGGTACAATTGATGAAGTCGAGAATGAAGCGATTCGCGATATCGCTGACCGTATCGGAATTTCGAACCGCGAATACGCGGAACTGTACAACGAGATTCTGGGTGGATCCCGGCAGACCGGAGCCAGTCAAGCATCGCTGGCCGATGACTACAAGACCCTGGGGCTGAGTGAAGATGCGGACGATGACGAAATCAAACGGGCCTATAGACGAAAGATGAATCGACTGCATCCGGACAAGCTTGTGTCTCAGGGCTTACCGGACGAAATGATCGAAATGGCCACCGAGAAAACCAAGCAGGTCCGAGCCGCTTACGAACGAATCCGAGACCGCAGAAAACAGGCTCAGACTACACACTAGTTCTTCATGGGATAATCATCCGAATAGAAATTATTTCAATAGAATCAAGGAGATAACGATGCCAAAAGCGATGCAAGTATACGAAGTGGGAAGTCCCGAGGTGATGAAGTGGGAAGAGGTTGACCCCGGTAGTCCGGGTGAAGATCAAGTACTTGTTCGACATACCATGGTTGGGCTCAATTTCATTGATGTGTATTTCAGGAAGGGAGTTTATCCGGCACCGGGTTTCCCTTTTGTACCGGGTCTGGAAGGAGCCGGTGTCGTGGAAGAGACCGGCGCTGGGGTCTCAGACCTTTCTGTGGGAGATCGTGTAGCCTATGCCGCGCTACCGTTAGGGGCATACGCGGAACTCCGCCTGATGCCAGCCGACCGACTGATCAAGATTCCCGATTCGATTGATGACGAAACTGCCGCCGCGATGATGCTAAAAGGATTGACTGCCCAATATCTTCTGCGGCAGGTATATAGAGTCAAAGCTGGCGATACGATTTTATTTCACGCTGCAGCCGGTGGAGTGGGATTAATCGCTTGTCAGTGGGCGAGACATCTCGGTGCAACTGTCATAGGGACAGTCGGTACTGAAGAAAAAGCTGAACTCACCCGGCAACATGGTTGCGACCATCCAATCATTTACACCAGCGAGGATTTTTCTGAACGTGTAAGAGATATTACGGACGGGAAGGGCGTTCCAGTTGTCTACGATTCTGTCGGATTGAGCACTTTCGAAAAATCACTTGACTGCCTGTCGCCAAAAGGGTTGCTGGTGAGTTTCGGGCAATCATCGGGCGAGATCGAGTCTTTCAATCCAGTCTTGCTGAGAGTGAAGGGCTCCCTGTTCCTGACGAGACCGACTCTGATGACTTATACGGCTGAGCGGGAAGATCTGGTTACGATGGCTGATGAGTTATGCGACATGGTGACTTCCGGCGCAGTTGGAATTCCGGTCAGGCAACGTTACGCGCTGGAAGACGCGGTTGAGGCACATCGCAGTCTTGAGTCGCGAGCGACTCAAGGTGCAACCGTGTTTGAAGTCTGATCGGGATCAGTTCAGCCCATCAAACAACTGGACATCAACCATGTCACCTGGGTTCGCAGTAGTGGCATGGTCATCCAACAGAACAAAGCAGTTCGCTGTAGACATACTACTCAGCACGCCGGAACCCTGTTGGCCTGTACTGGCAACGACTGGGTTCCCGCTGTCATCTTGTGCCAGTACCGCACGATAGACTTCCGATCTGTTGGGCTTCTTTCTGAATCGAGTTATCGCACGAGCTTTTACGATGGGTACCGGATTGACTTTGGATTGCCCCATCAGTCGACGGAGCGTCGGCTGGACCAGTCGATAGAAAGTTACCATCACAGCAACGGGATTACCCGGTAAACCAAAAAACAGCTTATCTCGGATCTTCCCGAAAGCGAATGGTCGGCCAGGACGAATCGCAATTCGCCATAGACTGATTTGTCCGAGTTCCTCCAATGTATGGATTACAAAATCTGCACTACCGGTTGAGACACCACCGGAAGTGATGATCAGATCCGCTTTCTCGCTGGCATCGGCGAGTGCCTCCTTCGTCAGGATGGGATCGTCCGGAATGATACCTAGATTCAGGATTTCCAAACCCATGCGTTGCAACAACCCGATCAGTGTGTAGCGATTGCTGTCGTAAATCGCTCCGGGTGGCAATTGCTCACCCGCGTTCTTGAGTTCGTCACCTGTCGAAAAAACAGCGACGATTGGTTTTCTGAATACTTTTACCCTACCGACACCAACCGATGCGAGTACACCCAATTCGGCTGCACCGACACGAACGCCCCCATCAACTGCGATTTCATCACGTTCCAGATCTTCTCCGGCCTGTCGCACGTTCTGACCTGACTTGTGTCCTGCCGAAACAACCGCAATTCCATTCTCCAGCCGAACATCCTCCTGGATAACTACAGTGTCTGTTCCCTGTGGCATCACCGCGCCGGTCATGACTTGTACCACCTCGTCTGGCTGACATTGTTGTGTCCAAGGTTTACCTGCCAATGCAGTTCCAACCACCTTAAATTCGCGAACTCCGTTTGCGGGCAACGAGTCGCTGCAAACGGCATAGCCGTCCATTGCCGAATTTGCATGAGGCGGAACGTTGATTGTCGAAGCGACAGGGTCGGCGAGAACACGCCCGATTGCATCCGGCAGCAAGACCACCTCCGTATCAGCAATCGGAATGACCTGTTCGAGCAGTGCTTTTTCAGCTTCAGCGACCGGAATCAGTCCGATTCGAGGATCAAAACAATCGTTGGGGTTTGGCGGGGATAAGTTCATCGTCGGAACTGTCGATTGATTAGCAAAGATAATTTTTTAATATTCGGTATGACGTTTGATACAACATCAGTCGTAGTTTTCACTACAATTGTAGTGAATCTGAAAACTACAGGAGAAATCAAGTATGAACGAAGATGTTTTTAACATACAGGTTCGTAAATTCCTAAAGAAAGTGGGCATCGAGTCTCAGCGTCAGATCGAGCGCGCGGTGCGCGACGGAATTGAGTCCGGTGCACTGACCGGATCTGAAACCTTGAATGCGACAGTTCAATTGAAAGTCGAAGCCGCTGGCGTCGATCACACCATTGAGGATACTATCGCGCTGGATTAGACCCTATGTTTTGACCTGTTCCCCACAGATTATCGGGAGTACGCAGATTTAAAATATGCGTATTTCGTGTAACTGACAACAGGAGGAACAGGCATGAGCGATTATACAGTTCACACCGGTGCGGGGATGCGTCCGGATGAGAGGATGCCACGGGTGCATGTCGGGCTGGATGTTCACAAGGACACGGTGGCGGTGGCCATCGCCTGGCGGGACTTTGATTCGAATTCGATGACAGTCGAGGATCGCGGCACGATCCCGAACCGGCCGGTTGCGCTGTTGAGGCTGACCGAGTCGTTGTCCGAGGAGTTCGGCGGATGGCTGCATTGTGTCTACGAGGCGGGTGCCTGTGGCTTTGTGATCTGGCGTCAGCTTCGGGATCTGGGGCTGGACTGCGAGGTGGTGGCGCCGACGCTGATTCCGAAAAAGCCGGGTGAGCGGGTGAAGACCGACCGTCGCGATGCCCGCGAGCTGGCGCGGCTGTCGGTGCTGGGTTATCTGACTGCGGTGTGGGTGCCGGACACCGAGCAGGAGGCGATGCGAGATCTGGTGCGGTTGCGGGCTGATCTGAAGGTCAGCATCAAAAAACAGCGCCAGCAGCTCAATCATTTCCTTCTGCGGCTTGGACATCAGTGGTCAAAGACCAAGTGGAACAAGGGGCATCGCGCCTGGATGAGGGACCGCAAGTTCCAGCATCCGGCACAGCAGATCGCACTGGTCACCGCCCTGGACACACTCGAGCAACACGAACAGCGTCTTGAGGAGCTGGACCGCGACATTGTCGCCCAGAGCGAGCTGTGGGCCTGGAGTCCGGTGATCCAGTCGTTGCGTGCGTTGCGCGGGGTTGATCATCTCACTGCGGTTACCATAGCGGCCGAGATCGGCGACCTGCGCCGGTTCCCGAGCGCCAGCCAGTTCATGGCCTTCCTCGGCCTGGTGCCCGGCGAGTTCAGCAGCGGCTCACGTCGGCGCACCGGCGCCATCACCAAGACCGGCAACAGTGCGGTGCGACGCATCCTCACCGAAAGCGCCTGGACCTATCGCCACCCGCCGCGCAACACCCGACACCTGCAACGCAAGGCGAGGGAGTCATCCGAATACGCAACAAGGCGGGCCTGGGACGCACAGAAACGGCTGTGCGGCAAATATCTCACAATGTGCCGCAAGGGCAAGAGCCCGAAGACCGTGGTCAGTGCAGTCGCCCGGGAACTGGCAGGGTTCATCTGGGACATCGGCTGCCATGAGCTCAACCGCCTGCCGACCGCAACCGAACAGTAACCGAGAACCGACAGCAGGTGCGAACCTTATGGAAAAACCCTCGTCAAATCTATGTCGGCTCGTCGGCCGGGGGCCGGCGATGATCCACGTCATTAGACCGAGGCAGTTCCGTGACGCAGCAGGGTCATGTGGTAATCAACCCACGCATATCAGTCTGTCAACCCAGTGTCACGACCAGGGCCGCACCTGCCGTCTTTCAGATAAGATGATATAGTACAGTGAGGAAGATTGAAACTTACAGGTTAGGGCAGGTCAAAACATATCAGATTGTTGACTCAGTCCAGTTCAACCGCATACTGATCCATTTCGGGTTTCTCAGCTATCAATCCCCGCGCCATCAGAAAGTCAGCGAATCTGCTATAGCGTGCGCGATCCAGTGCGCCAGGTCGAAGTGCGAATCTAGGCAACGTGTCGCGCCATGCACGGCGATTCAGTTCGTCATCCAATGTTTTGTCATAACTGATGAAGTTGTTCCAAGCCTCATCCGGGTGATTTATCATAAATTGCACGCCGCGTTCCACAGCGTCGATAAATTTTCGAAGGTTGGGGTCATCGACACGATCAGCGCGCGCCACCACAATGAGTTCGTCATAGCTGGGTATCCCTTCCTCTTCCAGATAGAAAGCTCGACCGGGTTTGCCGTGCAGGTCCATTTGATTGAGTTCAAAATTTCGATACGCACCGATTACTGCGTCAGCCTGGCCGGACATGACAGCTGGTGACAGAGAGAAATTCACGTTGATCAGCTCGACATCTTCAAGCCTCAGCTCATTGGCCTCAAGAACCGCCGCAAGCAGTACATCTTCAAATCCAGCGACCGAGTATCCGACTTTCCTGCCTTTCAGGTCGCCGATGGTATGAATATCGGAGTCGTCGAGAACGACGATACAGTTAAGCGGAGTTGCGACCAGTGTGCCAATTCGTACCAGTGGCAGTCCCTGTTCGACCTGAAGGTGAAGTTGCGGCTGGTAGGATATCGCAACATCACCCTTTCCAGCGGCAACAAGTTTTGGCGGATCATTGGGATTCGCCGGGGCGATTAACTCGACATCCAGACCTGCCTCCTCAAAAAATCCCTGAGCATCAGCGACGAACAGCGGACCGTGATCTGGATTGACATACCAGTCAAGCAGAACAGTAAATTTATCTGCAGCGTAGAGGGACTGTCCCATACAAAGAAGTGATAGCAAAATAGTTACTTTAAGTCTTTTCATTTTGTTCAAGAAGCCTCCAAGGTAGTTTCTGTTTGCCAGAAAACAGTTTTTTTGATCAACAGATCGATACCGAAATATAAAAGTACAGCGAATCCCGCCAGTACAATCAGTGCTGCGAACATCAGATCAATCTGTGATCTTGCGTTGGCATGCAGCATCAGATAACCTAGTCCGGAACTGGATCCAACCCACTCCCCGACTACTGCACCAATGGGTGCGACCGCAGCAGCAATCCGTAATCCAGACCCAAATGACGGCAGGGCCGCAGGCAGGCGAATGAACTTGAGAACCGTATGTTTGGATGCGCCCATAATTCGAGCCATATCGATCCAACCAGCGTCAGTATTTCTCAATCCGTCGTAGAGCGCCGCAGTGACAGGGAAATAGATGATCAGTGTTGCCATTGCGATTTTCGAAGCCATACCGAATCCGAGCCACAGCATCAAAACCGGAGCGATCGCAAATACAGGTAGTGCCTGGCTTGCGACGAGAATCGGCAGAAACCATGCGCGAACCGGCTGAAATTGCAATATCAGCCAAGCACTACCGATCCCAATTGCACATCCGAGTATCAAACCGGCAATGATCTCAACGATGGTAACTGCCGCATGAAATCCAATCAGACCAAAATTTGCAACCAGTGCGGTCGCCACTTCAAATGGTGCCGGTACGATAAACGGTGGTGCTCCCGTAATCCATACGATGACCTGCCAAATTGCGACGAGACCGACAATGATGACAATAGATTTAAGCCACATTGCCTACTGACTCGGGATGTACCAGTTGATTCATGAGATCTGCATAAGCAATGCTCACGTTCACGTCGGATAGTTGTCTGGGTGGTGAGCCCGGCGGATCGATACGTTGCGCGACCGTAGCCGGTCGTCCGCTCAATACGTAAATGGAGTCCGCCATGCGGACTGCCTCCAAAGGGTCGTGTGTTACCAGCAATGTAGTTCTTTTTGAAAGCATTGTGCAGGCCAAGTCCTGTAACTGGTAACGGGTCGTTGCATCCAAACCTGAAAACGGCTCATCCAGCAGATTGACAGGGCGGTCCTCGATCAGGGTTCTCGCCAGCGCAACTCTCTGACGCATGCCGCCTGAGAGTTCATGCGGATAGCGTTCGTCCGCACCGTTGAGTTCAACTTTCGCAAGCAAGTGCCTTGCCAAATCGACTTGTTCCTTGCCGTTTTCGCCTCGCAACAACGATCCGATCATCACATTGTCAATCACTTTCAGCCATGGCAGCAACAGATCCTGTTGAGCCATCCAGGCAATGCGTCCGTTGAGCGGACTGTTATCACTCGCAGTTGCCGATCCGGTGGCAAAATTTGACGAAATCAACCCTGCTATAAATCGAAGCAGGGTTGATTTGCCGGATCCACTTTTGCCGAGAAGACAGATCAATCGCCCTGATTCAAGATTCAACCTGAAGTCGTCAAAGATACACTCCTCTCCATAGTTGAGGCTGACCCGGACTGAAACGGCAATCATGAATCTGAAACAGTTAGGCGGAGCGCGCTCTCAGAAACGGCAGGCTTGAAACTCTCGACCACTCAATCTGTGTATCCTTTGTCTCCCTGAACGAGCGGGTAATTCTGTTGGTGATATCATCGTGTTGGGCAAGATCATCCAAAACCTCATCTGCCGCCTTTCTAGCCGCGGACATCACATCGTCAGGAAACTGGAAAACCTGAGTTCCATGTGCAGCGACAAGCTTGTGCAATGCCTCAGGATTGGACTTGTCGATTTCCGTGAGGCTGTACGCATGCTCAGCGATGCATGCAGTATCGATGATTTGCCTGATGTCATCCGGCAGGCTTTGCCATAGGTCCCGGTTGACCATGAACTCTCCAGCCCCATTGGGCTCATGAAATCCAGGGCCATAGTAGTACGGCGCGCTTTTGTAAAATCCCATCGCAAGGTCCGACCAGGGTCCAAGCCACTCTGCGGCATCTACCGCACCTGAATGCAGTGCCGGACCGATATCGGGCGGTGGCAGGGTTACCGCGACAGCGCCGATCCGTCGAAATACTTCACCTCCCAGTCCAGGTACTCTGTATTTGAGCCCGGCGATGTCTTCGAGGGAATTGATTTTCTTTTTGAACCAACCTCCCATTCCGATGCTGGTGTTGGATGCGAGAAACGGTTTCACATTGAACGGTTTATATAGTTCGTCCCAAAGCTGTTGTCCACCATTGTGGTAGATCCACACCATATGTTCCTGAGGGGTCAGTCCAAACGGTACAGCAGTAAAAAACGCACTGGCACGCATTTTGCCTTGCCAGAAAAACGAAGCGCTGTGTCCGAAGTCAGCAGTACCGGCTCCGACTGCATCAAGAACCTCAAACGGTCCTACCAGTTCACCGGCCGCAAATATCTTGATCTTGATTCGTCCGGCACTGAGAGTTTCGATTCTATGAGCGAGTCTTTCCGCAGTGGCGCCTGCGCCGGGACTGTTCTTGATCCACGACATCGCCAAGCGATATTCCCGTTTGTCTGCACGGCTGATACCGGGGGTCAGGGCAGCGGCCACACCAGCGCCCGCACCTTGAATAAAATGTCGACGTTGCATGATGATTTTCCTATGTCCAAGTTTGGTGAAAATGATGTATCGGTCCGTGTCCGGTACCGATGTTCAGTACGTCGGCACAGGCGATAGCCTGGCTGACGTACTGTTTGGCATTGAATACTGCCAGTTCCATACCTTGTTTTTTTGCCAGTTCGGCACAGATCGCCGATGACAGTGAGCATCCTGTACCGTGCGTATTCTTTGTTTCGGTTCTTGGGGCTGACAGGTACCTGAAATTGTTTCCGTCAAAATACAGATCGGTACTTTCCGCGCAGTCATGATCGTGCCCCCCTTTGAGGAGTATCGAACCGCAACCAAGTGACAGGAGCCGCTCCGTGGCCGCCTCTTTGTTGGCGTTGACATATTCTTCCTTGCGTCTCAAGAGCCGGGCGGCTTCTGGAATGTTCGGTGTGATGATCGATGCGATAGGAATCAGTGCCGACTTCAGTGCCTCGATCGCATCATCCTGCAGTAGCGGGTCGCCACTTTTGGCGACCATGACGGGATCCAAAACAATGTGGCCGATCGAATGGCGTTCAAGCGCTTCTGCGACAGTCGCAATTACATCAGCACGATGAAGCATACCGATTTTCGTTGCGGAAACACTCAGGTCACCGCACACTGCATCGATTTGTTTGGCGACGAACGTCGGCTCGACTTCATGTACGGCAGTTACGCCGATTGTATTCTGAGCAGTCAATGCGGTGACTACGCTGGCACTGTAAACTCCGAGGGCAGACATGGTCTTGATATCCGCCTGAATCCCGGCACCACCACCACTGTCTGAACCTGCGATGGTCAATGCGATAGGAATATTCATCACATCCTCATCCTCATCCTATTTCTGTAATCATTGATTCTGGTTTTGAAATCCTGTGCCACCCGGTGTGGATTCTCGGACTCACAGATTGCAGAGACGACAGCAACCCCATCAACTCCGCATTCCAGTATCGACTCCAAGTTGCGCGTTGTGATTCCGCTGATGGCGATAATCGGAATGTGCGGGTCCCGCGAACGTAACAGGTTCACAATTTCTTCAAGCCCGTCGAGTCCGATCGGTGGGTCTGAATTGATTTTGCTACGCGTGTGAAACACACCGCCTACGCTGATGTAGTCCACCAGCTGAAGTGGAGCGTTTTGTGCCTCGCTTACTGAACGAACTGTCAGACCGAGATATGCCTCATCACCCAGCATCGTCCTTGCCTCTTCGACGGCCATGTCGTCCTGTCCGAGATGCACCGCATTCACACCAGTCGAAGCCGCGATGTGTACATGGTCGTTGATAAAGACAGGAATGTTCTGTGAGCCCAACGCATCGACAACGCCTGCGACCATGTCGACAAGTTCTTGCGCGCGCATGGTTTTAATTCTCAGTTGAATAGCGGTTACCCCACCTTCGACAGATGACAGAACAGTTTGCGCGACACTGTTATGGATGCACTGTTCGGGATTGATGACAAGATAGAGCGACGGATCGAACTTTCCGCTACGAAAAGATTGTGCAGAGCGTCGCGTCGCAGGTTGGTTTTTACAATAGTGATTCAGCATAAAGGCAATCAAGAAAGTTTCCGATAAAAGTTCCCGGTCCATGCGATAGGGCAGCAGCAGTGTGGCCGATCGAACCATAAATTTTTGCAGTATCGACTGCGGCGTCGAATGCATCGTCTATGACTGTCAGAATCGCCGCGAGTAATGCTGAAAACGCGCAACCCATTCCGGTGACGCTCTCCATCCACGGATGCCCGCAAGCAAATTCTCGAGTTTGGTTTTTTGAAATGACCTGATCAATTTCACTGGTTGTCATCACAACGACTGAACGTTCTCGGGCGAGTTCTTCCCGGGTCAGATTCAGACGACGGCAAATCGCATCAATCTCAGCTGAGTTGCCCCGAAGTACACTGGGCTGCTGTTCAAGCAGCTCATTACAGAAGTCCAATCGGGACCCTGAACGGTCGCACAACGCGGGGTCCAGCACCCATGGAACCCGATTGCCGGATGCTGCGTTTACGGCGGTTATGATCGCCTTGTACTTGGACTGTGTGAGCATGCCGAGATTGATGCTGAGTGCATTGGACGAAGTCGTGAATTCCGCGACTTCCTGAGGATCGTGTGACATGGAAGGGGTGGCACCGGATGCCAGAAGAACGTTGGCGGTTACTGAAACCGCAGCTTCATTGACGATGCAATGAACACGTGGTTGAAGCGCACGAATTTCGACGAGTGCGTTTGATTTCGCCAAGGACGCAGAATTGTCAATAATACCGGTCATTAATCTCAGTCACCGAAATACCTTACAATACGGCGAAAGAGAAAATATGCCCGGCCAGTGAAGCCCCTAGACATCCTGATTCCCTACGCCAGCATAATCTGGATCAGGTTCAACGGGTTGGTAGATTCCAACGTCTCAGCCCTTGCGGGCACCCCGTCAAGATGTAGAGGATATTTTAGCACTGAGCGCTGAGTCTGCGTAGATGAAAATCAGTTCAATTGAGACATTCAACGATGAATACATCGGCTTCGTCAAGGTGACGGCTGATAGTGGCGATTTTGGTTGGGGACAGGTTTCGCCTTACAACGCTGACATTACATGCCAAGTCCTTCATCGTCAGATCGCGCGATGGGCGATCGGCTCGCGGTGCAACGATTTTGATGACTTGGAAAACCGAATCTACGAACGCGAGCACAAATTTCCAGGAACCTATCTGAATCGCGCGATGGCTGGACTGGATACAGCGTTGTGGGATATGCGAGGACGTATCGAACAAAAGCCGGTTGCCGAATTGCTCGGTGGTGATGTCGGAAAACTTCGTGTCTACGGCTCATCCATGCGTCGTGATATCACTCCTCAGCGAGAACTTGAAAGATTCGTACGTCTACGTGATCAGTATGGATATGATGCTTTCAAGTTTCGTGTTGCCGCAGAATGTGGTCGCGATGTTGACGAATGGCCGGGCCGGACTGAGATGATCGTGCCAACCATTCGTCGTGGAATCGGTGATGATGTTGCCCTATTGGTGGACGCAAATAGCGGATATTCCGTTGAACGGGCGATCTCGGTGGGCAAGATTCTTCAGGACAATGGTGTGTCGCACTTTGAGGAACCGTGTCCATATTGGGAACTTGAGCAGACGCGGCAAGTCACGGAAGCGCTCGAGTTGGATGTCACGGGCGGCGAGCAGGACTGTTATCTGCCGGTTTGGCGTTTGATGATTGACATGGGTGCGGTGAACATCGTTCAGCCGGATGTCTGCTATATCGGTGGTATTACGCGCGCACTCAAAGTCGCTCGCATGGCGCAGGATGCTGGTTTACCGGTTACCCCACATGCAGCAAATCTTTCAATGGTGACAGTGTTCACCATGCATCTGCTTGCAGCACTTGAAAATGCCGGCAAGTATCTGGAGTTTTCGATCGAGGATGAAACGTACTACCCGTGGCAGCACGGATTGTTTCGAAATCCGCCATTTGATGTCGAAGATGGAAAGGTTACCCTACCGTCCGATCCGGGTTGGGGTGTCGAGATAGAGCCGCGTTGGTTGGATGGTGCGGACTATATTTCGAGTGACTGAATACCGCGGTCAGTCGGTCTCCAGGCACATCTGCCAGAATTCGGTTTCGAGAATGGTCGCCTGTCGGCAAGTGTCAACCAACTGCTCGAAACGCGAATTTCCGCCGCGCTCGACACTGATTCGCTCCAAGTTATTGATTGAGCGGATGGCAAGGGCCTGATATTCCTCGCCGGCGTACATCTCAATCCACTCGCGGTATGGATTTTCCACCAGGGTGGAGGAATAGTCGAGTTCAAGTCGAACACCGATTTCAGCGTATCCGACTACACATGGCATCAGGGCTACATAAAGGTCCAGCAGGTCACCACTTTGACCTTTGTCCAGAACATATCTCGTATATGCCAGGTTTTCCTGGTATTCCGGAGCACTCTCGAGCTCGGATTGGTCCACACCGAATTGTCTACTGAATCGGACGTGCAAATCCATTTCGACATTGAGCGTAGAGTGCAGGATTTCGGATGCCCACTGCATATCTCGCAAGCTGGATGACTTGTAAGCGGCAAGTGCCCAGGCGCGGGAGAAATGTATGAGAAACACATAGTCCTGCTCTAGGTACAGTCGAAAAGATTCCATCGGCAGAGAACCGTCGCCGATACGTTCAACGAATTCATGATGGCAATATTCTTTCCATTCACTGGAGCAGGCTTGTTTCAGACGGTCAAAAATGGATGTTCCGTAGTTTTGTTTTTGCATGAATTGGACCTCTTGAAGAGCTTCGACCAGCTAGTTGTCGTATGGCGCAGTTTCGATTCTACCGAATGGACGAATTGGAATCCACTTCTGAAAATAGGGACTTTGGTCACATCTATGACAATCAATTACTGCAAGTGATCAACTTGGTCCGCAACGCGAAACAGAGGTTCGCTGTTGCAGTGGACAGTCTGTAACATGATACCAGTCAGCACCAGTTCGCAGTTCGTATTTCAGATTGGTGTTTATCCAAGAATTGACTTGGTTGAAAAATTTCGCACTCGGAGAAGATATCGATCAGATTACGTTGTTGAAATCATTCGATTTTTGAACCGGACACCGATGTAAGATTGTATTTGATTCCTACCATTCAAGCTCAAAAATTACGCTTCTTGAGGGTAAAGACGGCGGCGGTTTGTCTTCTCATGTTACAGGGCGATTATCTTTGCCACAATCAACTCTGTTAGACTGACGGTTACTCGATTCAGGACCACGACAAGCGCAGCGTACGCAATACATGATCCTGCAGGGTCTTTGGAATATCGAGCTCTTTTGCCGTTTGGTGCCATGTTGAGAACGCATCGACCGTTCGCTCAAGGACGATCTTTTCACGATTGCGCGGCAACCTGGCATATTTTGCAAGATGTTTGAGGTCCTGCATCGCGAAGTCGCTTGTTTTGCTGTTAATGCTCAACTGGTGGAATCTTGTGTATTCACTGCCTTCGGCATGACAGAGATCGTACGCCGGCGTGATGTCCCAATTGCCCTGACGATCCATCGTAAAACCAAAATTTTTTACATGATCGTCCTGATTGCACCCAACCACATTGAAGACAACACGGCGAAACTGTTCTTCAATTGCACTTTGCGGCACGTCCAGCTGGCGCATCGTCATGAAAAGTTGCTCGTAAGAATTAACGCCACTTTCATAGTAATCAAAATGTGCGAGCGCCGCGAAGGTCTGGACAAAAAATTTTCTCCCCTGTTCATTGCGATCAAAGCGTCTGGTCATGAAGTGGTTGCGGCCGTTCTCGCTGAATATGCGACTGTCCATCATACCGATACCGCAAGCCTTCGCCATCAGATGATAGCTATATTCCAATAGGCCGTAGCCGGATGGATCGGCCAAACCCCAATCTCCACTGAACGCAACACCGTCGAATTTAATCAACCAATGCTCAAAATTGGGCGGCAGATCTAACTGCCCTGACCGAACCTCATTTGTCCGTGGGTTGTAAGCGATAACAGCCTTGGCGCGGGCGCCGCCCGCCGATGTCCCAACACTGAGAATATCGAGTAACGCGCTCCGTTCATTACCGGGCACGAACCTGGCATTGAGTGTTTCTCTGTCGGCGAAGGCCATTGACGCAAGTTCAACGAGATGGCCGACTTCGAGGCGTTTATCCTTTGCTGTTTCAGTCCCCATTGAAGGCTCATATTCCAACGCTCCCATGCCACGCGTTCCGGTGTAACAGAGGCGGTCTACAGAATTGAACTCAGTTGGCTGCCGTCCGGTCTGGGCAAGCCAGACATCAATGAGTCTGTTACCGTATTTATCCGGCAGACTGTCAGCAATCATACCGGGCAATCCATGAAACGATCTGGAATGCAGGTCCTGGAACTGATAAATTCGACCCTTGCGAAGCGGCATGGATAGCGGGGCTGGCTCGATACCAAAATTGACAAATGCCGGGTCATATTCAAACCGGGCGTATCGTTCAGTGTGATCCATCGAGACGTATCCGACCGTGGTGCCCCATAGTTTGACGGTTGCTGTAGGCATCAGGCATCATCTCCCCATACGATGCCGGACAAAGAAGAGAGATTTTTGCGTTTCCGGGATTTTCCGGCAAGGGCTTCAACCATAGGAGAATTGAAAGTCTCCGGCAGCAGTGTATCGATGGCAGGCACCATGTCCAATGCTTTGAGAAGTTTTAGCCATGATGCGATCTGACAGTCCTGTCCACTTTCGATTCGGCGGAGTGTGGCGACGCCTATGCCAGCTTCTTTTGCCAATTCGGTTTGCGAGTAACCTTGCGCCTTGCGTATTTTTGCGAGACGTTCGGCAAGTTCCTTGAGAATTTCAGTTTCTGGTGTAATTTTAGTTATTTTCATAATATCATTAGTGATAGCAATATTTAATTATTTGACAATATAATATCATATATGATATTATATAAATTATAACACTTGAATTGTTTTCATGTATATTCGCTATCAAATATGATACTTTTTATATCTTTAATGAGTTTTACATATCACATATGATATTTCCATTGGCTATATCTCTGGTATATCCTCGGTTGGCTGGTTTCAAAACGGCCATCAACTGCGGCTTGTCTGTTGCACAGCGCAACCACCCGTCCGGTGTTGTGGCCCAAGGAACCATCTTGCAGTCCGAAAGATTTATCAACACCGGTTCGTCTGCAAATGGAAACCTATACAGGATCAGTGAAACAGGTTACAGGGATTTGTCAATCGTATGCTTGACATCGCCCAGCAATTTCAGATTAAGGAATATTTCGTGAATGGCTTCGATACTACTGTCGAGCAGACTCGAAGGAATTTGAATATGAATACAAGGCAACGCAGACACTAAGCGGTGCGCAAGAATTTACTCAACAGCGACTCTCTTCATCCGAAATGGAATTTCTTCACCCTTATCGGGTTCATCAAGTAGACGAGCAAATTGATGATCTGAGTACACTGCGGCTGCAATCGTACCCGGTACTTTACAGTGATCAATTCGGTCAATCGACTTAATGTTGGAATCATCCCGAGGCTGCCAAGCAGAGTAAACGCTCGTGAACAACTCTTTATTTTGCTGCTGACTGGTTACCAGTATCACGTTGTCACATCGAATCGTTTTTTCACTGCTGAATACACGCACTCACATTCCACTTGCTGCTGTTTAATCGCTGTCAAATTGCAGTCAGCCATAATGTCAACACCGATTTCAATAAGGTGCCTGCAGCACCGATGTCCGACCCGTTCGGCCCGATCCGGCAGCCACCTTGGGAAATGTTGGATTTGAATGATTGGTTCGAATCATCGCCTCATACCAATTGAGCGAGCAGTGTTTTTGCCGGTGCAATGATCGGTTCATGGAACTCAAAACAGTTCCGTTCGACAAAATCCAAATCCATCGCAACCTGAAATGCATGTTCCGCTTTTGTTTGTTTCTGAAAGTACTGCAAAGTTTTGGAGAGGCGAGCGTTCTTGCTCGTTTTTACCTCTACAAGAAACCATGGAGTTTTATTGCGCGACACCAGAAAATCCACTTCGTTTTTCTGTTTATCACGTACAAAATGCAAATCGAATTGACCCTGTCCTGTATGAGTCCACCAATGAACCGCCTTGAACAGTGCGCTTGCGACGAAATTCTCAGCACGGGCACCTGAATCCTCAATTGGCGACCAGTCCCAGAGATAATATTTGGGCTCTTTCCGTATCGCTCGAGCGACATTGGCATGCCAGGGCTTTACCTCAAAACAAAAATAGAGAGCTTTCAGTGTCGCGATCCAGCTCTTGACTGTATTGACCTGAACCTGCACTTGACGCGACAGACTGGAATAACTGGTCAGCTGTCCAACTTGATGACGTAAAAGAAATGCCAAGTGCTCGATCTGCCCCAGTTCCTGAATCCTTGTCAAATCACGCAAGTCCTCTCGCAACAGCCTCTCGGTTCGCGTGGAAAGCCAATTTTCATGGAATTGTTTATTCGATAGCAAAAATGGTTCCGGAAACCCTCCAAAATTCCATAGGGATTCCCATTGGTCCTGTCCAATTTGTTTCGGCTGCGAATCAACTACAACACTGTTGTCCGCCCCCGTACATTCGGCAACCGAAACCGGATGCAGTGTGTAGGGAAAATATCGTCCCATCAAGCTGTCCCCACCTCGTGAAAACACTCGAAGCGAAGCGCTGCCTGTAACCAAGAATCTCATATTCGACTCGTAACGGTCAAACATGCCTTTCAGAAAATTACGCCAGTGTTTATATTTGTGCAATTCGTCAAATATACACAGGGGTAAGCCATCTGTTATTCGATCTGCACCGACCTGCTGCGCGATAGAATGAGGTCCTTCCATAATTATCCTTCTGTCCGATGGATCGTCCCAATTAAAGTAGTGACAATCATTCACTAACTCACCGATCGCATTGGCCGCAGTCGTTTTACCCACTTGTCTAGGCCCCGATAAAAATAGCATTTGACGATGTTTCTGAAGATGTCTCGCAAATTGTCCCGACAGATATCTATGCATAACTAAACTTATATACAATTGCAAAAAGGTAATAACTTTTTTGCAATTGTATAATAAATAGTCAAATATTATGTGAATTTTTAGTCTCTGAGCTGACAGTTCCGAATAAATTGCGTGCATATAACCATTCATACATAAAAATGCAAGAAAGTAATGACTATTTTGCAATTGCATGATATGAAAGTTAGTGCTGACGCTTGTTTGGTCGCGATCAACCTCCATTTTCAGGAGACATTCAAGGCTTTTTGGTTAGAGGCAATTTTGTAGACTTCTGGGAACCAAGACATGTCAGCGTACAATAAATGGTTGCGGAATTCCAACCCGACGACTGCATTCAGAAAGGAATTCGGGCAAGAATCAGCGCGCTCAGAATTAGAAACTTGATATATATTTGTACTCGAAATAGATTGAAGATAGAAATACAGGGTTCGCCTACCGCGGTTATCTTGGAATCCTCAAACCAACCGCAAAATCTTCCAAAATTGGGCAAGCGTTATGCTGTATGAATCTAATGTCATCTGGGACTGACAGAATTATGGTATTTGACACTAATTTGGCTCGACGGGATACACCTGGTTGTTTAGGTGTGGTGCATTTGCACCATTCCGGTTCCGCGCTGATGCCTACACCGGTGATCGACGCATATCGCGGTCACATTGAACTTGAAACAGTTCGTGGTGGTTATGAAGCAGAAGAGGAGGCCAAGGAAAAATTGAATGGCGTCTACTCCTCCATTGCGAGAATGATCAACTGTTCGGCCAATGAAATTGCCTTGTCCGAAAGCGCGACAGCATCATGGAACGCAGTGTTTTACGGTATCGCTCAAACATTTGGTCCGGGTGACCGGATTCTCACTTCCAAGTCCGAGTATGTCTCGAACATGATCGCCTATCTCCAAGTGGCTGAGCGGACCGGCGCGCATGTTGAGGTTGTGCCGGACGACGCGACCGGTCAATTGGACGTGCGAGCGCTTGAATCCATGATCAATAACCGGGTGAAGCTGATATCGGTCACGCACGTTCCGACTCACAACGGGCTTGTTAATCCGATCAACGAAATTGGTGAGATTGCAAGTGACTACAACATTCCCTATATCGTTGACGCGTGTCAGTCGGCCGGCCAGATGCCACTTGATGTGGTACAGATCGGATGCGACGCACTCTCGGCCACCGGCAGGAAATTCCTGAGAGGGCCGCGAGGGACAGGATTTCTCTACGTACGAGATCAGATGCTCGAAAAGTTTCCACCGGTTACATTGGATCTGCACGCGGCAACCTGGACCGGCCCCCAGACCTATGAACTGCAACCCGGCGCGAGGCGTTACGAAATGTTTGAATCCAGCATCGCAGCGCGGATTGGACTTGGTGCGGCGGTAAACTACGCAATGTCTTGGGGTTTGGCGGAGATTTATTCGAGAATTCGTTTTCTGGCAGACCGGTTGCGCGAGCAACTCAGCCTGATCGACGGGGTTACACTGCGCGATAAGGGCAAAGAGAAGTGCGGTATCGTCACTTTCACACTTGATGGAATTGCTGCTGAAGAGTTTCAACTCATGATGCGTAAGAAAAATATCAATGTCGGCGTATCCAAACGAAACTGCGCCTTGACGGATCTGGATGAATGGGGCGTGGGATCATTAATTCGAAGCCCGGTGCATTACTACAACTCGGACGACGAGATCGATTTTTTTGTCAATGAGGTGAAAAACCTGGCTACGTCGCTCAACTGACGCTTGAACCTGTGGTGGTTTTCGCACTTTCCCAGGTCAGCATTGCTCTCTTGCGGCTGGTACCCCACCGGTAACCACCGACACCCCCACACTTTCGAAGCACCCGGTGACAGGGTATGACGTAGGAGATGGCATTTCGGCCGACAGCCGAAGCCACTGCCCGAACCGCGTTCGGTCGATCAACCATGCCTGCGAGTTGGCTGTACGTCACAATCTCTCCGGGCGCGATTTCGAGCAAGGCTTCCCAGACCCGGATCTGCAGATTGGTGCCCTTCAGATGAAGCATGACTGAATTTTCTGCGACTTCATCGGTTTCGAATATCCGATCAATCAGTTCCGTGGTCTTTGCCGGGTTCATCACCAGGTCCGCGGCCGTCCATTGGTTGCGAAGCGCGGCCAGTCCGTCTTTACCATCGTGGAAACTCATCCAACATAACCCTTTGTCTGTTGCGGCAGCAAGGCATGTCCCAAATGGCGAAGCATGCCAGCCGTACTCGATAGTCAGCGAATCACCGCAGTCACGATATTCCTTGGGTGTCATCGCGTAGACATTCACCATGAGGTCGTGCAAGCGACTGGGGCCTGATAGACCGCTATCCAAGGCGACATCCAGCGTGTCAGATCGATTGCGGAGAAGTTGACCGCTCAACTGTGCAGTCAGATATTGGATAAACCTCTTCGGTGAGATACCGGCCCAGCGCTTGAACAGCCGTTGAAAATGGTACTCACTCAATCCGACATGCGCAGCGACTTCAGCGAGCGCGGGTTGATGCACATAATTCGTTTCGAGATACTTTATGGCCTTTTCGATTTTAAGGTAGTCGTTCATCCGGTTGTGACTCTGATTCGAGTGATTCCTTAGGAGCTATTGTCGGAAAAATGCGACTGCCTTGCAATCCGAATCTTGCTATAAAATGGCGTTTCGATCGTCCGTTAACTGTAACAAAACCGAGAGAGTGTGCTGAAATGGATTCAAGCTTGCCTACAAAAGCGCGTGTCGTAATTATCGGTGGCGGCTGTGTCGGCACCAGTACCCTTTATCATCTTGCGAAAATGGGATGGGAAGATATCGTACTGCTTGAACGCAGAGAACTGGGTTGTGGAACAACATGGCATGCTGCGGGACTTGTCGGCCAGTTGCGATCGAGCTTCAACCTGACGCGGCTCGCGCAGTATACCGCTGAACTGTTCGCAAGTCTCGAAGAGGAGACCGGGCAATCGACTGGACTGCGCGTGAACGGATCCATCTCTGTCGCTTCCCATGATCAGCGGTTTGAAGAACTCAAGCGCTCGGTCTCCATGGCTCGAGCGTTCGGAATCGAAGCGGATGTCATCACACCGTCGCAAGCCAAGGATCTATATCCGGCACTGCACATCGACGATCTGGTAGGCGCGGTATTTATCCCCAAAGATGGTCAGATCAATCCCTTGGACCTGGTCCAAGCCTATGCGAAAGGTGCGAGAATGCACGGTGCGATAATACGCGAAAATGTGAAGGTAACGGACATCGTTGTTGAAAACGGGGCGGTACGCGGGGTTCGCACAGATCAGGGAGACATATCGACAGATATCGTCGTCAACTGTGCGGGCATGTGGGCGAGACAGATTGGGTTGATGTGCGGTGTGGAGATTCCGTTACATGCGGCCGAGCATTTCTATGTCGTGACGGAACCGATCAGTGGGCTATCTTCAGATCTACCCGTTCTGCGCGATCCAACGGGTTACACGTACTACAAGGAAGATGCAGGAAAACTGCTCGTAGGCGCATTCGAACCGAACGCGAAGCCATGGGGGATGGATGGAATTCCAGAGGATTTCTGTTTTGATCAGTTGCCGGAAGACTGGGACCATTTTCAGGATGCGCTGAACAATGCATTGCACCGGGTGCCGATCCTGGGTGAAGCAGGTATACACACCTTTTTCTGCGGACCGGAGAGTTTCACCCCGGACAACCGATACTATCTGGGCGAGGCGTCAGCGGTGAAAGGGTTTTACGTGGCTGCAGGGTTCAATTCCATTGGAATCCAGTCATCCGGTGGTGCGGGCAAGGTGATATCCGAATGGATCGCACACGGACATCCACTACACGATTACTGGGATGTGGATATTCGCAGAATCGCGCCGATGCAGAATAACAGCCGTTATCTTCACGACCGGATTTCAGAGACGTTGGGACTTCTTTATGCTATGCACTGGCCATTTCGGCAACCGGAAACTTCCCGCAACATCCGCAAGTCGCCGTTGCATGACCGTCTCGCTGAGCGCGGTGCGTGTTTCGGTGAGACATACGGCTGGGAACGTGCTGACTGGTACGCGCCCGGCGAGCGAAACCCGCAATACGAATATTCCTATGGCCGCCAAAACTGGTTTGAGAATGTCCGTGCGGAGCACGAGGCGGTACGAAATAATGTCGGAATCTTCGATCAGACTTCCTTCGCTAAGTTCATGGTCGAAGGTCGAGACGCCGAGAGATTTCTGAATCGAATCTGCGCCAACAACGTCGCAGTCGAGGCAGGACGGGTTGTGTATACCCAATGGCTGAATGAACGCGGGGGAATTGAGGCAGACCTGACAGTCACCCGCCTGTCCGAACGTAGTTATATGGTTGTCACCGGCGCAGCGGTTCAACAGCGCGATCTGAGTTGGTTGCAGCGACATTTATCGGATGACATGCATGTTGTGGTAACTGATGTGACATCCGGGTATTCGGTGTTGTCAGTCATGGGACCGAAATCGCGCGATCTGGTTTCGAAAGTGACTACAGCCGATCTATCAAACGAGGCATTTCCATTTCTTTCGTCAAAGGAAATTGAGCTCGGCATGGCTTTCGGTCGGGCTTCCCGAATCACCTACGTCGGAGAACTTGGATGGGAGTTGTATATTCCCACTGACTTCGTTCAGCATGTCTATGATGAAATTGTTGCCGCTGGAGAGGAATTTTCGCTGGTTCACTGTGGCTACCTTTCGCTGAATTCATTACGTATAGAGAAGGCCTTTCGTCACTTTGGCCACGACATATCGGATGAGGATAATCCGATTGAGGCGGGACTCGGGTTTGCCGTGGCGTGGGACAAGGACGGGGGATTCATCGGTAGGGAAACTCTCGCGCCGATTCGCGGCCAGACACCCAATCGAAGATTGGTGCAATTCCTGTTCGAGGATCCCGAACCATTGATCTACCATGAGGAGCCAATCTATCGCGACGGCGAGATTGTCGGGCGCGTAACTTCCGGTATGTATGGCTATGCACTGGGTGCTTGTGTGGGACTCGGCTATGTCGGATGTGAGGGCGGAGTCACCGCGGAATTCGTGAACAGCGGCAGTTACGAGATTGAGGTGGCCGGAGAGCGATTTCCGGTCGAGGCCTCTCTTCGGCCGATGTACGATCCTCGCTCGACACGTCCTAAGGCTTGAAATCCGAATCAGGATTGATCAACGCTCATCAATCGGAGCATTTCGTGAACGAAGAACTGTTTCAGGACGATCCCTATCTGAAAGAGTGCAAAGCCGTCGTTTCGACAGTCGACGAACAGACGGGGAGTTTTACTGTCAATCGTACTGTTTTTTATCCTACTGGTGGAGGGCAGCCCGGTGACACCGGTGCTGTTTTTGACAGCACTGATCGAGAAATCCGAATCGCAGATACGCAACGTAACCGCATAACCGGGCTCATTGATCACTTTGTAGAGAACCCGTCAGACTTGCCAAAGGTCGGCGACGAATTGTATCTGGAAATTGACTGGGAGCGGCGTCATCGGCTCATGCGCATGCACAGTTGTCTTCATCTTCTATGCGCAGTCATACCGGGGAGAGTGACAGGCGCGCAGGTCTATGACGGACGCGGTCGCGTAGATTTTGACACCTCAGAACCCTATGACAAGGATCAGCTCTCGTACAGCCTGAATCTTCTGGTCCAACAAAAAGCAGAATGCAAAATTCTGAATTATTCAACATCGGAACTCGACGAAAGTCCGGAATTGGTCAATAGTCTGTCAGTACCGGTTCCTCCTGTAGAGGGACCAGTCAAGTTGATTCACTTCGACGGAATCGACATTCAGCCCTGCGGAGGGACACACGTTGCGAATACCGAGGAAATCGGTCGCGTAAAGGTGACGAAAATCGAAAGTAAGGGCAAGCACAATCGACGGATCTCCGTTGTGCTGGAAGATTGAACACCGTCGTCACAACACAGTTCCGTAATTCATTGATTTACCCGAAAGGAGGATGCCATGCACAAAGGTAGTTGTCTTTGTAAAGCAGTGACATTTGAGATAAATACCGAAATCCGCCGATTTCATCATTGCCACTGTCAAACCTGCAGAAAAGCACACGCGACCGTGTTTGGTTCAAGTGCGTTGGTCAAAGCTTCGGAATTCCTTATCTTGAGCGGCGAAGATGAAATTTCCCGCTATAGGTCGTCACCTGGCAAGACACGCTTTTTCTGCAGCAATTGCGGCACTCATGTGTTTGCCACCTGTACGCGCGATCCGGGAGATGTGATACTACGTATCGGAACAATCGATGGTGATCTCGGTATCAAGGCACAGGGACACATCTGGGTAAGCCATAAACCCGATTGGTATGACATTGGTGACGATTTGCCACAGCACGCAGAGTGGTGACTTCTGGTCCCCCTATCTCCAACAAGCACACATGGATCTTTGCAAAGGACTGAATTGACGACGAAATTCTTCGTCGTTGCTATAGGTATCAGGTAGTTGCGAGCAACACGATTGTTGACTTGACGATGTCATCGACGGTTGCGCCTCGGGAAAGGTCGCTGATCGGTTTTGCAAACCCCTGGAGAATTGGACCGATCGCCTGAGCACCCGCAAGATACTGGGCAATCTTGTAGCCGATATTTCCGGAGTTCAGATCGGGAAATATCAGTACGTTGGCCTGACCGGCCACTTTACTTGAGTGGCCGATTTTCAATGCGGCGACTCTCGGGTCGATTGCCGAATCGAATTGAAATTCACCATCAACCAGCAGGTTGGGATTCTGATTGCGAACCAGCTCAACAGCGTCGGTTACCTTGTCCACTTTCTCATGACGCGCACTGCCTTTGGATGAGAAAGACAGCAATGCAATTCGCGGTTCGCCCTCAAGCAATTTTCGGGCATTGGATGCAGTCGCCAGCACAATTTCCGAAAGTTGAGTGGCGTTTGGATCGATATTGACGGCACAGTCCGCAACAATCAGCGTCTTCGGTGGACTGTTGACTGTCTCCGGTACCAGTAACACGATGTAGCTGGACGCGGTTGTAACATCTGCCGGTGTACCGATCATTTTCAACCCGGCTTCAATCACACGGGCTGTGGGTATTGATGCACCGGCGATCAATGCGTCTGCGTCGCCGAATCGCAGCATCATCGTTCCGAAGAGCAGGGGATTTTTCATCATTTCCCGCCCTTCCTGCAAGCTGACAGGACGCCTGAGCCTGGTGCATCCGTCTGCATAGCGCTCCGCATTCTGCATGTCTTCAGATGGATCGATGATTCTGATCCCTTCCAAGGACACTTTGCAGGTATTGGCGATGGAACGGACTTTCTGTTCCTCTCCGGTCAGGATTGGAGTCGCAATCTTCTGCTCCGCCAGTATAGCGGCGGCGCGGATTGCCCGCTCGTCGGTTGCGTCAGCGAGAACAGCGACGCGCGGTCTTTGTTGCGCCAGACGCGTCAGTCGATCAAGATCGCTCACCCGTTATACGAACGATTTGTATTTGTCGAGATGACGCACAGGTTTGCTCAGTGCGTCACGTCTGAAGGGGTCTCCCAGTTCTCGCGTACACATTACCTCGATTACGGTGGTCTTGCCTTCATTTTGCGCTTCACAGGCTTCTCGAAGTGCATCACCGACCATGTCGAGATGATCAACTACGATCCCTTCGGCACCCATTGACTTCGCAATACCAGCCCAACTCGGATTGTCGAGATTGACACCCTCAAAACGGCGTCCATAAAAATCGACCTGGTTCTTCTTTTCCGCTCCCCACTGTCGATTGTTGAACACTACAGGGGTGACAGCAATGTTTTCCCGGACACAGGTAAGAATCTCGCCCATACTCATCGCCCAGGCACCGTCACCGACGTAAGCGATCGCTGCACGTTGCGGGGCGGCTGTCTTCACGCCCATGACAGTTGGAAATGCATAACCGCAGTTACCGAAACTCATCGCCGCGAAGAAACTCCTCGGATCATCGAATCTCAGATAACTGTTGGACACCGAACAGATGTTGCCGATGTCTGTCGATACTGCCGCATTGGACGGCGTGGCCTTTTCCAATTCTCTGAGCACTTGCCGCGGATGGAGCATTCCTGCATCTTCTTTTGACACCAGTTGGCTCCATTCGTCGTTTTCTTCGGACCATCCATTCAGTTCGGACTCCCAAGCCTGTTTCTCACTGGCAATCTCTTCAAGACGTGCATCGCGATTCTTCAGGCAGGCGACCTGCTCGCGGTTCTTGACGCGTTCAAGCAGTGCTGAAGCCGACTCTCCTGCGTCGCCACAGATACCGACAGCGATTTTCTTGACCAGCCCGATCTTACGATAGTCAACATCGACTTGAATGATCTTGGCATCCTTGGGCCAGTAATCCATGCCATGCTGTGGCAGGGTGCCGAAAGGTCCCAGTCGTGTGCCAAGAGCGAGTACGACATCTGCCTTGGAGATCAGTCGCATACCAGCTTTCGAGCCCTGGTATCCAAGAGGTCCGCACCAGAGTTTATGGCTGGCAGGAAATGAATCGTTGTGCAGGTAACTGTTGACGACCGGTGCCGACAGGTATTCGGCGAGTTCGGTACACTCCTTGACTGCGTCGCCCATGATTACACCGCCGCCCGACAGGATGACAGGAAATTCAGCTTCCGCGAGCAGCCGTGCGGCATCGTCCAGCGAATTGGAGCCGCCGGCACCTCGTTCAATCACCTGCGGTTGGGGAACCGGTATATCCACCTCACCATAGAAATGATCACGGGGAATATTCAACTGCGTCGGCCCGCGTTCTGCCATGGCCATGTCAAATGCACGGGCAGTAAACTCCGCCATTCGTCCGGGACTGCTGACATGAGCCTGATACTTGGTGATCTTGGAGAAAATCGGAAGCTGCTCGGTTTCCTGAAAGCCACCGAGTCCCATCGTGTTGCTTCCGGTTTCAGGTGTAATCGCGACCACCGGTGAATGCGCCCAGTAGGCGGCGGCGATTGCGGTGACGAAATTTGTGATTCCCGGACCGTTCTGTCCGATACAGACACCATGACGACCGCTTACTCTGGCATAGCCGTCGGCCATATGTGCCGAACCCTGTTCATGTACTGTGGGAATAAAGCGAATTCCGGCAGCAGGGAAAATGTCAAGCGCATCCATGTAGGCGGAACCGACAATTCCAAAAACGTCAGTCACACCGTAGGAGGCAAGTGTTTCGACAAATGCTTCACTTGATGTCATTCGTGGCATAGTAATATTTCCTTATTTTTCAAAAAATTAACGGGCAAATTTTATCCAGTCAGCCCAGATCCAAGACTTGTTCAGCTGGAGTGTAATCGTAGTTTAGACTTGAGGCGACTTCGCTGTACGTGACCTTGCCATGGCATACGTTAAGACCCCTAAGCAGATGCTGGTCACGTCGAAGTGCTTCTTTATATCCTAAATTCGCGATGCTGGTGGCAAAAGGTAGCACAGCGTTGTTGAGCGCATAGGTGGATGTTCGGGGAACCGCACCGGGCATGTTTGCGACGCAATAGTGCGTGACACCATGCACATCGTAGGTTGGGTCGGAATGTGTTGTCGCCCGCGAGGTCTCAAAGCAGCCACCCTGATCAATTGCAACATCCACCAGTACCGAACCGGGTCGCATGGCTTTCACCATCTCCTCGGTGACAAGTCGCGGCGCAGTCGCGCCTGGAATCAATACCGCACCGATAACAAGATCGGCATCGACCACATGTTTCTCCAGCGTGCTCCTTGTTGAGTAGATTCCATTGGTGGAGCGACCGAACTGCTGCCAGTGCTCGTCGAGCACCCGAACATTACGATCGAGTACGAATACATCCGCACCCATGCCCACAGCGATATGTGTTGCATGTGTGCCGACCACACCGCCACCTATGATCACCACCTTGGCAGGCTCAACACCCGGAACACCACCAAGCAGAATACCGGTACCCCCATGTGGGCGTTCAAGACACCAGGCGCCTTCCTGTACCGCCATCCGCCCGGCCACTTTCGACATGGGAGCCAGAAGTGGCAGCGCACCGCTGTTGTCAGTTACCGTTTCGTAGGCAATGCACACGGCACCACTATCGACGATATCCCGTGTCTGCTCCGGATCCGGTGCCAGGTGCAGATACGTGAACAGGATCTGATCTTCCCTGAGCATTGCTCTTTCAGGAGCAAGTGGTTCCTTGACTTTGATGATCATGTCGGCAATGTCAAAGACCTCTTTGGGAGTTCCGACGATTGTCGCTCCGACTGACCGATAGTCGTCGTCGCTTGCACGGATTCCCTCACCGGCATTGGTCTCGACTACGACACTGTGTCCATGTCCGACCAGTTCCTGCACACTGCCAGGTACCAATCCAACTCGAAATTCGTCGGTTTTGGTCTCCTTGATCACTCCAATTTGCATAGTACGAAATCCCTTCCAATTCACTGCGAATAAAGAATTTAAAATGAGTCAATATGATAGTGTATGTTGGTGTTTCTGAGTGTTTTTATTGAATTGTTTATCGGCCGTTCCAAAAGAAAAACTGTCAAACCGCAATCGTGTTGACTGTAACCTTCAAACTTGTAAAATACACAGTTGAAGTCGTTTGATTCAACTGGTGACGTCTTCAACATCAATTCAACTGAACAGCAAATTTCGAGGTCTGGATTTATGCGACTGGAAATGGACAATTTATGGATGCCTTTTACGAGCAATCGCGATTTCAAGGCCGACCCGCGGATGATTTCTCATGCGAAAGGTGTCTACCTCTACACGCCTGACGGCAGGCAGATCATTGATGCGTCGTCCGGGCTGTTCTGCTGTGCGGCAGGACACAGTCGAGATGAAATTGCGACAGCGGTTTACCGGCAGTTGAACG
This sequence comes from Arenicellales bacterium, assembly GCA_963662635.2. Classification (GTDB taxonomy): domain Bacteria; phylum Pseudomonadota; class Gammaproteobacteria; order Arenicellales; family JAJDZL01; genus JAJDZL01. The sequence goes on from CAXXFC010000006.1 coordinate 2,126,652, forward strand.
AACTCGCTTACTCTGCGCCGTTTCAGCTGGGCCACGAGCACTCTTTCGAGCTTGCCCGTCGTCTCACCGAATTGACTCCGGAAGGGATGGATCGGGTTTTCTTCGTCAATTCCGGCTCAGAATCCATCGATACCTCAATCAAGATCGCGCTCGCCTATCATTACGCACGGGGTGAGGCGCAGCGTCAGCGCCTGATCTCCCGGGAAAGAGCCTATCATGGTGTCAACATCGGTGGTACCGCACTGAGCGGTATGGTGAAGAACCGGCAGGCGTTCGGATTGACCATGCCCGGTATCGCACACTTGCGTCATACGTGGCTGCCTGAGAACCGTTTCGAGCGCGGCCAACCTCAACAAGGCGCATATCTGGCAGATGATCTGCAACGTCTGGTCGACAATTACGGTGCTGACACAATTGCTGCGTGTTTCGTAGAGCCGGTCGCCGGTTCGACCGGTTGCCTGGTTCCACCTGTGGGGTATCTGGAACGATTGCGTGAAATCTGCGACGACAATGGTATTCTGCTTGTATTCGACGAAGTGATTTGCGGATTTGGTCGTACAGGCGAGCCGTTCGGATCACAGAGTTTTAGCGTGACACCGGATCTGATGACCTTGGCCAAGGCGCTGACCAATGCCGCACAACCGATGGGTGCGATCGTTGTCGGCAGGCATGTTTACGACACCATTGTGAACGCAGCACCGGAAAAAGCGATTGAATTGTTCCATGGTTACACGTATTCGGGACATCCTGCCGCCTGCGTTGCAGGACTCGCGACACTGGATATCTATCGGGATGAGAATCTGTTTGAGCGTGGTCGACAATTGTCAGGTTATTTCCAGGACTCGATCTTCGCGCTTCAGGACTATGATGTCGTGACGGATGTACGGGGTTTCGGAATGATCGCGGGTGTGGATGTGAAACAGGATGGGCCTCCGGGGAACGCCGGACTGACGATTCAGAAGCGGCTTTTTCATTCGGGACTGCATGTGAAGGCAACAGGCGACGCGCTGATTGTCGCACCACCCCTTGTTTCAAACGAAGGACATATTGATGAGATATGTGAGAAGTTTGCAGGAGTTTTCAAAAGCTGTTGACCGGCAGCAATTATTGCACTGATATCAGCGTAATTTCATCGGTTGACAATGCTGTTGCATTTACCGTAAATTATGAAATGGTATAGATATTATCTGAGGCGAATCGGAAGTCAATTCTTCTTACGCCTTTGATGTATAGTGATTGGTATCACTGATACGACAATTTGGTTAATAAATATTATCTTAAGCTTTAATCTACTGGAGGAATGACTAAACACATGGTTATGCAAAAAAAAGGCGGCGTCAGTCGCCGTAAATTTCTTAAGACCACAGGAGCTGCAGGTACCGCGGCGGCGGTTGGTCCATGGGTTATAAGCCCGAAAGTCTTGGCTTCTTCAGGAGAAGTCAATGTCCTGATGTGGTCGGATTACCTGCCTCCGGATTATTTGGATGCGTTCAAGGCCGAAACAGGAATCACTGTCAATTACACCGGAATTGGCTCGAACGAGGAAATCATCAACAAGATGAAAGCCACCAAGGGCAAGGGCGTTGACATCTGCAGTCCAACCAATGTCCGTTCCGGACAGTGGATTGATCTCGAACTTCTGCAGCCTTGGGATTACAGTCGAATTCCCAATATGGCGAACGTGAATCCAGCCATGCTCAAGGTCGGTGACAACGAATGGAATTTCGGTGGTGCGGGCTCACATTGGCTGCCTCAGATATGGGGTACCGAAGGTGTTGCATGGCGAACCGATCTCTACTCTCCTCCCGGTGGTGAGCCGAGTTATGGAAATATCTGGGACGGCTCTGCTGAAGGGCATACCATGATACGACCGCATTCGGGTATGCTCGGTGCCGGACTTTACATGGAGACAATCGGTGAGCTGGATGCCGGTGATGTCTGGCGTGCTTACGAAAGTGAGGAAAAGATGCGTCCGATCTGGTCGAAGATCACCGATTTCTGTATCGCCAACAAGAAGGAAATCCAGATTCTGTGGAACGATGCTGATTCACAGAAGAACGGACTTCTGAACGATGGTGTTCTGGTCGGACAGACCTGGGACGGTCCGCCGCTGGCACTCAAGAATGCTGGCGAGCCGGTTCACTACCAGGCGCCGAAGGAAGGCTCGATGGCTTGGGTGGATGGTATGTCGCTTTCGGTGGAAGCGGCCAATATCGATCAGGCCTACGCATTTGTGGAATTTGCGTTCCGCAAGGAACCGGCAGGCAGGGCAATTGACACACATGGCTACAATTCAGCTGTGATCGGTGCCGATGCATTCGCCGGCGATGCTTACAAGAAGAATTTCTCGGAAGCGTATCCAGGTTCTGCGCTGGCCAATCTGAATCCATGGCCGGCTGAACCGCAGTGGTATGCGGATGTCCGAACTGAGTATCGCAACAAGTTTGTGAATGCCTGATTAAAGGTGAGCTGGGTGACGCTCGCGATGTTGATTGCGAGCGTCTCCCCGGTCATTTGAATTTGCGTCGATGACGCATAGAGAGGATTAGGAGGCCCGAGAGGTATGAGCGCAGATGTACGCCTAGAGGACGTCTGGATCAGATTCGGTGACTTTGTTGCCGCACGCGAAATCAACATTCATATACAGGGCGGAGAATTCTTCACAATTCTAGGACCGTCCGGATGCGGTAAGACGACCCTGCTAAGGGCAGTATCCGGTTTTCTGACACCGTCAGAGGGCAATGTGCTGATCGGTGGCGAAAATATGGCGGGTATCGGTCCGAACAAACGCCCGACCGCATTGATTTTTCAGAATCTCGCACTTTTCCCCCTGATGACCATATGGGAGAACATCACGTTTTCTCTGGAAGTGCGAGGTGCAAGCAAACAGGAACGTCGTAAACGTGCGGACGAACTGCTGGAGTTGATCGCACTGCCCGGACAGGGTGAAAAGATGGTCAACGAACTGTCCGGCGGACAGAAGCAGCGGGTGGCGATCGCCCGTGCCTTGTGTGCGGAGCCTGAGGTGTTGTTGTTGGATGAGCCTCTGAGCGCACTTGATCTGAAGCTTCGCCAACATATGCGCACCGAACTGCGCTCCATCCAACAGCAGGTTGGAATCACTTTCATCTACATCACCCACGATCAGGGCGAGGCACTGACGATGTCGGACAATGTCGCCGTCATGCGCGAGGGTGTCGTAGAACAGATCAGCGACGGCACTACGATATACGATGAGCCCGATACAGCGTTTGTTGCGTCGTTCGTCGGGGAGAACAACCGATTCGACGGCAAGGTATCGTCGGTGTCTGAAGGAATTGCGACAGTCGATACGGCTGAAGGAACGATTCAGGCGCGCGTGAGCGCAAATGCGGATTCACAGGTCAATGCTGGTGATGATGCGTTTGTTTTCGTCCGACCTGAAGCCATTCAGTTTATCAACGGTGCAACAGTTGACAACCAGATGAATACGAAGGTCTACCATGAGGAGTTCGAGGGACACTTCTGGCAGATATTTCTGGACGTTGACGAAAGCCAGAAGCGAATTAAGATGTCCTACGTGAACGATGGTGCGACACGCGCCCATGCACGTGGGACGGAACTTGCAATCGGCTTCCCGATGCAGTCGGCTATCGCACTGCCTCAGGGAGAGCTTGCCGCCGAATAAGGGAGTTTTACGAGGAACCGACTCATGGTTTCTTACTGGAAGAATTTCTTTCTCAAAAATGGTACGGCTGTCGCGCTGTTTTTGATCATCTCAGTCGGCGTCTGGCTGTTCATGATGATCATTCTGCCACAGCTGTTCATGCTCGATTTTTCGATTCGGGCCAATGTTCCGCCACCGAAGTTCGGTACCGAAGAGCATTACTATACGCTCGAACACTACAGGTACATGCTTTTTGGCAGCGCGCAGGCGAGCGGTACGTTCAACGTCATTGACCTGACGGTATTTTTCAGAACCATCGCCGCCGCCCTTTTTGTCACGCTCATCGACCTTGCACTGTGCTATCCGATTGCTTATTACCTGGCCCATGTTGCGACTGGCGGTTGGAGTCGACTGATGGTGCTTTCGCTGATTGTTCCTTTCTGGGTCAATGAAATTCTGCGTGCATTCGCGTTCAAGATCATTTTCGGCTCTACAGGTGTCATCAACAATGTATTGATTGCCATTGGTATTCTCGATTCTCCCTACGATTTCATTCGCAATGACATTGCGCTGTGGGCAGGTCTCAGCTATGCCTTTATCCTGTTGATGATTTTCCCGATCTACAATGCAATTGAGAGTCTCGACAAGAATCAGATCGAAGCGGCACGGGATCTCGGATCCTCGTGGGTGAGAATTCATCGGCGAATCGTGATACCGCACGCAAAGCCGGGTATCAGTTCCGGTTGTACCATGGTATTCATGCTGACAGCCGGAGCGCTTGCTGCGCCGCAGATTCTCGGTGGTCCGAGCAGTCTTTGGTTTACACAGATCATCTATCAGGGTTTCAACCAGGCCGGCAACTGGGCACGCGGGTCCGCTTACGCAATCATCCTGCTGATTTCGTGTATCGTCCTGGTGCTGGTGATTATGAAGATCTTTAAAGTCCGGTTCGGTGAAATGATGAAATGATTGCGGAACGGGTACAAAAATATCTGGTCATCGGATTTGTCGTCCTGTTTTTCGTTTATCTGTTCGGCCCTTTGATCGTGATGGGGATCACGGCGTTCAACACGTCGGCGTTTCCCAGAATGGCACCTTGGGACTGTTTCACAGTGGAATGGTTCGATGTCCTGATGCAGGATACACGTCTGATGACCGGGCTGCGCAACAGCGTGTTCATCGGCCTCGGGGTAGTCGTGCTGGCGGTGCCGATCGGGTTGGCTGGTGCATTGGTGCTGATGCAGGCCAGACCGCGCATCAGGCCCTGGTACTACACGATTACGATCGCACCGATTCTGGTTCCCGGTGTTGTACTTGGTATCTCCACCTTGCTCTTCTGGGACCGGATCGGACTGCTCCTGGGAATGGGGCACGATTCCTTATTCTATAACGGTGTTTTTCTCACCATTGTGGGGCAGGCAACATTCATTTCGGCATATACAATGCTGATTTTCATTGCTCGTCTGCAGCGTTTCGACCCGGTGCTGGAAGAAGCCGCACTGGATTTGGGAGCGACACACGTGCAGGCGTTCCGTAAGGTCCTGCTGCCATTTCTCAAACCTGCGATCGGATCCGCGGCAGTACTGGCATTTCTGGCCTCATTTGAAAACTACAACACGACGATTTTCACCATTGTCCAAAGCAGTACGCTGACGACAGTGCTGGCGAGCAAGGTGCGCTATGGAATTGATCCTTCCATCAGTGCTTTGGCGATGACCATCGTGTTTCTCACTTTGGTCGGTGCGGTTCTGTATGAGATCTCTCAACGACGCCAGAACCGAAAGGAGAAAGCGCAGCAGGCGGTTGCTCGCGGTGAACTGAAGAGTATGACCAAACAAAGATCATTCTTTGCAGAGCCGGCTTTCATTATGTCGGCACTGATCGTTTTCGCCGGATTGGGAATTGTGTATTTTGCGGGTACCATCGGGGTTGAAGAGTGCAAAGCGATTGTCAAGGCGGAGAAGCAAGCGGCGATCAAGTTGCGGGTCGAGCGACGTCAGCAGCAGACGATGTTTCAGATGACGGCTGAGCAGATCGGCACCGAGCAGTCTGAGCAAGAAGCCGCTGAGGAAGAAGAGAAAGTCAAGGCCAAGGGAACCGAAGGCTATCAGGGAATTTTCGCACCTCAGAATTTGCAGGAACAGGCCGGCGATTCCGGTGCAGAAGAAGAGAAAGTCAAGGCCAAGGGTACCGAAGGTTATCAAGGGATATTCGCGCCCGAGAACCTGCAGGACCAAACCGGTTCCAATCAGTGACCGTTAACTCAAATTGGTTCTTCCAGTGAGCCCTATGAACGCCAGAATACTTACCACGTGTATCGGAGCCTATCCGAAGCCTTCGTTTCTTGAGCTTCCGGATTGGTTCAATATTCCGGCCGGTCCGGATACAGCGAATCCAACCAAGTCCTGGGCAGCAGCGATGGCGGCGATGGGCGACTCGGCTGAACAGAATCTCGCCGACGCGTGCCGCGAGGTGGTGACGGACCAGGTTGAGGCAGGAATCGATATTCCGACTGACGGAGAAGTCAGTCGAGAGAACTACATTCACTATCACTGCCGACACCTTGAAGGATTTGATTTCAATCGACTGACCATGCGTGAACTTCGAGGTGGTACCTATAGTGCGGAGTTGCCGACAATCAGCGGGCCTGTGCGTGCCCGGGATACCGGATTTCTTGTACATGACTGGAAACGCGCTCAGTCATTCACAGACCGTCCCGTGAAGATTACCATGCCGGGTCCCATGACAGTGTCGGATTCCAACGCCAATGAATACTATGAATCGGAAAGTGCGCTCGGCGCGGCTATCGCAGATGCGTTGAACAGCGAGGTTTGTGCCCTGGTTGATGCCGGATGTGTGAATATTCAGGTTGATGAGCCGGTTTTTGCCCGTAAACCTGATGTCACCCTGGACTACGGAGTGGAGAACCTGGAACGGGTTTTTCATGGTGTACCGGCAGGCGTTACCAAAATCATGCACATGTGCTGTGGCTATCCGGACCGGATAGATCGACTTGACTATCCGAAAGCGGACCGCAATGCGTATTTTCGAATTATCGGCGCGGTGGATGAGAGTTGTTTGGATATGGTGTCCATCGAAGATGCGCATAGGCACAACGACTTGTCATTGCTTGAATTGGTCAGCAGAACCAAGGTGATCCTGGGTGTGGTGGCGATTGCCTTGAGTCGAATTGAAACGACAGAGCAGATTGTTGTCAGGCTTGAAGAGGCGTTGGAGCATATCGACAAAGACCGATTGATTGCCGCACCGGATTGCGGACTGGGATTACTCGGTAGAGATTTGACGGTTGCCAAATTGCGCAATATGTGTGAAGCAACTGAAAAACTGTCCACGTCGGCGTGAATTCCTTCGCTGAAATTTGAATTGATTTGTCCCTGTGCACGACACCGGTCATCGGTATAGATGTGCTGCAGACCGCGCAGCACCACCGGAATGTCGTCGCGGTCCTTCGGATTGAAGCGGATCGAGCCGATCGGCATCTCACCGAACTGATTCTGCTGGTTTTCCGTCTTGCGAATCGGTTGTCACCTCGAAGATTTTGCGGATCCGAGGCATTGGGCGGCGAAAATCGCCTTTTTGTCCCCTTATTTTACCAGAACCGAACAATCTTCGCCTGAGAAAATCGCATGATTGTTTATTGTTATCAATGTTTTATACAGTTTTCTGGCAAACACTATCTAATCCTTCTTCTGCTTCGCGGAATTTAGAAAGGAGAGAATAACAGTTTTCGGAAACAAGCTCGATTTGACATTGCATCGACACCGTGATATAAACCGATTTCCAAATATACCCGTCGGCAGCGTGCTGTCGACTCAGGGGCTGCCTTTGGTAGCCCCTGCTTTTATTCGGAGTTCGTATGCTAGCCCGCGTCTATGTTGATGGCTTCAATTTATACTATCGGGCTCTAAAGAATTCACCTTTCAGGTGGCTAAATATCGTCGAGTTGGCTCGTCGAGTGCTTCCGCAAAACCTCCATGTGATAAACTTCTATATTTCACTTCACGGTCATCCGGTGCTCTGAATCCAGATACTCCATACAAACAACAAGTCTATCTGAATGCGCTCAAAACAATACCAGAATTGGAGATTTACTATGGCAATTTTATCGCTAAGACGGTATTTCGCCCGCTTGTGAACCTGCCGATTGCAGATAGGCGGATATTTACACCGGAACCGGTAGTCTTACCGGCTGGTAATCTTGAGGTTGAGGGAAGCTCTATTCGAATTCAACCTGTATCCAATTCATTACGTAGTGATTCGAGGGTACGGAATAGCCGACGAAATTACAGAACACCGGAACCAAATGCTCTACTTGCAGAGTTTCACACAATGGAAGAAAAAGGTTCGGATGTTAATCTTGCAGCTCATCTCTTAAACGACGCATGGAATAATTCATTTGATGTGGCAGCAGTCATTTCAAACGATACCGACCTTGAAACTCCCATTCGTATGGTTGTCAACGAACGGCGGAAACCAGTATATATTATATGCCCAACCTCAAGTGGTGCAGCATCAAGGTTAAAAAATGCAGCAATTCTCATTTTAAACTGATCATCACGGGAAAATTTGCCCTCATTTCAGTCGTCAAATAAAATAATACATAAAAACAACAGGTTAGGACTTGTACTTTGGATCGGTTTGTGGTATAACCACAGTCCGTGGATTTCACAGTCGACAACCTGATCGGTGAGCTGCGGGCCATCTTCGAGACCCTGCCCGACCCCCGTACCGGCAAAAACCACCAGTTCCGGTTCGCCGATATCGCGATGGCGGCTTTCAGCGCATTCTTCATGCAGTGTCCCTCGTTCCTGGACCACCAGCGCCGATTCCTGGAGGCACCCAACCGTCACGCCTGCCACACGCTGTTCGGCGTCGCACGCATTCCCACCGACAACCACATCCGAGAGAAACTCGACCACATCGACTGCCGGCTGCTGTATCCGGCGTTCGACATGGCACTGGGAAAACTGGTTGAATATCAGGCACTTGGCGACTTCACCCGGCTCGATGACCGCATCCTCATCGCCCTGGACGGCTCGCAGTTCCATCACTCGAACAAAATCCGGTGTCCGCAGTGCTCCACCACATACCATGGGAAATCCGACACCGTCTCGTATCATCACTCGGTGCTGTGCGCCACCCTGGTCGCCGACGGCCACAACCAGGTGGTGCCATTACGTCCGGAGTTCATCACGCCGCAGGACGGCGACAAAAAACAGGACTGTGAGACCAAGGCCGCCCACCGCTGGATCAAACATCATCTGCCACACTACCGTCATCTGAGACCGGTCATCCTCGCCGATGACCTTCTCGCCCATCACCCGATCTGCCACAGAATCGTCGAGGCCGGCTGTGATTTCCTGTTCACTGCCAAACCCTCCTCCCATGAGACGCTCTACAGCTTCCTCGACGGACTGCAGCTGAACAGCCGGGTCACCCGTCCCCGACGACAGAAAGGTGCCGGACGCGAAACCCGAACCTACCGCTGGTGCCGGTGGCCGTTGCCGATCCGCGACACCGCTGACGCACTGCAGGTGTACTGGCTCTCGATGCAGATACAGTATCGCGGGAAAACCACCTATGAGAACAGCTTCATCACCTCCATCGAACCCACCGCGGACAACATCGAGGCGCTGGCCAACGCCGCCCGGGCACGCTGGAAGATCGAGAACGAGTCGTTCAACATATTGAAAAACAACGGCTATCACATGGAGCACAACTTCGGACACGGCACCGACGGACTGTCCAACCTGCTGCTGACCTTGAACCTGATCGCATTCGGCTTCCATACCGTGTGCGACCGGATCTGCACGCGGTGGCGACAGGCCCGAGACCGAATCTCCACCCGATACCGTTTCTTCAACACCCTGTCGGTGCTCAACGAATACAACTGCTACAGCGGCTGGCACGACCTGCTTGACAGCATCATTCATCCGCGGCGTCCGCGCGCACCTCCGTAAGACAGGCGGCCCGGAACGGCCGCACCTTCCCATTCCAATTATCAATCCTTTTTCTTTCACGGCTCGGAGGGCCTTGACATGAACACAATCACATAATGAGAATTGCTGTAAAAAATGCCGCTAGTCACGTTCGATACATACGTCCGTCGATGTTGAGAGCTTCTCAGTTTCCTCAAACTATTCCAAATACAAATATTGTAAAGCCATCCGATTGGTAACATGCCAAAAACCATGACGGCACTATCATTCTGTAGAATTTTCGGACCCTCTTGTGACAATTCACACCGAAATTTGGTAGACCCTATCCGACTCATGCTTGAATTCGACGCAACCGCACCGCTGATAAATTTTTAGCGCAATTTTCGGGATTGCAATTTGGTTGTCAGTGCCGACAATGATAGAATAATGCGCTTGTTAATTTCACCAACATAATTGAAATTACCATTGTTGGGAAAGTTGTATCGGTTAAAACAAACTGATAACAACGCCATTGGAGGCATCAAGTCAATCAGTATTCCGATTTTCCCAAGTTAAAAACTAAAATCGACTCTATTTTACGGAGACTACTATGAACTTAAAAAAATCCGCATTCGCAGCGATTCTGGCAATTGCTGTATCTGGTGCAGTGCAAGCTGCTGATGAGGTGAATGTCGCATTCTTTCTGGAATGGGCGACACCGAATCAGGTCGCCAAAGTTGAAAAACTTTACGACGATGCTCTGGGCGTACCAGTCAATTGGACTAACTTTGATGCAGGCACGCAGATGACAGAAGCAATGCTGGCCGGAGATATCGACATTTCCTACAGTCAGGGACTTGCTCCTTTCATCAATGCCGTCAACGCAAACGCACCAATCAAGCTTGTCGCGATCGCTGTACAGTATCCGGCAAATGACTGTGTGGTACGCAATGGTGAAGGAATCGACAAAACCAATGCTACGGAACTTGAAGGCAAATCTGTCGCGGTCCCGATCGCAACTATGGCGGACTACAGCTTTCGAATGATGATGCGCGCATTGAGTGTTGATACGAACAAGATCAACGTCGTGGACCAGGTTCCGGCTGATGCCGCCGTGTCACTCGCTGATGGCGCAGTCTCAATGGCATGCGGGTTCGGTGCGGATTCCATGGCGAAGATGTACGAAGTTGGTGAGCCTTTGATGTCACCGGCAGATAAGGAAGCCGCTGGCATCATCAGTTTTGATGTGGTTTCAGTGACCGAGAAGTTCGCTCAGGAGAATCCTGACATGGTGAGAACATTCCTTGCCGTCACCGATGAAGCGAACGCAGCATTCGCCGCAGACCAATCCAAGATTGATGTAATTGCACAGGATGCCGGACTGAGCGTTGAAATGACGCAGAATCAGATGTCTGAATTCCACTTCCCGACCAACGCAGAGCAGCTTTCAGACTATTTCAATGACGGTGGTCTGGCCGCAGTAGCCATTGCAGTGGTTGGCGGTGCATTCGCGACCGCAGAAAATCCGGCTTTGGATGATTACAGCGCGGTTGTTGATACCTCTTTCCTGGAGTAATCAAGACTTCCTGATTGCCATGAGTCAGACCTGAAGATTGAAAGTCTGGCTCATGGCGATTCGGGATAGTTCCCCCTCTTCCTCGACCTATCCTGCGACGCATCCGGCATCATGAGTGATCTGGTAGCCGACAATCTCAACATGGAATTCTTCATGCCGGAAGGCGCGACGGTCCATGCACTCAAGGATGTTTCCTTTACCCTGAAAAAAGGAGAAATTCTCGCTGTTCTAGGTCCGTCCGGTTGCGGAAAAACCACTCTGCTCAATATCGTAGCGGGGTTCTTGCATCCTACCGGCGGAAGCATCTCGCTGGGCGGCAAAATTATTGAAAAACCCGGCGTTGATCGCGGCATGGTCTTTCAGCAGGGTGCCTTATTTGAATGGCTGACTGTCGCCAACAATGTCAACTTCGGTCTTCGCATGAAGAATGCCGATCCCAAGGAAACCGCCGATAAGGTGGAGGAATGGCTTGATATTGTGGGACTTCAGGGGTTTGGCGGAACGCCGACCTATCAGCTGTCCGGCGGTATGCAGCAACGAGTCGCGCTGGCACGATGCCTGATCAATGATCCGGATGTCATCCTGATGGATGAGCCCCTCGGAGCGCTTGATGCGCTGACACGTGAAAAAATGCAGTCATTGGTATTGAAGATTTGGAAAGAAACCGGAAAAACGATCATGATTATCACCCATTCAGTTGAAGAGGCTTTGCTGCTGGGTGAACGTCTGTTTGTCATGGCGCCTCGACCGGGACGGCTGTACAAGGAATACGATCTTCCGTTCGCAGAGATGGGTCTTACCGGCGACTCGCGCGAAATAAAGAATGCCGATGATTTCACAGAAACCAAAGAAGAGATACTGGCCATGATCTGGAACATGGAAGAAGAGATCATGGGCAAGGTTGAAACCTCCTGATTCGCATTGATTCATGTTCGTAGTCGGCATAATTTTCGTCTGTCTGGTTATCGCTTTGGTGTGGTCGATTTTCTATGGGCGAAAAGTAATACGAACTGAACGAACTGACGCCGTTTTCGGCAATCCGGTTCGCGCACTCGGTGGTTGGCACTGGGTAGTATGCGGTGTTTCCAGCCTGATGATTTTTTGGTTCTGGTTTTCATGGGACGCAGGTAGAGCGTTTTTTCCCGGTGCGGCAAATGAGTTGTGCCAGGTTGCCAAGTTGAACCGAGCTGTCAATCCCATTCGCTCCGCCTATCCAATCGACAATCGATTTCTGCTCGGAACCCGGTTGCTGGACCGGGACTTCAAGCAAATTGACCTGCTCTATGTGTCTTTGGCCCAAATCAATTTCAACGATGTAGACCGTCAGGAACTGAATGAGGTTATAGGCATCATGCGCAACGCACTTGAGGCACAGGCCAATAGCAATTATCTGTCTGACGACACTGTAGAAAAGTTCGACGAGGCGGCGTCCAGGATAGATCAGGTTGCGGCTGATTTGGTTGATCCGGCCTATCCGGGTCCGGCCGACAGCGACGCATTGGAAAAAGCGCTCAGCCAACCAGGCTGGGGCGAATCAAGCACTGAGATTCCTGCTCTGCCGACGACTGATCGAGGGCGCGCGTTCGATGCTGCATCGGAGGTCATGGAGGGAATTGCCAAGGACTACGGAAAAATTCGCAATGACGGGCCACAAATTACGGCAATGATTGACGAGATCAGTCAGAGGATAGACGCATTCGTCATCGATGAAAGTGGTACAGAAAACGATATTCAGCGTCGGAAGGAATTGCTGAGTCAGGTCAAGAAGATTTCGAAACGGATAGACGACCTAAGGGTATTCCCTTCGCAGACAACTGATCGGGTGGAAGCCGCGCTACGGAATCTCGACAGCGCAATGGATTCCCGACAAGGCATGCTGAAGGTCATAGACATTTGGGCGATGCCCGGCGGCGAAATCCTGGCGGGTAACAACGCCTGTTCGGAACAGGGTTCCGGACGATGGTTGCCGAAGCCCTCTGACACACTCGCGACATTCGTATACATGGCAAATCCGGACAAAGGGTATAAGGGATTTCCTCTTCTCTGGTTCAAGATGAAACCGGTGTCTGAAATGGTGGGGTTTATTCTGCCCGACTGGATTACGATTCTGGTTCCGGGTGAGCATGCGCGTCACAACGATCAGGGTCTGATCGAAACAAGTTTCAAAGACAAGGTCTACAACGTTGCCACAGGCAACTTCAACTCATTTTCGGTACCGGTACCGACCGGCCATATCTGGGACTCGATCATGCGAGTTCTCGCCGGTTTGTTTCTTGGGGTCATATTGGGTGTTCCTTTGGGAATCTTCATGGGTCTTTCCAGATTTGCCAAGGGATATTTTGACCCACTGGTTGAGCTTTACCGACCGGTCCCACCTCTGGCCTGGGCACCCCTGATCCTGACAATTTTCGGAATCCAGGATGATGGTAAGATCTTTCTTCTGTTTATGGTAGCGTTCGCGATCATGGTGATTTCAGCTCGCACCGGCGCGACCGGAACGCAGTTGTCGAAAATTCACGCCGCACACTCTCTTGGCGCTTCAAGTCGACAGATTATCCGACAGGTCATACTGCCGAATTCCCTGCCGGAGATACTGACCGGAATCAGGATATCAATCGGTGTCTGCTGGGGAACACTTGTTGCCGCGGAAATGCTCGCAGGGACTACAGGAATCGGCTTTGTCGAGAACGTTGCCAGAAAGCAGTCAGACTATGAGATCATCTGGATGACGATCATCGTTATGGGAGTGCTCGGTCTGATTTTCGATGTCATCATGCGTTTTGTGATCGACAAAACCATTCCCTGGAGAGGGAAGGGATAGCTGAATTTCGACCGGATTGTTGGTACGACAGACAGTCGGTAAATCGGTCCGGCTGTTCCAAGTGAGTTTACTCGGTGATATGCGACTCGAGTCGCTTTGCACCTTCCATAGCTTCGTTCGCACACCAATACTTGAAACCACCCAGGCCGCGATTCTGCCATTCCAGGTGAGCCTCTTTCCAAGCTTGCATCCTTGCCAGTTCGATATCTTCCTGTGAGAGGTTGGCTTTTTCTATTTCGTATTTCAACGCTTTCTGGAAACCCGTGAGCACGTTCTGGCTGACCAGACCACAATAGGCGGCTACCTCAAGGTCGTAGTGAAGCTGAACCAGGCGTTCGTGGGTGTTGGCGACCGTAGGTATGATCGACAGCGCACAGGCAGTCAGGTAAAGCAGAATTCTACTCATTTCAAGGTTGTATATTTTTTGCTATACTGCAATGTAAATTAACGGTTAGACAACTATGTAGGTTGGTAAAGTCATGGATATGCAAGTTAAAGAAACACTATACCACTACGTCAACGGCAGACGGGTAGAAGGTCGCAGTGGTCGCTATGGCGATATTTTCAATCCGGCGATCGGTGCTGTCGTCAGACAGGTGCCTTACGCGAATGCCGAAGAAGTCAGTGGGGCGGTCGACGCCGCTGCCGAAGCGTTACCCGGATGGTCCGCAACACCGCCGGCCGCGCGCGCTCAGGTGATGTTTGAATTCCGCGACATAGTGAAAAAGAATATCGATTCAATCGCAATGGCATTGTCTGAAGAACACGGTAAAACCGTGGAGGACGCGAAAGGATCAATCGGCCGAGGTTTGGAGGTCGTCGAATTTGCCTGTGGTATTCCACAGTTGCTGAAAGGTGAGATGTCGGAACGAGTGGCAAAGAATGTCGAGAGCTATTCCATTCGACAGCCGGTTGGGGTTTGCGCCGGAATCACGCCGTTCAACTTTCCGGCGATGGTTCCGATGTGGATGTTCCCGATCGCGATTGCATGTGGAAATACTTTCGTTTTGAAGCCATCGGAAAAAGACCCGTCCTGTCCGCTCATGCTGGCTGAGATGATGAAGGAAGCGGGGTTGCCCGACGGTGTGCTCAATGTTGTCATTGGTGACAAGGAAGCGGTGGATTCCATTCTGATGCATCCCCGCGTCGATGCCGTAAGTTTCGTCGGCTCGACTGCGGTTGGAGAGTACATTTACCAGACTGGTTGCAAGCACGGCAAGCGAGTTCAGGCATTGTGCGGCGCCAAGAATCACATGGTCGTGATGCCGGATGCGGATATGAATCAGGTTGTCGATGCTGCGATCGGTGCCGGCTATGGTTCGGCCGGTGAACGATGCATGGCGGTGTCGGTCGTCGTTGCGGTTGGAATGGACACCGCGGACGAACTGGTCGAGCGACTGAAACCACGGGTAGCAGATCTGAAAATCGGACCTTACACCAATTCAGAAGCTGAAATGGGCCCGCTCGTCACGCCGGATCATTACGGCAAGGTCAAATCTTATGTAGACCTCGGCGTTGAAGAGGGTGCCGACCTGGTTGTGGATGGACGTGACTTCTCTCTTGAGGGCTATGAGGACGGTGCATTTCTGGGCGGATGTCTGTTCGACAACGTTAAACCCGAGATGAAAATCTATACGGATGAGATTTTCGGTCCCGTACTAAGTGTGGTTCGGGTTGACAGTTATGACGAGGCTGTCGGCCTGGTCAGTGATCACGAGTATGGCAATGGCGCGGCGATCTTCACTAGAGATGGTGGCTTTGCTCAGGATTTCATTTCCAATGTCAGGATCGGTATGGTCGGAATCAACGTTCCTATTCCCGTGCCGGTTGCCTATCACAGCTTCGGCGGATGGAAGCGTTCACTGTTCGGTGACCACTACATGCACGGACCGGAAGGGGTTCGATTCTATACGCGGATGAAGACTGTCACCGCCAGATGGCCGACTGCCATCGAAGCCGGAGCGAAATTTCATTTCAAACGGGGTAGCGATGACAACTGACGATTGTTTCGGTTTTCTCGCAGGCCGGCACTGAAACGGCAGATTTTGGTGCCGGCCTTGCTTGAGTGTCTCAACCGGTAATTTCAGGACTACAAGCCTGGTCCAGTCGAAGATTATCGATAAGCCTCACCCCGCCGATCTTTACGGCGACCAACGCGACCGCGCGGTCAAATTCACCGATCGGTGAGTTTCCTTGCCAGTCATCGGGGTCCCGGATTTCCGCATATTCGACCACAATGGAAGGTTCGTCAAGAATCGATTTCATGACGGCACTCAACTCCTGACTGTCGCGTACTCCGCTGTTCCAAAGCTTTTTGGCTTCAGTCAGCGCGCGATATATATGCGTGGCTGTGGATTCGTCCTTACTCGACAACAGCCGATTTCTTGAGGACAGGGCCAGTCCGGAACTTTCACGGACTGTATCACAGGCTATGACTTGAGGGTAGCCGAGTTTTTCGGCGAGATGTCGCACAACCAGTGATTGTTGATAGTCCTTCAGTCCAAAATATGCACGGCACTCACCGACAAACCGGAACAGGCGATTCACGACTGTACACACGCCTTCGAGATGTCCGGGGCGATAATCACCTTCAAGTCCCGATGCATAAGGACCCGGATCCAGGATTTCAACCTGTTCCAGATTGGAAGCCTCTGGAAACATATCCCGACTGGTTCCGCAAAACACCATGTCGCAACCGAGTTTCTCAAGAATCTTGTAATCTGATTCAAGATTTCGCGGATACTTTTTGTAGTCGTCGGGATCGTTGAATTGAAGGGGATTGACGAAAATACTCACACAGGTGACATCATTTTCGTCGATTGATCTTTCGATGAGTGCCTTATGCCCAGCATGCAGCGCACCCATGGTCGGAACGAATCCAATACGGAAACCTTGCGAACGTTGTTTCGTACACCAATCTGAAGCGGATGAAGGATTTTCGATGATTTCAAGCATACCTTTGACAAGCAAGGTGCGCTGTAGTTTGACCGGTGTTGTGTGTTGTTGCCGCTTTATGTGTCGAGACGTACGAATTCCTGCGGTCAGTCTATCTGCAGGAGAACCTTACCGATGTGCGAGCCAGATTCAAGTCTTCTGTGTGCATCGCGAACCTGCGTCATGGGAAATATTGAATCGATGACTGGTTTCACCTCACCGCTATCCAGCAAAGGCCAAGCACGCTTTTTCAGCTCTCGAGCGATTTCGGCTTTCTGCGAAACTGTTCTCGATCGAAGCGTTGAACCTGTAACTGTCAGCCTTTTCAGCATTATCGGCAACACATTGACTTCGGATTTCAATCCTCCTTGGGTCGCGATAATGACCAGACGACCTTCCATTGCGAGACACTTGATGTTCTTGGGTACGTAGGCGCCTCCGACAATGTCCAGTATCACATCGACACCTTGTCCGGAAGTCCACGACTTGATTTCCTCAACAAAGTCGGCTTCCCGATAGTTGATCGCGTAATCTGCTCCTAGCTCGATGGCGGCGTCACATTTTTCCTTGCTTCCAGCAGTTGCACAGACTTGGGCACCGAGTGCCGCGGCAAGTTGAATCGCAGTCGTTCCGATACCACTGGTTCCACCGTGAACAAGAATTCTTTCCCCTTTCTTCAGGTTTCCCCGCATGAATACATTGGTCCAGACCGTGAAAAAAGTTTCAGGGACCGCACCGGCTTCAACCATATTCAGTGATTTCGGGACAGGCAGGCATGAACTTGCAGGTGCAGTGCAATACTCGGCATACCCTCCACCGGCAAGCAGTGCGCAGACTTCATCTCCGACCGACACATCGTACACGTCCGGTGCGACCGCCGCAATGGTTCCTGAAGCTTCTAGCCCGAGTAAATCCGATGCGCCGGGTGGAGGCGGATATTGTCCGTTACGCTGCATGACATCGGCACGATTCAATCCGGCCGCCGCGACTTTGATCAGCACCTCTCCGCTGGCGGGTTCAGGAATCGGCCGCTCTGTGATATCCAGGACATCCGCATTCCCATATTCGGAGATTTCGATGACTTTCATTGCTGATTCACCCATCGACGACTTCCTTCAGGCTTGATTTATATCGTCTGATTTTGTCAATGTAGGATTGGTTGAATCGTTTCAGCATGTCAATCTCGCTGTCATTCAATTTCCTGATTACCCGACCAGGCGAGCCCACAACAAGACTGTGATCGGGGATTTCCTTGCCATCTGTAATCAGTGCATTGGCTCCAATCAGGCAGCTCTCACCGATACGTGCGTTGTTGAGTACGACCGCATTGATACCGATCAGCGACCAGTTGCCGACTGTGCAACCGTGGAGAACTGCCTTGTGACCGATCGTTACGTTGTCACCGATATCCAGCGGACAGCCTGGATCGGTATGCAATACACAGCAGTCCTGAACATTCGTTCCACTGCCGACGGTGATTCTTTCGTTGTCGCCCCGAATGACAGCACCGAACCAAACCCCGACATCGTTTCCGAGTACCACATCACCGACAACTGTGGCGGTCTGTGCGACAAAGACATTCTCTCCGCGCTGCGGCGTTCCATTATCGAGAGAGTAGATCATTGTCTGGAAATCAGAATCGGCCGAGTCGTCGAGAAAAATTCCTTCTGATGAATTCAGACAGAATTGATCCGAGCAGTCCGGCAAAGGCAGGTTTAAACCGATCAGATAAGGGTTCCTTGCGAACAAATGTCACTTCATAAATATCGGAGGTCTTACTTGACTCAAGCAGATAGTCGTCACTTGTTCTCAGTTCGTCCACCAATTTGAGATCAAGTGCCCGGGTTCCGTACCAGTGCTCACCGGTCGAAATCTGATCCACATCGACCTCCGGTCGGTTGAGATGTACAAATTCCTTGAACAGGCTGTGGACATCTTCCAGTTCTTCCATGAACTTTGCCTTGCCTTTTTCGGTGGGTTCGCTGAACATACCGACAGTTCGCTTGTATTCACCGGCGGTGTACTCCTGCCAGTCAACATTGTGCTTTTCCAGTGCACGATGAAAGTTCGGAATCTGCGCCAGCACACCGACGGAACCGACCACTGCGAAAGGTGCGGCGATGATTTTGTCCGCAACACAGGCCATCAGATACCCGCCACTTGCCGCGACCTTGTCAACTGAAACCGTCAATTGGATTTCCTGGTCCCTGATGCGTTTCAGCTGGGAGGCTGCGAGCCCGTAGCCATGTACAACGCCACCCCGGCTTTCGATCTTGACGACGACCTCATCGGGCGCTTCGGCGATGGTGAGGACCGACGTGATCTCCTCCCGGAGTCGATCAATCTCGCTGGCTTCAATATCGCCTTCAAAATTGAAAACAAAAATACGTTTTCTCTTTTCCGATTCTCCTGTATCCTTCTTATCCGAAGACTTTCGATCCTTTTTCTGTTTTTTCATCCTCTCCTTGTAGACTTTCTTCGGGAGCTGAACGGAATCAATCGCGTTCGACATGGCCTCATAACGCCGGTTGATATTGTTGACTTCCAGATGCTCCTTCTGGTGCTGACGCTGACGCGCAGCGATGGCAGCAATCACCATCACCGGTATCAGGAATGCGATGATGATCGTGATGGTTTTTGCGAAAAAAAGTCCGTACTCAGCTAGATATTCCATTGTGTTTTCAGTTCAGTAGTCGTTGTGCAAGGTAAAAATTCTATCACATGAGTCCGAGTCGATGAATGCTCACCGGCGACACGGCAAAACCGTCAGCAGGGTACATCCGGAACCCAGACGTACCTGTCGTCATCAGCCAGGTAGCATTCTCTCAGGCCATGCGGCTTATCCTCGGATCCGGCCAACACGGTGTATCCAAGATCCCGGGCTCTTTTCTCCGCCTCGTCCGGGTCACAGTCATGCAACCGGATTTCGATTCCGGTCCCGCGTACGGAGACATTGGAGATAAGGTCATAAAGGTTGTTTTCAAGATAGGTGTGATCGGCATGCAGCATCCACTCGGTTCCGAATCCTCTCAAGACTGCGATATCGGGATCTGCGTAAACCACTTCGGCCTGCAAAACCTCAGTCTGAAATGTAATTGATCGGTCCATGTCCCGTACCAGCAGATTCAGTGTCATTCCCTTGAGCGAATGCCCGTAATCCGGCGCGGGCATCCATGGTTCACCAGTTCGCTTTTTCATATCCGATAGATATCAGGATTACTTCTGTTTGCTCCAGGAATCCCGCAGGGTGACTGTCCGATGAAATACCGGTGCCTTGTCATCATCAGCGGCTGAAGCGAGAAAAAAGTAGCCTGTTCTTTCAAACTGGAATCGACTTCCCTGCGTCGCCTTACCGATTTCAGGTTCGATCACTGCGTTTTCAATTTCCACAAGCGAGTCCGGGTTGATCAGATCGGCAAAGTCACCGGTTTTCTTGGCCGCTGGATTCGCGACATTGAACAGGCGGTCATACAGCTTGACACGGGCATTGCAGGCATAATCCCGGGATACCCAATGAATGGTACCCCTGACTTTGCGTCCGTCTGGCGATACACCACCCCGACTTTCCGGGTCGTATCGACATCTGAGCTCGACAATGTTTCCCTCTTCATCCTTGACAACCTCGGTACAGGTCACGAGATAGGCAAAACGCAGTCGTACTTCGGAGCCGGGAGACAGCCGAAAGAATTTTTTCGGTGGATCTTCCAGAAAGTCGCTTCTCTCAATATAGATATTTTTGGTGAACGGCACTTTTCTCGTTCCGAGTTCCGGTCTTTTCGGGTGGTTCATCGCATCCATCCAATCGGTTCGTCCCTCCTCGTAGTTCTCAATCACAACAGGCAGGGGGTCAATGACCGCCAATGCCCTCGGAGCCTCATGATCGAGATTCTCGCGCAGGCAGTTTTCCAGAACACCCATTTCAATGCTATTGAAGTTCTTGGTGATACCGATTCGATTGCAGAAGTCATGAATCGATGCTGCGGTGTAGCCGCGGTTTCGCAGTCCAGAAATTGTCGGCATTCGCGGATCATCCCAGCCGCTGACGAGGTTGTCGTCCACCAGTCTGGTCAGCAGTCTCTTGCTCAGGACGGTGTATTCCAGCGAGAGTCTCGAAAACTCGATCTGTTCCGGTCTGTACGGTGCCGTCACGTTGTCTATGATCCAGTCGTACAGTGGACGATGATCCTCAAACTCCATGGTGCACAGGGAATGCGTTACCCCTTCGATCGCATCGGAAAGCCCGTGCGCGAAATCATAGAGTGGGTAGATACACCAATTCGTACCGGTCAGCGGATGCGCCTCATGCTTGATTCTGTAAAGCACCGGATCGCGCATGTTGATATTTCCCGATGCCATATCGATCTTGGCTCTCAGCACATGTGCGTTTTCCGGAAACTCTCCCTTGCGCATTCGGGTGAACAGGTCGAGATTCTCTTCGACAGGCCGATCCCGATACGGGCTGTTTACACCCGGTTCTGTCAATGTGCCGCGATATTCCCGAATTTCTTCCGGGGTCAGACTATCCACATAGGCTTTCCCGTCCTGAATGAGTTCGACCGCGAATCCGTACAGCTGTTCGAAGTAGTCCGAGGCGTGTTTTGTCTGTTCATTCCTGGCATAGCCAAGCCAGTTTACGTCATCGATGATGGAATTGACATAGTCAATATTTTCCTTGCTCGGATTGGTATCATCGAATCGGAAATTGCAGGTGCCTCCGTAGTCTTCGGCAATCCCGAAATTCAGACAGATCGACTTTGCGTGGCCGATGTGGAGGTAACCATTGGGTTCCGGTGGAAATCGCGTAACCACGCGCCCGTTGTGTTTATTGTCGGCAATATCCCTATCGATAATCTGCCGAATGAAGTTGGTCGCGTTCAATTGTCAATGGTATGGTACTGCTGGATTTCGGATGTCTGCGTTGGTGCGATACGACGCAGACTTGAAAACCAGAATGTTTATTGAAAAATCCCGTTCAGGATACAGTTCATGAAAATTGCATTTTTGATGGATCCGCTGGAATCCGTCAAGGCTTACAAGGATACGACATTTTATATGATGCTCGCTGCGCGGGAGCGAGGTAACGAGGTATTTTATTTCAATCAGTCCACGTTGCAAGCGGGAAACAGCAGCGTGAACGCCTTGGTATCTTGTGTGGATGTTCATGCTTCGGTCGAAAAACCGTTCACGGTACTCGAGACTCGACAATCGGACCTGGTGGAAATGGATGTCATCATGATTCGTACCGATCCACCCTTTGACAGGAACTATCTGTATTCGACCCTTCTGCTGGATCTGCTGGGACCGCATTCCCGCGTAGTCAATCGGCCGTCCGGAATCCGGAACTGGAATGAGAAACTTGCTGCGCTGCACTATCCACAACTCACACCGCGTACTGTTGTTACCCGCAGTGCGCAGGAGATTGTTCAACTTTTTGATGAATTCGACCGGGTGACACTGAAGCCGGTCGATGGGCATGGCGGCAAGGGGATAATCTTTCTGGAAAAGAACGATTCCGGCAACGATCGCAGGATTGACGATATTACTCAGGGCGGTGAACAAATGATCATCGCTCAGGAATATCTGCCTGCTGCGCACGAAGGGGACAAACGAGTACTGCTGGTGGAGGGGGAGCCCATCGGCGCAGTACTGAGAGTGCATGCTGAGGGTCAGGAATTGAACAATCTCGATCAGGGGGCTGAGGCGGTACCGGCTGAACTGGACAGCGACGATTTGCGGATTTGCAACGCGATCAAATCCGGACTGGAGCAGCAGGGAATATTTTTCTGTGGAATCGATGTCATTGGCGGCAAGTTGATCGAGATCAATGTGACCAGTCCAACATGTCTGCAGGAGCTGTGCCGGTTTTCCGGTGTTGATCACCATCATGCGATCATAGAGAAACTTGAGTCCTCTTGAGTAAGAACAATGACTGAAACGGTAACAGCCAGATGACAGTGGTAACCCGATTTGCGCCAAGTCCAACCGGCAACCTTCATATCGGATCGGTTCGCACAGCACTTTTTTCTTGGCTCTATGCGCGTCGACACAAAGGTGAATTCCTGCTGCGGATTGAAGACACCGACCGTCAGCGATCAACGCCGGAAGCGTCGGAACTGATCATCAATTCGCTCGACTGGCTTGGTCTGTCACATGATGGCGATCTGGTCTATCAGTCAGAACGAACTGCGATCTATCAACAACGGGCGCGACAGCTGATTGAGGCCGGCCGCGCATACCATTGCGTCTGCAGCCGGGAACGTTTGGATGCTCTGCGTTCGGAACAGATGAAGCAGGGACTGAAGCCTCGCTATGATCACAGATGTCGCGAACTTGATCTGTCTCCCGATGAATCCACCGAATCTGTCATACGCTTCAAGAATCCACTGGATGGAGCTGTTGTAGTTCAGGACATGGTGCAGGGTGATGTGACCTACGACAATACGCAGTTGGATGACCTTGTCATCATCCGTCCGGACCAGACACCGACCTACAATTTTTCTGTAGTCGTAGACGAGATAGACATGGGTGTCACACACGTCATTCGCGGCGACGATCATCTCAACAATACACCGCGGCAGATCAATCTATTCACCGCGTTCGGACAGAACCCACCAAAATTCGGTCACGTGCCGATGATTCTGTCTGCAGAGGGCAGGAAGCTCTCAAAAAGGGACAATGTTGCGAGTGTACTTGAGTATAGAGACATGGGTTATCTGCCCGAGGCCGTGCTGAACTATCTTGTTCGACTGGGCTGGTCGCATGGGGATCAGGAACTGTTTTCGTTGGACGAGATGATTGAACTGTTCGACGCAGAGAAGATTCACCGTTCTCCCGCATCGCTTGATCCGAAAAAGTTCATCTGGATCAATCATCAGCACATGATAAATTCAAGTGCGAAAGAAATCTGTCGGCGTTCTAAAAACTTTTTCAATGATCTGGGTATAGACATTGAATCTTCACCGGTGTCGGTTGAGCAGGTTTTCGAAGTACAGAAGACCCGTTCAAAGACACTTCGCGAATTTGCCGAAAACAGCGGGTATTTCTTTGTTGATGAGATTGATTATGACGAACTGTCTGTGCGCAAGCACCTGACTGAAAAGGCACGTAAACCACTACTGGATTTACGTTCCGCACTGACCGAAATATCCGAATGGACGAAAGACAATATCCATGCCGCATTGGTACATGTAGTGGAAGCCAAAGGCATAAAATTCGGAGAATTGGCACAACCGGTTCGGGTTGCTTTGACAGGCGGTACGGTATCACCAGGTATTGATGTAACAGTGGAATTGATTGGAAAGAGTCGTGCACTAGCGCGATTGGATCAAGCACTAGGACTTATCGAGTGACACCCGAAGCCAAATCGTCAACACGTTCGCCGACGCGAAAACTATAATGCTTCACTGCAAAAAGATCTAGTTGTTCATTGGGGTCATAGCTCAGTTGGGAGAGCGCTACAATGGCATTGTAGAGGTCGGCGGTTCGATCCCGCCTGGCTCCACCAGAGAAAATAATTCGCACCCTTGTCTCCCCGGCTAGGTGCGAATTTTTCTTTCAATATGGAAATCGCTTCAAGAGTTGTGTACGGTTTTTGAGTTGTGAAATTCATTCTCTAATATCAGTATCACTCCAAAAAATTTGAAGGTTGCAGTACGTCCTCATTCCTGCCTGTCACCCAACCAATCGCCATCAGTGGGTAAATTCCGTAATGATCGGCTTGACAACTGATTTTTAAGCTTTGAAACCGATTCACTCGTTCTAATGCCACGCTCATCACCAACCAGTTCTGTATTCGAATCCATATCGAAATGTATTTCTCTCAAACCGCGTTTGTTAAAATATATTAAAATGTAATACATTGTCTGAATTTATATTATCTTTGGCAACATATGAAACAGAAGCAGAACGAAGAGGTTACGGTTAGTTTCCGAGCCTTGCCTGAGGACGTAAAGAAATGGCGGGCATTGGCAAAAAAGGATGATCGATCACTGTCATCCTGGTTGCGAATCAGTGCACGGAATGCCGCCGAAAAGAATAAACCAATAAAGGATGACTAGCGTTCCCGAAGGAAACTTTTCAACAGACGAACAGGACAATCAGATTTTGGAGACAGGATGGGTCGGATTCCTGACGCGCGGTGCGTCAAAGAAAATTCTTTACTCACCTCTCGAATGATAATCGCTACCTAGTAATGACAGCGGAAATCGCCAAACTTAACAAGAGTTTTGAACCGTCAAATTGTAGATGTCTACAGAGGAGGTAAATTGAATGAAATTCAATTTGGACTATGAAGAATCGAATTCACGACAGAAAATATCTGAACCTTATTCAATCTACGATTGGGAAACGGAACGAATCAGAAAGAAGGCGGAGAAAGCGGCTGAGGAAATTATTAGAGAATCTCGTATCAGAGAAGTCTTAAGAGAGATTTTGAAATCGGCTCGTACAGAAAAAAAAGATTAACAGTTTGAAATTTTATGCCTTCTAATATTCGTGACAATATCTAAGAATCATTCGGTGTCATGAAGCAAGTTTTTCACGATCTGCCAATAAATTTTCGCTGAGAACATTTTGTTCAACAAATTACGTAAGTAATCCGGCGGAAGCATTGGTGAGCCTTACGTCACTGAAACGTCGCGTATCATTTGAGCAAGAAACGGTAGGCGGCCCCGTTGATGTCGCGATTATCTCAAAAGGAGATGGATTTATATGGCAGAAAAGGAAACACTATTTTGAAACGACTCTGAATCCGAGTTATTTGAACCGTCAAATGGTAGATGTCTACAGAGGAGGTAAATTAAATGAAATTCAATTTGGACAATGATGAATCGAATTCACGAAAAAAAAATTTCTGAACCTTATTCAATTTACGATTGGGAAACGGAAAAAATCAGAAGGAAGGCGGAGAAAGCGGCCGAGGAAATTATCAGGAATGCTAAGTTGGACAATGATGAATCGAATTCACGAAAGAAAAGTTCTGAACCTTATTCAACTCATGATTGGGAAACGGAACGAATCAGAAAGAAGGCGGAGAAAGCGGCTGAGGAAATTATGCGTAAAGCCCGTGTCAGAGAAATCTTGAGAGAGGGTTTCAAATCAGCTCGCGAAGAAAAAAATGGTTGACAGCTTGACAATTCTCGTGCTGATTCGCTGCATATACCATATAGTCATCAATGGTACCAGTCAGAAATCTTGACTCGGAAATCGAACTTCCCCGGTAACTGCCCCAACGGTTGACCAACATATGCGAGGAGTTACCCGAAGCCAAGTTGACTCAGCACGAAGATTGAACCATAGACAGGTTCCAGTCATTCGTCAAGCAGTCTGGAATTCAAAAATGTTTCTGTCCGATTAAATTGGCTCACCTTTCTTCAGACGATCCAGTAATTCCGTAACTTTCTCAATTGAAATTACCGAAATGGATTGGTCCAGTCTGTAGCATTCTGAACCCGGATATACAATCCACAGGTGCTCAAGCTGCAAGTCGGCAATTGCAGTTCGCATGGAACGTGACGAACCGACCGACTCACTGTACTTAATTTCGAAACCATATCTTTTGCCACCTATAGTGGTCATCACATCGAGTTCCGCGCCACCGTGCGTTCCCCAGAAAAAACAATTCTTGGATTGCAGGTGATTGACTATTTGCTCGACGGCAAATCCTTCGAAAGATGCGCCGATTTTCGGGTGGCTTGATAATGTCTGAAATGAATTGAGCTCAAGCAGTGAATGCAGAAGACCTGTATCCCGAACATAAATTTTGGGTGACTTAACCTGCCGCTTTTTGAGGTTTTCGTACCACGGTCCCAAGACTCTGACCACATATGCTGAGTTCAGGATGTTCAGGTAATTTCGGGCTGTACTTTCATTTCTACCGATTGCCCGAGCGAACTCCGCACCGTTCCAGATTTGTCCATGATAGTGCGCAAGCATCAACCAGAATCTTCTGAGTGTTTCTGATGGTATTGTAATTCCATATTGCGGTATGTCACGTTCAAGGAAAGTGGTAATAAAACTTTCTCGCCAATCGACCGAAGCCTCATCATCGTCTGCCAACAGACTTCTTGGAAATCCACCCCTGTGCCAAAGTGTCTGCCAGTTGACGCTTGGGACTTCGTCCATTGAAAAGCCGCTCAAATTGACGATACCTACTCGTCCGGCAAGTGATTCTGCTACCCCTCGAATTAGGGTGGGTGATACACTTCCAAGTAGTAGAAATCGAGATTTACATTTCGGGTTGTCGATAACAACACGCAAAGTTTCAAATAGTTCCGGAATTCGCTGAACCTCATCAATGACAACGGTACCGACAGTATCCAAAAGAGTTGACTCAGGATTCTCCAGACGACGACGATCAGCAAATCTTTCCAAGTCGAAGTAATTGATCTTTGGGTCTGCTTCCGTAAACAGACGAGCTAATGTCGTTTTTCCGCATTGGCGAGGACCGACAACAGTTACAGCCGGATGGACTTTGAATAACCGCGTGATCCTAGCGGTCGCACGACGGTCGATAATTGGTTGACTCAATGCAATAATCCTTGAAAATATAGGTATGAATTAAGGATATTCAAGGATTATTATAGGGATTTTATTGATCTCGCATTCAAAATCTCCATTATCCGAAAGGTTCATCACGGATTCGATCGATGAAACTGTTTATCTTCTCCGTAGCCAGTTCGCAGTATTTCGCTGAATTGTCTATTCCCATCCATTGTTGACCAAGTGACTCTGCCGCAATGGCTGTCGTACCACTCCCCATAAACGGGTCGAGCACCAATCCAACTCCCGCTGATTTTATGCAGCGCACAGCTAACTCAACTGAAAACGGAGCCGGATGAGGATTGTTTCTCTCCTGCGAAATTTTCCAAATATCCCCGCATGTATTAGATTCTTGTACAAGTGTGAATTGTGGCTTCGCGATCAGATGGATCACCTCGTAAGTTGGTAGATAATACCCGGGATTGAAGTTAATTCCACAGCTTCTTTGCCAAATTATGACCTGACGTACTGGGAAGTCGCGCACGATATCTTGTCTATCTTGCAACAGACCATTTTGAACCCGCCACTTGTGATTGTAAAAGATAGCGCCATCATTTCTCAGAACTCGCATCATTGCATTTAAGCAGGCTCGTTGCCATTCGACATACTTGTCATGGGGCATCATATCTTGATGCGAGTCATATCCTTTGATTAAACCGAAGTTCCAGCGATATTTTCAGCAACTTTCCGCTTTCCTCCCTTCAAGTCATTGATATGATTCAGTTTGTTTCCCAAGCCGATCGGAAACGGATGTTTTTGTGTAGCCATGTAAGTGTTCAGATGAATATGAATAAAACAATAAAATAAAGCATCCGGTACGGTCTGCATGCTATAATATGTAGCCATGTATATCGACATCGTACCGAACCGCAACTCGCCGCCGGCCATCCTGCTGCGAAAATCCTTCCGCAAAGACGGCCGCGTCTGCAAACGCACCCTCGACAACCTCTCCGACTGGCCGCCGGAGAAAATCCAGCGGCTCAGACAGGTGCTCAGGAACGAACCCCTGGTGCATCCGGATGAGGCCTTCACCATCGAGTCGTCCACGCCGCACGGCCACATCGAACTGATCCTGGAGATGATCCGCCGCCTCGGACTGCCGCGGTTGATTGCGACACGTGACAGTGCCCAGAGAAGACTCATTGTCGCCATGATCGCCCAGCGTATCGTCAGACCGCAGTCGAAACTCGCCACCGTGCGTCAGCTGTCGCAGACCACGCTGGCCGACGAGCTCGGGCTGGGCGACTTCGATGAGAACGCTCTCTACCAGGCCATGGACTGGCTGCATGAGCGCCAGGGCGCCATCGAGGGGCGACTGGTGCGGCGTCATCTGGGTGAGCATGCACCGGTGCTCTACGATGTCTCAAGCAGTTACTACGAGGGCGCCACCTGTCCGCTGATGCGTTTCGGTTACAGCCGCGACGGCAAGCGCGGGCGGCCGATCGTGGTCTACGGCATCCTGGCGGACGGCGACGGGCGGCCGCTGGCGGTGCAGGCCTATGCGGGCAACACCGGGGACACCCGGACGGTGGCTGACCAGATTGATAAACTGCGGCGGCTGCACGATCTGGAAAACCTGGTGCTGGTCGGCGACCGCGGCATGCTGACGCAGACACAGATCGACATGCTGAGGGATCATCCGGGCATCGGCTGGATCTCGGCGCTCGGCCATGACGCGCTGCGGGCGCTGGTGGACGAGGGCAGTGTGCGGCCGGGTCTGTTCGATCGCTTCGACCTGGCCGAGATCCGATCACCGGCTATCCCGGTGAGCGGCTGGTGGTGTGCTTCAATCCGTTCCTGCAGGAGCGTCGGGCACAGCAGCGCGGGGAGCTGCTCGACAGCACCGAACAGGCACTGATGAAAATACAGCGCGAGGTTGCGAGGCGCACCCGCAAGCCGCTCACCGAGCAGGAGATCGCCCACAGGGTCGGCCGGGTCGACAACCGTCTCAGGATGGCCAAGCATTTCGAGTATGTGATCCGGGACGGTCACTTCGAGTTCACGCGCAATACCGGTTCGATCGAACGGGAGCAGGCCCTGGACGGGCTGTATGTCCTGCGTACCAGCCAGGATGCGGATCAGCTTGCGGCACCGGATGTGGTGCGCGGCTACAAGAGCCTGGGCAAGGTCGAGCGGGTCTTCCGCAACCTGAAAAGTGTCGATCTTCAGATCCGCCCGATCCGCCACCGCACCGAGGACCGGGTGCGTGCGCATCTTTTCCTGTGCATGCTTGCCTGCTATGTGCAGTGGCATCTGCTTGAGGCCCTCAGGCCCGTGCTGTATCACGAGGAGCAACCGGATCCGAGACACAATCCGGTGGCGCCGCCCGAGGCGTCCGCCGCACTGAAACGCAAGAAAGCCACTCACCGGACCGAAGACGGACTGAAAGCGCACAGCTTCGCCACCCTGATCGACGAGCTGGGTACCCGGTGTCGCAATCAGTGTCGGTTCAACCAACTGCCTGACGCGCCGCTCGTGGCGCTGACGAGTGAAGCCTCACCGATCCAGAAGCGTGCCATGGAGCTGGTGAAGGTGTACCCAGTAGCGTAACACCCACTTGACCGATAAGATTTTTATAATCAGTTACATACCGGCCTGATGCTCTGGAACTTCGGATTAAAGCAGCATTTGACCACTTACCCCCAGCCCGTCTTTCATCCCGTTTCCGGAACTGCTTTTCAGATTGTATGGATGCGACGTTACAATAACCTTGATTAACTCGGCTTCGATTTGGGCCCTCAGTTTCAAGCAATCCCCGCAAAATAATTCTCCATTCCAAGCTGAGCTAGTAGGTGAACGGTCACCAGTTTGCGATTGTGTGAGAGAACTTGTTGGGACAATCACTTTGTATAAGATTTCAACTGTGGATTGTGACTTTCTTCAGTTGATTGACAGTCGATCAAGATCAAGATAATCGCTTTCGACGTAATCACGGGCAGTCATATCTTCCAAGCGGCATGCGATCGTAGCACCGAGTCGAAAACGGCTGGATTCATCAAAGCGGTCAAGCAAGCTGTCGAGAAAAATGGTCCAGTTCACCTGCACATTGTCAGGGTCGTTCTCCTTGATGAACCACCAATCCAGTTCTACAAATTCGTCATCCCACGATGGTTTTGCACTCACTCGAATTTCCTGGAGAGCGCGACAATGTGCTCCTTCGACTGAATTGCTGTTGTGCTTATCGATAAGACGATTTTTAAGATTTTGGGCCGCGGCGACGAATTCGTCTGGAAAAGCAAATCGAGTTCTTTTTCGAGCGAGAGCATTGGCGAAATTACGTCGATCATCGTCAGTTCTACAACCAGTATTGTGTGATAATCCCGCAATCAGAGATTTTTCCATTGTCATGACGCGGTCGAGGTCGGCTACTAAATTGCGGTCGGCGGCTGTTGGGATATAGGCGAACGCAGGACGCTTCAAGCGGCGGATTTCTTCCAGTCGCTGTTCGTTCACCTCGATCAGGGGCGAAACCTCAACAAATGGTCGCTTTCGACAACTGCGAACAACATCGCATGTCTGACTGAGCATCACAACACCGCGTACATTTTCGTCTAACACCGGCGTGGCTCGGGAGTCAATGAAATCGCCGTCTATCGTCAGAGATTCAGCTATCTGAATAGAAGCTGGGCTGTGTGGGCGATTCAGATCGGCTAAATGTACAAACTCTAAGTTGGGATCAAGGGAGAAGTCTCCCTGATGCCAAGCTCGAAGAGCCAGGTCGATTTCCCGTTCACCCTGCTCCGTCAAATACATTCAATCATCAGACTGCCGAGTTTGGCGATTGCTGGGACGAAAAGCACGAGCTTTGGCTGGAATGTCCGGCCGATCATATTCGGCGTCAAGAAACAATACCGGTGGCGGTAATCGGTGCTTATCCCGCTTCTTACGAATGAGGGATGCCCGAACAGATCTAGCGGCGCGAATACCCATGACGCGCGCTATGGCTTCCTCGAATTGACCATTTTTCAAAAGATCGAACGCGGTATCAGCACTGTTTTCTTCAACAGACAGAAGCAAAGCGCGGGTGTGTGCCTGTTCACCTTGATTTATTTGACGGATTGCCGCTAGCATCATACGGATTGTGCGATCATGCTGAGCAGATACAGAGTTGCCGTTCGCCCAATGATGAACACTTCGGCGGGAGACATCGAACAGGTCGCCAAGCTCGTCCCAAGTAAGGCCAGATAAACGTCGTATTTCCATAACTGCTTCCGCAATGGATTCCACGAACACATTTTCGCTTTGTCCGGCCGGACTTGCGCACGTGCACTTCGCTTCCGCTAACCACGTCGGATATTGAATGCTGGAATTGGTTGTTGCCGGTCCACGCAGAATGGTGAAAAATAATACACCTGAAGAGGTGTCATCTCGCTCAGAGCTGTACATTGAGCCTGCTGCGGTAGTACCTGTCTTGTTGATGTCGATTGAGGGAGACAGGATCATGGATTACCTCCATAGAATTTCAAGAACTCTTCCGTAACCATCTGGCGAAAGATCCAATATTGGGTTTCGGCAAAACTTTCAGCGGTTGTGATCAATTCGTTATGCGCAAATGGTCGGGATTCCGAAGTGAACATGTCGAGATCCAAAATCCAGCTTCGCTTTGAGTAAGGTTCCAGAGCGTCCGGGGCATAGGTAACATTCGGTGGCAGCATTCCCCAACGTCCCTGAACACGGGAACTGTCATGAGCCTCGAACTGCGCTTCGGTCATCATATGAATGACCGAGTCTTTTAGCATTGTATCGGAGTCTACAGGAGTTCGAATTACACCGAGAATCTCGGGACGAATCAAATTGCTCACATTTTCGAACGCTTCGTTTTTGAGCTGAGCGATGTATCGCAGCCCAAGGCGAGTGGCCAATGCGGGAGTGAAACTATGCTCGACAGCGGTGATGAGAGTTTTCAGACGATCCAGGAAATCATTCCGAGTGTGATAGTTTGTAGTTTCTAGAGATACGAAATCCACCCCTAGGGAAACTCTCCATCGGACTTCCTTTTCCAGATCAGCGAGGCGCCAAACGAGGTCGGGGCGAACATTCGGAACTTGCTTATCGTTGACCTCGATACTGTGAACCTGATCCAAGCTAAGATACGGATAAGAATCACGGAGTTTTTCTTGGACCACTGCAACCTTGTCAGGATCGCGAATGGCCAAGATGGTTGGAAAACGCACCTGTGCTATGACTCGTACCAACGGTGCCCGGGGCAGGTGCACCTCCGATACCGGTGTAGGATTCAAGATTCGCGGCTGTTCCATATTGTTTTTTTTGAAATACTCGAAGCTTTTTTATTTGATGATGGCGTTATCGTGAAAGCGATATCAGTATATTATCAATGCAAATTATATGTGAAGTATAGTGTGAAGCATAAGTAATTGCAAGTAGCGAAGGATTATGTTGGAGAGAATTTTACCCTTGCCGACACTTGAATCGCCGTGATACTTCCGACCGGCTCGGCTGGGGTATATTTCACAAAATCACTATGGAATAAGGCTGAGTTCCATTAAATTAACTGTTACTCGGCGGAAAGATTCTTGACACATCACGAAACCATTGGCCTAACGGATTTTTTTGACAATGCAAATCCTCAATTTTCCCAGTCAATTTCTCCCTACTTTTTAGCGTCATCTTGCTCAATAGAGGAATTTCGAATGTCATTGACGAAGAACGCAAAAAAAGCCCCGAGGACGAATCCCCGGGGCTTGTGTTTATGTCTGAATTCAAATCCTGATTTTCAGAATTGAAATCAGCTGTATCGATAAGGAACGCCTACCTTCTCCATAACCTCGGAATACTGACGGAACGCATCCACCACCTTGCGGGTCCGAGGGCTGATTGAAGCCAGGTCTTCCCAGAACTCCTTGGAATCTTCGACAACCTGATCCCATTCATCTGCCGGGATGGTCGTCAGTTCCATTTTCTCGCCTTCCACTCTGAGCTGGGCTTCGCCGCCCCAGTACCAGACCTGACGATAGTAGTGCGAGTCATTGCACGACATTCGGAACAGTTCCTGAAGATTGGCCGGGAGCGCATTCCAACTCTTGGTGTTTGCAAAGTAGGAACCACACCACGCACCGGTGACGTTGTTGAGCAGGGCATAATTACATACATCCGCCCAACCGACTTCATAGGCTTCAGTGAATCCGCACCAGGCGACGCCGTCCAGCTCACCCGTGCCGATCGCGACCTCGATGTCATCCCAAGGCAGGGTGACCGGTACCAGTCCATAGCGCGACAGGAACCTGCCCGCAGTGGGAACGCCGAATACCCGCTTGCCCTTCATGTCGGCAAGCGAACGAATCGGATCCTTGGTGAAGATATGCAGCGGGTCCCAGGCACCGGCACTGATCCACTCCACACCTTCGACCTCACCATACGCTTCAGCCCAGATTTCATCCAGTCCGTAATATTTGAACAGCACTGGCAAGTCTAAGCTGTAACGGGTGGAAAACGGGAAATACCCGCCAAACACACTGATATCAACTGGAGAAGCCATCGTGGCATCATCACTCTGTACCGCGTCCAGTGCGCCTGACTGCATGGCTCGAAACAACTCGTCGGTGGGAACCAACTGATCGGCATAGTACAGTTCAATCTCCATCTGACCGTGTGCGACCTTGTTGAATGCCTCGATCTGAGGCAATACTACGTGAGCACCGAGAGGGGCGCCGGAATAAGACTGCAGTCGCCACTTGATGGGGTTGCTCTGCGAGAAGGCATATGGAGCGGTTCCTGCAGCCAGAATACCTGCGGTTCCTGCGCCGACCTTCTTGACAAAATCCCGGCGATCGTGATTTGCCGGACTAATGAGTTCTTTTTTATCTGTCATCATCCTACCTCTTTTTCAATTGAAAAGCGATTCGCCATAGTGACTGGAGAATCACCTGGTGTATATCTGGCCCGGCAACCACAGAGCGATCTGAGGAAATACCATGACCAAAGTCAATGCAACGATCATGACCAGCACGAAAGGCGAGATGGAACGATAGATATCTCCCAACGTGATTTCGGGCGGTGCCATGGCGCGCATGAGAAATAGATTATAGCCAAACGGCGGCGTCATGTAGGCGATCTGGCAGGTGATGGTATACAGCACACCATACCACACAGGATCGAAGCCTAAAATTTTCACCAGCGGAACGTATAGTGGCGCTACGATCACAAGCATCGCTGTATCGTCCAGGAACATGCCCATGAACAGATAGGACAGCTGCATCATGATCAGCACTTCCCAAGGTGTCAGATTCCAGTTCGTGATGAACAGTGTCTCGATGGCTCGGGCTGCGCCGATTCCATCAAAAACAGCCCCGAAGCAGAGTGCGGCCAAAATGATCCACATGAACATGCAGGAGATACCAAGGGTCTTGCGGATGGTCTCCTCCATGACCTTGCGGTTGAGGCGGCGCTTGACCAACGCTGCCAGCGTTGCGGCTGTGGCTCCAACCGCGGAACTCTCCACCAGACTGGTGAAGCCCATGACAAAGAGTCCCGTCATAAAGAAAAATATCAGAAATGGGATGATCCCAGCGCGGAGCAGTCGCAACTTTTCCGACATGGGCATCTGTCTATCCTCATCGCTGACCGTCGGACCCAGATGAGGTTGCAGGCGACATCGAATGACGATGTAGATGATGAAAAGGGCGGCCATCATCAGCCCGGGCAATGCCCCAGCCAGCCACAGCTTGCCCACGGATTCCCGGGCAATCATACCATAAAGCACAAGTACCACGCTTGGGGGTACAAGAATTCCCAGAGAACTTCCGGCCTGTACCACACCTGTAATCATGATTTTGTCGTAGCCCCGTCGCAACATCTCCGGCAGAGCTATGGTGGCGCCGATCGCCATCCCCGCCACACTGAGTCCGTTCATCGCTGAAATCACCACCATGAGACCAATGGTACCGACCGCGAGCCCACCCTTGAGCCCACCAAACCATACATGGAACATCTGGTAAAGATCGTCGGCAATACCCGATTCCGACAAGATGTACCCCATGTAGATGAACAGCGGCAGGGTCAGCAACGGATACCACTTGAACAGCTTGAATGCCGCCGTGAACGGCATTTCCACGCCTCCCTCGCCCCAGAGCAGCAACGCCGCCACCGTGGAAACAATACCAATAGCGGCAAATACCCGCTGTCCGGTCAGCAGCATCAAAAGCATGGATGCGAACATGATGATGGCGATCGCTTCGTAACTCATGCCAACTCCACCCCGCGCGACTTGGCCAGATCCTTGAAGAACGTGGAGATGGCCTGCAGCAGCATCAGTAGGATCCCGAGTACCATGATGACCTTGATCGGTATCACCGACGGGTTCCACATCGAAAATAGCCTTTGATTGGTTTCAATCGCGTAGATTGTGCTCGAAATCGAGCCGAACAGCAGTACGATCAGGTAGACCATCAGGAAAATCGCGGTAAAACTGTCCATTCGTGCCTTATTCCGATCGGACAGCCGGTCATACAACAAGTCCATACGGACATGAGTCTCGAGCTGCATGGAGTAGGCACCACCCATAATGTAGTAGGCGGCCAAGGTGAATTGAGCCAGTTCCACACACCAGAACAAAGGAATGTTCAGTACATTTCGTGTAATCGCATCCAACAACAATGTTCCAATCATGACAAAGATCAGGAGCATTGCAGTTCGGCCGAATCGCCTGGAAACATAGTCCACAACTCGGACGTATTTCACGATAAAGGACGGCATTTTGCTGTTGTTTTCGGTGACTATTTTTGAGCAAATAAGCCAGTATACATTTTCAAGATGATCGGTGCCGTATGAATCATGTCAATCAAACCATCCAATCCTCGTTTGGATTCCTAGTGTATACATCGGGAATGGTCGCACCAATCGTGGTATCGATACCTACAACAGATCTAACTGATTCGTCTTGCCAGAAACAAACCGCTGGACCATCCCAGCTTAAGAATTTCCAAGAATGATCTTGAGTCCAAACACTCAACCAGCTTGTCGACATTAACCTGGTGCCGCTCCGGCCAGTTCGACTGCGGAAGCAAATCGTCAATCAGGTAGAGTCCGTGTAATTTCAGCTTCGATAATGCCAAGTCTATTTGTTCAAACTTTCCAGGCCAAGAGTCTGCGAAAATCAAATCTACAGAGCAATCTTCAATTTTATTCAACTCGACAATCCCATCTTCGAGAACAAACGTGACTCTCGGGTCTTCATCCAGATGCTTCTTTGCAATTTGCTGAACAGTAACGTCATTATCGACACTGGTGAGCGATGTGCCATCTTTCATTCCGTCCAATAACCAGCAAGCTGAAATTCCTGTACCGGTACCCAGTTCCAGAATTCGTCCGTCGGTTATGCCTGTTGATAGAAACCGCAATAGACTGCCAGTTTTGATGTCTGAAGGCATGTCAAAGCCCATTTTGGCGGTATCTTCTAAAATGGCTGAAAGCCGACTTGGTTGTCGTATTTTTGAATCATCAAACATAATTGGACTCTGAAGGAATATTGGAGAGATTAGATGATTGATAGGGTGGAAATTATCAGAGCACTTCAAATGAATACCGCATTCCGTGCCTGCCACGTCGGCCATGTAAGGTTGCGTATCGCTGCAGAGCGCTTGATTGGAGTATATTAAACTCCGATGAACCGTTGATGTCGCAAGAACCATATGAATACCAAACCCGCGATATTCAGAGACTCAGTCCATCTGCAGATTGGTTGTTCGACAGCGGATTTGGCAAATTGGGACAATGACTGTAGAACTCAATTCACCACCGTTTACCGAATCTAGCGAACTTAGCCGCCGCGCCTGTACTCCGACCCAGCAAATCTATGACGTGCTGATAGTGGGTGCCGGAGTCGTGGGATGTGCCGTAGCCCGCAGATTCGCTTTGGAAGACCAGCGGGTCATTCTGGTCGAAAGGACGGCCGATATTCTCGAAGGTGCCAGCAAAGGCAACAGCGCTATTTTGCACACCGGTTTCGATGCGCCTCCAGACTCCGTCGAACAGGCCTGTATCGCCGACGGATACCGGGAGTTTCGGGAAATTCACGGTAAGTTCAACTTGCCCTTGCTGGAAACCGGTGCCATGGTTCTTGCGTGGGATGAGGAGCAGGCATCCAGAATCGATGACATCGTGTCCAAAGCTCATGCCAATGGCATCACAGATGTTGCCGAAATCGATTCCGACGCTGTGCGCGCCCGAGTGCCCTCACTCGGACCGGGAGTGAAAAGAGCCGCATACATTCCCGGTGAAAGTCTGGTAGATCCCTGGTCCACGCCCTTGGCCTACCTGCACCAGGCACTTGCCCATGGAGCCACTTTCATGAACAGTTGTCAGGTACAGGCGGGAGATTTCGATGGCGGTAGATGGCGAGTATCTACAACTCAGGGTGAATTGCAGGCACGTTGGCTGGTCAATTGTGCCGGACTATACGGTGACCTGCTGCATCACCAGTTGATTGGTGAACCCCCGTTCCGAATTCAACCGCGCAAGGGCCAGTTCCTGGTGTATGACAAATTAGCCAATGTCCTGACCGACACCATCCTCCTGCCGGTTCCCACGGAAAAGACCAAGGGAATCATGGTGTGCCCCACGATTTTCGGTAACCTGCTGGTAGGTCCCAGCGCAGATGATCAGGAAAGTCGCGACGACACAATTGTGGACAATGCGACTCTGAAGCGATTGAAATCAGTGGGTGAAGGCATCTTGCCCAACCTCAAGGATTATGACGTGACCGGTGTCTATGCCGGAATTCGTCCTGCTACTGAATCAAGAGATTACCAGATCCAGCTAGACGGGGAAAGGCAATATCTCTGCGTTGGTGGTATCCGTTCAACAGGACTGAGTGCGGCTTTGGGAATCGCTCGACTTGCTTCGAATATGATGCTTGGCGATCAGGCTTCACCCCATATACCCGCGAGCATTCAATGGCCCACTGTTCCGCAGATCAGTGAAACCGGCGAACGGGATTGGATGCGGGCTGACAATGGTGGGATTGTCTGCCATTGTGAACTGGTCACCCGCCGAGAAATCGAAAATGCTCTCCGCGGTCCGCTTCCGGCGCGTTCGCTGAGTGGACTGAAACGACGCACCCGAGTGACTATGGGGCGGTGTCAGGGATTTTACTGTAGTGCTGAGTTGAGCGAAGTCACCGCCGGTCGTTTCGACTCTCCTCTGGATGTCACAGAACAGTGATTGCCGGGAGTACAGAATCGCGTATTCGCTGCGATGTTGCCATTGTCGGCGGCGGTCCGAGTGGTCTCGCCACAGCGATTCAACTACGGAAAGCCGGAGTCGGACACGTTATCGTTCTGGAACGCGACACAGAGGTCGGTGGCGTCCCTAGGCATTGTGGGCATCCTCCGTTTGGATGGCGTGAATTCCGCCGAGTTCTCAAGGGTCCCGAATACACCTCTCGTCTCCGAGAGGCGGCCTTAGCTGAAGGGGTCGACATACGTACCGAAGTGTCCGTCGTTCGAATCGACTCTGGGCCGATGCTACACGTTTCAACTTCAGCGGGGACAGCAATGATCGAAGCAGCAAGGGTTCTTCTGGCGACGGGCGCAAGGGAGACTCCAAGATCCGCTCGTCTGATTTCCGGCACCCGTCCACTGGGTGTTCTGACCACCGGCGCACTGCAGTCCATGGTATACCTGAAATCCCGCAAACCGTTTCTGCGTCCAATCATCGTAGGCACTGAACTAGTTTCGTTTTCCGCATTGCTGACCTGTCGGCACGCCGGAATTCGTCCTGCTGCGATGATCGAGGAACGAAATCGACCCACTGCCTGGAAACCATCAGTATGGTTCCCCCGTCTGCTCGGTATACGCTTGCTGTTGAATACTGAACTGGTGTCAATCGAAGGCGAGGATCGGGTCAGTGGGGTATCGGTACGCTTCGACTCAGGGCGGATTGAGCAAATTCCCTGTGATGGTGTGGTATTCTCCGGACGGTTTGTCGCTGAATCCACCCTGGCACGCATGGGACATCTTAAAGTGAATCCAGGAATCGGCATCCCTGTAACTGACCAATTCGGTCGTTGCTCGGACCCGGACTATTTTGCCGCTGGCAACATGATGCACCCTGCAGATTCATCAGGCAGATGCTGGCATGAAGGCGTCAGGACAGCGAATCACATCGTCCGGTCGCTTTCCGGCAATCTGTCTTTGACAGACGATGCCGTTTATGTCGAAGTCAACGATCCCATAATTCGTTATGTCTTCCCCCAGAAACTGGCTTTCGACCCGCAGTCGGCTGGAGATATCTCCCTGTGGGTGAAATTTTCTGCTGAAGCCCGGGGGACACTTCATCTCATGAGGGGCGATCGTCCCGTTGTTTCGAAGCGCGTACGGACCCTGCCTGAAAAGCAGGTGAAACTGACAGTCTCTTATGGTATCTTTTCGTCGAAACCGCTTTCACTCAGTGTGGTGTTTGAACCATCCAGCTAGCCCAATGACTATACTTGCCATTGATCAAGGAACCACCAGCACCCGTGCACTGGCAGTGGATTCCAGTGGAAGTGCCGCGATCACTTCAGTAACCCGTCATAAGCAATACTATCCCCAACCGGGGTGGGTGGAACATGATCCAGTAGAGCTGTTTCGCAACATCGAAAGTGCACTGGAGTCTGTGGACAACATTTCTGCACTGGGAATCGACAACCAAGGGGAAAGCTGTCTCGCCTGGCACTCCGAAACGCTGGAGCCTGTTTCGCAAGTCATTGTCTGGCAGGACAACCGGACCGGAGATGAAATCGAGCGTCTTGAGCGAAGTGGGGTTGGTGAGGAAATCATGAGTCGAGCCGGCTTGCCCTTGGATTCATACTTCTCGGCGAGCAAATTGGCGTGGATCGTCAACAATATCCCTGAAGCGCACCGGTTATCGAAGAAAGGGAAGCTCAGACTGGGCACGACAGATGCATACTTTCTTGATCGGCTGGCCGGAGCATTCAGGACGGATATCACAACGGCTTCCCGCACTTCGCTGATGAATCTTGAGACAGGTCAGTGGGATGAGACGCTTTGTGAGTTGTTTGGGGTCCCGATGAACGCGCTGCCTGAAATTGTACCGACTACCGGAAAGCTTGGCACGGCGATCAGTCGTGGCACTGGGATACCTATAACGGCCAGTGTAGTAGACCAGCAGGCCTCGCTGTACGGTCATGGCTGCCGCGAAGCCGGTGATGTCAAGATCACTTTTGGCACAGGTGCGTTCGCTTTGACGGTAACCGGGCACAAGGCACTGCGGTCACCTGATCAGGGACTGCTTCCCACCGTCGCCTGGCAACATGCGGGTGAGCAGGCGGTCTACGCATTGGACGGCGGGGTATACAGTGCCGGTTCGGCTATCGAATGGGCACATGGACTGGGATTATTTGATGACTACTCGACGCTCAACTCGTTTGACAGGCCGCCGGCAATCGATCGGGATTTGGTTTTTGTACCGGCCTTGTCCGGGCTGGCCTGCCCGCATTGGGATCGGTTCGCTGCTGGCTTGTGGGTGGGCTTATCCCAGGACACAGATCGCGACAGTATGATGCAGTCTATCTTGGAAGGCGTTGCCTTGCGTACCGCGGAGGTGGTCAGGACCATGTCATCACTGACAGAGGTCGGCGACGAGATATCCATTGATGGTGGTGTATCCGTCAACCCATATTTTTGTCAGTTTCTGGCAGACAGCCTTGGTAAAACCCTCGCAGTCAAGTCATTTCCGGAAATCACCGCCATCGGTACAGCACAACTGGCAGGTGCTGACCACATCCGTGTTGACGACGGTGAAACCCGAATTCAACGTTATTTACCCTTTCCGGTTGGGGAGGATCGAGCGGACAGGTTTGCTGATGCCGTTACCAGATCCATGCGGTGGCGCACATCCGGGTAAACGGTAATGGCTGCGAAAATCGGTAGGGAGAAAGTCCTGCTCCTGAATGTCCAACTCTGCTTTTTGGGAACGATCGTATCTATATTTGAGATGCCACCTATCCTATAATCGCCGATCTCAGGTGTATGTAGATACAGGCAGTCGTCAGTTATCCGTTCGCACATGGTTTCTGCGTTTGGTCGATTGCTGTATCTCAAACCGCCAAACTTCCAAGGGTGCGAATCGATTGCGCTTGGGTTCGCCAAATCCTATATAATCCGCATTCTTGCTGTTAGCGTCCGTCCCCATCGTCTAGTCAGGTCCA
Source organism: Arenicellales bacterium (assembly GCA_963662635.2). Taxonomy (GTDB): domain Bacteria; phylum Pseudomonadota; class Gammaproteobacteria; order Arenicellales; family JAJDZL01; genus JAJDZL01. The sequence goes on from CAXXFC010000006.1 coordinate 2,168,274, forward strand.
GGACACCAGCCTTTCACGCTGGCGACGGGGGTTCGAATCCCCCTGGGGACGCCAGTAATATTGATTCGCACCTTTCTCCAATGATTTGGATCCGATTCTTTTGTCCATTATCGTAATCGTCTCCAAAGTCGTGTGTGCTACGAAATAGGATCTGCCAAAATTTGGAATTACTGGCTCAAGTTCAATAGGTCCAAGTAATTTTCGTAATACCATTGCAGATTGAGAAACATTCTGTTCAAGTAGTTTTTGAATATGAATGAGCCGATCCTCAATCCACTCGACTGGTGGTACCTGGATCGCTTTTGCATGGGATGTTTGGAGAACATGAATTTCATTTTTCAGAATGTCAATTTTGTTCTCACTTTCAATCAGAGCATGGTTGAGCGACCGGGTGCCTTTTCCTTCACCGATAAAAATTATGAAATTGTTAAGCTTTCTTTCTTCCGATACTAACTCTTTTTCCTTCTGAGTAATTCTATTTGGGAAATCCGAGTATAACTTTTGCATATTCTTCGCAACATTTTTGAGAACTCGTTGAATATTTATCGGATCAGAAAGTAGTTGCTTTACATCGTGAAGGATTGATTTCTCCAAGACATTCCGTCTCACGTTAACTTTGTTGTCACATTTCCCGATTTTTGCTCCAAGACAGCCGAAATATCCGCCACTCTTTCCACTAACTTTTCCTATAGTAGATCCACATTTCTTGCAGATCATAGCACCTGAAAACAGATCCTTTGGAAAGTGTTTTTCCACACTTCCGTGTTTGTTTTCAAATCCACGTTTGCCTTTTCCTCCAGGCCATGATTTTTTCCGTTCATCCCTTTGAGCTTGAACTTCATCCCAGATATTTTGAGGAACAATGCGCAAACTTTCGTCAATTTTGACAATCCATTCCGATTCTGGTTTGTTGAATTTCTTTTGGCGTCCTGTTCGAGGGTCGCGACGAGTTCCAGTCTTGTTCCAAACCCACTTCCCAATATATTTTTCGTTATTGACAATACGACTTACAGTTCCAACAGACCACGCTTTGGAATTGTAATTCCGAGTCGGCACACCATCTTGGTTCAATATTTTTACTATCCTATTAATTGACGATCCGCTGCGATAAAGTTCAAAGACTCTCAACACAATCGCAGATTCTCGAGGGTCAATTACTTTCTTGTACCCATCAGGTCTTTCTTTACCTTTTGAATCTAACCGAAATTCCCCTACCGGAACTGATGTATAGCCAAATGTGCGTTCACCTGCTGAGTACCCACGCTGTTTTTGTCCAACCATACCTCTCATGGTCTTCTTCTTGAGATCCTGCAATTGAAGTTCGTTAAAAATTCCTCTAATTTGAATTCCAAGAGTTGACTCCTGATCATTACTATCCAAGCCGTCTGCGACTGAAATCACTCTTATTCCTTCAAAGCTCAAATCAGCCAACACTGTAAGCATCAGAAAATTATTTCGTGCCAAACGTGACAAATCATCAATCAGTACAATTTGAAATTGGTGGTCACGTGCTGCAGCATTTAGAGAATTAAGACCATCACGGTCGTTACTCGCTCCTGACTTTGCTTCATCCGAATAAATATGATTTTCATCTATGGAAAAATCATTAGCGATGGCAAATTTTCTGCATGTTGATATTTGATCTTCAATACTTTGGGGGCGCTGATTTTCCGAACTGTAACGGGCATAGATAGCGGTTTTCATGCTACTCCTCCGGTGATCCTTTTGCATCGTTATGGATATGACTTTCATCTTCCATAATTTGGAAATACTCTTGCGCAAGTAAATTTCCGATGTGATCGATTAGTTCATCGAAAACATCATTCGAATCGGAAAATTGCTTGTCATTGAGTAATTGTTGTGTATTCATAATTAAAATAATATATATATTCTATCTATTATTTTATGATAAATTACAGATAAATTCCAATTTATTTTCAATTTCATCTGATTTTACGTCAATATATGTCATATATTGCTCGTATAGAATGCATATGGATTAGCGTCTGTCTGAACCCGTAATATAGCCATCAATTGAGAAATTATCGGCATATGCCTCATTATGCCGATATCGGCATAACCTGACCGAATGCTCCAGTCAAACTCAAGGTGTCGGGTATGTTCTGCTCTGAACAGTTCACCGATCCTTGTTGCCGCATCTCAGGCTGCCTGCAGTCTACATGATGTGGTCTGACGCATTCACTTACTCCTGAATACCGGGTACCATGAAGTGGTCGACGGTAATCTGGCTGACTTTTTCGGTCAGATTCTCCATGCTGAACTGATGAGAAGTCTGAACCGCCGCATCAGCGACGGTTTAATGATCCGACTTATCAGGTTGTGGCTGGAGATGGCGGTCGAGGAAGATGACGGCAAAGGCGGCAAGAGTCGCAAGAACCGTGCAAGGAAAGCTGCGTAAGGGCAACCCGGTTTCGCCGCTTCTCAGCTCTATCTACATGAGACGGTTCATTGTGGGTTGCAAACACCTGGGTTTTACTCAATAGTTTCACTCGCATATTGTGAACTACACAGATGACATCTGTATCTTGGGCAAAGTGCCGGCAGTGGTAATGCTGTCAGCATTTACCCGAATAATGGATCAGTTGAAACTGTCGGTGAACATACAGAAGGCCCGTTGTCTGAGATGTCCGGAAGAGGCATTGGAATTTTTGGGTTATGGTATTGGAACGAATTATCGGCGAAACGGCAAGGGTGCCTATATCGGCACTCGTCCGAGCAGGTCGAGCGTTCAGGGTATATACCGTAACATCAGTGAGCAGACCACAAAGCAGTACGGATTGCTGGAAAATGATGAGATGTTAAGACGTTTGAACTGGATGTTATCCGATTGGGCGAATTACTTTCGTCTGGGACAGGTATCTCCTGCCTACGCAGCGGTTGACGCTCTCGCACGAAGGCGGCTTCGTCAGTGGCTCTGTCGTAATACATACAATGTGAAAGGCGGGAGATTCGTGCGATTTCCTGATGACATTCTGTATGAGAAATATGATCTGACTTGCTTTGCGCTCAAGACTAGGAGGCTTCCGTGGGCGCAGGTATAATTTCGACTGAAAACTGGATGCGGGAAATCCGCATGTACGGTTTTTTGGGGAGGCTACTGGAAACGGAGAATATGGCGTGAAGTGAGGCACACTGGCATTCAGTGAAAACTGCCAACAACTGTTCCCCCCACCGTAATGAGTTACACCGCGCCAGTAGTCGACTCTACCAAAGAGTTAGAAAATCAGCGTTTGTTTGTGGAGAAATTACAAGATATAGGACAAAAAATTCCATCACAATAACAGAAAGCCCTCGCAACCACACTATACCCCTTTAAAATTTGAATACCCTGTTTAACCATAGAGATATGAGGATTAGTGCTTTGGCGATTTCAAATAACGTGATAATCTAATGGCAGTTCTAGGGGCTTTCCTATCCATGGAGTTGTTTCGAATTGCGGATTGAACCGGCACGCCTCAGCCAATGTTACCTTGCCAACTTTTGTGACATGTCGCTAGCCTTTGTCAATGGAGTCTGAAATCACAATCTTAACCTTGATTTGGAAATTAAGGAGCGAGGAAAAACACTCCCCAATTTTCTGGTTGTTCGAAATAGACGACACCGTTCGTTGATCGGTCGGGTTCGAGATATGTTGTCACTGACTCTCCGAGTTCGGCAGATTTCTGAATAGGGAATGGATAATTCTTTTTGTTCTCTCCTATTGACACTTGAAAATTTGACATAGCAACCAATTGTTCTTTTATAAAGAACCACTTAGCCCTAAGTGTAAGATCTCTATAATGTTTCTTGGGAAACGACGATATCCTAATTTAATTTTGAGAATTATATACAATAGTGCCGAAACCTGATAAAAATTAATCCCCTGGCAAGGTTTGAAGTAAAGTGTGAAATATGTAGGTATAATTCATCAGTGTCATGGGATATTCTGCGAAAGCCATAGCCAATTATTTTCTCGACTACTATGGGGATATGAAAACATCCCCGAAAATTTCACCGTTGAAACTTCAAAAATTAGTGTACATTTCCCATGGCTGGTCGCTTGCTATATTGAACGAGGAATTGGTTAAAGATGAATATGCCGAGGCGTGGCAATACGGACCTGTATTCTCGTCTCTATATCATGAATTCAAGGAATTTGGCAAGAAATCCATAAATCGTAACGCTACCGACTTGCGTTTGTCTTCGCATTTGTTTGACTTTGAAATTGTCACTCCAAAAGTAGATGATAACGATAAACAAACCCATGCTCTTCTAAACCGGATATGGGAAGTCTATGGAGAATATACCTCTGTACAACTGTCAAATCTGACGCATAAGGACGGTTCACCGTGGAAACTAGCTCGGAACAAGGCAAAAGGGGTGCGTAACTTTCATATCAACAATGAAGTAATCAAAGAATATTACACTGAACTGGCAAATGGATGAGTTCAACAAGATAGGTGAGGAAGTTCCAACAAGTCCACGAAGTGAGGAAGATAATAAAGAAGCCAAGCAGTTTGACGCGGAAAAGGGTGAACATGATCTAAAGTCGCAAAGCCTAGCTCATGGGTGGGTAGGGAAAGTTTTTGGAGATAAGTATCACGCACCAACAAATATCATCGGCGTTATAGCGTTAGGCGCTTTGTTGATTCTGGCAATTTACGCATTTCTGGGAACTGCTGAGGATGATTTCACTGAGTTGCTAAAAGCAATATTCTACCTTGCAATAGGCGCATTAACCTCAAGAAAGATAAGCGAATAATACTGGATAGTTGTCTCCAATGGCCTGACAACAATTTCGCAAGAAATCAGGTTTCAATCTCGTGCTCCATCGAGTGCGGTAGGTATATATAATCTAACCGGAAACAACCAGACAGTTGAGGTATTTTATGACTGCTTTAGAAACCAAAGAGACATTGAAATGTTTTTACGTTCAACTACGCGCACAAAAAGATGGTCCATGGCCTGATCTATTGAAGATTCACGCACAATCTGTATGCTTCAAGGGAAGTCCCGAGATAATGGAATTCATGATTGATGGGCAAATTATTGGCACCGTTACAGGAATCGTGGACGCTTGGTGGTCAGAGGAAATTTAAATTTTAAATTAACTTGAATCCTACTGCTTATCCTGCCTGTTATGCACTGGCCTTTCAATCTGTTTCGGTGCCTGATTCCGAAAGAATGAGGCGGCGACCGCCTCCGGCGTTGCATTAATCCGCAGATCTTTGTGGTAGCGTTTGCGTTGCGTTAATTTATCAGATTTCATTGCTTTACCACCGACCAAATTTGCCTATCGCTTGACCAAAAAGCACAATTTCATCTGAATAAGTTTGTACAACAAATTCAGATTCATTCAACAACTCCATGCAGGGCACTTTGTTCATGTTGAATCGAACTTCCCCATAATGCATTTGACTGTCGTTTCGCATTTCCAACTCTCCTACATTCTTGCCCTTGTATCTGAATAACACCTTTTGGTCATCAAACTGACTAGTTGTTCTTGCTTTTGAGTTTACAACTTCAAAATTGTCTGCCATCGTTAGAATGACATCATCACTCCAGAAGACGTGATATTTGTTGTCATCAAGAATTGTCAGGTAATCTACTTCGCCTCCGTTGAATATTGATTTTCGGAGAAATGCTCGAAGCAAAGCTTTCCGTTGTAACCGATCTTTAAGTTCTCGCATTGGAACCTGCAATCTTTCTTTGGAAGCATCCTTATTGTTTACATAATCGACAAATCTCGGAGGAAACGCATCTATACAATGAACAAGCAATTGCCCGACCCCATTCAATGCCTGAAACCCATCATCGTTCAAAAACCGATTTCTTCCATAGAGAAATATCTGCCATTTCTTTTGGCCGGATTTTACCGAGTGCACATCTCCCGAAAGATCAACAACATCTTTCTTGGCCCGTTTATCACGTTGGTAATCCCTCTCCACGCCTATAAGAAGAGCGAACAATAAAGCGGCATCATGACCAAGTTGTCTGTAATGCCGTGCCTCATCGGAACTGCTTGCTCTACTTGCGTTCATTCAGGATTTTTCCAGATCAACAGTTCATGTGATTGCTTGACGTGCGAACCTCCATTACGCTCCCGTCTGTTTTCTCCTATTCGTGTATCGCCCTGACCAAATGTATACTGCCATTTGGGAGTATCGAAATTGCAATCAGAATACCAGTCTCTGATGATTGGACAATCGTTATATGACAGTATGAACCCACCTTTATGGTTCAACAGCAAATCTCTCAATCGGTCATGTCGAAAACCTTTGTGATGAATCGGGAAGTTTCGGTGTGGATACATACCGCAAAAGGTGTTCCCTTCTTCGAGGTAATAGGGAGGGTCGCAGTATAGAAAATCATCCTTGTGTTTCGTAATTGAAGTCTGAAAGTCTGCGCAATTAACAGTTAATTTCGGTGCCCTGAACGAAGCAACCTTATCCACCATTTTCGAATACCGATCCTTACTCAAATAAACGTCGGAAGGCCATCCAAGAAAATGCGGTCCATAAGAAGTATTTGAATTGAAGTAATAATGTGCCGCCAGATCGTATCTGTTTAACTTCTCCCCATTCTTCCAGTAACGTTCCAATCGCTTTTTGACCGCTGAAAATGTATCCCTATCTGGTTGAAATTCATTTAGTCGTCGAGCCAGTGCCGCCGGAGCTGAAAGTTGAACTTTCCAATAACAGGTAAGAATATCAAACACGTCATAAGCATACACATCCAAGCCAAGTTCATTAGCCAGCGCTATTTCAACAGAACCCCCTCCGATAAACGGAGATACGACGCATTTAACATCATCAGGAATCCTTTCAACCACCAACCCTACAGCTAAACTCTTTCCCCCAGCATAACGCAATGGCGAAGCGACATATCGTTTATAGGCCAGTTTTCCGGTGCTGCGTAATGTAGATAGAAACTCATGTTTGCGTTGATTCAATACCCCGACATTCTTGTTTCCAAAAAAAAGATCTTCTTTCAGCTGCAAAGCATTCTGCATAATCTACTCCTTACTCCTCTCCGATCAGTTCAACTGCCCGTCAACACCGCCGACAAGTTCACCATATCTCAACTGTTTGCCGACTATCCCCAGCCAGTACGATTTTCTCCATCTGTCTGATGGTATCGAGCGGGCGAATGTTGTGCCTGCTTGCGAACTCGATTACATAACGATTCAAGTGTTTGTGGCTAATCTTGTGGAATGTGCCCTTGTGCGCCCGCTTCAATACGCTCCAAAACGATTCCATTCCGTTGATGTGGACATTCTCATCGACATACTCGCCGACACTGTGCCTGACGAACTGATGATCGTATCCGTTCAGCTTCTCATAACTCTTGAAAACATCCGTGCAGACAGTTGACACCTGCTTCACATTGTCGCCGATGAAGTCATGCGGTGTTTTGCGCTTTGTGTTCTCGATGACCTTTGCGGTGACTTGGTCGGTATCCTTGTCCTTGAGACCAGCAACCGCGTTCTTTCCAACTGCACCGCGTCCGGCATTCAGTTTCTTGTCCCTGTGCTTGTTTTTCTCAAGCCCGCCAAAATAGGATTCGTCCGCCTCGACAATGCCGTTGAATTTTTGGTCACCGCTCTCAAAGGACTTCCTGATCCGATGTGCCAAATGCCATGCGGTTTTCTGCGTAACACCCAGATCGCGGTGCAGCTTCATGCTGGACAAACTTTTGAGACTGGTTGTAAGCAGGTAGGTCGCAATTGCCCAGACCTGATAGCCCAGATTGGAGTTTTCCATCAAAGAGCCTAACTTCACGCTGAATCGTTTGCCACAGGTTTTGCTTCGACACCGGTAAGGCATGGATTTGTGCTTCGCTCCGCTCTGAACATTGGTCGAGCCGCAATAGGGGCAGTGCGTCCCGTCCGGCCAACGGACTTCGACAAACCAATCTTCGGCTGCCTTGTCGTCAGGAAACATCCTGAAGATGTCAACCAGACTGAGACCTTTGCGATAGTGTTTTCCTGGTGCGTGATGTGCCATATTGATTTCCTATTACTGATTATAGATAAGATACTGTTGGTATTCTGTTAGAATACTATTTATATCACAATTTCGGCACTATTGTATATAAATACCTTAATTTGAGTTGTTGTGTAGGTGGTATACCGACATTCGAAATTTTCAGGTAGAGTGCTATTCCTGTACTGTGTATTTTGTATTCATTGTGTTTCCTTACCTTACCAAGAACGCAAGCAAACGTAGGTCCTGGTAGCACGCAAATTTTCAAGTCTGTCGTTCGCCGGAGGGCTTTGAATAAACCGCTAATCCAACTGAGCAGGATTGTTAGGATAAATAGTACTACCGTCAAGACACCCTGATTTTTATTTAGTTTTTCGTCGCCGCTGAGAGCGGTTGCAAAAAATCTGGTCTAAGTCCATAGCATATAAACCTCCATATCAATAGGGGCTTACGTACTTGAGTGGGCGAACAGTCGGTTGCCATGAATCTACCCAGCTTCGTTTCGTCATGGTTGACCTTTGCCTACAAACACACGGGGCAATAGTTCTGTTTGAACCGCATACTCACTGAATTTGATTTAAAAAGTATGCAGAGAGCTCTACAGTAAAATCTCGTGGGTTATCAGGTCTAGAATTCGCTGTCGAAAGAAAATGCAAAAAATCCTCCTGATTGGGTTGCCCAAGTGCTAGGCGATACAATACCCGATGCTCCTTCATCAATGCCAGCCTGTATTTTTGTTCGCTAGTTGGCACATCAAATACATAACGTTTAACGTCAGCACCTTGAAATACCCACCAAGGACAGAGCCCCGAATTATCTGATAACTGTTCCTCCGCAATTTCTGCTAGATGCCGCCAAGGACTCATACCGGGTGGTAGTTCAGCCCACAGTTTTCTACCTACTTTGCGTGCAATTTCTCTACGTGTCGAGTGACCCGCAAACCGCTGGATGCGTCCTTCACGTTGTTCAAGATCAACAGGATTATGTGATAAGTCCCAGTGGACAATATTGGAACACCATGTATGGAAATCCAGACCCTCCTGCCCGACAGATGTCGTTGCAAGAACATTCGGCCAGAATGGTGTATTGAATGCACGCCGAATCTCGTCTGTTCGCAGTGGTCGATTTGTGGTCTGAATACCCTTTACCGTTACTGTCCTTACTTCGCTCATTGGCATAGCCACATGACAGCGTAAAGAAAAGGTTTCGTTCCAGTTTCCTGAAAGTTCGTGCGGATTAAAAACTCCAGACCTAAGCTGGAAGCTTACAAGTAACTCCTTAGCTAATGCCTTACCTTTCAGATTATGTAGCGTTCGAAGTAACCACAATTGTTCGTCAAGTACTGCTTCCAAATTTCCATCCCTGATGGCTTTAAAGATAGATTTGGGATAGGAGTCTTGTTCTCTTCTAAGGATTGCCTCGAACAGCGGACTGTCCAGATAATTTCGCAAACCTTGCCAAGATACCAATAGAGTGTAATAGAAACCGTCGTTATTGACAGCATCCGGCCAATGTCTCTTCAACGCTCTTCCTACAGCCACACCGGGGCTATGAAATGCGTAGTCGACTAATGCGTCCAGCTCTTTGCCTGAGAGCTCATTAAGTTCGACTTCCGCATGCGTATCCCATTCATTGATCAGTTGTCCCAAACCTTTCTCCATTTCCCCACTACCCGCGTGGTCGTGAACATTCCGCCAATTGATAATCGAATTCTCCCAGACACCGGCTGTCACTTCTATCTGGCACAGTAACTTCCAGATGTGTCGACTACGCCGCATGTGATGATTGATTGCTATTCCAAGCTCCGAGAGTGCAGAAATCAATTGAGTACGCAGTTTACGTCGTATGCGGGAAGGGAAACACTCCTTACATGCAAGAGGGTCTGTATTCTCAACGAGCCAAGGTGATGGATGGAAATAACATAGCAATGACCGACTTGGTTGAAGCAACTTTCGTTTATTTAGGTTGCTATAGAAATATCTATTACCACTAAACAGGTGAGATTCTACAGCATAAGACACCAAGGACGCTATCGCTTGGGGAACAGCTCTAAACCGGCTGAATATGAGAACCTTACCGGAATAATCCTCTGCTTGTGTCCACGGTTTTTTTTGTGACCACCAGGTCACAGATGGCTGCAACCATGGTAGAAGATGTGTTTCGTAGCCGAGGAGTTTGAGCAGAGAGCGTAATTTTGGATGTGGAATCTGCTCCATCTGAAGGTATGAATCCCGCATACGCTTGGTTAGCTTTGGAACTGTCTTGTCAACTGGCCCCTTAGTTGCATGTTGCCACGCCTTATATCTGATTCCCATCGTTTGTGCTGGCAGGGGGATGGAGGTCCAGTACGGTACTGCTGCCCCAGCTTGCCAATGTTGAATCGATTGTGAAAAATGCCGGTAAACGCGAACATCATCTGCCAATAACGGTGAAGGTAAAGGTGAAGTACTGTGTTCTGACCAGCCATCTCGATGTGAGGCTCGCTCAGTTCGTGACATAATCGGACTAAGCAGACACTGTATATCACCGATAATTTCCTTTGCTTTGTGAACATTCACATTACTGCGGAGAATTGATGTCTGCAGTGCAGAAAACAAATCCTGAGCGTACATTCGCTTTTTCTTCGCACTTGCATTTCCTCCATATAGAAACTCTACGAGGTCGAAAAATTCCTCATGATGCGATACACCTAATTCAGCGTCTCGATTTCTTGTGTACATTCGAAAAGGGGTAGCTGATAGCAAAAGAAGTGATGCCGCAATATCGGAGCCCTCACCGCGCAGACGCTTGATTACCCTTTGGGAAGGATCTTCGGCCCTCGAATGCCAAACATCTCGAAAGTTCTGAAATTCATCAAAAATGATGAGGTCCGGACTGAGTTCTTCGATGGCAGAGGCTGCTAAAGCATTACGCATTTTGGCAATCAAATCCAGATGATCTTCAACTTTGAGGAGTACTGGAAGTGCATGCTGGCCTTTTCGTAGCTGAAATTCTTTCCGAACCGACTCGTTGAAGGTTCGAACTAGATGTTTATTTCCCTTGGTGAGATTTCGCTGGGTGTTTACTACCTGATGCCAATAGGTTTTAGCATTTCGCTGAAATAGATGTTTACGTTGTCCCTGTAACAACTTTGGCCAGAGCGCTTCTACGAGACATTGGATAAGCGCCCGTTCCTCCTGACGCCCGTCACGTCTCCGACCCTTCCGAATCGGAATGGAGGTTTCCGGTGTCAATGTGTACAGATTAAGATTGGGATGCGAGGGAGGTTTGTGGAGCAGGACAAATGTCAAACGGTCAACACCGCATTGTGCGCATGCTCTCTCATCTTCAGGCAGAATTTCTAATAACTTTCTGCGATTCTGTGCGGCAATGGAGAGATTGTTGCAGACATAAATTACAACCAGTGAACTGTTTTTATTTTCCATCATCCTCAACATAATTTGCTGGGCAACTACAGTTTTCCCAAGCCCGACTTCATCAGCTACAAGAAAGCGAGCATTCTGTCGACCAAATGCCTTTAACGCAGCTTTCACGGTGGCAGTTTGGAATGCTTTAGGTTTGGGTTCAGTCATACCCCCGTTGCTCCATTAGCACCGCTCGGATTATTGTCCATGTTGTCGTGAACTCTTGCAGAACCAAAGAGTCATCATTTGTATCGCTATTTTCATTGTCCTGCTCTCTGAAAAACTTTACATAGGCCTTAAGCTTCTGGTCAACTGATCGGATAGAGTCTGGATTACGCGACCATGCGCGCAGTACTTCTTCCAATGATGGCGCCCACCACGGAGTTGCCAAAGCCGAATTTTCACCTACCCTGTTTATTGGTTTTAAATCCTCATCCCATCTTCCTCCTCCATCTCCTACATTATCTGAATGCAAAAGTGATCGGATCCATTCGAGAAAAACCCGAGGACTCAAGTGACGTGCTAGGGCTCGTTGGTCTCTATCTTTCGGTATCCCTTCTACAAGATCGACTTTTTGAACCCATTCAGTATCGAGTTCATCAATGCTAAGTTGAACTAGTACGAGCTCGGTAAACTGGTATGTAGATACTTGTGGTAGATTGAGTGATTTAACGTCACGCGGACAATCGACGGTATTTGATGTGAGTAGTCCCACTTTCATATTCACATTCGGGATTCCAGGGTTAAGTGCCGCCTCACTCGTCAATAAAGGTACACCATTATTGAAAACGAGTCTAGTATTCCACTCAGAAACGATTCTTTTCCGCGCTTCCTCCAAAAGCCCTTCATGAGGATCCGGTTCTACACCATCCAATTCATCCTCGGACAGGGTGCGTCCGTTTGAAACGAATTCACGCAATTCGTCATACAAATCGTCCGAGACATCCAACTCAGCTATTACCTCCGTATTGGTACCCTGCCATCCCCTAGCTGTGGCATTTGCACTCCCTAACCAAACTCGTGCTCCCTGTTGTAATTTTGCGCATATCAGTTTGGCATGAAGTCCTCGGAAAATTTGCTCTGCTTCTTCTTCCCCCTTTTCAGCCTCTAAACTTTCTGCATCGATATCAGGAGCATCCATGTATAGCAATTGCTCGAATCCTTTCATCGGCTGCTGTCTCTGGTGGAGCAATGCACTCAGCGACGAGCGGCTAGACAGTAGTAGACGCTTCGTCGCTGTGCTACCCCATTTGCCCAAACTCCGAATTACTTTACCATCCAAAAAAGGGCTGACCACCAACAACTCTTCCAGACCTTCGGGAATCTTTGGTAATCCGGCAAGAACACCATTATGACGGAATTGTATTTGTCGGACGTTGATACCAACCGGGGCAACCCAAGAAGCACGATCTAATTCTCTCTTAATTGATGCCTGAGTCTGTTGTGTGAGTCCCGCAATTTCTGAAAGCAATTTGCCAATTTCACCTATTCCGGACACCTGCGTCCCCTCTTCATTAGGATTAGCAACCAGTAGCAATCCCAAGTCATACGAATTGTCACGAGTCAAATTACGACTAGCTATCCAAATTCGCCATTGTACAAGCTCCTGGTTTGGGTTTACGTAACGTACGAGCGTCAGTTTCGGATGCCAAGACCTAACCCGTTCATCGTTTTTTATCTCACAAACAAAACGATCCATTATTCCCAGAATCGCCTGCTTTACCTTTGGTGCTGATATGCGCCCAGCCTGTACAAGAAATCGTAAACGACCACTTAATTTCTCATGGGCAGAGGCGAAGTCAACCTTGCTGCCCGACCCACGATCATCATCTAATCCTGCCAGGGCTAGCATGGTAGCGACAAGAACAACCATGTCAGATGAGTAGCTTGTGACAAGGCACCGGTCAGTCTCCCACCCTGGGTCTGGTCGGATAGCGGCCAAGTAAGATAAGCCTTGCACATTATTTGTCATTTGACACCCTTCAAGTCCTTCAATAATCGGATAACATTTGGCCAGCGATAATGGATGGGTTCTGCGAGAGTTTGAGCTTGAGGTTCCCATTCAGCACGCCGCTCTTCTGCTGAAAGTCGTTTTGGTAGCCGAGCTCGCTTGCCTTTACGTATCTCCTCCGCCTTCGCGTAAACCTCTCTCAGATCTAAAATATTGCTTTGTATTTCAAGCCAATCAAGTGTCTTCGCTGCTACATCTTGAAAATATGGTGGTAATCCGGGCAGGTCTGCACGCAGTGCATCCAAATCTAGAGACTGACTTTCCTCCATATATTTTTCTATCATCTTTGGCAAGTGTTCTCGGTGTCGGTGGCAAGTAGGATGTCCGTCCTCGACTTCCCGAATTGTTTCAACTAGTGCAGCATAAACAGCTCGGCCGATAGCAGATAAGGCTGCTGCACTTCTTGACCTTTGCAAAGCCTGATAGTCTTCAGCGTCCGCAAACATTAGAACAGGCTCGCTCCATGGCTCATCGGCACGCTCGATGTCAAAATTGATGATATTTTCAGCTAGATTGGACAAAAGAGACGGTGTACCACCATCCCTTGACTTCGGTATTGCGCTCATCAAATTTTTTACAAAATCAATCTCCTCCTGCGTCATCCGAAAGGTTAAAGTGCGACTTCGGTCATGCCATTCTTCTGGAGCTTTTGGTGTGCCAATGAAATGCTCGGGTTCATTGTCGAGGTAATGCCCATCATCGTCTGTAAGTTGTGATCTGACACTTTGGCGTTCGATCGTCCGATGGAGTTGCGCCTTTGTGGGCCAAGTTCCATCGAGACGCCGCCGCAGAATTCCCCAAGTACCCAATGCTGTCCAATATACGAACGTAGGCGGTTGGCTAGTTGGTTCGGGGTAACTGCGTTTACCAATCGTCCCGTCGAAATCACTTAGACGACCTGCCAAATTCGTCTCCGTTTTTGTGATGTGCTGAGATACTGCCTTGTGCACACGATCATGTGCAAGATCCCGATACATCCAAGGGATAAAAAGAACATATCGTAGTCGGGTGTGTAATACCGATGTTCCAGGAAAAAACCAATTTGCATAACCGCTATGTAGTTGTAGGAATCCAATTTCGTCACGTACACCGGTAACATCCTCGTTCAATTGGGCCTCGGCACGGCTAACGGCATCCTTTGACAGCAGCACCCATCCAATGCTGGGTTTCAATACGCTTCTCCTAAGTTACTAGATTCTCTGTATAGATCTGAGTGGAATTCATATTTTTTGATTTTCAATTGGTTTCAACTTAAATCGTACGACTAAGGTATTCATTCGAATCGTTCCAGAAGCAGGGTGAACTGTTATTAACCTTTAAGGTGGTTATCCAAGTTCAATTCAGCGGAATATTTTTTGCTATCTGAGACAGGTTTAATTCAAATAAAGCGATTTGTGACTCCATCGGAAGAGTTTTTGTACGTTCAATCGCAACTTCAGATGTAGATGGATCATCCACAGTTTTGGTTGAAAATGTATATTTGTCGTAGTTCAGCAAATCCAAATCACCGATATAGGTGGGCTTTCTACCCTTAATTCCGATTGAAAAGTAAAGGCGTGAGCCGTCAATCAAAATTATTTTCACTTCAGGCGAGTTTGGAATTCTGAGAGAATAAGGGAGTTTCAGCATCGGATAGCTTTCTCCAAGATGTCTGTCAAATGATCGAAGTGCTCTAAGTATGTTTACAGTTAAATTTGTTGGCACATGAAACTCACTTAACTTGAGAGCTACGACGAATTCAAACAAATTCCTTGCCGAGAATCGACGGCTGCTCCCTCGACCCTTTGCATCACTTCCATCAGGTATGATTACACCTCTTTCGCATAGGTAGATTAGTTTGTACTGCGGTTGGTTCAGTAAACTCGAAATCTGGGTTAATGTCCACTTGCTTCTACTCATGATTGCTCGTCTTTTCTTGATTGATAATTGATGGCTTTGGAAACAACTTTAGCATGAACACCTATAATTCGAGCTATTCTGTTCTGACTGTATCCGAGACTTTTCAGATGCAACACCTCGGAAGCTATTTTCTGATACACTGGTATTGTATTAGGATCAATTATATTGATTGAAATTGGTACACTCCCCAAGGTGCGAATCAATTCCGCTTGGGGACGCCATCTGCTTCTTGCAACCTGCAAATTTTCCGCCGATCCACAGGCAGGAATTAGTCGGAGACTGGAATCGATGAAACTTTCACCACTCTTTTTACGTCTTGCTCTGTTCGTCGTTCTTTTCCCGCTTGCGCTTGCAGTTCACGCCGAGTTCAGGAAAAGCCCGAATGATCACCGGGAATACCGAGCACTCGAACTTGAAAATCGAATGCAGGTATTGCTGATTTCTGATTCCGAGACGGATGAATCAGCAGCGGCGCTTGCGGTACGGGTAGGCGGTCAGGATGATCCCGAAGATCGCGAGGGTATGGCTCATTATCTTGAGCACATGCTTTTTCTGGGGACGGAGAAGTACCCTGAACTTGATGGTTATCGCAAGTTTATCGAACAGAACGGTGGTATGACCAATGCCTACACCGCGATTGACACTACCAACTACAACTTCAGCATCAAACCGGAATTTTTTGCACCGGCACTTGACCGATTCGCCCAGTTTTTCATCTCACCTCTGTTTCCGGAGGAGCAGCTGGGAAGAGAGCGGGCTGTCGTCGATGCTGAATTTGAGATGCGCAATCAGCGCGACTCGGTGAGACGCTGGGCGGCACTGACATCGAATTTCAATCCGGAGCATCCCTCATCGGGTTTCTTTACCGGTACAGCGGAGACGCTGCAGGGCGATTTGGGACCGGAACTGATTGAATTCTATAACCATCGCTACAGTGCCAATCTGATGAACCTTGTGGTTCTCGGTCGTGAGTCGCTTGACGAACTGGAAGACCTGGTCGTGAGCGTGTTTTCCGACGTGAAGGACATCAACGCCGAGGCTTTGCATGCATCCCAACCGCTCTTCGAGCCGGATGTTCTGCCAGCTTTGCTACGGATCAAAACTCTCAAGAACAACCCTTCTTTAGAGTTCATGTTTCCGGTTCCCTCACTCGATCCGCACTGGCGGGAGAGTCCTGAATCGTATATCGCACATCTACTGGGGCATGAGAGCGAAGGGAGTTTACTCTCGCAACTCAAGGATCAGGGTTGGGCAGACGGTCTTTACGCGAGCTCCTCCGATATCGGGTTGACGACTCATGCCATTGCCATGAGGATATCACTGACACCAAGTGGCTACGAGAACTGGGAGAAAATCGGCGCGTACGTCTTTCAATACATTCGGGAAATCAAGGCCCGTGGAGTCAATGAATGGCGTTTTCGCGAGATCAAGGCAATCAATGAAATCAGTTTCCGATTCAGCGAGGTGAATAGCCAGCGGGATTTCGTAACCGGTCTCGCGAGCAGATTGCACAAGTATCCCCGTAACGAAATACTTCCAGCGTTCTACCTGGTGGAGAACTACGACCCGGATTTGATTGTGGAAATCCTTGACCGTATGACACCGCACAATGTTCTGGCAGTACTGTCATCTCAGGATGAAAAGACCGATCAGGCGACACTGTTTATAGGGACGGAATTTTCGTTTGTCGGCTTGGACCGGGACATAGTCGAGTCCTGGAAAAGCGACATTGCAGATTCTGCCGAATGGTTGCCGACACGCAATAATTTTTTACCCCAGAATCTCGACCTTAAAACTGCTGATGAACCAGAGATTCCCGAGAAAATCGCAGAGCAACCCGGATTCGAGCTGTGGCATCAAACAGACACGTCGTTTGATGTGCCGCGTGCCAGTTTCTTTGTCACATTCCGTACACCCGTGACAAAGCGAAGCGTGGAGGATTCCATTCTAAATTCCCTGTTAATCAGTGCGATCAACGAGCAGCTGAATGAGTTCACGTATTCGGCAGCGATAGCCGGTCTCGAGTACAGTCTCTATACACACCAACGAGGTTTCAGCATTCGAGTTTCGGGCTACGATGACAAGCAGTCGAATCTATTGGCGGAAATCATACGCGTTGTCATGAATCCAAAATTCGACCCGGAAGTGTTTGAGATTCATAGAACAGCAATGATTCGAGACATAGAGAACTCTCGGCGTGACAGTGCTTACCGACGGGCGATTACGGAATTCTACTCCTACATTATTGAGCCGAGCTGGACTGAAGAGCAGGAACTGGCAGCACTGGACAAAGTCACGTTGGGCAATCTCGCGGTGTTCTCGGACAATGTTCTGGACAAGATTGACTTGGTTGCCCTGTCGCATGGCAATGTACTCTGGGAAACCGCCGAGAAGATGGGTCGGATCATCACCTCTGAAGTGTTGGATGAAGCAGAAGTAACTCAGGTCGAAAAGAGCAGTATTCTGAAAATGCCATCGAGTGGCGGCCCCTACGTCCACCAGTTCCAAATTGAGAACAGCGACTCCGCGATCATTGTCTACCTTCAAGGTTCGGATCGTTCAGTTCACGACACCGCCAACTTCCTGTTACTCGGAAGTGTGATCCAGACACCGTTCTTTTCACAACTGCGCACCATTCAGCAGTTGGGCTATGTGGTGTTTTCGAATGTCGTTCCAATCGGAGAGGTACCCGGATTATTGTTTACCATTCAGTCTCCGGATAAAACTCCGGAACAGATGGAAGCGGCGATTTCGTTGTTTCTCGAAGAGTTTGACTCGTGGGTTTTGAATCTTTCGCAAGAGGAGTTCGAGGCCTATCGAACGGGTGTGATCAAACAGGTTGAGGCCAAAGATACCACATTGGGTGAACGCTCACTTCGTTACTGGCATGCATTGGACCGCAAGGATTTTGATTTCAACTACGATCAGGAACTGGTCAACGCGCTTGAGGATCTGCAGCGACCGGAATTTGAGCAATTTGTTCGTGAGATTCTGGTTGATCAGAAAGAACGACGACTGATTGTGATGGCTTACGGTGAAAAACTCGACATACCTTCCGAATCCGCGTTAGTTGAAGGTCAACTCATCACCGACATGGTTGCATTCAAGAAAAATGCCGAGTACTTCCCATACCAATGACTTGACGACCCGATATGAGCACTGAAATTGATGGTCTGGCCGCGGATGTTGGTGGCATTCTGCTAGAAAGAAATCTGATGCTTGCAACCGTGGAATCGTGTACCGGCGGTTGGATCGCACAGACTATTACAGACATCGCAGGGAGCTCAGCATGGTTTGAGCGCGGATTTGTAACTTACAGCAATGAGGCAAAACAGGAAATGGTGGGGGTTCAGGCAGAAACACTCGCTAAACATGGTGCCGTGAGTGGTGAAGTCGCGGTGGAGATGGCGTTGGGCGGTTTTCGGTACAGTCGTGCCGATTTCGCTGTTTCGGTCACAGGTATCGCTGGCCCCGATGGTGGTACGCCAGAAAAGCCGGTCGGTACGGTTTGGATTGCTTGGGCAAGTCAGGACGGACGTTCCGAAGCGGTCTGTTACAGGTTTCAGGGTGATCGCCGCGCTGTCCGTGAAGCCTCGGTGGAACAGGCATTGCTGGGGCTGATAAAGTTTCTGAACCTAGATGAATGAGCCCGATACACAGCGACTATTCGTCGCGTTATGGCCGAATCACGAAGTGCGCAATCAGCTTCTCGACATTCAGACTGAATTTGAACTATCCAGGTTGGGCCGACTCGTACCTGCTGACAAGCTCCATATCACACTGCAGTTTCTGGGTGATGTAGAAGTCGCTGAGATCGAGCCGACGAAGCAGTACGTAAATGATCTGCTATTCTCTCCTTTCTCCATTGAATTCGACCGCGTTGGGTCGTGGCCGCGAAATGAGGTGGCTTGGGTTGGTTCCCAAATTCCATGCCAACAGCTGGACGATCTGGTGGCAGCTGTAAGAGGTGGGTTGACTGATGGCAGCCGTGAGGCGAGAAGATTCGTCCCGCATATCACCTTGGCTCGCAAGGTGCGCAGAAAATTGCATCAACCGATCAGGCCATTGTGCTGGCCGGTGGATCGTGTCGATTTGGTTCGTTCGGTATTGGACAGTCAGGGGTCGCAATACGAATCCATCGCGCACTCCGGGGGAGTCGTATCAGTCGACCAGTTGCGCTGATACTGTTCCGAAAACGCCGAGGTCAGCGGTAACCCGATTTCCCGCGAGAATCGGTCTGGGCAGCCCGCATACACCGGTTGTGATTGCCTGTCCTGCCTTGATCGAGATGCCTCGGGAGGAAAGTCTGTTCACGACCCACTCCAATGCAGCAAGTGGATCTCCGAGCGCATCAGCGCCGGTTCCCTCGGTGGCAATTTCACCGTCAATGATGAGTTTCACCGGTGATTCTGCGAGGATCATACTGCGCCAGTCTGCGGATGTGGCAGGCCCGATCACCCAGTCTCGGCTGCAGGCACAGTCAGCCAGCAATGTCGCAGCACCTGCGTTGGCGAAATCGCCGATCCTTGAATCCGGCAATTCAAGGCTTGGATGCAAGCTGGAAACCGCAGCGAGAATTTCCTCTCTGGTGTACGGTTCACTTCGGCTTGTCAGTTCATGTCCGAATCTGAACGCAAACTCCGCTTCGGCAACCGCCATGTGGTTGCCTGCCATCGAAAGAATCGCATCCGGTTCGAAGATATGTGATGATAGATACGGTCCTTCCAGCGGACCGCTCACTCCGATGTGCTTCTGTCCGCCGACACTGGTTGCAGCGATTTTCCATCCGCCGATTGTATCGTTGGCCAATTCGGGATAGCAAAGTTGGACTTCCCGACCCTGCTCCTCGCTCTGGGGTTTTGAGTCTTCCGGCAATGCCTGTATAGTTTCTCCAGCAGTGCCGAGTGCCCATAAGGTAGCTGCGGTTTTTTGTGGGATACTACTCATCGTTCAATTTCTCGGTGTGCCCGGTAGGAAGAACTTACCAGTCAGCGTTCCAGATATTGGCGTTTTTCCTTTACATCTTCCCATTCGGCTGCGTCCGGTGGTGCTTCAACAATTGTCGAAATAACTGGCCAGATCAGACTCAGTTCAGCGTTCAACTCCAGAAATTCCATCTGGTCCTCAGGAATGTCGTCTTCAGCGTAGATCGCGGTGACCGGGCATTCGGGTTCGCAAAGACTGCAGTCAATACATTCTTCCGGGTCGATTACAAGCATGTTCGGCCCCTCGTGAAAGCAGTCCACTGGGCAAACTTCTACACAATCAGTGTACTTGCACCTTATGCAAGATTCAGTAACGATGTACGTCATGATTTGAGTTGAAAGGGGTTCAGGTGTTGTTTTGATCGTACGAGTTGCGCCAAATTATCACAAATTCCAAGATCGGATTCCCGATTATTTTTTGACTTTGTGGTATTGTTCGCAGCATATCCCCATCAGTTTTCAAAATCACATTCGAAAAGAAACACTCTACCGGTCAACCCTCTTCAAGCCGCTTGAGCAGATAGAGGGTTTCCATTGCCTCTCTTGGACTCAGATCATCCGGGTCAATATTTTTCAGTTTTTCCAAAGCGGGTGAATGATGATCAGGCTTGGGATCAAATAGAGACATCTGTGATTGTCTGGTGCTCATTTGTTCCCTGTTGCCGGCAGACTCGGTCAGCTGCGAAAGCTTCTCACTTGCCACGGAAACCACCTTGCTTGGGACTCCCGCCAGCCTCGCAACCTGAATTCCGTAACTCTGTTTGGTAGCACCTTGTCTGACTTCGTACAAAAACACTATCTTACCGTCGTGTTGCACAGCAGTAAGGTGAACATTGCTTGCATCTGGAGAATTTTCAGCTAACGCGGTAATCTCAAAGTAGTGAGTTGAAAACATACAAAGCGCCTGGATATCGGTCAGCAAGTTGTCCGCGCAGGCCCAAGCCAGTGCCAGACCGTCAAAAGTGCTGGTACCGCGACCGATTTCATCGACAATCACAAGGCTCTGCTCAGTCGCTCGATGTAATATTGTCGCCATTTCGGTCATTTCGACCATGAATGTCGAGCTGCCCGCACTGAGGTCGTCGGAGGCACCGATACGCGTAAAAATTCGATCGATCGGCCCGATCGTCGCGGATTTAACAGGAACATAACAGCCGGTGTATGACAGCAGAACGATTACTGCTGTTTGTCGCATATAGGTACTTTTTCCACCCATGTTCGGACCTGTGATCAGCAGCAGGCGGTTTTGTTGGCTCAATTCGGTATCGTTGGGCACAAACGGCTTGTTTTGAGTTGCCTCCACCATCGGATGTCTGCCGCCGACTATCGAAACACCCGGTTTGTCCACCAGTATTGGTCGCTGCAGTGATTCGGTGATGGAAAGATGGGCGAAATTACAGAGTACATCCAGCTGAGCCAGTGAATCCGCTGAACTTTGCATTCTGGAAACAAACGGCTGGAGGTGTTCCAACAGCTGTTCATACAGCAGTTTTTCCCGGGCCAGGGATTTCTCCTTTGCACCGAGAATTGTTGATTCGAATTCAGAGAGTTTTGGGTGGGTAAACCGTTCGTTGTTCTTCAAAGTCTGACGACGAAGGTAGTCTTCAGGAACCTGATCTCCAGCCTGACGCGGCACCTCGATATAGTAGCCGTGTACGCGGTTGTAGTGAATTCGGAGATTACGAATTCCGGTTCGATTACGTTCGCGAATCTCCATCTCGGCCAACTGTTGTCCGGAGTCATCACGGAGTTTTATCAGTTCGTCGAGTTCGGCGTCATATCCCTGCCGGATCACACCACCATCGCGAATAGTTGCGGCCGGTTCTTCACGAATTGCACGTGCGATCAGATCGGATGCCTCATCGACAGTATCCATTGCTTCACACAGCGCCAAAGCCTCAGAACAGTCATTTGGCTGGATGGTTTCTGTGAGTGCTGGAATGGATTGCAATGATTCCCTCAATCGAACCAGATCGACGGGTCGGGCGGATTTGGTCGCGACCCTGGAACTGATACGCTCCACATCAGCGACACGCTGCAGAATTGACCGGACCGGATCGGATGTGTTGTGCTCAAGCAGGTGCTCGATAATCATATGGCGCCGTTGTACCTCCAAGCGATTCCGCACTGGCTTGCGGAACCAGCGACGAAGCGTACGTGCACCCATGGCAGTCGAGCATTCGTCATAGAGATCGATCAGGCTGTTTCTGGTTTCACCTGACAGATTTCTTTCGATTTCCAGATTGCGCCAGCTGCAGTCATCAAGAATCAAATATTCATCCGATGTTTCGAATTTCAGCTCTTGGATATGCGGTAATTCGGAACCGTAGACATCGATGGCGTACTGAAGCAATGCACCTGCCACCGCGGTTGCCACAGGATGCTGATCGCAATCATAGGCTGTAAGCTTGTCCACACCGTATTGAGTCTTTAGAAGCTCGGTGGCGCGCTCGTAGTCGAAGTACCAATCCGGAACTTCCTGAACACGGTCTTCGGGTAACTGTTCCGTCAACGCGGTCGAGTCTGCGGTCAGAATTTCCGCCGGCCGTACCTGGTTGATTTCAGATTGAACTGATTCGGTGTACGCAATGTCTTTGGCCAAAAAGCGTCCACTTGAAATCTCAAGCACGGCAACCGCCTGCTTACCGTCGACCTCATGAACCGCCATGATCAAATTTTCGGTCCGAGCGTCGAGAAACTTCTCATCGGTCAGTGTACCAGGGGTGACCACCCGGACAACCTTGCGTTCGACCGGTCCTTTGGTCTTGGCGGGATCACCGATTTGTTCACAGATGGCAACCGGTACGGACAGCTTGATCAGCTTCTGAATGTACTGATCGACGCTGTGGTGCGGTACACCAGCCATTTTGACCGGGTTGTCTGAATTCTTGTTGCGACTGGTCAGGGTGATATCCAGCAGTTCGGAGGCTTGGACGGCATCTTCGTAGAACAGCTCGTAGAAATCGCCCATCCGATAGAACAGGAGTGTGTCCGGATAATCTGCCTTAATGCGCAGATACTGTTGCATCATCGGAGTGATAGATGATGGAACTTCAAGCATCAATTTGTTGTCGTTGGGTTTCCTGTCGAACAATTTTGATCAGATCGTCGAATATATGGGGATTGCCTGCAACTACCATACCAGTTTCAAGAAATTTCTGGTTGCCTAGAAAGTCCGACACCATGCCCCCGGATTCCTGAATCAGGAGCGTGCCTGCCGCGATGTCCCAGAGCTTGAGTCCGGATTCCCAGAACCCATCGAATCTGCCGCAGGCGACAGCGGCCAAATCCAGCGCCGCTGAACCCGGGCGTCGGATTCCAGAAGTCTTTTTGGCCAGTTGCCGGAAGATTGCTGTCCAGAGATCCAGATTATCGTCATCCCGAAAGGGAAATCCTGTTCCAATCAAGGTCTCGGCCAGATTACGGGTGTTACTGACGCGAATTCTTCGGTCATTCAGCAGTGCGCCAGACCCTCTTGATGCGGTAAACAGTTCTTCATGAATCGGGTCGTAGACGACAGCGTGCTCCATTTGTTTCGGACTTCGTATCGCGATTGAAACACAGAACTGAGGCACACCTCGGAGAAAGTTGGTCGTACCATCGAGCGGATCAATGATCCATTCATAATTCTTGCCGGGTAACGAATGCTTCTCCTCGGCGATAATCGCATGATTGGGATAAGCTTCACGGATTGTTTCCACAATCTGATGCTCAGCTTTCAGATCCACCTCGCTGACATAGTCTCTGGCACCCTTGGCGTTGTATCGCAACTGATCGATACGGTAGGATTTGTGCATAATTGTCTTTCCGGCGAGGCGCGCGGCTTTGACAGCGATGTTTACCAGCGGGTGCATTTTGGAATTTTGGTGTGCGTCGGATAGTCTGACAGATACAATATAATTTTTTCTTTCTCTGCACGACCCGGTCGTCAGATGTGGCGAAGATGAAAGGCCTTTCAATCCGGTGTGGATTGATCGTGATTTTCGGATACCAAGGCAGACTGATTTATCAATCAGTATCCGGCACACAAACAGAGTAGTTATTCTATATGATTCACGGAATTTCGGTACACGTGATTTTAGTACAAAGCCGTAAGTATTTTGCGGCAAGAATCAACAGCTAATAGGTTAAAACGCATGGAAACGTATAAGTTATTTATCGATGGACAATATACGGAATCGTCGAGTGGCGAATGGATCGAAAGTATGGATCCTTACTCAGGTGAGATCTGGGCGAGGGTTCCGAAAGGAAATGCTGATGACGTGGACCGGGCAGTCGGCGCCGCGAAGCGTGCATTTGAGAGTCCTGAATGGTCAGGAATGAGCGCGAGCCAGCGAGGCAAGCTGATGCGCAGATTGGGCGATCTGGTACTCGAGAATGCGGATCGACTGGCAGCGCTCGAGGTCAAGGATAACGGCAAACTGCTTGCGGAGATGAAGGCACAGATGATGTACCATCCTGAGTGGTGGTACTACTTCGGCGGACTCGCAGACAAGATCGAGGGTTCAATCATGCCGATCGACAAGAAGGATGCCTTTTCATATACGATGTATGAACCGCTTGGCGTTGTCGCTGCAATCACCGCCTGGAATTCTCCGCTTCTTTTTATCGCCTGGAAATGTGCACCGGCGCTTGCGGCTGGCAATACGGTCGTTGTCAAACCCTCTGAATTCACTTCAGCGAGTTCATTGGAATACGCTCAGCTTGTCAAGCAGGCAGGGTTCCCCGATGGTGTGTTCAACGTCATCAGCGGCTATGGATCTGATGTTGGTGCCACCCTTGTCGACCACCCCGATGTCGCCAAGATTACGTTTACCGGGTCGGATCTGTCCGGTCAGAAAATCTATGAGAACGCAGCACGCAGTATCAAGCATGTGTCGCTTGAACTCGGTGGGAAATCTCCGAACATCGTTTTTGAGGATGCGGACCTGGATATGGCAGTCAAAGGTGCGGTCTCCGGAATCTTTGGAGCAACCGGACAGACCTGTGTGGCCGGTTCCAGGTTATTGGTTCAGGAAAGCATCCACGACGAGTTTCTGGAACGTCTGCTCGATATGGCGAAATCCGCAAAAATGGGAGACCCGATGGACGCGGGTACGCACATTGGTCCGATTACCACCAAACAGCAATTTGACAAGGTTGTTTCATATATCGAAATTGCCAAACAGGAAGGTGCGGAACTGGTGTTCGGAGGCGGTCCCTGCCAGGTTCCGGGTTCCGGAGGAAATCAGTTCGTCGAACCCACTATTTTTACCAATGTCAGGAATGAAATGCGAATCGCGCAGGAGGAGATTTTCGGGCCGGTGTTGTCGGTACTCAAGTTCAAGGATGAGGAAGAGGCCATCAGAATCGGTAACGATGTTGTTTATGGCTTGGCTGCCGGTGTCTGGACCAACGATATTCGTCGTGCGATGCGATTCACCAGGGCTCTCAAAGCCGGCACGGTCTGGGTCAATACCTACCGGGCGTTCAGTTATATGATGCCGTTCGGGGGAATGAAAAGAAGCGGGCTCGGACGCGAGAGTGGTGTAGCGGCGATTCGCGACTATTTGCAGGTCAAAAGCGTCTGGCTGTCGACTGCGACAGAACTGCCGAATCCGTTTATCCTGCGCTGACTGAACTGACCAGCTGATCGAAGGTGCCTGTTCGAGTAGTTCTAGTGGAGCCAACCCATCCGGGGAATATCGGCGCGGTCGCCCGCGCCATGGGAAACATGGGTGTGTCAGACCTGAGTATGGTCCACCCGGTGGACTTCCGGGTGGAAGAGGCAAGAGTTCGATCTGCCAAGAACGAGGAAATACTCGCCAATGCGCATGAGTGCGAATCCCTGGCGGAAGCCATTGGCGACTGCTCGTTCGTCATCGGAACAAGTGCGCGGGTCCGCACCATCGGTTGGCCGAATTTGCCGCCCCGGGAAGCGATGGAGCAGGTTGCCAGAGTAAGTGAACAGGGTGAGAATGTGGCTTTGGTTTTCGGACCGGAAAGAGCCGGTCTTTCCAACAGTCAGATCGATCAGTGCGATATACTGGTGCGAATCCCCGTCAGCGACTCGGCACCTTCGATCAATCTCGCAGGTTCTGTTCTGATCCTGTTGTACGAATTGCGGGTCATTCAGTCGGAGACTCTTGTCGGCGGCACCGAACCGGTCGAACAGGAACCGAAACGAAAAGAGGACAGAATGGCGACTCGAAAGCAGATGCAGGGTTTCTTCGAACATCTTTTTGACGTAATGGCAGATGTCGAATTCATATCCGGCAACCCGCGAGACATCCTGAAAAGAAAGATCAGGCGAATATTCATAAGACCCGGACTGACCGAGGATGAAGTCAACATATTACGGGGCTTTCTGAAATCGGTCAACAAAAAGACAGCGGACATTGAGATAAAATCAGATTGAATAGTTACCAACGTAATTTGAACGATTTGCAGTGAGTGATATACAATTTCATGCATTGAAATCTTAAAAAGGACTCCCATGTGACTGTACAGTCACGACTGAGATACAACATGGCAATTACACTGACAGAAACAGCGGCAGATAGAATTCGCACCTACCTGGACAAGGGAGACGGCAGTGCCCTGCGCTTTGGGGTTCGAAAGACAGGATGCTCCGGTTTTGCCTATGTGGTGGATATCACATCGGAAGCAAATGCCGACGACCATGTATTCTCTAGTCGCGGAATCGATGTTTATGTCGATCCGGGTAGTCTTGAACTGATCGACGGAACAACCATCCACTTTCAGAAACAGGAACTTGCGGAATCGTTTGTCTTCCAGAATCCCAACGTCAGTGCGGAGTGTGGTTGCGGCGAGAGTTTTACGGTTGACTGAGGTTCTGTCGACCTCAGAATTCACTTTTTCGGCTTCTTCGCGGATGGCGGTTCGGAATCTGCGCCGAGCGAAATCCACAACAATCAACCCAGCGACCAGTTTGTCTGCCTGATCCAATGACAGTCTCCAATGAATTGAGTATGCCTTCAGTTTCGATTGAAACTCTGGGTTGCAAGGTCAATCTGTTTGAGTCGGAGTATATCTATCATCAATTGCAGTCGGCGGACTGGAACAAGGTCGATGACAGTCCAGCGGACCTTTGTGTCATCAACACCTGTACCGTAACGAAAGAGGCTGACCGACAGTCGCGCCAGGCTATCCGGCGAGCGATCAGGAACAATCCCGATGCCACAGTTGTAGTTACCGGTTGCTATGCCGAAATGCAACCGGAAAAATGTGCTGAGATCGAAGGTGTTGATCTTGTCGTGCCCGGAACCGAAAAACTGAGAATACCTGAGATTATTTCACGGGGACGCGAGTCGAAGCAGTCGATCTTCAGAAGCGACAGCGATCCGTCAAACTCACTGCCAATCGAAGCGGTTGCCGGGTTTGAATCAAGAACTCGCGCCTATCTTCAGGTTCAGCAAGGATGCGACAACGGATGTACATTTTGTATCATCCATGAGGCGCGGGGAGCCAGTCGGTCTATTCTGCCCACGACGGTCACCCGACAGGTAGAGCGATATGTCTGTCAGGGATTTCGAGAGATAGTCGTATGCGGCATTGACCTTGGTGCTTACGGAATTGATTTGTCAATCCGGTCGCGCCAAAATTTCTCTCTTTCGTCGTTGATTCGGGAGTTGGCCACCCGACACCCGGACCTCAGATTCAGGTTGAGTTCGATTGATCCCGTGCATATCACATCTGATTTGATATCGGTATTCGATGAGTTCGAGAATGTCTGTCCGCACCTGCATCTTTCGTTGCAGAGCATGTCGCCGATCATTCTCAAGCGTATGAAAAGACGATACGCACCCGAAGATGTGTTCCAGGTGGTTGACTCGTTGTACAAGGTGCGTCCCGACCTGGTGCTTTCAGCGGATGTCATGGTCGGATTTCCAACGGAGTCTGATGATGATTTTCAGCGAACACGGCGTGCGTTGCATGAACTTCAAGTCGCCTATCCGCATGTCTTTACCTACTCTGAAAGACCTGGCACGCCCGCCGCGCGTATTCCAAAGCAGGTTCCACACGAGATACGCAAACAACGTGCGCGGCTGCTTCGGCAGGAAGGTGAGGAGATTCGCAAGAAGGCACTCAGACGTTTTTTCGGTCAGCGTGTCAGGACTTTGGTCGAAAACGTAGTTGAGCCTTCATCTCAGTTGACAAGATCCAGAATGGCCAATTTTGTTCCAGTGTATTTCCGGCGCGCGGATGGAAACGATCAGGAATATCAGAATTTGGAAATTACAAATTTCTGCAGGGATGGGTTGACGGGCGAAACTTCCGATTTCCGCGAAAAGCAGCTGGACCGGGCGGTTGACGAGAGCTCATTTGGAGACATTTGAGGGTTGCGTCAGGTAAGCCCCTTGCATATGGCCCGGGAAAGATAACAAATCGCACCGACTGGTTCGATACAGAATAAAATAGCGGAATCTGTTTCTTAACCTGACGAAGAGACAGCCTGCAATTCTTCTTCACCCGGATTAAATTAATTTCTTACCTTGATTCTGAGGACGCTTATTCCATGAAACTTGAAAGAACACTATCAATTATCAAGCCAGACGCAGTGCGACGAGACCTTATTGGTGAAATAAATCGCCGGTTTGAAGCTGGCGGCTTGTCAATTGTAGCGTGCAAAATGATGCACTTGACCAAACAACAGGCTCAGGGATTCTATGCGGTACACCGGGAGCGGCCGTTCTATGACAGCTTGGTGGATTACATGCAGTCGGGACCGATTCTGGTACAGGTGCTTGAGGGCGACAAGGCGATATCGCAGAATAGGGCGATCATGGGTGCGACCAATCCTGCTGACGCCGCGCCGGGAACCATTCGCGCAGATCTGGCGGAGTCTTTGGAGCGCAATTCAGTTCACGGTTCGGATGCTGCAAACACAGCTCAGACTGAAATCGCATTTTTCTTTTCAGATGAGGAAATCCACTCCAGAAACTCCTGATCGATGACGGGATTACACCGACTGTAATGAATGTCAATCTACTAGGTTTTGATCGCAATGCGCTGACCGGCTTTATGGCGGAACTCGGCGAGCCGTCCTATCGTACGGACCAGATACTGAAGTGGATCCATCAGCGTAATGTGACGGATTTCAACGAAATGAGCGATCTCAGCAAACTGCTGAGAGGTCGTCTCTCTGAAATTGCCTCAATTGGGGGTCTATGCGCGGTTGACGATATCGTATCGCAGGATGGGACCCGTAAGTGGCTTCTGGAACTGGACGACGGCAACTGTGTTGAGACAGTTTTCATACCCGAAGATTCAAGAGGGACGCTTTGCATTTCGTCGCAGGTGGGTTGTTCGCTTACCTGTTCGTTCTGTGCGACGGGAAGACAGGGTTTCAACCGTAATCTTTCAACCGCTGAAATAATCGCCCAGGTTTGGTTTGCGGTCCATGAACTGTCTACCGATCAGATCAGACGACCGATCACCAATATCGTACTGATGGGAATGGGTGAGCCTCTGCTGAACTACGAGCAGGTAATCCCGGCGCTCAGGCTTATGCTGGATGACTGCGGTTACGGGTTTTCCAAAAGAAAGGTGACACTGAGCACTGCCGGTGTCATTCCAGGAATCAATCGCCTGCTGGCAGACTGCCCGGTCAGTCTTGCGGTCTCCTTGCACGCGCCGGACGATGAGTTACGCAATCAGCTGGTTCCGATCAACCGCAAGTACCCGATCTCGGATTTGATGGCAGCCTGTGCAGATTATGCAAAATTCGATCGACGTTGGCGAGTCACTTTCGAATACATCATGATCAAGGATGTGAACGACTCGATCAGACACGCCAAAAACCTCGTCAGGATACTTGCAGACGTTCCGTCGAAGGTGAATCTTATACCCTGTAACTCAGTTGCCGGACTCGACTACGAGAGGTCTTCAAAGGAGTCAATCGATCGGTTTCGGGATGTACTTCTGGCTGCAGATGTCATGACCATAACGCGCAAGACCAGAGGCGACGAGGTCGCTGCAGCGTGTGGCCAGTTAGTCGGTCGGTTCAAGGACCGTACCAAGCGATCAAGTCGTCTGGGTACCGCCTTGCCTGATGTCATGCTGGCTGAATGACCGCGAAGGCGATCTGAAATGTCGGTGAAAATTCAGTCGGTACGCGGGATGAAAGATTTACTTCCCGGCGAAATCGAGCTGTGGCAGCAGGTTGAGCAGGAGGTCCGTGATGTGTCGGCATTGTATGGCTACAGTGAGATCAGGTTGCCGTTGCTGGAACGTACAGAGCTTTTCAAGCGTTCGATCGGCGAGGCGACCGACATTGTTGAGAAGGAGATGTACACATTTCTTGACAACAACGAAGAAAGCATGACGCTCCGACCGGAAGCGACCGCGAGTTGCGTGCGCGCCGGTGTCGAGCATGGCCTGTTTCACAATGCCCGCGCAAGACTGTGGTACATGGGGCCGATGTTTCGATACGAAAGGCCTCAGAAGGGGCGCTACCGCCAATTCCACCAGTACGGAATCGAAGCCTTCGGCTGGTCCGGACCGGATATCGACGCAGAAATCATCGATGTCGGCAGTGCGCTATGGAAACGTCTGAAAATCGATCGGTTTGCCAAGTTGGAAATCAATTCATTGGGCACACCCGACTCCAGAGCATCCTATCGTCGACAACTTGTCTCGTATTTCGAGGCGAATCATGGCGAACTTGATGAGGACAGCAAGAGGAGATTGAAGACAAACCCATTGCGCATACTTGACAGCAAGAATCCTGAGATGCAGGAAGTGATTTGCTCGGCACCTATTCTGATGGATTACCTGAGCGATGAATCCAGGGAGCATTTCGACCGATTGCTGGTACATCTGCGTGATCTGGGGATCGACTATGAAGTCAACAATCGACTTGTTCGCGGACTTGATTACTATTCAGGTACGGTATTTGAATGGGTAACCGACCAGCTGGGAGCGCAAAATGCGATATGCGCGGGCGGCCGATATGATGGCCTGGTCGAGTTGCTCGGTGGACGGGCAGTTCCCGGGGCCGGATTCGCCATGGGTCTGGAAAGGCTCGTTGAAATTGTCAGACTTGGAGGTCTTCAGCCTGATTCCGCTGCAGCTGATGTGTACTTATGTATGTTGGGTGATGAATCGCAGAGAATGGGTCATTCGGTCGCACAGACACTAAGACAGGCGGGTGTGTCGACTGTCCTGCATTGCGGTGGAGGAAAACTCGCCCGACAGCTTCGGAATGCCGACAGGCTCAACACTGCGATTGCTATAATTATCGGTCAATCTGAACTGGAAACAGGCAATGCGGTGGTCAAGAACCTCAGAGTGGATGAACCACAGAAAGTTGTTTGTGTTTCCGAAATTGTTGAGACCGTTAAACAGATGCTGAAAGCAATAAACTGATCTTGAACCGGAGTCGAATCAGATGACACCCGAAGAAGAACGCCTAGATCAGATAAAAGAGTGGTGGAAGGAGTACCGCTGGACGATTGTTGCGGGAACCGCGCTCGGACTTGGTGCAATCGGAGGCTGGACAGGTTGGAACGAGTACACCCGAATCCAGCAGGAATCCGCGTCCGCACTCTATCAGGATGTTTCAGTCGCTGTTGTTCAAAGCGACTATGAAGGAGCGTTGACAGCTGCCGAGCAGTTACTGGACGAGCATGGTTCGTCCGGTTACGCCGGCAAGGCTTTGTTGCTGATGGCGCGCGCAAGTTATGAACACGGTGACTCCGGTCAGGCCCGACACTATCTGCAGCAGGCAATGAATGAGGCAACGGAAGAAGCAACTGTTCATGTAGCCAGAATCAGACTGGCAAAGCTGATGATTGTAGAGCGGGAGCATCAGGAAGCGCTCAATCTGCTTGAAGTGGCCGAACAGCAAGGTTTCGATTCCTATTATCTTGAACTGAAAGGTGATGCCTATCGCGCGATGGGAATGGACAAACAGGCGCATGAGGCATATCTTGGGAGCATGGATGCACTCAAACCAGGGTCATCATACGAGCAGATACTTGCATTGAAATTGAATGATACCATCAGCGAATGATTCCAGCATGAAACTTCGTCTGATCATCGTAATTGCCATCTGCCTGACGCTTGTCTCCTGTACATCAGGCAAAAAGCGTGGCCCGGATCCAACACCACTTACCAAGATTACTGCTTCGGCGCAACTGGTTCCTTTGTGGAGCAGCAGTTTCGCATCGGGACGCAGCAACGCGGGCAGTCGGTTTATAAATTTACTGCCCATAATTGTTGACGACCAGATCATCGGCGCGTCAGCGGATGGTGTGGTTGCGTCCATTGACAAAAGTAGTGGCAAGTTGCGTTGGTCAACCAATTTGGAAGGCGAAATCACCGCAGGAGTCGGAGAGGATGCTGGAACCGTTGCCGTAGTCAGTGGTGCACGCGAAGTGGTGGCGCTGCGGTCGGACTCCGGTGAAGTACGTTGGGAAGAGCCGATTGAACAGACCATATTCACTCCGCCATTGGTTTATCGTGGATTTGTAGTATTGCAGACCATCGACGGTGATCTGCTGGCTATGGACGCTTCGACCGGAGAGTCGGTGTGGGATGCGTTCTATGACCAGCCGGAGTTTGTGGTTTTTGGTTCTCCGAGACCGTTGGGAATCGGGAACCTGGTTCTTGTAGGCAACGCGACTGGCCGAGTGTTCGCGACTGATCTCACGACCGGTTTGGAGAACTGGCAGATCTACCTGGGCGGTACAGGTTCTGAAACAGCGCTGAGCGATGCCGAGACCATACCTGTCTTCTTCGGCGACAAGCTCTTCATTTCAGACTATACGAAGGCAGTTGTTGCATATGACCTGACTGATGGAAGTCTGTTCTGGGAGCATCGCAGACAATCCAAGCGACGCCTGGCAGTGGATTCAAGCCAGGTCTATGGAACGGATCTGAATGACAGGGTATTTGCTCTCTCGCGCAGAGACGGATCAATCAAGTGGGAGCAGAATTCGCTACTCCATCGAAAATTGAGGAATATTGCACTGGTCGGTGAACATCTGGTTGTGGGAGATAAACAGGGCTATCTCCATATACTGGATACCGGTACCGGGGAAATTATCGGAAGAGCAAGGTTAAAAGGTGATGTTCTGTTCGGTGGGTTGCTTACCGACGGCAACAGACTATTCGTGAGTTATAGATCGGGGCGTATGGATGCGTTCCGACTAACCTCTGTCCGGTAATCAACACAAGCTGCGTCTTCGACCAGAACGACCCCGAACTTCAGATGTCAACAGACTGGATTACTCGGTTCGGCTTGACGACGAAAGTGCCATAACCGCTGTAGCATGTCGGAAGTTGGGCGGTTTTGTCCGACATGAACATCACACCGATTCTAGCCACTTCGCATTACGCTTTATCAGTTTATTTCATTCAAGCGATTGCATAGTGCTGCTTTCAGGTTTCTTTAACACTTAGAATATCAACCCACCGCAGTCTATCTCATTGGAGAAGTTCATGCTGCCTGTAATCAGTATTGTCGGTCGCCCGAATGTCGGGAAGTCCACATTATTCAATCGACTAACCCGAACGCGTGATGCACTTGTCGATGATATTCCCGGAGTGACGCGCGACCGGCTTTATGGTGTTGCCCAATTCGGTGAGCGCAGCATTCTCATTGTCGATACGGGCGGGATCGGTGAAGAAGATGACAGACTTTCCCAGCTGGTATTCGAACAGGTTGAGTCGGTCTTGGAAGAATCAGATGCGATCGTGTTTCTGGTCGATGCAACCCAGGGTCTGACAGTCGCTGATGAACAGATCGCGCAACGACTCGGTAAGATCAACCTGCCTGTGGCAATCGCAGTCAACAAAAGTGAGGGGTTAGCACCGGAACTCGCCTGTCTCGAATTTCAGTCGATCGGATACAGCGAACCGATCGCGATTTCAGCGCGTCGCGGCGGTGGAGTGGCAAGATTGTTTGAACCGATTGTCCAATCTCTCCCCCAGAAAGAGGACCCGCTCTGGCTTGATCCCGGACCGAAAATTGCCGTTATCGGTCGACCGAACGTGGGCAAGTCCACGCTGATCAACGCGATCTGTGATGATCACCGCCTGATTGTCAGTGATGTGCCGGGCACGACCCGAGATAGTGTGCTGGTACCGTTTGAACGAGGCGGAGAACGCTATCGCTTTATCGATACGGCTGGTGTACGCAGACGATCCAAGGTCGGCGAATCACTGGAGAAGCTCTCCGTTGTAAAGACCCTGCAGGCAGTAGAGGCGGCCCATGTCGTCATTCTCATGTTGGACGGTTCGGAAGCCGTAACAGACCAGGATGCCACATTGGCGGGTTTGATCAGGCGAGCTGGACGCCCGGTGATAATCGCTATGAACAAATCCGACCGAATCACACCCGCATCACGGGTTAATCTCGAAAACATGCTACAACGAAAACTCGCATTCGCACCACATCATGAGTCACTCTATATTTCGGGACTCAAGCGTCAGGGGTTTTCGAAGCTGCTCAAAGCGATTGATCTGGCTTACCGTTCAGCGATGATCGATATGCCTACGGCGACATTGAACAGGATACTGCATGACGCTGTCAGTCAAATGCCCCCACCTCTGTCTCGGCGTCGTCCGGTGCGACTGAAATATGCTCACCAAGGCGGTCGCAACCCACCGGTAGTCGTCGTTCACGGCAACAATGTAAATTCAATTCCTGATCACTACAGACGCTATCTGGAAAAGTTTTTTCGCGAGCGGTTCGACTTGTTTGGTGCAGATGTTCGAGTGGTTTTTCGTTCAGGTAGAAATCCGTTCGACAAGAACCGCGACTGAGTCGGGTCAGGTGTCGACTGAGTCCACATCAAGATTCAACGTGCCGTCCGACAATTGTGCCCTGACTTTGTCACCACCCGAAACGGTGTTCACACGAGATACCACTGAATCGTCATCGGTACGGCGTATGATCGAGAATCCGCGATTCAAGGCTGTAGCGGGGTTTACGGACTCAAGTTTGGCCTGCAGATTCTCAACCTTGTTGGACAGGATCCGCATTTGCTTTGAAATATGGATCTTGAGAAGTGTCTTATTTTCTGCAAACTTTCGACTGAGAAGCTCAATCTTACTCTTCGGTGACACCGCAAACAGACGTTGATTCTGTGACATGAGTCTGGTGGAATATGCGTTTAACTGTTCACCCGCAATATGGACGAGGCGGTTTTCGATCAGATGAAATTTTGCCTGTTGATTCTGTATCCGCTGTGCAGGATGCACCAGGCTTTTCTGCGCCAGATCCATGCCCTGCGCCAGTTCATTGATTTTTCCGCTTATCAGGCCGGATAGCCGGGTCTCGCGGTTGGTCAGCATTTCAAGCAGGTCGTCACGGGAGGGTGTACTCACACGCTCTGCGGCGGCAGTTGGCGTAGCCGCCCTTACATCAGCGACAAAATCCGCGATAGTTGTATCGGTTTCATGTCCGATGCCAGTGATTATCGGTATTTCACTTCGGTAGATTGCGTCGGCCACAGCAACCTCGTTGAAAGCCCAGAGATCCTCAATACTGCCACCTCCCCTGGCAACAATCAGAACGTCTTCGCTTTTTCGCCTGTTCGCGATGTTGATTGCATCGGCGATTTGTTCGGCCGCACCATCGCCCTGGACCGCTGCAGGATAGATCAATAAGGAGATGGATGGATTTCTTCGTCTGAACGCCCGAATAATATCCTGCACCGCCGCGCCGGTCGGGGATGTGATGACGCCTGCGCGGTTGGGAAAGGCCGGCAATTCACGTTTGCGGTCGCTGTCAAAATAACCCTCATTCTTTAAGAGCCTTTGGCGTTCCAGGAACGCTTTGTACAGCTCACCCTCGTCTTTGAGTTCGACTCCGCTGACAATGAACTGATATCTGCCCCGGCTCGGATAGAGTGTGACCTGACCTGTCAGAATCACTTCCAAACCATCGATTGGCAGTTTTCTCAGTCTTGAGGCTGTACCTCGAAACAGCGCGCAATCAATCTCCGCAGATTGATCTTTCAATTTGAAATACGTGTGTCCGGATTGTGCGGTCTGAAGTCCGGATACTTCCCCCCTGAGTCGAATTTCTGTAAATTCATGCTCAAGCAGATTTTTCACCGCTCTGTTCAATTCGGTGACGGAAAGAACGCGCGTGGATTGTTTATTGAATTCGTCCAAGAGACACCTTTTGGCGAAGAGTGAATGGTCCTGTTTCTGAGAATTTGAACTTTGTGATTATTGTGATAATTGTATATTGCCCAAAATTCGAAAAATAACCCCTTAATTTCAAATCAGAAAAATTTCTACACGATTTTAACGAGATTGGTGTACCGGCGAGTGGCGAATGCCGTAACAGTCATACCCAGTCGGCGGCATTTTTTGATTTTATGTGTGTTCCATAGCCTGTCAGTAAAACTCTTATTACCTGGCTTTTCGTTTTTTTCCAGAATTTCTGTATGCGCACCAGGGGTTTTACTCTGACTGAGAGTGAAACACTGAATTTGTTGAATACACCGTCATTTTAACGATTAATCTGCTCCTAAATTTTGGGATTTCACTCTATAATTGGCAAATGGAAAATATTGAACATGCACTGACGTTCGACGACGTTCTCCTGGTCCCCGCAAATTCGAATGTACTGCCAAGAGATGTCGACCTTTCTACCCCCCTCACGCAGAAAATCCGTCTTAATTTGCCATTGCTTTCGGCGGCAATGGATACCGTCACCGAATCAGCGATGTCGATTGCCCTGGCGCAACTCGGTGGAATCGGAATCATCCATCGCAACATGTCAATTGAGAGACAGGCGGCTGAGGTTCGCAAAGTCAAGAAGCACGAGAGCGGAATAGTGACCGACCCGATTACGGCGAACGTGAACATGACTATTTCGCAGGTCGCAGACCTGATGAAAAACAAGCGAATATCGGGCGTCCCGGTGTTGGATGGCGATATTTTGGCGGGCATCGTCACCAACCGCGATCTTCGTTTCCAAAAACTCAGCGACAAGAAGATTACGACGGTCATGACACCGAGAGAACGTCTGGTGACCGTAAAGAAACAAGCAAAGAAATCCCGGATTCTCGAATTGCTTCACGCCAACCGGATCGAGAAGATTCTGGTTGTTGATGACTCGTTTCATTTGGAAGGATTGATCACTGTCAAGGATATTCTTCAATCGGACGTATATCCGAATTCGTGCAAGGATGAAGCTGGCAGATTGCTGGTAGGGGCGGCAGTCGGAACATCGAAGGATGATCTGGAAAGAGTCGGTAGATTGGTAGCGGAAGGTGTGGATGTGGTTGTCGTTGATACAGCTCACGGCCATGCGCAACGGGTGCTCGAGCAAGTCAGGACGATAAAAACAAATTTTTCCTCTGTTCAGTTGATTGCGGGAAATGTCGCAACTGCAACCGCAGCGCAGGATTTGGTAGACCAGGGTGCCGATGCGGTCAAAGTCGGAGTCGGCCCGGGCTCCATCTGTACAACAAGGGTGGTTGCCGGGGTTGGCATCCCCCAGGTATCTGCGATTTTTGACGTTGTGCGGGCAGTTCGCAATGAGTCGATTCCTGTCATTGCAGATGGCGGAATCCGCTTTTCGGGTGATATCACCAAGGCGATAGCTGCCGGTGCCCATTCGGTTATGGTTGGAAGTCTGCTGGGCGGGACTGATGAAGCACCCGGAGAGATCGAGGTTTTCGAAGGCCGAACCTATAAGTCCTACCGTGGAATGGGATCAATTGGTGCAATGGAAGGCGGTGGTTCGAAAGATCGATATTTTCAGGAGACCGAGAGCGAGTCGATAAAGCTGGTTCCAGAAGGTATTGAGGCGCGTGTTCCCTATCGCGGTGCAGTGAAGAACATCGTCCACCAGTTGATCGGCGGGTTGCGTTCGGGAATGGGCTACACTGGATGCGGTGATTTGGAAACTCTTCGCAACAAAGGACGCTTTGTCCGTATCACCAATGCCGGTGTGCGCGAGAGTCATGTCCATGATGTGGACATCGTCAAGGAATCTCCAAACTATCAGCGATTATGATGTTGTCTTCTGCGGCTGATCATCATTCTGCCTCGCCTGAAGATAAGATACTGGTACTGGATTTCGGATCGCAGTACACGCAGTTGATTGCTCGCCGAGTTCGGGAATGCAAAGTGTTCAGTGCCATCCTGCCATACGACGCGCCGTTTGAGTCGATAAATGAATTCCAACCCACGGGTATTATCCTTTCCGGCGGGCCCGCAACCGTTACCGAAGAATTCACTGCCAGAGCTGCACCGGAAGTTTTTGAAATGGGCATCCCGGTTCTGGGGATCTGCTATGGAATGCAGACCATGACCGCTCAGCTTGGCGGTAAGGTGGAGAACGCCTTGGTTCACGAGTATGGACATACAACGATGGAGCTGATCAATGAGTCGGACCTGCTCTATGGACTAGGCGAAAAGTCCGGTAATGGTAGCCTGGGGAAAATGGATGTGTGGATGAGTCACGGAGACCGGGTAATCGAACTTCCAGAAGGATTTACGGCAAGTGCATGCTCCGCCAATTCTCCTTACGCAGCAATCAGTGATGTCGAACGGCAGCTGTATGGGTTTCAGTTTCACCCGGAGGTGACTCACACGCCCAAGGGAAAGGAAATTATCGAGAGATTTCTTTACCGCGTTTGTCGCTGCTCGCCGTATTGGGAATCCGAGTCAATAATTCAGAATCAAGTCGAATCGATTCGTCGGAAAGTCGGATCTGATCGGGTACTTCTGGCGCTTTCAGGTGGTGTGGATTCATCTGTCTGTGCGGCTTTACTTCACAAGTCCATCGGAGACCAGCTGACATGTATCTTTGTCGACAACGGATTGTTGCGCCTTAATGAAGCGGACACCGTCTATCAGACCATGACCGAAAAGGTTGGCGTGAATCTAATTTCAATCGATGCTGCTGACAGGTTCTATTCTGAATTGGCTGGTGTGGACGAACCGGAGACAAAGCGCAAGATAATCGGTCGGGTGTTTATCGATATATTCCAGGAAGAGGCAAGTAAACTTAAAGATGTCAAATGGCTGGCGCAAGGCACAATCTATCCGGATGTAATCGAGTCCGCGGGGCTGAAAACAGACAAGGCCAAAGTCATAAAAAGTCACCACAACGTCGGAGGATTGCCGGAATCACTGCATCTGCAACTGCTCGAGCCGTTGCGTGAACTGTTCAAGGATGAGGTGCGCAAGATTGGAACGGAACTCGGTTTACCGTATGAGATTGTCTATCGTCATCCGTTTCCCGGTCCAGGTCTCGGTGTTCGAATTCTCGGCGAGGTCAAAAAGGAGTTCGCCGATATCTTGCGACAGGCGGACGCAATCTACATTGATGAGTTGCACCGACACAACCTGTACTACGAAGCAAGTCAGGCGTTTGTGGTGTTTCTGCCTGTCAAATCTGTTGGAGTAGTCGGAGACAATCGCGCTTACGACTATGTTGTGAGTCTTCGTGCGGTGCAGACTCAGGATTTCATGACTGCAAATTGCATGGAAATCCCACACCGTGTTCTTCAGGTCATTGCCAGTCGGATTGTCAATGAAGTTGCAGGGGTAAGCAGAGTCACGTACGATATCACCAGCAAACCCCCGGCGACCATTGAGTGGGAGTGATTCTAGAGCGGGCCGGTGAATTTCAAGAAAACCAATGTCAGTTCCCCGACTTTTCAATGTCATGGTGGAAATCAGTTGCGTTGGATTGTTTGACACTGCTTGAATTTGCCCCTCTTCCTAGTCTGGTATCAGGAGGAATTGATAACGCACCAGCATGACATATCCAAAGGTGACTGCACTCAAACCCAAAAATAGCATTCTCGAAAGTTTCTTGAATATCGAGAACTAATCTGCTCCGCAGAGATTTACTTGATCGTGCTAGAGCTGGATTGAACCTGTTACCAACTCATTCTTCCCAATTGTTTGCTGTGCCTTGAATTGAATGAACTCTGTCGAGAATTCTGCGACTGAAAAAGCAGTTTACTGAATATATCGGATAAAAATACTCAATATATTGAGTAAAATATTAGCATGTCCAAATATTCAACATATTCTCGGCCTATAGTCGCCACACTGATCAGTCGACTGCAGGAACCGCCGCGTTTGATTCAGGTCCTGATCGGTGCTCGTCAGGTTGGTAAAACCACCGCGGCAAATCAAGCAGCTGAACGATTGCAGATTGCTTACCACTATGCAACAGCTGATGTCCCAAGTCTGCGCAGCTTGGAGTGGATTGAACAACAGTGGGAAATTGCGCGAAAGTTAGCCGAAAATACCACAGACTCCGGTTCGGTCCTGATACTCGACGAAATTCAGAAGATTCCCCAGTGGTCTGAAATGGTGAAACTACTCTGGGATGAGGACAGACTATCAAATGCAGATGTCAAGGTTGTAGTACTCGGGTCCACTCCGCTGCTCATGGAACGAGGATTGACCGAGAGTCTTGCAGGACGATTTGAAGTATTGAATCTGCCACATTGGAGCTTCACAGAAATGCGAGAAGCTTTCGATTTCAGTCTTGATGAGTACTTGTTCTACGGAGGCTACCCCGGTGCCGCACCACTTTCTCAAGACTTCGAACGCTGGGCTGACTACATCAAGAATTCACTTATCGAACCGACTATCGCGCGGGACATTCTACTGTTAACCCGAGTTGACAAGCCTGCACTGCTGCGACGCCTTTTTGAGTTGGGATGCACTTATTCTGGACAGATCCTGTCGTACAACAAAATGCTGGGGCGGCTTCAAGATGCAGGCAATACCACTACGCTTGCCCATTACCTCGACTTGTTGGCCAAAGCGGGAATGCTGATCGGATTTACGAAATATGCTGGACAAGTTGTTCGGCAACGAGGGTCCAGCC
Organism: Arenicellales bacterium; assembly: GCA_963662635.2. Taxonomy (GTDB): domain Bacteria; phylum Pseudomonadota; class Gammaproteobacteria; order Arenicellales; family JAJDZL01; genus JAJDZL01. The sequence continues at coordinate 2,209,385 of CAXXFC010000006.1, forward strand.
CGAAACTTCAAGTTTTCAATACTGCACTGATAACGGCTCAACGCGAAATACCAATCGAAGAAGCACTGAATGAGAGTGATTTTAAAGGACGCTTGGTTGAGTCAGCTATCGGCGCACATATAGTTAATGCTGCCACAGACAGAAAAATAAAGGTTTACTATTGGCGTGAAAACAATCTGGAAGTTGATTTCGTAGTCGAGACAGGATCAACTCTGACAGCAATCGAGGTCAAAAGTGGTAGAGTCAGGAATTCTGTTCCAGGCATCAGTGCTTTTGCTAATGCATTTAACCCGAGTCGTGTTCTACTGATAGGGAGTAGGGGGATAAGTGTGTACGAATTCCTCTCAAAACCGGTCGAACACTGGCTGTCTTGACTGGATTCGAACTGCTTACACCATCCCCTCTCTTCACTGATGGGCACTTGATGTAGGGAAATTCAATTCGATGTGAGGCCTCTTCCGTTTTTGAGGTAAATTATTCGTTCGCCACCAACCTTTCAATCAGCGCAAGATTCTTCACGCACTCAACCGGATGGTGGCGACAATAAAATTTTATCCACCACTGTGGCGAAAATGGTATCGGATATGAATTTTGGACCGAATTGACTACCTTGAATACGATCTGCGGTGAAGCGAGTTACACCCCATCGATGACAATGACATTTGAATTACTGGCACTGTCGCGAATAGCTTTGAGCTCAGCGAATTCCGGGGAATTTTCCCAATCTGCCGCTTTCTCGGCACTTTCAAATTCCAGCACTACCAAGCGCGAGGGTTTCCAATCCCCCTGTAAAACTTCAACGGCACCGCCTCGCACTATGAATTTACCCCCGTAAGATTCCACTAATGCTGGTACTCGTTCGATAAATTCACTGTAGACATCCATATCCGTAATTTCAGTATCGACAATAACATATCCGGCCATAATTTCTCTACTCCTTCGTCGTTTACAACTTCACATCAGAACTGCCACTAAAATCCATCATATAGGACTTAGCAACAAACACAATACAATCTATCTATACACTGCCTGCAGAAACTAGTCAAGAGTGCCAACAACAATCATATATTTGTAGTTCACAGAGTTAGGTAAAATACCATGAGTTGAGACATATGATTGCCATCACACACAGCCAACCAAGGGGATGGGTACTGGCATGAAATCAAGGTAGTCCGGCTTTCGGTACTATAGAGAAAGATCACAATTTAACATCTTTAGAACTATATCAGTGCTTCTTCAGCTCAGACAACTTCTGCGAATAATAATGGTCGTCGCATTCGTGTTCGGTGCCAATGTAGGTTTCGCGAGGGAATTGAGTTTGGCTCACTTTCTTGGGCCCAAGAGTCCGAACAACCTGGTTTTCAAGGCATTTGCCGAGAAACTTGCAGAAGTGTCGGGCGGCGAGATGTCAGTAGTTATGTTTCCAGGCGGTGCACTGAATTCGGTTCCGCCAAGACAGTATTCAATCTTGCTCGACGGTATAGCCGATATAGTGTTCGCGGTGCCAGGGTTTACCGCAGATTTGTTCCCAAAGACGAACGTAGTGAATTATCCCGATATTTGTGTCAAAGCACTCGACTGTACTCGCGCGCTCTTGAATGCGCAGCATGAATTGGAAATGGAATACGATGCCAAGGTACTGGCAATTTGGTCAAGTTCCGCTCCAGTACTGATTACACGGGATAAACCGGTGCGCGCATTCGAAGATCTACAAGGAATGAAAATACGGGTGACATCAAAGCACAATGTGCCATTTGTCGAAGCCCTTGATGCAAGTGCTGTAGCACAGCCAGTCACAGTGATCCATCAAAATTTGACAAATGGTGTGATTGATGCAATTACGACGACTCCATCAGCCATTCGTTCATTCAGACTTCATGAACCTGCAAACTACGTAACAACATATTTCCCGGGTTCGGGAATAGCATTTATCCTTTTGATGAACAAGCAGGTCTACAACAATCTGGCTGAGCGTCAAAAAGGCTGGGTTGATGCAGCATCTGGCGAGTGGCTATCACTTTTTGCAGGACGGGCTAACGAAAATGCGGACGACACAGGTCTTGAATTTGCACGAGACGCCGGTGTTGAAATTATTGAATTGACAAAAACCGAAAAGGCTCGATTCGGTGCCGCGATTCAACCTACATTCGATGCCATCTTACAACAGCCGGTCGGCGATAAAACCGTGAAGGAAATCATTCAATTGATGAAACAATGAGAGTCGTCAGACTCGCGTGGTGCGAACAGCAACTGAACCGATTGGCCAGGCTATTCGCCGCAATGGGTGGACTGGCGATATTTTGCCTGATGGGTATAAATATTGTCGCTATTTTTTCGAGGTATATCCTGAACGATCCGATTTTTGGGGTTGAGGATTTATTGGCAGTCAATTTGACTGTCTTCGTCGCAACTGCGATCGCGTTTGGCGGGTTGAGTCAGTCGAATATCAGCATCGACGTAATCAAATTTTTTGCGAAAAGTGCTTTGTTGCGATTTACGGATTTTGTGGCGCAGTCGCTTGAACTATTGGTAGTTGGTTACGTTACTTACAGCCTGTTCTCCATAGGTTCATGCGGATTCGCTTGCGGGGCGATTACAAGTAACCTGTCAATTGTCCACACACCCTTTTATTATCTCCTCGCCACAGCAATGGGGTTTTATTGGTTGGTTATTCTTATAAATCTCCTCAATAACCTGATTGGCCGAACAGGTCGGTTTTCGAATAACTTTACGGAATCATGAGTGGGGTCACGGTTGCTTTAATCGGGACCGTGTCCCTGTTGCTGTTGCTGTTTATTCGAATGCCGGTCGGTTCATCGCTCATGCTGGTCGGCGGTGTTGGAATTTACTTGATCCGACCACAAGCAAGCCTTCCCGTAATCGCCGGCGAAATTTTCAATCAGGCATCCAACTATTCGCTGACGATCTTACCCTTGTTTATTCTGATGGGAAACCTCGCCACCATATCCGGCATGAGTCGCGAACTTTACTCGGCCGCATATGGCTGGTTTGGTCATCTCAGGGGCGGACTGGCAACGACTACGATAGTCAGTTGTGCTGGATTCTCCGCATTGTCGGGGTCATCGCTGGCTACTGCATTGACATTGGGCCGAGTCAGTCTGCCCGAAATGCAACGCTTGAAATACGACAGAGCGCTTTCCACCGGAATAATTGCAGCAGGTGGCACTCTGGGAATTCTGATTCCTCCTTCAGCGGGTTTTATCCTATACGCAATCCTGACCGAAGAGTCGATCGGGAAGCTGTTTATCGCCGGCATTATCCCTGGGTTGATGCTTGCTTTGTTGTTTGTTCTAACCATTTGGCTTTTAGTCTTCGCCAACCCATCCAAGGCACCCCGTTCCACAGAAGTAGTGCCTCTTTCTCAGCGCTTGATTTTACTCGGTCGCGCAGTTTGGATCCTATGCATCATTGTTTTGACAATCGGTGGGATTTATTTGGGAGTATTTTCAGTCATCGAGGCAGCGGGAATCGGTGCTTTCCTAGCGCTGCTCGTCGCGATTGCACGCAAAAAAATGAACTGGGCTAATCTCAAATTAGTAGTTACCAACACACTCAAATCCACCTGCACGATATTCATGATTCTCTTTGGCGCGTTTGTGTTCAAGACATTCATCAGCCTGTCACAGGTTACACCGGCGTTGACGCATTGGGTTGAGGCTCAAGGGTTCACCGCTATACAGGTGGTAATCGTGATTATTTTAGCCTGTGCTGTAATTGGTACTTTTCTTACAGGATTTGCAATACTTGTACTTGCCATTCCGTTTGTTCAACCAATTCTGCTGGCACTGAATGTAGATCTGATTTGGTTTGGCGTCCTTTTTGTGGTGGTAATCGAAATGGCACTCATTTCACCACCGGTGGGACTTAATGTTTTTGTGGTGAAATCCATCGCACCGGACATTCCACTTGAAACGATTTTCCGCGGTATCTTTCCGTTTTGGTTGGCCATGTTGGTGGCAATAGTGTTTCTTTTGTGTTTCCCTCAAATTGCACTATTTCTGCCGAGTATGATGTCTTAGTAGAAGTTGTCAAACCACCGCTTTAGGTGTCTTCACACGGACAGTTATGATATCGGTGTTGAAATACTGCTGATGGCGTACTGATGAAGCAATGTGTTTCAACAGCCGAATTGACATTTCCCGCTCAACAGATTCCACGGTAACCTGGTCGCCGAGTAGTGCAATTTGGTCTTCCAGGTTTTCTTCGTTGGTTGATATGACAAATTCAAGGACTGCTTCATCATCTTCCTTATGTATAGCTAAACTCAGATGCTTTCCTTCATGTTCTTCAATTTCATCTGACTGATGAAACATCAATAGAGTCTCTTCGCTGGCAGCGTTCAGGCGTTCAGTCATCGTTGGGTCCCAACGGTTGCGACGCGCGAACGCTCCGATGAATTCGCGAATCTTCGCTAGAGACCCAAGTTCTAACGGTAATTTGATTCGGCTGCCACGAGGTTTGGATAAGTCTAAAAATAGAGAAATGACAATTGCTGTGAGTCCGCCCACGATTATCCCGCTCTCTAACAGACCACCGAGGACTTCGGAGGCAATTTCGGGAAATATCATGCCGTTTTCGAAACCAACTCCAACCCAGAACCCAACTCCAACGATCAAACTCTTGCGGTAGTCGAGCCCATCCTGCAGAACGGTTCTGATTCCGATGACAAAAATAGTTGCCATTATGTAGGTCAAAAACCCCGCAACTACGGGAGATGGTATGGCTAGTATGACAGCCAGCCCTTTAGGAAAGAATGCCAAGGCAATGAAGATCATCCCGGTGGCTATCCCGACATTACGAGAACCGACTCCAGTAGCCGGGGTGATTGAGATACTTTGTGGACGAATGGATTTAGGCACCGTCCCCAATAGACCTGCCAGAATATTACCGACTCCGATTGCAACGACTGAACCTTGAACTGACCGGAAATTTATAGCTCTGGACTGTCGCCAGGAAACACCTTGTATGGCAATGGATAGGCCGATAGATTTAAATGTGTCGACCATGGCAATAAAAATGAACGCAGGAAGGAGAATCCAGAAGCCTGGACTGAGGTTGAAACCCACACCTTGCCATTCACCTTCCGAGAGTCCTATCCACGACGCTTGTGCAACGCGATCCAGATCATAGATTCCAAAATATCCTGCGACTATTGAACCTGAAACAACACCGATGACCGGTGCCCAAGTTCGCAATACTCCCTTTGCCTTCAATGAGATGCAGGTCATGATCAGTAATGTGGCAAAAGCAATGATCGGAGCGGCCTGTGCCGGGGTTCCATCTGGTACTTTTTGCGACATACGAAATGCTATCGGCATCACCGATACCGGTATCAGCATGATGATTGTTCCTATGACAGGCGGTGTCAGCATTCTTCGTAACAGGGAGAGTCGTAATGAAACTGCCAACGGAGCAAGGGAGGAAATGACAATCAATGTCGCCAGCAACAGCAGTCCACCTTCGTTTACAGCGGTTATGGATACTCCGATGAAAGACGCGGAACCACCCATCACGAGTACGTATCCAGCACCAATTCGGCCAACCTTAACCGCTTGGAAAACTGTAGTGAAACCGCAGATCAACAATGACGCCAGCACAACCCATGAAATGTAGTTTTCGGTTGCACCAGTTGCCCGAAAAATGATAGTGGGAATGAATACAACGCCGGGCAAGACAAGGATGGCAAGCTGCAAGCCAAGACCGAACGTGAGCAGAGGGGGAGGGGATTCGTCCGCTTGGTAGCGAAGAGAGGATGTTTTACCTGAATTGTTGTTTGTCATAAACTAAATGGCAATGAATCAATGCCTGAGGTTCCAAAATCGACAAATTGAAACGCAAAGTAAATTGTTCATAGAGTTTTCAGAGGCGACTGAAATTCAATTCAAGTTCAAGCTCAAAATGAACTTAAAATCGAATTTGGATAATAATACAAAAGAAATCTACTAGTTTGCGTTAATCGACTATTTCAAAGAGTGATTGTCTACCTATTCATGAGGTGTGCCGTTCGTTGAATAATTCTTGTCTCCCATTTCAATAGGCGAATAACAAGCCAATTGCTCGGCTCCAAGTAGTTACAATTATCCGCGATTTAAATCTTTCGCCTCCAATTCACATTCGATGCAGTCTACCGACGCAATCAGTAAAGACCTCAACCGCCTGGTTCAAGGTGGGGTAATGACCGGTATATTTGATCGCGGACGTTATGCCACCGACGCGTCAATCTATCAGATGATGCCATTGGCGGCGGTCACGGTGAAGGACCAAACAGATGTCGAGACGACTGTGCGGTATGCAAACAATCATGGAATTCCGATATTGCCAAGAGGCGGGGGAACTTCACAATGTGGACAGACTGTCAACAATGCCATCGTTCTGGACTATAGCAAGTACATGAATCGATTGATCGATCTGGACATCGAGAAACTGCGTTGTCGGGTCGAAGCTGGAATCGTGCTTGATGAACTGAATAGAAGGCTCAGACCACACGGACTCTGGTTTCCGGTTGACGTATCAACTGCCAGCCAGGCCACGATCGGCGGCATGGCCGGAAACAATTCCTGTGGCAGTCGATCGATTCGCTATGGGCTCATGCGAGACAATGTCATCGCGATCGATGCCTTGCTGCCCAATGGAGAGACGATCGATTTCGACGAAGTGGGTGTGAAAGCTCGTCAGAGTCACCCGTTGTATGACAAATTGCTGGATATTGGAATTCGCGAGCAGCAAGAGGTTGCTGATCGATTTCCCGGCGTATTGCGGCGAGTCGGTGGATATAACATCGATGCACTGGTCCCGGAATCTGAGACCGCTAACCTTGCTCATCTGCTGGTCGGTTCGGAAGGTACACTGGCCTGCTCGCACACAATCGAACTCAAGCTATCACCCATTCCAGAACAGAAAGTCCTGGGCATCTGTCATTTCCCGAGCTTTCATGGGGCCATGGATTCCGCGCAGCATATTGTCACACTGGAACCGACGGCGGTGGAACTCATTGATCGTACAATGATCGAGTTGTCGCGAGATATCCCACTTTATCGACGCACGATCGATGAAATGGTCAATGGCGATCCAGAATCCCTGCTGCTGGTCGAGTTCTCCGAAGACGACCAAGACGAAAATTTAAAGCGACTGAGAGCCTTGGACGAATTGATGTCCGATCTGGGGTATGGATTCTCGAATCCTCGCGATGCCCGTGGCGGTGTTATCGAAGCAATTGACCCGGCGTTTCAGAGTTCGGTATTTGAAGTCCGAAAAGCGGGATTGAACATCATGATGTCGATGCGCGACGAACGCAAGCCTGTCTCTTTCGTGGAGGACTGTGCCGTGGAACTGGAAGATTTGGCCGAATACACCGCAAGACTCAACGATATATTTCGGAAACATGGTACTCGAGGCACCTGGTATGCACATGCTTCTGTCGGTTGTCTGCATGTACGGCCGGTTCTGGATATGCGACAGAAACAGGACATTCGTGCAATGCGAGCGATTGCGCAAGAATGCTTCGACATGGTTTTGGAGTACAAAGGCTCTCACTCCGGGGAACATGGCGATGGTCTGTGTCGGTCCGAATTCCATGAGAAGATGTTCGGAAAGAGAATGGTGGACACATTTCAGCAAGTCAAGAAACTGTTTGATCCTGAAGGCATCATGAATCCCGGCAAGATCGTGAATCCGCCGAAAATGGATGATATGCAGCTGTTTCGTCACCCTCCGGAATATGCTGTTCCCGAATTCAAAACAGCGTTGAATTGGCAGGGATGGACCGGAGCCGGTGGTGGATTTCAAGGAGCTGTGGAGATGTGCAATAACAACGGAGCGTGCCGCAAACTTGCAGGTGGCGTGATGTGCCCATCCTATCGCATAACCAGGGACGAAAAGCACGTCACCCGTGGCAGAGCGAATGTGCTGCGATTGGCAATCTCCGGTCAGCTTGGCAGGGATGCCATGACTTCTGAAGCCATGCACGAAGCGATGCAGCTGTGTGTGAGCTGCAAGGCGTGTCGACGGGAATGTCCGACAGGTGTTGATATGGCAAGGATGAAAGTCGAGGTTACCGCTGCGCGATTCGAAAAGAGCGGTGCTTCCTTCCATCAGAAACTGATCGCTCATCTGCCGAGATACGCACCATACGTCGGGCGGATTTCCGGGTTGGCTAATCTCCTCCTCAAATCGAGGTTGATACGTTCTGTATCTGAGCCGATTACAGGGTTGAGTCGATTTCGCCTGCTGCCAGAATGGAGTCGCAAGCCATTTTTACAGCCCGAATCGCTCGGACCACCCGATGGCAAGCCGGTTGTGCTGTTCGCCGATACGTTCAACACTTGGTTTGAACCTGAAAACCTGCATGCGGCACAAGCGGTGTTGGCTGCCGCTGGATATCGGGTTGAGCCTGTATTGGCAACCCGTGGCCAGCACCCGCTATGTTGCGGCCGTACCTACCTGACAAACGGCATGGTGAGTCAAGCCAGACAGGAAATTGACCGATTGCTGGAAGCGCTTAGACCGTACTTGGAAAAACAGATTCCGATCGTCGGTTTGGAGCCGAGCTGTATTCTGGGTATGAGGGATGAAATACCCGTGTTGGTACGCAGTCAACAGGCTGAATTACTGGCTGAAACATCTTTTCTGTTTGAAGAATTTCTAGACAAGGAAGTGACGGAGTTTGACCTCAAGCCAGTCTACGGTACCGCACTCGTTCATGGGCACTGTCATCAGAAATCATTCGATCAGATGACTCACGTCAAGCGTTCACTGGAGCGAATTCCCGGTCTGACTTTCAACTCTGTCAACTCGGGTTGTTGCGGAATGGCAGGAGAATTCGGGTACGCTCGTAAGACTTACAAACAATCGGAAAAAATGGGTGAGCTCGATTTGTTCCCTGCGGTAAGAGCTGCGGCAGAAGACACGATAATCATTGCCGACGGGACCTCATGCAGGCACCAGATCGAATTGGGTACGGGAAGAAAAGCAATGCACCTCGCAAGAGTTATGCAGTCCGCTTTGTAGCTCAAGAATTCAGCTAGTGTGTCAAAGACAACTCGGATCATCGACCTTCAAATTTCGGTTTTCGTTTTTCGTTGAATGCCAATATCCCTTCCCTGCGATCCCGAGTCGGTACTGTGCGATAGTAGGATTCAAGCTCGAATTCCAATCCATCTGATAGTGACAAATGAAGCCCTCCGCGGATGGCTTTCCTCGCCTGCTTGACAGCAATCGGAGCATTTGCGGCGATCTTCTGCGCGATTTCTGTTGCTGCGGTTATCAGCTGATCTTGCGGTAGTACCTTGTTGACTAGTCCCCATTCCAGTGCTTGGGCGGCTGTAAAGGGTCGTCCGCTCAGTATGATCTCCTTTGCACGTTTTTCCCCCACGGCGCGAGGTAATGTTTGGGTACCACCGGCTCCAGGAATAATGCCAAGGCTGGTTTCCGGCAGAGCGAATCGTGCGGTTTCGGCGGCGTATAGAAAATCAAGCAGACAGGCAATTTCGCATCCTCCACCAAAAGCTGCGCCATTGATTGCCCCGATAGTCGGGACGGGACAATCATTGATTGCTCGGACCATACGCTCAATCTCAAAATGCTGTTGAGTCCACTCCTCGTCATTCATTTCCCTTCGTTCCTTGAGGTCGGCACCCGCACAAAACGCTCGGTTACCGGCTCCGGTGAGAACGATACAACGAAGATGGGCATCGTCTGTGACTGGGCCTTCGAACAAATCATAGAGTTCAAATGCCATTTGGGTATTGAACGCGTTTGAAACCTCGGGACGATTCAGTGTCACAACAGAAATATGGTCGTTGATTGACTCAACCAGCAACGTATCATATTGATTCAACTTCATATCTGAAATTTCTCTTAGGTTGACGCAGTGTCAACAGTCAATTTGTTGGAAACAGAATTGATTATAAGACCCTATGTGTTAACAGGTTACCTTACGCGACCACTCCGCATCCTCGACAATGACTTTCAAGGTCAAATATATAATCGAAAACCCGACTCCCGACCTCATGCAGACTTTTTCGCCGAAAGACTTTCAATGAACTACGAGAATGATCACCAGGACATTCGAGATGGTGTTAAAAAACTCTGTCTTGATTTTGGACCGGAATATTGGCGAAATTGCGACCGAAATCGTGTTTATCCAACTGACTTTGTTGAGGCGCTGACGAAATCCGGCTATCTGGGAGCGTTGATACCTCAAAAGTACGGAGGATTTGAGTTGCCGATTTCTGCAGCTGCAGCCATATTGGAGGAAATTCACGGAAGCGGCGGCAATGCCGCAGCCTGTCATGCCCAGATGTACACCATGGGGACGGTTTTACGCCACGGCTCTGACGAGCAAAAAGCACAATTTCTGCCTGGTATCGCTGATGGTTCGCTTCGACTCCAGGCATTTGGCGTGACTGAACCCGGTAGCGGAACAGATACCATGTCGTTAAGTACCACAGCGATTCGTAAAGATGACACATTTGTTGTCAATGGACAGAAAATCTGGACTTCAAGGGCGGAGCACTCCGACCTGATGCTGTTGCTATGCCGTACTACCCCTGTCGATCAGGTAAAGAAACGATCGCAAGGGTTATCGGTTTTGCTAATCGACATGCGAGAAATTCCCGAATCACAGTTGACCATACGTCCTATCCGTACCATGATGAACCACTCGACCACCGAAGTGTTTTTTGAGGACATGGAGGTGCCGGTGGATTCTCTGATTGGCGAGGAAGGGAATGGTTTCAGATACATCTTGTCAGGAATGAATGCAGAACGCATCCTGATCGCGGCCGAGTGCATAGGAGATGCAAAGTGGTTTATTGAAAAAGCGGTGAATTACGCGAATGAGCGAGTGGTTTTCGGTAGATCGATCGGACAAAATCAAGGCATACAGTTTCCGATCGCGAAATCTTACTCGGATATGCGGGCAGCCGAATTGATGCTCAAGGAAGCGGCAAGACGTTATGATGCTGGCGAGAATCCGGGAGAAGAGGCGAATCTGGCAAAAATGTTGGCAGCTGATGCTTCTTGTGCGGCAGCGGAAGTCTGCCTGCAAACCCACGGTGGTTTTGGATTTGCCGAAGAGTTTGACGTGGAGAGGAAATTCCGCGAAACCAAGCTCTATCAGGTGGCTCCAATTTCCACCAATCTGATTCTCAGTTATGTTTCAGAGCACGTCCTGGGTATGCCAAGATCGTACTGATATCTACCCAATTGGCTGAATTTCCAATTCGTGCGGTTGCCAACGCCGACTGGTCAATCGAGATCTTCCAATAAAGATTCGCGCACATCACCCGCTATCGGCGTTACGCTGTAATTGTAGAAATCATGACGGATGCCTATCGAAAACTCGCATCCGGATTTTACGGCATCAGCAAAAGAGTCGTCCAGCTCAAAACTCAGGTAGTGTAGCTTGGAGGTTTGCTCCTCAGGTGCTCTTACCAGAAATTCATCTGCGATAGCCCAAATACGGTCGTTTTCTCCTGCATCAATCCAGACCCGGTCCTCGATACCGGATAGTTGAATCAGTGCGATTCGCCGCTCCTCAACATCGGGAAACTCGACCGTGAGAGTTGCTTTCCAGTTGTTTCCGTCGGGAATCAGTCGATTGTGAGCTTCGAGTTCCATTTCTAGTGCAGAATCGTCGAAATCCCTTTCGATTCTCAGCAATTCCTGCAGCTGATATTGAATTGTGAGTCGGTCCTCAAATAAAAGTGTCGCGTTAGGACCAACTTGAACGCTTCGGTTTCTCTTGTGTTCCACGACAGAACTCCGAAAACTCTTTCGTTTTTCGGAATATTCTTCAAGCGACATCAGATCGCTCAGACTCAATGGTTTCATCACTGGAATCCGTAGACGATTTTCAGCAATTGCAGGTACAAAAAAGAGGCATTCCTTCTCAAGAAGAAATGCCTCCTCTGTGTTTATTGGATCAAGCAATATCGAATCGGTCGAGATTCATCACCTTGTTCCACGCATCTACGAAGTCCTGTACGAACTGAGGTTCCGAATCGGAACATCCGTAGTGTTCTGCGATGGCTCGAAGCTGCGAGTTCGATCCAAAGATGAGATCAACTCTCGTAGCAGTCCACTTTACGCCACCGGTTGTGCGATCGCGTCCTTCGAACAGATCATTTTCTTCCGATGTCGGCACCCACTTTGTACCCATATCAAGCAGGTTCACAAAGAAGTTGTTGTTCAGCGAACCCGGTTGATCTGTGAAAACACCGTGCTGAGACTGTCCAGCATTGACATCAAGGACACGCAATCCACCGACAAGTGCTGTCATTTCGGGTGCAGTAAGCGTTAACAACTGCGCACGATCAATCAACAGTTCATCTGCAGATACGGTGTGCTTGGACTTCAGGTAGTTTCGGAACCCGTCAGCCGTCGGCTCGAGTACGGCAAAAGAATCAACATCAGTTTGCTCTTGCACCGCATCAGCACGACCCGGAGTAAAGGGAACCGATACATCATGACCTGCGTTTTTTGCGGCTTGCTCAACACCTGCGCAACCGCCAAGCACAATAACATCAGCGAGCGACACTGCTGTTCCGTTTTGTACAGACTGGTTGAAATCCTGCTGGATGCCTTCCAGCACCTGCAGCACTTCAGCGAGCTGATCCGGCTGGTTGACCTCCCAGTCTTTCTGGGGTGCAAGTCGAATGCGCGCGCCATTGGCTCCGCCGCGCATGTCGGAGTTGCGGTAGGTCGAAGCTGAAGCCCAGGCTGTCGATACCAGCTGTGATGCCGACAGTCCGGAAGAGAGGATTTTCTCCTTGAGAGCGGCAATATCCTCATCACCGATCAAACTATGGGTGACAGCGGGAACAGGGTCCTGCCAGATCAGTTGTTCATCCGGTACTTCCGGCCCCAGGTAGCGTACACGAGGACCCATATCGCGGTGTGTCAATTTGAACCACGCACGGGCGAATGCGTCCGCAAACTCATCGGGGTTCTCGCGGAAACGTCGCGAAATTGGCTCGTACGCAGGATCCATCTTCATCGCCATGTCCGCCGTTGTCATGATCGGAGCATGCTTTTTGGAAGGATCGTGTGCATCTGGAACAGTATCTGAACCAGCACCATTCTTCGGAACCCACTGATTCGCACCGGCAGGGCTTTTTGTAACTTCCCACTCGTAACCGAATAGATTCTCGAAGTAACCCATATCCCATTTGGTTGGATTGTTGGTCCATGCACCTTCAAGTCCACTGGTGATGGCATCTCCAGCAACACCGGATCCATGAGCACTGGTCCAGCCAAGACCTTGATCCTCTATGGCAGCGCCTTCCGGTTCGGGTCCGACAAGGTCCGCATCTCCGGCGCCATGACATTTTCCGAACGTGTGTCCGCCGGCAGTCAGTGCGACGGTTTCTTCGTCGTTCATCGCCATGCGAGCGAAAGTCTCTCGGACATCGACTCCGGAAGCTACCGGGTCGGGATTTCCATTCGGCCCTTCGGGATTGACATAAATCAAGCCCATCTGCACGGCACCAAGTGGATTTTCCAGATCGCGCTCACCGCTATAGCGGTTGTCTCCGAGCCACTCTTCCTCGGTGCCCCAGTAGATATCGTCTTCTGACTTCCATACGTCTTCGCGTCCGCCGCCAAAGCCAAAAGTCTTGAATCCCATTGATTCCAAGGCACAGTTCCCGGCCAGGATCAGAAGATCGGCCCAAGAAATTTTTCGCCCATACTTCTGCTTGATCGGCCATAGCAACCGGCGAGCCTTGTCAAGGTTGCCGTTATCCGGCCAACTGTTGAGCGGTGCGAATCTCTGGTTGCCGGTTCCGGCACCGCCGCGACCGTCACCGATGCGGTAGGTACCGGCAGCATGCCAGGCCATTCGAATAAACAATGGTCCGTAGTGACCATAGTCGGCCGGCCACCAGTCCTGAGAATCGGTCATCAATGCATAAAGGTCATTCTTGAGTGCGTCATAGTCCAGACTCTTGAATTCCTCAGCATAGTTGAAACCGTTCCTGATCGGGCTCGATTCGGCGGATTGCTGGTGCAAAACGTCAATGTTCAGCTGGTTCGGCCACCAGTCCTGGTTTGTGGTGCCACTGCTGGCACTGCTTGCTATACTTCTTTCCAGCATGCCATTCTTTACCGGGCATGCACTTGTTTCAGTCATAAAGTATTTACCTCTTGCATTCTGAAAACTACAAAATTTGTCCCTGAATCCTCATTATAGATGATTCCCAAAGCGATTAATTCAACCCTGCAATGGTAATTGCAGACTATTTATTTTACATGCTTGAGTACTTGATCAAGATCTATCGTCTACCCACACCAAATGCCGAGCTGTCATCAACGATTCCTGCCTTTAGCTGGTTCATCAGGGTGGAGCGGATCAGATATATCACTGTCCAAGAGCACCAAGATATGCTTCAACGACTTTCTTATCCTTACTTGCTTCTAGACCTGAACCGGTCCAGACTATACGTCCAGTCTCAAGCACCGCTACGTGATCGGCAACTTGAAAAACTCGCTCTGTACTCTGTTCAACCAACACAATTGCAAGATTTTGCGTTCTTAACTCTTCCAGGACACGATAGCACTCATCAATGACGATAGGCATCAGTCCTAACGACAGCTCATCAATCAACAAAACGGAAGGGTTTGCCATGACTGCTCTACCGACCGCGAGCATTTGTTGTTCGCCACCTGACAATGAACCTGCGAGTTGCTGTCTGCGTTCGGCAAGTCTCGGAAAGGAGTTGAATACTCGTTCGCGGTTACGGCTTAGTGCCGGTTTGTCCAGATTTGTTCCGCCGACGGTAAGGTTCTCGTCAACGGAAAGATCAGGGAATATTCGACGTCCTTCGGGGACAAGCGCTATGCCATGACCGGCACGTTTGTGTGTCGGAAGATGTGTGATTTCTTGTGTATTCAGGTCAACACGGCCACTGATTACCGGAATTATGCCGGCCAAAGCCAGCATTGTGGCCGATTTACCCGCTCCGTTCGCTCCGATCAATCCAAATATTTCCCCTGGTTGTACGTTGAAGGAAATTCTGTCTACCGCAATCAGATCTCCGTAGCCACAGGTTAACTCGGACACATTCAACATGAACTATTGTCTTCCCAGATAAGCTTGTCGAAGTTTTGAACTGGCCATCACTTGACTTGTAGGTCCTTGCATTAGGCGTCGTCCATTGTCTTGAACGAAAATTTCAGGACAAATTCGGGAAATTTCTCGAATGTTGTGCTCTATCAACAATACGCTACGCCGTTCATTCACTAATGATGAAATCAAATCAGCAACACCTTCAGCTTCTTTCTGATTCAGCCCACCAAGTGGCTCATCAAGTAAAAGTAGTCTGGGGCCCAATGCCAACGCGCGTGCAATTTCAAGTCTTTTGACGAATCCGAGTGGCAACTCTCCGGGCATCGAGTGAGCCATGTCACCTAATCCGACAAAGTCCAAAAGCTCTTTTGACTTCTCTTGTTCTTCACGCCGGTCAGTTTTCAAGAGTGCCCTGAGCGGATCCCCTGTATTGTGCATGCCGGCAGCAAGAGCGACATTATCGATGAGTGACATAGACGTCAAAGGTCGGACGATTTGCTGAGCCAGTCCCAGACCGCAGCGTACCCGCCGATATACTGGCCATTGAGTCAAATCCGTTCCGCGAAAAATCACTTTACCCTGTTGTGGTCGTAGAATTCCTGTGATGACGCGCATTAACGTTGTTTTTCCTGCACCATTGGGTCCGATGAACCCCAACAATTGATTGTCTCGAATTTCGAGTGAAACATCGTCGACCGCGGTCACTCCGCCGAACTGCATGGTGACGTTCTCTACAGAAAGCAATGTCACTTTTGGGTAAACCTCAACCAAATCATTCGCGCTAGTCCAGCGATACCTTCGGGTGCAAAGCGCATTGTGGCAAAAACCAATATTCCGTAAATCAACAGTTTGTAGTCGTCAACAAACTGCAACAACAACGGCATTACAGACAGCAGCCCTGCAGAAATCACAACTCCCCAGATCGATCCGATTCCGCCAACGATTACCATCGCCAGTACTGTAACTGATTCGACGAAACCGAAACTATCCGGACCAATAAAGCGGATATGGTGAGCATAAAGACCACCCGCCACGCCCGCTGCAGCCGTTCCGGTTACGAATGCGAGTAACTTGAATCTCGGTACATTGATTCCAAGGACGCGTGCTGTATCTTCGTCATCAGCTACTGATACGAAAGCAAACCCCAACCATGAACGACGAATATGTACCAGCAATAAAATGAACAGAATGGTGCAGACAAGCGACAACACAAGCAGACCTGGTCGTCCAAATGCTACGGATGGAATTCCGGAAATGCCAATCTCACCACCAAGCGCATCCTGCTTTCTAACGAATCCGACAAACAGAAAGCCTACCCCCATAGTGGTTATGGCCAGAAAGTCATGACGAACTCGAAGTGAGGCAATTCCAACGAAAATTCCCACAAACCCGGCCACAATTGCAGCAGGGACCAATGCAATGATGAGCGATACACCTGTTTTGGTCAAAAGGGCTGCCGTATATGCACCGATTCCAAAGAAAGCGGCATGACCAAGGCTGACTTGACCACAAAAGCCGGTAATTAAATTGAGTGACAATGCGAACAAGATCGCGATTGACATGGAAGTTAGGACAGCGATTTCGTAAGCCATAAATCTATGCCCTGCTGAACAAACCATGTGGACGAAGCATCAGTACCAGAATCAGGAACGCAAACGCAATTGCGTCCCGGTCCAGCAGATGTCCGATGTAGATTGTTCCAAAACTTTCAATGGTCCCCAGCGCCAGTGAAGCGACGAGTGCGCCGCGTACTGAACCCATACCACCCAGCACAATTATCGCCAGTGCTTTATAGGCTGGTACCGCTCCCATTGTCGGCTCGACGAGATTGTTCAATAACGCCACCATGACACCTGCCAGGGCGGCAAGCGCGGAACCAATAAAGAAATTGATAAACCTTACTTTTTCAATATTGATTCCAAAGCTTGCCGCTATCTCAGCGTCCATTACAGTCGCACGCCAAGCGACCCCAGTGCGAGTTGAAGCAGCGAGCCAGCCCAGAAAAGCAATCAATACAACGGACAGTATCAATACGAGAACACGGGCCTGCGAAAGATAGAATCCCGACAGAATCTCTATCTGCTGTTGAAGAGGCGGATTAACGAACGACATGCCGTATGCACCGAAAATGATTCGATACACCTCTTCTGCAGCAATAAAAATACCTATGGATGCAATCAAAGCAACTAAAGGCGGTTTGCTCAGCAGCGGTTTATAGGCCAAGCGATACACGCCAACACCAACGAACCCGATGGAGATCATGGACACAAGTATCGCAAGTGTGATACTGCCGGTCTCGTTAGTAATGATTACGCCAATATAGGCACCGAGTGTAAACAGGGCGGCATGGGCTACGTGCAGAATTCTGAGCAACCCGTAGACTAAAGTCAACCCCAGAGCAATCAGTGCGTAGATTGCTCCTTGAATCAGCCCTTGAATTGTCAATTCAAGTATCAGCATGACTGGACGACGAGACTCTAGACTTCAGACTGATGCAGTTCGCTTCCTATAATTACTTTGATGGAGGTGCTAGAAGTACCGGATCAGAAATTACAGCATAATGACGCCACATCCCGTCCTTGACGACCTGAATCTGCACATCTTTTTGCACCTCTCCCAGGTCATTAAAGGAAATTTGGCCAGTAGAAGCATCGACGTTCGAGGATGCGATCGCGTCGCGCAATGCCGCTGCACTGGTATCACTCGCTCGACCTAGAGCATCCGCCAGGACCAATACAGCTGTATGTGCGGAAGCAGCAACCATGTCGGTCGGGTAGCCAGCTTTCGCCTGAAATCCACTAATAAAATCTTGTGTAGTTTGCATGGAAGAATCTCGATCAAGGGAGGTTGTGATGATCACTCCTTCTGCGTCGGGACCGGCAATTTCTATGAACTTCTGGCTGTCATAACCTTCTTGACCGATAATCGGCACGTCTACTCCCGCTGCACGAAGCTGTCGTACCAAAGGACCCGCGGTGAAGAAATAACCTGAAGCATAAATTGCATCAGGATTGTCACTTTTTACCTTGGTTACAATCGATCCAAATTCTCGGTCTTTAATCGAGTACTCATACTCGTTAACTACATCAATGCCGAAATCCGCGGCCTTTTCCTTGAAACCATTGGCAAGTGACTTGCCAAAATCATTGTTCAAAGTGATCATGGCGACTCGCTTCAGACCCATCATGTCGCCAATCAGCTTCGCACCTGCACGACCTTGTACTTCGCCCATGAATGAGGTTCGAAAAACATAATCTCCGGCACGTGTTATATCCGGGTGAACTGCGTAAGCGGAAATGTATGGCGTGGAATTTTCCTGATAAATTGTAGCGGCGGCGCGCGTTGCGCCTGAATAACTGCCGGAAATTCCCGCAATCACATTGTCTTGCGTGATCAGCTTGACAGCCAGAGGCGCAGATTCCTTTGGGCTGGCCTGATCGTCATAGACCACAAGCTCAATCATATTTCCATTGACACCACCGGTGGAATTGACCTGCTCTACTGCAAGTTCAGCACCAACCAGCGCTGAATTTCCATCTGCCGCTGCAAAGCCCGTAAGCGGTACGTTGAAGCCGACTTTGATCGAATCTGCCGAAACAGAAGCTGATGCCAGTACCGCACAAGCAACAGACAATAGCAGGCTTTGAATTAACTTTTTCATGGTTTAATCTCCATAATTTGATGGGTTAGTGATATACCCTTTTAGGGTGATAACAAGAGAAACTGCCTATGGGATTTCTTAGCATGGAATCCACATCGGCGAGTCTTTGGTAAGCCAGTGATCGAATTCGTCGAATAAAGCATCGGAGTGCAGTTGCTCGATGTCCAATGTCAGATACGGTTTACTTCAATATCGCGGGTAGATCGAGATTGTTTTCGCGTGCGCATTCGATTGCACTCTCGTAGCCCGCATCAGCGTGACGCATTACACCTGTTGCGGGATCATTCCATAAAACGTTCCTGATTCGACGGGCTGCTGAATCCGTTCCATCACAACAAATGACCATGCCCGCGTGCTGGGAGTAACCGATTCCGACTCCTCCTCCATGGTGTATGGAGACCCAAGTCGCACCCGATGCACAATTCACCAATGCGTTCAGAAAAGCCCAATCCGATACGGCATCCGAACCATCACGCATATCTTCCGTTTCGCGGTTTGGTGATGCGACCGACCCCGCGTCCAAATGATCCCGGCCAATGACAACCGGTGCACTGATTTCACCATTTCTGAACATCTCATTGAACGCGAGACCCACTTGATGCCTTTGCCCAAGTCCCAACCAACAAATTCTTGCCGGCAACCCCTGAAACTTAATTCGTTTCTGAGCCATATCCAGCCAGTTGTGCAGATGGGGATCATCGGGAATCAATTCCTTTACCTTTTGGTCGGTCTTGTATATGTCATCCGGATTTCCAGATAACGCAGCCCATCTGAACGGACCCATTCCCCGGCAAAATAAAGGTCGAATACAGGCTGGAACAAATCCTGGAAAGGCAAATGCATCCTGAAATCCCTCGTCCTTCGCTATTTGGCGAATGTTGTTTCCATAGTCTAGAGTTGGTATTCCCCGGTTATGAAAGTCTACCATTGCTTCAAGATGTATCCGAATAGATCTGCGCGCTTCGCGCTCAACCATCTTTGGATTGGACTGCTTTTGCCGACGCCAGTTTTCGATCGACCATCCCAGCGGCAAATATCCATTTGTCGGATCGTGTGCGGATGTCTGGTCTGTGACAATGTCAGGCCAAATTCCACGCCTTACAATCTCTGGAAAAATATCAGCAGCATTTCCGAGAAGACCCACAGACTTCGCCTGCTTCGCATCGGTCCAGCTTCTAATCATGTCTAGCGCCTCATCCAGTGATTCGGCTTTTTCGTCGAGGTAACCGGTACGCAAACGGAAATCTATGCGTTCTGGATCGCATTCGACAACAAGGCAACATGCACCTGCCATTACTGCGGCCAGAGGTTGAGCACCACCCATACCCCCAAGACCCGCTGTAAGTATCCATTGCCCATTGAGGTTTCCGTTGTAATGCTTTCTTCCCACTTCAGAAAATGTTTCGTAGGTTCCCTGGATGATTCCCTGGCTGGCAATGTAGATCCACGAACCTGCAGTCATTTGACCAAACATCATGAGCCCTTTCCTGTCCAATTCATTAAAGTGTTCCAATGTCGCCCATTTCGGAACCAAATTTGAATTTGCGATCAGCACCCTCGGAGCATCACGATGAGTCCGGAAAACCCCCACTGGCTTACCGGACTGAATAAGCAGTGACTCCTCAAGACCAAGTCGTTTCAGCACAGCGACTGTTATGTCATAATCTTCCCAGGTTCTGACCGCTCGTCCAATGCCGCCATAGACAACAAGTTCATCGGGGTTTTCAGCGACATCCGGATGCAAATTGTTCATCAGCATCCGCAGAGGAGCTTCTGTCAACCAGGATTTTGCAACGGGTTCGGAGCCTGTGTACGGGACAATAACCCTTTTGTTTTCTACTGGATGATTCATACCCTAATTTCTCCTGAAAAATTCAGTTTGCCCGCCAACGAAACGAGTGCTTCTAGAATTCGTTTAAGTTCATGTCGAAGAATTTCCGCCTTGGTTACGTCATAGATCCATGGAGGCTTCTCCGACATGTAGGTGGATTGTGCAAGTTCCATTTGAATGGCGTGGATTCCATCGACAGGTTTTCCGTAGTGTCTGGTTGTCCAACCACCACGAAATCTGCCGTTGACCACAGTCGTAAAATCAACGCTATTTTCACAAACGGTACGAACCTCGTTTTCTATCGCCAGGTCACATGAAGTGCTGTTGTTGGTTCCAATATTGAAATCGGGTAGACGCGATGGGAATAGATTCGGTATTTTTGAGCGAATGGAATGGCAATCGTAAAGGATCGCAATGCCATGTTGGGATTGAGCTTTTTTGAGTGCTTGCTCAATTGCTTTGTGATAGGGCATAAAAAACTGACTACGTCGAAGTGCAATCTCTCGATCGTCAGGTTCCTGTCCCGGAAGGTAAATCGACTCCCCGTCGAAAGTAGTCACTGGACACAAGGTCGTAGTATTTTCATTGGTGTACAGCGACGAGCCGAAAGGGTCGCGGTTGGGATCAATTACGTATCGATGAAACAGCGCCCTGATCACCGTCGCATTCGGAAGAAGACCCTCATACAGCCGATGAACATTCCAGTCGGTGTCAGCAAGTAGTTTCCCAGTCGTCGCGAAAGTGTCGAATATTACTTCGGGAATAAAAGTTCCTGAATGTGGAATTGCCAGCACAACTGGAAGGTTTCCCTGTTTGATGTCGATTAATTTCATGATGGGTCGGTCAATCTCTAAAATCGATCTATGGATGTCTACAACAATCACTGTCGCTGAACGCCGCCAAAAATCCGCTCCTGCAAAGGATTCAGACCGATTTGGTACGACAGTTCAGATGGATGCGATGCATTCCACACGGCCAAATCGGCTCGAAGATCAGGTTCTATTCTTCCTGTATCTGACAAACCGAGTGCCCGGGCGGCTTGCTGAGTAGTACCTGCCAGCGCCTCTTCCGGTGTAAGACCGAATAGAGTGCAGGCAAGATTCATTGCTGTCAAAATTGATACGAGAGGCGAGGACCCCGGGTTACTATCTGTTGCGATCGCAATCGGTACGCTGTGGTTTCGCAGCAGGTCTACAGGAGGAGGTTGGGTTTCCCTTAGAAAGTAGAATGCCCCAGGCAACAGAACTGCGACGGTTCCACTGCTTGCAATAGCTGCAACATCTGCTTCATTTGCGTATTCCAAATGATCAACTGACAACGCTTTATATCGAGCTGCGAGTTGTGTTCCGCCGCTGTTGGACAACTGCTCAGCGTGCAATTTGACTGGAATGCCCAAACATTCGGCTCGTTCAAACAGCCGCTCAATTTGAACAGCAGAGTACGCTATTTGTTCGCAAAATCCATCTACTGCGTCGACCAAGCCTTCCGAATAAGCCATTTCCAAAGTGGGGATACAGATTTGTTTGATATACCGTTCGGCGTTGCCGCTATATTCCGCGGGGATGGCATGCGCTCCGAGGAAACTGGTTTTGATCCTTACTGGACGTTGTCGCTCAACCGTTCTGGCAGCGCGCAGCATTTTGAGTTCGGTAGTCGGGTCTTGTCCATAACCCGACTTGATTTCAATGGTTGAAACTCCTTCAGCGATCAAAGCGTCAATTCTTGGCAGTGCGCCAGCAACCAGTTCATCCAGGGTCAATTTCTGTGTTTCACGAACTGTCGAATGGATGCCACCACCGGAATTCAGAATTTGTTCATATGTTGCTCCCTGAAGCCGCATCTCAAATTCCTTGGCCCGATTTCCACCGTACAGAATGTGAGTGTGACAATCAATCAAGGCGGGAGTGACCAGGCGACCGTCAAGGTCACGTCGTTGCCAAATTCGATATTCATCGGGTAGGTTGTCCCTCTTTCCGCACCACGCGATTCTATCTCCGTCTAAGGCTATGCCAGCGTCCGCAATGTATCCATAAGCTGGTGAGCTTGTGGACATAGTAGCAAGGCTCAAATTCTCTAGAATCTCTCGTCGCACACTAGAAATTGGGAATAAATGTGTATTTTATTGCTTTATGTATAGACATTATATTAATATATGTGAGTGAAACAAATCGAAAATTGGATTTCAGAATAATTACTGCAGTATTCAACTTGGTTTGGCCTGCCAGTAAAATTGTCAGGCGATGACTACTTTGTGGGCTGAACAGGCCTTAACGGATAAAGGCTGGCAACAGAATGTTCGAATTGACATCAATCAGGTCGGGCGAATTGAATCTATTCAGGCGGGTGCCGAACCTACAGGAAATTGCGTAAAGATCGCTCTTCCGGCCCCGGCCAACATACACAGCCACGGATTTCAACGTGCCGTAGCTGGTCTTACTGAGCGTCGTAGTGTTCATTTGAACGACGACTTCTGGACTTGGCGGGTGTTGATTTACAAGTTTTTGAATCAACTTCAGCCAGTTGACATTCAGGCGATTACCGCCTACGCCCAGATGGAAATGCTGGAAAGTGGATTTGCGTCTGTTGCAGAATTTCATTACGTTCACCATCAATCTGATGGCACCCACTACCAAGACATTGCCGAACTCTCAAACCGGATTGTTGAAGCTGCGAAAGACAGTGGAATTGGACTGACTCTTCTACCGGTGTTTTATCAGTATAGTGGCTGCGGAAAACGACCATTACTGCGGGAGCAGCGTAGATTTGGAAACGATATGGATGGTTATGCAAAGTTGTTTGAGCGGGCATCCCAATCAATTGAAAATTCTTTGTCCGACTCACAGATAGGAATGGCGGTTCATTCCATGAGGGCTGTGGATTCTGAAGGGATGCATTTCGTTCGTTCGATAGCACCTCATTCAGTCATGCATATTCATGTTGCGGAGCAAATTAAAGAAGTTGAAGAAATTGAATTACATTACGGAGTTAGACCGGTCGAGTGGTTGTTGAAGAATGCCGGCCTGAACGAAAGCTGGTGTATGGTTCACGCTACACATATGACGGAGCACGAAACTTTGGAGCTTGCCGAATCAGGTGCGGTTGCAGGTTTGTGCCCAATTACAGAATCCAATCTTGGAGACGGAGTGTTCAATGGTCGAACCTACTTCGGGTCAGGTGGTAGGTTTGGAATCGGAACGGATTCGAATATCAGAATCTCCCTGAACGAGGAACTAAGGACGCTGGAGTACTCTCAGCGACAAAGTCATCAAACTCGAGCGGTACTTGGTGAGCCAGGTATGTCTACAGGACGTTCGCTGTATGATGCGATCGTTCAAGGAGGCGCTCAAGCATTAATGCGAGATTCCGGGTCACTGAAACCGGGAAAACTTGCTGACATCCTTATTCCAGATGCAGATTGTGTAAACCTGAAAGACAGAGACAACGACGATATCTTGGATTGTTTTATCTTCGCTGGCAACGATCACATGATCTCAGAAGTTTGGTCTGCAGGAAGGCAAGTCGTGAAAGAAGGTCGTCACATTCGTCATTCAGAGATTACTCAACGCTACCTTTCGGTAGTCAAAGAACTTGATTTGAGGTTCTGAAAGTGACGTCGGGTCATTCTTGGCAAAGTATTCAGACCGACGTAAGAAAGCGGATAGTCGGTGGAGTATGGCAGCCTGGAGAACTATTGCCTACGGAAGAGGAGTTGGCAGCTGAATTCAATTGCGCTCGGGCAACCATTAATCGAGCACTTCGTGGATTGGCGGAAGCTGGGCTGCTGGACCGTCGCAGAAAAGCGGGAACCAGGGTGGCAGTTGACCCAACCCGCTACGCAAGACTTAAAATAAACATTATTCGATTGGATGTCGAACGTCGCGGAGAGGTCTATCGTCATGCTCTGATCGAACGAAAGAGAACCACTCCTACTGATTCGATCAGAACGCGTATGAAACTTAAGAATGAAACAGAATTACTCTACATTCGTGGATTGCACATCGCAGATGAAAGTCCATTTATTTATGAGGAGCGCTGGGTGAACGTAACGCTCATTCCGAAGATTCTGGAAGCTGATCTGGATGTTATAAGTGCCAACGAGTGGTTAGTTCGAAATGTTCAATTTTCAAGTGGAGATATTTCCTTTTCAGCAACCAATATTGATGCCATAGAAGCTGAGCTGATCAATAGCCGGGAAGGGAGTGCCGCTTTCGTCATTGACCGGACAACCTGGCAGAACGAACAATGCATAACATCAGTTCGCATGGTTCACAAGCCTGGATTTCGAATGAGAACCTTACTTTCTTGATTGCAGGACTTGGTTTTTGACAGGCAAAATTCGTGGGTACGAATCCTCCAGTTTGTTACCTTACTCGTGGCAGACAGGCCCCACTTTCCGGGAATCTCGAGCTGAGCGCGCGATCCAAGGCCCATGATAAGGGCTTGCGGCTCGCGGGCAGGGAGATCCAGAAAATCTGACAGAACCCGCTCGCAGCCAACCTTAAACCACTGCATATCATCATTCTCGAATTGCAAGAACCCAATTTGCATGCAGCCTGTTAAATTTCTTCACAGCCCCTTTGTTAACAGCGTCCGAGTGATAGAATAAAGACACAATTATTGATGTGTTGAATAAGCAGGCGGAGGAATCTTCCTGATCAGCAGACAACTTCATCCTGATGAATTCGTATGAGTTGAAATCTGAACAACTGTGAACTTTGAGGAACCCTTGTGCAGGAAGCATCGAATTTATATGTTCTGGCTTCGATAGGTCAGTATCTCTATATAGGCTGTGAATAATGCAGACTCATATGAATGATGAAAATGCCATCACTTTCGGTATCGAAGAGGAACTGTTTCTGGTAGACCCGGCATCCGGAAATCTAATCGACAATCCAGACCAAAAGATTTTTGAAACTTGCGAAATTACCAGCGGTCCACATAAAGTGGTTCGTGAATTCTTGCGCGCGCAGATTGAAACCAACACGAAAGTTTGCTGTTCCATAGCGGAACTGCGTAACGCTCTGCGTGAAACTCGAAAGATCGTTGTGGATGCAGCCGAGCAGCACGGAGCCAAGGCACTGGCCGCCTCGACCCATCCCTTTGCGACGCTCGGGGAACGAGCAATAACAGAAGGGGAGCGTTACGAGCGATTCGCAATGACATTTCAGGAGGGTTTACGGAGATTTGTCATCGGCGGAATGCATATTCATGCCGGTTTCGGCAATACGGAAAGCAGGATTCCCGTTATGACCGCATTGCGACGCTATCTGCCTTTGCTGCATGCGCTGTCAACCTCATCACCGTTCATCGAAGGACGCGATACCGGTTTCAAATCATACAGATTGACTTTGGTTGGCGGCCTGCCCCGTACCGGGATGCCAGGCGAGTTGAAATCCCGCAGCGACTATGATCGCCTTCTAAGTGAATACCAGAGAATGGGATTTGCTGAAACTGGCGGTGATCTTTGGTGGGACATTCGCCCCTCCCATTCATATCCGACAGTTGAGTTGAGAATTTGCGATGTGTGCCCGCGCATAGAGGACACCGTAAGCATCGCAGCAATCTATGCCTGTCTCATTCGACGGCTCTCACGGCTTCAGCGCGAAGGTGAGCTTACGCAAGAACCACTCACAGAACTGATCGCTGAAAATCGTTGGGTTGCACAGCGCTATGGTGTGTTTGCGTTCTTTGGCGAACAGTCGTCTGAAAGCGGTCGGGTTGACATCGATGATTTGATGGCTGGTTTGATTGAAGAGCTCATCGACGACGCTCGTGACCTCGGTTGTGAGTCGGAGTTACGCCGTGCGCAAACGATAGTGCGCGATGGCACCAGCGCAGACCGACAGCTCGATCTGTTCAGATTGCGGCAACTCGAAGGCGACACAGCCCGGGAGGCATTGCAGCATGTTGTCGATATGTTACTGGCCGAAACCCGCGAGGGACTGGACGTACCGTCAGGCTGACAGCAGTCCGAATCAACTTCAGAATGAGTCGACTCCCCCGGTTTCCCCGACAGTGCGAAAACCCGCTTCAGTCTTGCGGGCATTAGCCAAATCGGCAGGTAGGATATTGACTTATAATGACTGTATCGATTTTCGCTACATCAGAATGATGCAAGAGAAAGAACTCATGGAAAGTAAGGACTGCGAGCTCAAAGAAGAGCAAGATCGTGAGACGCGGACATTGGAAGAGTCTCTCAAAGAGCTGCAGCAGATCGTCGTCGGAATGGAGAGCGGCGATCAGTCTCTCGAGACGTCCCTGGACGAGTTTGAGCGTGGAATCAATTTGATTCGGCAGTGTCAGCGCAAGTTGGAACAGGCGCAGCAACGTGTAGACATTCTGACCGCAAAAAACGACGAGGACACGATTACACCATTTCAACATTCTCAGTCAGACTGATGTCATTCAAGCAGGACTGGATTCGCTGTCAGAAGCTCACAGAGCAGGCGCTTGAAGAGCGTTTGCCATCGGCAGACGTGCCCCCGGAGACATTGCATGAGGCGATGCGCTATTCCACTTTGAATGGAGGCAAAAGGTTCCGTGCAACGTTGGCAATCATGACGGGAGAAATGCTCGGCGTCGAAACCGAACTTCTGCTGCCCTCCGCGGCGGCTGTCGAATGCGTACATGCGTTCTCATTGGTACACGATGATCTTCCATGCATGGATGACGATGATTTCCGACGCGGAAAACTATCGTGTCACGCAGTATACGGAGAGGCAATGGGCGTTCTGGTCGGTGACGCGCTCTACAGTCTGGCTATAGAGATTCTCGCAAAAGATAGAAGTTTGGTACACTTACAACACAAGACCGGGAAATTGGTCGCGGCATTATCGGAAGCTGCAGGTTCGACCGGAATGATCGGAGGTCAGGCACTGGACATCGCATTGGCTGATTCAAACGGTAGTATCGACCTGCATACGGTTTTTCGTCTGAAGACAGCGAAACTGATACAGAGTGCCGTAAAATTAGGCGCGCTGATGTGTGACGATCTTGAAGAACAGGACTACGAAGCATTGTGCGAATACGGAGAGGCTGTCGGTCTGGCCTTCCAGTACATCGATGACCATCTTGACGGGGAGCATCTGGAAGAAGATCTTCTTGACAAAGCCATCGACCTCAGAGACCAGGCTATTTCCGCGGTGCAGAGATTGAATGGCATAGATTCGAGCAATCTTGTTCAGGCTGCGAATTTCGTGGTTGAGCGCAAATATTGATCGGCGGGGTAAGTTATGGATAAGACGCAAAAAGACACACCCGAACCCGATAGCGGGATCAACATGAGTCGGTATGATCTTCTCAGGAATATCAATTCACCGGCTGAACTTAGAAAACTGCCTGCTGACAAGCTGACTGAATTGGCAGATCAGGTGCGCGAGTATCTGATTGAAGTAACCTCCAAGACCGGAGGTCATCTCGCACCGGGTTTAGGTGCTGTGGAGCTGACCGTCGTATTGCATTACCTCTACGACACACCCAATGACAGGTTAGTCTGGGATATCGGACACCAAGCTTATCCGCACAAGATTCTGACAGGGCGTCGCGAACAAATGCATACGATCCGACAGCATGGCGGGATCAGCGGATTTCTCAAGCGTGACGAGAGCGAGTACGACTGTTTCGGTGCAGGCCACTCCAGCACATCTATATCAGCGGCATTTGGCATGGCGAAAGCCGCCCAGACCAAGGGAGAAAATCGGAACGTGGTCGCTGTAATCGGTGATGGTGCCATGACCGCGGGTCTGGCCTACGAGGCTTTGAACAACGCCGGTACGTCAGACACCAATCTGCTTGTCATTCTCAATGACAATGAGATGTCCATCTCTCCCAATGTCGGCGCGGTTTCCAACTATCTCGCCCGAGTGTTGTCGGGCAAGACTTTCATGACCGTCCGCGAGGGCAGTATGGCCGTATTGAGTACGGTGCCACCGGTTAAAGAACTGTCAAGTCGGGTCGAGTCGCATACGAAGGGTATGTTTCTTCCCAGTTCACTGTTTGAAGAGCTCGGGTTCTACTACGTCGGCCCGATAGACGGGCACAACATCAAAACACTGCTGCGTACCATAAAAAACATGCAACGCATCAAGGGGCCGAGATTTCTGCACATTGTCACGCAGAAAGGAAAAGGGTTTGATCCCGCAGAAGCCGATCCATTGGTTTATCATGGCGTGGTGCCATTTAACCCGTCGACCGGAAAGATGGAGAAAAAATCGGGCGGCGGTCCGGTCTCCTATACCCAGGTATTCAGCAAGTGGCTGTGCGACATGGCGGAGAAGGACGATAAGCTGGTAGGTATAACACCTGCCATGCGGGAAGGTTCGGGATTGGTGGAATTCGAAAAACGATTCCCGGATCGCTATTACGATGTCGGCATTGCGGAACAGCATTCCGTCACTTTTGCAGCGGGACTGGCATGCGAAGGAATGAAGCCGGTGGTGGCAATCTATTCAACGTTTCTTCAACGTGCCTACGACCAGTTGATTCATGATGTTTGCGTACAGAATCTGGATGTGATGTTTGCGCTGGATAGGTCAGGTTACGTCGGTGGCGACGGTGCCACTCATGCAGGTGCATACGATTTTGCGTACATGCGATGTATTCCAAACATGGTTGTCATGGCACCTTGTGACGAAAGAGAATGCAGGAATATGCTATACACGGCATACATGCATGAAGGCCCCAGTTCTGTTCGCTATCCCAGAGGCGCGGGTGTGGGCGTTGAGCAGGAAGAGGAGATGACAC
Organism: Arenicellales bacterium; assembly: GCA_963662635.2. Taxonomy (GTDB): domain Bacteria; phylum Pseudomonadota; class Gammaproteobacteria; order Arenicellales; family JAJDZL01; genus JAJDZL01. The sequence goes on from CAXXFC010000006.1 coordinate 2,238,707, forward strand.
AACTGGAGATCGGTAAGGCATCAGTGGAACGTGAGGGCCATGGAACTGTAATCCTGTCATTCGGAAGTATGCTTGTACATGCGATGCAGGCTGCGGAAAAGTTGAATGCAACAGTTGTCAACATGAGATTTGTGAAACCGGTCGACGAGGAAATGATCTTGCGAATGGTAGACTCTCATGATTTAATCGTTACAGTTGAGGAGCACGTAATCCTGGGTGGCGCGGGCTCCGCAGTGAACGAGGTGCTGGCGAAATATGGCATTCTCACAAGAACGGTTAATTTGGGATTGCCTGACCAGCACGTCGATCACGGCGCACCCAAACTGGTGTTCGCCGAGCACGGAATGGATGCCGATGCAATCATTCGACAGGTTGAAATGATCAATGATCAGGATATCAAGGAGTATGCAACATAATGAATTTACCTGAAATCATTCCGGTACCGATGGATCTCAAGGAAAAGTCGATACCCGATATCCAGTCCAAGGCTGATACACGGCAACTGGCAATTGATCAGGTCGGTATAAGAGCAATTCGTCATCCGGTCAAGGTACGCGATCGCGGTCTCGGAGAGCAATACACCATTGCGACTTTCAACATGTACGTCGGACTCCCGCACAATTTCAAAGGGACTCACATGTCGCGGTTTGTCGAAGTGCTCAACGATCACGACAATGTGATATCGATTCAGTCATTTCGGGACATAGTAAAAGAGGTGGCCGACAAGCTGGATTCGGAAACCAGTCGAATTGAGATGACGTTCCCTTATTTCCTGAATAAGGCCGCACCTGTGACCGGAGTGATGAGTCTTGTTGATTATGAAGCTACACTATACGGTGACCTCAAAAAGGATGAGGTGAATATTACAACGAGTGTCGTGGTACCTGTCACCAGCCTGTGTCCGTGTTCGAAAGAAATATCCGATTATGGGGCGCACAATCAACGCTCGCATGTCACAATTACTGTACGTACCGATGGGTTTATTTGGCTTGAAGAGTTGATTGCGCTGGCAGAGAACAACGCAAGTTCCCAGTTGTATGGGCTGTTGAAACGACCGGATGAAAAATTTGTGACGGAGCAGGCGTACGATAATCCTAAATTTGTCGAGGACATGGTTCGTGATATCGCCGGCCGGCTGATCGAAGATGACAGAATCATCGCCTATACAGTCGAGTCCGAGAATTTTGAATCCATTCACAATCACTCCGCCTATGCGAGAATTTCCGGGGTCAAGCAGGCTCAAAACGGCAGTCTCAGCATAGTTGAGTAACAGTATTGGAGATTTAGGCTCAAAAACCTAAATTTCAGGGGGCGGTTGGCCGAGAGTGAATTCGGAGGTTGATCAGGTTCTGTTGCGACGGCTCAGATCAAACCCGCCTGAATCTGTGCTGATCGTTGCTCCGCAACTGCCGCCGGTTCTACTGGAATTCTCGAATGAAACTGAAAATTTGCAAATGACACACGTCGCGTTTGAGAGTCTGGAAAAATCAACGTGTCAGCTCGAACGGTACGAATTCGCCGCAGTAGTGGAATCAACATTTGAGCGACTTACCAATCATACCGCACAACAATTGGTGGCACGGTTACGGGACCTCCATGCAAAATTGTTGTGGGTGGCCGTTTCGGATGGTCCGGACAGCGTGTTTTGTTCGAAGGACGCGATGGCACAAGGCATGCGGATGGTTGACCCGACAAAGTTCGGCAGCAAGGATACCAAGTGGTTTGAATTCAGTCTCAAATTCTATAAACCGGTACCCAAGTGGTTGAACGCAAGAGATTGGGCGAACCCTGACAGGTGGGATAAGGATCGCTGGTAGTCGATGACGTACAGGACCAGACAATGAAAACTTCAAACTATCTGCTAGCGACTGTTCGGGAGGTTCCTGCCGATGTTGAAATTATCAGCCATCGACTCATGTTGAGGGCTGGGATGATCCGTCAGCTTGCCGCCGGTATCTACAACTGGCTGCCCACTGGACTTCGGGTGCTGAATAAGGTGGAGAATATCGTCCGGCAAGAAATGAACCGGTCAGGTGCACAGGAAGTGTTGATGCCGTCCGTACAGCCGGCAGAAATCTGGCGCGAATCTGGTCGATGGGATTTCTTTGGTCCCGAATTGTTGCGCTTCAAGGACCGGCATGATCGTGATTTCTGCTTGGGTCCCACACACGAGGAAGTGATTACAACGCTGATCAACAACGAGGTTCGCAGTTATCGCCAGCTACCGGCGAATTTCTATCAGATGCAATGGAAATTCCGAGATGAGATCCGTCCGAGATTCGGAGTGATGCGTTGCAGAGAATTTCTGATGAAAGATGCATATTCATTCGACGTGAACAAGAAAGGGATGGAGCAGTCCTATCATGTCATGTACGATGCTTACTGCAGAGTCTTTGATAGACTTGGACTGGACTATGTGGCGGTTGAGGCTGATTCCGGCGCGATAGGTGGAAGCGTGTCTCATGAGTTTCATGTTCTGGCCGATTCGGGCGAGGACGGGATTGGTGTCAACATCAATGCAGGATTCGCGTCGAATATCGAACTGGTTCCCTTACCGCCTTCAAGCGAGAAGCGAAGTCCGCCATCTCAACCCATTCGGTCTGTTGACACACCGGGTGTGCGTACGATTGAGCAACTGTGTGACAGTCTGGATGTATCAGCTGATTCAACGCTCAAAACTCTTCTTGTTCAAGGCGAGAAACAACCTGTCGCAATGGTTGTACGAGGAGATCATGAACTGAATCTGCTGAAAGCGGAGAAAATTTCTGGTGTGGCAGTGCCGATTCAATTCCTGTCACCGCCGCAGGTGGCTGATGCGATAGACGCTGAAGTCGGCTCAATCGGTCCAGTCAATCTGACTTCAGCATCCGATGGTTCAAGAATTCGGGTTGTTGCGGACTATGCGACTCAGCAGATGTCCGATTTCGTTTGTGGTGCCAATGTCAGCGAAAAACACTATGTCGGAGTCAATTGGGAACGAGATCTGACCAATGTGGAATTCGCTGATTTGAGAAAGGCGGTTGATGGTGACCCATGCCCCGGAAGACCTGAAGAAACCCTAACCGTCAAACGCGGAATTGAAGTTGGACATGTCTTTCAATTGGGCACGAAATACAGTGAGGCTTTTGATGCGACCTGCATTGATACTGACGGTAAGAACGCGATCATGTGGATGGGATGCTATGGAATCGGTGTATCGCGTATCGTAGCTGCCGCGATTGAGCAGAATCACGATGCGGCCGGCATAATCTGGCCCGATCCGATTGCCCCGTTTTCGGTGTGTGTCGTTCCGATCAACTACCACCAATCTGAAAGTGTAGCGAAGTTGTCAGATCAAATCCATGATCGACTTATCGCCGCGGATGTTGAAGTGCTGCTTGATGACCGCGATGACCGGGCAGGCGTAAAGTTCAAAGATATGGACTTGCTTGGTATCCCTCATCGACTGGTCATTTCAGATCGAACCGCTGCCAGCGGAGAAATCGAGTACAAGCACCGCACAGACGAACAGGCAATTAATCTTCCCGTTCAAGGTCTGGAAGCCGAGATTCTCAATCGGGTCCAATCGCGCTGATAGTGACATGCACACTGTATAGAACGGTGTAGCGATGCTGTTACCGCGATCCACCGATCGGGAACACGAATTGCGGTTACCCGCTGGCGCTAACGAACAAAGAAACGATCGCGCACTTGTTCCTGAGAAGGCTTCCATCTGACCGAGCGGACATCGGAAAGAGGGGTTCCCCGCCAGAGTTCTGACTCAAGTCTTTCCAAACTTTCCGGATTTCCTGCGGCAAGAATTTCAACGGTGCCATCCTCTGCATTTCGTACCCAGCCATTGATTCCGAGACGATTTGCAGTGTCTGTTACGAATTTTCGGAACCAGACACCTTGAACGAGACCGGAGACAACCAACTTTCTGGTTTCGGTCATTCCGAAGAACTGGCGTGCTGTATGTCCGGTACCTGAAGGTAGTCCCTGACTCTTGCGCTCAGCGAATTGTGAATCTGCTCATAAATCACAAAATTGACCAAGATGTTCTTGACGTATTTTCGTGTTTCGTCGAACACAATTGTTTCGACCCAGATTGCGGGATCAGAAGCGCGAAAGGAATTTTGCCACTTTCTTGCCCTTCGCGGTCCGGCGTTATATCCGGCAAGAGCTTGAATCGTATTGTTGTCGGTTTGGTCGAGCAACTGCTTGAAATAAGCCACACCGAGCCGAATATTCAATGCAGCGTTTTGAAGATCGCGCAAGCTCGGTCGTTTCAGCCCACTTCGATTGGCAGTTGCGCGAGCGGTTGGGTGCATAAGCTGCATGAGTCCCGTTGCACCGCGTCCGGAACGTATATCGCGTATGAAATTACTTTCCTGTCTCATGATCGAGTAGATCCAGGGTTCAGGCACGCCATGTCGGAGAGATTCCTTTCGAACAATTTGAGCGTAGGGTGACGGATGTGTGACATTCATTTGCAATTGTGTGCGATCGGTACGGTAACTGGCTTGGATCGCTCCGTCATGCCAGCCCCAAATATGAAACTGTATTGCCACATGATGCCAGAAGTCTGAATCATTCCTTCGGGCTGATTTGAGCTGTTTCAATTCCCTTCTGGCATAGTACGGCTTGTTCATTACCAGCCACTCGCGAATGCGAGGTATTGCCGGCTCCAGCATCGCTATATCTGCGGTATGATTGAGATGAATTGACGGAACAGGTTGGTGGATTGTGTAAGGCAGTCCCAGCTGATCTGCAGCTAGAAAACCGTAATAGCCGTATTCGTCGGACAAGTTCGACCAGATAAGATTGGCGAGTCTTTCGTCACCGGTTTCATAAAGGGCGCGTGCCTTCCAAAATTTCCATTGTGATTGACTTCCCTCATCGACGGGCATCAGATCAATTGTCTGCAGAACCTGATTCCAATTTTCAGTTGCCAAGGCACTTATCGCCATCAGTCGCAGTGATTTCCTGTCTTGCACCTCATCGGGTAGATCCTGCAGCCAATCGAAACTGTCCTGATGCTGTGCCCAAGCCAGTCTAAGTGCAATCCTCTTTTCGATATGTGGCATTCTTTCGACAGCGGCGGAATCGGTCCTGCGGAGTTCCGACCAAAAACGGGCGGTATCACCGATATCGCGCCTGGCCATTCGAATAATTCCGTGATTGATCACTCCTCGGCCCGGTTTTGACTGACTCCACTTTGAAAAGTTGTTCGCAATGTGTTTCTGGGGTTTTCTGTGCACTGCGTTCAGCTGTGTACCCCAGTTCCGGTACTCTTTCGAATCCAGCAGTCCGGCGAGATAGTCAGTCAGTCGTCCATCATTTCGCGCCTTGGTCAGCAGCATTCTTTCGAAAATCAGCTGGTCGTCAATGATGTCAGTGTCAAATCCGTATTTGAAGACAATATCGCACTCTTCGGGTTGCGAACGGTTCACCAGCCAGAGTTCATGTATGGATTGTTCCAACGATTCGGTGACTGAATTTGCTGATTCCTGTTTTTTCAGTTGAATCATCGCATGGGCGACGTGACACATCGTATTGGTATAGGTTGAGCTGGAATAATGTCTTACAACGAGGTCCCAGTCTCCCTGACGTCTGAGCCGTTGCAGCCACCAGTTTGCGAAGTTGGAAGGGACAGGAATCCCCAATTCAGAAACAATCTGTGAGATTTCCTCGTTACTGAACTGGGATTGTGTTGCCCGCACTTCCTTCAGCCGAAGATATGGGAATAGCGGGTAGGATTTAAGTTTCGGTCGTATCTTCAACCAGGAGTCAATTCTGCCATGATCAAGATGTTGGTCTGCCTTGATATAGGATTTACGCTGTTCGGTAAGGTCGAATGCCGAATCGGCCGATGATGTCGCTGACACGGTCAGCAAGAACATCAGGACGCAAGTGCGTCGAACAAAGGTCTTTAGTGAGCAAGCCTGCATCAGACCTGTACACTCAATTGGGACAAAACTTCAAAAAAGTGCCTGAAGCAACAAGTGATAGATGGATTGCCAATGATAAGCGTTGGGTGGCAATCCATCCTAGTCTGTTAACCGCAGTCGGAAAACGCCTCCGAATTAGGAAACCTGAAGCACATCATCACAAAAACTTCTCGTTCCCGACAGACGAGATTTATTCGCTGTGACCATCGCAATCAAACAGTTGGTTCGGGTACGTACTTGTAGTACCCACCCAATTGTTGAATTACATTGTCGATGCGCGATACTCGGTATCCGATGCCTCAACTTCTCCGATCGACCAAGCACCGCGATTTTTGGCGTGCATGACGGCGGCATCAATCATATCGCGACTTAGATCGCGTTGAATTGACAGCTCCTGGCCGGGAAAGATTAAATCGGCATCTTCAATGCTCTTGTTTCGGGCATAAATTAGCGGCCATCGAAACGGATCATTGTAAATAGACGACATTCCGGCAATCTTCCAAAGACTTTCGCCACTGGAGACCACGTGAACATCATCAGAGACCACAAGCGGTTCGACTGTGACTTCCGTCTCTGTCATGACTTCTTCTTTTGGTTCCTCCATGGTCGTCATCTCGGCTTCCGCTGGAGGGGAATAACCAAAAATTGCTCGAAAAAGCTGACACCCTGACACACTGAATGTCAATAGGACAACAAGAGCAAGTAATACGCCGCGAAGGCTAGTGGATTTCAATCGCTTATCCATGTTGTGAAATCACCTCAAATTAATGTTTGTTTGGAATGTTGGAAATCCAGCATTCACGAATCGCTACACCCCATATCATGAAAAATGAACAGTTTACACTATCCAAAAGATAATTATATGCAAACAAATCAAATAAGTTCAATATCATGTATCGTAATTTTTTACTTACCGAGATTAGTATTTTCAATTTTTTCGCATGTAAGACAAAAAAGAGTCAGACCGACTGTCTCTTGTGGCATCTCTGTTATAGCATTAGTTCAATTTACGTGGTTGAAGGATGAGCGATTTCGAAGTTGCGTGCTGTCCAATTAATGTGAATTTGAAACAGTCGCTTTCAATATTGACTGCCGGCTAAAGAACGCGACTGAAATTAAATTTGCATAATTTAGCCGAAATAACAATAATTCAGGGTAAGAATAGCAAATCTCCGATATTTTTTTACAACGGAAAGTTGTCGGATAACAGGCTATAACTTTTACAACCGCGAGACAGTGTTGTCTCGCAGTCCTTAACAGAGGTAAATGACTATGCGTAAAATCTGCATTTTGTTGTTTGGAATAATCTCGTTTCTGACAATACCGTTGGTCGGATCAGCTGAATCCAAACCGGTAGGGATCACACCGGATATCATGTCGGTGCCTTTTAACATCGATGGTTCAACCGTCACAATTGAACGCAATCAGGATAACGGTGCGACAGTAAATCCTGCGTTTGCAAAAACATCGAGGCCATGCCCACCGTTTTGCATTCAGCCGTCAAGTCTTGCAGTTGGTGTCGAGACAATCGGAGAGGTCGAATTGATCGCGTTCGCAAAAGATATGAATGGTGGTAATGGAGATATCATCGTTATTGATTCGCGTACTCCCGATTGGGTAGACCGAGGCACCATTCCAACCGCCATGAATGTTCCGTGGACCAATTTGAATCCTGCGAAAGGTGCGACACCGTTGGAAATCGCAGAAATTCTTGAGGAGGTTTTCAACGTAACCGAGAGCGAGGGATTGTTTGATTTTTCAAATTGCCGGACTGCAGTCATGTTCTGCAACGGAATGTGGTGCGGCCAGTCGCCGAACAACATCAAGAATCTATTACGGCTGGGTTATCCAGCTCACAAAATCAAGTGGTACCGTGGAGGTATGCAGAATTGGGAGAATCTCGGTTTAACGACCATTCGTCCCAACGCATAACCGTCTGACGGTTAACTGATTCAGATAAGGCCGCCCGGAGTCGATGCTTCGGGCGGTTTTTCGGTTTTGCAGCAGCTGCGTACCGATCAAATAAGGATGGGGCAGGTAGCGACAGTCTGAAATTTCTCTTACAAAGAAGCAAATTCGACATTGAGTGTCACATGCCTGCTGTAGATCGACATTATTGGGTCACGAGGCTGATTCCATAAACTACCGGACTCTTTGACAGCCCGAATTTTAATCAGATTACTTTTACACTTGCTCTTTTACAGTATAGAATTCAATCTTTCTGCGAGTGTCGCGTTTGGTTTTGTCGCCAATACGATATTGATGGTTTGAGAATTCGCTCATACCGCATGAACAGGAGTTCAAAACATTCACACTCCTAACCGATTCCGAATCTCTGAATTCCACGAAACCGGTGCGGCAGTGAGCCAATCCAACGCTGGGACGAATCGACAGTGAATGGTCGATTGGCATGCATTCTGCAGTCTCCACCGCTGTCTGAGCGTATTGAGGTTGCCAGCTGAGAGTCTGCATGTTGCCGAATTTTCAATCAGTCATGGGAAATTATGTATCCCATTTTTCGTAGAGCTTTACGGAATTTGCCTTCAATTTCAGTCTTTACAGTCAGCCTGTTCTTTCCAGCATTTTCACAATATTTCCCCACCTGCTTGTCGGCGACCAGTCTGGAAGTGAGTTCCTCATCCGCACACTCGAAAACCAGAGCTGTCCCCTGCAACTTGATGGCCTTGCTCTGTCTATCGACCTGTCTGAAAAAGCCGATGATGCACTCAGGAAGCATCTGTTCGTCTCTTGCTTCAAGAAAGCTCTGCAATTCCGAAATTGTTCGCCCTGATTCCAATGTTGTCAGAATTTTGTCCAATTCCAGCTGACACAGATTTTCGGAGTGAAAGGATGCGAAAGCCTCCATGAATATCCTCCCGTCTTGAGGAAAGTCATCTGACAACTGCACGTTCCGATTGGGCAGGACAGAGAGTGAACCTTTTATTTCGCGTTCTTTTGGCTCATAAGCGTTCCGCAAACCCAGGCAGAATGTGCCTAGAGGATTCAATCGAAAATATACAAGGCCATCATAGCGACTCAGGAAATACAATTCATCCGTACCCGAAAGGTTACGAAGATCTCCGTTTCTGTAATCTCTTGGATTCATGTATGCCACATCAACCAGCCCGAGAGTAGCGGCATATTCGAACAGCAGGCACAGAATGTATCGGGATTCCAAGATTTCCCATACATCGTTGTATCCGAGTGAGCCGTAATTTGCGTCAGAAATGTACAAAGGCCAGGCATCCCGAGTAACCTCGAATTGATGATCAGTAGCCCGCATATATCGGGAAAATTCATCAAACTCAACCCATTCACCTATCGGACACAGTTTAAGTGCATCCTCAATCACTTTACGACGCGCTGCTGGATTTGTCATTGACCGTTTACCTTTCCCAGTCTGCCCCTTGATTTCGTCAATGCGACTGAACTCATCCAATATCGAATTCCTTAACCAACTTCGCCAAACGGAACGTATGACGTCGCTGGCTGATTTATTCAGTGCCGAATACCCGGCCTTGGTCAGCTCGACTCTGTTTCCACGCTGCTGAATCAGTTTCGCGGCCTGCAGCAGCCACAGCCACGCATAAGCTCGGATGGGACCTATCTGCTGTTCATAACTCCTGAAGGTCTGGCCTGATTCGTCATAAAAATCTCCACCACTCAATATGGTTTCAATCTGCTTCACAGATGCTGTCGTCGGTTTTCGGGTCTTCGGCGATACAGCCAATCTGCCCAGACTTACCAGCTGCATTACCGACTTGAAGTCAAGCAGGGCATCGTGCTCCGTATCCCGTCTTGTGAGCTCCTGCTGAGTTTTTTCGTATTTCTTTGACTTGCCCCATCCCGATTCTATGAGAAATTCGAACGTATCGGGCAAGTCCGATTTTGTTTGAATCGGCTGGTCGAATGGTTCAGGCACAAATTTGCGAAGGAACACCTGAAGTTCCAAGGGGATAACAAAAGAACGATGAGCATGGCGACCAGGCTGGTACAGAAAGAATTTCAGAGGCTCATGTATCCTAAGCTCATTGTATCTGCTCTTTTCAAAGAGAGAGTTGTACGCATCTTTTCCGTATTTGGCTTTGAATTTTTCATGATTCATATATTCATCAACGCTGTACAATGTCTCACTGACAGCGTGCTTTGCGTTCTGGCCAAGCCGTTTCCATTCCTGTTGCAGCCTTTCCCCGGAGAGCATATTCATCAGCAATTCGATCCTGTCGGCTTTTCTGCTCGGTATTTCAGATTTTGGAATATTCAATTATTGATGATTTTCTTGATATCCTCCGAATTGTACTGATCAAGTATGGAACCGAACCGCAGGTCTGGTAGGTATCTGGAATTCCGCATGAGTTTCAACTCGATTTGAGGCTAATAAGCCATCTTAATTTTGCCCCAATCACCCGGTTCAATGAAATTTTTTTCAAGGCGAAACCAATTGTGCGATGAAACTTCATCCGGAAACATATCCATCAGCCTGGTCAGGGTGAATTCATTTCGATACACTGTGCCCGTTGGTTTTCTCGTTCATCTGGGACACCTTACTGGTAGAACTGATGCAGATAATATTTATCTTTGGCTCAGTACAAGGGGCAAAAGCATGGTTATTGACGCTTTTGTTTAAGCCGCAATTACACGGTTTCTAAAGATCGGTCATGTGATCGCGGCTGAGACTGCTCGGTGATGCATCATCCCTGATTTAAGCGTGTGTTCGGGCGAGGCACATAAGGCGCGTCAGCCAGCGGGCACCGCCCTGAGATGTCCCCGTGTCGGTCCCGTCGATACCTTGGTGAACGACACGGGCTCAAACCCCTCGTCATTCACAATACTGGCACTGTCACCGGTCGCGCGAATCACGAACAGTCGCTGCTTCTCCGCATAGAGTTCGGCATGCGAAAGACTGCGGATATACGCCACCGCACCATACACCCGCTTAGTACGGTACTCCGGCAAAAACCGTGTGAACATCTTCATCGACCCTATGAACCGGGTTACATCGTCCGGTCTCAGAGTGGTCTTCACCTCCACCACCACAACATCCTCGCCGTTCCTGACGATGATATCGAATTCCTTGTTATGGCGCCGGCCGTCGTCATCGTCGTAGTGTGTCTTCACATTCGGTAGTGTTCCGGTGATGTCGATGCCGCGCTCACTCAGCAGCTCGACCAGACTTCCCTCCACCAGGGACTCCACGAACCGGCCCCAGTTGCTGTTCAACTCGCTCAGCTGCTTGCCCGTCTTGCGTATTTGCTCATCCGTCTTTCGCATTTGCTCATCCGTCTGCTTTTGCCGCTCTTTCAACTCCTTTAGCCCCTCATCCGTCTGCTTTTGCAGTTCCCTTATTTCCTTTAGCTTTTCCCTATCTTCCTGAGAGAGGGCGCGTATTTCTGCTATCTCAATCTGAGCCTTCTCCTGGTAGGCACCAATCGATGCCATGCTCTTCTCGAATTGTGCTCGGTATTCTCTGATTTCATTTTCTATCGTCTTTTCGTTATCCATTGTTTCTCACCATTTCGATTGTTTTGCTCTATACGTGCCTGTCGTTGGCATGAAAACCATGCGTTCTGAATCTCAAAGATGGGATCATTTTATTGGGTTGCAAGAGCCATTCACCAACTCTTTTCGCAATCTTCATGTGCGAATTTGATTATGTCCGGAATCATCGGGAACCGGTCGTGGTGTAATGTTTCCGCATGCTTGCCCAACAGCGATAACAATGTTGTATCCCGGCAGTGATCAAGAGGGTTGATGCAATAGATGCAATATCCGAATATCGGCTGAATCATTCCTGTCCGATGCGTTCGGGAAAGAGCCATAAAACAGGGATTCATTGCCCAATGACTGCGGTGACCGAATCACACTGATCTACGATCAGCAGTACTCACATCATCAATTCAACCGAGATATTGCGACCAATCAATATCGAAATCAGAACTCGACCTCAGTTGCAAAAACACCGGCAACCGTATCGTAATCACACTTTTGCCCTTGCAGTTCGTTCAAATATATGACTCCTTTCGTGATTACTGTGCGCTTACCGCGTCTTGCTTGAGGGCCAACAGAAGCTTCCGCATATCCTCAGGTATACCGGCATGCCACTGTAGCGATTCAGTGGTGGCCGGGTGGGTGACGCTGAGCGCCTCGGCATGCAGTGCCTGTCGGCGAAAGCCTTTCAGCGTTGCCAGCAGTGCTTCATCGGCACCGGCTGGAATTTTCGTTCTGGTCCCATATTCAGGGTCTCCAATCAAGGGATGCCCCAAGTGCTGAAAATGTACACGAATCTGATGGGTGCGCCCGGTATCAAGTGATACTCGTACCAGGGTGTGCATCCGATAGCGCGAGACAATTCTATAGTGACTTATCGCAGATTTGCCGTGACCTGTTGTCATTTTCTTTCGGTTGCGCGGATGTCTGCCGACAGGGGCATCAATCGTTCCACCAGAAATCAGCCTGCCATCAACAACAGCGAGGTATTGTCGTTTGGCGAGACGACTCTTGAATTGCTTGACAAGTGCAAGTCGCGCTGTCTCGGTTTTTGCAACAACGATTAGCCCTGATGTATTTTTGTCGAGACGATGGACTATACCGGCTCGTGGCAAGGTGTTCAACGACCTTGAGTGTCTGATCAACGCGTTCAGAAGTGTACCGTGTTGATTTCCTGCACCTGGATGTACCACCATACCGGGCGGCTTATCGATGACAAGTAAGTGATCGTCTTCGAATACGATCTTGAGCGGAATATCCTCAGCCAGCCAGTCTTGGCTCTCAGGTTGAGGGATTGCAACCCGAAGCTGTTCACCTCCAGAAACAATCTTCCGGCGGGAAGGAGTGTTCTTGTCCAATCGGACCCGGCCGGAATCCAGCCAGGACTGGATCGTTGTTCTCGAATAATCCGGCAACATCAGTGCCAGCGCTTTATCCAGTCTGTAACCGCGGTATTCATCGGGTACGAATATCTCGATGTCCAAATTCTGAAACCTCAACAATAGTGAAATTCAAACTCACGGCCGGTTCGCCATCGAGATGGTTATTGAGCAATCGGCAAAATTTGACTTTGTATAATGATACTGCTAAATCCAATGCCATCGTTAGAATGACGAATTCGGTGTGGATATCAAACAAATCTGCGGGTATATTGACCAAACATAACCGGTAATTTCAGAAGTTCTATGAAGTTCACTCAAATAGTCCTTGTCCTGGTGACTTTGACCGCAGTCGCTCTTGTGGGATGCGGCGGGAAGAAAAATAAAGTACGCTCCGAGAGCGAAATGTACGAGCGCGCGTATTCCGCTTTGAGTTCCGGCAATTACGAACAGGCGATCAAGCGCTATGATGAGCTCAAGGCGGCGTACCCGTTCGGTGAGTTTACCACCCAGGGTGAGTTGGAAATCTGCTACGCGCATTACAAGATGAAGAAATCTGATGAAGCTGTACCGTGTCTGGATGACTTTCTCACCTTGCATCCAACCCATCCTCATATCGACTATGCATATTACCTGAAGGGTCTGGCTCATCTCCCACTGCGTGCACCGAGAATCGGTGAGAAGTATTTCAAGACGCAGGAGCAGTTCAGCGATCACGATGCCGAGTCGGCAAGGGAGGCTTATGCGGCATTCAATGAAGTGATCGAGCGTTTTCCTTTCAGTGAGTACGCGGAATCCTCGCGCGAGATACTCGTCGATCTGATCAACACCTTTGCCCGCCACGATTTGCGGATCGCAAGGTTCTATCTGTATCGGAAGGCTTACGTCGGTGCAATCAACCGGGCCAAGCAAGTGCTTTTGCGCTACAAGACATCACCGCATACCGAAGAAGCGCTGGCGATACTTATCTTTGCATACGAACAGCTTGAGCTCGATGAGTTGGCCGCGGACAATCGACGGGTGCTGTCCTTCAATTATCCGGGCAGCAAATACCTCGGTAACGAGCGGATCGTCTTGGACGAAGAGATACTCGAACGCAGCACCAAACCCCTGCTGTTCGGCGTCTTTCGCTAATAGCGATTGGTGATCGGATAGCGCCGGTCTCGCCCGAATGCCCTTATCGTAATTCGAACACCGGGTGGTGCCTGTCTGCGTTTGTATTCATTCCGTTTCACCATCCCAGCAATTCGATGGACCAATTTGGTATCAAAACCTGCTTGGGCGATTTGCTCGGGATCTTGTTCCTCTTCAATATACTGTTCCAGAATGGTGTCAAGCAACTTGTAATCCGGTAATGAATCGGTATCGTGCTGATCTTCCGCCAGCTCGGCCGTGGGGGCGCGTTGAAACACGATTTCGGGGATGACATGACCGATGTGTTCGTTGCGATAACGAGCCAGATCATACACCAGCATTTTCGGTACATCCTTGATAGGAGCGAATCCGCCGGCCATGTCCCCATAGAGGGTGGCGTAGCCCACAGCCACTTCACTTTTGTTACCGGTGGTGATCAGAATTTTTTTCTTCTTGTTTGATATCGCCATCAGAAGCGTGCCGCGGCAACGTGCCTGTATGTTCTCTTCTGTGACATCCGGATCAAATTCATCGAATTGGGGGGAAAGTTGATCCAAGAAAGCCTCAAAAATTGGTTCGATTGATATGATTGAGTAGGATACCCCGAGTTTTTCCGCTTGTTCGACCGCCGCATCTATGCTGATCTTTCCGGTGTATCGCGAGGGCATCAGGATAGCCTCAACATTTTCCGGTCCGATCGCGTCGGCGACAAGACATAGTGTGAGAGCCGAATCGATCCCACCCGACAGTCCCAGCACAGCACCTTTGAATCCGTTTTTGCCGATGTAGTCCGCGACACCGAGTCTTATTGCACTGTATACACCTTGAACATGTTCCGGAACAGGTGCAACCGAATCTGGAACCGGTGTTATCCGGTTATCTCCGGTAAAAGTTGAACGTACTACCGTCTCCTTGAAATGCGCAGCCCTGGTGACAATAGAACCGGCCGCATCGCAGACCAGGGACCCGCCGTCAAAAACCAATTCATCCTGACCGCCGACGAGATTCACATAGACGATACTGACATTGTTGTTCCGGGCACGGGCGGAGACTATTTCATTCTCTCGGTAGGCGATTTTGGCGGTGTCAAACGGAGACCCGTTCAGTGTGAAAATCACCTGCGCACCGTTGGCGACAGATTGCTCCACCGGACCATCTTCCCAGACATCCTCACAGATCGTCAGACCAATCCGTACTCCGTCGATCTCCTGTACGACAGACGCAACACCCGCACTGAAATATCGATTCTCATCGAAAACTCCATAGTTCGGGAGCTTTTGTTTGTGGTAGGTGGAAAGCCGCCTGCCTCCGTCGATGATGGTCGCGGCGTTGAACAGTCTGCCCGACTCGCGGTGGGGATGCCCGACGCATAAAGCAATTCCGGGAACGGCATCGGTCAGTGTTCGCACTACCGATTCACAATCATCGATGAATTTTTTGCGGTGAAGCAGGTCTTCTGGCGGGTAGCCACAAACAGTCAGTTCCGGGAATACGACATACCGGCAGTTCAGTCTGTCGCGCGCGTCGATGGCAGCGGTAATGATCCGATTCCGATTACCCTCAAGATCGCCGACGATCAGATTCAACTGGGCCAACGCTACGCCAAATTCTGAAGCCATCAGATATACTTTTGTCCTAGTCCAATCGTGAAAAAGATGAGAAATGGTGCGTCAGTCAACAACTTGCAGTGGCAACGGAAAGGAATTGTTCAAGCAGGAGATCATCCAGTCAATCAATCAAGTCAGTGCGCATGAATGGAATCGGTGTGTGCCGTCGGATAGTCCATTTCTTCGCCACGAGTTCCTCAACGCAATGGAACAGTCTGGATGCGTATCAGAGGAAACTGGGTGGCGACCGATGCATATTGTATTACGAAATTCAGACGGTCTGGATTCACCCCTGGCGGGTGCGCTGCCGCTGTATCAGAAATATCACTCATGGGGCGAGTTTATATTCGATTGGCAGTGGGAAAACGCTTATTTCCGTCATGGTCTGCAGTACTATCCGAAGCTGGTGTCGGTATCACCGTTTACCGGTCTGCCTGCTCCGAAACTGCTCACGGCGCCCGATGCCCCAATCGATGAAGTGCGGAATCAACTGACGGAATCCTGTCTGAATGAAGCCAGCCATTCAAATCTGTCTTCGCTGCATCTGCTGTTTCTGAAACCGGATGAACTCGATTATTTCAGCAGCAAGGATCTGATACCACGGCGCAGCAACATCAGCTTTGTCTGGACGAACAACGGTTATCGCTCTATGGACGAATTTCTGTCAACCCTGTCGAGCAGAAAGCGGAAGAAAATCAGACACGAGAGAAAGTCAATCAGTGATAAGGGCATACAGATCAAGGTGATTCCGGGCACTGACATGCAGGACTATCATTGGCGTTCATTTCACCTTTGTTATTACACCACCACCCGCAAATATGATTCATTTCGATATCTGAACCACCAGTTCTTTCAGATGATCAGAGAGTCCATGCCGGAAAATCTGCTACTCATCATGGCTGAGCAAGACAATCGACCCGTGGCGAGTGGGCTGTTCTACCAAGGTGGTGGAAAACTATACGGACGCTACTGGGGCGCATTGGAACTCGTGCCCAATCTACATTTCGAGATTTGCTATTACTCCGCCATCGAATACTGTATTGAGAATGGAATCAGCCAGTGCCACGCCGGTGTTCAGGGTACACACAAGCTGAGTCGAGGATTTTTGCCGCAAGTGTGCTATTCCGCGCACATGTTCAACAATGTGCAGTTTTCAGAGGCAATACGCCACTACACTATTGAGGAATCGCACAGCGTGGATGTTCGTCAGGAATATCTTTTTGACTTCTCTCCTTATGCCAGGGATACGAAGGCCGGGAATTGATCACGTTTTTATCCCCCAATTCACTGGATCCAGGATTCCCCGAGCTGGATACACCGGGGGATCAGATATACCCGGTCGCGGTGGGTGGCGATCTCTCTGTCGAAAGACTGCTGATGGCCTACAAGCAAGGGATATTTCCTTGGTTCAGCCACGATGAATTGATTTTCTGGTGGAGTCCCGACCCTCGCACGGTACTATTTCCAGATCAGTTGAAAGTGTCTCGAAGTCTGCATAAGAGTATCCGGAACCGAGGCTATTCGATCACAATCGACAAGGATTTTGAAGCCGTCATTCAAAACTGTGCGACAGCTCGGCGACCGAGGGAGGAAAGTGTTGATACCTGGATTACCAAAGGAATGCTAAACGCTTACTGTGAACTCAATAGGCTCGGCTTCGCGCATTCGGTGGAAACCTGGTGCGGCGGCCAGCTTGTCGGTGGGTTATATGGTGTCAGCCTGGGAAGGGTGTTTTTCGGTGAGAGCATGTTTTTCAACCGAACTGACGCGTCTAAGGTTGCCTTGTTCCACCTTGTAGGAAAATTGCGCGAGTGGAACTATGTGATTATTGACTGTCAGGTATCGACACCACTTCTAAATAGTATGGGGGCGGAGGAGATTCCTCGAATTGAATTCCTGAGAATCGTCAAGAATGGAATTCAACAAGATTCAGATAACGATGGTTGGAGATGTGTAGCAACATGACTAAATTGAACCGTATGATTGTCCGGACCGGTACCGTTTTGGCGGCTGCAGTGCTGCTTGCTTCGACTGTGACCGCTTCGCAAGAGATCGTTGACTTCACCTTGCCCGACATTCATGGAAAATCCCACAGCCTTTCGGACTATCGAGGACAGTGGGTGATCGTCAACTTCTGGGCGACCTGGTGTGCTCCATGCATAGAGGAAATTCCGGAATTGATTGAAGTGTCACGCCTGACAGATCCTGTCACACCGGTTGTGATCGGGATTGATTTCGAGGAAATCGATACTGAGAGCTTATTGAAATTTGTCAAAGCTCTCAAAATGGACTATCTGGTTCTGCGGATCGGAGAACAGCCCCTGATCCCATTTGAACCGCTCAAAGGCATGCCGACAACATTCATCGTCTCACCCGAGGGAAAGATTGTATATCGCAAGATCGCGGCTGTGACCAAAGAGATTCTGATCGAGGAATTGAAAGCGCTGACCAAGAGTGAATAGATTCGCCTTGACCGTCAGACATCCCCACCCGAAACTTCAAACAACATGGTAAAGTCGATGGCGCGTACATTTTTGGTAATTGTACCGAGAGATATGTAGTCGACCCCCGTTTGCGCGACTTCCCGGATGTTTTCAAGATCGATGTTGCCCGACGCTTCGAGTTCAACCCTGTGAGCATTGATCTTTACCGCTTGCGCCATTTCATCGATGCTGAAGTTGTCCAGCATGATTCGGTTCGCTCCGGACTGTAGCGCACTTTCAAGTTGATCGAGTCGTTCGATTTCCACTTCGATCAATGAAGGGTGTATCTGACCGTCTTTTAGATTCCGCAGTATCGAGTCGAGTGACTGTGCCACATACTGGTGATTCTCCTTGATCAGGATTCCGTCATACAGCCCAAAGCGGTGATTGGTACCACCACCGACCCGAACGGCGTATTTTTGGGCGTTGCGCAATCCCGGAACGGTCTTGCGTGTATCGAGAATCCGTGTCTTGCAGCCTGCAATTGCTTTTACAAACTGGTCCGTCACAGTTGCGGTCCCCGAGAGTGTCTGCAGAAAATTCAGGGCAGTTCGTTCGCCTGTGAGCAGTGACCGTGCATTTCCATTGAGTCGGCACACTGTCTGATCGATGCTGATTTCGTTACCGTCTTTGAAGAGCCAGTCGATGCGAATGGACGAATCGGTCTGATGGAACACTTCATTGAACCAGGCAGAACCGCAAAGAATGGCCGGTTCACGCACCTTGACAAACGCTTCGATGTGCGTGCGTTCATCAACCAAACAACTCGTTGCATCACCGTCGCCAACGTCTTCGCGCACCGCAATACGAACGACATCCGAAATGTCATGGGGAAGTTCAATAAATTTCGTTTCACACATGTTCAATCGGATCAGTTGAACAATAATCCATTATCGCCAGAAAATATTTTATTAGTGCCTATATTTGTGCAACAATATAAGTTCTGAGGGTTGTAATTGAAAGCATAAAGGAAAATTTATATTACACCGCGATTAAAATTTTACTGGTAACGTTTGTTTCAGGCGCATGCCGGGAGTAGAAAGATCATGTCTTACGATATTTGGAGTATTTTCAGTCCACGCCTTAAATCACACGCATCAAGAACAGCCTGGATTCGTAGACAGCGAGATGCAGAATCCGTTTCATATTCATACGGAACCGTGCGCGAATCCGCACTTCATATGGCGGGTCGTCTGCGCGAGCATGGCGTGTCGAAAGGCGATGTTGTCTCCGTAATCGGACCGAACGGTATCGAATGGGGAATTGCCGCGTTCGCAGCCTGGAGGGTGGGTGCAGTTCTCGCCCCTGTTCACATCGGCTACAGCGAGGATGATATCCAAACCCAGATTGCCGCATTGAATCCTAAATTGATCATGGCACATGAAGCGGATTCAAAGATCGCGGGTGTTGATACGCCTAGAATTGCAATTGAAATTGGAAACGAACTCACGGCTGAGGAGGAGAAGGTTCCTGAAAATGACCTTGGTTCGGAAGAAGCGGTTCGGATCTACACTTCGGGAAGTACAGGTGTGCCCAAGATTGTCCGGCTTTCTCATCACAATTTGTCTTCAAACGTGATTGCCTGTTCGAAAGTTGTAAAGATTGATCACAACGACAGATTTCTCAGTCTCCTGCCACTTTCACACACATTTGAAATGGTAGGTGGAATGCTGTTGCCACTCTACTGCGGGGCATCAATTGCATTACCCAAAGTGTTGACCGCGCAGGAAGTTTTGGCGGCCATGCTGGAAGAAAATGTTTCGGTTGTTCTGGCAGTTCCACGGCTTTATCGAAATATCAAGCAGGGAATGGAGAAGAAATTTCAAAGCGGCAGTTTCCTGATTCGGGGTTATGTCTCGCTACTTGCCGCCCTACCGCTTGGTTTGCGAAGCCGTTTGAATGCGCCATTGCGCAAGAAGTTGAGCCCAAATCTACGCTACTGGGTTAGCGGCGGCGCTCGGCTCGATCCGACTGTCGCCCAGTTCTTTCGTGATCTGGGAATCAGTCTCAGGCAGGGATATGGTTTGACAGAGACATCTCCGGTTGTCTGTGTTCAGGAAGCGTTTCCAGACAATCTCGACAGTGTGGGTTATGCGATTGAAGGAGTAACCGTCAAGATCGATGAGCCTGATGAACTGGGAAGCGGTGAAGTGCTGGTCAAAGGGGACAATGTCATGCTGGGGTATTCGGATGAGTCGGTAACGCAGGAAGTGATGAAGGATGGCTGGTTTCGGACCGGTGATCTGGGACGACTTGACAGTTCTGGAAATCTGAGCCTGACAGGTCGAATCAAGAGAACTATTGTCACCGAAGGCGGCAAGAATGTATATCCAGAAGAACTCGAATCATTGCTTGAGCGTTATCCGGAAGTCAAGGAGGCCGGTATCGTCGAATTCGATCATCGCCCCTGTGTTGTATTTGCCATGGACGATCCTGAGGCAAGTGCAGCCCGGGCAAAAGAGATTCTGAAGGAATTCAACGCCAAAGCGTCGGCACATAATCACATAACGCGATGCGCGGTGATCGACGATCTGCCGAGAACGCCGCTTGGCAAGACCGCCCTGACCAAGCTCCCCGAAGTGTTCGAGCAAAACGAAGTACGCTGAATTCTCAAAACAAACAGGAATCGTTCCTCGGAGATCATGTGCCTGCGATTGTCGCAGGCGGAGTCCGGGCGGAATCAATTAATGCCTTGCCCGCTTCGAAAACTGGCCGGACATTGAAAATTTCTGTTTCGTCCCTATTTTCAAAATCGTAATCAGAATTCCGAATTTGTTATCGGGCAAACGAAATGAATCCAGAAAAATTCACCACGAAACTACAGCATGCACTGGCTGATGGCCAGAGCCTGGCGATTGGACGGGATCATCAGTTTATTGATCCAGCGCACCTGATGGTGGCCTTACTGGATCAGAAAGGTGGTACAGTTCACCATTTACTTGCACAGAGCAACGTAAAAATTCCACAGCTTCGTACTGAACTCGGCAACTATCTTGATGGGCTTGCGAGGGTGAGTGGAAACGATGGTACAGTGCACTTGTCGCAGGAACTGGCGAAGCTTCTGAATCGAGCTGACGCATTATCCCAGAAACGAGGCGATCAGTTCATATCCAGTGAGTTGGTTGCGCTTGCCGCTGTCGACAGCAAACACAAAGTCGGGAAGATATTGCGGGATGCAGGTGCTGACGGCAAGATACTGGAAGCAAAAATTGATCAGATGCGCGGAGGACAGACTGTCAGCGACGCGAACAGTGAAGATCAGTTTAGAGCGCTTGAAAAATATATGATCGATGTAACCGAGCGAGCACGACTCGGGAAGCTGGATCCGGTTATCGGGCGGGATGACGAGATTCGTCGTACCATTCAGGTGCTGCAGAGGCGGACTAAAAACAACCCGGTGCTGATTGGCGAACCCGGTGTTGGCAAGACAGCAATCGTTGAAGGGTTGGCCCAGCGGATTTCGGATGATGAAGTTCCGGAAATCTTAAAAGGCAAGCGCCTGCTATCACTTGATCTGGGTTCATTGATTGCCGGAACCAAGTTTCGCGGTGAGTTTGAGGAGCGACTCAAGGCCCTGCTCAACGAACTTACCCGCCAGGAGGGAGAGATCATCCTTTTTATCGATGAACTTCATATGATGGTTGGTGCCGGCAAGGCGGAAGGGTCCATGGACGCAGGAAACATGCTGAAGCCTGCGTTGGCTCGCGGCGAGTTGCATTGCGTCGGTGCGACAACGCTTGACGAATATCGCAAGCATGTCGAGAAGGACGCGGCACTCGAACGCCGCTTTCAGAAGATTATTGTTCAGGAACCCAGTCTGGAAAGTACGATCGCGATACTTCGCGGCATCAAGGAGAAGTATGAGGTTCACCACGGTGTGGACATCACGGATCCGGCCATTGTCGCTGCTGCTCGACTTTCCCATCGCTATATTACCGATCGCAATCTGCCGGACAAAGCGATTGATCTGGTTGACGAGGCCGCCAGTCGAATACGAATTGAGATCGACTCCAAACCGGATGCGTTGGACCGTCTTGATCGAAAAATCATTCAGCTGAAAATTGAACGGGAAGCACTCAAGAACGAAACCGATCAAGCTTCCAGGACAAGGCTTGATAAGTTGGAAAGTGATCTCAGCCGACTTTCGAACGAGTATTCCGAACTCGAACAGCTGTGGTTTGGTGAGAAGTCGGCGGTTATGAGTTCACAGCACATCATGGAGCAGCTTGACGCCGCGAGAATCGAGGCAGGCAATGCACAGCGAGCGGGGGATTTGGATCGTTTGGCCAAACTCACGTATCAGACCATCCCGGAATTGGAACGACAGCTGGAGAGCAGTCGCTCAGAAGACGATCGGGAGTTCGAGCTGCTTCGAAGCAGTGTGACTGAAGAGGAAATCGCAGAAGTGGTTTCGAGTGCCACTGGAATTCCTGTCAGCAGAATGCTTGAGGGGGAACGGTCAAAATTGTTGCGAATGGAACAGGAAATCGGCAAGCGCGTCATCGGTCAGCAAGTCGCAGTGGGCAGTGTTTCCGATGCGATCAGGCGATCGCGAACCGGCTTGTCGGACCCGAATCGACCGTATGGTACATTCCTGTTTCTGGGACCGACAGGTGTCGGAAAGACTGAACTGTGCAAGGCACTCGCGCAATTCCTGTTCGATACGGAAGACGCGTTGATTCGAATCGACATGTCCGAGTTCATGGAGAAGCACTCGGTCGCGAGGTTGATCGGTGCACCACCGGGTTACGTGGGATATGAAGAGGGCGGGCATCTCACCGAAATCGTCAGGAGACGCCCATATTGTGTCATTCTTCTTGACGAAATCGAAAAAGCCCATTCTGATGTGTTCAACATCCTATTACAGGTACTGGATGATGGACGACTGACGGATGGACATGGACGCACGGTTGATTTTCGTAATACGGTTGTTGTAATGACTTCCAACCTTGGTTCGGATCTGATTCAGGAAATGACCGGCGAGATGCCGTACAGGAAAATTAAGCGGGCTGTCATGAACAAGGTTGTACGGAATTTTCGCCCCGAATTTATCAATCGCATCGATGACATGATCCTGTTTCATTCACTTTCGCGCGATCATATCAATGACATCGCGAGAATTCAGATCAAATTGCTTCAGGACCGGCTTGCCGATCAGGACATACATCTGAATTTGAACGAAGAAGCAGTCGATTTTCTTGCGACGACCGGTTTCGATCCGGTTTACGGTGCGCGACCTCTCAAAAGAGCGATCCAAAACAGATTGGAAAATCGGCTCGCCAAGGAAATCCTATCGGGGAAATTTGCCACCGGCGACGAGATTGCAGTGAGTTTGAATGAGGGGAAAGTCGAGTTCGCAAAATCGCAACTTCCTGTTGAGGTATAAGACACAACCAGCATCGTTTGATTCTTGTAAAGTTCAGGTTGTGCGACTTGATTGGATCATAAGTTCGAGTCGGCTTTACCGTCTGCGCTGTAGATTTGGTTGCAAATTCCAAAGTTGAAAACTCAGATTCCATTTCAACTTGACGACGAGTTCGAGTATGGGGAGATTCATGATGTTTCTCCTCTGATCAGGCGGATTGTCGCAAAAAATCCAAGTAAATTCACCTATCTCGGAACCGGGACGTACATCGTCGGACGCGGGAAGGTCGCCGTCCTAGACCCCGGGCCACGACTGGAAAGTCACATTTGCGCAATTGCCGAAAGTCTGGCCGACGAGACGGTCACGCATGTCCTCGTTACTCATACACATAGTGACCACTCCCCCGCGGCACGTCCGTTGCAGTCGATCTGTGGTGCGCCGATTTACGGGTTCAGGGCTATATTTACGGAAGACGAAAATGACGGATCGGATCGATTGGAAGAGGATGTCGATCATACGTTTCGTCCTGATATCGCGGTAAAACATGGCGATTTGCTGCGCGGTGAAGGGTGGACTGTGCAATGTGTTCATACTCCAGGCCATATGTCCAATCATATGTGCTATCGACTTATGGAGGAAAAGGCACTCTTTTCCGGCGATCATGTTATGGGCTGGTCAACAACTGTAATCATACCTCCTGACGGTTCGATGTCGGACTATCTGGCAAGTCTCAAAATGTTATTGGATTGTGACGACCGGATCTACTATCCGACCCATGGACCACCGATCAGACAGCCTGATGAATTTGTTCGTGCGTGCATTGAGCACCGACGACAGCGTGAATTACAGATTCTGGAGTGTTTTCACAACGGAATGTCGAATGTTATGGAAATGGTGCCGGTGGTTTATCGGGACACTGATCGATCATTGCATGCACCGGCAGCAAGATCGCTTTTTGCGACTGTAATCAAATTGTTTGAAGAAGGCAGGGTGAGTTGTCAGGGCATTCCAGCATTGGATAAGAACTATTGGCTGGTATAAGCATATAGTGCTTGGCTCGGCAGCATATATTGGCGAATCAGAGTCCCCCGAGGATTGTCGATTGAGAAATTCCGGTCGACTCCCGCTTACAAGGCATACCTTCGTACTTACGATACCGCCACTTTCCGACATGTGAAGTTAGTTGAATAATATTGCGATTCAGACACTGGCATGCCGTGACACTGATTTCGATATTCGGAGCACTCAGTAACTTCTATGCTCGGGAATGTACACAAATTCAATACGATCAAGCAACACCTTCGCCTTAGACGGCTTGAAGGCGTGGTACACCACCCACCAGTCGTATTGATTAGTTTGTCAGTCCGAGCACCCGATTTGGATCCCATACTATGTCCGCTAAACTTTTGTATAACTCTTGTCGGGCACTGATGTCTGCTTTAGTGAAAGTCTCAGGATAAGCAACGAATTTGAGATTTTGGTTTTCAATCAATCTACGAAAATTCGAATTTTTCTCATATGCTCTCGGATGCAGTGAGCTAGCGAGAGGATTCTGTGCAAAATAGTGTTCCACCTTCTCGCAATAAGGCATATCCCCGTAGGCAGCGTTAAAGCTTCTGGGAAGTAGCAACAGGTCTCCGAATTTATTGCGGTGAATATCGAATTCTGATTTGTGATCGAACTCATCAATGTGTCGCTCATACCTGTTAGCCCAAATGTGTTCGACCTGAAACGGATCTTTTCTAGATTGATCGATATAGTCATGAAACGTCATGCCTCTATTCAATTCTTCGTCGAGCCATGAGGTAATTCGCGCCAGCAGATAGAAGACGTGTTTGCGATTACGCTTCGTAAGTTGGAAAGTATAAATTCCGTCCAGTTTCTCGTGTTCTTTCCTCAACCAATCGGCGAGTATACCTCGTATTTCGTCGGTTGATCGATTCCGTATTTGCTTAGTCAGGTTGAAAATTCTGTCTATGACGGTGTCGTATCCAAAGTTTCGGTTGTTCACCATCCTTCGCACAACAAATATGTCTAGCGCACCCGCCACTAAATTCGCCTTATCAATGAAGATCGTATCATCATCGTCAATTTTGATGGCGGCTAAAATCACCAGCAACTGCAGCGTGAATGCCCAATATGGATAAGCTATGTAATATACCGATGCTAGCTCAGACTTAAACACTTTGGAAGCTTGGAGAAGTTCCAAGTAACGGGAACTAAGTTTCAAGAACTCATTTTCTACGAAATTCTGAAAGTCGGCTTCCTTGAAAATACCGATCTGTTTTGCGTTGTCTCGGACCCATTTGTGGAAGGCCGTGTAAATAATGTCGAAGTCTCCTGGTGAGGCTCTAGGTCTGTTCTCGCGTTTCGTCGTGGCGTATTTCCCTCGTAACCAAGCTTTGATGAAATCAGCACCGGCATTCTCTTTAATGTCTGACAACTCTGTGACGCGACGTTTCCAGCGACCGTCTAAATCCCGGATCAGTGTTTCATCTTTTCCTACATTAGCGAGTAGGTATCCCTTGAGCATATCAGTGTTGTTCAATCGTAATCCCCGATCATTCATGGTTTCAAAAATTTCAAGTGCCATGTCTTGGTCTGGTGCTACAATCTCCACGAAAATAACCCGAAATTTCAACCAATCAACGAAGAAGGGCAGTTTTTCATCTTCTAGATCAGGAAATCGCTCTTCGATCGTCTTGTATCGGTTCCACAAATTGCGAACTGACGAATCTCCAGTGGAATGAGCGTCAAATTCTTCGCCACTAACAATCGCGTTCATGCACTCTGTTCGTTCGCTAACATCGATGTTGAACTTGTATTTATCAAAGATATATGAGTAAATAAGCCCTTGAAGTGCGTTTGCGTCTTCTGGAAATTTCTCGGTGAGGCATCGCTTAAGGTGAATGAGTAAGAGACTGAGAGTTGTAATTCGTTGCTGGCCGTCAGCAAGGTAGCGAACTCCATCTTGGTGTTCAGTTACAATCGGACCCAAAAAATATGGGCGGTATGAAGCAGTGTCCTCTCGCCTGTGATTCGAATCAAACTCGTCCTGGAACCGGTTCGTCAAGTCATCGATCAACTCGCCGACTTGTGATGCCCCCCAGCTGTATTCCCGCTGGAAAAATCGCAAGCTATAGCGATTGTTCATAAGGAGCTCACTCACAGTACGCGCCGTACCAGTAATTTGCTTAATATCGACCATACACTCCCCTCTTGGTAGCAAATAATGTCATGATGACAAGTTATCCAGAGCTATCGCATATTAACGAGTAGCCTCAAAGAACAAAGTAATTTGGAACTATCCGAATTCAAATTCTTGTATACAAAACGACTGTCGATCGTACCAGCGATAACGTTGTTCATCTCACGATTGTAGTAATTGCTTGGATGAGATAAATTTCGTACAGCATTAGTTTGTTGACATCACACCGGCGTTAAACCTCAGTGAAACTTTTTACTGAAGCCTGCCACTGCTTTGACCAAAACCGACACCTTTTGCGGATCGATATCGGGTTTGATCCCGTGTCCGAGATTGAATATGTGTCCGCTGCCTTGACCGAATGATTCAAGGATTTCGGCCACCTGCTGTTCGATCTCGTCATCGCTGAGTCGCAGTGAATCCGGGTCCAGATTACCCTGAAGTGCGACTCGGTCACCGACTCTGTGACGGGCGTCACCGATATCGACAGTCCAATCTACGCCAATCGCACTGCACCCGGTGTCCGCGATGTTCTCCAACCACTTTCCTCCGCCTTTCGTAAATAGTATCGTGGGAGTTCCGGGTGCCTGTATAGACAGTTCCTCAACGATCCGTCGCATGTAACGCAACGACAGATCCAGATATTCGGGGGTGTCAAGCAATCCGCCCCAGGTATCGAAGATCATGAGTGCCGAGGCTCCGGCATTGGCTTTGGCCGCAAGATAATCGGTTGCGGACAGGGCGAGGATATCGAGTAATTGATGCAAATTCCCGGTTTCCGTTTTTGCAAAAGTCAGAATCTTCCCGAAGTCGGTCTTGGATCGACCTTCAATCATGTAGACCGCAAGCGTCCAGGGACTTCCGGAGAATCCAATCAGCGGAACCGAACCGTCGAGACTGTTCACGGTTGTGCGAACAGCGTCCATTACGTAACCCAGGTCGTCTTCCGGGTCAGGTCGTACGAGATTTCGAATGTCTGTGCCCGAAGTGATCGGATTCTCGAATACAGGGCCTACAGATTCCTCCATTCTGAGTCCGAGTCCCATCGCATCCGGGATCACAAGGATGTCGGAGAAGATAATTGCGGCATCCAAATCATATCTTCTCAGGGGTTGCAGGGTAACTTCGCAAGCCAGTTCCGGCGTTCGGCACAGTGTGAGAAAATCACCGGCTTGCCTTCGGGTTTCCCGGTATTCAGGCAGATATCGGCCGGCCTGACGCATGATCCACACGGGTGTTCGGTCAATGGCCTCTTTTCGCAGGGCACGCAAAAACCGGTCGTTCTTCAGCAATGTCATTGGTCGAAGCGGTCAGTTGCCAGTCAACGCATCTGCGATTTCAATCTGGAATCTCGCAGCTGCCTGGCTGGGATCAATGGCGTCGCGAATCGGTCGTCCGATGACCAGGTAATCGGAACCGGACTCAATTGCGCGCTTGACAGTCATAACGCGTTTCTGATCATTGGCGGAGGTGCCGACACTACGAATTCCCGGTGTGACAATCTGAAACTCAGTTCCCGTTTGTTGTCGGATGAGTGTCGCTTCCCGGGCGGAAGCGATCACGCCGGCGCAACCCAGACTTTGCGCATTTTGCGCCCGCATCTTGACGAGTTCCACAAGGTTCATACTGATACCCATGCCTGTCAGACTGTCTTCATCCATACTCGTCAGAACAGTGACAGCCAATATTGATATCTCGTCGGTTGCCTTAACAGCAGCCTCGATGATCTGCCTGTCACCGTGCACTGTCAGAAAAGTGATGCCCAGTCCATTGAGATTCCGAACAGATCGACTGACTGTTGCAGGTACATCAAAAAACTTGAAATCTGCAAATACCTTGTGTCCGCGCTTGACGATTGCCTCAATCAATCTTATGCCGGTACCGCTTGAGAACAGTTCCAGGCCAACCTTGAAGAAATTAACGTGGTCCCCGACCCTGTCAACCAGATCCATTGCCTGACTGTCTGTAGGGACGTCGAGAGCGGCGATCAGGCGGTCACGAGTTGGAATTTCGGCCATCAGGTATGTCGATTGAGAGTCAATTTGTGTTGATGTAACTCATGATTCCGCGTGCGGCCTCTCGCCCCTCGAACACCGCGGTGACAACCAGGTCCGCACCCCTTACCATGTCGCCGCCGGAGAACACTTTCGGATTGGAGGTTTGAAAAGGATACTCACTGTCATGGCTGGCTTGAACGCGCAAAAAAGGATCGGTCTGGATGTTATGTTCGGCCATCCAATCACTGGGACTGGGGCGAAACCCGAAAGCGATTATGACACTGTCACATTCTATCAGTTGTTCACTACCGGGAATCGGTTCGGGTTGGCGGCGTCCTCGCTCATCCGGCTCGCCAAGTCCGGTTTCAATCACCTTGACCTGCTCAACTTGACCATTACCGATAATCTCCAATGGCTGCCGGTTCCACAGAAATTGCACACCTTCCTCCTTTGCGTGCCAGACTTCCCGTCGAGACCCCGGCATGTTCTCCTCGTCGCGCCGGTACACGCAAGTCACTTTTCCGGCCCCCTGTCGAACTGCGGTTCGGACGCAGTCCATGGCCGTGTCACCGCCACCAAGTACAACGACATCCTGATCATTCAGATTGATTGGCAGCCATGAACCCGGGTCCCAGTTCTCAACTTCATAGTTGTTGCCGATCAGGTAGGGCAGTGCCTCATGAACACCGTTCAGGTTCTCTCCCGGAAAACCGCCTTTCATATAGGTATAGGTTCCCATGCCCAGAAAGACTGCGTCGTACTCGTCCAGAAGCGCCTGAAAGTCAATGTCTGTTCCAACTTCGGTATTCAGTACGAACTTCACTCCCATTTCTTCCATGACCTCGCGTCGTTTGAGCACGATTCTTTTTTCCAGTTTGAAAGGGGGAATTCCAAACGTCAGCAGACCGCCAATTTCCGGATAGCGATCAAAGACTGTGGCACTGAATCCGTTTCGTACCAGCACGTCGGCACAGCCGAGTCCGGCGGGGCCGCTGCCCACGATGGCGACAGTCTTGCCATTGGGTTCGACGCTGGATATATCGGGTCTCCAGCCTTGGTTGAACGCCTCGTCTGTGATGTATTTTTCGACCGCGCCGATGGTAATTGCACCGAATCCGTCATTCATCGTACAGGCACCTTCACACAGGCGATCCTGAGGGCAGATTCGACCGCAGATTTCCGGTAAGGAATTGGTCTGGTGTGATAGTTCTGCAGCCTCGAACAATCTGTCTTCAGCGATCAGGCCCAGCCATTCCGGAATGTAATTGTGGACAGGGCATTTCCATTGGCAGTAGGGATTTCCGCAGGATATGCATCGGGCCGACTGGCCCGATACGACAGCTGGATCGTATTGCTGGTAAATCTCGTTCCAGTGGTGGATGCGATATTGCGCGGGATCCTTCGGTGGACTCTGTCTTGGCAGATCCAGGAACTGAAAATGATCTTTCATGTCGATTCCACAACCAAGGGCTTGCCTATGCAGCTTCCCTGAGCGTCTCCATCAAGTCCTTGATGTCCGCCGCTTTCGGCTTGATCAGCCAGAACCGACCGACCAGTTCCAGGAAATCATCTCGAACTCTCTTGCCCCATCGGCTGCCGGTCTCTTCAACGTATTCCCCGATCATTTCATGAAGAAAACTCAGGTGTGGTTCCATGTCTTCATGGGTCAGCCGATGGATGTCGATCAACTCATGGTTATAGCAGTCGACAAAAATTCTTTCCAGATCCAGCACGAACGCAATTCCCCCTGTCATGCCGGCGCCGAAGTTCACTCCGGTTCTGCCGAGAGACAGCACCGCGCCGCCGGTCATGTATTCGCATCCATGATCACCGCACCCTTCCAGTACGGCAATGACACCCGAATTTCTCACCGCAAATCTCTCTCCCGCGGTCCCGGCAGCAAAAAACCGACCGCCGGTCGCACCGTACAGACAGGTATTGCCGACGATCGGTGTGAGCTGTGATTCGAGCGGACTGTTGTGCGGGGGTCTGATCACAATTTTTCCGCCCGCCATTCCCTTGCCGACATAGTCATTTGCATCCCCTTCCAGATACAATTCCAGACCGGCTGCGTTCCAGGCACCGAAGCTCTGACCCGCAATACCTTTGAAGTTCATCTTGATCGGTGACGATAGGGGTGTCGACGACTTGGCGATCTCGCCGGACAATCGTGCACCGATCGAACGATTGATGTTCGTGATTCTATAGTCGAACTCACCGCCTTTTCCTCGCTTGATGCATGGTAGGGCATCTGTCACCATTTGTTCGGCGAGCGGGCCCTTATCCCAAGGTTCGTTGCGCACACTCGTGCATCGTCTCGGTACATCGTCCGCCACATCGGCCAGCGACAGCAGCGCGCTGAGATCAAGTCGCTTCTGTTTGTTGGATTTCGGCTCAATCATTTCCAGATATTCTGGCCGGCCGATCACTTCATCAAGGCTCCTGACACCAATTGAAGCCAGAACCTCACGAACCTCTTCAGCAACGAATCTGAAATAACGCACCACCTTGTCCTTGGTCCCCTTGAAATGTCGTTCTCGCAGACTTGAATTCTGTGTGGCGACACCGGTTGCACAATTGTTCAAATGGCACACCCGCAGATACTTACATCCGATCGCGATCATGGGAGCGGTTCCGAACCCGAACGAATCAGCGCCCAGAATTGCAGCCTTGACAACGTCAAGGCCGGTCTTCAATCCGCCGTCAACCTGCAGTCGAACACGGTGACGCAGTCCGTTCATTCTCAGTGTCTGCTGGGTTTCCACCAATCCCAGTTCCCAGGGGCTGCCGGCATATTTGACTGATGTGATCGGGCTCGCACCGGTTCCACCGTCATATCCGGCAATCGTAATCAGGTCGGCGTATGCCTTTGTTACGCCCGCCGCAATTGTACCCACACCAGCTTCAGAGACCAGCTTCACCGAAACTAAAGCTTCGGGATTGACCTGTTTGAGATCAAAAATCAGCTGCGCCAGATCCTCGATCGAATAGATGTCATGATGTGGCGGCGGTGAAATCAGTGACACACCGGGTGACGAGTATCGCAACGAGGCGATCATTTCACTGACCTTATGTCCGGGTAACTGTCCACCTTCGCCTGGCTTCGCACCCTGAGCGATCTTGATCTGGAGCACCTCAGCATTGGTGAGGTAGTGGGGTGTGACTCCGAAACGGCCTGAAGCGACCTGTTTGATCTTTGAAGTCCGGGAGGTGCCGTAACGCCTGGGATCCTCGCCACCTTCACCGGAGTTGGAGCGACCGCCGATCTCATTCATGGCTTCGGCGAGCACTTCGTGGGCTTCCGGCGAAAGCGCACCGAGTGACATCGCCGCGCTGTCAAACCGTTTCAGTATCGACTCCGCCGGCTCGACGTCCGCCAGATCGATTGGTGCATTTCCTTCGGTCTTGATACGCAGCAGGTCGCGCAGTACCATAGGATTTCGATCATTGACCAGAGATGCGAACTTTCTATAGTCACTTGTATCGCCGCTTTCCACTGCCGCGTGCATTGCGTGAACGACATCCGGATTGAAGGCGTGGTACTCGCTGTCAGTCGAATACTTGAGCAGCCCTCCGTGACTGACGGGCGTTCGTGGATCCCATGCCGCATCCGACTGTTCAATCAGATCGTTTTCAATATCCTCAAAAATCGCACCTTGAATCCGTGAAACTGTCCCCTTGAAACACAGATTCACCACTTCATCGTGGAGCCCCACTGCTTCGAACAGTTGCGCACCGCGATAGCTGGCCACCGTCGAGATTCCCATTTTTGACATGATCTTGAACAGCCCCTTCTTGATTCCCTGACGGTACGAGCGTATAGCCGACAGGGAATGGCTGTCGGGTACATCCTTACCGACAATGTTGCGTACGAGGGCATAGCTCAGATATGGGTAGATCGCGGTGGCTCCGTATCCGATCAAGACTGCGAAGTGATGCGGATCCCGAGCGGTTGCCGTCTCGACAATGATGTTTGCATCACATCTTAAGTCCTCGTCGATCAGCCGATGATGCACCGCACCGGTTGCGAGCACCGCGGGTATCGGGAGTTTGTCCGGTGAAACGTTGCGATCCGACAATGTGAGAATCAGGTCACCCGCACGAACCGCCTCAACAGCCTCATCGCTAATGCGCCGGATGGCATTTTCCAGACCTTCGCCTCGCGGGTAGTTCAGGCTGATATGGTACACACTGTAAGCCGGGTCGACTTCATCCATGATCGTATAGAATTTTCGTCCCGACAGGACCGGTGAACCGATGATCAGTCTTCTCGCATGTTCAGGATTCTCCTCAAACAGTCCGAACGACAGACCGATTGTGGTTTCCAGGGACATGACAATTTTTTCGCGCAATGGATCGATTGGTGGATTCGTCACCTGTGCAAACTGCTGCCGGAAATAATCATATATTGAGCGTTTTCTATCGGACAGTACCGGTAACGGTGTGTCATCACCCATCGATCCGACAGCTTCGAGTCCAAGTTCACTCAATACGCGGATCACCTGCTCCCGCTCCTCAAAGGACACGTCGAACATCTTCTTATAGATGGCAAGCTCGAACGGATTGAGTGCGGTACTGGAATGCGTGTCATTGAGGAGTCTGGTATAGACTCGCTGCTGTCTTTGTTTGAGCCAGCGAGTGTATGGCTGGCGGTTCTTGAGTTCCTCGTTGATGTCATCGGGCAGCAGCAGCGCACCGGTTTTGGTGTCCGCCGCGATCATCTCACCGGGTTTCAATCTTCCTTTGGCTATCAGGTCCTCTTCGCTGTAGTCGTGAACGCCGATCTCGGTGCATAGTGTGATATATCGATCTGCTGTTATGATGTAGCGTGCCGGTCGCAGGCCATTTCGGTCCATGACACAAGCGGCATATCGACCATCTGTGAGAACAATACCTGCCGGCCCATCCCAGGGTTCAGAATGCAGGGAGTTGTAACTGTGGAAGGATCGTAGATTTGAGTCCATGGTGTCCACGTTCTGCCATGCGGGTGGCACCAGAATCTGCATGGCTCTGAATATATCCATACCACCGCTGACGAAAAAGTCCAGCATGTTGTCCAGACTTGCAGAATCAGAGGACTCAAAATCCACAATCGGCAACAGTTCGCGTACGTTTTCGTGAAGGGAGTCGGCAAATTTACCACTCCTTGCCATGGCCCAGTTGCGATTGCTCTGTATGGTATTGATCTCACCATTATGAGCCAACATACGGAATGGCTGCGCGAGCCGCCATGTTGGAGCGGTGTTGGTAGAAAAGCGCTGATGGAATACTGCAAGTGATGATTCCAGTTCGGGATCATCCAGTTCTGGAAAATACGCGGTCAGGTTGTCCGGCATGAACAACCCCTTGTAGACCATCAATAATGAAGACAGACTGCAGATATAGAAATTGCTGTCGGAATTCAGGAGCGTTTTTTCAGCTGTTCGTCGAGCTGCGTACAGGCGGCGTTCAAATCTTGCAGTCGATACCCCTTCAGGTGCGTTGACCAGGATCTGCTCAATTCGCGGCTGACTGGAAAGCGCCGATTCACCAAGAGCTTCAGGATTTACGGGTACCGCTCTCCATCCCGCAGGTTGCAGTTCTTTATTGATCAGTTGCTGTTCGAGTTGGATTTTCGCGGTTTGCGCGATATCAGGGTCAGGATCAAGAAATACCATTCCAACAGCGAACTTTCGATTCAGACTGATGTGCTCCTCGACGGCACACCGACGCAGGAATCGATCGGGAATTCTGAGCATGATTCCACAGCCGTCGCCTGATTTCCCGTCGGATGCAATGGCACCGCGGTGAGTCAGGTTGCACAGTGATTGTACGGCTGTCCGGACCAATCCATGTGACGGTTGACCATCCATTTGCGCGATCAGACCGAAACCACAGCCGTCATGTTCGAACTGCGGACGATAAAGTCCGGTATCGCGAGATTGCGAATTCATGGAATAAATTAGTCCTTTTGCCCGGTAATCTAGCGGCGAATACAGCCGTGATGGGCGCGCAATTAAAAAATTTTAGCGGTCAAATGCTATGAAAATTCACGCATTCCGCTTACAGTCAACCTGTCAAGTATAGCGACTTAGAGGATTTTTCGGAAATGATTTCACTCGCCGAATATCAACGTTACTCCCAATAATATTACATCAGCGCATGAATACGGATCAATTATGACCATCTGATATGGACGAATCTCGAGTTTTGATCAGGTCATCGAGGCCTTGATAATCTGTTTTGCCAGCTGTTTGGCCTCTTCAAGGCTGTCTACAACATGGTCGTCTGGAACTAGGTTCAGGACATTCAACGCCATCATGGTGTTGTAGACGGGTTCTGAAAATCCACACATGATGATGCCGATATTGTCATGAGCCGCCACTTCCGTGAGCTTTTCAATGACCAGGGCAATGTCGTCGTCGATATGTTGGGTTTCAGAGAAATTGAATATGATGACCTCATGATCTTTGATATCTTCGGCGGTACTGTTCACCAGTTTTGTTTTTGAGGCGACTGAAATGATCCCATTCAGACTTATCAGGCCTGTACGCGTCGAATATGGGTCCAAATCTGTCGACTTTTCATCTCCATCAAAAAGGTGTAGGTCGAGAATGGCCGCCGATACAATGCTGTCCAGTTCGAATCGTTCAATTGTCCGAGCATGGGTCATCGCAGCAGCGATCAAACCGAGCGCAACAGCGGCCAGCAGGTCAACAAACACAGTCAAGCCGAACGTCAGCACAAGTATTCCCATACTGGGACGCTGAATCAGATGTATGCGGCTGACGATCCTCCAGTCGATAACATCCCAACCCACCTTGATCAGGACGCCTGATAAGGCAGCCAGTGGGATCGGTTCCACCACATCACTGATTCCCAGCAGGATCAGCAAAAGTATGGCTGCGTAGGATATTCCTGAAACCTTGGTACTGGCCCCGGCCCGGATATTTGCCGCTGTTCCTGGTGGTGAGCCGGAACCCGGCAGGCCGCCGGAAAATCCCGTTACAATATTTCCGATTCCCTGTCCGATCAGTTCACGATTTGGCTTGTGACGGGTTCCCGTCAGAGTATCTGCCATAACTGCTGAAAGCAGGCTTTCCACCGATCCAATCATGGCCAGAATGAACGCCGGTTCTATCGATTCCCACAGAAGATTGAATCCCGGCAGTTCAAGTTGCAGCGTCGGCAGTCCACTGGGGATTTCTCCGATTACGGGTGCGTCCGAAAGCCAGAAAATACCGACAAGTGTTGCCACTGTCAGCGCCAGCAGTGGTGCTGGCACGAGTTTACTCAGACGTGAGGGCCAGAAGATGGAAATTCCAAGTGCGATTATACCGATGATCAAGGCGTGGTAATTGGCCGACTTTAAGGTCTCCGGTATCAAGTGAAGGGTTTCGACAGCACCTTCCGATACTGGCGACGCACCGAGAAGCGGTAGCAGTTGAACAATGATGATGATCACACCGATCCCTGACATAAACCCGGAAATGACGACTCTAGGAGCATATTCAATAAATCGACCGATCCCAGACAATCCCAACAATATCTGGAAAAGACCGGCTATTGAAACAATCAGGAACGCATGGGAAATGTTATCGGCATGGCTGGCAACGATGACCGCGATCGCTACCGCCACCGGCGCGCTGGGTCCTGATATCAGGGTTGACGTACCGCCGAAGACCGCGGCAAAGAATCCGACGGCAATAGCACCGTAGATACCGGCGCTGGCTCCAAGACCTGTTGCGACTCCGAATGCGAGGGACAAGGGGAGCACGACCACTGCGGCGGTCAGGGCACCAAATATGTCCCCTTTGAATTGAGCGAGGCTATAGCTGGGCTGTAGTGATAGTTTAATTGTCATGGGTTTTGGATTTCTGAGTCACGTGGACTTTGTCCGATCGAAAATTCAAACAGAAAGGTTGTCAATCTGGTCGACAGTGAATCACTTCAATCTGCACCGGATGTTCAATTATATTCTTCGAGTTCGCAGAACTGCTGATCCTCGGATCAATTCTTATGACTTCACTCATCTAATTTTAGTATCTATTTTTTTACGATAATTTTCAATCGCGGGGAGCGACCGGATTGTCCGGACACAAAAGTGGAAATTTGAGCCGGCAATGTGCAAGGCAATCGGTATGGGAGAATTGTAAAATACCCGATATGCAAATGCATTCTGTTTCTCGTTTCGTGCCGCATCTTTCCAATGCGAACGGGATGGAATGCACAAAGCCTCTGTTTTCCGGCTTCCGCGGTCCACCGACGAAGAACCCAAGCCAATGTCATTAAATTGGAACGAAATTCGTATTCGTGCCGCCGCGTTTTCCAGAGAGTGGCAGGATGCCGCATACGAAAAAGGCGAAGCTCAGAGTTTTTACAATGATTTCTTCCGGATTTTTGGGGTAAAACGACGCAGGGTTGCTCGTTTTGAGGAGCAGGTGACCCGACTGGATGACTCACGCGGCTATATTGATCTTTTCTGGCCAGGCGTTTTGCTGGTTGAACAGAAAAGTGCCGGGTGTGACCTGATGCATGCCGCAGACCAGGCCGGTGAGTATTTTGATGCCGTAAAGGACTCGGAAAAACCGCGCTATCAACTGGTTTGTGATTTTCAGACTTTCCGGTTGCTCGACCGAGAGACACGAGAACAGCGTACTTTCGCTCTTCAGGACCTGTCTCAGCATGTGGAAGTTTTTGGCTTCATGCTGGGTCGCGAACCGCGAGATTTCGGCAGGCAGGATGCTGTCAGCATCGAGGCGGCAGAACTTGTGGGTCGAATACATGACGGCCTTAGAGAGTCCGGGTATCCTGCTCATGATCTGGAGAAATTACTGGTGCAGCTGGTGTTCTGCCTGTTCGCTGACGATACTGGAATCTTCGAACCGCGTGACATATTTCATGATCTGCTCCTTGATCGAACGAGTGGGGATGGCTCGGACACAGGGATATGGTTGAAGCGGGTATTTGAGATACTGAATACCCCGGTTGACCAGCGTCAACGTAAACTCGATGAGGATTTGGCTGCATTCCCTTATGTCGATGGCATGCTGTTCGAACATGACCTGGTTACCGCAGATTTTGACTCTGTGCTTCGAAACAAGTTGCTGGAAGCCTGCGAGTTCAACTGGTCAGATATTTCACCGGCGATTTTCGGGTCGTTGTTTCAATGTGTGATGGACAAGGACCTTCGCCGCGCGATCGGAGCCCACTACACGACCGAACAGAACATACTGAAAGCGATCGAACCGCTGTTTCTTGACGATCTCAGAGAGGAATTTTCGGCAATCTGCAAGTTGAAACGAAATCGGTTAACTCGGCTGCAGGAGTTTCAGCGCAAGCTCGGCGGATTGACATTCTTCGACCCGGCTTGCGGTTGTGGGAACTTTCTGGTTATCGCGTATCGCGAAATACGACAATTGGAGATTGATGTACTCGGACAAATGATCAAGTCCGGTCAGCTGGACCTGCATGCACAGAGTCTGAGCATCGTGGATGTCGATCAGTTCTATGGCATCGAACTGGAAGAGTTTCCAGCACGAATTGCCGAGACTGCGCTGTGGATGATCGACCAGATCATGAACAATCGATTGGGTGAAGCGTTCGGAAACGTCTATACTCGGATTCCCCTCAGCGCGACCGCACATATTGTATGTGCGGATGCCCTGGAAACAGAATGGGACGATGTTCTACCGGCGTCGAAATGCAGTTTTATATTGGGCAATCCTCCCTTTTCAGGTTCGAAGTACCAAAGCCCAGAGCAGCGCGCGCAGGTACATCGAATTGCCAGATTCAAGAACATAAAGGGCACGCTTGACTATGTGAGTTGCTGGTTTCTGAAATCAGCCGCATATGTCGAAGGCGAAACCAGAATTGGTTTTGTAGCAACCAACTCGATAGTGCAGGGTGAGCAGGTAGGTCAGTTGTGGTCGTTGATGTTCGACCGGTATGGACTCGATATCACGTTCGCACACAGCACTTTTTCGTGGTCGTCCGAAGCACGTGGCGCGGCTCATGTCCACGTTGTAATAATCGGGCTGGTGCGAAGCGAGCATCGGCCGAAGTCGGTGCGGTTATTCAACTACCCTGATAATGCAGTACAACCGGAGGAAAGTCGGCATAGGGCTATCTCCCCGTATCTTGTTCCTGAACTTGAGCGCTATCCGTATGTGGCCGTGCAGGCCAGTAAACGTCCGATCAATGGCTTTCGAACATTGAAGACGGGTTCAAAGCCAATT
Organism: Arenicellales bacterium; assembly: GCA_963662635.2. GTDB lineage: Bacteria > Pseudomonadota > Gammaproteobacteria > Arenicellales > JAJDZL01 > JAJDZL01. Next base: position 2,277,511 of record CAXXFC010000006.1, read on the forward strand.
GATGATGGCAACTACATTTTCAAGTCCCTGGCGGAGCGGGATGTTTTTCTGGACCAGGAGCCTGCCGCCATCGAATTCATTCGTCCCTATGTCGGATCAAAAGATCTGATCAACGGCACTACCCGATACATACTGGCTCTGCAGGATGCTTCACCAGACCAGCTGGAGAATCTTCCAGAGGTACGGAAACGGATCAAAGCGGTGCGCGAGTTCAGGCTGCGCAGTGGCAGTACTCCGACGATAAAACTCGCTGACACGCCGTTGCTGTATCACATCAATGTCATACCTTCCTCTCCGTTTCTGGTGATTCCGGTGACGAGTTCTGAGCGTCGGGAGTATGTTCCAATCAGTTGGCTGGAGCCGCCCGTGGTCCCTAATGTCGATACGAGAATACTTGTCGATGCGAGTCAAACGGATTTTGCGTTGCTTACGTCCAGGATGCACATGGTCTGGCTTCGATTCGTCGGTGGACGACTGGAAAGCCGCTATCGTTATTCCATCAGTTTGGTTTACAACGTATTTCCGCGTCCTGAAGGTGATCTTGACATCTTGAGACCATTCGCGCAAGCGGTGCTTGAAGAGAGAAAGCAGTATTCGGATACAACATTCCGGAATCTGTATGATCCGGATTTCATGCCGGTCGGGTTACGTAAGGCGCACACTAATCTGGACCGCGCGATTGAACGACTTTACCGTCGCAAGCCATTTGAATCAGACCGGGAAAGAATCGAATGTCTGTTTGATCGTTACGAGCAGTATGTCCAACCTTTGCTCATCACCAAGCGAGGCTACAGAAGTTTTGGGCGGAAACTTCCGTCCGGTGTATTTGGATAGACGAACAGTCTTGAACCTTCCGAACCTATTGATCCTCTGCTCGGACGAGCATGCCCGCAAATTCAGTGGCTGCTATGGTCACCCGATCGCGAAAACCCCGACGCTGGATAAACTCTCCCAAAAGGGAACAACATTCGAAAGTGCCTATACGCCATCGCCCATCTGTGTCCCGGCCAGAGCCTGCCTTGCGACTGGTCTTGAGGTCCATCAGACGCGTTGCTGGTCGTCAGCGGAACCGTATTTTGGACAACCTGAAAGTTGGATGCACAGCATGCGGGAGCTGGGATATACGGTGCTGTCATTTGGAAAACTGCATTTCAGGTCGAATCAGGATGATAACGGATTCACTGAAGAGATTTTACCCATGCATGTGACCAACGACGGTTTGGGATGGCCGCAAGGTCTGCTACGGAATCCTCTCCCGCCCTTCTGCGAAACCTTTGAACTCGCACATCAGACAGGCCCCGGTGAGAGCGATTACACGCAGTATGATCGAGAAATCACTGCGGCGGCATGTCAATGGATCGAAAAATCCTCCTCGCAGACAGCCAACACCCCCTGGATTCTGTTTGTATCTTTTGTGAGTCCACACTATCCGCTGACTGCACCCACCAAGTTCTACGAAATCTATGATGGTTGCACACCTGATGATGGTGTGGTTCCCGCATCTGCCAGTTCCATCAATCATCCGGTTCTGAAAGAAATTCGACGTTTCTGGGACTACGATGACTATTTTGATGACGCGCTTCGAATAGAAGCACAGAAGTGCTATTTCGGACTAGTCAGTTTTCTCGATGAAAACATCCGGCGAGTACTGGAATCTGTTGAAATTGCCGGATTGCTCAAAGACACGATCACAATCTATACCTCCGATCATGGTGAAATGCTGGGGCATCTGGGTTTCTGGACAAAATCGGTAATGTACGAAAATTCCGTTGGCATCCCACTGATAGCGTGCGGTCCGGGGTTTGATCAGGTTCGTTGCAAGTCCCCGGTGTCTCTGACTGACATCGCGGCGACAGTTCAACATGCTGCAGGTATCGAGTCGGTCGACAACGAACGCTTGAAACCTCAGGCGTTACAGATCGTCGGCAGGCAATACGACCACGATAGGGCGGCTCTGTCGCAGTATCACGATGGCGGTACTCCCGAGAGCTATTACATGATTCGATATCGACAATGGAAATATGTCTACTACGCTGGTGGCCACCAGCCGCAACTTTTCAATCTGGACGAAGACCCCATGGAATTGGTTGATCTGGCACTTGACGAAAGCTTTCAGACAGATAGACAGCAACTTCATCGACGGCTCCTGCAAATCCTCGATCCAGAGGGTGTTGCCAGACAGTGTGAGATCGATCAGAATGCTAGAATTGATGAGCTGGGTGGTAGGGAAGCAGTCTTGGCTATGTCAAGCTTCAACCATACTCCGGTAAACTGATCGGTTGTATTGAGTCTCGATTCTTGGAGTGCCAAGACCGCACTCAATATAGTCAGCATCAAATGGTGGTTTGTCTGCAGCTAAAAAAATTCGGTATTTTCAACAATATAATGCAGACTTAAATATTCATACCGATATGAAGACGCAAATCACCACCCCTCACCCGACAGCGGATATTGAAATGTCCGCTGAGGAACAACAACGTTCCCGAACGCTCAGTGAATTGATCCTTGCGCAGATCAGAGGTTCGGACCACAATGCTATACCGTTTTCGAGCTATATGAACCTTGCCTTGTATGCTCCGAGTTTAGGTTACTACACATCCGCAGGAAAAGTTGTCGGCACTGGGGGTGACTTCATTACCGCACCGGAAATAGGAGACGTTTTCGGCTCTCTTCTTGCGACCAAAATTGCTGACAGTTGCGCACAGTTTGAAAGTCCACCCTCGCTGTACGAGTTTGGTGCTGGCAATGGGACACTCGCGGTTCAGATTCTGAAAGAATTGAATCGCCTGAATGTTGAAATCGAACAATATGAAATAATTGAAGTCAGTCCTGCGCTCAAAGGAATCCAACAAGATACCTTCAGTCTCGCGAAGCATCAGTTCAGTCAAAAGGTCAAGTGGCGGGAAAACCTTCCTCAACCAGGATTCGAGGGTATTGTGATCGCCAATGAGGTTGTGGATGCAATACCAGTCGAGCTTTTTCTCAAGGTTGGCGATGATTGCCTTCAGGGGTTCGTCATCGAAGCTGATTGTGGATTTGAATTGGAATACCGTAAACCGATCCAGCCAAATTTTCGTAAATCAATCAATGCGCTTGATTTGTCGGACATCGATGACGGATATTTTTCAGAAATTCACTGTCAGGCTGAGGCGTGGATACGCACATTGGCCGAAATGACGAAGTCCGGAACGATTCTGATTGCTGATTACGGTTTTCCCGAAAACGAGTACTACCATCACGACAGAAAGCAGGGAACTTTGGTTTGTCATCGGCGACACAGACTTCTATACGATCCGTTTTCTTATATCGGATGTCAGGACATCACGGCACACGTCAACTTCTCAGGGTTAGCCCGAGTGGCGGCTGAAAAAGGAATGGAAGTGAATGGATTCACCAACCTTGGCGGTTTTGTTGTTGATATCGGAACGATGGGCGGAATGTTTGATCGGCTAACAGAGAAGTCCGTACAGTATGCGACCCAGCTCGACAAGTTAAGCAGTCCCAACGAAATGGGTGAGATTTTCAAGGTGATGGAATTGACGAAAAATTTCGATTCGACCGGATTGGGCTTCAATGTCTCAGATCGGACACATCGTCTCGGCGTATCTGACCCGGTGTTCGCGTTAGCGGACTGAACTCAGTATTCGGATAGGGGTTGGGTTTATGACAGATTTTCTGAGTTCCGGCTTGCTCGCATTCATTCAGGGAGCGACTGAATTTCTACCGATTTCAAGCTCGGCCCATTTGGTGATTCTGCCGCAATTTTTTGGTTGGAGAGATCAGGGACTGGCATTCGATATCGCTGTTCACGTTGGAACACTCGTCGCGTCGCTCACCTATTTCCGAGACGACATCTGGAAAATTCTGGTTGCCTGGCTCAGGTCGTTTTCGAGCCGGGAAAATTCACGGGAAGCGAAAACAGGCTGGTTTATTGTTATAGCCAGCGTTCCGGTTGCGGTAGCAGGTGTGCTGTTTCATGGATTTGTCGAAAACGAACTCAGAAGTCCTGCCGTGGTCGGATCAGCAACAGTGATCTTCGCGCTTTTGCTGTGGTATGCCGATAGATTTCGGAGAGGTGGGCGTACACTGGATTCAATGAACTGGAAGGATGCGATGTTGATCGGTCTGGGACAAGCCGTTGCACTGATTCCGGGAACTTCAAGATCGGGAATTACGATCACCGTCGGTCTGCTGCTGGGGCTCTCAAGGAAAGAATCTGCAAAATTCGCATTCCTTCTGGCCATTCCCGCGATTGCTATGGCCGGAAGTTGGCAGTTTCTGGTTTTGGCAGCTTCCGATTCGGTTACTGACTGGTTGTTATTCGCATACTCGGTTGTGATCTCTGCTGTTGTCGCATATCTTTGCATTCACTACTTCCTGCAATTTATTGAGCGTGTCGGAATGATGCCTTTCGTGATATATCGATTGGTGCTGGGAGTTGCGATATTCGCCTTTATCTGATAGAACAGATTGGATTGGTTGGCGAGTCAAGTGAATTCCCGCCTATGTCGGAACCCCGCGCCGAAATTGCCTTGTCGCCGTTCATCTATAATGGTAATCTGACTTCACAGCAACATTCGAAATTCATGTACGATCATAGTTTCTCATGTCCTTTCCACATTCTCGTTCCGTTTTGTTTGATTTCACGGGTTGAGACGGAACGCTGGGATTAGGCGTATTCACAGGTAATTTTCGTGCGAAATATCCGAATCGGAACACGAGGCAGTGAATTGGCGTTATGGCAGGCCAATCATGTTGCCCAGCGGCTTAGAAATCTTTACTCCGAAGTTAAGGTCGAAGTCGTACCGATCAAGACCGAAGGTGACAGACGGCTTGATGTCACGCTGTCGCAAATCGGAGGCAAGGGCTTGTTCATCAAGGAACTCGAACGCAGTCTCCATGAGGAGAGGGTGGATATCGCCGTCCATTCCATGAAGGACGTTACAGTCAATCTCGACCCTGAATTCTGCATCGACGTTATCCTTGATCGCGGCAACCCATACGATGCACTGGTGTCCAATCGTTATGGATCGATTGATCAATTACCTCCGAATGCGACAATCGGAACTTGCAGTTTGCGTCGCAAGAGCCAATTGCAGGCTCTTCGTCCGGATTTGCAGTTCGTCACGCTACGGGGAAATGTGACAACCCGTGTGAAACGTCTTGATACCGGTGATTTCGACGCAATTATTCTTGCGGTATCAGGGCTGAAAAGACTGGGACGCGAAAATCGAATTACACAGGTACTTGACGGTAAGGATCATATTCCCTCCCCGGGCCAGGGTGCACTGGGTATCGAATGTCGTCGGCGCGATACGCGGATTCTGGAATTGATCTCGCCCCTGAATCACGAACAGAGTTGTATTGCCGTACATGCGGAAAGACTGACTAACCGAGAATTAGGCGGCAGTTGTGTTGCTCCGATAGGCATTCACGCGGCGGCAGATAGTGAACGGATGAAAATGTCTGCGTTTATTGGCAGTGTTGATGGTGGCAGACGCATACAATCATCCATAGAAGGTGCAACTGATGACTCCACAACGATTGCACAGACCTTGGCGGGTGATCTAGACCGACAGGGTGCTCAGGAAATTCTCAATGCATGGGAGACAGATTAGCCCTGGCGCGTACAGGAGCCTGGAAGGAGTCAGTGTACTTGTTACACGACCGTCCGCTTATGCTGGGTATTTGATCGGTGAAATTGAGATGCGCGGTGGACATGCGATCGTACTACCCACCGTGCAGGTGGATTTCACGGTGGAGGATTCGGGATTTCCGACTCTGTTGCGCGCAGATTCAGAGCGAAAGATTGTGATTTTTACCAGTCGGAACGCAGTGGACGCAGTTGCTGAATGGCTCAGAAGCAAAAATGCAAAATGGCCTCCTGCTCTGGAATGTGTTGCGGTCGGTTACAAAACAGCACAGGCAATTCAAAGCGCATTTGGCGTTGCTGACGTAGTTTATCCCGAAGCGAGACATGGTATAGACGGTTTGATGGAAATGGACAGAATGCAGAATCTAAACCAGATGCCTTCGGTGGTAGTCGATGGCGGAGGGGCGAATTCCGAAAAGTTGTCGGATTACTTGAAGCAACGGGGCTCTCGTTCGGTTGTACATTTTGTTGTCTATCGCAGAAAGTGTCCCGAAGTTGACATTGAATCCGTTACCGACTGCTTGAATCAGGGCTCGATTGACTATGTTGTGATAACCAGTGTATCAGGTGCATCCAATCTGCTTGAATTGCTCGGAACACAGTCGACAGCCCGGCTAAGGGCATCATGTATTATTGCCTACAGTGAGAGGATCGCTGACTTTTTGTGTTCCGAGGGCTTTGATCGGGTCATCGTTGCCAGCGAGTCCTGCGATGACGCTGTAATTGAGGCGATTGAGGAATCCGTACAACCTCAAAGTGTGAAAACCGCACGCAAACATTAACGCAACCCGAGATGCGTTTGAGAGAGTAAATTCCAGGATAGAAAAATGGTTGAAGAAACGATAGAACCGGTTTCACAGGAATCTTCCGATCAATCCGCGACTGCAAAGCAAAAACGCGAATCCAGGCGAATCAGCGTCGCCGCAAAATTCTGGATATTTTTTGCGGTTGTATTTTCCCTGGCTGCACTCAGTGCTGCCGTCTACTTGTTCTATCGACAGGAAATCAACATTCTTCCACAGTTCGCTTCGGAGAGTGAGCAGATTCAAGATGTCGATAGTCGGATTTCGGAATTGACCGGAAGTGTAGCCCAACAGAATAATCAACTGAGTGCGGAGTTTCAGAAACTGGTCGATGAGATTGACGAGACCGGTGAAAAGCTGAAGCGTCTCGAAGGAAGAATTCAACGGTCAGATGAGCAGTTCGCCCAACAAGTTGACAGTGTCAAAACCTCCATCTCTGCGATATACGAGAATCAGGAGGATGAGACAGACGACTGGAAACTCCATGAGATCATTTTTCTCATGGTTATGGCAAAACATCGAATAGAGATTGCCGGGGATGTGGATTCTGCATTACTGATCTGGCGGGTTGCTGAAGATCAGCTCCTGCAAAATTCCGATCCACGGCTGCTTGACGCAAAACTGGCGATTGAGAAAGAGATTGCAGCACTTCAAGGGGTACCGACCATTGACTTGGGGGACATTGCAAGTCGCCTGTTGAATTTAGCCAGTGATGTCGAAAAACTACCCCTCAATCTCTCACCCACCTCAATGGTACGAAGAGTTGAAAGTGAAAATGCAGATCCGGATCAACCTGTTGAGCAGAGTGATTCAGCAGTATCTGGAATTCTATCGGAAGTCTGGATTGATATCCGATCACTTGTTCGTGTGAAAAAAATTGATCTGTCCGAACAGTCACTCCTCAAACCGGACATGAAAATAAATGTGGTTGAGAACTTGAAATCAGCTTTGTTCACTGCTCAATCCGCTGCGATTCGCTCTGAACAACAGTTGTATCAGGGCAATCTCGAGTACGTCAGAGATACCATCAGTCGACATTTTTCTCCTGATTCACCCTCGGTAATCGAGTTTTCCAACGAGATCAACGAATTGATTGCGACAGAAATCGTATTGGACATTCCGGAGCTTTCACGTTCCATTGAACTTCTTGAACAGGCGCTTGATTCAGGTACCGCGGAATAATCCTATGATTTACCTGATCTTGTTGCTGATACTGAGTGCCATTGTTTCGGTCGTTACCATCTATGTGATCGGCGAGCCGGGTTACGTATTTCTGCAGTGGAGCGACTGGCAGATTGAAACCTCTCTGATTCTTGTTGTTGCGGCTATCTTTATTGCCATTATTGTCTTGTATCTGCTGTTCGAAACTGTTACCGGAATTTTTGGACTTCCCGGCCGTATAGGCCGGTCCTATCGAGAATACAAGGATGCAAAAAGTTTAATCAAGACTGGCCAGGGGTTTAAGTTTCTTCTTTTGGGCGATTGGGACAGAGCCGAGAAGCTGTTGAACAGTATGGCGAAGCATCTGCCTGATCCTGAATTCAATTATCTGGCAGCTGCCTACGCAGCCGAAAAACGGGGTGATTCGAAAAAAAGGGAGGAGCATCTGGAAAAGGCCAGAGGGAACGGAGACAACAAACATGTTGTCGCACTTGTCAATTGCCGATTTCAGATTGCCCGGGGTGAACACGAGGAATCGATTGAGGAACTGAAAAGACTATGCTCACATCTCCCCAACAATCCCGTCGCGTTCAGAATGTTGGCCGAAGTCTATCAGAAAACCGGCGACTGGGCGGCTTTGGATCAGCTTCGCCCTCACCTTCAGAAAACGCAGGCCTTTACATTTGATGAATTTCAATCACTGACTTCCCTTGTGCTGCAGCACCGTATCAGATCAGCAGAGACCGCAAGTGATCTGCTCAAGACGTGGAAAGGGCTATCTTCACGCGAGCAAAACGTCGGGAAACATGGAGTGTTCTATGTTCGCAGACTTCTCGAATTTGATCGTCATCAGGAAGCGGAAAAGATCATTCGAACCATACTCGGCCGTAATTGGCATTCCGAACTCGCGTATCTGTATGGGTTGGTCGATGGCAACATGAACAACCGAGATTTATATGGCACAGCACTCAAGTGGCTGAAGGAGCATCCAGAAGATCCAGAGTTGTTGCTTACAGCCGGTAAACTCGCAATTCGCAACGAACTCCCAGATGATGCGGTGGAATATCTGCGGGCCTCGGCTGACAATGGTGGCAGATCCGAGGCAACAGAAGAACTCGGAAAACTGCTACTGGAGCAACGTCGGATTGACGACGCTGTGGATGCCTATCGCAAAGCGCTGTCAGTTACCGCCGACTAGCAGCACTCTCGGTTCAGCTTTCCGATATCAACGGATAGAGTGTATCAGTGGAAAATTCAAATGAATCGTAATACAGACGATTTGCGTCAAGTCCGTGGTTTGGAAATAATTCGCGAATAACATCAATCATGGGAGGCGGTCCGCTGGCGTAGACATCATAGTCCACCAGGTTCGGATAATGGCTTATTACGGATTCGTGTACCCATCCTGTTTCACCTTTCCAGTTATCCGCCTGAAGCGGCTCCGACAGAACCGGAGTGAACTTAAAGGTTGATGGGTGCTGATCGGCCCACGCTTGTGCGGTTTCGTACATGTACAAGTCGCGAAATGCACGCGCGCCCCAAAAAAGGTGTATCGGACGTTTGACGCCGTTGCTCAGGGCATCCTCGATCATCGCGTTCAGCGGAGCGAATCCGGTACCACCCGCGATCAGGATATTTGGACGTTCGGAGTCTTTTCGCAGAAAAAATGTGCCCAGTGGTCCTTCAAATCGAAGAATGTCGCGTGACTTCATTGACTGGAAAATATGAGTGGTGAATCGGCCATTCGGGACGTGACGTACATGCAAGGTCAATGATTCACCATTGGGCGGGTTGGCGATGGAGAAACCGCGTCGTCGCTGATCACGCATCATCACGTCGATGTATTGGCCGGGAATGTAGTTGAAGAAAGCTTCACCGGGCAATTGCAGTTTAAGTTCCATGACATCATGTGCCAGTAGGTTCAGTGCCTGAACCCGACATGGCAATTTCTGGATATTGATGTTGGACAGCGTTGAGATCTCATCGGCCCGAACCTCAAGATTCTCCATCGGAAGGGCACGGCACAGCAAGATGGCACCGGCTTCCCGCTCATCATCCGTCATGGCAGACTTGTCATACGGTTCGTACCTGACCTTACCTGAGACCAAAGTCGATTTGCATGCCGCGCATGTTCCGTTTCTGCAACTGTAGGGAACTGCGGCACCCTGTCGCAATATTGCGTCAAGGATTGTCTCATCCCGCCGGACGGCGTAATCTTGCCCCGAAGATAGATTTGTGACTTGAAATTCAGACATGAATTCTTCCACTTTATGAGAAAATGCCCTTCAGATACAGGAAAAAGATTCGAACTATATTTTAAATCATGCCTGAACTCCCCGAAGTCGAAACAACCGTTCGCGGCATCTCGCCCTTTCTGGTCGGCCGGAGAATCACGAACCTTGTTGTACGCGAGCGCAGATTGCGTTGGCCGATACCAGAATCACTCGCGGGTCACATTGCTGACAGGCAGGTGACAAATATCAGACGACGTGCGAAATATATCCTGATAGAGTTTGAATCCGGTCACGTTCTGATACATCTTGGCATGTCGGGAAGCCTGAGATTCGCATCCATTGGCGAACATTACAAATTCCATGATCATGTCGACTTTGAAATTGATAACGAAAGGTTGCTGCGCTTTCACGACCCGCGCCGGTTCGGATGCGTACTGTGGGTAGATGGTGACCCGGCAGAATTCAGGCTGTTGAGAAATCTCGGTCCGGAACCGCTGACTGATGAATTCAACGCGGATTACCTGTACAAGGTATCGAGAAATCGGAAAACTGCCGTGAAGAATCTGATCATGGACAGTCATACTGTGGTTGGTGTCGGCAATATCTACGCCTCAGAATCTTTGTTCCGAGCAGGTATTCGGCCCGGGACCCGCGCCAGTCGAATCTCCAGGCCGAAATATCATCGATTGGTTACAGGGATCAAAGATACGATGAATGCCGCAATCTCTGCAGGTGGAACCACCCTGAGAGATTTTGTCAATGGTTATGGAATGCCCGGCTATTTCAGTCAGGAACTTCTGGTATACGAAAGGCAGGGCAAAGCCTGTGGGGTGTGTCAAACCCCAATCAGCAGAAAAGTGATGGGGCAACGTTCGACATATTATTGTCGGACGTGTCAGAAATGAGTTATGGCTGGCTGTCGATTGCAGGAATATCGGCGATGATTCGTCGGTACTTGTCCAACAGCTGCATTTCGGTTTCCGTGTTTTCCGGGTCAATGATGATGCATTCAACCGGGCAGACCTCCACGCACTGCTGAGTTTCGAAGTGCCCGACACACTCGGTGCATAAAGCCGGGTCGATCTCGTATATTTCCGGACCCATGTATATCGCATCATTGGGGCATTCCGGTTCACAGACATCGCAGTTGATGCATTCGTCAGTAATTAGAAGAGCCATAGATTAAGTTTCAATTCAGCCTGAGAGGGTTAGCAACTGGTATTCTGTTTGTATTGATTTCGGTCGGACAAACGTGATAAGGCGCACTTAGCATATAGACATTCACACAACACTCCCTTCTACACAGTCTCACAAGTACAATATTTTAAAGGAATTTCCCGCATCACAAAATCCAGAGATTTCACCGGATGATAAACGATTATCTCATTGATATGCACAACGTGACGGTCTATCGCGGCAGCTCGAAGATTCTCAGTGATTTTTCGCTGCAGCTTCCACGCGATCAGAGCATCGCGATACTGGGTCCCAACGGGGCAGGTAAGTCTACGTTGCTGAAGATGTTGATGCGCGAGCTTTATCCGGTGCGCAATGAAAATTCATGGGTTCGGATTCTCGGAAAGGATACCTGGAATGTGTGGGAACTTAGACGGAATCTCGGGTTTATCTCACAGGATCTGCAAAATCGGTACCTGGGTTTTGTAAAGGGATTCGAAGTTGTCATGTCCGGATTTCATTCTAGTGTCGGTTTATATGACCACCAGCAGTTTGAATCTTCATGGACCGACCTTGCGACTCGCACCATGACAGATTTGGGAATAAATCATCTGCGCGATGACGAATATTCACGCATGTCAACAGGCGAACAGCGAAGATTTCTATTGGCGAGGGCCTTGGTGAGCGATCCGGGTACACTGGTCCTGGATGAGCCTACGAGCGGACTTGACCTGAATGCAACTTTCCACTATCTTCGAATTATCAGAAATCTGATAGCGAGTGGAAAGCAACTCGTGCTGGTTACCCATCATATCCATGAAATCCCTCCGGAAGTCTCTCTCGTAGTGCTGCTGAAGAATGGCCGTATTGTCGGGTTTGGCGAAAAACAGGAACTGTTGACTGACGACAAACTGAGTGATCTTTACGAAACTTCAATGAATGTCGTTTCGGCGAATGGCTATTACCAGGTTTTACCGGGCGGTTGAGTTGAAGTATACGAAATGGGGCTTGCCCCCTGAATCATCGCCACAATTTGCGGTTATAATATATGGTGACTGATGTGATTGCCATTCGTGCTTGATGTATCGGCGACTTCTTGTTTCAATATGGACTGCTTTGCCATGTCCGAAACCTCGAATTTTTTTATGTCTTAATGAAAATCAATACTGAATCTGTAATTGTAGGAGCGGGTCCATGCGGCCTGTTTCAGATTTTTGAGCTTGGATTGCTTGGAATCAAATGTCATATCGTCGACTCCCTGCCGATGACGGGAGGTCAATGCTCAACACTATATGCCGACAAACCCATATACGACATCCCGGGCTATCCTGTCGTAGGCGGACAGGAACTGGTTGATCTGCTCGTTAAGCAGGCATCACCTTTTGAACCGGGATACGTGCTCGGTGAACAGGTTACAGGTGTGCAGAAGCGTGATGATGGAAGATTTGACGTTACGACATCATCTGGTACCGAATTCGATGCTGGATCTATCGTTATTGCAGGCGGTCTTGGCGCGTTTGACGCTCGTCCGCTCCGTACACCGGGCGCGGCACAGTACGCCGGTCAGAATCTCAATTATCACGTAGCGGACAAAGAAAAATTCCGCGGTAAGAAAGTAGCGATTCTGGGTGGCGGAGATTCAGCGCTGGACTGGGTGCTGGAACTTCATGGGATAGCCGAGAGCATTGTACTGGTTCATCGTCGACAGGAATTTCGAGCGCAACCGGCTTCGGTCAAGAAAATGAAGCAACTCGCTGGGAGTGACGGGGACAGCATGACCTATCACATTGCGCGAATTGAGAGAATACTTGAAGAAAATGAGAAGCTTTCAGGGATTCGGATCGTTACTTTCAGCGATAATCCAGAAACTATTGATATTGAATTTGACGAGTTGCTAGTTTTTTACGGTCTTTCCCCCAATCTTGGCCCGATCGCGGAGTGGGGCCTGCAGTTGGATCGCAAGACGATTGCGGTGGACACAGAAGACAGTCAGACGAACGTTCCAGGAATATTTGCGATTGGGGACATTGTTTCCTATCCTGGGAAAAAGAAATTAATCCTGTGTGGATTCCACGAGGCGGCTATGGCTGCATTTGGCGTGCAACACTATATATATCCGGAAATCAAACAGCGAGTGCAGTTCACGACCACCAGTCCCATCATGCATGAACGATTGAAGGTAGATGGCGAACTTTGAAGTGCGTCTGAAGTCGAATAGATAGTCGACTACAAGCAATTATGAAGTTTGCATTGGTGAATGCCGCTTTCAATAGTTCCTGCCGAATGGTTGGCGGAGATCCATCAAAGTTTATTGACGCATGCGTTCATGCCGGATCAGTTGAGTGATAAATCCGACCTAACTCTGTAACAGACCTTCTCGTTCAACAAATTCCACAATTGTTTCGACACCCTTGCCCATTTTCATATTGGTGAAGACAAACGGAAGTTCCCCTCGCATACGTTTGGTATCGTTTTCCATCACGTCCAGCGATGCTCCGACGTAAGGTGCCAGATCGATCTTGTTGATGATCAGTAGATCTGAGCGCGTGATTCCGGGACCGCCTTTGCGAGGAATTTTGTCCCCGGCTGAAACGTCAATCACGTAAAGCGTCAGATCGCAAAGTTCAGGACTGAAAGTCGCGCTTAAGTTGTCGCCGCCACTCTCGACGATGACTATGTCCAGATCGTCGAACTTGTGGTGTAGCTCGTCTATCGCGGTCAAGTTCATTGATGCGTCTTCCCGAATTGCGGTATGCGGACAGCCGCCAGTTTCCACACCTACGATTCGGTCCTCTTCGAGACTCTTACTGCGTACAAGAAACATTGCGTCTTCTTTGGTGTAAATATCGTTCGTAACAACGGCGATTTGGTATTTATTTCGCATTCGCTTGCAAAGCGCATCCACCAGCGCAGTCTTGCCAGACCCGACCGGGCCTCCGATACCAATCCTCAATGCACGTTGATGGTTCAATTTGATTCTCGTTTCTTATGAGCGGAAAAGCCGGCTGTACTGCTGTTCGTGCAATGCACTGCCGATCGCAAGCGCGGGCGAGGTCTGTCCGATATCCGTGTCGCGTATTGTCCGGCTGCGCTCTATGAGATGCGGTATACCGTCGCATAGGTGAAGAAGCATTTTTTGTCCATCCGTCTGACCCAGCGGGACCAGCTTGACTGCAACTGCAACCTGATGTTCGCACCACGCCCATAAGTAGCCTAACTGCATATTGTCTTCACTTATGTTCCAGTGGCAGGCAGCGAGGCTGAAAAGGGTAGCCCAATTGCTCGCGTAACTGTCTTTCCATTCTCTCGCTCGTTCAACACCGAGGTCGCTCATCAGTCGCGCCAGTGCAATGCCCATGTGTTGATCTTCGGCAAGCAGTTCCGCCGTTTCCCGCGAGGCTGAGAGAAGTCGGCTCCACTTGAGAACTGAATCCAGATCGTTGTTTGACCACGCGACGTACAAGCGTCGAAGAACCGGCAAATCCAAATAACAGACGTTATGGGCCGCAAGCTCAGCAATCCAGTTTCTGGCAGTTGCATAGTCATTCACCCAATTGGCTCTGACAGCAGATTCAAGTCCTGTGGAATAAGCGTACGCACCGATAGGCAATGTTGGACTGACTAACTGCAGCAGGGGCAACAGGCTGGCATTTTGTGTCGCTGAATTCATTTCAGTGATTGTGGCTCTGATAGGCGCCCGCTTCAGGTTCGAACGCTGCCTGCTCAACAGTAACTGTCAGACCGAACTTGCGAACCATATTGTCGAGTACATGGTCGTGCAGATAACGAATCCAGCCCTTACCGATCTGAAGTGCGACGTGTCGGTTGCCCAGATGATAGGCGACTCGGGTCAGTTCGAGCGCATCTTTGCCGTGTACAGTCGATACGGTTTCCAACGCAGACTTCACCGTCACCACATAGCCATCATCGCTGCTCAGTCGGTCGCCATCGCGAAGCACCGTCCCGTGCTGCAGGCGCACGCCTATTTCCTCTCCGTTGTCCAGGAATGCACGGAGCAGACTGCGTTGGCGCTTGTCAAACGGCAAGGTCAAAAACGCGTCGGTCGGTTCTTTTATCGATACCATTCGATTCAGTTCGCGCATGATCAGAACAGAAAATAGCGTTGCGTCATCGGTAATTCAGTAGCAGGCTCGCAGTACAGCAACTCGCCGTCTGCTTTCACCTCGTAGGTTTGGGGGTCAACCTCAATATCCGGCAGGTAGGTGTTGTGAATCATGTCTGCCTTGGTGACTGTCCGGCAGCCTTCTACGGGCACCACGCGCTTTTTGATTTCGAGACGCGCCGCAACATCGCTTTCGACAGCGGCTTTCGAAAAGAATGTCATGCATGTCTGTGACGGCGCGCGCCCGAAAGCGCCGAACATGGGTCGATAATGAACCGGTTGCGGGGTGGGGATGGATGCATTCGGATCGCCCATCGCCGCCGCGGCAATCATGCCACCCTTGATGACCATAGATGGCTTGACTCCGAAAAAAGCAGGTTTCCAAAGTACCAGATCGGCCAGCTTGCCGGTTTCGATTGAACCGATCTGATGGGCGACTCCGTGGGAGATTGCCGGATTGATGGTGTATTTCGCGATATACCGCTTGGCACGGAAATTGTCGTGTTCAGCCGGGTCGCTTTCCAGCGAACCTCGCTGAACTTTCATTTTATGCGCTGTCTGCCAGGTTCTTGTTATCACTTCGCCAATTCGCCCCATAGCCTGAGAGTCGGAAGCGATCATGGAAAATGCTCCCAGATCGTGCAGGATCTCC
Source organism: Arenicellales bacterium (assembly GCA_963662635.2). GTDB lineage: Bacteria > Pseudomonadota > Gammaproteobacteria > Arenicellales > JAJDZL01 > JAJDZL01. Next base: position 2,293,310 of record CAXXFC010000006.1, read on the forward strand.
TCAGCCGCGATTGTCTCGCGTCGGATGCGAGACTCCGCAAAAGCGATGTCCTCGGCAATGTTCGGATCAAGATGGTGACATACCATCAGCATGTCGAGATGCTCATCCACAGTGTTGATGGTGTAAGGGCGTGACGGGTTGGTGCTGGAAGGCAGCACATTTTTATGACCGCATAGTTTGATGATATCGGGGGCATGACCGCCGCCCGCTCCTTCGGTATGGTATGCGTGTACTGTCCGCCCGCCAATCGCTGCCAGCGTATCCTCGACAAAACCCGATTCGTTCAAAGTGTCAGTGTGTATTGCAACCTGCACGTCGTATTTTTCGGCGGCAGTCAGACAGCAATCGATCGCCGCGGGTGTGGTTCCCCAATCTTCGTGCAACTTAAGACTCATCGCGCCGGCTTCAATTTCCTCATGCAGTGTGAGAGGAAGACTGACGTTACCCTTGCCCATGAAGCCGAAGTTCAGCGGCAGGTCCTCAACCGACTGATACATGCGTTGAATGTGCCACACACCAGGGGTACAGGTCGTCGCGTTGGTGCCTGTCGCCGGACCGGTACCGCCACCGATCATGGTTGTGACCCCGGACATCAGCGCGTCTTCAGCCTGCTGGGGACATATGAAGTGAACATGGGCATCAATTGCTCCGGCCGTGACAATTCTCCCTTCTGCAGCGATGACTTCCGTACCGACTCCGATGACGATGTCGACACCCGGCTGAATATCCGGATTGCCAGCCTTGCCGATCTTGATGATCCAACCGTACTTGATACCGATATCAGCCTTGATGATTCCCCAGTGGTCGAGAATCAGCGCATTTGTGATCACCGTGTCCATGACCTCACGGCCGCTTCGGTCGCTCTGTCCCATTCCGTCCCGAATGACCTTGCCGCCGCCGAATTTCGCTTCCTCGCCGTAGAGGGTCTTGTCGTCTTCAACCTCAATCCAAAGCGATGTATCCGCCAGTCTCACACGATCGCCCGTGGTCGGGCCGAACATTTCGGCGTATGCCGTACGGTCAATCCGACTCATCAAGCGCCCCTGAAATCATGCCGCGGAATCCGTATACGCAACGCATTCCGCTGTACTCGACCAGTTCCACAGTACGCCTATAGCCGGGTTCGAAACGTACGGCGGTACCAGCCGGAATATTCAATCGATACCCGCGAGCTGAGTTTCTGTCGAAAACCAGCGCAGGATTGACTTCGTAGAAATGGTAATGCGATCCGACCTGAATGGGCCGGTCGCCGGTATTGGCAACGCTGATCGACTGTGTCCTGCGGCCGGAATTCAGTTCAATGTCGCCCGCTACAGTTACCACTTCCCCTGGAATCATGTTGTCATGCTCCGTTCAGACAATCGGATTATGGACGGTCACCAATTTGGTTCCGTCCGGAAACGTGGCTTCGACCTGAATGTCATGCAGCATTTCCGGCACGCCCTCCATAACATCGTCACGCGTGAGCAGCGTGGTGCCGTAAGTCATCAGTTCTGCGACTGTCTTGCCGTCGCGGGCGCCTTCAACGATTTCGGCAGAAATCAGCGCGACTGTCTCGGGGTAGTTCAATTTAAGTCCACGTGCCTTACGTCGTTCGGCGACCAAAGCGGCAGTAAACAGAAGTAGCTTGTCTTTTTCTCTCGGCGATAATTCCATAACGATTCCGTAAGGCTGGATCAGATCATTCCATTCTGTTCATGTATTCCAAATGCGAGGTTCAACAGCATTTTCCTTTAGAACCAAAGGCCGTAATACTCGCCATGCCTGCCGTAAAATTTCCTTTGCCTGTTCGGCATCTTCACCGAGGTAGCGGCAGATGAGAACACCTTGAAGTTCAGTCGCGGCGAACAACGCATTTGAATCTGTAACGACACCGGTACGCACTGCTTCCAGCAAAGAAGGGTCGCTTCGGGAGCATGCGAACAATCCAACAACAGGATAGTTCTGTAATCCCCAGTCGGCTTTCATCACGGGGTGACCTGTGACATATCGCGCTCGCTCAAGAAGAAGCGGCACATTGTTCCGCCACAACTCGAAGCGATGCCGTACGTTACAGTGACTTAAATATTCTCCGCTTGCAGGTCGTCCCAAACAAGTGATTTCACCGCCCATAAAGATTGCATCGACATCCAGGTCAACTCGGACCAGCGCATCCGAGTTCGCTCCGTCAAACAGAATAGTCTCCTGAGGCAGCCATTCGATTGATGCTTGTGATGCAATTCGAATTTCAGTACGCTGAATGGACGTCCTGCCATTGCTGCGATAAATTTTAGTTGCCCCGGGAGTCGTCAACAAGCCCTTTGCGTTCTCGTCGATATCAATGTGAATTTCGAGCCCGTCTCCGCCAACTATGCCGCCGGGCGGATGCACAAGATAGACATGGCAAACCGAATCGGATTCCGGATAGAACGGGCGCTGAACGCGAAGCGGACCACAATGGGTGCGATCGAGCAGGACAGTTTTCCCGCTGCGATCGGCAAATCGCAGTCCAAGCGAAGCGCGCCAGCCTTTTCCGTCGAGCGGAAGCGAAGCCTCGTTAAGAGTTTGCCGCTCCACCTCGGTTTGCGGGAATTCAATTTTCAAGTCAATTCTCTATAGAAAGAAAAATTTGATTTTTCGTGCTCTTGATTTCGCGATAGAAGTTCATAAACAAAAAAATTATTTATTTTCGATAGTCGGTCAAAAGGCCCATTTCTCCCACTGGGTGAACAGCCACTGACCATCCCTAAGAAGGCAGTGAAATTGTAGCATACGAGGTGGCAGGCACTGAGAACATGTCCTGATTCGCTACCTTTCCGAATAAGGCAGTCTTTTCAGCTGGTTCAATTTGCTCATTTTTGGGTCAATATTACCAGCGCATCGATTCATATACGTTTTTATGCAACCGGGCTGGCTGTGATGTTGAATTGTCGATATCGTGTTGTGGCGAAGAAAATACTCAATAGCTGCATTAACTTGGCTGACAAGCGGCGAATTTCTGCTCAATCGGGATGTGGAAGCTGATTTCTTTTCGGATGAAATGTGACAGCTGACACAATACAATATTTTTAATGTTTGACAACCTGGATTTACGGATTCTCAATTCATGAGCGGATATGCACAAGTCCTTCACGCGCTCGGCCCTCCGGAAAATATGCGCTGGGAACACTGGCCGATTTCCGCACCTGCTTCTGATGAGGTGCGTCTTCGTCATACTGTCATCGGATTCAACTTCGCTGACACCTACCATCGCGGTGGTATCCCACACCCCTGGCCTGTTCCACCCCGTCCGGTGGTGATTGGATTTGAAGCGGTCGGAGTCGTAGAAGACATCGGTAGTGAAGTGAAAGGATTCAAAATAGGCGACCGGGTAGCTTATGCAGTACCCCCGCTTGGCAGTTATTCAGAGGTTCGAAACTATCCCACCAAACACCTTGTCCATGTTCCCGATGGACTTCAGGACAAACAGGTTGCTGCGTTGCTACTCAAAGGTATGACAGCGTACTACCTATTGCATCAGACTTATTGTGTCCAACCCGGTGACACAATCTTGGTCCATGCGGCTGCGGGTGCCATGGGCCAGATTTTGTGTCAATGGGGGAAGGCACTCGGAGCGACTGTTGTCGGAACGGTCAGTACCGACAAAAAAGCGCGAGCCGCACACGAAGCCGGTTGCGACTACCCGGTTGTACGTTCAAAGGAGAGTTTTGTCGACAAGGTATGGCAGGTATCCGGTGGAGAAGGTGCTGCTGTTGTATACGAGTCTATTGGTAAAGACACATTGCAGCAATCACTGGACAGTCTGCGTCCCATGGGTATGTGCGCCGCCTATGGTCATGTTTCCGGGCCTCCTGATCCGGTCGACATCATTCGCGATCTGGGTCGTCGAGGCTCACTGTTCATCACTCGTCCGGCAATCATGCACTACGTTGACAAGAGAAAGGATCTCGAAATCGCAGCTGAAAAACTATTCGAAGCGATTGGCAGCGGTATAGTCAAAGCCAACGTCAACTACGAATATGCCCTTAAGGATGCGGCCAAGGCACATCAGACGGTCGAGAGTGGAACGACTGTTGGTGCGACGGTTCTGATTCCTTGACTCCGATGACACCCGCCAGGTGTCCTGCAGAAAATCATCGTCTGGCTGAACCGCCAACCTCGGTTCCGATAGCGGTATTGTGAGAATTTTGGCGATGTGCAACTGACGAATTCGATTAGCTGGGATGAAACTACTTCACGTATATGGTAAATTGAAGTTATCGAATCAATTTCTCTGTACAAAAGAATAACCTGGTGGACAACACGCTTAACAGCAACGAACTGTACAGAAGGCGACATGAATCCGAAGCGAATTTATCCGAGCACCTCAACCTTCGGATCCATCGTTCCCTCAGCTGGCTCGAACGCGCCGAAAAACAGACCGACGAGGATTCCTCGTTCATATTCTACTGGCTGGCATTCAACGCGCTTTACGCCCGAGAGCGAATTGATCATGTTGAACTCATGGAAAGCGAAAGAGACATACTCGGGCGGTATTTCGATAAGATTGTGATGTTGGACAAAAATCATACGATCTATGATGAGTTTTGGCAGCGGTTCTCTGATCCGGTTCGGAATTTACTCGCGAACAAATTCGTCTTCCAACCGTTCTGGAACCATTTCAACAATATTCCCGGCAACGATGACTGGGAGGAGCGGCTTGACAAATCCAAGATGATGAGTTTGGTCGCGTTGAAGCATGAGGATACCGGAAAAATTCTAAAACTGGTATTTGATCGTCTATACGTTCTGAGAAATCAGGTGTTTCACGGTGCGGCGACATGGCACAGCAGTGTCAATCGCGAGCAGATCAGGGATTCATTGAATATTCTTGCATTCTTGGTACCGATTCTGATCGATCTGATGATGAAGAATCCTCAGGAATCCTGGGGACGACCGTATTATCTGGTGGTCAAATGATGGCTGTCATCTCGTCAGGTCAAATAAGCAGGGTGACTGATTAAATCTACTTAATCGTCAAAAGCTGGAAATTGAAAATTCAAGTATGAAGCGCTTGTCGAAAAAGTAGGTTTGCCAGCCTCACAAGTCCAAGCCAATAAATGTTTATGACTTCCCCGGATGTCGTTTATCGTCTGCAAATTGAATCGACTACACTGCTACAGCTTTCGTAATTTTACAGACCCGCAAAAAAAACCGGAGTAGAGGACACTCGCCTCGACACCCTCCTACCTGCCTTTCTTTGCTGACCTTCTTCAAATGCTGTCATCAAATAGAAATTCAAGATCCACTTTCTGAATTGGTCAAGAAATGTGTCAAACGATTCCACAATAATAAACTCGCCTTTTTCTTCCATCTCACGGAGGTCCTTTTCCGCTTGTTCGCTCAGTTTATAGATGTTGTATTTTTTTCATCTCCTGGTCTTCCAAATTCATACATTTTTTCTCTTCAAATGTCATATCGAGCACCTCTAACATCAGTCGATTAGATATCCCTTTACTGCTCTGCCACCCGAAAGCAGCGCTATTTGACAAATTTTGTCTTGCTTGCGAAGTTTATGCGTGTCGAAATTCACCTGCAGGAATCGATAAATGTAAGTTTCTGGAAATGGCGCAACTTATGGTGGATATTGTGTGAAATAATCCATTGTCCTCGGATGCTATAGGCAGCATTCTTGGGCTTGAGAATAACCAAACTTCAAAATGCTGTTCTTTTCAAACAAAACGTCTTGATCACCTTCCAACAGAGATTTGATGTTGCTTTTTGCATACGAGCTTCACAATAACAGCGAATTCACTAATGGTACTCGGTTCCACCTCGTCGAGTCAGGTACCTTTCCGACTTGTACTTCAGAACCAGTCTGTCGGGAGCATCTTTGCCAAACTGGTTGAACAACGAGAATTCGTTCAGATGATCAAGTTCGCGAGCGCGGACGACGACACCTTCCATCATTTGAGCGGTATCAATGTTGCTGTTCTCTGCCGCGAGCCGCTGAATGTCTTCTATTCCGGAGTAGTTCATCGATTCCGCAATGATCGGGACAAAATCAAAGTTCGAATGATTGGTGATCAGTTCCGCCGCGTCCGCAGATGGAAGATAGGAGCCGACTCTGGGTTTACCGATGTATACGTCGAAGACAGAAAAAGTGCCTTTTGGCTTGCTGTAGCCTAAGTCCTGAACACCCTTGCCGTAAATCTCGCCCAGCAGATAGAAAGGCTCCCTCTCGCCCGCAATGGAGTTGCTGACGCAGTGGCGACGCAACTCGTCAAAATCCTCTTTGCGCTCGTTGAAAGTTTTTACGTAGAGATTGTTCTCGTTTGCTTCGTTCAGTTTCAAAACCATACCTTTCGAGGACATACCCTTGGAAGACACGATATATTCACCGGTCCACTCGGGGTTCCAGCCGAAGCAGCACCAGGTTCCATGAATTTTTTCAGTGACCATCACCTGCTGCTGCATCATTACATCGGGATACTTCTGTATATTCTCCAGATCATAGTGAATCGTCATGCCCGACGCATGTTCTATCTCACCTTCCATGTGTGTCGGAATTTCCGGTACGTACTTGACGATGCCTAGCAAGTCCTTCACCTCCAGACCTTCTTCGCACTGAATATCGCTCAGTTTGTGACCCGTCGCAGGATATAGAAGACCTTGCGAAAGCACACCCCTCAGTCTGATTGCCTTGACTCTATTTCTTTTGGAACCCACCAGTCTGCCCGTCAGATTCAATTCCTCCAAAACGTCTTCGGGCACCACCGAATCTTCAGGGATATATGCTGCCAAGTCTCCATCCTTGTACTGCCCCTTCCTAACTATGCTTTTGTAGCCGCCGATGACAGCGATCTCCAGCGCATCCGCATCGGGATGATTTTCTATCGTTAATGTTCTGATGTTGACTTCAAAGCTCATAATTTCAAACCCTCCGTTGTTTATCAATTAGTCATTCTTGAGCTGCCTGCTCAATTTCGGACAAGCATCCGACATGGGCCGTCTGGCCCGAATTCATATGTCCCAAACCTAATCAAGAAATGCGTAAATTTCATCCAGTAGAATAAATCCCCGGTTTTCCATCTCTCGAAGGTCTTTTTTCACTTGTTCACCTGTATTTTCACCTCCTGGTCTTTCAGGTTCTGTTTGCCATTGTCTCGTTGCATATTGAAGGCCTCGGGCCTCATCATTTTGAATATCCCTTTCTGACCATGTCCTCAAACAGCAGGATGACCCTGTCAGTTTTGTGTTGCCCACGAAGTCTGTGCCCGGAGCGGACTCGTTCAGAGTGGGATTTCACTGATGGAATCAGCTGTCGGTAACCAAAGAGGGACAATAGCGCGGTATTGCACGCTTTTGTGTGTGCAGTATTTAAATGGTTCCGGTTGTTCGGCTGGCCTTGACCGAGACCATCCGGTGATTCATTCTCTCCGACTGGCGTGTGCAGCCGGGTGGAGCGGATAATGCGCGTCGGGTACCAGAAGGTCAGATAGCGGGCACTGCCCTGAGATGTCCATGTGGTCGTCGCGAAAAGGTATTCGTAAACGACTCCGGTTTGAAGTTTTCATCATTCACAATGCTGGCACTGTTGCCGGTCGCACGGATCACATACAGACCCTGCTGATCGGCATATTCTTTGGTTTTCGATTCGCAGCGGATATACGCCACCGCACCATACACCGTACTCGATGCATATTCCGGCAGATACCGCGCAACATCCCTCATCGTATCGACAAACCGGTCCACATCGTCCGGCCTCAGCGTGGTCTTGACCTCCACCACGACCACCTCCTCACCGTTCGCCACCACGATATCGAACTCCCGGTGGCGGCGCGTGCCGTCGTCCAGGGGGTAGGATGCTTCCACACGGCATGCGGAGCGATGGACCTTGATTCCGCGCCGGTTCAGCAGACGGACCAGGTCGCCCTCGACCAGCGACTCCACGAACCTGCCCCAGTTGGTGTTCAACTCGCGCACCTTGAGGTCCGTCTTCTTCTGCTGCTCGTCGGTCTTCTGCATCTGCTCATCGGTCTTCTTTTGCTGTTCATCGGTCTTCTTCTGCTCCGCGGCTATCTCCGCGTGCAGGGCGCGTAACTCAGCCATCTCGACCACAGCCCTTTCATGATAGGCGGCAATCGAAGCCATGCTCTCTTCAAACTGCGTCCTGTATTCCCTGATTTTGTCCTCTAACTCCAACTTCCTGTCATTGTCCATTGTTTCTCACCGTTTCGAAATGTATCGTTCTTGCATGCCCGTCATCGGCATGGAGGCCATGACTGCTGAATCTGACAGATAGGGGCATTTTAATCAATTTCAAGAGCCATATGCTGACTGTTTGCACAATTCGAAGGCATTTGACGTGCGGTTTGAAGACGGTAGAGTTTATGCTCGTTTCGATTTCGACCGAAACCTTGCTGACTGACTGATAGGCGACAATACCACCTCCAGTGCACGCCTACAGTCATTCGGTACGATGTGATAATTTTTATGGCAAATATGTAACCTCAGCGGAATGACCGCTGACATCCTGTTGAGTTACAGGTCTTTTGCGTTTCGGGACGTGATCCTGATGCATGATCGCTCAACATTATCAATGCTACATCCCGGTAGCGATTGAAGACAGTCATGCGCCTTTCGAATGTCCGATTCATCCGTGAACTGCAACACATGCTGGTTTTGCGAACTGACAGTCGGAGTCAGCGATCGATTTCAGTTTATGGATTCCGGCCGCACCTCCACCAACGTCGGTCGATTCAACTGAAATCCTTCCTGCATTATCTGCGACAGGTCACGCAGTCTTTCAAGACGCAGTGCACGACAGCCAAACCCTTCAGCCACCGAGATGAAGTCGGGCATCTGCAAGTCAACGCCGACCAACGGAATCTTCGACTGTTTGAAATTATCGCGGATCTCTCCATAACCATCATTGTTCCACAACAACACAACGATCGGTAACTGATGCTCAACCGCAGTGGAGAGTTCCTGGACGGAGAACATGAACCCACCGTCTCCCGCGACGCACACTACGGGACAGTCCGGTCTTCCCAGTTTCGCACCGATCGCCGCAGGCAGTGCGTATCCAAGTGTCCCGTAGCCGGTGGTGGATGTCAGGTAGGTGCGGGGACGTCTGGCACGGTAACAGTAGTTTCCACTGTAGACTAGCTGCGTGGAGTCGGCGGTAACAATGCCTTCATCCGGAAGTGAATTTCGAATGGTCTCCCAGACACGTTGGTGCAAAGGTGTATTTTCATACCAATGGGGCCGCGTGTGCCTCAGCAGGTCTTGTACGAGTTCCGTTTTTACAGGCCGGGCATTTGTCGGACTCCTCTCCTCAAGGTGAACAAGCAACTCGGTTAGTTGTCTCAATGCGTGCTGTGAATCCCCGACGATACCGATATCCGGCATGGCATTGCGGTAGACCTGTCCGCCGTCAAGATCGATTCGGATCAGTTTGCCGTCAAATTTGATGTCACCTCCGCGACTCCAGATGTCGGTTTCCGACAGATGTGTTCCGACAGCAAGAACGACATCGGACTGCTGAAGAAAGTCAAGAACCGGAGGGTGCAGGAGGTTCGCGCCCAAACTCAGGGGATGGTCCTCCGAAATCACTCCCTTGGCGGAAAATGTCGTGACTACAGGAGAATTCAAGAGATTGACGAGTCTCTCGGCTTCAATGGAGGCGCGGATTGCGCCACCTCCCAAAATGATTGCTGGATTGCCAGCATCTTCCAGAAGCTCGGCAGCCTGTTCAAGAATATGCACAGGCGCATTGGGTGGAGTCACTCGGGCGGCAGCGAATTGCTGCCAGGTCACCGGTTTCTCGATGAGATCAATCGGTATCTCAATATGGACCGGTCGCGGTCGAGACGCGTCATACACCGAATAGGCCCGAGCGACCACTTCCGGCAGTGATTCAACATCCAGAACCGTATGGCTGAAATTCGTGAAGTGTTCCGTGAGTTTTTGCTGCCCGGGGACCTCATGCAGGTCACCTTGACCCAGTCCGAGACTGGCTGTCTTGTTGACACTGGAAACAACCAGCATCGGCACAGAGTCGGAATAAGCCTGTGCGATCGCTGTTGCCGCGTTGGTTACGCCGGGTCCGGTAATCAGGCAGCAGACACCGACCTTGCCGGTTGCCCGGGCGTAGCCGTCAGCCATGAATCCGGCGGATTGCTCGTGTCGAGGCGTAATGTGTTGAATGCCGACCTCAGCAATACCCCGATACAGTTCAAGTGTATGCACACCGGGAATTCCGAATATGACATCGGTCCCGTAACTTCGGAGCAGCCGCATCAATGCGGTGCCGCATGTCGGCAAATTGTCACTCATGGATTTAAATGAATCATGGTGTGAATTTCGAAACCAATTTTACAGCGACAATCACGACCATAGACTTGCGCACAAGCCTAGGTGTCATTCGTGCTGTTCGACAGTGGCTGCCTTGTGCCTCCTTAACGAAGTCGGAGAGATGACGGTGAGTATGGACAGCAGACCGATCACACCCGCACCCCAGAATATTGAATAAGGATGGCCGAGGTCGAGTAGGAATCCGAAGAGGGGCGGTCCGATAATCCCACCCGCATTGAAGCCTGTAGTCACGGTCCCGAATACCTTGCCCATATCCTTCGCGGGTGCCAGTTGCGAGATTATCACGTCCCGCGACGGCGCAATGAATCCGTAGAACAGACCCGCAATCACCATCGGTATGGTGAGTACCCACAAAGTCATCGGTACGAATGTAATAAAGAACATGCAAACCGCGACACCGATGAAACAATTGGTGACAACAAGGTCATGTCGAACCCAGCGATGGGCAAAGAATCCCGCCGACAGGATACCCAAAGCGTCGGCAAGCAGAAACAGCCAGATCACGATTCCCGCGTGTGCCAGCGGGGAGTTGTAAATTTCAGTGAAAGCGGAGACTGAGAAATCATAAAGCCCCGTGCTGCTCATCGCATAGGCGAGAAAAAACAACCAACCGAGCAGGACCGGTGGGCTCAGCAACAGTCGAATACTGCTTTTCCTTTTGCCAATGACGCGTTCTGAATCAGCGATCTGAGGAATTTCAATGTTGCGAAATCCGACGATCAGACATGCGAGAACCGCCATTCCAAGGGCTCCGCAGAGTATCAGTGCGTAGTACCATTCTACTCCCAAGGTAATCAATACGATCACAATCGGTGCTGAGGCGCTACCCATCTGTCCGCAGAATGTGTGAATCGAAAAAGCCTTTCCCAGACTTGATTTGTTGACTGAGCGTGTCAGAATGGAGTAGTCACACGGGTGATATACAGCGTTTGCAATCCCTGCAATTCCCATCAGAATCAGATAGGCATAGTAGGTATGAAATACTCCGAACAAGACCAGTACGACGGATTCGACAGCTACCCCAGCGATCAGAATCAGTCGGGCTCCATAGCGATCGACGATGAACCCGATCGGTGTCTGACAAATCAAGGTGACGGCACTGAACACCGCGTAGCCAATTCCAAGTTCGGTGTAGCCGATTCCATAGACATCGTAAAGAATCGGAAACATCAACGGCAGCAGCAGGAAATAAAAATGCGAATAAAAGTGCGCTGCTCCTACGACGCCGACGATTTTTCGCTCACGCGTGTCCATGTTGCGTTTTACGTTCATGGGAATCCTTTTTTCCGACTACTTTACGTGCAGTTCGACTATATCAAGATCATGAAGGATATGGTCCGGTCCGACCTGTTGACCGTCAAAGACATGTTCCCCCCAGACTTTCGCAAATCGAAACGACTGTGCGAATTCCTTGTGAACCTGACGCGCCACATCCGCTACTGTGCCACCCGCTATCAACGTAAATGGTCTCTCGGTATCTGCAGGTTTACCTGGAACCTTGGTATAAACCCTGACAATCTTCATTTTTTCAAACAGCATACGCGAAAGTGCATCAAGATTTTTACCGGTCAGCGCGGAAATTGCGATTGACGGAAAACTGTAATTCACAAGGTCGTTAAGCGCATCCAGTTCTTCTGAACTGTCAGCCAGATCAATTTTATTGGCAACCAGTATAGTCGGAAGCTCAATATGAAAAGGGTCGGCAAACTCAACTTCCTCATCCGATTGGTCACGCTCCTCATCTTCGAACTGATCATTAAGGCTGATTTTCTTGCTCGCGAGTTGGCAAATGACATGCTGTATGTGATCAATACACTCTGGATTCGTGATGTCAATGATCAACAGCGCCGCATCCGCAGGCTGGAGTGAATTGACGATCCAAGGTTCGAAAAAGTCGTCCGAGATTGGAGGCAGGTCGACCAGTTGAATGTAAATATCCTCATACGGCATCATGCCCGGCAACGGCAGCTGTGTGGTGAAAGGGTACGGTCCCACTTCCGACCTTGCACCGGTCAAAATGTGGTGAAGCTGGGACTTCCCGGAATTCGGCGGCCCCAGAAGTGCGATCTGGGCCGCACCTTCAGGTCTCACCGAATAGGATGGTCCGGTTCGGGCACCGCTTTTCCTTGGCGCGGACAGTTCGTCGGTGAGCTGTTTGATCCGGGTCTTGATGTCACGCTGCAGATGCTCAGTCCCTTTGTGCTTCGGAATGGTGCGAAGCATTTCCTTGAGGCACTGCAGTCGGTCTGCAGGCTCTCGCGCATCGCGAAATGCCTGTTCGGCTTTTTTGTACTCAGCTGTTACGTTCGTTGGCATCGAATGATTTCAAGGCGCCTGATTGGTTGCTTCTATCCTGATTGGTTGCTTCTATAATACTCTGCCATCATGGTTTTCTCACCGCTTACCGCGGATAACATTATCTCAAATGCCTGACAAGGTATTTTTGATTACCGGCGCTTCCAGTGGAATCGGCGCAGCGACAGCTCGTGAAGCATCGCGTCGCGGATACCGGGTCGTACTCGCTGCGCGCAGGAAGCAGAAGCTTGAGCAGTTGGCTGAGGAGCTCGGTGGCTCTCAGCGCGCACTTGCTGTGCAGTGTGATGTCACCGAATGGAGTGATCAGCAGGAAATGATCGGTCGCACGCTCGACAGGTTCGGACAGATTGATGTCATTTTGGCGAACGCCGGTGTCTACCGATTTGGTGGCGGCTTCGTGGAAGGCAATCCGGATCACTGGAAAGATATGATCCTGACGAATGTCTACGGTGCCGGACTGACGCTGAGGGCCGGACTTGTGGCATTGAAGCGGAGCAAAGGACATATCCTGCTGCTAGGTTCGGCTGCCGGTCGCAGACCTATTGCCGGTTCCATGTACGGCGCGACCAAGTGGGCGGTGACCGGAATGGGTCAGAACCTGAGAGAGGAACTTCGCGGAACCGGGATCCGCGTCACGATTGTTGAACCTGGAGTGACGAATACGGAACTATTTTCTGAGAGAAGACCGAATGCCATGGAAGTCGAAGATGTGGCAGAGGCAATTCTCTTCGCGGTTGAACAGCATCCTCGGGTCGACATGCATGAGATATTGATGTATCCGACACCTGAGCAGGAATCGGAATCGTAGTTTGACAAACTGGTTGAATTGGGAGAAACGAAATGGCGGAATGTCCCGTGTGCGCACTGGAGATTGAATTCGCAGAGGATACGATCGAGGGCGAACTCATTGAGTGTGATGATTGTGGTACTGAATTGGAAGTGATCAGCTTGGACCCCGATGTCGTCGAGGAAGCACCGGAAACCGATGAGGATTGGGGACAGTGATCGTCGCTCAATCGAATTTGGCTGAAGAAGAGTTTACGTGAAGGTCGGTTTTCTGCACTCCCTGATTCGGGTTGAAGAAAAGCTGTTGCTCGCAGAGTTTCGCCGCCGGTCCGCTGATGTGGAGATGCTCGACGATCGCAATCTTATATTCGACTTGGAACATTGCCCGCGCCCCGATGTGGTCCTGGAGCGATGCATCAATCATGCACGCGCAGTCTACAGTCTGAAACTTCTTGAAAATGCCGGCATTCGCTGTATCAACAGTTCGTCTGTTGCAGCGGTTTGCGGCGACAAGATCGACACGTCCATCGCATTGGATCGATTCGGTGTGGCACAGCCTCGTATCCGTGTGGCTTATTCGCAGGAGTCCGCACTGAATGCCATAGAGCAAATCGGATATCCGGCGATATTGAAACCGGTCGTCGGTTCGTGGGGTAGGCTGCTCTCGAAAGTCAATGACCGCGAAGCGGCTGAAGCCATTCTCGAACACAAGGAGACACTCGGCAGCTATCAGCATTCGATCTTCTATATTCAGGAATATATTGAGAAAAAAGGACGCGATATCCGATCGTTCGTCGTGGGTGATGACTGCATTGCAGCCATCTACCGGGAGTCCCAGCATTGGATTACAAACACAGCACGCGGTGCGGTTGCCTCGAACTGTCCGGTGACGGATGAGATTGCAATAATTTCGCTGGCTGCAGCACGTGCTGTCGGCGGCGGTATTCTTGCAGTCGATCTATTCGAGTCGAATCGCGGACTGCTCGTCAATGAAGTGAATTACACAATGGAGTTTCGTAACAGTATTGAGCCAACCGGCGTGAATATTCCTGAAAAAATTGTCGAATTTGTCATTTCGGGGAATGGGTAGTCAACAATAATGATACGCGCATCAATCGTAGGCGGATCCGGCTATACAGGCGGTGAGTTGATTCGTCTGCTGTCAGGACATGAAGGGGTTGAGATTCATCAGGTCGCGTCCGCCAGCCGACCCGGCAAACCTGTACATTCAGTCAACCCGAACCTGCGCAAATCCTCAGCGATCAAGTTTTGCTCACCCGACGAGCTCACCGAGTGTGATGTGCTGTTTCTGTGCCTGCCACACGGCCAGGCGATGAATACCATTGATCACTGCATGAAACTGGCGCCGAAAATCATTGATCTTGGTGGTGATTTCCGGTTTAGGGATGCCGATGATTTTGAGCGTTGGTACGGAAAGCCGCACTCTCGACCTGAGATGCTTGAGCAATTCTGCTATGGCGTAGCTGAACTTCATCGAGACCGAATCGCAAAATCGGATTTCGTCGCCTGTGCAGGCTGCAATGCGACAACATTGATTCTCGGTGTATTGCCGGTGGTGCGTAATTTTGATATTGAGTCAATTGTCGCTGAAGCGAAAGTAGGGTCCAGCGAAGGCGGAAGTCAGTCAAGTGATGGCAGCCATCACCCCTTGCGACGCGGTACGGTGCGGTCGTATCGGCCGGTCGGGCACCGACATACCGGTGAGATGGTGCAGGAACTTGGGTTGAATCGGATCAGTTTTTCCGCGACATCGATCGAAATGGTAAGAGGGGTGGCGGTTACCGCACATCTGTTGGTCAAAGGTGGCGTGCCGCTGGAGAAGGAGATTTGGAAAGCCTATCGCAGTCAGTATGCGCGGGAACCGTTTGTCAGAATCGTCAAGGAACGCTCCGGTCTGCATCGGTTGCCGGAACCGAAACACCTTGCCGGCACCAACTATTGTGATGTGGGGTTTGAATCCGATCCGGATGGCGGTCGAATTGTCGTCATCAGCGCATTGGACAATTTGATGAAAGGGGCGGCAGGACAGGCGGTACAGAACATGAATATCATGCTTGGATTGCCGGAGACCTCGGGACTCGAATTTACCGGCCTGTTTCCGGTTTAGCTGTCGGTGCGACCATAATGTGCCGTTTGCTTTATCTCCATGCCGAGCATCCGGTGAGCATGAAAGCCCACCTGGAGCATTTTGCGTTGACTGCCAAAAACAGTCCCGAGTATCAGGGTCACGGGTGGGGATGCGCGTGGATGAAGTCGGACCAGTGGAACTTCCATCACAGTCTAAAACCGATCTGGGAGGACGATTTCGGACAGTTTGTCGATTGCGATTACTTTCTGGCTCATGCGCGAAGCGCTTACCAGAATGAAGGTATTGAGATTCAGAACAATATGCCGTTCACCGATGGTGATCGGGTGTTCATTTTCAACGGCGAGTTGCGCGGCGTGCGTATAAGAGAGCAAGGCAGAATCGGGGCCGAAAAGGTTTTCAATTTTGTAAGGCGTCACGACAGCGGCGATGCACTGGATGCAATTCAGACCGCTGTACGCCTGCTGATCAAAAAATCGAGATACGTCAGGGCAATGAATTTCATCATCGCGGATCGGCAAAATGTATGGCTGAACAGCGAATTCAATGAGTCTCCGGAATATTTTCAAATGCACGAACTGGTTCAGGAAGGAATGCACATTGTCAGTTCGACACCTTATGAGGGTGAATCCGGTTGGACGGCAATCGGCAATCACATCGCCAAGAAGGTTTTATGAACAGGTCTGAGAGATCTTCCGATCGATTCGACTCGCGTCCCATCATCGTCAAGGTTGGCGGTGGTTCTGCCATCAACATTGAGGGGCTGGTCCGCGATTTGGCCGAAGAGACCGAACCGTTGATTATTGTTCTCGGTGCCAACGCAGTGCGCGACGAACTGGCTCAGAGACTCAATACACCCACGACGATGCTCCGCTCGGTCTCCGGATATGACAGCGTTTTTTCGGACCGAAAAGCGATCGACGCGATCATGATGTCCTATGCGGGACTTGCACGGAATCGGTTTGTCGAAACCTGCCAGAAATTCGGAGTCAATGCTTTTGGGATAAGCGGACTCGACGGTCGAGCTATCGAAGGTGAGCGCAACCGTGGCATTCGCGTGCGGGAAAATGGTAAGACACTGATCAAGCGGGATTTTTCAGGTAAACCGAGGCAGGTTGACAGCGATCTTTTGAGAATGTTGATTGACCGCGGTCTGGTACCTGTGATGAGTATTCCGATTTCAGACACGGATGGTACAGCACTGAACGCGGACAATGACAACATCATCACAGTGTTGCATCGCGAACTGCAATCAAAAAAGATATTTCAGTTCATTGAAGCACCGGGATTGCTTGCAGACCCGGCTGATCCATCCACACTAATTCACAATGTAGATTCATCCCGGCTTCACGAATACGAAGCGACGGCCACGGGTAGAATGAAACGTAAACTGCTCGCCATCCGGCAACTTTTCGAACAGGGGCAGACGCAAGTCGTGATATCCGACGGTCGCTCTGAAACGCCGTACCAGGATGCGATGGCAGGAAAAGGCACGATTATCCAATGATGGAGGAAAAAACAATATGAAAATCTCTGATATCGAAACTTCGCTCGGCACCGGTTCCTACGCGAGCCGCGAGATCACTTTGGTCAAGGGATCCGGTGCGACGGTCTGGGATGATACCGGTAAACAGTATATCGACTGCACTGCAGGAGTCGGTGTCGCAAGTATCGGTCACTGCCATCCCGAGCTCGTCGACGCGATTCACAAACAGGCCGGAAAACTCATCATTGCGGCCAATGCATTTGCCAATGATGTCAGAGTGCGTTGTATGGAAAAGCTAATTTCGATCACTCCATCCGGCCTGGATCGTGTATTTCTTTGCAATTCAGGTACCGAGAGTATGGAAGGCGCTATCAAGTTTGCACGACAGTCAACCGGTCGGAAAAAAGTGGTAAGCACGATGCGCGGCTTTCATGGCCGAAGTCTGGGTGCGTTGAGTGCGACTCACAGGAAGGAGTATCAGGAACCGTTCGCACCGCTGGTACCTGGATTTGGTGCGGTGCCATTCAATCGATCGGAAGCCATGGAAAAGGCCGTTGATTCAGACACTGCAGCGGTCATTCTGGAGTTGGTTCAGGGTGAGGGCGGTGTGCGTCCGGCAGATGCGCAGTATGTCTCCGCGGTCGAGCGAATCTGTCGCGATGCAGGTGCTCTTTTGGTAATCGATGAGATTCAGACAGGTTTTTGCAGAACCGGAAAGATGTTTACCTGCGAGTACTTCGATCTGAAGCCTGACATTCTCTGTTTGGCCAAGGCGATG
Source organism: Arenicellales bacterium (assembly GCA_963662635.2). GTDB lineage: Bacteria > Pseudomonadota > Gammaproteobacteria > Arenicellales > JAJDZL01 > JAJDZL01. The sequence goes on from CAXXFC010000006.1 coordinate 2,311,121, forward strand.
GCAGGTGGTCTCCCGATGGGGGCGATACTTGTTAATCATAAAATCCAGACTGTAGTCGGTACCCATGGGAGCACGTTCGGTGGAAACCCGCTTACAAGCGCTGCCTGCTTGACTGCGATTGATATCATGGAGAAAGAGTCACTGGCACAACGCGCTGCAGATCTCGGCAATGCGTTCGTGACCCGACTCAGGGAAAAGAACCTTCCGCAAGTACGAGAAATCAGGTACAAAGGTTTGATGATCGGAATCGAAATTCGTAAGAAGGTCACTCCGGTGCTTATGGAACTTCAGAATAACGGAATTCTTGCACTGCCAGCCGGACAGACTGTACTTCGACTGCTTCCGCCGTTGGTGATTACACAAGAGCAGTTGGATCGCGTGTTCGACGGGGTGATTTCTGTTCTTGAGGCTCAAGTATGATCGTGTGCCATCCTGAGGCGGATGCAATTCGGTGATGGGAAATGACGGATTTGAAGTCTCAGATCACATCGGCTGCCGAGAAGGCAGCGGATATTGTTTACCGTTACCTACCCAGACCGGGTGTTTCAGGTGTTGAGTGGGGAACCTGCCAGCTCGTCGCCCACCGCGGCTGTCACGACTCGGGTAGAACCATATACGAAAACACACTGGGTGCTTTTGAAGCCGCCTGTCAGGCGGGAATCTGGGGAATTGAGTTTGATGTCCAGTGGACTCGAGATCAGGTACCGGTCGTGATTCATGATGCCGATACCTCGCGACTTCCCGGTTCCGCGTTGCTTGAGATCGGTCGCACTGAATTCGATCAATTGCGCCAGAGCTGTCCGTTGGTGCCAAGTCTTGATGAGGTCGTGGCGGAATTCGGAGGCAGGATCCATTTGATGATCGAACTGAAAAATGAAACAATGAATACGCAGGTCCAGCAGTCATTGAGCGACTATGTGCGCCAACTGGAACCGATTCGGGATTTCCACATCATGTCACTGGACGCGGCTCCACTCAGAGCACTTAGCGACTTTCCTGTCGATGCGAAATTACTGATCGCGATTACCAACACCAAAGAAATGATGCGCGAAACGCTAAGTGGCGGGATCGGTGGCCTGACCGGACATTTTCTGCTGCTGAATCGTAGAATGCGCAAGCAACTGGATGCGCAAGGTATCCCTTGGGGGACTGGATTTGTAAATTCCACAAACCTGCTTGCGCGTGAGATCAGATCCGGCGCAAGGTGGGTGTTCTCGGATGCCGCACAGCAAATTGCCGGCAAGTTGGACCAGCCGGCATGAGTATCATTATGTACAGACATCCGGAATAAGAATTGTCTCCGGATGAGGTGGTTTTTCTAACGAGAGGAAGGTTATGAAAATCGGATTTGTAGGTCTCGGGAATGTCGGTGGAAAACTTGCGGGCAGTCTGCTGAGAAACGGCTTCGAGCTGACTGTTCGGGAATTGGATAAGGATATCGCCCGGCCATTCCTGGACGATGGCGCTAACTGGTCAGAGACTCCGCGCGAGTTGGCGGCTTCGGTGGACATGGTGATCACCTGTCTGCCCAGCCCGACAGCCTGTCGCAGCGTGATGGAAGGTTCGGATGGCGTGCTGGCCGGACTGAAGCAGGGCAGTCTTTGGGCTGAGATGAGTACGACTGACGAAACCGAAGTTGTACGTTTGGGACAGATGGTCAGAGAGATGGGTGCCGACCCGATCGATTGCCCTGTGTCGGGCGGTTGCCATCGTGCCGCTACGGGGAATATTTCAATATTTGCAGGTTGTGACCGTCCGGTATTCGATCGTGCTTTGGCTGTTCTCAAGTCCATGGGACGTCGAATTCTGCATACCGGTCCGCTGGGTACGGCTTCGGTGCTCAAGGTTCTGACGAATTATCTTGCGACCGCGAATCTGGTGACATTGTGTGAGGCGATGGTGACTGCGGACCAGGCTGGACTGGATTTGAGCACGACGTATGAGGCAATTCGTATCTCGTCGGGGAACTCGTTTGTCCACGAGACTGAAAGTCAGGTTATTCTGAACGGCAGTCGGAATATCAACTTCACCATGGATCTGGTTGTCAAGGACATCACACTGTTTCAGGAGGTGGCCGACAGGGCGGGAGTCTCGTTGGAGATCAGTCCGAGACTCATTGAGATTTTTCAGGACGGTATGAAGCGATACGGACCTCGGGAGTGGTCTCCCAACATCATCAAACGGCTGGAAGAACAATGTTCTACAACCATTCATGCACCTGGATTTCCGCCGGAAATGTCCGACGACGAGGAGGAAGTGCCCGGCTTCGAGGTCGTTCCGTCACGTGGTAACGGGGTTTAGGTGAATGACAGACACATTGGACGTGAGGCATTAGAGAATGAATCTGCAAAAACCCATCAAGAAATTGCTGGTCGCGAATCGAAGCGAAATCGCGATTCGAGTCTTTCGTGCTGCATCTGAGCTCGGCATTACGACGGTCGGCGTCTTTGCCGAGCAGGATCAGTATTCACTGCATCGATTCAAGGCTGACGAGAGTTACCTGATCGGCGTCGGATTGGGGCCGATCCAAGCCTACGGAGCGATCAACGATATATTGGATGTCGCCACCGACCGCAAGGTCGACGCAATCCATCCGGGTTATGGATTCTTATCCGAAAATCCCGATTTCGCGCAGCGATGTGAGAATAGTGGATTTCGATTTATCGGTCCGACACCCGAGATCATGCGCCGGCTCGGCAATAAGGTTACCGCCCGCGAGGAAGCGCGAAAGGCGAATGTGCAGGTTTTGCCGGCAACCGACCCGCTGCCGGAGAACCCAGATGAGATCAAGCAGATTGCGGGCAAGATCGGTTATCCCCTGATGCTGAAGGCGTCCTGGGGTGGCGGTGGACGCGGTATGCGCATGGTTGACTCTGAAGCGCAATTGTTGGACGCTGTGCGAATGGGACGCAGCGAAGCACAGGCTGCATTCGGTAATCCCGAAGTCTATCTGGAGAAGCTGATTCAAAACGCGCGTCACGTAGAGGTGCAGTTGTTGGGCGATACACATGGCAATATCGTTCACCTGTTTGAGCGGGACTGTTCGATTCAACGACGGAATCAGAAAATCATTGAACGTGCACCTGCACTGTTTCTGTCAGACGATCAGCGGGAGATCTTGTGTCAGTCGGCACTGCGACTGGCTCAGGCAGTCGGCTACATCAGTGCCGGTACAGCGGAATTCCTTTACGACGACGATACGGGTGAGTGCTACTTTATCGAAGTCAATCCGCGTATACAGGTTGAGCATACGGTAACTGAAGAGATAACGGGAATTGACATCGTCAAGGCACAGATCCGAATCGCGCAAGGTGCCAAGATCGGCGACGTTGAGAATTCCGGAGTGCCCGAACAGCAGCAGATCGCCATGAACGGGTATGCGATGCAATGTCGGGTAACCACTGAAAACCCACAAGAGAACTTTATTCCCGATTACGGAAGGATCATGGCCTATCGCGGAGCCGCCGGTTTCGGTATACGTCTGGATGGCGGTACGGCATATTCCGGTGCGGTGATCACCCGATACTACGACAGCCTGCTGGAGAAAGTGACCGCTTGGGCGCCGACGCCGGAAGAGTCATTGCGCCGGATGAATCGAGCGCTTCGGGAATTCAGGATACGCGGAATCGCGACGAATCTGGAATTTCTGGAAAATCTGATTAGACATCCGACATTTGTTGAGGGCACATACACAACGCGATTTATCGACACCACGCCGGAGCTTCTGCACATACCCAAGCGTCGTGACCGTGCGACCCGACTGCTGACCTACATTGCGGATGTAACTGTCAATGGCAACCCGGAGGTCGCCGACCGGCCGTGTCCTGCCGTGTTCGCCGAGCCGGCACTTCCACAGTTGGATGGTCGCTCTGTCGAAGGAACGCGTCCATTGCTCGAGAATCTCGGACCGGAGCAATTCTGCAAGTGGATACTCGAGCAGCAACGGACGCTGGTCACTGATACAACATTTCGCGATGCACATCAATCATTGCTGGCTACCCGATTTCGAAGTTATGACCTGGTGAATGTTGCGGAGTCTTATTCGCGCAATCTGAATCAGCTTTTCAGTATCGAATGCTGGGGTGGTGCCACATTTGATGTGGCAATGAGATTTCTTAAGGAATGTCCGTGGCAGCGGTTGTGGGATCTTCGGGATAGAGTTCCAAACATCCTGTTTCAGATGCTGTTGCGCGGTGCCAATGGTGTCGGCTACAAGAATTATCCGGATAACGTGGTGAGAGAGTTTGTTCTGCAAAGCGCGGAATCAGGGGTGGACCTGTTTCGTGTTTTCGACTGTCTGAACTGGGTGGAGAACATGAGAGTATCCATGGATGCGGTTCTTGAGTCAGGCAAACTGCTGGAGGGAGCGATTTGCTACAGCGGCGACATTCTCAGTTCAACGCGCACCAAATATTCCCTGGATTATTACGTCGATCTCGCCGGACAATTGACTGAGGCTGGAATCCATATGCTCTGTATCAAGGACATGGGCGGCCTTCTGACACCTGCCAGCACGAATGTTCTGGTGCGAAAACTGAAAGAGGAAACCGGATTGCCGATTCACTTCCATACGCACGACACCAGTGGCATCGCGGCAGCAAGTGTGCTGTCAGCGGTGAATGCCGGCGCGGATATTGTCGATCTGGCGATGGACTCGGTGTCGGGCATGACATCCCAGCCCAATCTGGGGTCCGTGGTGCGCGCACTCCGGGATGGTGACCGGGATACCGGCATCGATGCTGCGACAATCCGGTCTTTTTCGGCATACTGGGAGAGTGTACGCAAGAACTACGCAGCATTTGAGAGTGATGTTCGTTATGGCGCGTCGGAAGTCTACCTGCACGAGATGCCCGGCGGACAGTTCACAAATCTGAAAGAGCAGGCCCGCGCATTGGGATTGGAGCGTCGCTGGCATGAAGTGGCTGAAGCTTACGCAGAAGTCAATGACATGCTCGGTGACGTGATCAAGGTCACACCGACATCAAAAATGGTCGGTGATATGGCACTGTTCATGGTGAGCTCGGATCTGAGTCGGGCGGATGTTGAGAATCCGAACCGTGAAGTTGCGTTTCCCGAATCGGTTCAGTCATTCTTTGCCGGGGAGCTGGGTCAACCGCCGGGAGGATTTCCCGAAAAACTGCGCAAGAAAGTGCTCGCCGGGCGTCAACCGATCAACGACCGGCCGGGTGCGAGTCTGCCAGCGGCGGACTTCGAGTTATCTCGCAAGCAAGCCGAAGACCGTGTCGCGAGGAAAATTTCAGACGAGGAGTTTCAATCCTATATGATGTATCCGGCTGTATTTACGGACTATATGGCACACCGACGTCAATTCGGCCCGGTCCATGTTCTGCCGACTCCGGTGTTCTTTTACGGAATGAAACCGGAGCAGCAAATCTCCGTCGAGCTGGACCCGGGAAAAACACTGGTTATCCACTGTCTCGCCATCGGAGAGACCGATGCCGACGGGCAAGTCCAGATTTTCTTTGAGCTGAACGGACAGCCGCGTACCATCAAGGTAGCCAATCGTAAATTCTCCCACATGCTGGAAAAGCGCAGGAAAGGCGACAGTGACAATCCCAATCATGTTGTTTCACCCATGCCGGGCATGATCTCTTCGATCGGTGTCACCAGCGGACAATCCGTACGGTCGGGTGATATTCTGCTCACCATCGAAGCGATGAAGATGGAAACCGCGATCAGAGCGGAAAGAGACGCGAAAGTCGGCGATTTGCTGGTCGCAGCGGGTGACAACGTCGATGCCAAGGATTTGCTGATCGAACTGACGTAAATTGTAGTGTTGTGTAAGATGCGATGGTGTCTTGTAGGCCGTACTAGAGATGGAACGATGTGCAATCGAACATAACCGGTTCGACCGACCGTGACGGAGGTTTCTCGATGTTTATGCAATGAAATTCTTCAGGAACTACAAGCGAGTGTTATGCACGAAAGCGTGCGTTGGGTCCATATAGATTCGGAAATTCCCAATGGGATTAGTCAAACTGAAATTTATTGGATGTCGCCTTGCACTATATAGTCAATCTTCAATAGCATGTATTCTGCCTAAACATCTTGAATTCTCCCATAATGATGCAATTGCAATACATGATTGATTCTCAATGTTTAGTAAATATCTGAATCATATCTGAAAGGAGATTCAATGAAATTCAAATTCTTTATATTTATCGTTTTGTTGTGTATTACCTCCATAGTTCGGGCAAGTACACTCGCAATGACATTCGATACCGTATCGGTGTCAAGTGACATCCACGAACAGCTATCCGATGGGAAGCCCGAGGGAGCGAGTCTACAGTTCGCAGCGGCAGATTCAACATTGTCTCAATCTCTAGTCAATGACTATCGGAAAGAGACAATCTTACTATTTCAGGAACTCATGCGACTTATTCGGGACGACGAAGATATTCACGTCAAAGGATTCGGGGTTGGAAGTCCGAAAGCGCACGACTGGCTTGTGAGAACTAAGGAATTTATAGAGCACCTAGATGGCCCAGAGGCTATGGAAGTCTGCTTCGACCTACAGCCTTTCGGATTTCTCAACTACGCCGTTTGTCCCTTCGATTTACTCTCATTCGTCTCCGCGCATATAGCTGGAAATATTGACAGTTTTGAGGCCCTTGCCGGACGATTCTGGATGATGACGCTCTGCTCGGAAAATCCAAGACAATGTATGATAGTACCATAGTAGTTTTTGCGACATAAACTCTCGCTTATCCGATCGTAGAGGATGAGGAGAAAGCTCTAAGCCTGAGTGTGATGTTGGCACAGGTGAGTTTTGTGATCAAGCTTAAATAGCAAATTTCAACTTGTCTAACGGAGTCGTACACCGATCAACTTCTGGAAAATCCTTGTGCAATCGTCTTCAATCCAAACGCTACTGTCCAAGGCTGAAGCCAGTAAAATCGCTCCAACATAAAACCATCGTTACAAGGGTTGCTAATTGCATATAATCTGAAATGTTTTGATACCTACTCCCGTTACGGGAAAAACAGATTTTCAAATGAGTTGCAACCGCGTTGCCGAGTTGAAGAAGTTAGAACACCGGCGGTGCAGGTCGAATCTCTATTCAGGGATTTGAAGGCATTTTCGCAATGAATTGTCATTCCACTCTAATTTTTCCTTTCTTTATGCGTTCCAGCATCTTCCGACCTGATTGGAATGCACTCTCAATCCTTTCAAGATCATTAGATTGTCATGTCAGAAAAGACCAGTAATTCAAATTCCACAGGGATATTTTCCGGCAGTGTGGAGTATTTGGAAAGTCTATACGAAGATTACCAGGCAGATATTCCGGAACTGGCTGCCGACTGGAAAGGAAATTTCCAGACATTGGATGCGACGGTGGACCAGCAGGCTATCCAATCTACAGACAAGGCTTCTATGGATGGCTATGTCAGTCAGGACGACATTCGCAGACAAGCAGCGGTACAGCGTTTGATCCGACGTTATCAGGTCTATGGACATCTCAATGCCCGGCTTGATCCGCTTGAGCTCAGTGACGAATTTTTCACCGCGGACCTAAGCCTCGGTGTGGTCGGTCTTACCGACAACGATCTCGACGAAAAATTCAAGTTTGATGCGGTCGAAGATTCCGCATCCATGCCTCTATCCAAGATTTTGGATTTCTTCGAGAGGACATACTGTGGATCTATCGGCTATGAATACATGCATATCACTGATCCAAAGCGGCTTGAGTGGATACAGTCGAGAGTCGAAAAATCCAATATGCGCCCGGTGATCACTGATTCTGACCGTGTGAATATTCTGAAGTTGCTCACCATGGCGGAGTGCATGGAGACCTACCTGCACATGAAATATGTCGGTCAGAAAAGATTTTCGCTCGAAGGCGGTGAGTCACTCATTCCAATGCTGAATGAACTGGTCAATCTCTCCGGTGAATCGGGAAGTAAGGAAGTCGTTATCGGAATGGCACATCGCGGACGACTGAACGTCTTGGTCAACATACTGGGTAAATCTCCCGCGGAGGTGTTCGGTGAATTCGAAGGAAATCTTCCGGTTTCCGACGAATATATGAAAGCACATGGAGATGTCAAATACCATCAGGGATTTTCAGCCGACATCAATACGCCTGGAGGAATTGTTCACGTCGCGTTGGCATTCAATCCGTCGCATCTGGAAATCATCAACCCCGTAGTTGAAGGTTCGGTCAGAGCACGGCAACATCGACGATGCGATAAGGAGAAGACCGAGGTCACGCCGGTGTTGATTCACGGTGATGCGGCACTCGCCGGTCAGGGTGTGGTGATGGAAACGCTGAACATGTCGCACACCCGCGGATTTGATATCGGTGGAACAATACACGTCGTCATCAACAACCAGATCGGATTTACCACAAGCAACAAGCTTGACGCAAGGTCGACGGTCTATTGCACGGAAGTCGCAAAAATGGTGCAGGCGCCGATTTTCCATGTCAACGGTGATGATCCTGAAGCTGTGATCGCGGTTGCACGTTATGCCCACGCCTATCGGATGCAGTTTCACACGGATGTTGTCATTGACATGGTCTGCTATCGGCGGTATGGCCACAACGAGGCGGATGAACCGATGATGACACAACCGGTCATGTATGACGCCATCAGGAAAATCGATCCGGTTCGACGGAAGTACGCTGCTGATTTGGATGCTCGGGGTGTCGTATCCTCGGTAGAGTCACAGAAAATGATTCAAGACTACCGGGACAATCTTGACCGTGGCGAAGTCGTCGTCGGACAGATTATCGATCCTGCCAAGACAGAAAAAATGGTCGACTGGTCGAGATTTATTGGTTCGAACTGGTCGGACCCGGTTGATACAACCATTACCTTGAAAAGCATCTCCGAACTTTCCAAGAAACTGGCCGAGTTGCCCGAAAATTTCACCCTGCACAGTCGTGTACGGAAAATCATGGATGACCGCGGAAAAATGGCTGGCGGCAAATTGCCGATTGATTGGGGTTTTGCCGAAAATATGGCGTACGCGTCGCTGATTGACGAGGGATTCCCAATTCGTCTGACTGGTGAGGATATCGGGCGAGGAACATTCTCGCACCGGCACGCATTGCTGCACGATCAGAAGAGCCGCGACGTATTTTGCCCTTTGAAGACAATGGGCAAGCCGGAAGATTGTCAAATGTTCAATTCGCTTCTGTCGGAAGAGGCGGTTCTTGCCTTCGAATACGGCTATTCGACTACAGATCCCGAAACCCTGGTGCTGTGGGAAGCGCAGTTTGGCGATTTTGTGAACGGCGCGCAGATTGTCATCGATCAGTTCATCAGCAGTGGATTCGCGAAGTGGGCGAGATTCTGTGGGCTGGTATTGTTGTTACCGCACGGCTACGAAGGTCAGGGTCCGGAGCATTCCTCAGCGCGACTCGAACGGTTCCTTCAGATGTGTGCCGGTGACAACATGCAGGTCTGTGTACCGACGACGCCAGCTCAGATGTTTCATCTGTTGCGCCGTCAGGCGATCCGGCCATATCGGAAGCCATTGATTGTCATGTCTCCGAAAAGCCTGTTGCGGCATAAGCGATCAGTATCGGATGTTAGAGATCTCACACGATTTGGTTTTCAAAATGTTATTGATGAGACGGACGAAAGTATCGACCGCGAAGGCGTTGTTCGATTGATATTGTGTGCGGGCAAGGTTTATTTTGATCTTTTGGAAATGCGCGAGCATCTTGGAATCCAGGAAATCGCAATTGCGAGAATCGAACAGCTGTATCCGTTTCCAACCAGCGAACTTAATTTCTTGTTGCAGTCCTATCCGAATGCAACGGAAGTTGTGTGGTGCCAGGAAGAGCCCCAGAATCAGGGTGCGTGGTATCAGATATGGCATCGGTTGAATGCGTGTTTGATGAAGAATCAGAATTTAAAATCTGCGTCCCGAGACGCGGCTCCGTCCCCCGCGGTCGGTAACTATCGCGTGCATCTGGCACAGCAGGAACGACTTATTACACAGGCGCTCACAGTCAGCAGAAAAATTGTCTCCAGTTCAGAAAAGCGGAGTGTTACAGCCGATGCAAGTTGAAATCAAAACCCCCATGCTACCTGAGTCGGTCAGCGAGGCGACATTGCTGTCCTGGAAAAAATCTCCAGGGGAGTTTGTCAAGCAGGACGAATTGCTGATTGAAATCGAGACAGAAAAGATTGTGCTTGAAGTCCCAGCGTCCGCAAGCGGTGTACTGCGGGAGTCCCTGAAAGCTGAGGGGGACACAATTTTCGAGGGTGACCTGCTTTGTGTGATTGACACAGAGGCGGAAGTACCGGGTTCGGCTGAGCCTGAGCCAGTGGCTGAACCGGAGACCGACAGTGCCGATACGTCGACCGAATCGGCCGATGACAGGCATGGCCCTGCTGTACGCAGCATTGCTGCGCAGGAGAGTATCGATCTGACCGAGATCAAGGGTACTGGCAAGGATGGACGAGTCACCAAGACCGATCTGGTAGATCAGGTTCAACCACAAACCGCACCAGTTCAGCGGGAAGAGAAGCAAGAGGCCAAAACACCACCGGAGCCTTCGAAACCGGTTGTTGTCCAAGACGAAGTGTCGGGCGAACGCGACGAGCGACGCGAACCGATGAGTCGTATCCGGAGAACCATTGCAGACCGGTTGATTCAGGCCCAGCACGGTGCGGCATTGCTGACCACGTTCAACGAAGTCGATCTGAGCGAGGTGATCGCGCTTCGCAAGAAATTCAGGGAAGAGTTCGAGAACAGGCATGGCGCGAAACTTGGCTTCATGTCGTTTTTTGTCAAGGCTTCTGTCGAATCACTGAAAACCAATCCAGCGGTCAATGCGATCATCGAAGGCAGCGACATTGTCTATCACGACTACTGTGATGTCGGTATCGCCGTCTCTTCGCCGAGAGGACTTGTGGTCCCGATTATCCGAAATGCCGAAAAGATGAGTTTTTCAGACATTGAGAATCAAATCCGAGATTTTGGTGAGCGTGCAAGATCAGGCTCGCTGAAGCTTGAGGAACTCAGCGGTGGGACGTTCACGATCACCAACGGCGGTATTTTCGGGTCTTTGGTGTCAACGCCGATCATCAATCCGCCGCAGAGTGCGATTCTCGGAATGCACAAGATTCAGGAGCGTCCGGTAGCCATCAATGGTGAAGTCGTGATCCGACCTATGATGTATCTCGCATTGACCTACGACCACAGGATTATTGACGGGCGTGAAGCTGTGACTTTTCTGGTCGGAATCAAGGAAGCCCTGGAAGACCCGTCTAGACTGCTGCTGCAGTTGTAGCAGGTCAGTTCCGTGATCGAGAAGTATGATGTTGCGGTAATCGGCGCGGGTCCTGCCGGCTATGTGGCTGCGATCCGATGTGCCCAATTGGGGCTCAAAACCGCTTGTGTCGATCGCTGGTGCGATGCGCAGGGAAAGGCGGCTCTGGGCGGAACCTGTCTGAACGTCGGTTGTATCCCGTCCAAGGCATTACTGGACTCATCCGAGAAGTACCATCAGATCCTGACGAGTTACAGCAAACACGGTATCGTTGTCGATCAGGTGTCTATGGACGTTTCGACGATGATGAAACGCAAGACACAGATCGTCCGCAGTCTGACCCAGGGGATTGCGACATTGCTCAAGGCAAATGGGGTTGATTCGTATCATGCCCATGGCCGATACGCCGGTGACGGAACAGTCGAACTGGTGGATTCGGAAAGTGGTGAGAAAACCGACGAGATCAAGGCGACGAACGTCATTCTGGCGAGCGGTTCGGTTCCTATTGAATTACCGAACATCCCTTTCCAAGGCGATCTGATTGTTGATTCTGCGGGCGCATTGGAGTTTGAAGAGGTACCGGAGCGACTCGGAATCGTCGGTGCAGGTGTCATCGGTCTCGAATTGGGGAGTGTCTGGAATCGACTGGGGTCGCAGGTGACCGTTTTGGAAGCATTGCCCGATTTTCTGCCGGGAGTCGACACTGACATTGCCAAGGACGCCGCACGACAGTTCAAGCGTCAGAAGTTGGATATCCACTTGGGTGCGCGGGTGGAATCTGCCGAGGCGGGTGATGACCTTACGGTTCGTTATACAGTCGGTGGCGAAGAAAGGGAATTGAGTGTCGACCGGCTCATTGTGTGCATCGGTCGCAAGCCATGTACGGATAATCTCCTGACCGAAGACAGCGGCGTCAAACTTGACGAGCGAGGTTTCATACAGGTCGACGAGGAGTGTAAGACCGACGCTGCCAATGTCTATGCGATCGGTGACTGTGTCAGAGGCCCGATGCTGGCTCACAAGGGATCCGAGGAAGGTGTGGCGGTTGCTGAGCGAATTGCGACCGGTCACGGACATATCAATTACAAGACCGTTCCGTGGGCGATCTACACAGCGCCTGAAATTGCCTGGGTGGGTGCAACCGAAAAGGAAGCAACCGATGCAGGGGTTGCTTGCAGTACCGGTAAATTTCCATTTGCTGCCACCGGCCGTGCAAAAGCGATGGAGGATACGGCAGGGTTTGTCAAGGTCGTTGCGGATTCCCGAACGGATGAGATACTCGGTGTCCACATCATCGGTCCGCATGCGTCGGAGCTGATTGCAGAGGCGGTTGTCGCAATGGAGTACCGGGCGAGTTCGGAGGACCTGGCACGGACAATACACGCACATCCCACCTTATCGGAAGCAGTACATGAAGCGGCATTGGCCGTCGGTGGTCGCGCCATACATTCTGCCAGATAAAACCTGATGCCAGCATCCGCATCCGAGTCGACAGCAAAGTCAATCGCTGACGAAATCTTCAAGATGTACGATATCCGGGGGGTTGCCCATGACTCTCTGAGAAGTCAGGATATGTACGCGATTGGTTGTGCGTTTGGCTCGGTTTCGGTGGAGAGCGGAATCTCTCAGACAGTTGTCGCCTGTGACAGCCGAGAGTCCAGCCCGCAATTCAAGCAATCCATCATTGACGGGGTCAGATCAAGCGGATGTGATGTGATCGATATAGGAACGGTCGCGACGCCTCTGCTGTATTTCGCGACGCATCAGTTTCAGACAGGAACAGGTCTCATGGTTACCGCGAGCCATAACCCACCGGAGTACAACGGGGTGAAAATGGTGTTGAACGGTTGGAGTCTGTACGGTGCTGGGATTCAAAATCTCAAGGAACGGATCAGGAAAAACGATTTTTTGGCCGGCACTGGAGGATTGTCAACCGAGTGCGTTGTCGATCAGTACTGCGACTCCATCGGATCTGATATCCAGTTAGATCGGCCTTTGCGAGCAGTTGTTGACTGTGCGAACGGTATCGGTGGTGAATTCGCGCCGCGAGTACTGCGACAGATAGGTTGTGAAGTCATTGAGTTGTTCTGTGAAGTCGATAGTACTTTTCCAAATCATCCAGCGGACCCTACGGTTGTAGAGAATCTGTCGTTCCTGATTGACAAGGTGCAGGAAGTTGAGGCAGATGTAGGTCTGGCGCTTGACGCCGACGGAGATCGCATGGTAGCGATCACATCATCTGGCGAGATTGTCTGGCCGGATCGATTGATGATTTTGTTTTCACAGCATATTCTCAGGAAAAATCCAGGACGGAAGGTTGTTTTTGATGTCAAGTGCACACGTTCACTGCCAATTGCAATCGAGTCCGCTGGCGGCGATGCGATCATGTGGAAAACCGGACACTCGCTGATGAAGACCAAAATGCGAGAATGTGACGCGGTTTTCGGTGGGGAGTTGAGCGGACATTTCTTCTTCAATGATCGATGGCCGGGATTTGACGATGGGATATATGCAGGTGCGAGATTGTGTGAAATTCTCGCAGAAGATGACAGGTCGCCACAGGAGGTGTTTGACAGCCTGCCTAAGGGAATCAGTTCACCCGAAATCAGATTGCATGAAGAGAATCCTCCACAACTGGTTGAACAGTTCAAGCGGCAAATGTCATTCGACAATGCAACCGTCAGTTATCTGGATGGTATTCGAGCGGATTATGATGATGGATTCGGTCTATTGCGGGCATCAAACACCGCACCAGAAATCAGTTTGAGGTTTGAAGCTGATTCAAAGGACAGTCTGGAGCGGATCGAGCAGACATTTCTGGAAGGCATCGAAGCGTCAAGACGCTCACTTGACGGTTAGTGCGCATCGACTGCGTAAGCGGTCTGAGACCTGTCGGCTGTTCGGTTACTCGACCTCCATCCTATCCACGTTTCGATATCCCCTTGGAAGCATTGTTCCCCTGAGGGTACGTTCACCTAGATAGCGTTCACGTTCGGCTCTCTTTATTCGATACGGTCTTCCCCGAGAAATAATCGTCAAGGTCTGCTTACTTGAAAACACCTTCAAGTGATCAACCCGTTCACCATTATCTCTGGCAACTTTCGGAATATTGATCAACCTGACTCCTTGCCCTTTGGATTGAAGCGGGAGATCCTCAACCGGATAGATCAGCAATCGCGCGGTACTTGTGATGACAGCTACAAAGCCATTGCTCAGATCGTCGATGCGTTCCATTTGGAAAGCCTCAACACCCTTTCTGACGCTCAGTACGGCTTTTCCAGAACGGTTTTTGGTGATCGCATCCGTTAGTTTGCAAACAAATCCGTTTCCATCTTCTGACACCAATAGGCAGTGTGTATTTTCATCTCCCAGGACAAGACTGATAAACCGCGAATCGGCCGCGGGCGACAGCATTTTGGTCAGAGGTTCACCGAAAGATCGCGCTGAAGGCAGATTGTGAGCGGGTAGGGTGTAGATTCGTCCATGTGAGTCCAAAAAGATTAGATGACCGTTCATCCTGCCCGCTGTGTGTTCGAGATATCCATCCCCTTCGCGGTAGTTCAGCGTTTCCAAATCGAGATCATGTCCTTTTGCCGATCGCACCCAACCGTGTTTGGACAGGATAACAGTAATGGGGTCTGAGGCGATATGTTGGTCTGCTGAAAAGGCACGCGCCACTTCCTGTTCGCGGACAGGCGAACGACGGCTGTCGCCGTGTTTTTCAGCGGCATTCTTGATTTCCTCGATCGTCAGGCCTTTCAGCTTCGCGTCTGAATTAATGATTTCCTCGAGTTGATCGCGTTCGGCTCTCAGGGCAAACTGCTCTTCCCGAATCTTGATTTCCTCCAACTTAGCGAGTTGTCTCAGCCGGATTTCCAGTACTGCCTCCACCTGTTCGGTACTGAGCTCGTACCTGTTCATCAATTCGGATTTCGGGTCATCCTCATAGCGAATGATATGAATCACCTCGTCGATGTTCAGAAAGACAATGAACAGGCCATCCAGTATGTGCAGTCGTTTGTTAATGAATTCCAGACGGCTCTTCAGTCGCCTGAGTATCGTGTCTTTTCTGAATGTTATCCAGTCCTGCAATAGTTCCTTGAGGTTGTGAACTTTGGGTTTACCGTCGAGTCCGATGAGGTTGAGATTGACACGATAGGTCTTTTCCAGGTCCGTCGTTGCGAACAGGTGGCTCATCAGGGAGTCTCGGTTGACACGATTGCTACGAAGTTCGATCACAAGTCGGACCGGGCTGGATTCGTCTCCCTCATCGCGCAAATCCGCAATCATGGGCAGTTTCTTTGCGAGCATCTGTGTCGCGATCTGTTCCATGATTTTGGAACCTGATACTTGATGGGGCATCGCATTGATCACGATTGAAGTCTTCTCGTCGGTCCATGTGGCTCTTTGTCGGACGATTCCCAAACCGGTTTTGTACATTTCCAGAATTTCTGACTGGGAAGTAACAATTTCTGCTCCCGTCGGAAAGTCCGGTGCCTTGATCAATTCACAGAGCTGTTCAATCGTTGTTCTGGAATTCTTGAGCAGTCGGATACAGGCGTCCGCAACTTCGTGTGCGTTATGCGGTGGGATATCGGTAGCCATACCGACAGCAATACCGGAAGCTCCGTTCAGCAGGATATTTGGCAGTTGGGCAGGCAGTCTTTGGGGTTCACTGAGTGTACCGTCAAAATTCGGAACCCAGTCTACGGTACCCTGGGAAACTTCCTCAAGCAGAACCTGGGCGTACGGTGTGAATCGGCACTCGGTGTAGCGCATCGCGGCAAACGATTTGGGGTCGTCGGTTGATCCCCAGTTCCCCTGTCCGTCAATGATCGGATATCGAAATGAAAACGGCTGTGCCATCAATACCATTGCCTCGTACGCAGCGGTATCGCCATGGGGGTGAAATTTCCCGATAACGTCCCCGACGGTACGCGCTGACTTCTTATACTTGGCTGCCGCACTGAGTCCGAGCTCAGACATGGCATAGATTATTCTTCTCTGAACGGGCTTCAAGCCATCCGCGATATGTGGGAGTGCCCGGTCAAGGATGACATACATCGAGTAATCGAGGTATGCCTTCCGAGCGAACTCCTCAAGTGGGATTGACTCAGTATCGGTTGGCGGTGGCGGAGGGGTGCTGATCAATTCCAGCGACAATTGAGTTGCCATGACGTTCAGATTTCCGCTTGGTTACCGACTTCCATCAGCCAACTTTTTCGTTCGGCAACTTTCTTCTTGCCGAGTAGCATGTCAAGTGTATTGTCCAATCTCGACGATGATTCTACGCGAAGCTGAACCAGTCTGCGCGTATCGGCATTCATCGTGGTTTCTTTGAGCTGAGCCGGATTCATCTCACCAAGTCCCTTGAATCGCTGAACTGAGATTTTTACTTTCGGTTTTTCCGCTTGCATTTGGGATCTGATATGGTCGAGTTCTTCATCGTCCAATGCATATCTGACATCCTTACCTGCGTCAATCCGATAAAGCGGTGGCATCGCAACGTAGACATTGCCTGATTCGACGAGACTGCGGAAGTGTTTGACAAACAGTGCACAAAGGAGTGTTGCTATATGTGCACCATCAGAGTCGGCGTCTGCCAGTATGCAGACTTTTCCATAGCGCAGGCCGGAGATATCAGAAGAGCCCGGGTCGACACCAAGTGCGACCGCAATGGAATGCACCTGATCGGATGCCAGCACCTGTGCCGAAGCGACCTCCCAGGTATTCAGGATTTTACCGCGCAACGGCAAAATTGCCTGGGTTGCGCGATTACGCGCCTGCTTTGCGGAACCCCCTGCTGAATCTCCCTCAACCAGGAACAGTTCGGTATCCTGCGTAACTTGGCTGGTACAGTCGCTCAGTTTTCCAGGCAGTGCCGGACCGGTTCCGGTTTTCTTTCTTTCGACCTTCTTGGCAACGGCTTCTCTCCTGCGTGCATTTTCGATGGCCAGGTGAGCGATTCTCTCCGCTTCGGATATATGCTGGTTCAGCCACAGACTGAAAGCGCCTTTGGCGATAGAGGTGAGAGATTTACCCACGTGTCTTGAAGACAGGCGATCTTTCGTCTGTCCGACAAACTGCGGGTCTTCCATTCTGACTGAAAGTATGTAACTGCAGTGTCGCCAGACATCCTCCACGGAAATACGCAGACCTCTCGGCAACAGATTCTGAAATTCACAGAACTCTCGAACGGCGTCTGTAATCCCGGTCCTGAACCCATTGACGTGGGTACCCCCGAGTTCAGTCGGAATCAGGTTGACATAACTCTCGGTGACTGTGTCTTTTGCTTCGGGTGTCCAGCAGACCGCACAATCGACCTGTGTCTCTTCATCTTTTCGATGAACAATAATCGGGTCGCTGGGGATTCTTTCGCTGCCGTTCAACTGCCCGATGAGATAATCCGGCAAACCCTCCTCAAATTTCCAGACTTCATTGTTGCTTTCATTGTTTTCGTCGGTAAAGGTGAGTTCCAACCCCGGACAGAGAACTGCCTTGGCCAGCATCAGTCGCTTGAGTTTGGCAACATTGATGCGTACGGAGTCGAAGAACTGGGCATCCGGCCAAAACTGAATTCTAGTTCCTGTGTTTTTTTTCGGGACTGGATCGACTTCGTCGAGACCCTTTACCACATCGCCGTTTGCGAATTCCATTCGGTACTTCATGCCATTGCGGCGAATAGTAACGACCAGCCGCGTCGAAAGTGCATTCACGACCGAGACTCCAACGCCGTGCAGGCCGCCGGAATGCAGGTAGTTTTTTGATGAGAACTTAGCACCGGCATGCAGGCGGGTCATGATCACTTCGACACCGGAAACGTTTTCCTGTTCATGGGTGTCGACCGGAATTCCTCTGCCGTTGTCTTGAACACTGATTGAGTGGTCGGCATGCAGAACCACATCAATTTTATCGGCGTGGCCGGCGATCGCCTCATCGACGCTGTTATCTATGACTTCCGCGGCGAGGTGGTTGGGTGTGTCGGTCTGGGTATACATCCCAGGCCGCTGGCGAACGGGCTCAAGTCCTACTAGGACTTCAATGGCAGAGGAGTCGTAATTGGCAGTCAAGATTGATTCGCGATTCGAATAATCAGGCGGAAAGTTCCCATAATTATAAACTTTAAGTCGGTACTATCTCAACATCAGTGCAGTACGGGACGAGATGTATTGTTGTTATTTTCGTGTCGGCAAGTGTCCGAATCAGTTTGCAGCCGTCCGTATTTGTTTCCAATCCGGTGTGGGTCATGAATGCGCACGTCATCGCTGAAACCATGTCAATTTACGAACGACTAATTGAATTAGATGATTTTTAAAGGAACATTATTGACTTTGTCGCATAAGTTTGACGGTGTGTCGCACAAACGACATTTTGTCGCATAAATCTGATATTATGTCGCATAAGTTTGACGGTGTGTCGCACAAACGACATTTTGTCGCATAAATCTATCAAATTTGTATCTCAAACCTACGCTAAATTGATTGACATGAAAAAGTCGATACTAGAACATAGAGCGAACATCGTAGAATCTGTGGTATGTTCTCACCCCGACGGCATCAGTATCCAAAACATACAAGATGAACTGAACGAGGATATCACTCGCCGTTCTCTTCAGCGCCTCATCAAGCGTTTAATTGAAGAAGGTCGCATCGTCAAAAAGGGCGAAAGCCGTGGAACCAAGTATTATCCTACTGCTGTCAATGCCACGAGCAAGGTTCAACAGACTGCGGCATTCGGAAGTGAGCCAGTAAGTAGTTTGTCGCTCTCCAAAGACGCGGTAGCAATTCAGAACTACGTCTGCAGATCGATCTTGTCGCGAACACCGGTCGGTTATGAGCGCGAGTTCCTTTTCAGCTACAAGCCGAACAACTCTGCGTACCTTACCGCGACCGAGTGTACACATCTGCAGAAAATCGGTACCCCTGTATCTGCTGAACAACCGGCGGGAACATATGCCAGACAGATATTGAGCCGACTGCTCATTGATCTGTCATGGAATTCAAGCCGTCTTGAGGGGAACACTTACTCACAACTCGATACGAAACGGTTGATTAGTTTCGGAAAAGAGGCGGATGGAAAGAAGCGACTCGAAGCTCAGATGATACTGAATCACAAAGACGCAATTGAATTTCTAGTAGATTCGGCGGGTGAGACGGGGTTCGACCGTCGCACATTTCTAAATCTGCATGCTCTGCTGGCGAACAATCTGCTACCGGACGAAGCCGCGATCGGCCGCTTGCGTAAAATTCCGGTCAGTATAGAACAATCTGTATTCCATCCCCTTGAAGTGCCTCAACTCATCGAAGAATATTTCAATCAATTCTTAGCCATCGCCGACTCAATTGTCAATCCTTACGAAAAGGCGTTGTTCGTGATGGTACAGTTGCCATATCTTCAGCCGTTCGATGATGTGAACAAGCGCGTCTCACGACTGGCTGCGAATATACCGATGATCAAGTCAAACCTCATACCACTTTCATTTACCGAAGTGCCCGACAAAATCTACACAGAAGCGATACTTGGCGTATATGAACAAAACCAGATTAATCTGCTGAAGGAAGTATTCATCTGGGCATACGAGCGCTCTGCATATCGCTATGCGGCGGTCAGGCAATCAATTCGCGAGCCTGATCCATTCCGTATGAAGCATCGCACGACCATGTTTGAGGTAGTGCGACTCATCGTGCTGGAGCGACTGAGCAGAATTGAAGCGTTCAATAGAATCGCTGCTTGGACTGAATTGAACATTGAGGTTGATGAACGGGAGCAGTTCCGACAGATTTGTGAAAACGAGGTGCTCTCGCTTCATGAGGGCAATTTCTTCCGCTACAAGGTAACACCATCACAGTTCAACTCATGGCAGGAAATCTGGGCCAAGCAACGTTAGCACGAATTCCTGTCGACTGAGAAAGAGCGTTAACTGAATTGGCGTTTATCGCGACTTGGTGAGTAGAGCCGCGGTTTTGCCCCTCAAGGTAATCGTTGCATCACGACACCGTAGTCTCGATTGGCTATCTATGCAAGGTTTAGCAGTTATCGTGATTTAGTTTGTTCCCGAAGAGAGTTACTTGCTGTTTGTATAGAAAATTTCAGTAGAATTTGGGATCGTCAGAGTGCAGATTGTAGTGGCAGAATCTGAAGTAGGGGTACAATCAAGTAAAACGATTATTCGGAGTGAATATGGACGGGTCAGCTAAAGCCGAAACAAGTGGAAATCAGATAACAGTCGACTGGAAGCAGAATGGTATTCCGGATATTGATCTGTCATCGGTATCATCAGTTGCTATCGAGGAGGACATAATCGATCGATACCAGAATGATGGCGCTGTACTGATACCGGGGCTATTCAAGGACTGGGTGTTAAAGCTTAAGAGTGGACTGCAGAAAAATCTCGATTCTCCTGGTGACTATGCATTTCCGTGTGAGAGCATTCCTGAAGGTGCGCCCGGCAGGTTTTTCGACAGCTACTGCAACTGGATGCTTATCCCCGAATATTTCGAACACATAACAAAATCATGTGCAGCCTCTGTAGCGGGTCAGTTGATGCGGTCCGCTGAGTCGCAATTCTTTCATGAGCATGCTTTCTGCAAGGAGCCGGGCACTCAAGCCGCAACACCCTGGCATCAGGATATGCCATATTACTGCGTAGATGGAAAACAGACTGTCAGTCTGTATATTGCGCTGGACGAAACACCTGCGGAGGTAGCTGTCCGATTTATCAAGGGATCTCACCGGTGGGACAAATTGTTTCATCCGGTTGCCTTTCTGGACGGCGAGGATTTCGAGTCAAGTGAGGATCATCTTGAAGCCGCACCAGATGTGAATGACAATGAGGACGACTACGAAATTCTGTCGTGGGATCTTCATCCGGGTGATTGCATTGCATTTGATTTCCTGACGCTGCACGGTACGACAGCCGGAGAAGTCAAGACGAGAAGGCGAGCAGTGTCGACGAGATGGCTTGGAGATGATGTCACCTACTGTGAACGCGCCATTGAGACATCACCACCTTTCCCAGACATAGGGATTGAACCGGGCGAACGAATGCGAACGGACTGGTTTCCTGTTCTTTGGCAGCGTGGGTAGTCAGTAAATTGCCAACCGAATGAGTTACGCAGAATCTCAGGCGCAATCGCTTCACAAAACTCACGCATAGTGACCCACCAAATATTCGAACATCAACGTTGGATGCGTCAAGCACTAACGCAGGCCCGTTTGGCTCTTGAAGTTGATGAAGTGCCGGTGGGTGCAGTGGTTGTTCGTAAAGGCGAAATCGTAGGCGAAGGTCATAACCGCACGATCATTGATCGTGATCCGAGCGCACATGCGGAAATTGTTGCATTGCGCGCCGCATCGTTGCGGATGGATAATCATCGACTCCCTGAATGCAAAATGTACGTGACGATAGAGCCGTGTGCGATGTGTGCCGGTGCGGTTGTCCAGGCGCGGCTGTCGGTACTGATTTTTGGTGCGGTGGATCCTAAATCAGGTGCAGCGGGTTCGGTGATGGATGTTTTGTGCCATCGAGCACTGAATCATCAATGCGAGGTTGTGGGAGGAATTCTGCAAGATGAGTGTTCGGAATTGATTCGGGAGTTTTTTATGGATCGCAGATCCTAACTCATGTGTTGAATTGGTTTTGGTTCTCTCGGTTTCAGGGATTCAACACTTTATAATGTGAGGTTACCACCACGTTGGACCGGGTTCGGAGAGGTACCGAAGTGGCCATAACGGCGCGGACTCGAAATCCGTTGGGGGCGCAAGCTCCACGTGGGTTCGAATCCCACCCTCTCCGCCAATTTCAGCAGAAAAATCCTGTCGCCTGATCGGGAAATTCCATCTTCCCAAAAAAAGATTATTGCGACATTCTCAACTGTGCTTCAAGTATCTCTTCGGGCCAGGTGCTCTTGATGAAGGCGAGTACCGCGAGAATCTCCTCATCGGTGAGAATGCTTTCGTAGGCGGGCATATCGGTGATGTAGTTGGGACCTGCGAATATCTTCACTCCAAACTTTGTCAGTTTGAACAGGATTTCATCCGAGTGATGCCAGGTATGGCCGGAAGGATCATGCGGAGGTGCCGGCAGAGCGCCACTTGCCTTTCGTTTCGTCCAGTTGGGTTCACCCTCCAGATTGGCACCGTGGCAAACGGCACAGTGTTGGACATAAACTTCGCTCCCAAGTTCCACCATTGAACGATTTGTATGATCTGCGTGAAATTCCTGTTCCGCGAATGTTGAGGTAGCACCACCCAGCAACATAACTGCGATCAGGACTGCATACGAGAAGACATTGGTTGGAAATGAGATCATGATAGCCATTCGATTGCTGTAGTCTTAGTGTCCAAAAATCATCAGTCAGATTCAGATTTAACGCGAGTTTGATTATATGCAATGTGAATCAGTCGTTCACAGTACGACAAGTAAGACTGCATATCGGGCAGTTTTACCAACGCCAATGAATATTGCCGATACAAGCCAATTGATCCGAAGCCATCCCGCCGCAACACACAACACATCACCGATAACAGGAACCCAAGACAGTAACAGGGCAGGTGAGCCATATTTGGATACTCTTGCAATAGCTTTCTGAACCCCCTTTCTGGTGAACTGGTGTTGCGGAAATATTCTCCCCAATAGATAACTGGTCATTCCGCCGATGGTGTTTCCGACAGAAGCGACGGCCAGCAGAGTCCAAAACCCGTATTCGGCCAGTGAATCAAGATAAACAAGTATCGCTTCCGATCCTCCGGGAAGAACGGTTGCGGATAGCAATGCGCTGAGGAATAATCCGCCTAGTTCCATCACTGAAAAATGATGGAGTGGCCAAGTATTTGAGAGAATTTCAATTCTATAGTTGAAGTTGAATCTGAACGGTTTCGATTTATGAATTGCTGGATGGCTGTATTGTAGACTACGACCAAAATGAGTTTTCCACTCATCGTTCGTGAATTGCGATACTCATTCATGACTAAACACGTTGATTTGTTCAGTAATCCTAGTCGCAGAGGTTTCCCTAAGCCGATACGATATGAGCAGTACCATCGGAGGTAGAATACTTGATATTTACTTGACAAGTTAATTGCAGGAGGAAGCATTTTTCCCGTTCTAACAAGTAAAAAGTAATATATACAACAAGATATATTAACGAATTTTACTTGACGGGTACTTGATGCGGAGGCGAAATCGAGAGAAAGGTGGTCGGTGTACTATCGGCGTGGGCCTATACAATGGAATCACAGCTGTAGATTCAATAGTGGTGTTGAGTCGTACACAGTAGAAGCATCAACAGCACAATTCGCAAAAATTATTTGGCGGAGAGGGAGGGATTCGAACCCTCGGTACGCTATTCACGCACACACGCTTTCCAGGCGTGCACCTTCGGCCGCTCGGTCACCTCTCCGAAATTTGACAGCAAGAACCTGTTCTGTCAATAAACGAATTGCCGTCAGTTTCATACGCTGAAACTCGACTGGCTCGGCAAATTATAGCCTGTTGATCAGGTAGTCGGTTGTGTTGAACGGAGCGGCGGCGAATGACAGGATAAAAGCAAGGGCGGTGTATACGACAGTACCGTCATTCAAGGTGGCGGCGCGTTTTAGGCGCCGTCGTATGTCGTTCCCTATGGGATGGTGTTAGAAGTCAGGGGTGATCAGCTCACCGTAAACTGGCCCATCATCCCTCGGTCCTCGTGCTCCAGAATATGGCAGTGGTACATGTATGGATATCGTTCGGATGCAGTGTGATCGAAACGAACGACCATCTCGGACCAATCATCGTCATCCAATACCACCATGTCTTTCCAGCCTTGCTGGTCGGGTGGCGCGGCAGCACCTTCCATTCGCTCGATCAGGAAAGAACAACCGTGCACGTGAAAAGGATGCGCACCTATATTGGATCGGATACGCCAACGTTCCCAGACACCGCGCATAATCCGCTCGTTAATGACGTTCATGTCCATCGCCGCACCGTTGATAGTCATGTCCATCATGGCGCCACCGCCATCGTGCTCTTCCATGGCGAGCATAAAGTCGCGGGTGCGCACGATTTGACTTTCTTTGGGGCGGACAATCGTAGCCATCTTTTCAGGCAATGGTGCAGTCTGTGCTGGCAGTGTTCCATCGACTTTCAAAGTCAACGATGCGTGCGGTATAGATTTCGAAGACCGACCGAATATTTCCAGCAAACGATTGAAGATATTGTCCTGGTCATCGTCAAATTCATCTTCGAACAACGTCAGCAGTTCAGCGGAATTGCCATCGGCCATGTCAACGACAATTTCACATCGTTCTCCAGGCGCCATCTCCATCATCGTCAGCGGTACTGGTGATTCCAGGAAACCGCCGTCGCTCGCAATTTTGTAAAAGGTGCGGTTATCTGCGAAGCCAACGATGTAAAAGCGAGCATTGGCACCATTCAACAGCCGCAACCGAACCTTTCCAGCTGGTACCGAGGCGACTGGGTTTATCGCACCGTTGATCACGACTGCCTCACCAAGCCAGCCGTCTTCGCCTGCATCATTCAGTGAATAGACCAATCGGCCTTGTGCATTGAAAGTTCGGTCCTGAATGATGACAGGCAAATCGTCAACGCCATATTGACGCGGCAGATCCATTGAATCGGAATCATTGTCATCAATGATGATCATACCGGCCAGACCGCGATAGACCTGATGACCGGTCTTGTTGTGCGTATGGGAGTGATACCAGCATGTGGCTGCTGGTTGCACGATGGATAAGACGGGGTCCCATCGATTTCCCGGTGCGATTTCCAACTGCGGTCCGCCGTCAACATTACCGGGAACGTGCAAACCGTGACCGTGAACGGCCACGCCTTCAGTCAGAGTATTTTGGTAACGCAGGTTGAGTTCGCTGTTCTTCCGAGTTCGAATAGTCGGTCCCAGGTAGTCTTGGTTAAACCCCAATGTCGGTGTCTTGACACCCGGTTTGAACGACCATTCACCTTCCCGAATCTGCAGGTCAATCGGTTCTCCATGAGTTCCGTCAACAAGTGGTGGAATCGGTAATCTGGGAGGTGGCACATTTGACCAGACGGGTTGAAAATAACTGGCACCTAGCAGAGCAGTGCTGCTGATCAGAAAACGCCTCCGGGAAAGTGCGAGTGACATAAAAAAACCTCGTCTATTTTTGATTTGTCAAAAGTCGAACTTGAAACAATCATTCATGTTGTAGATTCTGTCGATTGATGTCAGATTCAATCGCTGACGTTCGATTGTCGCGGCGAATTGTAGCGCGATCATCAGGTCGATTCAATCAACAAACTCACGCAAGCGTTCAAAAGTTTCAGGGTTCAGAAACCCCTTAACTGTTGCTTCAGTTTCCAATTTCATCGCGTAGCCGAGCGCATCCGTGTTGACCTGGTTCAGGACTTTCTTTAGGTCTGCAACAGCATCACGCGAAATCGAGGCGACATACTCCGCCGCCTGGTGCGCTGTTTCATAGACTGAGTCTTCGGAAACCACTTTCCAGGCGAGCCCCATATCCAACGCTTCGGAAGCGTCGAATACCTCACCCAGTAACATCAGTTCCCTGGTCTTTACAAGTCCTATCATCTTCGGCAACAGATAGGTAACTCCACCGGTAGGAAACATCCCCCATTTGAGTTCAGGGAAGAAACAACGTGTGTTGTCTGAAAATACTGCCAGATCACAGTTGATGGCCCACTCAAGTCCGCCACCGACTGCCCAACCATGGATCGCCCCTATGACAATCTTTTCTCCAAGCACAATCCGACGGGTGATATCCTGGATTGATTCGATGAATGCCAACGCTTCCTGTTCACTTCGAGCCTGGTTGTCGAATTCCTTCAGATCATCGCCCGAGCAAAAAGCGCGCCCGGAACCACGCAATACGATTGCGCCAATGTCCGGGTCAGCATTCGCACTGTCGAGTGCTTTGCATAGCTCTTCGAGCATTTCAGCATTCATGGCGTTCAATCGGTCTGGACGATTCAAGGTGATTGTTCGGACGTTGTTCCGTGTGGACGACAGCACTGTATTGCTCATGTTGATTTACTCCCTGATTACTCGTTTTGTCTTGCCCTCGGTTCGGGGAAATGATCGTGCTGGAAACAGTTCAACTTGCGCTGAGGCACGTACCGTTTGTTTGATCTCGTTTTCAACTTTCTTCTGCAAATCTTCACTCGCTGAATCCTGTGTCGCCAGTTCGGCCTCAACACAGATTCGATCATAGGGCCCAGCACCGCGTAAACGGATACGGAACTCGCCGGACAGTTCGGAAAAGCTGTTGATGACACCGCGTACAGCGGTCGGGTAGACATTGACTCCCCGGACAATGATCATGTCGTCGCTTCGTCCGAGCACCCGGAAACGCGGTGTGGTACGTCCACACTTGCATGGTTCTGTACCGGTTATCGTCACCATGTCGTTGGTTCGGAAGCGAACCAACGGCTGTGCTTCACGTTTGAGATGCGTGAGCACAAGCTCTCCGGTCTTACCTTGTTCGAAAGGAACGACCGTAAGTGAATTAGGACAGATCAGTTCCGCAAAAAGAACATCATGCCCTACAAAATGAAGGTCGTTGATTTCTTCACATTGTCCGGCGAAATTACTGAATACGTCAGCCATCCCATAATTTGAGTTTCTGACCGCGTAACCCCAGGTATCTTCGAGCTTGTTTCGAAATGTTTCGCTGTCGAGTCCGGCCTCACCACCGAATATGCCGATCCTCAAGCCCAGATCTTTGGGTTTCAAGTGTTTGAAGTGATCAGAGATTGTCTGCTCCAACACCGCTGGATATGAAGGTGTTGAGTGAATGGCATCAACACCAAGATCCAAAATGGTCTTGATCAGGTGTCGGCTGTCACCGACACCAAAAGGAATCACGGTTGCTCCTGCAGTTTCCAGCGACAAGTGATCCGTTACTCCGCCCATCCACATCTGATAGTTCAGGCAGTGGACGATTGTGTCCCCCGGTCTCAGTCCAGCCGCCCTGAAACATCTGGCGCCGATTCGCGCGGTCTGGAATGCGTCAGACTGGGTCAGGGCGGCATTTATTGCCTGTCCGGTAGTACCTGAGGTACGGTGCAATCGCACTATGGAGTCTGGGTCTGCCGCAAGGTAGTCTCCGAATGGCGGGTGAGCAATTTGGGAGTCCCGCAACATTGACTTGTTGCAAAGCGGCAGGTTCGGAAGCTCTTCAAGTCTTTGTGGAATCTGGAATCCGGTCCACACCCGCTGAAAGAAAGGAGAATGATTGAGGACATATTTCCGCTGCGTCTTCCATCGTCTCTGTCTCAGTCGAGCGACTTCAGCCGCAGGTAGAAATTCTTCGGAACCCAGATTGATTGAATCCAGTTTCATGCTTCTGAACCTGATCGGATTCGGGAATTTATGATAGAGTTCAACCTTCTATGAATAACTGTATAATTGATTCAAACAATACTTCCATGCTGTATCATTGCTGGTAACTTTATACTTTATCAATTGTTGAGATGGTCGAAGTCAATTCAGTCATGATATCGAATTTCTCTACTGCGGTAGCTGCGTTGTCTTCTCAAGCGCAAAAATACAAAAGCCTATCCATCTTTTCCATCACCCAGAGGGTATTCATCACCTAGGAGGGTAAATATGAATGATAAAAAGTCTAACGGTATGCGAGACCTGGTAGCGACTGGGGGCCTCTGGAAAGGTCTCCATCCCGGCATGGGTATCGCATCAAAGGCGATGGTCGTGGCGTTTGTCGTCTTCACGGCACTGAACGTGGAGTTCGCGAACGGCATCTACTCGGCGGTCCGAGGCTGGATCGAGTCCGCGCTCAACTGGTACTACGTGAGCGCCTTGGTAATCATGTTCTTCGTCTGCCTCTACCTGATGTGCAGCCGACATGGATCTGTCAAGCTCGGGGATGACAACTCCAAACCGGAGTTCAGTAACTTCTCGTGGTTCGCGATGCTTTTCTCGGCTGGAGTCGGAATTGGCCTGCTCTTCTTCGGAATCGCGGAGCCGATGTTCTACTTCGACAACACGCAACCATGGGGTTACCCGAACAATCCGTTTGCGGACCGGGCCATGGTGACGGAGATGAATGAGGAGCGCGCTGTACATGCGATGCGAGTCACCTACTTCCATTGGGGATTCCACGCCTGGGCCGTCTACGTGATGATCGGTCTATGCCTGGCGTACTTTGGATTCAGGAAAAAGCTGCCGCTGACACTGAGGTCATCCCTGTATCCGATCATCGGCGACAGGATTTATGGGCCAGTCGGGCATGCAGTGGATTTGCTCGCAGTCTTCGGTACAGTCTTTGGTGTTGCTACTTCCCTCGGCCTTGGTGTAAGCCAGATGGCCGCTGGTCTCCACCACCTGTTCGGCATCAACCCTGGTGTTTTCACGCAAGTCATACTGATTGGTGTGATTTCTGCTGTGGCAACCCTGTCAGCAGTGTCTGGTGTTGGGAAAGGAATCCGAATCATCTCGGAGTGGAATATCTGGTTGTCGGCGGTTCTGCTGGCGTACTTCCTGTTCGGTGGTCCCGCTCAATGGCTGATGGGATTCTTCGTGACAACGATCGGCGATTACCTGTGGAATGCGATCCCGATGGGATTCGCCACTTTCAACGGTGCCGGTGAACGGGACTGGCAGGGTGGCTGGACCATCTTCTATTGGGGATGGTGGATTTCCTGGGCTCCATTCGTCGGAATGTTCATCGCTCGCATCAGCCGGGGACGAACCATCCGAGAGTTCATGGTGGGCGTAATGTTCGTCCCGACCACGCTGGCCTTCTTCTGGCTGTGTATCTTCGGTGGCAACGCGATGTATATCGAGTTGACTGCTGATGGTGGAGTCGGAACGGCAGGTATCGCGGAGCTCGTCCGAAATTGGAATCTCCCCGCTGCCCTCTACGGCACCATCGAGTTGATGACAGGATTGAACTGGCTTAACTGGATCATGGCTGCGTTGGCCACATTCCTGTTGGCGACCTGGTTCATCACCTCCTCGGACTCCGGGACGCTGGTGATCACGACAATGCTCAGCATGGGCGATGATCATCCGCCTCAGAAGTTCCGGATTGTTTGGGGACTCGGAGAGGGACTCGTCGCGGCGGTTCTTCTTCTTGCAGGTGGTCTCGGTGCGTTGCAGACAGCATCCATCGCGGCGGCGTTACCGGTGAGTGTGATCATGCTGATGATGACCTACGGTGTCGTGAAGTCGCTGAGTGAGGACTCATCGGCTGTCGTAGTCGAGCCAAGCCAAGCGGCCCCAGCGGCTGCAGAATAACTATTGCAGCAACTGCTGAAATCCAGCAGTTGACTGCGATAGCATGACCAAAGCCCGTGTGGGAGAATCCTTTCTCCCACACGGGTATCCCTGTCGAGTAACGTCGTCAAATCTGGACGACCGTTCTCTTTCCCCATCACACCAAGAATTACGCGGTTTCCAGATTGCGCCTTGGTTTTGTGGACTCTTCAATTCCTAAACCATCACCGCAAAAGCAACAGATGGGTTGCTTTTGTTGCATATTACGCTAGAACTAGACGAAAGCAATATATATATTGCTTTTAACAAAAAAAGAAAGTAATATATTGCTTTTAGCAATAAAGCAACTTATACATAGAGATGAGATCATTACTCCAACAACTGAAAAAGCGACGCCTTGACTTAGGCCTTAAGCAAAGCGACATGATGATGCGCATAGGTGTTTCACGTCAGCAATACCAGCATTTGGAATCAAAAGGAAATCCCAGGCTTGATACATTGGAGTTGATTGTGACAGGTCTCAACAGCGAGATTATGCTTATACCCGGAGAAAAGCTAAATGCCGTTCTTGCAGTAATTGAAAGCGATGAATTTGAGAGCGAAAGCACCGATGGAACTCGCTCAGATACAGAAATAGAAAATGACCTTTCATATAACCCCTGGCACGGCTTGCTGGGAGAAGACTCGTGAGTGACGAATGCAGAGTGCTTAAATTAACCCTGTATGAAAAGCTTGTGGGCTACTTAGCGGGATACCAAAATGGCCGAAACGTGCTCAGCTTTGCCGATGAATTTAAGGAAGATCAGGGTCGGCCGGCATTCAGCCTGATTACTCACCCTGCATTTCCTCGCTCAAAAAAGTTGATGGCAAAGCCTTGGACAAGAAACCAGCGTTTACATCCGACATTGTCAAATCTGTTGCCAGAAGGTGCGCTAAGAGAGCTGATTGCCCAAGGCCTGAAAATACATGTTGACAATGAGTTTCATATGCTGTCCCATTTAGGAGAAGACCTGCCCGGAGCGCTTGTGGCAACTCCTATGGAGCCAGATGAAGTGCCAAACAGTGTTCTCTCCGCTTACGGAAATACCGAGGTCGTGAAATTCAACAAGATGTCTCAGGAGAAAAATTTTTCGCTAGCTGGTGTACAGATGAAATTTTCCATGAAGGGAAAAGATAAGCGCTTCAACCTACCTGAAACAGGCGCCTTGGGAGACTGGATTGTCAAAACGCCCTCAACCAAGCACAAGGATGTGCCGTTGAATGAATACACCGCGATGACACTCGCCTCTTTGGTTGGTATTGAAATACCTGAAATCAAACTGGTTGAATTGGACAAACTGGACAATCTACCGCAAATAAACTTGCCGGATGAAAGCCAAGCGTTTGCGATTAAACGTTTTGATAGAGGCGAGAACAAGAGAATTCACATGGAGGATTTCGCGCAAGTTCTGGTGAAGTATCCTCACGAAAAATACCATTCCGCAAACTACGAGCAAATTGGCAGAATTTTGTATGAATTTTCTGGTGGTCGACTGAAGGATATTCAACAGTTTGCAAAACGGTTGCTGGGTAATATCCTGCTGGCAAATGGGGATGCTCATTTGAAGAATTGGAGCCTAATCTACGCGGATCAGTTTACGCCGCGACTGTCGCCAGCTTACGACATCGTGATGACAAGAGCTTACATTGATGATGAGCAAGACTTTGCATTGAATCTAGGAAAGACTAGGAATTGGTATACCGTGTCCTATGCTCATTTCGAATACTGGGCAGAAAAATCAAGCCTACCTTGGCGGGCAATTAAGCCTCATCTTGATGATGTATTGGATAAAGCAAAAACATTGTGGCATCAAGCCCTCCTTGACCTTCCCATGAATGACTCGCACAAACAAAAACTTAGAGAGCACTGGAGTAATTTGCATGAAGATTTCAGACTCTAGCACTTCATTTTTTCTACTGTTCGCTCTGAAGATTTGGTGGCTCCACTGCAAAATCGAATAATAGCATCTCGGATAGATTGTATATCTGGCATGATCTAATTAGACGACGGTCCCGAGATTTCGGAAAAACCCCTTGCGTTTTATGCCAGGATGGCGTTTTGATCTATCAGTTACCCAAACTTGACCAAGCATCCTGATCAATCATGTTGCTTTGCTCCAGTGATTCAAGCGGCCCGAACGCTACCGGGATGTCCCGTGCCGCAGCGGTCATCGCTTGCTACCGGGATTCATCTTTCCGCAGGTCGAACAACTCCAGGCGGATGTCTTTGGCAACCTCTTCGACTTCCCTTGCCACCCTAGGCTCCAGCCCCAATTCCCGTTCGAGCGCGATCATCAGCGGAAGTAGAATATCGCTGGCGGGCGACGACCCGATCAGGCCTCGCATCCGCTCCGTACCAATGCCGGCCGAAAGTTCGGCCAGGACCACCAGCACATCCCTAGGCAACATGTCCAATTCGGGGAGGATCGACAGGGCCGCACCGATGTCGCCAGCGCAGGCGTCGTTATCGCCTTTCGCCAGATACGCCTGGGCCCGGACCAGATGGCAGCGCATCCTAGTGTCCGGCCTGCCCGCCCGCTCCTGCATCAACGCACGGTCGAGAAATGCGATGGCGACGCTTTCCCGTCCCCCGACAGTCAATTCATACCGCGCCTGCCAACACAGGGCAGATTCCGCCGCGTCGCGCAACGCCGGCCGATTACTCGCCTCAAAACGCCGAACAACTTCATTCCAAACCACGAGCGCCTGATCGTAGCGGTTCAGGAGGGACAGGACCGCTCCCTTGTCACTGAGTGCCTGCGCCAGTAATACCTGTTCGTCTCGATCCGTCGGTACATCACTCGTCTCGAGCCTCTGAATGACCTCATCGCAGATATCCAAAGCGGCCCGCAACTGACCGCTTTCTACAAGCTCCCGCGTTGCACGCAACATCTCCAACATGGCCGATGAGGCCGGGGAAGACTCGCCCGTCTGAAAAAGCAGTTCCTCGCTATGATCTCCCATAGAGGGCGGTTCGACAAGATGCCCGAATGCCGACCGGTAGATCGCCAGGGCATTGCCGTCGAATACCTGCGCATCCTGCGTCATGCGGGCGCCAAACTCTCTCAGTTCGTCGGCAGAATAGAAGGCCTCCATGAAACGGATCAGATTTTCCACGACGGCTGCTCCGTTCCGGCTGCGCCGCAGCTTGTAGTAGATGCAATGGAGCGGTTCGGCGGCAGCATACTTTCTCTTCCTTCCGCCCCCTTCGACGACAAGCGCTCCCCGTTCCAGCAGACGCCCCAGCATGGTTGACACGACCCGCACATCCATGCGCGCACGCGCTGCTATTTCGCCCGGAGTCGAGTTCCGCCAAAGATCGAGGACGGCAATGTAGACACGTCGTTCGGTCCGTCCAAGGGAATCGAGATAACCTCGGAAATACTCGGTGTGCTCGTCAATCAGCATCACCAGCTCTTCCATCAGACGGCGCAAGGACTTGTGTTTCTCTAAACCAGCGATAATGACTAAAAGTCGCGGACTTCCCCCAGAAATGATCTCAAGCGACCTGATTCCCCGCCCGGTCATCTTGTCACCGCTGACAAACTCCCAGAGGTTGCGGCATTGTTCCGTGGTCAACGGCTTGAGGTCGATGGTCCGGAACATTTCGAAAAATGGCTGATCGGCATCGGCAAGTCCGGCGAAGCGGGCGGTGGCTGATGCGATTAGGATGATTTGCGGTTCCATCTGAAGGACGTCTCGAAGTTTCCAGCCGAAAACCGTATCAACATCCTTGCAAAGATCCTGAAGGTTTTCGACCATCAGAACCAGTTTCAGGTTCAGCCGGTCCGCGGCATCCAGAACCACTGCCCGGACGAGATCTTCCAGAGTTTGTTCGCGCCAACGCTCACTCAGTGCCACATGGCTGTTGCGCAATTCGTCGGCGAGCTGGGGGTTGAGCGAAGTGCATTCCCGGGCGAGGTGGAACAGGGTCTCGAGCCAGAAGTCAGTGAGACTAAAGATCTCAAGGTTCTCTTCCATGAAGCAGACGGGCAAAAGGCGCTGGCGGAATTCCGTGTTAGTACGGATTTCCGCAGCCACCCTTGCCATCAACATGGTTTTCCCGCGACCGCGAGGAGCGACGATGAGTGCATGCTGGCACGACGGTGAATGAAAGTTACCTCGGAGGACGTGAAGGAGGATGTCAAGCTCATGTTCGCGTACAACGAACTGTTCTTTCACTTCCTGGTCTGACTGGTACGTCCCGGGACTGAACTTACGGATTTGGCGATGTCGAATCCCGGACATCAATCCGACTCCTGCGGCAATTCGTCGGCTATTCTAGAATCGAGGGGGGTATGGTGGTCCCGAAACCGTGCTGTCCACCAGTCGCGCAACAAATGAGACGAGAATCGATGGCCATCTTCTTCCACCACGAGGTAGCCGTCGTGTTCCAAGACTTCGATCGCCTCGGCGACGCATTCAGGCGCGTCTTCCATGATCTTGATACAAGCGTCTGTTAAATTGTGACGCGCTACCGTCGTGAATTTCCGCAGGATTGCGGCTTCCGCAAGAATATTCATAGCAACCGAGTAGCCGTTTTCGTCAAAGGCATCCCTGAGTCGAGTTTCATAGTGCGCCAAATCGTTCTGTCCGAACGGGCCAAGAAGTTCAGTGCGGTAAACCGTTTCGACATCCGCAACAATCGCATTTTGCCGGCCTTGTACGGCGAGAAAGTCGCTCAACCGGGCAAAGAAGGACTGGACATGGTGAGGAATGCCAATCCCAAGTTTTTCGTATACGGCTTCGGCGACACCGGTCTCCATCAGCACTCCATTCCCTTTAGCCAGATGCTCGAAACATCTGATGCAGGCAGAGCGGTCCCACGGTCCGAGGCGATAGGGGTAGAGATAGTTGGTTCTGTCTGTGATCCCAAGTCTGCGCACCAGCGGCTGGAGGCCGACACTTCCGGAAACGATGACGACGGGTGCGCTGTCGTCGAGTTCCTGCAATGCTCCGCGCAGCCAGCTCAGAAACTCTTCGACACGGCGCGAGTCACCGTCATTGGCATGCATGCGCTTGAGGAAAATGGGCAGCTCGTCAATGGCGAGGAGCACAGGCTTGTCATGTGTAGAGCAGTCACGTAACAATTGTTCGCCGTAGCGCCTCCAAGTTCCTGCATCGAGGCCGCCACGGACCTTGACCCGGAAGTCGAGCGCACTGACCTCCTCGACATTGTCGGCAAACCAGCGGCCCATCGCACCTGCGAATCGCTTTGCTATCGGACGAACCGAATGAGTGGCTTGAGCGATGCTTGCCACGACATCTTCCGGACAGGTTGCCCCTTCCACATCGGTGAAAAGAAATTCCCAG
This sequence comes from Arenicellales bacterium, assembly GCA_963662635.2. GTDB lineage: Bacteria > Pseudomonadota > Gammaproteobacteria > Arenicellales > JAJDZL01 > JAJDZL01. Next base: position 2,345,957 of record CAXXFC010000006.1, read on the forward strand.
TCTTCCACTTCAAGCTGGCGGCCGAGCTCTCTGACAATACTGGTCTTTCCCATACGTCGCTGACCGGTCAGGAGTATATGATTGCGACTCTCCACCAACCGTTTCAGGACTTGTAGTTCCGTCTCGCGGTCGAAGAAGTCGTCCCCGCTTACCCAGCGGCCGGTGGCTGATTTCATAGCGCACCTCCACACACCATTATTCAACAGAATTGTCGCATAGTAACATACACCAAAATTGTTGTCAACAGAATTGTTGTAAATATTTTGTTGCATTGCGCAGTGACGTTTTTCCTGCGTTTATGCATCGCAATGACGGGTAGAAGTTATCAGGCCCAGGATCAGCAACGCTCATATTGAAGATAGTTCGTGCCTGCCCGAAACTCCCGTTGTCTGGGAATTGCAAGCCCGGGTTTCGCCGGGCCTGCGCGTCCAATAACATTCATTCAGGCAGAAAATATTTCGGCATATCTGGGTTTGGGCGGATACTGCGCCGCCGGCACTGGACGGCTCCTACAGGGAAATCTTGAAAACTTGTAAGCACTTGCAATGTCCGGCAGGTTTCCGTACTATGAAGCGATCAATGGAGATAGTACCATGCTGAATTTTAGAAACACTGCTGCTGCAATTGATGAGCCGAAAACAGCGCGCATGGAACAGCGTACGAAACCACACGTTAAGGCACAGATACAGCAGGCGGCTCTTCTGCTCGGTGTTGATGAGACAACTTTTGTAACCAGTGTATCACTGGAGCGCGCCCAGGCAACTATTGCCGCTCACGAACGTACGGTACTGTCCGCCGCGGACCGTGAAGTGGTTCTGGCCGCCTTGGAGACGCCAGCACCGCCAACTGAAGCACTGCAGGAGACCATGGCGATGCACGATGCCCGAGTTGTGAAGGGTGACTGAAGCTGGAATTAGCCTGCGGAAGATATCCATCACTCCACTTGACCCGGACAGACACGACAGGAAGTCATTCTCGTGCGGGACTGTTCGCCTCGACAACTTCCTCAAACGCAGTGCCAGAAAAAATCAGTCTGGGGACTTTTCGCGGGTCTGGGTTGCGACGGAAGTAGGACGAAATGAAATTCTGGGTTATTATGCACTTAATGCTCACTCGTTGGAAGGAGACGATCTCCCGCACAGCCTGACGAAAAACGCTCCTCGATACGGTGGTATACCGACAGCCTACCTATCGATGATCGCTGTAGACCGTCGCCACCAAGGACGTGGCATTGGAAGAATCCTGCTCGTGAATGCACAAGAGCGTGCAATGGCTGCAGCCGATCAAATCGGGCTGAAAGCTGTCGTACTCGATGTTATCGAGGACGGCGGTCCCGATATTACTGAAAAACGACGTGAGTTTTATGCTCGGATGGAGTTTTTGATTTTGCCAGAACAACCAATGAGAATGTTCATCAGTATTGCTGAACTTCGAAAGTCTCATTAAGATTCTCGCAATCGAATCGAGTGCCCCATCTTTTCAATTAAGCAGGCATGGATTCCATACCAAAGACGAGTACTAAACGAACAACGCATTCAAAACGGTCAAAAACAATGGACAATGACAGGACTATACAAGACATAAAAGCGGAAATTCGCGCCATCCAGAAGGAGACAGAGGCGATAATAAACAGCCCTGCCTTCGAGGACAGCGCGTTTGAAAGCGACTGGAGCAGGTTTGTGGATTTCCTGAGAGAGGGTGTCCTGGCTGAACTGCTGAACGAGCTCGGGATCGATGTCCGTCTCATGGCCGCTCTAAAGGTGTACTACACCGAGAGCAACGGCAGGCGCAGTTACAAGGAGTACGACATTGTGGCAGAGAGCGCCGAGGAGTTGGTTGTGGTAAAAGTCGAGACCACGTTGAGACGGAATGACGTGAACGAGTTTGTCAAGGAGATGAAGGAATTTACAAGTTACAGTCCGGCATACAGGTCAAAATCGGTATTTGGCGCGATGGCGTATAAACATTGCGAATCGGAATCCGACCTATACGCCGAGCGGCCGGGCCTGTATGTGATTCAGGCGACCGGTGACAGTGCCGGCATTGTGAATGCTGAGTGTTTCAGGCCGGTATCGTTCACGAACGGATCTTCGAGACGGCCAAGGGGGCATCTCAGGTTGGTATCCTCTGACTGACTTTCCAGTGCAGGTCGTGTACTATGTTACCGCGCCCGGGTGATTAAGAAAATATAGGGCACGGAATTGGTCGGGGTGAGTGGATTCGAACCACCGGCCCCTGCCTCCCGAAGGCAGTGCTCTGCCAGACTGAGCTACACCCCGAATTCCTGACGGTCAGAAGTCCCGACTGACCGCAAACTCAATTAACTTGAAAAGTACGTCCCTGCAGGCTGAATCCGGCAGAAATTGGAGTTTCTGCATTGCGCTGTCTCGGTACTTACAGGCGAGGCTGACAGTATATTCAAGTGCGCCGGTTGAGGCAACAATCTCACATACCTGCGCAACGTTTGCCTCATCTGGATTGTCGATTGCAGATCGGATAATTTCTCTCTGTTGCGCATTGCAGTTGTCGCGCGCGTAAATCAAAGGAAGAGTCATCTTTCCTTCCATCAGATCGTCGCCGACTTCCTTGCCTATCGTCTCTGTGTCCCCGGCATAATCCAGATAGTCATCGATCAGCTGAAATGCCATACCCAGGTTGTATCCGAAATCCGCCATGTTACGGCGGACATCTTCCGGTTGGTGTGTAATGATCGCCCCGAACTGTGCACCGGCCCAGAACAGGGGTGCGGTCTTGCGGTCGATCGTGTCGAAGTAATCCTCCTGCCTGGTTTCGTAGGCATGCATCTGCACAAGCTGCAGGACCTCGCCTTCGGCAACCTTCCGCATAGCGCGGGTCATCACTTCGAACACCTTGAGGCTGTCAGCGGATGCGAGCAGCTCAAACGCCCTTGTTGAGAAAAAGTCGCCCACCAGCACGCTCGCGGGATTACCCCAGATGGACTTTGCGCTTGCGCGCCCGCGTCGCATGGTCGAATCATCCACGACGTCATCGTGAAGCAGGGTGGCTACATGTATGAACTCCAGAATCGTCGCGAGCATGATGTGATGTGGCCCCGGGTAGTCGAATGCTCGGGTTCCCAGAAGTACGGTGATGGGTCGCATTTTCTTCCCACCATGTTCGACGATATGACGGCCGACTTCCTGGATCAGAGGGATGTCAGAGTCCAGTGCCTCAAGAACATAATTCTGCATTGTATCCAGGTCGTCCTGAATGAACGAACGGATCTGTTCCAGTTGATCCCTGGAACTTTCAATCACTGGCGGCGCAGTCGATTTCTCAGCATCTGTTGTCAGACTGCTGTTCGCGCGTACGTCAGGTATCTCAATAGTTGGATTGGACATGATTGAAATAAAAGGGGATTACAGTCATTCGGATACGGTTTAGATTTTACAGGAAATATCTGCCGAGATGATTCTGCGATTACGGCGCTTGGAATTGAGACAGGCGGGAGAATTTATTGAAAGTTAGGTATACGAAGGTGTTCAGACGGAGTTTGCCGAGTTTCTTTCCCAGAAAACTTCGTCCTTGTAGCCCTGAATACCCGAATCACTTTGGGCGAGACGGATCCGTTTCAACGCCCAGCAAAGGTATTCCTGATTGCAATCTACGCCGAACCATCTTCTTCCCAGCTTGGCAGCGACCACCGCGGTGGTGCCGCTGCCGAGAAACGGATCAAAAACGAAGTCATTCTTTTTCGAGCTGGCGAGCATGAGTTTTGCAATCAGCTTTTCGGGCTTTTGTGTCGGATGATCGGTGTTTTCCCGCATCGACCAGAACGGAACGGTAATGTCAGTCCAGACATTGGAGGGAAAAGTCAGACGGAATTTTCCATCTTCCTCTTCCAGCCAGTCTTTCGGTTTGCCGTTGATCCTGTACGGTGCGATCACTTTTCGTTTCAGTCTGACTGCATCAGCATTAAAGAAATATTGGTCTGATCTTGTGCAAAACCAAATGTCTTCTGAATTGTTTTTCCAGTTTGATCGGGCACCGCGTCCTTTCTCCCGTTCCCAGGTGATTCGGTTGCGTACGTGGAACTTGGATTCCAGGATCGGTCCGATCAGGACTGAGGTGCGCCATTCCGAGCAAACATAGACCGTGGCATCGGGTCTTAACGTTGGCAGGAGGACATCCAACAGACTTTCAAACCAGGTCTGATACTGTGCGTTACCTCGGGATTTGAACTTGGTGCCGTGATAGTCTTTGCTGAGATTGTAGGGTGGGTCAAGGATCAGGAGATCAACAAACTGTTCCGGCAAACATGTAACGAGTTGAAAAATATCACCCTGCGCCACTTTGTTGGCGATTTCCTGTATGGACATCTTCGTATTTGGCTTCAGTATCTCCCCGGACAATTTGAAGAGTTCCTGCCCGGAGCAGGTGAGGCTGCGGTTTCGAGGCGCTTTTTTCATGGTGTCACGCTATTGATGCGGAAGTCGGGGTCAGGTCGGTACGCGGCGGTGAAACGCTTCGATCAAAGTCCCCTTGTCCATGTATTCGAGTTCTCCGCCCATGGGGAGCCCGCGCGCAAGGCGGGTAATCCTGTATCCATGCTCGGCGATCCGTTCCGACAGGTAGTCCGCGGTTGCGTCACCTTCCAGGGTGATATTCATCGCCAGAATGATCTCATTTACAGGATTGGACTGGAGAACCTCAAGCAGTTCATCGATGTTCAGGTCATCCGGACCGATTCCGTCCATCGGTGAGATTTTTCCCATCAAGACGAAGTACAAACCGCGGTATACACCGGCTTCCTCAAATGAGTTCAGATCAGCGGGTGTCTCGACGACACAGATCTGTGATCGATCGCGCGCCGGAGAATTGCAGATACTGCAGACGGGCGACTCACTGAAGTTATTGCACTGCTTGCAGTGGCGCACCGACTCGACGGCCTTTTGCAAGGCGTCGGCGATTTCTGTCGCGCCTTTACGGTCGCGCGCCAATAACTGAAATACGAATCTTTGAGCTGTTTTGGGTCCTACGCCCGGCAAGCGTCGGAGGGCCCTGGTCAGATCGTCGACTGCTTTCGCAACAGTCATCTCAACACGGTAACCCGGTGGCTAAAAAGGGAAGTCCTTGGTGTTGAAAGGAAGATCTAATGCAATGTTCGAAATCTGTTCCTCATTCATCTGCTCAACGCGTTTGACTGCGTCATTGATCGCGCCGACAATCAGATCTTCAAGCACCTCGCGATCATCTTCCATCAGGGATGGGTCAATCTGCACGTCAACCGCGTCAAATCGTCCTGTCAGGACAACTTTGACCAGTCCCGCACCTGCGACACCCGTTACTCTCTGCTTGTGCATCTCATTCTGGGCTTTCTTCATCTGCGCCTGAATTTTGGTTGTCTGCTTCAGTATTTCCTTGAAATCTTCTGTCATTTAATTTTCCCGCTTCAAATAAACGTGTCTATCTTCAATCCTGTTTCGGCGTGACCTCGTCAAGTTTAGCGCCGAATTCATTCATCAGGAGCATCGGCAGTTCCTGTCCGATGATGGTCTGCTGCGCTTCCGAAACTCGATTTGAATGTTCCCGTTCCTGTTTCTGTTTGAGTGTCTCGTTTCCGTTTGCGCCTTTTTCGACAATCAGTTCGATACTCTGATTGGTCATCTCATGCAAAATTGCTTCCAGATTCGTCCGGTTTTCCGGCCGGTCCATCGCGACCGAGTTTGCCGCAGGCGCGTCTACGATTATAGTATTCCCCGAGCGGGACTTGAATGACAGATTTTGAGCGAACAGTTTGGTTGGTCCTTTGAGGTTGGATGCGTTCTCCAGAAAATCAAGCCAATCATCCGAAGTCTGAATATCCCTTGCGGGAGTGCTCGGAGGATCTTTCGGGCTTTCCGGTTCCGGGGAGATCGCCTCGGATTTTATCGTCGATTCGGTTGTTGGCGGTGCACTAGGGGCAGCGACCGGGCTCTGTGGAGCACTTGGAGCTTTTGGTTGTATAGATGAAGAGTCCGGTTGGTCTTTTCGCTGACCAGTTGAACCAGAATCCGGATGGAAGGCAAGCATTCTCATCAGCACCATTTCAAATCCGGTCTGAGGATTGGGTGCGAGCGGCAGGTCTCGCTTGCCGATCAGTCCGATCTGGTAATAGAGTTGTATCTCTTCTTTTGAAAGCTGGGATTCGAGCTGCTTCAGATCGTTGATATTGTCCGCTCTCTCCGTGACGATCTGAGGTGTGACCTTGAGCAGACTGAGTTCGTGGAGCTTGAGCAGAATGTCATCCAACGCACTTTCGTAATTGACCGACTGCTCCGACATTCTGGCCGTGATTTCGAGCATCTTGTCAGCGTCCTGATTCGCAATCGCTGTCAGAAGCTCGAACAGAAAATCCTGCGACAGCATTCCGAGCATTTCGCGGACAGGCGCTTCTTCAAGTTTGCTGTTGGTATAGGAAATTGCCTGATCGAGAATACTGAGTCCGTCGCGCATGCTGCCTCGCGATTGCCGGGCGATACTGTTGATTGCATCAGCACTGAACTCGATTTTTTCCTGCTCCAGTATCGTGGTCATCTGGGCGCTGATCTCATTTGAGTCCATAGCCCTGAGGTTGAACTGGATACAGCGCGACAGGACGGTTACCGGCAACTTCTGTGGATCGGTAGTCGCCATCAGGAACTTCACGTGTTCCGGGGGCTCTTCCAGCGTCTTCAGCAGCGCGTTGAAACTGTGACCGGACAACATGTGGATCTCATCGATCAGATAGACCTTGTAACGACCCGCGGTTGCGCTGAAATGGACATTTTCCAGCAGTGCCCGGGTATCTTCCACTTTGGTTCTTGAGGCGGCATCCACCTCGATCAGATCGATGAATCGACCCTCGTCTATCTCGTTGCATGCGCTGCACTCGTTACATGGGGTAGAACTGACACCTGACCCGCAGTTCAGGGCCTTGGCGAGAATCCTGGCCAGAGTCGTCTTGCCGACACCGCGGGTTCCTGTAAAGAGGTAGGCATGGTGCAGTCTTTCGTTATCGAGTGCGTGCTTGAGTGTTCGCACGACATGTTCCTGTCCGACAATTTCCTCGAAATTCCTTGGACGCCATTTCCTGGCTAAGACTAGATAACTCACTTTTGCCCCAGACTCAAGTCGTTTTTTCTCCGCAATTCGAGAAGATTCGGGCGGCGGTTACGATCCGCTGGAATTCAGTACCCGCATCAGCTGCTACGGCTGCTTCCTTCCGGACCTGACCGGGTTCACAACCTATCGTCACTGTAGTAGCGAACCGTACCCGCCATAAATGTTCGAAGTTAAAATTACTGTCGCAATCAAGTTGGCATTATAGGGAATAAATTAATTATTCGGCACTGACAAAACCAGTTTCGCAGTGATGGGTTGACACGTGTGTTTCACCGCTGTCGCAACATAAGGTGAGGGTAAGGTTTGCCGGAATCAGAAGTTGATCTGTGGATCATTGCCTCGACGATTCCCGGGGTCACGGAGCTGGCGATCAGCCAAGATGTACAGAATTCGAATTGTACCGGTCCGAAATTCCCTTGAAACCGAAACATATTCGGATAGAATAGGGACACAGCCCGCTCTTTGAAAAAGTGGCGGGTTTGTAAATTTAAGAGGATTCCATTCAAACTACGGAGTAGCTACCATGAGGAAAATTGATGTTACGAGACGAGATGTGTTGAAGACCGCTGCAGTTGCAGGTGGACTTTTGGCCATGCCTGCCTACGTCAGAGGTGCCAAAGCAGACCATGTTCTGACATTCGGACATACGTTTGGCAAGGCCACAGAAGACGTGATGATTACGGGGCTTCAGCAATGGAAACAGAAAGCCGAAGAGTATGCCGGTGGAAAATTGCTGATCGACATCCATGAAGCGGGCAGTTTGGGCGGTCAGAATGTCCTGCCTCAGAAAGTTCTCCAGCAATCCATCCAGGGTTGTCAGCTTTCGACACAGAATTTCACCCCGTATTCCGCGGTTTACAACCTTCTGGATTTTCCATTTCTGTTTTCAAGCAATCAAACGTTCGAGGATATGTTGGGAACCGAGGCATTCCTGTCCAGTCAGTTCATTTCGGAACCGCACTCCAAAGGGTTTACGGTATTGCCCGGTATGTGGGCGAACGCAGGTCATCGCGTTCTTGGCATCAGCAAGACTAAGAATCTTGTAGTCAGGAATCCGGAAGACCTCGATGGTGTCAAGATTCGTGTAACAGGGTCGAAAGTTGAACAGCAGTTCTTCAAGATGACACCGGCCGACCCGGTTTCCATCGCCTGGGGCGAAACCTATCAGGCCCTGGAGCAAGGTGCGGCTGATGCGCTGAATGTAGGGCTCGGTCCTTTGACTGCGACGCGTATTTTTGAGACGCTGGGATCAGCAACCCTGACAAGAATCAACTTCAACTGCCATATCACACTGCTCAGTGCGAAATGGTTTGATGGCTTGCCGGGAGACGTGCAGGACGCGATCCTCAAGGGTGCCGCCGAAAGCTTCGCGTTCCAGCGAGAAGGCCAGGCGAAGGCGAACGAAGAAATGATTTCCATGTGGCAGTCGGCTGGCATTCAGATTGAGGATCCGGCGCCGGATGTCAAGAAAGTCTGGGTGGAGAGTTTCGGGCATCAGCGTTCCGAGTGGGACGAGCTCAAGGAAGCCTACGGAAAGGATGTCTGGACTCAGTTGGAAGGCTGGGCCAGCTAAAACCTGATTTTCATACAGTCCGCGCAATCGCGCGGACTGTATGTAATTTATTTCCAAGCCGAAAGATTTCCATGCGGTTCGACAGGGTCGTCTCATTCATCAATATCGACTTGCCGACTTGGTTCATCAGAATCGCGTACTCCTACCTCAGCCTGATCATCCTGGTGGAGGTTATCAGGCGTTACGTGTTCAGCGCATCGAGTCCATGGGGTGAAATGTCGGCTCGCTACGCGTTTGTGTATCTTTCCTACATCGGCGCGGCCGAGGCAATCAGGTTACGTCGTCACATCCGAATCGATCTGATCATCAATCAATTTTCAAAACGGCTTCAGAATCTATTCAATTTGTACATCGATCTATTGACCACCGGTTTGGCTGTGATCGTCATCTACCATTCTTGGCAGGTGATCAGGATCCAGTGGACCGTTGACATTGTTATGGAGTCTGCAAATCTGAATCTGGCATTTGCCTATGCGGCACTTCCGATAGGGTGGGGGTTGCTGATCATCCGTATTGTCCAGATCTGGTATGGGCGATGCAGGTCTTCCCGGTCTGTCGAGGCTTGAACTACAGGGACGAATGTTGTGACCGGTGATCTGACAGGTGTAATCGTCATCATCCTCGTCATGCTGGTCCACTTGGCCATCGGCGTTCCCCTGTTCGTTGTTCTGGGACTCGGAGCGCTGACCATCATCCTTGCCTACGATGTTTATTCGGTGGCGGCTTTTGGTGATACGCCATTCAGTTCAATTGACAGTTGGGCCTTGCTTGCCATGCCACTTTTCATACTGGCCGGAGAGATCATCAGTCGCGGGAAGACTGCCCGTCATCTGGTGAATCTTGCCGAAGCCATAGTCGGTTGGATGAAAGGGGGTCTGGGCATGGCGACTATATTCGGTTGCTTTCTGTTCGCGGGCACCAGTGGCTCCAGTTCAGCGGATACCATCACCATCGGAAAAATCATGATCCCACCCATGCGCGAGCAGGGCTATCTGGGCAGTTATGCGGCTTCGCTTGCCGCATCGGGCGGAATTCTGGGTGTGATTGTTCCGCCGAGTCTCATTTTCATCATCTATGGCGTTACGACAAACACCTCCATCGGCGGTCTGTTTCTCGGTGGGATTCTGCCTGGTCTGGTGATGGCGATCACCATGTGTTTCGCAAACTATTTTGTCTGTCGGTTCAGCAGGTGGGGTTCGGTTGAGAAGTCCGATTTTCATTTGAAGAAACTGGCGCGGGCTCTGTGGGAAGCCAAATACGGAATTGGTGCACCCGTGATTATATTGGGTGGTATTTATACTGGCGTGTTCACACCCACAGAGGCCGCAGCCGTCGCGATCGGATACGTGACCATCGTTGAGCTTCTCATTCACAGATCCATCACAATCCGAGATATCGGACACAGTCTGGGTTCGGCGGCGATCGCCACGGGAATGCTGGCACCGATCATCGCGTTCTCGATACTGTTCGGTGAGACACTTTCAATACTTCATGTGCCGAGGGCTCTCATCGATGGTTTCATGGCCATCGAAGTGGGGCTGGCAGGATCGGTTGCGATCATCGTTGTCGTACTGCTGATCATCGGATTCATACTTGAGCCGATCGCAGCGATACTCGTCGTGATGCCGATCCTGGCACCGATCGGGAGCGCATTGGGATTCGACCCGGTCCATTTCGGCGTATTCGCTGTATGCGCCCTGGGTGTGGGTTTCATAACACCGCCGGTCGGCATCAACCTTTTTGCCGCGTCGGCTGTGAGCGGTGAGCAGTTCATCGACATTGCCTGGAGAGCGATACCGGCTTTCATCGGCCTGATGATCGCGATTGCGATCATTGCGATGTTTTCAGGTCTGACTCTTTGGTACAAATAGCTAAAATTCCGTACAATGAGTCAGATGGATGATCATCAAAAAATTCGAGAGCTCGCGGCAAAGTATTTCGACCTGCTGTACTATGGCGACACTGATCTGGTCGATGTGTGTTTTCTGCCTGATGCAACCGTCAACTCGATCGAAGACAATCAGGTCGTCAGTATCGATATGGACGGGTTCAAGGCGCGTCTGAAAGGCAGACCATCGCCGTCGAGCATCAATGAGAACAGAATCGATGCATTGAAACTCATTGAGATTGAATCGCCCAGCACTGCCTTGATGAAAGTCGAAGTGCAAATTCTCGGTGGTCGATACCATGACTACCTTGCACTCATGAAACAAAGCGATGAGTGGAAGATCATTACCAAAGTCTTCCACCGTTTCGCTGACTGATATTTTTAACATTGACTATTGACAGCCCTGGTGAAGTGATATGAATAAAGTTGTTGAAGTTCTTCCGTTTTCCGACATTCCACGTGTAAAACGAGGCCGCGGAATTGTTAACCACCTGATCGCAAGCAAGCAGATCGGCGCCCAGGCCATTCACTCCGGAATCACATTCATGCCGGCACGTACCGCTGTTCCGGCTCATACGCATAACGCGGAAGAGCAGGTTACGATCCTGAAAGGGTCGTTGAAGATCATTTTGGATGGCGATGTTGAGGTGGTTTGTGGGAAATATGATTCCACCTTTATCTCCTCGGGTGTCCGGCATGAGCTGATCAATGACTCCGACGACGAGGTCCATGCACTGATCACCTATGGATCAGCGGATGTCACGCGCACGTTTTCCGATACCGGTGAGACCGTGGAAATCGGTTCCGACAAAGACAAGTTTGAAGAGTAGATTTCACGGCTCAAGGACGAGTCATTCCCAGCTGCCAGTGTAGGAAGACCTTACCCGCGGTATTTTCCGGTATCTCGTCACTCATAGAGTGACGGATAAAGAAGTTTCATTCTGAAGTGCGCCCGTTCGAATTGAACCGGTGGGTGTCCCTGGCATGCAGACTGTTTCTTTGCGCCTACCATGCCGCAATCACGCGACACTGATCTGAATCGACTCACTGTGTCGATGGAAGACTCTCCTGCCACGCACTGGAATGATGTGTTTTCATATTATCCGTCGCCGGATTCTTCTTCAGTTGCGAATAGCGTTGGGCAGTCTTGATGACAGAGTTTGCTGCGGCGGGAATTCGGTGATTCCGGCTCCAACCAACTCGACGTGACCGTAGAAATGGATTCCGGGGTCTGAGTTTATTTGCTCGTTCGTATGAGTATCCAAGCCTATTGGCGGAACTGCGTTTCGCGACAGGCAAGTCATCTGTTTTGAATTTGTATACCATAACCGGATAGTTATAGAATTGGCTGGCGCGTGACGAATTAAGATTGTTGGTTGATTGGTCATGCACTGATGGATTCCAATTCGACAGGAGTGACAATGAAAGACCAAGGCAGTGAAAATAGAACCCATGCTGTGGAATCCTTGACGGCATCACCTCGCGCAACCTATCAGGATGTACTGGATGCACCACCGCACATGGTTGCTGAAATTGTAGATGGTAAGCTCTACACCAATCCGAGACCGGCGATTCCTCATGCTGTAGCGAGTTCGAGGCTTGGAGGCATCCTCGGTTTATCTTTTGATTGGGGTGACGGAGGCCCTGGCGGCTGGTGGATTATTGACGAGCCTGAGCTCCATCTGGGAGCGAACATTTTGGTACCGGATCTTGCAGGATGGCGACGCGAGCGGATGCCCGAAAGTCCAACCGGAGCTTACTGCACGCTGACTCCGGATTGGGTATGCGAAGTGCTTTCCCCTTCGACGCGGAAGCTTGATCTTGATGTCAAAAGGTTAGTCTACGCCCGGGAGGGTGTCAGTTATCTTTGGTTGCTGGACCCAAATCCCCGAGCGCTGGAAGCATTTGAACTGCGCGGCGGTGACTGGGTGCTGATTGACAGGTTGCTCTATGACGCATCAGTTTCGTTGCCGCCATTTGACGCAATCAGTTTCGATCCTGGTAATTTGTTCCCACCACCTGTAGTCCACAAACAGCCGCCAACCAAAAGGACAGCTGAATCTGAACTGACTTGAGCATCGACTGAGGTTCAGTTTCTCAAATCCTGTTTTCAACGGTTTCACGACGTTGCGTTCTATTCGGTGTTAGTGAATTCAAGGATTCACGATCGTGATCGATGCGACATCGGGTTGGCGATATGACATTGGTCTTGTGAAGGCTGCTGGAATACCTCAACAGATCAGTGATTGGACGCATATCAGAATTTGACTGTACTCGCGAGGATAAACTGAAGACCGGTGCGCTACGGTACAGCCATTTGGCAAGGACATGTCGCTGTTTGATCAGCGGGTGGATCGCGAAGCCCGATGCCGGGGTTTTCATAAGATGGTATGCCGGGTGGCAGTCTGCAGAATTGACCAACAATTCACCTGCTCCTACGGTGTTTATCGACACCAAGCCGGCTGATAGGATTCGTTGCATCGAAGGTTTTGACAGCAGGTTTGTTTGTTACAATAATTGTCAACAATTGTCAATTTCACACACCGATCAGAACATCAATTGCCAGGCAATATTCCATCAGAATTCATACAGGAACTCCTCGCCCGGGTTGATATCGTAGATGTCATCAATTCCCGGGTGCCGCTGACTAAATCCGGACGTGAATACAAGGCGTGCTGTCCGTTTCACAATGAGCGTACACCCTCGTTTTTTGTGAATCCCCAAAAGCAGTTCTATCACTGTTTCGGTTGCGGCGAGAGCGGGACAGCTGTTTCGTTCCTGATCAAATATGGCAATCTGCAGTTCCGGGAGGCCATTGAGGATCTGGCTTCGGGAGTCGGCATGGAAGTCCCCGTCACTCAGCGAGGACGACCGGTCAGCGGCGATTTTGAAAGATTGCTGGAACTGATGTCCAACGTTCAGTCCGCCTACAAGAACGAACTGCATCGTTCCGAGTATTCTGTTCCTCGGGATTATCTGAAAGGGCGGGGTATTACGCGTGAGTCCTCACTCAGGTTTGGTATCGGATATGCACCGGACGAGTGGGATTTTCTACTGAAGAGGTTCGGCAAGAATGATTTCGATCGTACCCTGCTCGATAAGGCCGGTCTGATAAAAAAGAACGATAAAGGCGGATACTACGATCGTTTTCGAGGCCGAATCATGTTCCCGATCGAGGACCGGCGAGGGCGCGTCATTGCGTTCGGAGGTCGAATTATCGGAGCAGGTGAACCGAAGTACCTGAACTCGCCGGAAACGATGCTTTTCAAGAAAAGCAATGAGCTGTTCGGTCTGTCAGCGGCACTGACGCCCATCCGGCAGGCTGGGAAGGTGCTGATCGTCGAGGGATATACGGATGTCGTGGGCCTGACACAGGGTGGTGTGGAATATGCAGTCGCCACTTTGGGTACGGCAACCACGCCCTATCATGCGCGGGAACTTTTTCGCGCTGCAAAGGAGCTCGTATTCTGCTTTGATGGCGACAACGCGGGGCGCAAAGCTGCCTGGCGTGCAATGGAATCGGTACTTCCGATGATGTACGACGGCAGACTGGTGAGTTTTGTGTTTCTGCCACAGGGCGAGGATCCCGACTCCATGATCAAGGAAGAGGGGAAGGATGCATTTGAGGATCGTATCCAGCAAGGGAAACCGATTGCGGATTTCATATTTGACGAACTTGAGAGCAGAACCAACATGAACCGTCATGACGGGAAGGCGAGACTGGTTGAGGATTTCAAGCCCATTTATGCCAATATGCCGGATTCTTCGCTTCGCAAGTTGATGCTGAATGATCTGACGAAGAAAACCGGCTTGAGCGAACAGTTTATTGACTCCAGACTTTCGCAGACGCCAACCCAACGCAGTCACCAACGAAATGTGCCGAAACCTACACCAACCGGTCCATTGGATCTTACATCGAAAGCACTCGCAGTACTCGTGCAAAATTCTGAATTGGGATGGTCACTACCAAGTGTACGCGAGTTAGAGATTCTTAAAGATCCGAAAGTCAGGTTACTGGTCGAAGTAATTAGATTTTTAAATGAGCATCCAAAAATCAGTACAGCAGCGTTAGTTGAGAATTTCAGGGAGTCTGAGCACTTTGCGACCTTACAGAAGTTTGCGGAGCTTGAGCACAATGTAGCGCGTGGCAGTCTAAAGGGTGAATTCGAGGGGATGATCGAGAAGCTGTATCAGCGCGTGGCAGACGAAAGGAGAAGGAACTTAACCCAGAAGTCCGACATGACATCCGAAGATCTTAGGAATATTCAGGAGAGTCTTGAAAGTCGGCATTTATCTGGAACCAAACACTAATTTAACCCGGCTCATATCGGCAATCCTGAAGCATCGTGCTAAAACTCCTCCGCCCTTTGGAGTCCAAGAATAGCGGGCTACGGACTCTGAATCTGACTATATAATTCATGTTACAAGAACGCGGAATACTTCGGAGATGACATATGAATGGCACAGCTCTTTACGACGTTACAAGCGAATCTACAGATGCGAAACACGTTCAACGACGCGTTGAAGACTGGGAAGAACGCGTGAATAACTTCTACATAAAGATCAGTGATTGGTTGCGAGATGGATGGGAATCACGCAAAGGTACGCCCGTCGTCATGCATGAGCCGTTGATGCGTAAATATGGAATCGCAGCCAGGCAGATTCCAACACTTGAACTCTTCAACCAGTCGAATGATATAGTCAAACTTGAGCCTCGTGGACTGTGGATCCTCGGCAACAATGGACGTATTGATTTGAAACACAACGGCAAACACTACTTCATCGTTGATTTCGCAGAAAACTTTGAGCAACCGGATTGGCAAGTGACTCGCGCAGACGATAGGTTTGAACATGAAAAAGTGACGAAAGAATGGATGACACGCGTTCTTCAGTAAGCGATCTTCAGTACATTGCCAACTTGCACCGCCAAATTGACAACCATCTTGAAACCCTGCGGGATAGGGAGGAATTAGCAGGCGACATCTCTACCAACAATGATGGTGCGATCGATCGCAAGCAGAGAATAAATGACCAAGCGTACTTCGTGCTTGCATGGGGTCAACTAGAGGCTGAAATTGATACAGCGTGTCGAAGCGTAATTCGAGATGGACAATCCCAACCCGACTGGGAGTCCCACCGTGTTTGGAAGTTATTCAACTTGCGTGATGATCGATTATCGGGTTTGGGCTTTAAGAAACGGTTATCTCTAGTTCTAGAAAGAAGCAGCGTGTATTGGGAGCAAACGTTGCGGTTCTACCAACTACGAAATCAAATTGCTCATGGTAATCTTCTCTTGGAGCGTGTAGATGTTTCAACAGCGATCCAGCAATTTTTTCTTATTCGAGCATCATTGAGAACAAATTAATATAAAAGTTGGTGATTTTACGCTTACGCATTAGCACCAACTTTCTAAATTTGCCATCACCAAAATAACTACAATCATTCGACGCGCCGTTCAAAATCCATTCTATCGAGAGTGGAACTTGCTTCGTGTGAGAGTATTGGCACGTGTCATTCAATTCAATCACCGGTGGTGCTTCGAGAGCGACCCCGATAAGAATTGTAGTCAATGACTTATAGACATGATTTTCAGCGCGTCGAACGGTTGTTGTTCTATGGATACTATGAGTTTGCAATTCCGATTGCTTAACTTCATCGATATGGTTTTTGACCCATCCAGTTCGAGGCTAAGGTTTGGTGAGTTGCTATCTTAGCAATCAGTGATTGAATGTGGCTTTTCTGTGTAAAATCGTTATGATTTTGCCTCAGTTACGCCGTATGATGGCACTTTTTAAGGCAAAACCTGTTAGTATCGAAGGTATTACACAGATCAGATTTGACGATAACTGCTTTCGGTTAGTTTAACCGGATTTTCTCTGTAAACGGATACAATAATTACCTGCTTAATTCTCGGGCCCGTAGCTCAGCCGGTCAGAGCAGTGGACTCATAATCCATTGGTCGAAGGTTCGAATCCTTCCGGGCCCACCAAATTTGACAAAATAACCGAAAGGATGATTCATGGTCATTAGCGACGAACTGAGAATTATTTACCGTTTTTTAGTGAGGCAAGCGCGTAGTAATCGCTATGTGAGTTACAGTCAATTGGCTCAAGAACTGGGTCACGAGTGGAGTCATGTACGGTTCAAGATAAACGGTTACCTCGGAGATTTACTTAAAATTTGCAAAATGCGGAATTGGCCAGCGTTTAGCGCAATCATAGTAAAAAAAGAACACATCGATACTGGAAAATTGGAGGGCAGTGCACTTAACGGATTTATTTCGGGTGCCAGGGGTGCAGGCTATGAATTTCAAAATGTTGAAAAATTCCTTGAAGAGCAAAGACAACTCATGTTTAAGTGGGCTAAGACTGCTCCAAATGAACTTGATTGTAATGAACCAGTAGTATTCCAAAAAGATGAAAAAATAGTATCCCGATACGCAAAATTGTTGCAGCTTTTACTTGAAATTTTGCGAGATTTAGGTGGGCATGCGACACCTAGGCAGGTGTATGAAGAGTTCAAGAATAAAATGATTGTCCCTGAAAATATCCTCCACGAAAAATTCGAATCGGGGAAGTCCAAGTTTGAAAACCATGTTCAGTGGGCGCGTTTCTATGGTGTCAAATCCGGATTTATTGATGACAGTGAACGCGGGGTTTGGGAATTAACGAACTTGGGGATTAAAACACACCTTAATTTCGACAGTTCATTGGCATTGATTCAAAAAGCTAGACAAAGTTCAAACGCTAGCGATACCTCCGATGAGCCTCCTGACTCGACAACGGAAAGTGACCAATATCTTTTTGAAGACTCTAAGCGTCAATTTTGGTTTGTTGGTGCAACGTATGATGGTAGCGAGGATCAAACTGAACGCTTTGTGTCTGAAAGTATTTGGGAAAATGGGCATCAAGATAAATACTCTGACCATGTCAAAGAAATGAAACCAGGCGACTATATTGCGATAAAAGCCGCTTATACAAGAAAACACGGATTACCATTTGATAATAGAAAAAAATTTGTGTCTTGCATGCGGATAAAGGCTAAAGGGACGATTGCGGAATCTACCGATGATGGATACACCGTTAAAGTGAACTGGGAAAAAATCGATGAAGATAAAGAATGGTATTTCTATACCTATCGCATTGCTGTTGTGCAAGCAGACCCTTCTGATGATTACGCTCGTCGACTGATTGAATTCACTTTCGGTAATCATGAGCAAAATTACGAATTCTTTCTACGCAACCCTTACTGGGCTAAACGATACGAAAATGCAGAAGAAATAGAAAACAACATCAATCTGGATAAGGATTTACCAAAATATGAAATAGGTGATATTTATGATGACGGTTGCTTTCTATCAAAAGATACATTGACTTCGATATTCAATAAACTCAGATATAAGAGGAATTTGATTCTTCAAGGCCCGCCTGGTACTGGTAAGACATGGCTTGCAATACGAATGGGGTATGCTTTGTTAGGAACAAATGACCGTGGTGTTATACGAGAACGAATGCGTACCATTCAATTCCATCCTTCGCTGTCATACGAAGATTTTGTGAGAGGCTGGCGACCTGATAGTAGTGGACAACTTTCATTAGTCGATGGAATATTTCTGGAATGTGTTGAAGCGGCTCGAGCAGAGCCAGATTGGCCATTCGTTTTACTAATTGAAGAGATTAATCGAGGGAATCCCGCACAAATTTTTGGTGAAATGCTTACGTTGGTTGAAAAAGATAAACGTAAACAAACGAATAGTATGCGAATTGTCTATCCTCGCGATCAAAGCGAAAGGGTTTATGTTCCCGATAACTTGTTCATAATCGGCACAATGAATATTGCTGATCGTTCGCTTGCATTGGTTGACTATGCGTTTCGTCGAAGGTTTGCATTTGAAGAATTAGAACCGGTATTGAATGATCAATGGCGCAATTGGTGTACTGAGGTAGCAAAGATGGACCGAACCACAGTGGACAATATTCGAGAGGTGATATCTGCACTAAACGAGCAGATCGCAAGTGATCGTTCACTCGGGCCGCAGTATAAAATCGGACATAGCTATGTTACCCCGCCGAAAGGGGAGATTATCGATAATTCCCGTGAATGGTTTCTCAATATCGTTCAGTCAGAATTAGTACCGCTTTTGGATGAGTATTGGTATGATAGTCCTGACAGCGTAGAGGAAATTAAAAGGAGTCTATTAGATGTTTTGTGACCTATATCTGTGAAAATTTAAGCCAATGAATGAGTCAAATTTCGTCAATGGTAAAGTTCCAGTTAGAAATGTTTGGTTTCTCTTTCTCTATGCTAACGATCTTGCAGAATACTTCGGACGCTTCGGTGCGGAGGTCGAAGACTCACCAAATATCAAGACACTGATTGCACGATTGCTTTGTTACGTAGTCGAGTTACGGTTGAGACGTAATCTCAGTTTCCGTTTTCAGCAGCGTAGAGCAAATTTATCACGTGTTAGAGGGAAGATTGATGTACTGAAAACGGAATCACATAGTTTATTGAAACAAGGCAAAATCGCCTGTCGCTTCGAAGAACTAACCATCGACACTCCTCGTAATCGGTTTGTTCGTTCTGCGTTAATTACATTAGGGAAAGCTCTTGACGACAATCTCCCCCCTAGGCTGTGTGAGAAAGCCAACATTCTGGCAAGAACGCTTGAACGTGTGGGAGTGAGTACCAATCTCTCATCACGTTCGGAATTGGCTACAGATCAAATTGCGCGACATGAGTCCGACGACAAGCTTATGGTTTCATTGGCACACGCAGTATTTAACCTAATATTGCCAACAGAAACCGAAGGAAATCGACCTTTGTTGTATGCACAGCGAGATGAAGATGCCTTTCCGAAATTGTTTGAGACTGCGATCCGCAACTTTTATAAAGCGCATCTTTTAAACAATAATGAATGGAAAGTCGATCAACGGCGGAGGATTGATTGGAGTGTTGGGAAACAATCCATTAATTTCCAATCATTTCTTCCCCTGATGGAAACGGACATAATTCTAGTGAACTCTTCAAAAAAGAGAAAGATTGTTATCGATACAAAATTCAGGAGTGTCTTTGTACGTTCGAGATTCACAAACAAAGAAAAATTTCGTTCGGAGAATATTTATCAAATGTACGCATATATTCGAAGTCAAGAAACTTCAATTGATTCAATATCGTTTAGCACTGAAGGTGTACTGCTGTATCCCACTATTGGTGAAGATATTGATGAGGCGGCAGAAATTGATGGACACATCTTTCGATTTGTAACGATTGATTTGTCGAAACCAACTGCAGAGATCATCAAGAAACTACAAATGTTACCGTTCCATCTGCCAGAGATAGCAACTCGACAAATTACCTAATATTATTTGCATACAATTTTTACCTGGAAAAGATTCGAATTGGCGCACGTCCTCCAGACTCCGACCACCCTTGATGAGCAGAATCACGAATGTGTTCAGATACTCGCTGCATGATAACCGCGGTTGTTGCCGCGCTTCGGAATAATGCTGTCGCAAAGCCGACTGAGCCCAAGTCTGCTCATGGCCTCGGCAAAGGCGGAAAGCACGACCTGCGAGGTGAAATCCGTGTCGGTCGATTCGCGTCGGTGTGGTACAATCTTCATAAGTTCTGCCCTCTGTTATGGTTGTGTTTCACCCATCGGGTGAAACACGAAAATCATTGAACCCATTATACTGGCAGGGCTTTTTCCTGTTTTCGGTTCCCCTATCGCAGATTCAGGGGCCACTATTCTATATAAATCCCTTTAGAATCATTATATTGGATTGATGACTGTAAACAATTCTTGCAAATTCTTCAAGTACTTGAAAGCAGGAGGAAAATCTTGTTAAATTGGAGTCGAATAATGTTGAGAAAAGCGTCGCGATAACCAGTTTCCGTGAAAATGTTCACTTGGCTTCAGAATCGCGTTGATATCACGAAAAAAAAACGCACACATCAACTATATCAACTTCCACATTTGTGAGGTCAGATGCTGGTTATATTCTTTTACTCGATTCGGCAATTATTAATTCACAAATCAGATAATTTTGATCTGTAAAGTACGCTCCGAATCGCTTTAACCAACCTTGCACTACTAGCAAAACCTCTCAGACATAATGAAAACTACAATCTCTAAGTCAAAGACATTTGCAATTTTAGTAGAAGCTAAAGATTTAGTTTCTCTTAAGGAAACTATTTCGAATTACTATAGAGTAAGAAATTACAATGCAGGGTGCATTGATGGGACGGAAATTGAATTTTCAACACTTGATGAACTACTTTCTTTTGAAAATCTGTCAAACCATAGAATTAAATCAATTTCTATTAAAATTGAAAATTCCGAAGGTAACTACATTGGTTATGTAGACCTAACAAAGCCAACAATAATTATTGACGAAACTTGTAGTTTTCGAATTTCAGATACAGAAAATGCACATGTCGTATCAACGTCCAAGAAAATTGACGAGTTATTAGCAGACTTAAAACAGTGGTATTCATTGATTAGGAAATTAAGTTTAACTGTTTGGTTAATTTTACTATTCATTATTTGGGTAGTAGTTGATACTTGGTATGGGGATTTAACAGGGGATTATGGTGAGTTGCATTTTAAATCTGAATTAGATTTTGATCTGCTAATTTGGACTGAAAAGTTTTATCTGCTGCTCCCGATTGTCGTACTGGGAGCTTTTGGTGCCAAATATTTAGCCCTTATTTCTCATTGTAGGCTTGAAAAGATGCGGGAAATGCTGTATAACTGGTTGATATTAAAGCACAAAAGCAACCGGAGAGCAGTTCCCGCATGAACACACATTGTACCCCATCGAAAATCGTCTGTCCAATCCTCGACAATGCCCGTCCGGGGCGCATCGAGGCCGATTTCTCCGGCGGTGAGATCACCTCCGACGGCGGTGTCTTGCTGACCTCCGCCATCGCCGAGCGGCTGAATCTTTTCGGGCGCGTGGCCGACTGCTTCGACGATCACAGGAGTCCGAAACATGTCGTCCATTCGCTGTCGCCGCTGGTCGGGCAGCGCATCCTGGCGCTGGTCCAGGGGTATGAGGATCTCAACGATCACGACCAGTTGCGCAAGGACAGTCTGTTCGGCGCGTCGCTGGGCTGCGTGGAGGCGAAGCGTTCGGACTGCGAGGCGCTGGCCGGCAAGAGCACGCTCAACCGGCTGGAGCTGTCGGCGGCCGGTTGCGATGTTGAGAAACACCGAAAGGTGCAGGTTGACTTCGCGCGGCTCGACCGGCTGCTGGTCGAGCTGTTCGTCGAATACCGGGGTGTGCAGCCGGATCGGATCGTGCTCGACATCGATGCTACCGACTTCGAGCTGCACGGCGGCCAGGAGCATCGGTTCTACCAGGGCTACTACCGCGAGTACTGCTACATGCCGCTGCTGGTGCTGTGTGACGACTTTCCGTTGATGGTGCGTCTGAGAAGCGCCGCCGGTGATGCCGCCGCCGGTGTCGAGGAACTGCTCGGACAGGTGGTCTCGCAGTTGCGTCGGCACTGGCCGGACACACACATCACGGTGCGCACCGACAGCGGATTCTGCCGCGACGAGATTCTTTCGTGGTGCGAGCGGACACCGGAGGTCGACTATGTGATCGGCATCGCGAAAAACAGCCGGCTCAACGAGCACAGCATCGTCGCCCGCAACTGTGCGGCACTCGAGGCCGGCCTCACCGGCGAGGCGACGCGCCGGTTCTGTGAGTTCGAGTATCGCACAGTGGATTCGTGGAGCCGCCCGCGGCGGGTCATCTGCAAGGCCGAGGCGCTGCCGGAACGCTGTGACGAGTCGCAGGGATATTTCGTGTGCAAGGACAATGCGCGTTACATCGTCACCTCGCTGGATGCCGACGGACATCCCGCACAGCGGCTGTACGAGCACTTCTACTGCCACCGGGGCGATGCCGAGAACCGGCTGCGGGAGGTGAAGGTGGACCTGTTCGCCAAGCGCTGCTCAAGCAATCTTTTCAACGCCAACGCCCTGCGGCTGTTTCTCAGTGCGATGGCGCAGGTGCTGTTCATTCACCTGCGCCGCTGCCTCAGGGGCACCGGGCTGGCGCATTGCCAGCCGGCAACGATCCGTCTGAAACTGCTGAAGATCGGCGGCCAGGTCAAACGTTCGGCGCGCCGCATCCACGTCGCCCTGTCAAGCGCCTTCGCACATCAGGCCGTGTTCTTCCACGCCTGGCGGAACATCGTGCCAACCTGACGACCGACTGTCGTCACCGGCCCGGCAACAGCACGCTGTCCGTACATCGTGCGGCGTGCGGCTGTACCGATTTCAGCGAAACGCCGCATTCCGAACCGCACATGACACCGACTCACCGGATTCTTTCGGAAATCGGTGACACCTGACCTCATGCCACCCCGATCAGCCGAAAATATCGACCCGCCAAGTAGTATTATGAGAAATAAGGGTTAGATAAAGCATGGGATTGGTTGTTTCCAAAAGTGTTTTTCGTGCTAGGTAGACAAGAAAATGAATGGGCAAAACGAACCGCAGTAAGAAAATGGGTAATTGGCATTGTTGGTACCTCAATCGTTAGTTTAGTTTATTGGTTTTTCAATTGATCGAGCGGGTCGGTACACTGGCTAATCCTTGCCAATTCTGCGTACAGTCCTCCGAGATGCAAATAACTTTCGTTGATTAATGTTGTATGATCCGAAACTCGTAGTTTCTTCTCATTTTAGGTTAACATCTGATGTTTTTGGCACCAGTCCCCTAGTTAACACAATTTCAAAGCCCTTGTATCATCTCCTTAGATGATTCTGTGAAAATGTTCATATAACTTCTGAATCGCGTTCAGATTCTAGTTGATTTCGGGATTGTAAACAGCTGTAAGAATTGTCCAATGACAAATGAGCCTGAACGATGAGGTGCGTTCCAGCGACAAATGAGCCTGTGGCGCGCGGTTTTGGGGCATCATTGGAGGATGATTGTTTTGCTACAGACCGAAAAGTTGAAAAACCTGGAACAGGTCCGGCAGTTTGTCGAGGGCAGCGAGCCGGTGGATTATTCACTGACCGATCGCGAGTCGGCGTATCGGTTCATCGTCGAGGCGGTGGTGAGGTTCAGGTATCGCGATTGCGGCAGGTCGGATCGCGGCCTGCTGAAGGCGTATCTGGGCAAGGTGACCGGCTACTCGCGTGCGCAGGTGACGCGTCTGGTGGGTCAGTGTCTGAAAAGCGGTACGCTTGCGGATCGGCGCCGGCAGGGGCCGGCGAAGCCGTTTCGGGTGCGCTACCAAAGGTCGGACATCGTGTTGCTGGCGCACGTTGACGAGGCGCTGGGGCAGATGAGCGGTCCGGCGACGCGTGCGGTGCTTCGGCGCCAGTTCGAGGTGTTCGGGGATGCGGCCTACGCGCGTCTGGCGGGCATCTCCAACGGACATCTGTACAACCTGAGAAAGACGCGCACCTATCGCACCCGGCGCCTGGTCTACCAGGGCACCCGGGCGACACCGGTGTCGATCGGCGAGCGTCGCCGCCCGCAGCCGCGCGGACAGCCCGGATTCGTGCGCGTCGACACGGTGCATCAGGGCGACCGCGGCGGGGTCAAGGGCGTGTATGAAATCAACATGATAGACGAGGTGACGCAGATGCAGTTCGTCGGTGCGACCGAGGCGATTTCCGAGCGCTTCCTGATTCCGGTGCTGGAGGATCTGCTCGGTGCATTCCCGTTCCGGATCATCAACTTCCACAGCGACAACGGCTCGGAGTTCGTCAATCATACGGTGGTGAAACTGCTGAACAGGCTGCACATCGGCACGATGACCCGGTCGCGGCCGCGGCGCAGCAATGACAACGCGCTGGTCGAGGGCAAGAACGGCTCGGTGATTCGCAAGTGTCTGGGATACGCCCATATTCCGGGGGCGTTCGCCGCCGAGGTCAACGCGTTCACCCGCGATGCGCTGTCGCCGTGGCTGAACTTCCATCGCCCGTGCCTGTTCGCGAGCGAGACGGTTGACCGCAAGGGCAAGGTGCGCAGGCGCTATCGCGACTGCGACGTGATGACGCCGTATGACCGGCTGCGCTCGCTGGCCGACGCACATCGGTTCCTCAAGCCGGGGATCACGTTCGAGCAGCTCGACGCGATCGCACATGCACAGACGGATGTCGAGGCGGCGCAGAACGTGCAGTCGAGGCGGCGCGAACTGTTCGAAAAAATCGATTCCGCGTACGGTACATGTACAGTACGGGGCACGGCATGAATAAGTCTATGACCAACCATGTGCAAAACACTCGCACCGCCGACGAATATGTGCTGACGCACTCGTCGGTGCGGGTTTTACACAGGGATTGCTCACAGACTAATTCACACCGATTTCAGGCTCATTTCTGGATTGGAAAATGCTCTGTATGAAAGACTTTTTCGAACTTTGGGTGATTTCAGAGACAATCTCATTTGATGGTCGAAGTCTAGCGAACGCAATTCGCAAAACTTTCAATACGCGCAATACGCTGATACCCGTCTATAGTGATGATCAAACTCTGATTCGAAAATTGAAGATTGCAAAGGTTCGGATACGTTGCGACCGTGCCCACCATCGCAACGTATCCAAACCCTTTTGGAAAATATTCGGGTCAGTCGGTTGTCAATGATGGTAAGCGTATTGACACAGGTGTGCGCTGTGTAGTATGTACTTGCCGAGTTCAGGATATATCGCTTCCATTTGAATGGTTTCAAGTACCTGGCGTAGAGCCTTGGTAGATTGGGTAGTAAATTACCCAAATATTGTTCGACTCGGTCAATCCTGTCTCAATTCAATCAAATTGTGGTGCTTGAGTTACTTTGTCGCGTGTTTAGCGCAGATCATCCAAATAGAAATTGAATATCTTTGTTCGTTGTTAAATTTGGGTCACATTCCTCTAAATCCGAGCGGCTGAAAGTGGTACGTAAGGAATGTAAGAGAATTGCTAGATATGTGGAAAAGTAGTAACATTACTACATCCGTCTATGGAGGAACTAGACATGAGCATAACTACTTTTACCAGCCGT
Organism: Arenicellales bacterium; assembly: GCA_963662635.2. Lineage (GTDB taxonomy): Bacteria > Pseudomonadota > Gammaproteobacteria > Arenicellales > JAJDZL01 > JAJDZL01. The sequence continues at coordinate 2,371,535 of CAXXFC010000006.1, forward strand.
GAATTCAATAGGGATGTATCTCGTGCGAAGAAAGCATCAAACTTGGGGCCAGTCATAATTACAAACCGGAATAAACCGACGCATGTAATGCTCAATATAGATGAGTACCAGAGGTTGAAAGGTGAAAGGTCCAACCTATTGGACGCGTTGTCGATGCCAGGTTTGGCGGAAATCGAATTCAAGCCATCAAACATCCGCATTGAAAGTAAACAAATCACTCTTTGTTGATGTTTTTGCTTGACACCAACGTTGTCTCCGAGTTGCGCAAGGTTGGAGATGGTAGAGCTGATGCCAGAGTTGTTGCGTGGATTTCCAGTCAGGCCAATGGGAGATTCTACGTTTCCGTATTGACACTTATGGAATTGGAGATAGGTATACTGCGTATAGAACGACGTGACGCAGAGCAGGGAGCAAGACTCCGACAATGGATGGAGAGGCATGTAATGCCCGAATTCATGGAACGCACGTTGTCCATCGATTCCGCTGTCGCACTCAAATGCGCTCAGTTACATGTACCGAACCCGCGGGGTGAACGTGATGCGCTGATAGCGGCGACAGCCATTGTGCACGGCATGACAGTTGTCACCCGGGACGAAACTGATTTTAAAACGACAGGAGCAACGGTGTTCAATCCTTGGACCGCAACTTGAGTACGGTTCGCAACGAACTATTCAGAACAATGTGATCTGAAAATGTAGTTCCGTCATAGTTCGACTAAAGTCCTTCCGTGCCCACCATCGCAATAGAGTGTACCCAGAATTGTGGACACGGGGAATTATGAGATTGGAGGAATTCAACCAAGTTGCAATCAAAACGAAAATTAATTGTGGGTTTGTATAATTTTCTAATCTGATGTTTTTGGAGAGTGCTGTGAGTAAGTCAAACGATAGAGAAGATTTTCAGTCAACTGAAGGAGTTATTGACAAAACGAGCTATTGGACTAAGCGGCTTCAATTTTGGAATGGATTTTTCTTGGGTTTTTTCCCATCGTTTGAATTGACTTCATTTCGTAGTGAACTAAGTTACATACTTGACCATCCGAATTCGTTTGCTGAAGATCACAAGCGTATTGGTCGTGATATGCACACGGCAATTCACGCGGTTGCGCGAGAAATAGAGTAGAGTCATCGCTAAAGACGAACCAATTGAAAGTTGGAAACGCACCGGAGTAGCGACTTGAAGACAGGTCAACAGGGTACAGATATCGCTGCAACATCTGCTCAAGTTTCAATAGATCAAAAAATTAAGGCTCTTAATTACCGCTCCCTCATCCTGAGTTGTTTGGTCAATATGAATGATACTTCCCGGTACCGCAAAAAAATCATGGATATAGCGGAATTCGAGCAACATCATCGAACCTTCCGTGAACAACAAAGTTGACAATGGATCATTCGTATCAATGACCACACGCATCTGCGTCACTCATTCTTGCGGGCCCTAGCGACGGCATCAGCAATGTCGGTATCAGTCACACCCAATGCAGCCAATTTAGCTCTGACCGTGTCGGCTTGCAATGGGTTGACAGGTGTCAGGACAATACGTCCATTCTCGTTGGCTACGTCAAAATACTCAATCCCTGGAAATTCAGAAACAACTGACTTTGGAAGAGTCAACTGATTATTGGAAGTAATTTTGGCAAGTCTGATCCTGTCTTCCTTTCTGATCAAGCCAGGAACGCCGAGAATCCAACCTTCCACCCTTGCCACCCTGTTCTCGTCCTCGGTCAGGTTCGGTTTAAGAAACCCGGCGAGGCTGCCATCCCTGTCTGCATGCGACAACCAGGCGGCGATGCTGTATGCGTCGTGCTGGTCGCCGGTGCGGTCCTCGCGGGCGAAGTTGTCCGACCAAAGCACCGGATAGCCCTCGGCTATGGCGGATTTTCCCTGCGGAATGTCCCAACCGTCAAAGGGCCAGAAATGGACTAGCTCACCCAGTTCCCGGCGAATGAAGCGCAGCCACGGAATCCCGGCATGAGTGGATTTAGCCACCTGCCCCGGCACATCAAAAGAAAAACGGACTTCGCTCCACCGGCCAGCTTCTCGGTCAGGCGGCGCCAGCGAGAATTGCCGGTTCGCTCATCACCGTTGCCTACCAACCCGTCTCGCACGAAATCCACGTAGGTGTGGTCCTCGTCGGTCGGCCAGTGATGCTGGAAGTCGTCGAGAAAGGTCGGCCAGTCGTGTTCCAGCCCGTAAACCTCGAAATAGCGGAGCGGAAAGGAAAATCCGTGGTCGATGCCGACGAGTGTAGGAGCGTCCTCAGACAGGCGTTCAACCAGCCAATGGGCAACACCTTTGCGGGTCCAGTATTTACGCGGGCCGGGTGGCGGAAGCACCTCCTCCGGTGCGCGGTTGTTCTCGGTCAGATAAACTCGGAGCCCCTTGAGGCTCGCCGTCGTCGTTTCCGCGCCTGAATAGTCAATGCCGATAGTGCGGACGAAGCATGTCACGTTCTGATCAACCTCCTTCGGAAGCCCAGCCGGAAGACAGCCTTGGGGCGAGTCCGACGGGGACGAATTGTGAATGACTATATAGAGACTATTTTCTCATGTCACCGAAATAAGGTAGCTTTCTCATAAACCAAGGCTTGAATTCAAATTTGAAAGGGATCGGATACGTTGCGACCACCCCCACCGGTTCTTCGAGATAACTACTAACTCAAGAGCCAACTAGACAATTATTCGTCGTATTTTCAAACTGCTGAATTCTGTTCACTTGAAGTCTCCACAATAGTTATAGATACTATATAATTGTTATTTATTATATAGCATAAAGAACTTTCAGATTTTTGAAACGAAAAACATTGCAAGATCGGGCATTGGAATTAGCTCGTAGCGGTGAGATATTGCGGGCTAAAGACTTTTATGCCGCTGGTGTGCCACATACGTATCTGCGGCGGCTTCAGGATGAGGGTGTAATATTGCGCATAGGACGCGGTATCTATCAATACACAGAAGCTGAAATAACCGCTTCGCACAGTCTGGCAATGGTGTCAAAAGCGATCCCACACGCTGTAATCAGTCTTCTTTCAGCGCTCCAGTTCCACGTGTTGACTACTCAACTACCACACCAGGTTTGGGTGTCCATTGAACATGGCAGATGGACTCCTCTGAGTTCACCCGTGTCGCTGCGGGTCATTCGTTCCGGTTCTGAGGCACTTTCGGTAGGGGTTGAGCGCCATAGGATCGAAGGGGTATCGGTGCCAATTACAATTCCGGCCAAAACGGTCGCCGATTGTTTCAAGCATCGAAATAAGGTAGGGACCGATGTTGCGATTGAAGCACTGAAGGAATGTCTATCTCGTAAAAAAGCCGCTGTCGACGAAATCTGGCGGTTTGCAGAAACTAATCGAGTAGCCCGTGTTATGAGACCGTATTTCGAAGCTATCATATGACAGATTTGTAGAATGGCATTATGGTTCTCAATACTTTGGAAAGCAGGGTCAGATACAGACTGAGTCGCAGCAAGGATTCGGTCTTCACACCCATGGATTTCCTGGACCTGTCAGACCGCGACCAGACAGGCCGGGTGTTGAGAAAGTTGGTTGCCGAGCAGTCTCTTGTCAGGATTGGCCGCGGTTTGTATGCGAAGACCAAGACCTCCTCAGTGACAGGGAAAACAATACCGGTCAAACCCCTACCTGACTTGGCAAGGGAGGGACTGACTAAAATCGGTGCACGTGTTGTGCCCTCGCGTGCTGAGCTGGCCTATAACTCGGGCAAGACAACTCAAGTGCCAACAGGGAGAGTTATAGCAATCAAGGGCAAATGTGTTTCTCGCAAGATCGGTTATGACGGAATTTTCATTAATTTGGAACGTGGTGCTTGACATTGAATTGATCAACCATCCAGCGACGGCAATGAATGTTGATGCGTCTTTCATCGAAAGGGACTAGTTCAGTGCCGATTATATGAAGATGGTATGGTATGGTTGACTGTACCGACGTTGGGAGCATCCGTTGGTCCGTTGTCTCTTGTAGACTACATGGCTTACCAGTGCGGTCAACAAAATCACGAAGAATTTTTGAGTTTGGAGTGCAAACGAAAGATACATGGTTACACCCATTAAAATAATGATCGTTTACAGTTACGAATCTAGCCCATAACGTGATTTCGACTGGAAATTTATCCACAATATTGGCGAACATCAGCAAAATGTTCGGATAGTAAATTTTTAAGAATTTTCGAAGTCTGTAGAGTCAAAATGTACTAGATGCCGGAACAAGGGGAAAAAGTGGAACAGAAAAGGCGTTACAGATATCCGCCTATTGAAGAGGCACTCTGCGAGTTTCGCTTTGTTCCAGATTCAAATTGGGACTTGACGATTCCAGGAAAACTCCAGAATGAACTTGGCGAAGAGTATTCCGGCAAGTCGAAAGAACAAAGAGTATTAAAATTCGGATTGCAAGTGACAGAAGGCGGTCCTTCAAATATTGAACAAGAAGATGGCTTGCTCAAGGTTCAGTTGGCCACACAAGACGGTAGACGGACAATTGGAATTGGCTCGAACGTAATTAGCATTCATATGTTGCGTCCGTATCAATATCCGGAGAGCATTGAAAATAACGGATGGGACGAATTTCAAACCCGTATAAAATTAGCCCTGAATGCTTATAGAAAGGTTACAAACGCCGAATCAGTTGTACGGGTTGGTGTCCGCTACATCAACAAAATTGTGATTCCCGACTCGAACGTGAAAGTTGAAGAATACCTTAGTTGCGCCAATTTGGAATTGGAAGGATTGCCGGAATATTATGGAGATTTTTATAGTCGCGTGGACTATGTTTATGAAGACAAAGTGAAACTGAAATTTTCTTATGGATTACTAAATTCCTCGTCCAGCAGTGTTGAATGTCTACTTGACCTTGATGCAATTTGGCAAGATGGATCATCAATTGCTATCGAAGGTTCAATGCAAATCGCTAGCGATTTGCATGAGCGGGTAAGTTCAGTATTCGAATCGGTAATAACTGATAAAGCAAGGGAGCTTTTCGATGTTGATAGACTATAGTAAATTAGATTATTCGACAAATACTTCAAACTATCCGGAAAAATTCTTCATCCCTGATATTGCTGTAGAGTTTGGTAAGCCTTCTCATAACTTGGACAACAGTCGAGAGTCTTTGGCAATTTCGCATTTACAAGCACTTCTACAGATGAAGATTTTAAATTCTTCTACAATCAATATCTTACCTCATCAGGAGACTGTACCATCAGACCCCAAGGTCTGGGAAGACTTATATCTACTGATTATCGATACATCATATTTCGAACGAGAAAGACGTGAGAAGGATCAATTAGTCTTGAAATTGGGAATTTCACTTGATGGCGAACGAGTCGAAGATGGTATTACTCATCCTGCGGAAAAAATAATTGATGATGCACTGAATTCGACAAATAAAAGGGCTGTATATACATGGCTCAGTGAATTGGCTGTAGATGTCGGGTGCCCGGACATGGCTGCCTCAGTGCTACGTTGTTTGGGTCGGCGAAAGTTGGAACCACTTGAATGGCGCGTTCGAGTCGTGAAGGATGCACTAGCCGTCGATGATGTGGAAATTCGAGACGCTGCGGTACAGGCTGTGGAATCTTGGGGAGAAATGGAATTTTGCAACGTACTCGAACATCATTCAGAAGTAGTTCCGTGGCTATGTAACTATATCGAAGATGTAATCAATGATCTCAGAGAGTCAACCTAGTTTGTGGACCTAGCCAGAAAGATCTCCCGTGCAAAATGGGATTCAAATTTGAACAATGAACGCGGGTTAGCGAAGGGAGAGATCTCGGCAGACGCTGTGACAGGTGATCTTCGAACTCAGAATAATACCTTGTCTTTTTGGCAATGTAATTCGAGCGAGAATAGTAGTATTGAGAATGCAGCATTAGCAATCGCAGCTGCAGGAAACCGTTTGGACAGGCTCGATATCGTTTGGTTGTCCGACAGCGAGTTACGTAATGATGGTTTTGCTCTAAAGAGAACTGACGGCAGAACACCTGTTACAGACCTTGTTAAATCGCATGTTGATATTTGCAATCTCGATTACGTTAGACTCGGCAATATTGCTAATCATTTGAAAGTTGCAGTTCAAAACGAGCAGATTAGTCGGCTTTCAAAAAATCAAGTCAAAAGGTTGCTGACATTGGCAGTCAGTCAGGGACGCATTGCGCTGAAAGATCTCAGTGAAGAAATAAGGAACGAAATTAGTGGACAGGGCGAGCAAGATTGATTCAATTCTACCTGTAAATTTGTCAAAGAAATTCGATGCATGGTTTTAGAGTCGCGTGGCTTCGGATACGTTGTGACCGTGCCCACTAAGTCTAGATTGCAAATTCTGTTGAATTCGCTGTAGTTCATTCAATAGTTGGTTGTCTCGTTACGATTTTTTGGAATATTCCAAAAATGACGATGCAACCCCACATGCTTCATAATTCGCCGTCGAGCCACCACGTGACTACAATTGTGTCAAAGTGCTGTCTCGACGGATCAAATTATTCGTCAGTCATTTTTGCGATTTTGGTACTTCTAACCTATCGTCAGTATGAATCGATAAATAGAGCATCTACTGAAAGTTGTAAATTTGTAGAATGGCATTATGGTTCTCAATACTTTGGAAAGCAGGGTCAGATACAGACTGAGTCGCAGCAAGGATTCGGTCTTCACACCCATGCATTTCCTGGACCTGTCAGACCGCGACCAGACAGGCCGGGTGTTGAGAAAGTTGGTTGCCGAGCAGTCTCTTGTCAGGATTGGCCGCGGTTTGTATGCGAAGACCAAGACCTCCTCAGTGACAGGGAAAACAATACCGGTCAAACCCCTACCTGACTTGGCAAGGGAGGGACTGACTAAAATCGGTGCACGTGTTGTGCCCTCACGTGCTGAGCTGACATATAACTCGGGCAAGACAACTCAAGTGCCGACAGGGCGAGTCATAGCAATCAAGGGCAAGCGTGTTTCCCGTAAGATCGGTTATAACGGAAATTTCATTGTTTTGGAACGCGGCACTTGACATTGAATTGATCAACCATCCAGCGACCGCAATGAATGTTGATGCGCCTTTCATCGAAAGGGAACACTACGCAACCAGAGTTGGAGATCAGGGCCTGCAACAGCGACACCCGGTTTGCACAGCCCCACTCGGCGCAATTTTCACGTGACAATGATCAGGCACTGCACAGATCACGAATTCGATCGCATACTTGCCATCATCAACGAGGCTGCGCAGGTCTATAAGGGCATCATTCCGAACGATCTTTGGAAGGAGCCCTACATGCCCGCTGAGGAACTGACGGATGAGATCACCGCTGGAGTCATCTTTGACGGCTATGAGATTCCCCATGTCGGACTGGTCGCTGTGATGGGTGTCCAGATTGTCGAGGACGTGGCGTTGATCCGACACGCCTATGTGGTACCTGAATATCAGCGCTCAGGGATTGGATCGGCGTTGCTCACCGGGCAATGTGTACGCCTGGATCGTCCTGTTCTGGTCGGCACCTGGGCTGAAGCCAGATGGGCGATCGCATTCTATCAGCGGCATGGGTTCAAACTGGTACCGATGTCGGAAAAGCCAGCATTGCTGAGAAAGTACTGGACCGTTTCGGAACGGCAGATTGAGACTTCGGTGGTGCTTGCAGATTCACAATGGCCTCTCTCGACATGAGCGATCGCACCCGGAATCAAAGTGCGAAACATGCGCAAGACGTTTCGGCCGTGACGATTGCGAGCTACAACCGTATGGCGGTTGCCTACAGCAATGGCACAGCAGACCATGATGTCAGCCAGAACATCAACGCCCTGCTGCAGGCGATCAATGCCGATGGTGCCCACGTCATTCTCGATCTGGGCTGCGGACCCGGTCGGGATCTGTGTCGGTTCAAGGCGCTCGGCCACGAAGCAGTAGGCCTGGACGGCTCAAGCGAGTTCGTCAGAATGGCCCGCGCCAGATCGGATTGTGAGGTGCTGCATCAGGACTTTCTCAGGCTTGATTTGCCATTCGCCCGATTCGACGGGATTTTCGCCAACGCCTCGCTCTTTCATGTACCGATCAGTCAACTCGCCCGGGTCCTCGGCAACCTCGCCGCGACTCTCAAGAACGGTGGTGTCCTGCTGTGTTCGAACCCGCGAGGCAACAACCAGGAAGGCTGGGTCGATGGACGATATGGATGTTTCCATGATCTGGAAACCTGGCGCACCTACGTTACCGACGCAGGTTTTCAGGAACTGCACCACTACTATCGTCCGACAGGACGGCCGCGGGCGGAACAGCAATGGCTCGTCACGGTATGGCGCAGGAGTTCAGATGTCAACACGAATGGCGTCCCGTCTCACCGGTGTCCGCCGTAGCTTTTCCGAAACCGAGCCTCAAATGAGTTCCCGGTGCCGTTGATGACGGCTCCGCCTTCGTCGAAGCAACATGGTTCGAGGTTGGAAACATCATGTCGCATGCTTCAGTTGCCGGATGCCATCAAGACTGAAGGGGGTGGTGCAAGCATTGGAACTGCTGTGTTGCCTTTAGTGGCGGTCGAAATCCTAATCGAAAACCAATAATTGCAGATATCTACCGCCTTGTCATGGATGGCGATCAGCGGGTTGCAGCCCATAAGAATTGCTGATCGTATTGATTGAGGGAGGTGAGTCGAGTATAGAATTGCACAAGGCCGTTTCGTTTATTTCGAATATACACTATATTTATACCATCGAATCTGCAATCCGGCCAACGGCGAAAGAGACTTCACAAATATGCATAGGAGACTACGAGGATGGTTCGACCAGAATTACGGTTACCGGACGACGAGACGGTAAAATTAGCCCGTGCAAGCGCGGCTGAACTCAGTCGATTACTTGATCAATCGCCGGATTTTGACCGAGCTCATGTCAAGATTGACGGACATGACCTGATTCTACCGCTACAGGCGCTTGTTCTGCTTCAAAGCCTTTTGGCTGAATTGGCTCGCGGCAATGCCGTGACCGTTGTCCCTTTGCACGCAGAACTGACCACACAGCAGGCAGCTGATCTCCTGAATGTTTCCAGACCTTATCTGATCGGTCTGCTGGAGAAGGGTGAACTGAATTTCACCAAGGTAGGAACCCACAGACGCATACTGTTCGAAGACCTGAAGACATACAGGAAACTGAAGAAAGAACGAAGTTATGCCGCTATGGATGAATTGGCCAAAATAACCCAGGAAGCCAAACTGGGATATTGATGAACTGATAGGAAATATCGATGAAAACACCAAATAACGATGTCCGTTGTGTTTGGACGGTTTCACAAGCCAAGACTCATCTTTCCGAAGTCTTGCGCCGCGCAGAAGAAGAAGGGCCACAACAAATCGGTAAGAGGCACCCCTTTATCGTCATACCTGCAAGGCAATGGAACACGAAAAGCTCTTCGCGCAAGCCGCTGGGGAAATGGCTGGTTGACAATATCCCTCGGGGAGTCAATCTGGATTTCCAGTACGACAGGACAGGACGAGAGAAGCCCTGATTGCGGGCACCGCCAAAGCAAACGGTCCTGCCCCTGCAACAGGGAATGTTCGGGACTTTGGATATCTTGAACTTAAACTGATCAACCCTTGGGATTCGCCATAGCCGCGAATTGTGCACTCCATGCCAATTCATGATGGATCAGCGCTTATTGCCAATCCAAGTTCGGCTTGGGGGTCAATGATTACCGAGGTTCGACTACAATTCTGCTGGGCCCACCAAGTTGAGTTTTGAAGTTTTGAGAAATGGAAAGCCATAGTAACTACTCCCACTGTTCAGGCGGGCAAGGTATTGGGGTTCACAATCGGGTATGAAGATCATCTCAGACTGCCCAAAGCCGGTTGAGGCGGATCAGTCTTCCAACCCTTACAAAGCCCCTGATGTGTTCAATCGATCATCTCCAGGCCACGACATTCCGCAAGCGCCGCCAGACGCGATCGTCTCCGTCAGACCGCGGTGCCGACAGTACCGGAACAGACTCCGCTCGCAAGTCCAACAGATTGCGATCATCGCTCCCGAACACCATGGCAATCAGGTGAACGCCGGCCTCACCGAGATGCTTCTCCGCATAGCTGCGGCCCTTGACCTGCTCCATCGCCGCATCAAGCGCCTTGGCGACCGTATGCCTGCGTTTGCCCTTGATCACCTTCGCCTCGATCACAAACACCTCGCCCGCATGCCGGACCACCAGGTCCGACTGACCCCGGCTCGACTCATCCTCCCCCTGAATGACCGCTCCCACCGCATTCAGGTGCATGACCAGCATAGTGAGATAGTATCCCTCCACCTCGGCATTCAGGTTGTTGCGATACCAGCTGTGCGGAATGGCCGCATAAATCGTACGCAACCAGCCGAGCAGCCCCTCGAAATCCTTCGACTCCAGACAGCCCAGCACGGCATCCGCGTCACGCCTCACCTTCGCTTCATTACGCCCCATATAGACCAGAAAGTCCAAATTGAAATTCTTGCTCACCTCAAAGTTCGGATACTCCAGGGTATAGATCGTGTCCGGGTCGTCACGCCGCCGCTCGCCCACCGTCAGATAGCCCGACTGGAACATCAGCGCACGAAGGTCGATGTCGCCGACATCAAACCGGGTCAGCTGTTCTCTATTGATCGTTCCGCCGTCAAGCTCCATCAGCGGATAATGCCTCTCCCTGATCAGCCGGTACAGATAGGTCGGTGTCCCGCTCTGAAACCAATATGATTCAAACTGCCGTCTCTTCAAGAGAAACAGGATGTCCCAGGGATTGTAGAGCCGGTGCCCGCCCAGCCAGCTGTAGCCGTTGTACCAGCGGCGGATCTCCTCCCGGTCCAATCCCTCAAGTTCCGGCGCGAACACCGTGTCAAGCTCGTCATCGGTGAATCCGCAGATCGACGCATAGCGTGGGTCCAGCGAGATGTTCTCAAGGTTGTTCAACCCGGAGAACAGGCTGACCTTCGAGAACATCGTGATGCCGGTGACAAACACGAACCTGACATGTCGGGCACAGCCCTTGATGATGCCGTAAAACCCCCGGAGATCGTCCCGGTTCGCTCTTGCCACCTCAGGATTGTCCAGCACATCCAGGATCGGCTTGTCATACTCATCGACCAGCACCACCACCTGCTGTCCGGTGCTCCGATGCAACAGGCGTATCAGCTCTTTCAGACATTGCGAACCCTTGCTGCTGATCTCACCCAGTTCAATACCGGCGTCATCCGCTATCCCTTTCAACTCGCCGCGGATATGCTGATCAAGCTCTTCGGGACTGTTGTACTGATCGTCAAAACTCAGGTGCACGACCGGATGCCGGACCGACCAGTCCCAGCTGTCGTGGATCGCAAGCCCGCGGAACAGCTCCTCCTCGCCTGCGAAAAGCTCATGCAGGGTGTCGACCAGAAGACTCTTGCCGAAACGGCGCGGACGCGAAAGGAAGTAGTAACCGCCCCGATCAATGAGATCACGCATGATCGGGGTCTTGTCGACATAGTAGCTGTCGCGCTCGCGGACTTCGCGGAAAGTCTGAAATCCAATCGGAATGAACTTCCGTCGATCGTTTTGTCGCCTTTCGTCCATGATTCAATCATATCATGGTTCGCATGCCAGACTTTGAGTATCGTCCGGACTTCGCATCATTTGTCCATGGGTGGAATCATGAACCGACAAAATCCAGCATGCTCCGCGAGGCGGCGGAATTCTTGTTGCCAGTGAGATTTCGGAACGGCATGTCCATGGAACCTGATAACACCGCAAACTTCCAGTCTCTGCCGGACAGGTACCGCCTCTGCCATGTTGATGATGTCCATTCGAGTCAGAACTGTTCCCGCAACGATTCTCACTGCCGGATTTGACAGACAAGTTTCCCACTCACCCGCTTGTTCAGGGGCGAGTGGTTATAAGCCATAATTCCTTTCTTCTCAGTGAATACAATAATTGCATCAAGAATAGAAGCTTGTCGGCACAGCAAGTTTACAGCGAAATTTGTAGTGATATTAAGTAATGGGACTCGAACACAATCGCGGCAAGATTGCACCAGATACCCTGATCGACCGAGACCCGGAGATTCTGGGAGGGACTCCAGTATTTGCCGGAACCAGAGTACCGATTCGTGTCCTACTGGAGCACTTGGAAGCAGGTGATCGAATAGACGATTTCCTGGATGATTTTCCGTCCGTATCACGCGAACTTACGGTGGAGGTGCTTGAATGTGCGGTAGCCGAGCTGATGGGTAAGGCACATTAAAGTATTACTTGACGAATCCACTCCAAGGCGACCTGCCTTTCTTTTTCCGGAATCATTTGAGGTAAGCACGGTTCAAGAGTTGGGTTTGGGACAAAAGACGGCCGTTTGTTGCAAATTGCCTCTGAACATCAATTCAACTCTCTAGTTACGGTTGATCAAGGAATTGAGTATCAGCAGAATGCGAACAGACTACCGATTCCCGTCGTAATCATGATCGCACGGACCAATCGTTTTCAGGACCTGCGACCGCTAATTCCGGATGTAGTGTCAATTCCATTGTCTAATCCTGCTATCGGCTTTTATCGTGTAAAGGCACGACGTAGATTCCAGTGAATAAATTGACATCCGACAAGCATTGCCAATTCACTGTGCTCAGATTCACTAAATTCCCACCACCAGCGAAAGATTAGCCTACGTTCAAAAACAACCGCTACGGGCCTACCAAGTTGAATGTGCATAATGAAAGTGGCAAACTCGTGCAATTTGTAGCGAACTGCTGAGTAAAATTTTTTAGGGACAAACAGAATGAATAGACGTTTCACTGCTATAGTCGAACGCGAAGACAATGGATATGTTGCCTTAAGTCCGGAGTTGGACGTTGCCAGCCAAGGCGCGACCGTTGCCGAAGCGCGAGAAAATCTAACTGAAGCACTTACTTTGTTTTTTGAGACTGCCTCTGTTGGGGAAATCGACAAACGTCTGACTGAGGAGGTATACGTAACCACTCCTGAAAGTCGTTTTGGAACAATCTCTTTCGTTCTGCGCCATTCTTAAATTTTGGATGCCAGTCAGGATGCATACTGAACTAGGCAAAGTACGCATTCCAATCCCTCGGCGACCCGAAGAACTGTTTTGAACCACCAAGAATTGGACAAGAATAGATGTTCCCAGAAAGTTTCGTTGAACATCCATCAATCCGAGTGTCTGCATCATTCATGGATGACGATATTGACGAACGTTTATATTGAGATCATGTCGTTAGAGTATTCGACCCCTTAGGGTTGGGTCGACAGTTCCTAGCAAGAGCATTGATCCTTCCGCAATTGGATCGTCCCAGTACTGACTGGTTAAAGGCAGTCGTTCAATAACGCAACGCATGACAGCAGCGGCCGTAAGATGAGCATCGAAGTCATCCTCGCTCCCTATCAACGCATCGAGATCGCCAAGGCCAATCTTGTTACTTGCGACCCAATTGGCTGTTTCAAGACGTTCACAAGCTTCTTCACGTTGTTCTTTTTTGGTCTTATTTACTATAAGCCTGCATGTGGGAAGTTCGTCCACCAGCGCAGTGGCATAAGCAATGCCCGGATATGTTTCACATAGGACAACAGCGTCTTGGTGGAAAAGATTAGACAGGTCGTTTTCGAATGGCCAGATTGTAAATTCCCGGTCGCAAGTTAGGGTTGAAATCAATTCAAGCCAGAAGCTTCGGGTTCCGGCACCCACGACACCTGGAATTCCACTGACGGCAAAAACTGGCTTTGCTCCGGTTTCGCGATCAATTCGACGACGAAACCCATCGCTCACTTTCTTTGTGAACGACGTAAGTCCTCCTTTTCTACCTGGCACATGAAACCAAGGTTCGTCGACATGCCACTTACTCGGATCTTTGTTTGTGTCAAAGAAGTTACTATCTGGGTCATCAATGTTACGCAACCAATGGACGAAATTCTTCGGTTGGTGCTGACCACATTTTTCAAGCACCATTCGCCAGTATCCGTTCGATACGCCTAGCACTACGTCGACTCCAATCAGCACGGGGCCGCTTTGCCGAAGAGTATTCGCCAGCTCTAACAATGCTTTAAGGTTCCAAAACTCCGTCGTTGAAGCCTTCCAAATAGAGCGTTTCTCTATATCTGCGACGTATACCGATCGATTCGTTGGATTTTTGCTCCAATCCGCAGATATGAAGTTTGCACACATAAGTAACAATCAAAGTAAATGTATTGGAAAATAGCGTCTGTTTTGCTGAATTCGTAGAAAACAAATTGTCAGAAATTAATGTAGCAAGGAGGTGCAATAGACAAATATATGAAGTCTTGTAGTCTGCACATGAATCTCTTTAAAATTTGCACGGCGCAGGTGCCTTTTGTTCAGTTTATCCTGTATTTGTGTGCTGATTATCACATGTAACCATAGACGAAGAATCACTGAAGATTTACTTTTTTAAAACATTTGGACTTGGAATTATGCAGTTTACGGAAATTGCCACGTGCAGCTATAGAGTTGCTCGAGCTGACTTCTAGTAAAATTATCAGCACTGACTGCCTGTTTTTAAAAAAAGGTCGATTCTGGACTTGCCCAAAGTTAATTTTCAAAGGCAGTTCAGCCTAGGTTCGAATTCTTTCCTGCAGTGCTCACCAGCGAAATGAAATAGAGTCGATATCGAAAAATTATTTGCTGCGCAGTGGTCCGGTCAACATTAGTGGGATGCTTGACGAGTGAGCGACGTACTGTAGTTTGTCTCCCGTTGGAAGTTTCATCGCGCTCACTGTTATACATAGCACGAATTCCAATTCTGTGATGGTCTATTTAGTAGAGTGGGAAGCATCACTAAAGGTTCGTTCGCCAACGAATAAGAAGTGTTAATTTGGACCGAACCTCATCCACAGGATGTTTCCTGAGACGTTGAAGATGCAGTTCATGAGGATTTCTCGATTCGGTACCCTAGCGTCAACTTTTTATCGTTGCAATCTAAGTAGTGGGTAATGGAAATTGCGCTCAGGTCAGTGGAATAAAATTCCGCAAGCATGGAAAAATTCAGGAAGAACTGTAGAGAACTTGAAAATTATAAAAAAATTTCTAGACACTTAATGTATTACGAGACACTAATGGAAGGTTTGAGCATTCTATACACCGAACAGGCCGCTAGTGTAGTGTCCCCTAAATACGTGTAGTATAATAACTGTATCATTCATGAACATTCAGGAGGTTATCGTGCCACGCGGAAGACCACTCGCCCCGCTGACACTCGACGACGAGCAACGAGAGCAACTAACATCTGTTTCACAGTCAACTTCCATGCCGCATGGCCTGGTGCAGCGAGCAAAGATCATTTTGGCCTGCGCCGAAGGTCTGACCAATGCCGACGTGGCGCGGCGGCTGAACATTTCCGCCTCTTTGGTGAGCAAGTGGCGGAGCCGGTTCCTGCAGCTTGGCGTTGGCGGACTGCATGACGAATTGCGGCCCGGTCGTCCGCGCACCTACGATGACGAGCGGGTGGCGCAGCTGATCAACCGGGCCCTGCAGAAAAAGCCTGACAATGCCGGTGCCTGGAGCGTTCGGCTGATGGCGGAAGCCGAGCAGGTGTCGAAGAGCACCGTGCAGCGATGGTTCAACCTGTTCGGAATCAAGCCGCATCTGAGCGAGACGTTCAAGCTGTCCAGCGATCCATTCTTTGTCGAGAAGGTGCGAGACATCACGGCACTGTATCTGAATCCGCCCGACAATGCGATGGTGCTGTGCGTCGACGAGAAGAGCCAGATTCAGGCCCTGGATCGCACTCAGCCGGTGTTGCCGCTGGGACTGGGATACGCCGAAGGCTACACCCATGACTATGTCCGCCACGGCACCACCACGCTGTTCGCCGCGCTGGACGTGGCGAACGGCAAGGTGATCGGCAAATGCTACAGACGCCATCGCCATCAGGAGTTTCTCGCATTTCTGCGCCTGATCGACAAGGAGACACCGCCGGAACTGGACCTGCATCTGGTGATTGACAACTATGCGACCCACAAACATCCGAAAGTGCGCGCCTGGCTGGCCCAAAGGCCGCGCTACCATCTTCATTTCACGCCGACCTCCGCCTCCTGGCTGAATCAGGTGGAACGCTGGTTCGGGCTGATCACGCAACGCGCCGTGCGGCGGGGCACATTCCGAAACGTCGGGCAGCTGGTGGACACCATCTCGGAATTCATCACACATCACAATGCCGGCGCCAACCCGTTCATCTGGGTCGCTACAGCAGAATCCATCTATGAAAAACTGGAACGCTTATCGACACGTATTTGCGGGACAGAACACTAGCGAATCGGAATGTATAACGATTCGGGATCGGGATTTGCCCGGTAGATTGCGTGAGCAATATTGGGCTCGACGAGCAAAATCGAACAAAAATGCATTATTGAGAATGGAGTTTGGGTTTAATTCGCTTCGTAGCACCATCGGTAGGGAAAGTGACGATCCAGGTGATGAATTTAATTTCTATGTCCAGATTTTACCTGGTGTCGAGCACAGATTCGAGTGGATTGAAGTGACAGAGGTGTATACAACAGTACCAGCGACGCAGATCAACGAAGCGATGCGTCACTTGAACGGTATCCCAAACAGGAATCCATTCAGTTTCGATGATTTCCTATCTGAAATCCCGCGTGGAATCCCGACACGAGTGGAACAGCAGCGAGCGGCGGACTCGGTGATCAAGCAGATTGAGAAGAAATTGTCAAAGCATTCATATGATGAATTGTTGGAGGAGTATGGTTATGGGACATTGGTTGTAGGAATGCCGCTGTGGTTTGCGACTCTTCCACTAGACCCTTTCCGGGCAGAGAATGCAATTGACGACTTTGTCACTAGAGTAGGTATGGGATTAAAGGGTATCAAGAAAAGAAAATTGAAACGACAGGATTGTCCTTTCAAAAATATCAGTGTAGTATGGGATACTTCACCTCAAGCGATATCGGAATGGATTGACCAAAGAACGGCAGACTATGATGACGTAGCTAACATAAAACCACATAAAGCCCTTAAAAAAATTTTGTGGGATAGTTTGAACACTATTCGCACAGATTCGAAGTTCGCGGAATGTGAAATTCCTTCACTGAAATTAAATATAGATATCTCTGTAAGGAAAAAAGAAAGACGCAAGGGACAATACCCTGCAACAATTGAAAATATCAGAGAAGCATTCCCTGAGTCAAGCCAAAATTCCATTGGATATTGGACAATGTTGAAAATGAAGTTTGCTTATTTATGTCTCAACCTGTTTAGCTTCGTGAAAGTTTACAAAATTAAGGGGTTGAAACGGTGGGTCCTTCGAAAATTTTCTATAAGGCACGCTTGGCGATTGATGATACTTCGTTTGAAAGTGCGCTGGCTTTACAACAAGAGTATCAAGTAAATTTGACTTTCGTTGAATTTGACTTCTAAAGCCACCGAGACTTTAGAGTATCTGTTTAAGCGCCCTGCAACTAGCTTTGAAATGTTTCATCGCTTGTGTGAATGGGCTATAGAACGCTAGCCGGTAACAATGGTTGTTGAATCTGAATCCAATGGTTACTTCAGCGCAATTAACTGATATTTAAAGTTCCTTATATCATGGACTGGAAGAGGTTTGGCAATGCTAGTTTGAGTTTGTAAGTGGAGTATGTTTCAAGTTGTTGCCAGTCGATCAAATTATTGCGTGATGGATAGGCTTCGCAATTCAAACGGAAGCATTTCTCACTTGGCCCATCCTACTTTATCGAATGAACTGTTAGGAAATTAGTCAAATACACATTTTTTTACAAATGGATTATCACTACGAATCACTTGATGAAAAGCGTTTCCAGAAGTTGTGTCAAGTTTTGATTGTCACAAATTATCCCAACGCTCAATGCCTTCCTGTCGGACAACCTGACGGTGGTAGAGATGCTATAGCTAAATTCACTAATTCCGACTCCGATGAGTTTACAGTTTTTCAGGTCAAGTTTTCCAAAAATCCGGAAACTACGACTGGACGAGAAGCAGTAGAAAAATTGATCAAATCCGAGACGGTAAAAGTAAAGTCTCTTATCAGTCGAGGTCTTAAACAGTACATTCTTGTTACTAACGTGAGAGGAACATCCCACCTTGATGTTGGATCGATTGATAAGATGAACGAAACTTTGACAAGTGAATTTGGTATTACTTCGCAAGTTTGGTGGCGAGACGACTTGGATAGGCGCTTGGAAGCAAATAGCGAGATAAAATTGAGTTACCCCGAAATTCTTAAGGCAAGTGACAGCTGTCCATTGCTTTTTCAACAGTCCTCAATAAAAAAGCAGGTTATTCAGGCAATTAATTCATACATCGCCGTCCAATGTGATAAAGAGCAGGATGTCAAATTCAGGCAAGTAGACTTGCAGCATAAATTGATGGACCTATTCGTTGATTTACCATTGGGTAGCAGACTATCGCAGATCGACCGAATTGCACATCAAAGAAACCATTTGAGCGAATCTACAGAATTTGATGCATATATAGCTCGGCTCGAATCTGGTAGTAAATCCGAGTTTGATCGAGAGCTAGGATTCAACCAAGTTATAACTGCTGGAGAATTCTTTTTTAGAATGCCCCCGAGAGAAGGTGTTTCTCTGTTTGTCGTTGAAGGTGCGCCCGGCCAAGGAAAGTCCACCGTAACTCAGTTTATCTGTCAGGTAAATCGACTGAGGCTACTGAGAGAATACAGTGACCTTGCAAGATTGAATGATGAATATAAGTACGGAATTGTACGCGCGCCGTTTCGACTTGATTTACGTGACTTTGCCACATGGATTTCAGGCAATGATCCGTTTGTAAGCGCTGTAGAAACTGAACCGTCCGATTCCAATTTAAGATCGCTGGAAAAATTCTTAGTGAGACAGATTGAAGTGCTATCTGGCGGTTCGAAAATCTCAGTAATCGAATTAAACCAATTTTTTGCTGACTCTCACTCGATGATTGTTCTTGATGGATTCGACGAGGTGGCAGATATAGATATTCGTAAGAGAATTGTGGAAGAAATTAACGATACAGCAACACGACTTGGAAATATAGCAAAATCCATGCTGATTATTGTTACAAGTAGGCCCGCTGCTTTTGCAAATTCTCCGGGATTCTCGGAAGATGTCTGGATACATTTAGAACTGAAAGATATGCATATTGATAACATCAATGCATATAAGGACAATTGGATCGAAATTCAGAATCTCGATGATGAAGAAGGCGCGCAAATATCATCAATTCTGGTTGAAAAACTTGAACAGTCACATCTTGGAGAACTTGCGCGGAATCCGATGCAATTAGCAATTTTACTGCATTTAATCTATGTGCATGGGGCGGCGCTTCCTGAGAAGCGAACGATGTTGTACGATGAGTATATTAAACTCTTTTTCAATCGGGAAGCAGAAAAATCTAGAGTAGTCCGCGAGCATCGCGAATGGCTAATGTTAATACATGGTAGGCTAGCATGGATACTTCATGCACAAGCTGAAGATGGATCAGGTTCGGGAAGTATTTCGAAGTCTGATCTGCTTTCAGAGGTGAAGTGTTATCTTGAGACGGAGGGACATGGGTATGAACAGGCGGCGAAATTATCAGAGGAGTTATTTGAGGGTAGCATCGAACGGGTCGGTGCGCTAGTCTCGCGCCAAGAGGGACTGTTCGAATTTGAGGTGCAACCAATAAGAGAGTACTTTGTAGCTCACCATCTTTATAAAACTGCTCCCTATTCACCATCAGGGAAACCGGTTAAAGGTACACGATACGATCGTTTTGAGGCTCTTGTTCGTAATTTCTACTGGACTAACGTAACGAGGTTCTTCTGCGGATTCTACGATAAGGGAGAGTTGGACAGTCTTGTAAGTGGGATTATTTCTTTAGACAATGAGGAAGGATATAACTTGATCAAGCAACCAAGGCATTTGGCAATGATGTTGCTATCCGACCAAGTTTTCACGCAAGCTCCTAGAGCCATGAACGAATTGGTTGCCTTTATTGTCAAGGATCCCGACTTCCGACGCTTCATTTGTGTTGAACTACCGTTTGGCGAACGAATTATTGAATCGCCTGTTGAAGTTGTACGCGAAGCAATCTTTAATGCATGTTGCGAAAAATTGGCAAATGAAAAAAGACAGTCGCACCGTCGCATATTGCGTGAAACGATTGCACAGTTCGCTGATATAGATAAACGTAAATCTATGTGGGAAGCTAGGTGTCAACTCGAATTACCAATAGACAAATTATTTGACGAGGCAGTTGAATTAGGAATTGAACAATTGTTCAATCCGAATCAAATATCGCAAGTCGCAAAGAATGATATGAATTGTCATTTGCGCTGGTTGGCGCGAACGCAGCATTATGAGCTCCTAACTAATAACTCGAAACTTCGATTGGGTGCTAAGAGGGCTTTTTTTGAGGGCAACCTAAATTTTCCCGTGAGATGGTACTTTCAACACAGACAAATTTCTACATTTGAAGTTCTTGAAGCTCTCTTGCGTCCGGCGAATTTCGCAATTATGCTTGCAGATTCAAGAAACCTTAGTGCAATTCAAACGATAATCGAATACGACTATTCGCCGGACAAAAGTGACCTCCTTGAGGAAATTATGCGATCATGTGAGTACGCTGAAATTGATTCGCTCGATAGTTTTAAAAATTATGTAGTAGATTTGCTAAAAACTGATGCCAATGAATGGCAAAAGAGTTTCAATTGCTGGACTGCACTTGTTGATCGAGGATTAGATGAAGCATCCGAAAACTATATCGTGATGCAAATCGCAATAGTTGCGACTTTTTCAAATGCAAAGGCAATCACAGCTAAATGGGATGAAGCAGGGTTTAAAGCAACGAAGGGATTAGTTGATAGGTTACTTTATGCAAGAAACAAATATGCTGATTACGCTTGGTGGCACTTGATGTTGCCGGAGTCGAATTCCGAATCAGTATTTTTGTATCTTGCGATTTTGTTGACTTGGGGCAGCCCGGAGACAATTGCGTCATTAGTATCAAGAGTCAGTCCACTTGTAGACCAACTATCGTCTCATGAAATAAGGTGTCTTTGGAAGGTGGTACGCCTTAACTCGCGATTATCGAGAGCAAGGCCAATAACTATTCCAGAAAACTGGTTCGAGGATTTTAATACTCTTTCACCGCGTATCGCTTTGATGCTGTTAGAGAGAGTAGACAATCAGGAAGTTTTATGTCAGTTAGCCCGAACCTATGTTTCAAGCTATTCTGGAGATGATACCGAAGTTTTAGTTCGCGCAACTGAAATTGAATTGCAAGCATCGAATCAGGATTCTATTGATTGGGACTACGTCATGCGACTGTCTCGGCGAGCACAGGACCTTGGTATCAGCGCAATTCTTTCTGCTCCTATCTCATTCGGTGCCAATCTTACATTAGATGTAGTAATTGAAGTTCTCTCAAATAACGAACTCCACCACGAGCAGATTGTGGCATTTTGTGAACAAAACTACAGAATATTTGTTGCGCAAAATGCGCGTAAAGTATCAGATGTAGCTCGGGCTGATAGTTGGATTGCGTAAGTTCTATTTCTGACGCTTGTAGCCAATTTCCGAGTGCGACGGTGGCGAGCAAACGAGCCCACAACATTGTGGTAGATTCATAAATCAAAGTTTTCTGTGTATGAATAACTTACGTGATTTTGTTTCTCTTGCTTAAATTTTCAATCAGGAGTGAAAATAATGGATAACCAACAATAGTTAGTGTGATTTTTCACACTGGCAAACTATTTTCCTAATCGATTGGCTTGTACTTTCGATAGAGGTTGTCTTGTTGCGAGCAAGACATGACAAAGCACCTTGATAGACTGAAAAATGTTAATGAATGAACCAGAAAAAGAATTTTTAAATTTTCCAAAGTTCTGAATCTCTACACGCAACACTTCTCTGAGGAATTAACAGATGAGTTCCGACAAAGACGAAAAAACCAAGAGTTCTACAGAAATCAATTTAGGTTATTTTCGAGCTTCTGTAGATAGCTCACTACTTTTGTTGAAATCGACGTTAATCTTGAATTCAGGTGCATTGGTTTCGATACTAGTAGTAGCTTCTCGTTCTGTTACCGAGGGGTTAGCGAGTGCGGTCGTAAGCTCAGCAAACGTCTTTATGTGGGGACTAATATTTGCACTCGGTGCAATATTGTTTTTCGCACCAGATGCAGAAGGAATAGAAGAATTTGAAGAGCAAAATAAAACTACTCGGCCTGCAGCTATTGTCTCCGCAATTTTGGTATTTCTTTCCTGCATTTTTTTCATCTATGGATCGTGGTCAACAGTATCGTCTCTAGAGGAATTTTTCCAAACAGGGTAGTTTTGGCAAGAATACAGATAGTGTAGACTGTCTTGCCATCATCATTATTCCAAAAAAAGTAGCTACTTGCCCCTTTTTACGGGCGAGTTAGAAATACTATAAAATTCAGAAACAATTCCGAACAAAGTTCTTGAGCAAGAAAGCAAATGATCAAGAACAACACTTCGAACATCGTGCTCAACGAAGAACAGGATTTTGCGGCTCGCAATAACGAGTCTGGTTTCCAAATTGCGTAGTGGAGGTCGTTATGCCGACGCTGGATTTCAAAGGTAAGCAACACATATATGCACATCATCTCACCGTGCCCTATCGTCCTTTAATTCCCGATTACAACCGATCGCTTGCCTCTAAATCTGACACCGAAGACAATCTAATCATTCACGGCGACAATCTACATGCACTGAAAGCTCTACAACCTCGCTACTCTGGCAAGGTCAAATGCATCTATATTGACCCACCTTACAACACTGGTAACGAGAGTTGGGTCTATAACGACAACGTAAACAGCCCACTGGCACAGGAATGGTTACAGCAGAACAGCCCCGTTGACGGTGAAGATCTTGAACGCCACGACAAGTGGCTTTGTATGATGTGGCCCCGCCTGCATCTGCTCAAAAATCTGCTTTCGGAAGACGGAGTGATATTTGTGTCGATCGACGATAGCGAACATCAGCATCTGCGGATGATGATGGATGAGATTTTTGGTGAACATAATTTCTTTGCCAGTCTTACCCGCAGAGCGATGCATACCGTCCGCAATTCCAGTAAGGATTTCAATCTCAATGCAGACTATGTTTTAGCATACGCGAAAGAAAAAGCATGGTTTAGTACAGCTAAAAGTCGATACATCCGACAAATGAAAGATAAATCAGACAATTATCCTCACGATGACAATGATGGACGTGGGAAGTATAAACTCGACCCTATCCACGCAAGGAACTACTATCAGCCTTACACCTTCACTTTTGCCAATGGAATCGTTTGGTCAGCACCTACGGGAAGTCATCCTAGATATTCAATAGAAACCTTACGTCAAATGGAAGAAGAAAATCGGATTGATTTTTCAAAAAGTGAACCGAGAGCAAAAAGATATTTAAACGAAGTCCAAGATGGGCAGCCACCCGATGTGTTACTTTCACCACAATTAGTGGGCTTCAACTCCAATGGAACAAAAGAACTCAGAGATATATTCGGTCAAGGTGGAGTTTTTCCACAACCTAAACCGACAAAGCTAGTCAAATTCTTGTTGGAGATACTCCGTGCAAAGGATGCTATCGTTCTTGACTCTTTCGCCGGTAGCGGCACCACAGCGCACTCGGTCCTTACCTTGAACAAGGAAGATGGCGGCAACCGTAAATTCATATTGGTAGAATGCGAAGACGAATACGTCGACACAGTCACTGCCGAACGGGTGCGGCGCGTCATCAATGGTGTCCCCAACTCGCAGGACGAATCCTTACGGGAGGGGCTGGGTGGTTCTTTTGTCTTCTGTACCCTGGGCAACCCGATCGACGAAGAGGGTATGCTGACGGGAGAGAACCTGCCCGAGTATTCCGACTTGGCGGCTTACCTATTGCACACAGCATCCGGAATATCAGTCAGAAATCTTAATTTGGCTCCGGAGAGTGAAGACGGCTTGTTCCATAGTGACTCTACAACCGACTACTACCTGTTGTACAAACCCGACTTAGCGTACATGCAAGGCAATGATGTTATGTTGAACGAAGATCGCGCCCGGCGCATAAGTGTATCGAATCAGCAGAACGACCGGAAAGCCATCGTATTCGGACCGGGCAAGTTCATTGGTCAAAGAGAATTGACAGCGATGGGAATTACTTTCTGCCAAATACCCTATGAAATTCATCGATGAGCGTTACTGGAGAATTTCTATGGAATTAAAGGAATATCAGGTCAATGTGCTTGATGCCTTTACCCGTTGGCTTGATGCATTAACACTCGCACGGGAGCAATCGGAAACAGGATTTAAGGTTTTCCGGGATGCGGCGCTAGACATCCCTCTCCCGAACGAGATCGGTAATTTCCCCAAGAATGCTTGGCGGAAGCTTGCACAAGCCGGAGGCGTAGCAGACGAAAAAGTTTCGTACGTCGATCGTACCGACGATACTGGCCGTCCAATCCCGCATATTTGCTTCAAGGTACCGACGGGCGGAGGCAAGACATTGCTGGCTGCGGCTGCGTTACAACGCCTCAACCGTAAGACTGGTTTGACACTGTGGATTACACCAACCAACGCGATCTATGCGCAGACCAAGAAAGCTCTCAGAGATCGGGAGCATCCGTACCGTCAAATGCTGGAGATTGCCAGTGGTGGCAGGGTTAAATTTATGGAGAAGGACAATCTTTTTTCTTCTGCTGATGTCGAAAACTATATGTGTGTGATGCTGGTTAGCTTGCCTGCGACAAATCGCAATAAGAATCGGGAATTTCTACGGATGTTCCGAGATTCGGGTCGCTACCCCACTTTTTTCCCCGATAGCGACGACGCTTCGAGCGGAGCCAGTCTGCTGGAAGACTATCCTGACTTGGAACGCGTTTCCAAAGATGGACCAGTTAAGCACAGTCTTATCAACGTATTCAAAATGTTGCGTCCGGTAGTAATTTTGGATGAGGCACATAAAGCTTACGGCAAGCGTAAGCAGGAAGACAATCAGGGGTTTGCTCGTGCCATAAGTCGACTTAACCCTCGTCTCGTTATTGAACTCTCCGCCACTCCGAACAGAGGCATCAGTAACCTGTTGGTGGATATTACAGGTGTGGAGTTGAAGAACGAAGAGATGATTAAACTGCCTGTACAGGTGACATCATTCACCAATACAGAATGGCAGGAGACCTTGACCGAGGCACACGACAAACTGGAAATCCTTGGAATTGAAGCACAGACACTTAAGAAACACGAAGGTCGTTACATTCGCCCCATTGCCGTAGTGCGCGTAGAACGTACCGGCAAAAACCAACGCGATGGGACACGTATACACTCAGAAGACGTAAGAGAATTTCTTATTCAAAACTTAGCGGTTCCCAAGAACGCTGTTGCTGTCAAGTCGTCCGAACTAGACGAGTTAGGCCGAGGAGATCTTCTTTCAGAAACTTCGCCGGTTCGTTGGATAATTACCAAAGCTGCCTTAATGGAAGGATGGGACTGTCCATTTGCCTACCTGCTGGTAATGCTTGATAACACTCAAGCACAACGAGCCATTACCCAATTGATTGGACGTGTGATGCGACAGCCTCACGCCAGTCGCACAGGGAGAGAGTCACTTGATCAGTGTTATGTCTATTGCATGAATACCGACGTTGGGGCGGCGGTAAGTCAGGTAAAAAACGGGTTGGAGCAAGAAGGGCTCAGTGGTTTGGACGGTAGCGTGTTAGGTCCCGTTACGGATTTTCAGCGGGTTCAGGTTAAGCGTCGGGAGCAATTTCGAGAGAAAGCTATATTTCTGCCACTTGTATTGCATAAAGATGGGGATGATTGGTGCGAACTCGACTACACGCAACATATTCTTTCATCAATCATTTGGTCGGATATCGACGCGCCTAACCCAGAGGATAGCCTTTCCGACCGAGCCAGCCGGTACTCTGCCATTGTAGATGTTGGGAACACTCCGCCTGTCTTTCATGAAGGACAGGAACTGTATATTGACAAAACCTTACGTATTGACTGGTTCACTCGTCGACTTTCCGATGTAGTGCCGAATCCGTGGCAAGCTGCTCGGGTCGTAAAACGATTGATGGGAAAACTCCGTGAATCTGGCTACACAGAAGACGAAATCCACGACCGGCGCTCCTATCTAGCTTATGCGTTACGACAATATGTTACCGACAAAGTGGAAAACCAAGCTGAAAAGGTGTTTCGTAACAAACTACGCAACGGTGAAATTCGCTTCGATCTGGAAGCGAGTCAACCTAACTTCCAACTTGTTGAAAGTTACGAAATTGCTTCATCTTACGATGGCGGTTTAATGCCTGGAAATGATGGTCGACCTGTTCAACTCAACCTGTTCGAACCGATTTATACGCAGCATTTTGATTCCGACCTGGAGCGAAAATTTGCCTGCTACCTCGACGGACAGACAGCCTTGCAATGGTGGCACCGGGTAGCTGTTCGTCAGCAGGGCGAATACTACCTACGCGGTTGGAAACAAGAACGCATATGGCCTGACTTTTTAGCTATGGGTAGCTACAACATTGACGGTAAGCCGCACATTCTCGTTTTTGAAACCAAGGGCAAGCATCTTGACAACAAGGACACCGATTACAAGTCTCGCGTGTTGCAAGTACTACAAGATGCCTATTGTAATTTTGGAGCTATGTCAGTTAGCGATGGACCAGCCAAAGGTACGTTTAAGTTAGTGTTCGATCAATCAGAATTCCCTTCGGCTTTGGCGGGATTGAGAGATTCCCGCGCTTTTAGGCCTTGACATCCTTTTAATTTCACCCTTGAATTCGCACTCGGTATAGGTCGCACACAATGAATGAGTCCAAGTACAACGGTTTATTTCTTCCGAAAGACGGTAATGGAGCTGGCCATCTTACGATTTCGGGAAAGGATACCCTGTTGAATTTGCTAACGACAACTCCAAAGGTGGCTTTCCAAAATGAAGTCCGAGATCATCACGGCTATCTGAGTGACGGTTCTAGAGCATCACTCTTGCAATGTGTCCGAGAGGGTTCCCCTCAAATCATAAACAGAGAAATGACTCACTACAAAATAGGGCTCTTCCCTCATTTCGTTTTAATTGGTGAAGAATTCCTTTGTTCCCATGAATCGAGAATTCAAGCGATCGACTACACGTTCGAAAATTGTGGCAACTTAGTTGATGGATTTGAAACTTTTGGTACGATTTACCCTGCGCGTGAGGAGTTTAGAAATATTCTCGTAGCAGATCATCACAGACGTGAAAATATAGCAAAAGAAAAGGGATGGCAATCTTCCAATTTTGATATAGAAATTGGAGAACATCCTGTCTTGCAGTACTTTAGCGGCTGTTTTGGAATCGCAGAGAGTAATGCCGACGTTGGTTCAGTAAAAATTTTTAACCGAACTTCCCATAATTTCGGTGGGTCGCGTGGTGCGCACATCAGTAACGAAGTCATAGTTAGCTTGGAATTTACAAATCCCACCAACATTCATGGTGTATCCGATTGGCTCAAAACTCTTCATAGTTTTTTCGAGCTATGCTTGGGTAGACGCCAACGCTATCTTTCAATTGAAGTTCAAACAGTAAGAGAGGTAAAAAGTGAAGTCGAACCGGCACCCCGGTCCCTGAAAACTTACTGGAGCTACTGCAATGATCGAATGTCCGAGAATACCAAAGCAATCCATCCAGCCGATGTTCTCATTACTCCCGATACACACCGAACCGAGTTCGAATCGGTACTTGCGAAATGGCTTGATAGTGAAACTAGCATTGGAGAAGCGCGAAAAAGATTTATCGACAACTTTCGTTCCGGTCGCTACGACATAAATCGCATAATTGGTTCAGCCAATATGTTTGACCTGTTACCGAGCTCTAATTTGCCTTCAACCGTAGAGTTGGATGAGCAGGTACAGTGTGCTGTGGAAGATTGTCGCAGGCGTTTCAAGACACTTCCAAAGAGTTCCGCACGGGAGTCCGTACTCTCCATTTTAGGACGCGTGCGTAAGCCGAATCTCCGCGAAAAAATTTTGCATCGCGCTCGAATTGTTACTAATGCTGACGAAGAAAAGTTTGCGGAACTATGTCTGCCTTGCAGTCAAGCTGTACGTTGCCGAAACCATTTTGTTCATGGCAGCGAGGGAGAATTCGACTACAGGAAGGAAATTGACGCGTTCATATTTCTTACTAATTCACTAGAATTTGTCTTTGCAGTGTCTCATTTAATTGAACTCGGTTGGGATTACAAATCATGGTGTAGAAAGGGCTCAACATTGAGTCATCCTTTTAGGACCTATATCAAAGGCTACGAGATGAACCTCAATATGTTAAAGAATCTTATCAACTAGAATTCGGGTTAATAAAGCCTTTAGTTTACTCGGTTTCAACATCACCACATCACTTGGGATGGGAAATCAGTCTGCTGAATACTTTGATTGAGGTCTTGAGGTCAATTCCCTGCCCCACAACCGGAGTACACTCTACTGTTTCAACTCTTTTTGTTTTTTTAACACTCGCAATATACGGAATCCCAAATCAATTGCTTCGCGGGCAACATTATCTGGAACTTGTTGTCCATGTATTGCCGCGTTGCAAACCTGAAGCACGTACTCGAACGATTTCTTCATATCTCTGTATAGTGGAATAGAAGATGCAAGTTGATGAAACATTGCCGGTGTTGACCGAAATTTTCCTCGTTGCCCCAAAATAGTGTGGAAATCTGCCTGATTGCCAGTTATTCTTCTTAATTCTCGCTCCAAATCCATCCTTAGGTGGGCTAGCGCATAGTTCATATCCAAACTATCCTCATCCAAGAATTCAGCAATGGAGTCCTTCTCTTTTCTGGTTAAATCTGCGGATTCGGGAACGGCAATAGATAACAATTTTCCGGCCTCCTTCATTGCTTCAATTCCAGGAAAAGCTAACACCACACTTTGTGTATTAGATACAGAGATCGAGTTAACCACCGAACTCACAGTGGATATCAACTCCCGAGTTTCGCTACGTACCTCCTTTATATCCGCTCGCACTTGTTCAACCTTAGCTTCAAATTCAACAAGCTTTCCGAGTTTTAAACGTTTCGCAAGTGGTAGGGCGAAGAAAAAAACAAATAGTGCCAAATAGGTTATAGCTGTGTATGTTAAATACCCGGTCGGAGGAAATCCCACATGAATATGGAACGCCCAGAGGAAATAGATAGCGATCAATCTTGAAACAATAGACAAAAAGTATGTCTTAAGCAAAGAATTTATTTTTTCCATTTGGAGTGTCATGCGAAGTTATCCCAACTCGCTCCCTCTATCGAGTTCAGTTCACCTTTTGGTAATTCACACATGAGCTATTCTTCAAAAATTCGGAAACCCTATAAATTTCAGTTTCCAGTTGCTTTTTCTGAATAGGTGTCATTCGATATGAAATGCAACTTATTGCTGAGAACAATATGTATTGGAGTTATTCCCAAAAACTCATCCCACCCACTTAGTCGGTAAGATACGAGTTTACACGAGAAAGAACACTAGAAAAATCATCAAAATTGCCGAGCAAATAGGCTACAACGCTAAAGAAAAATAAATAAATCAATTTAATTCAAGGTTCGGATACATTGCAGTTATGGTAACCAAAGCATATCTTGAACCCCTACGAGATTCATGTTTACTTTGTAATCGACGCAGTGCACTAATTTCTCGAAGAACAAAATTTACTGCAACACGACTTTTTCATGAGCAATTTCAAGCGGTAAGACAGTCATATAATGAAAGCTATCATAAAATTTGAACAAGAATTCGATTCCAGCACAAGATACAAATATACACATAATAGAAAATCATAAAGGCAACTGAAGATACATTTTTCGAAAACCATTCGAACAGAATCGATCTATACGGTCGGGTCGTACCCGTTGTCTGGTTATGCTTTTGGACTTTCGCACGCTATACAACTATGATTATTCGCTCGCGGCAACCCGTAGTTTATTTGAGATCAAGTTCAGAAATCAGCACAGTAACATGGAATTGAACGTAAACAAACTGCGTGTACAATCTCACGCCTAGCCAAGCTTAACGAGATGCTGGACACTCATTTCGAACCAGATTTTTGGAACTTCGGGGACCATAAAGAAGATCCAATTCATCGGATTCATAGCTATCCTGCCAAATTTCCAGCTTTTATCACCACAAAGGCAGTGCAATACGCAGAAGAGAACAATGTAAGCATTGGTTCAATTGGAGACCCGTTTTGCGGCTGTGGGACGACAGCGGTTGAAGCAATAAAATTAGGCAAGGATTACTGGGGCTGTGACATTAATCCTGTCGCGACGCTAATTGCAAAGGTAAAGACAGGTCGCTACCTCGACCGAACTTTACAAAATTACTATATCGCAATAATGAATCAGTTCGATATGATGGTAATTGATGAATGCAAAGTTAGTCGCGTAAACGACAGAATACGATATTGGCATGATGAAGATACCATAGCTGACTTGCTGAATCTGAAGAACTCTATATTCCATGTAATTCCAAAACAAAGTAAGTATTTGAAATTTTTTCTTTGCGCCTTTTCAAATATTCTGAAACCAACCTCCAAATGGTTAACTAAGTCAATTAAACCTCAGATCGACCCAGACAAAGAACCAAGTGAAGTTCGAGAAGCTTTCAGGAAACAGTTCGATACTATGAGGAAAGCAAATGAACGAACCTCGTGCTCTATGGCTGATAATTTATCGATTAGAATTGATAACGCGAACTATTTGACAACCAGAAGAAAAAAGGCGGTTGATCTGATAATTACTAGCCCACCATACGTAATTTCTTATGACTACGCAGATATTCACCAGCTATCGCTCCTTTGGCTTGATTTTACTTCAGACCATCGAAGTCTGAAAGAAGGCATGATTGGAAATCAGTATGGAAAAGAGGAACCTTTGAAATCCCAAGTAAGAAATCTTTGCAGCACCGGAAGAAATACCTACATAGACCTTTTTAAGCATGATAGAAGTAAAGCGAATGCGATTTTCAGATACTTCATCGATATCGAGAAGATGGTGGAGAAAAGTTGGGAATTGTTGACCAAAAATGGAATGGCGATTTTTGTCATTGGGAAAACAAAGTACAAAGGTGTGGAAATTGATAACTTGAGCTACATCAGAGAATGTATGGAGCGGGCAAATTTTTCTGATATCAGATTCATGGAAAGAGATATATCCTTAAAGATTATGACTCCCTATCGAGATTCCGCGGGACGTTTTACCAGAGACCCCGATGGACGAAAAGTCTATAACCGGGAGTTTGTTGTCACCGGAAAGAAGTCGTGAGTTCAGAAAAGCTGCATATTCGACCGTATGCTAGATTGCTGACGATGCTTGGTGATCAGTTGATCAGGAATGAAAGAATTGCGCTGGTCGAACTTATTAAAAACGGATATGACGCTGATGCAGAATGGGTTGAGGTACGATTTGAGCACTTTCTCCCAGGAATGAAAGTAGGACCTCAGTCAACAATCGTCGTAGCAGACAATGGTTGTGGAATGACCGTTCAAGATATACGAGACGCTTGGATGAATCCAGCTACACCACACAAAATGAAAAGAAGAAGGGATGGCTATGATTCAACTCCTAAAAAAGGGAGAATAGTCCAGGGAGAAAAAGGTATAGGACGATTTGCCGTCCTCAAATTGGGGAATAAAGTAACTGTAACTACAAAGACAGAAAACTCATCTTTTGAATCGATCCTGAGTTATGACTTTACGAGATTCGATGACGAATTTACAACGGAAAATAGCGAGGAAAAGGATATTTACTTGGATGAAATTGAGGTTGATTACTCCGAATCTACGACTCCTGAATCCGATAACTCGTCCAGCGGAACACAGATAACCATTCAGAACCTTAAGGGAAGTTGGAATCACAGAATTATTGGAGATTTGTATCGGGATGTTTCAAGTTTGACCGATCCAATCTCAAGAATTTCCAAGCACTCAAATTCTGAAGATTTTAGTGTAACAATAATCTGCAACGGTAAACCAGTATCGGTTGAAAATGAAAGTGTGGACGGGTTGCGATCTTTGATTGAGGATAAAGCAGTTCTGAAAATTCGCGGCAGGTACGAATCGACTGAGAACAAGTTTATTTACTCGATAAATGGGAACGAAAAACAAACTAGTTTGAATAACCCCAAAATTCTGGGATTATGGTTGTGGAAGCAAAGATATAGAAGCTCGCAAGATTCTATGGATGAATCTCGTCCTTACGAATGCGGCACATTCAAATTTCAGTTTTATGTATTCGACTTTTCTCGCAATATATCTGGAAAATTTGCACTTAATCAAACTGAAAAAAATATTCTGAAAGAGCACAGAATATATCTTTACAGAGACGAAGTTCGTGTGTTTCCTTACGGGAATTACGATGATGATTGGTTGAATATAGATATTTCTCGTGGAACCGGGCGAGCTGGACACTTTTTTAGCAATGATCAGTTACTTGGTTGGATCGATATTTCCCAAAAGGATAATCCTAGACTACGTGATAAAACCAATCGTGAAGGCTTGATAGAAGAAGGCAACGCCACTAGCGATTTTTTGTTTCTTATCCCATTGTTTCTGTCATACGTTAAGCAAAGACCGTATCTTCAGTATCAGCATAAACAACTCGAAAGAAATTTAGCTGAAACACTACGCAATGAAGTTGTGGCCAATCACATCGAAGAAATGAAATCTACACTAGAGGCGAAAGGATACAAGCCAGAGGTAGTAAAGTTATCCAAATTAGCAAAAGACTACGAGCGTGAGAAGAAGTTTCTTGTGCAGCGAGCGGAAGTTACTGAAGATTTAGCTGGAGTAGGTTTATCAGTAGAAATGACCTCACATGACATTATGCTTTTGATGGGTCGTGCTAAAGATATTGGCATAGAAATTTCCAGGCAATCGAAACTATCAGGAAGTGACGGAATACAGAAACAGGCTGATATGTTGATTGGGGTACTGACTCAAATAGTGGAAGGAATGCATGATATTCAATCTTTATTCAAGTCCGCGAAACGAAGAAAAAGAGCTTTGCGAATCGAACCGATATTAGACAAGATTTTTCAACTCTACAGGAGTTTACTGGATAAAAGATCAATTAGGTACGAAAAGGTAGTTGAGTCAGGATCGCCTTTAGTGGCCGACACAACCGACGGTGTCGTAATGCAGGTGCTGATAAATCTTTTTGATAACTCATCATACTGGTTGGATACATTGGCCGGAGATGACAAGTTGATACGTGTCGAATTAGATGGGGAAAACGGAGAACTGATATTTGCAGACAATGGACCGGGAGTTGAACAAGAGGATGCGCCATACATTTTTGATGCTTTCTATTCAGGAAAAGGTCAGGAAGGAAGAGGACTCGGTTTATATATAGCCAAGCAGTTGTTGGATCGACATGACTACGGAATTTCACTATCAGATAATCGCAAAGGTAATCTTGCCGGAGCTAAATTTGTGGTCAGTTTTTTGAAATAGAAATGAAATTAGATATTGAAAGCTTAATGTCCGGAGTGGCAATTGTTATCGATGACGCAGTCAATACTGATGGACAAGACGATAGTTCGGACAAAATCAATGAGATAGTGGAGTTCATTGAAAGCGACTGGAAAATACCTTGCTACAAATGGCGACAAATTCCCTCTCACGAGATCAGCGAAAATCTGCTGAAATCTGCTAGTATCGTATTGTTGGACTGGAAATTGTGGTCAGACGATATTGGGGAAGAACTGCGCAAAGATAAAATAGAAATAAACAACGAGTTCTTGCGTCAAGCGAAATCACATTCGAAACCGGTATTCATTTTTACAAACGAAAATGTTGACGATGTAATTTACGACTTGGATGAGCGGGTTTATTTCGCGAACGAACTTCGGAAAAATTTTATTTTCATCAAGAGTAAGCAACTACTATTGGAAGAAGAATTCAAATCAATAAATGAGTGGGTTGAAAGCAATGCTTTTGTATACGTTTCGAAAACTTGGGAACAAGAATTCTACAAAGCGAAAAAGACACTGTTTGCAGCAATGTACGATCATTCCCCTGATTGGCCTATAGTATTTTGGAAAGCGTATGAAGAAGACAAAGTCAATGCCAGTGCCTCATTAACTCAACTCATTAATGATCTAGTAACTAGCAGAGTAAATTCGAATATTTTTAAAAAAAAGTATTTTAAGTCTGAATCTGAACCTGTTGTTAAGTCTAAAGATCTCAAATCGGTTATTCAAGAATCAAGTTTCATTTCAAACGAAAATTTGGCACCTGATGAAATCAAAGCGGGTGACTTGTTTAAAGTTGAAAACGAGTATTACATTAATATTCGGCCGGACTGTGACTGTGTTCCTCGCGGAAATTACAAAGACCTTGGCAGTGTAGAACTATACTGTATCGTAGGGAAATCATTGAGGAACAACGATGTGAAGAGAGCCTTTAATGAAAAATATGGAAATCTTGAAGACCGTCCAAGTAGTCATACCTGTTTTTCAATCTATGAAAACAAAACTATCAAATTTGACTTCAAGAAATTCCTAATTAAGGAGTATAAGGAGATACGAGACGAACGCATAGGCAGACTGGTCCCTCCTCATATAACTAAATTGTTACTACGCTACACACATTTCTTGCAAAGAATTGCAACACCGCGAATTCCTGAGGAGGCGATTGACAAATCTAAAGGAAAAAACACTCATTCTACATGAGTCTGCCAAATTATCTTTCGTATTTTGTTCAGTCATTTGTTTCAGATTGTTGTAATGCGAATAGGTAGAAAATATTACCCACGACGCTCTATTCCACCAGCCCAAACCAACCCTTGTTCATATTACTTAGGCGAGATAGCCAAAACAACGGAAATCTGTAGAGCGATTTGCACAGACTACCTAATGCGTATCTTTGATGCGGACATACTAATCGACACCACTTGCATCATAGGTCGTTGACTATGAAATAGAAAATATGAACGCTTGAAGATCCTTGAATCCAAAAGCATCATCAATTTTCGGATACCTACTGTTTTGATTCATTTGGTTAGGTCTTTGATTTACTGGAACCATTCGTGATGCCAATTTTCGTAATCTTCAGCTACTATCTATCCGCTAAGAATGTCAGAAACTCCTGAAATTATCTCCTCTGCAGTCAGTGAGTTATGGCGTATATCGTATACAGATGAAGAAACTGCTTTTTCATCACCTATATTTACCCAGTTAGAGAACAGCTGTCTATCAGCCTATTGTGGCATTCCGGGCTCGCGTCTAGAAGAGAAACCGACAGGCAGTGCGAGGCCATATGAACTCCAAACAGCTCTGCGAAATTTCTTCCGCTGGAATGGAGCACCTTGGTACGACGGAAATGTCTGCACTGCAAGTGAAACAGCGCAAATGTTACATCAGGGAATTTTTTCCAAAACAATTAGTCGCTTCTATCTGACCCCTTTGGATTGCTTCGGTCTACAAGATGATTCACCTTCCTCACATGATGACAAAATGGTTGTAAGTTTCGGTCCAAATAAGATTATGCACTTAAACAGCAGTGAACTCAATAAACTTGTCCACCCACAAAAACTGAGACGATTTGGGTCGCACTGCACCTTCCCCACAACAGAATTGGGCGAGAGATATTGGCTTCTTGTGACTTGCAATGAGGTGGCTGGCCCAATATGGAAACGCACTTGGTTGAACTTTCTACACGGCGAATCTATTTTCGCCCCAGGAACTGTCCCCATATTTCGGCCGAATTTTCCAACACCGATTGAGGACGCACTCTTCATTATGTTATTGACGTTCGTGAAGAAACCAGATAACCCACCGTGGGTTCCGTTTTATGTACCCTGGTTTTATTCATTCACCGATGACCCGTTCGCAGATGCAATGCAGGCTCCTGATCCTTCGGCACTGACTTGGCAACTTTTTGGCGATCCCGGCAGAGTATTCGAAGTTCCGGATAGATCAATAAATTTTCGCGTCAATGAACGCAAGAGAAAAGCACTCAGTCAACGATGGTGTAAACTTCAAGCCTGTCTTCAAAGAGTTGATGGTAACAAACCTAATTTTAATTCTCTGACTAAATACTTTTTTGTGAAGGGATTAGTTGACGACGGAATCGATGAATTAATTTCAAACATAAGTTGCATTGAAGCAACATTGCAACTACGTTCCGAGAGAAATCGAACTGAACTGATGAAGAGATTTTTGAATCTTACTGGCGATACGGAAGCCTGCAAATGGCTTGATTCTACTTACGATCTCAGGAAACAATACCTTCACAGTCTTGCTGATTCAGAGAAAACCGTGTCTTGGAGAGAAGTTGCGAAAGCGCGTTGGAGTTTAACCAAGGCGATAAAGAAATATCTCGACTTAACGGATCAACACAGCGACTTGGATAGAGATGAATTGCTTCGATTGTTATTTTGTGATGATCTGCATTGAACGTATTTGACCTGGATTAGGATATCTGGAATGATCAAGCAAACTGTACGAAATGGTAGCAAATTATTTATTCATTCAGTCTTTGTAAACGACGGTCGAAACGAAAAGGAAGATAAATCTACTTATAGAAATTTTGATTTAGTCAATCAAATTTCTCGTAACTGCTCGCACCGCTTATCAAGCAATAGAGTTTTCGATTGAAATGAATAAGAGTTGTAACGATTTTCATCATAGAGCGGTTGAGACTCTATCTGAACGCTACGAAGGCCCATTGATTGACAACAAAGAGCGCGGAGTTTACGTCGAGGCGATGATCGCCGAAATTCTGGGTTTAGATTGGGAACCAACCTGGAAGTAACCGGGGTACAGCACTTGGTCAGAGTGGGACCTACAAAATTAAAAATCCGGAAAGAATATCGAAATTGAGCAATCTGCTGCATGCCAGACATGGTATTCGGAAGCAACTGCGCCAACTAAGCCAGTTTTCAACAGTAAGGAGGCTGAAGGATACTATGGTCCGGATCATGGCGAAAAGGATGCAGGTTGGATTCAATTCGATTCGCCCAGACGAATTGCTGATCTTTACATCTTCGCATGGCATGGTGTGAGTTGTGAAAACAACCCTAACCATTGTGATTGCGCCTAGTGGGAATTTTACGTGGTTTCAGCTGAAGATTTACCAAAAAATCAAAAATCCATTAGCTTGCAACTCGTCAAAAGCTGGTGAATCCAACCAATTACGAACAGTTGGCCGTGGTCGTCGAGATGGTTCTCTGTAAGAATTGATTCCCGGAGGCGACTTTATGTTTGCTTGAATTCCATATCGGTAAGTTTGAATTCAAACTGACGACGCAACGCCACTTCAACCTCAATCACAGAGAAGCGCTCAGCGTGGTTTTCTCTTTGACCTGTTGGGATACTGAGCCAGATGAGTTCAGCATGGTAGTCACCTATAAGTGAGGACCGCTGATGAAATTGACCACAAATTACGGCGCGTAATAGGCGTAATCGACACAGATGCACGCCGAAGTTTGTGTAGCATGTCGACCGACCGTAAAAACAATAATCCAATTGTCTATCGTCATTGTTGTCAGTTTTAGGCCTTCGTGCATAAAATGAAGCATAGTATAGGCCTGGCAGGTAAATAATCTAACTAGCTCACATATCTAATTGGGAAAAGAAATATGAAAGCGTGTAAAGTGGATGAAGAGCAACTGGCCAAGTGGATTGACACTGCATCCGGTTCAATAAGATACCTAGCCCCCGCCATAACGGAAAATCTCGCTCACAAGATTTGTGCCGCTGAAAAGCGTACAGGAGAAAAAAACTCTGTACTAATTGAACTACACGGCGACATGGATCGCGGCGGTTATGGTAAGACAGCCGGTGTTCGGATATTAATTGAAAATGGCGTGACTACAAAAAAGAATTCGGGACTACGAATAGCAGCACTGACTGCACCCAATCTAGGTGTAGTGTGGTCTCCGATTGCACAACGTGTTGATCCTATGGAAAGAGTATCCGCCAATGGGATTTTTTTGGAAGGGCGCGAGTTATTTGAGCTTCAGAAAATGGTATGCAAGTTGATGGGAGAGGATCAGCAAACGGCATCACAAGCTGCGAACAATGCAGACCGGGAGGAAGCTACCGCTTCGGAAGAACAGGATCGGAAAGATTCTCCTCAATCTGACGAGATAGACAGCAAAGTTTTTCCTACTCCAGATGAGCCAAATACAAATGTACATCCTATATATGAACAAAACGTTAGGGAAGTTGAGAAAGATTTGGAAGAGCATCCTCCGAGAAACTTCAATGAGGAAAAAAGATTGGAAGTTTATCAAGGGTATATTGGGTTCGTTGAAATTCATGTGGTCGGAGCGTCTTTATCTGAAGCAACGACTCTTGCAATTCCCAAAGAACTTACTGAGTTAGGGTTAGCCGAAGACTTAAGAAATAATTTGTCCGAGAAAATGCGAGTTGATTTAAGTGAGTACGTAGACTTAGGTGCTCGCGAAGTCAATCAGCAAGTGGATGCATTCAGGATGATTTTCACGAAGCAAATGGGAAAACCACTTGGTCGCATTTACAAAAAAGGTGATTGGAACATCATGCAAGAAAAATGGAAGGATATAAATTATCTGGTTGAAGCCGCAAATGCGAAAATCCAACGAAACTTGGATAATGCAGTGAATAAGATTATTAAAGAATCTGCTGAAGAATGGGCTCGAGCATTGAACAAGAATTCAAACACTTGGTCCCAGCCGAAATACAGTGTCGAAGCTATAGAGAGTATGCTCAATAAGAATTGGATAAAAAAGAAGCGTCCTACTAAAGTGAAAATAGAACTGTTTGTAAAGGATTTAACTTGGGAGACTCTGAATGATAAAAATGTGCAGAAGATTATTGAGGACGCATATCCAGAACTCAGTGAAACTGGGCTGTACAAGAGTAGAATGATGATTCCTGCCAGCGGGTGATCAGCAGGATCAATGAGTTCGCCGAAACACTCATAGACGGAGCAGGTTAAACATTTTCGCGCGAGTATATTGAACTACTACCTTTTAATCTTGTCATACCAAGATGGGTATTGCTTTGTTGTCGTTAACGATCATGGCATGAGGCCATTTGATGAATTTTGTAATTCCGTTTTATTAACAATCGCCTGAAGTAGATAAATGAACAAAGAAGATGAAGAAATTGTTGTTCTAAAAAGCGGAATGGAATTGCGAAAATGGACAGAAAATCAAGTTAATTTCATACACCCTTCTGTGATTCGTTGCGCTACGTACTCAGTAAACTACCATGGAATTAGTTGGTTAAATCGATTAGCTGGTGACAGTGATGTAGCTGTTAGATTGCTATGCGACGTAAGCCAAAAAAGCATGAAGTATTTACGATACGCCGAGAATTTTTCTAATGAGCATAACTTAGAAATTAGAGTTGCACCCGTCAAAATAGGACCATTACTGGATTCCCCCGGTCTATTTCATTGTAAAAAGATAATTCTTGACGAGGTGACAGCTGTAGTTGGTTCGGCCAACCTGACTGGAAAGGCTTTGGAAATAGGTCCGAAACCATACAACATTGAAGTATCGATTGGTTTAACTGGCGTTACACTGTATGAAACAATTAAACAATTGGTTCGAAACTTTGATGAGTGGTGGGATGAGAGTACGCCGTTATCTCTTGCGGATAAAACTAAAGAAAGGAGGAAAGACACGATGGCCGATCAAGAACCTGAATATCTAGTTTTTCGAGACCGTCTTGATTGGGGAATTGCCCAGATTCAATCTGAAGGTGTTGATAGCATACTTGGAGAGGAAAAGTGGATAGCGGCCTCGGAAATTCTGCCAACAAATCCTGAAGGTCGCACAGCAAGAATTCGATCCCCTAATAATGAACTGGTTTCCAAAAAGCCACAACCGTATAAATCCCCTGCAGAGCAATTGGAAGAAGCGGGAGCGAAGGACGTACGTTGTACCCGTGACCACTTTTGGCGATTAGCGGCGTACTGGCTGCAGGCAGAGAACCGACAAGGACAGTTGAACCATCTTCCAGTTTTAGAGCTACGGCATCAGACGAGTTTAGTGGAATACTTGAGCCGAGCAGATGCACCGAGAGAAGTGCTTATCGCTGATGAAGTCGGACTTGGCAAGACAGTCGAGGTGGGATTACTTCTAGATAGGCTACGAGCAGCCAACCCAGAACTTCGGATAATTTATGTTACCCCTGGTGGACTAGTAACTAATGTTGTTGATCAATTCAGGGACATGGGATTCGAAGACTTGTGGGTATTTGGAAACAAGTCTTTAGACGACCAAAAGTATCCACCAGCGCGTCTGGGCAAGAAAAAACATGACTCTTGGGTTGTAGCTTCCCTACATCGGCTTGGAAATAGGGGTAAATGGGTAAAAGTTCTCAACGAAACGAAGTGGGACATTGTTATCGCTGACGAGTGTCACAGGTTAAGAATGTACGGCACTGGCGATAATCAGAACGCGCAGCAGTGGTTTCGTCTGGTCGAATCCATCATCAAAGAAAACCTTTCGCCAGCTGGGCGCGTATATTTTCTATCGGGTACGCCACATCAAGGGAATCGAGAAGTATTCTTGAATTTGGTTTCTATGATGTGCCGGCTTGGCCGTCACGCATCACAGCAGGATCAAGAGCGGACTCTTGCTGGAAGAATCATATATAGAACAAAAGAAGAAATCTATGATTGGGACGATCAACCGGTCTTTCCCAAGAGAGATGTGAGAACTCCGTCGTACGCGGAAACTCCACCAGAGTACAACCAACTACTAAACGACATTGCCGAGTACTTCGATCAATTACTAAGGGACCATTTTTTGGCAAGTCTAATTGGAGATGTGCAAGCAAATCAGCAACGCGCACTGGGGTTTGTCAAAAGCCAAGCACTGCAGTTTGCAGCAAGTTCACCAAAAGCTGGATTTGCATACCTTTTAAAGCGTTTGATACGCCACTTTGACGATAAGGTTAATGAAAAAAGTTTGCTGAATTGGGTCTCTCTACTAATTCCCTATCGGGATTGGTCGGCAAGCCAGAAGCCGGAAAAGCTGTTGAAGGAATTGCGTAAATTAGTTCGTGAGCCAGAAGATGAAGAAGATTTGGGTAAAGTGGTAGGCTCAACAGCAATACTCCGAGAAAAGGAAAAGAACCAACTTGTTAAACTCCTCGAACAATATGCCAAGCTATTGTCCAAACCTGAATCAAATGCTAAATTTGAAGTCTTGATTAAACTTTTGCTATCTGAAGACGAGCCATTTGTAGTGTTTGCGCATAGCCTTGATACAGTGTATGAAGTAAAGCGTTACATAGAGTCAGCGGGGTTACCGTGCTACCTAATAGTTGGCGGACAAGATCCGTATGAACGCCGAGAAGTAATCGAGCAGTTTACGGAGCCTGGTCATCTCGGCCGTCGCGTAGTGGTATCAAGTTCAGCCGGTGGCGAAGGCATAAACCTTCAAATTTCTAGACGATTGATTCATTTTGATTTGCCGTGGAACCCCATGGTGTTAGAGCAACGCATTGGTCGAGTTCACCGTATAGGTACGATAGATACCGTCATTGTAGATACAATTTTATTGAAAGGGTCTAGAGAAGCAGATATCTACGAAAGGTTAAGGGAACGGCTATTGCAGATCGTTATTGACCTGACAGACGACGAGAGACTACGGGGGCAATATTTTCGGCGTATTATGGCTGGCATTCCGTTGGATACTTTAAGGGAGTTGTATGGAGGAAGTATTGCGACTCAATCTGACCCGATTGGTAAGGCTGTTGCTGAGGGGAAGCAGCATGTCCAGCAGATAGACTCGGAACTTCGCGAGTACCGAATCGAAAATCTTCCTATGGAAAGAGGACGGGCTGAAATGAAGCACTTAGTTGAGTTGCTTGAACTATCAAAAAAGATCAAAAAAACTTCCGAGAGAATAGAGTATCGCAAGGTAGAGTTTGATTGCAATTCGGAATCGTTTAAAGGCGTGGCGCAATTTGCTGATCAGTTTGAGCCTTTAGATGGTAGAAAAAAAGACCATAAGAAGAGATTAGTATTTGATCGGGAAGCAGCATCGCGCGCTCCGTCTTTGAGCAGGCAAAACAGTGGAGGAATCGACCATCCGATTGTTTCGCTGGCTCTTCAGTCTTTACGCACTCCAAATAACCTTGATGACATTGAGCCGCTTGCCTTGGGACTTGGGTCGCTCGACAAGGACTACCTACTATGTCTTACGGGAGATGTTGTAGAACCTGTCATCATAATCAGCTATATCTCGGCAAAACTGAGTGGAGATTACTATTTTGATCATGACATCCACTTGTATGCACTTTCAGAATCAAACCCATCAGTCGAGAAATTAAATCGAAACGATGGAGAGTTGATTGAGAAAATAATTTGGGACAATGTACGAAACAAGGATTCAAATCTAATTTGTCCTGATTTGAATCCTGAACTAATTACGCGGCTAGTTGTGAATGATGATCGAATTCGAAACGAATTGGTAGATGATGTCCGAGATGAAGAAGGGCATTGGGTCGGAGCCGTTTGGCCTATAGCGGTTACAGTGCTACTGGCAAAGTGAGGATGCAACGATTATTGTGTAATAGTCATCTCTATACTTTGGGTCGCTGCGCGTATTGGTGGGAACAGAAACGACAGCACACCGTCGCAAATCGGTAACAGCTATTCTATCGACTGACTGACGTGGAATACGAGGTAGTTTGTAGTATGGAAAAATCGTGGATGAAAGAGCTCTGCAAGACTGGTTGAAAGGTAAGGAAACGGCGTTTGCTTGTGTGCTGGCCGCCCGCGCCGCGCTACGAGTCGTACCGATAATGTGGTATTTGCGCTTCACGAAAATGAGGAGGAGAGGCGCCATACTATCGTTTTACCCAGCTTTAGGGCACTAGCCGCAGCTAATATTTCGGGTGCCTGGTATGGACGCGCCGGAGAAGCTCGAAACGTTGCGCGGAGCGCAGGTCAGGAAGCACGCACCGCGATTGAATACCTCGCGAACGATGCGCAGATGGGCGTAGTAGAACTACGAGAAGCGGTTTCCGAACTCAACGAGCAGATTTGGCGATGCGAACGCGATGCCCGTAATTTAATGATTGCAGGAAGTGCTGTCGATGCAGTAGTAGAAGCCACGCAGTCAGTTGTTGCCAAAGTCGATGCCGAGGAGGGAATAGGCAGTCCAGCTGCCGTGATTGAAGCTGCGATTGAATCTGCACGGTTCGCCCACACCGCAATTGATGGCATTCACGGAGACACAGGATTCTTCGATGATTTGGAGGAGGACGAATTGTCAGAAAATGTCCCTTGGCATATAGCGGAATTTTGGAGTGCGGTGGCTCTTGATGTCGAGTGGCTGGATGCCTGTGCAAATGCGAATAACAAGTCAGAAGTAGTGGTTTTGGATCTGAGTGAGAAGGAACTTTGGCTCGATGGTATTCCGGTATGGACGGGCAAACTATGGGCGGATTTCAAGGACAGATTACCTGAAGAGGAAGGCTGGGAGGTATGGAACGACTGGTATGAGGCGCGTCTCAAGGGTCATAGATTAGACGCAAAGTTGGAAACTGAAATGTTGAACATAGCAGTTGAAGATTGGAGGCAGAGCCCGGCACATGTCAATACAATTATAGCGACATTAATTGAGTCACGGTCCGACCCTCTACTGGCTGCGATTGCGCACGGATTCGATGACTTGGAACAGGTCAAACAGATTTCTTCAATTGATCTACAACTGTACAGCGACCGCATCAGGAATGCTCTTCCGAACGACCCGTACCAGGCGATTGGTGCGACCAAGGAAATGTTGGAAGCGACGATGAAGTCAATCCTTGATCGTCGCCAGAACGGTGGAACGGATAATCTCGATTTTTCAAACTTAACGACACAATGCTTGAGAGAACTGAAGCTGAGTGATAACTCTCCCCCAGCGACAGAGGAAGAAAGGCGTGTGCGAACAATTGCGAGTGCCGCAAAACGGATGATTGTAGCAGCCAAGGATCTTCGTAACAGTGCGGGAACTGGCCATGGACGAGTGGTAGGCATTGAACCGATCGTCACTGTTGCGGATGCCACCCTCGTTGCGTCGGCTGGCTTTATTTTGGCAGCTTGGTTGCTACATCACGACACCAAGTCTTGAGCGAAGTTAAACGATAAATTTGGATTGACCAAATTTTTCATGTGTACCATTGGAATTTGGAGCTCGTTGGGAAACTTACCAACAAGATCCGACGTACTTTAGGCGTGGCAAGAGTATTTGGGAAGCCGTTCCCTTGTGCACTGTGTGTGACTCGGTGACAATTCATCCAAGAATTCTCAAATAGGAAAACGGCATATTTAACGCTTTTTTCAATGAACACCGGGATAAATCCAAGGAACTGTCGATCGACAAATCGAAGAGAATCTGAGTTACCCTGTAACTTCCTTGCCTTGTTTATATTTTTTTATGTCCGTAGCACCAATCTCATCCGCACGTTCAATAAACGAGATCCAATATTGTTTCTGAAATTTCTTGGCCTTCCAATGGTCGTACAAGACTTGATAGGGATTGAAAATCAATACATACTGGTACGGTCCCTTTGGACCTTCC
This sequence comes from Arenicellales bacterium, assembly GCA_963662635.2. Lineage (GTDB taxonomy): Bacteria > Pseudomonadota > Gammaproteobacteria > Arenicellales > JAJDZL01 > JAJDZL01. The sequence continues at coordinate 2,416,012 of CAXXFC010000006.1, forward strand.
TGAACTTCAATAAATTTTAGATGAATAAGTATTTTGAGTCGGTCCCGCCAAGTGTAGATACGCCTCTCACCGGAAAAACCCGCCTCGGTTGCCAACTCATACTCATTCTCAATGTTTACGAGACCAGTGGTATCCACGACTCGGCACCAAAGGCCCCAATACACTGCCGAAACACGTTTGTTCTTTCCAGCCAGTAGGTCTGCAACCGTCCCGATCAAAGTAAGGGTCCTAGGGATGGTAGTAAACCCATCGCTGTCTATTCGATTCCAGATCCTATCTGTTGGAATATCTGGCCAAAGATCATCCCGACGCTCTTTCATACGCTGCGCAAAGCGCTGCGACTTGGTTTTCCTTTGCTTTGCTGTAGGTTTTCTTTCCATCGTTTAATTCTCTAAGTCCCTCCAGTTTAGAATTCGTTGCTCGAGATGGCGGTTTTGGAGGCAGCCGTTTCTGAGAATTTCAAATTATGGCGCGCAGAAATTTGGAAGCCTCTACGCGTCTGTGAGCGGACATAATTTGAATTTTCAGCTCCCAAGCAACGCGTAATCATTCTAACAAACTACCTACATTTTGCAATATAAAGTGCTTAAAATTATCCTGAATTTCACAGAACAAGAAGCACATGTCTGTAAATTTAACAATTTAAAAATATTAGATAATTTCTGATAATTGTAATTAATATAATAATTCTGTGAAAAATTATTGGAATTATTCCAATAGATCAGAACCTTATTTATCCTCCAGTGTGCTCACAGTTTTCTTGTCTTTATTGTCCTGTTAAGTTACTCTCAGTGATCTTGGGGATTCCCCAAAAGGGGTTTCTTCAGTATCCTGATCAATATATATCAAATACTAGATAGTCGGGGTAATTCGACGGTTGAGGCCGAAGTGTATCTGAAAAATGGGTGTGTTAGTCGAGTAGCTGTTCCATCCGGCGTTTCAATAGGAAAGAAGGAAGCTGTGGAGTTGAGAGATGGCAATAGTAACAGATAAAAGGAAAAGGAGTTACCAGGGCTTTAAGTCGTGACCTACGGTGACTTCCCGATAGCAGACTGTTTGAACAATATATTCCGACTCGACTGGCGTTGGCGACGAAGAGTTTTCCACGGGTGTAGGCATAGTTTCGTCTGAAAGCCCAATGTGGGGAAACCGCACATCCGGTTTAATGATTGGCGGCTAGATACGGAGACAACGGTATGGATTGAAGACACTGGTACTAGTGAAAACTGAAAGTAATAGATTTCTCTATCGTTCTAAATTTAACCTAACAGTAATTGGTTTTGCTTGTTCGCTGAACGCGAAGTAAAATCGAGATTCGAACTTTGAGTGATCAGAAGCTGCAATTTCTGATACCTGTTGGATAAGGGTAAAATTTGATGCCAGTATGCATTTATTGTGCTAGTCAAAAGACAGCCAAAAATTTTTCTAAGGAACATGTGCTCCCACGTGCATTTTGCGGAGAGGGTAAAAATTGGACACTTATCGATACAGTTTGTAGTGAATGCAATAATTTGTTTTCGACCTTTGAATCTCATTGGACCCGCAACACAATCGAAAGCATTATGCGAAACTTTAGTGGTCCAGGCAGTAGGCGAAGGAAGTCCGTAAGAAGACGCACGCAAACAACAGAAATAGACCACCTCTACATCATTCAGAAGAATGATCCAATCGTCTTTGAAGCGGGATTTGCCTTTCACAATGATTTTTATTTTCGACCCCAGATCATTCAGACCGACGATGGACTAGTAGAGTTAGCGGGGGATAGGGAGGATATTGAGCCATTTCAGTCCGAAATTAGTAAGTTGAAAAATCTACAGATGTTCAAGTTATCTAGGCCAATCGATGGTGAAGAGAAACAGATGTTTCGGACCGTAACGCTAGCCAAAGATATAGCCAGTAAGAGTTATTCAATCTGTTTCGAAAAGGATGAATCTTGTTTCTCTGATTATCGGATTCGATCCTATCCAGAGTCACCTGTAGGCAGAGAATTTGATGGAATCAAACGGCATTTAACCCCCAGGTGCGCTCTAGATGACCGGAAGCGTATTTATTTCAGAGCAAATAGAGAGTCAGAAATTGCAGAGTTGATGAGTAATTTGTTGCAAGAAAAGAAAGCGTGCCCACCAACTCATTCCCATGACCAAAATATAGTTCTAAGTGTTAGGGCCAAACTTCCGATGGTTTTTCGAGCAGTATTGAAGACCGGGTTGAACATGGTTGCTCACCTAGCGGGGGCTAGCTTGGCAAGAGATTCCGCATTCGATAAAATTCGAGAAATTTTGCTTGACAAGAATGCGGACCAAGACGTGATGGAACGGTGCCAATTCTTGGATACCAACGAAGTAACATCGTATCGCGCGGATTTTCCAACTCAGGGTACTAGTGAGCAGCATCGCCTTATGCTGGATTTATTTCGAGAAAATTTGTGTTTCAGAATACAGCTATACGGCGGTCTGGGATATGAGGGTATATTGGCAGTTGCAACACCCAATTTACAGAGTGCGATCACGACTGCTCGCGTGGTTGTCGACTTCAATAAAAATGGTATTCGAGAAGTCTCGAATTGGTCGTAAGGAATTTTAGGTACGTTGATAATTGTACTGGCAATGACACTCTCTGCTAGCGATAGTAGCCGTTCTTCCTGCTGAACTTATCGAACTTGCACTAGACTCTACACAACCGTACCCGACGGTGTAGGCAAAATTGTACCAGCCTTTCCGGAGAATGGTTCAGCAAGCCTGGACAACCGAAGTCGGCACAGCTCTCGACGCGAGTTGATTATGTTCTAAATGCGGTTGCGGGCCAGGGTTGGAATCTGGATTTAGAGGTCTGACTTTCTCGTCCGAGATTGTGGGAAATCGGCACTATATTGTAGCTAGCCTTGTAATTCCGGGCAATGCCTGTCATCAATTTATCGATATATTATCAATATGTTGTTTGGCAATTTACGATTAATCAGGGACGACTAACTGGTGTTTTTCACTTGGACAGTTAGCAAGAACAAGCCCAACTAAAGTGTAAGACTATGACAGAGCGATCTAGTTGAACGTGTAGGAGCACTGGGATGATGTAAAATTAGTTTAGTCAAAATTGCTCATAGTCCGACCATCGTGAAAGCATTTTCTTCAGTAAATGACGAGATTAGAGTTGCCTTGATATCAAGTGAAGTGCGAGGTATCAATGGTTCCTGCCACATCATATCGGCGGAAGATATTGATAAGAAAGTTAGAGACTTGATTCCAATTGAAGACCTGCGCACAGCAGGAGCGTTTTTTACAGGTGACACTCTGGCAGATAAAGCGATTGGCAATTTTCCAAAGCAGATACAGGCCAATTCAGTTTGCTTTGACCCTGCTTGTGGTGTGGGAAATTTGCTAATTTCAGCTTCAAAATGTCTACCTGTATTTCCATCACTGGATGAAACCATCGAACTGTGGAACCAATGTTTAATCGGGTTTGACCTACATCAGGAATTTGTAGAGTGTACAAAACTAAGACTAATTCATGAAGCCATATCTCGCGGTGCAAAAAAAGCTAATAAATCATTGGATCAATTGGAAGTCCTTTTCGATAATATTGAGAAAAAAGATGCCCTGAACAATCTCCAAGTAGTGGCAAGAGCGACACATCTGTTACTCAACCCCCCATTTTCTTTGAAAATTCCGAATAGGCCGCCTAGTTGGGGATCTGGGAAAGTCAATATGGCTGCAGTATTTTTAGAGGAAATGGTAAGAAACGCTTCTTGCGGAACATCAGTTTCCGCGATACTCCCTGACGTGCTGAGATCTGGGAGTAGATACTCAAAATGGAGAAAAGTGATATCAAGTTCATTGGATTTTTCATTTGAAATATCCGGGAAATTTGATCAGCGTACAGACATTGATGTAATCAATGTTTATGGTAGCGTTGGAAAACCTTGTGCTGAACCACGAAATTGCTGGTTAAACACAGTTAACGGTGACTCTGTAGGTAATCATTTTAAAGCTAGTGTAGGGCCTCTGGTTGCATATAGGGATAAAGAAGAAGGCCAGGAGTCACCATATATCTATCCAGGAATGCTTGACAAATGGAGCGAATCGTATATTGAGAATTCATGGAGAAAGACAAGGAGCAAATTGACTCTGCCACCGTTTGTCGCAGTAAATCGTACCTCTGGTCCGCGCGATAATTTTCGCGCCGCTGCGACCATCATTAAAGGAACGAAGCCTGTTGCAGTTGAAAACCACCTGATCATTCTGTCGCCCAAAAAGGGCGGATTGGCTTCTTGTCGAAAACTCTTAAGAATTCTCAAGAGCTCAGAGACGAATTCTTTCTTGAATGAACGCATAAGATGTCGTCATCTGACAGTCGATTCCGTCAAAAACATTCCTTGGGAAGAGTGATGGACACAACGGCGAACATTAAGTTTTCTCCTAAGATTCTGGTTAGGCTTGGTGAAGAGCTGAACCAAAGTCCATCTCAAGGAATCGTTGAACTCGTAAAAAATTCATATGACGCTGATGCTCCCGACTGTACGGTCGAGCTCCTCGGTGTGTCAGAAACGGGAGGTACGATTCGGATTTCAGACAGTGGCTATGGAATGGGTGTGGATACTATTGAAAACTATTGGTTGGTACTTGGGAACTCTCCAAAGACAGGGGTGGAAATTACCCCTCTTGGACGGCGCGTTGCAGGAAGCAAAGGATTGGGAAGACTTAGTGCTCTGCGGCTGGGAACACTTGCATCTTTGACTTCGGTTGAACACACAGATTTAAAGAGCAAACACAGTATTACCATCAATTGGGATGAATTGGACAAAGCGAATGCGGTAGAGGATGTTCATCTAAAAATAACTACTACTAGGAACGCAAAGCGATTGATAAGTGGTTCGCAAATCTGTATAGAGAATCTTAGAGAACCTATGAGTCGGCATGAAGTGCGTGGTTTGGCTCGTTCGTTATTATTGTTGTCAGACCCATTCAACAACACATCAGGATTCAGAGTAAAACTTGTTTCACCCGAATATGAAGAGTTGTCGCAACTAGTAGAGCAATCTTATTTTTCTGCTTGTGAATTTCATATGAGCGCAGTAATTGATGAAGATGGAAGAGCGTCTGCAATGGCAAAAGATTGGCGGGGAGACCCATTGTATACAGGGGGACACGATGATTTTGGGGAGACAGAAAATCCACCTTATAGCTGTCCTCCGGCAAAATTCGATATTTGGATATTCTTGCTCTCTGGTAGTTCATTTTCAACAAGGAATGTCTCGGTATCAGAAGTAAGACTTTGGTTGCAAGAGTTCGGAGGCGTGCACATTTACAAAAATGATTTGAGAGTGTCTCCCTATGGTGATCGAGGAAATGACTGGTTGGGAATGAACCTTCTTCGAGCAAAGAATCCCGAACTTAGACCAAGCACGAATACAAGCATAGGGAAAATTGTGGTCCTTGATGCAAATAATGACCTTAGACAAAAGACAGACCGCTCTGGTTTCATTGAGAATGAATCTTTTCTCGAGATTCAAAGATTCGCCGAAAACTCACTGGAATGGCTAGCCAAACGAAGAATTGAGGAACGAGAGAAAAAAAGAAGAACTGATCGAAAAGAATCAGAAGACAAAACGACAAAAGAGAGGAAGAGTGTTGCTGATGCAATAGATTTAATTGAAGGAAATGTCAAAACGATCGTGAAGACAGCCTTTGAAAAGCACGAGAGACAGCAAGAAAAACTGATCAGAAACCTAAAAAAGGAGATTCAACTTTATCGCACATTGAGCACTGTAGGTATTACAAACGCTGTTTTCGCTCATGAGTTAAGCCACCCAGTTAAGCTAATCTCTCAATCAATTCGCACAATTCGTTTTAGAGCCAAGAAATTGCTTTCGGTGGAATATGAGAATAACTTCGCCAAACCCATAGATAGAATGATATCTGCGCTGGAGACGATCGACGTTCCAAGCAATGTGACACTAAGTTTGATAAGGTTCGATAAAAGGCGAGTCGCACGAATCGACATCCACAACATTCTAAATGACATAAAAGAACTGTATAGCCCCTTTCTATCGGACAGAAAAACAGATTTGGTGCTGGAATTTTGTTCTGGAAATCCCTATTTGAGAGGTAGTGTGGCCGCGTTTGAGTCGATAGTGACTAATTTAATCAATAATTCTCTAGCCTCATTTGAAGGAGTAAATTCAAAAGATAGAATGATTGTTGTCAGCACTAGAGTTGTTGATGATATTTTGGAACTTTTGGTTAAGGACAATGGGCCTGGCATTACTCTAATTAGATTGGAAGAAATCTGGCTGCCTGGAGAAACTACTAGAACTAACGGCACTGGTTTGGGAATGACGATAGTCAAAGATGCTGTAGAAGACTTAAGCGGAAATGTCCAAGCGGTGGCAATAGGTGAATTGGGTGGTGCTGAAATTCGCATAACTCTACCAATAATTGGAACTTAGCTTCTTATGAATAACTTGATTCTACATGACAAACCAATACATAACATTGCAATCGTCGATGATATCGAGGATGCTAGAAGTTCGATGTCGGATATAGTGCACGATGCGGGATTTGTTCCCTTTCCTTATACTGAAATCAAGGAGTATTCTCTTGATCAATTTGTATCCAGAATCATTCAGGATTCGGACGCAGCGGTTTTTGACCACAATTTGTCTGTAGGGGGTTATGCCAACTTTGATGGGGCTGAAGCCGTTGCAGATCTTTACGATAAGGGGTTTCCTGCTATTTTATTGACCCAAGTGCAGGGCTATGATTTTGTAAAAATAGTTAGCAATAGAAAAAAAATTCCATATTTGATTGATGGTTCTAAAGTAGATGCGAATCAAATTAATGAAGGTTTGGAAAGATGTGTAAGGGAGCTCACACTGGACTTTCCGCCTGACCGGCGTCCATATAGAACTATCGTACGCGTAGAGTCAATTGATTTAAGTGAATCGCATAGGAGAGTAATCGACTTAATTATCCCTGCTTGGGCTACATCAAAACCAGTACAACTACCGTACGATTATGTGTATGACATGATTAACGTGGATTTAGAAATAGATATGCATTTAGTTGCTGAGGTAAATATCGGAGCAGAGTGTAGTCAGGACCTGTTTGTAGAAAACATTGAGGTGGCTGAAGAGATCGACCATGAGCTTACCGAATTTATACGTTCTTGATGTCGGGCACGGAAACTCCACAGTGATTGAAACCCATGCGGGTTGTGCTGTATTCGATGCTGGTCAACGGACTCAGTTAATTGACTTTCTCAGAAAGAAGTCTATTACGAAGATTGAGTATGTTGTGCTTTCGCATGCGGATGCTGATCACATTGGTGGGCTAATTGCAATTCTAAGTGATGATAAGTTGAGCATAGACAAGGTTTATCTAAATCCTAATTCGAGCAAGTCTACAAAAACATGGAATTCTTTACTTTTTGCATTGAATGAATCAAAGAAAAGCAGCCGGTTAAATCAGATTATTCCACATGCTTCATCAAACCTAGAGGATAGTCTTTCTCTTGGAGATCTAAAGGTGAATATTCTTGCTCCGAATGAAGTTTCGGTATTGAGAGGTACTAAATCAAAATTGTCGGGTAGGAATTCGTTATCAACTAACGGCCTGAGCGTAGTAGCTAAAATTGTTTTTCAGAATGACAAGGCCGTGCTGCTCACGGGTGATATTGATTTAGTCGGTCTTAGGGAGATGCTGAAAGGTTCTCCAAATTTGGATGCGGATTATTTGGTATTTCCCCATCACGGTGGATTGCCTGATCGACAAAATGTAGTGGCATTTGTAAATCTGCTGCATTCATCAATCTCATTTAAGCATGTAATTTTCTCCATAAGGCAAAATAGAAATTCGTTTCCGAGAATTGAAGTTTTGAATGCAATATCTGACATAGATTCCGATATCCGCTTCATTACTACTCAGAGATCTGAATCTGTAGCGAAACTGAATCAATCTGGGATTCACAAAAATGGTGTCGGTACCATTCGACTGAGCCCGGATAAACAGGAAATTGTTCTTGATAGTGTGTGATCTTGATATGATTGAGATTGTTGGTCTGTCTTAATTTAGATGCGCTCAAGCATCCAGTTAAATTCGAGCAACATTACGCTTACTGCAATCAACTACACAAACGGCTGCTGTCAAGTCTCACACGTTCTGAAACAAAACAGGGAATTTTCAGCCACATTATCAACGAACAAACCCTGATTCAGAAAATTTGACGACCACTCAATGACCGTTTTGTTTAGTTGATGGTGGGATAGAAGTGACGATTTCATTTTCATCTACTTACGTGATTGAGTCGTGGATCATTTCAAACTGATACCAAAACGGATGCAAATATGAATAATGAATTTACTGAACAACTGCGTGCTGTAGTCAATGAATATCACCAAAAGATAGCAAGCGATAACAAACTACCTTATTTTGAGTTGACAAACTTGCAAACACGGTGCATTTCCGCGATTGAGAGAACCGCTGGTAAAAACTCTGAATATTACAAACGTGCAACAAATCGCGATATTCTCCCTAGTCAGATAGGAGTTGCAACTGCTTTACTGTCAGATATCGAAAATGACTATACAAAATCCTTTGAAGAACTGATTCATGGAAATGTCTTTAGTGACTTCATCGAAATGGCAGAGCATCTATTGAGCAATGGATATAAGGATGCGGCCGCGGTAATAGCAGGAGCCACACTTGAATCCCACCTGAGAAAACTATGTGTTAAGTTTGGAGTGTCCACTGAATCCAACCAAAGGGTCAAGAAAGCCGTTCGAATGAATGCAGATCTTGCCAATCAAAATGCGTATTCCAAGAACGAACAAAAGTCCATCATATCTTGGCTGGGTATTCGAAACGACGCAGCTCACGGGAATTATGGCGAATACACTAAGGAACAAGTTAGTTTGCTGAATGCCGGTATTAGAGACTTCATAGCTAGACATCCGGCGTAAACAATTTTTGTTGTTCTGAGCGACTATGCAATGGGCCTAATGGGCCTTGAATTTTTTCAACCGGTAGAATGTAGACTTTGTGTGCGTACGGATTTTTCTCATTTTCTCGTCTGCTCTCAGTAAAATCGAAAATAACCTTAGTTCACTTGAATTTCAAATAGATGATTAATTTCGAAAATATAAACAGATTCCTGCAAGAGAAATTACAGAAAGCAAAAAGATACGAGGTCGGAGCTGTAGAAGCTGCCAGTTGGTTGGACCAGGCAGGATTACTAAGTGATTCCAAAGACAGACCAGGAAGGGAGTTAAGAAGAATACTTCGAAAAAATCTCATTCACGGACAGGAGCAGCTACCGAATGGGCGGTGGACTATTCGACTGGTTCAGCCAGAAACAAAATTGCACCACACATTTGAAAGTGCTGGGGTGTCTGGTCGATGGAATGAGTTAGATTCAAGCGCGGACATTTCTACAGTTCTCTCTTCATTTCGCAACCCAACGACAGTCACGAATAGAGATAAAGCTATTCAGGAGAATTCATGTATTCCTCGTAGTTCTGGCTTATATGCCTGGTATCTTCGTAATCTGCCTGAGGTAGTGCCTGTAGACGGTTGCACACAATTTCAAGATTACTATCTCATGTATGTTGGGATATCACCTTTCAAGGAAGGAGGGAGTGGGAATCTGAGGCAGCGAATTCAAACTCATTTCGGTAAGAATGAATCGAACAACGCTTCGCGGTCGACACTTCGATTATCACTTGGATGTCTGCTAACTGAGTTTCTAAATATCAATCTCCAACACGTAGACGATCGCATTCACTTTAACGAAGGTGAAAAATTGCTCAACGAGTGGATGGCGAAAAACGCGTTAGTTGTCTGGGAAGTTTATAGCTGTCCGTGGGCCATTGAGAGCAAAATTATTGAGAATCTATCGTTGCCGCTAAACTTGAAACACAATACGCAACATGAGTTTTACGATCATCTCAGCAATTTGCGTAAATGGAAGAAACGAGGAGCTAAGTAGTTCAAATCAATCGCTTCATTGACTCACGGACTGCATGAATCGATTATTCATTGAGTGAATTCTCCGGGTCAACTTATCTCTTCGCATTGGATATATTAACGATCTTTATCGGACGGTTGTGAGCACATAGTAGTTCAATTGATTTACGGAATTTGTCAGACGATGCGAAAGAAATTTATAGTATCTATTGTTAGCTATATCAAACTATTCACAAATTTTCGTCTTCGGATACTGACCGAATCACGAAAAATATTTGATGATCCAGAACTCGATAAATTGATATCGAAAACAATAGATGATTTTTACGGAAGTGATGAAATTGATCATCGGACTTCCCTAAACCAAGAACAACAAAAATTTTTCGATTTACTCAATAGTGATGATGAGATTATTGAATGTCGTGAAATAATTCGTCAGATTCTAAATTGCCAATCATGTGAAATTCGGCGATCAGATGTTTCAGAACAACTAAGTCCAACAGGCGAGAGAATTTCACTCTATCGTCTTTTACGTATCAATCTAAGCTATCGAAAGAGGGTCAAGTCCGAATACAAGTCACTACAGGCAACACACATCTTGCCGCTTAAAGCGGACATCCTGACTATTGGTAAATATTTGCCTTTATTCTCTGTCCTTTGCCTCTTCGCAGGCTATCTACATGTCAAGATCATATATTCACACTACGAGATTGAAACAAGTTACTTCTTTTCCATTGAAGATTATCTACGTAGCAGCTTCGACCAAATTGTGTATGCCATAGTTGGGATCCTATATTTCTGCTGGCGACAGTTAAGGAACCATGTTGAGTTTCCGACGGTTCCGAAACCTGTTCAAGAACGAATCTACCGCTCTGACAAGCGACTGCACGTTTTCATTTTGATCGTTGCAGCATCGATGATTTTTATGTACTTTGCGGATTACGATCAGATTGTAGAAGAATATGCTTGTTTCCCGCATTTGGCGATATTTATATTCCTTTTGTTCGTTATGCATTATTTTGTTGCCCCTAAAATTGTCGTTTATTTCGAGAGTCCCGAACCAGTATACGTTCTGTTTGGAATTTTAATTTTTCTAGGTATAGTTACTCACAATGCATTCTCTGAAAGATGTAGAATCGATCGTCAAATTTCCGATAAAACGTTTGAATTCGTATACGATGGTTTTCGCTATACGTCTTCAGAACACAAACTAATCGGTTTGAATTCAAATTATTTGTTTCTAATTACGGAAGAAAACACTGTTGAAATTTTCCCTGTTGGTGGAATCGAACAATTTAGACAATCAGTTACCACGAAATGAGACATATTGCCGAGGACGGTATGCGAAAGTCCGCGTTGACGACGGGATTTTATTCAAGGTGAAACAGGTGTTGCCTCCGCAAAAAGTCCTTCCTGAGATTGTCGATTCAGTCGATGTTCAAAAAGTTGATCTTGACGATGACGAATCATCGAATGGTTTTCGACCCTTTCCCAATCGTGGTGGTGTCGTCATCGACGAATTGATCGATGAATTACGGAATCAAGTTAGAGGCTAGGTGAGAGGGATTTACGATGTTTGAAAGCCAGTCAGGCCAACGGTTTCAAGACAGGTCCGATCAACTTTCCCCCGGAAAACAGCTGATTTGAGGGGTGCCGCCTGATTTTGGAGTGATGATCGAGTATTTTACCCCCGCAACGCGCAGTCGGTACATCGGAAAAATCGCATTCAAGTTCTGGAGTTACGCCGAATCGTCGAGCGGCCCCTCGGGTCGGTGATTTTCACACCCTTAGGTGGTTGATTTTTACGGCCGGATGCGAATATTCATTACAATGCAAATTCCTCTGCTGCTTTTGGATAAAGGACTAGACTGGATTGGAAACTGATATACTCACCATGACAGTTATCCGGAATAGTTCTGTCAATTAACTCAGTTCGTTGGAGCAATAGTGTTCGCAAAATTCTTTTGATGAAAGCGACAGTAGCAAAAATCAATCTAAGGTATGAGGTTGGATATGCTCAACCACTATTTAGTCAAATAGGTACTTTTCTTGAGCAAATTGAACCAATTTATGATGCACTTAGACAAGATCTTAGTGTACCATCCGATGCCATAACTGTTGAGAATGGTAATACGTTTGCGACTGCCAAAATCACAGTTAGCCTGTTTTCGGGAAAATGGGTATTTGAATCGAGGCTTGATGGCTATAAAGTCCAAATATCAGACCTTTTCAAAACTGAACATTACGATTTCGCGGTAAAGTGTACCGGGAAATTCTCGGGAGCTGTTATTGGCTTTATTCCCAATGCAACTCCGGAATTCTGGCAAATCCAAAAATCTACCTGGTTAAACGTTGACGACAGTTCGGAATCTGTTACTCGTTTCTTGAACCAGTTCAATCCTTATGGTGATAGTCATGATCCATTCAACATTGATTCTACAAAGACTGAAACGTCTGCGAGATTCGAATGCTCTAATAGAGAAAAGTTTTGGAATGTTTGGATTGCGATGGAAAAATCTATCGACCCAACAGCGACATTGTTTTATGATGTTTTGGTCAACCACTTTACTGGATCTCTATTAGAAGATATGGAGAGCCAATCTCAGCATTTGAAACATCTATCTGATGCATTTTTAAAAAAACCGAATTTAGAATTTGTGTGAGCTAGTATGTTTGCAAACCCTCTAATGTGGAATATGTCGTCGGTCTCAATTCCTGCGGAACGCCCGAGCCCAGAGACTAATAAGTCGGCAAAATTTTCAGTTAGACAACAGACTTCCAATAAACAAAGTCGTACAGTTTACCTGATAAAGCACCATCAGTCGGATGATGAAAAGCAACAGTTGTTGGTCGCCGATATCAACGAATCAATTAATAGGCAGGCTGGGCGACAAATAAATGCAAGTCGCAAAATCCCCAGAAATTTAAATAATTGGTTGGAAGCGGCACTGACTGAACTTGCCGACTGTCGTGAAGAAGCTTTGGATGAAGGTATTGAAGTTCCACCTGAAATATCGTTTCATAATGCAAAATCATTGATTGAACACATTTCTAATTTTATAGAAGAGCAACCGGATATATATCCAATGGATGAAGGCAGCATTGCAATTGATTTTAGGAATCCTAGCATGAGAAGTGGAATATTTATTTTAGTTGACGGTGACGGCTCTGGAGCGTTGTTCACTCGTAGTAACGAATCAAAAGGTAGAATTCGAGTATCTGATGCCAAAAGATTATTGAATGAGAATCTCAAATCTACATTCAAGAGATTCGGAATTTCATGATGTCTGATGATTTCGAGTATGACATTTCACTTTCAATCAATGCAGTAGATATTCTTGGTAGAGAAGAATATTATGAAACGACAGCGAGAAAAGCTTTTCGTAAAGGAAGTACAAGAAGTCGCTCGGGCCCCAGAGTAAAAAAGTTTATGCCGCCAGACGGCAGCAATCAAATTTCAGTCAACCGATTAGGCATATCATCTGACACTGTTCTAGCTGAAATTGGGAAACGAAACGCGGCTCTTCAGGGAAGGAGTTTCTGGGGTTGGTATGTTCTACCAGCTAAAGACATATGCGATTCGGGATGTACAGTTAGAGCATCACCGCTACCTGAAAATCTGTACCACGCAGACATAGAATTTCCAGTTGCGTTGGATGCCGAAGAGCGACGAGATGCACTCATAGGATATGCTACTGAATTGGCGTATTGTGCAGATTTTCGACCTTGGGGTGAATGGACGAAAAACATATCGTAAACGTTTCTTCATCCGATTTTGAAAAAATTTTAAGATCAAAAACACCACAAGTGTTGGATTGACTAAACGCCTTATACATTCAAGGCGATCAAAATCCTACCAGTTCATATCAATTCCTACTCGAGAACTCGCGTATCTGGGACCTAAATGACTTCCCAGCATTCAGCATATGCCCAGAAAGAAGCCATGGCGGTTGCGCGTGAGTTCGCTCGGACTCTTGAACAAAGCTCTATGTTCAAGGGCGAGATGGTCGTTTTGCGAGTGTGATTCCACCAACAGAATGACTAATATTCGGTTGTTTTCGGATTCAAACGGTAAGCAATTGTATTCAGGATTACAGGGGTGATATTTTGTTGCTGAGGGGGTTCTCCAAGAGGTACAACCGAACTAGACAATTCAACTAGTGGCTCTTCTAACATATTCGGTGTCTGAATTATTTTCGACCCTTTCCCAATCGCAGTGGAGTCGTCACAGACGAGTTGATCGATGAATTACGGAATGAATTTGGAGACTAGGCAAGAGGGATTTACGATGTTTGAAAGCCAGTCAGGCCAACGGTTTCAAGACAGACCCGTTCAACTTTCCCCCTGAAAACAGCTGATTTGAGGAGGTGCCGCCTGACTATGGAGTGATGTTCGAGTATTTCACCCCAACAACGCGCAGTCGACAGATTGGAAAACTCGTCTTCAGACTCTGGATTTACGCCGAATCAGTCGAGTGAGTATCTCGGGTCGATGATTATTATGTCCCTGGATGGTTAGTATCCAATGTCGAGAGCGAGAATTCGGCCCGTACAAATCCCTCTCATTATTAATTCGGTTTATTTTCAGGGAGCTGAAAGACTTTTATTGTCTGAACAATTTTAGGGCGCGGAAGCAACACTGTGGCGTTTTTCATCGCGTCGGCAAGATTGCCATAAACTGCCGATGAATCCATTCTAGCAACATCTGCTTTTGCATCTTCGTGGTAGTAGAAACTGGCATCTGCACTGTTGAGATTCATGTGTGTCAAATCAATTTCCTCCAGCCTTCGAATTTCCTATCGTCTTTAGCGCCTTCATGCATCTCGTTATTTATTGGTATTTGAACACGTTTGAAAGTTCCATCACTCGCAATCGGACCGTGGGAATTATGGGCCATTTCTTGCCAACACCATTACTGAATCAAGGTAACTTTACTATCATTGAGTGTATGACAATTTGCTTTTTAATTCAAAATATTTTCTAAGTATTTTGCGGAATCTCTAATGATTTTTCTAGCACTACTGTGAGTGCGTGCGCTCTTCTGTCGGACGATGTGTAGTTTCCACTGAATTGCCGGCAATCGATCGAGACCGTCGAATGACAGCTCCCGTCCATTCGACTGACGATCCCGTTCGCATGTAGGCACCATGGCCCAATCGATATAACCAGCCGGAGCGGACATATTTGTCCGCCAGTCGATGATCAACTCCTTGCTTTTTTAACCAGTGCAGGGTTGCAACAGTGCCGTGTGGCCATTTCTGTAGTACGCGGTTGATTTTGGTGTTCATACGACATACTTGTAGCGAGGTGGCGATCTGACTCAGACTGGATTAAGATTGACAGTACTTTAGTTTGACACAGATATGTCGCCAATAATACGACTAATAACAGAATAAATAAACTGATCTATCAGGCATTCGATGTACTGTTGGGTACCGGAAAAAATTCTCCGAGACTAAATTCAGATTCCATCGAATACATCACAGCCGGAGGATATCTAGATCCAAGTTCCTGTTATTTCGTTGGAAAAATTGCTTGCCTCGGGTTGTTGATGACCGGAGTTTTGTGGTGAATTCGATTTCAGCCATGGTTCGAATCTTTCACAGCCCACCAAGTGTTTAAGCCGAAGTTCCAGCGATATTTTCAGCAACTTTCCGCTTTCCTCCCTTCAAGTCATTGATATGATTCAGTTTATTTCCCAAGCCGATCGGAAACGGATGTTTTTGTGTAGCCATGTAAGTGTTCAGATGAATATCAATAAAACAATAAAATAAAGCATCCGGTACGGTCTGCATGCTATAATATGTAGCCATGTATATCGACATCGTACCGAACCGCAACTCGCCGCCGGCCATCCTGCTGCGAAAATCCTTCCGCAAAGACGGCCGCGTCTGCAAACGCACCCTCGACAACCTCTCCGACTGGCCGCCGGAGAAAATCCAGCGGCTCAGACAGGTGCTCAGGAACGAACCCCTGGTGCATCCGGATGAGGCCTTCACCATCGAGTCGTCCACGCCGCACGGCCACATCGAACTGATCCTGGAGATGATCCGCCGCCTCGGACTGCCGCGGTTGATTGCGACACGTGACAGTGCCCAGAGAAGACTCATTGTCGCCATGATCGCCCAGCGTATCGTCAGACCGCAGTCGAAACTCGCCACCGTGCGTCAGCTGTCGCAGACCACGCTGGCCGACGAGCTCGGGCTGGGCGACTTCGATGAGAACGCTCTCTACCAGGCCATGGACTGGCTGCATGAGCGCCAGGGCGCCATCGAGGGACGACTGGTGCGGCGTCATCTGGGTGAGCATGCACCGGTGCTCTACGATGTCTCAAGCAGTTACTACGAGGGCGCCACCTGTCCGCTGATGCGTTTCGGTTACAGCCGCGACGGCAAGCGCGGGCGGCCGATCGTGGTCTACGGCATCCTGGCGGACGGCGACGGGCGGCCGCTGGCTGTGCAGGCCTATGCGGGCAACACCGGGGACACCCGGACGGTGGCTGACCAGATTGATAAACTGCGACGGCTGCACGATCTGGAAAACCTGGTGCTGGTCGGCGACCGCGGCATGCTGACGCAGACACAGATCGACATGCTGAGGGATCATCCGGGCATCGGCTGGATCTCGGCGCTCGGCCATGACGCGCTGCGGGCGCTGGTGGACGAGGGCAGTGTGCGGCCGGGTCTGTTCGATCGCTTCGACCTGGCCGAGATCCGGTCACCGGGCTATCCCGGTGAGCGGCTGGTGGTGTGCTTCAATCCGTTCCTGCAGGAGCGTCGGGCACAGCAGCGCGGGGAGCTGCTCGACAGCACCGAACAGGCACTGATGAAAATACAGCGCGAGGTTGCGAGGCGCACCCGCAAGCCGCTCACCGAGCAGGAGATCGCCCACAGGGTCGGCCGGGTCGACAACCGTTTCAGGATGGCCAAGCATTTCGAGTATGTGATCCGGGACGGTCACTTCGAGTTCACGCGCAATACCGGTTCGATCGAACGGGAGCAGGCCCTGGACGGGCTGTATGTCCTGCGTACCAGCCAGGATGCGGATCAGCTTGCGGCACCGGATGTGGTGCGCGGCTACAAGAGCCTGGGCAAGGTCGAGCGGGTCTTCCGCAACCTGAAAAGTGTCGATCTTCAGATCCGCCCGATCCGCCATCGCACCGAGGACCGGGTGCGTGCGCATCTTTTCCTGTGCATGCTTGCCTGCTATGTGCAGTGGCATCTGCTTGAGGCCCTCAGGCCCGTGCTGTATCACGAGGAGCAGCCGGATCCGAGACACAATCCGGTGGCGCCGCCCGAGGCGTCCGCCGCACTGAAACGCAAGAAAGCCACTCACCGGACCGAAGACGGACTGAAAGCGCACAGCTTCGCCACCCTGATCGACGAGCTGGGTACCCGGTGTCGCAATCAGTGTCGGTTCAACCAACTGCCTGACGCGCCGCTCGTGGCGCTGACGAGTGAAGCCTCACCGATCCAGAAGCGTGCCATGGAGCTGGTGAAGGTGTACCCAGTAGCGTAACACCCACTTGACCGATAAGATTTTTATAATCAGTTACATACCGGCCTGATGCTCTGGAACTTCGGTTTAAGGACCCTGTCGATGACAAAAAAAGATGGAACTGAGTGGAATTTACAGTAAGAAGTCTAGAGCCGAATATCGTGAAAGAAAGCTGATGGAAGCTATCGCAAACATTCGTTCTTTATCTCCTGAATTCAGTGCTGCAGACAATCTTTCCCGCGACTCTCTATACGACCAAGCCCGAACCAACGCTAGTTCCTTTTTCTCAGACGAGATAGCCAAAGACGAGAATCGTTAGAGCGATTTGCGTAAACCGGCCAATTCGAGCGAGTTGCAAATCTCCATTTTCAATGAGCGATTAATCAAAATCAAATCAGGTTTGATATGACAATCTCGATAGCCTCTCACATTTCCTTTGAGAGATGATCCAGATAGTGCCTGGGAAACGGTCAATCAGTTGCCAGGTTCGAGATAGTCGCTTCAGGTTCTGTTTGCGAATCAGACTATTTTCCACTCTTGCTGACCCGCTTTTAGTCCCGTTTGAACCTTCCAGCCTGTTTTATCCTACGCATTTAAGTCTTCAAACAGCCTTTCAACTGACTCAAAAGACTTCAGCTCGTCATTTTCCAACTCTTCCATGGCGGCGAGAGTTTCAGAATTCGGCACCAGAGGCATGAACGGTAGTTGCTTTTCTGCGGCAATGCGGGTGAAAAGGATCCTGACTGCATCGGACATAGTTAGACCCATACCTGCGAGCACGGTCATTGCTTGTTGTTTAACATCTTCATCCACGTTCGCACGAACAACTGCGATTTTCGACATTTTCCATTCTCAGATTTAAATTTAAGTTTAGTGATTCCTAAAATATACGGTATGATGAGGCACTTCGTCAGCGATTAGACCCTATGTTTTGACCTGTTCCCCACAGATTATCGGGAGTACGCAGATTTAAAATATGCGTATTTCGTGTAACTGACAACAGGAGGAACAGGCATGAGCGATTATACAGTTCACACCGGTGCGGGGATGCGTCCGGATGAGAGGATGCCACGGGTGCATGTCGGGCTGGATGTTCACAAGGACACGGTGGCGGTGGCCATCGCCTGGCGGGACTTTGATTCGAATTCGATGACAGTCGAGGATCGCGGCTCGATCCCGAACCGGCCGGTTGCGCTGTTGAGGCTGACCGAGTCGTTGTCCGAGGAGTTCGGCGGATGGCTGCATTGTGTCTACGAGGCGGGTGCCTGTGGCTTTGTGATCTGGCGTCAGCTTCGGGATCTGGGGCTGGACTGCGAGGTGGTGGCGCCGACGCTGATTCCGAAAAAGCCGGGTGAGCGGGTGAAGACCGACCGTCGCGATGCCCGCGAGCTGGCGCGGCTGTCGGTGCTGGGTTATCTGACTGCGGTGTGGGTGCCGGACACCGAGCAGGAGGCGATGCGAGATCTGGTGCGGTTGCGGGCTGATCTGAAGGTCAGCATCAAAAAACAGCGCCAGCAGCTCAATCATTTCCTTCTGCGGCTTGGACATCAGTGGTCAAAGACCAAGTGGAACAAGGGGCATCGCGCCTGGATGAGGGACCGCAAGTTCCAGCATCCGGCACAGCAGATCGCACTGGTCACCGCCCTGGACACACTCGAGCAACACGAACAGCGTCTTGAGGAGCTGGACCGCGACATTGTCGCCCAGAGCGAGCTGTGGGCCTGGAGTCCGGTGATCCAGTCGTTGCGTGCGTTGCGCGGGGTTGATCATCTCACTGCGGTTACCATAGCGGCCGAGATCGGCGACCTGCGCCGGTTCCCGAGCGCCAGCCAGTTCATGGCCTTCCTCGGCCTGGTGCCCGGCGAGTTCAGCAGCGGCTCACGTCGGCGCACCGGCGCCATCACCAAGACCGGCAACAGTGCGGTGCGACGCATCCTCACCGAAAGCGCCTGGACCTATCGCCACCCGCCGCGCAACACCCGACACCTGCAACGCAAGGCGAGGGAGTCATCCGAATACGCAACAAGGCGGGCCTGGGACGCACAGAAACGGCTGTGCGGCAAATATCTCACAATGTGCCGCAAGGGCAAGAGCCCGAAGACCGTGGTCAGTGCAGTCGCCCGGGAACTGGCAGGGTTCATCTGGGACATCGGCTGCCATGAGCTCAACCGCCTGCCGACCGCAACCGAACAGTAACCGAGAACCGACAGCAGGTGCGAACCTTATGGAAAAACCCTCGTCAAATCTATGTCGGCTCGTCGGCCGGGGGCCGGCGATGATCCACGTCATTAGACCGAGGCAGTTCCGTGACGCAGCAGGGTCATGTGGTAATCAACCCACGCATATCAGTCTGTCAACCCAGTGTCACGACCAGGGCCGCACCTGCCGTCTTTCAGATAAGATGATATAGTACAGTGAGGAAGATTGAAACTTACAGGTTAGGGCAGGTCAAAACATATCAGATTTCTTGTTTCGAAGTAACCACTCACCCCTTATCAGGGTCGAGTGCAAATATGCCTGGCAATTCTAGCAGTAAAGATTGTCTGGAGAATTGTCCCGACTCGAACGGACATCAATGCCGCCAAGGTGGTATCTGTCCGGCAATCCCAGGCAGAATACGGGTACGATCAGGAGTTTACCGGACCGATCAAGAAGGGTATGAATTAGCGTCTGTATTCCCATCCTCTGTCCTGCAGTCGCTCCATGCTGTGTTGCAGTCAGGCAACAGCATAACCGGGTCCGCGGACATCCTGTTCGGAAGCCTCATAGGACGCGGGAATTCTGCCGCTTCGCAGAGTGCCCGATATGTTCGGCCTGCGATTCTTCTCACATGCGATGGTGCGAAACTATACTCATAGCCTTACGCATAAGAAGTGATATGATGGAATCATGAGTGAGACACATCAGAGCGATTCCCGAAAGGAAATTCCGGTAGGAATTCAAAGTTTCCGTACACTCCGCGAAGGCAATGGCTACTACGTTGACAAGACTTCATTGATTCATCAGTTGGCGGGCGGTCTGACAAGACATTACTTCCTTTCCCGTCCGCGCCGTTTCGGCAAGAGTCTGTTTGTTGACACCATGCGTGATCTTTTCGCCGGAGAGGAGGAGCTGTTCCGAGGGCTTGCGATCCATGACAGCTGGGACTGGTCGATCCGGCATCCTGTCGTACGGCTGAGTTTTGACGATCAGTACAACAGTCCCGAAGAGCTTGATCAGCATATCCGCGGCGAGTTGAAAGGGATAGCGGATGACGCCGGTATTGAACTGGGTGAGATTAGCAGCAAGGGTTCGCAATGTCTGAAAGAGCTGATACGCCTGTTGCATCGGAGCACCGGACAGCAGGTGGTGGTGCTGGTCGATGAGTATGACAAGCCGATTCTGGATGTGCTGGACAATCCTGAGGTGGCGAGAGCGAACCGGGACTATCTCCGGGGGTTTTACGGCATCATCAAGGGCTGTGCCCGACATGTCAGGTTCGTGTTTGTCACCGGCATCACGATGTTCTCGAAGGTCAGCCTGTTTTCCGGGTTGAACAACCTTGAGGACATCTCGCTGGACCCACGCTATGCGTCGATCTGCGGATTCACCGATGACGAGCTTGACACGGTGTTCGCGCCGGAACTTGAGGGATTGGACCGGGAGGAGATTCGCCGCTGGTACAACGGCTACAGCTGGCTGGGTGGGCATCGGCTCTACAATCCCTGGGACATCCTGTTTCTCTTGAAGAGACGGCAGTTTGATTCATATTGGTTTGAAAGCGGAAAGCCTTCCTATCTGTACCGGGTGGTCAGGGAGCGGAATTTTCCGCTGATGGACTTTGACGGTGGAACGATCAAAAGAGAACAGCTGATCCAGTTCGATGTCGGGGACATCGATCTTCGTGCGCTGATGTTCCAGTCGGGCTATCTGACGGTTGGAGAACAGCGGCGTGTCGGCCCGGACACGTTCTACACTCTGGAGTATCCAAACCTTGAGGTGAGTACGAAATTCAACGCGGGCCTTCTGGCTTATACGGGTCGCGAGTCGGAGGATGTATCGAAAGACAGTTTTGCAGTGTTGGACTTTTTGGCGTCGAAGAATTTCGACGGACTGTCCGAGCGGCTGAGGTCGGTGTACGCGGCCCTGGCGCACGACTGGTATCGCAACAACAGCAATGCCGAAATGGAGGGTCACTATCTGAACGTGTTGCTGACGCACTTGCAGGCGGTTGGTGCGGATGCCCGGCCGGAGGTTTCGTCTAGCCGGGGTCAGGCGGACCTGGTGGTCAGGCATGCCGGCGAGGTGTATGTGATCGAGGCGAAGGTGGTGGCGGGCAAGGGCGAACATGAGATCGGGAAGGCACTTGATGCAGCGATGCGACAGATGCGTGACCGTGGCTACGGGGATCAGTATCTCATCCAGGACGACGGGGTTCACCTGATTGCCATGGTGTTCGGCAGTGAGGAGCGCAATCTTTTGGAACTGCACGCCGAGCCTGCCCGGGTGTTGCCCGTATCCGGGGCTGACGGAGACATTCCTGTCTGGCGACGCTTGCGGAATGTCGTGGCCCGGAGATGATCTATTGAAGACACCGCATGCTTTGAAAGGGCTGAGAGGCTGATCCGCATCAAACTGTATTACACCCTTTGACGTGATGGTTACTTCCAATCGTGAAACCCTTAAAGCTTTCTGTCTGATCAGGGGTAAGTGTCACCACCGACTTAAGTTCCCACTTTCAACGGTTTAAACTCCCCAGTTTCCGGAGGAAAAACAGGTTGTTGTCCTATGATTTGGGTTTTTTACAGATTCTACTCAAAAGGACATCATCCATGGTATAAGGAGAGAAATCCATGATTCACCAACTCACAATCAACTGACTCATGACTCGATGGAAATTAGACATACCTGACAAAACTGACCGGGCGGTTCGTACCTTTCTGAGCCAAAACGGGAAAAATATGGGTGACCTATCCGAATTTGTAAATAATGCCGTCCGTCGTCACATGATGGAATTCACCATTTCCAAAGTAAAAGATAGGAATGCCACCTATGATCAGAGGGAAATTCTTGAACTGATTGACGAGGAGGTTGACGCTGTTCGTGAGGGTCGTTCTTGACACCAATTTTCTTATCAGCGTTTTGATTAAGATGACTCCCCCGACATCCTATGTCAAGCGTGGTTGAACGATCAGATTGAAGTAATATGTGAACGCCGAAGAGGCTGAGAAAATCGTCGAGAATATTTACACCTATGCTCGTATGTTGGTCGACTATCAGGTGGTAGACCTATCCTCAGACCCGAATGATAATCATATTTTGCTGCAACTAGAGATGGAAAGGTTGATCTGATCGTTTCAGGTGATAGGATACGCACGCTTGCGTTTGAGGAAGTTCAGGGGATTCCAGTTGTCACAGCCCGTGAAGCCGTGGAGCTGATATCCCACGGGAAAATTGTACTTCATCGTTCAACAAGACAATCTATGAGTGATTTGGTATCTTGATTTTTTGCTCAGTTGACGATGGACTGTCATCAACTGAACCACTATCTGTAATCCCCTTTTCTTGCCCACAACGGGTAAGACGAAAAACCAATCAATAGTTAGAGAAAAAGTCCGATGGAAATTGATCGCTTTGTATTCTCATCTCGCATGATGGATAACGTAAAGTCACTGCAGCAAGTTGCGAATCATTTGTATAGGGTGAGGGCAGAGAACCTGGTAGCACACTTTTCATGAAGTGTTTCGTGCGGTGAACGAACAACGTGTATATGAGCCGCACTATCTGAGTCGGGCTGAACTGCTCGCGGTTTGTCTGTCCCAAGGTTCAGTCGATGGCCTGGCGCAGATGATGGACAGGAATTTCATTGCCGAACGGGGTTAAGTCGCGCGGGTAAGCCGTCAAGTGGGCTGCTCCACTGAAAATTCGTCGAAAATACGCAACTGTCACCATGAATCCAAAATTTTTGATCGAACAGAGTGATTGAACTCTGAATTTCGAAAATTCGAGTAGAAATTAGTGTACTAAACCGGTTTCCGCGACTGATGCGATTGCATCCAGTTTTTCATCGACTTCCCGATCAAGCTCATTCTCCGGAATGAATTCAACCAATTTGTGAAAATTTGACTTTGCCATGAGATTCGGCAATTCCAGTGCATTGTAGTAGGCTCGAAATAAAGGCACCAGAAAGTCATCACTCGCTTTTATATCATCACCCCAGGCAGGCGGACTCCCCATAACTTCCAAAGCCTCAGATACTTTTGCAATGGATTCATCAAGTACCTTGATGCATTCTTGCAGTTGACCCTGTCGGAGATTGTCTTCAAATATTGGCAGACCTGACCAATCCTCGTTTACAGAATCTTCTACAAATCCTTTCAGTGCACTGAAAGTACACAGATAGTTTTCAATCTCACGTTTCTTCCAAAATAAATAATTCAAATGCGGATTTTCGTCGCTGGTTTTATCCAATCGATCAAACAGTGCCACACCTTTCAGATTGGGAAATGCTTCTCTGAGTCCAAAAAAATGTCGCGCTGCCACACTAGGTTCGTTTCTGATGTAATGCACGAAGGGTTGTTCCAACACAGTCATGGCATTTTCATTCCGAAATCTTTTTGCAAAAGCCTGCAAGATTGCTAGATCGGTTGAACCCTCAAGATAAAGAACCCATCCCATCTGCTCCGCCTGATAGTAATCGTCCCAGCTAATTTCAGCTAACGCCTTGCGAAGTTGACTGTGTCTACTGGCTCCAATCGTGTGCGGTTCACCGACAAAGGCGATAACCAGGTCTTTATCTGCCGCTTCGTTCAGAATCACCTCGGAATGACTGGCAGCGATAACCTGAGCACCCAGTTCTGATGCCTTTTCACAGAGTAGCCTGTAAATCCGCCGTTGGCGGAGAATTTCAAGATGGGCATCTGGTTCGTCCAATAGGATGACCGCTCCGTGATTGACTCGCATATATGCCAGCAATAACAATGTCTGCTGCAGTCCGCGACCGCTCGAGGATAGATC
This sequence comes from Arenicellales bacterium, assembly GCA_963662635.2. Lineage (GTDB taxonomy): Bacteria > Pseudomonadota > Gammaproteobacteria > Arenicellales > JAJDZL01 > JAJDZL01. Next base: position 2,440,460 of record CAXXFC010000006.1, read on the forward strand.
AAATTCGCAACCACTCTCCCGGTAACTCATCGTAATCTCACCGCGCTCGCGGGTGTACTTTGGAATATCAAGGTCTACCCCAAATAGTTTTTTTATTTCAAGCGCGAGATCTGCCCATTGCTCATTGCTCTCGTCCGATATTTGCCAACACAGATTACGCAAAACGTCAGCTGTGCGCCCCTCGCCAATTCGTACATTTACAGCACCTAATTCAAGTTTTGTTTCATTAGCTGCTAATCCGGACAATGGGGGAAGAAACGCGATGTTCACAAATTTCGCTTCTTCAGGGACTGGCATGCGCTCTTGAACATCGTGCTCGGTTGTTCGAAGAGGGCGACAGTAAAAAGATTCCGAATTGGCATAATCAAACTCCAAACCACTTTCCCATTTTCTGCCTTTGGTTACACCTTCAACAATAATTTCAATTCGGACATTGTTAGTCTGTTGCCGCCCGCTTTCTCTGAAAATGTTTCGTGTTCTACAGTTTCGCCACAAAAGACTGGCACTCGGGTTCGGAATAGCAAACAAATCCCGACGATTGATCGCAACACCCTGTTGCTTTGCGGGAATTTTGGTTTTGCCTGGATGTTTCTCGTTCCATCGCTTGATTCCAATCTCCCACAAAGCCAGTGCTTGCATAGCAGACGTCTTTCCGGAATTGTTAGGACCGATGAAGACTACGGGGTCAGACAGATCTATCGTCACGTTTTCAAAACGCTTGAAGTTCCGGATTGTCAATTTGGTCAACACGTTCAGCAACTCCCCGAGTAAGAACTATTGGTAATTGGCATTTGCTGACTCGAATTTTACACTTCTATAAAATGGTCTGTAATTTCTTCTAATCAAAAGTTTTGGCAAAACTTCATTCCAGATAATCATCTGATTTTAATTAAATATCCATGACTAGTTGATTATCAAGGAAAAATAGATGGAACTGAGTGGAAAAGTCGGTAAGAACACCAAAACCGAAAATCGTAATAGAAAGCTTACGGATGCTGTCGAGAACATTCGTTCTTCATCTCCTGAATTCACTTCAGCAGACAAGCTAGCCCGAAACAACCCAGATTCCTGAAACTCAGGTAAGATAGCCAAAGATGTAATATGTAGAGCGATTGGTGTAGACTGGCTAATGCGTATAGTCGATACAAGCATCCTAATCGACGCAATCGGCACAACCCCACTGAAGCCGCGAATAAGTATATTGTTCTGGAAATTCTGATTCTTTCATAAAACGGTATTCAAGGAATGTACAGCGTCGTTCAGTCAATTGACTCGTTATTGCTGTAATCAGGATAGGCGATCATCTTCTGTTTTCAACTGAAACACGTACTTGGATTCTAACTTGGTAGCAGGGAATCTTTAGTGGGAAGTTGTTGAATCGATTCGCCGATCTCCTATTTTGTGGTAGCCACTTCAAACTGCGCATGCAAATTAAGCCAAAACTCTGGACCAGTACCGAACCAGTAGCCAAAGCGTAGAGCTGAATCTCCAGTTATAGAACGCTTACTCGCGATGATTTGGGAAACACGGTCCGAAGGTACGGCGATCTGTCGAGCAAATTCTGTCGGAGTAATTCCCAATTCATCGAGCTCGCCTTTGAGAACGATACCCGGATGAACTGCTCTCATAAACATGACTGCAAATCTTCTTTCATATATGACAGTAGACGATCTCAACACTCAATGGTACTGAATCTGTACACGTTTCTGTTGAAGTGAATAAACACCGATTCTACATCCCCCAGATCGTCACCTGTTTGCCACCTGTCATCTCATCCCGCCTGAATACCTTTTCTTCCCAGGAACGCTTCTCCGACCGGTCGAATATCACCAGATGACCCTCTTCGCTCCCACAACGATCCATGTAGTCGCGTGTCTGCGCTAAGCCTTTGGCAACAATGCTGTCCAGTCCGTTTCGACGCAACTTGCACTCAATCACCGTTTTTTGCCGAACTTTCCCATTTTGCCAAACCACCAGAAGATCGATGCGCTTTCGCCCCATGCCGAATTCTCTTTCGATTCTTCCGCCTGCGTTCACAATACGTTGCAGAAACGCCTGCAAAAGCAGTTGCGGCCCCGCTTCCCTGTAATCGAATCGCTGCACCCAGTGCTCGGAATGCTCGCGAAAGAATTCTTGAAACGATTCCATCAGCCGGTCCATCTTCAGCCGGCCATCCTCCACAAACCACGCTGTCTCGTAAGGGATGAATTCGTCTGCCGAAGTGATCAGCTCCCGCGGAATGATCTCACGGTAGATCGGGTTTGCGATCTGAATCGGTGGTTTACTACGGATCAACCCGAGATCGCGCACATACTGCACATCATCAGACTCAAAAGATGACCCTTCCGACTCACCGGTCACGATCGGCTCGATCACCCGCTTCACCCGCGGTTCGCGAAGCTTATCGGCCAGCTGGTCCAGATGCGTGTCGCGACGCAAAATAAGTGTCTCCCTTGACTCAATGATGTCGTCTATCCCGATTTGCCGGTTTCGGTCTTTCACCGCTTCGCACACTTCATTCGCCAAGGCATTGACCAGCCAAGGCTGGCCACAAGTGGAATCCCATAGCTCCTGTAGTGCGTCTTCGCTCCACCCCTGTCCGGTTTCACCTGTATGTTGCAGAAGCAGTGACTTTGTTTCAAACTCGTCGAAATCCCCCAGCCGCAGCGACTTCGCCTTGATATTGAACGCACTGCCCCCGGTAATGATTTGATCTTCCCTGCTTGAGCGGATCCGATAGTCTCGCACATCGCGCACCCCGCAAAGTATGATGCTCTGTGGAAAGTTCTTAGGGCGATGCAGATAACCGGCCCGTAGCTGACGTAGCACCGAGATCAGAACATCTCCGGACAGAGCGTCGATTTCATCAACCATCAAAATCAATGGATGCGCATCCGCCGCCGACCAGCGTCTCAATGTCTCGCCTAGCACTTCTAGCGCTCCAGCCGAGTTGAGAACATCCTGCCATGTGTCGCGTACAAACGGATCGTTCAGTCCATCTTCCGCTTCCCGACTGAGTATTGTGAGTATAGCCCGCATGCCTGCTTTGATATCGTCGCGCGCGACCTGAGCGGACTCGACATTGATGTAGACGGCACGATAGCGTCCGGTCGAGTTCAGCTCGTCCCTCAGCGCGACTAGCGTGGAAGTCTTGCCGGTCTGACGCGGCGCATGCAGGACGAAATAGCGCTTTCGTTCAATCAGCTGCAATACTTCTGATCGGTCAAGACGCTCCAGCGGGGGCACGATGTAGTGCTCACCCATCCTGATTGGACCTGCGGTATTGAAGAACTTCATAGTGAGATTATACAGTCGGCAATGGCAAGAGGGATTTGATGCGCAGGGGAATTCCACGCTATCTTTCTTCTAAATTTGGATTGCAATTTCTACACTGCATCTGCCATTGTGAATTCTTGGGGCGAATTGTATGACGGGAAAATATATGAAGTCTTAAGGATACAACGCCCGCGTGATCTGTTTGACATTCATTTGAACCGAATCACAATTGACAGTCGTCATCTCACATCTAATCCAGATGCTTGGAATTTTCAACGGCAATCTGTATTTTCGTGAATTGCCCCTCGACCCGGGCTCTTGTTTTGGCACCAGCCATCAGTTCAATCAAGGATTTCATGTATTTGATATCCTTTGAATACTTTTTCAGCCTACGCTTGTAAGTTGCTCTGTTTTTGGTCAAGACAAGAGTGTAAGGGCTTCCCTTTCTTTCCGTCTCATGGAAAATATCGAGCCGATTAATGTCAATTTGTTGGTGTAGATGGGCGCGTAAATCTTTTCTTAATGGAAACCGTGCAACACTTTGTTCAGGATTCGCACAGAACTTGCGAAGTTGATTGCATCGCGGGCAAGAACAGGAAATATCACATTGAATCGTCCAATCATTTGGTGGTTTCGGAGGATAACCGCTACGATCAACAAGGTGGCTAGCTGACACACGCCATAGCGATATAAATGCGTCAGAATTAAATATATCGCTGTTTTTACACAATTCAGCGAGTGCTTTTGGTACTTGCCGGTCAGTTGAGGCCACCGTTGGGAAATTGTCGAAGATTTCGGCCACTGAAGTCACAGACTCTATCGCATCCGCGTACCAAAACAGCATGACCAAGTCTTTTATTGCGTCCTTATGAAAATTGGATTGTTTGGGCGCATGGTAGCGTTCTGAGTGATGTGGTTCTTTCGTCATCTGAGACATTGTTTCGGGGAGCAATTGGAGAATCTCCGTGGCACATGTTGCGAATATTTCCCGTCTTCTGCTGACGGGATACTCACATTTACGGTACAGTAGCATCAGCAATTGAAGAAGACTCTCCGGAAATTCGGAGACCTTTTCGTGAATCAGCGAGAGCAGAATATCTTCAGTGTATGTCGGCTCAAGTGTGGACAGAATTTCTGCGAGATTGTGGTTGATGGATCCTTTGTAGTGTTGAATGGCTATCTTCCGCAGAAACCTCAGGGAAGTCCGCTGACTATTCAATTTGAGCAGCAAATTCAGCATTTCCGAGACGCTTTCGACACGACTGTAGTAGTAATAGACCGGAGGCCAAATATCGATGAGTTTTTCGGCCGATTTCACCGTACGGTCATCGACGATTTCATCATTGCGTAACAATTCTTCGGCAATCCAGGCAACCCCGGGGCCTGCACCGCGTCTGACGAGTTCATCTAAAATTCCTTCTCGTCTAAACAAAACTAGGGCGGCCAAATAATAGGTGCGTACCAGCGTTGCTCCTTCATTTCCGGTTGCTTCGTCAATTCGTTCTTTATCTGGAACCGGATCATCAAGAATACCTGTAGGCATCAGTTCATTCTTGCCAATTGATAGATTCCCGAAATTTGGATTGCTTCCCTTCGGAGACACCCAGCTGGTCATCCAGATTTCTGATTCAAGCAGTTCATCGATTTCATAATCATTTAAATCACCACTTCCGTAACGGTATCTATAGCCTGAAGGCCAAGCATTGAACGATTCGGATATATGTACGATTGAAGCATAGAGTTCACAATCAGTTTTTTCGCATGCCAACTTAAGGACCTTGGCCACTGTGTTGTCGCGACCCTTTAGAGTGTTGAAAGACAGTCCCGCTTCGCTGTATTCGTGGTCGAGAATCCAAATGAGCTTTTTCGCTGCATTCTCTTTATTGTTCCATATATGAAGTTGTTCAATAATTTCATCCGATTGCGCTGTATAGTCTGGAGCGGTACTGAATTTGTCCACATCGCCTTGTTCCAGACATAGATTGTAGACAAGAGCAATCCGATGACCTGAACGTATCTTCTTGATTTCGTGCTGGCAGTCTGCGTAGAATGCCGCATAGGCCATTTCGGACGGGTCGTCGACATTCATTTCGATGGTCATGCTTCTGTTTTTGTGTCGCACGACGAGCTCGCCTCCTGTGCCTTCTACGGGTAGAGAGATCGTCATTGTCGCAATCATGCCTTCAGATTTTTCCGTGTCTCTATGCGGAACAAAAAATCCTCCGGTAGGATAGATCAGCAGTTTGTAGAGCTGGGCACTAAGTCGCTCCTGTGGGCAACCTAGACCATTTGCTGCCAAATGTTGTAAGTGTTGGATTGTTTTGTCCCAGGATTGTCCTCCCAACACGAGTCTGTCGGCATTGATCTCCCAGCAGTTTCGTACCGAGGCATCGACTAGAGTCTGGGAACCTTTTCCATAGGGAGCCGGATCTGCTGTCTGAATCAGTTCTTCAATCTGAGTTTTCGGTACCGGAAACGATAAGATTCCAACATTCTCAACTTCCAGCCTTGGCATAGGTTCGGAAACCCTGCCCTCTGTGCAGAAATCACCCGGCCGATCCATGGAACCAAGGATTTCTTCAAGCCGAGGGCTTATGTTCTGGTATTCGAATTTCTGTTCCATGAATTTATTTTCCTAATTTGTGACCGAATAAACCATCATTGTCGAACGACCATTTCCGCTTAGCGGTCGCAAAAACACCGTCGCTTGTTTTGCTGCCATTAAGCAAGTGAGAAGGAGAAAGAAACTCTGCAACGAATGTTTTCTGCACGAATGTACAGCTGGATACGAGCGATTGGAAAATGTAAAAGCTTCAGCTTGAAGAGAAAAGACACCGATTCTACATTCCCCAGACTGTTACAGATCTGTCTCCAGACGTTGCCTCTCGTCTGAACACTTTCTGCTTCCAGGTGCGCGTATCCGATCGATCAAATACCACCAGATGTCCCTCATCGGTTCCGCAACGGTCCATATACTCGCCAATCTGAACCAACCCGTCAGCAATGACGCGTTCCAACCCGTTTCGCCGTAGCTTGCACTCGATCACGGTTTTCTGCCGAATCTCTCCCGCTTGCCACACAACCAGAAGATCGGTGCGCTTTCTCCCCACTCCATACTCTCTTTCTATCCACCCGCCAGCGTTGATGATACGTTGCAGGAATGCCTGCAACAGCAGCGGTGGACCCGCCTCCAAGTAATCGAATCGCTGTACCCAGTGCTCGGAGTGCTCGCGGAAAAACTCCTGGAACGATTCCAGCAGTTTATCCATCACGAGTTTGCCGTCTTCAACAAACCACGCAGTTTCGTAGGGAATTATCTCGTCCGCTGAGGTGATCAGCTCTCGCGGGATGATCTCGCGGTAGATCGCGTTTGCGATCTCTATCGGCGGTCTACTGCGAATCAGCCCTAGATCTCGCACATACTGGACATCGTCGGCTCGAAAAGATGACGCTTCCGACTCGCCGCTCACAATCGGCTCGATTACACGCTTAACGCGCTCTTCGCGTAGCTTGTCAGCCAGCTGGTCCAGATGCGTGTCGCGGCGCAAAATCAGTACCTCTTTCGACCTAACGACATCATCATGCCCGATCTGCTGGCTTCGATCCTTTTTCGCTTTGCAGGCTTCATTCGCCAAGGCATTGACCAGCCATGGCTGACCACGAGTAGAGTCCCAAATCTCATCCAATGCATCCTCACTCCATCGCTGACCGGTCTCATCTGTATGCTGCAGGAGCAGGGACTTTGTCTGCGTTTCATCGAAATCCCCCAGCCGGAGTGACTCTGCCTTGATGTTGAAAGCGCTTCCTCCAGTGATAATTGCATTGTCTCTGCTTGAGCGGATCCGATAGTCGCGCACATCGCGCACGCCGCAAAGTATCACGCTCTGCGGAAAGCCTTCCGGTCGCTCAAGATAGCCGCCCCGTAGCTGGCGTAGCACCGATATCAGCATGTCACCGGACAATGCGTCTATTTCATCAACCATTAGAATCAACGGACGCACATCCGACTCCGACCAGCGACTCAGTAGTACATGAAGTGCCCCAAGCTCTCCAGATGACTCCAGAATTCCCTGCCAGTTATCGCGGACAAATGAGTCATTCAGATTTTTTTCAGATTGCTCACCTAGGATAGAGAGGATCGCTTGCATCCCCGAACGGACGTTTTCCCGTGCAACCTGAGCTGCCTCGACATTGACGTAGGCGGCACGGTAACGCCCAGTCGAGTTCAGCTCGTCCCGGAGGGCAATTAACGCGGAGGTCTTGCCGGTCTGACGCGGTGCATGTAGGACGAAATAGCGGTTTTGTTCAATAAACTGTAGAACTTCCGAATGATCAAGACGCTCCAGCGGAGGTATGAAGTAGTTTTCATTCGTCCTGATAGGACCTGCAGTATTAAAGAATTTCATAGTGCGATTATACAGCGAGCAATGACAAGTGAGATTTGATGCGCCGGGACTCCCACGCGGTCTTTTTCCTGTTTTTGGATCGCAATTTTTCAAATTCAGGCAAAATTCGGTTCGAAAAATCTCGAGACAAAGTTATTTTGATACAAATTGGATCAAAGGGTTGTTGCTGAGCCGATCAATTTGTCTGTCAACAGGTGTAATTACACAAGAACGTTAGCGTGTATTGTCCCGGTTCAATTACGTTGTATACGGCGAACTTGGGAAGTCAGATTTCCAGATTTATCATGAAAACCGAATCCTCACAAGGAACTGCTTGGAAGCGAAGTTTGGAGTGCATTGCTTCAAATCCATCGGAAAATTTTGATTGAATTTGATTTGAATTTTCTATAATTCTGCTTACTACCCCCGTCGTTTGATCGGCGGGCCGCAGGGTCTTGAGATTAGGTTCTTAAGACCCTTTGCTTTTTTCTTGACGAATGGTGTGCGTACGACAATTTTTGACTGTAAACAGAAAACATTAAATACTATTCAATAAAGGTAATATGATTACCATTACAAAAATATAAATAACAGTTGTTCAATAAAATCGTCCTTAGTCACCATGGCTGGCAAAGATCAAAGAACTCGAAAAAAGTTAAAGCACCTGCTAGACCGGCATACACCGGGGACAGTCTGTCTTTCTTCATGGCTGGAGTCGCAAGGCATTTCCCATGACCTGCAAAAGTACTATCGCAGGGCTGGATGGCTGGAGTCTGTCGGACGGGGTGCATACTGCAGGCCAAATGAGAAAATCGGGTGGGAAGGAGCGGTTCACGCTCTTCAAAACCAGGCAGGAAAGATGCTGCATCCCGGCGCATTGACAGCATTGGCAGTTTTCGGGTCAAGTCAGAATATTAGATTTGGAGTGCAAAGAGTCGATCTTTTTCCACCACTCAACGTGAAGCTTCCGACATGGTTCTTGAACTATGACTGGGGTGTGAAGATCAACCATGTCAGTACTGGATTTCTGCCACAAGGGCTTGCAGTAAGACAGGCACCATCGACTGAGTTCTACGAATTCGGCTCGCCATTCAACCTTGAGGTATCCGAACCTGAAAGGGCTATATTTGAATGTTTGTATCTTTCACCAAGGAATCAGGATCTTCTGGAGGCATACCAGATATTGGAGACCCTTGTCAATTGCAGGCCAAAAGTCATACAAACGCTTCTCGAAGAATGTCGATCAATCAAGGTGAAGCGTCTTTTTTTGTATATGGCAAAGAAAGCCAATCACAATTGGTTCCCTTACATTGATACGAAGAAAGCTGATCTGGGCTCAGGTGACAGATCAATTGCGCCAAGCGGTGTCTATATCTCGGAATTCCGCATAAGTGTACCGATGGAACTTACACTACTATGAATTCGGGAATCTATCGAAGACAGTTCAATCTGTTACTGAGAATCCTTTCGTACATTGCTCGCTTGGAGGAGTTTGCGCTCAAAGGAGGTACCGCGATCAACCTCTTCTACAGTGATCCGCCCAGGTTGTCTGTTGACATTGACTTAACCTACTTACCGATGCATCAGGACTGTGAAACAGCACTGTGCGGTATAACGGAAGCCATGGATAACCTCAGAGAAATATTGGAAGAGGTGATTGAAGGCATCCACGTACGAAAGTCGTCCGCTGTTGATGGTTATGAGGTAAATTTCTGGAGATGGGCAGAAGGATTTACTGAATTTGATTAACGCGCCGAACTAACAGCCAGGAAAATCGTAATTTTTCGGACAAACATCATGAAAAGACGATTTACTGCAATTGTCGAACGCGAAGGTGATAGATATTTTGCTTTATGTCCAGAAGTGGATGTTGCTAACCAAGGTTCAACCGTTGCGGAAGCGCATGATAATATTATTGAAGCAGTAACAATTTTTGGAGTCAGCTTCCGCCGGTGAAATCGTTCAACGTCTAATCGGGGAGATGTACATTACGGATATAGAAGTCGCTATTGGCTGAACATAGTTGAATTTTCAGACCGAGACGTTTGTCAGATTCTGACACTACACGGATTTGTGGAGGTGACGCGGCGGGGTGGCCACATCGTAATGCAAAAGACTAACAACAGTGGAACAATTACCATACCAACACCCGGTCACAGGAAAATACGTCGTGGTACGTCGCATGTCAATCATCCGTCAATCCAAACTGTCAAATTCGATATTCGAGAAATGAAAAACTTTTAATTTGGCGACCACTAAACACTTTCGCTGTTTTCACTACCTTTCAGAAAGTGACAAAAATAATGATGCTCTACGACGGACCTTTTCTGCAAACCGAATTTATGAGATGGTAATCGCAGTCGCATAGACCTTTACATCTGCGGCACTCATACCGAGTTTGTGGGCAATGTCTCGCCAACCGCTGATGCCTGCGGCGACTGTGTCAACAATACGGGTTGCGTCCTCGTTTTTCAGCGCAAAATATGGGGCAGCTCGGTAGGCCTGGTCAATATTGGCTTCCGGGCCTTCCTCACTGATCCAGGTGGTCAGTTCGCGGACTTTTTCTTCAAGTGGTACAGGATTTAGATCGTAGGCGGGCGACAGTCGCCACTTATCGTCGCCGTCATATAGAAATCCGTGATTGCGCAAATGATCGTCGAGATTGCCGATCATTACACTGAACACAATTCTCCTCCAGAGCTCGTGAAGATCTACAGTCGGTTCACTTGAATACATACGTATACACTCTGCAATGTCAGTATAGGTCGCCTCATCAAACTCAGATTGACCCAACAGGCTCATCGCTGACAGGAACGGAATGCGTCGGTCACCGTCGCGGTCAAAGCGTCGAATCAGCGCAACCGGTCGTCCAGCAGCCATCTCCAGGCGAGCGGAGACACTGTTCAGCCCAGCTCGATTGGCCAGAGCGAGAGCGAGGACTTCGCCGTGTGGAATGCTACGGTCATCATCCGGACTCGGAAACTTTGCGATGGCAAGTATTCCGTCCTTGTCGACGATGGCTGATTTCGGCCGTGCGCCGCCAAGCGGTGAGCCTTCATTCAAGAGAAGTTTCAAATCTTCCGATGTCTCCGTTTCTCTTTGCACAGCGTCGGCTGCGTTGAGGAGATCCGGGAGTCGAATCAGCGGTGGCACCAGGTAGCGGCCAATGTTGTGATCAAAATCGGACTCGCCCTCACGCCTGTATCTGAGCGCGCCAATCCGGGTTTGATCATTGCTTCCCAGCAAATAGTCGATTTCCGTGAGGGTGCGATTTTCCCCGGATTTCCGAAAGGCACGGCGGACGAGCTGACGCCCCCAACGTTCAGGTGCAGTATCACCCAGCGCTCCTGGCAGAACTGACTTGTCCGAGCTTATATAAGCTGGATTGACCCCGAGCGGCAGGTTAGCCGGATCAAGAGCAAATGCGTTGTTGTAATTCAGCCAAGCGTCGTCATACTCGAAAACCGAACTTGACCTTCGTGCTTTGGTGATATAGCGAAAACGACCCACCAGACGCGTTTGCCCGTCGTGGTCAACATGTACCTCAATCGTCTCGCTCATTGTCGCTTCCGTCTGCGTCTGGAAGGCATGATTCTCTTCGGCAACCGTTCTTCTTCAATATCCAGCCCGACTGTATCCTGACTACGGTCGGCCAATTGCCCGATGCCATCCGCCATGCCCAGGATTGCCAGCACTGTTGCATAGGCACCGAAAGAAACAGTCGGATCACCCTTCTCAATCTTGGTATAGGTGCTGCGACTGACGAAAGCGCGTTCGGCCATAGAAACAGTTGAGATTCGACGTTTTTTGCGTGCGACAGAAATATCCTGACCAAGTTTTACAAGAGCCTGACGGGCTTTGCGCGGGAGAGTGCTATTTGTCTGTGACTTCATGCAATGTCTAATAAAATATACATAAAAAAAATCAATGTCTATTATATAAAACATTATTCTTCAATAGTTCTCAAACTTTCAAAGATAATTGTTGAAATCCTCGATAAAGAACATTAGAATTATTTGCGAGTGATTGCAACGTATTCATTTCCTAGGAGGTAAAAGGTGGCAAGTATTACAATTCGAAAACTTGAAGATGCAGTAAAAACGAAACTTAGAATTCGAGCTGCGGCAAATGGTCATTCGATGGAGGAGGAAGCACGCCTGATTCTGCGATCGTCACTTGAGTACAGCTCAGAGTATTCAATTCAAAATACGCAGAGGACTTCTTCAATCAACTCGTTGGAAGAGCGATTGCTTGAACTCGAAAAACAAGGGATATGGGTAAATGCGAAAGATCCTGACACGCGAATTACAGTCGGAGAACCTGCTCCTGGGGCACTTGAAAGGTTTCTCGCCGACAGATGAGCACTGCTTACATCGACACTTCTGTTCTGATTGCTATTGAAACATGTCAACCAAATTCTGATGTATACGAAAAAGAACTCGGAAGGTTTGAACGGCTTGTATCTTCAATTTTGCTGGAAGCCGAATATCGGTCAGTTTGCATGCGAGAAAAACGTGTGCCCTCAGACTTCCGTCTGAACAAAATCAGCTGGATTATCCCAGCCCGCCCGCTAACTCAGGAATTGAACAGTGTGCTGGCAGCTGGCTATTTGCGCGGTGCGGATTTGTACCATGTTGCGACAGCGATATACGCAGAAAGAATTTTAGCGGTCAAAATGTCATTCCTTACATTGGATAATCGCCAAAGGCAAATTGCAAACACAGTCGGCTTCGACGTGCTGCCCGAGATATATGGAATAGCTGGAGATTGAAAAAAGACTATAGGGCACGACTATTCACAAAAAAGAATATTGATTCAATCTGATTGGCATATCTCACTAAGACTATTTCCATCAATTCAGTAGCAAGGCAACTTGACTTCAGTCATTTTGACAATTCTGGAAAACAAATTTAAATTCAGTTTCAAACTTGAGCATTGCGAAGTGTTTTTTCTGCTATTTGAAAGCCTTCTGTCCAAGCAGACAGAGTGATGATAAGCAGGTTTATTGGTAACAGTTCTCGTCAAAAATTCAATATTCTTCCTCGATCAGTTTTCGGCTTCACTATCCCCGGAATCTGATAAACAAGATCATTCACCCGATCATCTTTGTCATCGCTATATTCGAAATATAATTTTTTTTCGCTAAAAAATGGTTTGCAGACAAAATCCTCGGAAAAATAGCTTGATGAACGAAAGAACAGTTCCTTGCCCGCATACAATTGCAGCATGCAATTCAAGTTAACTGTATCTTTAACATCAAGATGATATGTGAAAGTATCCGGCTCTTTTCTGTCATCTCCTATTTCCCGCACATAGCGATATTTCGCGCCCGATACACACAGCAACGCGATCTCGGGCGTCAACGGCATGAGAATTCTCTTTTCATATCCCAAACCACGACCTGTATTCTTGTGATAGAAACCATCTCCAAAAATGAATTCCGTATCTCTAGGGGCATACAGGACAACTATTTTTCTCCCTGATTTCATACAATCAGCAATCCTCATAAAGGAACCCAATGAATTGATCCGACTGTTTCTATCCAACTGTTCGGGCAGGGCAATGCCAGGACTTTCACTCATATCGGCCAAATTCTTGAGTTGCCGGCTGCCAATCTTTACATGTCTCGGACTTCTCACCAAAATCGATACCATGCCTGTTATGATGCTGCCAAGCATGTCCTCATTAAGTGTCACCGGTAGCATCTGACCTTTCTGCTGACTGTAATCCCTCATTGATTGTAACTGTCTGATGATCCCGGGAAATTCCCTGTCTATATCAGTAAGAGGGGCAATATCTTGGTATTGTCCACTTTTCCCTTGCCGGTGATTGTGTTTTCCTGATCGGTCGATTGCCGGTGATTGTATTACATCCGGTCGCGCCGGCGGCGATGTCCGGTGACTGTCGGGCGGTTTATTCCCGTTGGCTGACGAGCGTGGCGAGGGGTGGTATGGCAGGTGCATCCGGCACCCTGAAGCGGCAGCCGAGGTAGTCCCAGAAGCTGATGTTCAGCTTGTGGCAGGTCTTGAGCAGTGCGAGGCAGGCATCGCGTGCGTCGCGTCCGGCATCGCTGCGGGTGCCGGCGGAGATCCTGCGCCGGGTCACCTGTGCCCGGATGTCATTTTCCGCCAGATTGTTGTGCAGCGGCGTTGTCGGACGGTCGAGCACCCTGAGCAGTTCCTGCTTGTTGTCCGCGAGCCGTTTCAGCAGCTGGTTGAGCATGTGGTGGCAGGTGGTGTCATTGAAGATGTCATCGAATCGCCGGGACAGGGCCATGGCGGTGTTCGGGTCCGGTTCGGTTCGGTAATCGAGGAGCTGTCGGTAGAGTGTCCAGATTGCATCGCGCTTGGATTCGACGGCATCCCGGTGTCCGGGTCCCGAGGCGATGAGTTTCTGCAGCAGCCGTTCGGCATGCACCCAGCAAAGCGCATGCTCGCCGATGTTGAACTGACCGGCATCGTCGCTGAGGATGACGGTGTCGGCCAGTGTCGATGATTCGCTCAGAGCGCCCCACAGTGCGCCTTCGGTGGCGATCACCGCCTTGCGGGCGCCGATGCCCAGCCGGTCCAGATGTGCCTGCCATTCGGTCTCGCAGTCGAAGCGCTGTCGGCCGCCGTGGCGCAGCAGCTCCACCGTGATTTTCGGCAACCGGCAGTTGCGCATGTATTCGAAGGCCGCCCCGTTGAGGACATGGTCGCTGTCGCCGCAGCCGAGGATCTGCAGGAAGTTCAGGCGGCTCTTGGACTGCCCGGTCGCAAAGCCGGTGAAGCGGTCATTGCCGATCACCGTGCAGTAGCCGTTCCGGTTGCGGTGCCGGGCACCGGTGTCGTCGACATGCAGCCAGTCGGCGCCGCCGATGCCGGCCGAAAGCACCTGTGCGGCCTCGTCCACCAGATCGGCCACTCCGTCGGTGAGCATCCGCACCACCGTGCGCTTGGAGATGCCGACACCCCAGTCGTTGAGCAGTGTCACGATACGCGGCAGCGTGGTCTGTCCCTGATGATACAGCGACACCACCAGGCGGCGCAGACCGCTGCCGTACTGGCCGTTCACATCCTCCGGCAACGGCGCCACGATGCGTGTGCCGTCCGGTGTCCGCCAGCGTTCGCGCAGATACTCGATCACCACCGGCCGCACCGCCAGCTCCTGAACCGTGTAGGGTTGGTAGCCGTCGCGCACACTGCCCTCGGGCACATCCGGCACCTCGATGAACACCCGCTCGGTCCGCGCCTTCGGACTGTACTGCCGGGGCTTGCGCCGACCGGTCCTGCGGCCCGACCCGGTCTTCGTTTTGCGGTTCAGACCGCTCGGCCTGACCTCGGGACGCTTCGGCAGGTCCTTCAGACGCCGAACCTCGTCGGACAGCCCGCGAAGATCCCCGCGCAGTCGCGCAATCTCCTCATTCAGTTCGGCAATGCGGCCGTGCAGCGCGTCATTCTCATCGCGCAGCCGACGATTCTCCTCCGTCAGGCGTTCCCCATCCTGATGCGTCACCGCACATCACCCGACAGGATCGTCCTGAAACCGGCATCCAGAGGATACACGTAAACCGCTTTCGGCTTCCCCCGGCCGCGGCCGCCCAGGGTGTGACCGACATGGCGCCAGTTCGAGGCCCGGTAGCAGCTGCCCGCAAAGCGACCGTCAACATAGGTCTCGGCCAGCACCGGCCGCACCCCATGCCGCGTCTGCCAGTCATCGGCCAGCCGCCGAAGCACAATCGACAGCGCCTTGGACGCAAGATTGCGCACCCTGACCCAGGGCAGCACCACAAACCGATTGTTCTGAATCACCCGCTCCAGATGTGGCCGGTAGCCTTCGCCCGCCCAGCCGATCCACTCGTCGCGGCACCGTACCGCAACCGCCGCATAGGTGAACATCACCAGCGCCAGCCGCCGACCCTCCCGGTCGGTCACGAAATAACGAAGGTGCGGGCCGATCGGACGCCGATAACCCAGATAATGATAACGGTCCACCAGCTCGTTGAAAACACGCACCCCGCCCGGATCGCCGACCGGCCGCACATGCACCGGCATCAGCTCCCGCAACGACACCTCGACCGGCGAACCGGAATCGCCGTCACCGGTGCGGGCGACAGTGCGCTGCGAGGTCCGCACCTTGCTGTGATCCCGGTCCGGCAACGTCACCAGACCCAGCCCCTCCATGCGCTCCAACAGCCCGATGGCCGACTGCACCCGATTGTCGCCGTTCGGCGTGTGCCAGCCCAGATGCTCGCATACCGTGTGGGCCAGCTCGCGCCGGCTCAGCGCCGAAAAGGTCCGCACCGTCTGTCGTACCTGTTCCAACTGCACGGCCGATACACAACCGCCCGCAAACACCTCGCCGGTCAGCTCGACCATCCGCCGGTCCATCACTTCAGTTCACGATGATATTCCATGGATGATATGATGCCACAGACCGCGGCGGGAGTCAAGGGCCGGACCGGAAAAAATCCAGCGCATCCGATACAATGATGATCAACAACAGGTTACAGACCCGGCCCGGCAAACCAGACTGAAACCACGATTTTGCCCCTCTTACCTATATCATTGAATATTTTCTCATAATCACAGTCCCAGGGAGATGGCTCGTTCCTATCGAATCTGATGATGTGTGCATTGCGGATACCTCCCAATTTGTGATTGGGAACTCGCCTGATCTCACAATTCAGATCCATTCTTCCGACTTTACTACCGAAATCGTCATCAATCCATGACTCAGAAACGCACCTCGGCCACCAATGATGCAATGCGCTATGAAGGGTACCGTCAAGTGCCAATGTCTGTATCTTTCTCTCTTTCATCATTTTCCATGACTATCAGCAAAATTTGTAACAAATAGACAGGTGATCAATCAGTAATAACAAATCAAAAGCATGATTTTATTGGCCGAGTTCTTTCAGCATGGCTTCCCGCATTTTGAATTTCTGTGCCTTTCCCGACACCGTCATTGGAAGTTCCTCACGTATGCGGATGTATCGAGGCACTTTGTAATGGGCAATCTGTCCTTCACAGAATTCGCGCACCTGTTCCGGAGTCACATCGGTTTCCGGTTTCGGTACCACCCAAGCACAGACTACCTCACCAAATTTCTCGTCCGGAATTCCAAATACCTGCACATCCATGACCTTGTCAAAATGATAGATGTAATCCTCGATCTCTTTCGGATAGATGTTCTCGCCACCGCGGATGATGACGTCCTTGACACGTCCGACAATGTTACAGAATCCTTCCTTGTCGATGACGGCCAGGTCACCGGAGTGCATCCAGCCTTCACTATCGATCGCCGCTTCGGTAAGTTTCCTCTCACCCCAGTATCCTTTCATGACCAGATAGCCGCGTGTACACAACTCCCCGGTCTCCCCGACCGGAACGACAGAGCCACTCTTGTCGATAATGCGGCATTCGGCATGTGGATGCGCACGGCCGACGGTTGAGACTCGCTTTTCGATCGGATCATCAACCGCACTCTGAAATGAGACAGGGCTGGTTTCGGTCATCCCGTAGGCAATGGTTACCTCGCGCATGTTCATGTCTCCGATTACTCGATTCATGGTCTCGATCGGGCAGGGTGCACCGGCCATGATGCCGGTTCGAAGCGAAGACACATCGAACTCGAAGAAGTCATCCAAACCGAGAATCGCATTGAACATCGTGGGCACACCGTATAGTGCTGTGCAGCTTTCGGACGCGATCGACTCAAGCGTCTGTCTCGCATCAAACCCCTCACCCGGAAAAACCATTGTCGCCCCTTTTGTCAGACACCCGAGTACAGCCATCACCATGCCGAAACAGTGATAAAGCGGTACCGGGATGCACAGTCTGTCGTTTTCAGTAAACTGCATGGTCATTGCGACAAACTGAGCGTTGTTCACGATGTTGTGATGTGAAAGTGTCGCACCCTTTGGCAGCCCGGTCGTGCCACTGGTGAACTGAATGTTGATCGGATCGTGCGTATTCAGCCCGCCGCTTATGCTGTCCAGTCTTGCAAAATGTTCCGGTCCAGCCAACGACGCGACTTCATCGAATGAACGCATGCCAGTCGGAACAGGGTCTCGTGAATTGTCCTGCATGCAAATGACTGTTTTCAGTTCAGGCAGAGTTTTTGTACGCAGACCTGTAATCTCTTCTCTCTCAGAGTTTGATACGAGTTCAAGAAACATTTCCGTGTAGTTGCTCGACTTGAATCTCGGTGCCATCACCAGTGCTGCACAACCGGAAGCCCGGAGGACATGCTCCAGCTCTCCTGCCCGATAGGCCGGATTGATGGTAACGAGAATCAACCCGAGTCGTGCCGTCGCAAATTGAACGACAACCCACTCCGGGCGATTTGGTGACCAGATACCGACCCGGTCTCCGGTTTTCAGTCCAAGGGACAGAAATCCTGCTGCCAGGGTATCTGCCTCTTCAGATAGTTTTCGCCAACTCCATCTGATCCCCCTGTCGGAAAACACCATCGCCTCGCGTGACCCATGCGAGTTCACAATGTTTGACAATAGCTCGGGAATGGTATTCTCGATCAGAGGATCTTCGACACTGCCCTTTACATGCGACAGCCCTTCAGTGACTAAATGTCTATTCATGATTCCAACTTCATTTTGAGTGACTATTTGGTGTTATACCATCTTCTGTTGATACTAAATTGTACTGGGCGCGCTTTTGTGGACACAGCCAATGGTGAGATTTTCGGGCACGGGGATTCCGACGTATCATACGTCAGCAGCTGAAGGCGGTGACACCGGGAGGGAAAGCCAAGATGGGCACAAAGCACTATTCGAGAGTAGTGCACGAGCCGATCATAGGCGAGGTTTGCGGCGGACGTTCAGTGGCATCGGTGTCGCGGGATTAAGAGCCGTGTGCGAACACAGTCCACCGCTGGCTGGCGAAATCGGTCGGTGATGGTGACGGGGTTGGCGAGGCGGTGAACGAAGCTGCCTTGCGGGCTGAGAACGATCGGTACAGTTCTTGATGACGTTACAAGTGAATCTATAGATGTGCAACATATAAAACAGCGCGTTGATGACTGGGAAAAACGTGTTCGTGGCCTCTATGAGAATATCAGCGACTTGTTGCCGGATGGATGGGAAGCTTTCCAAGGAAGACCAGTCCTTATGCTTGAGAAGTTAATGCGTAAATTTGGAATCGCAGCCAGGCAGATTCCAACGCTGAAACTCTCAAATCAGTCGGGTGATATAGTCAAACTTGAGCCTCGTGGACTGTGGATCATTGGCGGTAATGGACGCATCGATTTGAAATACGATGGACAGCACTACCTCATCGTTGATTTCGCAGAAAACTTCGAACAGCCGGACTGGCAGGCAATTCGCGCTGAGAATAGGTCCGAGCACGAAAAAGTAACGCGCGAATGGTTGACACGGATTCTTCAGTAAGCGATCTTCAAGACATTGCCAACTTGTACCGACTGGTTGATAACTATCTCGAAACCCTCCGGGATCAGGAGGAGATATCAGACCAGAACTCTACAGGCGTGAATAGTTCGATCGACCGCAAACAGTGAATAAACGATCAGCATAATTCGTGACCATATATAGCGGGTGAGAAACTGCTTCGCTCCGTCAAAAAAACTGTGTTGGATCCAAAGTTTTTGTGTTCAGATCTTTACCCACTTACCATCACATTCATTGGATTTCACGGAGGCCTCGATAAACCGCACGCCATCAACTCCACTTTCAACTCTCGGCATGCCGAGCCAGTCAGCAGGTATCTTTCTACAGTCCTGTCTCGCCGCGACTGCCATGGCAAATTCCGTATAAAGAATTGCCCAGGCTTCGATAATGCCTTCAGGAAAGCCTCGTGCCGTACGGATATTTCGCTCAACTCCGGAACTGACGCCATGACCGTGTCCCCGACTGACAATTTGATCGGGTTCCCCGAACACATTGAACTTCAACTGTTCAGATTTCTCCAAATCCCATTCCACACCACCCTTGGAACCAAAAATTCGCAGCCGCAAACCGCCGCGATTGCCCGGTGCGAGGCGGGTAGCCATGAGAGTGCCCGGTATGTTTTCCTCGTAGCGGGTCATCATGAAAACTGAATCCTCCAGGGGTTTGGGGCTGCCGCAAACATGAAACTCGGCACGAAGGTGAGTCATGGTCAGTCCGCTGACAAATTGTGCCAGATGGGCCGCATGGGTGCCGATGTCACCAACGCAACTGGTTTTGCCTGATTTTGAAGGATCCAGTCGCCATTTGACGTGAGGAGCATCAGCCACATCTTCCGGTGTCATCCAGTCCTGCAGAAACTCAACATGAATCTGGTTTATCTGGCCTATTTCACCGGCCGCTACAATTTCCCGGGCTTGCCGGATCATCGGAAAACAGGACATGACATAGGAAACCCCGAATACACAGCCCGTCTGTCGGGTCAGGTCAGCCAGCTTTCCGGCTTCGTCTACTTCATTGGTCAGTGGCTTGTCGCAAAGGACATCGATGCCTGACTCCAGAAACGCCCGGGCTCCTGAATAATGCAGGTGATTCGGGGTTGTAATCATGACCGCATCAACCCCGTCATCCCGTATGGATTCGAGTTTTGCCATCTCCTGGAAGGAGGTGTAGCAACGCTCTTGCGGTAGCGACCAGTCTGCGCCTGCAGACTTGGCACGGATCGGATCAGACGATAGCGCGCCCGCAACTATCTCCCATCGATCCGACAGGCGCGCAGCACTCGCCTGCATGCCTGAAACCCGCCCGCCGCCGACTACACCCAGGCGTAATCTGCGGGACAGGCGTGGGAACGGTCCTTCAAAATCGATTGAATCCGGCAACAACATGTAAACCTCTCTTACGCGCTCACAGGGCTGGCGGGGTTACGCCATCCGGCAGCATCTCGACTGCCATGAAGATTGATGGTGTGATCGTCTCGAACTGGTGCCAAGGGTAGTTGCCTTGGGAATCGTACATCGGGCGATGGGTTGTGCCGGGTGCCATCAGTTCCTCAAGATAAAGCGTCTCAATATCACGCTCACGACACTGTTGCATTTTGCCAAAGCCCACGATTTGTGTATGCACTTCGCGAAATCCGGGTACCGGACAGAAACTGTGATCGCGATGCAAACCCAAATTTGCCGGTACGGCAGCCGAATGATACATGGTAAAGCCAAACTGTCCGACCCAGATCTTGGGCGACATATAGTGCTCAATACCGCGCAGGCGTTCCTCACCGCGCACCTCGAATGCTGATGGCCAGTGCTGACGAACGCGAGCCATCAGTTCAACTTCGTCGTCGTAGTCCGCAAATCGCTCAACGACGACCGCATGCTTCACATTTTCACACTCAGTATCCTTAAGAACTGCGGATTGGAGTGCGCCCAATCGTTGATCCCGAATTTCAACAGGTTCATCTGCGAGATTGAGCAGGATTGTTTTGCCGGAGACCGGGTAGGACACACTGTCGCGAATGATACGAACAGTAAAGAATGGTTCAGCAAAATCGAGTGTGTTTACAGACATGGACTCAAACCGAGAAGAGATGTTCTGAATGCTGTTCAGGAAGAATATCCGGGATCGGCGGTCGACTTTCAATACTGACGAACTGCCCCTTTGCTGAACTCTCAAGTATACCCGTCATGACTTCCAGTACATGAAAGGCCAGCGCACCCGACGCCCGCGGCAATCGACCTTCTCGAATCGCATGAGCCATCTCAACCAGACCGATGCCGCGGCTGTCCTCATTGAATCCATAAGGATTCTCTGCCATCTGCCACCGATCGCGACCATTAGGACGAGGTTGGTGAGTCCAACGCGAAGTTTCTCGGGTCCTGTACCAGACTTCTCCATGGAATATGTTTGCACCATGGATCGGGTCCGGGTCCGGAATGCAAATTGTCCCTTTCTCGCCGTAAATCTCCAAACGAGGTGTTTCGCTGTCCCAGACATCAAAACTCATGGTGATCGATCCGATCACGCCGCATTCAAACTCCAGCATGCCATGTACATGAGTATCGACCTCCACCTCCATCCAGGTACCATTCCGAGGACCGCATTCAATCATACGCTGATCAAAAGCCCGGTTCGACACGCCGGCAACGCGTGAGATGGGACCGAGGAGAAATACCAATGCGGTCAGGTAGTAGGGTCCGAGATCAAGCATCGGACCACCACCTGATTGATAGTAGAAGTCAGGATTGGGATGGTGACGCTCAGTGCCATGAGTTCCAGCAAAAACGGCCACGCCGGTTGGACGGCCGATCACCCCGTCATCCAGCAGTTTACGCACCGTCTGCCAGCGTCCACCCAGAAAAGTGTCGGGTGCGACACCGACAGTAAGTCCCTTTGCCGCAGCCACTTCCAAAATCCGTTGCCCGTCAGCAAAGCTCGAAGCAAGTGGTTTTTCGGAGTAGACATGCTTGCCCTGGTTCAGGGCGGCCAGACTCACTTCCGCGTGAACTGACGGGACGGTGAGGTTCAGTATCGCATCGATCTCGCAGTCAGCGATAATTTCATCCGGGTTGCAGACTCTTTCAATACCGTACCGGGCGGCCTTCGCACGACTTTCATCCTGTCTGAGGCTGCCACAGGCGACGATATCGATCCCGTCATATTTGGCACAGGTCTGCAGATAGATGTCGCTGATTCGGCCCGTGCCGATCAGACCGACCCGTAGGGACTCTGGAGTGTCACTCAAGGTTGTCTTCCGATTGGTAATGAGGCAGGAATTCCGGTGGCATCGGCCCTTTGTTCCGCCCGCCCTGTTGCATTTGCTCCCACCCATGAGCAAGGACACCGACGGAGCGAGAAATACAGAATAGGCCGCGCGCGAGCGGCGGTGAAAAGCCAAGCTCGCAAAAGATAACCGCTGTTGCACCGTCAATATTCATCGCAATCCCGGTACCGGACTGGAAACTGATTTCAGCCTGTACCGCTTCCCCGATATCGGCGAACCTACCCGAGACTGTTCCATCTTTTGCCGCTTCGCGCACCAGTTCCATTAGACGCGGCGCACGCGGGTCAACCGGTTTGTGAAATCGATGTCCAAACCCGGAGACAAACCGGCCATCAGTTTTCTGCCAGGCCTCGACTCCGTCACGGATTGCGATCTCGAAATCACTTCCATTGTCCAGACGCTCAGCAATGTCAAAATACAACCTGGCACACTGCTCTCCGGCACCGCCATGGACGTCCCCGAGCATATTGACCCCGGTGGCCATAATATTGTTGATTCCCAGTCCGCATGTTGCGGCCATGCGTGCGGCGGCAATGGATGGAGCCTGCGGCCCATGATCAACCCCTGCGACCAGCGCGCATTCCAGGAGATCAGCCTGTCTGGAAGTGGGCAGAACCCCTCGGACCATCAGCCAAATCATCTGTGCGAATGAGACATTGCCAATCAGCGATTCAACAGGGTGATCACGAAATGTGATCCGCCCCGGTGCCATGTCGACAATTGAAGTGCTCCACCATTTGCGGATGTCGTCCGCCTGTTTATTCATTGAATTCGATCTTCCTGCGTATGCCGAATTTGAGCTGTCAGACGAATCGGCGCATTGCGCGCGCCATATCCCTGGTATTCGCCCCGACGCTCAACAATCTCGAAGAAGAACCCCTGAAAGAAAGGCGTGCTGTAGATTTGAAAATACTCCCCATCACCGTCCCGGTCATAGAGGATCTGGTCCTCCTGCATCCGCTCAACCAAATCATCTGCCAACCCGAATCGAACGCTGAGATCGTCGTAGTAGTTGTCTGGAATCTGCAGTCGGGACAACCCGGCCCGTGTCAGGTGACCGGAAGTTTCGAAAATATCGTCCGTCAGGAAGGCGATGTGCTGTACTCCAGCGCCGAATCGATCGGCAAGAAATGCGCCGGCAAAAGTATCGTGCTCCGCTGCACCGTTGAGGTTCAGTCTGACCTCTCCCTCCGGCGAGGAGATTGCCTGGGAAAGGGTCACTCCGGAAGGATCGTCGACATCCACGACCGTGGTTTTGCTCATTTCGAATGTCGAAGTGTAAAAGGTGAGCCAGCTTTGCATCTCCTGGTAGCGCATGGTCTGTGCCACATGATCGATCCGCCTCAGACCGGCAGGCGGTACTGCCTGTGTTTTTGGAACCGCGTCAAACTCAACATCCCAGAGTCTGTGCAGATCAGATTTTTCGTCAATGAAATGTACCACGTTCCCGCCGACACCTCGAATCGCAGGAATGTTGAGTTCGCCGGCCGCTACACGCTGAAAGAATTCCGGTGCGCCTAACCTGGTGGCGCGGGCCACAGTTTGATTTGCATCGCTGACTCGCAGTGCCATATCGCAAACGGATGGCCCGTGTTCGGCAAAAGCTTCAGCTGCAAAGCCTGTTGTTTCCGAATTGATCACAATGTTGATCGCGCCCTGGCGCCACAGTTGCACTGATTTCGATACATGACGCCTTTCTTTACGGAAGCAGAGTGTTTCCAGTTTTTCTGTCAACGTCGTATGGGATGCCCCATCCACCGCGAATTCGATGAATTCAAAGCCGGCGGGATAGACGCGTTCAGGAAGGTCCGAAATTGGAGCAGACAAAGCGGGTTCAAACCGGGCCGCTTCATCCAGTAAAGCCACCAGTGCGCGAAACCCGTCTGTCGCGAAATGATTCTTGCTGCCGGGAGTTGAATCACTGACGCTTGCCAAAGTCCAGCCTCCGTTATAACCCGAACGGGCAATCATTCTCACAAATCCCACCAACGAAAGGTCACCCTGGCCCGGCAGCACACCCGAACGGCCTTTCAGTTTTGAAACATCGAAATCGAAAGCGGGCCCATCCGACAGCTGGACGTGGAAAAGCCGCTCACCCGGGATTTTGCGCAACCGGTTTGGTTGCGAACCATCTGCGAGCGAATAGAATGAATTGATAGCCAGGCCAAGCGCGGAATGGTTGACAGTCTCAACCAGCTCAAGTGCCTGCAGTTCTGTCCGTATCTGTTGTGACCAGGGCAATGCGATCAGTGCCGCGCGCTGATTACGACTGTCGACTCGTGTGGCCAAATCGGCCAGGTCTTCACAGATCGAATTGCTGTCACCGGTATCTTCTGAATGGCTTGAGATTCCCACTACCAGTGTCTTTGCGCCGACTGCCTGCATCAGGTCAAGCTGATACTCGAGTCGTGCGAGTACGTTCTTTCTGTTTGGTTCTGACAGGCTGTCAACTTCAGGAATAACTTGAAAGGCTTCGATATCCAGACCCAGCGAAGCTGCGCGTTTGCCTACGTCCTCAGGTGAGCCGGCGAATCCGATCAGATCAGACTCATCGAGTTGGATGCCGGTGAAACCCGCCGCGGCTATGGTTTCCAGCCTGGCAAAGAGGTCACCTGAAACCGAAGTTGTAGCGGTCGACAGACGCATTTCATCCCTGGTACCCGAAAAGACGCGGCAGCCACAGCACAATGTCAGGAACCAGGATCATCAGTAACAGCGCACCGATCAATATTGCAAGAAAGGACCAGATTTCTCCGATGATCTCTTTCAGCGGAATCCCAGTGACCGCATTGATAACGAAGAGCAATATGCCGTAGGGTGGTGTGATGAGACCGATCATCGAATTGACCACAATCAGTACGCCGAAGTGTACGAGATCAATGCCAAGTGCCTGACAGGTCGGGATGAAGAGGGGGACAATCACCAGGATGATGGTTGTTGCATCCAGCACACATCCCAAGAATAGCACCAGTAGATTGACCGCCAGCAGAAAGACCAGCGGGTGGATATCGAGCTCGGTGAGAATTTCAGACATCATGCCCGGTATGTTTTCGGAAATGATGATGAAGTTCAGGATCAACGCCCCGCCAATGACCACACCGACGGCGGCAGAGGAGCGTGCGCTTTCCACAAATATCCGGTAAAGTGACTTGACTGACAGTGCACGGTAGAACAGACCGGCCAGAATGAGTGCATAGAATGCCGCAACACCTGCAGCTTCGGTCGGCGTGGTTACGCCACCGTAAATTCCGTAGAGGAGTATGACCGGCATCAACAGTGCCGGAAAGGCGTTGATGGTGATTTTGGGCAGATTTTTCAGCGGCACCGGCTCTTCCTTGGCAAATCCGCGGCGAGTGGAAATCCAAGCGTTCATTCCCATCAGCACAACCCCCATGATCAGGCCGGGGACAACTCCCGCGAGAAAAAGCGCACCGATCGAGGCATTGGAAACCAATGCGTAAAGCACCATGGGAATGGATGGCGGGATAATCGGCCCGATAGTTGCTGTCGCCGCAGTGATCGCAGCGGCATAGCCGCGTGTGTATCGACCGTCCTTGGACATCATCTCGATGATGATTTTTCCAATGCCCGCAGCATCCGCTACCGCGGATCCGGACATGCCGGAGAATATCAGCGAAGCCATGACATTGACATGACCGAGTCCGCCCCGAAACCGTCCGACAGCTGCAATACAGAAATTCAGCAGTCGGTCAGAAATTGTTCCCGCATTCATGATGTTCGCGGCGGTAATGAACAAAGGCACCGCGAGCAGGACGAAACTCTTGTACAGACCCTGCAGAATTTTTTCACCGGTGAGTGCCACGTCCAGCCCGGCCAGACCGAGATAGGCGACCGCGGCGATCATGATGGAATAGCCGATTGGCGTACCGATTCCTGCCAGACCGAACAGGGTGATCAGACAGACCAGAAGTTCAATGCTCATGTGGCATCATCTCCGTGCCTGATATGAGGCGGATCGGGCTCATGGCCCGGAATTTCGTGGTCCTCATCGGGTGGTCCATTTCGCAGTACATCAACAAAGCGCCAGGCATAACGCAGGATGACCGCCACCATGAAAATCGCGTAGATCGAGAAAATCGTGCGGATTGGGATCTTGGCGCCGGTGAACGGGTTTTTCACCGTGGTGGTCTTGCGGATCTTCATCCAGTCGATGTAGTCCCACGTCGCCGGCAACGCCCAAGCCATCCCGATTACGATGGCGGCGCAGGCAATCAATGCCATTGCCTGGCGCACTCGACGCGGGGAGGCAAGGTAAAAAATATCGAATGTTACGTGATCCCTTTCACGGGTGAGGAAGGCACACCCGAAAAACACGATCCAGACCCACAGGATCAGACACAGTTCCAGTGTCCAGCCGAACGGTGTCAGCAATACATAGCGGGAGAAAATCTGTAACAGAAAGGTAAGAAACATCGCCGCCAACATTGTGGCGGCGATGAATTCGGCACCGCTTGAAAAATACTTCAGGATTTGCTTCATCTTGACAATTTCTCTTGGCGGTGTCGGTGCCTGTTATCCGATAGAGTCAGTTACCAAGCGCATTGATCTGCTCCAGCACGCCATCGGGCCAGCTGGCGGCAAATTCGCTGCCGATATACTGCGCCTGGACATGCTCACGGAAAGCGGTCAGGTCGGGTTCGTAAATATCTACACCCTGAGACTGAATGAATGAGGCCAGCGTTGCTTCTTTCTCAATTTGTCGCAAACGACCCACTGCAGCCGCGGCATCCGCAGCTCGCTGAACAGTCAGCTGCTGTTCATCTGTCAAATCATCCCAAACTGCTTTTGAAAATGCGATGTAGTTCAGGTCGACCAGGTGTGAGGTCAATACGATCTGCTTGGTCACCTCGTAGAATTTCGCGTCCACCACGGTGGGCAACGGGTTGTCCTGACCATCAACCGCTCCGGTCGAAAGCGCCGTATAGACCTCAGTGAAAGCCATTGGCGTCGGTGAAGCACCCAGTGCCTTGCCCAGGAACTGCCACGCGTCAGTACCCGGCATCCTCAGATTCACACCGGCGAGATCAGCTGGCGTTGAGACGGTCAGTTCATCCTTGGCCTGGCGCAGATTGACCTGGCGACGACCAAGATACATAACCGACAACAGCTTGACACCCAATTCTTCTTCGACCGTCTTCTTGAAAGGATCCATCAGCGGATGGTTAAAGACACGCACTTGGTGTGCCGCATCCTGATGGACGTAGCCGGTGGCGAAGATTGAGAATTCAGGGAAAAACTGGGCCAGTTCCTGAGCCGATGCAATCGACATTTCCAGGTTTCCGCGACTGATGGCTTCGAGTTCGGTACCCTGGGCAAACAGCGTACCGTTATAGCCCGGCTGGTAGTCTGCAAAACTTGCTACCATCGGTGCGAACACCTCAGCCATTGCAATCGAACGCTGATCGGTTTCCGAACCGGAGGTTGCCAGACGAAAAGTGAGTTTGTCGTCCGCAAACGTACTGGTTGCAAATCCAGCCGTCAGTCCAAGCACTGCCAGAGAGACAATTGCTGCGCGACGAGTAAGTTTTATCATAATGCTATCCTCCTCAGACATAAACAAAACTTCCAAAATCTGTAAATTCCCGATATAATTTAATATAACAGATAATATTGAATATAACATATATTTTTCAATATTACGGATTTTTTCTGAAATCGGGTTCAACGTAGGATAATTCCGGGTAGGTATCAGGCGAAAAGTCCAGGCGAATTTCCGCCCCGGTGGCAGCCGCGGCGGCAACAGCCTCGACGACTTCCAGTGATCGCATACCTTCGACACCCGATACCAATGGCGACTCCTCACCTTTGATGACCTTGGAAAAGTGCTTCATCTGTACAACCAGGGGATCTTGCTCAGAATATGTCAGGACAGTGTCGTGTATCGGTGTCCACCAATCAGGTTCCGCAACATAGCGCCACAGCCGAAGATCAGGCAAAGACAATCCACCAGTTGAGCCTCCTATCAGATAACAGCTTTGGTTTGTCATCGGATAGACGGGGTTTTCGCGCGCGGTCAGTTCCCAGCTCCACGGTGCCACGATGCTGTCGGACACCGAAATGGTAGCGATCGCACCCGACTGAAAAGTCAGGATCGCAGTTGCGAAGTCCTCGTTTTCAAATCCTCTGACTGACGGGACCGCAACCGCCTGAACCGCACTGACTTCCCCACAGAAATAGCGCAACAAATCGACATCATGCACCAGGTTCACTGAAATCGGGCCGGCGCCCTTGAGCTTGCGCCAGGGGGCGACTTCAAAATATTGATTCGGCTTGTACAACCAGCAACTCGCCTGAATGGCGCGAATTTCGCCGATTACACCGCTGCTCAATGCCTGTTTGGCCGCCTGTACTACACCGTTGTGCCGCCGATGATGCCCAACGAGTATCGGTACGCCAGCCAATTGTGCGGCATCTGTCAAAATTCTCGCATTTGCAGAAGTCACAGCGATCGGTTTTTCGATGAGGATCGGTAATTCCTTTGCAATACAGGCCAGGCCTTGCTCGACATGAAGTGGTGTCGGGGTTGCCAGTACCGCACCGTCTGGTGTGATTTGAGAAAACATCTCCGACAGAGTCGAAAATAGCGGCACTCCGAGTCCGGTGGCCTGTGCCCGGTTACCTTCATTCGGCTCAACGATCCCGGCAATCGAAAATTCGCAAGAGCCGCGCAGGACCTCTACATGTCGTTTTCCAATCAATCCGTAGCCGATTACCGCTATGCTGGTCTTGTCCGTCACTGTCTGCTTCCGTTCTAATTTCGATTTGACGTCGCGGTCATTCACCTGTCTGTTTTAGTCAAGATTTTCATGCGGCTGAACTGGTTTGAAGTGCAATAAATCACAGGCCTTCATTCAACCGCGTTTCCCGAAGCTGATGGCACCGCCGGATTGCTTGAGCACAGCCCGACTGCATAATTGCGCCTATGGCTCAGCCCGCAACTCTCAATACAATTTTCGCGGACCGCCCGAACACTTCGCGCATATGGGCATCAGACATAATAACAAATACAGCAATAATTATCTGATATTTTTTGAAATATCTGTTTATTGTCATATCATATTCGATTCTGTAGCATTGGAAACTGGTAGCGCGGTTCGATCAATTGGAGCAATTTGAGCGGTGATTCTTGGGTATGGCCCATACTGTCGACCTTGAAGTGAAGATTGCGGTGCCGGACGGATATCGGCAATACTGCATATTCCATTGATAGGAAAAAAATTCATATTTATCAATTATATATATGATAATTTCGAGCATTGTCCACTCTGGAACCGGAGATATGGATCGAACCGGGACATTGATTGTTGCCCCGCAACAAATAAGATATACTTTTCTTACTTTATGATAAATCGGGAATTATCTGACGGAGTTTTTCAACAATATGACCCAATCAGTTAATGTCGTTGGTTCTGCGACGTATCAACAGATCAAGCGAGATATCATTTTTGGTGAACTTGCCCCAGCTACCCGCCTGAAACTGGACTGGTTGCGCGAGCGCTACGGTGCGAGCGTATCAACTTTGCGTGAAACCCTGAGCCGCCTGGCGAGCGAGGGTTTTGTCGATGCGCAGGACCAGCGCGGGTTCTTTGTCACCCCCACATCCCGGGACGATCTGATTGAGCTTGCGAATCTGCGGATATTGATTGAATGTCACGCGCTTCGACTCTCTGTCGAGAAGGGTGACACCGATTGGGAGGGCAATGTGGTTTCAGCGTATCACAAACTCAATCTTACGGAAAAGAAAGTGGACGCGGGCGATACGAGTCTCAAGGAAGACTGGAAACGCTATGATTGGAATTTCCATCTTGCCCTGATTGAAGCATGCGGTTCTCAGAACCTGTTGTCCCTCCATTCAGTTCTATACGACAAATACCTTAGATATCAAATGCTGGTGCTGACCTATCGTGGTGAACAGGCTATTGATGAGCATCGCGATATTTTGGACGCAGCCCTGAGTCGGGATGTTGATCTGGCGGCCGAATACTTGCGTACGCACATTGAACTTGGGCTTGAACACACACTGGGTGTTTTTGATTGAGGGCTTTTCTCGCCTGAATGGCACCGGACTTACACAAATCAGTAGTCTGTCACCGTATAGACTTGGGCTTTGCAAATCTCATCTGCGTGTTCGAAAAGCTATTTGTTGTGGCAGGGAATCCGCTTTCGGTTGAATTCTGCATGATCCGAATCCCGCCACTGACCTGACTCACATCCAACCTTTCCTGTAACGCCGGACCATCGCTCGGCGCCTGCTTGACCAAATCCTTCGAATGCGATTGCACTTCGCCGAAATCGCCGTGAAATTTGGCAGCAACGGGAGCAAACAATAAGGCTGGCTTTGTGTTCCGGCCGCGTCCTGGATCGTGTGCAGACATGCGCAATCCACTTGATTCTCCTTGAATGACGATTGGAATTATCCCAATTGCAGATGCTTGACACAATTTTGAAAATAATATGATATAGTTAATAATATATGATATATTAACTAATACCATATATTAGTCACTGAACTAAATGTCTTTCGCACGACAAACTGATGTTCATACGCCACTTTATTCGCTGGCTCATCTTACGTTGATCAACTGCACACCAGCGGAGTTGGTTTATATTGCTGCCCGCGCCGGTTATGATGCAATCAGTCCGCGGTTTATCACCATGAATGTTCCCGGTGAGTTCAGGCCATCCCCATTGGACAAGGCACAGACCCAGGCGATGAAGACGGCACTTGCGACAACTGGCCTGAGGGTGTTGGAGATCGAGGTTGCGCGAATCACCGAGGATTGCGATCCGCACGAATTCGAGGTCGCTCTGGAACTTGGTGGCGAACTCGGCGCAAATCACATGATTGTGTCGGCATGGACAAAACGGCGCGATGATCGGAATTTCCTGTTGGATATCTATGCCGAATGCTGTGATCTTGCAGCTCCTTTCGGCCTGACTGTGGATTTGGAGTTTCCTTCGTTTTCGCGCCTTAGAACTTTGGATGAAGTGCTGGACATTGTGCGTGCGGCGGACCGCCCCAACGGTGGCATTCTGGTTGACACACTGTACCTGCACCTAAGCCGCGTCGACATCGGGGAATTGCTTCACGTGCCGCCAGAATGGCTGCATTCCCTTCAGATATCCGATTGTTTACCCGGCATTGCAGATACCCGGGAGGGCATGATTCAACTCGCACGCGATGCACGCCTTTATCCGGGTGAGGGCTGGATTGACTTTACCGGCATTATCGAACGATGCCCTCCGATGAACTACTCCATTGAACTTCCCAATCAGAGCAGGGTGGCCGAACTGGGCTATGAGGAGCACGCTCGCCGCTGCCTGTTTCACGCCAAGCAGACCTTCGGGTCCGCCCGATCAAAACGCCGCGAAGTCAATAGTGTGGCTACCTGAATCAACCACATCACCCGGAGGATACCGGATGGAACAAGCACAAACAGCAGATGAACACCAACTCGTGGCCCAATTGATCGCCCGCGCTCGCACAGCAATGGCTGGAGTCGAGGACTGGGAACAGCAGGAACTTGATCGACTGGTTCAGTGTATCGGTTGGTATGCCGGTAACGAACAGACCTTTACCCGTCTTGCCAAGATGGGCGTGGACGAAAGCGGTATCGGCGATCGTGAAGGCCGTCCGGCCAAACGATTCAAGATACACGGGGTACTGCGCGACGCGTTGAGGCAGCCTTCCACCGGGATCGTTGAAGTCGACAAGGCGCGCGGGCTTGTCAGGTACGCCAAACCGGCAGGCGTGGTCGCTTCACTCATTCCGATGACCAATCCGGCCCTTACACCGGCGGTAACCGGCATTTATGCAGCGAAAGCACGCAATGCGGTAATTTTCTCACCCCATCCGCGCACGGCCCGAACGACTTGTGAAATGGTCGAGGTGATGCGTACCGCCTGTCGCGCTGTCGGCGCACCGGAGGATTTGTTTCAGTCTGTTCCCGAACCGTCAATCTCTCTGACCGGGTACCTGATGGAGGTCTGCGACCTGACGCTCGCTACCGGTGGCGGCAATATGGTCAAGGCGGCTTATTCCAGTGGCAAGCCAGCGTACGGCGTTGGCGCTGGAAATTCTTCGATCGTAATCGACGAGACCGCGGACATCGATATCGCCGCCGCAAACACGCGGATCTCGAAGACCAGTGACTTTGGATCGGGCTGCTCGGCAGACGGTAATGTCATCATCCACAAGTCAATCTATCCACAGATGGTCAAGGCACTGGAATCTGAAGGTGGCTATTTGTGCGATGAAGAACAAAAAAAGCTGCTTGAAAAAGCCATGTGGGACAAAAACGGTAACCGAACATTCGCCACGATCGCCTGCCGCCCCCAGAAGTTGGCCGAGGCGGCCGGCTTTTCAATCCCTGAAGACTGTAGATTCCTCATGGTCGAAAATCAGGGACAGATCGGACCGGATCACAGGTTCTCAAAAGAGAAGTTGACGACCCTGATGGCTCTTTATCATTTCGATACATTCGAAGAGGCGCTTGAAACCGTGCGCGGGATATACGCGGTGGGGGGAAAGGGACATTCCTGCGGGATCTACAGCCACAATGACGATCATATTGACGCATTGGCACGCGTTGCGCCTGTCAGTCGGATGATGGTCCGCCAGCCCCAATCCAAAGCCAACGCCGGAAGCTTTACCAATGGCATGCCGATGACGTCGAGTCTTGGTTGCGGTATATGGGGTGGGAATATCACCAATGAGAACGTTACACTGAAACATATGATGAACTACACCTGGGTCAGCCATCCGATCCCTGAGGACCGTCCGTCTGATGAGGAATTGTTTGGTGAATTCTACGGGCGGGAAGTGACGCTATGAACAATACCATCAAACAAGGCAAAACTGTTGCCGAACACATCGTCGATTTTCTGGAAAGAAGGG
Source organism: Arenicellales bacterium (assembly GCA_963662635.2). Lineage (GTDB taxonomy): Bacteria > Pseudomonadota > Gammaproteobacteria > Arenicellales > JAJDZL01 > JAJDZL01. The sequence goes on from CAXXFC010000006.1 coordinate 2,473,720, forward strand.
AAATCAAACATATTTTTGGCCTGTGTGGGCACACCAACATCGCAGTTCTTTCTGCCCTGGCTGACAGTCCTATCGAGTTTGTCAATGTCCGGCATGAGCAGATCGCGTCGCATGCGGCGGATGCTTATGCACGTGTGCAGGGCAAGGCATCGGTTGTACTGAGCCACCTGTCACCCGGTTTGGTCAATTGTGCCACAGGTGTCGCCAATGCTGCACTGGACTGCACACCGATGGTGGTGATCGCAGGCGATGTCCCAACCCATTACTATGGGAAACATCCTCATCAGGAAGTCAACCTTCACGCTGATGCCGCGCAATGGGAGATCTATCGACCATTTGTAAAGCGCGCCTGGCGGGTGGACAGCGCGCACCTTATGGCAGAGATTCTCGAAAAAGCTTTCCATCTGGCTGAAAGCGGTCAACCCGGCCCCGTATTGGTCAATGTACCGATGGATATTTTCAGCGAAGTCATTCCATTGAGTTCATTCGACCGTGTGAAGTTCAACGCGCGCGCGCTTAGAAAACCGTCGTTAGACGAACAGACTGCGAGCGAAATCATTGAAACTCTAGCGAGGGCCGAAAACCCTGTTGCTTATGTGGGTGGCGGCATAATTCTGGCGAAAGCCTGTGAAGAGCTACAGCAGTTTGCTGAGCACATGGGACTACCGGTCGCACACTCACTGATGGGAAAGGGCGCGTTGCGCGACAGCCATCCTCTAGTGCTTGGCATGACGGGGTTTTGGGGTACCGAATTAGTCAACCAGACCTGCCTCAACGCGGATTTGATAATTGCGATTGGAACCCGGTTCAAAGAGGCGGATTGTTCCAGCTGGTACCCAAATCAAACATTCAACATTCCCCCTTCGAAAGTGATTCATATTGATATTGAGCCATCTGAAATCGGCCGCAACTATCCGACGCAAATCGGTGTCGTCGCTGACGCAAAAGCCGCGTTAGGCATGCTCAATCGAACTGCAAAACTGATGTACCCCCAAGGTTTCAATCGACCGGAAAAAGAGGCCGAGATAGCCGAATTTCGATTGGCGTTCAAAACGCGAAATAATGAGATGGCAACGTCTGACGCTTTTCCGATGATGCCTGAACGTATTCTGGCTGATGCACGAAAGGCGTTGCCCGAGAATGCCATCATTACTACGGATGTCGGCTGGAACAAGAATGGTGTGGGCCAGCAATTCGATGTTCTTACCCCGGGTTCGATCCTGACACCCGGAGGATTTGCCACCATGGGATTTGGGCCTCCTGGTGCGATTGGTGCCAAGCTGGCCGCACCTGACCGGGTGGTCTTAAGCTTGGTCGGCGATGGCGGATTTGGCCAGAATCCTGCAATGCTTGCGACTGCGGTCGAGTTGAATCTCGGTATCGTATGGTTGGTGATGAATAACAACGCGTACGGGACCATTGCAGGATTGCAGAAAGCGCATTACGGGTTAACCTATGGCACCACATTTCCCGGTTCTGCCGGTGCGCCAAAGTACGGCCCGGACTATGTCCAGATTGCGAACGCGTATGGAGCCGAGGGCGTACGTATTTCATCTGCCGGGGAACTGTTGCCGGCATTGCTGGCCGCCATCGACAGCGCAAAACCAACGGTTCTTGATGTTCCCATGCTCAACAATCCTACGCCGACAACCGGACACTGGAATATTCTTGATATTTATTCACCGGACAAAGATATCAATCACATCGCGGTATGACATTTGTCATCTCGCATCCGTCGGAAGGACATCGAAATGGCGTCTATAAATTTCAGACGAGTTGAGCCAAAAAAGTTTTTGCTGGAACGACCACCGGATTTTGAAATTCAAAGCAGTCCCGTTCGACGTAGTCAAAATCCATTGCAACCTGAAACGCGTGCTTTGCATTCGTTTGATTCTGGAAATATCTGAAATAACCTTGAATAATTGAAGTTTAATTTCAATAATACAAGGATGTTTACCAGAGAAGCCTATAGAATTGTACTGAATCGTCTGACGCAATTTGACAGCGTGGTACTGACTGGTCCGAGCCAAATCGGCAAGACAACGCTTGCACGTCAGATTGTCAGTGGGTGGGGTGGTGAACCGAAGTATCTGGATCTTGAGACTTCTACAGACCGTCGCTTGTTGGATGATCCCGAGACATATTTTTCAAATCACTTCAATGAACTGATTGTCTTGGATGAGATACATCGTACTCCTGAAATTTTTCGAATTCTCAGAGGACAAATTGATGAACGTCGCCGTAAAGGTGCAGATAGAGGCAAATTCCTGTTTCTGGGATCAGCATCGATGGATCTGCTGCGGCAGTCTTCAGAAAGTCTCGCAGGTCGCATCTGCTATGTAGAACTGACACCTCTGACGTTGGGGGAAGTACACCTTCAGGATCAATCCTCAGATAAGCAGCAGTTGATGGACCTCGACAGTCTCTGGTTGCGAGGCGGATTTCCCTTGAGCCTTCTTAACACCGATGGGGATGCGAGTCTACAGTGGCGCAATGAGTTAATTCGAACTTATCTGGAAAGGGAGCTTCCACAATTCGGCATTCAGGTCGAAACTGAAACTATGGAACGATTTTGGCGGATGATCGCCTACGATCAGGGTGAATTGTTCAATGCACAACGATACGCGCGGTCGTTGGGGGTAAGTGGACATACCGTCGTCCGCTATCTTCGTATCCTTGAACAATTGTTGCTAGTCCGTCTGTTGCATCCTTGGTATTGGAATACCGGCAAACGCATCACCAAGTCAGCCCATCCATATGTGCGTGATACTGGAATTCTTCACGCACTTTTGAATCTTCGTACAACAGACGACTTGCTATCCCACCCCGTAGTCGGCAAAAGTTGGGAAGGCTTTGTTATCGAAAATATTATGAATGCTACCGCCGGTCGGGTAGAACCATTGTTTTATCGCACTAGCGCAGGTGCTGAAATTGATCTGGTTCTGGAATTCGCACCAGGCAAATGTTGGGCAATTGATGTCAAGCTGTCGAGTGCGCCTAAAGTCGATAGGGGGTTCTACACCGCAACTGACGATATCAATGCTGAACGACGAATATTGGTTCACAAAGGAGAGCACCAATATCCGATGCGTCGTGGTGTGGAGGTTATGCCGTTGATTGACATACTGAACGAAGTCAGTGCGCTATAAATTACTGAGTAACTTGGAATATCTAGTTATACCGTTGCGTCGATCACCCGAACATATCCACGTGTTGCGTAGAAGAGAATGGCACTATCCGCCGTTAAGAGAGGAGCGTTATGATAGCGAGCTGTTGCGACAATGAAACGGTCGGCGGGGTCTGCATGAAATTCTCCTGGGAGATGTACGCTATCAATTGCAATCGCGGGTTCGATAGGTGCCAAATAAATTCCTGGACGAGCTAACGAATTTTCGATCCAGACTCGCACATCTTGTCTCAGTTGGAGCCTGCCCTTTTCGACCAGCATGGTGATTTCCCAAGGTGTGATTGCTGAAACCGCAACGCGATCCGACCGAGTCGTTTCTTCTATCTTCGTCCGCGCCTTTCTACCAAGATGAGCTTTATCAGAAATAGCCCAAATCAAAGCATGCGTATCAAGAACAATCAACGGGATGCAGTCCAGTCGGACGGATCAGCTACGGGCTCAAAGGGTTCACTGTAAGCTAGTACCGAACCCTGCATCGCGCCAACGATTGACGGTGTTTCATTCGTCTGCGGCAAAGGTGATAATATAGCTACTGGCTGGCCACGTTTTGTGATTGTCATAGGTTCACGGTCCTTTCCCATTTGCCCGATTACCCAGAGGCATTTAGCTTTGAATTCGGTTGCAGTAATCGTTTTCACCACTGTATCCTTGATGACTTACATGTACACAATATTTGTACATTATACCAGCGAAATACGAGATATGCGTAAATTCAGAGGAGTTTATCTCAACCATTTAACCGGAATGAACAGAGTGTATACGAGAAAGTACGCTGTGAATTCGCTTAATTTGTTGAAATTATCAGCAAGACGAGTAAAGAAATGCAATTTTCTAAAGAACTCGGTTCAAGATTCGGACACATCGCGAATGTACCCACTAAGCGACATCTCCAGCCCTTTCGCGCACGACTTCCACCTGAGACGTTCCAAACGGACACAAACTTGTCAATGTATCACCTGTAGATTGTTGATGGACACAACGTGGAAAGTGCCCCGCAACTGGTTTTAGATTGGAGATAATGTTGTATATGCATGGCTTTCCACCCGTTAAATACTCCACACACAATTCTCTCTTTACAAACGTACAACGAACAATAATTCTAAAAATTGTCGTTGAGATTCATTCCTGTCCTACTTCGAGCTCAAATGAAAACCAAAACCTATACAGCCGTAATTGAACGCTGCCCGATTACTGACCTCTATATAGGAAGCATTCCAGGATTTCCAGGTGCATATAGCCAAGCCGCGACGGTCGATGAATTAGAAGGAAACTTAAGAGAAGTTGTAGAAATGTTGCTTGAGGACAACGAAACAGAGTCTACTCACTGACTCCAGCCTAACGCACCAGACGTTTTCCGGAATCCTCCCGACGCAGCAACTGAAGCACCACATCGGTGCGCTGCACAGCTGCCGATCCTGATCGTTTCCCCATCGTCTTCCTCCATAATTGGAAAAACTGCGTCATCACATAGCTCGCGTCCAATTATTTGCGGACAAGACACCAATTTTCACGCAAACGAACCAATTGGACGATCGCGGCGGTTTCGCTTGAGGCCAAGCCACTTTGAGCAAATCAGTACGCAAACATCAGCACAATTAATTCATTGAATTCCGAATTTGTTCAAACAATTCTTGAACTGAAGACAACAGGTGATTGCAGAATTTTTCTTTACGCAGAGTACGGTCGAAAACATCGCTCGGTAGTAATTTTTGCATTTCAATATGATCACGATATTGAATCTCCCTTGTGGTGGCAGGTAACGAAATTAGTTTATCGGCCATTACCTCTTTTAATGTCTCCGAAGCGATTAAAGCATCGTCATACCCATCTGGTAAAAATTCGTAGTGGGTACGAACCGAGATGATTTCCTTTGTATGTGCGGGTACATTTGCAACTTCAATTTTTATACGCTGTTTGGGTAATTCTCTTCGCTCTGGATTTATCGTAACATCGACTCGCCAGCGAATTACTGTGATTCCTCGACTTTCTAAATCCCCGGATGCGATTATTGGTTCGATTACTTCGGCATTTAATCCAAATCTATCGAAAAAGAACTCTTCGATAACAAGCTTGATCGGGCTGAAATCTGACGGAGAGAATTCTTCTCCAGCGACTAATTCCAGTTCTTCGATAAGTCGTTCACCACTATGCCCTAAACGAAGCAACGTACCGCCTTGAAAAACAATTTTATCCAGTAGATCATGTTGTTCTAGGCAGAACAGGATGTTGTAAATCAATAATTCCTTTTCAATCGCGTTACGCATATGACTGAATTTGGAATCGCTGACAGCACGATTTACCAATTGCACAAATTCGTTCTTGCGGTTATTCATAAATCTCGGATTCGTCAACCAGATGGACATTCCGTCCTACTCTTTTGAGATCCCTAAACGCCGTTTTTCTTTTGGCCATTCTTAGTGGTTGGCCAATATGATCGGTACTTCCGATGATTTCCGAAACAGAACGCTTGGTATGTATGAACTCAATTACACCGAAAGGCGTCTTGAATTCCCCTTCACGTCCCGTAGTCAAAACAGTTAAACGGTCTATTGGGACTTGGGAGATCGCGCCGTATATAGACAGTGCTGATTCCAAACTGACATAGCTGTAGTGACCGCGTCGCAACGACTTGGCAATTAACTCTACGGTGTCTGCACCAATGTTTCTGGAATAGGCAAAAACGTAGACCCCTCGGGCAACGCGTTGCAAGATTCCGTTTTTCACGAGCCGTTTCAGCGCAGCTTGAAACGCGTGACGGCTGTCGTTTGAGAAAACTTTTCCCAGATTTTTCGACGTATAGACATACCGCCCTTTGGCGTCTAAAGCATGCAGGGATTTCAATGCTGATGCGATGTTCATTTCTATGTTGTATCAAAAATATGTATACAAGAATAGGACAAATAATTACTACATCAGTTTACATGTTTGTATCAAGACATATTTCTGCAGTTGTTTTGTTGCTTTCGCTTAATAAGACTCTGGTGAGATCAGTTCGCGATACCGTTTTGGCAAAAACCACCTTGTCGTTGTCACCATTCTCGTTGCTCTGAGCTTAACAAAGCTACACCCAGACTTGTTCCCGTTGTCGTATAAATGTCCGATACAATTTGACAAACAGAAGTGAAACTTAATTCAATAAAGACCGAAAACAGCTTGTGACACCGGCCGCTAAAACCCGAAAGTGGGGATATGCTCGCATGAGCTTTCAAATAACGAAGAATACGCACACAGTCAAATCACTTTCAAGACACGATGTCACCAAAACTCAAAAGCAAATTTTTTTACAGATAGAACGATGACTAGAGAAGCCCGACATGACATTCTTTTCGAACCCATTCAACTGGGCCCGAAATTACTGAAAAACAGATTTTGGCAGGTTCCGCACTGTAATGGTGCCGGATCGGAAAGACCCGGTATGCAGGCAGCCTTTCGTGAGATGAAAGCAGAAGGCGGATGGGGAGCAGTGTTTACTGAAGTGTGCTTCTTTACTTTCGACAGTGATATTACACCCTGGATTGGCAGTCGGTTGATTGATCGGGGAGACATGCGCAATCTCTCGCTCATGTGCGACAGCATACATAAACACGGCGCATTGGCTGGTGTTGAACTCACACATGGCAGCAGTTTTTGTCTGAACGCAGAAAGTCGGATGCCGGGGCGGGCACCTTCTCAAATGCCGCACGAATTCGAGGGAATGGCCAGCGCACGTGAAATGACAAAATCGGAAATACGCCAGATGCAGTTGGACCATGTCGAAGGCGCCTTGAAAGCTCGGGAAACCGGATTTGACTTGCTGACGATCTTTGCGGGACTGGCGACACTGCCGAACTACTTTCTGTACCCATTCAACAACAAGCGAACGGATGAATATGGGGGTTCTTTTGAAAACAGGTGCCGATTCTCAATCGAACTCATGGAAATGATTCGGGAGAAAATTGATGACTGTGCGATCGGGATGCGTTTCCCCATCGATACGCTTGAAGTACCTTACGGGTATGGGGAACTTGGGGTACGCGCGGAAGAGGAGGGTGCAAGGTTCATTGAGGTAATGGACCACCTGGTCGATTACTGGGACATCAACATAGGAACACTCAACTGGGGTGAGGATGCAGGGTCGTCCCGTTTTTTCGAAAGCAATCACCAAAGTCAATACACCAAACACGCCAAACGAGTTTCAAAAAAGCCGATCGTCAATGTCGGTAGATTCACAGATCCGGACTTGATGGCCAAGGTCGTGAATTCCGATCAGTGCGACATTATCGGTGCAGCTCGTCCCTCCATTGCCGATCCATTTCTACCGAAAAAAATCGAGGAAGGCCGATACGAAGACATACGCGAATGTATCGGTTGTAATATCTGCGTATCCCGTTGGGAAAAGGGTGGACCTCCGATCTGGTGTACACAGAATCCAACCTCCGGCGAAGAGTATCGCCGCAACTGGCACCCGGAAATCTATGTGCCAACCACAAATCCCTCACCGCCCATCATGGTGGTCGGTGCCGGGCCCGCAGGTCTGGAATGTGCGATGACTCTGGGCTTACGGGGTTACGAACTCGTCCATGTCTGCGAAGCCTCCGGTCAGATTGGCGGTCACGTTGATTGGGTATCGAAACTGCCCGGATTCGGATCTTGGAAACGCGTTATTGATTGGCGCGAGACACAGATCAAAACACGCACCGATGTGCAAATCATGGTGAACCGGAAATTGTCCTATGAAGACCTTCTGCAGTGTGGAGCGGAACATTTGATTTTCGCCACAGGTTCGCATTGGGATGGCAGCGGTATGTCGGCGATACTGCATGACCATATTGCGGGGGTCGATTCAGACATGCCAGAAGTGGCGACACCTGAGCAGTACGTATTGGGCGGCAAGCAGATGGGAGAAAACGTGCTGGTGATCGACAATGACGCATACTACATGGGGTCTGCGATGGCGCAGCTGCTCGCGGAGAACGGACACAAGGTCACCTATGCCACTTACGGCGAGACGGTTGGTCCATACCTGCGATTCACACTCGAAGAACAGAGGATGTACGAAAAGTTGCTGGAACTTGGTTGCACCATGATCGCGCAGCATCTGACGGTTGCTGCAGACAATGGCGAGGCGGTGCTCGTGCATCTATGGTCAGGAAAAGAAAAGGTTGTTGAATACGACTCAATCATGCTGGTAACACACAGAATCTCCGATTGTGAACTATACAACCGTCTGCAGGAATCACCGGATACGATGAAAGCGGCGGGCATCAAGTCAATCCATTTGATCGGCGATGCACATACACCCGGCATGATTGCGCAGGCCACATTTTCCGGTACCCGTCTGGCGCGAGAATTTGATTCACCGAATCCGGATGAGCATAAACCCTTTATACGGGAGCGTCGTCTGCTCAATGCGACCGAAGATGACTATCGGCTCGATGCGGATACGTTGGTTCGATAGCTCAGGAATTCGGAGGAAGCATCATGAATGAGGAACTCAAGCAAACACCATTCGCTGCTGCTTACCCAGCCGGAGTGGTCGAATGGATCGATGTCTTTGGTTATGCAGTACCGGTAACCTGGGGAGATCCAGTCGCTGAGTATGACGCGGTTCGCAATCAAGCCGCAGCTATGGAGTTTTCAATGTTGCTTAAATGGGACATTGAAGGTCCGGGTGCCATTCAGGTTGTCGACAAAGTTTTTTCTCGGGATGTAGGCCGCATGGAGTCCGGGCAAATCGCTTACGGTGTGGTGGTAAACGAAGACGGTACCATGGTTGATGACTGTACTGTATTTGTGTACAACGACGATCATGTGCGTATATTTGGCGGCAATCCGAAAGTCGAACAATTCCTTGACCAATATCGTCCGGAAAATGTCAGTATCACTCAAAGACGCGATCAACTGGCACAGTTGTCGGTACAGGGACCTGAAAGCCGTCATATTCTCCAACAGCTGACCAATACCAGCATTTCGAACAGTTCTCTGCCTTATTACCGGTTCCTGACTGACGTTGATATGGCTGGCATGTCGGTACAAGTCAGTAGAATTGGGTTTACCGGTGAACTGGGGTACGAAATCATGCTTCCGGTTGAGCATGCGGTGGAATTCTGGGAGGCACTGTTCAAGGCAGGAACAGACTATGGATTGTTACCCGCCGGAGCAGCTGCAGTGATGATGTGCCGAATCGAGTCGGGCATGATCATGGCTGAGTTTGAATACGACGAAAGTATGACACCCTACGACTGTCGAATGGGGTGGGCGGTTGATCTGGACAAGGAGTGCTTTCAAGGTAAAAAGGCCTTGGCATCTGCCAAAGATAAATCGGAATTAACCGTCGTCAGTGTTGTCTTGTCAGAAGAGGGTGAATACGACGGTGTTTCACTATGGGCGGACGGAGCTAAAGTTGGATACATTACGATGGCTATTCCATCGCCCCATCTGGAAGGTCAGATTCTTGGTCTCGCCAGGCTTGATTGTATTTACTCTGGACTCGGTACAAAGCTTGAGCTGGATGAGAAATATTCAGCAATAGCAGAAGTCGTTCAAATGCCGGTCTACGACCCCGAGAGAACTAGAGTTCGTTGGTGAGATCAAATTGCGATTGTTCTGGGCAGCTGTCAGAGAGGGATTTGCGATGTCGGAAAGTCATTCAAGCCAAATTTTCGAAGACTGGTAAAAAGACTTTTCCACCTGAGACGGCTGAATTGATCGGATTTAGCCTGATTCCGGAGCGTTTTCCATGAAATTTCACCCCAGCTGGCTGACGGGCCGGAAGCGAAAATCGGCGTAATGAAAATCATTAATTTCCCATTTAATTTCCCATAAATCGTAGTAAGTCTGGTAAAATTAAATTTATTTGATACAAATTTATGGTTTTTTCTTCTGAAAATCCGTTCGTCGGACCAGTTCCAGCGAGTATTCGCCTGCCGAAAAGCCCGCTTACGGGCGTGTTGGTTCAAGTAAGGTTTCCTGAAATACTTTCAATCGGAAAGACAGAGTTCATCGCCGACTACCAAGAATGTATTCGGGCAGATTACCCCTTTCACAAGTTGGACCAAGAACCTTATTGGGAACTGAATAACGACAGAATTCGCCAAGGGCTTGTACCAAATTGGCGATTTACAGACAAAGATAGACAATGGCGTTTATCTCTTACTACGAGCTTTGTTTCCCTGGAGACGAGAGCATACCGGAACCGTGTCGAATTGATTGAGCGGACTTATTCGATTTTGCAGGCCCTTTCAGAAACCGTCAAGCCTAGCATGACATTGAGGGTCGGTGTGCGATTTATGGACCGATTCCATGGCCCACACTGGAAGAATTTATCTCGCAATTTGAGACCAGAAATACTTGGTGCTTATTCGGGAAACTATCGAGAAAATTTCAGCCGAACGTTTAATGAAATTGCTTGCGATACTGACGTTGGTTCAATGACTTCAAGATGGGGGTATATGCCGGCAAATCAGACTCATGAACCAGAAATGTTGCCACCAGTTTCAGAACCATCTTGGTTTCTTGATACAGATTCATATAGGGACTTTGCTGAACCTGAAGATTTTGATGCAGAAAGAGTTAAAGTCCGAGTGTCGGCATTGGCACATCGTGCCTACGGCTTTTTCCGTTGGGCAGTAAGTGATGAATTTTTAAAGGAATGTGGAGGTGAAATTTGAGCTTAAACGCTTATCCGAGTATTCCGATCAGGCCATCAACACAACTCGGTTATGAATTGGGAGGTGAGTCGTCCGATACTTTGCAAAATAAATTTCAGATTCCGAAATTTACTCTGTTATTGAACGACTTTGAGTCTCCAGTCTCATCCGCTTTAAACCTAAGTATCGTTGTAGTTCAGCACTTGAAGAAACCGCTGGAATTGCCCATATACTCCACATCGCATATCAGCATAGTTGAACGTAGTGTTGATCGAATTCATGCGGAGGAACGTGCTGCATCAGTCAATGTTGAGTCTGCATCCAAAAATCTTTTTGAGATTCGTCGTTTGACAGGATTCAATTGGAAAAATTTGGCAAAACTATTGAATGTAGATCGACGTACCTTGAATAACTGGGTAAAAGGCACGAACATTCGAAACAAAAACCGACAACATATTGCAAAAACACTAGGGGTACTGCGCTTTATTGATCGGGGATTGGCAGAACTTAATTCAGCAGCCTTAATTGAACAGAATACACTGAATGAAATTAGCCCATTTGAAGCGATTCGAACAGGTAATTATGAAGTAGCCAAACAGTGGCTGTCTCATGGATTTTCAAGGCCAGATAGAAGCCAAGCTATGGCAGATTCCAAGCTTGGTTACGGTGATTTGCAACCGATAGTTATGCACCCAGACGCAGACGGAACAGAATTGATTGAGCCTCTTCCTTATGAACCCGCACCGATGTCTCATAAGTTACCTATCAGGTATCGTTGAGGACGCACTCATTGGCCGATCAGAGATTGCCGGGCAAAGATATAGATGAGCCACTAAAGCACTGGCGTCAGGGCGATTTTGCTTTGGAAGTCGGGGGTTTCTTGTACGCTGGAATTGCAGAAGGTAATGGACCGTTTTAGGCAGAAGGTACATACGATAGTATTGTGGGTCACATCGTAATCAGCCGGACCTGTGATATCGTTCGCCGCACTGGTGGAAGATTATTTGTGGCGGTTTGCCCTTTGATTAAGGTAAACGAGCAGAATTTATCTGAAATTCGACATGGCAGACGACCATACCTTACAGATGTCGAAAATACTGATAAAGAGGTCGTCGCTGATTTACGTCGAATCATGTCTGTTCACAAAGACATTCTACAAACTCGGAAACGTCGGTCCGGATTTAGCAATGATCTGACGCGTCTTCGTTTCGCGGCGGCTTTGGAACGTAAGTTCGGGCAGTTTGCGTTTCCCGATGATTTTGACAGGGCAATAGCAGTATTTCGCCAACGTGTATGGTCACGCTACAGCAAGCCCGGTTCAATGCCTGGAGCAGTCTATAGGTCGCTGGTTCAAATCCGATTTAGGGCAGATCCAAATTGGTCTGCCCAAATGCGTAAAATCAGTGTCATAGCCATCATGTACCATGAGATGAATCGCGAGGCGGACGACATGTCAATAGGGAATGAATTAGACTATATACTCGAGAAAATCGAGTGGCCGAATGGATATACATGGGCGGAACCTAAATTAATTCTCGGAACCGCAAAGGATTTCACTGCAGAGGACCTATTACTGAGCCAACGCGGTGACTTCGATTTTTTGTGCTATTGAATAACTCCTAGACGAAGTTTGAAGCGAGAATCGCGCGCTGGTATTGAACCAGGACAAACACTTTAAATTACCCGTTAGCTTCGCTATTCTTCCCAGCGTCTTTTCGGCTCTTCAGGTAAGTGTAGATATGAAGGGCAACAACCAGGACGATCAAGCCAAAAATTATGGCTGCAATGGGTCGGTCAATAAAATCAACCGGAGTCTTGACCCTGGCCATTGCTGAGCGCAATTTAATTTCCATGATTCCTCCGAGTACCATTCCCAAAACAATTGGTACAACAGGAAGATTCAAGCGTTTCAGAATTAGGCCGAATATTCCGAATCCAGCAGCAATCGCACAGTCAGTCATGGAATTTCGTAAGGAATAGACACCGACGAATCCAAGTGTCAAAATCACAATTCCCAAGAATCGGGTGGGAATTCGTACGACATGCAACAAACCTCGGGTGGAAAATACAAGAAACAGGAGCACGATGATGTTCAGCGCGAACAGTGCAAGATAGAGTGCCAGGACAAAATCCATTTGATTGGCAAATAGCTGTGGCCCGGGAATCACATTGTGAATATAGAACACGGACAGCATCATCGCCGTCAATGCCTCACCGGGAATTCCCAGTGCGAGCAGAGGAATCATCGCCGCACCCGGAACGGCATTGTTGGCCGCTTCGGACGCAATCAAGCCTTCCGGCGCGCCTTTACCGAATTTTTCCGGCTCCTTCGAGGTTTTCTGAGCATAGGTATACGAAAAGAACTGCGCGGTGAACTCACCGACCCCCGGAACCATTCCCATCGTCACTCCGAATGAAGAAGACACTGTTGCAACCCGTTTGAACCCCAGCAGTTCCTTCAGTCCATCGAACAGCCCACCCTTGACCTCTACCGGGTCCGGTTTCTCATCTTTTTGAACCAGCAACAGGAAAGCCTGGGAGAGTGCGAATAGACCCAGCACAACAACAATCAGATCAAATCCGGAAGTGAGCCAGGTCTGGTCGAACGTATATCGACGCGTGTACTTGATCGGTTCAAGACCGACTGTATTGATGAATATTCCGAGGCATGCCAGCATACCGGCGGCAAAGGTCTGCCCGCGGTGTGCCAGTACAACCAAGACAATTCCAAGCAACGCCGCCAGGAATATTTCTCGACTTCCGAAGTGCGGTGCGATGACCGCCAATAACTGGGAAAGAAATATCAGGCAGATGATTGAGAATATTCCACCGAAAAATGAGGCGGAATAAGCCAAAGACAGTGCACGCTTGGGGTTGCCGCCTTTGGCGATGGGGTAGCCATCGTACGTGGTCAGTGCGTTGACCGCGGTTCCCGGTGTATTGACCAGAATGGCGGGGATTGCGCCGCCGTACATCGACGAGCCGTAGATACCCAACAGCATCGTCAGGCCGACAATCGGCTCCATCGCAAACGTGGCCGGAAGCAGGATTGCAATGGCGACAGCTGGTCCGACTCCGGGAATGGCGCCAATGACTACACCACCGACCGAACCGACGAACAGAGCCAGAAACACATCCCAACGAACCAGAAGATCTATCGCTGACGACAACAACTCCATTTGGGTGCCTACATATACAGAATCATGAAGTTACGGATTGAGTCCGGAAAATATTCGTAAAGCTGCGCACCCGGAATTTTCACGGAGAGAAATCCTTTGAAAACGAAAACAATGACAACGCTGACTACACCAGCCATTATGAGAATTGTTCTTTCACGATAACCGGCACGCCAACTCAACGCGTAGACGAAAATTACTGTGCAGAAAAAATACCCAATGATCGGAACAACCAGGACATAGGCCATAAACCACAATGCGTACTCAAGGGATTTCGCCCATAGGACAATCTCTTTGAGATCCCCCTTGTCCCGACGGGAAAAGAACGATCCCAGGAAGTAGATCAGGGCAAAACCTGTCATTCCGATCAGACTGACAGCAGGCCAGAATCTCGGCTGTGAGAAGAATTTCGTACCCTTGACCCAACTTGTTTCCGTTCCGATCTGTGACAGAAGCAATACCGTGACTGCAAGGAAAAAAGCCGCAAAATAGATGTCGCCGTGCGAACGACTTCGTTCAGAGCGACTGTTTAATGGATCAACAGGCATCTACGCGGCGGTGAAGAGCCCAATTCAAAGGGCAACCGACATCAGGCGACCGGTTTTGGTCGCCTGATGTCGTGTTTAATTTAGGTTGAGATACTATTCGAGATTACCGAGAACTTCGATATCACTTGCAATTTGCGCGTTCGAGGCGTCCACATCCTGCCAATAGATCAGTGCGCCGGTTTCATCAGCAATCTTTTGGGCAGCGTCCGACATGACCACTTTCTTGGCGACCGCAATGATCTTGTCCCGGGCATCTTGAGGGGTATCCTTATGTACAAACAAACCATTCCACAGCGCGATATTCAGATTCGGTGCGATTTCACCGACTGTCGGAACATTCGGAGTCAATCCGATTCGATCATTGCCGACCGATGCCAGAATCTTGAGCTTGTCCATACAAGGCAGCACCAGTTGCAAAGTCGTATTCATGACATCGACATCGCCTGAGGCCAGCGTATTGCAATCCAGCATGTCAAAGGCCGCGTCCGAACTGAAGCTGAAATCCAATTCTTTCGCCAAGGCCAGGGTTACCCGAGTCGGAATCAGTGGAGCACCGAAATGTCCCAAAGCCACTTCATTGCCCTTTGCATGTTCCGCCAGACCCTGCATGTCTTCATAAGGTGCATTCTCACCTGCGACAATAACGAAAGGATAGGTCAGAAAAATTCCCAGCGGCTCGAACGGGTTGGGGTTCAGTTCCGGTATGCCGATATTCGGTCCGATCGTCGGAATCGCGATAATGAAAGACCCGACTGTGTAACCATCTGCAGGTGCATTGGCAACCTCAACAGCACCGGGGAAAGGGCCTCCGCCGCCACCCGGTTTGTTCACAACTGCAGCCGCGACCCCATAAGTCGCCTGAAATTCATCAGCGATCATCCGAGTGAGCACATCTTCAAGGTCACCCGGAGGCCATGGAACGACAAAAGAGACCGGCTTTTCCGGGTATTCTGCCTGTGCGAATGGCACAAACAAAAACAAGCCGAGTATCAATATTTGTAGAATCTTTTTCATGTTTCCGTTATCTCCTGTTTTTATGAAAAGAAAAAAATTATATTCGATCAGTTGGGATGCCACCCCGTATCCGGCCGGTCAAACCAAACATGGACCTGACCCGTACCGGTAGCGCTTTCGTAGTCGCTGAACAATCTTCCTTTCGCCTGGCACGAGTCCGCGCCAAGCGCGCCGATCATCATCAGATAATGCCCGAATCTTCCTTCCGGTGCATGTTTTCTGTAATCGTTCATATGACTGATGACTGATTTGTGGTCTCCCTGGGACCACCATTCCAGTCTTTGTTCGTCGGCATGTCGAGCTTCGGGTGTAATGATATTGCATGGATCTGAAGTTTCATGCTCTTCGAGTTCATCCAGAGGCCAGAATCGATGACTCATACCGCCACTTGCCAGCAGAACCACGCGCCGGTCGGACGCCGCGATGGCTGCCGCCACCCCCTTTCCTACAGCTAGAAAATTATGGTCCTGTGCTGTCTGGCAAACACCGATGGAAATCCATGCCTCTCCGGCATTAAGATAGTGAGCAACGTTTATGGTTGGATAGTGAATCGGCAATTCACTGTCGTCACTCGCGTGGCAGCGAACGCCTTGCGAATTGACACGGTCGCACACTAGTCTTGAAAAATCCGGATCCCCTTTCAGATCGTAGGGAACTTTTGTCATTCCGCGAGGCAGTTCTTCAGATGTGTAGAGACCTTTTCGTCTTGTGTGAGCACTGATGACAAATTCTACGGTCGTGAACCAGTGTGTATCGAAAACCAAAATGACATCCGGTTTTAGTTCATCAAGCACCTCGCTGCGTAATCGGCGCAGACCAGGCACCAAGCTGATTTCCTTGCCATCATTGATTGCATAACGCAATGTTTCGGAAAACATAATCGTTGGCGCGTGAGATACGAAACCTGCGCCGACTATTTCTCCCATTTCAATGTTCCCCGATCAGTTGTGGACAGATGAGTTACGAGAGCGAATTATCTCTAACCGCGCTCGTTCACAATCATACAATAATTCGCAAAAGAACAGATTTTACCGATAACCTGCGAGAAAAGTAAATGAAAGAATCCGATGCGAGAATCAGCATTGATGGCGTTTCGGTGTCACCGCACCATTTCATCGGCGGCAGACGAGTTGCGTCAGACAGCAGTTTCGAAGTGCGGTCACCGCTTGACTGGGACATGAAACTGGCCGATGTTTCGCGAGGTGATGACACAACTTCAGAACTCGCGGTTTCAGCCGCGGTCGAAGGCTACAGACAATGGTCAGCACTCGAGCAATCCGAAAGAAATGACGTTCTGTTCAAGCTGGCTGACCTGATTGATGAGAACGCTGTTGCAATCGCCAAAATCGAGTGTCTCGATATGGCGATGCTCCACGAAAGCCTCAGGTTGAGGCTTGTTCCCAGAGGTGCCTTGAACTTTCGGAACTATGCTGAAATGGCTGCCGAGCATGAGGAGAGAAGTTGGAGTTCAAAAGGAACAGCCAATCGAATCATTCGTCATTCAGCTGGTCCGGCCGTTGTCATCACACCGTGGAATGCTCCGTTCATGCTTTCCACCTGGAAAGTGGCGCCGGCATTGGCCGCCGGCAACTCTGTGATCCTGAAACCTGCTGAATGGGCACCGCTATCGGCGAGCCTGCTCGCAGATCTGATCAATGAAGCGGGATTCCCTGAAGGTACATTCAACATCGTTCAGGGATTCGGCAATGAAGTTGGCGCCGCGCTGGTGTCCGATCCTGGAGTTCGTCGCATCTCATTTACCGGCTCTCCCGAAACCGGTCGCATCATTGGTGTTGCCGCCGCCAGGAACCTGGTTCCTTTCACCGCTGAACTCGGAGGCAAGGGTCCACTGATCGTTTTTGCGGACGCAGACATTGATGCAGCCGCCAAGAAGGCAGCTGCTCAGTTTGAAGATTCCGGTCAGGTTTGCCTGGCAGGTACACGACTGTTGGTGGAAGAATCGGTCAGATCCGAATTTATGGAACAGTTTGTTCACTACACCAATCAGCATGTCTACGGGGACAGTCGCAATATCGAAACGACACTGAGTGCGGCGATTCATCCGGTTCACTTGGACAGAGTCGAAGGATTCATTCAAAGAGCAAAAGAAAACGGTGACAGAATCATCTTTGGCGGCGAAAGATTTGAACCTGGGAAATTGTGGTACAAACCGACTTTGATCGAGCCCGTTTCCAATGATTCCGAAATTGTCCAAACGGAGATTTTCGGCCCCGTTCTCACCATACAGACATTTGACAGTGAAGAGCAGGCCGTAGCATTGGCAAACAGTACCGAGTATGGCCTGTCCGGGATAATCTACACATCGGATGCGAAGCGTGCGAAGAGGGTGGGTCGTGCGGTAAGAGCCGGTACTGTTTGGGTGAATTCATTTCTGGTCAGAGATCTGACGGCACCGTTTGGTGGATTCGGTATAAGTGGGATAGGTCGTGAGGGCGGCGACTATGCATTGGACTTTCACAGTGACCTGCAGACTCTGCAGATTCTGGAAGGTTCGGTTCGCTGATATCGGATGCCAGCCACTTCGCTCTTGACTTATTGGTCGAATTCAACCTCGTTCAATAGAATCTGTCTCTGAAACCCGAGATAAACTGAATCGATGAATAGCCGACCGAACATTCTGTTCATCATGTGTGATCAGCTCAGGCAGGATTATCTGTCTTGCTACGGTCACAAGACGCTGGCAACACCCAATATCGATGCATTGGCCAGACGCGGAGTGCGCTTTGACAATGCATTTTGTCAGGCACCGTTATGCGCTCCGTCGCGAGCCAGTTTTTACACCGGTCGCTACCAGTCGTCGCACGGGGTATCCAGCAATGACGATGCCACGCAATTGGGCGAGTACATGCTGGGAGATTACCTTCGACCGCTGGGTTACCGCGCGGCGGTGGTAGGGAAGACCCATAGCTACAAGAGTCGGGACGAAATCCGAAAATGCGCGATCGATCCGAATTCAGACCTTGCACGAACAGCCGGCAGTGGCGGATTCGAGCCGTATGAACATCATGAAGGTTTGTATCCTGATCCGATTCTACCTGAAAATCTCGGTTACACAAATTATCTGAATTCTGTCGGGTATAGCGATGCCAATCCCTGGCAAACCCGGGCGAATAGTGGTATCGACAAAGCCGGTAATCTCCATTCCGGTTGGGCGCTTCGAAGCGCAGCCTATCCGGCAGCTCTTGAAGAAGAGCATTCTGAAACTGCATATACCACCAGACGGGCAATGCAATTCATTGAAGAATCCAAAAATCAGCCTTGGTGCCTGCATCTCAGTTACATCAAACCTCATTGGCCGATCATCGCGCCGGCCCCTTATCACGATATGTTTCACAGGGACGAAATCCAGGGCGTTGTGCGCGATGAAGCAGAACGCGAAAACCCTCACCCGGTGGTTGATGCGTTTTTCAAGGCCGAATACAGCCAGAATTACGCCAACGATGAAATACGCGACATCGTTTTACCGGCCTATATGGGACTGGTCAAGCAGGTTGATGATCATATCGGACGACTGATGGAATTTCTTGAAGAACACCAGTTGCTCGACAATACCATGATCGTATTCACCGCTGACCATGGAGACTATCTGGGTGATCACTGGTTGGGAGAAAAGGACCTGTTTCACAACCCTTCGGTAAAGGTACCCATGATTGTTGTGGATCCGGACCCGAGCGCGAACGTCACGAGAAATTCGTTGCGCAGTGAGTTTATAGAAGCCGTTGACATCGTTCCTACATTTGTTGAATTTGCAGGTGGCGAAGTCTGCCGGGAACGGGTTGAGGGTAACTCCCTGTTACCACTCCTACGGTCATCTGCGCCTGTTCAGGATTGGCGCGAATATGCGATCAGTGAAATAGACTACGCGGACCGGGGTGCGCGGTATGTCCTGGGCATCAAACCTTATGTGAGTCGTGCAACCATGGTATGTGACTCGCGATGGAAGTACATCTACTATCAAGGTTTCCCTCATCAGCTGTTTGATCTTGAACAGGATCCGGATGAACTGGATGACCTGGGTGATGATCCGAATCTCGTTTCAGTGACACGACGCATGCAGGATACGCTTTTTCAATGGCAATACTCACTCAAGCGCCGAATTGGATTGGACTACAACTATGCTCAGGGGCAAGGTCCGGAACGGGACGAAGAATATGGCATCATCATCGGTCGATGGTAACATCAATGACGAGACGGATTTTTTTCCGTCTTGGACAGCACTTGGATTGACGAGACAGAGAAGCGTATACAGTCGGACGTATATTGATCTAGACGTAATGGATATAGTAATCCCGTAACTGCGTCTGATCCAAATCAGCGGTACTTTCCAGTTCATATCCCTTGATCGTCACAAGGTTTCCGACCAAGTCGGCTCCGATTGCATCTACAAGATCGCTGTCGGCCTGAAGTTCCTCAAGAGCCTGGCCTAAATTGTCCGGCACACCGTCAGTCGCGTCGTGGCTCTCCAGACAGTCGGCGGTTTCAGCGGGCGGCAATTCATAACCTTTTTCGTATCCCAATCGAGCGGCTTGCAGAACTGTAGCAATTGCTGTATAGGGATTTACGGCACCATCTGCCATGCGGTGCTCAATTCTGGCGTGATCACCTGTTTCACTGCTGACTCGGGTTGTTACACCACGATGATCTTCGCCCCAGTTTCGCCAGTAACCCGACAGACTCGCCGGTTGCAGGCGCAGGTACGAATTCACAGTAGGAGCAAGCAATCCGGCCATCCCGCGGTGATGATGCATCAAACCCGCAACACAGGATCGCCCCAGATCAGAGAGCTTGTCTGCTGCATCTGCGTCACCGATTGCATTGGTTCCCTGTGGGTCCCACAAACTGAAATTAATATGCACACCCGAACCACTGAGCTCCGGAATCGGTTTCGGCATAAACGTCAGCAAAACGTCCTCTTTGATGGCAATCTCGCGGGCCATCAGTCTGAAAAGAAAAATATCATCGGCGGCTGTCAGTGCGTCGGCATACCTGAGTGTGAATTCAAACTGCGGCGAGTCGAATTCGGACGTGATCATTTCAAGCGGAAAGTCGCAGACTTCAGCCTGTTGGTAGATCCTGTCAGTCAATTCCAAAGGATCGATGAACGGCCCTGTACCATATACGAAGGCTCCAGGTGTGTCATAGGGTTCCCAACCACCTTCTGCATTGCGAGTGTAGGCATAGGCTTCGAGTTCGATACCCACTTTCGCTTCGTAACCGATGTCATACCATTGCTTGACTGTGTTTTTCAACAGGGTACGACCGCACACGGCGAGACTGTTACCGGAACTATCGAACTGATCTGCGATCACGACGCTTTCGTCACCCAGCCAACCTTTACGCGCGTCACTGGTGTCGTAGCGGACGATCATATCCGGCAATCCCTCCAGCAGTGTTGAACACGGTGCAGGCAATAAC
Source organism: Arenicellales bacterium (assembly GCA_963662635.2). Classification (GTDB taxonomy): domain Bacteria; phylum Pseudomonadota; class Gammaproteobacteria; order Arenicellales; family JAJDZL01; genus JAJDZL01. The sequence continues at coordinate 2,494,709 of CAXXFC010000006.1, forward strand.
TCTTTGTCGTAGGCCAGTGCGTACACGCCCTGGCAGAATCTGGACTCTCCCGAAGCAAGATTCAGGGGCAGATATTTTCCTCGTGCCAGATTGAGGTGATCACAGAACAGCACTCTTAGTTTTGTATCGCTCATCAGTTTTTCAGTGTTCATTGGAAATGAAGATCAGTTTGGGTGTAACTCGCTAAACAGTCAGTTCAAGGTCATCCTGACGGGCAGTCGCTTTATACCGCCGACGAAATTCGAGCGCACGTACTCAATATCATCTGCAAGCTCGACGGACCTGATGCGACTGACAAGTTCCTGCAAAAGTACGCGCAATTCCAGACGCGCCAGCCACATGCCGAGACAGACGTGAGGCCCACCCTGACCGAATGCCATGTGTCGATTTGGCTGACGTTTAAGATTAACTTCAAACGGGCTATCAAACCGGTTCTCATCACGGTTGGCGGAAACGAACCAATAGACCACCTTGTCACCTTCTTTGACTTTCTTGCCATGCAGTTCGAAATCTTCTGTAGCAGTTCGTCGAAAATGCATTGTTGGAGAAGCCCAACGGATGAACTCTTCTGTCGCAGATGCCCACAGCCTTTTGTCTGCGTTCTGTAACATCTGCACAAGTTCGGGTTTGGTCGCCAATGCATGCATGGATGCCGAGAGGGTGTAGCGTGTCGTGTCATTGCCTGCCGCCACCAACAGGCAGAAAAAGTTTCGAAATTCCGTATCACTGATGACTTCACCTTGCTCATTCGGTTGCAGCACCATACTCAACACACCTTCACTGTCGCTTTTTCCGGATTTTTCCTGCATCAGTTGCTTGGCATAACCGAACAGCTCCGCCCCTGCCGGCGAGCGGAACGGCATATACCGAAACTCGTCGGTATCGGTCTTGTCCAGAACAAACTTGGAATATTCAGGGTCTGTGTTGGCGATCAGCTCGTCCCCTTTTGTGACCAGCCAGTCGAGGTCTTGCGGTGGCAGTCCGAGAATACTTCCCAGCATTCGCATCGGCAGCTGACGGCTGATATGAACCGCAGCATCGAATTCCTTGTGGGAAAATGCGTTTTCTAGAATATCGTCGCATAGCTTGCGAATGATATCTTCTGATTGATCGATCACCTTTTTGGAAAAGGCTTCGTTTACGATCTTGCGTGTGACCGTGTGCTCCGGTGGATCAGTTTCCTGAAAAGTTCGCCGGGCCAGGTATTCCTCATGGCTTTGATCTTCCATGCGAATTCCTCTGGCCGAACTCAACAGAGACGGATTTCGATTATGCTGCAGAATGTCATCGTAGCGAGTCATTGACCAGTAGCCCTTGTACTGGCCACCTTCGCACCAGGCCAGAGGGTCCTCCCGGCGCATTCTGGCAAAGGTGTTGTGTGGTACGCCATTCACGAATGCGTCGTGATCGGACAGATCGGCGTGGCCATCATCAGTCGGGTGCCAAATTGTCATGTCATAACTACCATTTCAAGCTAATCTAACCAATTTTACAGAGTCAAATCAATCAGCTGATCTCGGGAAGATTGCGACGTCGCAACGTGGTGCCACTTTTCCAGGAGAAGGCGATTTCCCGCCAATATCCGGCGATTTTTTCGATAGGCTGCAGTCGTGTCAGTTCTTCGACCGGTGACTCAAACAGTTGCAGGTCAAAGTTGCCGGTAAATGAACGCCCGACTTCTGCCTGATACGCGCTCATCGTGACCAGCTCATCCAAACTGTCTTCACCGGCACTCTCGATCGATGGCATCCAACGGTTGTGCAGCATAGGATGGCTGTTCACAAATCCCGCATGATCACATTCACCGGTGATCTCAAATGTCGCATGGATGAGCTTGTGGTCGTAGGCGGAGACGCTCGCACCGAATCGCCCGCCAGGTTCGAGTCTCGGGCCTGCCTGTCCCACCGTAATCGGGCGTGACATGTAAATTGATGCCAGTTTCTTGGGATAACCTTGGTGGTGCCCTCGAACCATCGCGTAGTCAGAATCAACCCAGATATACACACAGCGAGAATAGGTTTTACCCTGGTACTTGCATCTGACTACAACAAACACCTCCATGTATTGGCTGCGGGCCGGATCAAGAATCTCGCTGTAGTCGTCTCTGCAGTTCTGCCAGTCAGCCCAGATCACCGCGACAGCACCGGGGTTTTCATCCGCCGGTTCCAGGTAGTCGGGAAGCAGTTCAGCGACGTTTTCAGATTTCGTCAAGTATTCCAGCGTCAGCGTGGTACCGGAATAGTGCCAAGGGGTATCGGGAACCAATGAGGCTTTTCCGGTCGCACTTCGGGGAAACATAAAACCTTTCAGAGACATCGCAATTACTCTATACAGTTCGATTAAGTCAGCAAATCGGTTATTGTAGGATTATTTCACAGGTGGCCATGACCTGATTTGATATGATAATGTGCTGATTGAATCTGAATCAAGCGGGTCAGTGAAGCTCAAAAAGGAGGCGGCATGAGCGAATTTCGTCGGGTCTTATTGGCAGGTTATCCAACAGTAGTCGAGCGACAGGGTGATGAACTTGTCGCGGGAGATGGCCGCACGATTTCCATTGAAGATGCGGTTCATCTCGCGCCTGTTGAGCCGCGCAAAATCATCTGTGTGCATCTGAACTACAAGAGCCGTGTAGACGAATATATGACCAAGCTTCCGGCGACACCGACCTATTTTCACAAACCGGTCACTGCGCTTTGCGGGCACATGGCGAATGTCGTTCGACCGAAGCGTTGCGAGTGGCTGAACTACGAGGGCGAGATCGCAATTGTTATCGGTCGGTATTGCCGAAATATCAGCCAGTCTGAAGCTGGAGACTACATTGCGGGGTATGCTGTCGCGAATGACTATGGCCTGCATGACTTTCGCGATACCGACGCGGGTTCGATGTTGCGAGTGAAGGGATCGGATACATTATGTCCCGTCGGTCCGGGTCTGGTTACCGGCTGGGACTTTCACAACAAGCGAATCCGTACGATTGTCAATGGCGAGGTGAAACAGGACGGCAATACCAATGAGATGGAATGGGATATGCATTATCTCGTCGCTGACATTGCCAGAAACATCACTTTGGAGCCGGGTGACCTCTTGCTTTCCGGGACTCCGGCAAACAGTCGTCCCGTCAAGCCGGGCGATGTTGTCACTGTTGAAGTTGAGGGTCTCGGTGCACTGACCAACACCATTGTGGAGGGTCCGACTCCAATACGCGACGATGTCGGTCACCAGCCGATGACAACAGAAGAGGTTGTATCAACAGCAATGGGTGGAGATTGGGAGTTTCGCGGAATCCGCGCGCCGCGGGGTCCAGGGTCTGCGCACTACAAAAGCAGACTGGAAGAAGATTCAAATTCAGATTGATTAGGCAATTCACCATACACACAAGCAGGCGATGGCGTATCTGTTTAAAATGGTCAGAAGACAGCTTAGAAAACGCAGAAATTGTTGACTATTACTAAGGAGAACCAACGATGAGCAGAACACCTATACATCCTGGCGAAATACTCAAAGATGAGTTGGATGTGATTGGCGTTAGTGCAGCAGGGTTGGCCCGCCAGTTGCGCGTGCCTGAAAGCCGAATTTCTGAAGTAATTCACGGTCGGCGCAATATCACGGCAGATACAGCTTTGCGATTGGGTCGTTGGTTCGGCACGTCACCTGATTTTTGGATGAACCTGCAAAAGAGTTACGAGTTGCGAAAGGCGGCACAGAATCTTGATGAGGAGATTGAGCTGATACAGCCGCGTGCGGTTGTTGAGTAAGCGCGTTGCTATCTTGCAATTGTCGATTGAATTGAGGCAAAAGCCCGGTACGATTCATCCTTGGAGAAATGACTCCAATAAGATCCTTTGAAATTAGCGATAAGGCCCAAAAGGAACTTGGACTGGAGTAATAGACATCAAGAACAATCGCTATAGGTACGATATTTTGTGGTGTTAGAAATTTTCCTCAAAACAGAGCATCGATTTCTATATTCAAGGCTCATGCGATCGCCTGCAATGTCCTGATAGAACCGGTTAGCTGACCTCTTTCAATCTGAGAAAGATAAGCCATATTAATACTTGCCATCCAAGCTAGTTGCTTCTGGGTCATGTTTCGGTGGTTACGATAAACTTTGATGGCATTATCTCCGGCTAGCAAGCGATCCGATATTTCGATAGGGAAGGACTTGTCGTCATAGATTCCAGCTTGATCATAGAGAACTTCATGGTTCATTTTCATTTCAGAACATGCTTCGCCCAACTGATTGAATTCCTGCCATGGAATCACCGCAAATGCTGGATTTCCGCTTTCGTCTAGAATGATTTGTGGGTTGGTTATTTCGTTTTCGAGAATTGATATTGCTTCGCGGGCTCTGGTTGATGATTTTTAGCAAGCCACTAATTGAAGGTATGACTATCGGCTAGGAACGGCGCTATACCTATTCATTCCAAGCTGATAATTCTTCTTCTGGAAGATCGTCAAAGAAGGATTCGTTAATCTTTATTTTGTCTTTCAAAATTCCAAACTCTCGCTTTATCTTCGGAGTTTCATAAGGGATAACCCGTGCGACTGGTTTTCCATAGCGAGTGATGATGATTTCATCGTTCGACTCCAGTAGTGTCAGTATTTTCGACAATTGGGTTTTCGCTTGATTCACAGAAAAGGTGGCCATGACTAAAACTATATATGCATGATTAGGTCCGTATTATTAGTCAACGCTTCACGATGGTCAATTATCAGAATTTCATTATTGCTGTTTAGCCATCGTATTTGGTGTTTATTCGTCTATGATTACTGACCATCAATCCGGTTGTGTCCGCTCTGACCGAAAACGCGCGTGTGCCCAAACAATATAAAATGTGCATCACGCTTCATTGAAACCGACAATGTAGCGGTTCAGAAAGACTCAACGCGATAACACACAAATCAAGACTTGCGATGATTGCCTCCGCCCCGACAGTTTGGTTTGCTCCTGTATTCATCCTTGAGTCAGACTATGCGCTTTATTGAATCAGGCCACCGAGTCAGGTTCTGACTTAACCTCGTAACTTTCCTCCATGTCGGCACGCATCACTGTATCTGAAAAACCTTCTCGCGTATTGGCGGGTGGACTCATGATCATCGGTGGCATGTTCGTCATCGGATTCGTCGACAACTTGATCCGCATCATCGAACAAGAGTCCGGATTGTGGCAGTTTCATGTCTTTAGATCCGTGGTTGGCTGCAGTATTATCGCTTTGTACTGCATGATCAGAAAACAGAATCTGAGACCGAAAAGATACTGGGCCGTTGTAGTTCGGGGCTTTTTGATGGCATGGGCAATTTTGCTTTACTTCGGTGCCCTGTCACTGATGCCGATTGCGGAGGCGGGTGCGACACTGTTCAGTTCACCGATCTTCGTGATTGTATTTTCGGTAATTCTGTATCGAATGAAAATCGGAATCTGGCGTATTTTGGCCGTAACCCTTGGGTTTACCGGCGTACTGTTGGTGTTGAAGCCAAGCCCGGACAATATCGGATTCCTGACCTTGTTGCCGATGTTGGCTGGAATTCTCTACGCGCTCGGACAGCTCGCGACGCGCCATCTGTGTTCAGAAGAGAATACGACTGTCGTCATGATGGGTTTCTTTCTCATGATTGGATTGTTGAGTCTGTTGATGCTGGTACTATTGCACTTCCTTGAATTACCCAGTGAGCTGGTGGACACCGCACCGTTTTTTCTGCGAGGGTGGGAGGTTCCGACAGATCGGTTTCTGTTTTGGATTTCGATTCAGGCACTTGGCTCAATTGTCGGGATTATGGGACTGATCAGAGGGTATCAGATTGCAGAACCGACCTATGTCGGAATTTTTGAGTATAGCTTCCTGATATTCGCCGGATTCTGGGGATGGATGCTGTGGGGCGAGATTCCGGATTCGGTGGCGTTTGTTGGCATCGTGGCAATCATAACAGCCGGGATCGCTATCGCCTTGCGTTCGCGTAAGCAATGAATCAGTCAGTTTAGTTGATGTTGCACACTGTTTGCGAATAGATGTTTACCCTGACACCCGGAAATGTCTTACTTTCCGTGTCTACACCGATTAAAATTTCTCAAACACAAATAAAAACCGTACGGAGCAATAAGCGCGATCAGGTTCAACAGGGTGTTCCGGATAGTCCGGATTAGTGCAGTCTCTGAAGACTGTTAGGGATAATGGAATGCTTGAGTGCGACAACTGCAATGGCAGATCGATTCAAATTCAACGATGACTCAACAACTGGAAGAGCAAAATGAAAACAGTCACCAACTTTTCGCGTAAAACCACTGTAATCGAAGGCGAATTTATTCCTCTATCGGATGGTGTAAAACTGGCGACCAAGATATGGTTGCCAGAAGACGCACAAGACTCGCCGGTTCCCGCCATTCTTGAATATCTTCCATATCGATATCAGGAAGGAACCGCAGAGCGGGATGCCTTGACTCATCCTTATTTTGCAGGACATGGTTACGCTTCGGTAAGAGTCGATATGCGAGGTTCTGGAAATTCCACCGGCGTTCTACTCGGCGAATATCTGAAACAGGAGCAGGACGATGCGCTTGAGGTTATTGATTGGATCGCTGCCCAACCATGGTGCTCAGGAACAGTCGGGATCATTGGCATTTCATGGGGTGGTTTCAACGGACTTCAGATTGCCGCGCGAAAGCCAGAAGCCTTGAAAGCAATTGTCACCATCTGTTCAACCGATGATCGATACGCGGACGATATCCATTTCATGGGTGGCGCCATGTTGTCGGACAACATTGCATGGTCGACTTATATGTTTTCCATCAACACAACTCCGCCTGATCCCCGGCTTCACGGCGATGACCTGGCGGGACATCTGGCATGATCGCCTCAAAGACAGTGGTTTGTGGCTTGTCAAACTGGCTGGAGCATCAGCAGCGCGACGAATTCTATCAGCATGGATCCGTTTGCGAGAACTATGACGACATCAATTGTGCGGTGTATGCGGTTGGAGGTTGGGCTGACGGATACTCAAATTCAGTATTTCGGTTGTTGCCGAATCTGAAAGCACCAAGCAAGGGACTCATCGGTCCGTGGGCGCACAAGTATCCTCACTTTGCAAGGCCGGGACCTGCCATTGGATTCCTGCAGGAATGTCTGCGCTGGTGGGATCAGTGGTTGAAGGGGGAGGAGACCGGAATAATGGACGAACCGCAACTCCGTTGCTGGATGCAGGACTCAATCCGTCCACAAACCCATTATGATTACCGTCCAGGACATTGGGTTGCCGAAAATCAATGGCCTTCGGAAAACACTGAGGGTAAGTTGTACCACCTGACCGAGAATGGACTATCCGAGCAAGTTGGTGGAGAGTGTGTGATGCGTATCTCATCACCCGAAACAGCTGGTCGCGCCAGTGGTGTGTGGTGTCCACACGGCGTTGAGCCGGATTTGTCCGGTGATCAGAGAGTGGAAGCCGGAGGCAGTCTGAATTTTGACTCGCTTGAACTGAGTGAGGAAATCGAGATTCTGGGTGCGCCGGTTGTACAACTGAAAATCAACTCGAACCAGCAGAATGCCTTGGTGGCGGTGTGCCTGAATGAAGTGCTATCGGATGGAGCGGTAGCGCGTGTCACCTATGGCATCCTGAACCTGACTCATCGGAACAGTCATCTGAATCCTGAACACCTGATTCCAGGCCAGGACTTCAGTGCATCGATCCAGATGAACGAAATTGCCCATAGGTTTGCTGTCGGTAGTAAAATCCGCCTGTCGGTCACGACCGCTTACTGGCCGACAGCTTGGCCATCACCGCTCAAAACGGAACTTACATTGCTTCTACCTGCCTGCGTACGCTCGAACATGCCGGTTCGACCGCCGCAGGAATCTGATAGCGATCTTACGCTCCGTTCGACGAACCGGAAGCCGCTCACCGCTCTGAACAAGACCGTTCTATCTGAACCGAATAGTGAATTTACGGTGACCGAGAATATTGAGACCGGTGAGCTCACTCTGCGAAACTGGTTCGACGAGGGAGTCATCGTTTACGACGATTATCAGGGATTGGACAGTTGCATCGACGCATGAAGAGTATTTCTCGATTCATCCAGACGACCCTTGCTCTGCAAAATGTGACATTACCTGGACCGAAAGATATTCCCGCGGTGATTGGGAAGTGTCATCCCGTACCAATACTGTTTTGATGTCAACGCCGACTCATTTCCACCTGACAGCTAAACTTGAAGCGTGGGAAGGTGATGAACTTGCGCACGAACAGACCTGGAGCCAAAAGTTTGAACGCAAATTCGTCTGATTGAGATCGACTGCCTGACTTGCGGCGACCCTACACTAGAGGAGTCGTACACCAGACCGCAGTCTGGGAAATTTATCCTCTGTCAGAACACACGGACTGAATCCGGGTGCCGCAACCAATAGAATCTCGTCGGCAATCGGCTCGAAATCCGCCCTGAAGTGCACCACGCTCTTCAGTACCAGCAAATCCAATTTCGTAAGGTCGATGCCAAGATGCGTCAAGGTGGCTTGGTCAACCGGCTGAATACGTTCGGTAGTTGCAACTATTCTGATTTCTGAATCATGGCTGATCAGGTCAATGGCGGCGGTAGGACCGATGTTGGCTGTCAGTCCGGCCATCATTTCGCCCGTGAATCTGAATCGGCCATCACTCAGCGCGGCGACTCGGAATTTCCCTTCAAATCCCGGATGCTCAGGTCCGCTTAACTTTCCACCCAACGTGCAACTGAATTCACCGCCAATACCCACTTCTTGAGCGGTAGCGACTGCTTCCTTATCGCAGAAAGCCGCCAGAGCGGCATTTCGAACCCCTGACCGAGCGAGCACTTCGAGAAGTTCCGTGGTTTCTGTTGTAGAGCCGGCGCCTGCGACATCCTGAACATCCGCCAGAATGATCGGCTTGCCGCCGCCGGTCTTCTTGAGGGCTTCAGTCACAGCATCCTGTGAGGAATAAAGAGGACTGCTCAACGACGACTCTTTGGACATTAGAGCTTGGTCCAGCTTGTCTGCGATCTGATTCGATTGTTTCTCAGAAAAGTGGTAGGCAACAATTCCGGGTCCATTCTGCTCGATGTCCGAAGCTGGAAATCCCAGTGCAATGTCCGCCGAACCGCTATTCAGCGAATTATCATCCGGTAACAGCGCATACAACGACTGGCATGGTTCCATAGTCGTGCACTGGGTATGCAAAGGTATCAGCAGGGGCGGTTTTCTGAAAGACGCGGCTGGTCGCTTTCCGCTTGTAACCATCTCGTATAGAAGTTCACTGGCACGATAGCCTGTTTCTGCCATGTCCAAATGGGGGTAGGTGCGAAATATTGTCATGACATCCGCCAGTTGCGCCATTTCCGGAGTGATATTTGCATGCAGGTCAAGACTCACCGACACGGGAATTTCGTAGCCGAAGCGGTCTCTCAATCTTTGAAGAAATTCCCCCTCACCATCTTCATAGGATTCGGTTACCATCGCTCCGTGCAGATCGAGGTAGATGCCGTCAATCGGCTGCACTGCTGCGATACCGTCAAGAATCATTGCGGATACTCGGTCGAACGCTTCGTCTTGAATCAGACCGGCGGGTTCAGCACTGGCCCAGAGAATGGGAACGGCTTCAATTCGTGTTTTTCGGGCGAACTTCAGGAAGCCACCGATCGGAATGTTGGCTTCGAGAAAAATCTCCCAGATCGCCGCGCCTTCCGTCAGTCCCGGCCATCCATCCTCTCTTACGAAGTCATGGTAGGTAGTCGGAATAGGGGAGAAGCGATTGGTTTCGTGCTGAAATCCTGCGGCCGCAATTTTCATACTGATTGTCTCCTTGACTGATGTACTCCGTTAAGAGATGATGTTGTGACGGCGCAATATTATCCTACGTTTTCCGTGGTCAAAATGTCATGTCGTCAATGGAAAATGACAGCGAACGGTACGCCTGTCGGATAGGATTGTTTCTTCAGGTGATGACTCGCGGCATATGTTGCCGGCATACTGGCATCTTGGATGAAATTCACAACCCGAAGGTCGATTCGTCAGGCTCGGAACTTCGCCTTCGATCGATACCAGCTCGCGTCGCCGTGTCGGATCTGGATTGGGCGTTCCACTGACCAGTGCTTTGCTGTATGGGTGGGCGGGATTTTCAAATACACGCTCACAGTCGCCGTGTTCAACGATACGGCCCAGATACATTATGGCGAGCCGGTCGCTGACCTGTCTTATGACCGGCAGGTTATGACTGATGATCAGATAACCAAGTCGATGGGTTCTCTGCATCTCAATCATGAGATTCAAAATTTCTCCCTGAACCGAGACATCCAGTCCAGCGGTTGGCTCGTCGGCGACAATCAGTGCCGGACTCAGTGCCAATGCGCGCGCGACACCAACACGCCGTGCCTGCCCACCGGAAAGTTCGTGGGGGTAACGGGATAGAAAGTTAGTGGGAAGGCTGACCATCTCGCACAGCTGGCGTGCATTATCTGTTGAAGTTTCGGTTTCGATGCCATGTATCTTGAACGGCTCCACCAATAACTGTTCAATAGTTCGGCGTGGACTGAGTGACCCAACCGGATCCTGAAACATCATGGAAATATTTCGACGGACCGGCTTGTACTGTTTCTGTGTAAGCCCAATCAGCTCTTCCCCCTCGAATCTTATCGAACCCGAGTCCACTTTGTTCAGACCCAGAACCGACATTCCCAGAGTGGTTTTGCCCGAACCGCTTTCACCGACGAGTCCGAGGGTCTCACCGGCCCGGACATCGAGATTGACATTCAGCACCGCGTCCACGAATCGTTCCTTTTCCCCTTTGACCAATGCACGCAATCTCCCCGTAACGGGAAATCGGACATTCAGATTCTCAATTTCAAGCAATGAATCCGAGCCTTCTGTAACGGTGTGCTTTCCATTGATGAATTGTGATTGAAGACTGACACTATCGTTATCATCTGACTGGGCTATCGGATTTTTATTTTCGAATTCCGGGTCGCAGCGATGACATCTCACGTTGTGTGTCACTTCCGAGTTCTTGCTGACGATAAGATGCTCTTCAGGTTTTCGCTCATGACAGTGATCGGTGGCTTTCGGGCATCGCGGTGAAAATACACATCCCTTAGGTGGGGAGTGCAGGTCTGGCACATCACCGGCGATCGTCGGAAAATATTTACTGCGTATCAGATCCAATGCAGGATTGCATTCCAGCAGAGCCTGGGTGTATGGGTGTTTGGAATTGAAGAAGATGTCATTGATATCGGCATGCTCCACGATTTCCCCGGCGTACATGACGACAACCTCATCGCAGAGCTCAGCAATGAGTCCAAGATTGTGGGAAACCAGCATGATGGTGGAATCGAATTCGGATCGCGCTTCGCGAAGCAAATGGATGATCTGTGCCTCCATTGTCACATCAAGTGCTGTAGTCGGCTCATCAGCGATGAGCAGGACTGGATCCATCAGCAGGGCCATCGCAATGCCTGTACGTTGTCGCATCCCACCGCTGAACTGATGGGGATACTGCATGATTCTCTGATCCGCATCAGGAATGCCAACTCGGCTCATCAATCTGATGGCAGCCTGCGTCTTGTCTTTGTTCGACATACCGGTGCGTCGGTAGAGAATGTCTGACATCTGGGTGCGATAGTCGTGAACCGGTATCTGTGATGTCATCGGGTCCTGGAACACCATCGATACCTCCTCTCCGCGAAATCTACGCAGCCCCTCCGAGTCATATTGCAATACATCGCCGTCCTGATACCGGATTTTTCCGCTCTGCACGATGCCATTGGCGGCAAGCAGGCGCATGACAGTCCAGATTAAAGTGCTTTTCCCGGAACCGCTTTCACCCACGACACCCAGAATTTTCCCCTTGGACACCTTCATGTCTATATTCCTTAAGGCATGAACATACCCATGCGGTGTCCTGAAGTCCACATTCAATCCGGTTATTTCCAGCAGGGTTTCCGGCATTTATCGATTTCCTCGAAGTTTGGGGTCGAAAATATCTCTGAGTGATTCACCAAGCAGCGTGAATCCGAGTGTGGTCAGTACGAGTGGGACACCGCCGGCAATGACCAGCCACGGGGAAGTCCGGATGACAAGATAGCCTTCATTCAGGATCGTACCCCAGCTCGATGTGGGTGGCAGAACACCCAAACCGAGAAAACTCAATCCAGCTTCGATGGTAACCACCACCGGCACGTCCATGGCGGCGAGAATCAGCAGGGGACCGATGACATTCGGCATCACGTGATGAAACAGGGTTGTCATTGCATTGGCGCCAAGCGAGCGTTCTGCCAGTATGAATTCTGTGTTCTTGAGCGCGAGGGTACTGGTGCGGGCGAGCCTCGCATACCCTGGAATGCTCGTTATGATGACAATACTCAGTATCAGGTTAAGGCTCGGACCCAATAAGGACACTGCGGCCAGTGCCAGTACAATCGTCGGGAACGAGCGGATAGTGTCGAATAAGATCAACAGGGCGTTATCCAACCAGCGCGGTCCGTAACCGGCGATCATGCCCAGTGCCAGACCGATCAGCAATGACGCGGATACACCGATTGCAGCAACCATCAATGCGACTCGTCCGCCGTATAAAACCCGGGAGTAGATATCCCGACCCAATTGATCGGCACCAGCCCAATGTTCTGCGGTGGGTCCGCTCAGACGGGCAGGGATGTCGATCTTTGCCGGATCATGCGTTGCCAGAATCGGCGCGAAAATGGCACTCGACACAAATGCCAGGACCAGGATCAATCCCAATACACCCTGGCTGTCGCGGGCAAACAGCTTCAGACGTCCCCACCTCTTTCGATCTGAATTCTGATCTGTTTTCATCATTGCCTGGATTGATGGATCAGAGATTTTCCCGAACGCGCGGGTCAAGCAATGACACCGCGATGTCGGCAATGAGGGTGACAAATACGTAGAGCGCGACTGTTACCAGTACCGCACCTTGGACCACCGGGAAGTTTCGTGCCAGTACCATGTTGTAGATAATCTTGCCTACACCGGGTCTCGCGAAAATTATCTCGGCGAATACTGTCCCCGAAAGCAATGCACCGAATCCGACTCCAATCAGGGTAATCGTCGGCAGGATTGCGACTTTCAACGCATAGCGAAATATGATTGTCCTTGTCGTGAGCCCGAATGCGAAACCGGAGCGGATGTAGTTTTCTCCCATTACTTCAAGCATGGAAGCTCGTACCATGCGCGCCAGGTATCCAACCCAGCCGAGCCCGACTGCGAAAGCCGGCAGAATAAGGTGTACGACTTGGTCCGCGATATCGCCCTTGTCACCAGCACCGATGACGGGTAACAGGTTAAGGTGAATCGCGAATATCAGAATGGCCCAGATTGAAACGAGAAACGACGGTATGGCAATGGTACCGATCGAAACGATTCCGGTGATACGGTCCAGCCATGTATTTGGGTATACAGCCGACATGCAACCAAGAGGAATCCCGAGAGCAATCGCCCAGCCGAGTGATGCGACTGCGAGGATGATGGTGTAGGGGAGCTGTTCGAGCAGTGTCAGCGTAACGCTTTTGTTATTGAAGACATCGGTTCCGAGATCACCTTGCAACACATTGCCGAGGAAGATCACAAACCGGGTTACGACGGGCTTGTCGAGTTGCATTTTTGCGGCATAGGCAGCCTGGACTTCAGGGGTCGCCCGGGGCCCCAGCGCGATACTCACCGGATCACCCGGGATCGAGTTGAGCATCAGGAACAGCGTAAGTATCGCCAGAAATATGATCAGTACGGACAGTCCAATCCGCTTGACGATGTAGAGGATCATGTAGCCGGACCCGGCACAGGCAGCCGCCGACGCTCAGAGAAGACCGTCGGCGGCCAGATAGTCAAAGGTTAGGAAAAATAAGCCAACTGCATCTCTCCGGATGGCGCGAATTGGGCATTGATGTCTGCTCGATGAATGAACACTTCCGGTTCATGTGTGAGCCAGACATAGGCACCTGTGTCTTCCATGATCTGCTGCATACGCAGATAGATCTTGGCGCGCACGTCAGGGTCGACTTCTGCGATTCCATCAGCGTACAGGGACTCGAACTCATCAGACGACCAGCGCTCCCAGTTCCATACGCCGACCTGATCCCTGATGAACCACTGCATGGGCTCGAATGGATCCGGTCCTGAACCATAGCGCATCAGCCAGATTTCCAGTTCTTTCCAGGTGTCTCCCTTGCTTTCCTGTCCCATTTCCCAGAAAGGCCCTGAATCCAGCGGGAGAACCGTGACGTTGATGCCGACATCGGCCAGATTTGCCTGAATGATCGTTGCGGCCAGAATTCGTTCCTGGTTGTTGAGCGTTCGCAACGTCAATTCAAGACCGTCAACGCCAGCTTCTGCCAGCAGATCCCGCGACTCCTGTGGATTGTATGAGTAACCGGCAGCAGTTCTTCGGCCAGTCAGCCCCGGACAGACGACACCAAAAGACGGTTCCGCGGTTCCCGCGTACGCACCTTCGATGATGGCAGCCTGGTCGACTGCCCGTTGGATCGCTTTACGAACCCTGATGTCCTGAAGTTTTGGATGCTCGGTATTCATACCCAGCCACATATACTGCAATGCACCAGCAGTTGTCAGGGCGGCACCTTCCGGCAGTGACTTACGATACCGCGCGAGCGCATTGGATGATACTTGGGCGCAATCCAGTTCACCCGCCTCAAAAGCCAAAGCGGAGGATTCGTCTTCCACAACAATACGAGCGATGATCGTATCGAAGTGCGGAGCGTCACCGGTCCATTCAGGATTTCGGGTCAGCGTGACGTTTTGACCTTGGGTCCATTCAAACACATAGGGTCCGCAAGTTGCTGGCGGTTCCATAGTGTATTTTCCGCCGACACTCTCGGTCGCAGCTTTGCTGAGAATGATGCCGGTTCCTGAAGCCAGTGTTGTATTCATGAACGGAGAGAAAGGCTGACTGAGCACAATCGTTCCGTTGTATTTGTCTTTGACCTCGACGTGGGAGAACGCAGAGTAGTCACCCTTCCATTCACTCTCGGTCATGCGGGCATAGCTGAATGCGACATCCTCGGTCGTAAGCTCTCCGAATCCATTGGACCACATCAGACCCTGTTTCAGAGTGAACTCGATATGCGTTGAGTCCACAGGCTCGATTCGCTCTACGAACGGCGAAGGAACCCAGCTTTGGTTGCCGTAATGCGCCAGCGCAGGCATACAGCACCAGTTGATGTCGTTATTCGGATGTCCACCGACATAGTAACCTGGGTCCAAACTATCGGCATCTCGATTGAACCGGACAACCAGGTTCTTGCCGTCTGCAGAAAACGATATTCCAGGATATAGTCCTGTCAGCCCTGCAGTCCCGGCAAAAGCAGCAGCCTGCATGAACCGGCGTCTTGAAATTGAATATGAATCCATCTTGAGTCCTCCATAAGTACTGATCTAGATTCTTGCTGATTAAAACTGTGTCGACCTGAACAGTCGGCCTCATTCATTTTAATTTGAATAGAATAATACGACACATAAGGTTATTTGTTCAATCGTTATAAATTCCAATAGTCGAATAAATGTCATCGCAAAGTGTCCGAATGACTGCATTGCCATATTGGATGATCCACCGTCCTGTCTGAATATTTTGATGCAACACGACCTGTTATGATTGGCGTAATCATGCTCAACACGAGATTTCCCAGGCTTCCGGGAGATATCGGTAATCCAGATACGTTCAGCGGTCAGGTTATCTACGAAATAGTCGAGCCTGCGACTGTACCGGAAATTGTATCAGTCACACCTTTAGACAGTTCGCTAAAGGCAGAATTCAGACGAGCCGCGAGGAGGCTCGAAGAGAGAGGAGCGACTGTGATCGGGACAAGTTGCGGCTTTCTGATTTCAATGCAGGACGATCTCCAGTCCGAAGTGAGTGTTCCGGTCCTGACGTCATCAATCGTCTTGATGCCGGATATTCGCCAACGGTTTGGCACGGATGCGATTGTCGGTGTCCTCACATTTGATGACAGGGTTCTTGGAGAGCCATGCTACCGCGACTATCTGGATAGCAACTGTGTACTGGGTGGGTTACCGAGAGACGGCGAGCTGTTCGAGTGTATCAGAGGCGACTTGCGGACACTCGATTCCGAACGGACAGCTGACGAGGTGCTTGACTGTGCGTCCCGATTGGTTGAAACCACCCCTTCTGTGGACCTGTTTCTGATCGAATGTACAAACATTTCACCGTATAAGGAGTCCTTACGCGAAACATTCAATCGCCCCGTGTTTGATTTGGTTGATGCAATAGAAGCAACTGCATCTGCGTCCGACTGCTCAGCCGGGTCGGTTTGACATGGCGTTTGGCAGGTAAGTTGCGATTTCCGGAAACATCAGCAAAATGCCGACCGCGACAATCATCAGCATGAACATCGGCGCGGCCGCGCGCGCGATGAATGCCATGTCCTTGCCGGTCATGTCCTGCAGCACAAACAGGTTGAACCCGACAGGTGGTGTGATCTGCGCCATCTCAACTGCGATCATCAGGAATATACCGAACCAGATCATATCGAATCCGGCACTTCGCGCAAGCGGTTCGATGACTGCCATGGTCAGTACCACAGACGAAATACCGTCCAGGAAGCAGCCCAGTATGATGTAGAACACCAGCAGGGCGAAGATCAGCATCCAGGGAGACAGTGCCAGCTCCGCGATCCATTCGGCCAGACTGCGCGGCAATCCAGTGAACCCCATCGTGAGCGACAGGAAAGTCGAACCTGCCAGGATAAACGCGATCATTGCGCTCATACGTGTCGCACCGAGCAATGAGGCAATGAATGTTTCCCGATTCAGCGAACCCTGAAGCGCAGAAAGAATCAGTGCGCCGATAACACCCAGCACTGCAGCTTCGGTTGCGGTGGCAATGCCGATATAAATTGAGCTCATCACCCCGGTGATCAGCAAAACAACCGGAATCAACTGCAGCACATCTTTGAACTGACCGATCTTGAGAGCGGATTGCCCCGTCTCACGCCGCTTGGTAATCACACCCCAGACAGTCACATAACCCATGAACAGCAGGGCGAGCATGATGCCTGGCAGAATTCCGGCGATAAAGAGTTTGGCGATCGATTCATTGACCGTTACACCATAGATGATCAGTGTGATTGATGGCGGTATCAGCAGTCCCAGTGTACCTGCGCCTGCCAAAGTACCGATAATCATCCGGTCCGGATATTTTCGAGCCTTGAGTTCGGGAATCGACATTTTCCCGACGGTGGCGACGGTTGCCGCCGAAGAACCTGAGATTGCCGCGAATACCGTGCATCCGGCTATATTGACATGCAGCAGCCCACCGGGAAGTCTCCACAACAGCGGCGAAAGCCCTTTGAACAGGTTTTCGGACAATTTTGTCCGGAACAGAATTTCCCCCATCCAGATAAAAAGCGGCAGTGCGGTGAGGGTCCAGCTTGAGGCACCACCCCACATTGTAGTTACCATGGCGTCTCCGACCGGTCGATCGGTAAACAGCAACATTCCCACGGTCGCGACGCCGATCAGGCTTACTGCTATCCAAACACCGGAACCCAGTAGGAAGAACAGCACGAACAGAAAAACCACGATCAGGGTGAACTGTTCCATGACCTAAACCTCCAGTCTGAATCGCTCAAGCAGAAACTTGACGAAATTATGAATGATGCAAATTGCCAATATGATGGAACCGATCATCACCAAAGCCTGGGGCTTCCAGAGAAGAATCGCGTCCGCGCCTTCGCTGTATTCTTCGAATTTCCAGGAAAGGTAAACCAGTTTGACGAGATAGAAAGCAAGATACACCGTTGTGACGGTAGCAACAGCCAGACACCAGAACTCAGCGTACCAGCGTTTAGTCTCGCCCAGGTGGGAAATGATCAGTTCGACCCTGATATGGCCTTTGTTCTGGAAAGTGTAGGCGAGCGCGAGAAAACTGCTCGCGGCCATCGCGTAACCGGAGTATTCCGTCAGGCCCGGGACGTACATCGACAACATCCTTGTCGCTATGTTTGCTGCGACCAGCAAACCGATAGCGATCAGGCACAGTGCGGCGACATAACCGCTGACGCGATATAGCCGCGCCAACCCACTGTCCAGCCTGACGAAAAACTCCCTCATCGGCAACCGGGGCGTATATCCCGGAACCGGTCAGTTACATCGAGTTATAGGATTCGACGACGGACTTGCCCTCGTCTCCGGCTTTTTCAAACCAGTCGTTGGTCATGGTCTCGCCGATCGCCTTGAAGTCAGCGACCAACTGTTCGCTGGGAGCGGAAATTTCCATTCCGTTAGCCGCCAGCTGTTCCTTGTACCAGTTTGCCAGTTCTTCTGCCTTGTCCCATCCGGCCTTTTCGGCCATGGCAGCAGCACCAAGAACGATTCCCTGGGTGGATGCATCAAGCGTCCCCCAAGCCTCCAGGTTGACGATCACCATGTTTTTGGGCAACCAAGCCTGGACATCGTACCAGTACTTGACATGCTCCCACAGTTTTCTGTCGTATCCTGTAGAACCGGAAGAAATCATGCTTTCCGCCACGCCGGTCGCAAAGGCTTGAGAAATTTCAGCCGCTTCGATTTTGGTCGGAACCGCGCCCATCAGCTCGGCCAATTTTGACGTTGCCGCATTGTAGGCTCGGAACTTGACACCTTTCATATCAGCTGCACTGTTGACCGGATTGGCGTTATACAGTCCTTGGGGTGGCCATGGCACAGCGTACAGCAACTTCAGTCCTTTGCTTTCCAGTACTTGTTCCATGACCGGTCTTGACGCCTGGTACAGTTTCCAGGAATCTTCAAAACTGGTCGCCAAGAATGGCAGCGCATCGATTTCAAAAATCGGGTGTTCGTTGCCGAGTGCCGAAATCAGACGTTCTCCAATCGGAGCCTGACCGGTCCGGATCGCACGAAAAATCTCGCCACCCTTGTACAGCGAACCGCTGGGATGCGTCACCACTTCCAACTCACCGCCCGTCGCCTGCGTGATTGCCTCGGCGAAATTGGCTGCATTCACTGAATGGTAGTTGGTGGCCGAATAAGCCAGCGGCATATCCCATTTTTCCGCAATTGCATGCGAGCCAGCGAGTGCAAACACTGCCGCGATGACCCCACATGACAATCTTTTCAGCATATTCAATTCAATCATTATTGAAAACCTCCTTGTATAAAAACCTATACAGACTATAAATTGAAAACTTGACCTTGTATGTTAAACCGCGTTCAATTTTCGTTCCATACTATTTTCGGAATTGAATCCACAAAATTTGATGTGTCAATATGAATTAAATTCCGAGTTCATTGATGGGATACATCCACATCCTCACCTGAAATGATCCGATGGTGAAGCTGCATGTCTATATTGCCGCCGCTGACGAGTGCGACGGTCAAACCTTTTGGGACGAATTTACGTGCAAGCAACGCTGATATTCCGACTGCACCGGCACCTTCGATGATTTGCCTGTCTTCCCAGTAGGCGTGATGGATCGCTTGCGAGATTTCCTTTTCACTGACGAGTATCAGCTCGTCGACCAGTGTCTGTACCGCGTCGAATGTAAAGTCGTTGTCCAGTCCAATTCCGCCACCCAGCGCGTCGGCAAGCGAAGGCAGTTCTTCAACTTCGATGGGTTTGCCGGCCTGAATACTCTCGTACATCGCGGCACCGCGTTCCATGCTGACTCCGATCACCTGAATTTTCGGATTGATCGCTTTAAGGGCAATTGCGATACCGGCGATCAGGCCACCTCCGGAAACCGGGACCAAGACTGACTGGAGATCTTCGACCTGTTCCGAGAGTTCGAGGCCGATCGTGCCTTGGCCGGATATGACGTCAGGATCGTCAAACGGAGAAAGATATGTAAAACCTTCCGATACCACCATTTTGTCGACTACGATCTGGGCTTCATCCTGGGACCTGCCGATAATCTGTACCTCCGCACCTAGTGCCTTGATTGCATTAATCTTGTTTTGCGGTACCAATGAAGACATGCATACGATACAGCGTACGCCGGCGAGTGCTGAAGCGTACGCGAGCCCGCGCCCGTGGTTGCCGGAGGAGACACAGATAACTCCTTTCTTCCGCTGGTCGTCACTGAGTTTCTTCACTGCATGAACCGCGCCGCGGATTTTGAAACTACTGATCGACTGCTGATTTTCGAGTTTCAAGTAAACGGGATAACCTGTGTGATTTGTCAGCGATTTTGACGGAACCGAACGCGTGAACTGACAGTCATCCGGAATGATTTTACGGGCCGCTTGGATATCAGAGAGACTAATTGACATGACGTTAAATCAGAAAATATTTTAGGGTCGTCAAAAAGGAACAGGAAATCTGAAAGCTGGATTGCTAGATGGGTTACCGAATATTGAAACGCCTATTGTACATGTCTATACGACTGTCTCATTGTTCAGAAACTCAGCAATGGTGTGGCGTTACAATTTTTTGACTCTGGTGGGGGCTTTACTCAATCAGTTTAAATTTGTCGTTCTGAAAAATGGGTGTCCGAAAAATATGGACTATAATTTATCAGTTTACTGAAAAGACACGCAACCTATTGATGGTACGGTTGATTATTTTACCGGCGAAACCATATATATGATTGTAGCCATGTTCATCTCAGAGACGATGAATGATGGGCTTTAGCGTATCGCCGATCTATGAGAGAATCAATCTGTGAATCAATTCGTATAGCTGATTCGGAGTTCAAATGGAACATAGCAGAGAACCAGAACTGAGAAACCTCATTATCAAGGGAAAGCGACAGGGATTTCTCACCTACGAAGAAATCAATGACCATCTTCCGGATAGGTTGAGCGATGTGGAGCATGTTGAGTCCATTGTCAACATGCTCAACGAGATGGAAGTCGAGGTGCTTGACGCACCGCCTGATCCGGACAGCCTGATCCTTAATGCTGAAGAGAGCATGGATGAGGAAAATGTCGCTGAAGAAGCGGAAGAGGTGTTGAAGAGCGAGTTCGGAAGTACGACCGATCCGGTTCGGATGTATATGAGGGAGATGGGTGCGATTGATCTATTGACGCGCGACAAGGAAATCGAGCTGGCCAAGCGCATTCAATCGGGATTGCACCAGGCAAAGGAAGCGTTGTCCACGTGTCCGCTTGTTTTCGAAAGACTGATCTACATGTTTAATCGAATCGAAGGCGAGTCGATGCGGATTACCGAACTCTTTACGGGATTTGTCTCCGACGTAAAGAAGCCGACGGTTTCCAATGATGACGAAGAAGATGAACGAATCGGATTTAACAACCTGGTTGAAATGAAAGAGCGGGCGCGGAAAGTTCGTACACACTACAAGAATCTGCACATTGCAATTGCGAGTGAACCCGATGGCATTCGAAGCGATAAAGCCAGCAAGTACCGCAGTTATCTGGCCAATCACTTTTTGGAATTCAAGTTTGTAAGAAAGCAGCTTGATGACATGTTTCAGGTGGTTCACGATACCGACAAACAGCTCAAGGAAAGGAGCAAGATGCTTGAACAGATCTGTATCGGTAAGGTGCGCATTCCCCGACAGCAAGTGATGGATGTGTTGCAGACCCAGATTACACATCGGAATTTGTTTTCACTGCTCAAGGCATTATGCGACGAAACTCAGGGAGAGGAGTTGGAGTGCTATCGGGAGGAAATCTCAGAGATTCGCAATCGTCTGAAGAAGTTCGAGATACGTCTCGGAATTCCGATTGAGGAATTCAAGGAGATTCGTCGAAACGTTTCGATCGGTGAAACGCGGGCCAATCGGGCGAAGAAAGAGATGATCGAGGCGAATTTGCGCCTGGTGGTGTCGATTGCGAAGAAGTACAACAATCGGGGACTCGGTTTCCAGGATCTGATCCAGGAAGGAAATATCGGGTTGATGAAGGCGGTCGACAAGTTTGAGCATGAGCGCGGCTTCAAGTTCTCCACTTATGCGACCTGGTGGATTCGCCAGGCGATTACACGTGCATGTGCTGACCAATCGCGAACCATTCGGGTTCCTGTTCACATGACACAGACTCTGAGTACGCTGACCCGGATTCAACGGGAAATCAGACAGGAGGAGGGTCGAGAGGCGACGGTCGAGGAGCTTGCGCTGAGAATGGAGGTGAGTGAGGACAAGGTACGAAAAGTGCTCAAGATCCCCAAGGAGCCGCTGTCTATGGAATCTCCGACCGGAGAGGATGAGGATTCGCATGTCGGCGACTTTATCGAAGACAAATCGGTACGTGCACCTCTGGAAGTGGCAACTGAAGCCGGACTGCGTGCGGCGACAGATGCGGCGTTGAATTCTTTGTCTGACCGCGAGGCGAAAGTCCTGCGGATGCGATTTGGAATCGGGATGCCGACTGACCACACACTGGAAGAAGTAGGGCAGCAGTTTGATGTGACCAGAGAAAGGATTCGTCAGATTGAGGCGAAAGCAATCCGCAAGCTGCGCCACCCGTCAAGGTCCGAAAACCTTAAGCCATTCATTGATTCCTGATTTCATTCACTGAATACTGGTTGCCTCAGTTGGCTTAAAGCGGTGGCATACGGTAGACTGAGAAAATAGTAGACTATGTCTGATTTTTTGCGGCATCGGTAGCCGCACCGGGATGTAGGGTTTCCTCCGAGTGATGGAACTACAACCTATTGTCATGTATCAGAAGTACGTTTACAGTAGGTTTTCAATGACTCCAATATCTCATCCGCACTTTTCGTCCAGATAAATGGCTTGGGGTCCTCGTTGTAAACCTCAAGATATTCGTTGATCGCCGATTCGAGCTCCCGCGTACTGTTGAACGACCCCCGTCGAATCTGTTTGCTGGTGATCTCAGCGAACCACCGCTCCACCAGATTGATCCAGGACGCGCTGGTGGGCGTGAAATGCAGGTGAAACCGCTGTTTCGGGCCAGCCAGTTGTGCACCAGTGCGGTTTTGTGCGTGCCGTAATTGTCCAGCACCAGATGAATATCCAATTCCTCGGGCACGGCTTTGTCAATGATCTCAAGGAATCTCTTGAACTCGACCGATCGATGGCGTCGATAGCACTTGCCGATGACCTCGCCGGTTGCGGTGTTCAGCGCCGCAAACAGTGAGGTGGTGCCGTTTCGTCTGTAATCGTGCGAACGGCGTTCCGGCAGTCCGGGTCGCAATGGCAGTATCGGCTCAGTTCGATTCAGTGCCTGAATCTGCGACTTCTCATCCACACACAGCACCACTGCGCGCTCCGGCGGCGACATGTAAAGACCGACTATGTCGCGCACCTTCTCAATGAACTGCGGGTCTTTCGACAGCTTGAAGGTTTCAAACCGATGCGGCTGCAGCGCAAATGCTTTCCAGATCCGATTGTGCATAATAAACTGCAATCTGAACACGAAATAAACAGTTAACTGAACACGGAATAAACCTTATCTGAACACGCAGTAAACTGAATCTGAACACGGAATAAACCTTATCTGAACGCGGAATAAACTGAATCTGAACGCGGATCGGAGGGGGTATGAGGCATGGTCGATGTCAGGGCGATTTGAGGTTTCGCGGTCTTCGGCGTATCAATGGCGGATTTGATCTGTCAGCGGGACGCAGGAGGCGATCACGATGTCAAAGAGGAGAATCGCAATGGCAAGATTGCAACAGATATTGAGGATGCGGCATGAGTGCGGCTGGCCGATGCGCCGCATCGGTGAGGTGTCGGGGGTTTCGCTCGGCACGGTACATGCGGTGCTGGAGTCGGAGGCGGGTGCCGGGATCGGCTGGCCGCTGCCGGATGGGATGGATGAGGCGCGGCTGGCGCGGGTGCTGTATCCTTCGGCGCCGGGTGGCGGCGAGGATGCGGACGGCGGTGTTGATTTCGCCTGGGTGCACGAGGAGAGCCGCGGCAAGGGAGTGACGCTGAAGCTGCTGTGGATCGAGCTGTGCGACGAGGGCTACCGGTACAGCTACCAGTATTTCTGCCGCTGCTACAAGGCGTGGGCGAAGGCCGGCCGGCGCACCATGCGCCAGCGTCACGATCCGGGCGACACGGTGTTCGCGGACTTCGCCGGCATGACGGTGGAGGTGGGCGGTCGCAGGGCGCAGGTGTTCGTGGCCGCGTTCGGGCTGTCGCACTATGCGTATGCCGAGGCGGTGTGGACACAGAGTCTTCGCGACTGGCTGGGTTGTCACACCCGGATGCTGGAGTTTTTCGGCGGTGTTCCGCAGCTGATCGTGCCGGACAACCTGAAGAGCGGTGTCAGCAAGGCGTGTCACTATGATCCGGATGTCAACGGCGCCTATCAGCAGTGGGCGGCGCACTACAACGTGTCGGTGATGCCGACGCGGCCATACCGGCCGAAGGACAAGGCGGTGGCGGAGAATGCGGTTCTGCAGGTGGAGCGTTGGGTGCTGGCGCCGGAGCGGCATCGCCGCTTCGACACGCTCGACGAGCTGAACCGGGAGATTCGCCGGCTGGTGACGGAGCTCAACGACAAGCCGTTCTCGGCCCGTCCGGGCAGTCGTGCCGAGGTGTTCGAGGCGACTGACCTGCCGGCGCTGCGTCCGCTGCCGATCCGGCCGTACCGCTACTGCGATGTGAGCTTCGCCACGGTGGGACCGGACTATCACGTGCAGTGTTCGGGGCGCACCTACTCGGTGCCGCACGAGTATGTGGGCAGCCGGGTGGAGCTGCGCGATGACGGCGCCACGGTGACGGTGTTCTACGCCGGCATGCAGATCGCCGCGCATTGCCGGGGCGCCGTCGGCGAGGTGGTGACCGAGATCGGTCACATGCCGGCCGACCATGCGTTCGTGAGGAAGTGGACACCGGAGCGGATCCGCCGCTGGGCGGCCGAGATCGGTCCGGAGTGTTCGGTGCTGGGTGTGTGCCAGACTCGACGAGTCGCGGCACCGTCAGACGATCCTGCGGCCGATGCTGGGACTGCTGTCGCAGCGCGGGAAGTACGGCGACGACCGGCTCAACGATGCCTGTGCGCTGGCGCTTCGTTGCGGGATACGCAGGGTGTCCCAGGTCATCGACATTCTGAGGGCCGGCACCGATCAGGGCATCCGCGACCAGCGCGAGATCGCGTTCGAGCTGCCGCAGCGCCATGAGAATGTGCGCGGCGCCAAGGCCTTTCAGTGACCGGGGGTGGACGATGAGTGACGCATTGATGACCAATCTTCGCAAGCTCTCGCTGCGGCCGATGGCCGAGGCGCTGGCGCTGCAGCTCGAACAGCCCGCCACCTATGACGGACTGGGGTTCACCGAGCGGCTGTCGCTGCTGGTCGACCATGAGATGCACTGCCGTCGCCGTCGCCGCCAGAAGCGGCTGATCAGTCGGGCCGGACTGCGCCTGGCGGCGACCCTCGGCGAGATCGAGTATCGTTCAGGACGCGGTCTTGAGCGGCGGCAGATCGCCGAGCTCGGTCACTGCGACTGGATCGGACGGGCCCAGAACCTGCTGGTCACCGGACCGTGCGGCTCCGGCAAGACCTATGTCGCCTGCGCACTGGCCCACGCCGCCTGCATGCTGAACCTGGAGGTGCGCTACATGCGCCTGCCACAGCTGTTCGAGCGCTGCGGCCAGGCCCGCGCCCTGGGCGAGTACTCGAAGTTCATCGCCCGTATCGGCTCGGTGCCGCTGCTGGTGATCGACGACTTCGGACTGCGTCCGCTCGACGCCGCCGACCGCCATGACCTGGTGGAGGTGATGGATCGCCGTTACGGACACACCGCCACCGCGGTGGTCAGCCAGCTGCCGGTTGACCGCTGGCACGACCTGATCGGCGACGCCACCCTGGCCGACGCGTTCCTCGACCGCCTGGTGCACAATGCACACCGCATCCGGCTCCGGGGCGAATCGATGCGCAAGCGAAACGCGGTGCACGACACGGACCACACGCAACCGGATCCCGGTGTCAGTACAGGCCCATGACCAAACCTGATGGAAAACTCCACACCGCCGACGTCAGAGTGCTGAAGCACTCGGCGGTGCGGTTTTTCCACAGGTGTTGCTCACAGGCTCACGCACACCGGCAAGGCAAAATCCGACTTGACACAGGGAGGTGGGAAAAAGTTCAATAAGAGATGAAAACGCGCCCTGAAAGACCGTACCGGAAACCCGAATGGACAGCCGGCGTTCAGATTGCTGTTTACTCCGCGTTCAGATAAAGGTTACTCGGTGTTCAGATAAGGTTACTCGCGTTCAAATTGAGTTTACTTGGCACCGATTGACCGTGGTGGAGCTGATGCCGCATTGCCTCGCCATGCTTCGGGTGCTCCAGTGGGTCGCATCCCGCGGCGTGTTCTCCAATGTTTCCGTAATCACCCGCTCAATATCGTCATCGCTGATCGTGCGCGGCGCTCCGGGGCGGACCTCATCAATCAGTCCGTCACAGCCGCGTTCCAGAAAACGCCGCCGCCATTTGTTCGCCGTGGGACGCGTGATGCCAAGCCTTTCGGCAACCTGGGCATCACTGAACCCTTCCGCGGAACCGAGCACGATACGCGCCCGCAACGCCAGCGCCTGGGCGGTCTTGGGACGCTTGGCCCAGCGCTCCAGCTGCGCCCGCTCCTCAGCAGTGGGTGTCGGAATCTCTCGCGTATGATGATTGGCCATAACGAAAACTTCTCTCGAATAAAATTCATTACGGTAATTATCGCACATTCTTGTTTTACTGTAAACGAATTAACGATACAGGACACTATCGATGGTTGAAAATTAACCAGACGATGTTTTTCAACCGAAAATTCTCGCAGACTTACTTGACAAATAAACTCGAAAACCATGACATAACTTTGGGTTTTCTGTCAGAACTGCAAATATCCATGCCGTAGTCCCTCGGGGTGCCGAGCTGAAGTCCTATCCGGTTGACCCGTATCTCGTTGCCGCCAAGTTGACTGCGAACGCGGTGCTCTCCCATCAAACTGCGTTAGAGCTGCACGGACGAGCTCACTCTGTCTGGAAAAAACTGATCTATTCCGCATCTCGGCCGATCGGATTGCTGACGTTCCGCTCGCACGTGTTCCAGGGTGCCAAGTTTCCCGAGGCGCTTCGTCGCTCTAGGACGGAAAATATTGGACGTACAGTTGGGGTGCGAGTGCGTGTTACCAGCTTGGAAAGGACGCTGGTGGATGCTCTGCATCGACCGAATCTAATGGGTGACTGGGAGGAAATATGGCGTTCACTGGAATCAGTGGAATTCTTCAATTTCGATCGGGTTATGGAATATGTTTTATCACTCCACAACTCAACCACGGCCGCGAAAGTACGGTTCTTTCTCGAGCGGTAGCGAGACACCCTTATGGTAGACGAGAGTTATCTCAGCCTTCTTCGCGAACGATGCCCGAAAAAACCACATTATCTGGACCGTAGCGGGCGAAAATCTGTTCGCCTGGTAGCAGATTGGAACCTCGTGGTCCCGGACGAAGTGCTAGAACGGTCGTGGGGAGACGTCGTATGAGAATTTCTCCCGAGATTCTGACTGCCGAAGCCGAGACAACAGGATTCGGAGCCGGGATACTGTAGAAGTCGGTGCGGTTGCTGACTCTTCTCGAAGCTATTCGCGATCATCCCTTGCACAGGGAATGCTGGTGCTGAAGGGTGGAACGGTCCTGAATTTGTCTGTTTTTCGCATCCCAAGATTATCCGTCGACATTGATCTGTATTATGTAGGATTTGTGAGTCGGGATGAAATGCTGGAAGGACACCCCGGAATAGAAGCCGCGATTCAGACTGTATTTCGTAGAGAGGACTTCCTGGTCAGGCGAATTCCCGAAGAGCATGCCGGCGGGAAGTGGTGGCTTCGCTATACGAGCGCGACAGGGCAAAGCAGCAGACTCGATGTGGAATTGAATTTCATGTACCGCGTGCCCTTATGGCCGGTCACGATCATGGACTCGCAAGTCCTTGGAAGTTGGCGCGCTACGCATTCCCGCAGTGGACATAGCCGGTAAGCTCTCGGCGCTACTTTCTCGCAGCAAAGCGAGAGGCCTATTTGACAGCCGATTGATCCTTGCCATGGAAAATCTCGACTTCAAACGACTCTGCATCGCGTTCGTCGTTTACAGCGCAATGGATCGGAAGGACTGGCGTACGGTATCAACTGCGGATGTGCACTTGGATGGTGCAGATCTGGTTAACCAGCTTGTCCCGACTCTTCATAACAGTGCAGTCGGAGGATTGAAGGAGGTGGCGGAATACGGAGATACCTTGGTCAAGGAATGCCAGCAAAGGTTATCGGCGGTGTTGCCATTTACTGATTCCGAGCAGGCTTTTTTGGATCTGTTGCTGGAATGGGGGAAATTCGATGCTTCGATTCTGACATCTGACACAACTCTGCAGAAACGTATCCAAGCTCAGCCGTCGCTCAAGTGGAAAGCACTTAACGTACGGCATCACAAGGGATTGACCTGACAGCCGCGCTATTCTAGAGGAATATGCTGATCTATAAAGTTTTTCGGATTTTCGCTTGCGACCTACCGCTTCTCAAGGCGAGTGTGTTGATGTCTGGGAAATAACCCGATCAACAATTGAGTATGATTGACTTTAATGCCCGCTGAGTACAGGTAGCTTTCTGTCTGAATAAGGTGGCCAATCTAGTCCACAGAGATGTCTTTGCCTGCCTTTTCGGCTCGTCTCGCCCGCAGACTTGGCAGAACGATCAGAATTACGGCAATTGCGAGCAATGCAAGCGTCATTGGTCGTTCTAAAATAAACACAGGACCGTCGTATAGCTGCATGGAGCGCGCGAAATTATCCTCAAGCATTGATCCTAGAATAAACCCGATCAAAACGGGTGCCAGCGGATATCCGGCCATTCGCAAAGCTGTCGCAACGACCCCCATACCGGTCAGTATCAGGAGCTCAGTGGCATTGTTCTGACCGATATAGGCACCCATCAAGGTGAAAAACAGAATGAATGGAATCAAGTAATTGCGCGGAACACTCAGAACTTTGGCAATGTACGGGATGAGTGGTAGATTCAGAATCAACAGTATCACGTTGCCAAGATACATCGACATGATCACAGCCCAAAAAATCGACGGGTTGTCGATCATCAGTCGCGGACCGGGTGCGACATTCAGCGCAATCAAGGCACCCAGCAGAATCGCAGTCGTTCCTGAGCCCGGAATTCCCAATGTGAGCAGGGGTACGAAGGAACCGGTAACAGCTGCATTGTTGGCACACTCCGGTGCTGCAAGTCCCTTTAGGGAGCCTTTGCCGAATTCCTTCTGTTCCTCTTTGCTGGCAATGTTTCGTTCAACCGCGTAGCCTAAAAAGGACGATATGGTTGCACCGGCACCGGGCAACACACCAATCAAGAACCCCTGAATCGATTGTCGGCCTATGACAGGGGCAATCATTCTGGCTTCTCGCTTCGATATTCTCAGCCCCTTTATTTCGCCGGAGCTATCCCCCTTTGTTTGTGATCGCTTCGGGTCCAGAACCAGAAATATTGCTTCGGGTAAAGCAAACATCGCCATCGCGAGCGTGATAAATCCGAAACCAGTCTGAAAGTCTTGGATTCCCATTGTAAATCGCGGCAGATTGAACAGCACGCCTTCACCGACAGTTGCCATTATCAGTCCAAGCAACGCCATCATCAGAGCTTTTGCTATTTGCCCGGATCCGGCAAAAGCCGCAATTGCAGACAATCCAACGACCATCAGCGCAAAATATTCAGCTGAGTGGAACAGCAGTGCAACCGTAACCAAAGCAGGAGCGAAAATCATCAGCAAAATCGCCCCGAATGTGCCTCCAGCAAAGGATGCAATTGCAGCAACAGTCAGTGCTTTTCCTGCTTTCCCCTGACTCGCGAGCGGGAATCCGTCAAAACTGGTCGCGACGGTTGCTGAAACCCCCGGAGCATTGATCAGAATCGATGAAGTTGAACCGCCGAAGATTGCTCCGTAATAGACACCGGCCAGCAAAATCAGTGCGGCGGACGGGTCTCCGATCGTGATCGCAATCGGAATCATGATCGCGATAATTGACATCGGGCCAAGACCGGGAAGCATTCCGATGAATGTACCAATCAGGCATCCGCCTACCACCATCAATAAATTGATTGGTGAAAATACAGTTGTTAACCCGATTAGAATGCCTTCTATCATGGCTCGGATTTCTCAGAGGAACATGCTCGGTAAAGGTCTCATGTAAACGCCCAGTACCCCGTCCACAAGGTACCAAACGATTACACTCGCCAAGATTGCAATAAAACACATCAGAAGCCACTTTCTTTCGCCCAGAATGGCAGCGGCTGTCACAATGAACAGTGTGGTCGAAATCAGGAAGCCGGCGGGTCGCAAGATCAGGGCATAGACGACCATGAGGCCCAACAACAAGACAGCTTGTCCTAATTTGTATTCGGTAAGTCGACGATAGTTGATTTCAATTTTTGCAGTGCTGCGGGATTTTTCGAACCCCAGAACAATCCACAGACTCACCAGAATTCCAAGCACGCTCAAAACTTTGGGGAATGTGCTCGGCCAGATCGGATTGCGTTGCATGATCGGCGCCAATCCATGATCCATGGTAAAAAATGCGGTGTATCCGTAAATCGCACACACCACCAGAAAGATCAATGCAATGTAGCGGTCGAGTCCCATGTTAACTTACCGCATAGGAAAATCACGCCCGCATCAAGCGGGCGTGACTACGGAATTTACCAGCTCACAGAAATCCCAGTTTTCGCATCAGGTCGCCGATGACTGTTTCCTGATTCTCTAGGAACATGCGAAAATCGTCTCCGGAGTTATGGACGTTCACCCAACCATTGCGGGCGCGAACATCTTCCCATTCCTGTGTATCGTACATTTTTGTCAGTACGTCCTGATACATTGCCAGGGTTTCGTCAGGCAGTCCGGGAGCCCCGAAAAACCCACGCCAATTGACAAACATTGTATCGATACCTTGTTCCTTCATGGTCGGCGCATCTTCAAACGCGGCGACTCGTGCGTCCGACGTTACACCAAGAATTTTGACTTCGCCTGCATTCGCAAGTGCGACAGCTTCCGAAAAACCGGTGCTGAGTGCGGCGATCTCGCCAGACAGCAATGCAGCCATTGCCTTTCCACCGGCATCATAGGCAACATACTTGACGTTGGTCGAGTCCACTCCGGCAGCTTCAAATACCATTGCGGCAACCAGGTGGTCCATTCCGCCCTGCACAGATCCACCACCGATCGCGGTACCTCGCGGATCGGAATTGTAGACCGAGAGCAGATCACCCATAGAATTCAATGAGCTGTCTTTAGCCACAACTATCGCAGCGTAATCGCCAATCGTTCCGGCGATCAGTGTGAGGTCGCGGAAATTATGAGGGAAAACACCAGTCAGAGAACGAATAACGATCGGAGTCGAATTCACCATCATTGTTCCATGATTGCTGTCGGCATTTTCGATCAGGAAACCGATAGCCTTACCGCCACCGCCACCAGACATGTTTTCATAGCTGGCTTTCCCGACCAACCCGGACTTCGTCAGTGCTTCACCGGTACCGCGCGCGGTACCATCCCAGCCGCCACCTGCGCCGCCAGGAATCAGAAAATGAATGCTGTCGACATCTTGGCCCGCAGCAGAAAAAGTGACACCCAAAGACAATATCGCACCTAAAACTGCGAAAATCCAAGGTGATCCGGTTCGAGAATTTTTCATAGTGAACTCCTCTTTGATTTTAAATTTATCAAGTCGTTCATTTTACTTTCAAAACTTCAGGCATTCGTGAAAAATCAAGAATCGGGATTCCAATATTATTGATTCCGAAGCCATGAAGTGAATGAAAACGAGAGATTGCTATTAGGCAAGTCGGTGAAGACATATTCTGCCCAGTGAATTCAAATCTAAAACAAATTAAATTCCCGTTCGCCTTAATTCGCTGGCTTTTTCTCGCATGGTTTCCTTCAGTCGATCGTGGGATTCCGAGGTGCCGTCGTGAAACGAACCAAAAAACCTATCAAATGGAAATTCCCGTCCACCGTAGTTGCAATGAATAAATCGATGGTGCATCTGATGATGAAATGTACCGAGTGACAGTATTTTTCGATCATTCTTCGCAATAGACTGATACCCACAATGAGTCGTTGCCGCAGTCAGGGCAAAATACTGCATGTGGTACAGAAGGTGTATGGGGTGAGACAGGATTATCCAGTGAATCAGTGCACTGCCTAGGAACAGCAGGTGTTCCACCGGATGCATGGACAGTCCGGACCACGGGCCAACATTGTTATTTCGGTGATGGACGTGATGGGCTAGCTTATAAAGTGGTTTCCAATGCAGCAATCGGTGAATCAGATAGAAATAGAAACTCTCCCAAATTGGGACAAGTAAAAATATTGCGAAAAACCAAACCGGATTTTGGGACCAGTGCATGACTTCAATGTATCCGTTGGCAAAACCCCAGATAATCAACGCTTCATAGCCGGTCCAAACACTTACACCGCTCACAATAGTCCAAAACATGTTGTCCCATACCTGGTCTCCAAATGTGAATGGACGTCCCTTGCCGAATGCTCTGCTGTGGTATCGATGTTTTTCTTTCTGTACACGGAAAACATAGAAATAAAGATGGAGACCACCTGCAACGACCAAAATCAGGACAAAGTTCCGCAACCACATCAACGACACCCAGTCGAAACTGAAATTTCTGGCGGTTTCAAGCGACGGTTGAAAGTAAGTCCATGAAATATACGCAGTCGCAACGATTATGAGTTTTTCTGAAACTGGGAACCAGCTTCGCCAAAACCAATTCAGAATTTTGACAAGATTGAGGGGCCATTCGAACAAAGGCGAAACAGGCAACGGAACGTCAGGGCGATAGTTCCACTGGCGTGAACTTTCACCCTTGACTCGCGCAGGGGGTGGGTTAGTGTCAGCAATCAATTTTTACAACAACATAAAAATCAAGTTAGCTTTCTTTCAACATACTATGATAACACCATCAAGCATACAGATTTGCGCAACTACGACAACCTCCGATTTTTAATATTTGTTCTTCGGTAAATGAAATTAAAGAGGGTAGACTCGACTGATGGGTTGACATCATAAAATTTGTGAGATGCTTGCACAATAAAGGCTCGAGTGCCAAACTCGATTTAATCCCCCTAAAAAGGCGTTGTTTATCGTCGCTATACCTCTACGTGAAATTCGTACATAAATGACAGGATGTTGCAAACCAGTTAACGTTTCATTGTTGTTAATGTGTCATACCGGAGATTCCAAATTTCGAACTGTCTTGATTGATGTCAATTCACTTTCTAATTATTTCAGTGCCAAGGATTTACAATCTCGACACCGGTCGCTTTGAAGTCTCGAACATTTCGTGTGACCAAGGCAATGCCGCGAGAGCGAAATATAGCGGCAATCCGACAGTCTGCCTCTCCGATGGGTTGGCCCACAAGGCATCGATTCTAGGCAATTTCTGCATAGTGTTTCGCTGCATCACTGTCGAATGGCAATATTCTTTCACTGAATCCTTCGTCTAGCCACTTCGTCAAAGCAGGTTCCAATCGGTTCCTCCGCCTACGGGGTGGAACAACTGCTATGCCGCAGCGCAACTCAGCTTCGTTGATCGCGGTAAAAAACAACTCTCCGATTTTCTGTTCTGAAATCCATGCCACCACCGCAGGCGCGGGTGCAGGCCGCATCAGCTCGGAGGCCCATTTGTGTCGATAACAATCATACTCTTTCACCGCTCACGAGAAATCCGGGGGATCACCCATCGGGTGGCGCGTAGGGAGTTCGAGTTCAACACCGCCAAGGGGGCCAAAATAATCGCGAGTGATTTCCAACAAATTTCGTTGCTCGAACATCCTATCGCTCACTGCCTCGCGTAGGATCATTCGCGCCTCCTCTTCCATTGAGCGATGGTGTTGGGCTGCTCGTACCCGCAGGAGCGATTTCAAATTGTCGTCCAGATTACGGATCGTGATGCTCGCCATAGTCTTTCCCCCGGAGTTGTTTTGGCACACGGTTTATAAAACAATGAGTGCATTGCAATCATTATTCGATAAGCTGCATGGCAAGTCAATTTGATTGCTGATTTTCTGGTCCAATTGTTGGTCCTTCACCCTCCAAGCCAGCAATAATCTGAAGAACTTATAGGTCGATTCAGTGATTGCCGGATGTGATGTAGTCGACAGTTTCAGCGAAATTCGCTGCGAAATTTAACTGATAGATGAACAGCAGCGATTTGCAAAACAAAGAATATTGGTGGCCAGGGACAGAATCGAACTGCCGACACGGGGATTTTCAGTCCCCTGCTCTACCGACTGAGCTACCTGGCCAGATTTACTGACAAAAGGCAAATTCCGGCTGGAAATACTGTAATAGGTTGCCCTTTGACTTGCGGTAAAAATGCAATGCTGAGAATTGCATTCGAACAATGAAATGAACCCGCAAAATTATAGATGGAAGTCGGGGGAATGGCAATAGTGCAGCGTTGGCAGCCGCTGAATAATTCCATGTGAATCACGAAGGCGGAACATAACCTGCGGGTTTATCAAAATCACCACCGAAGAGATATTTTTCCATCTGTTCCTTAAGATATTTTCGGTGATCAGAATTTCCCATACTGAGTCGTTTTTCATTGATCAGCATGGTTTGATGTTCCAACCACAATTGCCAGGCTTTCTGCGAAATCTGCGTTTGGATTTTTTGACCCAGCTCACCTGGAAGTGGAGGCATTGCCATTGCTGGCAGTTCCTCGCCAAGAAGTGTGCATTTGACTGTTTCGGGCATAACAACTAGAAGGTTGGTGGTGTGTGAAATTATATCCAGCGCGATTGATGCCAACCACTCCTGATTGATAAAAAGCGTCGATCATCTGGTACGAGCTCGACTCCCTGTAGTTTTGAATCGGCACCGGTACTGTTCAACCCGTCCTGCGCCTCGTACCACGTCTGTACCAACGCTCGTTTCCTTGGATTGTGGACCTTCAGGTTTCTGTGATCTTCGATAACGTGCTACCGAAGGGCAAGCTCCGTTTTGTCTAAGGGGTCTCGCTTGCTTCGGGTGTCAGTTCCTCATCTTCCGTTTTGATCTACCCGATACAGGCGACGTAATTTATTCCGTTACAAAAAACAATCAGTAGTCAAAAAAATCAATCGATTCATTCTGAAATTCGATCATGGTTACTATCATAGCAATTTGCTGACTGTTTTGATTTCCACTTTAAATTTGCATTTGCTTTAGGCGACTTCACGCGGACTGATGGTGCTCAGGGCGTCAGCATCCTTACGCGCGGCAATCTCAAGCTCATACTGGACCTGAAGGTTAACCCAGCTCCTTGCGTCGGTGCCGAAATATTGCGCCAAACGCAACGCAGTTCCCGCTGTAATTCCCCGATGACCGCGGACGATTTCGTTAATACGCGCTGGTGTCACTCCAAGAGCTTTAGCCAATGCCGTAGCAGACAGGCCGAGCGGTTCCATGAAATCGTGCTTCAGAATCTCGCCTGGATGGACAGGCTGCAGTTTATTCACGTCGTTTCCTCCAAATTGTTATCGGTGATAGTCAACTATTTCCACATCGTAGGCTTCTCCTTCGACAAATCGAAAACAAAGCCTCCATTGACTATTGATTCGAATACTGTATGAACCCTCGCGATCCCCGCGTAGTGCCTCAAGCCGGTTTCCCGGCGGTACGCGCAAAAAATCAAGCGATGTGGCGGCATTCAGTTGTGCGAGCTTACGCTGAGCGACTCGCTCGAAATGAATAAAACGCCGTACCCGAACATGGTTGGCGACTCGCTCCGTGTCCTTACAGCGAAAACTCCGAATCATATACAGATTATATCGTACTTCGATATACGATATATTGCAAAATACCAAGGCTTCATTTTTTGTATCAAGTGCCTTTTTGAAACACTCGACTTAATTTGAAATTCGTATACCGCGCAACCCCATACTGTATCCCGTTTTCCACGCGCAGTCGAAGCAGAATCCAACATCAGTCTTGGATAGTGACGCAGACTGGACTGTTTACCTCCGCGCATCACGAGTAGTATATCTCCCCGCCATGACGAGAATGTCCTGAGCATATTCGTGAACACGATTGGGAAAGAACAGTCGAAGTTATAAAGGGTAGGGACGAGCAATGGGTAGAATACAGGAACCAAGTAAAATACGTTGAGCCAAATTCGAGATATCTACTTCAGAGGAACTCAGATGTGTGGACGAACCTTAGAGAGTGAAGTCTCAGATACCAACAAAATACTTGGCAGTTCGCTGGAACTTCCTTGTGGCGCGATCCTGAAAAATCGACTCGCAAAGTCAGCCATGTCGGATTCGCTCGGTAACGGTGAGGGCGACCCCACCGAAGCACAGATTCGGCTATACGAAAGATGGGCGGAAGGTGGAGCCGCAGTGTCGATCATCGGTGAAGTCCAAGGAGACCCCCGCTATCCGGAAAAACCTGGAAATCTGGTGTTCGGGACACATACCGACAGGCAGGCTATCAAGTCATTGGTCAGTCGCTCTGTGATTGCAGACGCACATCTATGGCCGCAACTCGGTCATGCCGGTGCGCTTTCACACCTGCCGATCAGTCAACCGAAAGGTCCATCTGCTCTGGACATCAAGGGGTTGCGCTGTGCAGGCATGTCCACTGCAGACATCGAGGAACTACCTGACATGTATGCAAGAACCGCGACGTACGCCAAGAACGCAGGATTCAGTGGCGTGCATATTCATGCCGGACACGGTTTTTTGCTGAGTCAATTCCTGTCTCCATTGTTCAACCGCCGGAACGATGGTTACGGTGGTTCGGTCGAAGCCCGGTGCCGAGTGGTGCTTGAAGTGATCAACGCGGTGAGGCGTGCCGTAGGTCCGACTTTTCCCGTCGGAATCAAGATCAACTCGACGGACAGACTGGAAGGAGGATTGACAGATATTGACGCTTTGGAGGTGGTTCGCCTTCTCGACCAAACATCAGTCGATCTTATCGACATCAGTGGCGGAACCTACTTCCCGGGAGCGAAGGCAAGCTCCGACGGTGCACGGGATGGCGGACCGTACTTTCTTGGTTTCGCCAGGCGCGCCAAAGAGATAACCAAAGTGCCGCTGATGCTGACAGGGGGCTTTCGACGGCGTCAGCAGGCAGTGGATGCAGTGGCCAGTGGTGTTGCTGACATGGTGAGCTTAGCGCGCGCCATGGTTCTTTGTCCGCGGCTCGCGGAGGTCTGGCTGACTGAGGAAGGTGGTGACCCTGAGTTTCCGAAATTCGAATCCCCGCCTCCGGGTGCAATAACCGCCTGGTATACCATGCGGATAACCGCTTTGGGTCACGATAGCGAGAAGACCTTCACACTGAGCTCTCAGTGTGCCTTGCGCGATTATGAAGAACGTGATGCTGAACGGTGCATCAGGTGGCGAAAGAAGTTTTCGCAACTTCCAGAAGCTGATTGAATTTCGATACCGCAGATCAATCCGTACTTTGTTTCCGCTTTCGCACCTTTACGACGAAAATAATATTCACTGATCTGACAATTGATGGAGATTAAAATGCGTTAACAACAGGTTACGTAGTTGATTCTCCCCGGTAGACGGGATCATCGACCGCGAAATTCAGTACAATCGAAATCTGACAATACAGGTTGAGCGAGCCAGACTTACGGTTATTTTCGATTTGGGAAGGATAACTTTTCGACACGCCAACATGCTCCGCCAAAGAATCGAGTGTAAAACCTCGACTTTCTCGCCATGCTCGCAATGGTGACACACCTTTCAAATTGGAGTTTACGACTTCACCTGGAACAGTTGTGCCTTCCTCATAGCCAATAAACGCTTGATCAACTGCACAACAGTCTTCAAAGTCTTCCAGCAATGAAGTCATTCAATAAAATACTGAAAAGGTAATACAACGTACTCTGGTTCTTCACCATTCTTAATGAATTGCACTTTCAACTCATTCATCGTTTATACACTTGTCCTCTTTGGTAAATCTCTACAAATTCCGCGATTCGGATTATTACTTCTGGGGCAAGCCGAAACCAAATTTGCTGTGCTTTCTGGGACTTCGTCAATATTTAGGATTTGTGGTCTGTTCTTGAGATTTGAGAGTAGCATCTAGGACAATTCGAAGCCTTTACTTTAAGTCAATAATGAAGTTTCAACTCTGTCAACAATATTTCCATTCAGTGGATTATGACCAAACATCAAATCCAATTTCTTTCGCCACAGTCAATTGTTTCTGGTCAAGTGTGATAAATGAAAACCGGGTGCGGCATTTGTGGCATTCCTAGAATATAGTGCAACTGCTACGTGCCACAAATCTGCGCCTCGCAAATAGCCTACTTCTAGAATATGGTTCAATTCGTCCGTGAGCCGGCGATTGGGATTTACCCAATCAATTTGGGAAAGTAGATGAGTTGATGGGTTACGTCCTCGCTGAGCACATACCGAGCGATACTCAGCTTCGAGAAGATGAGAGGAGATTATTGATTCAAATTGCTTCAGAATTTCGTTGAGTTCATCTGCGCCAGGTTCATTGCTCTCAATCGCAACTAATGCTGAGATGTCAATGTAAGCGATACTCATCCATGTCGCTCAGAAAAAAACGCTTTAAGCATTCCTGGGTCGCGCTCACCCGGCGTAAAATCTCTATTTCGGTTTTTCGCTCTATCTAAAACCCCTAGCTCTTCCATTTGATCCATCCAATTCTCAGTTTCTGAACCACCCTGAACACTACTATTCTGAGTTGGTGTATCAGTACTATTTGCAAGTGCGGAACTCAACATTTGACGCACTTCCTCTTCCACTGAGTGTCCACGCTCCATTGCGTTTGCATGAATTTTCGACGTTATCTCTTTATCTAGATTATGAATTGTAATACTGGTCATTTCTTGCTCTCCCCGACACTGGTTATATCTTCTTCATCGAATAATGATGTATTTTGCATTGAAACCATCTCTTACACAGATTGAACCCGTGTAATCGAAATTTTTATTCGTGAACGCATCTATGGTTGATTGCGTCAGCAACTCACTAGTGAATATTCAAGGTCATTCGACGGCTTCACCCCTCAGATTTCTGTTACGCAATCTTCTAATACTGAATTGAATGAACAATATTCTCTAATAATATTCATAAATATGAAATAATATTCTAAATTATAATTAAATATTTGTAATATTAGTTTGTATTTACAGTCTATTTTCGTTATTATGTTTCTTTATTCACTACTTCAAATCGGACTGATGCAATGAATCGGTGGTCTCAACATCTTGACGAAGTGAACGAATCGTATTTCGAACACATGGGCAATGCAATGTCATTCGCCGGGCACATGCTGACTGGGGCGCTCGGCTGTGCGATTCACGCTATCGCGCCTGGCCTCTTCAGATCAACCGGCAGTAGCCGGATTGAATATCTGCATGAACGAATGGTCGTGATGCGAAGAAAAAAACATGGTAATCCCGCAGGTTCCTCAGAATTCGAGGCTGATTCCAATCCACTGAATGCTGTCGTTTCGCGAGGCACAGAATAGTAATTGTTGGGAACACAACTGAGTGCCACTGCACGAGTACACCAGTTGTTGCACTGAATCGCCTATTGCTTGAGCGACACGTCAACGTTCCCTATCAGGAAACGCACATTTGACTATTGTCGGCATAGTAATCGAAAGGTTTGTTGGTGTGCGACGTTGATTCACTGATTCGAATTCAACGAATAGGTCAGTAAGTCTGTTCAAATGTTCAGATGGCTACCGTGCGTAAGCCTGTTCTCCAAACTTGCCAGCAAAGTGCGCACTGGGGCCGGAATTCCCATTGTCTCGGCTTCTGACATGGCAAACAATGCCAAGTTGTGTTCTTTCATTGAATTTGGCTCCCATTCCACAAGTTTCGCGGGTTGTGGTGTGATGACCAGCCGAAAGTGTGTAAAGTCATGAATGATGCTGTTCCAAGGCGAACAAACCTTGATCTGTGCCTTTAATTTCGAGCAGCACCAAGACTCGATATCTTGAGTTGTGCCGGAGAGTTCGGGAAAGCTCCATAAATTACCCCAGATTCCTTTGGGCGGGCGTCGCTGCAACACAACCCGGCTGGCATCATCTGTAATGATCAGCATGGTTACATGCCTGACCTCACGATGCCTTGAAATTTTGCGTCGCGGTAACTGGTCGGTTAGATTGCTGTTATACGCGCAGCACGAGCGACTTAGCGGACAGATCGTGCACTTTGGATTCTTTGGGGTACATACAGTCGCTCCCAAATCCATGATCAGCTGCGTGTATCTTTGAACTCGATGTTCTGGCGTGTGTTCATCGGCAATTTGCCATAGGCGTCGGGTACGTACTGATTCGGAATCGTCATTCACACAGTGATAGCGCGCATATACGCGCTTGGCGTTGCCATCCAGTATCGGTGTCCTCAATCCGTACGCAAGTGCGCAGATCGCGCCAGCTGTTGATTTTCCGATACCTGGTAGTGCAAGAACATCCTGAAAGTGACGTGGAAACTTGCCGTGATACTGATCTCTGACAATCTTTGCCGCTGCATGTAGATTTCGAGCCCTTGTGTAATATCCCAGTCCAGCCCACAGTCGCATTACATTGTCTGTTGAAGCGTCCGCCAGCGATTCCACGTCGGGAAATTCGTCAACAAACCTGTTGAAGTAGTCGACAACCGTCTTTGCCTGTGTTTGCTGTAACATGATTTCGGATACCCAAATACGGTAGGGGTCGCTACTGAATGCCCAGGGCAGTCCCCGACCGGGCAACTCGCAGTCCCAACCAAGCAACAATTGGTTAAAATTACGAGATTCGAGTCTCTCCTGATTGCATTTATTCATAATTCCGCAAGTTTTCTACAACTGAAATTCCCGGATAATCTTACAAATGAAAATCGTCACCTTCAATGCCAATGGAATTCGCTCGGCGGCAAGAAAGGGCTTCTATGAATGGATGTCCGATAGTTCGCCCGATATTGTCTGCATCCAGGAGCTGAAGGCTCAGGAAGATCAGCTGACCGACGAACTGTTTCATCCGAAGGGCTATCAGGGATATTTTCATTTCGCTGAGAAAAAAGGGTACAGCGGTACTGCAATTTATACCAAAGAAATCCCTTCCGACGTTTCAATCGGTCTCGGCTGGGATGATTTTGATTCCGAAGGACGTTGTGTAAGGGCGGACTTCGAGGACTTGACGGTCATGTCAATCTATATGCCTTCGGGAACCAGTTCGGACGAGCGTCAGAAATTCAAAGAAGTCATTTTGGACCGTATTCAACCGCTTTTACTCCAATATCAAACCGACAGCAGGGACTACATCATATGTGGCGATATCAATATTGCCCATAAACCGGTTGACCTCAGAAATTGGAAAGGCAATCGAAAAAACTCTGGATTTTTACCGCAGGAGAGATCATGGATGGATTGGCTATTCGGTGCGGCCGGATTCGTAGACGCTTTTCGGGTTATTGATTCGCGTCCCGGTCAGTACACCTGGTGGTCCAATAGGGGTGATGCTTATGCCAAGAATGTTGGATGGCGACTGGACTATCACATCGTATCCAACCGTTTGAAAACTGCTATAGAGTCAGTTGATGTCTATAGGAAGGTTAAATTTTCCGATCACGCTCCTGTGACCGCAGACTTTGATTTCAGTCGTTCAAATTAGACCCTATGTTTTGACCTGTTCCCCACAGATTATCGGGGTACGCAGATTTAAAATATGCGTATTCTGTGTAACTGACAACAGGAGGAACAGGCATGAGCGATTATACAGTTCACACCGGTGCGGGGATGCGTCCGGGTGAGAGGAAGCCACGGGTGCATGTCGGGCTGGATGTTCACAAGGACACGGTGGCGGTGGCCATCGCCTGGCGGGACTTTGATTCGAATTCGATGACAGTCGAGGATCGCGGCTCGATCCCGAACCGGCCCGGTGCGATCGCCGGGCTGACGGAAGCGTTGTCCGGGGAGTTCGGCGGCTGGCTGCATTGTGTCTACGAGGCGGGTGCCTGTGGCTTTGTGATCTGGCGTCAGCTTCGGGATCTGGGGCTGGGCTGTGAGGTGGTGGCGCCGACGCTGATTCCGAAAAAGCCCGGCGAGCGGGTGAAGACCGACCGTCGCGATGCCCGCGAGCTGGCGCGGCTGTCGGTGCTGGGTTATCTGACAGCGGTCTGGGTGCCGGACACTGACCAGGAGGCGATGCGAGATCTGGTGCGGTTGCGGTCGGATCTGAAGGTCAGCATCAAAAAACAGCGCCAGCAGCTCAATCATTTCCTTCTGCGGCTTGGACATCAGTGGTCAAAGACCAAGTGGAACAAGGGGCATCGCGCCTGGATGAGGGACCGCAAGTTCCAGCATCCGGCACAACAGATCGCACTGGTCACCGCCCTGGACACACTCGAGCAACACGAACAGCGTCTTGAGGAGCTGGACCGCGACATTGTCGCCCAGAGCGAGCTGTGGGCCTGGAGTCCGGTGATCCAGTCGTTGCGTGCGTTGCGCGGGGTTGATCATCTCACTGCGGTTACCATAGCGGCCGAGATCGGCGACCTGCGCCGGTTCCCGAGCGCCAGCCAGTTCATGGCCTTCCTCGGCCTGGTGCCCGGCGAGTTCAGCAGCGGCTCACGTCGGCGCACCGGCGCCATCACCAAGACCGGCAACAGTGCGGTGCGACGCATCCTCACCGAAAGCGCCTGGACCTATCGCCACCCGCCGCGCAACACCCGACACCTGCAACGCAAGGCGAGGGAGTCATCCGAATACGCAACAAGGCGGGCCTGGGACGCACAGAAACGGCTGTGCGGCAAATATCTCACAATGTGCCGCAAGGGCAAGAGCCCGAAGACCGTGGTCAGTGCAGTCGCCCGGGAACTGGCAGGGTTCA
Source organism: Arenicellales bacterium (assembly GCA_963662635.2). GTDB lineage: Bacteria > Pseudomonadota > Gammaproteobacteria > Arenicellales > JAJDZL01 > JAJDZL01. The sequence goes on from CAXXFC010000006.1 coordinate 2,537,473, forward strand.
TCTGGGACATCGGCTGCCATGAGCTCAACCGCCTGCCGACCGCAACCGAACAGTAACCGAGAACCGACAGCAGGTGCGAACCTTATGGAAAAACCCTCGTCAAATCTATGTCGGCTCGTCGGCCGGGGGCCGGCGATGATCCACGTCATTAGACCGAGGCAGTTCCGTGACGCAGCAGGGTCATGTGGTAATCAACCCACGCATATCAGTCTGTCAACCCAGTGTCACGACCAGGGCCGCACCTGCCGTCTTTCAGATATGATGATATAGTACAGTGAGGAAGATTGAAACTTACAGGTGAGGGCAGGTCAAAACATATCAGATTTGAACTTGAGGAGTTTCTGGTATTTATCCCGATCTCACATCTCTCAGTTCTATGCCAAGCTTGAAACGGAACCTGCATTAACTAATTGATGATCTGGCATCCGATAAGGGACGACGACTTTCAGGTTTGTTCATAGCAGGCCCATCGACAAAGAACGACGGACTTAGTCCCAGTCTGTCGGTCAGAAATAATCTTCCCGACCTTGTAACGGTGACCGAACGGTCATTCCGAGATCGGACAATCAACTTAGACTCCAGCAACCTTCGGGCAATCGCCGCGCCGACCGCGCCCGCAACATGCGGCAGTCCCTCGGTCCAATCTACGCAACGAGGGCAAAGTCGACGCCTGGTTTTTCGTATCTCGTCCAATTCAACGCCGATTGTTCCGTAAATCGGATGATCCGTCTGTGGAAGCTTGTAACTGTCCTGATTCAGAGTCAAAGCTCCCATTTGAACCAGAATGCGAGACACTTCCACACCCAGTTCTCCTGCCAGGTGGTCATAACAGAACCGAGCCTTCTTTAATTCGGGTTTCACATTCCTCCGGTAATCGTGACCGCTTTTCACCGGAATGCCGGACGCAATTTGTTCGATGAGGGATGCAACCGACCCGCCGTTTATTTCATAGTAATGGAATCGCCCGCACTTGCGTCTGTACAGCAAATCCGCCTTCACCAGTTCGTTGAGGTGATTTGTAGCGGTCTGGTTGGTCACACCGGCATGCCAAGCCAGCTCGCTTGCTGACAAGGCTTTGCCTCCCATCAGCGCCTGAAGCATCGCCACACGGCTCTCGTGACCAATTACCCGTCCGAATTCAGCAATACTCATTTTATTTCTCCTGTACAACCATCGTGGGGCAGTAACACGTTATATAAAAAAGATGCCCAATCTAAAAAATCCGTCTCTGTGCGCACTTGGTCACTCAGTACATCACTTCCAAAACCTAACCTACCTAACCAGCCGGTTTTCCATGGATCTCACGTCCATCTTCCCGATTCCAGTAACGATTTGAATTGTCTTGCCTGTTCTCTGACCCGGAAAGATATCTCCATGTTTCGACAACAGATATTGTTGGCTATTCGTGTATATGATGCCACGTAATGCTCCGAATAGCCTGATCCAAGCATTCCCTGTCGCGAGGAACCACCAACATGATTTCTGCAGACGGAACCTCGCGTACGACCTCCTCAGCTCCGCCATACGCACCGGCTTGGTTCCGGAAACGTGCCACGCCTGATTTCCGAACGAACATGCAATGGCTATACGCTCCTTGCGTCAGTTCGAGATTTTTTTGGATTTCTGAAACCAGTTATTCAAGCGACGCTTCGGCTGTCTGTACAGAGATCTGCCACTTTCTTTCCAGGGTGAATTCCGTGCAATGGACCAGAGTGTCATGTTGCTGAATATCTGAGTATCCTCTTTTCGTGGTGTTGGCGCCCGACAAATGTCCCGCTTCGCGGACTCTATATGTCAAAATGCTTCGTTCAATCGAAGTTGTTACGACGCTTGTCGAAATTTCTCTGATGCTCCTGCATGACTCGATCATCATGCTCTTTCTCTCGCTTGCCGGAACTTGAAATGTAAATCACCGCGGCAGTGAGAATCACCGATCCTCCGAGTAGCACAGCAAGGTTCATCCGCTCATCGAACAGCAGCCAGGCCCAGATCGGGGCCAGCGGGATTTCGCTCAGCCCGACAAGGGCCGCGACGAGTGCGGACACCCGCTTTACGCCAATCAGGTACACTCCGAAGCCCACACCCACATTCACGACGCCGTAGAGAGCTAGCCACAGATAATCAACAAAGATGGTGTTTCCAAAAGTCGCAAAGGGAGCGGTAGCCATTGCCCCAAAGAAAGCGCAAAGATATGTTGTCTTGGCACTGTCGGCATCTGGAAAGAATTTCGCTGCGACTGTCAGGCATGCCATGAAAAATGTCATCCCGAACGCCAGCCCGATTCCCAAAAAATCTGATGTCAGACTGTTGCCAGATGTCAGGACGACTACCCCGGCAGCCGACAGCACACAGCACGCGATGGATACGAAATCCGCCCGCGTTCCCAGAACGACTATGGAGAGAATGAAAGTTACCAGCGGCATTGTGCCGTAGACGAAAGCCACATTTGCGATGGTTGTGTGAAAGAACGCGGATATGAAGCAGATCATTCCCGCCGCGGAGAGTCCTGCGATGACCGCCTCCCCCAGAGTGAAACGAAACGCTGGGCGAATTTTGGCAGACCTTTGCATGGCCATCGCGATTCCCAATACGAAGAATGCGCCAAAACACGACCGCCAGAACAGCGTCGTCGGAATGTCAGTAGTAACTACACGGGTGAACAAACCGGCTGTGCTCCATGAAATCGCGGCCACAAGTACAAACAGCACGCCTGCTTTGTCGGTTTTTGACATTGGTTCAAGTAACTGAGAACTGATTCGTGTAGCGGATTTTACAAATCAAAATTCTTCATTCAATCAAAATCGTTTCGACGCTCATCGAAATATCTCTAATCATTCTGCGTCTGCAACGCCGCGGTCTGGGCAAAGCGCTGATGGTCTGTCAGACTACCGTTTTTCGATGTTGCTGAAAGATCCAGCAATCGCCGCAAAACTGTGCGCTCGGCCGATCGAACGTAAACATGCATTGCACATGCTTAGAGGCAGGTTAACAAGATTTACCCGGGAAGATGCTTTTCGTACAAGAATCCACCCGATTGGCCAAGTTACCGCAGTAAGGCTCGAAATCAATGACAGCTATAGATGGTTGCTCTGCACTTAAGCCGCAGAGGTCACACCTGATTCATCTGCAGCAACCATTCGTTCGACGAGAAGAATGATACCGATCACCGGCAAACCGATCAGTGCTGTGATGACAAAGAAAGTCCCATACCCGACACCATCAACAATCGTACCGGAATATCCCGCAACAAGTTTCGGGAACAGAAGCATTATCGAGGTGAAAATTGCATACTGCATCGCCGTGAATCGTACGTTGGTAAGACTGGAAAGATAAGATACGAAAGCGGCTGACGCGACACCCGCACTCAGACTGTCTACCACAACGACGAACAGAAGCATCAGTTCGACAGGATTATTCGCCAGCATCATGAACATCAGATTGGACGCAGGCGCCAGGACAGCGCCCAGCAGTAATGTTCTGATAACACCATATCGCAGAGCCAGCACGCCACCAAGCAGCCCGCCTGCAAGTGATGCCATCAATCCCCAGAATTTCGAATAGTTCGCAATCTGGGTTTTTGTGAACCCCATGTCAAGATAGAACACATTCGCGATGATTCCCAGCACAATATCGGAGATTCGATACGTGCCGACGAGAACTAGAATGATCAGTGCCAGACGCCCGTATCGAACGAAGAAATCCGTAACAGGCGCAACGTAGGTTTCCTGTACATGGGAGAAATTAACGACACGCATGCGTATCAACATCCATGCGACAACCGCCGCGAGAGATACGCTGAATACCATCCGAATTGATTCGAGTATCAGACGGGCTGTGGTTGAATTGACGAAACTCCAATTTTCGACGATCGATGCCCTCACCGACTTGACCATGTCTCCGGTAGTCAAAAACCCGACGACAAACGCAGCAACCGCCAGCGCAAACACCGCGAAGAAACGCAAGTAGTCCGAAGTGCCGGAGAAGGAAGTCGTGGAATCGTCCGTTTTCGGTTCCGGATTGACCAAGGTCGTGATCACCCCAACTATCATGAAACACGCCATGATCTGGTAAACCGTTGACCAGGCGCGAAAACTGTAGTCTCCACCGCCGATAAAGTCTGCGATCCACAGCGCCCCGGCACCTGCGACGAGCATTCCAATCCGATAACCGACGATGTACGTGGCAGCCAGCATTGCCTGAAGGTCGGGAGGTGCCGACTCGATTCGATATGCATCAATCACAATATCCTGGGTAGCCGAAGAAAACCCGATACAGACCGCTCCGATGACAGTCAATGCAAGCAGGTCCGACTGCGGGTCGAAAAATGATGTCCATAGCAGACTTCCGAACACTGCGATCTGTGAAATCAGCAGCCAAGAGCGTCTGCGCCCCAGCTTGTGCGTCAGGTACGGCAGTGGCATGCGATCGACTATGGGTGCCCAGACAAACTTGAAGGAATATCCAAGCGCCGCCCAACTCAGGAACGTCAAGGTCGCGCGCTCAATACCGGCTTCGCGCAACCAGACGGATAAGGTGCCGAATACCAGAAGCAGGGGAAGTCCAGCAGAGAATCCCAGAAACAGCATGCATACCGCACGCGGATGGGTGAGTCCCTTGACAGACTCAATCCAGTTGTGTTTTGTCAGGAGTGAACCAGCGGATTTTGGAGATTTAATTGGTCCTTTGGATTCGCTCATTACTACGTTTAACCTGAAGTCCGATAATTCAGAGGTTCAACATTCGGTATCCGAGTGCCTGAATGGAACCGACACCAATCCAACTGATCAACTCGAGTGCCAGCAGTATTAGGATCGGCGTGAAATCCAAAGCGCCGAAGGATGGAATAAATCGCCTCGCGAAAGCCATAAGCGGCTCAGTAGAGGTGTAGATCAATCTTTCTATGTTTCGCATTCCGAGAGGTACCCAGCTCATGACGACACGGATCAATATTACGATGATCATGACATTGATCGCTCGCTCAACCACGATTGCTATTGTGAGGATCGAAGTTGCAGGAATATCCAATCCATACCCGTTGGACTGAATCCACAAAAAGCGTTCGGCGAATGAAACCAGTAAAGCAAGAACAAGGGGCGACAGAGAGTCCGAACCTTGAACTCTGGGTACGAAAATCCGCAGGATTTTTATGGGGAGAGCGGTCACGCGGTGAATAAACTGTGATATCGGATTATGGAAGTCGGAGTCCAGATACTGCATTAATGCACGCAGAATCGCAATGAATCCGTAGATCAGTAAAATCGGGTAGATCAATTGAAGTGATAATGGAATCTGCATCTGTCTACTAGGTCAGGCATCTTGTTTTGACATTTCAACCGCACGGTTCCGAGCGGCTGAAATTGCTTGAATAAACGTGTCTTTAACCTCTGCCGATTCCAATACCTTCAGCGCGGCTTCTGTCGTGCCGCCAGGTGAAGTGACCTTCTTTCTGAGTGTGGCGGGTGAATCGTCGCTATGCTGAGCCAGCAGAGCGGAGCCTACTGCTGTCTGGGTCGCCAGAAGTTTCGCATCTTCGGTCCGAAGCCCGAGATTTTCGGCTGCTGCCTGAACTGCTTCGATCAGGTAGAAGAAATAAGCAGGACCGCTTCCTGAAACTGCAGTCACCGCGTCTAGTTTACCCTCCTCGTCCATCCATACAGTTTTTCCAACCGCGGAAAGAATCGTTTCAGTGTGCTGTTTTTGATCCGTTGATACGCGTTCGTTTGCATACATTGCGGAAATACCTTTCTGGATCAGCGCGGGAGTATTGGGCATGACTCGTATGATGGCGTAGTCACCCCCGGACCATGCATCTATGCTGTCGGTGGTGATGCCGGCGGCAATTGAAATCAGTAACGGACGATGTTGTCGAAACGCTTGCTGAGCATCCTCAACTACTTGTTTCATAACTTGTGGCTTTACCGCAAGAATGACACTCGCGGAGTTTTCGATAACCTCGTTGTTATCCGCAGTCACTGAAACTTGAAAATGATCGGATACGTACTGTCGCGCTTCCGGTATCGGATCGGAGACGATGATAGATGATCGGTCAATCTGATTCGAAAGTAGCCCGCCGATCAGGCTGCGGGCCATATTGCCACCGCCTATAAATCCTATGATTGTCGACAATTCAGATTTCTGGGATAGGTTTGACACAGAATGATTTTGCAAATCACGTCAGCAAACCTATATTTTATCCATACTCAGAGAGGCAACTTGCAGTAATTTGTTGTCTAATATTTGCCGGAATTCCATGTATGCGTTCCCAAACCTGTCCAAATGTGAGCACAAATAAACGATGAATCCTGCAAATGTCCGCGTTATATCTGCTCTGGCTCAAAAGAGTATTCCATGTGAGATCACCTATCTCGAGCACGACACACGAACATCCGCGCAGGCGGCTGAGACTTTAGGGTGTTCGATTGCGCAAATCGCAAAATCACTGATATTCACGGCTGGAGAAGATAAGGCGGTACTTGCCGTGACAAGCGGTGGCAATCGTGTGCGCACAGACTTGCTGGCAGATATAGTCGGTCAATCAATCGGCAAAGCCAACGCGGATTTTGTTCGTCAGAAAACAGGTTTTGTCATTGGCGGCGTCGCGCCGGTTGGTATGGCCAATCCAATTCAGACTGTCTTTGATCGGGACCTTTTCGTACACGAAGTGGTATGGGCGGCAGCCGGCACGCCCAACACCCTGTTTCCCATATCAAAGTCGGATTTGCATACGCTGGCCGGCGATAGAATTTACGATTTCACAGAACCACTGGTCTGACCCGTAACGAGTTTCCCGTTGACGAAGGTATGGGTGACCTTGCCACGCATTTCCATTCCGGCAAAGGGTGTGTTGCGACCTCCACTGAGCATATTATCCGGATCAACTGTCCAGGTCCGGTCCGGGTCAAATATACAGATGTCAGCCACCGACTGCGGTGCTAGGGAGCCGGCACCGATACCCAGTGTTCTGGCAGGATTGCAGGTCAGGCAGGCGATAGCCTCAGTGAGGTCAAGCACCTCTTCGTCGACCAACTTCAGGGTGAGCGGCAGCAGGGTCTCCAGTCCTGATATGCCGGCGGCTGTCTGAACGAACGGTGCCAGTTTGTCATCGATTCGACAGGGTCGGTGATCCGAGCAAATGACGGAGATTGTTCCGTCCTTCAAACCTTTTCTCAATCCGCTCCGATCGTCTTCGCCACGTAGCGGTGGTTGTACATGGCACATTGTGTTGAATCCGTCTACATCGAATTCCGTGAGCAACAGATTGTGTATGGCCACGTCCGCACTGACATTCAGTCCTCTATGTTTCGATTCTGCGATCATGCTGACCGACCTGGCGCAGGAGACCTGACTGAAATGGGCCCGTACACCGGTTGTATCAACCAGAGCGAGATCTCTTGCAACCGCGACGGTTTCAGCTGCCTCCGGAACTGCCGGCAATCCGAGGCGCGTACTCATTTCACCTTCGTGTACGCGGCCATTGCCAGTCAACCAAGGATCGAATGAATGGATGAACACGGTTATGTCAAACGTTGAGGCATACTGCATTGCACGGCGCATCAGCAACGTATTGCGGACCGGTGAGCGTGCATTGCTCACCCCGACACAACCGGCTGCTTTAAGTGCAGCCATTTCGGTCAGGGTTTCACCTTCAAGTCCTATTGTCAACGCACCCAAGGGCAGGATATTCGGGCCGGTCTGCTGTTCGGTATTCGTGCGAATCATATGTGCCATTGCAGGCGTATCGACGACCGGCTGGGTGTCGGGTTGAATACAGGCGGTCGTGATACCGCCGGATAGGGCGGCTTTGGATTCGGTTTGCATAGTCGACGACTGACTTGAACCCCGTTCACCCATCTTTGCGTTAATATCAATCAAGCCCGGGCAGACAATCAGTCCCGATGCGTCAATTTCACGATCAATCGAAATATTGGAAAACTCGGAATGCTCGACAATTCGACGATTCTTTATGAAAATGTCACCAACCAAGTCGATTCCGTTGGCGGGATCGATCACCCTACCATTTCGTATTGCAGTTGTTTTCATGTTGCTGACTTTCGTTTCGTGCTGTCTCCGCCCATGATTTTTGCAATCACTGCCATTCTGACCGCGATTCCGTTGGAGACTTGTGAGAGAATGACTGAGCGTTGGCCATCTGCGACCGAAGATGCGATCTCAAGACCGCGATTGATCGGACCGGGATGCATGACCATAGCGTCCGGTTTCGCATTCTTTAGTTTTTCCTCGGTCAGGCCGTAACACTGATAATATTCTCGCGGACTTGGAACCAACTGACCTTCCATTCGTTCCATTTGCAGTCGCAGCATCACAACTACATCAACATCCTTGAGTCCTTTTGCCATGTCCGTATAGACTTTTACGCCCAATTTTTCCACACGGGTTGGAATGAGGGTTTTAGGTGCGACTATTCTTACCTCAGCGGCTCCCAGCACGTTAAGCGCGGTGATTTCTGAGCGTGCAACCCGGGAATGGAGGATGTCTCCGACAATCGCGACAGTGAGATTCTCGAAAGAATGCTTGTGCTGGCGGATGGTCAGCATATCCAGCAGTGCCTGGGTAGGGTGGGAATAGCGGCCGTCACCTCCGTTGATGATATGAACGTGAGGCGGGACATGCCTGGCAATAAGGTCGGCTGCACCGCTGTTTTTGTGTCGGACGATGAAGGTATCGGTGTGCATCGCCTGCAGGGTCTTGACCGTGTCGAGTATCGTTTCGCCTTTCACGGTTGACATGCTGTCGGACTGCAGATTGATGACATCCGCAGACAGTCGTTTCGCGGCAATCTCGAATGTCGTTCTGGTTCGGGTGCTCGGCTCGAAGAAAAGATTGACAACTGTCTTTCCTCGAAGGAGAGGGACTTTCTTGATACCGCGCGTAGGAAAGTCGATATAAGACTCCGCCAGCTCAAGAATCTGCTCAATGAGTTCTCGGGGCAGGGCTTGAATCGAAATAAAATGCCTCAGTCGTCCATCGGAATCAATTTGTACGTCCTGAGGCATTGGGTTTGAATTCAGTGATTACTCAAGTCGGAATAAGTGAGGTGGCCTGATGGGGATATTTTAACGAACTGATCGTTTCTGAGTGACATTCTATGACCCACGACATCCGCACTTAGAGGCAGTTCCCGATTTCCTCTGTCCAGTAGAACAGCCAGTGTGACTGACGCAGGCCGTCCCCAGGCGAACAGTTCATTCAGTGCTGCACGCACGGTTCGTCCGGTATGCAAGATATCGTCGACCAAAATGATATGGCGGTCGTCAATCGGTTCCGGTAGAAAGGACTCATGCACCTTTGGATTCATGTCGATCTGGCTGAAATCGTCCCGATAGAACGAAATATCGAGTGCTCCCAGTGATTCCTTGATCTGAAGATTTTCGTGCAGGTGCTCGGCTATCCAAACGCCACCGGTTTGGATCGCCACAATCAATGGTTGGACTTTCACCACAGCATCCAATGATTCAGCCATCGATTCAAGGATATCTTCGACAGGCAGTCGATCAGGGTGGGAGTCGTTCATTTTGCTATAGATTCAGGTACACGTTCGGGCTGATTATACGTATAAAACCAACGTTTCAGCGAGAAGCGACTTCCTAAAAGAGTCGAGCACACAGCAAAAGGTCAGATCACCATCTCGATTCTAACTAGTGTCTGTCAGAAAACTGTATAACGTATTGATAATTAAAAACAATCATGCGATTTTCTCAGGCGAAGATTGTTCGGTTCCGGTAAAATAAAGGGGCAAAACGGCGATTTTCGCCGCCCGATGCCCCAGATCCGCAAAATCTTCGAGGTGACAACCCATGCGCAAGACGGAAAATCAGCAGAATCAGTTCGGCGAGATGCCGATCGGCTCGATCCGGTTCAATCCGAAGGACCGTGACGACATTCCGGTGGTGCTGCGCGGTCTGCAGCACATCTATACCGATGGCCGGTGTCGCGCGCAGGTGTTCTCGCTGCTGCAGTCGCATGTGTGTGCGGAGGTGGACCCGGGCACCGGTCGGCCGGGCATGGATCTGTGGAAGATTCTGGTACTGGGAGTGCTCAAGGCGGGGTTGAACTGCGACTTCGACCGGCTGGTGAACCTGGCCAACAGTCACATGGATGTGCGTCGGATGCTGGGGCTCGGCACCTGGCACGACGACACCCGTTTCGAGCTGCAGACGGTGATCGGCAATGTCTCGCGGCTGACCCCGCAGCTGCTGTCGCGGATCGGCGAGGTGGTGGTTCGAAGCGGACACGAGGTGGCCGGAAAAAAGCCTGGCGCGCCATTGTGCGGGCGCGCTGACTCGTTCGTGGTCGAGACCGATGTCCACTATCCGACCGATGTCGGTCTGCTGTGGGATTCGGAGCGCTGTCTGATCCGCGAGGTGTCGCGGGCGGCCAGGCGCTGTGGGTTGCCGGGCTGGCGCCAGCACCGGCATTGGAAGCGTTCGGTGAAGAAGCTTTACAACAGTGTCTGCAAGTCGAAGCAGCAAAGGAACAACCCGCAGAAGGTGGCCGACTACCTGGAGTGCTGCGAGATGCTGATCGGGCGGGCCGAGTCGACGCTGGAACAGCTGCTGTCGCATCCGTCCGCCAGGGTGCATGAGATTGCGGCGATCGATCATTTTCTGTGGCATGCGAGGCACCAGGTTGACCTGGTCCGGCGGTGCCTGCTGCAGGGCGAGACGATTGCGGCGGGCGAGAAGGTGCACAGCATTTTCGAGCCGCATACCCGATGGGTCAGCAAGGGCAAGGCGGGGGTGCCGGTCGAGCTGGGGGTTCCGGTCACCGTGGTCGAGGACCAGTATCAGTTCATCGTGCATCATGAGGTGATGTGGGACGGGCACGATGTCGATGTCGCGGTACCGGTGGTCGAACAGGTGCGGTCGCGTTTCCCCGAGTTTATCGCCTGCAGTTTCGACCGCAACTATCACAGTGCGGACAACCGGGTGCGGCTCGACGAGATGCTGGACCTCAATGTGCTGCCGAAGAAGGGAAAACTGAGTGAAGCGGAGCTCGGGCGCGAGGCCGAAGAATCGTTCGCGGCGGCCCGAAAGCAGCATCCGGCGGTGGAGTCGGCGATCAATCATCTGGAGCATTGCGGGCTGGACCGGGTGCGCACACATGGACGCCGCGGCTTCGAGCGCACCGTAGCCCTGTCGGTACTGACCGCCAACACCAAGCGTCTGGGCAGACTGCTGCACAAGCGCGACCGCAAGCTTGCCAAACGCACCCGCCATCGCCTGCGCGCCGCCTGACTTCATTCCACCCGTCTCCGAAACCCTGTGAAAAGCACCCGGAACGCATCCCCGCGCCTGTTTTTCATCCATCTGTCGCCGATCGTGTCCGAGAGCCGCAAAATTCGGAGTTTCGCAGCGGCCACAGTCAGGTCGGTCATCGGATCCAGACATTTTCCGCATTCTGATGTATGATTTGGGTAGTTTTCTGGCAGACACTAACTATTTCAAGACGAATGTTTCAAATCATCTGTGGAGGATAGAAATGTTTCCAGAATGATTTCTGCTGCGATAATGTTTCTAAGGTCGGTTTTCTTTTTGTTGCTGATGCGTCTGCTCAAGGTATTGATGCGATTTGAAGATTCTTCGGAACTCAGTCGTTCGTTGGTCTCAAACACCGGGCGAGAGTACAGCTGTTTCAGTAAAATCACGAACTCCCTTATCTCTTTCACCAGACTCGTACAAGTTTGTGATTTGGTGTACGGTATTCCAACAACAAAGCAGTCGGGCTTCCACGCGTCCACCAGATTATTGATTTTTTCCAGGTCCGGATTTCCGTCGCGAACATCCACGATATCAATTCCTTGGGCAGTTCCAACTCGAAGATTACCTGCGGCAACACCAATTTTCCGTGTGCCGTAATCGAAAGCCAGCACTGTATCCAATTTATCAATTGTGGCTTCAGACAAATCCAAGATGTTTAATTAAGATTGCCGGGTGTTTTCGACTTGGGAAGCAGTTTGACGACCCGGACAATCGAGATTTCTATTCTTGATGGGTCAGGCGTGACCTGCCACGGTCGATAATGACTCAATATCAATTCCGACCAACGACGCCGCTTTGTGCCAGCGTTCGTGAATAGGAGTATTGAACAGGATGGAACTGTCAGCCGGTGTGGTAAGCCACAGATTCTCCTGCATTTCAGATTCCAGCTGCTCGCTTTCCCAGCCAGAAAATCCGAGCAGGGGAATGCACCACGAGGGTCCGCGTTTTTCTGAGATCGCCTCAAGGACATCTTTCGACATGGTCAATCCAAGTTCAGAGCCGACCGCGATTGTTGCCGCCCAGCTGTTACTGGAATCATGCAGAACCAGTCCTCTTTCAACCTGGACAGGTCCTCCGAAATAGACCGGCGTATCATTTTCCGGAACATCATCGACTTCCAAGTCAAGTTCAGTCAATATGTCCTTCATGTAGAGGTCTGTCAGCTTGTTGACGACGATTCCGAGCGCGCCGTCTTCGTTATGCTGGCAAACAAGAACGACACTGCGATCGAAAATCGAATCCGTCAGCGATGGCATTGCGATGAGAAATTGATTTGTCAGCCAAGCCATGTGAAAGAGGGGCGTTTGAAGAAAATGAACATGGTTTCACATTATACAGGACGAATTCAATCGCAAACCGTCCTGAGAGCCGAATCGGCGGTTCTCATGCCGCTTTGATCATCAGCTAATATTTTAATTAACGTCGGATACTTTCGCACTGAGTGTTTCCAGACTACAAAAAGTCACTGCAGTATTTGTCTACTGTACCGTAACTGCGAACGCGGCAATGCCTCAATGTGCAAGTTCAGGTTTAGAAGGTCTGATGCCGGGAGAACGCTGATTGCTTCGCTAACTCTGTATGCTCGACGAGCTGGACATACCACGAAGAGATGATCAAGCGCAAGCAACTCTGTTGTCTTATGCATCAATTTTGAGATAGATGGCGCTTCAGTGAACTTAATCTCGAAGCCCAGCCATTTGCCGCGATGCTGAACCAGCAAGTCTATTTCACCGCCGCTGTGAACTGTCCAAAACCAGGCTTGCGGCTGATTAAGTACACACAAAATCTGCTCAATGATGAATCCCTCCCAAGATGCGCCAACACGTGGATTGCCGAGCAGATCTCGTTCGTTTTCGATGCCAAGCAATGCGTGTAGTAAACCAGTGTCCCTGAAATATACTTTCGGTGACTTGACCTGCCGTTTGGAAACATTTGCATACCAAGGCTGAAGTTGGCGGACCATAAAGGTGCCGGTTAGAATGTCGAGGTAGCCGCGTACTGTTTTGTCTGTCAATCCAAGTGACCGGCCAAGTTCAGAAGCATTCCAAGTTTGATCATGCCAATGAGCCAGCATCGTCCAGAACCGTTGCATTGCAACGGTTGGAATGCGAATACCGATCTTAGGAATATCGCGCTCGAGGAAAGTACGAATGAAATTTTTACGCCAGCTGAAACTGTCAGTTTCCGTCGATGCTAAAAACGATCTGGGAAAACCACCTCGTCGCCAAAGGGAATAGAGGTTTTCGCTTCCGGTTTCTTTGAGATCGAAACCGGTGATATCAATGAATTCAATTCGACCCGCCAAGGATTCCGAAGCGTCTCGAATCAAGTCGGGTGAAGCACTCCCAAGAATCAAGAAGCGCGTATCGACAGTATCTCGGTCAACCAGTACTCTGAGTGCTTGAAACAATCTCGGCAACAACTGAATCTCGTCGAGTACTACGAGACCTTGCAGTTCGCCTAACGCTAGTTCCGGATTGGAAAGTATGCGAAGATCTTGTTCCGACTCGAGATCAAATAGGGTAGCATCGCGTCCTTGAGCAAATTGACGGGCAAGAGTTGTCTTGCCGGATTGCCTTGGTCCCAGCAATGCTGTGACTGGTGACCTGTCTGTTGCAACAGATAAGAGCTTCAAGTATTTTGATCGAGAAATCATGATATATCGGAATTATACTCCGAATTTTCACATAAAATACAATTCGAATGTTCGGATTTAGAAACTAAGCTGCATCTCACAACCCTTTCACGTGCATTTGTTCAAACAGAACCTTACGGTGGTATACTTGGTCTACAAGACTATAGTTGCATTTCTTTTTTGAAAATCTGTTGAAGGGGCAAGTAACTGCCTCGCAAGCATTCCGCAACGACCTTCCCGCGAATTGATTCGCAGTCATTTGAATTCAGTCATTCAGCTAGAATGAAAATATTGATTTACTCAGATTTGCATCTGGAGTTTTCGAACTACGATGCTCCTAGCTCCGGCTACGATGTCGTCGTACTGGCGGGTGATATTCACTTGGGCGATCAAGGTGTAAGATGGGCTAAATCCAGCTTCGCGGATGTGCCGGTGATTTACCTGTGTGGTAACCATGAGTACTATCGCCACGAGGTGACTGCTGTAAACCAGGCGATCATGCAAGAGACTGAAGGTTCCAATATATTTTTTTGTGAAAATCGAACAGTCGAAATCGATGATGTAAGATTTGTATGCGCAACATTGTGGACAGATTTACGGAGTACCGGAGATGAGTTGCAATTGAAGAATCTAGGGGCGTATATGATGAATGACTATCGTCTGATCAAATATGGCGATCGGGTTCTGCGCCCCGACGATACGCAGCACTTTCACTTCGAATCGCGTCGCTACCTTGAGTCGGAACTCAATGCCCCGTCTCGCGCAGGAATGAAGACCGTCGTTGTCACCCACCATGCGCCATCATTGAATTCACTTCGATATGAAAGGGTCAATCCGGAATTCTCATCGTTCTACGCATCGTCGCTTGATGATTTGATCATGCAAAGTCAAGCCAATTTGTGGATTCATGGGCATACTCACGAATCTGTTGATTACCAGATTGGTGCGACACGCGTCGTTTCCAATCCACGCGGTTACGCCAGAAGAGACAACGAGCATGGCAACCCAAATTTCAAGGCAGAATGTATAATCAGCGTCCAATGAATCTCCCATTGACGCTTGATAATTGAATCCATTAGGATGAGCGTCCGAAAACTCTTTTAGTTGATTGGTAAACTGGGCAGCAGGTATGGTGCTGTGGACCTCGCGATAACTCCGACACGTCTGGAAAAAGCCAACGCAATACGCGCGTTGGCGATGGACGCTGTGCAGGCTGCAAAGTCCGGGCATCCCGGGATGCCGATGGGCATGGCGGACATCGCTGAAGTGCTGTGGTGCGATTTACTCAAGCATAACCCGACCAATCCGAAATGGTGTGACCGCGACCGATTTGTACTGTCGAACGGACACGGCTCGATGCTCATCTATGCCTTGCTTCATCTGACTGGATACGATCTGTCACTGGATGAGATCAGAAATTTTCGGCAGTTGCATTCAAAAACACCCGGTCATCCGGAATACGGCCTGACACCCGGTGTCGAAACCACGACCGGCCCGCTGGCGCAGGGATTTGCCAACGCAGTCGGATTCGCCATGGCAGAGAAAGTGCTGGCGGCCCAGTTCAATCGGCCAAACCATCAGATTGTCGATCACTACACCTATGCATTTGTCGGGGACGGTTGCCTGATGGAAGGGCTTTCCCATGAGGCGGCTTCATTTGCCGGCACCCACAGGCTCGGTAAACTGATCGTGATCTATGACGACAACAACATCTCTATCGACGGGGAGGTTTCCGGTTGGTTTACTGACAATTCCGCTGACCGGTTCCGTGCTTATGGCTGGCATGTAATCGACGACATTGATGGTCATAACCCGATGCAGGTGAAAGACGCGATCGTCACCGCACTCCAGCAGACCGATCAGCCAAGTATGATTTGCTGCAAGACTCTCATCGGTTGGGGAGCGCCGAATAAACAGGCAACGGCTGCAGCACACGGTGCACCTTTGGGCGAAGATGAGATTACACTTACCCGAAAGAAACTCGGGTGGGAGTATTCCGCTTTCGAGATTCCTGATTCCATTTACAGTGCTTTCGATTGCACTGCTCGCGGTGCTCAGCTTGAATCCCAATGGAATGAACGATTCGCCTCGTATCGTGAGACATTCCCGAAACTTGCAAGTGAATTTGTGCGTCGGGTCAATGATGAGCTACCCGAGGAGTGGGAATCCGAAAGCACGAACGCGGTTGTCTCTGTGGATAATTCAACAGTCGCCACCCGACAGTCTTCGAAAATCGCACTTGAATCATTCGGCCCCATGCTTCCGGAACTCATCGGGGGTTCTGCCGACCTGACAGGATCAAATCTCACACTGTGGAGCGGTTCCACCGTGAATGACAGCTCCAACCCGCAGGGCAACTATATTTATTTTGGTGTCCGAGAGTTCGGCATGACCGCGATCGTCAATGGACTTGCACTGCACGGAGGATTCATTCCTTACGGGGCGACTTTTCTGATGTTCTCGGAATACGCTCGCAACGCGATTCGGATGGCTGCACTGATGCGGGTTCGATCGATCATGGTTCTGACACATGATTCGATCGGGCTTGGTGAGGACGGACCCACGCATCAGGCGGTCGAGCAGGCCGCAACGCTGCGATTGATGCCGAATCTGTCGGTTTGGCGCCCATGTGATTCACAGGAGACACTGGTGGCCTGGAAGGTCGCCATTGAACGTAAGGATGGACCGACATGCCTGTTGCTGTCACGCCAGGGGACACCGCAGCAGTCGCGGGATCAGGCTGGGATCGATCATATAGAAAAGGGCGGATACGTACTGATTGACTGCGAGGGTGTTCCAGAAGCTCTGATCATTGCCACCGGGACCGAAGTGGCATTGGCTGTTGAGGCGGCTCGGTCTCTGTCCGAAGCGGGCAAGCGAATTCGCGTGGTGTCGATGCCCTGCACCGATGTGTTTGAAGCGCAAAGTGAGCAATACCAAGACTCGGTCATTCCACCGGATGTTTCCGCTCGCGTCATTGTCGAAGCGGGAGTGACTGCACTTTGGTCGAAGTATGCAGGACCCCATGGGTGTGTGCTCGGTGTGGATCAGTTCGGCGAGTCCGCACCTGCAAAAGATGTATATAAACTGTTTAACCTGACCGCCGATGCAGTCGAGCAGGCAGTACTGGAACTGCTACACTGAGAGATCGCGTTGAACAGGTTTTAACCATTCACAAATTTAGGTAAATCAAACCATGACAGTAAAAGTTGCCATCAATGGATTTGGCCGAATCGGTCGCAACATCATGAGAGCACTTTATGAATCGCCAAAGCACACCGATCTGGCTGTTGTCGCGATCAACGATCTGGCGGATACACAGACCAATGCGCATTTGCTCCAATACGATACCGTTCACGGGAAATTTGCGGGGTCGGTTGAAGCCGTGGAAGACGGATTTACGGTTGACGGCAACCTCATTCGGACATTTTCGGAAAGAGTTCCCGCGAATCTTCCCTGGGGTGACTTGGGTATCGATATCGTTCTGGAATGTACAGGATTTTTCGCAAGCAAGGACAAAGCGTCGGGACACCTCGATGCAGGGGCTTCCAAAGTTCTGCTATCCGCGCCTGGAAAGGGTGTCGATGCAACGATTGTCTATGGTGTGAATCACGATGTCCTGGATGCCTCACACACAGTCGTCTCCAACGCATCCTGTACCACCAACTGTCTTGCACCGATTGCCAAGGTTCTGAATGATTCATTTGGAATTCGCTCCGGATTGATGACGACAGTGCATGCTTTTACAAATGATCAGGTGCTGACTGATGTTTTCCACACCGACCTGAGGCGTGCTCGGTCTGCAACCCAGTCCATGATTCCGACAAGCACTGGTGCAGCTGCGGCCATCGGTCTGGTTCTGCCGGAACTGGACGGTAAACTGGATGGTTTTGCCGTGCGGGTACCGACGGTGAATGTCTCATTGGTCGATCTGACTGTTGAAACCGAATCAGACATCAGTGTCGAGTCCATTCACGATTCCGTCAGATCAGCCGCTCAGGGCTCGCTTGAGGGAATACTCGCATTCAATGACAAGCCGCTGGTTTCAGTAGATTTCAACCATTCCTCAGTGTCATCAGTATTTGAGGCTTCGACGACTCGCGTCGTGGGCGAAAGGGCGGCAAAGGTATGTTGCTGGTACGATAACGAATGGGCATTCTCGAATCGGATGCTGGATACGACAGCAGCATTCATGAATGCTTCCTGAAGCCGAAAATGTTTAAACTCCAGCAGGTTGATATCCACAAAAAACGGGTGCTGATTCGATCCGACCTGAATGTATCAATTCAGGATGGCGAATTATTCGGTAAAGAACGAATTCATGCCTCGATGGATACAGTCAGATACGCACTGGAACAGAATGCTTCAGTTCTGATCCTGTCGCACTTCGGTCGGCCTCAGGAGGGTGTGTTCAATCCTCATTACTCTCTTGAGCCTGTAGCGCGTGCACTTTCCGAGTTGCTCGGACGCGAGGTCGAGTTCCTGAGGGATTGGATTGATGGCGTATCCATACAGCCCGGGCAGGTCGCACTTTGCGAAAATGTAAGATTTCTCATTGGAGAGATATCCTGTGCCCCATCGCTGAGCCGACGAATTGCGAATCTTGCAGATGTTTTCGTGTTCGATGCATTCGGTGCCGCACATCGCCAACAGGCTTCCTTGACAGGCGCAGTTGAGTTCGTCGACACTGCCTGTGCCGGACTGCTATTTCAACATGAAGTCGACTCGCTTGACCGAGCGTTGGACAAACCTGCGCTGCCATTTGTATCGATCGTAGGCGGTGCGAAAATTCAAGGCAAATTGCAAACTTTGGAACGACTCTCAGGTATGTCCCAGCATTTGATTGTAGGGGGCGGTATCGCAAATACATTTCTGGCAGCGAAGGGCATTGATGTTGGTAAGTCACTCTATGAACCAGGATTGCTGGGGGTTGCGGCAGATATTCTGACCGCGGCGGAGTCGGCGGGTTGTGAAGTTCCTTTACCACAGGATGTGGTTGTGGCACCATCGCTTGCACAAAATACTGAATATCGCGAGAAAAAAATTGAGGATGTTGCAACAGATGACATGATTCTGGATGTCGGCACCAAGACTCGAGAAACATATCGGTCAATTATCGCGGAGTCTGGAACAGTCGTATGGAACGGTCCGATAGGCGCATTTGAGGTTGCCCCTTTCGATTCAGGCACACGCTGTATTGCGGAAGCGGCAACAGCGAGCGCGGCATATTCCGTTGCCGGTGGCGGAGATACGCTGGCGGCGCTGGAAAAGTTTGAACTGATGGATCAGATTTCATACGTCTCAACAGGCGGAGGTGCCTTCCTGGAGTATTTGCAGGGCAGTGAACTGCCCGCAATTCGGGCTTTGGAAGGTCACGCCGACAAGCGCGCGGACACACATGCGGCAGCTTGATCAGAAATGGAATTAAGGCAGACAAAAATTGTGGCGACACTTGGTCCGGCGACCGATTCGGACCGGGAAATGCAACGAATCATTGAGAAGGGCTTGGATGTTGTTCGAGTGAATCTTTCACATGGGGCGGGCGACGATCACCGAAAGCGCATTGCATTGGTGCGGAAATACGCAGACTTGCTGAACAAGCCGATTGGCATACTGGCCGACCTGCAGGGACCGAAAATCCGAATAACTCGATTCAGGGATGGAAAAGTCAATCTGCAGGAAGGTAAGACATTCAAACTCGATGTCGATATGGATGAGGGTGCCGGTACCAAAAAGCGCGTCGGTGTCACATACAAGGATCTTCCGCGCGATGCCAAACTCGGAGATATTCTTGTTGTGGATGACGGTAATATCGTGCTGAAGGTTACCGAAGTGCTTGACCCTGTAATCACCACCGAAGTGTTGGTGGGCGGTGAATTGTCCGATTCAAAGGGAATCAATCGACAGGGTGGAGGACTGACAGCGGAGTCTCTCACCCCCAAGGATCATCAGGACATCCGTTTGGCCGGTGAGATTGATGTCGACTATCTGGCGGTTTCGTTCGTACGCAACGCAGTCGACGTGAATTTTGCTCGCGAACTGCTGCGGGCCACCGGCTGTGAGGCTGGAATTGTCTCCAAGATCGAACGTGTTGAAGCAGTAGACAATTTCGATGAGATTGTGGAAGCTTCGGACGGGGTGATGATTGCACGCGGAGATCTTGCTGTTGAAATCGGTGATGCCCAATTGCCGGGGGTGCAGAAACGTCTGATCAAAGCCGCCCGCAATCGCAACCGATTCGTCATCACAGCCACTCAGATGATGACTTCAATGATCACAAGTACCACACCGACTCGCGCTGAGGTACTCGATGTCGCCAACGCTGTACTGGACGGTACTGATTCCATCATGCTTTCGCAGGAGTCGGCGATCGGCAAACATCCGGCTAAAGTTGTGGCAACGGTCAATCGGATCTGTCGGGGTTCGGAGTCGACTGATCGAACGGTGGATCGGCTGGAACGCGGAGATGATCAATTTTCGGGTACGGAAGAAGCGGTCGGAATGGCGACCATGTATACAGCCCGGCACTACGATATTACTGCAATACTTGCTCTAACCGAATCAGGGTCAACTGCCAAATGGCTTTCGCGGACATTATCTGGAATTCCTATCTATGCCCTGACCTCGCACGCGTCAACCCAACGTCGTGTTACGATGTTCAGAGGGGTTCATCCAGTGGATTTTGAGATGAACGAGGACTCTGATGTTCCCATCGAACATCAGGCGGTGAGTGAATTCCTGGAACGGGGAATTATCAAAAAAGGTGACATCCTGATTGTCACGCGTGGTGAAGTCACCGGAGTCAAAGGTGGAACCAATACAATGAAAATTATTACAGTCTGATCAAATTCTATAGCGAATCTACGTAGTTGAAGAATGGAGAAAATACGATATGCAATTGGACAAACTTGAAGCAACAGCCCGCCAAATGGTCGCTCCGGGACGAGGCATTCTCGCCATGGACGAAAGTACCGGTACATGCACTTCCAGATTCGAGAAGCTCGGAGTTGCATCAACCGAGGAGAGCCGTCTCAGTTATCGGCAAATGCTGGTCACGGCTCCAGGGATTTCGGAGTACATCAGCGGAGCGATTTTGTTTGACGAGACAATTCGTCAGAAGGTGAACGGTGAGATTCCATTCGCTTCATACCTTGACCGAATCGGAATTGTTCCTGGAATCAAGGTGGACAAAGGTGCCAAGGTGTTGGCCGGACACCCTGAAGAGAAAGTGACCGAAGGCTTGGATGGTCTGCGCGAGCGACTTGAGGAATATGTCGCACTGGGTGCCAGATTTGCCAAGTGGCGGGCGGTCATTACAATCGGTGACAGGATTCCGACAGACGCCTGTATCATGGCCAATGCACATGCGCTTGCGCGTTATGCATCGTTGTGTCAGGAAGCGGGTGTAGTGCCGATCGTTGAGCCGGAAGTCCTGATGGATGGAACTCATGACATCAAAACCTGTCGTGCTGTAACCGAAAAAACCCTGATTGTCGTTTATGAGCAGCTTGATCAGCAAGGTGTTGTGCCAAGTGGATCCGTTCTCAAGCCAAATATGGTTGTTTCCGGGAAGGACTGTCCTGAACAGGCCGATGTCGACGAAGTGGCTGAACAGACAGTCGAGTGCCTGCAGAACACAGTGCCTTCGGAAGTGGCTGGAATCGCGTTTCTCTCAGGTGGTCAGACAGACGAAAAGGCGACTTTGCACCTTAACCTAATGAATCAACTTGATGTTGATCTTCCGTGGCCGCTGACTTTTTCTTATGGGCGGGCTCTGCAACAGGCTCCGATGAAGGCATGGAGCGGTGACAACAGCAAACAGGCAGAGGTGCACAGTCAGGCACTGCGGCGCGCAATGGTCAATGCGCACGCCTCCAAGGGCGAATATACTAGCGAATTGGACAGTGCTGCCTGACAAAGCGAAATCTCCATGACGATTACAGTTCGATTTTTTGCAAGCCTTGCCGACCGAGTCGGTCGACGCGAGGAATTGATTTCAAACGATGGTATCCATACAGCGAGAGACGCATGGATGCATTGTGTAAGCGACATGCCGATTCCCGGCAATGCGCTGGTTGCAATAAATCGTGAGTATTCAGACTTTGACGCCGTCGTCAAGGAAGGTGATGAAGTTGCTTTTTTTCCACCTGTAACTGGAGGGTAACAGTGCGAATCGAGGTGCTTGAATCGGCTTTTGATCCTTGGCAGGAGGTGGTCAGACACGAGTTGTCACTGTCGCCTGGATCCTTCGGCGCGACGGCAGTTTTTGTTGGAACCATGCGCGATATGAACGAAGGGGATACAGTTACCCGAATGACACTCGAACATTATGCCGGAATGACAGAGGAGCATCTTTCTCAAGTGGCACATCAGGTTCAAGCTGATCACGAAATTCTGGATGTTGTGATATTGCACCGCGTCGGCGATATAACACCGGGTGACCCGATTGTATTGGTGGGCGTGTGGTCTGAGCATCGCGCCGAAGCATTTGAGGCTTGTGAAAAGATCGTTGAATATCTGAAGTCGCAGGCACCTTTCTGGAAGAAAGAACGGTTGTCCGATGGCGCGGATCGATGGGTCGAGCATAATACCGCAGGCTCCAGACAAGTCCTAAACTAGACAGGATATCTAACTATGGATGAAAAAACCCAGATTGAAATTGAAGCGGCGGCATTTCGTCGTCTCGTCGAACATTTCCGCACCCACACAGAGGTGCAGAATATCGATCTTATGAATCTCGCAAATTTTTGCCGTAACTGCCTTTCCAAGTGGTATCGGACAGCGGCCGAAGATCGCGGACACGAACTCAGTTATGAAGAGGCTCGTGAAATCGTCTACGGGATGCCGTACTCGGAATGGAAAGACAAGTATCAGATGGAAGCGACCGCTGAGCAGAAATCGGCTTATAACGCACGGCAGGAATCAAACCACTGAGGTTCAATTACTCTCCCATTATTCGACTATCAGTCAATCAGTATCGGTTGACAGGTACTCGAAAAAGTCCATACCTAAAAGATAGTCCCGTCGATTTTGAGTTTCAACGGTGGTGATAGGTCTGTGCGATTTTGCCCCGCGATCTTACGCCCGGCTGACCACGTTCCTCCCTGCAGAATACTACCAAGTGGCAATTGATATTCGTTACGGTCGAGAATTATCCGTACCCGGTCCGCTAAAGAATCAATCAAACTGACAGTCAATGCGCGCCACTCGACAACGGCCTCTGATTTGAGATCAAGCGTCGATTTCAGCAGTTCGTTGTTTTTAGGACGAATTACTCCGGTATCAAGCAATAATCCCCCGTTTCTGTATTCGGGCAACCCCGTCAACGCATCTTGATTGAACACTTCAAAATCCGCCTGCTGCAGCGGTTCAATCAGGGAATAGCATAACCACTGAGAGAGCTTGTGAAAGGGAACAACTTGATCCAGTTCATCATTTCCGTCCAATTGAGAGTGAATGCCAGCATCGCCGATGTTCTTACCGTTGATAAGAAGACCGTTCGGCCAAATGGAGTTGAACTCGGTCAGAACGAGTTGTAACAGTTCTGCGAGGTCAATTTTGCCATCCGGTGAGTGCATCGCCATGAACGACATCAGATCGCTAGGTCGAGTTAATTTATTGGACTTTCGCAACGCTGCGCAGAGATTGTGAAGAATTTCCAGACGCCCTCGTATTCCCGTCAGAGGATTGTTGTCTGAAATCTGAAAACACTCTGCGAAATCGCTTTCGCCCAGTTTTGACAGCCGATCAAGAGAAAGTTCAAATCCAGAATCTGATCTTGAACCGAGGTATTCGAAAAATAGCTTGATTGAAGCGGCTGCGAGACCCTCAGACCGAATTAGGTCAGTACCAGTGGCTGACTCGAAAAAGTACCAGTGTGAACCCGCGCCAGCATCGAGCAGTACGCTGACAAATACCAGATCAATGGCTGTTTTTGCTTTCTCAGTTGCACTTAGTGAATTCAATTGATGGTGTTGAATGTAGTGCTTCCATAAATCGGTATCGTCAATCTGAAAATGTCGCCATCGGCTATGCACTGGGATATCCAGAGCAGGGTAGTTGTCGAGGCATTCGTCAGCAACCAAGTTGGCGCATTTCTCCAGTGATTGTTCGTCGATGCAGAAATACTCACTCTTTCCGTCGTAGACCAACCTTGTCACGTCAGCGCAGCGCGAACGAACTGCTTGTACTGACATAAGGTCCAACATAGGCTCTCAAGGGTTATCTTGATTTAGTAGTCTTCCAGCCCTCGTCCTTGTGCGTCCGACAGTTGCTCGGAGTCTGGAACCGGGTCAGGCGAAAAATAACCTGCGGCTTTTTTTGCATTGATTTCCACAAGGGCATCTTCTGGGATCATGTCATCGGGCAACGAGATTCGTTCCGCTATTTCAATGTCTTGAGCGACCAGAGAGTCATATTTCATATTGCTCATGGAGCAGAAGCGATCGATTTTATCGACTCCGAGCCAACTCAGAGCATCTGGCATCAGTTCCTGAAATCGCATGTCCTGCACACCGGCAATACACTCGGTGCGCTCAAAATATCGTTCTGCCGTGTCTCCGCCCTCCTGTCGTTTTCGGGCGTTGTAGACGAGAAACTTGGTTACCTCGCCAAGCGCTCTTCCTTCCTTTCGGTTGTATACGATTACACCGGCTCCGCCTTGCTGACTGGTTCGAACGCAATCGACGATACCATGAATCAGGTAAGGACGGCAGGTGCATATGTCAGATCCGAATACATCGGATCCATTGCATTCATCGTGAACTCGACACGCTAGTTGGCGATTGGAATCCGTAACGGCAACGACATCACCGAATATGTATATGGTAATACCACCAATCGGGGGCAGAAATACACTAAGGTCAGGTCGAGTGATGAGTTCTGAGAACATGTTGCCGGTATGTTCAAAAAGCGTCCGACGCAACGTGTGTTCGTCCACTTCAAATCGTTCTGCGATTCCCGGTAGAAACCAGACTGGCTCAATCGCAACTTTAGTCACATTGATTTCACCTGATTCCAATAAGATCGAGCCATCGGGTGTAAGTTGCGCAGTGTCCGAAAGGTATGCCAGTTCAGGTACGGTCAGGCGTGCGCGGGTAACCGCGATCGTCGGCCGGATGGAAACTCCGTCATCGATATGTTCCCGAAAAACATCTCGTACCATATGTCCCCACGGATCAAGCGAAACAATCCGGTTTTCTTCACTCCACTGCCGAAACGGACCAATACCTACAGCCGGTGAGGTATTGGTGAAATCAGGTTTGTGCAAGGGGTCGAGAGTACCGGATGCAACTGCAAGCGCTCGGTAAATTGCGTACGAACCAGAGTGCGAGCCGATTGCGTTTCTATGTGTTGATTCACCCGGAAAAGCTAGTATTGGGCCCCGCTCCTGTGGATTGTGAGCACCCCAGCAAACATTCATGGGAGAAGTGTCCTCGCCTGGATGTGAAGTCAGTGTGATATGCTTGGGTATACGCTGTTCATTCATTTACAGATTTCCTGAAAGTAATCAAGTACATCAAGGCAATATATAGATATCATGTGGTGACCAGCTGATCCAGAGACCAGTACCGCTGCTCACATTGATTTTGGCCATATCACTGCGTTGTTTCTGAACCCTGATTTCGGTTTTGTCAGGAGTTTCCACTAAAAGTCCGATTACAGTTCCAATGAATTCTTCACTGATGACAATACCTTGATACTCGTTTGTCTGGCCGGTTTCTGAGGTTGAAGCTTCAATGTTGTCGGCACTGACGACCAAGTCTTTCGTATCGCCAACAGCGATTTCGCAATCTATAGGAATCGTCGCTGTAATCTCACCAATTTGAGATTCAAACTTCAAGGTCTCTTTTTCCGTGTCAACTGCTGTGACCGTACCGCTGAAAATATTGTTCGAGCCGATGAATTCAGCAACAAATCGATTTGCGGGTCGTCTGAACACTTCCTGCGGCGAATCAATCTGCTCAATCTTACCTTCGCTCATGATGACAACACGGTTTGCCATGGCAAATGCTTCGGATTGGCTATGAGTGACATAGATGAAGGTTATTCTCAGTTCTTTCTGCAAGCGTGAGAGAACCCCCTGCATGCGGACCACCAAATTCGCATCCAGCGCACTCAGCGGCTCATCAAGCAACAGTACAGGCGGTTCAGTGACCAAGGCGCGGGCGAGAGCTACGCGTTGCCGTTGCCCACCTGACAACTGATCGATTCTTCGGTCTGCGAACTGATGAATTTCCATTCGCTTCAACCACTTGTCGGTACGCCTGATTTGTTCTTCCTTTGAAACTTTTCTGGTTTTCAAGCCAAATTCAACGTTTTGGCGGACGGACAGAAAAGGAAACAGTGCCAAAGTCTGCCAAACCATGGGAGTTTCTCTTTCGGATGGTTTGAGTTCGTTGATTCGCTCTCCATTGAGGCGAATTTCACCTTCAGTCGGAGTTTCGAGACCAGCCAGCATACGCAAAAGCGTAGTTTTCCCGCATCCACTTGAGCCCATGATGCTGAGAAACTCGCCTTCGGCGACAGTGAGGTTGACCCTGTCCACGGCGGCGACCTCACCGAATTTCTTGACAACATCAATAAACTCTATTTGTGGCTGATCCATTAATTCAATCCTGCGATTTGTCGTTTAGATTTCATGAAAAAGAACACCTGGGCAATTACAACAAGAGTCATTGAGGTCAGATAGACGAAAGTTCCGATCGCATTGATCTGCGGGTCTACATTGCCCTGAAGTATTTCCAGAATGATAACCGGTATCGTTTTATTCAATCCGGAAACAAACCAGGCGATGATGAACTCATCGAATGAAACAGCCGTTGTCAGGCATAGGGCCGAAATAATCGCCGGTTTGGCGAAGGGAATGACGACCATTCTCATACTCTCCCAATCACTCGCGCCAAGATTCCAGGCGGCTGGTTCCAAGTCTCGGTCCATCTGCTGAAGACGAAGCCGGATAATCGCCATCGAAAAAGGGGCACAGAGTACTGAGTGTGCAAAAATTATCGCCCAGATACTACCCGAAACCCCGAGTTTCGAAAACCATGCCAGCATCGCCAGCGCCATGATGATCAGAGGAATTGTTGGTGGGAGTAGAGCCAGAGCCAAGTAAGCCTTTTTGAATCGGAACGAGTAGCGAAAATCTGTATAGGCTGTGCAAAAGCCGATTACTGTTGCGATGACCGAAGCACTCAGTGCGACTGTAATACTCGTCAACGCTGCATCCCAGACATCCGGGTCCTGAAAGATCGTTTTGTACCACTTCAATGTAAACGAACCAAGAGGGATCGTCGCGAAACGGTCAGAGTTGAACGAAAAAATCAGACTCGTAATGATCGGGGTGAATACGAATACAAATATCGCAACCAAGTAAAAACCCAGAGCAATATTACTGATGCTGTCACTTTTTCTGATCATTTCTTTTCACGATACGCAAACATAATTGCGGCGAATGCGACTGTCAGCAGGGTAATCATCATCATTACAGCGACAACTGCCGCGCGCGGCCACTGCTGTCCAGATTTCGTTGTATCGACGATCAGGATGGATAGAGTCGGTGGCTTTGAGCCACCCAGATAGTACGGCGCGACGAAATCTCCGTACGACAGAATGAAACAGAAAACAGCTGCGATTATCAGTCCTGTCTTTGCTGATGGAAGAATGACGCGAAATAGCGTTTTCATACGTCCACAACCTAAATTCCAAGAAGCTTCAATCAGATTTTTATCGACATTGGCCAAGGATAATGTCTGCAGAATGATTACCAGCGGCAGACAGAATGTCATATACCCGATCAGCGTAGCCAAGGGTGTATTGAGTATGGTATACGGACCGAGACCAATCAATCCAAAAATAGCGTTGACGACGCCTTTTTCAGCGAGGATGATGTACCAGGAAAAAGTTCTGACGAGATAGCTTGTAAAGAACGGAACAATGAGAAAGAAAATAGCCATGCGTCTCGCATTCTCGGAAAGCTTGTATGACAGGAAGTATGATGCCGGGAAAGCGATGATGGTTGCTGTGATCGTGGAAATCAATGCAAGTTGAAAAGTCAGGAAAAACGAATCCCAAAAGAAACCTCTGGTCATCATCTTTATCCAGTTTTTCATCTCGAACGCTTCGGTCATTCGATAGTTCTTGACCAGAAAGAACGTCATCGCGATCATGAAAAGCAAAGGACCGATAAAGAAAAGCGTCTGCCAAACCAGCATGGGCATTCGCCATGCAAGTTCAAAACCGTTGAATCTGGAAACTGGACCTTTCATTTGAATTTTGTCTCAGATTGTTCAAATACGTATCAATTTTCAAAAATTTGAAACATCAACCGAATTCAACGAAATTCAGGCAATTACCCGCGATGCCGGGGCAGGGGCAGATCTGAATGAACTGCCTTACTTGGAACAATACACCGTAATCGGAAATTCCGCAAGAAAATGATGACAAATAGAATAACTTACAGGCAGGGGATCATGGTGTTCCCCTGCCTGATTGTTAATCTAAATGGGTGTTGCGGAATGTCGAGTCAGATTATTTTTATGCGTTTTTGTACTCTGACCAAAAATCATTCCATTCCTCGAGAGACTGTTGGCGAGGAATGTCGCGATAGTGAATTCTGCCCTCATTGATCAACGTGATCGGATTGTTGGCCGCGCCAGATACCTGCCCGGTTCGAACCGCTTCGGCCATATTGACTTTTTGGAGCTCGGCGACACCTGCATGGGTGATGCAGAAACCAGGATAGGCAGCCATCTGGGCGGAACGGGCCTGCCCGGCAGGACTCAACATGTACTGAATGAACTTCTTGACGAGATCAGTATGCTTACTTCCGATTCCGATCGAATATGACTCAGTCCACTGAATTCCACCTTCTTCAGGTACAACCGAGGCAACCGGTGCACCGTCACGTTCCAGCACACCTGTAATCCAGTCCCCAATTCCACACATGGCAAGCATTTCCTCATTCTTCATTGAGTTGAAAGTGCCACCATAATCGAAGTATCCACCAACCTGCGGTCTGAGAGTCAGCGTGGTTTCCTGTACTTTCTCCCAGGCGTCATTTGAAATGTCAAAGGGACCGGGAGAATTGTTCCCATCAAGCAGGCTCATCATGCCGAGATTCGGAAGATGCCAGTCGAAGTGGCCGACTTTGCCGGTTAATTCAGGTTTCCAGAAACATTTGTAGCTCATTGCCTCTTCAGCGGTTACCGCGGTAGTGTTGTAGGACACCCCAAGATGCCCGAATCTCGCCATCACCGAAAACAGTTTCCCGTCTAGCCAGTGTCCAGGAAACCGGGTGAAGTCTTCGTGAATGAAGTCGTCAAACGGATATTCACTTGGGTCGAGTTCCTCAATGTATCCTGCTGCATTCAACAGTTGCACAAATTCAGTGTCAGACAAAATGATATCGTAGGTACCGGGAGGAGACTGGGCGATCAACGCCAGCATATTGTCTCCGCCTGCATAGTATTTGGGTTTGAACTTGACGTTGTGCAACGCTTCGAATTCCTCAACTATGTCCGGCTCACCGTGACCATACCAGGCAAGCATATTCAGTTCGGTCGCCTCAGCCCACGACTTTCGACTGGTTATGATCATCGGCGCGGCGGCTACACCGGCCAGAAAACCTGATGTTTTCAGGAAGTTTCTTTTCTGCAAATCGATTTTATTCATGACGTGTTCGCCTCCTCAAAAAGGTTGTAATATCGTTCGTAAAAATAATGAAATCAGGCCAGTTTATTTGTCGCTGGTGGTTCACTCGATTATATGTAAAGCTCATAATCTAGTCACTGTAATCGGCTTGTGGAAACGAATGTTCCGGCTGGTAACCCTCAAAACTGGTTAGTGTCTGACTGTTGCATAGAGCCTGCAAATTCGTGCCAGGCAGAACACAGCTCGAAACTTTGTATTTTTCTCGCATTTCCCGTGTAGCAGCGTTTTCCTCTACACAGACAACCGCAATTCCGGCGACGATTCCACCTTGTCGCTCGATCAGTTCGGTACCTGCTTTCATGGTGCCACCAGTCTCGATCCATTGATCGACCAACAGGACGCGCGTTTTCGCGGCGAATGCTGGTTTTCGCATTTCAAGGTGTTGAGTCTTCCCGGAGTAATTCTTCATCGGAACAGTATCGTAGTCGACGGGTGTCTTACCGCCTTTTCGCAACGTCAGTACACCTTTGCCGAGCCTTACCGCCATTGCTCCTGCGAGTACAAACCCAGCTGCATCAATCCCTGCAACGACATCAATTTCGTCATCCTCATATGGACTCAACAGGTCGTCCAATATCGTCGCAAAAGATTGAGCGTTGATATATGCAGAGCTTGGGTCGAGCCATGCGTACTTTTCGCTGCGCGACCGAGGGGCCATGAGAGCCATGTATTTTCTGGAATTGCGATTTTCCTCATTGACGGAAGACTCGGGTCTAGCTTTAGTCAACAAGCGACGCAGTTTTAGTGGGTCGATATTGTAAAAATCACCGTTACGGTTGATTCCGGAGGCGACGAGTATCGCATCGACGTGATCCCGATACAAACTGATGTTTTCCGGTGTGGCGCCGGACGCGATGCATAAAGCGTGATCACCCAAACCGGACCGGAACGCTTCAACTTTTTCTGCTGGGGTTTGTTTGCCGGTTGCCTTACCGCTGGTGGTTACGACATCAACAAAGTCGATCGCGATTCGAGCGGCAACACCGAATTCTTGTGGGGCCACTTCGCGTTGCTTCTTGAATGCTACGCCGCCGAAATACATTCCGCTCCATCCGCTGACTTTCCGGGTTTTCAGTATTTGATGTGCTTCAATCTGATCCTCGGAACCGCTCGATTCATCGATTCTAGCATCATCCGCCCAGTAGGCATCAACCGAAATTTCGTCTTGTTCGAGCGAACCAAGTATAGGGAACGCATCTTTTCCTGTGACCGCAAGAAAATTGACACCTAACCAAAGAGAAGGAAACTGTTCTCTTGTTGATCGAATGATCGGAAGAAAACGATCCACATCGAAATCGTGATTGATCAGGAATACGCCTGATGCGCCTTCCTCAACCGCTGTCCTTACGTTCCGATGTGTTTGGACTATATCTAAAACATGAATGACGGGTAGAATTACAGGTCCGGAGCACTTGAACAGTTTCTTGAATGTGTATCGATGCACGACAAAATACCAAGATGTTATAGATAGTCCACTTGTATCGGATATGAATATACTTGAACAATGACTACTATATATCAGATTTATAAATACTATTATTAACGATGATAATAGCTACACAGACAGCAATTTGAATTTCAAATACGTGCGGGCATTCTTTTGAAAAACGGTTCATATGTCGTTGTTTCTGTCGTACTTGTTCAGACAGCACGAATTCTGATTTGGTACACCTGAAATGATAGCGAACCATCTGACCAGCAGATTGCGACAATTTTTCCATGGCATCAAAACTGCCCGCATCAGCACCAACAGGCAATACACTTTTGACCATATCGCGATAGGTGCGTTTTCCGCCTGTTTTAATCCAATCGCAATCGTTCCTTGATCATCAACGGATTTTCCACTAGGCGCAAGGCTTAAACACATTCGGTCCGCTTGGTCAGATTCTTGTCCTAGTGTCGGACAATGGGTCGAGTTTTGTGTTGCGGTCGTTCTGGATATACGTAAAGGACTGGTTCGATTCTGTTCGGATTGCGTTTCGGACTCCGACACGGCTGAGTTTGCTGAATCTGTTTTCTGGACCTGGAAGCCTGAGCGGTTTTTCTCGTGTTGCAATGATTTGAGTCTATGATCAAGAACTGCCTCTTGGAATTTTCTCTAGCTTACTGTTCAGTGCCTCGGATAGATATTCCCCCATTTCCAAGGTTGCCTTTGTCGCCCCGCGTGCATTCCAATATATACCGACTTGTACATCATCTAAAGTAGGTAATTTATCTGACTTTGGTAACTCTTCCAAATACGGTGGAATGGAGTTTTTTGATAGTGCCGTTATACCCAAACCCGCTTGGATCGCCGCATGGTTCCCCCCGATGCTTTGACTCGTGAACAGGACTCGATATGGAATGTTAGATTGTGTCAGAGTACGAATGACGCGCTCTCTGTATTGACAGGGTTCTAGATACAGGATCAACGGAAGTGGAGAGATCCGATGAATTTCATGTGATTTCAAACCAATCCATGAAACTGGGTCACGCCATAAAGATTTTAGAAAACGTGTCGGCCTTCCATCATCGAGAGCAAGGACAATATCACACTCTTGACTATCGATTGTCTGTCTCAAGTCAGCGCTTAAATCGCATTTCACATCGATTGAGACATTAGGGTGTGTTTCGGTGAAACGTCCCAGGATCAATGGTAAAAATGCGATTGCGAAATCACTGGGAATACCAATTCGAATCTTTCCCACCAACAGATTCCCATCAAGACGATTGATACATTCGTCGTTCAATCGAACGATCTGTTTGGCATATTCATAAAGAACTTCGCCTTGCTGGGTTAGGGACAGGGATTTCCCTGAACTGGTAAGAATGGGGGTGCCGGCCACTTCCTCCAGGCGTTTGATTTGCAGACTGATTGCCGATTGTGATCGTCCCACTTCCACCGCAGTCTGCGAAAAACTGTGATTTTCAAGTAAGACAAGGAATGACTTCAAGAACTCAATTGGTATTGCTCTTTTACTATTCAATTTTCTTTCTATTCAATTGTTTATTGTCGTTTATGAGATTGGAGCGTTATGGAACAGCCAGACTGCTTGCAGAAATTATCATCAATGCCTTAGTGCCAAAATATAAATTTATCTCATATTATTATTATTTAAGTTAAATTCACTAATAGAAATTGTGCTGTTGAGACAAATGAATCGGAATACTAGATTGATATTCCATGTGTCTGGTTCCGTAATTTTCGGACATGTGTTTCTGAAGTGATATGTGGTTACGTCGGGGTAAGTTGAACTCGAACAATTGGCCGCTTTCAATCGTAAAAGATCGTATGCAATCAGCTATGCAGTGCCGGTGAAACGATTGCCGTTTTTTCCAGGCCGGCCAAAGTCAAGCGTCACTCTGTTGAGGAAAGTCTTGAATTTGCCTTGGGTGGTCGTCAGGGTCGGCGGATGCGCTAAGAGCGAAAAACGGATGGCGACTTCAAGGCGCGTCTGATTGCGCTCAGTCGCAGTTAGCCGCTGGTGGGGCACCTGCAATGGTCGCTATGGTTGTTAGCCGAACAGGGCGGTGGAACTGAACGACATTGACAGAGTATCGCATGAGACGGTTCGGTGAGTGCTGAAAAAAAAACAATCAAGCCATGGTGTCGGCTGGGTTGGATGAATCCGCCGCAGGCCAAAGCCGAATTTGAGATGGCGATGAAACAGGTGCAGGATGTTTACCGGCAGCACCGGGCAGGGTCCGGCGTGAGGACTTTGAGTTTCGACATTTGCCAAGAAATTTCGCCAAAAAACGACAGTCGAGTGCTGAAAATTGATCACCGCCGAGCCAGAAAATGCCCGATTTCCCCTGTTCAGTGGAATTCGCGCAAAGTGACCAAAGTGAGGATCAGGAAGATACTCGGGTGCAACCGCTTAAACAATTAACATCCGTACCTGTAGACCGACCGCCACCTGCCAACCAGAAATGGCGATGACGCAATCAACATCAACTGCGTCCAGCGGCAGATTAGCGATGTCGGGGTACCGGCCTACTGCGGTTTTCCGCTTCATCACCTCGCTTTAAGTGGATGAGGGCAAAATCCAGGCCATTGTGGCATGCTGGCTCGCCCGCTTGAAGATCGAGAGGGTTTCAATTGGCTGAAATACAACGAATGTAGTGCCGAACACAACCTTGGCCACGGTCACAGCGGACTGTCCGACACACTGCTGGTCCTCAAACGGACCGCATTTGCATTTCACAGTGTATGCAACCACCTGAGTCAACTGTGGCGCGCCGCCGCAACCTATCAAATCCTGTCTGGTTTGAAAACCGAACTTTCGCCATGTCATTCAAACCCGTTGCACGTGAAATGAATCTTACAATCTCTTGTTTCGAATTGCTGATCTGGCGGACACTTTACATGTACAAATTAAGCACTTACGCGTTTCCGATATCCTCAAACCACAATTCAGGGCGTTCGTCAATAAATTTCGACATCAGGTTTTTACAGGCGTCATCGTCCAGCAACACAACTTCGACTCCGTGATCAGTCAGTGTTGATATAAATCCTTGAAAGTTCTCACATTCTCCGATGATGACTCGTTTGATTCCGAAATTCAAAATCGCGCCGACGCACATCATGCAAGGGCTCAGTGTAGTATATAGATCGATCTCTGAATAGTCTTTGCGAATTCCACCGGCGCGTAAACAATCTGTTTCTCCGTGTAATACCGGGTCATCTTCCTGAACTCTCCGGTTCCGGCCTGCGCACACGACAACGCCTTTCTTGACCATAACTGCGCCGACCGGCACACCGCCCTCTTTGTAGCCGAGCTCGGCTTGTCGATAGGCATCCGTCATGAATTTGCGGTCAGCTTCAGTTGCGGGTTTTAAGTGAGTGAGGATTTGTTTGGTCATCGTGACGATCCACATTCCGGTGAGAGACTGATAATCGGAAGTTTTTTGGATACAAGGAATTCAAGAACAGCAGATTCGCTGACCTTTTCCCGAACAATAAGAACACCGATTCCAAACTGGATCATAATGCCGGCAGCCAGCATGTCCGGGGCGGGTGAACAGTACAACTCAAGTTCGGACTGGTCGTTGCGACGGCCCGCATTTCGAAAACAATCGGCTACGGCAACAGCGACCGGGTCATTCAGCTCTAGCGTACGATCGTGGCCACTGGCAATAATTTCACCGTTCTTTACGAGGAAAGCCGCCGAATGGCTGCGACCTCTTGCCGTTGCTTTTTCGGCTTCGCTCTCGGCAAGTCGAAGTAATTTTTCGCGAGTTGATTGAATCTCGCGTTTGTCTTGATTTCCGGTTAGCATTGCTACAATAGTAAGTGAACAAGAACTGTCAAATAATTCACCGTTGGGGGAGTAGATGAACGTTACTGTTGTTGAGCACCCGCTCATTATGCATAAATTGAGTTTGATGCGTCAAAATAACACCCATTCCTCACTGTTTCGACAGCTGACGAAGGAAATCGCGATGTTGCTTGGCTATGAAGTTACTCGTGACTTACCGACTGAGGAGCACGCTATTGAAACTCCTCTCGAACCGATGAAAGCACTGTTTCTTTCCGGAAGAAAATTATGTGTCGTGTCAATTCTTCGTGCGGGAAATGGATTGTTGGACGGTATGCTCAGTCTTATGCCAGCTGTAAGGGTGGGACACATTGGACTGTATAGGGATCCCAATACTCTGGTCGCAATCGAGTATTACTGTAAAGTTCCATCGGATCTCGATCAAAGATCAATCATTGTCGTCGACCCTATGCTAGCGACTGCAAATACCGCAGTCGCTGCAATAGATCGTCTGAAACAACGTGGTTCAAGGCAGATTGTATTTGTCTGCCTGCTGGCTGCACCGGAAGGAGTCAAAGCTTTGAATGATGCCCACCCAGACGTAAAAATATATACAGGAGCAGTGGACCGACAGCTGAATTCGCATGGTTACATTCTGCCTGGATTGGGGGATGCAGGAGACAGAATTTACGGGACCAAGTAAATATTA
This sequence comes from Arenicellales bacterium, assembly GCA_963662635.2. Lineage (GTDB taxonomy): Bacteria > Pseudomonadota > Gammaproteobacteria > Arenicellales > JAJDZL01 > JAJDZL01. The sequence continues at coordinate 2,573,044 of CAXXFC010000006.1, forward strand.
TTGTCGTTCTTTGAACATCAACCACTGCAGTGGGCGATGGTTATTGGGATGAAGTGGATATATCCGGTTTTCGAGCGATGATGAAACTCTTGGTCTTGGATTCTGGAACACAATCATCGTCAAGCTCAATGATCCTTAATTTGTAAAAGGTCGTCGTGAGTTCCCCCGGCTTTAGAACGTAATTTGGGTTGAAACGTGGGTTGACGTATAGAAAATTCTGATTGAATGTCTTCATTATCAGTAAGCCACCCGGTTTGAGTGACGCCTGCATATTGTCAGCCAATTCAAAGTTGAGGTAATTGAAACATACGATCGCATCCGTCGATTCGGCTGCCAAGCGAGATTCATTCAAGTCGGCCGCAACAGCATGTATCTGGACATCGGATTCTTGTGCGAGAACTTGACAGCGACGAAGTGCCTCAAGACTGCAGTCCAATGCCACCGTAAAGCAACCGAGTCTGGCCAGATAGACAGCGTTGCGCCCGGTTCCACAAGCCAAGTCAATGACAGTGTGCGTTGAGTCGAATAAGTCGCTGTATGCGACGAGCAACGGGTCCGGTGTTAATTCGTTCCCGTGTTCCCGTCGCAGATACTTCTGGTCCCACTTAGCAGCGTCAGACATGAGTCATCGGACACAGTCATAAAAGTGTCTCGAATGGTTCCACTTTGACTGTTGTGCCTGCATCCATGTCACCCGAAGTCAACGGTAGAACAATGTAGCAGTTTGCACGACTCATCGAAGTCAGAACACCGGAACTTTGATTACCGGTAGACTCAACTACTGGTTCTCCGTTGGAATCGAAACTGAGAATTCCGCGCTGATATTCCAGTCTGCCAGGACGTTTGCGTATGGGTTTGGAAATTCTCGCACTCAATCGAATCGGAGTTGATGGTTTTTCGCCTTTTAGGCGACTCAGAGCGGGGCGAACGAACTTGTCGAATGTGACCATGACCGATACCGGATTTCCGGGCAGACCAAAAAACCAGGTTTGGTCGATTTTACCGAATGCCAATGGTCGTCCCGGCTTCATGGCGACTTTCCAAAGTGTAAGTTCACCCAGTGTTTCCAATGCCTGCTTGACAAAATCAGCATCACCCACTGACGCGCCGGCGGAAGTGACCACCACGTCAGCTTTTGATACGCCTGCCTTCAATGCGGTGATCGTCTGCTCCAGGTTGTCTCGAACCACACCGAGATCAATCGGTTCAACCTGGGCACTCTGAAGCATTCCGTAGAGTGTGTAGCGATTGCTGTCGTAGACGTCCCCGGGATTTAACTTCTCGCCTACTGCGCGTAGCTCATCACCGGTGGAAAAAAATGCGACCTTGGGTTTTCGATAGACTGATACCTTGGCGCGACCGACGGACGCGAGCAGCCCGAGTTCAGCGGTTCCGATGGTCTGACCCCGCGTCAATGCGATTTCACCTGCACGGATATCCTCACCTGATTGCCTGATATGCTGCCCCAGCCGATGCGTATTGGTTGTCGTGACAACATCTTCGCTGACACTGCAATCTTCCTGCATCACAACCGTATCCAGTCCATCGGGCACGACACCGCCGGTGAATATTCGGATACAGCCACCTATTTCAACTTCGCCGGTGTACGGACTGCCGGCGGCGGAAGTTCCGACCAGACGTAAAGTGGATTCAGCATTCTTTTCTGCCAGCTCGGAATATCTACAGGCATAACCATCCATCGCAGAGTTCCGATCGGTCGGCACGTTCTGACTCGCGTAGACATCTTCCGCGACAACACGGTGAATCGCTTCCCAAATTGCCAATCGCTCCGTTTCAATCACAGGTGAGACCTGATGCAGAATTGATGAAAGTGCTTCCTCATAAGGTGTTGAGGCAACATCAAAATCCGCCATGCAACTGTCATTCAAAACAGGTTCAGCCATCTTTCCGTTTCCAATGCCCGGAACGTCCGCCGGACTTTTCCATCAGTTGTACAGATTCGATGACCATCCCGCGATCGGTTGCTTTACACATGTCATATACGGTCAGCAGTGCCACCTGAACTGCCGTCATCGCCTCCATTTCGACCCCGGTCCGATCGCGGGTCTCAGTTGTTGCTCTGCAGTAGACGGTGGATGTTTCTGTATCGCACTCAAGATCGACGGTGACATGGGTCAGGGAAAGCGGATGACACAGTGGTACGAGTTCTGATGTCTTTTTTGTCGCCATGATACCTGCGAGACGAGCTACCGCTAGAACATCTCCCTTTTCGTTGGAACTGGACATGATTTGTTCAAGAGTGGATAATGACATACGGATTTGCCCTTCTGCGACAGCTCGACGGGCCGTAGGTTGCTTTTCGCCCACATCAACCATGTGCGCATCCCCTTGTTCGTTGAAATGTGTCAGCTTTGACATTGTTGTAAGAATGTACTATCTCGGGAGTAATTGAGTATTCATTACATAATAAACTGATACGATGGACGATTCCATATTATTGCGCTACAACCGGCAGATCATGATGACCGAATTCGGTATCGAAGGTCAGCAGAGAATCATGGAGGCCACTGTTTTAGTCGTGGGTCTGGGTGGTTTGGGGTCTGCAGTTACGATGTATCTCGCGGGCAGCGGAATCGGTCATCTTGTATTGAATGATTTCGACGAGGTCGATCTTTCAAATCTCCAGCGTCAGATCGTGCATACAAGTCAAACGGTCGGCATCTCGAAAGTCGAGTCTGCGATACAGACCTTGACCGCATTGAATCCGGAAATAAAGATCACCGGGATTGACCGAAAGATGTCAAATTCAGAACTGTATGATCGAGTGGCTTCGGCTGATGTTATTGTTGATGCAACGGATAATTTTGACATTCGGTTTGCGTTGAATGAAGCCAGCGTAGCGACCCGTACACCCTTGGTTTCAGGGGCGGCGATTCGCATGGATGGCCAGTTTGCTGTCTATCGACCCGATCTCGAAGATAGCCCGTGCTTTCGGTGTTTGTATGCTCCAGAAGATGAACCTGTCGAGCGGTGCAGTGAAACTGGAGTGCTGGGTTCGGTTTGTGGTACTATCGGATCGTTGCAGGCGACTGAAGTTCTGAAGATTATTGCAGGTGTTGGCACCAGCGTGCATGGCAAATTGTTCCTCTACGACGCCAGCAGGTTAGAATGGCAGGAAGTCAGGATACAAAAGGACCGACAATGCCCCGTCTGTTATTCTTTAGCTTCAGTTGCCAAGTTTGTTGGGTGAACTGAGTGATGAAGATCCGAACCGACTTCAGACTTTTCAACTGTTCCGCATAAACCCCTTAATACACCATTGTTTTTTCTGTGGGAAAAAAAGTACAGACTCAAGCAGAACAGAATCTGGTTTTGGACTACAAGTTAAATCTCTTGCGCATGAACAATTTGACTGATTTTCGTTCCTTGCGAGCCAAATTGGACCCGATTTCACCTGATCTGCGCAAGTCCTTCTTGATCGCCTTCCAGGATGCACTTACACTCTCCGGGGTCAGTTCCAAATCAGCATAAATACAACTGTCGCATACGACATGTTCAAAGAACACTTTCTTTCCTAATTCGTAAGTTCCCTTTGAAACTATGAGCGCCGGCTGATGGTCACCGCCACCACCGCTGCCATCATTGCCGCCGCCTCCATCACCGGAAGCAAATGCAACTGAACTGACAAAAAAGCAGCAAAATATAAGAGCGACGATACTTTGATTGGTGTGTTTGGTTGAAGTTTTCATGGGTTGCCTCTGGAAATGAAAGGCTTGGGTGTTGAGTTCTGTCTATATTTTAGCGATAAATTCATATTGATTCTGTCGCGGTAGCACCAATCGGTAATTGAATACCGCACCCGTTGCAGTCTTGCAGGAAAGATTGTCAGTTTAATATCCACAGACGATTACATTCAATTCAAAGAGTTACAGAACGAAATGACACACATCCTGTCTGTACATTCATTGCCATGAATAACGATATAAGACCAATTAAATTGAATTTTATTTCATCCACTTTCGTCGGTGCGATACTGGCAATCGCGTACGTTATCCAGGGAATTCTGTCCAGAGACTCAACAGGTTTCGATCTTTTCACCTTCCTTGGCGGCTTCGGCTTTGCTGCAGCCGTGGTCCTGCTTTACTGGTACTGGCTGACCAAAAATCAATTCGACCTGAAATTCAAAACCGTCTTTTTCTGGGCGGTTGTGTTCCGGTTGATCGGTGTATGGGGAGAACCTGTCCTGGAAGATGACTATTATCGATACCTGCTCGATGCCTGTCTTTTCGTAACGTACGGGTCGCCCTACGGTATTGCTCCGGAATCACTGTTCTTGTCCAATGATCTCACTTCAGAGTGCAACGCATTGCTGTCGGGAGTGAATAATCCCCATTTGGCGACAATCTATGCACCGTTCTTGCAGTACGTATTCGTACTGTCTCACATCATCTCACCGGTCAATCTCGATCTCCTGCAATTCATTGTGGTTCTGTTTGACCTCACCATCATATACATGCTGGGGAGACTGGCACCGGCTCGCATCGTGTTGCTTTATGCGTGGTGTCCGCTGGTGATCAAGGAATTCGCCTTCACTGCACATCCTGATGTCATTGGCGTTTGTTTATTGCTGGCCGCACTGCTTGCCCGGAAAGCCGGGCGACCAGCTCTGGGCTGCATACTGATCGCGGTTGCTTGCTGCTCAAAAGTCTTTGCGCTAGCCGCGCTGCCCTTTTTTCTTTTCCGACAGCGATTTCGCTATTGGATTCTGGTTGCGGCAACTGCATTGATGATGTATCTGCCGTTCTTACTTAATGAACCGCATACTGATCTCGCGATTCTCGAAATTTTCGCAAGAACTTGGTTGTTCAACGCGCCGGTATTCAATTTACTGGCTGACCTGTTAACCGACCCAATCGCTCGATACGTGAGTGTTTCACTGTTTGTATTGTGGTATTTCTATTACTTTGTTCGATACCAAAATTCCAATTTTTCAACTGACATACCGCGTATGGACTGGATTTTCGGCCTGATGCTCATACTCTCCCCGGTGCTGAACGCCTGGTATTTGGTTTGGGTGTTAACTTTCGCAGTAATCTGGCCAAGTTTCTGGGCTTGGACGGCATCAGTGGTCATCGTGCTTTCCTATATCATCGGACTTCACCTGCCCGAATCAGATCTTTACGACTACCAGGTGTCGCAGTACGCGCAAATGGCTCAGATTCTATGCGTCAGCATCGCCCTCGTCATTGACTATCGGTCTGGGCGATTCAGCATAACGAATTCCACATAAACCCGACTGACTGACGATTTACAACAGTCTGAAAACCCAGAAGAACATCTTGCAACCCGCCATCAACGATCCTCGCAGAGTCCCGGAAATTTTCGACTTGCCCACCCTTTTTCGATACTGTACGGGTACTTGCAAAATTGTCTGGCCTGATTTTGCCGCTTTGAGCTGCATCTCTACGGTCCATCCAAAATCCTCATCCTGCATCCGCAACTCCAGCAAAGCAGGACGTGACACGCACCGCAATGGACCCAAATCGTCAAATTTGTAACCGTGCAATAGCCGAATCGTAATACAAACCAATTGAGTCCCCCACTTCTGATGGGTAAATCGGCCCCGCGGAACCAACGGATCATCCTGTCGACAACCAATCGCAAGGTCACAGTTTCCCGAAACAACAGGTCTGATCAGTTTGTCAAGATCTTCCGGATAATCGCTGTAGCTGCCATTGATAAAGGCAAAAATGTCGGTATCTCCCGCTGCCTCTATCCCCGTCAGGCAGGCTCTTCCATATCCTCTTTTCGGTTCGCTCACAACCTGGGCTCCTGCGTTTTCTGAAAACTCCCGTGTCGCATCCTGGGAGTTGTTGTCAACTACGATGATTCGGTCAACATAATTTGGAATTTCATTGATTACCTTTTCAATCGATGCCTGTTCATTCAATGCGGGAATAATGACCGATATATGTTTGTGATCGATCATGATGTCATTCGTTAAGAGCCCAATCGTATTCGTAGTCATCGATTTCATCAAATCCGTCTAACTGCCTCTCAAGTGTTCTTGACGCGTATTCAAGCAAGTGTTCAATGACACTCTCCTGGCTGCCCCCGAAATCTTCTTCATACCAGTCATAAATGCTGGAAACAATCAATTCTCCGTCTTCAATTCTTGCCCCTCTGGGATGATTGATGTACTGTTCGGCTGAGTGTTCCAGAAGATCTTCAAGATTGTTTGATGTAAATGCCGTTGACTGCAGGTTGGGGCAACCAATCGATGCGCAATTGACTGCATAGTGAATTCTGCTGTCCTGAAAAACAGGACGCAAAATCTCGTGCTCGATATCGTCAAGACTGAGATCGACTCCCTCAACTGTTGCCAGATTTTCTTTCCACGGCCCTTTAGTCAGCAATCCGTAGGAGATTTCTCGAATGCTTTCGACCGGATAGTGTTCCAGTATCACCCAGATCGTCAATGCGTTATAAAGGTTGATCCAGTAGGCAAACTGCTCATCGGAATCGAGCTTGGTCACCCGAACAGACTGTAGCATCTCCAGGTAATCCTCAAGGATGTACAAATCTTCTTCGTTCACGTCCCCGTAGCGAAAGTAATTCAATCCTTCACGATCGTCTATGTAGTTCGACAGCAAGTCACTCCACTTTGTATGATCTATGATTCCTGATCCCGATTCGGGTGCAGTTTCATGAAAAATTGAAAGATCGCCCGAAAATGCAGGGATACCGAGTGAAAATAGGATAAGGAATACGCTAATCTTGATTGCTTTCATAATCTATCAACCATCTACCCTTGACTCTGGGTTTTGTCCGGTAGTTTCAGATCGTTCCTTTTTTTGTTGATGCTGATCACCTGTGTCTAGGTAATCAGTAGGTGCCCGGTATTTGCTGTTTTCTGCCGAATTAAAAGCTGATTCATTCATTGATCACTGTCGAGTAACTTTTGATGATCAGAATCGGTTGCGACCGCTCGGCCACTCCGACCGATGTTCGGCAACCCAGTGCAAGTATACAGAAACAAAGACCGAACCCGGTGGCAACAGCCACGGTACCAAGAGCATTGGCGAGGTCATGCCAGGAGATATTGAATCGTCTGCTGTACCACACCTGACGAGTCGAACTGCACGGTGAACCCGACCCCCAAACTATCGTGAAAGACACATCGGAAGCGGCAATTGCATCGCCGCTGAACTTGACTTGCTGAGGTGAACTGAAGTACAACACAAAACAGAATTGAACGCTGTCAAATCACTGTGATGGCTGTTCGATTCAATCTTGTCAACTATTCCGTATAAATCAGATATATGGTTGAGACACCGTCGAACATGTTGAAACTGGGAACTCGCGCACCGGAATTTACACTGCCGAATACCAATCCGAATTTCCCCTTGAAACTCACCTCGTTGACTGATTTTGAACAGTCACGCGGGGTCGTGATTGCGTTCATATGCAATCATTGCCCTTATGTGGTTCACATAAAATCAGCAATATCTGATTACGCGCGCGAATACAAAGATAGGGGTATTTCAGTGATCGCAATCAGCGCGAATGACATCATTTCCCATCCTCAGGACGGGCCGGATAAGATGAGTTCGGATGCTGTCAGACACGGCTATATTTTCCCTTATCTTTACGATGAGACTCAGGCGGTCGCAAAAGCTTATGACGCCGCCTGTACGCCGGACATCTATCTGTTTGACTCGGAGTTGAAACTGGTCTATCGGGGACAGTTCGACAGTAGTCGCCCGGGCAATCAGATTCCGGTTACGGGTGATGACTTGAGAAACGCGTCGGAAGCACTGTTGACAGGCACGGCGATTTCATCGGATCAGATTCCGAGTGTAGGTTGCAACATCAAATGGAAAAACCCTGATTCATGACCGTGTATTGACGAAGCCTCATTGGCGATGCCGTTGACTGGCACAGGGAATCAAATCAAACAGGCATTGGGAAAGCGTGATGGAAAAGGAACTGATAGCGGATTCGATTTTCCTGATTTATGTGGGCGCCGCGATATTGGGTACCATTGCGCTCTATACACGGCAAGTCCTGCCGGTCGTCTACATTATTCTGGGTGCGATCATCGGTCCCGGCGGTTTGAAATTGATCCCGGAACTCACGCAGGTGGAGAATCTTGCGAGCATCGGAATTATTTTCCTTCTGTTCCTGCTTGGAATTGATCTGTATCCTCAGAAACTGCTGAAGATTTTCCAGTCGGTATCGACTGTCACCCTGATCTCTTCAGTCGTGTTTTTCTCTGCCGGGTTTGTAGTCGCTCTCCTGTTCGGCTTCTCCGCGATCGAAGCGGTGATCACCGGTATCGCAACCGGATTTTCCAGTACAATCATGGGCATCAAACTCTTGCCCACAACCGCGCTGCATCATCGACATATCGGAGAGCTGGTAATTGGCATCCTCCTGTTGCAGGATCTTCTGGCCATCTTCGCACTGGTTGTCATTCAAGGGCTCGGGCTGACCGGAGAAATCGGTCTGAAGAGTTTTCTTCCGGCTCTCACTTTACCAATTTTTGTAGCTATTGCATTCTTGCTCGAATTCTTCGTAATTCGCAAATTGCTCAGCAAATTCGAGCAGATCAGAGAATATCTATTCTTGGTCATCATCGGCTGGTGTCTGGGTCTGGGAGAACTGGCGGCAGTTGTCTTCGGATTGTCGCATGAAATAGGTGCATTTGTAGCAGGGGTAGCAGTCGCTGCTTCCCCCATAGCGCGGTATATTGCGGAACGTCTTCAGGCTCTACGAGACTTTTTCATGGTTCTGTTTTTTGTTGCGATGGGTGCACATTTCAATGGCGCTGCGTTTGTCGAAGTCTTTGTCCCCTCGCTCGTTTTGGCAGCGTTGGTTCTCGCAATCAAACCAACTGTATACAGACTTCTTCTCGGTAAATTTGGAGAGGAGAGTGAAACAGGCTGGGAAACCGGTTTTCGATTGGGTCAACTCAGTGAGTTTTCCATACTCATTGTATTCATGGCGATTACGTCGGGCATTATTGGCGATAGCGCCGCAAATTTCCTGATTATTGCGACTGTACTAACGTTTATCGGATCGTCGTATCTGGTTGTATTTCGCTATCCGAGTCCAGTGGCCGCTTCTGACCGATTACGTCGGGATTAGTTGACTGTCGTGGTTGGAGCCGATTTCGATCAGCATGGTTACGGGCCAATCGTAATTGCTGGATGTGGGTACACAGGAACTCGAATTGCCGCGAATTTGGCATCTGGTGAAAGAAGAGTAGTTGCACTCACAGTAAACTCGAGAGTTTCGATTCGAAATGTCGAATCTTTGCAGGTCGACTTCGACACATTGCAACCACAGGTTGTGTTGACAGGGGATGAGGCATCTGTGATCTATCTGGTCCCTCCTCCCCCGGAAGGAACCAAAGATACCCGGATTCGAAACTTTTTGAAGCACATCTTGGGAGATGTTCCCAAAAAAATTGTTCTGATCAGCACGACGGGTGTTTACGGCGATGTTCAGGGGGCTTGGATTGATGAAGACACCCCGGTCCATCCGCAGACAGACCGTGCCAGACGGCGGCTTGACAGTGAGTTGTTCGCGGAAGATTGGGCCAGACAGAATTCGGTCAATCTGGTCATTCTTCGAGTTGGTGCGATCTACGGACCAAGCCGAGTTCCACTCGACAGACTCCGACAAGGTATTACCTTGCCACCTGCCAGTGGCAGTGGATTTCTAAACCGAATTCATGTCGATGACTTGACTGCTGTTTGCATTGCCGCAATGAGAACGAATACGGGAGGTAAATTTAACGTATCTGACGGACAGCCGTTGAAGATGATCGAATACATGAACCTGGTTGCAGAGATTTTCGGGTTACCCAAGGTTATCGAATCATCGAGTACTTCCGCTCTTGAGTCCCACAGCAATACATTGCGTCAATATCTGGGAGAGTCGCGTAAAATCGATAACAACCGCATGCTTCAGGAATTATCCATCGAGTTGCGATATCCAACTGCGCGACAGGGAATTGAGGCGAGTTTTCGCGAGATGGCAGATTCGAACTAGGTGAGGCAGAATTGTCTGTATGGCACGAAGCGTCAATGGACCGAAGTAACTTCCTGAATCTGTGACAATTTTTTGACTGAAATGGAGTAAATGATGAAGTATCTGCACACGATGTTACGAATATCTGATATTGATGAATCGCTGAAATTTTTCGTAGACGATTTGGGACTCAAGGAGATTCGCCGCAGCGAAAACGAAGCCGGCAGATTTACGTTGATATTTCTAGCGGCCGAAGGTGATGAGGATGCGCAGGTAGAACTCACTTACAACTGGGACCCCGAACAGTATTCCGGCGGTCGAAATTTCGGTCACCTCGCATATGAGGTCGACGACATCTATCAGATTTGTCGCAGATTGATAGATGCCGGTGTGTCGATCAACCGCCCGCCGCGCGATGGTCGGATGGCGTTTGTCAGATCCCCCGACAGCATTTCAGTGGAGCTTTTGCAGAAGGGGGCGGCACTTCCACCTCAGGAACCCTGGTTGTCAATGGAAAACTCCGGTCAGTGGTGAGTCAGTCTGTATTGGATGTCCGAACAATCTCGGCAAATCCATTCTGTCTCCACGCCTCATAGACTACGACCGCAACAGCGTTTGACAGGTTGAGGCTCCGGTTGTCGGGCAACATCGGCAATTTCAGGCGGTGTTCGGGGTCTCCGCTGGACTTTATGGAATCTGGAAGCCCAGATACCTCGGAACCGAAAATGAGATTGTCATTCGGCGCGAAATCAACTGTGGTATAGATTTTTGAATGAAATTTCGAGAATTTGAAGTTACGACCGCTACCATGGGAACCTACGAATTCAGAGTAGGTGCGGTAAACTCGCACATCAGCCCATTCCCGGTAATCCAGACCGGCGCGACGCAGTTTTGAGTTTTCCAGTTCAAACCCCAGCGGTTCGATCAGGTGCAGCCGACAACCGGTATTCGCACAGAGACGGATGATATTTCCGGTATTGGGCGGTATTTGGGGAGAAACAAGTACGACGTTGAACAAGATTGACGGTAGAATTGTAAGGAATGAAGTATTGATCGGGTAATGGGGTCATATTATGTTTATTGGAAGGGTAATTTTCCAGACAATGATTTTAGCGGGCGTAACCGTGACAGCGATGTTGAGTGCGATGAATCTGGCAGCGGACACCAAAGTAAAGCATGTCTTTGAGCTATTTACATCGCAAAGCTGTTATTCCTGTCCGCCAGCCGAAAAATTGCTGGGTGAAATCATTGATCAGAATGATGAAATCCTCGGCCTTGAATTCCATGTCGACTACTGGGATAACTTGGTATATGGATCAGCCGGAAAGTGGCGGGACCCATATTCTTCCGCCGCGTACAGCAAGCGCCAGAGAGACTACAACCGTCTGCGATTGAAAGGTCGTACTGGTGTCTATACCCCGCAGATGATCGTAAACGGCAAACATGCTTTTGTTGGCAGCAAGATGAGCAAGGCGCACAAGCAAATCCAACAAGAGTCGGATCTGGTACTCGACATGAAAGCTGTGGTATCTGATTCCGGTGACCTGATGATCAGTGTGAAGGGCGACCATGATTCGGATGCAGATGTCTGGGTTTTGATTTACGAGATGAAACATGTTACCGAGGTGCCTTCCGGTGAGAACAAGGGAAAGACACTTGTAAACTTCAACGTGGTGCGTGATCTGAAATCAATCGGAATGTGGAAGGGTGCCCCGGTCGAATATGAGACCGAAATCGGATCACTGAATGACAATCAGAATTGCGCGGTAATTGTTCAGAAATTTGACAGTATCCGTCAGAGTGTGTCCGGTCCGATCATCGGCGCTGCGGTTTGTCGGAAGCCCGGTTAAGTCCGCCCGGCTGAAACTAATTTGGGCTCAGCTTGCACAGCAATCTGGTGTGCAGAAGTCTAAGACTGTGCAGGCGAAAAATAAGGATAATTGAAAGGGTTACGGTTGTTGTCAATCACATGATGCCCGATTTGGACGAAGCCGTACAATTACCAGGGCGAATTATCAGTGCTCGCAAGGCTACCAGATCTGGTAGATAATTCTATGAAAACGAAAAGTGGTAAGTTCACCGAACAGCAAATCGCAGAATTGAAATATCTTGAAAGTCTACCTGATGACCAGATCAATACGATAGACGTTCCTGAAATGTTGGACTGGTCCGGTGCTCGACAGGGCTTATTTTACAGACCGGTAAAGCAACAGATAACCATACGCTTGGACACCGACGTTATTCACGGGTTCAAGAAGCTCATGAAAAGTGGTTGAGGTTACCAGACAGAAATTAACCGGGCTGTGCGCGATCACATTGAACGACAAGTAACCGAATCAAAATGACAGATGACGTGCTGATTTACTTTATTCGGTGATTTAGGATTCGGATTATTCGGGATACCGCATCCTTCACATACGATTTCATTGGAGCACAAGGCTCCAGCTGATGTGAGAGTTGGCTAAGGCTTGAATATATATCGCCGGTGTACCTCTAAGCAAGGTTTTCGCGGATTGGACAAATGACTGTGAAGTTAGCCGAGTAATTGCGTTTATTGTTACATCGGTTTCAGTACGACCAACGCGACAATGACAAGCAGTAAAACCACAGGAGCCTCATTGAACCAACGGTAGAACACATGCGACTTTACATTGCGATCTTTTTTGAAATCCAAAAGGTATTTCCAGCACCATATGTGGTAGATGACCAGAATGATAACCAACACCAATTTGTAGACCAGCCACGTACCTGTAAATCCATAGTGCAGCCAGAGCATCAATCCCGTCGCGAGTGCCAGCACAGCACTGGGAGTTGAGATTCCAAAGTAAAGTTTTCTCTCCATGATCTTGAATCGCTCCAGACTGATATCATCGTCTGCCTGAGCGTGGTAGACAAAAAGACGCGGCAGGTAAAACAGACCAGCGAACCAAGTTACAACGAAAACGATATGGAAAGTTTTTGTCCAGAGCATATTTAACTTGAATCAGTCGGAAGTGCGACTATCAGGGGTGAAAAGGCATCAATTCAACCAATAAAATTGTATTACGTCCCATCAGACTTTGAATGACAACATTCGACTTTGGAAATCTCGTTTGAGATTTTAAAACCGCTTCACGGGTCTGGAATCGGTCTTTGTGACGGGTGACATCGGAATCAATTCAAGACTACTGAAGTCTAATTGGAGTAGGAAAAGTGGATTCGGACGTTGGATGCAGGCATCAAAATCCTCTTCAGTTTGCAATAAATCCAATTTATCGCTGACGGATCAATTCCTTACGGTGTTCGCCACGCATTTGTAGTCTACTTGACCAGCCACGATCGCCCGATTGCGGAAATACTTGCGCCGAACAGAAAAGCAATCGGTGATACATTTTTTCAACCTTTCGTTGGCATGACGATGCAACCGGTTCAAATAGGTGAACTTGAGGCAACCAGATCAAAACTCTTTTCATGCGTTAAACGCGCTTACTGAAAAAGAACGAAAATTCTCGCTCTCGATCAAACAAGGCGAGCCAGATTGGGATCAAATGCCATACAGAGGTATTGATCAATTGCCTGCCATAAGGTGGAAATTGCACAACATACGCAAGATGAACAGGCATTCTCACGAAGTTGCAGTGGCATGTTTACGAGAATTACTCGAAATATAGTGAAAATAGAGATCTTGTTCTCTCTGCGCAAATTTAAAGGAAGGTAACGACTGTGCAAGCATTGTCACCAACCTTGGAATTATCGTATGCAACAATGTACGAAATTCACACATTCATGAATCCCGAATCGTACGCTGGAATACAGATAAGCCGAAATCCCGACGGCAGTAGGGAAATCAATTACTGAAAATTTTCATTCAATTTTAGGACAGAGATGAACTGTAAAATGTGCTTTAATACACGAACATTCGGGTTGTATAGAACCCCGAAAATACTACTTGGTTAGGAGGAATGAGCCGTATATTGTGCCGAAAGAAGATCAAATTGAAATGAATGGCACTGTCCTGGAGACACTGCCGAACACAACATTTCGGGTAAAATTGGACAACGATCACATCATCACAGCCCATATTTCGGGGAAGATGCGCAAGAACTATATTCGAATTTTGCGGGGAGACCGAGTGGTCGTACAGCTCACGCCATATGATTTGACCAAGGGGCGGATCGTATATCGCGAACGATAATAGTCATCACATTCTAGAACAGTGAGTTTTTCAGTCATTCAACTTCCCTGGTGGGGATACTTTATTGTCGCTTTGGTACTGACGCACGTTACCATTGTCTCTGTCACTGTCTTCTTGCATCGTTGTCAGGCGCATCTGGCACTTGAGCTGCATCCGATTCTCAGTCATTTCTTTCGCTTTTGGCTTTGGCTCACGACCGGAATCGTAACCAAGGAATGGGTGGCGGTTCACCGCAAACATCACGCTACGGTGGAATCCGAAGACGATCCACACAGCCCCCAGCAAACCGGCATCAATTCTGTTTTATGGGGTGGGTTCTTTCTGTATCGCCGTGCGGCCCGGTTACCGGGAATTCTGGAAAAGTATGGCAAAGGCACGCCGAACGATTGGCTTGAAACACACCTCTATGGTAAACATCACTACACTGGTCTCTTTACTTTACTCGCACTAAATATCGTTTTATTCGGTTTTGTTGCAGGCACTGCCATCTGGATCGTTCAGATGCTGTGGATTCCGTTCTGGGCTGCGGGTGTGATCAATGGCATCGGGCACTTTGCCGGTTATCGAAACTTTGATCTGCCGGATGCCAGCCGGAACATTGTTCCGTGGGGCATCATCATCGGCGGCGAGGAGCTTCACAACAACCACCATGCCTATGCGTCGTCCGCGCAGTTTTCGGCAAGAAAGTGGGAGATCGATATTGGCTGGTGGTATGTACGCCTTTTCCGTGCGTTACGTTTGCTTGATATCAATCGCAAAATCCCGGTTCTGGAATATCGAAGCGAAAAAATGCAATGCGATTTTGAGACTGCCAAGGCATTTTCGGCAAACCGATTCCAGGTCATGTCAAATTACGCACGAGAAGTGGTTTTGGATGTGCTGAAAGAAGAAATTCGTCTTGCTACCGGCGAATCCAAGAAAATGATCAAGAAAGCCAGACGATTGCTGTCCGCTGAAGAAGGCAAACTCAGTGAAAAGCACCAGCGACAGTTACGTCAGTTTCTTGCGTCAAACAAGAATCTGCATCAGGTCTATGTAATGAAGCAAAAGCTTCGAAGCATTGCCATGAAGTCTTCTACTTCGTATGAAAATTTACGTCATTCTCTAGAGGAGTGGTGTCAGCTTGCAGAACAGTCCGGAATAGATTCACTGATGCGTTTTTCCATGCGACTCAAAAGCAGTGTCTGTGTCTGAGGAGTCAACCGAGTTGAACCGCAGATATTACGCTATCCGTTTTAGATTGGTATTGAGATTGACGTAAGCCGCAATCGCCGAAAGTTGCACCGTCCGGCGGGTAGTAGTCGAGGTAACAACATCGCTTGAAGTATCTGTCAACCGATTAGCAGAATGGGAACGGGGCATGGACATCGATGAGTTCGCTTCTGCAACCGACCGACGCATAAAATTCGGTTGCAGGTCAAATGGGATCGAAAATCACATAATCAACGAAAGACAGTGACCTCGAGCCACTGAACTTCAAATCGTTGCTTCAGCTGACTCCTGCTCAGATTTAGTTTCCAGCCTGCCCGATACCTCTTTGTGAACGGTATGGGTTGACCACAGTTCACCGAGATTGAAACTGACCGCCTCAAATGGCGGAAGTGAAATGGACGCAGTCTCGAACAGTGTGTCAATCAACACCCACTTCGTGCCGCGTAACACAAACACTTCCAGCGAGCGGGCGATGGGATCCACATACCAAAGATGGCGAACACTCTCCCGGGCGTAGACCGCCTGATTGCAATCAAGATCAAACTCCCGGGTGGATGGTGACAGCACCTCTCAGACCTAGTCCGGAGCAAGTGTGAAATATGCCGTGTCCGGTAACCGGGACATTCGCTCCTTACGCCATCCTCCGATATCAGGCACTACAATGTCCGCGCCCAGATGAAGTTCAGGTTCGTCAAGAATCCACCACCCGTCGGGACCGCCGCGGCCAATTTGAAATGTCCGATTGAGGAACCCTAAAAGGCTCGAATGGGCTAAGACTTGAGGCGGTGCCGGTCTCGGGTGGGTGTACAGCTTGCCGTCGACAACTTCCGCGACCATGTTCGGCGGGGCATCCAGCACGTCCTGATAGGTGGCTCGGGGCGCAGATGTCTCAGTTTCATCCACCGGCAGGTTTTTCATTGTGTCTTGATCTCCAGCATGGTTCTGGTCCAATTCTAGTTCATCGGTGCACCAACAATTAAATGGTCCACCCGTGAGTTGGAGATCGCTGATCTGACCTCGAGTGCGAGATCAAATCCGACTATTTCAACTTGCTTTCCTTATAGAGGACGTGCTTTCCGGCGACCGGGTCATACTTTTTCAGTTCAAGTTTCCCCGGCGCGTTGGTATTGTTTTTGGAAGTCGTATAGAAGTGTCCCGTCCCTGCGGACGAAACAAGTTTGATGTTCGCACGTTTTTGTTTTTTCTCTTGTTTGCCTTCAGCCATGATCACTGATTCCCTGAATTCAGTTTATACCTTCACACCGTTTGAGCGCAGTTCGGCAAGCACTGCATCGATTCCATTCTTGTCGATGGTACGCATGGCTTTCTGGGTCAGTCGCAGTTTAACCCATCGGTTTTCACTCTCAACCCAAAATCTACGATAATGGAGATTGGGGCGGAATTGACGTTTGGTCTTGTTCTTCGCGTTGGAAACATTGTTTCCACTGGCTGTTTTCTTTCCAGTGAGCTGACAGACTCTCGGCATCGCTTTTCGGCTTCGGTTGATTGAGATTTGGACGATAAAGCGCCACATTCTATACTATTGAGCTAACAAATTCAAAGCGAACATTTTGTTTCATGCGAGAATAATACATCCGGAGAAAAACCTTGGGACTTGAAAACCGTAAAATACTGCTGGGAGTGACTGGTGGCATAGCAGCCTACCGGGCGGCGGAAGTCGTTCGTCGCCTGCGCGAGAACGGGGCTGAGGTCAGGGTCGTCATGACACCGAATGCGCAGCAGTTCATCACCACGCTGACGATGCAGGCGGTCAGCGGGCATCAGGTCAGAACCGACCTGTTTGATGAAGGCGCAGAAGCCGGTATGAGTCATATCGAACTTGCCCGCTGGGCCGATATGATTCTGGTTTCACCTGCAACTGCAAGTTTTATTGCAAGACTTGCTCATGGTGTCGCTGACGATCTGCTCTCTACGTTGTGCCTGGCAACGCAGGCACAGGTCGCTGTAGCTCCGGCGATGAACCAGTTGATGTGGAAGAATGCGGCGACCCGGGACAATGTGAGAATTCTGAAAGATCGTGGAATTCTTATTTTAGGTCCCGGTACCGGCGATCAGGCATGCGGGGAATTCGGACCGGGACGTATGCTGATGCCCGACGAGATTACAAGTCTTGTAGAGTCATATTTCTCCAGCGATTTTCTATCGGGTGTAAATGTGGTTGTAACTGCAGGGTCAACTTGGGAGGCGATTGATCCGGTACGAGGAATCACCAACCATAGTTCCGGAAAAATGGGATATGAGATCGCACAAGCGGCGGTAAGGGCTGGCGCACAGGTGACTCTGATATCCGGGCCCGCCAAGCAACCCGCGCCGGTGAATGTTGATCGGTTGGTACATGTGACGAGTGCGAGAGAGATGTTGCAGGCTGTTCTCGAACACATTGGTCATGCTGAAATTTTCGTCTCTGTGGCGGCAGTGGCTGATTATCGACCGACGACCGAGTCGTCTGAGAAAATCAAAAAGCGAAATGACGACAAGCTGCACATGGAACTTGTGAAGAATCCGGACATTCTGGCACAGGTAAAAAAACAGAATCCTGGTATATTTGCAGTCGGATTTGCTGCTGAAACTGGCAATCTCGTTGCTGAAGGGAAGCGAAAATTACTGTCCAAAGGTATCGACCTGATCGCCGCCAATGATGTTGGTGGAGAGAATGGAGCATTGGGTTCCGACACAAATACTCTCGAATTGATAGACCGCAGCGGAGTCGTCACGCTTGGTCCAGCCTTGAAAACAATTATTGCCGCGCAATTGATCGAGCAGATATCCATCCGGTTTCATGCAGAGAGTAAACTACAAAATTCTCGATGACCGGATTGGGAAGTCTATACCACTGCCCGAATACTCGACTGAAGGTGCAGCTGGATTGGATTTGAGGGCATGCATTGACGCACCTTTGCTGATTGCGCCGTCTGCCTGTGAGTTGATTCCTTCCGGAATCGCGATCGATATTAGAGATCCCGCGGTTGCAGCGGTGATTTTGCCGAGGTCTGGCCTTGGACACAAACACGGTATTGTTTTGGGTAATCTGGTGGGTCTGATCGATTCGGACTATCAGGGGCAGGTGTTTATCTCCTGCTGGAATAGGGGGTCGGACGAGTTTACCGTTCAACCGGGCGACAGGATCGCGCAGATGGTATTTGTCCCGGTTATTCGTCCGCAACTGGCCGAGGTCGGCGAGTTTGATCCGACTACCCGGGCTGCGGGCGGATTTGGACATACCGGTGTGAATTGAAGCGACGCGATGGCAAACATTGAAATCTATACAAACCCACTATGTGGATATTGTCATGCCGCCAAGCGACTACTGGATTCCAAAGGGCTTGAATACAGCGAGTACGATGTAATGTATGATTCCGAACGAAAAGCGGAAATGATCAACCGAAGCGGTGGCCGACGAACCGTTCCGCAAATTTTCATTGATTCAGTCGGTATCGGGGGATTTGACGAGTTATACGATCTTCAATCCAGAAATGAACTAGATGAGTTACTCAATATTGGAGTTTGAGAATTAAGCGGGAGTCGGATTGCCATGAAACTATCAAGCAAAGAGTTTCGAAACTTGCAGCGGAAAGTCGTCACGCTGATCGGAATGTCGGGAGTCGGAAAAACAAATCTGGCGCGCAAACTTCCGTCAACCTCATGGTTTCATTTTTCCGCGGACTATCGGATTGGAACCCGCTATCTGCTTGAGCCTATACTGGACAATATCAAGGAAAAAGCCATGGAAATTGATTTTCTGCGCGATCTTTTGCGCAGTGACTCGATATACATTGGCAGCGCGATGACATTCGACAATTTGGAACTCCTATCAAAATATGTCGGCAAGTTGGGAAATAAGAGTTTGGGAGGGCTGGCGCTGACGGAGTTCAAGAAACGTCAGAAGCTGCATTGTGAAGCAGAGGTGCAATCGATGTTGGATGTCGGAGATTTTATCGGCAAGGCCAAGTCAATCTATGGTTACGACCATTTTGTCAATGACTCCAGCGGCAGTATTTGCGAATTGAATGACAGTCGTGTGTTTGAGCATCTGGCTGAGCATACCCTGATCATCTATCTGTCGAGCACCAACCAACTTGAAGAGGCGATAGTCGAGCGACAGATCAGTCATCCGAAGCCGCTCTTTTATGATTCCGATTTTCTGGACAGCAAATTGCGGGTATACATGGAAACAAACGGATTTGTGAGTGAGCAACAGATTGACCCGGACGAGTTTGTACAGTGGATTTTCCCTGCTCTGGTTGAATACCGACGACCCAAGTATGAGGCGATCGCGTCCCGTTACGGCTACGCCATTCCCGCCGATACCATTGAGCATGTTCGAGATGAACAGGATTTCATCGATCTTGTTTGTGACGCATTGGATTCAGATAGCGAATGATCAAGGAGTATTTCCCTGATGCCGCTCGTGCGTGACAGAGAACTCGATGCCTGGAACAGACTCCATGGGGAAGGATTTGAAATAGTTTCCCCAGCGCAGGCGGACAGTCTGGATTTACCTGAAGTTCATATTGGATTTCTGAATATGATGCCTGATCGTGCGTTTCGAGCGACTGAGCGACAGTTTTTCAGACTGCTCGCGGCAGGTGCCGATGAATGCCTGATTCATATTCATCCCTTTGCGGTAAGCGGGCAGAAGCGAAACACAGATGCGCGGGATTACGTCGATCGTTCTTACAGATCATTTGCAGATGTCCAGTCTGTGTGTTTGGACGGTCTGGTGCTGACAGGAGCGAACCCGGGCGAATCAGACTTAAGAGCTGAAGACTTTTGGCCTGGATTTGAGGAAGTGATTTTATGGGCCGACGAAAGTGTACCAACCATCATGTGTTCCTGTCTGGCATCACACGCTGTGATTGATCTGTTTCACGGGATTCAGAGAACCCGGTGCGAGCCATCCAAAAGGTGGGGTGTATATTCGCATCGCATCATCAGGTCGGACCATCCTCTTGTGGCAGGCATGGCGAATGGTTTTGATACGCCGCGGTCCCATGTATTTGAAATGACTGCAACACAACTGGAGCGTGCAGGTATTGAGATTCTCGCATTCAGCCAGGACGCCGATTTTGATATCGCGGTGAGTTCCGACGGGTTCAAGTGGATTTTCCTGCAGGGGCATCCAGAATATGATGCAGTCAGCCTTCTCAAGGAATTCCACCGCGAAGTAGTGCGGTTCATAGCGGGCGAACGTTCGGATTACCCGCAATATCCTCTAAACTATCTGAATGACACAGCCAAGGATAGACTTTCCCGCTACAGAAATGATCTTCTCAGTGCACTTGACAGTTCGGTCGAATTGCCGCAATTTCCGGAGTCTGAAATTTTGCCCTCAATAGCAAACACGTGGATAGAGAATGGCAGGGTTCTCTACCGAAATTGGATTCGTCTGATCATTCGTCATGTTGTGGCGAAAAAGAATTGCCACTCTTTCGTTGAATCGCCCTGAATCAGTTGAAGATTCGTTTGCGGGTTGGGTCCAGAATAGGCTTCAGTGACGCACTTGCCGGATAACACTGGCACGCAATCTCAATTTCCCAGTTTCCGTTGTTGACTGTTTCCGCGGTGACGCCACCTGGGTGATGGACATAACCCAAAGCCACGGAGGTGTCCAGATTGAAACTGTACGCACCTGATGAGACATACCCGACAATATCGTCGTTCAGTCGAATGATTTCCTCACCGAAAAGGACAGGTTTCGGGTCTTCCAATTTGAATGAGATCAGACGCTTGTCGAGATGATCTTGACTCGCTTGTTGCAATAGTGCATCACGTCCGTTGAAGTTTGATTTCTTTTCCAACGCGACGATGTAGCCCAATCCAGCCTCAAACGGGGTGTCATCAGGTGTGAGGTCGAGGTCAAACTCCCGATACGACTGCTCGCACCTTAGGTGTTCAAGTGCGTGATACCCCGCCGGTCGTAATCCTTCAGACTTTCCGGCTCGCATGATTTCATCACATATATGCTGCGCAAAATCGGTTTCGACAAATAGCTCCCAACCCAGTTCCCCGATAAATGTCAGTCGATTGGCAATCGCATACGCATATCCAAGCTCAATTCTTTGCGATGTCGAGAACGCGAAGGCTTGATCAGAAAGATCCGCTGTTGTTACTTTTGCCAGAATCGCTCTGGAAGCAGGGCCTTGCAATGACAGAACGGCGTAATTCGAGGTTACGTCCGTCAAAATCACATCCTCTTGATCAGTCAAATTTCTATCGATCCAATTCTTGTCCCTGGAATGAGACGTTGCTGAAGTCACAAGCAGAAATTGATTCTCTTCCAGACGATTGACTGTGACATCCACTTCGATACCGCCTCGGTTGTTCAGCATATGCGTATAGACAATTTTGCCTTGCGGAACATCGATGTCCGAAGCACATAGTCTTTGAAGAAATTTACAGGCAGTTTTCCCCTGAACCAGAAATTTACCGAATGAGCTCTGATCGATCAAAATTGCTCGCTCTCTCGCAGCTCTGCATTCGACAGCGGTATATTCAAACCAGTTAGGATGTGTATGCGAATAGATGTTTTTATTGCTCTGGTCCCGCGGCGCAAACCACATTGGCCGCTCCCATCCCAATGCTTCACCGAAACTTGCGTTCAGTGCCGCCCATCTGTCGTGAAGAACACTCTTGCGGATATTGCGTGAAGATGTTTTCTGCCTGTGTGGCCAGTTCATCTTATAGTGAAGGCCGATGACCTCTGCACTGCGCTCCTTCAAGTAGCGTAAATTTGTTTGGAACGGATGGTATCGGGAAATATCGATTTCGCCCAGATCCATTGGTGGTTTTCCGTTGGCGATCCATTCAGCCAGGATTCTACCGGCTGCCGGATTCAGTTCAATTCCCTCGGAATTGTAACCGGCGGAAATGAAACAGTTTGAAAGATTCGGTGCCTCACCCAGTGCGAACAGCAGATCCGGGGTGAAACTTTCAGGTCCGTTGAGAAACCGGGAAATTCCCGCGTTGTTCAGGTCCGGTAGGAGTTCAATTGCGTGCTTGAACGGAATCTCGAACTGATTGAGATCTTCCGGCAGTTCAATGTAAGGAATGTCATCTGGTATTTCCCCAAAATCAATGGGTTTGCCAATCGGCTCAAACGCACCGACGAGCCACTTACCCGCGTCTTCCTTGACATAGTTGCATCCGTCGGTGTCTCTGAGGACCGGGAGATCTGGCTTCGCGGCATCAATTGGTTCGGTCACAATGTAACTGTGCTCGCAGGCATGTAGCGGAACTCTCACATCAAGCTGGGTGGCCAGCTCGCGCGTCCACAACCCGCAAGCCAGTACCAGTGTCTCGCACCGAATGACTCCGGTACTGGTATTGATCTCGAATTCCCCGGAAGTAAGTCTCCTCAATTTTCCGACCTTACACCGCTCAATGATCCGTGCGCCGTTTTGGCGTGCGCCCGCAGCAAGTGCCATGGTTGTGTCCACAGGATTGGTCTGTCCATCTTTGGGGATGAATATAGCCCCGACAAATCTGTCGGTATCCACAGCCGGGTAAATTTCCTTGGATTCGGCCGGACTGATTATGTGTGCTTCGATATCGAACGATTTGGCGATCGATGCGACCTTCTTGGTTTCATACAGACGATCTTGGGTTCGACAGATTCCCAGTGTACCGTTCTGCTTGAATCCGGGAGATCGGCCGGTTTCGGATTCGAGTCTGGAATACAGTTCGACGTTGTATTTTGCCAGTTCGGTAAGCGCATGCGATGAACGCAATTGCATAATCAGGCCGGCTGCGTGCCATGTTGTACCCGAAGTCAGCTGGTGGCGTTCAATGACAGTGACATCGGTCAGTCCGAGTTGGGTCAGGTGATAGGCGGCACTGATGCCGGCGATTCCGCCCCCACATATGACGATTTGCGAGTGAGCGGGAAGGTCCAAATGATTCAGTCGCCGCCCGATTGCGTCCTGTGTCCGGACATCACGAGGGCATCACGCGATGGCGAACTTTTCTTCCCTTTAAGGTAGTCACTGATCCGGGTCAGGACACAATGCAGGTAAAAGCGCCGCACCTGCACCATTCCTCGCAGGTCATTGCGTCGCATCGCGGCAAGCATTTCGGAAGTCTCCAATTCCTGGTCGGCTATTATCTGATTCCAGTCAAGGTTCGGCAGCATGGTCACCCAGATTCTTGCCGACTGGTAATACAGGTTATCGGAAATTTCCCGCAACGGTTTGCTGCCGATCAATGACATCAGCACCTCATGGAGGTCGTTGCAGAGCCGCGCGTAACCCATACTGTCGCGCCGTCCATATAGATTCTTTGCTCGTTCCAGCAAGGATTCCATCGCAACCATGTGTTCCTCTGTGATCTCACATGGCGAGAGTTCTGCCGAAAGTTCAGTCAATGACATTCTGAGGTCATAAACCTCTTTCATTGTTTTCAGATCAACGTCGGTCACGACGGTTCCGACTCCGGTTCGAATCTGTACCAGCCCGTCGAAGTGAAGTCTTTGCAGAACACTTCTGATTGGCGTACGGCTCACGTTAAATTCACCCGCAAGCTCGGTTTCGCCGATTACAGAATTCGGTGGATAGATCAGCAAAGAAATTCGTTCTCGAATTGTTTTGTAAATTCGGGTCCGCCGGTCTGAGGACTTCTCGCGCTGAACTTGGGATTTCGCCGCTGAATCGTATGTTCCGTCGATACTTTTGATGTTGCTCATCGATGCAAATATTTAGAGAATAATGTCCGCTGTTTTTGTTGTTCGAACTTAGAAATTTGGATTCATTTCTGTTCGTTGACACTTGTAATTATATAAAGTACTATTTGTATACAGCTTAAAATAGTTGTGGAAGCTCCAAGGATTCAGTTGCGAGATCGATCCCAAGATATTGGCTTTGCGGCTGGTGATCAGGAGTGTAAGCATGAAGAATTAATGGTAAAGAGGAAAATATGATGAAGACAAACCTAACCCGCCGTGAACTACTCAAGGCGGCAGCAGCAAGTGGAGTTGCAACCGCGACCATGTCCTTTCCGTTCGTAAACGCATTGGGTTCGTCGCCGTTGTCGGTCGTTGACTGGGGGCCTCCATGGATCGACAATACCAAGAAAATTGCGGCAAATTGGGGTAAGAGTGATATCAACTGGACTCTCCACTCCGGTGGTGCGGCATCCATTCTTCCAAAGATTAAAGCGGCATGGCCGAATCCGCCTTATGACCTGGTGGATAACTGGAGTCCGGTTTTTCTGTCCATGATCCGGGAAGGCTGGGCGGAAACGGTGACGCTAGATGATTGCCCAAACCTCGCGGATGTTCCAGAGAGCCTTATCTCAAAGGACGCGGATGGCAACTGGAAGAACATTCCTCGCGGCACTAGCGGTGTATTCTTCACCTACGCGCCGGATAACTGCCCGATCGAAATCAATCATGTTGACGATCTGCTGAGCCCTGAACTGAAGGGACAGATTTTATGGCCAAACCCAACTTTGAACACCAACCTTCAGGTTGTCGCACTCGCCAAGGCGCGAGGAGGCGATGAATTCAATATGGATCCTGGTTGGGAATTCCTTGTTGAACTTGCCAAGTCCGGCAATATCGGTCGTGTCTCAGCGAATACCTCTGACGTGATCACCTCATTGGAGACAGGCGAGACTTCTGTTACTTTTGTCGATCAGGGCACACTCAGCGGTGTCAAGGGTACGAAGCTGAAGCACCTGACGAAAACTGACGAGTCGCTCAAGACAATGCTGTTTGTCAGCGGATGGGTGGTTTTGAGCAGTTCGACAAACAAGGAGCTTGCATTCGATTTAGCCAACTATACAATCAACAAGGAAAACAGCGAACTGTACTATCAGGAAGTCGGCGAGGTTCCTGTTAACGGCACCGCCGAACATGGCATCGAGCACCTGCGGTTCTCCGGCGAGGAAGCCGCGAAATTTTCGGTAATCCCCGATTGGGATCATTTGGGCAAAGAGTTGGACGGCTGGAACAAACGTTTCGAAACCGACGTTGTCCCGCTGCTATAAGTCGTCACAAGTCTGTATCATTGGAAGTTTATGGAGTGCCGGATCGCGCACCCGCGGCTGGCACTCTATGAACATTTTCTGTTTTCAATGCTGAGGTGAGGCGTGTGTCACTTGCCAGCCAGTTGCAGGTCGCTTGATTTGTCTGCAGCGGTTGTGCCATGTCAGCGACACACCTCTGAAATCACAGAGTGTCGATGAAGAATAATCGTGGTGCAGTCCTCTTGTTGGTGCCTGGCATCGGCATCATACTTGCATTTTTGGTACTGCCACTCGCCAATGTCGTAGAGGAAAGTTTTCGCCTCTTCGAACCCGGTCGTATCGGAGCCGCCAAAGACGCACCTTACACGTTGTTCAACTATGCCGAGCTGTTGAACGCCAACTATCTGTATTATTTCGTCGAAACCGCTCGAATCGGCCTGATCGCTTCCATAACCGGGCTCATACTCGGATTTCCGATCGCTTACTTCATTACCCGGCGGCTTCACGCAGTCTGGCGCAAGATAGCGATTGGCTTTCTTGTCGGCATCATGTTTATCAGTACGCTGATCAGGGTGTATGCCCTTCAGCTTACTTTCGGTCCGACTGGTATCGCCAAATTTCTGTCGGGCTTGCTCGGGGTGTCGATGAACGGCCGTTTCTATACCGAGTTGGTCGTGATTTTCGGACTGCTTCACTATCTTGTTCCCATTGCGGCGATCACATTGCTCGGAACAATCCAGAATGTCAACCCTCGGCTCAGTGAAGCCGCTCAGGCGCTTGGTGCTTCCCGATGGATGGCACATCTGTCCGTCACCGTTCCGTTATGCATACCAGGGCTGCTGTCGGCCTTTCTGATTTCGTTTACGCTGTGTCTTTCCGCGTTTGTGGTACCAATGATTCTTGGTAAGGGAAAAATACTGTTTGTCTCTAATCTGATCTACTCTCGATTCAGTGAGATCTCCAATTACCCCAGTGGTTCCGCAATTTCCATCATCATGCTTGTGCTGTCGCTTGCGATTATTTACGGGGTGACCTACGTCGTCAGCAAACGTTTGGTCAAGTATTGAAGATGAACGTGTTCAACCGTCAAGTCGATAATATTGGGCTATGGTTTGTGTTGCTGGTCATCGCGGTGACATTGATATTTCTGATCGCGCCGATTATTGTCTCGATATTGATGTCGTTCGATGCGCGCAGTTATCTGGGTCGATTTCCACCGACTGAATTTTCATTTCACTGGTATGAGAGATTCTTCTCAGATACGTATTACCTGAACGGGTTGAAAACGAGTCTGATCATTGCAGTCATCGCGGCTGCGGTGTCAACATTCGCTGGCGTGAGTGCGGCTATTGTTATTGACCGCTATGACTTTCCCGGAAAGCAGGCGATTGAGACGGTGTTTCTTTCACCATTGGTGATACCGGCAGTGGTGGTCGGATTTGCCCTGCTGTTGTTTTTCGCATTGATCGGTGTGTTTCAGGGGTATCCGCGTCTGCTTGCCGGACATATCATCATTACATTCCCCTATACGGTGAGAACGACACTCGCCGGGCTGACGGGAATTCGCAGAAACCTTACCGAGGCAGCGATGACTTTGGGTGCGAATGAATGGCAGGCGTTCTGGGATGTCACGTTCCCACTCGCGCGCACCGGTATGATTGCGGGTGCGGTATTCGCATTCGCATTTTCTATGGATGATGTCGCGGTGAGTCTGTTTCTAACGTCTCCCGAAACATATACACTGCCTGTCGCGATGGTCAGTATGATGCGCACGAATTTCGACCTTACGATCGCTGCAGCATCGGTTATTCTGATGTTGTTTACGATCGTATTGATTGTGGTATTGGATTGGATTATCGGGCTTGAGCGGGTGATCGGTGGCGGAGTCTACAGGTCATAACAGTAAATTGATGGCAGTTGTCGAACTGAAAAATGTAACCAAGCGGTTTGGCGCGTTCACTGCGGTGGACGATGTCACTTTCAGCCTGGAAAAGGGTGATATCCTGTCACTGCTAGGCCCTTCAGGATGTGGTAAGACAACCACTCTCCGCATGATCGCAGGTTTCGAGGACCCGAGTCATGGCGATGTTCTCATCTCGGGCGAGAGCATGCTGGGCAAGCGGCCGTATGAGCGAAATGTAGGGCTCTTGTTCCAGGACTACGCACTTTTCCCGCACATGAGCGTTCAGCAGAACATTGCCTATGGTCTGAAAAGGCGTAAATTTGATCGAGGTGCACTTGATGACAGGGTGGGTGAAATGCTTGAACTGGTCAAGCTCGAAGGATTCGCCGACCGTCGTCCGGGCCAGTTGTCTGGCGGGCAACAACAAAGGGTTGCGCTTGCTCGTGCGTTGGCCACCAGTCCGGAAGTTGTGTTGCTCGACGAACCACTTTCGGCTCTTGATGCCAAATTGCGCCAGGAACTCAGGATCGAGTTGAAACAGATTTTGTCCGCAGTTGACGCGACCACCATCATCGTGACTCACGATCAGGAAGAAGCGATGAGTCTCGGAGATTCACTGGTGGTCATGAACGAAGGAAAAATTGTTCAGGAAGGTTCGCCCACGGACATATACAAGAATCCGACATCCCGTTTCGTAGCGGAATTCATCGGCCGTTCAAACTGGTTTTCGGGGAAGCTGGGAAAGGATGTTGGCGACGGTCTTGTCGAATTTTCCATCGGCAAGGATATTTCCTTTCTCATACTCCGACCGGACCAAGACGCCGGCACATACGATGTTTGCATCAGACCAGAGCGTATCCGTACCGAGGATAGCCAAGATCTACAGCAAAGTTCCGAATTCTTCAACCAACTGCAAGGTGTGGTTCGGGATGTTGCACATCTCGGAGCTGACGTCCATACGCTGGTGGAACTTCCGGACGGTGAACGACTGACCGTCAGTCAGCAATTTACCGGTCAGTCGCTCAGACAGTACGGTGAGCGCATCGGACTGGCATTTCGTCCATCTGACTGCATAGTCATCTCTTCCGGCACCTGATACATTTGCTAAAGGTATTGTCATGAAAACATTCTTCAACCACGAATCAAGCGATCAAATGGCCTTCGAGCCGGTGCGTGCGCAATGCCAGTTCGACCTGGGTCCTGGAAAATTTCGAATTGGTCTGCTTGCACTTTCAAACGACCTGGCTACCGAACGTGATTTTCTCAAAATGGGTGCCAATGATGACATCGCGGTGTTCGTCGCAAGGGTGCCCAATAACGATATATGCTCGGTGGAGATGCTCCGGGCAATGGAGCCTGAACTCACAAAAGCCGCAGCGACTCTGATTCCCGGTTCGCGACTTGATGCCGCCGCGTACAGTTGCACCTCCGGTACTGTCGTGATGGGATATGACACAGTCGCACGCTGTATCCACGATGTCAGGCCCGGACTCCCAGTTGTCACTCCGATCACTGCCGCGGTTTCTGCACTGCGGGTGTTCAATGCACAGAGGATCGCGGTTCTGACACCCTATATCGATGAAGTGAACGAGACGATTGCGAATTATCTGATCGGTGCCGGATTCGAGATTTCGGCATTTACCAGTTTTCGGCTGTCCAGCAACGAAGATATGGCAAGGCTTACGCCACAGACAATATATGAAGGAGCGCTGGAAGCGGATCGGGACGACGCAGATGCTCTGTTTATTTCCTGTACCGCAATCCGTGCGGTTGATGTGGTTGAACTGATAGAACAGAAGCTTGGAAAGCCGGTTGTAACCGCCAATCAGGCACTGTTCTGGCATTCGTTGTGTGCAGTTGGTTACGAAGAGTCGATTTCGGGATTTGGGAGCCTCATGCAAAGACTTCCCAGCCGATAATATGAAAGTGTAGCAAGTTAATTTGAGGTTGTGCAGAATGAGACTTGAACAGATCAACGCAATCCCGCCGACTGCGATCAGTCAGGACCAGCGCGAGTCATACTACAAACATGGTTATCTGATACTTCCTGATGCGATTGGGGAGGAGTGGTTGGGTCCATTGCGGAGCGCAGTTGATGACCTTGTTGAATTGTCTCGAAGCATGACAAAATCAACACGAAGAGTGGATCTGGAACACGATCATACTGCCGAGCAGCCTCGCATTCGTCGTGTTGCCTATCTTGATGAGTATGATCCGATATTCTGGCAGTTGAGTTCGGAATCTGTTATCGCCGACATTGCAGCGGATCTTCTGGGACCGAATCTCAGATTTCGTGAGTTGATGATGAATTTCAAGTGGGCTGACGGCGGAGCGGCTGTCCATTGGCATCAGGATATTGCGTTCTACCCGCATACGCACTCCGGCACACTTCAATTTCTGTTGATGATGGATGGTGCAGCCCAGGAGCGGGGACCGTTGCAACTGATTTCCGGCAGTCATAAAGGCGAGATCTTCGCGCATTATGACGATCAGGGAAATTGGACTGGAGCAATTTCTGACGAGGACTTGAAAAGAGTGGATATGGACAACGTTGTTTCAGTAACCGGTCCGCCTGGACTTCTTTCGGTTCATCACAGTCGTACCATACATGGTTCATCGATCAACAAAAGCAGTGCAGGAAGGCCAGCATTTGTTTTGACATATAGTGCGGCTGACGCCGTTCCGTATACTGCACCTGCCTATCCGAGCGTACACTACCGCGAACTCATCCGCGGAGTGGAGCCGAGAGTTGCTCACCATGAGGATATGATCGTGCCGATGCCACCGGATTGGTCCGACAATTACACTTCGATTTTTGAACATCAGGAACAGACGGAATTGAGTTATGCCGAATCTTAAGATTGTCACCGAGTCTGAGCTACGTCAGGTTGTCCGGCTTGATATAGACGCTGTTGAGTGCGTGCAATCGGCATTTGTCGCCCTTGCCGAAGGGACTGTAGTTATGCCACCAATACTGTCAATGGCAATTGAAGAGTCGAACGGGGAAGTGGATGTGAAAACAGCATATATGCCGGGTTTGGATAGCTTTGCGATCAAAATGTCCCCCGGATTTTTCGACAATCCGAAACTTGGCTTGCCGAGTACTACAGGATTGATGGTCCTGTTTTCTGTTCGGACCGGTTTGGTTCAAGCGGTTTTGCTCGATAACGGTTATCTGACCGATGTCCGAACGGCAGCAGCCGGTGCGGTCGCAGCGCGACATCTGTCTCGGGAGGACTCTACAAGTGCCTGTATAGTCGGTGCGGGTCAGCAGGCGAGGCTGCAACTTGAAGCATTGTGTCTCGTGCGACCGATTCGAGAGGCGACTATGTGGGGTCGGGATTCCAAGAAAGTTAACTCAGTTGCTGATGAACTTTCGATGCAACTTGGAATAAACGTGCGAGCGGTTTCGGATCTTCAGAGTTCGGTCAGTTCGGCCGACATTATCGTGACAACGACACCTTCGTCGTCACCGCTGGTGATGGGGGAATGGCTGAACGAGGGTCAGCATATCACATCGATGGGAGCTGATCAGGCGCACAAGAATGAACTGGACCCCAAGTGCTTGTCCGTTGCTGATCTTTATGTGCCCGACCGACGTTCGCAAACGGAAAAACTGGGTGAACTGCACCATGCAATTGTCGCAGGTGCGGCTGATGCTGAAAGTCTATACCCGGAACTTGGTGAAATTGCTTCAGGCAAAGTATCAGGCCGCTTGTTCGCTGAAGCCATTACGATTTGTGATTTAACCGGAACAGGCGTGCAGGATACCGCGATAGCAACTTACGCCAACAGACGTGCGGAAGAGGCCGGTATCGGAATCATGATCGAAACGTAGGGGTGGAATTTTGACAGATTTCGTAAAAATTTTCAGCCCGCAGGAGTATGCGAGACGCCTGCGTGATGTCAAGCAACGGATGATTCATGCCGGTTTCGACATGATTATCTGTCAGGACCCGGCGAACATGTACTGGCTGACGGGGTTTGATGGCTGGTCTTTTTATGTCCCCCAATGTGTTCTGGTACATCTTGATGAAGATACACCATTGTGGTTCGGCCGCGCCCAAGACGCCAAAGCTGCTGAAGTGACAACCGACCTTCCCAAGCAGAACATCGTCCCTTATTCGGAGATTCTGGTTCAGAATCCAGATGGTCATCCTTATGATGAACTCGCACAACTTATTCAACTAAAAGGTTGGAGTGGTTCTCGAATCGGTGTGGAAATGGATGCGCATTACTACACCGCCCGATGCCATCAGACATTGTGCGGATATTTTTCGGAAAATCAGGTTGTCAACAATCAGGATCTGGTGAATTGGGCCAGACTGGTCAAATCCGACACGGAAGTCGGCATCATGCGGACCGCGGGTAAAATCGGCACCAGTGTCATGAACGCCGCAATTGCCAAAATTGCTTCGGGAATTCCGGAAAATGAGGTGATTGCAGAAGTCTATCGAGCTCAAATCGCCGGAGTGGAGGGATACGGTGGTAACTATTCATCATTCTGCCCACTTATTCAGGTTGGCGATAAAACCAGTACACCTCACCTGACTTGGACCGACACACCTTTACCGGACTCCGCGCTGACCATGCTGGAACTCGCAGGTGTTCGTTACCGCTATAACGTACCGTTGACCCGGACGGTTCACATCGGAAAAGCACCTGAGAAGGCTCGGAATCTTGCCAGCATCATCGTTGAGGGTGTTGATGTCGGACTTGCGCTTGCCCGTCCTGGAAATACGTGCGAAGAGGTCGAAGCAGGCTGGCAGAATGTCCTGAGGCAGAATGGCTTGTCCAAGGAAAGCAGGGTCGGGTATTCGATCGGTGTCGGCTATCCCCCAGACTGGGGTGAGAGAACATGTAGTCTTCGGGCGGGTGACAACACAGAGTTGCAGGAGGGGATGTGCTTTCATTTCCAATCGGGCGTATGGTTGGACGACTTCGGATGTGCAGTGTCAGAGCCATTTGTTGTTACAAAAAATGGTGGTGAAAGACTCTGCGATGTTGAACGTGGTTTAATTGAAATCGATTGAAAGGAAAAATAGACATGGAACCAAATCCAATTACACCGACCATTCCATTTGACGAGGATGGAAAGCATCATGGTTTTCTGAATTTGCCTTACAGCCGGAACGATTCGGCTTGGGGGGCGTTGATGATACCTGTGTGTGTCATTCGCAATGGAACCGGTCCAACCGCACTGCTGACCGGTGCCAATCATGGTGATGAATATGAAGGACCGGTTGCCTTGCAGAATCTGGCACTGAATCTCGACCCTAGCGACATCAGTGGTCGGGTGATCATTGTGCCGACATTCAACTACCCTGCATTCCGAGCCGGTTGGAGGAATTCCCCGATTGATGATGGGAACATGAACCGGGTATTTCCGGGCGATCCCAGAGGAACGGTGACGGAAAAAATTGCTGATTATTTCAGTCGGACCCTGATTCCCGAGGCGGATTTGGTGCTGGATGTCCATTCTGGCGGCAAGACTCTGGAATTTCTTCCTTTTGCCTGTGCCCATGTGCTTGATGATGAGGAACAACAGGCTGCCTGCGTCGCCGCGATGCGAGCATTCAATGCACCGTACTCGATGATCCTGCTTGAGATCAGCAATGTCGGAATGTACGACACTGAAGTGGAGGAGCAAGGGAAAGTTTTCGTTTCCACTGAGCTTGGTGGTGGCGGCACGACAACCGCACGAACTGTGGGTGTCGCCAACAAAGGCATTCGAAACATTCTGATTCACAGTGGAATTCTTGATGAGGAACCAGTAGTCGGGTCTACGATAAATCTCGATATGCCGGATAGTGACTGTTTTGTCACTAGTGAGAACGAGGGGTTGTTGGAGCCCGCAGTTGATCTGGGAGATGAAGTGAGTGAGGGAGATGTGGTGGCTAGAGTCTGGCCACTGGACAGAACCGGAGAACCTCCGATCGAATACCATGCCCGTCGAAGTGGTATGTTGTCAGGCCGTCATTTCCCCGGGTTGGTCAAGCCTGGCGACTGTATGGGTGTAATCGCGGTGGTGCAGGAGTACGGCGGTGTCTGATGATTCGGTGTGTAACAGACTAGCAGTACCGATAGAAACTTTCAAAAGTTCACAATCAACACTTGTAGTATCAAAATTGTTGAATTCGTTCTAAGTTTCTAAGTTCGTTTGTTAGTGAAGGATTCTCACCGACCTATGGTTGAAAATTTACCCTTGCAACTCTTTTCCGGTCTTGAATGTTAACAACAGTTTGTGAGTTCTGGAATTATTTTAACTTTTGTTCACTAATGTAATCGCGTAGAGCTTGATTAATATCGGTTTGATAACCTCTACGGCCTCGCATACGCGCTCTGAACCAATGAATGATGTCAGCATCCAAACGTAGTGTAATCTGTTGCTTCACCGGTTTATAAAACACTCCTCGTTGGGCACCCGACCAATCCAACATTTCGGGAAT
Organism: Arenicellales bacterium; assembly: GCA_963662635.2. GTDB lineage: Bacteria > Pseudomonadota > Gammaproteobacteria > Arenicellales > JAJDZL01 > JAJDZL01. The sequence continues at coordinate 2,606,762 of CAXXFC010000006.1, forward strand.
ATCTTCGACATTTATTTGATCGTCCTCCAACTGGGAGAGATAATCCAATTCATGTTTTTCCTTGTCGGTCAAATTAAAGTCTTTCATTTTCATAGATTTTTCTTTCGTGTTTGGTAGCTTTTCGAGCACTAATAACTCGCCCCGATTGTTGTCCACTTTCCTCGTGTAAAGGCAAGGTATGAATGACCACAACAATGACAGTCCCAATCATGCCCATCGTACGCCATCGTGGCTCATCCAAATATGGATCTACTTTTGTCATAGCTAAAGGATCTTCAAAAACGCGAGCAGCAGTTTCAAAACTTATTCCGTGAGATCGTATATTTTGATTTTCTTTGCTCTCGTCCCAAATCCAGTTCAATTCTGCACCTTCATATTGTAACTACTTTATTGTAGTTACATTTCCCTACAAACGTCAGGCTAATTTGATTGACGATGTTGACAGCGGGTTTTGCATACCAATAAATTGCAAATAATAAACTGCGCGAAATCCAATAATATTTCTCTAAGTTTTTGTTTCTGGTTCTACCAATGTAGGTTCAAGTCATTCAAAATTCAATCCCAATCATGCCAAGATCCATTGAGAAGGTGATTTAGTCCAAATCCTGAAGTACTGCATTTTCCTGACCGCTGGCAATTTCCTGCTTCCGACACTGCACAAATTCATTCAGATTCTCGACGACTCCTTGATCAATCACCGGCGCAACGTATTCCTTAAGGAGTGATTTCCAGACCTTATTCGCTCGTTGGGACGCAACCACTGCCCCGTCATCCTGCCATGTTTCAAAATTGCGCCAATCCGAAAGCAGTGGGGTATAGAAGATATCCTCATATCGTTCCATAGTGTGCGCTGAACCGAAAAAATGTCCGCCGGGTGGTACTTCGGCAATCGCGTCGACTGCCAAGGTTTCCTTGTTCACAGTAATCGGTTCGAGTGACAGTGCCATCAACTGCAGGATTTCTGCATCAATGATCAATTTCTCAAACGACGCGACCAGACCTCCTTCAAGCCAACCCCCGCCGTGCAATAACAGATTTGTATGGGCCAGGACTGCAGCCCATACAGACATGCAGGTTTCGTAGGTGGCCTGTTCGTCCGGAGCGCTGGACGCATTAGGTCCGCTCGAACGAAAGGGAACCGAATATCGACGTGCCAGCTGCGCACTTGCCAGTGTCGTTCTGACGTACTCCGGTGTGCCGAAGGCAGGGGAACCGGTCTTCATGTCCACATTGCTTGAAAAGCTTCCGTAAATGAGTGGTGATCTTGGACGAACAGCCTGATTCAACACCATACAAGACAGTGCTTCGGCATTTTGCTGAACCAGCGCGCCAGCCATCGTCGTTGGTGCCATCGCGCCGAGAAGTGTGAAGGGTGTGACCAGCACCGGCTGTCCCCAATACGCAAATTCAATCATCGCGTCCGACATCGCCTCATCGACCTGGCGGGGAGAATTGATGTTGATGTTGCCCATCGTCACGGGATTTTCGGTCAGCTGTTCCCGCGTCATGCCATGAACTATGGACAGCATTTCCAGTGCGTCGCGAGCCCTGTAGGCACCGATCATATTGGTCATCCACAGTCGATCGTGGTGTGTGATCGCGGCAAAATACTTGTCGAGGTGTCTTGACTCGGCCGGCAGTTCCAGCGGCTCAAAAGGGCTGGCGCCACCCGAGTGAAATATCTCAAGTTGATGTACCAGCTTGAAAAAGTCTTGCAGGTCCGACAATGTTCCGGCGCGACGCCCGCGGTCCAAGTCTGAAACAAATGATGGTCCACCGACGGTTGCGAAGTTGATGTTACGACCGCCGAATTCGACCGACCGGTCAGGATTTCGTGCGCTGACCCGGAAGATTGGAGGTATGGTTTTGATGGTGTCTGTAACGAGGTCTGGATCAAATCGAACCATCTGTTCAGTGTGATCAACTTCCGCACCGATGGACTGAAATATATTCCGGGCTCTGGAACTGAAGAACTTCACACCAGCATCGCGTAGAATGTCCAGTGATGCCAGATGGATCGCCTCAATCTGATCGACCGAAAGAATATCGAGGGGTGGATAGGGGTTGACGACTCTGCGCCAACCGAGTCTTGAGACCGTGTCCGGATTGCGATCCGCTCGTTGTCGGGATTTGCGCCGCATCAGAGTGTTTTCGGCATCACCGAATCAATCCGAAAATCCGATCAGTCGGAACTTTTTGGAAACGTTGAGTTCAGTATTCCCTGAAACAGCTCTGAATCGATATTTCCACCCGACGCGATGACACCGACTCGCATCCCCGACATTCGATCCTTTTCTTTGATCAGTGCCGCCAAAGTCGCGGCACCGGCGCCTTCAACCACATGATGGGTATCAGAGAAGTAGCTGCGAACCGCATCTGCGATTTGCACCTCGGATACTGTTACGACTCTGGATACATACTCAAGAATGATATCCAATGCCTGCTCGTCAGGAATTCTGACAGCGACACCGTCGGCGAAAGTGTCAGCTGATTCAGTTGCAACGGGCTTACGCTGCTCGAATGACTGTGCGTAGGACGGGGCGTTCTCCGCCACCACACCGATTATTTCAGATTTGAGTTTCAAAGCCTCGCGGGCGGCAATCACTGCACAGATTTCGGACCCGAGACCGATCGGCACGTAAACCGCATCCAGATCCGGAACTGCTCTGAACAGTTCAAGGGCGTACGATGCAACGCCTGTAACCAATTTCTCGTGGAACGAAGGTACGAAGTGCAGGTTCGATTCAGTAGCTCGCAGATGTGCGTACTCGTGTGCTTCGTTGAAATCCACACCGTATTCGATGAGTTCAGCTCCGAATGAACGCATCGCTCGATTCTTGGACAGGCTGTTCCCTCTCGGTGCAACGACAGTGGCTTTTTTGCCAAACAAACCAGCGGCATAGGCGATCGACTGACCGTGATTGCCCCGTGTTGCGGAAATCACATGATCAGCGGTTGTGCTGCTGAGGTAGTTGATTCCACCGCGGATCTTGAACGAACCGATAGGTGTGGTATTTTCATGTTTGACCCAGACATCCGTTCCGCTGCGCTCGCACAACAGAGGCCAGCGATATTGCGGTGTCGGCTGCATGTGATCGTAAATCAGCGACGCTGCGACTTCCATGTCTGCAAGTGAGGGCAGGTGCATGGCTATCGGTTTGACTCAACCAAAGGATGGGAAATAGGTATGGGGTGGACGATGGGACTTGAACCCACGACGACTGGAACCACAATCCAGGGCTCTACCAACTGAGCTACGCCCACCACGGTTCGGAATTGACAATTTTAATGGCTGACAACTATGATTCTCTCATATTTTTGTCACGAAAGTCACAATTTGGCACGCCTGACAGGACTCGAACCTGTAACCTACGGCTTAGCTTACCACTACAGTTTTCACTGCCCGGAAAGTAGGACTTGAACATCCTACAAAACCGGTTTGTGGTCTGGACTATATCTTCACCATCTCAGGCGGGGCACGTATAGTCTCTACGGATCCTATCCCTTCAATTTGCGACAGTTTCCTCGGTATTGCCATCGCCATTACGCGCTAAGGTTCCACCGATACAGTGCCCTCCACTTTACAGGTTCATTTTCCTGCAAAGGCTCCTGTCGAAGGCCGTTGCTCTATCCAGTTGAGCTACAGGCGCTCAATGCACACTGGTCGGGGTAGAGGGATTTGAACCCCCGACCCCCTGCTCCCAAAGCAGGTGCGCTAGCCAGACTGCGCCATACCCCGCTAAAAGCACTAAAACTCAGCGAATCAAAACGAATTCGCCGAGTCGCGACAATCTCGAAAATTATACTGTCTGATCCGTTTCGATGTTGCCTCTTTACCGGGGTGCGGAATGTACGTTGTGAGAATTTTCGTACCTGAATCGCTTGGTCTGTCTGACTACTCAAGCGTGAAATTCACCGATCTGATGTGTCAAATCGACTGGCCGGCTTGATTTTCCGGTCCGAATATTGTCTTTCCCTTATTACGATCTCAATGCGTGCCGGTCGCTCGCGGTGTTGTCGCGAAAAGCGAAAGCACGTTGCAGGGAGCAATGTGCTCAAACCAATGACCTACCGTTTTGTTCTCGCATCACCTGCTCCATACAATCTCGGACCTGTTCAGCCAAAAAAAGCGCGAACGGTTCTATGTTCTGATCAACACTTGCATGTTCAAGCGCCGAGAGAAAAGTATCACGTTTTTCGACGCGAATCACGCTCCACGGATAACCACCCAAAGCCAGCCATTGATGATCGGGTGCAGAAAGCCGTTCTTGACTAAATGTTCTCGGTGTACTCGCGTAAACTCGCTCGAGCGGAAAACTCTTCGTCCATCTTTTTGAAGAATTTAGAGTTGTACCAGCGACGAAGCAAGTATTTCGTTCGGTGTAGCCATGTTGTATGGATTCAGGCTAATACAAGTGTTTTATGTTGTGTCTATACAAGTAATTTATGTATTGGCGACCAATTCATCTGGACTGGCAAGGCGAGTATTTGCTAGTGTATTTCCTAGACTGAGGATGGTGGTATGTGATGAGCATGACCGGCTACAACTCACACTACCTTTTGAGTGGCTACTTAACGAAGACTAATAGGGTAGTAGTTCTGAATGTAGAAACATTGACTGAGTATGCCAATCGATTGAATCAATCAGAGGGTTGTTGTCGCACATTCCATTTCCTGATCACTGACAATTGATCGAACTTCATATGGATTGAGTATGTATCCGAAATTAGCATAAACACGTTGAACCAACCGCTGCCAAGCGACGGGCTTAGCGGCAGTATCAAGTGGCTACCGCATCTGGAGCAGAAGACGGCCTCGACATCATTTGCTTATACAGGGGACTCTGCCGAAGTGCCCGCTCTATGGCAACAGATTCCGAGATGCCTTCGGAATTGCCGAGGTGCTTCGTTTCCGATGACTGCACAATGTCAATCATGTACTTCTGGAAACTCGGGATCGGGCAATATACCGTATAGTCGCGTCGCACTTGGAGTGCACCCTGATGTAATAGCATTTCGTAGTATTGCTTTGCTGTCATGGCGTCAGGTAGCCGCTCTCCGAAATGAGACGATTCCGAGGCGGCTTGCGCTTTTTTGTGAATGATGCTGATAATATCGTCCCGATACAATTTCCCGGTGACTTCCTGCATCATCGATGCCAGCAACCTGCGGGAATCTGCCATCTGAGTGCTGTATCGATAGCCGTAGTATTCCATCCGAGCGTCCAAGCTCCAAAGCCTGACGAAATCGAAGTCTACTTTGTCCATGCGTTTGCCAGCGGCGACATACGCCTTCGCGAACCCTTTCAGGGCATTTTGCAGATATGAAGGCCAACGATCGGCACTTTCAATTACCTCATCGAACTCTTTCTCGCGCTGTCCAAGATCAATGCCGAAGTGATCACAGAAGCCGCGCTTCAGTTCATCCACTTCGTCAGGCGCAAGCTGTTCCAGAGGATGTATGCAACTTATGGACAACCGCGTCAGTCCCAGCTGTTGTGCACGAATCATCGTGCTTGAAAGACCTCCTAGCACCAGCGTCAACGGAACGCCGAATTCATTGTGATGCAGCTGCTGAAATAACCTTGCCGCAAACGAATTCGAGTCGTTAGGTAGGTTCTGAGTCTCGTCCACCCCGATCACTACTGGGCGTACCCACTCATCTTTCGGTATCGCGTTGACGATTGTCTCAAGGCTTGCGACTGGCACTGTGGTCCGCTCCTCATGCACTCGCTTACCCTCAACTTTGGCGCTAGGCACACCAAGGCTTCCAGCCGAGTGAGTGGTTTCGGTCTCGGATATGAATAGGTCATTGCCGTGGCCGTGAGCGATCTGATTCACAAATCTCTTGCAAAAACTTTCGGGCATCGTCAAAGATACTGGAGTTGGCATATAGAACATTAACGGTGCCGGAGCAGGGCACTCTTCCCCGTCCTCTTTACGTGACATATAGCCGACTGTCGCCCATTGTGTCCGCAGATATTCGAGAGTCGACGACTTTCCGGCACCAGGTGCGCCATAAATGATCCGCGCAGTCGCTTGGCGCTGGTCCTGCCGATCTGTCCATCTTTGCCAGCTTTCCGCGACGGCTGTTTCAATATCCTTAATGACGTTGTCACGCCCGGCGTAATACGGAGGAAGATTCTTGTCGTCGCTGTAGGTCGAAAAATCTTCAATATTGCTGTACATGTCCGTATGCATTCTTTTAGTCCGTTTTCAAGGTGCAAAAGTCGATCAGTTCGCCGTTATCCGTCAGAGTTGCCTCTACCATCAAATCTGTGAAAAAAGTTCACAGATTTGGTTACGAACTATATCGGTATCGATTGGTAGAAACCATCTTGTTCGTTAACCAAGTATACCACTTCACCTCTTCCATACCCGCCTGTCCCCGATGTTTCCCCCGTGCCTTCAAACTGTCTGGCAGTAATCGGGCAGTATCAGCAAATCGCGATCAAATTGACCTTTCCCGGAATGAAACGCGCAATTCCGACAATTGCTGACGATCCAAAATGCATGCGAGTTGTTCCGCAGGCAAATTTGAGACTCGCTCAAGTATGCGAAGTTACTTTATCGGAATGAAAAAATTCATTCCTGTCGGCAAATCAATGGAACGGTTACGAATTTTGTTACGATCCCGTTAGCATGGGGATATTCTGCACTTCACTGCTGAGTCAAATGCAATAGAGTCAAGGCTTGATGACTAACTTACACCATAAACTCTATGAATGGTTTGGTGTCATCTTCCTTGTCGGATTCAATTGATGACTGATCTTCGATCGAGTGCGTAAGCAAGGCGTTCACGCGCCTGACATAGTCAGAGGGTTTTTCCAGTATCGCTCCTTCACTCAGGGTAGCCTGATCAAACAACACATGTGCCCAATCGTCCAAATCGTTGTCTTTATCAACCAAATTCTTTACCAGAGGGTGCTCAGGGTTGATCTCCAAAATCGGTGCCATCTCAAAAGCATTATGACCGGTCGCTCTCAGGATGCGAGTCAGATTACGACTTTGCGCGAATTCGTTGGCAACCAGACAGGCAGGTGAATCAGTGAGCCTGGATGTCGTTCGTACGTCCGACGCACGCTCGCCCAACGCCGACTTCAGTCTTTCCACCAGTGAGTCCACCTCGGGACTGGTTTGTTCTTCTTCACTCTCAGTGTCCGGATCAAGCCAATCCAGCGACAGATCACCTTTGGCGATCGACTTCAGAGGTTTGTCGGCAAATTCTGTGAGGTGCATCACGACCCACTCATCAATTGGATCTCCCAGCAACAGAACTTCGATGTCATGTTTTTGGAAAATTTCCAGATGTGGTGACCCTTCAGCAGAAGCATGACTATCCGCAGTGATGTAGAAAATCGCATCTTGATTCTCCTTCATTCGATCAACGTAATCCTGCAGAGAGGCGGTCTGATCCGAACCCTCAGTCTGTGTCGTTGAGAATCGAAGTAACTGCGCGATTGTTTTCCTGTTATCCGCATCTTCGGTGACGCCTTCCTTGAAGACTTTTCCGAACTGTTCCCAGAATTGTTGATATTTCTCGGAATCCTTTCCAGCCAGACGCTTGAGTTCGTTGAGAAGCCTCTTGACGATGCCGGACTGTATACGTTCTATCTGCTTGTTCTTTTGCAGAAATTCGCGAGACACATTCAATGGCAGGTCATCAGAATCGATAATCCCGCGCACAAACCGAAAATAAGAGGGCAGAAGATTTTCCGTGTCATCCATGATAAAGACCCGCCGTACGTACAGTTTCACACCTCGCCGCCGGTCGACATCCCAAAGATCATATGGTGCATGGGATGGTATGAAGAGTAACGCCGAATATTCGAGTCGACCCTCAACCCGATTGTGAAGTCTTAGGAGCGGCTTTTCGTGGTCGTATGACAGAGTCGTGTAGAAATTGTCATATTCCTCATCCGATATGTCCTTCCTGGCACGGGTCCATAGAGCAGACCCTGAATTCGCGAGTTCCCATTCCTCTTCTTTCTTTGCGGTCGGTGCGTTACGGAGGCGAATCGGTAAAGATACATGATCAGAGTATTTTTTTATGATTCCCCTAATTTTGTCAACATCGAGGAATTCCTTGGCATCTTTGCGTAGGGTGAGGATAACCTCAGTTCCGTGATTTTCGATAGTTTCGTCTTCAATGGAATAGCCGCTAACTCCGTCGGACTTCCAGTTCACACCTTTTTCTTTAGGTTGTCCGGCCTTACGAGTATGTATCTCAACGTTTTCAGCGATCATGAATGCAGAATAAAATCCGACGCCGAATTGACCGATCAGGTTACTGTCGTCAGTTTGGTCGCCTGACATCGCTTCCATGAACTTCTTGGTTCCTGACCGAGCGATGGTGCCGATGTTTTCGACTACCTCATCGCTGGTCATGCCTATTCCATTGTCTCGGATCTTGATGGTTTTGTGTCGCTTGTTGACTTCCACTTCAATCGAATAATCCTGCTCTTGCTCGCGAAGATTCGACTCGGTGAGAGATTCGAAATTATGGCGGCCACATGCGTCGGAAGCGTTTGAGATCAACTCCCGTAAAAATACCTCGCGCTCTGAGTACAGTGAATGGACAACCAGATGCAGCAGTTGCTGAACTTCCGCCTGAAAAGAAATCTTATCGTTAACTTGATCTTCCGTCATCTGAAAGAACTCCAATATTTACAATGAATTTTCAACTTAGATCGGGTTAAATTTGGATAATTCAAGCATATGATGAATTCAAATGCTATAAATTTGTTGCTTTAGGTTTGTGAAGCAAAATCAACGGGTATTTTATCAATAGATTAGGAACCATGACGATTCAATACGAAAATTCCCTTCAATCAAAGTATCGGCCCGACTGATGAAAGGATCTGTTCGCACTGTAGTATTTCCCATTGCGGGGCTCGGCACTAGGTTTTTACCGGCAACCAAGGCGATCACAAAGGAAATGCTTCCGGTCGTGGATCGTCCGCTGATTGAGTATGCTGTTCACGAAGCGCGATCTGCAGGAATTGAGCGATTTGTCTTTGTCGTTTCAGCACAGAACGATTTAGTTATCAAACACTTTTCCAAGCAACCGGATTTAGAGAAAGTTCTTGAGCAGAAAGGTAAACACAATGAATTGAGGTTTGTACAAGATAACACGCTGAATCCGGACAGCATTTTCTATGTGATCCAGGACAAACCGTTGGGTCTGGGTCATGCTGTGCTCTGTGCGCAGGATGTGATTAATGAAGATTTTTTTGCCGTCCTTTTGCCGGATGATCTGATTTTGTGGGACAAACCTTGCCTGCAGCAGATAGTTGAGTTACACAATGAAGTCGAAACTTCTGTGTTGGCTGTTGAACAGATAGACAGCGACAAAATCTGTAATTACGGTGTCATCAATTCTGCCGAATCTTCTGGTAGCGTCTATAAAGTTAACGGTGTCGTGGAAAAACCAAAGCTTGAAGATGCGCCGTCCAATCTCGCTGCAATCGGACGTTATGTATTGTCCAGGAATCTATTTTCACACCTCATAAAAATCAAGGCTGGTTATGGCGGTGAAATCCAGTTGACTGACGCTATCAATTCAATTGCTTCCGAAGAACCCGTTCATGCATTGAAGTTCAAGGGTACGCGATATGACTGCGGAAGCAAGGCCGGTTATATCGCCGCGAATATTGCCCACGCGAGACAGGATCCGACTCTGATGGCAAAAGTGGAAGAATTATTGAAGTCGGATTGACTTGACATACTTGCCGCCAACATATCTGGCTGGTGCCTAGTGTCCAGTCACTCGACTAATGTCGGGTAAAGGCGTTTCAGCCTGACGCGTGCGTCATCGGTCGTGAACTGCCAGTCTATCCTCGCCTGAAGACGATCCCGGCCTGCCTGCCAGGCCGACACTTCCCGACTGACCTCCCCGATCGTTTCGATTCGACGGTTCAGACACTGGTTCACCATCACGTTGATCTCGATCTCCGCCATGTTCAGCCAGCTGCCGTGTTTCGGCGTGTAGACAAACTCGAACCGGTCCCACAAAGCCTTGGCCCGCTCCGGCGGATACACCTCATACAGGGCTCCCGGCTGATGCGTGTTCAGGTTGTCCATCACCAGCGTGATTTTCCTCGCCGACTCATAGCGTTGCGCAATGTCGTTGAGAAACTCAGCCCAGTCCACCTTCGCGCGCCGTTCGGTCACCTTTGTCAACCGCCTGCCGGCCAAGGGCTCGGTGGCCATGAACACATTGCAGGTGCCGTTGCGCCGATACTCGTAGTCATGCCGGGCCGGCTGTCCCGGTTTCGCCGCAATCGGAATGCACGTCTCACCGATCAGCTGACGCGGTGTCTCATCCATGCACACCACCGGATGGTCCGCATCGTACGGACGACGGTAGACATCCAGCACCCGCTCCATCGCCGCCACAAACGCCGCATTGTCTTTCGGCGGAATCACCCATTCCTTGCGCCGCCACGGCTTGAGCTCGTTTTTTTTAACACCCGCCTCACCGTCTCGTGGGAAATGCTGTCGACCACCTCCAGCTCCACCAGCCGGTCGGCCAAAAGCCGCAACGTCCATTGCGAATGACCCGCCGGCGGCTCACTGCAACACAGCGCCACCAGACGTGCCTCCACCTCGCCGTCCGCCTTGCGCTCGTAATGTTCACGACGACCCTGACGGCCGCCCAGCGATATCTCAAAACCCTCCTCGACAAAACGCCGCTTCACCCGATCCACCTTGCGCTGGCTGATCTGCAACACATCGGCTATCGTCTCCCCGGTCTTTGCCTGTAGATTGAACTCGCCCTGGTCGCAGTTGAGCAGAATCAGCGCATTGACCACCTTCTGTGCCTTGCACGATCCCTTGCGGGTGATCTCCGTCAACTCCTCCCGTTCCGACTGTGTGAGCGTTACGACATATCTCTCCATCCAAATGGCCCCGCTGCATGAAATCATCAACAAAACCACATTATACTTTTACGACACTACACATAAGTTACGACACTAGTCATGCGACTAATCTCAGGTAAAGGCGTTTCAACCTGATTCGTGCATCATCGGTCGTGAACTTCAAGTCTATCCTCACCTCAAGACGATCCAGGTCGGCCTGCCAAGCCGCCACCTCCTGACTGACCTCCTCGATCTTCCCGATGTGTCGGTTCAAACACTGGTTCACCATCACGCTGATCTTGGTTCCGCAATCTTCAGCCAGTTGCCGTGCTTCGGTGTGTAGACAAACTCGAACCGGTTCCACTGGACCTTAGCCTGCTGTTGCGGATAGACCTCGTACAGGGCACCCGGCTGATGTGTGTTCAGGTTGTCAATCACCAGCGTGATTTTTCTTGCCGACTCTTTGCGCTTCGCAACGTCGTTGAGAAACTCAGCCCAGTCGACCTTCGGTCACCTTCGAGATCCGTCGTCCGGCCAAAGGTTTGGTGACATGAACACATTGCAGTCGCTCAGCACAGCAAACAACACTGGTTTCTGCCTCTTGGCTCCGCGACTACGCTTTGGCGGATGTTTCTGTCCTTCATTTGCGTTATTGAGTTCAATCAGCCCATCAAGAAGATAGCGACCGTCACGTCCGGCCATTGTAGCTCTGAGTTTTTTAAACATCAGCCACGCGGACCTCCACTGCACACCGATCATTTTAGCCAGTCGAGGTGCCCAATACACCACCTTTACCGGCATCGATCAGGTCGATAGTGGCGAACCACTTTATCAGCGGCTCTTTGCTGTAGTTGAACGTGGTTTCGGCGATCGCAAATGTCATAGAGTCTGTATTTGCACAGTGCACGGCGCTTGATACGGTAAGTCTGACTTTTTGTATCCCCATTTTGGATAGCTAAAACTGTCACCACATCAACGATCCTGTTTGAAAAGTGCAATAGATGTTTTGCCGGTGGAGTGCTTCCGGGCTCATTCGAGATAACTGATCGCTTTCTGTTTCATTTCTGAATTTTCTTTACAAGCCCCTGACATCGCTATGAAGATGACGCCATCATCAAGGAAAAAGTCTCAAGTATTTTCTAGAAATTTAATCGATTTAGCTGGAAACTATTCAAATTTCAGTGTCGCCGTCCTGACTCAAGTAAAGAGGTATATTGTTTATTTTCCAAATATTTGTGTTAGAGCAAAAACTAGCACGATTAGTATAAATGGTAAAAATGGAAGTACAGTTTCGAGAACTTCGATTTTATTTTCTGACTTGATTCTTTCAATTTCAATTAACGTGTTTGCATCGACGGACGGTTGATTCACTAGTTCGGACTGTTTATAGTTTGATGAATGATTTTGCTTTCTGGGTCGAGTAGTAAACGCAATCCACAGCGAAACTAAGAGAATTGAATACCATACCCAGACAGGAAGGCCGAAGTGGTAGTCTGAAATCACTCCTATAGCCCACAAAGCAACCTGCTTTGCCCAAATATGTATTGAAATTTTTTGCATGTTGTAGAATTTTAGACATGAATACAATGTTTTATTGAAATCGTAAATTAGACCAATTGAATACGTTTGATGTTTATTGCTCTCCTTATCTCACCGTTTAGCGGATAGTAACTAAACAATACAAAATTCAATTACCCCGCATCCAATACCAATAAATACGAATTACTACACCAGTCAATACGATGAGGTAAATTACCTCTAAATTCTCATGTTCGATCCAACCCCAACTATCCGGGAGTAGGAAATGATATGCAGCGAAAATGAACAAGCATACGTAAGCAATACGAATTAGAGTCAAAATCAAAACTATGTACCAAAGTAGTCTTCGAATGGTGCGTTAATCAGAAAGATCAGTCACATTTCCTTACGATTTGTTGGGTACAGCCAATAATGCTTTTTCACCAGGGTATGCTGCATCTTTTCTGTTACGCCAAATGAAAGTTATGTGAAGTTCAATTTGCAAACTTTGCGCGACGACTACTAGTGCCCTGCCAGCGTCGTTAGCGGACAACCCTTGAATTGAAACGTCTATTTCCGTGAGGTAGCGATACCCTTCGTCATCCTTCCAGCCTCGAACCATGTTTGCAGTGCAAATTTTCCGGAGTTCATTAATATCCTGAAGTTGTCTCATCGCACGTATCACAATTCTATCTACAAGTGGGTTCCACTTTGGTCTATCTATGAGTTCTCCGTCGATTAAAGCCTCCAAAATTTTGGTGTGTTTTAAACTTGGTAATGCATTTAAATCTACGGAACGCACTCCAATTTGTGGATTGTCTACATGAGTGATACGTGGTTCACGATTTCCCAGCGCATCTAACGCTCGGTTGATTACCATATCCGGTGTATCCACGAGTGGCTTCGCATACTTCTGAAGTCGCTCGAAAGTTGAGTTTTCAATCACTATATTGGGCATAAATGTACCTCTCTAAATTATGAATATATGAATATATAATATTATGATATATATTTATGAAATGTCAAGTGCTAATTTTAACGTTGAGATCTTCGTGATCTGCCGTAAAAGACCAATAGAATTCTTTGGGAACTTGAGATGAATTGCCGAGAATTCTAGCATTCAGGTCGAAAAGCTATTCTACCGGCTGCAAAACTATTCAGATGGTTCGATATCACACATTGTGACGGATACCCATCAGTCGTGCAGTATCCACTTAATGCGGTACACCGCGATAATCACCTCTGAATATCATCCGGCACGTCTCAGTTTGGTACCGCCGGTATTTTTGCAATTGGCTTCGACTTCACCTATCACATTGAATATGAATTCTTTATTTTGTGATTGTTCTCCGCTTCTATATCAAGCGACATTTACCAGTAGTTCCGGAAACTGTGCGTCGGCTCAATCCGGACGGAGAGCTCAGTCTTTGACTTGCGAAACACGATCAGCGATGTCCGGGCTGGGTTGACCGTCAGTTACCGGGTCTGCTCGTCATCGAACAGCAGCGGTACTAGTCACCTGCGCATCTCGAATTCGACATGGAAGCCAGCATACACAGCAATTGGTCAGATCGCACCTCATTTGCCCGAGGATGATGGATCGGCCGCGCCTTGATATCCGCCGTCTTCTTGCTGCGAAACGCCTGTTCTCCTGATAAGCGTATATTATGCAATTTGTGCACACGCTGAAACTTGGCAGTTGGCTCAATGTTGCTGAGGTTGAGATCGGTGTTATGGTACGCTAGTGTCTGAATCGCAGAATTGACTCAATGCTAGTAATAGCGGAACAGGTCGCGGCTTGGTTGACGGATTGGAACCAGGCCGATGCTAAAGTAGACTGGTAGTTCACCATTGAGAATGCATGCATTAAACTGAAACGACAGTATCCGAAATTTGATAGTTGACTATCCATTAAAATTGAAAAATCTGATCGGTGAACCGCTGTTGCGCGTTGAGGATCGGCGCTTGCTGACCGGTTCTGGTTGCTTTACGGACGATCTTGAATTTGACGGACAACTCCACGCAGTTTTTGTCAGAAGTCCACACGCCCATGCGCATATCGAGTCGGTTGATATGAGTGTTGCGGCCAAGATGCCGGGTGTAAGAGCTGTCGCAAACGGCGAAACACTGGCAAAATCGGGCCTTCAACCGATCAATCCGCTGACCCGCAGTCCGGATTTTCCGATTTCGAACAAGGATGGCAGTGAACTGCCGGATGTTCGCAGATGGCCGCTTGCCAGAAACAAAGTACGGTTTGTTGGAGAAGCTGTTGCAGTAGTGGCTGCAGAGAGTGTGATCCAGGCGCAGGAGGCCGCCGAACAGATTGAAATCGAATATGAACCACTACCGGCAATAACAGACGTTGCGGAAGCATTGGCGGATGATGCGTCATTGGTATGGGATGAGCTCGGCAGCAACCTTTGTACCGATCACGAAAATGGTGATAGTGCCAAGGTGGAAGAGGCTTTTGACCGTGCCGCGGACGTCATAACCGTTGAAGTGGAATTTCCGAGGCATACCCCGGTCTACATGGAACCGCGTACAGTCATTGGTCGGTTCGATAAGGATCGCGATCGGTTCGAAATCTACTGTGGCAGTCAGTCGCCACACTGGCATCAGCGCGGAATCGCAGAGATGTTGAATGTATCGGAGAATGAGGTTCGCGTTGTATCACTCGATACAGGTGGAGGATTCGGTGCGCGCACTTCGCCTTACCCTGAATTTGCTGTTGTTGGTTGGCTCGCGCGGAATACTGGCGATCCGGTGAGATGGGTGCCCGACCGTGCTGAGTGTTTCAGCACTGATGTTCAGTCGCGCGACCATAAAATGGAGGTCAGTCTTGCAGTGGATTCGGTCGGCGACATGACTGCTATTCGGATTTCGAGTGTCTGGCGTGTTGGTGCATACATCCAGCCGCGCTCGATGTGGTTGTATGCGAATTACATGAACCTGATGGCCTGCGGGGTGTACAGGATCCCGGCTGCGCATTATCGGTTACAGGCTGTATTTTCCAATACAGCATCGATTGGTGCATTTCGAGGCGTCGCCCGCGCGGAAGTTTCGTACGCGATCGAACGTGCTGTTGATGAGGCTGCCAGAAGGCTGTCTGTCAATCGTCTGAGTTTCAGACGCAATAATCTGATCAAGACTGAGGACATGCCGTGGACGACGGCGACGGGCGCTGTATACTCGTCGAGCGATTTTGCCGGTAATTTCAGCAAATTATTGGCGCATATCGACCAGAACGAATATCTTCAGAGACATGAATCCTCTCGAGGAGCAGGGAAATACCGAGGTATCGGATTTTCTGCTTTTGTCGATAGTGTCGGTGGGTCACCAAATGAATTCGCCGAAATTCAGATAGATGGGGAACTCGTGTGCGCCTATCTCGGTACGAAATCAATCGGAACTGGTCACGAAACTGCTTTCGCGCAGGTTCTGTCAAGCCAGCTGCAAATCCCGGTTGAACGGGTGCAGATTGTCGATGGTGATACCGACATTGTCAAAACGGGGTCGGGAACCCATGCATCACGTTCGCTCAGATTCGGTGGTGCCGCCATGTTCTACGCGACAGAGAAAGTGCTGGAAAAGGGGCGCGAATATGCCGCCGAGCATTTGGAAGTATCAGAACAAGATGTGGAGTATGCGGCGGGTCGATTTTTTGTATCGGGTACGGATCGCCGCGTCGGATTATTTGAGATTGCGAAAAAAGTAGTCGCTCGTGGTGATTTGCTGTCGGGGTCACATGAGCATTTCTCGCAAGTCGGTATGTTCGCCAGCGGTTGTCATGCCTGTGAGGTGGAAGTCGACCCGGAAACCGGAATGGTAACAATCGAACGTTACATCGCGGTGAGTGATCCTGGGAAATTAGTCAATCCCGTGATCGCGGAAGGGCAGGTGCATGGGGGTATCGTACAGGGTATCGGGCATGCGGTTTCCGAAAGAGTGGTTTACGAACCTGATACAGGGCAGTTGTTGACCGGCAGCTTCATGGACTATGCGATACTACGAGCCGATGAAGTACCTGAGTTTGAGACATCTTGGAATGCTGTTGAAACCGATGAGAATCCATTGGGTGTGAAGGGTGTCGGAGAAATTGGAACAATGGGTGCACCCGCCGCTGTCATGAACGCGATTACAGATGCATTGAAACCGCTTGGCATCACTGACATCCAGATGCCTGTGACACCAGAAATTATGTGGCGCCAGATCCGGAGTGCAAACACATCAATCGACCGGCGCGATTCGCCCGTCTGATACCGGCGCGACTGTGCCAGCTGCGATGATGTAGTCAATCAGTACATTCGTCAGTAGGGGACCGGAAGCGGCATCAAGCAACACCTCACCCTGGGTGAATACATTATACCTGTCACCTCCTCTTGCCAGAAATTCGTTGGTGGTGAGTGTGTAGGATTTGTCGTCCTCCAGTGGCGCACCGCCTACTGAAACACTGACAACCCGTTCACCTGCGGGCTTACTTGAGTCGAAGGAGAATTCCAATCCGGAGACTTGAGGGAATGGACCGGAGTGTTCCCCTACCTGACTGACACCAGTCTCAAGAGCTTCTCGAACTTGGGAACCCGTTAGGCGAAGTACCACGATTGTGTTGTCGAAAGGAAGTTCGGTCAATATCATCTTTCGTGTGATCTGGGTACCCGGTGGGTACATCGTGTCGCCTCGTATGGAGCCGCTGTTGGTGAGGGCAATGTCAGTTCCGGTCGCGAGCCGCATGCTGTCGGCAACCATGTTGCCGAATGCGATATCCGTGACTGAATTCGCTGAGCGTTGGGTATCGATTTCGGTCGCAGTCTCACCGATCCGCACATTGAGGGTGTCGTTGAGCTGGGCCTGGTAGGCGCTGACCATGGCCGCGAGCGTGGCGTCTCCCTCAACATCGTGGGTGGAGCGAAGGCGGAAGCTTGGAGTCCAAACTACAATCTGCGCACCGTGGCGATTCGTGATGCGATCGATCTCCAAAGTTAGAATACCGATATGGCGGCCTTGAGAACCGGCTTTCATCACAACCTGATTCTTGTCATGGAGGGCGAGGAGCAGGTGGTCGTGACCGCCGAGTACGATGTCGATTGTCTTTACTTCCCGCAACAATTCTCGGTCGTGTTTGAGTCCTTGATGGGTCAGCGCGATGACGATGTCCGCACCGTCGTCCTTAAGTGCTTGTGCATGAAGAGCGCCTGCCTCCAGCACTGGTCTGAAAGTTGTATCGGGACCAGGCGAAGAGATTACCGGTGTTTCCGATGTAACCAGACCTATAAAACCGATTCGGTAGTCACCCTGTTCAACCATCCACCGGTTGAGAGCGCCGGGAAAACTCTCACCTTTGAAGTCAACGTTGCTTGCAAGCCAAATCGTTTTGGATTCTGCGAGTCGTTCCTGTAGCACTTCAGAGCCGAAGTCGAACTCATGATTGCCGACGACAGCCACGTCAAATCCGATGGTGTTGGCGAGAGCAATCATGTGTGCGCCTTGGTCAATTCCCGAGAATACAGATGGAGAAATCATGTCACCACCGAATGTGATCAACGCAGTACCGCCTTCGGCTTCCGCACGGGAACGCTCTTCGGCAACTGCTGTGGCAATCTTGGCGGAGCCGCCGGCGCCTCTTACCTCTTTCATCTGGTCCCAGTCGTTTACGTGCACCAAGGTGAGCGTGAGCGGTGAGGCGATGGCATAAGTCGTCACCATACTGATTGCAACAGCGAGCAGCGTCGTAAGCGTCAGAGTTCTTAGGTGGCTGGTCTTGAATTTGCAATGAACTCGAAAATTCTCTCGAATGCAGGAATCAAGCGTAACCAACTGCCACACAGCTGTCATACGATGTTTGTCCATATGAATAGAAATACTCATGGTCGTCTCCCACAAAACTATCGGCGGGTTGTATAGTCCCGTCTCCCGTTTGCTCTTAAGTACCTTCGCGAGTGAATTCCGCAATTACTGAAACTTGTACGAGGGAACAGCGCAATTATGCTTGTCTCGTGTTTCTAAAATGCCAACTTTCTTTTTATAGCAGTTCTCACTACCGCGAGATCATTAATCGAAATTCCGAAATATACAAATTCGTTTGTGAATCGCTAGTTTCAAGCACGTATTCTGATGAATTGTGTCGAAAGTTCTGTAAAAATTGTTCACTTGGTCGCTAGTTCCTCAACCTCCGGTATTTTCGCATGACATCGCACAGTTGCTGATGGTTGATTGCCCTGCATGTTTTGCCAGGAGGCTCGACGGTTGTCATGGATTGACCCGCGACGAGGGCGTTGATTACAGCTTCTTCTGTGGCTTCGACCGCTCCAAGATAAATTGGGTCCATCCATTCTCCGTTCAGACATTCAAATTTTTGCTGTACTGGCGAGAGTTCAGGAAGTTTCTGTTTATTTGCAGTGCTGAATGCGAGAAACATATCTCCCGAACTGTCCCCACCAGGAGTTCCATTTCTGGCTATACCCAATGTCGCTCGACGCGCCAAATTGCGAAGATACATTGACGACAACGGTGCATCGGTTGCTAGAATAACGATGACGGAACCTGATTCTCGCTCCAGCATACGGTCTTCACTCAATTCCTTGCCTACGGGCACACCCAACACAGTGAGCCAGTCGCGAATTCCATGATTGGCTTGAACGTGCGCAGCGACGGTATACATTGAACCCCCAACTTCGACAATTCGGGAAGCCGTGCCAACACCACCTTTGAATTCGTAGCAAACCATACCGGTTCCACCGCCGACATTGCCTTCTTCCGGTGAATTTGATTTTGCATTGTTCAATGCCTCAAATACATGTTTTTCACGAACATGTTGCCCGTTTATGTCATTCAATACGCCGTCGTAAGTTTCTGCCACCACTGGCATTGCCCATACGTATTTCCCATTGAAGTTATTCGAATATTTATTGATCATCCACTTGGTTGCGGCATGATGTACCATGCCGACAGAGTGAGTATTCGTGATACAGATAGGGCCAAAAAAATAACCGCCGTCATTTATCCAATGTGTACCGGTCATCTCACCGTTTCCGTTCAAACTGAAGTGTCCGGCCCACACCGGTCGAGGAATATTGTCAAATCCGAATGGCAGAATTGCCGTCACACCGGTGCGAATCGGCTTTTGGTTACTCTTCGGATCATCCTGAATCAGAGTGCAGTGTCCTACCAGTACACCATCTACATCTGTCAAACTGTTATATTTTCCTGTAGTACCCGAGAAATTAAGACCAAGGTCTCTTGCGCGTGGTTTGTTCATTTTTGACATATTCTCCCAAACCGAATTCGGTTCGATTGATGAGGTGTTTCAGTCGATTATATGTTGCTGCATTTTAAGGTTGGCTACCACCAAGTTCCTTCCAACATTGATAGCCCAAGACACGGTTATTCATAAATTTCACATCGGCGATTCGTGAATAGATCGTTTCCTGATACAAATCGAAGTCAGTTCAAATGTCTCGTACAATAGGAAACGACTGACGGTTATCAACTACGGTCAAAACAAAAAGATTCTGGCAATCAATATATATGGAGACTGCAAAGATATGAAACTGGCGCGTTACGGTGAGCACGGGAAAGAAAAACCGGCAATTTTGGATTCCGATGGAAAATTGCGTGATTTATCCGGTCAAATCACAGATATTGGACCGGAAACATTATCACCTGATAACCTGAAAATATTAGCGGCCTTGGATACAGGTGCTTTACCGATTGTGTCCGATTCAGAGAGAATTGGCCCACCTGTCAGCAGCATTGGTAAACTGGTGTGCATCGGGCTCAACTATCGACTTCACGCTCAGGAAGCAGGTCTCGCAATTCCCGAGGAGCCAATAATTTTTATGAAGGCAAACACTTCACTTAGTGGTCCGAACGACGACGTAATGCTCCCTAGAGACAGCGTCAAGTCAGATTGGGAAGTTGAACTGACGGCGGTAATCGGGACTCGTGCCAGTTATGTCGAGGAAGCTGATGCACTTGACCATGTCGCTGGTTATTGCATAGCGAACGATGTATCCGAGAGAGCTTTCCAGATTGAAGGTACAGGTCAGTGGGTCAAAGGGAAGAGCGCCGATACATTCTGTCCGGTGGGTCCATATCTTGTGACCAGTGATGAGATACCCGATCCTCAAAGACTCGGGTTGTGGCTGGAAGTTGACGGTAAAAGATACCAGGACGGATCAACGGACGACATGATATTCAGTGTGAGGCATCTGGTCAGTTATGTAAGCCGCTATATGACGCTGATGCCGGGGGACTTGTTGCTTACAGGAACTCCTTCTGGAGTTGGGTTTGGTCTCAAACCTCCAGTGTATCTGAGAGACGGGAACAGAATGAGACTTGGAGTTGATGGATTGGGTGAGCAAGTACAGAATGTTGTGGCATTTGAACGACAATAGCCTTCTGTAACGCAAGGTTGAGCGTCGGGTAGCGATTGTATAGAAGCGGAATTTTATCGGGGAGGGGTGGAAATGGAATGTAAAACTCAGTTGCTCGCGTGGATGTTTTTTGCTGTCTTATTTACATCGGTGACAGTCTCAGCGGATTCGATTGAATCTGCCCGAGTAGCATTCGATGATGGTCGCTTTCTTGAAGCAGTTGAGATAGCCGAAGCACTCGATACCGCCGAGGCATTGACCTTGGCAACTGCATCTTTGGTGATATATGGCTATTACGTCGCCGAAGATCAGGCTAAGCAGAAACTTTTCGTACGTGCTATGGAACTGGGGGAGAAGGCGGTCAACCTTGATTTCGACAGCGGGTTGGCTCACTTGCGCTGGGGACAGGCGATGGGACGTTATGCTCAGACTGTCAGTACCGTGGAAGCCTTGCGCCAGGGTTACGGTGAACGGATCCGCGACGAGTTCGAAGCGGCAATCGCACTCGACCCGGACTTACCCAAGGCTCATACGAGTCTGGCGAGCTGGCATTGGGAAGCTATCGACAAAGCCGGATTTCTGGCTCGCGCGACGCTTGGTGCATCCAAGAAGACCGGTGCAAAACATTTTGAGACTGCCCTGAAGTTAGCCCCGGAGTCAAAAGGGGTGCTTTTTGACTATGGCCGAGGTCTGTTGATACAGAACAAGAGAAAGAACCGTGAGCAGGCTCGCGAGACACTAACGCGCGCACTCGAAGTCACACCGAGGAATGCTTATGAACGTCTGCTTGATGAAGAAGCGAGGCGGATGTTGGCTGAAATCGATGAATAATGCGCTTGCTCGCAGGTGGGAACGCCCAACTTCGGTTCGGACTAGGGAAAGTTTGAAATAGAACTAGGAACTCGCGAGTTTAGTTGATTTGTTCCATAAAGGAAAATCAAGCTGCTAACCGATCGATTTTTCTACGGAGGTCATCTTCCGCGTCCAACGAAGCTACAGCTGTTCCTGCTACGTTGGTGAGTCGAGCTAGGTCGCGCCACGGAATGTTTCGTTGATCATTAAATACAATTACTGATTCGAAATTCAGCTTGCTACGCAGGAAGTGATACAGAGTTATAGTAGTTAGTCGAGCTTTGTCCCGGTCGGGAACACCGTAGAGGAAAATGTGTTGCCCTGTTCCTCCTCTAAAATGGTAATCTACAGGATAGAATTCGCTGTCTGGCACTTCGGGCGAAACGTAATTTCTATCGATACTCTCTTCGTTCAATAAGGTGAACATCACATTTTTTAAGTCTTCGTAAAATGTTGAAGTCACCTGTTCGCGGCTCAGGAAAGTTAGGTCGTAAATTTTTGTTAACGCTTGGCCGAGTTTGAAAAGTGCGAAAGCAATCTGATCTGGTGAAGTCTCTAGAGAAAACACACCGTCGTTTTCTTCGATACCGTATTCTCGAACGATCTGTTCGCGTAGAGCCGCTCGCGTGCCACGGTAGAATGCATCTACGTCGTGTTCATAACTAATATGCATCATCGTGTGACCGCGATCACTAAGCCTGATACTACCTGTAGGCGATTCGGAAAGATAGACGGAATATTGATCTCCATCGGGAAAACTAAATGGCGATTCCAATACGAGAACACCGTCGTTACGTCGATGAATGCGAACTTGTGTGCACAGTCGGTCGCATAGTAGATCTTTCAGTCGAGAATAATCAAGTGCCATCGAATAAATCCAATAAATCCTGCCCATCGTGCTTTGCGTCAATTCCACTTACTTGACAATCTTCGATCAAACAAGCTAGTGCCCCTTCCACGGTTTTGTATCGGTCAGTTTGGTTAGCATGACTGTCAATTTTCCTACCGGATTCTACCGCATTTGCAGCAGCCTGATGAATATGATAATCGTAGCGTATCTCACCATGTACGTGACTCGACCCGTTATATCGAACCAAGCTTATTGGCTTCCCTCCCCTTTTAGTCCGAAGTTCCAGCGGCCAAGTCAGCATAGGTGCCTGTTCTGACTGATAATTTCAGAAAATCGGGTTTCCCGCTACTGGGCAGGATCAGATGTTTTTCACGGTCACATCGAGAAGATCGAACGCCTTTTGCTGATAACCGGTGGGCTGGGTGACCATCCAGTATTCGGCCTTTTTCATCTTCAGCGGCCGGATCCGGTTGCGCCCCACCGTTGCCAGGTCATTTATCAGCGTCTGGAAGCTGTGCACCGGCTCGCCCCGGTCGGTGAGTCCGGTCCTCGCCTTGCGGCGGGCGGACGGTGATTTCCTGGCCGGTGTGACCGTCAGCCGATGCGGCCGCTCATCGTCGAACAGCAGCGGTGCCAGTCTCTTCCGCATCTCGAACTCGACATGGTAGGCCAGCATGCACAGCAACAGATGAGCCCGCACCCGATGTTCCCGACGGTGATGGATCGGCCGCACCTTCAGGTCCACTGTCTTCATGCTGCGGAACGCCCGCTCGACCTTGGACAGTCGCTTGTAGCTGTCCACCACCGAAGCGGTATCCAGCCGGTCCTCGGCGACACTGGTGCGGATCACGTAGAAACCGTCCAGCGCCGCCTCCCGCTCGATGCTCTTCTGATTTCTCCGGTAGCGGAATGACCCGACATCCACCTCCACCTCGAAGTGCTTGCCCACCTTATGTTTGTCAAGCGCCCGCGTCACCCGCCGATGAATGGCGTCGAGTTTTTTCAGCCGGTACTTCGGCCGTCCGGTGGCCTCGACAATGCCATCCAGCAACGCTTCGGTCGCCTGCAGCAGCTCCGAGCGCCGGTTTTTCCTTTTCTCCGCCAGCAGCGGATTGCGGCACACCACCAGCCGCTCGCCGGGATACAGCGCCTCACAGCGGATCTCCCCCAGGTCGCGCTCGTCGAACAGGCTCGGCTGCAGCGCCCCGTCGTCCACCAGCTTTCGGATGGCACCCGACTTCAGCGTGGTGATCCAGTCATACTGCGCCGGTCTGAGATCCGCCTCGATGCGCGTCGCCGGCAGTTGCATCCCGCGGTCGCCCACCATCACAATCTCCGACAGTCCGAAGCGCCGCTTCAGTGTGTTCACCTGCGCGATCACCGTGTCCGGATTGGACGTGTTGCCGGCAAACGCCTCGATCGCCACCGGCCGCCCCTCGATATCGCACAGCAGACCGAACCCGATCTGCTTCGTACCCTTTTTCCGGTCCCGCGAGTGCCCGTATTCGGCCAGCTCGCAATGCTCCCCGCACACCCAGGTCGAGGTCAGGTCATACATCACCAGCGAACCCTCCGCCAGATGTCTGGCAGCCAGCTTTCGCTCGATCCGGTCCTGACGCTCCTCCAGCCAGTCCATGGCGTCATACAGCGCATTGGCATCGGCATCGGTCACCCCCAGACACTCGCCCAGGGTGTCGGTCACCGTCGCCTGGGAAAGGCCGCGGCAGGTGGCGAGTTTCGAACGCGGGTCGATGATGCGGGCGGCGATCATGGCCAGACACAGCTGTCGCCTCGGCGACGGTTTGGCGGCGATCATCTTGTCCAGGCCGAGATTGCGGATGGTGCCGAGCACTGCGGCGACGTGGCCATGGGGGACAGTGCGCACGATGTCGAAGTTCTCGGGCATGGCGCCGGAGCATTTTTTGAGTTCGGCGCGGACCACCGCGATCACCGACGGCGGCAGTTTCGACAGGTTGGCGAGGGTTCTCTTCCTGGTTTTTCCGTCTTCCCAGTAGGATTCCCTCACCAGGATGGCGGGCGGCGAGTTGCGGTTCTTGACGGTTTCAACATACATGACTTGTATTATAGGTCAGGTGTTTAATGCATGCAGGTCAATCTTGCATAATACGATACTGTTACATGGGCAGGACAGGACACAAAAAAATTGATCGAAAGTTGTTTAAAATCAACCGTTAACATACCATTTCAGGCCGAAATCGGCTGGAACTTGGGTTTAGTCAACACCAACCCACAAGAAAAGTCCTGAATATCGTCCATATTCTGCCTGACGTAGATGTTATAAGTAGATCCATCTTCAGCCTCAACTATGTGATTCTTCTGTTTATGCCGACCAGGTTTCTGAATCCAACGTTTTGCGAGTCGTTTTACTTTTTTAGGTTTCGTTCGATGAGACTCCAGATAATCGTCCGATAGTACTACATCGCTCATCGCGCTCTGTCCTTAAACATTCGCAGACACATAAGATGTATGTTGGCGATTATCGGCGCAATCATCGCTTGGCTTTCGTATGTATGGAATTACAACATCCACCGCGTTCAATTAGGTCGCATAGATACAAGAATTGTGGTGGTGCTGTAGCCGATTATGCGATCAGGTGCGCACTTGAAAGATGCTCACGTATATCCATGCGCTTGCGAATTTATTTCCAAATGCTCGTATAAGCGAAAATAATTAGTAGAAAATGCCAAAAATGAGTGAATTTATTTTGGCGAATTGTTGGTGACGTAGCAAAATTTTTAGTTCCTCATAAGAAAAATTGTGTACTTTGCTTACTAGCGCATTATATCACTGTGGTCAGGCATACAACTAATGGGAGCGATCCCTAGTCCGAAATGAGAAAAATTTGTGCAAAAATTAATCAATTCACACCTGCCTATTGGTGATGCCTATTGCGGTCGATTTGCATGTGCGCGGATTTTGCTAGTAACTGTACGGAACTTTTACTCAGGTCACCGACAGTAGTAATAAAGTTTATCGTTCGGCTCAATGTCAAATGAGTAATCGATTGGCCTACTCGCTCGGAGTGCACTTGAAGGACAGGCAATCTATAGTCACTCGTTCCCAATGCTTGAAGTTTCGGATGTCGAGACGTTCATCCCTTTCTACTGTGTTATTGAGTTTATGCGATGACGAAATATATGTGCGAAAAAGACAATCGGTCAGGCGAAGATCCAATTTTTTGATAAGAATTTTTAATGGATGTTTCGGGGAATTCAGGGAGAATTGGTGAGTGTCTGTCAAGTAAATCTCCCTCGAATTGTACCAAGTCAACTATTGCCTGGAAATGTGGACAAATAAATTGAGCAAAGAGTTCAATCCGAACTTGGAGCGGTCAGCTTGTGTCAACTCGCAGTATCAAAGGAAATCATACTCTCTTTGATATGCTGTGCCAGCAAGAGAATTCCTTTTGTTGCACCTGAGATTGACAGTTTCGAATTTTGGTGGGATGCATGTCCACCATTCGCCAGATGTGGAACATGTACAAATAAGCAGACGCAATCAGCCGGCATTGTTGCGAAATGATGGCAAGCACGGTAGTAGTAGTGATTACACAGAAATCCTCCTGCATCGTTCGAGACACATGCAGGTACACCTGCCTGTTTGAGTATGGCACCGTACTCGTCCAATGGAAGTGATATGCGATATTGATCAGGGCCATCATCAAGGATTCGAAGGTTTTTCCTTGTAACATTCTGATTATCAAAAGTTTCTGAGCAATCGAGATTTCGCGCAACATTTTCCAGCCGCATCTCTTTCACAGTTTTGGAAACCCCAATCATGATCAAGATATCAGGACTGGTTTTAAGAATCGTTTCCGTGATCTCTTCCGATGCCGTTTCGTAAATCACCGGAAAAATTCGCGTTCGCAGACAAAATCCGTCTCTTTCTAACGGAAAGTTCTGTAATTCACGAACAATAAGTTCAGAAGTATTCGTTTCGACTGTATCGAAAGGGCCGAAACCGGTTACCAGCAGATTCGTCAACACATTGACTGTCTCAAACAAGAACTACGACAAAGCGATATCACTTTTAAGTCGTAAGTTTACCCGAACCCCCTTGGTAGCAGCGCGGCGAATGCAGCAGACCATGCTCGCGGATTCTTTTATCGGCGATTGCAGGACTGAATGATCGATATATAGGAACGGACAGTGGGTTCGAAGCCGTCAAACAGAGATTCTACCATTAGCGCATGTCCGATGGACACCTCCAATACATCCGGAATGGTTAGAAATCTCGCTAGATTCTTCTGATTGAGGTCGTGACCCGCGTTGACACCAAGTCCCGCATTCTGCGCGGCAATCGCGGTTTGTCGATATTGCTCCATTACTTCAGCGTTGTCATTACTATCGTACGTTCTGGCATACTCTTCAGTATAGAGCTCAATTCTGTCGGCACCAGTCTCCGCGGCGGATTCAATCATATCCAAGTCGGGGTCGAGAAAAATACTCGTACGGATGCCGTGATCTTTGAGTTCCGATATGATCGGACGCAGAAAGTGATTTTCAACCTCCGTATTCCATCCATGGTCGGAAGTGATCTGATCAGGCGCATCGGGAACAAGTGTGCACTGGTCAGGTTTGGCTGATTTGACCACCTCAAGAAAATCGGCTGTAGGGTAGCCTTCAATATTGAATTCAACCTCAGGATACTGGCTGCAGAACTCGGTAAGATCCGTCACATCCGCATAGGTTGCGTGACGCTGATCAGGGCGAGGATGGACTGTCAGACCGTGCGCGCCGTTAGCCACGCACAGCGCCGCGAAGTCCAGCACTCTCGGAAAATTCATACCGCGTGCGTTTCTAAGCAGCGCAATTTTGTTCAGATTGATACTGAGTTTGGTCATTTTGCCGCGGGCTCAAGTTGCGGTTTCTCTGCTGATACATCAACCGTCGTAGGTGACCAGCCCGCAGTCGCGATGCCATGACCGAACCAAATGTCGCTTTTTGGAAGGGTTCGGATCATCTACGATTTCGCTGCGGTAGTGCGCAATATCAATATTGTTGATGTATTGCAAATGCCCACGCTCGATAGGCAGCTCAAACCAAAGAGAAGACTCTTCTGATACTTCCTTGAGTGCGTCAACGGCATCCGAGGTCTCACTGTCCATCCCGCAGCCTGCCACGTCATAGCCTTTCCTGATCAGACTTGGATTTGCACGTGTCCAGAGTCGGTTGTTTTGGAATCGGAAAACCGGTGCTCGTACAACAATTGGTTCACCTTCGGCATGTTCCGCCTGCCGGTCCCACAGGACTGGCCGGTAAAGGCGCCTGAGCTGGGCAGGATATTTACTCAGCATTTGATTGTGAATCGAATAAAGACTGCAGAACCGACTGACCCCGCCCTCAAGTGAAGGCCGAATACACATCAGTCCAACATAGTGTGGCAATGCGATACCAAAGGCATTGTCATTGTGAAAAAGAAGCTCAACCTTCGTGTATGAGCCGCGTACGCCGTATCCGTACTCGGCACCGGTATCACGGACGTGATAGATCATGGTACCATCCCACTTCTGGGCGACATTTCGTCCAATTTTCTGACCTATAATCCAGAAGATATCGATGGCCTGTTCAATTGAAATCTCATCCAGCGGAATCCTTTCGACGACTGCAACACCGGGCGGATTGTCCAACCTTGTTTGAACTTCCTGCATCAGTTTCAAGGTTTTGGGGATTTCAAACTGCTCGGGACATCTCAGCAGTGTCGGAAGCGGATTCGCGTCGATCACCTCAGCAACTTTCAGAATTTCGCTCTTGACATTGTCGCTGACAGGAATGATGCAGCTATGTGGGTCGATCTGACTGTGCGTCCAGGCAAAACCATTTTCGACCCGATACTCGAGTCGCTCTTTGCTTTCTTCGTGCGAAAGATCAAGAATTTCCATAAATCGTATTCTGTAGAATCAAATCAATAACATACTGGCAGTTCACCACTATCTGGTCGCGAAAACCGTTCCAACATGCACCAATATTTAACAAACCTCCACTGTCGCCAATTTTACTTTTATCAATTTGGACTTGCCCAACAATTTGTTTGATTCTGCTAAAATCAGCAAAGATTTGAACACCATTCCAGGATATGAAATGAATTTTCTATTGGGTATTGCCGCCATTGTATGTTGCTTCATACTTTCGACTTTCAACGTCTTTCTGGACAATCCAATCAACAATGTGGCACTTTGGGGAATCGTTGTTGCTGTCATCTATATGATTCTCTCATCTCTTGACCGAAAGAATGCCAATTGATGACATCGAGCCGGGGGCAGAGTCGTTTCGAAAGTGACATAAAGGTGTGATCTGATTGGCTCAACTGACCAAACAAACTTATCAGCGAGTACTTGAATTCGGATGAATGCCAGTGGTTTCGATTTTTCCGGAAAAACAGTCATTGTTGCTGGAGGAACAAGTGGTATCAATCTTGGGGTTGCGAGGAATTTCGCTGACGCCGGTGCCAATGTCGGTGTAATTGGGCGATCGCAGGAAAAAATAGATCGTGCCGTCAGCTATTTAGAGGAGGCCGGTGTTTGTGCACATGGATTCAGCGCAGATGTAAGAGACTACGCGAAAGTGACGGAAGCATTCGATATGTTCAATGAGAAATTCGGAGAATGTCATGTTCTGGTATCGGGTGCAGCCGGAAATTTTCCCGCTCGCGCAGCGGACATGTCTTCAAATGGGTTTGCCGCAGTAATGAATATTGATCTTCTAGGTAGTTACCACGTACTGCGCGCGGCTTATCCCCACCTTGAAAAACCGGGTGGATCAGTGATCAACATTTCTGCCCCGCAGTCATTTGTTCCGATGATTCTCCAATCTCATGTATGTGCCGCCAAAGCCGGTGTTGACATGCTGACCAGAACCTTGGCAATGGAGTGGGGCCGTGAAGGTGTCCGCGTCAATTCGATTGTTCCCGGTCCAATCCGGGACACCGAAGGCATGAGAAGATTGGCTCCTACGGCTAAGCTTCTGAATGACGTAACTGAGTCTGTTCCCCTCAAGCGACTTGGAAACACCGACGACATCGGCAAAGCTGCCATGTTCCTTTCATCACCACTGGCTGACTATATTACGGGTGCTGTCATACCGGTTGACGGTGGCTGGTCACTGTCCGGTGTGTCAGGCTTGATGGAAAAGTTGGATAGCGAATCAATTTGACAAATTAAATCCGCCACCCGGATTCAAGAGAGATTTGAGTCGACAGGTCGCCTTTACTAAAGCTAAGGGATATCGAATTCTGATTGATGCCGAATTCGAAGCCGTTTCTTTTCTACCTTGCCCATTGCATTTCTCGGTAGTTCGTCGACGAACTCAATTTTTTTCGGAATCTTGAATGACGAGAGTTTTTCCTTGATTGTTGAAACAATGTCATGGGATGTGATAGTAGCATTCTTTTCTTTCACCACTGTCGCAAAAACTGCCTCACCCAAATCGGGATGCGGCACCGCGAAAACGGCTGAATCCACAACACCGGCAATCTGGTTCAGCTGGTCTTCCACTTCCTTGGGATAGATATTGAAACCCGCAGAAATAATCAGGTCACTTTCCCTGCCGACGATCGACAAATATCCGTTTTCGTCAATTGTGCCGAGATCTCCGGTGATGAAATAACCATCACTTCGAAAAGCCTTTTTCGTAGCCGCGGGGTTGCGCCAATAACCACTGAAAACGTTAGGGCCTTTAACTTCCAACATGCCAATTTCCCCGTGATCAAGTTGCTGACCTGATTCTTCGCAAATTCGCAGCTTGATACCGGGGAACGCCAATCCCACCGTTCCAATCAACCGTTCACCCCGAAACGGATTGGATGTGATCATCTGCCCTTCAGACATGCCATATCTTTCCATGATGCGGTGACCTGTACGTCGTTCAAATTCAAAGGCTGTCTCAGGTAAAAGCGGTGCCGACCCGGATAGAAAGATTCGAATGTCTCGACACAGTTCCTTGGACAGCCTGTCATCCGAGAGCAGACGCGTATAAACCGTCGGTACCGCCATCAAGACTGTGGCGCGGGGAATCAGATTTATGGTTTTGCTCAACGAAAACCGGTATTGAAACAGTATCTTGGATCCTCCCATTATCGGACAGTGAAGGGCCGGACACAGTCCGTGTACATGAAAGAGAGGCAGTACGTGCAAAATAACGTCTTGTGCCTCCCACTCCCAGAACTCCATCAGGGCCAGAATGTTGGATGACAGATTATGGTGCGTGATCATCGCTCCCTTCGGCTTGCCTGTCGTACCGGAAGTGTAAATCAACAAGGCTGTGTCGTCAGGTGAGCGTTCTGTGACGGCAAATTCATCATGCTGATTCGATACCAGTTCCCACAGAGTCCCATCACCATTCACATCGAGTGTTACAACATGTTCTATATCGAATCGATTCGCGAGTTCGCGAACCTCATCGACAATACCGGGGCGGCATACAACCAGTGATGGCTGTGCGTCTTCAAAGAAATGCTCAAGTTCGTTGAGGGTGTATGCCGTGTTCAGCGGGTGAAATACCAGTCCCGACCTCAGACACGCAAGATATAAAATAACGACTTGAGTTGACTTTTCCACTTGTGCTGTTACACGGTCGCCGGGTTTCAGGCCAAATGTCGCCAGTCGGTTGGCCACTTGAGCGGACATCCGATCAGCTTCGCCGTAAGTGATTGATGGTCGATCTCCCAACTCAAGAAAGACACGATCAGCTGATTTTCGGATCCGTTCGTGGAGCAGGGAGAAAAAGTTGGACATGATGGTGTTAAGATATTGAATGTTTTTGAATTTGATGATCTACCGTCGGTCAGTCAATATCTGAACACTAAGCGGTGCGTAACGAAGGCTTTCATTGTATTGAAAAATTCTTGACTTTCAACCGACAATGAAAGAACTGTGGAGACTGTAAATTAAATTTGGGGACTGATTGCCGTAATCGATTTGAACAGGCAACGAGATTGATGACAGGAAGTTATATTGCAGAATGGATTGAACTGGCCCTTCGCTGGGCGCATTTGACCGTTGGAATTGCGTGGATCGGCGCGTCCTTTTATTTCAACTGGCTTGAGAATCGTCTTGAGCGCGGTCGCGACGAAGCCACTGGAATCGAAGGAGATCTGTGGGCGATTCATGGGGGCGGATTCTATCATGTCCAGAAGTATGCGGTAGCACCTCAACGACTGCCACCACAGTTACACTGGTTCAAATGGGAGGCATACTTCACTTTGTTTACCGGTATCGCGCTGCTGGTGTTGATCTTTTATCTGGACGCAAGAGTATTCCTTCTGGATGCGTCTTTGAACGACCTATCGCCGTTGCAGGGAAGTCTGATTGGGGTGCTGACCTTGGTGGGGTCGTGGGTTGTCTACGACGGCATGTGTCGATCATTTCTTCGCGAACGACAGCAACTGCTTGCCGCATTGATATTCGTGTGGTTTGCAGTTCTTGCGTTTGTTCTTTGCCATTTGTTCAGTGGGCGAGGGGCTTATATTCACGTAGGAGCAGCGATCGGAACCATCATGGTGCTGAATGTCATGGCTGTGATCATTCCGTCGCAGAAATCACTGGTCGATGCCATGAAAACCGGTGCCGAACGAGACGCGGGACTTGGTCGAGCTGCACTCACTCGATCAAGACACAACAACTACCTGACGCTTCCCGTACTTTTCATGATGATTGCAAGCCACTATCCCTCAACGTTCGGCAGTTCCTGGAATTGGCTCATACTGATCGCACTGGGAGTTGTCGGAATACTGATCCGGCATTTTTTCAATATCCGCCATCTTGCCGGATCGAAATGGTGGCTGCCAATTGCCGCTTCAGTGCTGTTTGTTGTGATTGTGGTTCTTTCAATTCCAAAATCGATGATCAACCCGAATGAGTTAAAATCTGTGACTACGGATACCGTACGCGGAATCATTCATGAGCGTTGCACAGTCTGTCACTCTGCTACACCGGTTCAACCCGGATTCACCGTCCCACCGGGGGGTGTGGTGCTGGATTCGGACAGTCAGATTGAAACAATGGCGGCGCGTATATTCTCTACCTCTGTCGCTACCCGCTCCATGCCGATCGGCAATGTTTCAAAAATTTCTGAGGAGGAACGTCAGTTGATCGCAGCCTGGTACACGCAGTTGAGTCAATCGGGGCCATCACAATCAAATCAATAGTTGGGGACTTAGGCTGAATGGGAAAACTGACGACACATGTTTTGGATTTGGTGCGCGGAAAGCCTGGAAAGGGGATTCGCATTGATCTTTATCGCCTGGACGGGGAAAAAAGGGAGCATCTGGCATCCCGCGTAACAAATGACGACGGGCGGGTGGATTCACCCTTGCTGGAAGCTGACGCACTGACTGTTGGAACTTATGAAAGCGTATTTCAGGCGGGAGAGTATCTACGCTTGAAAGAGCCTGACTATCAAGCTCGGCAATTTTTGGATGAGATTGTGATTCGTTTCTATGTTGCGGATGCGAGTCAGCATTACCACGTTCCGTTGCTGTTGTCCAATTTCGGATATTCAACCTATCGGGGCAGTTGATGCAGTCTGTTAACGCCATTCGGTTTCTTCTCGGGGATCAACCCCAGACTTTGTCGAATCCACCGCCGACCATGACCGTACTGGAATATCTTCGCAAGACAGAACATATGACTGGTACCAAGGAAGGTTGCGCGGAAGGTGACTGCGGTGCCTGTACCGTGGTTTTGGGTCGGTCAGCATACGGCAAAATTCAATACCGGGCAGTCAACTCATGCATTATGTTTGTGCCTTTTCTACACGGACAGCAGCTGATTACCGTCGAACATCTGAAGACATCTGACGGGGAGTTGCACGCGGTACAACTGGCAATGGTCGAGGAGCACGGGTCACAGTGCGGTTTTTGCACACCTGGTTTCATTATGTCCATGTTCGCCATGTATCACAATCAATGCCCGACAGACAGACAATCGATTGACAATGCCCTTGCCGGTAATCTTTGCCGGTGCACCGGATACGCACCAATCGTCCGGGCTTGCCGTAAAGCCCTCAAGTCGGCGACCGGGGATCAATTTGATCGTCGCGAAAGTGAGACTCTCGGTAGCTTATCGGCACTTGATGCCTGTTCGTCAGTCGAAATTAACGCAAATGGGCAGAAATACTTCGCACCCAGAACAACTGATGATTTGGCGCATATACTCGAAAGTCATCCCGAAAGCCGAATTGTGGCTGGTGCGACAGATGTGGGTCTTTGGGTGACCAAGCAGAGACGTTACCTTGAGACTGTAGTCTACACCGGCGCAGTTGAGTCTCTGATCAGGATCGACATCGAAGACGGATACATACGAATCGGTTCAGCGGTGACGATATCCGATGCGATGGCTGTACTTGCCCAGCACTATGACAGTCTTGATGAGCTATTTATTCGCTATGGGTCAGATCAGATTCGCAATCTCGCCACTCTGGGTGGCAACGTGGCCAACGGCTCACCAATCGGTGACAGTCTGCCGGCATTGGTGGCACTGGATGCGAGATTGCTCATCACTTCAGCGCAAAATACCCGAACTGTCGCTGCGGAAGATTTCTTTATTGACTATGGTAAACAGGATCTTACACCGGGAGAGTTTCTCGAGCGAATTGACGTACCGTTACCACAGGAAAGACAGATATTTAGAATCTTCAAGATTTCAAAACGTTTCCACCAGGACATCTCCGCAGTCTGTGGTGCATTTTCGGTGACGGTGCGGGCGAACAGAGTTCAGGCGGCAAGGGTCTGTTATGGCGGAATGGCAGCGACACCATTGAGAGCCAGAAACTGCGAGACAGCGTTGATCGGAAACAGTTTGGAGCCGAAGGGTATTGAACAAGTCCGTAAGGCACTTGATCTGGATTTCGCGCCAATCACTGATTTCAGAGGAAGCTCCCAATATCGATCGGCTGTCGCGGCAGGGTTGCTTGAGCGATTTGCCCACGAGTTGCGAAGCGGCGAACGGATTAGTTTATGGCAGGTGCAGCATGCTTGATTGTGTTCCCGACAAGGAATTGACAAGAACTGTCCGACACCCGCTGCCGCACGACAGCGCAGTTCGTCATGTTACCGGCGAAGCCTACTATGTGGACGATATTCCGGAACCTAGGGATCTGCTTCACGTATGGGCCGCGTTGAGTCCACATGCCTGCGCGCGCATCGTTTCCGCCGATCTTCAAGCTGTTTCACAATCGCCCGGTGTAGTCGGTGTGTTCGATGTGAATTCCATTCCGGGGGTAAATGACTGCAGTCCGACTATTGGCGACGATCCGGTTTTTGCGCAATCACGTGTGGAATTTGCGGGCCAGGTCCTGTTTGCAGTTGCAGCGGAGACTGAACAACAGGCGCGGGATGCATGCCGACAAGCGCGATTCGAGTACGAACTCGAAAAACCTGTATTGACCATCAACGATGCGCTCAACCGCGAGAGCTATGTGCTCCCTGCCTCAACAATCCGCAAAGGCGATCCGGAAGAGGCGATCGAACATGCTGTCAATCGGGTCACGGGAACATTGGAATGTGGGGGTCAGGATCATTTCTATCTCGAGGGACAGGCGGCAATGGTGGTTCCGCGCGAGGGAGGTGACTTTCTGATTTACTCCTCGACACAGCATCCTTCTGAGGTCCAGGATTTGGTTGCGAAGGTCTTGGACAAACCGTTGAACGCTATTCAAGTCGAGGTTCGTCGAATGGGCGGCGGTTTCGGCGGCAAGGAAACCCAGGCTGCGCAGTGGGCCTGTATCGCAGCGGTTGTCGCCAATTCAACCGGGAGACCGGCGAAACTCAGGCTTGACCGCGACATCGATATGCTGGCCACCGGCAAGCGTCACGATTTCAGATTCGAATACGATGTCGGTTTCGATGATTCGGGACGTATTCAGGGTCTCAAAGTCGATATGGCGTCAAGATGCGGTTATTCAGCTGATCTGTCGAGGCCCATCAACGACCGCGCACTGTTGCATCTTGACAACGCCTACTATCTGGACAATGTTACCGCGACAACGCGTCTTTGCCGCACCAATACAGTGTCGAACACGGCATTCAGAGGGTTTGGCGCGCCTCAGGGAATGCTATGTATCGAAAGGATCATCGATGAGATTGCCTGTTATCTGAAGAAGGACCCGTTACAGATTCGTCGATTGAATTATTACGGAAAACAGACTCGCAATATCACACCGTACGGAATGCGTATGACCGGATTTGAGATTCGTTCACTGACATCCGAGCTGGTTGAAAGTTCTGATTATCGTTCTCGCCGAAGCGCCATACGCCGGGCAAATCGAGAATGCCCGAGAATCTGTCATGGCATTGCTCTGACCCCGGTCAAATTCGGTATATCCTTCACCACGACACATTTCAATCAGGCGCACGCACTGGTCCACGTGTATACCGATGGAAGTATTCATCTGAATCACGGCGGCACTGAAATGGGACAGGGGCTGTTCATCAAAGTCGCTCAGGTCGTCGCTGAGGAGTTCAGTGTTCCACTCAGTACAGTGAAAATAACTGAAACCAACACTTCACGGGTACCGAATACTTCCGCGACAGCGGCTTCATCCGGTTCCGATGTCAACGGCAAGGCAGCGCAGGATGCGGCTCTGAAAATCAAGAAACGCCTATGTGAAGTTGCTGCGAAAAAGTGGAATACCAGACCTGATGCCGTACAGTTCATGCGCGGTCGGGTTGTGGCGGGAGGCAACTCAGCGTCATTTCCAGAAATTGTTCGACTGGCCCAAGTGTCTCGGGTACCGCTTTCCGCTACCGGTCATTACAGGACACCGAAAATCATCTGGGACCGATCAAAAATGCGGGGACGGCCATTCTTTTATTTCGGAACCGGCGCAGCCGTAAGTGAAGTTGCGGTGGACAGACTGACGGGTGAATATCGACTTTGTCGGGTCGACATTCTGCATGATGTAGGAAAGTCGCTGAATCCTGCTGTGGACATGGGGCAGAT
This sequence comes from Arenicellales bacterium, assembly GCA_963662635.2. Taxonomy (GTDB): domain Bacteria; phylum Pseudomonadota; class Gammaproteobacteria; order Arenicellales; family JAJDZL01; genus JAJDZL01. Next base: position 2,643,171 of record CAXXFC010000006.1, read on the forward strand.
TGAAGGCGGATTTGTACAAGGTGCCGGCTGGCTTACCAGTGAGGAACTGTGGTGGGATGACAAGGGCAATCTTCAAACACATGCACCATCGACCTACAAAATTCCGACTATTGGGGATGTTCCCGAAGAGTTCAATGTTCAAATTTGGGACCGGGGCATAAACCAAGAGAATACCATCTATCGATCGAAAGCCGTGGGTGAACCTCCACTAATGCTTGCGATCTCAGTTTACAGTGCGATCTGTGATGCAGTTTCGAGCCTGTCTGACTATCAGGTTTGGCCGAATCTGGACGCGCCTGCGACACCAGAGCGAGTGCTTATGGCGATCAACGATATAAAAAATGGTGGGAATGCACAGTGAGTTGGACGCGAGAATTCGCTACGCTCGCTCACTGTGGCGAACAATTTGTAACGATCACCGTGATTGAAGTGATCGGATCCGCCCCGCGGGAAGTCGGAGCGCGAATGCTGGTGACCGAAACAGGTGAATATGAGAGTATCGGCGGAGGTAATCTTGAGTACACCGCGATCCGCCGGGCGCGCGAAATTATGAGACGATCTGCCAACTCCCGACGCGAGACAGAAATGTTCGGATTGGGAATTGAGATGAGTCAGTGTTGTGGCGGTGCTGTGCGTCTGCTATTTGAATTGCTCTCTGCTGAAGATATTATGAACTGCGCTTATGAGTTCAGAAGCCAAAATAACAGGACGATCAAGTTTCTCGTGAGTCCACTCGATGGTGAAAGTTCACCCGTTGTCCTGAATAGCAAATCAGACTGGGATGAAGTGCCCGAACTGTTTCAAAATGCAACAAACTCTCTCCTTCATACTGCTGTGCCGAGCGCATGTCTGGTCAGCGACGGTATGTCCGAATGGTTAATCACCCGATTGGATGAGTTGCCGACAAAAGTTGTTATCTATGGTGCTGGACATGTCGGCAAGGCACTGGTCAGACTACTTGGTGATCTGCCATTCAGGATTGACTGGGTGGATCAACGTACTGATATCTTTCCGGAAGTGATTCCGGAAAATGTCGCAGTGCTTGGGCGGGTTGACCTCAAGGACATTTTAATGAACCAGGAGCCAGGGACTTTCTACGCAGTGATGACCCACAGTCATGGATTGGACTATGAAATCTGCCTTGGCATTCTGAAGCAGAGGGATTTTGGATGGTTGGGACTGATTGGGTCAGAAACCAAACGTAGAAGATTTGAGAAACGATTTGTTGCCGACGGAATAGATCCTTTTACGCTCAGGAGACTGGAATGTCCCATTGGCATTGGTACCATAAAGGGTAAACATCCAGCTGTCATCGCAATGTCAACCGCCGCAAGATTGCTTGAGGTGCGCCAGCGTGTCTTGGAGGTGGAGTCATCCGTTCGGACAGGCACCGCCCGCAATCTGGATTCAACTGCATCCTGAAACCGTTCCCATACCCGGCGAGTCCCCAACGAGTTCGTAGCCATGTCCGCAACCGATTACCTGCTGTCGATGCAAGGCATTACCAAAGCATTTCCGGGTGTGGTTGCGAACGACTCGATTGACTTTGAAATCGCCGAGGGCAATATCCACGCACTGCTCGGCGAGAATGGTGCTGGCAAGAGCACCTTGGTCAAGATCATTTACGGATACTATTCAGCTGACGCAGGTACGATGTATTGGCAAGGCGAACCGGTTAAGGTTTCAAGTCCCGCGCACGCACGTCAGATGGGGATCGGCATGGTTTTTCAGCATTTTTCGCTTTTTGATGCGATGACCGTTCGCGAGAATATCGAATTGGCTGTCACGTCGAGAAAGAAAGGGTTGGAACTCGCCGACGAGATCCGTTCCGTTTCGGATACCTACGGTCTGGAGCTGGATCCCGACCGAGACGTTTTCTCGTTGTCGGTCGGTGAACGTCAACGCGTTGAGATTGTGCGCTGTCTGCTCCAGTCTCCCAAACTCCTGATTATGGATGAGCCGACATCGGTACTGACTCCGCAGGAAGCCGACAAATTGTTTGCGGTTCTGAGAAGACTGGCTGATCAGGGTTGTGCAGTTCTTTATATCAGTCATAAGCTTGAAGAAATCCGAATACTTTGCCACCAAGCGACTATTCTTCGTCAGGGCAAGGTGGTGACACGATGTGACCCGACTCAGGTCGGTACCCAGGAGCTCGCCGAGATGATGATCGGCAAGTCGTTGAAACCACCGACCTCTAATGCGAAAGAAACCGGTGAAGTGGTGTTTTCTGTTCGAAGCCTATCCCGCTCGGCTGAGAATGAGCGTAATATCTCATTGAAAGATATCAGTTTCGATGTTTGTGCCAGCGAGGTTTTCGGTATCGCAGGTGTGGCGGGTAATGGACAGACAGAACTAATGGGAATGCTGTCCGGTGAGGTACTGGCGGATCAGGAATCGACCGTGAGCATCAACAATGTGGACTGTGGACGTGTCGGTGTACAGGCCAGACGCAACCTGGGTATGGCGAGCGTTCCGGAAGAACGGTTGGGACATGGTGTCGTCGGCAATATGTCACTGACTGAAAATGTGTTTCTCAGCGGACATAAAAAGTACGACTTGAGCAGAAATCTCTTGATGCATTTCTCCAATGCTCGCACATATTCACAAAAAATCTGTGATGAGTTCGATGTCAGACATTCAGGTATTCACGTTGACGCGAGTAGTCTTTCCGGTGGCAATCTACAAAAATTCCTGATGGGTCGCGAAATTCTTCAGTATCCCGCTGTCATGATCGCGTCGCAGCCCACTTGGGGTATTGATGCAGGTTCGCAGGCTGCCATTCATCAATCCCTTCTCAATCTTGCAGAAAACGGTGCTGCGGTTGTTGTGATTTCGCAGGACCTGGACGAACTGATGGCATTGTGTGATCGAATCTCGGTGATGTTTGCAGGTCAATTGTCTGAATCCTACTCGGTTTCCAGCCTGACAGCACAAACTATTGGTTTGCTCATGGGTGGGGCTCGGATTGAAGTCAGTCAGGATGTAGAAAATGCCAATTAGACTGGTAGCCAGACAAACACATTCTCGGCTGATGACATGGCTGACACCGATCATGGCTTTGGTGTTGAGCCTGATTGCGGGTAGTATCGTATTCTCACTGCTTGGCTATCCGCCGCTGACCAGTCTTTACACTTTCTTCTTGGCGCCAATCAGTGATTTGTACGGTGTCAGCGAACTGATCATTAAAGCGGCTCCGCTGGCGATGATAGCGGTTGGGTTGTCTATGGGATTCAGAGCTAATGTCTGGAATATTGGTGCGGAGGGACAGCTGACCATCGGAGCGGTTGTAGGAAGTGCGTTACCCATCTATTTTCCGGAATCAGGCAATGCGTTGATGCTGCCGGCAATGCTTGTACTTGGTGTTCTGGGCGGTATGGCGTGGGCATCTATACCGGCATTCCTGAAAACAAAAATGAATACCAACGAGATTCTGACGAGTCTGTTATTGGTCTACGTAGCTGTATTGGTATTGAGCACTTTGGTGCACGGGCCATGGCGTGACCCTGGCGGATTCAATTTTCCGGAATCTGTGGTTTTTCAGGACGCGGCTTTGGTTCCCGGCATACTCAGCGGAACACGACTGCACGGAGGCACAATCATCGCGCTGTTGGTGGTGTTGTCGGTGTGGATACTGTTTTCACGGTCAGTCGCGGGATTCCAGGTCAGGGTTGCAGGTCTCGCGCCCAGTGCTGCACGCTACACAGGTATTCATTTCAACCGTATGGTCTGGTATGTCTTGCTCGGTGCCGGAGGCCTGGCTGGTCTGGCCGGAATAATCGAGGTGGCTGGGCCGATCGGTCAGTTGCAGCCGATCATTTCGCCGGGGTATGGCTTTTCCGCAATTATCGTCGCCTTCCTCGGTCGACTGCATCCAATAGGAATTCTGTTCGCCAGTCTGGTATTGGCACTTTCGTATCTGGGTGGTGAGTTTGTTCAGATCAAGATGGGATTGCCACTCGGAATTGCCGGGGTGTTTCAGGGAATGCTGCTCTTCTTTTTGCTGGCGAGTGATGTCCTCATCAATTACCGGGTCGAATGGCGTACGTCACGCACATTCGGTCGGGCAGGGACTGAATGATGGAAGCGATTACCACCATTGAGCTAATCATGCTGACCATTGTCAGTGCTGCGACGCCCCTATTGCTTGCGGCAACTGGAGAACTGGTGGCTGAAAAATCTGGCGTACTCAATCTCGGGGTTGAAGGTATGATGCTGATCGGTGCGGTCTGTGCCTTTGTCGTTGCACTGACGTCAGGCAGTTGGTTGCTTGGAATTATCGCCGGTGCTATTGCAGGTGTACTGATGTCAATGCTGTTCGGGTTGCTTACCCTGATATTTCTTGCGAATCAGGTTGCATCGGGTCTTGCACTCACACTGTTCGGTATCGGCTTGAGTTCACTGATTGGAATTCCATTTATCGGACTGCCGATTGAGAAATTGCCGACTCTCAATCTGCCATTTCTGAGTGATATTCCTGTGTTGGGGCCGTTGCTGTTTTCGCAAGATGTGCTGATTTATCTGTCTGTGATAATGGCATTCGCCGTGCATTGGTTTCTGAATCATACAAAGCCCGGACTGGTGCTTCGTGCAGTAGGCGAATCACACGACGCAGCGCATTCAATCGGCTATGCGGTAGTCAGGATCCGCTTTCTGGCAGTGATGTTTGGCGGCGCAATGGCTGGGCTAGGCGGCGCTTTTCTCTCATTGTCTTACACACCCATGTGGGTCGAGCACATGACAGCCGGGCGCGGCTGGATCGCCCTGGCTCTGGTAGTATTCGCGACTTGGAAGCCGGGTCGTGTGATCATTGGCGCCTACATTTTCGGTTCGGTGACTATTCTGCAATTGCATCTGCAGGGAATTGGTGTTCAGATTCCTGCCCAGATACTTTCGATGTTGCCGTATTTGGTCACCATACTGGTTTTGGTAATCATTTCCCGTCAATCGACTCGCGTCAAGCTGAGCGCACCGGCCTGTATCGGCCAGATATTTCATCCCAATACCTGAAATCGCAGAGGAGGGAGCGCCCACGCGTCAGGCTGCTGAGTCAGTCGACGGGGACTGAAGGCAAATTCAGACGAGCATTCCTGCCAAGAGCGTCGCAATTCCCAAGAACGAGAAAAATCCAGCAATATCTGTGACGGTCGTCAAAACTATTGAAGATGCTACTGCCGGGTCCTGTCCTATTCGCATCAGTCCCATGGGAATCAAGGCTCCGGCAAGTCCAGCCAGTATCATGCTTATGATCATCGACGATACGATCACCAGAACCAAACCGATGGTACCGCTCCAGAAATAGACACCAATTCCGCACACGATCGCGATGGAAATCCCATTCCAGAGTCCGACATTGCCTTCCTTGATGGCCATTTTAAGCCAGTCTCCGAGTTTAACCTCGCGCAAGGAAAGACCGCGCATTGTGACAGCCAGTGCTTGTGCACCGGCATTACCCGACTGCCCGGCGACTACGGGTAACAGAACGGCCAGTGCAGTGAATTTTGCGATCGTCCCCTCGAATAGACCCACCACTGCGGCAGCCAGAAATGCCGTCAGCAAATTAATCTGAAGCCAGGGCATTCGTTTTCGAACCGCGAATCCGACACTCGAATTGGCAGTTTCATCCTTGCTTGCACCGACCATGGTCTGAATGTCAAGTGACGCACTTTCTTTCAGGGTATCCATCAGTGTGGAATAACGGATAACGCCGAGAATATGTCCGTCATCGTCGATCACCGTGAGCTCTTCCAGTCGAAACTCTTCCATCTTTTCGATGATCTCTTCCCGGGTATCCATTGGTTTGACAACGGCTTCGATCCCTTTGGCGATACTGTCCAACGAAGCTGCCGATTCAGCCAAAGCGAAGTCCTTGATATCAACAAGCGATTTGAGCACACGACGGTCGTCGACAATTCTCAGTTCGTGGACCGCAGCGCTCAGTCCGGCATTACGAATAATATGTTTTGCCTCATTGACGGTCGTGTCACCTCGGAATGTCAGTACGCGTGAATCCATAAGGCCGCCGGCACTGTCGTGTGGATAGTCGATCAGCTCGCTCATTTTGTGTGCTGTTGGTTCATCGACGATGGAAAGAACGGAGTCCTTCGTCCGCTGGTCCGCTAACGCGAGAATAGAGGCTGCCCGCCCCGAGTCGATAGCGGAAAGCACTTCGCCGGCGACTTCAACCGGGAAATGATTGATTACTTGTGCACCGGTGTGCGGATTGAGCATCTCCCAGACTGCTGATGTTGTCGCGATGGGAATACGCTGCAGAATTTCCGCAGCCGCCTTGACGGTTATGGTCTCCAGTCTGTAGGCTGCGCTGCTGGGTGCCTCCTTGAAAAACTTCTCTGTCAGAGAGTCCAGCGCTGTTTCCACATTTTGATTTGCGTTCATTTCAGTACTTCCTCCGATCAGATTGACTCCTTAATTTGGTTGTTGCCAGCTAAAGTCATGGAAACAAGATTAGCCATACCGACATAGCAGGACTCGGTGAATCCAAGAAATTCGTTTTCGCTGACATCCCGATGTTTGGTGTCCTCTTGGCTGTTGAGTGCTGTTATCAGATCGATGAAGCGGATCGCGCCGATCAGTTTGTTTTGTCGATCGACAACTGGCAGCACCTCAATGCTTGCCCAGCGGCTGTCGTTGATGGCCTGTTTCAGTCTGGATGATGCAGATATTGAACCAACGCCTTCCTGTATCAGTGCCGTGATCAGGCTGTTTTTGTCGGGATACTGCAAAAGGTCGACTATCGAAACGCAACCTTGGATGGTCTGGTCATGGTTGACCGTAAACGCAGTATTGTATGTTTGGCTCTGCGACTCGATTCGATTGCAGGCATCCGCCACAGTGGCATTCACGGGCAGCGGCTGAATGTCGGGATTCATCCACGCGCCTACAAGTTGCTGAGAGTAATTCATTGTCATGGTAATGAGCAGAGACTTGGGTTTCGGTAATTGGCGAATCAGCTCATCGCGTTGCTTCTTGTCAATACATCTCAGTATGGAAGCTGCGTTATTTGGAGGCAGCCGGGTAAGATAGCCTCTTGCTGTGGACGGGTCGAGAACTCGAATTCCGATGGATGCGTAGTAGGGGAGCATTGCGCTCAATGCGGTGAGCGCGGTAGCATCCGGTAACTCCTTAAGCAGACTTCCCATGATGTCGGCTGGCAATTGCTCAATTGCTCGCGCCGCATCCTCATTTTTGGACTCAATGAAATATTGTACAAACTGCATGCGTTCAGACATCGTTGTTCTCCCGCTTGACCAAAATGCTTGGCTGTTCTGACAGGATTCGAGCCGGAATTGTGACACGGCCTTGCTCGCCATCCAGTACGATTGAGACAGATGTGATTTCCAAAACTGTTCCTTCGTATTCACCAACCCGGATCAGTTCGCCAACCCGGTAGTCGGGATTCAGATAACGTATACCGATCAGGTTACTGACTAATGTTCTTGCACCTAGACTGAATGCGATTGACAGTCCGCCGAGTAGGGCGCCGATTCCAACAGACATCACAATAACGATTACGGTGATATCGATTCCGATCTGGTTGACACCGATTAGAACGAGCATGAGCAGAACGAGGATTTGTGCCCCTCTGGCGATTATCGTACGCTGCGAGTCGCTTACCCCGACATTCGTCGCGAGCACTGCCTGATAGATCAAATTGCTGAAAATGACACCTGCGCCGACGATTAGAACACCTGAAAGGATGTTGGGCAGATAGTCAACCAGTTTGCTGAGCCAGCCGGCAAACATGTTCATTCCTAGCAGACTGGCGGCTGACGTTATAAATATCAGGAAAGTAAACCAGTAAACAATGCTTCCGATGAAATTTGCGGACGATTCGCCGAGTTTTGAGCTGGAGTCGATACCGATAAATTTAATCCTTCCGGAAAATCGGTCAAGACCCTTAATCAGTCTGACAACTATTGTCCTGACCAATCGGGAGACTACCCACCCCAGAAGCAGCAGCAAGAAGGCGCCGACCAGATTGGGCAGGTAATTTACGAAACCTTCAAACCAGTCAGTAACAATGTTCAGAGGCGTAGTCCAGTCGTAAAGCTTATCCATAATCACTCCTTTGTCTATTCGCAGGGCTTGACCTCAATTGCGAATCGATACCACAAAAAAGCCGTTCGATTCGAAGAGCAACAGAATTTTGGCATCGTTAGTGTCCAGTCAAATCTGTCTCTTTCCGTTTGATTGTATCAAATCACCCGACGCAGAAAATTTAAGCGACCAACATAGGCCGAAACTGCCTTGAGAATTTAGATTGACTGCAAGTGAACTATTCCGGCAATGTTAAAATTAGACAAGTAACGTCAATCGACACGAAAACGATTTTTAATTTTGCATCAAAGTTGCGGGAGCTGGAAATGCGGGCCATAGCAGTCACTTTCATAACTCTATTGTTCGGGCTGACTGCGGGCAGTGCGGTCAATGCTGCCGGACCGCTCAAGGTAGGTTTTGTTTTTATCGCACCGGTAGACAAAGATGTCTGGAGTTACGGACACAATCAAGCGAGACTGGCAGTCGAGACAGAATTCGGTGATAGGGTTCAGACAACCTATATCGAATCTGTTCCGGAAGGAGAGGATGCTATACCGAATATTCGGCAGCTCGCTGAAGATGGCCATAAACTCATCATTACGACCTCCCACGGTTACATGGAGCCGACGATTCAAGTTGCCAAGAAGTTTCCGGACGTTTATTTTGAGCACTTGACCGGTTTGGGCTACGATTCTCATGCGAACGTCTCGTCGTTTTCCGCTCGATTCTATGAGGGCAGATATGTAACCGGGCAGATCGCGGGTGCAATGACCAAATCAAATCTGATCGGATATGTCGCAGGGTATCCGATTCCCCAGGTTCTGCGTGGTATCAATGCGTTCACCATAGGACTTCACAGTGTGAATCCGGATGCCAAAGTTGAGGTGGTGTGGATGAATTCATGGATTGACCCCGAGCGAGAGCGTTCCGCTACCGAGGCCCTGATCGACAAAGGTGCAGATATTGTGACTCAGCACACCGCATCGCCTGCACCCATAGAGGTATCAGAGGAGCGCGGTGTGTTGGCGTTCGGACAATCTTCCGACATGAGTCGGTACGCACCGAACGCTCATCTTACGGCCATCGTGAACAATTGGGGACCGTACTACATCAAAAGAACCCAAGCCGTACTGAATGGTACTTGGACACCCCAGCAATCGTGGGAAGGTATCGCGGACGGCATGGTAGTCTTGTCGGAGTTCAATAAAGAGTCGCTCCCGGCTGATGTGATTGCGAAGGCAGAAAAAACTGTTGAAGCGATTCGCTCCGGCGAACTCAATCCTTTTGCTGGTCCAGTCGTAGATCAGAATGGTAATGAAATTGTCGCCGACGGTGCGGTCATCAGTGATGAGGAGTTGCTGAATATGAACTACTACGTTATGGGTCTTGACGGGGCAGTTCCGAAGTAATGACATGGTGTCTTCAATCGGATTATAGTACGGCAGAATGAAATCAAATCAAACGGAATCACGGCGGCTGTCTCTCCGCGAAGTCTACCGGCTCTCGTCCGAAAATCCGACTGAGTATTTTCGGGTGATGAACCATGACAAGCTAATGTTCCGTCGCAGCTGGCTGGCTTATTGGACGCTGACATCCGACCCGGAAGTTGTACAGCATGTTCTGTTGACCAATTCGAAGAACTATCGCAAATCGCTGTTGACCCGGCTGCTGCTGGAACCTCCGCTTGGCAAATACACGTTATTCACCAGTGAGGGTGAACGTTGGCGGCAGCAGCGCCGTCTCGCCGCACCGGCGTTCGCAGTCCAGGCCATCGAGGGGTTTGCGCCATTGATGATTGAGGAGTGCCATCGAATGCTGCAAAAATGGAATCTGTATCCTGATGTCGGGCATGAGATCAACGTTCAATCTGAAATGTCAGAAGCAACTTTTAATATCATCATGAGAGCCATGTTTTCCAGAGAAACTGAAGATCGTCTCTCCATGGAAATCGCCCACGCTGTCCATAAATTTGCCCGAGTACGGATTCAGATGATAGATTTGATGGGTGTTCCAAAATGGGTCCCCCGGATGTCGAACATACGTTTGCGCTCGGCCAAGAAATTACTCAATGATGTTGCACGGGATATCATCGTACAACGACGCCGAAGCGGAGAGAAGAAAGCTGATCTGCTCGGATTGCTGATGGCTTCGGTTGACGAACAGACCGGTCGAGGTATGACGGTCGCTCAGTTGCAGGATGAGGTGAGGTCGTACTTTATCGCCGGCTATGAGACCACGGCGACTACACTGACCTGGGTGTTTTACGTACTGCACAGACATCCCGAAGTGGAGGCAAAACTGCATCGGGAACTTGACTCAGTACTGAATGGGCGGATGCCCGAATTGTCGGATCTGGTCAGTTTGTCTTATACGCTTCAGGTGATTCAAGAGACCATGCGGTTGTATACAGTGGTCCCGTCAATCGGTCGCCAGGCGATTGCAGAAGACGAGGTCAATGGGACTATGATTCCGAAGAATGCCGTGATCCAGGTCAATATCTGGCTGATGCACCGCGATCCCAGGTATTGGGATGAGCCGGAAAAATTCATTCCGGAGCGTTTCGCTTCCGGGAATAAGCCCGGTCGGCACAGGTTTTCTTATCTGCCGTTCGGCGGCGGGCCGCGGATATGCATAGGCTCCAAATTCTCTTTGCTGGAAGCCCAGTTGATTCTGGCATCGGTCGCACAATTCTGGCGGCTGAAGGCATCGGATGATTACGTTTTGGAGCCTCGCGGTCAGATTGTCCTGCAACCGAAGGACGGACTGCCGATGACGCTTGAGCGTCGAAAGTGATTAATCTGATCGACGGTGTAGATAGGTTAGTCAGGCTGCGCCACCAGATTTCGGCTATTGAGTCTTCAGGTCGCCCGCGGGTCGTTGATGATCTGCTCTTCCTGACCATAGACCGAAAAGCCCGCTTTCTGATATGTTGCGAGGGCATGGGGCGAATCGAAGTTGCAGGTATGAACCCATACGCGGTCCGGATTTTCAGACCACGCTGTCTGCACAGCCCATTTGAGAAAATAGGTTCCAAGTCCCCGGCCCATATATTCAGAAATCAATCCAAAGTAAGCGATTTCCGCTTCTTTATCCACCCTGAGATCCAGTTCACAATATCCGGCAGGTACTCCTTTCAGATAGAGTACATACAGTCGGACATTCGGATGGCGAATTATGTATTCCAGTTCCTCATCACTGAGCTGATTTCGCTCATACCACAGCCAGTCTTTCCCAACCGCGTTATATAGATATCGATAGAAGCCAGCGTTCGGATCATATGCACGAATGATGGATAGATTCTCAGCGCGAGGCGATGTATGGGCGTAGATCGGTGGTTTTCTCATCTCCAAATAAGTTATAACCATTCGAAGTTTTCCAGGCGCAAGAGTATCAGGTGTATCGCTTCTTCTGATTTGTCTGTAGTCTCCGAACAAGGAGACGGAACTTTTTGGCGGGTCGGTATGCTTTGTCATGAAATCAACTTATCACATGGGTTCACGTCAGATTTACGCCTTCAAAGCTGTATTGAACCTATTTTAACAGGATATGTTTAGGTGCACATTGACGGAACAGATGCGCAGAAGTATTGGTAAAGGCACATAATTTAGCGTTCGGATACACTGACAAAGATTTAACAAATGAAGTAACGAAAGGTGTACGGACCAGAATAGGGAATATAGGAGGGTTGGACTCTTCCGGGAATTTGAGTCTGACATGAAGATTCAAACGAGTGATCATCACCGAAAGTGGCAAAAATGTATACTCTGAAGAAATTTAAACATCGCGTTTAAGGTATGCAGGCGCAAAGGAAGCCGATGTGTGAAGTTTGACAATAAAAAACCTACTGTTGTATTTGACATGGATAATCCTGAGCGAATCAGTTCAAGCAAAGCAAATATTGAAGGACTTCATTCTGAAAGCGTCTGCCAGAATTCATATCACCCGTTATGCAGTTGTCCACGAGTTGCCTAGAGCACTCGCTGGGAAAACTACTCCGACAAAATTACGAGGAATTTTCGTCAAATGCGGAGTGAGATAGGGATTTCAAAACAGTCCACACAGGAAAATATCCTCTAACCCATTTATCTTGAACGAAACTAATTTTTCGTAAATCTCATGGAAGAGCGCATCAACCTAAATTTTCTCGAAAAACGACTGAAAATTCGTCAACTCGTTGTCTTCAATGCAGTTCTCCAACAGAATTCCATTCTTAAAGCAGCTGAAAAACTAAACATTACGCAACCGGCTGTCACTCGAACAATCCGTGACATGGAAGAAATTTTCGCGACAAAATTGTTCGAGAGAAATAATCGTGGTGTAACCCCAACAGTTCTTGGTGAGGCACTGGGGAACAGAACGAAGCAGATTCTGACCGAACTTCGACATGCGGTTGATGAAATGAATTCGATCAAGAACGCTGAAGAGGGTCACGTGATCGTTGGCACTCTGATCACAGCTTCAGCTCAACTTTTACCGGATTCGATTGCTGCACTGAAATCCGAATTTCCAAGAGTTGTAGTTACCATAAAAGAAGGAGTGAACGAGTTGTTGCTGCCCGCTCTGGCAAACGGGGAAATCGACATCGTTCTGGGCCGTATCCCAGATCAAAAAGACTACTTTGATGTCATTCACTACCCCTTATATACTGAGCCGTTGCAAATCCTCGCCAGCCATGAACATCCCCTGGTTTCTAAGCACCGAGTTGAGCTTAAGGATCTTCTTGAGTTGCAGTGGATCGTACCGGTAGTTGAGTCTCCGGTTAGTAATAGGGTGAAAGTGCTAATCGAAAACGCCGGGCTTGATCCACCTGCCCGTATTATTGAATCTCTATCGTTGAGTTCGAATATGGGTTTGCTTCGAACTCTGGATGCGATTGCATTCCTGCCAGGATCGGTCGCTCGGCACTACGAAGCGATAGGACAGTGCAAAATTTTGCCGGTTGGTGATTTGGGACAGTTTGGTGAAGTCGGATATTCCATATCAGCAAAGCGACAGCTGAATCCTTCTGCCGAGAGACTGGTAGGCTATGTCAAGGAAGTTGCCGCAAAGATTTCACGCAATTGAAGCGATTCTCAATCGTCCTCAATTAATACTCTATTTTTTTGGTATAAGTTTTTTGCTTATCCAAATAAAAACATATTATTCAGTTAATATCTAAATTGGTTCTAAAATCTACCGTAGTAACAAATTACTACGGCAGTTGTGTACCAAAACTCACAAATTCTTAACTTCGTTAACGGCAAGTTTGTCGATACCGGAAATTACTATCCCAATGTCAATCCGACGACCGGAAAACACTTTGCCGACATCAGTTTAGCGAACGAACCACTGGTTTCAAAAGCAGTTTCTGCTGCTCGGTCAGCACTCAATGCGGGCTGGGCGGAAACGAGCGCTAAGGAACGCCAGCAACTGTTGCACAAAGTCGCCGATGGAATTGAACAGCGGTTTGATGATTTCGCAGATGCAGAAATTGCAGATACCGGAAAACCACGGAAGCAGGTAACAACTCTGGACATACCGCGTGGAGCAGCGAACATTCGTATGTTTGCTGACCTTGCGGCACAAAGGTTTGATGCATGTTTTCATACCCAGGTTGATACCGGTGAAACTGCATTGAACTTTACCGTAACCAAGCCCGTCGGTGTGGTTGCGATCATCTGTCCCTGGAATCTTCCGATGCTGCTCACAACATGGAAGCTCGCGCCCGCACTGGCATGTGCAAATACGGTTGTTGTGAAACCCTCCGAAGAAACTCCGTCAACCGCGACATTATTGGCAGAAGTCATGCAAAGCGTCGGTATGCCCGACGGTGTATTCAATGTTGTGCACGGATTCGGCCCGGATTCCGTAGGTGAATTTTTGTCCAAGAATTCGGACATAGACGCAGTTACGTTCACTGGAGAGTCAAAAACAGGAAGCACGATCATGAAAGCGGTCGCCGACGGGGTGACAAATGTTTCTTTCGAATTAGGCGGAAAGAACGCAGCAATCGTTTTTGCCGATATAGATTTAGACGAGGCAATACAAGGAACTCTTAAGTCCTCATTCATGAACAGCGGTCAGATTTGCCTCGGTACCGAAAGAATCTATGTGGAAAGAATACTTTTCGACGAATTTGTAGAAGTGTTAGCAGTTGAAGCGGCGAAGTTGGAAATTGGAGGTGATGCAGGAATGGGACCTTTGATTTCTGAAAGCCACCGCGACAAGGTGCTGTCTTACTACCAATTGGTTACTAAGGAAGGCGGTGAGTTTGTAACCGGTGGTAGAATTCCAAAATTTTTTGACGAACGGGACTACGGTTTTTTTGTTGAACCCAGTGTTGTAACGGGGCTAAAACAGAATTCTCGTTGCATGCAGGAAGAAATTTTCGGGCCGATATGCAGTCTCATACCATTTGATACGGAGGAAGAAGCTGTCGAATTGGCCAATGACTCCGACTACGGACTGGCGGCAGTGGTCTGGACACGAGATTTAGGTCGAGCGCACCGGGTGTCAGCAAAACTTCAAGTAGGAATCGTATGGGTCAATACATGGTATTTACGCGACCTGCGGACACCGTTCGGGGGAGTGGGAAAATCAGGAATTGGTAGGGAAGGTGGCTATCATTCGTTGGATTTTTATTCCGAAACGACGAATATCTGCATTAAAGGATGACCAACTTGAATCAAAAAACAATCAAAGCGCTCGCCGGCTCAATAAGAGAAGCCTATGAGACGGGAAAGACTATTCCGCCAGTTGTAGGACAGATCTCAGCTGGCGATGCGGATACCGCTTACATGGTACAAGCCGAAAACACCAAAATCTGGCTAAGTCAGGGACGACGAATTAGTGGCTATAAGATTGGCCTGACAAGTCCAGTTGTTCAGAAGCAGTTGGCTGTCAATCAGCCAGATTTTGGTGCTCTTTTTGCCGATATGGCAGTTTGTGACAGTGAGGATATTAAAATTGACAGGCTAATTCAACCTCGTGTCGAAGCTGAGGTGGCTTTTGTTATGGCAAAGGACTTGAGCAAAGAACACTTAACGGTAGCTGATGTGATCAGCGCCACGGAATACGTTCTTCCAGCCATTGAAATTGTCGATTCGCGAATTCAGGATTGGAAAATCACGATTGTCGACACAATTGCCGACAACGCCTCGAGTGCTTTATTCGTCTTGGGCAATGATCCGAAATTGCTGACAAGTCTTGACTTGCGTACAGTTGGAATGACCATGAGCTCCGATAACGAGCCCATATCCACAGGTGTTGGAGCTGCTTGTTTAGGACATCCAGTCAATGCCGCACTTTGGCTAGCGAAAAAGCTGACTAGTGTCGGGACATATGTGAAGGAAGGTGACATCATTCTAAGTGGCGCTTTAGGCCCAATGGTTTCTGCTACTCCAGGCAAAGTTTACGAGGCCAGAATCAACACTCTCGGTTCTGTCAGAGCTGTATTCGAAACGGGGTAGGCTGATGGACAAATCGAATGTCGCAATTCTGGGTTCGGGAAACATCGGAACCGACTTGATGGTGAAGATTCATACGATGTCTTCAAAACTGCAGGTTGGTGCCCTGGTTGGAATCGATTCGAGTTCCGAAGGACTGCGTAGGGCTGACGATTTGGGAATCGTCGCATGCAGTAACGGTTTAGAAGAATTGATGGGTTTGCCGCAATTCAACGATATCGAAATCATTTTTGATGCGACATCTGCAAAGGTGCACGTTGACCACCATGCAAGATTGAAAAACACCTCAAAACAGATCGTCGATCTGACTCCAGCGGCGATTGGCCCGTTTGTTGTTCCTACAGTCAATCTTGATCAGCATGTTTACGATGCAAATGTCAACATGGTGACCTGCGGCGGTCAGGCAACGATTCCGATTGTGCATGCGGTCAATCGTGTGTATCAAGTCACCTATGCCGAGATTGTTGCCTCGATTTCGTCGGAATCGGCTGGACCGGGAACCAGAGCAAACATTGACGAATTTACACAAACCACGTCTCGTGGAATTGAACTCCTTGGTGGTGCCAAACGAGGCAAAGCGATTATTGTTCTCAATCCAGCCAATCCTCCGCTGATCATGCGCAACACGATTTACTGTCTAGTTACTGGCGGCGGTGCTGCGAATATCGAAAAATCAGTGATGGATGTCGTCGCTGAAATTCAACAGTATGTCCCAGGTTACAGATTGAAACAGTTTGTACAGTTTGAAGAGGTGAATGATCTTTATTCGGCTGATTTTGGCGAGAGCTTTAGCGGGCTTAAAGTCTCCGTTTTCCTTGAGGTGGAAGGCGCGGGGCACTTTTTGCCAGCTTATGCCGGAAATTTGGACATTATGACGTCAGCCGCAATGGCTACTGCTGAAAAAATGGCTGTCAAACACAAGCGCGCATTCGCAACATGAGTGAATATCAACCCAAAACGAAATTGTTTATTTCGGATGTTACGCTTCGTGACGGCATGCATGCAATTCGTCATCAGTACGGATTGGATGATTGCATCAAAATTGCCAGTGCATTGGATCAGGCTGGTGTCGATTCTATTGAAATTTCTCATGGTGATGGATTGGCAGGCTCTAGTTTTAACTATGGGTTCGGAGCTTGCACAGATAAAGATTGGATTGCCGCAGTAGCGGAAAATGTCTCGAAAGCACGAGTTGCAACACTACTCCTGCCTGGCATCGGCACAGTCGATGACCTAAAACTTGCGCATTCGCTCGGTGCTACGTCTGTTCGGATTGCAACTCATTGTACCGAAGCCGATGTATCAAGGCAGCACATTGAATGCGCCAGAAATTTAGGAATGGATACAGTTGGCTTTTTGATGATGGCACATATGATCTCACCTGAAAAATTAGGAATTCAGGCGAAGATGATGGAGGACTATGGAGCTGAATGCGTTTACGTTACAGATTCTGGTGGCGCGCTCAATATGCACGATGTCAAGGAACGGTTTCAAGCGTTTGATCGGCATCTCAAACCGGAAACTGAACGTGGAATTCATGCTCACAATAATCTGAGTTTAGGAGTAGCCAATTCGATTGTTGCAGTCGAAAACGGAGCAGTTCGAATTGATGCGTCTCTGACTGGAATGGGTGCTGGTGCTGGAAATGCACCTTTGGAAGTATTCATTGCGGCAATTGATCTTATTGGATGGGAACATGGATGTGACCTGTTTGAGCTTATGGATGCAGCCGAAGAACACGTACGTCCATTACAAGATCGTCCTGTCCGTGTTGATCGGGAAACTCTGACCTTGGGCTATGCCGGGGTTTACTCAAGTTTTCTGCGTCACGCGGAAAACGCCAGCACTCGTTTCAATTTAGATACAAGAGACATACTAGTGGAAGTTGGGAAACGTGGCCTGGTCGGTGGGCAAGAGGACCTGATCGTTGATGTTGCACTTGATCTGATGCGAAACGCAGCTTTCACTTGATTCTCAAAGGTTGTCGCATAAATCCATGAAAATTCATAATTTAGCGAAAGTAATCGACCATGCCGCATTCGTGGCTGAACCTGTTGAGCAGTTGACGTCGAAAGAGTGTTTCGACGAGGGGCAGGCGTATGACATTCAGCGACTATCAATAAAAAGGAGATTGCAAAGAGGAGAATTACCGCTAGGTGTCAAAATGGGATTTACCAGCCGAGCGAAAATGGCGCAGATGGGCGTTGAAGACATGATCATCGGTCGTTTGACAAACGCGATGAAAATTGAGGAAGGTGGCCAACTTGTCATGGAACGATACATCCACCCAAGGGTAGAGCCTGAGATTGTATTTAGATTGTCAAAATCTGCTCGGGGTCCTGTCAAGCCACTGGAAGCCACGAAATTTATCGACGCAGTTGCGCCGGCATTGGAAATCATCGATTCGCGTTATAAGAATTTCAATTTCACATTGGAAGATGTCCTCGCAGACAACTGCTCATCTAGTGGGTTCGTTGTCGGCAATTGGATGCCTAAGCACACCGATGTATCGAATTTAGGAATTATCTTGAATGCGAACGGTCGAATGGTTCAGTCGGGTTCGACCTCAGCAATTTTGGGAAATCCAATTCGCTCGCTTGTTGAAGCTTTCAAACTGTCCGATATGTTTGACATACCATTGAATGAAGGTGATGTTGTTCTTGTCGGGGCGGCGACAGCGGCCGTAGCTCTTTGTCCCGGTGACTCAATAAGTGCAGAATTTCAGAATATTGGATCGATCGGATTCACAGTCAGCCAATGAATATGAATAACAGAAAGAGCAATGAAGGAGTGGTAGAGAACTTAGCAAAGCCAAGGGGAACATTCCCTCATTTTCGAAGAGCTGGGAATTTCATATTTATTTCTGGAACGAGTTCCCGCTTGCCAGATGGTTCCTTTGTCGGTGCTAGCGTAGATGAGAATGGTAATTTATACCTAGACATTCAAAGTCAAACCCGAGCAGTGCTGGACAATATCAGCACGATATTGGAATCTGCTGGCGCGAATCTCCAAGAAGTTGTAGAACTGACCGTTTTTCTTACTAATATGGATGATTTTGAACCATACAATGAAGTTTACAGTGAGTATTTTGACTACTCGGGACCGGCTCGTACAACAGTTGCTGTACGAGAATTGCCCCATCCCCATTTACTCATCGAAATCAAAGCCATCGCTTACAAAGAAAAATGAAAATGGGCTCTAAACAGGAGAATTTCAAATGCCATCAAAGCATTCATTAAAGCCGTTTAATTTCCAGCAGTGGCTTGACGACAACAAGGAAAAATTCAAACCGCCAGTTGGCAACGCTCAGATCTGGGAAGATGGAGATCTGATGGTCACTGTTGTTGGCGGACCGAATCAGAGAACAGATTTTCATGACGACCCGGTTGAGGAATTTTTCTATCAATTGAAAGGTGACATGGTTCTGCGAATCATGGAACAGGAAGGAAAGCCTTACAAGGACATCGTCATACGACAAGGTGATGTATTTTTCTTGCCACCTCATGTGCCACACTCCCCGCAAAGACCTGTTGCAGGCAGTCTCGGTCTAGTTGTTGAACCAAAACGGGCGGTTGGCGAATTGGACGCGTTTGAATGGTACTGCATGGAGTGCCACTATAGAGTTCACAGGATTGAATTGCAGTTGCGAAGCATCGTCAAAGATCTTCCACCACTGTTTCAGCACTTTCATCAAAGTATGGAAGCCAGAACATGCAAACGTTGTAGCACTGTTCATCCGGGCAAGGAATTGCCGTATGGGTGGAGAATTGACTGGGAGTCGAAATGACAAACAACCATTCTTCGTCGATTACTATCGACATTCATTCTCACTTCTTCCCGGTTCTAAGTAAAGATCAATCCAAGTTACTGGACCCAGACAAGGGTCCATGGCTCGATGTCCGATCGAACGGTCATGGCATGATTATGACCGGTAGCAAGGAATTTCGACCCGTACGAGATTCGCTTTGGTGTCCTGAGCGCCGTATCGAAGATCTGGATCAGAACGGTGTCGATATGCAGATAGTATGTGCCACGCCACTACTTTTTGGATATTCCAGGCCTCCCAGAATCGCCCGCGATTGGGCACAGCTGATCAACGATATGACATTGGAATATTGTGCAAATGATTCAAGCAGACTGAGACCTTTAGCACAGGTCCCGCTTCAGGATCTGGAGCTGGCTTGTGCAACCGTAAGTCGAGCGAAGGTAGATGGTCATGTTGGTGTCCAGATTGGCAACCATGTCGGAGATCAAGATCTCGATCATCCCCATTTGTTGGAATTCCTGATTCATTGTGCAAACGAGGACATCCCTGTTTTAGTGCATCCGTGGGACATGTTTGAAAGTGATCGAAAGAACAGATATATGCTTCAATGGCTGGTTGAGATGCCAGCGGAAACTCAGCTATCCATTCTGGCACTGATACTATCTGGTGCTTTCGACAAGCTGCCAAGGAATTTGAAAATTTGCTTTGCTCATGGAGGAGGTTCTTTTGCATTTTTACTCGGTCGAGTGGACAACGCGTGGGAATACAGAGACATCGTTCGCAAAGACTGCCCGAACAAACCTTCTTCGTATGTTGATCGCTTTTATGTAGATTCAGCGGTATTTGATCATAGGTCACTACAACTGTTACGTGACGTCATGGGTAGCAACCGAATTATGTTTGGAACCGATTATCCGTTTCCGCTGGGTGAACAGGAGTTGGGTTCCCTCATTCGCTCAAGTTCTGGTCTTGATGAAATTCAAAAAAAGCAGTTGCTTGGGCTTAATGCGAAAGAATTTTTCTCTATCAACTGATTTAGTCTATTCACAAGGAGGTTAAATATGAACTTTAAGCTTTCGAGAGGCATTGCGGTAACCGTCGCATTGCTATTTACAATTGGCGGAGGTAGCATGGCCCAAGCCACCGATTTTCGTATTGGGCTAATTACGCCACCGCCGCACGTTTGGACCAAGGCCGCCGCCGCCTTCGGCGAAGAACTTGAAAAGGAGACAAATGGTGCTCATACGGTATCTGTATTTCCTTCGCGACAGCTCGGCAACGAAGCACAAATGATGCAGCTGCTGCAGACTGGTGGCCTGGACATGGCGTTTCTCACAATGGCAGAAATTTCCAACCGAGTTCCTCAATTCGGAGCATTCTACGCTCCTTATCTTGTTGATGGTGTCGACGCTGCAGGGGCTTTGCTGAGAAGTCAGGCTGCTAAAGACATGCTTGCACTGCTTCCAGACAAAGCCGGTGTCGTCGGTATCGGCTACGCAATGGCTGGTATGCGACAGATTGCATCGCGCGAAGCGGTAAATTCAACTGATGATCTTGTTGGCAAGAAACTGAGGATTACTCCATTTGAGCCCATCAAAGATTTCTATAACATCATCGGAGCAGCCGCGACTCCTATGCCATTACCAAAAGTGTATGATGCTCTTGCCAATGGACAGGTGGATGCGATTGATATGGATCTGGAGCTGATCTGGAAACTGAAATACCACGAACACAGCACCGATGTGTTGGTAACCAACCATATGATGTTCCCGATGATTGGCCTTGTTTCAGGGAGAGTCTGGACAGGTATGTCAGATGCGGACAAGGAGGTGGTCGGCCGATTGATGGCCAAGCATCTTGACTCAGTAATTGACACATACATCAATTTGGAGCCAACATTTTTGGAAGAAGTCCAAAAAACAAACGCCAATGTAAAAATTTACGATACGCCCTTTCTCGGTGCAGCCGCTGATGGCTGGACTGATATCTGGGCTGCTAAATCACAGGGTGCTCTAGATACGCTCAAGGCCGCAGTGAACTAATTCTCAAGTAAAATCAGGAAAGAATTAATTATTTCAACGCAGATTTGAATTGATCGTAAGGCTTTCAAATTTTCTAAAATCCGCTGAAAAGAAATTCATAGCATTCTTGGCTCTCGTCATAACGGTACTAGCTCTGCTAAATGTTGTGACGAGAGCATTGAACAATGCACTATTTTGGGTTGATGAGTTACTCATCTACACAATGATCTGGATGGTGTTGATCGGATCATCGGTGATGGTGAGGGAAAAATCTGGGATAGCAACGACCTTCTTTGTTGAATTTCTCGGCAATCGCCTGCAAAAACTTCTGGCTCACCTAGTTGATGCGGTAATACTTGCATTTTCTGTTGTATTAGTCATTCTTTGCTGGAATTGGTACGACCTTCCAACGTTGATAAAGTTTGGCTTTGACACTCAACAATTTGCATCGTCCACCTTCAATTTCATTTATCAAGAGCCAACAACTACTCTTGGTCTTTCAAAATTTTGGATTTGGCTTGTCGTACCAATGATTTCAGTGACTCTTTCGGTACACAGTGTAGCCAACATTCTAGAGTCATTGCAGAATACCAAGGTCGAATCACAGCAATGACGGTCTGGATTATTTTTTTTGCACTGCTGTTTGCAGGCCTGCCTATCGCGCTTGTTCTCGCCGTATCAGCTCTCGTATATATATGGTTATCTGGAAACGTAGTCCTATTCCTATCCTATCCGCAGCAGTTATTCAGTGGCCTTGAAAATTATGGGCTGCTTGCCATTCCCTTGTTTATGCTTACCGGTGAATTGATGAACAAGGGGGGTGTGACTCGAAGGCTGGTTTCAATGGCATCGATATTTGTTGGGGGGTTCAAGGGAGGCTTAGCCTATGTAAATCTGGTTGCCAATACGATGATGGCCGCGATCATCGGTTCAGCGGCTGCACAAATTTCAGTGATGTCCAAAGTCATGGTTCCAGAAATGGAAGAGCGAGGATATTCAAGAGAATTTGCTGCCGCGACAACTGCCGCTGGAGGACTTCTTTCGCCAATCATTCCGCCTTCCATGGTATTTGTTATCTACGGTGTCATTGCTCAAATTGCAATTGGTGACATGTTCATTGCCGGTATTGTTCCTGGGCTGATACTTGCAGTTGGATTCATCGTGATGATCACAATACTGGGACTATGGAACAATTATCCACGAGGGAAGTGGCCATCTCTTCGTGAATCAATCAGAATAACCGTAGCTGGTTCGCCGGCTTTTTTGATTCCACTCGTAATAATTGGAGGAATTCTTCTAGGGCTGGCCTCTCCGACCGAATCCGCCGCTTTGGCTACCGTGTCCGCCTTCGTAGTCGGCAAATACATTTATAAGGAATTGCAGTTTCGAGACATTCCAGAAATTCTTCAACGCACTGCTCTAAATTCCGCTCTCGTGATTTTCCTGATTGCGGCAGCAAATGTATTCGGCTGGATCATCATTTACGAAAAAGTACCGCAATCAATTGCTGTATGGCTAACCGAACTTACATCTGATCCTTTAGTCTTCCTGCTCACAATCAACCTGATGTTGATCGGTGTTGGAATGATTATTGATGCAATAGCCGCGATGATCATCATCGTGCCGATTTTATTGCCGATCGCGACCTTGCACTATGGGATCGACCCAATCGTTTTCGGTGTCATTATTTGCTTAAATCTAGTGCTGGGTCTGCTTACTCCACCTGTCGGTGCTGGGCTATTCATTATTTCTGCTATGGCCGAGGTTTCAATTGGAGCGGTATTCAAGGCAATTTATCCATTTATACTGGTTACAATCGTCGTCCTCGTTCTACTTACTTTGCAACCTTGGCTGATTACAGTATTGCTGTAATTGCTAACCGCGCCTTTGAAGGCTATGTCTTGAGTGACATAACAGATGCAAGGCAATTACAATATGCAGGAGTGTTTGAAGCGCTGTAATATTTTATATTCGAGTTGCCGATTGCATTTGATTGATGGTAAGCCTGACACTTGATCACATTTAATCAAGTGTTGAACTTTGGAAAAAGGGCATGGAAATATCAGGAAGCCGGGTGTTACCCGTTGAACGCGCCAAGGTTTGGCGGTCGTTATACGACGCAGACTTGATTCGCGAGTCGCTATCCGGATGTGAATCGCTCCAGTGGGTTTCTGACGATGAGCTTGAGGGTGATGTCACACTCAAATTTGGTGCGATCAAAGCAAAATTCCGAATACAGATGAAAATATTCGACGCGGTGGATGAAGAAGGCTATCGGATTGCGGGCTCAGCCAAAGCGGGCGTTCTTGGATTTGCCAGTTCCGAAGCCCAAATCAGACTTGAGGATGTCGAGCAGGGGTGCGAGATTTACTACGATGCTCAAGTCAAGACTGGCGGGAAAATCGCCCAGATCGGATCGAGATTGATGGGGAGCATGTCGACCAAGATCATCGATGAGTTTTTTGATGCATTTGTCGCCGGTATGAGCGAGTGAAATCGTTCCCAGGATCGCTTTTTTTCAACACTTGTGGTACTCGACAATCAAGCATCAAACGAGTATATTGAATTTCAGCGAAAGATTGCCTGATTCGCAAGGTTGGTCAGCCCGAATTTTATCGAAGTGATCCGACTAGTGAATCTGGAATGCGATTGATTTTACGAAGAGCCGATCAGACAAAGACTGGATATATCGCGAAAAAGAAGTTGTCCAATTTTCACTGATCAGCCAAACAAACGGGGGGAGAAATTCTATGAGTGTAACTGTATCAATGATTGTCAACGGCAACAGCGTATCAGCTGAGGTTGATCCGCGGACGTTGCTGGTAGACTTTCTGCGCGTTGATCAACGATTAACCGGTACGCATGTTGGTTGCGACACCAGTCAGTGCGGCGCTTGTGTTGTGCACGTCAATGGCAAGTCTGTCAAGAGCTGTACCATGCTTGCCGCGCAGGCAGACGGTGCGGAAGTCACGACCATCGAAGGTCTGGCCATTGATGGAGAACTTCATCCGATGCAAGAGGCGTTTCGCCAAAATCACGGTCTCCAGTGTGGATTCTGCACACCGGGTATGATCATGAGCGCACTTGATCTGGTGAATGTCAACTCGAATCCATCCGAGCAGGAGGTTCGGGAATGGCTGGAGGGCAACCTATGTCGTTGCACCGGTTATCACAATATTGTCAAATCCATTCAGGCCGGTGCTGAGGCCATGAGGGAGGTGTAGTCATGGGTGACACTGGAATCGGTGCCTCTGTACGCCGAAAAGAAGACCTGCGTTTCGTTCAGGGGGCAGGCAAATACACAGATGACATGAACTTGGCCGGTCAGGTTCATGCATACATTCTACGTTCTCCACATGCACACGCGGCGGTTCGGTCCATTGACACATCCGCTGCGAGAGCAGGCGAAGGTGTCGTTGCTGTTTTCACATCGGAGGATATGGCCGAAGTTGGAGGCATTCCTTGCGGATGGCAGGTACACAGCAAAGACGGTTCGGCAATGGCGGAACCGAAACATCCGGTGCTTGCGGAAGGCAAGGTTCGTCACGTGGGTGACCCGGTTGCTGTCGTACTGGCGGAATCTCGCACCCAGGCGAGAGACGCTGCCGAGAGCATCATTGTCGATTACGATGTGCTGGATGCAGTTGTTGATATGCAGGTTGCGGTAACCGACGGGGCGACGAGTGTTCACGACGATGTCGGAACAAATATCTGCTATGACTGGGGATTGGGTGACAAGGAAGCTGTCGACGAGGCGTTTTCCAATGCGCACCATGTGTCCACACTGGACCTGGTAAACAATCGCCTGATTCCGAATGCGATCGAACCGCGGTGTGCGATCGGCGATTATGATCATGCGACCGGTCAGTTCACTCTGCATACTACCAGTCAGAACCCACATGTGATCCGCCTGCTGATGGGTGCTTTCGTACTGGGTCTGCCAGAACACAAACTGCGAGTCCATGCTCCTGATGTCGGCGGTGGATTTGGATCGAAGATTTTCCACTATGCAGAGGAGATCATCGTTACTTGGGCGGCCGGTCAGGTAAACCGCCCGGTCAAGTGGACTGCAGACCGAAGCGAATCGTTCCAATCCGATGCGCATGGACGGGATCATGTCACGACAGTCGAGCTTGCGTTGGATGAAAATGGCAAATTTCTTGCACTGCGTGAAAGTACGCTTGCAAACATGGGAGCCTATCTTTCCACGTTTGCGCCTTGCGTACCCACGTATCTTCACGGTACTTTGCTTGCCGGTCAGTATTCGACACCGGTCATCTACTGCGAGGTGAAAGCGGTGTTTACCAATACGGTACCGGTTGACGCCTATCGCGGTGCCGGACGTCCGGAAGCGACTTATCTACTGGAGAGAATTGTTCAGGTTGCTGCTGATGACATGGGTATGGACGCTGCAGAAATCAGGCGGCGTAACTTTATCCAGCCGGATGAGTTTCCGTATCAGACGCCGGTAGCCCTCATCTACGACACAGGCAACTACGAAGCCAGTCTGGACAAGGCACTTGAAGCCGCTGACTATGCCGGGTTTGACAGCCGCAAGGCGGCATCGCAACTGGCCGGTAAACTGCGCGGTATTGGAATTGCATCGTATATCGAGGCTTGTGGAATCGCACCGTCCAATGTTGTCGGCTCACTCGGTGCCCGGGCCGGGCTCTACGAAGCTGCAACGGTTCGGGTCAATCCGACAGGTTCGGTCAGTGTGATGACAGGGTCGCATTCGCACGGTCAGGGACATGAGACCACTTTCGCGCAGGTTGTTTCGGAAAAACTCGGGATCGATTTCGATAGCATCGATATCGTCCATGGCGATACCGACAAGATTCCATTTGGCATGGGAACTTATGGTTCGCGATCAATCGCTGTCGGTGGAACTGCAATTGTAAACGCAATTGATAAGATCGTCGCGAAAGGCAAGAAGATCGCCGCACACCTGCTGGAGACTTCCGAAGCGGACATCGAGTTTGAGAACGGTCAGTTCGTTGTGCCCGGAACCGACAAATCCAAGGCATTCGGCGAGATTGCTTTGGCAGCGTATGTTCCACATCAGTATCCGCTTGAGGAACTAGAACCTGGTTTGGAAGAAACCGCATTTTATGATCCGAAGAATTTCACGTTTCCGGCGGGAACTTATGTATGTGAGGTAGAGGTAGACCCGGATACCGGAACAGTGGATATCGCAAGCTTTCATGCAACCGATGACTTCGGCGTGGTGATCAATCCGATGATCGTCGAGGGACAGGTACATGGCGGACTGGTACAGGGAATCGGTCAGGCATTGCTGGAAGGTTGCAGCTATGACGATGCCGGTCAGTTGTTGTCTGGCTCATACATGGATTACACCATGCCGCGCGCTGCGGATGTGCCGTCATTTACTGTGGACACGACAGTGACCGAGTGCTCGCATAATCCATTGGGTGTGAAAGGTTGCGGTGAGGCCGGTGCAATTGGCTCGCCACCCGCGGTCATCAATGCCATTCTGAACGCACTGTCTGAAGTCGGTGTAACCAATCTTGACATGCCTGCGACCCCGCATAGGGTGTGGCAGGCTATTCGCGATGCGCAAGCATCCTAACAGGAGGTTTGATCATGTATGCATTTGATTACAAACGCCCGTCGAATCTGGATGAAGCGGCGGAAATGTTGAGAAATTCCGACGACGCGCATTTGCTCGCCGGCGGTCACACACTGTTGCCCACGTTGAAACAGCGTCTTGCATCTGCCAGCGATCTTGTCGATCTCGCGGGCATTGATGAGCTCAAAGGCATCTCGTCGGCGGATGGTGTCGTGACAATTGGCGCAATGACGACCCATGCAGAAGTTGCTGCCTCATCGGAAGTGCAAAATGCGATTCCGGCACTGGCTGATCTCGCAGGGGGAATCGGTGACCCGCAGGTTCGAAACAAGGGAACGATCGGCGGGTCTATCTCCAATAACGATCCAGCTGCTGATTATCCGGCGGCGTTGGTCGGGTTGAATGCGACGGTGAATACAACCAGCCGGTCCATCTCAGCCGATAACTTCTTCACCGGAATGTTTGAGACCGCTCTGGATGACGGGGAGATTGTCTCTTCGGTATCGTTCCAGGCGCCATCTTCAGCTGCCTATTGCAAGTTTCCCAACCCAGCATCGCGCTATGCGATCGTCGGTGTGTTTGTGGCACAGGGCTCGGACGGTGTCAGGGTGGCCGTAACTGGTGCTGGCGGGAGCGTTTTCAGAGCCAGTGAAATGGAAGCGGCACTGAATCAGGTTTTCTCTGCTACAAGTGTTGCGGATATTCAGGTTTCAGACGAGGGTTTGAACGAGGATATCCATGCCAGTGCAGAGTATCGTGCCCATCTGATCACCGTGATGACAAAGCGCGCGGTCGACAAGGCAAACGGCTGACTTGAATCATCAGATATCGGGCACTTGATCATCTTTCGGTCGAGTGCCCGAACACCATAAACTCTTGCCGACTTTCATTTTCATTCCACAATGAAGATACCTGCTGATATTCCCTCTACCATCGAATTGCTGTCCACCAGTAACTATATTGCTGATAGAAGTCTCGCGACTTCTGTATTCCTTTCGCTCAATCTGAAGCGACCCCTGCTACTTGAGGGGGAGGCCGGCGTTGGTAAAACCGAGGTCGCCAAGGTACTTGCTGATGCAATGAATCGGCCATTTATCAGACTTCAGTGCTACGAAGGACTGGATGTTTCGTCCGCTGTGTACGAATGGGATTATTCCAGACAGATGATCGAAATTCGGTTGGCAGAAGTACAGGGCGTTCAGGACCGTGACGAGATTGCAAAGGATATCTTTTCGGAAAAATTTCTGATCGAGCGTCCGCTCCTTCAAGCACTCAACAGTCGCAATGGGACAGCTCCGGTTCTGCTGATCGATGAGATTGACAGAGCCGATGAACCTTTTGAGGCGTATCTTCTCGAATTGCTATCGGAGTTTCAGGTGACTATACCCGAAATTGGAACTGTGAAAGCAGATGAGCCGCCAGTCGTGATTATCACGTCCAACCGCACTCGCGAGATACATGATGCGTTGAAAAGACGATGCTTTTATCATTGGGTTGACTATCCTGGTTCCGAGCGGGAGCTGGCGATTCTTGCCGTCAAAGCACCGCAGGCAGGTTCGGAACTCGCTCATCAGATCGTCGGATTTGTACAGAAACTGCGCGATGAGGATTTATATAAAGTGCCGGGCGTGGCGGAAACGATCGATTGGGCACATGCTTTGGTTCAGATTGACGTGATCAACTTGAAACCTGCAGTAGTCGATGATACGCTTGGTGTGCTATTGAAATATCAGGAAGATGTTGAGAAGATTCGCGGACACCAGGCGATGCGTATATTGGAGACGGTTCATTACGCAGCCGGTGCTTAGGGAGACGCCATGAACGACACCCGAACGGATGTCGGCAGCGGACAATTTGTCGCCAATCTGGTACATTTCGGCCGAATTCTGCGATCATCCGGCTTGCCGGTTGGTACCGGAAGAATTCTGGATGCGGTTCAAGCGGTTCGACTTGTCGGAGTCGCGAATCGAGAAGATTTCTATTGGGCGTTGCATGCGGTTTTCGTCAATCATCCACGTCAGCGGCATATCTTCGATCAGGCGTTCCATGTGTTCTGGAAGAACCCTAGGGTATTCGAACGCTCTATCTCCTCGCTACTTCCCGAAGTGCGGGTTCCACAGAGTGAGAAGTCGTCAAAGGAACTTGCGCGAAGACTGACAGAGAGTCTGTATCCAGGTACTGTATTGGAGGAGAAGATTTCAGAATGTGAGGAAGATTTGGAGTTTAAGGCGTCACTGACGTTTTCCGCCCGGGAAAGATTACAGACGACCGACTTTGATTCAATGTCAACAAGTGAGATGGAGGAGGCAAAGAAAGCGATTGCGAAAATGCGCATGGCATTTGACCGGATTTCCACCAGACGTTACTTGGTTGATGCGTCCGGAAAGAAACTCGATATGCGCAGAACTCTCAAGAGTAGCATGAGAGGTGCCGCAGATATGATCACATTGGTCAGGAGCAAACGAAGGCAAAGGCAGACCCCTGTTATTCTGTTGTGCGATATTTCAGGATCAATGAGTGAATATTCGAGAATGATTCTGCACTTCGGGCATGTGCTGACGCTGAGCCGCAAAGAAGTCGCCTGTTTTGTTTTCGGTACACGTTTGACTAATATTACACGTCAGCTGCGAATTCGGGATGTAGACTGTGCGATGGATGAAGTTGCAGATTCGGTTGTGGATTGGTACGGTGGTACAAAAATTGGCGAATGCCTCAAAGACTTCAACTGTAACTGGATTCGTCGCTTGCCTCTTCATTCTGCTGTCGTACTGCTCGTAACTGACGGTTTGGATCGTTCGGACAGCGGTAGACTGGAATCACAAATCGGCCTGCTACATCGTTCATGCAGAAAATTGATCTGGCTGAACCCTTTATTGAGATACGATGAGTTTCAACCGAAAGTCAGTGGAATTCGAAAGATGTTGCCGCATGTCGACGCTTTTTTACCGGTACACAACCTTGCCAGTCTCAGTGAATTGGCCGAGGTTCTGGGATCTGAATCCAGTAGTGCGCATAACCAGCTGAATCGGAATAGGTCTTATTGGCGTCGACGGCTGTTTGAGCAGGAGTCTTTGCTGTCCAGAGAGGCAATCGCATAGATGAATGAAAAACTGAACAGTTCCAACGAACTCTCGGTTGCCGCACAGTGGCTGAAGGACAGTCACCAGGTGGCGATCGCCACTGTTATCTCGACTTGGGGATCATCGCCGCGCCCGGTCGGGAGCCAGCTTGTGGTCAACGGTCAGCGGCTGTTCGAAGGGTCTGTATCAGGCGGGTGTGTCGAAACAGCAGTGATTGAGGAGGCGATGGACGTTATTGATTCCGGCGAGCCCAGGATTCTGGCATATGGTGTCAGCAATGATCAGGCATGGGAGGTAGGTCTCGCCTGCGGCGGTCAGATTCAGGTATATGTTGAACCCTTGACAGCGGATTGACAGATAACTGCTGTGAAATCGTCGATTCTTTACAAGGTGATTGATGCCGGCACGGACAAGCAGGCTGTCGCACTGGTTACAAATCTTGAGGACAACACTCAGGTGCTTATTTATCGCCACGCCCTGACCGACAAAACCCAACTGGAATTGGCAGTGAATGATGCTTTCAGGCGTGATCGAAGTGGGGTTGTAGAAATTGACAGTAACCGCCAATTTATTCAGGTTTACAACTCTCCGTTGAGATTGATGATTGTAGGTGCGGTTCACATTGCCAAACCGCTGATCGATATGGGGCAGTCTTGCGGTTACGATGTCACACTGATTGATCCTCGCCGGGCGTTTGCTTCGACAACAAGATTTCCCGGAGTGAATCTGAGTAATGAATGGCCCGATCAGGCACTGAGGAATCTTGGACTTGACTCAAGAAGCGCGGTCGTCACGCTGACACACGATCCGAAACTTGATGAACCGGCATTAATTACCGCGCTTGAATCAGACGTTTTCTACATCGGTGCGCTCGGCAGCAGAAGAACCCATCGCGAGCGATGTGACAGGTTGCTGGAGGCGGGGATATCCGTCGATCAGATTGAGCGGATTCGTGCTCCTATAGGTTTGGATATATCCGCGCAGTCACCAGCAGAAATTGCAGTTGCGATAATCGCCGAAGTGACGCAGACGTTACGAAAGGTAAACATGCGATGATATTTGGTCGAATACCTGCAAAAGACTGTGAAGGTGCGATACTCGCTCATTCGATCATGGTATTGAGCCAAAAGTGGAAAAAGGGTCGGCTGTTATCTTCACACGATGTTAGTGTGCTGGTTCATGAAGGGTATGAGAGTGTCTATGCGGCGAAACTAGAGGAGAATGACGTTGGAGAGGACGCAGCAGCTGAAGCGGTTGCACGTGTTCTCGCCGGATATGGAGTGGAAGTCAGAAATGCAGTCACCGGCCGCTGCAATCTGTATGCTAAAGACAGGGGACTGCTTAGACTTCGTACTGAACGAGTTGATAAACTGAACGCAGTTGACGAAGCAGTTACGGTAGCGACACTCGAACCTTTCAGCAGAGTATTTTCCGGTCAGTTGCTGGCGTCTGTCAAAGTGATGCCATTCGCCGTCAGTCGCCGTTTGGTTGATCAATGTGTATCAGCGGTAGCTAGCGGTATGCCAGCTATCGGAGTCAGTCCATTTCAGCCAATGACCATCGGATTGATTCAGACTCGAACGAATTGGTTCAATCCGAATCTTCTCAAAAAGGGCTTGCAGATGCTTAGCGAAAGAGCCGAGTTTGTTGGCTCAAGTATCGAATCTGAGAAAATTTGCAACCATCACGAGGAACAGGTTGCGAACATGATCCAGGAGCTTCTGGGCGAGAATCTGGATTTGATACTTATTTTGGGTGCGACTGCGATTCAAGACCGTAGGGATGTCATTCCGACTGCAATACTTGACTCGGGAGGAAAGATAGAGCACTTTGGAATGCCGGTGGATCCCGGAAATCTTCTGTTGCTGGCAAAATCAGGTCGAACACGTATCCTCGGTCTGCCTGGGTGTGTGCGGTCACCAAAGCGCAATGGGTTTGATTTTGTGTTTGAACGGCTAGCTGCAGGATTGGACGTGGACGCGGAAGAGATTATGTCCATGGGGGTTGGTGGTATTCTCACTGAGCC
Organism: Arenicellales bacterium; assembly: GCA_963662635.2. Taxonomy (GTDB): domain Bacteria; phylum Pseudomonadota; class Gammaproteobacteria; order Arenicellales; family JAJDZL01; genus JAJDZL01. The sequence continues at coordinate 2,675,157 of CAXXFC010000006.1, forward strand.
TTCTCGCCGCCCTGAACGTCGTACGGCCGCAACAACCAAGAGCAAGGACGCTGAAAGGGAAATTGCGGCAATTGTTCTCGCTGCCGGGCAATCTAGACGGATGGGGAACGAGAACAAATTGTTCCTTCCGCTTGAGAATCGATCCGTAATTCAACAGGTCGTCGCGAATCTGGAAGGCTCCAAAGTTTCACAGATATTTGTTGTAACTGGACATCAGCAGGATATGGTTCGTGAAGAATTGGAAGATACCTCAGTAACGTTCGTCAATAATCCCGAATATTCGAATGGGCTCAGTACTTCACTTAGAACCGCACTTGCGGTATTACCACAGGAAGTGAATGGTATTTTGGTGTGTCTCGGAGATATGCCGTTCGTGCGTAGTCAGCATATCAATGCACTGGTTGATTCTTTCGACTCAGTAACTGAGCGACAGATTTGCGTACCGACATTCAATGGAAAACGCGGTAATCCGGTACTGTGGGATCGTCGTTATATGCAGGAAATGATGGAAGTTCGAGGAGATGTAGGAGCGAAACACATCATTGGCGACTACGAAGAATATGTTACCGAAGTCGAGTTAGGCGACCCAGGTGTAGTTACGGATATCGACACCCCCGAAGCTTATTCAAAATTCGTTGCCCACGATCATCAACCGTCAACAGATTCTACGATGAGTCAAGCACTGGAAAAGGAATCCGAGTAAGAAAGAATGGAACTGGAAGTGTATTGGCGATTGGGGGTGTTTTTCGCGATTCTTGCAACGATTGCGTTATGGGAGACCATTCAGCCCAAACGCCCATGGAGATTATCGCGAATGACGCGATGGACAAACCATATTCTGTTGTCGATGGTCAACACCATCGTTGTTCGACTGATAATTCCATTGACAGCTGCGGCCTATGCACTGACTCTGGAATCTGAAGGAGTCGGATTGCTGAACTTGTTGGAGTTGCCGAGTTGGATCGCGGTTGTCTTCGCAGTTCTGATACTTGATCTCGCCATCTATACGCAGCACGTCTGGTTTCACAAGTTGGATTTTTTCTGGCGATTCCATCGAATGCATCACACTGACCTCGATTTTGACGTAACGACCGGTGTCCGATTTCATCCTGTAGAAATCGTAATATCCATGTTGATCAAGTTTGCAGTCATATCTCTACTAGGCCCACCCGCGATTGCAGTGATCGCGTTTGAGATTGTGCTAAATGCAACATCCATGTTCAACCATGGGAATATCAGGATTCCATCCTCGGTAGATCGTTATCTGAGACTCTTTCTGGTAACGCCTGACATGCATCGTGTCCATCACTCCGAGATCAGAACCGAAACTGACAGCAATTTCGGTTTCAATCTACCGTGGTGGGATCGAATTTTCGGGACCTATCGCGATCAGCCGCAGGAAGGCCATCTAAGTATGTCGATCGGTCTGCCAATATTTCGTGATGATCAGGAAATCCGACTTGATCGACTGATCAGTCAGCCGTTTCGCAAACCCCAGCCTGAACAGTAGTTAAGCTGCGACTCTCGACGCTCTGACGGTTTTCAGTCCATCCTCGATGGACTTGTGTAGTCTGTCAACAATCATTTCAATATGTGATTCGTCAACAATATAGGGTGGTGCAAGTAGCACATGATCACCGCTTGTACCGTCAATCGTACCGCCTCCGGGATAGACCAGCAATCCATTTTTCTGGCATGTTTTCTTCAATATCGAATGGAACAGCAGGTTCGGGTCGAGGGGTTCCTTGGTTTGAGGGTTTGAGACGAACTCTACCCCAACAAACAGGCCACGCCCTCGAATGTCTCCCACATTGGGATGATTGCCGAGATGCTCATTCAAAAGTTTTACAAGCAGTTTCCCTTGGTATGTGACATTTTCAAGCAAATTTTCACGATTGATTGTCTTGATTACAGCCAGTGCTGCCGCACAGGCTGTTGCGTGGCCCATATAGGTGAAACCGTTGGCCAGCATACCCGAACCTTGTTGAATAGCGTCATACACTTCGGACCTACACAATGTGGCAGCAATCGGTTGATAGCCAGCACCAAGTCCTTTTGCCAGTATGACGATATCAGGTACTACGTTGTCCTGCTCGCAACTGAAAAATGTTCCGGTTCGTCCGGCTCCACACATCACTTCGTCGAGGATCAGCAGAACACCATACTTGTCGCATATCTGGCGAATCCGCTTCAGATAGCCTTCAACCGGTGGCAGTACACCAGCAGTAGCACCGCCCACTGTCTCGGCAATGAAGCCGATAACTGAATCCGGTCCGAGTTCGAGGATTTTCTCTTCCAATTCATTGGCGATCCTCATACCGTAGTCTTGTTCTGACTCACTGGTGCGCATATTCCGATATGGATAGCAAGGAGATATTGCATACGAACGCATAAGTAGCGGTCGATAGGGCTTCTTTCTTGCTTCGTTATGGCCGACGGAGAGGACTCCCAGTGTGTTTCCGTGGAAACTTTGGCGACGAGATATGAAGTATTTGCGGTTCGTCTGTCCTTTTTCGACAAAATATTGACGCGCCAGTTTCAAGGCCGACTCGATGGCTTCCGACCCGCCTGACAGGAACATGGTATGCTTGATGTTACCGGGTGCGAGTGAAGCCAACTTTTCGGCCAGCTCTTCGGTAACATCAGATGTAAAGAATCCTGAGTGGATATAAGGGAGCTGATTGATCTGTTTGTGAATTGCTTCAATCGGCGCGGGATGACTGTGTCCCAAGCAGCAAACCGCAGCTCCACCTGATGCGTCCAGATAGGAATTTTCTTGGACATCGTAGACAAATACTCCCTCTCCGTGCGACACAGTTGGCAACGAATTGGATAGGTTTCTGTGAATTACATTAGACACGTAATACTCCATACGGGAAATACATTGAAATCAAACACTTGAATGAGAATATCACGCAAGTAGTGGGAAGCTGTATTCGAATAGACGGATGGGAAGGGGTAGAGCGGGAATTCGCTCTGTCCGAAATAGCCGACCAAGGCATGCTGGTGATGTTCAGATTCTCAATCCAAATGAAATATCAGCAACTGAAAATATTTTAAACTTTTACGTGACATCAATCATCAAATTTAAGAACAATTCAAGCGGTTTTAAAGGGCTTGGAGCGCAGCATATGATCAGTTCTGTTGGGTTCGAGTTGCAGTGAAATATCAAGTAGACTTTGACCGACAACACTTGAATCACTCAGTTTCGATTGGTGTATAAATTCACTTTCAAAGATTCTGGAACTGGTTCCCAAAGTTTCTACTGTCTTAAGGATAGGGGAAATCTGTAATTCTACAAAACTGGCAATAATCGAATAGAAATCATATGAATGAATTGGAACTGCTATTCCTGTCGAACGACGACGTCGAATCGCTCAACTTGAGTCTGACCGAAGTTATGGATGCTATTGAAGCCGGGCTGATCGCGCATGGTCAACAGAAAGTGATCATGCCTTCGAAAAGCCACCTTGTTCTCGATTTCCCGAACAAACTGTTCAACATACTGAAGGGTTACGTGGAACCGGTCAATGTTGCCGGTGTGAAGGTCATTGGAGACTTTCATGACAATTATCAACATAACCTGCCGTCAGAGTTTGCGTTGGTTAACCTCTATGATCCTAAGACCGGTGTGCCATTCGCAATCGTCGATGGAACGCTGAACACGTGGATGCGAACAGGTGCGGTCACCGCACTCGGTGCGAAGTATCTTGCTGACAAGAATTCCCGAGTGCTCGGCCATATCGGCGCTCGCGGTACGGCTTGGTATAACGTACGTATGCTGGATCAGATTTTCAATTTCGAGGAAATCCGCGTAACCAGCCGAAGACCTGAATCGAGAGAGCGGTTTGCGAATGTTTTGTCATCTGAACTCGGTAAAGAAATCAAGGTGATGGACAACTGTAAGGATACAGTCAAGGATGCGGATATTATCATTGACGCATCGCGCTTGCTTGAGCATCAGATTCTGGTCGCTGACAAGGATGTGAAACCGGGTGCGCACCTCCAGGCGTACGGTGCCGTGTTGTCGGTTGAGAGAACGTTACCGTTTTCGGTCGATAAGTTTGTGGTTGATGATTGGAATCAGTGCAAGATTTCCCCCTACGGTCAGTTCGCTGATCTGGTTCAAAAGGGCGAATTGCGCGATGAGCATGTGTATGCAGATGTTGGAGAAATCGCGGCGGGCCTGAAACAGGGTCGGGAATCCGATAATGAACGCAGTCTATTCTGGCATAAGGGGTTTGCGATCAGCGATATCATGCTGGGTAATTTGGCTGTGGAGAAGGCCAGGGAGCTTGGTGTCGGCACAAAACTCACATATTGTTCCCGCCCTCGCGACATGTAGTGAAGCCAAGACGATGACCGCTGATTCCGTAGTTCGAAAGAAGTCCAATCTGGTTTGGATTGATCTTGAGATGACGGGGCTTTCCCCGCAAAATGACAGAATCATTGAAATTGCCTCTATTGTCACTGATATCCATCTCAACATCGTTGCGGAAGGTCCGGAACTGGTCATCCACCAAAGTGATGAACGACTGGATGGCATGGATGAGTGGAATACAAAAACTCATGGTGAGAGCGGTCTGATAGGTCTTGTTCGAGAGTCAACGATAGACGAACAGGAGGCAGAACGGCAGACTCTTGCATTTTTAAAACGTTATGCGACGAAAAATCGTTCGCCGTTGTGCGGGAATGCAATTTGCCAAGATCGGCGATTTCTGGACCGCTACATGCCACAGGTTTCGGCATATCTCCACTATCGTCATTTGGATGTCAGTACGATCAAGGAGCTTGCCAAACGCTGGCGTCCGGAATTGTTGCAGACGCAGAACAAGCGAAACCGACACCGCGCCAAGGACGATATCAAGGAATCGATCGAGGAGCTACGTAGGTACCGGGATCAGTTCTTTCTGACGAATCCCATTGAATATGACTGATCGGTTGCTCTTAAAAAGGCAGCTTGGCAGATCAAAGACCTTTCCAGTGTAATGTACTTTGTGCCATGACTTCAGACATCAAGTTGACGAGTTATGAAAAGGAAATGCTGGATGGCCAGCATGGCTACCCTCGCCAATGGGCGATGAAGCAGCAACTGAAGGTTGCACAGTTCTTTGATGCTGAGGATTTTGTCCCAGTGACTCAGGCACACATCATGTGTGATACTGAATCATTGGGTGAGGCTGGTATCTTACATGTTGAGAAACTCGCGGGAAGCAGTGAGGAAGCCCGAATTGTAGCGATTCCTGCAGTTACAGATCCCAGGGGAATCGATTTCAATCATTACAGGAGATTTGGTCAGTCTGAAGAGTTTGCTATGCGTGAACAACGAGTCATTGATTCCTTGCGGGCTATGGGTGTACTGACGACTGATACGTGCATCAACTATCAGACTGTTGCCCCACCGGTTTTTGGTGAGCACCTAGCGTTTGGTGATACAGGATCCGTTATCTATGCCAACAGCGTATTTGGTGCGCGTAGCAATTTCGAAGGCGGGCCAGCGGCGCTGTCTGCCGCATTGACGGGACGGGTGCCGCGTTATGGATACCATCTGGATGAGTGCCGAAAGGCTACGCATCACTTTAAGGTAGATCTTCGTCCCAGAACGCTTTCTGACTGGGGTGCGTTGGGTGCTGTAATCGGAAAAGAAGTTGGATCTTACTGGAGTACTCCATGGATTTCAGGAATAGACCGCAGTCCAACTTCTGATGAGTTAAAGCACTTCGGAGCCGCGATGGCGAGCTATGGGTCAGTTCCGCTGTTTCACATGGAAGGTATAACCCCGGAAGCCTTATACAGCGATAAGCTCGCAGACCAAATAAAGGAATCGCCTGTCAGCATCACTCGCTCAGATATCGAACAGATGTATGCCAAAGCAGATCGGTCAGTAAAGGTCGATGTTGTCGTATTTGCGGCACCGCAGGTATCTTTGTTTGAAGTGCAGGATATAGTCAAAATACTCAACGGTCGCCGGGTTAACTCTTCAACTGAACTTCTCATTGCCACTTCGCCAGAAATCAAGTCGGCTTGTGACCGATTTGGTCTAACAGGGCAGTTGGAGCAATGCGGTGCAACTGTACTGAGCGGTGTGTGTTTTTATCAAATGTATGCGAGGGAACTCGGTCAGTTGAATGATTGGAAGGTGCTTGTCAGTAATTCCGCAAAGTTGGTGAATATTATCTCGGGTTACGGCTATGAGCCTAAGCTGGCGACGATGCAGCAGTGTGTTGATGCGGCAGTGACCGGTGTGCTTTGACAATGAGGGAGACAATTTTCGAATGCACGGCAGGAATGGGTGAACCTGTAACTGGGGTGGCATTGTCTGCCAGTGACGATTTCAGTGCCCGATATGATTTGGATCGAATTCGAGGTGTGTTTTCTCGCCCTACGCACAGGCTTTATGGACAAAGCTATGTCGGAAAAATTCTGGTGTTGAATACCGCAAAAGGTGGAGTTGCTACAGCTTGGATGCTATTGGACATGGTATCTCGCGGCTTGGCACCTGCGGCATTAATACTGAACAGCGCGAATCCGATCATGGTACAGGGTGCTGCATTTGCGGACCTTCCTCTGATGCACGGATTTGAGGTGGATATTCCATCTCAAGTCGCAACCGGCGATTTGGTCAAGGTGGACCCTGTGGCAAGACACCTGATCAAGACGACTACCACTGACAATCGATTTTTACGTGCCCAGCGACCATAATTCGCCGCAATCTATCGGAATTCAAAGCGGTGGTTGTCTGATATAATCCATTACTACAAAACAGTTCGTGTGCCATGTCTGGATTTCTTCGTGTTGTAGATCAATCAGCAGACATATTTCAGAGGCCAGGAACCCTAGCGGCGGCATGTGTGAATTCCGCCGTTTGTGTTGTATATACGAATTCCCGAAGTGCGGGCCGTTAGCTCAGTCGGTAGAGCATCTGACTTTTAATCAGGGTGTCGCAGGTTCGATTCCTGCACGGCCCACCAAATAATTTTGTTGAGAAATTCCGATAAAAATTTTTGAAATTATGCAGCAATTTTTAACCGATTGATATTTATTGTGTAGATTTTGTACATGGTTAAAGGTAGAAATGAGAGACCCTAATTTAATGATATCTTTGCTTCATGAGATGGCGGAAGAAGCAAGTGGCCAGATAATGAGTCTGCAGACGATTGGAATGAGCAATGAAGAGCAAATTCGTCGGCATCATTTGGATCTTCTCGTTGATGCCGGTCATGCTGAATCGGGTTTCTGAACAATTTGTAAGAATTACGAATACAGGATATGACTTTATTAACGCCATATGAACAGGATTTGAAATACAAACAACAGTTCTTGGATCTATTTAATCGGGGAATGAATTTTATTGATGCAGCTGCGAAGGTAATCAATACTGTTTCATCGGCTAGAGATTATTTGGGATGACTCAACGCATGCTGGCACGTCACCATAAAATTTACGATAAACGGAATGAATTCTGTTTCAATATGAAATTCGCGATAACGGTTCAAATGTCCTTTCAGTGTGTTACCGAGAATTCAAATTGAAAGGGCTCATTGGGGTTAATCGTATTATTGCATCTTACGGTTTGATGTCGAATTTGGAATGTCCCTCAGTTTAGGGCACCTCTATTTATTCGAAATACACCTTATGTTCACAGCGCAAAAGTAAGACAAATAAAGGGCTTTTGAAGCGATCGCTTTCATCAAGGAAACAGAATAAATAGAGGTACCCTTTAGTGAATCGTTTGAAATCTTGTTTAAATTCTGTAGTGCGTTCAACTCTAGGCATTCAAGTGTTCAAATAATTCATCTACGGTACCAAACGACATTAGTTCTTCATTTTCTGCCTCTTGTATCGTTGCAAGAGTGTCTGCGATTCGGTGTCAACGGTACGAACGGTAGTTGGCGTTCCTAGGTAATTTTGGGAAACAGGAATTGAATTGGATCAGACACAGTGAGTCACATGCCTACAGATGCCGTCATTGCTTGTGTTTCAGTGTCTTCATCAAAGGTAACACCAAGAGTTCATTCGAAGTCATCAGGAAGTGGAACTTAAAAGCCGCGCGGATTGTTCCTTTTCCCAGTACCACGCTTCTTCGTGCGAGGTGGGGTCACCCACCTGTTCAACGTGACCATTCGGCCACCGGACTCTATGTTCGCGTTCGCGACGCTTCAGATCAGTGGTGATGCCGTAAAGCACAACCTTTCCGTCCACTTTAAAACAATATCTGTAAGTAAGTATTGCGACCATATTGGATCCTTCTATGAGTAGCAGTATAATTCAGATAGTTAAAGCCAGTCAATGGAATCCTCTTCGATATGATTAAGACCGACTGGTGATATTCCTGGGGTTTCTTTACCCATACGATCGCTACGCTTACCGAACCAATTTCAGGTACTGAGAGAACTGTGGTTCAGTTGTGTCATTCGACCCGCTAAACCAGTAACAATATGTTATTCAGGTAGAGGAGTGCAAACTTAAATTCGTCAATCTGAAACTTCACCAACTGGGTGTCTACTAAAGTGTCTCGTTTACCTAACTATAGTAGTATGTCGATGAGTTCGTATTCCAATTCAATCGTGCCACTAGGGATCACAATAGCGTCTGCGACCGATTTTGACGGCTGACGATAATTTTTGGGGTTTAGATTCGCCGCACGTATGTGTAAGGCGTATTATTGATTAAGGTTTCTCTATGCTGGGATTAAAGAAGCGGTAAATTCTACAAATGCTCCACTATCAGTATAGACTTGAATGTGCGAAGTGTTGCTGACCGGAAAAAGAGGTGCTACTGAACCGCACAAAATAGTCTGGCCAGAGCGAGTTGAGAATTCCTCTGTAGCAAGTGTGATCGACAACCAATGAAGTGAGTCAGAGACTGTTAGTTGATTGACCGCTCCATCGACACTGGCAACTTCAACTTCATTGATTTTTATCGTCAGTTTGTTTGGAAACGGTTCAGTTGCATTCAATATTTCGCTTTGTACAAAACCTGCATGAATCGCGTTTTGTGAAATCATGCTGGCTGCAGTCAGAGGATTTTCGGATGGGTAGTGATGGAGTTCTATTACCGGAAATACCGAATAGATGACATCACTTAGGGCGAAATTTTTATTTTTTAGTTCGGCAATGGAACAACGAAGTTTTACAGCTAGCTCCCCCTCTACAGCCAAACCATCGAATTGACTCATTGGGAGAGTTACGCCTGAAGTCCAACGTTCCGATGTGTACAGCCTTCCGAATATCGGCTGATAGATGCCCAAGCTGCTTTGAATTGTTTCCGAAATGCATCCTACCTTGTACCCTACCTGCGTATCGCCACGTTTCTTGCGAATTGAATCCAATTCGGTTTGAATTGCATAAGCTCCTTCAATGAGCAGATCAGTGTTTTGTAATTGACTATCCGACAGTGCTTGCTTGAAATTTTCGTACTTGGTTTTCCCAAGTCGAAAATATTCAATAGTCATGGTAGAGTTGGCGTTTTTGGGTGATAGTCAACTCGGCAATTCCCGCAATTACCTCCACTGACTCAACAATTCAAAGGTGTCGTTTGATGTTTGCTTCGACTCCGCGATGGTAAGTGGCGTGTGGCCTTCAACGTTTTCGATGCTCACTTCAGCACCGCGTTCAACAAGGAGGTTAATGACAAGGTTCTTCCCGCGTCTGCTGCAACACGACCCATAAGGGATCATTGAACCATGCGTATCCTGCGCGTCATCCGTCGTAGCAACATGCAGCGGTGTATTGTTCGCTGAATCTTTGGAATTGACCTTGGCGCCGCGTGTCAACAATAGATCCGCAGTTTCAAGAGAATTGAACCATGCCGCCAGATGTAACGGTGTCGCACCAGAAAAATTACGCGCATCGACTTGTGCACCGCAGTCAAGAAATACTTCTGCGAGGTCTTTCATATCTGTTGAAGCGGCAAGATGTAGTGGTGTATTTCCACCTTCGTCCTGTAGTCCGATAGTAGCGCCTCGTTCTAATATTGAGCGTGCGGCTCTGGCTGGGTCCTGCAGTTTTATCCCAAATCTCGAAAATTGTCCACCGAGGAATATGGCAACCCGACTGTCCGCTTCATACATGGCGAGCCAGTGGAGCATTGACCGGGACTCCCTATCCTTTGCATCGACATCAAATCCATTGCGCAACAGTGCATGCAGGGCTTTTTCAGAACCCGCGCATAGCGCACAGTGCACCGGATTCAGATCGGGGTAGGCCGATGAATCAAATAGCGCACCGTACTCAAACAGAAGCTTCATGCATTCGACGGAATCAAGACTAGCGGCTATATGCAGCGGTGTCAATTCTCGTACTCCCAAAAATTTGCATAATCGAACCCGATTTCAAATCTCTTCATTCGCTCTCGGAATGTTCGCGTCGGCTTATCAAACCTTCCAAAAATGTTTGAAGCCACTGCTTGAGCATTTGCTCCATTACTGAGTAGATACTCGACAGCTGAGACATTTTTGTCGATTGTTGCCCAGTGTAGGTGGGTGAATCCGAATTTATCCTTTCTCGCCGGATTAGGTTTTACACCTAACATTTCGCCAAATGAAAGGATTTTTCTATTCATAGCCGTAATTATCTTGTTGGATCCGATTGTCTACGTGGTTAATATATCCAATGAACAATACGATATCCTATCTGCAAAAATTTAACTTCATCTCAGGCACTCGCAATTGATTTAGAATTTGCTGATATTCGAAGCTTTTGTACACGGCGACTAATGCTTTGAAACTGTGAATTCTGGCTAGTTGACGAAAATACCGTTTGCTCCACCCGACCAATCTATCTCCTGGACAGTAAATTCCTCAAAGTTGTCAGGAAAGTACCGCCTCTGTTGTCTTGAAACAGATTCATCAAGCCATACTTTCACGTGTATTGTCTAGAAGCATTTTCGTAGCACTTTCCAGTACAGCGACAGCTTGTTCTCGAGAGACGTTAGGATAACTGCCCAAAAAATCGCCTAGAGGGACATCTGACTTCAAATGATCCCATAATATGCGAACTGGAACTCTGGTGCCGGAAATTACAGGAGTCCCTCCCAAGATTTCCGAATCATGTTCGATAACTGAGTCGGCCATCCTCTTTCTCAATATTTTCGGTTCATATTGATATAAGCGCCTTGCATTGCAGATAGTCTAAATTTTTACCTCCAATGACAGTGTATTACGATGGCAAAACTATGGCAATAGAGAAACTGCTAAGTCGCTTTAGCAAAATACTGAAATGCAGGGCTAATTTCAAGAGATATCTGAATCCTCACATTCAGAGGCTGAAGCACAGTAGCAGGTAGACACTACTAACGGTAAAGGAGATTCGATGGGTTGCAAAAATATTTTCAGTAGTGGTCCCTTTAAACGTCTGAGATTCAGTTCTGTTATAGACCTGAGTCTCATGTTCCCAAGCCGTTACCTCCGATTCAAGATAAAAGTTCTCCTCGTCAGAGTAAAGTACCGTATGAGTTAACGTCCTTACACGCCAGGATTCACCTCGCCCGAATTCCCACTCCCAGTCGTATTCTGCACGTGCCGATAGAGGATCATCGGACTTGATCGTGTAAGTCTGCCAGCATCTCGAACCCATTTCGACTGCGTTATCCTCAAATCTGACCTTACCGTTATCAGCATAGATCTTGAGTTGATACTCATGGGTTTCAGGGTCTTTGACCAAAGTACGATTTTGCTCAAACTCTCGAAGCTGTGTGGTGGGTAGTTCGTCACGAACAACCGGATCTTCAAAACTGGTCAACCTTTCTTCCCGTTCCCTGATTTGACGCAGCGGGAGATTCAAGTGGCTATATTCTGTGAATATAGCCACTGTTGCCGGGTAAGGTGTGGGCCATGCCATGGGCCAATAACTTGTAGAGACTGCGACACGGAGTT